>CAVTJJ010000004.1:0-1631895 GCA_963735035.1 uncultured candidate division Zixibacteria bacterium
CTGACGCCACCTCGGTTCAAGTTTCAAAGAGCGCTTACTCTGTCAGGCTGAGCCTGTCGAAGCCCGACATCCAATCATCGTCATGCCCCGGCTCCCTTTAGTCATGCCCCGGCTCGACCTTGGGTCATGCCCCGGCTTGACCGGGGCTGCCAAGGGTTGTGGGCGACTCACGTAGGGCAGAACCCCTGGGCCTGCACGCCGCGGCGAGGTTCTGCCATCTATTCAACATGCGTAGGTCAGGCGGACTTGACGCCTGACACTGCCATCAAGATGTCAGGCCCCAAGTAGGCCTGACCTACAAGGCTTTCGACTGATCTGTGGGCGGCAGACGTCCTCGTCTGCCCCATTCACCTTCGGCCAAAAAGTCCCTACGCATCTCAAACTACCACTCCCGCAGGCTGTTGTCAAATGCCGGATAGACAGCCCCTAACCCCATGCCCCACCGGGGTAACCGGAAATCTGCTTGACCAAACCTGATCAAACGGGTATTCTTTGACAAGACAGAGACATTTTCCAGCTTTGGATTTTCACTACTTACCGTAGTCGTTTGCGACGCACATGATTTCGCGACGCGCGGGGTCGGCGTCACACACTATCATTGCTTCAGGCTGTTCTCGCTTATGGAGCCGGTCTTGTCAAACGTAGAAATCTATTTTGTGGCATAATTAGAACCAAGGAGAAACGTATGAAACTGTTCACCGTACTTCTATCGGCGTTGTTTATTCTGACAGCCGCACTCGTATCGGCATCAGACGTGCCCCGGCTGCTCAGCTATCAGGGTACTCTGACTAACGGTTCCGGCACGCCGTTGTCTAATGCGACGGTCACGGTTCAGTTCACCATCTACGATGACATGAACGGCGGGAATATCAAATGGACCGAAGCCCAAAGCGTCACCACCGACGCCAGCGGGTTGTTCGCCGTGCTTCTCGGCAGCAGCACCCCGGTTCCGGATACGGCGTTTAGCGGCGTTAGTCGCTGGTTGAGTGTGAGAGTTGGGGCTGATCCTGAAATGAATCCGAGAATGAGAATCGTGTCGACCGCTTATGCCTATCAGGCGTTGCGGGCGGACACCGCTCAGTTCGCTCTCGGCGTGGCGGGCTCGCACTGGCTGGTGGTGGATTCTGTTTTGTACACGGATCATCTTCTGGGTCTGGCGCGCGGCAATGCCGGCAATGCCATCTACGGAAATGACAAGTACGCTTCGGTTAATTTCGGCGTCGCCTGCACCACCGGCACGTCCGGACAGTACTGGAGCGCGGCCACGGTAACCGGAGGACAAGACAACACTGCAGGAGGCTACGGCAGCTTCATCGGCGGGGGTAGCCATAATCAGGCTACGGCCGAGCACAGTCTCGTCACAGGCGGTGCGAACAACAGTTCGACAGGACAATGGAGTACGGTAGGGGGCGGCTGGCAGAACATAGCCGGAAGTTACGGCACCTCTGTCGGTGGCGGCACCAACAGTGCGGCCTGGGCCACATTCGGTGGTGTGGCTGCGGGATATTACAATCAGGCCGGTGATGACTATGCCGACACGGCTGCTTTCGTAGGTGGCGGTAACAACAACCGGGTGACCGCCAAATACAGCACGATCGGCGGCGGCAAGGACAATTCGGTCAGCAACTTCTGGTCAACTATCGGCGGCGGAAATCAGAATAACGCCAGCGGCTGGACTTCTACTATCGGCGGCGGCGTGTGGAACACGGCCACAGCCGACAACGCTTCTGTCGGCGGCGGTTTCCAGAATGCGGCCGGCGGACCGATTTCTACTATTGGCGGCGGATACCAAAACCGCACCTCCGGTGCTAACTGTGTCGTGGCGGGAGGCGCCAATAACCTCGCCTCGGGTTGGAACGCCACGGTCGGCGGCGGATATCTCGATTCCGCCACTGGTGATATCAGTGTTGTCGCGGGCGGTCTCGACAACACCGCCTCAGGATACGGCGCCGTGGTAGGTGGCGGCGAAGCTCATGTCAACGCGGGCGGATATTCGGTTATCCCGGGTGGAGCGAATGACACTCTGGGCACGGGGGCTTACTATTCCTTCCTCTTCGGCTACCAGTCGTACCTGAATACCAACTACCAGGCCGTCTTCTTCAACGGCCGCAATCCAGGTCGGCTCGGCATCAATCGTGACGATCGTGACGGCGGTATCTGGTATCCGATTCATGTCGGCACCAACACCAGCAACGGCAACGGCGCTTATCTGACTCCGGGCGGAGTCTGGACCAGCACCAGTTCGAAGGAAACCAAGGAAGGGTTCGAGCCGGTCGACAGTCGCGAACTGCTCGAGAAACTGGCCGACCTTCCGGTGGAATCGTGGCAGTACAAGAATAGCACCGAACGCCACATCGGCCCGGTCGCCGAAGATTTCACGTCGGCGTTTGACGTCGGCACCACGAACGAAGACGGCACCCGCGACAGTCTGCATATTTCTTCCAACGATGTCGCCGGCGTGGCGTTGGTAGCCATCAAGGAACTGTATCAGCAGAATCGCGATCTGGTAAAGCAGAACGCCGAGTTGAGTAGCCAACTCAAAGAGCTGGATCAGAAAGTAAGAGAGCTACAGGCTCGTAAGTAGACCACGCTACGAATGGTAAAGGAGATTAGAATGCGATTCAAATCGATACTACCGTACGCGGCCGTGGTTGTCATGCTGGCGGCACCGCTGGCGCGCGCCGAAGATGATACGTCGCTGCCGACTGCGGCCCCCGACTCGGGTGAGCGTATCAACCGTCAGGTGATGGCGTCGGGCGGCGCTGTGAACCTGAGTTCGGCGAATTATCATATGAGCGCGACCGCCGGGCAGACCTCAGTCGGTCGCGCCGCGTCGGCGAATTACCGGGGCAATTTCGGCTTCTGGCAGACCCTGCATGCCCCCGGCTGTTGTAACGGCCGCGTCGGCGACGCCAACGGCATTGGCGGCGATGAACCGACTATCGGCGATGTCTCGAGCATGATTGATGCGAAGTTCATCTCGGGATCGTGCACAGGTGTGATTGCATGTCTGTCTGAGGCCGACATCAATCAAACTGGCGGTGCCAACCCGACCTGTGATGACATCACGATCGGTGACATCTCGATACTGATTGATTACTTGTTTATCACGGGCCCGACACTCGGCCTGCACAATTGCCTGTGATGTATGTAGTGTGTGTACGGTGATGCCTCCTCTTTGTCTTGCCCCGGTTTAGCCGGGGGACCCAAGGGTTGAGTAAACCGTGCCCGGCAGATGTCCACATCTGCCGACTTATGTGCATATACCGCATGTACTGTCATGCCCCGGCGTCTCTTCTCTGTCTTGCCCCGGCTTGACCGGGGCACACAAATTTGATCGGCAGGCCTCTGTGCCTGCCGTCCGGGTGGCCCACCATTTATGGTGGGATGGAACATTACGGAGCGCAAGCTCTGTCACCCCGGTGTAAGGGCTTGTTGAAAAACTCCCCCGAATGTTGTTGCGTCAGGTCTTGCGCCGCCACAGGCGGCGTGTGACCTGACACGTTGCAGCGACTTAGGGAATCACCATCTTGCGTGGAATGATACGAATTGAGCCAAGACAGGCTTTTTCAACACTCCCGTAAACCGGGGCCCAGTTGTGTTGGAAAGAACGCCGACGCCAATGTTCGAGCTCTCACAGCGAAGGGAGAAGTCGGTCATGGCGGCATTAACTTAGCGATCACAACTGGGTCCTGGCTTCCGCCAGAATTACGGGACTGGCGTCCCATTTCAAGACCCCACCCGCAAGTAACTATGATACTGTTCGTGATTTGAGCCTCTGTTCGGACAAGGTATCGTATCGTGGTCTGAAGACAACGATAGATCCTTAGAACAGGAGGCTCAGATGAGAAGGTACGAAGTTGGAGCGGAAGTGGGAAGTGCTGTTTTTGTTGGCGTGGATGTTCACAAGCGTCAGTGGTTTGTCACGGTGAGGACGTTAGAAGTGGAACTGTTCTGTGGCAGCATTAACGGGGATTGGGCGTCTTTGCGGTGTTTGCTGGATCGGTATGATCCTGGGTGTGTGTCCGTGGTTTACGAGGCGGGTTTTTCTGGTTTTTGGCTGCACGACTGTGTGGTAGCGTGGGGTGGTCAGTGCGTAGTAACGCCGCCGAGCTTGGTGCCGATGGCCTACGGTAATCGGGTGAAGACGGACAAGCGGGATAGCCGGAAGCTGGCCTGGTTGCTGTCGTTAGGGTTGTTGAAGAAGGTCTGGGTTCCGGATGAGAGTCAGCGGGGTCACCGAGAGGTCTTACGTCGTCGTCGTCAATTGGTTCAAGATCGGGTACGTCTTCAGAGTCGGATCAAATCGGAGTTGGCCTTATATGGTATTTCAGTGTGCAGTGGGACGGGTCGGTGGACCGGTCCGTTATTAGAGCGTCTGAGACAGGTGTGTTTGGCAGATGTCTGGGCTCAGGCGAGCTACGAGCGGTTGTTGGAGATGTACGATCTGGTAAGTAACCAGCTGGCGTTGCAGACACGACTGTTGCGGGAGTTGTCACGACTGCCACAGTATCGTGATCGAGTTCGGCTGTTAAGTAGCGTTCCCGGCATAGGGGTTATTACGGCGATGGCTCTGCTGTTGGAATTGCATGAGGTCGGTCGTTTTGGACGGGCTGAGCAATTGGCGGCTTATGTGGGACTGACACCTTCGCAGTATTCCAGCGGTGATCATGTCCGGATGGGTCGGATTACCGGCACGGGCAACAGCTATCTTCGGGGCTTGTTAGTGGAATCGTCCTGGATTGCCGTTCGGAAGGACCCACACTTACAACTGGTCTATAACCGGATCAAGCAACGTGCCGGCGGCAAACGAGCCATAGTGGCGGTAGCTCGACGACTGGTCTTGGCAGTCAGGCGGGTTCTGCTTGATAACGTTGCCTATGAGCCGTGTGCGGCCGCCTAAGATAACCAAGGAGTCGGAACCGTACCAAGCTAACGCGAGAACAGCGACCCACCCGCTGTGGCTCGGGCCAACCGAGACCACGTCCGCAAGTCTGCTGCCTCGCCAGGTCACGAGCGGATACATTGCCTGTGGCGCTGCCAGTCAGCGACCACGAATAGCAGACTGGTTCGAGTCCTATGCCTGAACAGAAAGCCCTTGACACAGTACATAGCAGCGGGTGGGCCACCCACCGCGGCGAGGTTTCGACACTCACGGCGGCAGAACCACCAATGGGTTCTGCCCTACTTGTCGAACATGTCCGCTTCCGAGTCGATCACTCTTGTACCGGCTAAGTAATCGTGGAGGCACCTTCGCTCCCTTCCGAAGATGAACAAGATATCCGCTACCGCAAACAAACTGCCGGCGAAAGGAACCGCGTACATGAATGATGGCACGGCATACCGAAGTCCCGCGGTTCGAGCCAGGCTTGGAGTCTCTCCGGTGAGAAGAACGATTCTCGTTTTCACAAGATACTTGCCGATTGTCTGTCCTCTCTTGTGCAGCAGGTATCCGTGTAATGAAAGAAATACTGCGAGACCGAATGTTGCCCATGCAATCGACTTAGCCAGTGTCGGATCGGTATCGAACTCCAACCACCCGCTGAGCAACATGGCCACGCCTATCGGTGCTTGAATTAAGCCATCAAGAAGTGCTCCCCCAAGCCTCTTTCCCCGGCTTGCTAATTGCGGGTAGTCACCGACCGCACTACTGATGCCTTCCAGTTCTCGCTTCATTGATTGGGACCTCGCGAGGTAATATATCGCCAGTTGTCTCTTTTTCCAAGCTGATTTTCTTCTCCTGAAGGTGCACAGACTAAGTTGTTTCGCCTAGCTGTTGACATATGTTCTCGTACGCAAGCGAAGACGTGGTGGACGAGGACGCCCACCACGCACACAAATAAACGAAGGCCGGACAAGAATTTGTCCGGCCTGGGACGGGCCTTGCTGATAAGGCCCGGTCTGTTTTGGTTGCGCAGTAGATGTGGGCATCTACCGGCCACTTCATGTGAGCCTGCCACTGAGGACCGGCCGTAAGTTCTACGCGCCCCCCGACCCCGCCGTTGGTGATTTCTTGGCCGGCTCAGGGCTGTTTGTTTTGATCCCTTCCACCATCGCCGACAACGCCGACATAATCCCGCTCGCCTCATACGGCATGAAGATCTTGTTGGCGGTTCCCTGCGCCAGATGCGGCAACATCTCCAAATACTTGAGTGTTATCAGCTTGTCGTCCGGCTGACCCTCGTGGATAGCGCCAAAAACGGTCGCGATCGCTTGCCCCTCACCCTCGGCCACCGCAATCTGACGGTAGCGCTCGGCATCAGCCCGCCGCCTGACCGCCTCGGCGCCGCCCTCAGCTTCGAGAATCTGCGCCAGTTTGGAGCCCTCAGCCTTGGTAATTTCCGACTGCTTCAGCGCCTCGGCGTCGAGAATCGTGGCGCGCTTGTCACGCTCGGCTTTCATCTGACGGCTCATAGCGTCGGTGATGTCGGCCGGCGGGTCAATGCGCTGCAGTTCGATTCGGTTGACCTTCACGCCCCACTTGTCGGTGGCCGTGTCCATCACATTGCGCAGTTGCAGGTTGATCTGATCGCGCGACGACAGACAGGCGTCCAGATCCATTTCGCCGATCACGTTACGCAGGTTGGTCTGCGCCAGTTTGGTGGCGGCGTGAACATAGTTGTAAATTTCATAGCGCGAGCGGAACGGATCGGTCACCTGGAAATAGATGATCGCGTCGACTTCAACACCGACGTTGTCCTTGGTGATCACCAGTTGCGCGGGCACGTCGATCACCACCTCGCGCATATCAACTTTGGCGACCGTGTCAAAAAATGGCAGGATCAGGTTGAGCCCCGGGTCGAGCACCCGCTGGAACTTGCCCAGCCGTTCCACCAGGCCCTTTTCGTACGGCCGGATGATTCGCACCGACATGGTAACCAGCGCGAACGACAGTACGACGATGACTCCTATCAGTATGGTGATTTCAGGCACGACAGACTCCTTCTATGCTAACACTCACTCGAAACTTTCCACTACCAGACGGGTGCCGGACACCGCCTTGACTTTCACTTTGGCGTTGACGCCAAAAGCCCGGTCGGCGGTCGCTCGCCAAGTTTCACCCTCGAACCGGACTTTGCCCTCCGTATCGGGACCGACCGTCTCGGTGACTGTCGCCACCCGGCCGATCATGCGATCAACGTTGGACAGTTCCGGCGACGGTTTCGAAATCTTGCGGGCGAACCGGCGCGTAAACGGAATGAGCGCGCTCGACAGCACGGCGAAGACCGCCATCTGCCAGTAATACCATTCCGGCCAGATCTGGGCCATGATAGCCGCGACGATCGCGCCTATGACGAAGCAGATGAAGATCATAGTCGGCGTGGCCAGTTCGAGAATCAAAAAGACGCCCGCCGCAGCCAGCCAGATCCAAAAGAGGTTTTCCATCCGCAATCCTTTCGACAAATTCTACTTGTCCGCGCGGTGCGGACTCGTTCATTGGCATTACCAGAGATTCCCGGCGGTATTCGATCCGACCGGACGCAAAACGAAACGGCGACTACGCCGGGGCAGTCAACTTAAAACGGGCCATTGACATAGCCATCTGAATGGGATTCGGAAGAGATGCCCGGCGGTTGAGTCAGAGCCTGCCCCCGTCTTGATCGAGGGTCCTGCGGATTTCATGGCATCGGTGTGCACCGAGGTTGCGTCAGGTCCTGCTCACGAGTCCGCCGGAGGCGGGCGAGCGAGTGTGACCTGACGCTTCTTCGCTTCCACCAACATCGTAAAGTGGTTGCGTCAGGTCCTGATCGCGAGTCCTCCATGGGAGGACGAGCGAGTGTGACCTGACGCCTTGACCCGTCAGTTTACATCAACGCTTACGCAGGTTGCGTCAGGTCCTGCTCACGAGTCCGCCGGAGGCGGGCGAGCGAGTGTGACCTGACGCCTTGATGTTGGGCCCAACATATCACTATATTGATTCCATGGGACTCCGTTTTCGGGATCAAGTGAATGGCTCTTGTTTCTTCGTCACCACCAGTTTCCATCAACGTCAACGATTCGGTGATGTGCCGGGAGTATATGAAGCTCTAGCAGACTCCTTGCGCTACTATATCGCAAAATACCAAACCTTACTCCCGGCCTACGTTTTCATGCCAACCCACATCCATCTCTTACTCATGATAGATGGCGGCCGCTTGGGCCCGTTCATGAGAGATTTCAAGAAGTTTGTTTCTCAGAAGAGTTCGAGGGATTGTGGTTTTTCTACAACTCCGTTTTGGCAGCCTCGATACGATCGAGTAGTCATTGAAACTGAAAGTTCGTTTCGCCAGAAGTTAGAGTACATTCATCAAAATCCGGTCAAAGCCGGATTGACCGGAGAACCCAACTCTTGGAACTGGTCTTCCGCGCCAGCGTATCTCTTTTCTGTGCCCGGGACCGTTCCAGTCTGGAAGGATTGGCATTTCTAAGTGAATTGGGCGTCAGGTCACACCCGCCTTTGGCGGGCAGGACCTGACGCAACCATCGAACGTGATTAGGAAAGAACGACTGAGGAGTTCACAGATATGCTACCGTACGACCATTTCGGGAAAGTCTACGATACCATCGGCCACGACATGTTCTCTATCCGCATGGCGGAATACACGCTGGAGATACTTCGGCGATTCAAAGTCGAACCGCGCGACGGCCTCGATCTCTGTTGCGGCACAGGTTCGGCCATGCGAGTGCTCGCCGACTGCGGCCTGACCATGTCCGGTTTGGACCGCTCGCCGCAGATGCTGGCTATTGCGAAACAGAAACTATCCGACCGTCACGTCAAGCTCTACCGGCAGGAACTTCCGCACTTCGAAATCCGATCAGCGACAACGGCGAAGCGCCCGAAACTTCAGCAATTCGATCTCGTGACCAGCTTTTTCGATTCACTGAATTACTTGCACGATGAACGCCAGTTGCGCGCCACGTTCAAGTCGGTGAAACGGCACCTACGACCGGGCGGTTGGTTCGTGTTCGACATGAATACGCAGTATCATCTGACAACCGTCTTCACCGATCAGAAACCGTACTCCGGCGTCACAAACGAGGTCGCATGGATCTTCCGCAACGGCCCCCGCAAGGTGCCCGACGTGGCTGATCTAATCCTGACAGTCTTTGTCAAGCGCGGGAAACACTGGGAGCGGTTCGACGAGGTTCATCGGGAGCGAGCGTATCCGAATCGGACGATAGCGACGGCATTGCGTGACGCCGGCTTTCAGGTGAAGGGGTTGTATCGTTGTTTGAGTTTCGAGCGCCCGACATCAAAATCGATGCGGATTTGTTTTGTCGCCAAGCGGGTGGCGTAAGAGCAGGTCAGGCGAACTCGACGCCTGATATCATCCTAATCGGTTCTCTCTGTGATCGGCAGGGTTCCACCCCTGCCGGATGACAAAAGCGCACTAACAAATTTACTTCTTCTCAAACTCCTTGTTGATCGAGGCTTCACTCGCCTCCGGCAATCCGAGGAATTGTTCCCAGGTCGTCTTGAAGAAATGCCCGTTCCGGACGTACACTAGCATCCGCTTGAACTTAAGCAAGTCCATCTCCGAATCAAGCAGACCGATCAGGCGACCATCGGTGGCAAAGAAGTAATACGCGGGAATACCTTCGATTCCGAGCAATCGACGAAATGCCGCCTCGTCCAGGAGCGTGTCGCGTATCTTTACCGGCGTGTCCATGTAGATGTCGACCCGCACCGGAGTGAGGGTCTCGCTTACGTAGCGAACGATCTCCGGACGGTTAAACACTGCCGTATCCATGTACAAGCAGTGATCACACCCATTCTGACTGATGTAGAGAAAGAGCGGCTTCATGGCCGCCGGGAAAGTCATCCGCACCGAATCAAACGGCAGCCGATTAATCCTGGGGGCGACTTTGCTTGCATAAACAGCCTTGGGGGCTGCGACCTTGACGGAGTCTTTCTTGACCGTATCGACCGCTTTAGGTGTCTCCGCTTGTACCGTCACCGCTATCAGAAGTGAAAGAACCAGAAACATACTCGCAAACCGAGGCCAGCGTTGCGTTTCCCGTGCCCAGCAGATGCCCACATCTGCCGACTTCTCCTGCGCAACCCGTGCCGTGCGTCGCGCTACCCGTGCCCGGCCTTCAACAAGCGCCGACTTCTCCGACCCAAACCGTGCCGTGCGTCGCGTAACCCGTGCCCGGCAGATGCCCACATCTGCCGCCTTCTCCGACATTATCTTACGCAAGGTCATTCTCTTCTCCGCTTCGTTCGCGACCGCGAACCGTTATTTCGCTCAACTGAACCCGGAACCGCAACTCGGCTGACCGCACGGCGTGGCCGAGGCTCGTCCGCCGGTCGACGCCGCAAAGACCGAAAGCAACTTGCGGGTCTCGGTCGACGAACACCGGGGACAGGCGACCGCGGCCTGACTCGACGACACCAGGTCCTCAAACTTATACGAACAATTGCGGCATTCGAATTCAAAAACCGGCACTTCTACCTCTTGTCTTCGGGCCACGACCAGATCGCCCCGAGCACTGCCCCGGCCGAACCGGCCAGGTACGGATTGCACATGATCTGTCAGGTCGATCCGAACTGAATATACATAAATGACAGCCCAACTCCAAGCGCTCCGCCGAGGAGCCCCCAGAGGGCGGTTCTTCTGATTCTGTTCCAACGCATTGGCATAACTGATAATGATACCCGATCACGTGCGGTCGGGCGTCTCTGCCCGACCGCACGTTCAAATCGTAGGTCAGGCGGACTTGACGCCTGACGCGACCAGAGACGATATCAGGCCCCGAGTAGGCCTGACCTACAACTGACCGCACGTTTAGTCTCGCCGCCCACGTTCTAAGTCTAAACCGATTCCTGCATGATTTGTTTCAGGATCCCTTCGACTTGGGCCGCCACTTCTTCCATTCCGACCCCCGGCATTATTTCAGCAATCATGGCCGGACGACCCAGTTTGACAATAGTCTTGCCCCCTTCGGTGTAGACCGCAAACCGACAGGGCAGAAACACGGCGACATCGGCGCTCTTCTGAAGCACCTGGTGAGCGAACTTGGAGTTGCAGATTTCGACAATTTTCAGCGGCCCGCGCTGAAACCCCTTTTCGGCCAGTGTCGCCTGGACGTCGTGTACGGCCAGCACCCGGAACTGATGTGCCGCGGTCTTTTCTTCGATCGCCGCTACTACTTTGTCGAACGGCTTCTTAGTTTCAAGTGTGTAAGCGAATTCCATATCGGCATTCCTTTCCTCTGAGGCGTACGATCTCCCAATCCCTTACGTCCTGATTTCGTAACTGGTCACCACTTTAGTCTCGTGCGCAATTGTCTGGCTGACCACGCAATACTTCGATTCCGAAAGTTCAATCGCCTTCGCCAGTTTCTTCTCGTCGAGATTCGGTCCGGACGCTATATACTTAACCTCAACCGTATGAAATGGTTTCGGGTAGTCCTCGTTCTGGTGCGCAGTCAGGCGGATTTCGAGCGACGTCAATTGCTGCCTCTGCTTCTCCAGAATCCGGACAATATCAATCCCGGTGCACCCTGCGATACCGTAGAGCAATAGTTCGGTTGGTTTGAAACCATCTTCTTTACCGCCGGCTTCTTTGGCGGCATCGGTGGCGATCTTATGACCGAAGATCGATGTCCCTTCGAACTTCAATCCCCCGGCCCAGTTCATTTTTGCGGTGAGCATAAGACTCTATCTCCTGTAATCATTCAGCCTAACAACTCCACAACTTTTTCGGTAGCCCGGAAGGGCCGCTCACGGCCCCGCTTTTCCGACACAATGAGGCCCAGGGATGCTAGTTGTTCGAGATCTTTTGACGCCGTGGGTCTCGATACACTGTAAACTTCTGCATGAGTTCGTATAGTCGTAGTTGCGTCCGGGGACTTGTGCAGGTAGCGAAGCAACTGTATTTGCCGGTCATTCAATGCGTACTTGCCGCGGGACACTGCTGCCATCTTTCGACTTTCCGCCTGCTTTCTGGCTAGATATGCTGCGAAATCGAGTTGGGCTTGTGAGATCTTTCTGATATTGTAGTCGATGAAATACGTAAGGTCATTATCGTCTTGCTCGGAATAGATATACGCGTACCCGTACTGGGAAGGTGAATTCTTGATGACTCTCGAGAGTGGAAGGTACGTAAAAGCCCAGTACTGTTTTCTCAACAGATACCAATAGAATATGGACCTTGCCAAACGGCCGTTACCATCGATAAACGGGTGCAAGTATCCGATCCAGAAGTGAAGGATAATCGCCTTAACAACAGGGTGAACAAAGCGCTCCTTCTCAAGGTCGTCGTTCGCGTAGGAAATGAACCTGACAATCTCCTTCTTCAGAAATTTCTCATGTGGCGGGATATGATAGGTAACATTAAGAGCCGGGTCACTAACTACAACTTCGTCTGCGTCCGTCCTGAGCCGTCCGATATCCCTCTCGTTAATGGTCTTCTCCGTAAGCGTGGCATGTAGTTCAAGAAGAACATCCATGCTCAGGTCCTGATTCTTCAGAGTATCTTCAATCAGGAGCATCGCCCGATAGTTGTTCAAGATCATCTGCTCTGATTCATTTCGTGCCTGTCTCTTCTCCAACAGCATTCGCTTTGCAGCTTTGCGGGTCGTGTGGGCGCCCTCCAATTGCGACGACGCAATGGCCTCTTCCATAAGACCACGTGAGATGAATCTTTGCTTTACCGCCCGATCGTCTACAACCGTTGACTCCAGCACCCCTCCGAGATTCATGTCAACCATATGAAGGAAGTTATCCATACCGGGGAGCGATTGCCAGGTGAATTGCTGACCCTGCTCGTCTTTGACGGGCGTCTTGGTTCGGCCGGATGAAAACTGTCTCAGAAATTTCACTACCGCCCAGAATTGTTCTGGCGTCATGTTTGGTGGATGCTTGTAGCGAACCTTGTCCCAATAGAGATATTCCGGATGGTTGGCCTTCGAGACATAATCTTGAAGGTCCTGCCCCTTCCTCAGGAACAATTCTAGCGCCTCGTCCATCTTCAAGGGCGTGTCGGGCTTCTTCAGTTTGAATACTTCCACTATTGCTCTCGTTCCCGTGCAGGGTTCGTTCAGTCTAGCGCATCACGGCTACAAAGTGCCAATATCTCAAACGATGTTGCATATGTAAAGTATCGGGCGTAAGTTTATATATCCATAGGCTAATATGTAAAGTACTTCCATTGAGTTTCTATATACTTTACATTTTCCTATATGTAAAGCATTTATGTAAACTTTACATATTGTTTACACTTCGACTACGCACCTATCTCCTTAACAAATAATGACTTAACAGGAAAGTGAATGTGTGTGCCCCTAACTGACCGTTTCACAACATGTTGTGAAACGGTTGAAGAGTGAACTCTACCTGAATCACAACACCACCCCCCAACTCCGCCGCTGCACCTGCTTTTAGTGTCACTTCGTTGTAGAAACTTGGGCGTTGCTAAGAACAACCGACCCCAAGCGACAAGTGTCACGTCGCCTGAACCTCGACTGCCCGCCTCGATCGCGACCAAATGTGTATCAACCCGGCGATAATGAAATATCCCACGATCGCCACCACCCCGCCTAGCAATCCAGCGTTCGCCATGGCATGCACCGCTACCGGCATGAGAAGTGAGCGAGTGTAATAGTAAACATATCCAAAGAAAATCCCCCCTGTAAATATGCCGAACAGTTCAGGGCCGTTCTTTATAGGTATGTGGCAGATTGTCCAGGCAACCGCGGTGATACCGACAATTCGCGCCACGTCCCACCGGTTCTTAGGCTGCAAAACGCTCAAGAGAGTGCTGATAAGAATTCCCCTAAAGAAGAGTTCCTCTACGCCAGCGGCAGGTGCCTTCAACAAAGCGAAAGAATCAATTAATCCCCCGCCGCTAATGGCCAATGGAACAACACCTGTCACAAGCACAAGCGCCGCGCTGATCCATAACCGTCGATCAATTACAAATCCCCAGGTCTGAAACGTCGACGGACCCCGAACGAGTCCGAAACTGACCGCGAATGCGACAGCCAATAACCACACCCCCATCGAAGTCATCCAGGCCATGGCCACGAATTCCGACGGGAACGGTTCCAGGTAACCACGCAGGATATTATTGCCAAGCCCCGCGACTGTAAATACAGCCGTCATGATCAGCAGAAACCTATTCCACTTCGTTTGATCTTCGAGAACAGAAATAGTCATTAGCATACCCCTCTTAGTGACAGGATCGTCGTTTCCGTGTGACACATATGATCAGTTGAGGCATACGCCCCCTCCTGAAGGCTCGCTTATGTATGACTGTGTGGAAAAGTGCTCAAGATGGACGGAAATGTCAAGAGAAAATGGCGGGGGCAAGTGGCCCACCCGCATGCGGAGTGTTGAAAGAGTCCCTTCCCCGTCATCGCAAGTCACAAGTGCGCTGACGACGACAAACACCACCCACCTTTCGTGGACGTCACGGGGCGCTAGCCCCGTCATTCTGGCGGAAGCCAGAACCCAGTTGAGTAGGAAGAAGAGTTGACGTTTATGCTCTAGCCCGACTCGCGAAATGAATCTTCGACCAAGGCTGCGGTGATTCTGCGATCACAACTGGGCCCCGGTCTACACCGGGGTGACGGCCTAGCGGCCGTCTTTCTATGCAATCACAACATGGTCGCGCTGCATTCGGATGGGATCAATGAAATGTCGAAACCTCGCCCCGGCGAGCAGGCACAGGGGTTTCGACCTACCAGACTACCACGACCCTATCTCCAGGGACTTGATAAGTGAGTCGCAGTAATTCACAGCGAGGGTGTCTTCCGCCGTCAAAGGCTCGTCCGGCACGGCCGTGTTTTCGCTGGTAGCATCCCCAACCTGTACAATCGTCACAAAATCAATCGTCTCATTCTCTTCGACCCAATACAAAAAAGTCCGCCATGTTTCTACCTGGATGACGACTTCGGAGTAGACATTGTTCGCCAGAAAGCAGGCCGTGTTTTCCGATGCACATGCGTAGTAGACGGTGTCCAATCCTTTAGTGAAGGTGGCCTCGACCATATCGGAAAGAAAGAATCCCACAAATATGCCGGTGTCATAGTTGATCGCCAGAAGGCTGTCCGGAAGTTCCGGCTCGGCGAGATAGACGCTGCTCGTGTCGGAAGAATCGGTCGTTTCCTGTGCGTAAACGAGACCAGCCACCACAACGCCACACAGTAACAATATCAGCAATCTCATGCGTAAGTTCCTCGTCATAGACTATTCAAATTGCTGGGAAGCTCTAGTCCAACCCAACCCGAGTCAGACCGAACAGCGAGACATACAACTTCACAAACGGCAATGCCATATTGTCGCCCGAAACATGCTTACGATTCTTCATCCAATCCACGCCCGCTTCCAGGTCGACATAAGCATGACCGACCACGAACCCTTTCAGTCCCATCGCGGCCGTGGCCGTCTTCTGCACGACTCCGGTCGGAGACGGCTCCGAGTAATCACCTTCAACCTGTGTCCACGGTTGGGTAAATGGGGCGTCGATTCGTCCCTCGCCCTGGCGATAATAGCTCAACCGAAGCGAACCTTGCAGGTCAGGCCTGAGCCAACGAATCAACCGGAGCGATGCCAGATCGTAATCATTGCCGAGCGCACTACCGATCGGACGACCATCGTTGAGATACCGGTTGCGGGCATGCATCTGGTTGAATGTCCAGTTCGTGATCCGCTCATATTCGAACTTGATATCGGTCTGAGAGAAGATATCGGACAAGTATCCCCCGACCAGCAAACCAAACTGGGACGGTTCCTGATCGCCCTGCGTCTTGTTGTCTAGCTGGATATCATCCACAAGCACCTGCCCCCATAACAGGAAGCCGTTACGCGGCTGGACATCAAAGTCGAAACCGACAATCGAGTTATCGTTCACGTCTTCATTCAACTGGGCGCCGTGATAGAAAAGAATCGGATTCAGATAGATACAAATCGATCTGCCGCCCCGGTCCGCCGAATACCATCGTCTCGAACAAACCGACCCGCACTCGTGAGGAAAAATGCCAGTCGATACGATGCGCGGCAATGTACCGAGGTTCATACTGTGTGACGCTGTCGCCATCAGGGTTCAAACCATCCAACGCACCCAGTCGATACGATAAAGCCAGACGCCCCCAGCGCACGGTGTACGCGAGGCCGTCGAGCTTTTGATCCGAGGAAAACAACAACGACCGTCGCGGACCCCAGAATCCGCCGAATCGCCCTACGATCAGATTGAACCGATCGACTGAATACGCGAAGAACGCCTGGTTGACATCCCCCGCGAAACCGCGCCATTTCTTGCCGGTGTACGACGGATCCCTGGCCAGTTTCTTATCGAGCACAAAGTCAGCGTACACCTGCAGACGCTTGAATGGCTCGCCGGTCAAACCGGCGCGGAGCGATTCGTAGGCTGACACCCGCTCATCTTTGGTGGAGCTAAGATCTTCCGCCGCAAATGCGAACAGAGTGATCTGATTGAATCCGGTTTGGTTCAGATACTGAAGCGGATGGAGATCTTCGCCAAAGCGTTCGAAAGCGTAAGGACCGATTTGGATATCAAACGTGTCTACAAGTCGCGTCTCTCGACGGATTTGCTGCTCATAGAGAAAGTCATATTCGGGCTGGCCGACCGGCATGACTCCGGCCGTAACCATAGATACGAATAGCGTCAATCCGACGATTATGCTTATGGCTTTGAAAATGTGAATCGGCCGTTCCATGGCTCAGTTTGCAGACCTGTCTTTTTCAGATGATGACGGGTCGGCCGGATGGGGGGTAGCCGCCCTTGTTCATCAATCGACGCGAACTCGTCCTGCTACTGGCCCGATCCTCTAATCACGGTCGGAATCGTCTTGGCCAGAATCTTGGCATCGAGCCAGAGCGACCAGTTGTCTATGTAATGCAGATCGAGCAGCATCCATTCTTCGAAATCAATGCTGTTGCGGCCGTTCACTTGCCAGAGACAGGTCAGGCCGGGTCTGACCGAAAGCTTGCGATGCTGCCACGGTTCGAACCGCGAAACTTCCGCCGGCAGCGGCGGGCGCGGACCTACGAGTGACATTTCGCCTGTCAGCACATTGAAAAACTGCGGGAGTTCATCGACGGAAAACTTGCGAAGATACTTGCCCACCCGCGTCACGCGCGGATCTTCCTTGATCTTGAAGACCGGGCCGGACATCTCGTTCTTCTCCATGAGACTGCGCTTCTTCGTTTCCGCGTCGGAACACATCGTGCGGAATTTCAGCATCGTAAACGGTTTCCCGTTGAGACCGAGGCGTGTCTGCTTGAAGAACACCGGTCCGCGACTATCCAGCTTGATCGCCAGGGCGGTAAACAGCAATATCGGGGCGCTGAACAAGACACCCACCAGACCCCCGATTCGATCGATAATCGATTTGATCAACAGCGGCAGGTGGCTTTCCGGCTCCGAGCGATAGACCATCGCCGGGTGGCCGTTGATGTAAGTCGGGCGGACGCGCGCTACGCGAGGCGTGTACAGACTGGGCATCACGAAGACGCGAATACCCATCTTCTCCGCCGTCTCCATCAGCCTCCATGAATGCAGAACATCGTTCGGTTCGAGCGCCCAGAAGATGGCGTCGATCTGCGTCGTGGCCGCAATCCGGTCAAGCGAGTCGGGGTGACCTATCAACGGCACATCGCGAAAGCGCCAATACCCCTGACGGGAATAATCAAGAAAACCTACCAGCTTGGTGTCGAGTTCCGGGGAACTCATCACCATGTTGGCAACTTTCTTAGCGTTATCGCCTGTACCTACTATTATCGCTCTTTGGGTCATTGAATCTGTCGATCCCACCGTTTTGTCGTGATCGGCCAGAAGCTTGATAACCAAACGGGAGAAGCTCATCAAGCACAATTGTAGCGCCAAATTGCCGGCCGCAAACAAACCGGCGGTGGAACTGCTTATCTTCCAGCCGATAACGAAGCAGACTCCGAAGAAGACTAAGCCGATTTTGCCTTCGTCGACAACCGTCCGCCAGGCCCGCTTTCGAATCTTATACTGCGCCAGGACCGGTTTCGGCCCCCGGGTATGAAAATACCAGATGCGAATAGCCAGTAGCGCCGCTACCGGCTGCCAGAACCAGCTCTGGAAAACGCCACCTAGTTGCAGGCTGGTCCACAGAAACAAGAGAGCGCCGATCGAGGCCCCGGTCTGGCCGGAGGCAAGGAGAAGCGCCCGCCGAAAAACCATATATTGGGGCGTATGCACGCTCTTTTGCTCTGGAATCCCCTGCTGTGACTCAGTGAATCTGCTCACGACGCCCCCCCTGCTAATGTCGACAACGCTGCTGAATGGTGCGGCTTTCTCCCCAGCCCGACCCGCCTCGGACAGTCGGTCTGATCGCTTTACATCCCTATCAGAAATTGATCTGATAACAGCATTATCGTCCGGCTCCCCGGGCCGCTTGACAGTCGGATCAGATATTTCCGACAGGGCGGTCGAGGTAGTTGCGGGGACGGTCATATAATAGACAGATTCCATTTACTCGGATACAGATTCAGCCAGACGGCGCTTGGTTTAGTGCTCCGAAGTCACCGCTACCCGCCGTTCAGCCTTGAGTCGATTAACGGTACCTTGTTGTAGATGCTCAGTGGAGGAACTCGATTCGCCCGGCCGATGAAACATCACGGCCCGCTTGTCGATATCGGACATACGGTAGTACTCTACCGGCATCCGTTTGCACGCCGAGATGAAGTTGTCATTCGATAACGGCGACTGAATCCGGTAGCTCAGATATTCAGCCAGGTCGGAATGGACGCTCAGGTTATCGACGGGCGACCCGAAACGGGCGAGGAAATTGGCTACCTTCTGCGGGTCGGCCACGCGAAGGAGCAGGAAATCAGCCGAAGTAATCCGGTTCTGCAGACTGAGAGCGGTAAGTTGATTGCTGACTCTCAGCGCTTCATCATGAATCTGGTTTAGTTGCCTCGTGGCCAGCGTCTTGTCGGTCAGCGACATAGATAGCAGGCGAAACATGGTCGTGGTAATGTGCGACCACTGGTAATAATTCTTGAAGCCGCTGATAAAATGCGGCGAACCGATCAAGCAGCCCGATTCGTCCGAGCGAATCCCGAACCCCGCCGTGAGAGAGCGGATCACAACTACGTTGTCATACTTGGCGATGAGCGGTATTCCCGAAATGCCGTAATAGTCAAAATACTTTTCGTCGATTATCAACACGCCGTTCGATACTTTTTCCGCGATTCGACTCAGATGATTGTTCGACATATCCGATCCGGTAACTCGGTTCGGATTGGAGACATGAACCAGGTTGGCGGGAGAATCAATCATCTCGATGACGTCCTCCGGATGACTGACAAAAGGCGAAGCCCCGGGGATTTCCACCGCCTGCAAACCGGCCCGTTCGACCGCCATCGCCAGATCGGCTGACGCATGTCCGGCGATCAACAGCCGACTCTGGTTCTGACCGATATGCTCCAGCAACGCTGTCATCATTTCGGTAAAATCCGTGAACGGAATGACGGTCGAACTGTCGACTTCAAGTCGTGCCGCCAGCTTCTCCAGAAGGTCGTCGGCATGGTCGCGTGTGATAGTGGCTATCCTGTCCATTTGTTCATCCTCTCGCGAAGGGATAGATGTCCCGGGAGACGGTGACACCGTGGGGGGTTCTGAATTCTGATGATGTTACGAAGCTGAAATCCATTTCTCTGCTTCCGGGCACTTTGCCCTGTTAAATCCGCTCTGTATCTTTGCAAGTCTCGTGCCGTAGTGTGCAGTTATTGAGCAGCAATTTGACCGTTGTGAATCAACAGGTTACGACGAATAATTGCTGTGGTTTTGGGGTTCTCTAGGAAGTCCCGTTGGGAAGTGGGAAGGTTCTTCCCGGTAGCCCAGAAAATCCCGACAAAATAGATCGCCCGGAACAAGAGCTTGCCCCGGGCGACCTTTTAGGAAGGTGAGAAAAGAGACCTATTCAAGGACTGTTTATTTTGTTTCCTATAGTCGATTGATAACAAGAACCGTGGTCAGCACACCCGCAACCGCGGAAAAGGTCGTGGTAAGTGACTTCATGAAATCTCTCTCTTTGTGAATCTTGGTGGGGACCACGATGATGTCGCCGAGATTGACCCGTCGATTCACCGATCCGCTGCCGGAATAAACCTCGCCGTTGGCCTTGATCAACCGCAGACCATCTTTGTCGGCCTGGGTGGAAAAATTTCCCGCCCGCTTGACGTAGAATCCGGCCTTTTCTCCGTCCTGAAACTTGATCGTCCCGCTGGATCCAACCGCGCCCAGAACCGAGATGCCGCTGGGAATTTGCGGCACAAAGATCCGGTCGCCCGGCTCCAGGACGATATCGCCGCTCGTTCCTTGTGAGGAGAGCAGATGTTCGACATCAAGCACAATACGATTCATAGAATTGGCTTCGAATTCGAATAATACCTGGCGGGATATCTGACCGGTCGAATCCTCCACTACGGGACTCGATTTTTCGAGCAGGTCCGGGATTCGCTTGCGGGTCAGAGATTCACCGATCGAGGGTCTCTCGAAAATAGTACCGGCCGGGAATGAACTCGCGGTCACGCCGCCCACTCTGGTGAGCAGGTTGTAAAGAGTCTCGTCACGCCCCGCCAGAACATACTCGCCGGGATACATCACTTCCCCTTCAATCATTACGGTGCGATGTAGCTCCCAGTTCGGAAGCGGGCGCACATAGACCCGGTCGTCTTCCTGTAAGCGAATCCGGCGCTGATCGTCCAGGCTGAGGTCTGCCTCTATCAGGGTCACTTCACCCGCCGAGTCGGTGCGGGCGACTTCGGCACGATAGAGTGAGGCGCCCCGTACAAATGATCCGGCCAGGAAAATGAGGTCTTCCACGTTCATGCTGTCATAGTAAAGATATTGCCCCGGTGCCTTCACTTTACCCTCGATATAGACATACCGGTTCCAGGTGACGTCCTGTATTGAGTAGACATGCAGCGAATCGCCGTCCTGGAGTAGAACATTGTTGACGCTGTCTCCCAGGATAGCCTTTCCGAGATCGACCGGGATGACTTCACGATGCGAATCGCTGTGACGACGGAATAGATTGGCTCGCTTGAAATGTACATCATAAGGCTGCAATTGTGCCCGTTCGATCAGATCGGATACCCGGGTGGAATCGGTCCGTTCGTAGTAACCCGGATGTTTCATCAGACCAAAAGCGGCCACCATGTTGCGTTTCATTTCGAATATCGAGAACAAAGTCAGCCGATCTCCATCGGCCAGCTTCACATCCTTTTGTGCCGCGGAATCTTCGGACAGATTCAAGTCGAGAACTTCCCACTGGTCGCCGCCCGAAACCCGCTCAAGCATGACCCGATTCAAATAGGCGTCGGCGCTGGCGTTGCCCGCCAGGGCGAGGATCTCTCTACCCGTTTGTTCGCCCCGAAGCTCGTAAATAGCGGGACGCCGGATTTTACCTCGGATGGCCACCCTGGGGCCGGCCACCGGGACGAATATGGCGTCTCCCGACTCCAGGCGTGCGTCGGTAGAATTGTCCCCGGCCAGCAGGAATTTGTACAAATCCACTGAGGTTACCTGCGTGCCTTTCCGCATCAGACGGATATCGCGCATCGAACCGTTTTCGGTGGGACCGCCGGCCAGATATAGGGCGTTGAATAGCGACGTCAATGACGACACCGTATAGGCGCCGGGGCGATAGACTTCGCCGGTCAGATAGATTCTGATAGAGCGAATCTTTCCCAGCGACACGCTCAGATCGAAACTGGTATAGATCGTAGCCATTTTGAGACGCATTTGATCCTGAAACGCGGCCAGCGTGTGACCCCAGGCGATTACTTCGCCGACCTGAGGCACAAATACCCGTCCCTCACGATCAACGGTCAGAGTGTATTCATTTTCCACCTGGCCCCATAGGGAAACGATGAGATTATCTCCAGGGCCGAGGATATAGTCTGAGGCGGTGGCGATATCATCCGGGGGCGTCCCCTCACGCGGTCCGCCAAACAGCTCCGTTCCAAACGGCTTAAGGTCTTCAAACGGGGTCAACCCGTTCTGATCGGTTGGCTTCTTTTCTGGCGTCTCAGGCGTCTCAGGCTTCTGGGACTTCTTGGGAGATTTGGTGGTCTTGGGCGCTGATTGCTTTTGAAGCGTGTCTGGGACCTGGATCAGAGAACTGGAATCGCTGTCATATATGACCGGCGATTCATAGGTCTGCCGTTCGGGTTTTATGGTCTCTGGTTTGCCCAGACGCGCCTTGAGGGCGGTTTTTTCTGACTCACTCAGCTTAGCCAAATCATCGGCGGTCTGAGCGGCAGCCCTGGTAAACCAGTTAAGACACACCAGTATTATAACCAGGGTTATAAGAATCATTCTCTTGTTCATCATCACCTTCCTATAGCGATGAGCCGCTGTCCTTGCGGCTGCATTCGAACCGTCAGACGGTACTACAAGCCCGGTGCCAACCATTTCTGTTTCAAGTTATGTCTGTGTGACAGAATGGGTTGACATCGGTCGGTGCGAACTCAGGCGGACTTGACCCGACCTCTGAAGCACATCGGCTTCCGGGTGCGGCGGAACAATTTTCCCGATTCCCCTGGTGGAGCCGGCGACAATTTGCATGTGAACCGAACGTCCGGGCTATCCTTGGGCCATTTACGTCGGAGGAAAGACAATAGAAAATCGGGCAAATTAGAGCCCCAAAGAGCCTTTGGCTGCGAATTTTCGATGAATGCAAAAAAGGGTGGTCGCGCTTGACATTGCTGGGAGGCTGTTGTAAGTTGCGAACCGTTTTTTTGACGGAGCGTGTGGTTGGATCGTCAGTATTGACAAGAGCTTGGCGAGGCCCTAAACGGTGTCTGACGTTGACTTGATTCGTGACCTCCAGCCAGACCAAAAGATGTGACTAATTGGATAAGTTTGAGTTATAGGACGGAGAACCGAATGCGGATTCTAAGAGTGGCCGTAGCAGTTCTGATGCTGTTTGCTTGTGGTGGCAGCTATGTTCATGCCAGCGGCTTTGAGAACACCGGCCTGGGAACGACGGCGCGAGGCATGGGCGGCGCTTTCCGTGCAATTGCAGATGATTGGAGTGCTGCTTACTACAACCCGGCAGGCCTGGCCTATGTGGTCGACAACCAGCTTGGCGGTAATCTTGCCCTGATCCATTTCCGCAACGAGATTACCCCCCACTACCTGGCCACTGATCATAACGGTAACCAATACGGCTGGGGAATTGTGAACGATCAGAAGATCTACAACTTCCACCGTATCCTCAACAACCCTTCAGCCGGGATGGTTTTCCGGCTGCCGGTGTGGGGCGAGACCGTATTCGGCCTGTCTGTTTATCAGCCCTTCGATCAGAGTCTCCGCTGGCGCCTGTTCAACCTGGGTTCCGCCGGTATGCGCTCCTATAACTGGGCAGCCGACACCAGCTCTCTGATTCCGGGTCAGGACCATCTCGTCGATCTCGACGTCGTAGCGTTCCAGGTTTCCGCCGCCAAGACCTTCATGGAAGAGAAGCTCGCCATAGGTGTCGGATTGCAGCTCCTTCGCGGCGACCTCTGGTATACTGATCTTGCTCTCCGGGAAAATCCTCGTGAAGCGCCTGTCTCGAATCGTCCACGTGACCATATCCCCGAGTATGTTGACAGCCAGGGTAAGGGCTGGGGTTTCGGCCTTCGCGGCGGCGTACAGTACAAACTCAACGAGAAGATCAAGCTGGCCGCTTCCTTTTACCTCCCGTCGAGCATCACTCTCAAAGGCACTACGGCCTACACTTTCATATTGCCCCGGGCGGCTTATGTTGTTGTAGACGCTAATTCCGCCGACGAATTGTTCGTCTCGGGTGCCATTGTGAAGCAGGCCTCGAATTTTGAATCCAAACTGAAACTGCCCTCGTCGATATCATTCGGCGTCGCTTATCAGGCTACTGAAAAACTGACGGCCGAGTTGGACGCCGAATACACTTTCTGGTCGCAATACAAAGGTCTGGCGTTTGCCTTCACCGAGTTCTCCAGTACACCCAGGTTCGAACAGGCATTTTTCCAGTCCAATCTGGCCAGTCCGGTCGAATGGGATAATGCCGGCAAGGTCGCTCTCGGGTTGCGCTACCTCCTCCACCCCAAATTGACTCTCCTGGCGGGCGGCTCGGTAGATCAATCGCCGGCCCGTAATTGTACAATATTCACGCCCCAATTCATGGATTTGGGAACTAAGAAGAGTTTCAACGGCGGCGCTGTTTTCCACATAAATCAGTGGGACCTCGGAATAGTCACCAGTTACTTCAGCTACCCGGATGTCAATCTTAAGGGACTGATCGACTTTAACGGTGACAACACGTACGACAACTTCCCCGGTGTCTACAAAGCCAGCACCTACGAAACAGTGCTGTCAATAGGCTACCGGTTTTAGGAGATTGGGAAGATGCAGAAATACTTGATACTTGTGGCGGGTGTGCTGATTATCGCAGCGATCATGTTCGGATGTGACGATCGCGGCACCGGCATTACTCCGTCAGACATGGGCGATCTTGAGAACTGGGCCCTGGCCCCATTAGACGGGCATGTGTTCCAACCGGCACTCACCCTGCAATTGCGCAATAGCACCGAGCAGTTGCTCAACTCGATGTATGTGCCACCGGAAGGTCAGAAGCCCGAACCGGATCCGCTGCCACTTCTGGTGCTTCTGGCGCCCGAGACCGGCAGTCAGTACTACTATTTTGAGTCCGGCCTTGGGGAGTTGATTCGGGAACTGACGGCCAGCGGCCAGATCAAACCGATGATCGTTTACTGCGTAGCCAGCGATCAGACTTTTGGTGGTTACTTCTACGGCAACAGCGATCCGGCCGGCCGATATGACTCCATCTTCAACAGCGATGGAGTGGATTATCTTTCGGGACGGGACGACATCCTGGAATTCGTCCACCGAGAGACCAATGGCGCGACTATCGATATGCCGTCGAAGCGTGGTATTGGCGGTATCGGTCAGGGCGCCTATGGTGCCTTCCGTGTAGCCATAAAGAACCCCGGTCTGTTTTCATCGATTTCCGTGGCCGACGGTCCGCTTGATTTCGACGGGGCCGACGGCAACAGCGGTTTGATCGGTCTATTCCAGAGCGCATTGGAAGAAGAGAAGAATTACTATTACCACTCAGCCCCGACGGTCGACACCATTAGTGATAGCGTTATTGTTCCGGGTCGCAACTATGACTATGTCAAAATTGATACTACCATCGTCGACGGAGTAATCGTGACCATTGATACCACCTGGATCGATTACGACACCGTGCCATTCAACTATTATCGCGATTTTGATACATCCCTGACCATGCCGCTGGCAATGATGTTAATGGGTGGCTCCCTTGCTTTCTCCCCCAATGACACCCTGATAACGTACAATCGTATCGCGATGGATTCGATCAACCTCTACAGAGTCGAGAATGTCGTTCAGTATCAACTTGTGGATAGCACGGGGGGCGATTCTACGACCCTGATCAGGAATGTCATTAGGAAAGGTTCGACTTCGCACAATCTCGAAATGGATTTTCACCTGCCATTCGACAGCAACGGCGCGGTATACACGCCGATCTGGAACAGATGGATGGATAACAACCTGCAGAATATGTACATGGCTCAAGGCGACCAACCGCTCAATGGCATGAAGATGTTCATTGCCACGAATCCCAACGCTCGCTGGAATTACTACGCTATGACTCAATCGTGGATCAGCTTCCTGGGAAGCCAGGGTCTTGACACGTTGATCACGGAGTATCCTTATTCCAGCTACAATGAAAACCCGGTTGTCCACGACGAGTACTTGTTTGATCTGCTGCGGCAGATGTTGATTTTCCACTCGAACAACTTCAACAAGTAATCGCACTGATCGTTTTTCGGCCCGGAGGATAGTGTTCCTCCGGGCCGTTTTTGTAAGAGGACCACACTTATGAAAACTTCCGGCAATTACGATCTCATTTCGGTGGGCGCTCACCCGGACGATATCGAAGTCGGTACCGGCGGCGTGCTTATCGATCTGGCCAAACGGGGCTATCGTTGCGGGATCGTCATCATGACCCAGGGCGAGATGGGCACCGGCGGCACGGCCGAAATCCGAGCGCAGGAAGTCAAAGACGCCGCCGCGATACTCGGTGTTGATATTCTGGCGACTTTCGACTGGGGCGACACCAAACTCGAAGACACCTACGAACACCGCCTCGGCCTGGCGCGGATCATCCGTGATGCGCGTCCGAGAATACTTCTGTCGCCGTATCCACATGTCGGCCACGGCCGCCGACAGTCACACCCCGATCATGTGGCGTCGGGCATTATAAGCGTCAACGCGACAAATTTGGCCGCTCTTAAGAAAGTTGATCTACCGGGCGAGCCGCATTTGGTAGACCGCATCTTTCATTACTTTCTGCCGCCGGGAGTCTATCCGAATTTCGTGGTGGACATCACCCCGCATTTCGATCAATGGATCAAGGCGCTGTCGGCGCACAAGTCGCAGTTTCTCAATCCGGAGAAATCGCGGGACTATATCGATTCATTGACTCTGATGTCCCGGTCGTTCGGGATGCAGGCGCGATGCCAGTATGGCCAGGGATTCTGCGCGGTGGAACCGGTGGTGGTGGGCGACATCATGTCGCTGGCGGTCTCGGACGAACACTAGACACGTAGGGCGGGTCCGCTTCGAACCCGCCATTGATGAATCGGCAGGGTCCCATCCCTGCCGTGTGCGCTCGGGTGCCCCACCGCTTGCGGTGGGATTAGATTTGTACGAGACACGGACTCGAAACGCGACATTCTTGTCGGGTTCACGAGTTGTACGCGAAGCGCACAACGAGCAACCCGACAACCCTCTACTGTTCTTAGCATCCAGTTAACGGCGCGATATTCGAACTTTTCTTTCCAGTATCCATCTTTCGATGAAGCCAGCGTCAATGAAGCGCTCACATAACTCAGAGGGGGATTCGGGAAGATCAAGCCTCCGTACAGAGAAGCCAAGCCGATCAATGATGTCTTGCTTGGCATTTTTGGAGAGTCTAAACTTCTCAACTCGCCGAGCTCTGAACATTTGTTCGAAGAGCGATCCAGTCGTTGCACTGGAAGGGTACTCGGTGGCGCCCATGTGCACATCCCACTGCCAAGTGGCCCACCCACGCAAGCCTGTCAAGAGAAACTCATGACAATGGCTGGGCATCCATAATGATGATTTGGATAGGAACCAGGCTATATAGTCAATGGTGTCAAACACTTGGGTTGGTGGGCCGAACGAGACGGCGAATCCCTGCACGAAGTGGCAGGCGACCGACGCTGGTTCATAATTGCCAAAATCCGGATCGTGCAACGCCATAACTTCGTCACAAAGAGGTAATTCGCCGTTAGTTGTGAGCGCTATCCCGCATTGAGATCCCTGCGCCTTCCTTACCGCCTGTTCTGCTCGTGATGCTGTATGCCATTCGTCGAACAGCAATTCAAAATCACCGCCAAAGCCCGGTATAATGAGTTGTGGAGCATAGCTTGCCAAATAGTGAGGAAATTCTGTGCAAGCAGCTCTAAGTCCAATTGTCTGCTCTATGAATGCACGTATTTCATCAGGATGCGTAATCTGCGAAATTCGTTGCTTCTTAGCGCACCGTTGCCAATTCATTTGAAGCGCCGCTCCGGCAATCCTTACACCCTTCTCAGCAGCAGTTTTACCTGACGGGGGTAATGGGAAACCCCATCGACCCCACCCCATGGCCTCCTGAAAGGTACCCTCTTCAGGATTCGACCCGCAGTATTCTATTGCCTTGTGCCACCAATCGTCCGTCACGGCAGGCGGATCGAAGCCGACTTCGAGTAGCCTGTCTCTGGCTACTATGAGTGAAGAACCCTGTGGGGATATTACCTCTAGTAGCTTTTCAATTACCGTTGCTATATCATCGGCCGGACTGATCGCGTAAAGGTCCGCTAGAGGCGGCGAGAACTGCAGCACATCGTCGCGTGTAACATCAAGCCAAATTGGCAAGATCACAGGCGATTTCGCATTTGTTTGTAACTGTACGAGACCGCTCAGTTCCCATTGAGGCCACGGTTTACTGAAGAAGGATTTGCTAAAGACTACGATGCCAAAACGTGACTTAGATAGACCGTGGTCTATCGATTTCCGAAGACTATCTCCCACTCGAAGGGTGAATTCATCGTACCAGACCGCCACATTCTTGGCCCTCAGCGATTCCGCCAAGAGCCGTACAAACGGCTCTTTGTCCTCTGACGCATGGCTGATGAAAGCATCGTAAAACATATGTTGCTCCCCAAAGGTTAGTCAATAGGTAAGGTTAGATGCAAGGACTAATTAGGCGCAAAATCCGTCGTCGGCTGTCCAATGGTAAGGCGGTTGAAAACGTACTGGCAGAACCACCCGCCCAAGGGTCGGGGGTTCTGCCCTACGTCCCACTAGTGTGGTTTTCTGTGAACAATTGTCAAGGTAGTCCTCGCTGTTTGAGAAATGTTGCACTCGCCACAAGTACAAATCTTCTCACCGTTGGTTGCCAAATACTCGAGTATCGCCTCTGAGGTGTCCAGCGATTCGGCGATCTTCACCAAGTCATCACAACTTACACTTCCCAGCGCAATCCCGACCTTGAGTATGTCTATCTCTTCAGTATCACCCACGTTCGCCTCTATTCACCCTATCGCTGCGAAGGCTGTCTGCAAATCCGCCAGCAAATCATCCACATGCTCAATGCCCACTGACAGGCGAATCAATTGGTCGGTGATCCCGTGTGCCTCGCGGATATCTTTCGGGATCGACGCATGGGTCATCGTCGACGGGTGATTGATCAGCGATTCCACCCCGCCCAGAGACTCGGCCAGGATAAACTGTCTCGTCGACATCACGAACTTCTTCACCGTATCGAAATCGGCGTTCAACTCAAACGAAACCATCCCGCCGGGCAACTTCATCCCGTTCGGCAGCGGCTTGCCGTCGATCCCGGGGAAATACACTTTCGAGACCCGCTTCTGAGTCGTCAGATACTCGGCGACTTTTTTGGCGTTAGATGAGTGACGTTCCATACGCACGTGTAAAGTCTTGATCCCGCGCAGCACCAGCCAGGATTGGAACGGATCAAGCACCCCGCCCACGGCGTACTGATTGAAGAATAGCTTCTCGCCCAGCGTCTTGTCGCGCGTAATCAGCGCACCGCCGATGATATCGCAGTGCCCGCCGAGATATTTCGACATCGAATGGTGCACGATATCGGCCCCGAGCTCGAGCGGCTTCTGAATGTACGGCGTCGCGAACGTGTTATCGACCGCCAATATGATACCATGGGCGTGGGCGATTTTCGCCATCGCGGCGATATCGGCAAGCTTTAGCAGCGGGTTGGTGGGCGTCTCGACCCAGAAGAGTTTCGTGTTCGGCTTGATCGCTTTCTCGAAATTGGCCGGATCGCGACCGTCCACATAGCTGAAATCGAGATTGAACTGCGGCCGAAGCATCCGCTCGAACAGCCGATGGCTCCCGCCGTAGAGATCATCCACCGCGACCACATGGTCACCGCTCTTGAGAAGATGCATCACCGCTGTGACCGCCGCCAGCCCGGACGCAAACGCCCAGGCGCCTGTCCCGCCCTCGAGCGCCGCCAGCGCTTTTTCGAGCGCCAGTCGGGTCGGGTTGGCCCAGCGGGAATAGACATACCCGGTTTCATCGCCGGGGAAATCTTCGCGGTAGGTCGAGGTCGCATATATCGGTGTCGTCACCGCCAGGGTGCCGTCTTCGGGCACGCGCCCGGCGTGGATAGCCACGGTTTCTATATGTAGTTTCTTGTCATCGCTCATGGTGAATACCTATTTGATAAAGCCTTTTTCTCTCATCCAGTCGTCATTGTACATCTTCGAAATATACTTGGTGCCGCTGTCGGGCAAAATGACGACAACTACTTTGTCGGCGGCGAGTTTCGCCCCGTGCTTGAGCGCCACCGCAACAATCGCCCCCGATGATCCCCCGGCCAGGATGCCTTCCTTGCGGGCCAGATCGCGCGCGACCAGAAAACTCTCCTTGTCATCGACCTGGTACATGACATCGACTACCGAGAAATCCATCGTAGGACAAAGCATGTCTTCGCCAATCCCCTCGACCAGATAGGTGTGCGGTTCGATCAGGGTCTTGTCCTTGTGATACTGATAGTAGACCGAGCCGAAAGGGTCGGCCGCTACCACTTCAATCTTGGGATTCTTCTCTTTGATGAATTGAGCGACGCCCGAGACAGTCCCGCCGGTGCCGACGCCCCCAACGAAGCAGTCGAACTTCCCTTTGGTCTGCGCCCAGATTTCCGGACCGGTGGTATGATAGTGGGCTTTGATGTTGTCGAGATTGAAATACTGGCCGACCCAGTAAGAATCCGGCGTCTCGCGGGCCAGACGCTTGCCGGTTTCGTAGTAGCTCTCAGGAGATTCGGCCGGGACCGCGGTCGGACAAATATGTACTTCGGCGCCGAGCGCCCTAAGCGTATCCACTTTCTCCTTGGACATCTTGTCGGGTATGGTCAGGATAGCTTTGTACCCGTAAACCGCGGCGAACATGGCGACCGACGCGCCGGTATTGCCCGAAGTAGCTTCGACAATTGTTCCGCCCGCTTTCAGATCGCCCCGGGCCACCGCCCGTTCGAGCAGGTAAAGCACCATCCGGTCCTTGACCGAGCCCGTCGGGTTGAGGGTTTCGAGCTTGACCAGAATCGTGGCCTTGACACCGTGCTCCTGGGGCAGACGGCGTAGCCGCACCAGCGGGGTGTTGCCAACCGCTTCGGTGACATTTTCGAGGTAGTCTATGTCGTTGACCTTTTTGACGTTGCTCATACCGGGCGTTACAATCCTTTCATCATCTCAGAGGGCTCCGGACGAATCTGCTGAAGATACAATTCTGAGGCTCCGTCCGCCACTGTCGATAACACAGATTTTGGGGCCATGTGCCTTGACTCAGGCACGAAGCGACGAGGTCTACAAAGCCGCTTCCCTGTCATATCGAGGCCCGGGCAATTCCCCCGGCGTCATCGCGAGGCCGCCTTTGGCGGCCGTGGCGATCTCAAATGGTACTGCCACAACAACCTCGAGATTGCCGCGCTACGATGACCCGCCTGACGGCTGGCCATCTTCACTCGCAATGACGAATAGACAGACCTTTTCAATACTTCCGACGGTAAAGAAGAAAGTGCCATCTGCCGAAGAATCCGTTTGACAAGGATTCGGACAGGTAATAAGCTTGCGCCCTAGATGTGAGAGTTGGCCGTCATTACGGCGGACATGCCTTTCATCAGCCGGCCGACAAAGGCGGCCGGGCGGACACGATTTACTTGCAAGAGGTTGTACTGTGTACTGCGCCAACTGCAGCGAAAAGATCCTGGGTGAGCCGCTCAAACAAGGCGGCGAGTGTTTCTGTTCGGTCGAGTGCGCCAATGTCGCGCAGGGAATCGATCCGGACGATCCGATGGTCTACGACCACGACGAATTCGACGAAGAATACCTCGAGGAACAGGAGATCTAAGCGACCGCCGCAGGACGCGGCGGGTTAGTCTCGCTTGATCTCGATTATCTGATACCTTAGCAGGCCGATAGGGACCTGTATTTCCGCTATATCGCCTACCCCTTTGCCCAGCAGACCGGCTCCGATCGGAGATTTCACCGAAATGATGTCGTTGTCGACATCGGCCTCTTCCGGCGGCGAAACGGTATAGATGATCTCTTCACCCCGGTCCAAATCTTTGACTTTAACCTTGGCAAAGATGTACACCTTGTCGGACGAGATCTGACCAGTGTCAACCGTCCGTACCCGCGATAGCTTCTCCTGAACCTCGGCGATTTTGCGCTCAAGATGTCCCTGGGCCTCTTTGGCGGCGTGATACTCGGCGTTTTCGGAGAGGTCGCCCAGCTCGCGGGCGCGTTTGATCTCGGCGACTATTTTCGGGCGCTCCTCAAACTTGAGCCGTCTCAGTTCCTGCTCGAGCTTGATTCGACCTTCTTTGGTCAGGTAGAGGGGTTCGTTACTCATCCGCAGGGAATATAACAGATTTTGTACTGTCAGGCAAATCTCGTGAGGGTTGGTTTGCCGGAGAGCTGTAAGGGCTGTATGTTCTAATTGAGGAGGAGCCTGTGTAGTTTAGGCTCTAAGCGATTGATAGACTTGGTCTCACATTCCCAAATCGTGATTATTCGCCAACCAGATTTGCGCAGCAGTGCCCTCTTGGCTTTGTCACGGGCGACGTTTGACATCCGCTTTTGCCGCCAAAAACGTGCGTTAGTTCGTGGAACGACCCTCCCGTACCGGCAACGATGCATGTGCCAAAAACACCCATGAACGAAAATGACCGTATTCAGTCTTGCAAGGACTAAGTCAGGCTTTCCAGGCAAATCTTCTCGATGGAGTCGAAACCTCAATCCCATCCTGTGAACAAGGGACCGCACAACTATTTCAGGTTTTGTGTTCTTGCTGCGAATAGCAACCATGTTACGATGGCGCTGTTCAGGGCTCAGAACATCTGGCATTCAAGCCCCCAGAGTCTGTCTAACAGATTGAATGAAGCGATCCACCGTGAAGAAATCCATGTTGCTGTTTGTTGGGTATCCTTCTTGGAGTGGCTCTGGCACAATTAGAATTACACGCGCTTCGTACATCTCGTCCAACTGCTTAGTGGAAATACCTCTCTGCGTCGTCAGAATGTGTTTTACATCGATGCGACGCGCTTCATTAAGTACCTGCCGCCACCGATCCTTGCAAGTCCTTTTGATTCCGACCATTATGAGCTTGTCTGTAGGATAGTGTGGATCGTCATATTCCTTCTTTCCTGGTATGATAATGTCCGGCTTGCCGTCGACGTTAGGTCGGACATCAAATGGAATAGCGGATTTCCGCAAGACGTGTTCTACATGATTCTCAAGCGATCTGCCCGCTCGTGACTTCCGTCGATTCATAATCGTACCAGCAGACTCCAGAAAATCATCCACCGATTTGAAAAGACGTTGAATTTCATTCTGGCAAAGCAAACGTTCGGCCATTCTGAATAGCCGATATTCGGCATTAACAAGTTGGATAAGTTGTACATCGGGCCCGTCATCGCTGAACTGCCGAACACAATTGGTCACCGCGTCTAGCGTCTTGCGAGAAAACTCCGCTGTAGACGGAAAAGTCTCTAGTGTAGCAGCAAAAGCCCTGAAGTGGCGATCAAGACATTCATCTGTGTCTTCCTCGATCGTGGTCTCAGCTGGATAGATGGCCCACGAGTCAAGTATTTCGACTCCAAGTGCCGCCTGGACGTCCTCGATATCATCTTCTATGTCAAGCACGTACGCACTGAACGTTGCCTTCCCCGTGCGTATAAGTACTAGTAAATCGCCGATATTCCCAGCCGTCAAGTACGGAAAATCCTTGCCGAACCGAGTTAGGCGGTATTCGCTGCGAGTGAGCTTGCCATACCACTTGATCCGTGAGTCAGTCACCCGCCCGTCCTGCCAAGTGATAGCTACTGCATCCTCGTGATTAACTCCCTTTTCGGGCTTAAGCTCCGTGAAGAATTGCCAAGCCGGCTTCTCGAAGGTTGTGTCAGTGCCTGCCCCCGACTTGATCGAGATGCCCCGTCCTCGCCGACGGCGAGGGCGGGGGTGTGACCTGACACTTGTCGGTTCGTACACACAAATATCCCCAGCGAGACCGCCAGCCCCGGAAAGATCGGCTGGAGACCGAACCAGTAGTCGCCCGACGAGCCCATATACTGCGAGAGCGACCAGACCAGCGCCACCCCGCCCGACAGGACCACCGACGCCAGCGCCCACTCGCGACGGCATGCGGCGGTTCCCCACGAACGCCGTGAACACGGGGATCAGCAGCGCCGGGGTGCCGATCGATCCGAACACATACCAGATTTCTATCACCGAGCGAAATACCAGCGCCAGCACGATCGCCAGGCCCATCGTGACCACCAGCCCTATATGCGTGAACCGGGTGACCTGGTCTTCGCCAATAATTCCGAGACGGCGCAGGATGTCGTTGCCGAAAGTCGATGCCGCTATGAACGCGTAGGAGTCGACCGTCGACATGACCGTGGCCAGCATCGCCAGAAGGAACAGCCCAAACAGTCCCGGCGGGAGTTCCTGCGCGCCCAGAACCGGAAACGCCGCCACCGGGTCGGCCAGATTGGGGAGCAGCGCCCGGGCGTACAGACCGCACGACGTGGTCATAAAATCGAATACCGCCCAGCACAGGATTGATAAGTAGATGCCGTTCACTGGCGACCTTTCTCGGTACGCGCCGCGTAGCAACGCTGGTAGAAGCCGGCTCGATCAGGGTCGACAGCGCGATGACATACCAGACGGCCACGTACCAGCCGGAGCGCCCGCCGTTCCAGGTGAGATGAGTCGCCGGAAGGTGTGCTTCCAGAAACGATAGTCCGCCGTAACGCGACACCAGCACGATAACCAGTACCGCGAAGCCGAGAAACATGAGCACGAACTGCAGGATATCGGTTCGTATCACCGACTTGAATCCACCCATGTACAGGTAGACTCCGGACAAGAAGCGTGCCGAGCACCACACCGACCCAGTACGGCCAGCCGAACAATTGCTCGGCCATGACTCCCAGCATGAGGACATAGGCGGTCGGGACCGTCATGGCGAATATGACCATCGCACCCACCGCGGCGGTCCGGTCGCCGTAGGCATGAGCGAGACGATCCGGGATAGTCAACGCCTCGGACTGGCGCGCCTTCTTCGCGAGGTATAAGGCAAACAGAAACGCCGCCAGATAGTACGGGACACCGAACACGAGCCAGTTCGAGAGACCGTAGCGATAGCTGTACTCGCTGATGCCTAAGATACCCCCGTACCAGGTGGACACCAGCGACGCCACAAACGCCGGCAGGGTGAGCATCCGCCCCCCGAGGATGACTTCGGCGGCGGGGCTGTTCTTCCCCAGCCGACGGAAGAACCCGACCCCCATCTGCGCGATGAGGTACGCGACCACGAGGCTGTAATCAATGAAGCTCATATGCAGTTTCAACGTGTCGAAACCTACAATCTTTGGATGCCCCGGTTAAACCGGGGCATGCAGTGAGGCCGCTGTCATTCACGTGCCCGGCAGATGTCCACATCTGCCAGACTCGTACACAAAACATCCTTAGGTGGCCCACCCGTTTGCGGGCGGGGAAACACATCCACTCACCGGACCAGTACCCCACCCAACGGGTGGGTTGCTAATCTCGACGGGGCGTAAGCCCCGTCAGAGGTCGGGGGCCTATGACCAATGCGCTCGGAAGATTCAAATCACTCACCGTTGGCAAACCGTTAGATTAGGTCATCCTTCCGAAAACGAGTATCAAGTCTTCTGCCACCATCGCCGCACTTGCCGCCAGTTTCTTTCATTCTGTCGCACACCTCATGGGCACCCGTCTTCACGGGGGTGACGGAACCCGCGGTTCCGTCTCGCTCCACTATAACATCTCCAACTGCACCTGGCCCCAGAATGACCGCTCCGGCGCCACAAAATACTCCGCCCAGCCGTGGATCGACATGCTATCCGTCATCGTAGTAGTAGTTGCCACCGTATCCTGAAGCTTCGTACTTCTTGTCACCCATGTTGTCCACCCTCAACGCCATCGTAATTTCCCAATGCAGAAATCAGGAATCGCATACTGATAACGACAGCGATGAAACCACATATGGATCGAGCGACAGATTTCTATGTTCAGCAGGTCCATGTAATGACGTCCCACCAGACGAATTCTGTTCGTCACTCGCCAATTACCACGCTCGTAGTCAGTGATCGAGATTCCCGACATAATCCGGGAAATTGACCAGCGTCTTATTCTTGTAGTCTTACTGCCCGGCTCGCCCAATCACGTGTCCAGAGTGTGTCGTACGCGATAGTTCGACCGAGCCGTATTTTTTACAAAATACTTAACGCGATTGTAGTTGTACGCGAAATTGGAACTGAACTTCAGCGAGGCGTTCGGCTTAACCGTGGCGCTAAGCTCTATTCCCGAATGCACCGAGCGCCCGGCATTGGTCGTGATCAACAAACCGGTGTTCGGATTGACGCCACCTTCCGGGATAATCTCATTGCGGAAATCCATCCAGAACAGATTGCCCTCGAGGGCCAATTTGTCGGTGCGGTACCGGGAACCCAATTCGAAATCATACACCCGCTCGTCTTTCATCAGCGGCTTACCAAACTTGTATACGGTGGAGTCGGCGTTGACGCTCTTGATCTGGAGTGACGGGAGAATCGTGGGGTCACCGGCGTCATAGATAGACGCGTCGGTCGGCGTCCGCGATGACACGGCGAAATTGGTGAACAGATCGATCTTCGGGGTCAAGTTGTAAGTAGCGCCGATCCGGGGCGAGAAGAACAGCCAATCAAGCTTGTAGTCATAATTGTGAAACGCCCACATGGGTACCTGATCGAAAGCATATCGCTGGAACCTCACCTGGGCCGTTACCTGCGATGACAACCGCTCGGTCCACTTGCTGTGCGTCTGCGCAAAGAGCGAACCGACCCATTTCTTGCCGAAGTATTGATAATACTTATGCTGCGGCTGAAGCTGCCCGCCTATATGCTGCGCCCAGACCACCTGGCCCCAGTGATTCGATTCGAAGTAATAGAATGACCCTCCCAATCGGTGCGTATGCCTCCCTCGCTCCAGAGTCAGGGTCGGATTCCATCCCCACTGATTCTTGTACACCCACTGCTGACGCACCAGATCGCCGGATTCGTATGGACGGTCAGTAGTCGGGTTGATGTCGACGAACAACGAATCGATATTATAGTCATAGTACGAGCTGCCAGCCTTGTACTGCTCGTAGAACCCTTTTCCCCGAATATAATAGAGCGTATTGGCCAAAGTCGTCCGGTCATTGATCTGCCAGGTGTTGTGCAGATGATAATGCGGCTGATTGAAGTTGTCGGTCTCATTGGGGTAGGTCAAGCACGTTGCTGCGCCGGTTGGCGTTGATCGCTTCCCGTGTCGCGCCCCAATAAGCCAGATGCATTTTCATCGGGCCGCCGTAGACGTACAGCTCGGTCGTCATGTGGGCGTCGAGCCGGGCCACTGAAAAGGCGTACGCCCATCCCTCGTACCAACTGTTCTCGCGATATCCGCCGGTCTTCTGTTTGGAGAAACGGCCGCCGAACTGCCAGCGTCCGTCGACCAACCCGGATGAATATTCCAGACTCTGCTTGTAGATGTCCGAGAGAAATGCCCCGCGATGCAGATACTCACCGTAGCCAGAGGTCAGTTTAGTGTACCTGCCCCGAGAAAGCGCACTGGTAGCGACATTGATCGTTCCGCCGAATGACGCGTCACCATAGAGCGAGTTCCCCACCCCGCGTTGAATCTGGATGTCATCGATGTTCGCCCCGAAATCGGGCAGGTCGACAAAGTAGGTCGCCTGATCTTCGGGGTCATTGAGTGGCACCCCGTTGATGTAGGTCGAGATGCGTTGATCATCGAACCCGCGAATGCTGGCATACGAATAACCGAGCGACGCACCGCCGTCGGTGTAAGTAAGCACGTTGGGGGTGGTCTCCAGAAGAAGCGGGAACTCGCCGACCGTGTAATCACGCTTGATGTCTTTCGAAGAGAGATCGTCGAAAGCGATCGGCGTTATGCCTTCCTGGGCCCGTTCGCCCCGCACCAGGACATCGGTCCCTCGGTAATATTGTTCCTGCAGCACTATTGTGGACGGAACATAACCAACGTTGAATTGGCGCGAGTAATAACCGACCGATGAGACGGTCAGCCGTGTTACCACTTCCTGACCGACAGGAACCGCCAGGTCCAGGACAAAATAGCCGTCGGTCTTGCTTACTGTGCCCACCGACGGGTTATTGGCGACGACTGAAGCCGACGGAATCCCGCGGCCTTGCGAGTCGACGATCCAACCTCTGATTTGATCGCCTCGGGCGACCCCCGCGCACAGCGACAGGGCGACCACGAAACTGGTTGTGAATCTCATGACAGTACCTCTACCAAACACGGGTTTAGTAAGATTCCGTCCTGAGTCGATAGGTATGTCCGCGGTATGCGGACCGGTCGATGTAACCACATCTCCGTTTCCCTACGCCGGTATTACCCGGATCAGGTCGAGGGGGTATGTTCTCAGCCGGTGTCAGTTACGGCACCCCCAACGGGATCTGCTTGCCGGAAGTATATACGGACGTGTTAACGCAGAGCGCAAGTGGGTTTTGAGTTGACGTGTTACGCTTGTCGTGGCACATTGTGGCAAGGTAAAGCCGCACCAAAGCAGGAGAGGCGTCGACATGAACGGACAGCTACCGGAACAGAGCCAGCCTCAAGGTGTTGTTCTGCAATCATCACCACGAACCAAGTTCCCAATAGGTCTGCTGCTTGTTATTGCGTTCACCGGGTTGAGCATCCTGTTGCTACTCAGCTGCCTGGCGAACCCCAGATTCATCGTTGGCACCCACATAGTCACGGGCACACCGGTAGTTGTTTACGTGCTCGCTGAACTAGGGCTCAATGTCACTCTGTTTATCTGGCTACTCCAACGAAAATACCGTGGGCGTATTCTCGGTATCGCCCTCAACTCGTACTATGTCCTGTGGACGATTGTCGATTCTCTCATTATTGTCTTTCGTACCGAGGAATTCGTGAAAGCCAACGATCTACTTGCTCAGGGGCCCTCAAATACGATGTCGCCTGGAGTTACACTGGCTCTCAAGGCTGTGGTTGCCGTGGTGTGTCTGGTCATGAATGGGGCCGTCGTCGCGTATCTAATCACCAGAAAGCGCCACTTCAAAGAGTGATCTTGGTATCAGTACTTCGCACCTCTCCGCACTCCACTGTTCAAAATCTGAACAACCTTGCATAATGGCCCAAATGCTCAAGAGGCTGCACTGTAACAAGTTGCTGTTCCTACAGTTAGATGTGCGGTCGTTTCCCGGAAAGGCACGAGGTTTGCTGTATACCTAGACTGACTTTGTTGGGCAACCAGTCCCAGCACTGTTAGACCTTGCCCCCGACTGACCACCGGGGGCTTTTTTTGTCGGTCTGGGGTAGTCTGAACGGCGTCAACCTGGTGTCGGGTTGCGCGCTCAATTGGTCCTCGCGCGTAACCCGACCTACAGGTTCACTCTTCGCGGTTTTGTATATACGAAGCACCTTAACCTGTCTTGCCCCGCTTCAGGCGGGGCACCCATCTTCGAGCCGTCAGGGCCGCCGAGGCGGGCCGCCCACATTCTTAGTCACCCTGAGATACGCCTGCCCTGAGCTCGCCGAAGAGTCGAAGGGTGACGCCAATCTCGCTAACCCGGCTTCGACAAGCTCAGCCTGACTTGTTCTTCTGGCCCTCAGACGTTTCTGCCTTACGGCCGGTTCAATTGGACCGGTGTCGGGCAGAGACGCCCGACACCACTCGGTTCGACCGCCCACCACAGTATTGTATTGACGCTCCCCTACGCCACCCGCTAGATTCGCGATTCTATGAAAGCTATGAAGGGCATCGTCTACGTAGGCGCGGTCGTGCTGTTTGGCGTCCTCGCCTACTTCGCATACCAGACACTCCGCGTCAAGAGCATCCCCGAGCGCCTGGCCGACATTATTCACATCGAAGACACCCGTCAGCCGGTCGACCGGCTGGAAGACTACCTCAACGACGATTCGGCGCGGGTCCGCTGCTACGCCGCGATGGCTATAGGTAGGATCGGAGCTGAGAACGCCGGGAAGCTGCTCATGGGGCATCTGACCGACTCGTCTCTTGATGTCGCCCGGACGGCTGCGTTCGCTATCGGTCTGACCGGCCAGAACCAGTGGGCCTCGTCGCTCGCCGACACCGCCCGCTCGCTCCCGTCCACTGTCGCCGCCCGCGCCATAAAATCGGCCGGACGGCTTGCTGACAGCACCATGACCCCGGTACACAACAAACTGGCCGGATATCTGGCCGATGCCTCCCCTGAAGTGCGAGAGGCGGCCTGTCTGGCGCTCTTCTACGCGCGAGCCAAAGCGACGGCCGAGGCGATTATCCCGGTGCTCGACCGCGAATTGGACCCCGGGGTGCAGAAAGCCGGGCTATTCGCGCTGGCGAGGCTGGGAGTCACGTCAGCGGGATCAGTCTATTCCAAATACCAGGCCGACCCTGACCCCGAAGTCCGAATGCTGGCCGTACAGGGGCTGGCGAAGGCCAACATCTCCGACAAAGTCCGGCTGATTGCTCTGTCACTAAACGACGCCGACAACCGGGTGACCGCCCAGGCTATCGCGTCACTTCAAATTACCGCCGACTCCGGAGCCACTTATTATCTCGCCCGCAAGTTAGAAACGCAGGCCGATGAAAAATTAACGGTCGCCCTCCTCGGCGCCTTGCGGGCCCTTCGCAGCGACAAAGGTGTCGCCACCGCCGAAATGCATGTGAGTTCCGGGCTCAGAGAAAATGTTGTCGCGGCGGCTATCGGCTACCTCGCCGTAATCAAACAAGATCGAATCGTTCCGGTGATCGATTCCCTACTCAACACCAAGCCGCCGGCGCGGGTGCGGGTTGCCTGTGCGGACGCGTTCGCCGAGATCCACAACGCCTCGGTGATACCGCGTTTGGCCATGCTGTTCAAAGACGAAGACCCGATTGTGCGCGGCGCGGCTTTCGGACACCTGGTTGCAATCGATTCTACCCAGGTCGACTTGTACATCAAGATCGCGCTGGCCGATCCGGACAAGATGCCGATCGTCCTCGCGCTAGATCAAATCGGCCAGCGCAAACTGACCGGCTATCTTCCCCAGGTACAGAAATTGATGGGCCGCGCCAAGGATCTCGACCTCGACATCCGACGCTCCCTGATCGACGTTGTCAGTAAGTATGTGGACACTCTCGGCACCGACAGCGCTCTGTCCGAGCTGGTTATCGAAGGGCTGAAGGACCCCGAATATATCGTTCGCCGTCAGGCCAATGATCTCTTCCGCGAGAAATTCGGCCACGACCGCTCCAACATGGTTGTACCGGCGGAGACCCGTATCACCGAGAAGCAGCTTCAGAAAGTAATGGCTGATACTTCCGGCCATCCAACGGCGCTGATTCAAACCAATCGCGGTGAAATAGAAATCGAGTTGTTGCCCGATGTCGCCCCATTGACCGTGCTGAATTTTATCGACCTGGCCCGCTCCGGTTTCTACGACGGGTTGAGTTTCCATCGGGTGGTACCCAATTTCGTAGTACAGGGTGGTTGTCCCCGGGGGGACGGCTGGGGCGGCCCGCCTTACTATATCCGATGTGAATACTCCGACGTTCCTTTCGAGCGCGGCACAGTCGGCATAGCGACGTCGGGCCACGACACCGGCGGCTCGCAATTCTTCATCTGTCATTCGCCGCAGCCGCATCTCGATGCCCGCTATACCGTATTCGGTCAGGTACTCTCCGGAATGGATGTGGTCGATCAGATCGTAGTGGGTGATATCATTCAGAAGATCATTATCAATGAGAGTGGAAAATGAATCTCTTCAGAGTTCTGTTGTGTGTCATGCTGTTAGGCCTGGCGGCCGTTTCTGCCTCAGCCCAAACCGCCGCCGGTGGGATTGACCCCGAAGCACTGATCGAGCGCATCCTGGCAGTCGACAAGGTCCAGCGTGACCGGGTGAAGGATGTTTCTTTCGATGCCGAATATATCGAGCGCGAAGATATCGGCAATGGCGAATCGAAAGAGAAGGTCCGGTTCGAAAAGGAAGTCTTCATCAAGTATCTCCCGGACACTGCCTGGTACGCTGAGCGATACCTGGCCTTTTACGCTGAAGGCCAGTTGAAGAGTGACAGCGAGCTCAAGACCGAGGCGGCGGATCGTATGGAGAAGAAGAAACGCCGCAGCGCGCGCGACATCTCCTTCCCGATGCTCAAGCCGTTCTATGCTGCGGAGCGCGCCCTTTACGAAATTTCGTATGTCGGTATCGCCGACCAGCGCTTCGACGACCGTGTCTGCCATCAATTTCGGGTCTCGGCCAAGGAACCGTCCGACAGCCTTATCAACGGCGACTTCTACTTTGAAGCCGAGAATTTCCATCTGGTGCGAGTCGATTTTACGCCGTCGAAACTAGTCAAGCGAATGATGTTCAAGCTCAAGTCGCTCGATATGAGCATCGCCTACGGACCAAACTCGGACGACATCTGGCTGCCCCGGCAGTTCGACATCCACGGCAAAGGCAAGGCGATGTTCTTTATCGGTGTGGACTTCGCCGGCACTGAATATTATCGCAAACCGCGGATCAATACCGGTCTGGCGGATTCGATCTTTGAGGAAAGCCATGGCAACTGACAGAGGTTTTCGAGAACATGTTGTCCGGGTGAATGTCCCCGACGGCATGAACGTTATTTTCGGCCAGTCCCATTTCATCAAGACGACCGAGGATCTCTATGAGACACTCGTCTGTTCGTCGACCACTCTCAAGTTCGGTATCGCCTTCTGCGAGGCGTCCGGCAAGCGATTGATTCGCACCGACGGCAACGACCCGGAAATGATCGAGCTGGCGGAGAAGTCGGCTTACGATATCGGCTGCGGGCACGCTTTCTTTGTCTACTTGCGCGGCGGCTTTCCTATCAATGTCCTGGGCCGGATAAGAAATCTCGACGAAGTCTGCTCGATATATTGCGCTACCGCCAACCCGCTTCAAGTTATCGTGGCCGAAACCGACCTCGGGCGCGGCGTGCTGGGAGTAATCGACGGCCAGACGCCCCTCGGAATTGAGGGCGACGACGACAAGCAGGAGCGCCTGCAGTTTCTCCGAAAGATCGGTTACAAACGCGGCTGAAACAGCTTTCCGGCGATTGGCCTGAAACAAGGAAATCAATGCAAGTCTGAGGTTAGAAAACCCCATGCTGTAATCCTTGCGCTATGGTAATTTCGAACTATCTTGTCGCGACTGAAAGGCAACTTTGATTGGTACCGGACAGCTTGTCGCGGGTACCAAATGCAGCAACTTGAAACAGAAAGATGAACTTACATTATGCGTTTTGAATTGGAACGATCTGAAACCGAGAAACTGATTGTCGAAAGCAGTGAATACAAAGGTATGGACCTGGTATCGCTGCGGATATATTTCCTGAGCAAGGAAGAAGAGTGGCTGCCCACCAAGAAGGGTGTCACGTTCCGTCGGGAGCAGCTCGACGAAGTTCTCGGTTTCCTGACTCAGATCAAAGCCGAAAAGTAGCGCAACAATTAGTAGGACAGGTTTGTCTTCAAACCTGCCATTGTTGGCGGGTTTGAAGCAGACCCGCCCTACAAGATAACGAGTTCGCGTGTTGTCAGGTTCTTTGTAGGTCGGCGTTTCCGAGGCGCGAGCGTAGCGAGCGACGAGAAAACCCGACATCCGCTTACTAGTTGAATGTCCCGACCGTGCTCAACTTCACCACCAACAAGAAACGCCTGCTCCAACATTTCCAAAGGGACCCGGTCCTCTTCGCCTATCATATCGGCGACCTCGACGACTTCTACTTCGGCGACTGCTTCTGGCCGTCGGTCGCAAACGACCGGAGCGGCCTTGACGATGTCCTGTTGACTTACACCGGCGGTGACACCCCCACACTGTTGGCGTTCGGCCTGAGTGACCGTTTCGTCGATTTATTGCGTAACTACTTGCCGCTAGCGCCACGCCGGTTCTTCTGTCATTTCCAGAAATCGCACCGAGAGCTCTTCCGCGAGTTCTGCAAGGAAACTCCGCTCGGGACGCATTTGAAGATGAAACTGGACGAGAAGCTGTTCGCGGATTCTGGTAGGTCGGGACCCTTGTGCCTGCTCGCCGAGGCGACGTCCCGACGGTGTCCGCAGAACGACGCCCCCATCCGCCTTGATTCATCGTATGAACCAGCTCTCCGCAAACTCTACTCAGCCGCCTATCCCGCAAACTACTTCGTGCCTAAGATGCTTCAGACCGGCAAGTATTACGGATATATGGATCGTGGCTCGATAACAGCCGTCGCCGGAGTACACGTGGTTTCAGATGAACATCGTATCGCCGTGCTGGGCAATATCACCACCCACCCTGAATACCGCGGTCGAGGTTTGGCGACCGAGTTGACGCGAGTGTTGACCGCTGAGCTGGTAGCTGAGGGAAAGATGGTCTGCCTGAATGTGAAGGCGGACAACGCGGCCGCGATCGCCTGTTATGGCAAACTCGGCTTCGTCCCGGTGCATGAATACGAAGAGGCGCTATTTGAGTTGAGGTAGCCTTCGTAGCGCGGGATCGTTGCGCGGGATCCCTGCGACAGCCTTGCCCCGCTTCCCTATTCTGTCTTGCCCCCGCTTCCCCAATCTGTCTTGCCCCGCTTCCCTAATCTGTCTTGCCCCGCTTCCCCAATCTGTCTTGCCCCGCTTCAGGCGGGGCACCCATCTGCAGTTGTAGATCGAAACCAGGCCGCTTCGGACGTTTTCGAGATCCCGATTTGTGTTGGTGCCCTAGCCAGGTGCCCCAGCGCTTGCGCTGGGCACTATTAAGACAAAACCCCTCGACCATTTTGGTCGGGGGGTCCTGCCGATCTTCAGGATAGCAGAATCATCCCCCGTGGCGGCGGGAGGATTCTGCCGTGCAAGCCTACAGCTCTTTCCAGATGAATGTGTACCAGCGGCTGGTCAACACTCCGCCGATATTGGCGTAGTAGCTTTCAATCTTCATCTTGTACACCTTGCCGTTCACCTTCACAAGGTACACGTAGTCCTTGGAAAGCATCCTGTGCAACGGCTCTCCGGTGTAGTTGTACCAGTCTGAGAAGACCGAGGAAGAACCATCTGGCACCATCGACGGTCCGGTCGGCTGTGCTGTGTACTCGTCAATGTTAGTCGAGTCGGTAAGTGTGGCGTACGCATCAAAAGCAGCGGCGACTCCAGGGCCGTGCGGGCCCGAGTTAAGCATGACGTCGTAAGCTGAGAAAGCGATGTCCCAGTCGGTCGAGGTGCTCGGATCTGTCGGGGATACCGTTGAACCGGAGGAGAAATCAAAATATGCCGTGCCGCTTTCTACAACGACCGACGCCGTTGACGTTGTTCCGCTCAAGTCTTTGGAGTTGGCAGTGGGTTGATAATAGTAGGTCAGATAGACGGTTCCCATATCCGGTGGCTGGGCGGCGCCAACCAGGGAGTCAATCCGGAATTTGATATAGTTGTCACCTTCGGCGTCAACCATAGAATAGACATGCTTCGTCGGCAGCATCAGGTGATCCGGTGGTCCCGTATAGATGTACCAGTCATCCACGGCGAAGCTGATTCCATCTGCTTGCCATGATATTCCGGCAGTATCTGCTAATACGATGCTGTCGAAATCAACCGTGTCGAGGTTATGCCCCGTCGCATTCCCGCCGTCAGTGGTCGACGTGCCACCGTCAAGCTTGATCGTCGCAATCCTGAACGCTATGTCCCAGCTCGAACTGGTGGTGTCTTTCGTAGTGAACGAGAACCCTTTGAAAACAGTTGCATTGTTCGCGTCCAATGTCGTGCGCCAGAAACCGCTGTCGTTCCAGGTTGTGGTCACCACATTGGCCGGTCCGTTATCTTTCGGCTTGACCGGGTTATCGTCCGAGCAGCCGATTATCGCCGCCAGCGACACGATAATTGCTAATGCGAAAAGTCTCTTCATCTATCAATCCTCCAAATAGTGTTATATATCAATTGCTTACAGACCAATCATATTTTATCCCGGCGTACAGACTGCGTCCGGGCCAGTAGCCGTAGCGCAGATTCACTTGATCCAGGAGATTTTCCAGCCGCACATAGGCTTCAAGTCCGCCGATCTTCTTGAACACATTCAAATTGAGCGTCGCCCGCGCCCGCGCCCACTCGTCAGGAGTCCCTTCATTGCCGCCCGTGTTCGTGCGCGGTACGAATAGTTTGCGCGATTGATAGGTACCCCAGAACGTGCCACCGATCCCCAGCTTGTCATAGAAGCCGCTCAATGAAAACTTCAAGGTGTGCGAAGGACGGTTCGTCAACGGCTGACCTGTGCTCAAATTCAGGCTCTTCAGGTAGTCGTAGGAAAACGAGATGTCAACATTCTGTGACAGCCTCACTCGTGATTCCCATTCGATACCTTGCGTAGTGGCACGTTCAATGTTCTGGTATACATAGATACCGCGATAATATTTCGTAGAGCTTCCGATCATGATGAAGTCAATCAGGTCGTTCAGATGATTATAGAAGTATGTGATGCGATGCATACCGATTGTACCGTATGAAAACTCGGCCGAAATCGAGGCATTAAGCGAGTTCTCATCTTTGAGAGGTCGGTACGTGAGGTGCCCCGCTCGCGCCAGGCTATCGGCATTGTCAACCAGGCCGCCATATACTACATATCCTGCGGCCGTGTGATCGAACGTAAAGTACTGTTCCTTGATCGACGGCGCCCGGAAACCATAACCGGTGAAACCACGCAGCTTGACCTGTTCACTTGGCTGATACATGATATTGATCGATGGATTGGTCTTGCCGCCGAACGAGCTGTGATGTTCGTAGCGCACTCCGGGGAGAAAAGTCCATTTCTTGAAAGGACTGTACTCATACTGAAGATAAGCGTCGCCCGCCTCATCAGCCTTCTTCTCCTGGGCAAGGTCGCTCGACTTCAAATCCTGATAGTTGTAATCGAATCCATAAGTGGCGACATGGTTCTGGCCGATCACATAATTTGAGCTGTACGAGGTTTGTAGGAACACGTCTTTTGTCTTCGACGTATCCACCCACGTACCAAACTCACGCTCTACCTTGTTCCATTGATGGTCATAGTAGCTGCCGTAGAACCGCAGGTTCATTGAGTACTTGTCGCCGGAGAGATAGTCGAGGTTCATAGAGCCGTCGTAACGGTCATTGAATTCGGCGTCATCGTAAACCATCAAGACGGGTTCGGACTCGGATTCCACCCAATTGCGGTCCTCGTTCATCCACCGCCCCGATCCGGTCACGCTCCAGCGGTCGGTCAGTTTGTAGCGAAGTTTGCCGTCAAGGTTGACCCGGTCGATAGCGTCCCCACCGTTAGTATGCGGTGTGGACTTGTCCAGATCGAAACCGTCCGTGTGGTAGTATTTCGCTCCCCCGCTTGCTCCCCACTTGTTATTGCTCAATTCGAGCGCCAGTTCAGGATTGAAAGTCCCGTAGGCCCCGTAATCGGTGCGTAGATTAGCGCTCCTGGTGTGATTCTGGATCTTCTTCGTGATGATATTGATCACGCCGCCCATGGCGTCGGAACCGTACAGGGTCGACCCGGTCCCTTTGATAATCTCAATCTTGTCTACATTAGACAGCGAGAACTGACCGAGGTCCAACCCGCCGTTCACCCGGCCCACCGCCCGCTCACCGTCGATAAGTACCAGAATTCTGTCACCTTCGACCCCTCTGATAATTGCCCCCTTGCCGGAGAGATCATCATTAATGGCGACACCTATCGAAGACGACAGCGCTTCGTCCACCGTGGTCGCGCCGGTCCGCTGGAAGTCACGCTGTGTAACTACTTCGGTTTGCACCGGGACATTCTTCAACAAGTGCGGCGAGCGCGTGCCGGTGACAACCACATCTTCGAGTACCCACGGTCGGGGTATAAGCGTAACATCCAAAAACGTCGTGTCCTTCACGACCATTTTCAACGTATCGCTGAGGTCATAGGTTACATGGGACACTACCAGACGGTAAGTGCTGTCGGGCAGATTCTTGAATTCGTACTCGCCGTGACGTGACGATTCAATGACCGTATCCAGTTCTACGATCTGGACATTGGCTCCCCAGATCGGATTACCTGTCTCGGAATCAATTACGCGGCCTCTAAGAGTCCCCGCGTTTGCGGAAATCACTACAAATGAGCTTGCAATCAGGGTCAGATATATCAATGGACGCATCGGAAAACCTTTTAACTCCAGTTCATCGGTCGGCCATTATAGATCATTTAGGGGTTGTTTTGTCATGATTCTGTCACGCCCAATAATATTTTCTTGTCATAGGAATGTCATGAACCACAATTGCTTAAATAGCAACCACGTGGGCTGGTGCGGTCTTATATGAATTGATAGAAGCTGATGAATATATGAGGGAACGGTTAAATGGACTAGAGCGAGAATAAACAACGTGCCCGGCAGATGCCCACATCTGCCGGCTCGTATTGATGCCGCAGAATCGAGATCGCCGCGCTACGACGCCCCGCTTGGCGGGTCATCTCTCCCCGCAATGACCAGGTTACATGGACTAGCGCGAGAATTTCCGCGCGGCGCGTTCCATCTTCGGACTGGACAGCTTCTGGAGCTCGCGGCGAAGTCTGACAATGGCTTGCTCATCCAGGCGCGCCAGCTTGCGGGCGAATGACCCGGACTCGATTTCTCGGAACAGCCGTTCCATTTCAGTCCGGGCACTGCGATTGATAATCCGCGGCCCGGCGATCGATGAGCCGAATCGCGCTGCCGGTGAAATCCGCTCCAACATCCCGACGACACCATGCTTCTTGATAAGCGCGACGATGAGATCGAGCTGATAAGCAACTTCCAGCCAGGCGTTCTCAGCTTTCCAGCCATGTTTGACAAGCGTAGCGAATCCCGACTTGATGAGCATCGCCAACCCGCCGCAGAGCACCGCCTGTTCGCCGAACAGATCCCCCACCGCTTCCTGCGCGAAACTGGTCTTAATCAGGTTCTTCTTTCGCACACCGATCCCGTCGGCCAGAGAAAGGGCTGTCGACGTTGCCTTGCCGCTCCGATTCTTCGCCACACCGTAGAACGCTGAAAGGGATCGATCTCCGAGATATGCCTCGCGTACCGCCCGACCCGGGGCGTGAGGCGCCACGAGGATGACATCGCACCCGGTCGGCGGAGTCAGCAGCCCAAAATGGACCGAAGTGCTGTGCAGGAACCAGAGGGTCGCCTTATTCTTGAGCGACGGTTCTATACTGCGCTGGAAGACTCGCGCATGAAGGTGATCCGGGAAAGCGAAACAGACAATGTCCGCTTGTTCGACCGCCGCCGGGATCGTGTTGACCGTCACCCGGTCGACCCTGGCTTTTCGTCTCGATTTCGACTTAGGCCTAAGGCCGACCGTTACCTCGAACCCGGAATCGCGCAGGTTCTGGGCGATGGCCCGCCCCTGTGAGCCATAGCCGATAACCGCCACCGATTTAGCTTTCCGCGAGCGCGTCATAGCCGTAATATACGCATCGGATCACCGACCGCAACCTGTTGGAATACCATGGACGCCTATCATCAGCAGATGCTCGATCTGGTCCGGGCCGCCCTTTGCGAGGATATCGGCCCCGGCGATATTACCTCACTGGCCTGCCTTCAGCCGGAACGGATCAAAGCGGAGATAATCGCCAAGTCCGACGGAATCGTTTCGGGGATTGAGCCGGTCATGCTCGTCTTTCATCTGGTCGATTCGGCTATTCGGGTGCAGTTTTCCAAGCGCGACGGGGATAGATTCAGCCGGGGCGACCGTATTGCTGAAATCGACGGTTTCAACCAGCCCATTATGACCGGCGAGCGGACAGCGCTCAATTTCCTGGGTCATCTAAGTGGTATCGCCACTATTACCGGACAGTTTGTAGAGCAACTGAACGGCACCAACTGCCGCATTCTCGATACCCGCAAGACCACCCCGGGGCAACGTCTGTTGGAAAAGCGGGCCGTTCTCCACGGTGGGGGTACCAATCACCGGATCGGGCTGTTCGACATGGTGCTGATAAAAGACAACCATATCGCCGCCGCCGGGTCGATCAGCCAGGCCGTGGAGCTGACGCGTGAGTATCTTCACACGGTCGAGTGCCGCCAGCATTTTGGCCCCACTGGTCAGATTCAGGTCGAGGTCGAAGTAACCAATGAGGCTGAACTGAGAGAAGCGCTCGCTGCGGGCGTCGACCGTCTCCTGCTCGACAACCAGACTCCCGAATCGCTGGCCCGTCTGGTAGCGATGGCCCGTCAGTTGAATCCGAAAGTACAGTTGGAGGCGTCCGGCAATGTCACGCTGGACAATGTTACCGCCATTGCCGCCACCGGGGTTGATTTTATTTCGTCGGGCGCACTTACCCATTCCGCCCCGAATTCCGACTTCTCGCTTCGCGTAGTGAGCCAGACCAAATGACCCAGACTGAGCTCGAAATACTGACTGACCTGGCTATCGCCGTGCTACGCAAGCGGCCGGGGCAGTATCTCACTCGCGAAAAGCTAGCGGCACGACTCAAAACCAATCTGACCACACTCGATCGGGTTTTCAAACAAGCAGCGCTCTGGGAATACAAGCTCCGCTCTCACACGTCCAAAGGTGTCAAGTTTGTCGCGGCCCCCGATCTGTTGACCGCCGCCGAAATTCGACACGGCCTGAAAGCCCGCTGCCTCGGACAAACAATCCACGCCTACCGAAGTGTCAAATCAACCAACGACCTGGCGGCCAAGCTCGCCGATGAAGGCGCAGCCGAGGGAGCGATAGTCACGTCCGAAAAGCAAACCCGCGGACGTGGTAGGCTCGGACGCCATTGGTTCTCCCCGCCCAAAACGGGCATCTACCTTTCGATCATTCTCCGCCCTGAGTTTCCGCCCGAGGACGCCCCCGGCCTCTCGGTAATGACCGCCCTGGCGCTCGCCGACACGATCGCCCACTGGTGCCCCGGTTTGGTGCAGATCAAATGGCCTAACGATATCTGGATCAACGGCCGCAAGACCGCCGGAATCTTGACCGAACTCTCGGCTGAACGGGAGAAGATCAATCATGTGATCGTCGGGGTCGGCATTAATGTCAATCACACCGCGAGCGATTTCCCGGACGATCTTCGCACCGCTGCGACTTCGCTCCGTCGCGAATTGCGCCGCAAAGTGAACCGCCTGGAGCTGTTGCGTCTCTTCCTGCTCAATTTCGAGCGCGAGTACGAGAAGTACCGAAGATACCGGCTAAAGAAATCGCTCTCGAAAGTACGCAAGTACTCCGCGCTGATCGGGCGGGAGATAACGCTTCAGTCGGGCCAGGTTCGAATGACGGGTTTCGTGAAAGACATCGATTCTTCTGGCGCTCTGATTCTTCAGACCGTCACCGGCCCCGAAACGATCACCGCCGGCGAAGTGACAGTAGTGAAACAATAACCACCGGCATATTGCCCTCGCGCCCGCTTTTCCGTACCCTTCCCCTCATGTACAACGACACCGTCATGGACCATTTCCAGAACCCGCGCCACACCGGCGAAATGCCGGACGCAGACGGGGTCGGCGAGGTCGGCAATCCCGCCTGCGGTGATGTCATGCGGTTGTACATCAAAGTGCGCGACAACCGGCTGGCCGATATCCGCTGTCAGGTGTTCGGCTGCGCGGCCGCGATCGCTTCTGCTTCGGCCGCCTCCGAGATGGTCATAGGCAAGTCGCTGGACGAGGCGGCTCGAACTCACCCGCGACCAGGTGGCAACTTATCTGAACGGTCTCCCCGAACGCAAGATGGCCTGCTCCAATCTCGCCCCGGACGCCATCCGCGCCGCGATTGAAAACTACCGCGCCAAACAGGTGTGACCCATGCCCGAACTGCCGGAAGTTGAAACCGTCGTCCGCGGCCTCAGACCGCTTCTGCTCGGGCGCATCTTCGCGCGGGCGCGGTCGTATGCGCCCCCCAGCTCGGTCGTCGTGAGCAGAACGTTAGGCAAACAGAAGCTGGAGCGGATTCTCCCCGGCCACACAGTCGAGAGCATCAACCGCCGGGGGAAGAATATCCTCATATCCCTCTCCGGTGACCTGACGCTTTGGATCCATCTGAAAATGACCGGAAAGCTGCTCACGAAACCGGCGGATGAACCACGCGATAAGCATGACTTGCTGCTGTTCGATTTCGAACCTGATGCCACCCACTCCCACACCGATCATATCCGTTTCAACGACTACCGTCGTTTCGGCCGCGTGCGTTTGTACCGTAACGACGAACTCTGGCAGCAAAAGGGTCTGATTGAATTGGGCCCGGAGCCGCTGGAAATTACCGCCTCGGATTTCGTTTCGCTCTGTCAGTCACGCTCACGCATGATCAAACCGGCTTTGCTCGATCAGAGTTTTCTCGCCGGCGTGGGCAACATCTACGCCGACGAATCGCTACATCTCAGTCGCATTCATCCCGCCCGTCTGACTTCGTCAATTCGCGAACCCAAGCTCACCAACCTGCACAAGAACCTGCAGGCAATACTTCGTCGCTCGATCAAGCTTATGGGCACAACTGTCATCAGTTACGCCGGGGTGGACGGTTCCAGCGGATCGTTTCAGAAAATGCTTACTGTCTATGGACGCGAGGGTGAACCGTGCGGTTTCTGCGGTGCGAAAATTGTCCGCCGTAAGCTGGGATCCCGCTCCGCTCATTTCTGCCCCCACTGCCAGCGTGAGCGGTAAACGATTTTGATGTGATTCTTCGTAGGGCGGGTCCGCTTCGAACCCGCCACTACCGGTGCCCCAGCGCTTGCGCTGGGATCTTCGTAGGTCGGGATGCTTGTCATCCCGACATCGTACGACGGCCGCTAGGCCGTCATACCTGCGGAGGCAGGTACCCAGTCAGGCTCGCTGTACAGAACTGCAGCATAGTCTTTGTGTCGATTGATAGAAGGCTCTTTCATACAATCCACTATTTTGACCTGCCATCTTGACTGGGTTCCCGCCTTCGCGGGAATGACGGAACCTTCGGTTCCGTTTCTTACTACATCGTCCCCCCATTGCGTGGGGTAACTGAACATATCGGCATATTGACGTACCCGATCCGCCGGTTTGTAATGTGGGCGGCAAAGCCTGCCCCCGACTTGATCGGGGGGCCTCGTCTGCCCCTTCTTCGTGGTGGATTGTAAGTAGGTCAGGCGGACTTGACGCCTGACATTCCGCGTCCAATTAAGAAACGGGACGCCCGTCCCGTCATCCTGGCGGAAGCCAAGACCCAGTTGTGAATGCTATATCAATGGGGTCTTGCCTGACATTCCCTTCGCTATGAATGTTTGAACATTGGCATTTGTGCCCGTTCCAACAGAACTGGGCCCCGGTTTACACCGGGGTGACAGAGCTTGCCATGCTTCGACAGGCTCAGCATGACTTTGCGGTGGCAGAACCACCCGCCCGTGGGGCGGGGGTTCTGCCCTACGAAAGAATACAGCCATCAGTGATTACAACCGCTGGCCGGTCTCGGAATCGAAATAGAGAAGGCTTTCAGGATTGACTGCGAAGCGCGCGGTAGCTCCCGGTTCGGGCGGCTGAACCGGCCCGTGTGTCGACAGTATTTGCTGACCCCGGAAATCGAGCGTAACTACGTAGTGATCGCCGAGGTACTCGGTACCAACTACGCTAGCTTCGAACGGCCCCTGCTCTGACAGTTCAACCGCCTCAGCACGAATACCAATATCAACCGAGTGTCGATCTTCTATTGAAGCAGGCGATGGCGTCCCGAACGGTTCAACTCTGCCGTTATCGACCACACCCGGGATCATGTTGATCTTCGGCGTACCGATGAACTCGGCCACGAACCGACTCGCCGGCGCGCGATAGAGTTCTTCTGGGGTGTCCAACTGCATCAGGCGACCCTTGTGTAAGAGCGCGATCCGATCAGCCATGGTGAGGGCCTCGGTTTGATCGTGAGTGACATGAATCATCGGGCGGCCGAGCCGCCGCTGCAACGCCACAATCTCCTGCCGCATGCGCACGCGAAGTTCGGCGTCGAGGTTGGATAATGGCTCGTCGAGCAGAAACAAAGCGGGTTCGCGGATAATGGCCCGCCCGAGCGCCACCCTCTGACGTTGCCCACCCGAAAGCTGTGCGGGTCGGCTTTTCAAGCGCTCACCCAGGTCAAGCATCTGCGCTACTTGGGCCACGCGGCTGGCAATTTCTGTCTTATTAACCTTGGCCACTTTCAGAGGGAAGGCCAGATTCTCAGCGACGGTCATATGTGGATACAACGAGTAATTCTGAAAGACCAGCGCCACGTTTCGTTCGCGCGGACGAAGCTGCTCTACCTGTCGTCCCCCTATGTGAATCTCCCCTTGGTCTGCTTCCTCGAGCCCGGCGATCAGGCGAAGCACGGTCGACTTGCCGCATCCGGACGGCCCCAGCAACACGAGCAACTCCCGTTCGCCCAGGTCGAACGAGATATTGTCCAGCACCTGAAGGTCGCCAAACCGTTTGCTGAGGTTCTTGATTGTCAGTCCGGCCAAGATTACTCCTCTGCTACGCCACCGCCGCTGACCCGAAATCGTCGCGCCTCGGCCATCAGCATGTCCGGCGGTTCGACTGCGGTCGTAAGAAATAGCTGACCGACATCGCCGAAACTTTCCACCAGACGCGCCGTGCGATCCGGGTCGAGCTCAGCGAAAATTTCATCGAGCAACAACAACGGGGGTTCGCCGTGCTTTGCTCTCAGTATTTCGTAAACGGCCAGTTTCAATGCCACCGCCGCCGCCCGCCATTGTCCCTGCGATCCGTGCGTGCGTGCCGGAAAATCGCAGATCGTGAAATTGATCTCGTCCCGGTGGGGACCGACCAGACATATCTGGGCGGCTCGTTCCCGGTCGGCATTTTTCGCCAGCGCCGCCTCAAACACAGCCACGACGGCGCGCTCATCGCTTTCAGCCACATTGAAAGTCACCCGCGGCGCATACTCAACCAGAAGTTTCTCGCCACCGCTGATGCGTTCATACGCCCGCCCGGCGCGTACGGCCAGTTCCCTCAGAAAGACAGCCCGTCGAAGCATGATCTTGGTTCCCAGGCTGACCAGCAGCGGGTCAAATGGCGATGGATCCATTTCCTTCTTTAGCGCCGCATTCTTCTGAGCCAAGGCTTTTTGATAATCGGTCAGGTCGGCCAGATAGGTAGCGGTCAGTTGAGAAAGATACAGGTCGAGGAAGAGGCGTCGGGTCGATGGCGGTCCTGATAGTATCTCGCTGTCTTCCGGTCCGGCCGCGACCAGATTGTGCAACTCAAACAGTTCCGATGCCCGCGCAGGCGCCGAATCAATGGTTATTCGTTTTCGTCCCCCGCGCTGGTAGGCCACCGCCACGGTGCGACGTCCGGCCGGAGTGTCCAGCGTGCCCTCCAACCGATAGTGCTCAGCCGTCTCGCGCACCAGCACTGCATCGAGCGCCCCGCGCTGAGAGCGTCCCAGGCAAACTGTGAAGATCGCCTCAAGCAGGTTGGTCTTCCCGGAGCCGTTGGCGCCGTAGAATACATTGACCCGTGGCCCGAAGGCTACGCGCCCCTCTATCAGGTTGCGAAAATTCGTAATGGCCAGGGAGACTATCGGCATATTACTGGATAAGCAAAAATGGCAGATGCTATCATCTGCCATTCATACGCTGATTCTTACAATCTTACTCCGCGAGTCTGAGCGGCATCACCAGGCAGAGAAAATCATCTTTGGATATTTCCGGGCTGTACATCAACCCGGCCGAGACCGGACTGGAAAATTCGAAAGTCACCTCGTCACCCGGCATCCGTGACAAAATATCGGTGATGTAGGTCGCGTTGTAGCCGATCTCCACCGGCTCGCCCTGGTAGTCACAGTCGATCACTTCCATACCTTCGCCGCCAAGGTCGGCATTGCTCGTAGAAAGGGTCAGGGAGCCTTTCTTGACACCGAATTTTACCTGGTGTGTCAATGTATTCGAAAGTATCGAAACGCGCCGTACCGCGCCGCCAAGGTCTTCCTTGGACACACGCAAGGTCTTGTCGCTATTCTGCGGGATTACTTGCTCGAAATTGGGATACGGGCCATCGATCAGACGCGATGTCAGCACATACTCGCCGAGATTGAAAATGATATTATTATCCCCAAAGATAATGCCAACCTCGCGGTTCTGACCCTCGGTGAATTTGGGGATTAGATTCAGCACTTTAGGCGGGATAATAATATCCTCGCTCATACCCTTCAACTTCTTGTTCTCAACCGCGACCTTAGCCAGTCGGTGACCATCGGTGGCAACCATCTGCATTTTGTCGCCTTTGGTCTGCCAGAGCACACCATTCAAGGCTGGTCGAGTCTCGTCGTTGGAGCAGGCAAAAGTAGTTTTGCGTACCATTGACGCCAGGCTGCTGGCTTCGATCTTGATTTCCTTCTTCGTATTAACAGCTGGTAACTTGGGGAAATCATCGGGTGATACAGAAGCGATCTTATAGGAGCCTTTAGCAATTCGGACTTCCACCCGAGAATTGACCGACTCGATGGTTATATCCGTCTCGGGGAGTTCACGCACGATATCAAAGAGGATTCTCGCCGGAAGAGCCGCCGAACCTTTCTTTGTGACCTCACACTCCACACCGCCGGTGATGGAAATATCCAAATCGGTGGCGGATATTTTTAGTTTACCCTCGAGAGCTTCCACGAGCACGTTGGTCAGAATCGGCAGGGTTGATTTACTGGGCACCACCTGCAACACGGATTGCAGACAGGCCGCTAATTTGGATTTTGGAAGCGTGAACTTCATAAGTCGCGAATCTCCATCAAAGCGATTATCAACAGACCTCTACAATAACTAGCCTATATATATATATCAAGTAGTAGTAGTAGGTGTTGTTGATATGTTGGTAAAGCCGTATATGCCGGTCATTCCCGGAGGGAAGCCTATGAACAAGACGGTATTGTGCGATACGTACGACTGGAATGCTGTCAACAACGGTTGTGGGCCACTATCACATCTATACACAGACGCTCCCCAGTGAGAGCCTAAATGGCCAACAATCGCAGTTTCACACAAGCTATACATAGTAGTTGTCAACAAGCTATCAATATAGGAGCGCCGCCGATATCCTGTCAATTCTTTCCCGGAAACCGGCATCACGGGCCATACGCGAAGCTACTTTGTCGCAGGCGTGAATCACGGTCGTATGGTCACGCCCACCAAAACGATCACCTATCGCCTTCAGGGAGCTATCCGTCAAAGTCCGGGCCAGGTACATCGCGACCTGCCGCGCCAGCGCAATATCAGCCGTCTTCTTCTTGGCGACCATCATCTGAGGGTCGACACTGAAATACTCGGCACTTTTAGTCTGGATTGCGTCGATCGTAATATGCTTGTGTGTCCCGGCCGCGGAGTCGGTAAGCAGGCGCCTCGCGAGATCAAGACATACCGGTTCTCGCTTCAATGAAGCGTAGGCCAACAGACGGTTGAGCGCACCCTCGAGTTCGCGGACATTGGTAGTAATCCGGTCGGCGATAAAAGTAACCACCGTGTCCTCGAGTTGGACACCCTCAGATTCAAGTTTTTTGTAGAGGATCGCGGTCCGGTTCTCCAGGTCAGGCGCCTGAAGATCGGTTACCAGACCCCACGAGAAACGAGACAAGAGGCGTTCTTCCAATCCTTTGATGTCTTTTGGTGACCGATCAGAGGTCAGCACAATCTGTTTGCCGCTCTGGTGAAGGGCATTGAAAGTATGGAAGAACTGCTCCTGGGTACCTTCCTTGCCGGCAAAGAACTGGATGTCGTCAATCAGGAGCACGTCAACATCGCGGTAGTACCGGGTAAAATCCGCAATAGAACGATCAGAAATGGCGGCAATAAAATCCGACGTGAACTTCTCCGAGGTCGCGTACATGACCCGCTTGGACGGGTAGGTTTCGAGGATCTGGTGACCGATCGACTGAACAATATGTGTCTTCCCCAGCCCCGTACCGCCGTAGATGTACAGCGGGTTGTACTTGGTCATCCCAGGGCCTTCGGCCACCGCCTGGGAGGCCGCACAGGCAAACTGATTGAAATCACCCACCACCAGCGAATCGAAACGGTAGCGCCCGTTCATATTGTGATTGGTGTTGGGCTTGGCGGGCCAGCCAACCGGCGCCGGCGTGGCAGCATCCAGAGGCAACCTGGCCTGCTCTTCCTCTTCGGGAAGAGAGCTGATCACATAGATAATTTTCTGCTGGCGTCCGAGTACTTCCTGAAAGGCCTCAGCTACCAATTCACGGTAGTGCTCGTCAATCCAGTCCGCGACGAACTGATTGGGAACGAGAATTTTGAATTCGCCGTTCCCGGTCGGTTCGCCCCGTGTCGGTTTGAGCCAGGTATTGTAAGACTGTTGCTTGAGACGTTTGGAGATATAGTCCAAACAGTCTCTCCATTGCTGAGAGTTGTTCGCATTTGACATTCAGTCGGCATCCCCACGATCTGAAAATAACTATCCACATCCACACAATGGTCTAAATTGTTTAGCGATCACCGCCTGCAAAGGCCGCGTCGCCCCTAATCCACATCTTGTTCACAGTGTTTTGCACATCCCGTGAAAGGGAACGAATCCAAGCGTTGGAAACCGATCCACTGACAAAACGACACTCAAACCACATCTCAAAGTCTCAACATCAGGGGAGTGAACAAGTCGCGTACGATTGATAATCTTCGCGCGTCGAAGCGTCAACCGATCACGTGAAAAAAAAGTGGAAAATCCGAAGCGGTTGTTTGACCGTCTGTTAGAGCGGTGATTTTGTGGACAACCCTGAGACGCTTCTCAGTATCGTTGTGCATATATATTCGAGTTATCCACAGCGATAATGATGGCAAGGGCTTATCGTGACCCTGTCGCCTCTACGCGCCGGGCGATCTCTGCGAACACGGCCATTTCTTTTTCGGTTCCTTCACAGGATACCGGATGTCCCGAATCAGCACCTTCGCGGATCGACGTTAGCAGCGGAATCTCTCCGAGCAATTCCACACCGAGCGTCTTCGCCAGATTCTTGCCGCCATCTTTGCCGAAAATATAGTCGCGATGGCCGTCGGTTTCATAGTAGGCCATGTTTTCGATCACGCCTATCACTTTCAGATTGGTGCGCTCGGCTAATTTGGCCACTCGTCCGGCCACGTGAGTCGCGGTAGCCTGTGGCGTAGTTACCACAATAAGCTCGGCCGAGGGAATCGACTGTGCGATAGTGAGAGTAACATCCCCGGTTCCGGGAGGAAGATCGAGGAAAAGATAGTCAAGTTCGTCCCAGATGACATCGTTAATGAATTGATTGACAGCCTTATGCAAAAGCGGTCCGCGCCAAATCACCGGTTCGTCCTCACCGATGAAGAATCCCATCGAGACGACCTGAAGATTATCCCCACGCCGGAGCGGCACCATCTTGTCATCGATAACGGTTGGTTGACCGGATAGACCAAGCATGCGCGGGATTGAGAAGCCGTAGACATCGGCGTCGAGCAATCCGACTTTCTTGCCCATCTTCGCCAGCGCCGCCGCCAGATTGGCAGTGACTGTCGATTTGCCTACCCCGCCCTTGCCGGAAGACACAGCGATGAACCGCTTGGCGTACTTGACGATGGATGCGGTCTTGCCCGGCTTGGCGCTCCCCATGCCGAGCTTCTCGCGAAGACGCATGCGTTCCTCGTCGGTCATGACATCGAACTGGACATTGACCGCCTCGACCCCTGGGATGAGCATCACACCGTTGGTGACATCATCGGTGATCTTGGCTTTGAGCGGACAGCCGGGGACAGTGAGGGCGATACCGACATCGACCTTGCCGCCGTTGATCTTGACATAGCGGATCATATCGAGTTCGGTGAGGGGTTTTTTCAGCTCAGGGTCGTTTATGCCACTAAGCACATGTAGTACAGCTTGTTCAGTCAGCATATCGGTCTCCGGCCGGTGTGGCCTGGGTAGTGTACCAGGCAGGTTATTCTGTCGGCGCGCCAATATAGACGCTAAAGGGGCAACGTGAAAGGGTGAAAATAGTTCCGGGGGGGGGGGCGACCGGATCGCCTCTTGTAGGGCGGGTCCGCCTTCGCCTGCTCCCCTAGGCGAGATCCCGCTAAAGGTAGCCAACAAGAGTGCCCGGCAGATGTCCACATCTGCCGACGAATCTTCGTCCTCCCTCTCTCTGTCTTGCCTCGGCTTGACCGGGGAACCCAAGGGTGTGCCCGCACCCTAGCCATTGATCGACAGGGTTCCACCCCTGTCGCGATTAGAACAGTTGACGGGAGCGCCATACGGGGTTACTATGGTGTGAAGCAACTTAATGCCGCCAGCCGCCTGGGTGGGACACTCCCAAGTGACCATTGCAGATAGGGTACGGGACCCCGCCGCCACTCGTGAACCAGCTGGCACAGTAGCGACCGGTGTTCGAAGATAACGCCGGAGGGGATGCTCCTGATATGTTCAAGTCTGAAGTCCCAATAACGAAATCTGCTGAAGACATCTTGGGGCGAACAGCGTACGCCCGAAGGCTAGCAGAATCAATAACACAATGGGAATGCAAGGATAGCCTTGTCATTGGTTTGTATGGAACGTGGGGTGCTGGGAAGTCTTCTGTCATCAACCTTGTCAAGGAGCATCTCGCGTCATTGCCGGTCGGGAAGTCACCCACTCTGATAGAGTTCAACCCTTGGATGGTTTCCGGCCAAAGCCAATTGCTGACTCACTTCTTCGAACAGATTGCGTCCGAGTTGGCCATCCTGAAGCAAGAAGCGGAGGATCAGGAGACGGCTGCCAAGCTCCGGCAATACGCAGCCCTTCTTCTGTCGTTGCCAGAGAAGCCCGACATTGAGAGCGCCCTGAAGGGAGTACTAGCTACGGGAGGCTTTGCGAGCTTGGTCGGCGGCGTATTGCTCGACAAAATAACAGCCAGCCCCTGGGGCATGGGCTTGGTCGTTCTCGGAATAACTCTGATGCTGCTGAGATTTTACGGCGGACTCTTGCAGACCATTGCTCTCTATTTTGAAAGCCGTGCGACTGCGAAGAGGAAATCAATCGCGGCGAAGAAACAAGAGATCGTGGACGCCCTGAAGTCACGAAGCCACAAGCTGCTCGTCATTTTGGATGATATTGACAGGCTTAACGAGGTTGAAGTGAAGGAGCTTATGCGGTTAGTGAAGGTTAACAGTGACTTCCCTCAGACGGTGTACTTACTGGCTTGTGATCGGATGATTGTCGAGAAGCATCTTGAAGATGTCGCCAAATCTATAAGCGGCCGCGATTACCTAGTAGAAGGTGGTCCAAGTCAGCTTCGATTTGCCGCAAACCAGTCGCTGGAGGATTGAGAAATACTTGTTTGGGCAACTTGATGAAACGCTAGACCGACTTCCGCGGGGATGGCAAAAGTACTTTGACTCATATCGTTGGGCTAACCTCTATCATTCAGGATTCAAGAACTTCTTCCCGACTATCCGGAGCATTAAGCGATATGTCAACAGCCTTGCTTTTCACCTATCTATGATCGAGAAGCAGGGAGTCCTAGAAGCGAATCCCATTGATTTCATGGCCATAGAGTGTATCCGAGTGTTCTGCCCTGAGTTCTATCACTTCATAAGACGAAACAAGGAGTTGTTTACTCACATTGATTCTGATTCTATGGATCAGTACGAACACCGCCGACGTGACGAACGCTTGCGCTTGCTAAAGGAGGAACTAAGCAAGGTGCCGGGGGCCTTGAGCGCAGGTGTAAGTGAGATGGTCAGATGGACATTCCCCGGCACCTTAGATGGCACTATATATGGTCCAACTTGGATATCAACTTGGAACAAAGGCCTGATGGCCCGGTCTCCCCAATACTTCGACGTATATTTTTCTCTTGCTCCGGGGGGTGATGAGGGAGCGCTCTCCCAATATGATCTCGTTCAGCTTCTTAGTGCAACTCAAGACCCTACTAGATTTCAAGAACTTCTACGACAACACATTCAGCGCGGAACGATTCGCTCTGTCCTCGAACGGCTTCAGGACTATACTTCAGGGGAAGAGTCAATTTCCGATGGGAGCATTGGCACTGTTATTCTCAGCCTATTCAACGTGTCGGATGAACTCCCGACTAATGAGGAATCGTTTTTTGACGTCGGTGCCTCCATGGATGTTATGCGTATCTTACATCAACTCGGGAAGCGTGTTGGCGACGCGAATAAGTACAAGGACCTAGTTCTCCCAGCGGTACGTGCCACGGCCGCCTTGGGCGGCGCTGTTGAGTTCGTTTCGCTGGAGACGCCGCGAGCTGAAAACCGCGATGCTCAATACACAATCCCGAATGACTCTATCGGCGAATTCCAGGCCGCTTGCGTTGAGAAGATCAGAGAATTCGAGCAGCAAGGGGGACTGTACAACCACACTCGACTTGTGTACATCCTCTACAGATGGAAAGAATGGTCAAAAGACGATGAATGCAGAAGGTCCATCGAGAAGTACACGTCGTCGGATGAGAGACTCCTGGACTTTCTGGGCAAGTTCATGCATGACCAAAGAAGTCAGACAATAGGAGAATATGCTATCCGCAAAGAGCGGCAGTACAATTTCAGGAGTCTATCAGACCTGTATGATCTCAGGGTGGTTAAGGAACGCCTAGAGAACATTCGACGCTCGAACAGGGCATTTGAAGAAGAGAACGCGGAGCTATTTCGTCTGTTTTTCGAGGGAATCGATGCAGCTATCCATCAACAGGAAAGAGATGCATCGAAACAACAGCCTCAGGGTTTACTGGAATAGCATTACCTCAGCGCAATTCGCGGTCCAAGCCTTGGTGCCGGGTACACAAATCACTATAAGAGGCCGTGTTGCAGTTCTCTCACCCCGCCAGCTCAGGCGGCTTCCCGTCTCCCGCGCCCGGCAGGTCGTCCGGGTCGAGGCTGCGTTTCTGGAAGAACATCATCAGGAGCAGAAACACAATTCCGCATGTGATCGCGGAGTCGGCCACATTAAACGTCCAGAAACGGTCCAACTGGAACGGGCCGATTGAGATATCGAAAAAGTCCATATCGATAAAATCCACCACACTGCCGAGACGGATCCGGTCTATCAGATTGCCAATCGCCCCACCCGCTATGCCGGCTAAGGGCATGGACACGAGCATCACATGACGGTTCTTGTAGATGTAGTAGCAGACAAACGGAAGCACCACGAGCGACATGACGAGGTAGTACACCGACGGCCCCACCCGGGTGCCCATGGCGCCGCCCTCGTTGTAGACCAGGGTCCACATCAGAAAATCCCCCAGGACATGCACAGAGGGTTGTCCGCTTAGCGCGGACACCGCCCAGAGCTTGGTGATCTGATCGGCGATCACGACTATCGCCACTACTGTCAGCGGCCCGATGAGTTTCTTAGCTGGGTTCCCGGCCAGATTTCTTTTCCTCTTCGGCCGATTTGCACTGGATGCACAGGCGGGCATGCGGCACCGCGGTCAGTCGCGGTATCTGGATCTGTTTGCCGCAAGTCTCGCACTTGCCATAGCTGCCGTCTTCGACCCGCCGCAGAGCCTCATCGATATGATACAACAAACGGCGGCTCTTGGAGCCCTGAGCGAAAGCCATCTCCCGTTCCATGTTGTCCGTACCCTGGTCGGCCATGTGGTAGGAGTAATGGGTGAGATCGCCGGTCGATTCCTTGATAGTAGTGCCGTGGGACTCCTCGATAAGACCCATTTCTTCCTGCAGGGCGCGGCGTTTTTCCAACAGTAGCTTCTTAAATTTATCGAGGTCGCTCTGACGCATGCGTACCTCCGTCTCAGATTTTGGCCACCTCGATGGCGGCCTTTTCACCATTAATGTCCCATTCCACGGCCTTAGTCAAGTTTTCACCTGACACAAATTCGAGGCTGTGGGCCAGGGTTTCGTGCTGTATGAAACTGCCGTGGCGGTCGGCCGCCTGGCGTAGTCGCTCGGTGGAACTAATCTTGATGCGGATATTGTCGGTCACTTCGAATCCGGAACTCTTGCGCATATTCTGGACTTTGTTGACGATCTCCCGCGCAAACCCTTCGTCCCGAAGCTCTTCGTCGATACGGGTATCGAGCGCAATCATGACCGGACCGTCGGACTCGACCGCCATGCCTTCTTTCTCGGTGCGGATCACGTCGACATGCTCAGGCGCGAGAACCGGTTTCGACGGCAACGAGTCAATCGTAAGCGTACCCGACGAAGCAAACTCGGCCACTTTGGAGCTCGGCAACTGTGTGACAAACGCGGCCGCCACTTTGACATCGCCGCCCAGTTTCGGGCCGGCCGTCTTGAAATTCAACTTGGCGCTGTAAGTAACGTATTGATCGAGATTTTCGGCCGGGGCGACTTCCTTGACATTCAGTTCGTCGCGAATAATCCCTAGATACGGCTCGAGCTTGGCGAACGCGTTCTTGCCGGGCGCCGAGACCATCATCCTGGCCAGTGGCTGACGTACTTTGAGATTCTTGCGGGTGCGCGCCGCCCGACCGAGCTGTACGAGTTTCTCCACCAGCCCCATCGAATCTTCCAACTCGCTGTCGATCAAAGACTCGTCCGCTTTCGGATACTCCATCATGTGCACCGAGAGCGGCAGGCCGTGCTCGGTCCGTTTCTCGCCGTTCAGTTCCAGCCAGAAGAATTCGGCCATCATCGGGCTGATCGGCGCCGAGAGCCGACACACCCCTTCAAGCGTTCGCCAGAGTGTCAGATAGGCGCGCATCTTCGACGGATCATCACCTTTGGCCCAGAACCGGCGGCGGTTGTTGCGCACATACCAGTTGGACAGTTCCTCGATCACGAAATTCTGAATCGCCCTGACCGGACGCGTGATCTCGTAGGCATCAAGACTGCGCGCTGTGTCTTTGACGAGTGAGTTGTATCGGGAGACAATCCAACGGTCGAACGTATCCGGCTCACCCGCGCGGGCTTCCAAGAACTGCTCGACCGTCTGCCCGGCTTCATGGGCGCGGTCGAGGATGTTGTCGATATTGGCGTAGATTGCGAAGAAACTATACGTATTGCGCAGGGTGTCGTAATACTTGCGGATGACTTCCTGCAAACCGTCAAGATCAAATTTCGTCGGCACACAGAGGCCGGAATTCGACACCAGATACCAGCGGACCGGGTCGGCGCCGTACTTGTCGATCGTAGTAAACGGATCGACCACGTTCCCTTTGTGCTTGGACATCTTCTTGCCGTCTTTGTCCAGCACGAATTCGAGCACGACCACATTCTTGAACGGGGCCTTGTCGAACATCATGGTCGAGATCGCCAACAGTGAGTAGAACCAGCCACGGGTCTGATCGACCGCCTCGGAGATGAAATCGGCCGGGTACTTCTCCTCGAAAACTTCTTTGTTCTCAAAGGGATAGTGCCACTGGGCGTACGGCATCGCGCCGGAATCAAACCAGACGTCGATCAGTTCTGGTACGCGGGTCATCGTAGAGCCGCACTCGCACTTCAGCTTGACTCCGTCCACCATGGGGCGGTGCAGATCGATATCGTCCGGGCAGGCCACCGCTTCTTTCTTGAGCTGGGCGACTGAGCCGACCGCTCTCAGCTTGTTGCACCCGGGTTCGTCGCATACCCAGATCGGCAGCGGCGTGCCCCAGAACCGTTCGCGCGACAGCGCCCAATCGACATTGTTCTCGAGCCAATCGAGCATGCGGCCGGTGCGGATTTCGTCCGGCACCCAGTTGATCGCGTTGTTATTCTTGATCAACTGCTCCCGGAACTGGGTGGTCCGGATATACCAGGATTCGCGCGCGATATAGATCAGCGGCGAATCGCACCGCCAGCAGAACGGGTAGTTATGTTCATACAGCTCTTTCTTGTAGAGCTGGCCCGATTTCTTCAAGTCAGCGAGAATGACCGGATCGGCATCCTTTGACGAACAACCCGGCGTACTTGCCGCCTTCACCGTTTTTGAACAGGCCGTTCGCTTCAATTGCCTGCAGGACCGGAAGATTGTTCTTGAGGCCGATCTCGTAGTCGTCCGCGCCGAACCCTGGCGCGATGTGGACAATCCCGGTGCCGTCGTCAAGCGTGACAAACTCACCGTTGATGACATAGAACGCTTTGTCAGCCTGGTCCTTGTAGAAATCAAACAGGGGGATATATTTCCGCCCGACAAAGTCTGCGCCTTTGTGACGGTCGAGCACTTCAACTTCTTCCCCGAGCACCCGCATGACTAGCGCTTCGGCCATCACCAGCTTTTCATCGTGGTGAAGCACCGTCACATAGTCGGCGTCTGCTTTCATGCAGAGGGCGGCGTTCGACGGGAGCGTCCACGGAGTCGTTGTCCAGACTAAGTAGCTGAAATCGGCGTCGGCGGCTTTGACTTTGACGAATACCGACGGGTCCTTGGTCATCGCGTATCCCTGCGCTACCTCGTGCGACGAGATCGCGGTGCCGCAACGGGGGCAGAACGGGACGGTCTTGTGGCCCTTGTAGATGACTCCGCGGTCGAACAGGTCTTTGAGGATGTACCAGACCGACTCGATGTATTCATTCTTGAGGGTGATATAGGCGTCGTCGAGATCGAGCCAGTAGCCGATCCGTCGGGTGATGACATTCCAGTCGGCGAGGTACTTGAAGACCGACTCGCGGCATTTCTGGTTGAACGCGGCGATACCGTATTCGACCACCTGGGCTTTGCGTTCGAATCCGAGCTGTTTTTCGACCTCGATTTCGACCGGCAGACCGTGGGTATCCCAGCCACCTTTGCGGTCGACCCGGAAGCCGTTCATCGCTTTGTAGCGGCAGACGAGGTCTTTGACAGCGCGTGATACTACATGGTGGATGCCGGGGCGGCCGTTGGCGGTGGGGGGGCCTTCGTAGAAGACGAAGTGCGGCTTGTGCTTAGCGGCGTCCTGGTATTTGTGGTAGACCTGCTGTTCATCCCAGAAGGCGAGGATTTTTTCCTCGGCGGCGGGGAGTGAGAAGTTGTCTTTGAGCGGGTCGAATCTCATTGGGCTGCTTTCTGCTACAGCCGCACAATGTACTCGCCCTCCCCCCGGTTGTAAAGATTTTTCACCGCGTCGTGACCCCCCGCTCCCTACTCCGGGGTGGCGCACCCGCTTGCGGGTGGGGTTTAGGTGGTGCCCCAGCGCTCGCGCTGGGATGCAAGTCAGGCTGAGCTCCGCTTGCCCTGAGCTTGCCGAAGGGTCGAAGCCGGGTTCACGAAAGAACCGTCTTTCCCCGGCTTGACCAGGGCTGGATTCACATTTGAAGTGCAACAGTTCGCGCCAAAAGAACTCGGCTGGAGTGAGGAAGTCCAGACATTTTCTGGGGGTGTTGTTGTAGTGCTGGAAGAGATGTGTGAACTGTTTCCGGGTGAGCTTGGTCAGGTCGGTATGGCGAGGCAGTACTCGTCGGAGGCGACCGATTCCATTTTCAACGCCACCTTTCTGCCATGGTGAGTAGGTGTTACAGAAGTAGGTCTCGATACCATGGTCATGGAGTTGGTAGTGTTGGCCGAACTCGGGGCCGTTATCGAAGGTGATGGTTTGTCGCCAGGCGTGCGGCAAGGGTGCCAGGAGAGTGCACATGGCCTTAGCAACCGAGGCGGCATCTTTGGCCGGCAGCTTAACCCCCATCATCAGGCGTGAGCGCCGCTCATGAAGGACAAGGACGCTCTGATCAGGTATTCGGAAGTTCATGAGATCACCTTCCCAGTGTCCTGGTGTTTTCCGGCTCTTGGCGCTCTTCGGCCGCGCGGAGATAGGGCACCGCAGGGCTATAGACGACGTCGACCGACCTCTCTTGCACCCTCGCCAGCTACGTCTGGCTCGGCCACGGATCAGTAAGTACCGCCAAGTGTAATCCTTAGTACGGGCGATCTGCGCGTAGATAAACCGGTAGATCGTTTCGTAGGAAATCACCTTCCGGCCCATCTCCACGGCCAGCCTTCCCGCGACCAACTCCGGAGACAAACCATTAGCTAGTCCCATCACTACCATGTCGCGCAGTTCTGGACGGCGATCCAATTTGGAGCCGGTCCAACGCCGGGCACGGCTCTGGTCGTTGGCATAGGCGGGCAGGTAACCGCTTTGTCGGCTGCGATTTCGCGTTATCTCCCGAGCAATGGACGATGGCGCGCGATCCAAAGCTGCCGCAATTTGCCGAATCGAGCGCCCCGAGCCACATAAGCGGGCAATCTCACACCGCTCTTCAAGACTGATCTGTGCATATGTTCGTTCCATGACAACACCTTTAACAGGTGTTGCACTTCGTTTGTGAACTTAGGAGGGGCATCCAAGAATTGTCGGGGTGCAAATGATACGGGGTGCCAGCCCCGTCATCCCGACGAAAGTCGGGACCCAGTTGTGTTGGCAGAAGGTCAGGCGCTAATGTCATCCCCATACTCTCGAACGAAGCTTTCAATATCAGATTTCCGCACTTACGATCATAACTGGGCCCCGGTTTTCACCGGGGTGACGGCCTCACGGCCGTCGACACATAGTGGCATGAGGTAGGTAGGTCGGGTTCACGAGACGTGCGCGAAGCGCACGTCGAGCAACCCGACACTGGCCCTACCAAGTCGTCCTGAGCCTGTCGAAGGATGAGCTGCTAGGCATTCTCTCCTTCGTCTTTCGGCGGGTCCTCGGCGGTGAGAGCGATGAAATCAGAGTCATTCCAGTAGGCTTTGAAGTCCTCATCCTTCTTGGCTGCCTTCTTAAGCTTGGCGTTGTAAACGAAGGCCTCCTTGAGAGCAGCCAGTGCACGATCCTTATTGCCCTTTAGGGCCATGGCGCATGCCACGTTGTATTGGTAGTCTTTACGGTCTGGAGCCAATCTAATCGCCAGTGTGGAATTCCTTATAGCATCATTCAAGGTGCTTGGTTCGCCGGTTGCGCGAAAGATGCTGGCAAGGCTTGCCGCCCAGTTTGCGAACGCAGCTGCATTCATAGAGTTGATGTCCGTAACGCGCTCCCAGTACTTAACCGCTTCTTCGTTTTTCTGCAATTCACTGTAAGAGTGAGCCGTTGCAAAGAGAACATCTTCATCATCCTGTGAATCTTTCAGGATATGGAGCAACTCTCCTAGCGCCTTCTCGAAACGCTCCAAACGATAATAGTTCAAGCCCATGTTACGGCGCAGTGCCGAAGGAATGATGTCGTCCGGCAGTCCCGCCACCTTGAGATCAAAACGCAAGCGTTCGTACAAATCGACGGCCTTTGTGGCGTCGGCCTCTTCAATCAGTTTGATCCGATCTTCGAATGGTTCGGGCTTCTTGGTGTCACTGCTAGCTGGAGCGACCGCGTCGGCAACCCTTGCCGAAGAATCGGCTTCTTTCATTTGTCGTGCAAGCTGCCCGTAGTCCGTTTGGGCCGATTGTACGATTTTGTCCATGACCGCACGCTGGTCTCTGATCTTCTCAATTTCTCGATCCACCGTCTCGTGGGCCTTGTATGCTGTGAAGCTTGTGTAAGCGCCCATTGCGCCGACGATCAGCAAGAGCAGCCCTATCACTCCGAAGACAATCCCCATGCTGGAATCCTGGCGGTCTAGGGCATCAAGCGCCTTCTCGTAGAACTCGCCCTTTAGCTCGGCAACTTCCTTCTGAACCGTAGAAGAGCTGTCAAGGAGGTACGTGGTGTGCTTAAGTGCGTCAGTGTCTTGAACCACCACCGTATCCCGCACGTACACCGTATCCACCTTCTGTGGCGTCTGGCTCGGGGCTGACGGCGCAGCGGTTATGATCATCGCAACAAGGAGAACTTGTCTGAGTCCGGGCATGGCTGCCCCTCCATAATCAGTTATGAGTGCACGACGTCAAACTACTGAAAAGAGACCGGTTTGGCAATGGGAATCAGTGAGTGTCTGTCGGGGAAGGCGGCAGATGTGGACATCTGCCGGGCACGGTTTAGGGCGGGCCCTGACGCAACGGCAACAGCGGCAGGGGTGGAACCCTGCCGATCAGGTTCTTGTAGGTCAGGCCTACTCGGGGCCTGACATCTTTCTTCCGCAATTGCACACCCGGTCAGGCGTCAAGGCAGACCTTTTGTTCACAGCAAAAGGCTATCGGGGTTTTGGAAACAGGAAACCCAATTCAAACAGCCAGGTGGCTTCGTCGGCGTCTTCGACGAAACTCGTGCCTGCACCTAGCATCAGGAGGTTGCCTCCACCAAGATTGAACGACTGCTCAATGCCGACATCCGCCGCGCTGGTGCCACCGTCGGTTTCAACCTCGCCGCTCAGGAAATCGCCATACGATCCACCCACAGAGAGGACAAGGCGCGTTGCTCCACCTGTCCGCACAGCGAAGTCAAGGCTCCCCCCGACTGATCCGAAACTGCCGAATGATGACCCGGCGCCGCCACGCGACATCGTGTACGCCTCCACCACTACTGGCATACCTATGAGTATTGAAACTTTGTCAGACTCGACGACCCTCTTTAGAGGCTTCACTCCCAAGCCGAGGCTGTACAGCGTACGGCCATACGACCCAGGATCAGCCGCAGACATGAAAACTTGGGCGTCGGCCCAACTGGTCAGCGTCAGTCCGCCGGTGATACTGCCACCGTTGCTGTTCGAGCCGGTTGCATACCCCAAACCAAAGAATGCCGCGGTCTCTTTCGATGAGATGAACGCACTCTGGGACCGCGATTCGCCGGCCCAAACCAGGAGCAGCAGTGCCACTAGCAACCACGTTGTTTTCTTCATGTACCCATCCTACGGTGTATAGTTGCTTGAAGAGTAAGCATGACCGAGTTGTCTGTCAATCATATAAGGTGCAGACTGCGTCAGGTCACACTCGCTTGCCCGCCCAAGGCGGACTCGCGAGCAAGACCCCCGATCAAGTCGGGGGATGACGGAGAGGGAGTCGGGGGATAACAGAGAAAGGGGCAGACGAGGACGTCTGCCGCCCACGAGCGGGTGTGCCTTTTAGCCGGCAGATGTGGACATCTGCCGGGCACTATTCAGTTCGATCTGCCGGGCACGGTTTAGGGCGGGCCCTGACGCAACCGGCTTATCGATGTTACGGGGCGCTAGCCCCGTCATCCCGACGGAAGTCGGGACCCAGTTGTGTGGGCGGAAGATCAGACGCTAATGCCATCCCCATACTCTCGAAGGGATCTTTCGATATCAGGTTACCATATTTGCGGTCACAACTGGGCCCCGGTTTTCACCGGGGTGACGGAGCTGTTGCTCCGTAATGTTTCATCCCACCATGAATGGTGGGCCACCCGACCTCAAACCGGCAGATGTGGGCATCTGCCGGGCACGTTTCAAGGGCGCAAGTTCACGGGGTGGTCTTCAGGCGCGCCAGGCGGGTGCGGGCGTCGGTGTATTCTTTCAAGTTCGGGTCGGCGGGGGCCCAGATGCTCAGGAACTTGTCGTACTTCACGATCGCAGAATCGGGATGTCCACTCTCTTCATAGGCGCGGCCCAGATAATAGTAGAGCTTCGAACTTGTAACGCAGTCCTTGGTGCGCGACTCGGTGTAGTTATTCTCCTGTGCTGCCAGAATCACTGTCGCTCTATCCGCCTGTCCGGCCTCAAGCAGCGTTTGTCCTTCCAGGTATCTCGGAAGATAAGTCACGCTCTTCAGTCTGATCGTGGCCGCACTGTCGAAACGTTCGGCTGCCCCGGCGGCGTTGCCGCGGGCCTGTTCAAGATACCCTTCGGCCAAAAGGCAAGTGAACCTCGATATCTTCGCCGCCTCGATTTCGAGGCATAATTGCTCGACCACCTGAGCGGCGCTGTCCATTTGTCCGGCCTGAGCGAACGCCCGCGCGAGCGTAATGCGGAAAGTCATCTTGTCGTCGGGTCGCATCTTCAGAAGATACTGAAGCGAACGGCGTGATTCGGTCAGCGCCGATGAATCCATCGCGAGAAGCATCTGAGCCTTGGCGTTGTACATAACATCCAGCGAGCTCGACTTCATCTTGATCGATTTGATACTGTCGGCGACGATAGCCTTATCCATCCAGGTGAGGCCGTCACGATACTGACCTCTGAATACCAGAGCACTGGCTTTGGCCCAATAGACATTGGCGCAACCGTATCCGACACATGCCGAATCCCACTCGCGGTAAATTTGATCGCTTAGTTCGTACTGTCCGGAGTAGAGATACGCGTAGTACAATTTGACCTTTGAGGCGTTGAAACCCGGTTCGATCTCTATCGCCTTCGCATAGGCGGCGATTGCCTCGCTCAGGCGACCGTTGCCGGCGAGGATATCCCCGCGACTGTCCAACGGGTTCGGTTCACTCGGAGCGATCTTCTGATAATCGTCAAGCGTCCGCAAAGCCTCGTCCAATTGTCCGTTGTTATCATAGGCATAGGCCAATTGGTTGAAGGACTGGCGGTAAAGCGGATCGAGCGCGAGAGACTTTTCGAAATAGAAGATTGCCCGGCTGTAATCCCGACGATTGAAATAGTACTGACCCAGAAGGTAGAAGGCATCCTTTTCGTCCGGGTACTTCTCGGTGATCGATTGCAGAATAGTCAGCGTCTGAGTCGTATCCCCCGCCACCTGCGCCGCCCGCGCCGCGATAAGCATCTGCTCCTTCTTGGTAGCCCGAGCCGAATAGTAGACCGCCTTCTGAATCATCTGGGGGTTGTAGCCGAGCGACAGATAGTAATAGGCCATGGCGAAAGCGGTGTCCATGGTTACAGCTTTGTAGAAGAGACCCGTCGCTTCGTCGGTATACATTCGCTGACTAAGCTCAATTCCCTTGAGATAGTGACGGTACGCTTCCACCGAGTGCGAGGTGACATCGGCTACCTTCGTATCCGATTCCTTCAACGCTTGTTCCGGCAGGCCGAGATCGGTCTTCAATTGTAGTGAGAGATTGTCCACCACCCCGAAGATTGTCGCGGAGCTGTCCACTGTCGCCGACTGAGTCGCTTCAATTACACCGGACGAAACGTCGAAAAGCTGAGTAACCAGTCGCTGCTGTGTGCCGTCGGAAACGAGACTCGCGGTCAGCATCCATTTCGCCCCGACATCTTGCGCGACGGCGCCGGCGTTGCTCTGATCGATCCGGTTTGGATCGGGAAGGCCAAGGTGTCGGGCGGCGTCATACAACCGCTGCGATGATATCACGCGGAGGAACTGAGATTCGGAGAGATCGGCGATCAAAAGGCTGGCGAAAGTCTGTCCGAGCCCGGCCAGTTCGGCCGACTCGGTGGGATTTCCGACATAGAGGATCGCGAGACGGTTTTCTGAGGCGATAGCTTCCTGAGTGGGGTGGAACTCGAGATGCCAGGGTCGCAATACGAGAATGATCACGGCCGCCGCAATGGCGAGAACGGCCGGCCAGTAATTGCGCCGTTTCGGTTCGTCTTCGGGCGCCTGGAGTCCCTCGACCAATCCCCTGATCTCCGGGTCGTGCTTGAGCAGTTGCGCCGCCGGCAGAAACTCCTCGGCCTGTCTGCGGCAGGCGGGACAATCGAGCAGATGCACCTCGAACTCGTCCAACTGGTCGCCTTCGAGCAGGCCCAGTTCGTACGCATGAAGCAGACCGCAAAGATAGTCTTTGTTCGAGTCGCTCATGGCTTGACTTCTCCGGTCTCCAGACAATTCTTCAGCATCGTCCGCGCTCGCGAAAGGATAACATGAAGGTTGTTAGGCGTGACCGCCATACGCCGGCAGATATCCTGCGTGCCGTATCCCTGGTAACGAAGATTGAGTATCCGGGCGTGTTTCGGGAACACGGCGTAAACCTTTTTCAGGCACTCCTTTAACTTCATCTTCAAGTCGGGTTCTGTGACTTGATAGTTATCTGGTAATTCAGCGCCATCGAACTCGGTCTCGCGATTCTTTCGAGTCTGAGCTCCGCGATAGTGATCGAAAATTTCGTTCTTCAGGATCATATGTGCCCAGCCCGGGAAACGTTCGGGGTCGGCCAGTTGGTCCAGTTTGCTAGTAACTTTAACCATGGCCGCCTGGACGGCTTCCTCGGCGTCATTCCAATCCCTAATTCTATGACGGGCGACAATGCGAAAGCTTACATATAGTTGATCGTAGAGCTCCTTGCGGGCGGAAGGATCGCCGGAAATAGCGCGCTGATATAGTTCTTTAACAGCCAAGTGATAGCCCGGGTTACCTTGATCGTATCAACTATTGACGCCAACAAGATAGGCGTTCCCCCAACCCCTGGCAAGCAGAGGTTGGTTTCTTGTCGCGTTGCTCCGATCAGCGACTCCCCAGCATGTAAGAAACGGCTCACCGGTCCGTCATTTCAATTAGGCGGCCGGAATAATCGGCTCCGAACGGAAATAGGGCCGAGAATTCGGCCGAGAGACCCGGTCGATCGAATATCGTGCTGAGGTTAGTAATATTCCACGCGACGGTGCTGGTCCAAACAAGGTCCGCGCTCGACTGCCTATGAGTCTGTCAGACCGGACACAGCTAGTTCGTCGGGCATTCTCATCAGGAGGACAAGTGCATCCAAGACAATCTCGAATGTTGGTAATCTTGCTGGTCTTGATCGGCAATTTCTGGTCACCGGCGATGGAGGTGAAATGATGTTATCTAGATTTGTCGGAACCATAGGCATTCTCGCGTTAGGCGGGGCAATCCAATTATTCACGGCATCCCCCGCGATGAGTGCATCCCCAAGCGGCATAATAAATCCAGTGGTCACATTCAGTTCGTATTTCGGCGGCAACGGCGACGAGTACTGTTCAGGTATCCGAGTGGATGATTCAGGGTATGTCTATCTCGCAACCCACACAACTTCGTCCAACTTCCCGGTGAAGAATGCCGCTTATGGCTATCCGATGGGTTACTACGATGTCACGCTCACGAAGCTGTCACCGAATTGCGACAGCATCATCTTCAGCACTTATCTCGGGGGTCGCTCATACGATAATTTTCCGGGTGTAGCCGTGGACCGTTTCGGATGTGCATACGTGGCCGGCCAGACTTATTCAAACAACTTCCCGAGGCTGAATGCTTACGACGCCACTCTGGGGGGAGCTTGCGATCTCTTCATCACCAAGTTCAATAAAGATGGCACTCTCGCATTTAGCACGTACTTCGGTGGATCGGGCGACGAGGAGCATGGCCGGATCGCAGTTGACAGTCTTGGCTGTGTGTACATCGCCGGCAATACGAGATCGTCCAACCTGCCGGCAATCAACGCCTACGATCCGATTTACAACGGCGGTGACGACGTCTTCCTGGCAAAGTTCTCCGCCGACGGGCAGACTCTACTTTACTGCACCTACCTTGGCGGCACCGGATACGAAGAGAATCACGTTCTGGCAATCGACAAGGCCGGCTGCGCTTACGTGACCGGTCTGGTCCAGTCTACGGACTACCCCACCACACCGGGCGTATTTGGACCGACACTCTTTGGGGGAGGGACGGACGGCTACGTGACAAAGCTATCGGCTGACGGCGGTAGTCTGGTCTATAGCACCTACATCGGTGGAAGCGCATTCGATGATGGCGTAGGGCTGATCGTCGACGACTCAGGCCACGCCTATGTTTGTTCCGGCACCAGCAGCCCCGACTTCCCTACGGTCAATGCCTACGACGCCACTTTCGATGGGCAGGAAGGATTCATAAGCAAGCTGTCCGAAACCGGCGACGCCCTGGAGTATTCGACCTTCATCGGTGGTTCCGGTGAGTTTGACGCGGTCTCCGACATGGCTCTGGACGATGCCGGCAGGCTGATAGCTCTCTGCTTAGTCAAGTCTGCGGATTTTCCAGTAACGGCGGATGCCTTTGATCTGACACACAACGGTGATAGAGACGGGGCCCTGGTGATTTTCGACCCGACCGGACAACGGCTCGAGTACTCCACATTTTTTGGCGGAAGCGGCTTTGAGGAAGAACGCGTTATGGCCATCGGTCCCGACGGCTCGGTATTCGCAACCGGGACCACGAAGTCATTCGACTGGCCAGTGGTGAACGGGATGTACCAAACCAACCTTGGCGGCGACGACGTTCCCCTCATTAGATTTGAAAGAGACAGCGATGGTGACGGAGCGGCCGATCGCCTTGACAACTGCCCGGCTATAGCCAACCCCGGGCAAGAAGACTCAAACGGTGACGGTGTGGGCGATGCCTGTTGCTGTGTCGGTCGCGTGGGCGACGCGAACGGCGACGGAGCCGACGAGCCTACTATCGGTGATGTATCGGTCATGATCGATGCGAAGTTCATTAGCGGGCTTTGTGATGGCATCCTCGGCTGCCCCACAGAAGCGGATATCAATCAATCCGGCGGCGCTAATCCAATCTGCGATGACATCACGATCGGTGACATCTCGAGACTAATTGACTATCTGTTCATAACCGGCCCATCGCTGGGTCTTCCGGACTGTCTGTAATTCACTAAGGACCCGACTGGAGGTATTCACATCGTGTACTGCTATCGCGACCGCATTCAACCCACCGTCATCATGACCATGGTGATCTTTGTCTTGTCCGTCAGCTCCCTGTACGCGTCGGGCAGCCTGCTGGCCACGTATCTCGGCGGGAGCAGTAAAGAAGGCTGGCAGTATACCGGCGCCATTGATCTCGCCGCAGCTCTTGACGGCACGGTGTACGTCATTGGTGTGACGTCGTCCGGCGACTTCCCCGTGACTCCGGGTGCCTACGTCTGTCCGGGTCGGGGGATGGAGGACTTCTTCATAGCAAGGTTCAGCCCCGATCTTTCGATTTTGTTGCAGGCAACCGTAATCGGCGGTTCGAACAACGAAACGAACCCGCAGATTGCCCTCACGCCGGAAGGCACGGTTTACATAAGTGGCGCCACGCTGTCGACCAACTTTCCCACGACCGTGGGGGCTTATGACCGGACCGCGAGCGCGGCGGCGGACGTGTTCGTCGCCCGGTTCAACTCCGAGCTCACGACATTGCAGGCGTCCACCCTGCTCGGCGGAAACGGCCACGAGGATTCCGGGGTCCTGGCCATTGACGCTGACGGTAATGTGCTTGTCGCCGGGCAGACCAGCGGGGGTCCATCAAATACCTTTCCCACAACCGCGGGGGCGTACGACCGTACCGCTAGTCCCAATTACTCCGACTTCTTCGTGTCCAAGCTCAACGCCAACCTGACCAACCTGCTGGCGTCGACCTTTTTGGGCGGACGGTACAGCGAGCTCTGGCCGGGTCTGGCCCTGGACGCCGATGGCAATATCTTTGTCTCGGGCGCCAGCGAATCAGATAACTACCCGTCAACGCCGGGGGCTTACTGCGAAACGTACCATGGCACGCCGCAGCCTGGAGCATATCTGTGCGACGTCGTCGTGTCGAAACTGACCTCGGACCTCACTACCCTGCTGGCGTCAACGTATGTCGGCACCGATCACTTTGAGGTCGGCTCCAATACCTGCGTGGACCCGGACGGCAACGTCTTCGTCGCGGGACATACGGACGGCCTGGACTACCCGGTTACCCCGGGAGCCTACGATGGAGTCCACAACGGGTCGAACGAATTCGTGGTTACCACTCTGAACAACGACCTGACGAGTATAGTCGCATCCACGTACTTCACTCCGAACGAAGTGGGCTTCATGTATAGCACGAATCAGGTTTGTGACGAAGGAGGAAATCTGCTGATGGTCGGAAACGGCTGGGCCGATGTTCCCGTCACTTTGGATGCCTACGACGCCACACACAACGGCGCCGACGAAACCGGCGACTGCTTCGTGCGGTCGATGACCGGTGACCTGACGACGATGAGCTACGGAAGTTACCTCGGAGGGACGGGAGAGGAGTTTGATGCAGCCGTGGCGGTAGGCGCTGACGGGGCCTTGTACATCGCCGGATACACCGCGTCGACAGACTTCCCGGTTTCGAGCACGGCTCTTGACGTCTCCTACAACGGAGGCGCCGCTGACGCTTTTGTGGCCAGACTGGACAGGCGTCCGCCCTGCTGTGTCGGCCGTGTCGGCGATGCCAACGGGAGCGGCGACGACGAGCCGAGTATCGGTGATGTATCGGTCATGATCGATGCGAAGTTCATTAGCGGACTTTGTGACGGCATCCTCGGCTGCCCTACAGAAGCGGATATCAATCAATCCGGCGGCGCTAATCCAATCTGCGATGATGTCACGATCGGTGACATCTCGAGACTAATTGACTATCTGTTCATAACTGGCCCGCCGCTTGGTCTTCCGGACTGTCTTTCGAGCGCCAACTGGCTCGAGATTGCTCCCGGATCGGCGGTGACAATCGACGGTGTCATACAGCCGGGTGAATGGGATGACGCCGCTACCGTCGGCTTCGGCATCGACGGTGTTGTGAATGTGACGGTATCGGCCAAACACGACGGCACCAGTCTCATGCTTGCCTTCAGGTACACGTTTGTCGGTGTGCCCGGTCTGGGTATGCCGGAGGTGTTATTCGACACCGATGCCGACCGGAGTGTCGGGCTGCAGACCGATGATTGGTGGTTTCACTTATCGGGGAGCGACTGCGAAGCTCGTGGAGCCTATGATGTTTACACCGACTGCGCTGTTATCCAACCCGACTGGCAGGCGGTGCCGAATTTCCCGATGACCCCCAACCCGCCCTGCTTGGATACTTTCGAAATATCAATTCCGTTCAGCAAGATCGGTGTAGCTGTGGGTGACGAGATCGGTCTTGCCTTTCGGATTCTTGTACATGCCTTCATTGACCGGCCATTGGCCGCAATCGGCTGTGCCTGACAGCCCGGCGACGTGGGGTCGCGCGATAATCAAGCCGTGAGTACGGTAGGTCAGGAGCCCTTAGGCTCCTGACATTAGCTATTGCCATCCAGTGCGAGCTTTGTAGGTCGGGACCCTTGTGGTCCCGACAATAGATTTGGGTGGTTGGTGTACGTCCTCGTGCGCCAACGATAACGTGGTGGACGAGGGCACCCGATCATATCGGGGGCAGGCTCTATCACAAACGGAATCAGATCTACCATGCTGGCAATGGGGAACGTCATGCGTCAGGTCACACTCGCTCGTCCGCCTGTGGCGGACGCGCGAGCAAGACCTGACGCAACAAACAAAGCGCTGGGGTACCAGAAAGACTACTTCGTCAAACGGTCCACCTCGGCCACCTGCTCCGCAAACAGCCTGAGGGTCGCGTCAATCGGCGCCGGCGTGGTCATGTCCACTCCGCAAATCTTCAAGAGTTCGATCGGATAATCACTCCCGCCCGCGCGCAGCATCTTCAGATACTTCTCAACCAATCCCTTCTCACCCGCCAGGAAGCGGGTCAGGATCGCCTGCGATGCCGCAAACGACGTCGCATACTGATAGACATAGAACGAATTGTAGAAATGCGGGATGCGCGACCATTTGAGGGGCGTCAAGTCATCCATCGTGAAATCGGGGCCGTAGTACAATTGCGTCAACTCGCGCCAGCGGGCGGTCATCATGTCAGGTGACAACGCCCCGCCGTTTTCGATTTCAGTATGGATGTCCAGCTCGAAATGAGCATAAAGCACCTGGTTGAAGAAAGTGCCAACCGCGTTATCTATCGCCCGGCTTAGCAAATAGAGCCGCTGTTTGGCATCGGTGGTCTTCTTCAGCAAATATTCCAGCAGGAGACCCTCGTTCAGTGTCGACGCCACTTCCGCCACGAATATCGAATAGTGCGATTTCGAATACGGTTGCGCCGCACAGGTTAAGTGGCTGTGCATGGCATGCCCCAGTTCGTGGGCGAGCGTGAAGAAATTATCCAGGGTGTCATTGTAGTTCATTAGCACGAACGGGTGGACTGTGTAGCTGTGCGAGCTGTAGGCTCCACTCCCTTTCCCCTGAGTCTCCCAAACATCCACCCAGCGATGATCGAAAGCATGCCGGAGCTGACGTCCGTATTCATCGCCTAGTGGTGCCGCCGATTCGATTACCTGGCGGATGGCGTCGTCGTAGGGCACCTCATAGTCCTGTTCGGGGAACAGAGGACAGAACATGTCGTAACTGTGAATCTGGTTGAGCTTCAATAATCGCTTGCGATGTCTGATGTACTCATGCAGGCCGCCGAGATTCTTCTCCGTTGTTTCAAGCAGCGAGCGATAGACTTCGGTGGGAATGTTATTGCCGTCCAGAGCTCCTTCCAGACAACTGTCGTACTTGCGCGTCTTGGCGTAGAACAGATCGGCGCTTGCCGAAGAAGACAACGATGCCCCGAGCGTGTTGGTGTGGTCGCGGTACGGTGAATAGAACGCCTCGTGGGTGTCTTTTCGTACGCGTGGGTCCGACGATTCCAGCAGCTTGATCGCACGTTGCTTGGTCAATTGAATTTCTGTGCCCTGGGCGTCTTTGACGGACGGATACTTGATATCGGCGTCGTCGAGCATCGAGAAGATTGAATCCGGACCACGGGAGACGAGCGAGGACAGCGCCAGCACTTCCTCGACTTCTTCGGAACGGATATGTTTCTTGGAGCGGATCAACTCCTTGACGTAGAAATCGTATTCATCGGTCCGGGGGAATTGAGTCGCCATTGTTTGCAGTTTGGCCTCGTCGATCAGCAGCAATTCCGGCTCCACGAACGAATACGCCGCGCCGGCGTCCGACGAGAGCGACGCGGCCCGGTCAGTGAGCGCCTGATATTGCGAGACCCGGTTGTCGAGATCTTTGTTGAGGAACGCGTATTGATACAACTGGGAGAGAATCTTCTGGAGTTCGCTCCGGGTATTCAGACAGGCGTACATCGTCTGTGGCGACTCGGCGAGTTTGCCCGCGAACTGACGGGCTTGTGCGATCAGACCCTTGACTTTTTGATAGTCGGCCTCCCAGGCGGCATCATCGGCGTAGAGATCGGCCAGATTCCATTTGTGTTTGTCGGCGATTTCGGCTCGTTGGGGGATATTCTTGAATTCGGGCATAAAGCTCCTCTCGGGTGTCTAGTCTCTCCGGCAGGCAATATGATAAAGGGAAAGTTCAAATTCCAGAAAGATGTTTTGGCAACTTATCGGAGGTAACCTATTTGCTGAGTGACCCCGGAGCCTGTCATCGCGAGGCCCGACCGGTCGGGTCCGTGGCGAACTCGTGGGTGGCAGACCTCCTGGTCTGCCCCTTGACGCGGGGCACACGAGGACGTGTGCCGCCCACGGCAATCCGAGATTGCCGCTCTACGATGTGCCGCCTGGCGGCGGCCATCTCCGCTCGCAATGACGCGGACACAGGCTATTCTTCACGGTGTCCCGACCGTCCTAGGTTTCCTTCCCCTTCCACAATTTCGGGAAATAGTAGCTCAGCAACAGAAACACGGCGCCAAAGCCCATGAACAACAGGACGCGCCAGATTGTCTCGAGATTGGCCAGATCGACCAGGAATAGCTTGCCCACAACCAGCATCAGCGTGCCGAGTCCGGTCCATCGCAGTGAAGCTAGATTCTTGCGCAGCGAAACTATCAGCAGGACCGCTCCATAGATACCCCAGGCGATACTCAAGTACCCCTGACCGTTTGCCAGACCGTGAAGCTCGCGCGCCAACCAGGCGAGAAAGAAAACATGCGTTACCAGACCGTAGGCGAGCCGCGCGTTGGTCGGTCTGGCTTGAATCGCGACAATCGCACCGGCCAGGATGACAGCCAGGTCGGTCAGGGCGAGGTGATTGAACACCACCGGCCGCAAATGCTCATATTCCAACAGGTGCACCAGCATCCAGATGCCGACCACTAATGCAAGTAAGTTTGCGCCGCCGAAAACGTAGTAATCTTCAAGACGTCGCGCCAGCAGGTGCAGAGCGAGTGCTTCCATCGCCAGGGCCAAGAACAGAGTATCCCCGTCAAGCAGCAAGCACAGTGCGATAGTCAGCAGAATTGCCCCGGTTGCAGCAGGAGTATAGGCCAACGGTTTGAAATCATCCCGACTTTGAAGCAGCCAAAACGCAAACCCGTACAGTAATGCTGCCGCCAACGCTATCCAGCCGAACACATTGTGGGGTGTCAGCGGCCAGGTGGCGGTCGAGGCTCCCAACGCCGCCAACGGTGAGGCCACCAAGAGCACGTGCAGATGACTATCAGGATTTCGGCCCGACACAATAGCAGGGGTTTGACCGTTCCGCTTCATGATCTTTCGCACGGTCGGAAGGATTCCGAAACAAAGCCAGATGAACAGAATTCCACCCTGTATTGCCTTCTGCGCGAAAAAGTGTGCGTCGCCGATCAGGTACCAGGCGTAATCTATCGCGATAGACATCACGATCCAACCGCCGACCGCCGACAGCCACAAATGAAAGCGCCACCCCTTGACGAAATAGACCGCGACCGTCCCGGCCAGAATCAAGCAAGTGTACATAACCAATCCGGGGACGCTCCCTGACCCGGAGTAGAGCAAGAATGGCGTACCGAGCCCACCGATCGTCCCGATCAGCGAGAAGAGCGCATCGTCCTGTCGGAGCGAGATGAAAAAGGCCAGACACGTTATGATCACCATGAGGGCAAATGCGGTCGGATGCGAAATCAGATCGAACAATTGAAACGCCGAGAAGTCGGTAATGTAGAAAGTCGCGACGCTGCCCCCGAGCAATAACCTTGAGAGATGCAGTCTTTGAGCATATAGGCGCCAGCCAAAGACAAACAATATGATCCCGGTGCCGATTCCGAAGAAATGCCGTACCGGCGGGGTGATCCAACCCTGATCAATCGAATACTTGAAGGCGAACACTAGTCCGAACAGTAGGAGCCCGATCCCGACTCGGCTGAGCCAGAACTCGCTCTTTCGCATGTAGTCAGGAAGTTCGAACCCTGGTCGAGCCGACACCGGAATCGGTCGCACACCTGAGACTGGTGGCTGTGTCGGGGGTGGTGGTGCCGGGATAGGGGTCTGTCTCGCGGGCTGACCTTGAGGTGCAGAGGTCTGGTCAGGCACGCTGCCCTTGAGCAACTGCTTGATTTCGGCCAGCTCGCGTTCCAGCCGAGCGACACGATTTTCGAGCGATTCCCTGTCCGGGGTATCCATGTGACACCGCCTCTCGCAAGTTCTGGTGCCCCACCGCTTGCGGCCTGTTGAAAAAGACTGTCTAATCGTCATTGCGAGCGGAGATGGCCCGCCGCTAGGCGGGACAGCGTAGCGCGGCAATCTCAGGCTCGTTGTGGCAGCGGCATTTGAGATCGCCACGTCTCGCCCGCGAAGCGCGGCCGAGACTCGCGATGACGGGGAAGGGACTTTTTCAACAGGCCCCTTGCGGTGGGATTAGATTATGACCCGTCGACCACGTTCATACATACTTCTAAGTCGGGTTGGTCATCTGGCGCTTCGCGCCTGATTCCTGAACCCGACCTACCTTGCTACCTTAGCAGGAAATTTGCGGAACGCCGCCTTCCGGTACAAGCTAAAATAGGCGCACCCGCCCTGGCCAGTCTTCGGGATTGCCTGCCCACATTCGGGATCGACTACTTCGTGGGGCCGCTACATCTTCTCCACACACCCCGCTATCAGGGCGCGCAATTTCGGCTCAGCCTCGGCGGCTATCTTCAGCACCGACTCAATCGAACAGGGATGCATATTGTCGGCCAGACCCATGTCCGTGATAATCGAAAACGCCAGAACCTTCGTCCCCTGATGGTGCGCGGCCATTACTTCCGGGACGGTCGACATCCCCACTGCGTCTCCGCCGAGCGTGCGAAACATCCGATACTCCGCCGCCGTCTCGAGATTCGGGCCGCTTACCGCAATGTAAACGCCTTCCTGCAACCGCAACTTCTGTTCCAGCGCTACCTGACGCGCGATGTCGAGGTACTTCCGATGATACACTTCGTAGCAGTCCGGGAACCGCAGCCCCCAGGAATCGTCATTGTCGCCGATCAGTGGATTACCGGGGAGGAAATTGACATGGTCGGTCATGAGCATGATATCCCCCTCGTGATATTTCGGATTGAGGCCGCCCGCAGCGTTGGAAGCTATCAGCGAATGGATGCCGAGCTTCTTCATGACTCGGATCGGGAACGCGATCTGACGGAACGAATATCCTTCGTAGTAATGAAACCGCCCCTGCATGCAGACGACCGGCTTGCCCTTGAGCGTCCCGAACAACAGGCGGCCGTGGTGTGATTCGACAGTAGATGTCGGGAAGTGCGGGATGTCTTCGTATTCGACAGCCCCGGCCATCTGGATGCCGTCGACCAACGAGCCGAGTCCGGTGCCGAGAATGATTCCGATTTGGGGTTCGAATTTGATCTGGGCGGTGATATATGCCACCGCATCGTCGATCTTGGAGTGAATCTCCGGCCAAGTCTGCATTCCATCGTCGTTCATAGTCACCTATTCGCTACTCGTTCTCACCCGGCAGATGTGGACATCTGCCGGGCACATGGGGAAGTCGGCAGATGTGGACCCGCCGAGGCGGGCCGGGCACGCTACGTCTGTTACGTCAGAGCCTGATCCCGATCCGCTTGTTACAACGGGTCGAGCCACAATTCGCACGTTGCGTCAGAGCCTGCCCCCGACTTGATCGGGGGTCTTGCCGAGTTCGTCCGCCACGCGGACGAATGAGGTGTGACCTGACGCTCACCATCGTTACGTGTCAGTTCTCACCCCCACTCACTTGAGGTGAGCGGGGGAAGGAACTGACACAACAATCCAGCCGAGCATTACGCCTATGCTCGTGGACTGTTCGTACGTATGGCAGAATATATGAGGTCGAAATTGTACGGACAGGCAAAAAAAGAAAGAAAAACCGGGCCGGCTTTTGAATAGGCCGGTCCGGTCTGGAGTGCGAGTGGCGGATATCAGCTAACTCTTGGAAGCTTTATTGATTTCTTCTTCGAACCGGGCCGCAACTTCATCCAGTTCCTTGGCCAGCTTGTCCGGCGAGAGGGGTGTCTTGGAACTGTCTGACATACCGAACCCTTTAGCTTGGCGGTGTAACGCAGCGAATTTATCGGTGGCGTGCTTGTGGTTGACATCGCCGTTCTTTGCGATAAATCCCGGCGGGATTTCGTCGGCGAGAGAGTTGGTTTCAACGACCTCATTAGCACCCGAAGTGCCGTTCATGTTTGTTGCGGATTTGTCGAACACCTTGCGGGCAGCCGCCCGCTTGTAGCTTTCCAGCGCTGCGGCCAGTTCCGGGTCGATTGAATCGCCGCTGGTCTGGTCCTGACCCTGATCCTGTATGACATCTTTCAGTTTCGCCGCCAAATGATCGTCCACCCGCCCGGTGTCGCCGTTTTCGACTTCGTTGTCGACATCTTCGAAAGCGTCTTCGGTCGACTGATAGGCTGACTCTTCCTGTTCGGAATCAACATCGGTCGAATGGGTGACGTCGAGGTCTTCATCGTGCTCGTTCGAAACGACCGCGCCGGAATCGACGTCGTCGATCAGATCGAGATGTGACTGAATCAGGCTGCGGATCTTAGTCAGATACGATTTCTTGGTCAGACCCATCCGGGTTATCTTGGCTTCGATCTCGGAGATCTCTCTCGTGCGGTTGACCACGATCGACTCGGCTTCCTGTCTCGCCTTGGCCAGAAACACTTCCGCTTCCTGCTTGGCGTTGGTCATGGTCAGGTCGGCGTTGCGGCGGGCGTCGATGGCGGCGTTCTTGATCGTATCCTCGAACTGCTTCAGGCTGGTCACCTGAGAGCGCAGCGATTCGTTTTCAATCGTCAGCTTGAGGTTGGCCTGCTTGACTTCGTCCAGCGCGGCCGCTACCTGATTAATGAAGCTGTCTACTTCGGCCTTGTCGTATCCGCGCATCTGGTTGCGGAACTCGTAGCTGCGGACATCGTTGGGTGAAAGATCCATGTCAACCCACCTGATAACTGGTTTCCAATTGCGGCTCCGGCTCAAAGCGACAGGCGCTTTCAGACCGGTGCCGTTTCAAAACGGTACAATGTTGTTATCGGAATTTCCGCCCGGAAAACTTAGGGGTTTTTGAGGGGGAAGAGCCTTGCCCGGGAGGGCCGAGTTCAGGTAGGGCGGGTTTGCTTGGCCAGTTCATGCTTGTACGGATATCAACGCGGGCCGCAAGGCCCGTCATGCCCGAGTAGTCGGGCACCCATGGCTACACGCGATGGCAGAATTGTTACCGCTGGATAGGAGGCGGGGATTTCGATTGGAACGTTCTTTCTTCCCAAGTATAATTTCGGCAGACACCCCCTACCGGAAGCTTAGCCTGATCAAGCTTTTCAACCTCCAGTGGAGCAATCGATATCTGAACATCGTCGACGATCATGGGCCCCCGACGCCTCGGGGGTGACGGAGATAGGCGTTTTGTGGTTGGCGAACGTCCTCGTGCGCCAACGAGATCGTGGAGGACGGTGACCTCCGATCAGGTGGGGGGCAGGCTCCACCACGCACGTCCGAATCACCTTAATTCGCCCGGCTGCCGAAAAGCGCCGTGCCGATCCTGATCATGGTCGACCCCTCGGCTATCGCCTCAGGAAAATCGTCGGACATACCCATCGACAACGTGTTGAATCCATCGCCGACGTTATCCTTCCCGCGCTCGAAAAGCTCGCGGCAGGTCCGAAAAGCGGCCCGAACCTGCTCCGGATCGTCAGTCAACGGTCCAACCGTCATCAGGCCTACCAATCGAAGGGACGGCAGGTCCTGAGTCTCACGGATCAGGTCGGCCGTTTCCCCCGGCGTCACGCCGCTTTTGCTCGCCTCGCCCGAGCTGTTGACTTCGATCAGACATTCTATCGTTCGCCCGATCTCCCCCGCGCGCCGGCTGATTTCTTCGGCCAGTTTCAGCGAATCCACCGACTGGATGACATCGAACAGCGCGACCGCTTTGCGGACTTTGTTGGACTGAAGGTGCCCGATAAGGTGAAACCGGGCAATCGGTCCAAGCGAGGTGATTTTCGGCTCGGCTTCCTGAATCTTGCTCTCGCCGATATCATGTAGCTCGTGCGCGACGGCTTCTTTAATAGTCAACGCGGGGTGGGTCTTGGTCACCGCTACAATCGTAATCTCGTCGGGATTGCGATTGCAGAGCGCACAGGCTTCGGCAATCCTCCGGCGAAGTTCTATCAGGTTATGGGCAAGGTCGTTATTCATGGCTTTGGGTATTAAGCTACCCCTGACACAACTGAGCAAGGGAAAAGGAGTCTGGTGCGTTTCAGGATGTCCCGACTGCTATCTCCCACACTTGACAACTCCGACTAATTGCGTAGTTTTACGACTTCGGGAACGACCAGGAACGCGCTCCCGAAAATTGAACCGAACCAAAGGACCATCTATGTCGCCCGTTAGCAGAGAAACCCTCAAAGCCCTGACCACCGGCATCAATTCCGAAATCGCCAGCTACGTGTTCTATCTCGAAGCTTCCAAAATGAAGGCCGCCTCCAAGATCAAATCGATTCTCGAAGAATTGGCCCTCGAGGAGAAGAAACACTTTCAGGTGCTGGAACGTCAGCACAATTCGCTTATCAAGAGTGAACAGTGGATTTCGATTGCCGATGTGCTCAAGTCGAAAGATCTGCCGGAAATCAGCGAAGACATGAGTTCGGTTCACCGTCAGCTCATCGACGAAGTCCGTAAGACCAGCTCGATTGGCGCCATTCTCGATATCGCCTATCGGCTGGAAGTGGAAGCCTTCGAGCTGTTTACCGCGCAGGAAAAGAAGTCCGAGAGCGACGAAGGCCGCCAGATCTTCCGCGAACTGGCCAAGTTCGAACAGGGCCACATGCGCAAGATCGAGGACATGCGCAAGCAGCACGCGTGAACGCCTGGCACCCTGGAAGTTCTTAGCAGTCGTAATGGGGTAGACAAGGTTGTGTCAGTTCCTGCGCCCCCGATTCCCATCGGGGGCGTGTGAACTGACACCGTTCGATGAGATTGAAACACAGTGTCAGGTCACATCCCTGGCCCACCTCCGGTGAGCCAGGGACAGGACCTGACACAACCTTCCAACACGAACGAATTCCCAATACAAGCACAAGCGGGCATCATTCTTTTTGTTGAGCCCCGCCGCCCCTGAGAGTATAACAGTCTGTCATGAACGCCCGGAATCTGTTAAGCTGGATTGAGTTGTCACGGACCGCCTTGGACCAAAACGTCCGAAGCCTGGCCCGTCTCGCTGGGCGGCGCAAGATTGCGGTCTCGGTAAAGTCCAACGCTTACGGTCACGGTCTCGCAGACATTATCCCTTACCTGAGCGAACGTCCCGAAATCGCTTATGTGACGGTACATTCCCTCGAAGAAGCGGTCTGCTGTCGCGAGTTCGGCTGGGATCGGCGCATCATGGTGCTCGGTCCGATTTCGCTCGGCGACCTTGAGGCGGTGCTCCAATACGATCTCGAACCGGTGGTATTCAACCGCGAGACTGTCGCGACCCTCGGGAAATTGGCCGACCGGCACGAGATTGCGGTCAGGACTCATCTGAAGCTGGAGACCGGGACGAATCGTCAGGGGGTGACCGAAAAGAATCTGGGTCCAATTGCGACTGTTTTCAAGAGGCATGCCTATCTGAAAAAACCATACGGCGCCAGCATGCATTTCGCCAATATTGAGGATACCACCAACCACGAATACGCCCAGCACCAGTTGGATCGTTTCAACCGGATGACGGCTCGTATGAAAGCGCTGGGTATCCCTCCGACGATCCGTCACACCGCCTCGTCGGCCGCACTGATACTGTTTGCAAAAACCAAGTTCGACCTGGTACGCCCAGGGATAGCCTTCTACGGCCATTGGCCGTCGAAAGAAACATATCTGAGTTACCGACTCGCGGGAGGACGTGATAATATCCTTAAGCCGGTCCTTAGCTGGCACACTCGGGTCGGCCAAATCAAAGACATCCCGGCCGATTCGTTTATCGGATATGGCTGCACCTATCGCACCACTACCAAAACGCGACTGGCCGTGCTGCCGATAGGTTACGCCGACGGTTACGACCGATCCTTGTCAAACCTCGCCTATGTGCTCGTGAAGGGACGGCGGGCCCCGGTCCGAGGCAGGATCTGCATGAACCTGGCCATGATCGATGTGACCGATACCCCGGGTGTGCGCCTCGAGGATCAGGTGACGCTCATCGGGAACCAGAAAAAAGACTCGATCAGCGCCGAGCAACTGGCTTCGTGGGCCGCAACTATCAATTATGAAGTGCTGGCGCGCCTGTCACCTTTCATGCCGCGTATAATGACTAAATAGTTGGTATTTAATGCATTACGACCCCTCGCCTATTGTTTGACGCGCGGGACGAGATTGTGAACAGTGGAACCTTGCTTGAGATTGTTACCGATTTCACTTGACACTCCCTGCCCAAAAGGTGTTTATTTCTTGTGAACCTTTTCACATGCGGAGTTATTTGTCTATAACAGGCGGCCAGTGAGCGGACAGAGACAGTAAATGATCGGCAGAACTCGTAAACGCATATCCGAATCCACGATTCGTCGGCTCTCTATCTACCTCCGGGCCCTTTCGGTCCTTGAAAAGGAAGGGACCAGTACTGTTTCGTCAAAAGAGCTGGCTCACCGGGAGAAACTCACTCCGGCGCAAGTGCGGAAAGATCTCTCGTTCTTTGGCTCGTTCGGTACGCGCGGCCTTGGTTACCCGGTGTCGGAGCTTCGGGAACAGATTTCATCGATTCTTGGCATTGATCGCGCCTGGAGGGTGGGACTTTTCGGGGTAGGGAATATCGGTTCGGCGCTGGTCAGCTATAAGGAATTCGCCCGCCAGGGTTTTCACATCGTCAAGTTGTTCGACAACGATCAGCGGAAGATCGGCTCCAATCACAAAGGGATTACCATCTCGGATATCAACAACATGGGGCCCGAAATCAAAGAAGCCGGCATAGAGATGGCGGTCGTTGCCGTCCCAGCCACGGTGGCCCAATACATCGTTGACGATATTGTCGCGGCCGGCGTCAAGGCGATCCTCAATTTCGCGCCCGTCAATCTTCGAGTACCCGAGGACGTATATCTTCGAAATGAAAACATGTCGATGGAACTCGAGTACCTATCGTTCGCTCTCGTGAATCATCACATGGAGAAGCGGCCGAAGATCTGACAATCAATCAGAGACGCTTTCCTTTTCGGCCCGCCCTTGCGGGTTTTTTTGTGCCTACAAGTTGAGCCCGCTGGGCGAGTGGGCATCGCCCCTATACCTATCGGCTCTCCCCTACTATCCGCCGTCGAATATCGTTTTCTATCCCACAATGCAACAACACGTTACATGGTCGGCACGACACTTGAGGTCTTTCTGGACGGCAACGTTTACCGAAAGACGGGAGTCAAAATGAAGCCAACCTCCGCTCTTGTGTTGATTGCCCTGCTGGCCTTGGTGATGCCGGTTTGGGCCGCTGATCCCCCCCCGGCGGCCGTTAACGACGATACCGGCCCGTGGCGGGAGTATTCTATTGAAGGTGCTCTGACCGAGTTGGAAGTCGATTACGGTCTCTGGCTCGAAACGTCGCTGTCGGGGGTTCAGCCTGAAGTTGACCGGCTCGAGAAGGCAATGTTGGGACTGGTGAATTATGACATTTATGTCAGCCAGGAGAACGTGCGCTCCCTGGCTAAGGCGGCCGCGGTGAAATCGTGGCAAGTGAAGCAGGATAGCGTGTCGCAACAAACCGACGAGGCCATGGATCTCCAAATAGCTATCAAGAGTTTGAATGCGAAGGAATCGCTTTACCGGTCTATCAATAAGACCAAGGCTTTCAGCAACAAGTATCGTCTGCTGGGAGATTACATCAATCTCCTGCGCCGGGAACTGGAGCTGCCGCGTTTGAAACTCGCGACGGAGAAAGTGACGAGCCCCTCGCCGAGTAATATTGGCTCGAGCGTTCCGAAACAAAATTAGCCCTGAGTCACCCTTCTCCTTGTTTGGTTTGGCTCCCTCCCTGAAGACGCCGCTGCCGGGATTTGGCAGCGGCGTCGAATAAGAATTCTTGACACACCCACACACCTTCATCATATTACTTCCAAGGAAAATTACATATACCCAGTAGCACGATGGGATGGACTGATCGCCTGATCTTGGCGTAACCGCCAGTATCGGATCAGTCTCAGAAACGTTATCAGCAGCGTTCGGAACGCTAGTTCTGAAGGTATGCGAGCCGAACCGACTGACAACAGCGAATCTGGTTCATCAAAGGATCAGCCATCCTATAGCGTATGGTGGTGCGGTGGGTGGTTAAGCTTGGGTTCTTCATAGCTGCGTGGGCTCTGAACAGTGGGATTGGCTGCGAAGTTTTGTGTAGAAATACTCAATTTGATTGCGAAAACCAGGAGATGACTATGAATTGGTTGGTCGAGCCATTTGACGAGAGGCAATGGAGGAACAAATGACATCAAGAACAACTCGCATTATGTTGGTGGTGTTTGGCGTTTTGGCATACGCAATCTTGGCTCGCTTCATCCATGTCCGATTTGTCATGTCAACAAACGCAATTGGCGTCACGTCGTCGGATTACTATCTCTTATCTGCGTATGTCGTCTTGTCCGGAGTGTTATTGGCATACGTTTACAGGAGTGTTGTTGCCAACCGGCTCAACGCACAGGACTGGGGGCTTTCGCTTTCAGGGAGAGCCTGGTTCAGTATCCCGATTCTCGCCGTAATCCTGGGTGCAGAGTTGTGGGGGCGCAAGACCCAGCTGTCGGTATCGTATTCAGAGGCAATTCTGGCGACGCTATTTCTACTCACGAGTTCGATCTTTCTCCGAGCATTCTTGATGCGGTTGATTAGTGAACAATTTCGCCGGAACAAAGTTGTCCCTTGGATTGCCACGATTGTCACAGGGCTCCTATTCACTCTGGTACATCGCAATGAGCATGCTACAGTGCTGGCGGATATTGTGTCGAACTGCTTGAGTTCATCGTTTATTCTTACTACCGGAAGTGTGCTGGCCGCTTTCGTCTATGATGCAGTTCGACTACTGAATCCTCCCATAGAGCAAGCCATTTTCTTGATCCCTCTCTCGGGAATAGTTCTCTACGTGGTTGTGGCAGGGTTGGCACGCTTTGCAGAACGCAAATCTGGTGACCGACAAAACCGAGGGGAAGCGTGACGGTGAGGGTCCAGCGCTCTTCCGGGTGTTCACATGTTCTCCGACCCCAGTGAAATCTTAACTCTCCTCGGCCCAACGGGGCTGGGAAAACCACCCTGCAGCACATTATTTCGGGGCTAATTTTGCCGCAGTCCGGATAACCCATCTGCCGATGAGCAGCCGTTCAATTATTCCCCAATTCACTTCAGCACCTGCTTCAGATACTGCCCCGTGTATGACCGGCCGACTTTCGTCAGTTCTTCCGGTGTGCCCGCCGCAATGATCTGCCCGCCCTCGTCGCCTCCCTCAGGACCGATATCAATCACCCAATCAGCCGTCTTGATCACGTCCATGTTGTGCTCGATCACCACGACCGTGTTCCCCCGCTCGACCAATTCATTGAGTACGGTCAGCAGCATGCGGATATCTTCGAAATGAAGCCCGGTGGTCGGCTCATCTAATATGTAAAACGTCCGGCCGGTAGCCAGTTTGGACAACTCGGTGGCCAGTTTCACCCGCTGCGCCTCACCTCCCGAAAGTGTGGTCGCCTGCTGGCCGAGATGAATGTATCCCAACCCAACGTTCTTTAGGGTGAGCAGCTTGCTCTTGATGCGAGGGATGTTCTCGAAAAATGTCAGCCCCTCGTCAATCGTCATGTCCAGCACGTCCGCAATCGACTTTCCCTTGAACGTTACTTCCGATGTTTCCCGGTTGTAACGCTTCCCCTTGCAGACCTCGCAAGGCACGTAGACATCAGGAAGGAAATGCATTTCGATCTTGATGATGCCGTCACCCTCGCACGCTTCACACCGTCCCCCTCGCACGTTGAAAGAAAATCGTCCGGGGCCATACCCACGCGCTTTGGACTCGGGCAGCGACGCATACAGATCGCGGATGTGCGTGAAGACACCGGTGTAGGTAGCAGGATTTGAACGCGGGGTGCGGCCAATCGGCGACTGATCGATATCGATCACCTTGTCGATATGTTCGAGCCCCTCGATAGTTTCATACGGTAGCGGTGCCTGACGACTGCCATAGAAGTGCTTGGAGAGAATCGCATAGAGCGTTTCGTTGATCAGCGACGATTTGCCCGACCCCGACACGCCGGTTATTGCCACCAACACGCCCAACGGCACTTCCACGGTAACTTCTTTCAAATTGTTTCCAGTCGCGCCGGTGAGCTTGATCAGGTTGCCGTTCGGTTCACGGCGCTCTTTCGGCTTCTCTATCGACCGCGTTCCCGAAAGGTACTGCCCCGTGAGTGACTTCTTATTGGCTTTGATATCATCCGGAGTGCCCGAGGCGACTATCTGGCCGCCATGGACACCTGCCCCCGGACCGAGGTCGACAACAAAATCGGCCCGCTCGATAGTCTCCCGATCATGTTCCACCACGAGGACCGTGTTCCCGATATCGCGCAGTTCGAGCAGCATATTGAGCAGCTTGCCGTTGTCGCGCTGGTGCAACCCGATCGAAGGTTCGTCCAATATGTAGAGTACACCCACCAGTCGTGATCCTATCTGTGTGGCCAGGCGAATTCGCTGGGCTTCGCCGCCGGAGAGAGTCGCCGCGGCTCGGCTCAATGTCAGATAGTCGAGCCCGACATCGCACAAGAAACCGAGGCGTTCACGAATTTCCTTCAATATCTGTCGCGCGATAGTCTGCTGGCGGGAGGTCAGCTTGATGTTCTTGAAGAACCCCGCAGCTTTCTTGATCGACATGTCGGTGACCGAGTCGATAGTCTCGCGATCTATGATCACCGCGAGGGCTTCGGGTCGAAGTCTCGCACCGTGACACGACGGGCACGGGCTCACCGACATATAATTCTCGATCCACGACCGCACGCCGCTCGATTCGGTTTGTTTGTAGCGCCGCTCCAGGTGAGGAATTACTCCCTCGAAAGGCGCTTCATATATACCCGAGGCCTTCCCCCGCGCCGAGGCGTGCTCGTACTCGATCTTTATGTCTTTCCCCTTGGTGCCGTACAGGACCACTTCCTGCACATCTTTCGGCAGCTTGTTGAACGGGGTCGACAACTTGAATCCGAACGATGCCGCCAGTCCCTTGATCTGATACCGGTACCAGTTGGCCATCTCGGCGCCGCCCCAGGGATGTATGGCGCCCTCTGAAATCGACAGTTTTGTGTCCGGGACTACCAGGGAGCGCGTGATTTCCATCTTTTGTCCGAGGCCGTCACACACTTTGCAGGCGCCAAACGGCGAATTGAAGGAGAATAATCGAGGGGTTGGTTCTTCGTAGCTGATATTGCAGTTGAGACAGGCAAACTGCTCGGAGAAGAGAAGGTCCTGCTTATTGATGTTGATCAACACCGTGCCGTTAGACATCCGCAGCGCTGTCTCGACCGAATCCGCCAGGCGGTTTTTCGACGACGGTTTGACCACCAGCCGGTCAACCACCGCCTCGATCGTATGCTTCTTCTTCTTGTCCAACTCAGTCTCAGGATCGGCCTCGACAACTTCGCCATCGATCCGGAGCCGCACAAACCCTTCGCGGATGATCTCCTGAATTATTTCCTTGTGTTCCCCCTTCTTGCCGCGCACGAGTGGTGCCAACACCATCAAGCGGGATCCTTCGGGGAAACTCAGCACCGAATCGACAATCTGCTCGACCGTCTGTTGCGTGATAGGCTGGCCGCACTGGACACAGTGTGGGATGCCGATCCGGGCGAACAGGAGCCGCAGGTAGTCGTAGATTTCGGTGATCGTGCCGACCGTCGAGCGGGGGTTCTTGGGTGTCCCTTTCTGCTCGATTGAGATCGCCGGCGAGAGCCCTTCGATAAAATCCACGTCCGGCTTTTCCATCAGGCCGAGGAACTGACGGGCATAGGCCGAAAGCGACTCGACATACCGTCGCTGACCTTCGGCATAGATTGTATCAAACGCCAGCGAACTCTTGCCGGAGCCGGACAGGCCGGTGATGACGGTCAGTCGGTTGCGGGGGATACGAACTTCTATGTTCTTAAGGTTGTGCTCGCGCGCCCCCTTGACGTAGAGCTCTTCCTGGATTCGTTTATAGCGGGTGTCGTTATTGCTCATAATCTCTTTCCGTAGGCCAACCCGAAATATAACTCCGTTTGGGTCTGGCGCAAAGGTCGAGCTTGGTTTTCTGTGTCACTTTTTGTCGCATAAGGAAAGAACGACCGTTGGAACCGAAAGCTGTTGACAATGTTCCGTAGGATAATTACTTGGACCCATTATGCACGACCCGCACCAGGCCTTTTTCGACAATCTCGCCGCCGAGTGGGATCTCCGCTACACCGCCGAGGATATGGAACGCCTTCTCCACCTGGTTGGCCGCCTGCCGATTACCGCCGGGATGTCAATTCTCGACCTGGGGTGCGGTACTGGTGTGTTATTCGATATGCTCCGCCGCCGGGTCGGGCCGCAGGGGCTGATTACCGGGGTCGATTTCTCTATCCGCATGGCGCAGCAGGCCCATCGGAACTTCCCCTTCGCCAACGTAAACGTAATCGACGCCGACGCCTCCAGTCTGCCCTTTCACGATTCCTGCTACGATATGATTGTCTCATTTGCCGCCTTCCCGCATTTCATTCACAAAGACCTGGCTATCAAAGAGGCCGGGCGAGTGCTGAAAGCCGGTGCGCCGCTTTACATTATCCATTTGGCCTCGTCGAAGGAAATAGCGGCGTTCCATGAGCGAACGGGCGGGCCGATTGAACACGATACTTTGCCGTCGGCCAAGGACTTGCGGCTGCTGTTCACAGAAGCCGGTTTCGACAGCGTCGAGATTGAAGACCACCCCGGGCTGTTTCTAGCGTGCGCCGTTAACGCTAAATGAACGCGTCCTCAGACTCTCAATTTTCTTCCATTTCCAAGACCCGGTGGGTGACCCAAACGGCCCTCTTTCTGGCCCTTTCAATAGTGTTACCGGTGGGGTTTCACGCTTTCGGGATAGGCGGACGGGTTTTCCTGCCGATGCATTTCGCGCCGCTTCTGGCCGGATTTCTGGTCGGTCCGTACAGCGGGTTGACAGTCGGTCTGATGTCCCCCCTCATTGGCCACCTGATTACTGGTATGCCGCCAACCTACGCAGTGCCGTTGATGTCTCTGGAAATACCGCTCTACGGTTTGGTGGCGGGGTTAGCTTATCGAAAACTCAGACTGAATATCTATATCGCGTTGGTTGCTGCAATGATTGTCGGGAGGGTGATGTTCGGCCTCGGTTTGTTCGTGCTCGGGATGTTCATGGAACTGCCTTACACGGCGACAATCTTCTTCTCGTCAGCGGGACCGATCCTGGCCGGTCTTCCGGGGATAATCGCTCAAATTGTGGTCATACCGATTATCGTTGCTGCTGTGCGCCGCGCGCGCGGGTAGTTCCATTATCTCATTCTTGGCATGGGGGCAATACTGATCGGGTTGTGTCAGGTCTTGCTCACGCGTCTGCCAAAGGCGGACGCGTGAGCAAGACCTGACGCCTTGCCGTTCGCCGGAAGGTACCACCTGTCACGCGTCAGGTCACATCCCCGATCCACCTTCGGCAGATCGGGGACAAGACCCGACGCAACGGTCTGTACAGTTGTTGACACCCCGGCAGATGTGGACATCTGCCGGGCACTTCTCTAACCTAGCGTCCCCTCAGACCTGAAAGCTCTCCCGCAGGTCGCCGCGGATACCGATCGTCGTGACCGTCAGAGGGAAAGTCGCGCCGGAGCGTTTCCGGGCTTCAATTGCTGCTTGGGCGATCCCACCACAGCATGGGACTTCCATTTTGATCACTTCGACCGATTTCAGATTGTTAGCGCTGAATATCTGAGCGAGCTTATCGAAATACACCTGGAGGTTGTCCAGCTTGGGGCAGCCTACCACGATGACTTTTCCCTTGAGAAATCGCTCGTGGAAACCGGCAAACGCGAACGGCACACAGTCGGCCGTGATAAGCAGATCGGCGTTCTGAAGATAAGGCGCGGTCGGCCCGACCAGCATCAGTTGGACCGGCCATTGCCGGAGCTGTGACGCCTGTGCGATGGAAGTAGAAGTTGACGAAATCGATTCCTGTCGGGCGGGGTTCTGTTCGCCCCACTGTCTCATAGCCGTACCAGGGCACCCGGCATGTCCGGACACTTGTATTGGTGCAGGATGAACCTGGACTGCCATAGGTACTGCCGGAGAACGATGCTTCAGATTCGCTTCTACCGCCGCTACGTCGTAATCTTCCGATTCTCTTTTCTCGACTGTCAGCGCTCCGGTAGGGCAGTGTCCTACACACGCCCCGGCGCCGTCGCAAAGGATTTCGCCTTTGAGGCGAGCTTTGCCGTTGACGATTTCGAGAGCCCCTTCAGCGCAGGTCGTAACGCACTCCCCGCATCCGTCGCAGAGCTCTTCGTTGATCTTGATAATGACGCGAACCACTTTGGCCATGATCTTCTCCGGTCAATTGTTTACACCGGAAATTTCGGGCCAAGCGGGATTTGGCGATATGACTTAGGTCAAGTGGGGTAGGTCAGGCCCACTCGGGGCCTGACATCTTCGTTGGGTGGCCCACCTGCTTGCAGGTGGGGTCGATGAGCTTAATTCACCGTGCCCGGCCCTCGCGGCGGGCCCTGGGTCACATGGTCAACCGTTCTACCGCGATGACCAGGAGAATGGCGAGCGTACTCAATACGGCGAAATAACCGACGGCCTTAGCACTCAGCTTCAATGTGCGACTTCCTCTCCACACCAGAACGAACAGTGCCGTGAGCACGAACGCCGCCACGAATCGATTCATATGCAGCAGCGCCGAGATGCGCGCCTCGTCCTGCAGGGAGTAGCCGCCCAGGAGGATCGAGAAAAACCGGCAGAAGGCGGCGAAAAAGAGAAATGAATAGGCGTACATGGACTTTGTCTTTTCGACCAGGATCCAGCCGACGAGGGCCTGAAGCAGCGTGAACAGCGGTCCGCCGAGGCTTATGTACAGGGCATCGGTCTTGCCGATGTACACACCGCTGCGGGCATTGGCCTGGTTCAGGCCGAGCACCATGTCATTGCCGAGCAATTCCCCCACCGTCCAGTGCCCGAACTCATGAAAAAGATAGGTGAGAAAGGCCACCGGCACCATCAGCAGCACGAGCTGCCAGCCGATCCTGCTCTCACGCATGTCGCTACCGATTCGCTGGACAAGCAATCCGCTCATCTTGGCCGAGATTTCCTATATGACCCAATCAAAGTCATCTGATTTGTCCTTACCTTATTAGTCTAGTAGGTCAGGCCTACTCGGGGCCTGACATCTTCGTTGGGTGGCCCACCTGCTTGCAGGTGGGGTCAACGAATCATGTCGGGTTGCTCGTTGTCCGCTTCGCGCACAACTCGTGAACACGACTTACCAGTTGTCAGGCGTCAAGTCCGCCTGACCTACGATTATCGAACGTTCACTTCCCCGAATCCGACAACCGCTGCAGTCTTGTAGGTCAGGCCTACTCGGGGCCTGACATCTTCGTTGAGTGGCCCACCTGCTTGCAGGTGGGGTCAACGAATCATGTCGAGTTGCTCGTTGTCCGCTTCGCGCACAACTCGTGAACACGACTTACCAGTTGTCAGGCGTCAAGTCCGCCTGACCTACGATTATCGAACGTTCACTTCCCCGAATCCGACAACCGCTGCAGTCTTGTAGGTCAGGCCTACTCGGGGCCTGACATCTTCGTTGAGCGAGTCAGGCGTCAAGTCCGCCTGACCTACGATCACTTACCTGAGTCCGCCAGGCGCTGCAAGCGATCTGGATCGAGAATCACAATCGTCGGGCCGTTGACTTTAATCATGCCGTCCTTCACCAGCTTCGCAAATGACCGCGACAAGGTCTCAGGAATCGTTCCCAACTGCGCCGCCAACAAACTCTTCTTCACCGACAACATCACTTCGGGTGGCATCTCGCCCGTGCTTTCGATCCGGTAGGCACAGAGATACCGCGCCAAACGAGTAGTAACGTCAGATAGTGACAGGCCTTCAATCAGGCGAGTCATCAAACGCAGTAATTCCGACAGACGACCTATGAGACTTACCGCGAGGTCGGGGTTGCTCGCGACCAGATTGACGAATCGGGTGCGGCTGATCGATACTAGCTCGACATCCTCAAGCGCCTGTGCCGACGCCGGGAATTGCCGTCCCGCGAACAGAGCGGCCTCGGCGATACTGTCACCCGGCTGGGCCACCATCAGCACCTGCTCCTTGCCGTCGGGCGACATCTTGAAAATCTTCACCTTGCCGCTGCCGACAATAAAGAACGCATCCGCCGGGTCGCCTTCCTGAAAGATCATCTCGCCGTAGGTCGCTCGTTTCATAGAGGCGGTCGAGCTGATTTCGCCGAGGGCCTGGTCATCCAGGTGCGAGAACAGGCGTGAGCGTTTGAGGATTTCTTTCATGTATGCAACCTCGCTCTTAGGCAGTCATCGGTTGTGTCAGTTCCTGCGATCCGCCTCGGCGGATCGTGTGAACTGACACAGGTGGATTTGTTGCTAAGCGTCAGGTCACATCCCCGCACCGCCTTCGGCGGCCCGGGGACAGGACCTGACGCAACCACAAGGGCGGCTTCAACGATGCAATACTGGCGCCGCAGTTGCGATAATTAAGCTGATCGAAAGGGGATTGGCTACAGAAGATCTTTGATGAGTTTCTCGATATCAGCCATCATCAAAGGCTTGCCGAGAAAACCGTCCGCCTTCGCGGCTTCGGCCTGAGACTCGATCTCTGAACCTGAATAACCGGAGATGAGCACGACTTTGGTCTTGGGGTGTTCCGCCTTGACCTTTTGAAGCAGTTCCAGGCCGGTCATCTTGGGCATCCGCATGTCGGTGATAACCATGCTAAAACTGCCCGACTTCAAAGCCTCAAGAGCCTGAAACCCGTCGGAAGCTACGACCGATTCCTGGTCGAATACCTCCAGCATTTCCGACAAAAGGGCCGACATGTTGGGGTTGTCGTCGACAATGAGAATCTTTTTATTCATAACCGTGCTCGTAGGCTTTTTATCGGCACGAGGTTATGAAAACTTAACGAGTACTAATCTTGCCCGTTATCGACTGGAACGGGCCACCAACTCGGCCTTTAGGGCCGTCAACCCTTGAGACTTCAGCGCGGACACCACAAACGCTTTGGCCGTGTTATCGTTCGGGGGCGCAAAGTCCGGGTTGGCGTCAAGTTTGTTGTAGATCATCAGATGCGGAACTGTATCAGCGCCGATCTCCGCGAGCACTTCGCGGGTCTGCGCAATGTGCTCGATCAGATGCGGGTCGGAACAGTCGGCCACGTGCAGAAGCAGATCCGCCAGGGCCACTTCTTCCAGCGTCGATTTGAACGATTCCACCAGTTGATGCGGCAGTTTGCGAATGAATCCGACCGTATCCGAGAAGACCAGCTTGGTAGGATACCCGGCCGCCATGACACGGGTGGTAGAATCCAGGGTTGTGAATAACCGATCCGCAGTCTCAGCATCCCCTTTGGTCAGGACGTTGAACAGGGTCGATTTTCCGGCGTTGGTGTAGCCGACCAGGGCGATCTTGAAAAGCCCGGAGCGAGCCTTGCGCTGAGTTTGTCGCTGTACGCCAAGTTTCTCCAGCTTCTTCTTCAAATGGTCAATCCGAGTGCGGACCTGTCGCCGGTCGGTTTCAAGCTGAGTTTCGCCCGGGCCCTTGGAGCCGACACCGCCGTACTGACGGGAAAAATGCACCCAGGCGCCGGTCAGGCGGGGCAACATATATTCGAGTTGGGCCAGCTCTACCTGCAATCGGGCAGCGGCGGAATGAGCTCCTTTGGCGAAGATATCCAGGATCAGTACGGGGCGATCCAGCACTTTGACTTCAAGCGCTTCTTCCAAATTGCGCTGCTGGGCGGGACTCAGTTGATCATCAAATATCACACAGTTGGCGTCCAGCTCGACCAGCTGGGCCTTGAGTTCTTCAACCAAACCCTTCCCCACATAAAACGTCGAATCCGGCCTGGGTCTAACCTGGATCCTCACACCCACTACCATAGCGCCGGCGGTGTTGGCCAGGCGGCGTAGTTCGGCCAGGGATTCTTCCTGTTCCAGTCGCTTACGGGAATCGCTGGCCAGGCCGATCAGGATGGCTCTTTCGATTTCGACTTTACCGTGTTCGTGAAGCATACGTTAGAAGATACGTCATCGCGAGTTCAGACCAATGAAAAAAACGGCTATGTATGTTATTACAACTGACAGGTATAGGGACGTCTCCAATATCGTGAAGCGGCTGGAGAAAAGGGAAAGTAAGTGAGCACGCATATTATTCAGTTTGCATTTTGGTCATTTACATTGCATTTTCTCGCATGGGCGTTGAATCACTACCGACCTTCATTCGGGAGCACTATGACGTGCGCGAGTGGAAACACGCCTGCGCCGTACTCCAAGGAGATTTTCCGGCAGAATTGAAGGATGTGATTGCGGTCCTGACAAAGTTTCGCCTTTTTCGTAGTTGGGTAAAAGTAGGCGGAGGCAATAAATCCAAGATAGCAAACGCTATTGACGAGGCATTGACTGAACGCGGTTGGAAGGAGAAGTCCTTTGCAACCAAGATTGTGGTGGACGACAAGACTTCGGAAAGCCCGACGCACAAGGTGGATTGCTATAAGAATCAGGTGGCACTGGAAATCGAATGGAATAATAAGGACCCATTCTTCGACCGGGATCTGAATAATTTCCGACTTCTCTTTGACCTCCGGGCTATCAGCGTGGGGATTATTGTTACCCGGTGTGATGCTTTGCAAGAGATCTACAAAGACTTAGGGCGTGGTTCCTCGGCTGGTATGACCACTACTCATATGAGCAAACTAATTCCCCGCATTGAAGGCGGTGGTGGCGGCGGGTGCCCAATATTGGTCTTTGGTATTACGAAGAAGCTTTACGTTGAGGATTAACCAAATGGTTGCTAAGCAGATAATTAACCCTTCCGACGATTTTGCTGGGGCTGTATCGGGATCATTTGGCACGATCTTGGCTGACCCCCCTTGGCGATTTTCTAACCGCACTGGGAAGGTTGCGCCAGAACATAGAAGACTGTCACGTTATGAGACTTTGAGCCTAAAGGAAATTAGAGATATTCCTGTGGCTTCGGTGGCTGCTACGAAATCGCATCTCTACCTGTGGGTCCCAAATGCCCTTTTGACAGAGGGCTTGTCCGTAATGGCAGCCTGGGGATTCGCCTACAAGACAAATATCGTGTGGCACAAAATCCGTAAAGACGGCGGACCTGACGGCCGGGGTGTGGGTTTCTACTTCCGCAATACAACGGAGCTAGTGCTTTTCGGTATACGTGGTAGTCTGCGCACTTTGCAGCCGGGCAGAAAGCAGGTCAATATTCTTCGTGTTGCCAAGCGCGAACATTCACGTAAACCCGATGAGCTGTATAAGATCATCGAGACATGTAGTCCGGGCCCATATCTGGAGCTATTTGCCAGGGGGAGTCGCCCGAAATGGACACAATGGGGTAACGAAGCAGAGGACTACCGGTTGGACTGGCCCACATATAAGAACAACTCACAGTCGCATCTCACTCGCCGTCTTATCTGAACTCGCATACATTGAGAGCTGGATTCCAGCGCAAAATGGTGCGGGCCATGTTTCGCACTGACCAGACCAATCAAAAAAACGGCCCACAATTCTGTGCGGGCCGTCGGCTTTTCTTGGTCAGCCATGTCTACTGTTTCGTGTACGTCCCCTGCATTGAGACATACCAGGTCTGGCCGTCCATCGAGCTCTCCATCGTCCACTTAATCGTTTGGTCAGCCATGTCTACTGTTTCGTGTACGTCCCCTGCATTGAGACATACCAGGTCTGGCCGTCCATCGAGCTCTCCATCGTCCACTTAATCGTCTTGTCCGTGATATCATAGTAGGTGGAGCGGCTGTACATGGTCACGCCATTCATCAGGTCCTTGCCCGAGGTCACCAGCCGGCCGTCCTTGAAATCGCCTTCGTAGTAGGAGATTCGTCCCGCCAGATTGTCGGTCCAGATCGTCTGCCATTTCTTGATCTCACGATCGAAGCCGGTCAGACTGAGACCTTTCATCTCCATGCCCATCATCGGGCCCGAGAAATCTGTCTGCATCGCGGCGCCGCCACACACGAGCGAATTCACGACCGTGGCCGTATTGGGAGTCCATGCGGCGCTCGGGTCCATCCGCATTTCGCCCTGGAACTTCCAGGTTCCGATAAACGGCGCCAGTTGGCTCATCTCGGGCGGGGGGCCGAACGTCGGCGCCTTGCCTGCCTCTTTACCTTCGCCCTGGGCGAGAACCGGCAGGGCGATCAACAATCCGATCAATGCGACAATCAATGTTCTGTGGGTCTTCTTCATTCTGTCCTCCAGGTATTGGGTACGCTCATAAAGAAAGCGCCCGCACGGTGCGAGCGCTATCACTTTCTATGTGAGTAGCCCGCGGCTTAGCGCGGGCTATTTCTTCTTAACGTTGTCTTTCGACAAGACCGAGTGGAACTCGTTGAACGTTATTTCTTTCGGTGTGAACGCGAACGGCCCGAGCTCGAACGAATCCGTTGGTGACTTGATCATCTGGCGACGGTAAGCGGAATCGCCCGACTCGGCCTGCACCCGAATGATCACGGGCATTTCGAAATCCGGCTCCATCTTGTCGTTTGTCACATTAATGCGGACATAATGTCCGTCGTCGCGTTTGACGATTTCATACTCGACATTGTATTCGGGGATATTGCGGCTGTACAGCCAGGGCTTGAAAAACCAGCCGAGTGAATCGCCGTAATGCTTCTCGGCCAGTCTGATGAAAGTCTCATTGGTGTACGGAGCGCTGTTGACCGTTGTCTTCAGTTCGTTGATAAAACGCCAGAAGGTCTGGTCACGATTTCCCTGACCTTCGAGATCGAACATCATAAAGCGAAGCATGTGAAGCAGCCAGGCGCCTTTGGTCTGGGCCATGGCCGCATCCACCAGCCGACCCGAGGCGAGTGGACAATCGTTGTTCAGGTCAAGAATGCTGTAGAGATGATTACGCCGAAGGCGCAGCTCTCCGAAAAACACGTTCGGGTCCATTTCGTACCAGACCGCCATCAGGGACAGATACTCCGGCACGGCTTCCAAAAGCCAGAGCTCACGATCGGTGGCGGGCTGCATCAGAGCGCCAAAATACTGCCGCGCCGCCGCCGAACTTGCATTCATCAACAAGCCCCCGGTTCCGGCCGGATAGTCGGTGGTCTGGGAGATGCCCATCAGCCCGGGCATACTGGCCACCGGTTCAGGATAAATGTACTCCGCAAAAGCGGCCGGGGGCGGACCCAGTCGCCCGGTCATGAAATTGAATGCTTTCGTCACTTCCGGCTGAAACCGCTCCGACGGTATGAAAGTCGGATAATGATTCTTGTCGATAGCGTCCGATACGAGGTAATTCAGCGAGAGGCCAATGTCGCTGATGACCGTGACCGTGTCGAATCCCGACGCATACGGCTGAAAAAGGAACATGCGATACGGCTCGGCCGGCGCCGAGAGAAACCGCCTTCGCCCCCGCTCGGTCGATTCCAGCGGAGACATGGCCGGCATGACATAGTTGTAGCCGCTGTGAACGTCAAAAGTCAACGCAACAGGCGCCGCCGAGGGATTCTCCACGAATGGCAACGGCTGAACGTATTTGGTGCCATGATAGACCAGCCTGAGCTCCAGCGTGTCACCCCGATGGTGATACTCAGGTAGAATCAGCCCCGTGAACGCAAATGAACCTCGGCGCCAATATTCTAGCGGCGTCCCGTTACAGAAGATCGAATCCAATTTCAGATTGCGATGCAGGAACAGTGACACAAAGCGCAGGCTGTCGGCGTTTAGCCGGACTTTCAGAGTGATATTCGCCCGTTCGATATTCTGGCCGTCCAGCCCCACCATGCGAAGTTCGCCTTCACGGCTCAGGATAGTGGTGGGATAGGTTATGTCCGACATGCGGTAATCGTCATAGATTCCCTTTTCCTGCCGCTGCATCACCGCCCCGTGGACGGCGGCGATATCGCCCCCCTCGTGTTCGTAGGCTACATCCACTTCCTCGGGACGATTCGGGTCGAAGGAATAGACGTAACGATTGAAATCGATCCAGAAGTAACCGTCGGCGCGTCGTTCGAACAACGATCGCAGTAATTCAAAGTAGTTGTCATATTCGTGCATGATTACCGGTTTGAAGAAGAACTCACCCTGTTGCGCACGATTGAAGTCACCCCAGGAGAGGGTTGTCTTCTCAAACTTGAATTGCTCTTTGAGCTTCAGGTCGAAATCATCCGAGAAGTCCAGGAAGGCGACTTCAAACGATTCGTCCACCACAGTCTTTCCCGAAGCATAATCGAGGCACTGCTGTTCGAGGTGGTTGGGGACGTCAATGTGAGCCGAACCCTTGCCGAGGAATATGGCCGTGGTCGGCCGCCCCTCGAGTTCGCGCAGCAGATACATCTGCCCCTGCTCGAAAGTAAACGTCGCAACGTCTTTCTTGTAGACAAAATTCGAAATCTGAGCCAGCTCGGCGGGCGGTTTCATGGCCAGGTCCGAACCCATCTGCCCATAGCAATCTTTGAAGCGTCGATATATCTCGCTCTCTGCCGATGCGGCCGAAGCCAGCAGGGCGATCGCGCTCAGAAGTAAGACAACGGTTATAGTCTTCAATGCTGTGTCCTTTCCGATTGACCGGTTACCTACCTATCAGACGTATCACCGGGGCCAATTGTCCATATCGTAATACGGCTCTGCCACTTGCTGCAATACAATACCCCGAAACTGGGCATATTTTGCCCCCAGATCAGGCTGCGCTGATACAAAGGCATAGTTCGGATGGTTGCCCCAGACCCGACGGATCGCCGCCTCGATTTCAAGGGCTTCAGGGATCGATTCATTCCGGACGTCATCGCGAGTGTAATAAGCCTCTCCCAGCGATGCCGCCGAACCGAGCTGGATCACCAACGTATAGCGCCGATGCTCTTTTTCCAGTGTAGTGCCGACCTCGTGCATGGATTCCGGGTGAAACGCGAAAGCATCGACCGTCCCGCGATCGGTAACGAACGATCCTTTTCCGGCGGCGACTTCACGGGCAACCTGACGCGTATAGATTTCACGGTGCAGGGCGGCCTTGTTGCGGCGAATATCCGGATTCTCGCTCAGAATGATACGGGCCAACTCTTCGAAGAAGAGAAATCCGCTCATCGGAATCTCCCGTTTCAGACGCTCCATGAACTCGGTCTTGGCCGAGCCGGGGGCGCCGGTGACGACAATTCTGTGCACCCGCTTGTCTGGCATTTCAGGGTAATTTACAGGTGACCGGACTGGGTGTCAAGCGAGGACGTTTCGGTCTATCGGGTGAGTTATTACCCGAAAGGTTGTGTCAGGTCCTGTCCCCGGCCCACCGGAGGTGGGGTGGGGATGTGAACTGACACTACCACTTCTTCACATTAGGCGGTGTCAGTTCACACGCCCCCGATTGAAATCGGGGGCGCAGGAACTGACACAACCTTTCCCAGCGTTATGGGACTTCCTCGGGAGGTCCACCGCCCAGAAGAATGGCTCGGTGCACCTTGAGAAGTGCCACCTGCACCAAGGAATTGGTTGAACTGGGCCGCCGCAGTCGCTATTCTAATGTATCAAGGAGACTGACATGAACATTTCCAAAGTACAAGAATCTCTGCGGGCAAGAAATCTCGATGGCTGGCTTCTGGCCGATTTCCACGGTCGCAACGAAATAGCCGTACGCGCGATGGACCTCTCCTCGCACCTCACCCGCCGTGCCTTCTATTTCATACCGGCAAAGGGCGAACCGACCGCACTGGTCAATCCGATAGAACAGAGCCGGTTCGCGCATGTCGCCGGAACAGTTACGGTTTATCGCGGCTATAAAGGTCTTGAAGCAGACCTGGCTAAGACTCTCAAGGGTGCGAAGAAGATCGCGATGGAGTATTCGCCCAACGGTCGATTGCCGTATATCGGACTGGTCGATGCCGGTACGATCGAGCTGGTTCGTTCTTTCGGGGTGGAAATTGTATCGTCCGGCGATCTGGTGGCCGATTTTCAGGCCCGCCTCTCCCCCGCTCAGGTGGACAGCCATCGCAAGGCTGCGAAACTTGTTAACGCGACCAAAGATGCCGCCTTTGCATTTATCGCTGATGCGCTGAAAGCCGGGCGCACGGTCACCGAGTATGACGTCTGCCGCTTCATTGCTGATCGATTCAAAGCGGACGGTATGACTTATGACTACCCGCCGAATTGTTCGGTCGATGCCAACGCCGGGAATCCGCATTATGATCCCACACCGGAGAAGTGCGCGATCATTCGCAAAGGAAGCCTGATTCTGATCGATCTCTGGGCGCGTTTTGACAATGCCGACGGCGTCTATGCCGACATCACCTGGATGGGTTTTGCCGGAAGCCGCACCGAGATCCCCAAACAGCACGTTGAGCGCTTCGCTGTAGTAATCAAGGGACGCGACGCCGCGGTAAAATACCTGAAAGAGCATATCGGCAAGCGACCGGTGCTTGGGGCGGAAGTCGATGACGCCTGCCGCGCTGTCTTCGACGACGCCGGTCTTGGCCCGCAGTTCACTCACCGCACCGGACATTCGATCACCTGGAACGTCCATGGCGATGGTCCTAACATTGATAATCTCGAGACTGAGGACAATCGCGCACTGCAACCGGGGCATTTGTTCTCGGTTGAACCGGGTGTTTATTTCAAGGATTCCGGTATGCGTAGCGAAATAAACTGTCTCATTACTGACAACGGCCCGGAAATAGCCACCCAGCCGCTGCAAACCGAAATCATTGCGTTGCTCTGATTGTGTACGTTACTGATGACATGATTGCTGCGATGGCGGTCCGCTACGGCGAACCGCACCGGCGAACGTTCGAGATCGACGCGACCGCCAAGGAGCTGGCGCGGATACGTTCGTCACAGACCGAGGGTCGCAATCACGATGTCACGTTGTATATTCGCAAGGATGACCTACTGGTAGTAATCGCAAAGCATGTCTATCCCCCGGCATTGTATAGGGCGCCGTCGGGCGGACTTAAACCGGGTGAGGATTTCGAGACCGGAATAAATCGTGAGATTGCCGAGGAAACGGGCTGTCGGATAGCGCTCAAACGATTCCTGCTACAGACCGATGTCTGGTTTCGCCACAAGGACGATCATGTCTTCTGGCGTTCGTTCGTATTTGTGGCCGACTATGTGGATGGCGATTTCCAGTACACCGACCATCATGAGATTCTCGAGGTTCATTTGGCGGCCTGGGATGATTTCGAGGCGTTCGGACGTACCATGCGAACGATGGAATTCGGCGGCCTGCACTATCGCGCCGCACTCCACGAGACGGTCGTGGAACTCATGACCGATGAAAACCTGGCCGGTCCGACGCGAAGGGACACGCATTGACGTCACGCCTGGTGAAACAATCGCTCGTGGCCGCCACTCTCGTGACGGTTGGCGGGAATATTGTTGGGCGGTTGTTTGGATATCTTCGCGAGGCGGTTACGGCCGGATATTTTGGCACATCGGCTGCGCTCGATATCTTTCTAATAGCGTTCGTCATCCCGGAGATTCTGACATTCATAATATTCGCCGCGCTGCCGACCAGTGTGATCCAATCGACTGCATCGACCGGCGAGCCGGACGATAAGCGCAACAAGGCCCTCTTCTGGAATGGCTTGTATGTGCTCGCGACGATACTTCTTGGGATAACGGCCGGTCTGGTACTGTTCCGTCATCAGATCATTCAGATAACCGCGCCGGAGTTGGTCGGTGATTCGGCGGTAGCCGCCGCGCGATTGCTTGGTATAGCGGCGGCGGTCGTGTTCTTTCGTGGTCTCGAAGCCTATTTTCGGGCGTGGCTGTTCAAGCAGAAGCATTTTGTCGCGCCGGCGCTCGCCCCGATCGTTCTCGATTTGATTTTGATCGGATGGATGATGTGGGGATATGAGTCGCTTCAGGTCGAAGTGCTCGCGTACGGTTGGCTGACCGCCTCGGCGGTGCTGTTCCTGATTCATGCGGGGATTGTTATCGCGGTGGTCAAACCGGGTGTTCCCTGGCGACAAGACGGGGTATCGGTCAAGCCGCTGCTTCGGATGACCATGGCAGTGGCGGCGGTGGAATCGGCGTCGCTGGTGTTTCCGGCGATAGATCGGTATCTCGCGATTCGCTATCTCGGCGAAGGCGAAATCGCGGCGTTGCGCTACGCGCTGTTTTTGTCACAGGTGCCGCCCGGCATGCTGGTGGTTACGTTTGCGGCGGCGGCGTTCCCGTGGATAAGCGACATGGCAAGTTCACAGCCGGAGAAGCTAAGTGAATTCTATCGCGAGACATTGCGTCTGGTCGTATTCGTGATCACACCGCTGGCGCTGGCGTTGATAGTGTTCGCGCCCGAAGTAGTCGCGATCGCGTTCAAGCGGGGCGCTTTCGGGGAGCAATCGGTGCTGCTGACATCGGGGCCGCTGTTGTGCTACGCGCTCGGCCTGATTTTCTACGGCGTGTATTTCTACCAGATTCGGTATTACTACGCGCGCAATCTCTTGAGCCGTCTCGGTCTGATTCTCGGCTCGACCCTGTTGTTGAAACTAGTGGCCTCAGCGGTTTTGGTGCGGTTCCTGGCGGCGAACGGCCTCGCGCTCGCGACTTCGCTGGCCTGGCTGACGACCAGTGTGATCATGACAATCGATCTGGCGCGCAATCATCAACTTCGACTGTCGTCCGACATCACAGGCTGGCTTGTGCGGCTGGTTATTTCGGTCGCAGGTGCTGGTGCAGTGTGGTTACTGGTGAGAAAGTTCTGGCCACTTTCGCCGGAGTCCGGCTTAACCTTGCAGTTCGTGTGGCTCATCTTGACGGGACTGTGCGGCTTCGCGGTCTATATCGGCCTGTCATTCGTGCTGAAAATGCCCGAACCGACGCGCGTGTGGGCGATGCTCAAGAGCCGATTTGCGAAATGACTCTCTTCGGCGGCCCACCCAGCGGGCGGGTTGTTCGCCTACTAGAATTGAATTCGCTTTGACCACCTGAGATTGTCTACTACGACCCATTCACTGCCACGCCTGCAAAACCAGACGGCGAAGAGCGGTGAGGACCTATTCCAGAACATCTCCATTATCTCAACAGTTGTATCGCGATAATGTGGAAACTGCTCTAGTAAGCCATAACGATACTCGAGGAGAGTATCAGAGAGCGGAAACGTCTCGCGACGATCTGCAGGTCCATACTTTGCGACGATTTCTTCAGGGCTGAGCCCATCGATGCCAGAAACCTTATAGATATTGTTTGACTCCGACAGGTAAGCCCAGTGTGCGAAGGCCATCGCGCATCCTGCGATAATGCCAATAGCTACAAATCGTTTCTTCATACCTCACCACCATTTACGGAGCTAGTAGGTCGGGTTCGCCGCATTGATCATTGGAGCGGCAAACCCGACAACGTGCTCGCACGCTACTGTGCAATCTCAAACGCCACCTCAACCGTGGCTTGCTCCTCGATCATTCCGACTGCGATATTCGAGGTGTTGTCCTCCGAACTCATAAGCATTTCCGCCGCAACATTGACGTTCCGTCTGGACCGATCGGCGTAAGGCGACAAGACATTCGTTGCGCCGCTTTCTATTACGGAGTGAATTCGACCCAAAGACCCACCTAACGCCTTGATTATCGTCTCCGCCTTTAGCCGACACGCTTCGGCGGCTTTTTCTCTTACCTTGATCCTTACTGCGAGCGGATCAGCCAGTTCGAAGCTCACGTCACGCACCTCGTCCACTCCAGCATCTACCACTCGCGACACAAATGGACTGACAACGTTCATGTCGGTGATAGTCACGACTATCGTCGCATTTACATAATGCTTGGTCCGCTTTGCGTTGGCCGGGATTATTACATACCGCTCCGTACGCACATCTTTCTCGGGAATGTTGTATTCTCGGGCCAGTGCATTCACCGCCGCCATCAGACTGTCTACACGGTGCTTGGCCGGCTCGAGTTTGTCCTGACGCGATTCGAGTCCCAACGTGATGACCGCCTTGTCTGGAGGGACAGAAACGACCGCATCACCCTTCACCCGGATCAATCTCAGACTGTCACACTCGGCGCCAAAGACCGCGGTCGAAAACACCACAAATAGAACGACACCCAACCAGATCGCCTTCTTCATTTCACTACCTCCGATAGTAAGTTCAATTTCTGAAGATTATACAATTGTCGCGCCCGAGTCTTCCCCAAAAACCATCTATCTATCTGCGGTCGAAGATGTCGGGTTTGGCGCTCCAAAATCAATGGACCGAACCCGACCTACCCGAATCTAATCCCACCCGCAAGCGGTGGGGCACCCGAGCGTCAGGCCCCGAGTTGGCCTGACCTACGGCACCATCCGCCACCGCATCTTAGCCGGCAGCGTGCGAAACAAATTGATCCGGCTCGACAAATACCCCCGCCAGCGATCTTCATACTCTTTGAAGACCGGCAGCGATGTCAGCGTGTGCATCATCGCCAACTGATTGATGTGCAGTCGATGGTACGCCCCGGTCGTTGGATTGCGCGGCGTCTCCGGCAGATGATAAAGCGACCAGTAACCGATATCGTATCGTGGCAGCCAGGCGGCCAGAGTATTCACGCCGGAATCCCACAGCTTGGTCGCGTCGGCGTTGTCTGCTCGCGCCAGATCGCACAATCCCCACATGGCATAGATACAGCCGTTGAGCACATGACACGACGGCTGGCACGGATATTCCTCATAGAACGGGCCGACATCATGATAGGTCGTAACACCGCCGTCGCGCACCTCGCGGGCAAACGGCCCGAGTCCGCGCACGGCTGATTCGAGATACTTGTTGTCGCCGAGTATCGCCGACGCGCGACAGAGGACTGAAATCGCCAACCCCTGAATCATGGCCGACCGGAACGGTGGTTCGAGCCCGTATTCTTTTTTGGGAAACAACGACAACCAGGCGCCATCCCCCTGCTGATTGGCCGCCAACCATTCCGCACAGATTTGAGCCCGATTGAGATTCTCTTCGGTCTGGTGGCGTCGGTACAACTCCAGATTGGCGAGCGCGTAGATCGAGAGGTGGGTCGGAAACACCATCACTTTCCCGAGCGCGTCGATCATCGGCAGACCGGACGGGTCAAACGGCCCGGCGAAATCGGCCCTCGGGCTGAAATCGACGTAATAGGCGAGCGGGTCAGAGCGGTCTTGAATATTGGTCGGTACCGAGTGGTAGTAGTTGTGTGACTCGAGACCAAAGTATTCAGCCAGGTTGGACAGGTTTTGGCGGATATCGGGCATATGCTATTATACCGGGTAAGTTGTTGACGGGAAAGATAGTAATGTATGGCAACAGCCTCGTGCCCCAAACTGCAGGGTTCTATCCTTGCCGTGGCGAACTAAGCACGGCAGGCCCGGAGGCCTGCCGATTAAGAAAGGGTCTGTTGTTTGCGAAGAGACAGGAGTCCGAGAGCCTCTTCCCCTAATCGGCAGGATTCCACCCCTGCCTTGGCGAACTAAGCACGGCAGGCCCGGAGGCCTGCCGATCGTAGGACAGGCCGCTAACATTAATGCCTTGACGGGCGGACGGTTTGTGCTATATTCGAGGGCTAATTTAGAAACAGGCGGAAAATGAAAAGAACCTTTCAACCATCGAACCGTAAGAAACTGAACGATCACGGCTTCCGTGCCCGCATGGCGACCAAGAACGGTCGCAAGGTGCTCGCGCGCCGTCGGGCTAAAGGCCGGAAACGGTTGGCCTCTACAGTTGGTCGGAAAAAGTAAGTTACCACGCTCGGTCAGCCTCAAGCGCCGGGTCGAAATCGATTCACTTTTCGATACGGGGCAACGCTTTCCGACCGATTTTTTCACCCTCATCTGGCAGCCGGCCGAACAGTTCAGGTATGGCGTCTTTGTCGGGAAATCTATCGGGGCGGCCACCCGGCGTAATCGGGTCAAGCGCCGCTTCCGTGAGGCCATTCGTCTTAGCCGCGCAAATCTGGGCGTCCCTGGGCTCGTGGGTATATTGCCACGCCGGGCCGACCAGGATCCGCCGCTGGAACGGTTGATCAACGATGTCACTCGGGTCTTTGAGCAAATCAGTCGCAACAAGTGACCGGCCGAGCCTCGCCGCCTGGCCGCTTATTCTGCTTATCTATTTGTATCGCATAACGTTATCACCTATTTTGCAGTACTGTTTTGGGGTCAATTGCCGCTACTACCCCACTTGCTCCCACTATGCCGAGGACGCCCTCCGGAAATACGGAGCACGGCGCGGGAGCATCATGGCGGCCAAACGACTGTTCCGGTGCCACCCGTGGCACGAGGGAGGGTTTGACCCGGTCAGGTAGACCGGCCGTCAACTACCGCCGACTCGAAATTCTTCGACGGCAGACAAGGATGTGGTCTTGGACAAGAAATCAATTGTCATTATCGTTCTCTTGGCCGTACTGGTCATCTTCTACTGGCCAATTCTCGAGAAATTCGGTCTGGTCAAACCGCCTGAACCGCCGGCCACTCCGACCACGGTCGACACGGTTCAATTGGCCCCCGGTCAGACGCCGGCCGCGACCGGCACCCCGTCTGTTTTAGATTCCGGCGGAACCACGGCTCTGATCGTCACGCCGCCGATCGATTCCATCAAGATTGACACCCTGGTCGTCGAGACCAATAAGTACCGCGTCCTTCTGTCTTCTCTGGGTGGTGGACCGGTCTCGATTCAGCTCAAAGACTACACGTATCGCGACGGTCGCCCGATCGAGTTGATTCCGAACGGCACCCGCTCCGACCTGGATGCGTCGTTCGGTGGCGGGACATTCTCGACATCGTCTATACCGTTTGTCTGTAATTTTCCCGCAGGCTCGCAAGACGCCACCAAGCAGCCGCTCGAAGTTGTCTATACCTACGCCGGTCCGAACGGCGGCAAGATTGTCCGCAGTTTTGTGTTTCGCCCGGATGACCATTCGTTCGATCTGAAGTTCGCGGTCGAGGATCCGTCGCGTCTCGGATTCGAGCGTGAGTATCAGATCGGGTTCAATACTCCCCTGGCTCCGACCGAGCCGGACCTTCGTGACGACTGGACCAACATGCAGGCGGCCTCGATGATGGCCGGATCGCGGGCGAAGCTGGATGATTTCAACGACGGGGTGCTGAAGCAAACCATCGAGGGCGATGCCACCTGGGTTGGTATCCGCTCAAAATATTTCGCGTCGATTCTGATTGCGCGAAGTCGCAACGCCGAGGGAGTTTACGCCAACGGTCGTAAGCAGGATGTTATGACGGCCGACGGCGGTATGCTCGAAGAGAAGCATATCACGGCCGGTTTCAAGATGCCGTTTGCGTCTTCCGGGACGGTCGTCGACAGCTTCACCGTGTTTGCCGGGCCTCTCGACTACATGATGATGTCCGATTACAATGTCGGTCTGCAGGATATGCTTGATATCGGCACCACGCCTTATGTCGGCTGGATCATCAAGCCGTTTGCCATAGCGATCATGTGGATCATGCCGATTCTGTACGGCGTCTTTCCCAACTATGGCATCGTCATCATAGTATTCGCACTGTTGGTCAAGCTGATAACGCTGCCGCTTTCGCTGAAATCATTCAAATCGATGTCGGCAATGCGCGAGTTGCAGCCCAAAGTGGACGATCTCAAGAAGCGATATCCGAAAGATCCCCAGAAACTCAACACGGAGATGATGAAGCTCTACAAAGAGCACGGCGTCTCACCGTTGTCGGGTTGTCTGCCGATGCTGCCGCAGATGCCTTTGATCTTCGCACTCTTCTCTGTTTTCCGCGCGACCATTCTCCTGCGCAACGCGCCGTTCTTCTGGTTTCTCGACGATCTTTCGCGCGGCGCCCAGTCGTTCACCGATCCATATATCATTCTCGTACTGCTCATGATTGTCGCCCAGTTCTACTCGCAGAAACTTACCATGGCCTCGGGACAGCAGAACAAGATGTTGATTTATCTGATGCCTCTGTTCATGGGCTTCATCTTCTACAAGTTCGCGGCCGGATTGGTGTTATACTGGACAATAACCTCCGCATTATCGATGGTTGACTATCTTCTTCTGAGACGTAAGAAGAACCTGCAGGTGAAGACAATCGGCACGGTATGAGCGCGGAAGAATCGAAAAAAAAAAGTCAGTCGACGTTGCTGACGACACAATCGCCGCTATCATTACGCCGCCCGGTCAGGGCGGCGTAGCCGCGGTTCGGATCGCCGGTCCAAATTCCTGCGAAATTGGGGAACGCCTCTTGCGCCTAAAGTCGGGGCGGAAGCTCACGCCGTTTTTGATGCGCCACGGCGAATTTCTCACGTGCTCCGGGGAGTTTCTCGATGAGGTCCTGGCGGTGTTTATGCCGTCGGGTCGATCCTACACCGGCCTCGACCAGGTAGAGATATTCTGCCACGGCGGCCGCGAAGTCGTGAAGATCATTCTACATCAGATCCTGTCTTTGGGAGCACGCGCGGCTGAGCCGGGCGAGTTCACCAAGCTCGCCTTTCTGAACGGGAGAATCGACCTTGCCGAAGCTGAAGCAGTCGCGGAAGTAATATCAGCGTCGACCGAGGCTTCATACCGGGCCGGGAGAGACCACCTGATCGGGATCTACTCAGAGTACGTAAGCACACTTCGCAACGATCTACTGGCCGCTTTGGCCGATATCGAGGCATCGATTGATTTCGCCGAAGACGATGTCGCGCAAGTCGATACGACGATGTTGATAACTCGCCTCGAAGTTATCCACAATCAGATCACAGAGTTAGTCGCTTCTTATAATGGTGGTAGAATCGTTCGCGAGGGATTCCGGGTGGCGATTTGCGGCCGACCCAACGCCGGCAAATCGTCGCTCTTCAATACCCTTCTCAAACATGAGCGAGCACTGGTTGATCCCGAACCGGGGACAACGCGAGACTATCTCTCGGAATGGATCGATCTCGGCGGGTTCGCAGTGAATCTGATCGACACCGCCGGAATGAGAGATGATGGTGATCGCGTCGAGAGACAGGGACAAGTAAAAGCCCAGGAGATCGTCGAGCGCGCCGATATGGTGGTGTGGGTCGCCGATGTCTCATCGCCAAGGTGGTATGAGACAGCGAATTCTGATATTCAAGCAGTTGTCAAGCCACGTAAGTTATTAGTGGGCAATAAAATAGACCTATTGACTACGAGTGACTATTCTTGGCCTTCGGGAGTAGTGCCAGTCTCGTGTCTCCGCGGTGATGGCCTCGATCAGCTCCTGGAGACTATATTACACTATATTAATGATACGATGCCCGACCTGACGTCCGGACATGTGGTCACCTCGGCTCGACACAAACGTTGCCTCGAGCTGGCGGCCGACGGAATCAACCGAACACGGAATGCCGTTGAGCAGGGCGAGTCGGCAGAGATACTGGCCTTCGAGCTCCGACAGGCGGCCGATCATCTGGGCGAGATCACTGGCCAGGTGTACACCGAAGAGATCCTCGGCGAGATTTTCTCCCGCTTTTGCATTGGTAAATGAACTGAACTGGATCGACCTCAGTTTCACGTGAAACCGGGGCAGGTTGTTCGTATATTAGGTAAATTGGTAGTGTCAGTTCCTGCGATTCGCCGACGCGAATCGTGTGAACTGACACCAGGAAGTGAACGACTGTCATGCGTCAGGTCACATTCACGTCCGGCCTCCGGCGGACCGCGAACAAGACCCGACGCAACGGTGAATCACTGAGATTGCCGCGCTACGATGTCTCGGCTGCTGGCGGACCATCTCCGCTCGCAATGACAGTGATCGTGACATAGGTTGATGCATATATAATGTTAGATTTCGATGTCATAGTAGTCGGTGGCGGACATGCCGGCGTGGAAGCAGCCCTGGCAGTTGCCCGCATGCGCAAGCGAGCGGCCATTGTGACCATGGATCGCGCCAAATTGGCCCTTATGTCGTGCAATCCGGCCGTGGGCGGAATCGGTAAGTCTCAGTTAGTCAAAGAAGTAGACGCATTGGGCGGTCTCATGGGACTGGCTACCGACGCCACCGGGATCCAATTTCGCAGACTGAATCTCTCCCGTGGCCCGGCTGTCTGGTCTACTCGGGCACAGGCCGATCGCATTGCCTACACTCAGTTTGTGGTCGATTATGTAGCTCGGCAGTCTCTGGTCGAGGTCATCGATAGTTTGGCTGATGAGATACTGGTCGAAAATGGACAAACATCGGGAGTCAGGCTCGAGTCAGGGGAAGTCATAGGCGCCAAAGCGGTTGTCATTGCGACCGGGACATTCCTCGGCGGACTTATCCACATTGGAGAAACCCAGATTCCGGCTGGTCGAATCGGAGAACAGGCAGCCTACCGGCTGTCGGACAGTCTGCGGGCGCTCGGCTTCGAGGTCGGACGGCTGAAGACCGGAACGCCGCCCCGTCTCAATGGCGACACTATAGACTGGTCACAGTGCCAGGTACAGCCGGGGGAGGAGCAACCCCCATTCTTCTCGTTCCGGTCCAACCGACCGCCATTTGAGCAGACTCCCTGCCACCTGACTCGGACTACCGAGGCAACCAAACAGATAATCACCGAGAACTCGCACCGTTCTCCGATCTTCTCCGGGCAGATCAGCTCGACCGGACCCAGGTACTGCCCGTCGATCGAAGATAAGTTCCATCGCTTTGCTGATAAGCCAACCCATCACATATTCCTCGAACCCGAAGGAAACGGCACGAACGAAGTCTACCCGAACGGGTTTTCGACCGCCCTCCCCGAGGAAGTCCAGCGGGCGGCTATCAAGACTGTCATTGGCCTCGAACAGGTAGAAGTAACCCGGCCAGGTTACGCAGTTGAATACGACTACTGCCCGGCCTACCAGATAGACCGATCTTTCGAGACCCGGCGCGTCAAAGGGCTGTTCTTCGCAGGCCAGATCAATGGCACGTCGGGGTATGAAGAAGCTGCTGCGCAAGGCATTATGGCCGGGATCAACGCTGTGCTCGGGATCGAAAACCAGCCACCGCTGGTTCTGAATCGATCCGAAGCTTATATTGGCGTTATGGTTGACGACCTGACCACCCGCTCCACGACTGAGCCTTACCGCATGTTTACCTCGAGGGCCGAATACCGCCTGGCACTTCGGGAAGATAACGCCCGCGACCGCCTTTGCGACTACGCCCGGCAGTATGGTTTGTTAGACCTGGGCGATCTGGACCGTTTCGACCAGCTCCGGGAACAGACCGAAATCGAAATCGCCAGGTTCGGACGGACCAGAGTCCAAGTTTCTTCGCTGGGCGAGCTGGGAGCGAAACTCGAGAAACGAGAAAATGTCTCGCTGGCCGACCTGCTCCGTCAGCCCGGTATCGGACTGGCCGAAATCCTTCCGCTGCTCAGTCAGAACGAGGGCGGTTTCTCTACCAACCGTGAAGTACTCGAGCGGGCCGCAATCCGGATCCGTTATCACGGGTACCTGGAGAAGCAGCAGCGGGAAATTGACCGGTTCCGCCGCCAGGAGGAGGAATTGATTCCTGGCGAGATAGAATATCTGTCGATGGTCGGCCTTCGTCGCGAAGCCCAGGAGAAGTTAGCCCGGTTCCGACCGGAATCGCTCGGGCAGGCGGGCCGTATCGAAGGAATCACCATGGGTGATCTGGCGGTTCTGGCAGTGAACGTCAAAAGACTGAGGTCGGCTATCCAATGAAGAATCAGAGGCAGGACCTGGGAGTCATAAACGTGGCGGAGATTCTGGAACGGTACCTGGATCGACAAGAGCTGGACAAGTACTTCTCCGTCCTGATGGAGCACAACAGCCGGGTCAACCTTGTTTCACGTGAAACTTCCCGTGACAAATTCGACCGCCTGGTAGCCGAATCACTCCTGCCCTTGGATCAGTTGGTGCTCCCGGTCGATGGGTATCTTGACATTGGCTCAGGGGGCGGGTTCCCGTCACTCTCGATCCTGCTCAGCGGGCTCATCTCCGAGGGTGGAGTAATGGTCGAACGCACCGGGAAGAAAGCACAAGCCCTCAGATCAATGCTCACTGAGCTCGGTCTCAAAGGCCCGAGTGGTCCCCCAGAATCTCGAGGAAGTCAAAGATCTTCCCCAGGTGCGACTTGTTACTCTCCGCCTTGTGAAGCTCGATATACCTCTCCTTACCGAATCCGCGGTTTGCTCCGGCCGACGGCAGTGCTAGTCTATTACAGCCGTCCAGAGTTCCCGATGCCACGGTTCCAGCTCCTCAGACTTTCATTTATCGTTCCCTGCAACACAAAGAGCCCAAGAGCTTTACTATTTTCAAAAAGTAAATCTTACGTAAGTCGATTTTTCCCTTGCGTATATCCGCCTGTCGGGGTACAATCTGCACAGGACTTTCCATGACAAGGAGTTGTCTGTGAATAAGATTATCGCTATTGCCAATCAAAAGGGTGGAGTAGGCAAGACCACCACCGCAGTTAATTTGAGTTCTTGCCTTGCTGCCGCGGAACAGAAAACGTTATTGATAGACATGGATCCGCAAGCGAACTCCACCAGTGGTGTCGGCTATGCGCGTCATGACGACGACACCACGATCTACGATGCGCTCATCGGGAACGCGCCGATCGCCAACGCCATTCGTCCGACGCAACTGCCGTATCTTCATCTGGTGCCGTCGGCGATTTCGCTGGTCGGCGCCGAAGTGGATCTGGTGGGGATGATGTCGCGCGAGACGCGCCTGCGTCAGACGCTCGCGCCGATCCTCGATGAATACAAGTACATCATCGTCGACTGCCCGCCGTCGCTCGGTCTCCTCACTATCAACACGCTGACCGCTGCAGACTCCGTCATCATCCCGATGCAGTGTGAATACTACGCTCTCGAAGGCTTGAGCCAGCTCATGAATACGATCAAGCTGGTGCGGCAGTTTCTCAATCCGCAATTGAAGATCGAAGGCGTGTTGCTGACGATGTACGACGGACGGTTGAATTTGTCGAAGCAGGTTTCGGCGGAAGTGCGTGGTCATCTGAATGAGCGGGTGTATGACACGGTCATCTCACGCAACGTGCGTCTCTCCGAAGCGCCGTCGTTCGGCAAGCCGATCATCCTGTATGACATCCTGTCGACCGGTGCGGAGAACTATCTGGCCTTTACGAAGGAAGTGATGGCGTCATGAGCAAGACGGTTTTGGGCAAGGGGCTGAGCGCGCTCATTCCGGGCGAACAGGATTCATCGGTCGATGAAGTCCATTATCGTGTCATCCCGCTCGATCGGATCGCGCCCAATCCGATGCAGCCACGGCAGCGTTTCGACGAAGTCGCTTTGGCCGAGCTGACCGAATCGGTGCGGCAGAACGGACTCGTGCAGCCGCTAGTCGTGCGCAAGGACGGCACCGGTTTCACGCTGGTCGCGGGCGAACGTCGCTATCGCGCTTCGCGCATGGCGGGCCTGGAAAAAGTTCCGGCCGTCATCATGGATGAGCTTAACGATATTCGCATGCTCGAGCTCGCCCTGGTCGAAAATGTCCAGCGTCAGGATCTCAATCCGCTCGAACTCGCCGAGGCTTATCGACGGCTCATCGATCAGTGCGGTCTGACCCAGGCGCAGTTGGCGCAGCGCGTTGGTCGCAGTCGTGTCGCGGTTGCCAATCACCTGCGTCTGTTGGGTCTGCCCGATTCGATCAAGCGGCTCATTGCCGAAGGTCGGCTCACGGAAGGCCACGCCCGTGCTCTGCTCGCGCTCGACAACGAAAGCCGCATGCTCGAGATGGCGGAGCGAATCGTCACTAACTCGCTGACCGTGCGCGATGTCGAGCAGGCCGCCCCTGAAAAGAAGAAGCGCCGTCGCCTCGAAGTTAAGCGGCTCAGCCCGGCACTGGCCGATATCGAGGGGGATATCAAGCGGCGGCTGCAAACGTCGGTCAAGATCGTTCCCGGCCTGAAACGGGGTCGGATCGAAATAGAGTACTACGGCGAAGAAGACTTGAGTCGTCTCTGGCAACTTTTCCGTAAAATAGATGGATAGCCATGGCCGCCCCGAAGTACGTGACCATCATGTTGGTGCCCGACGGGACCGCACCCCGTTCCGGTTGGCGTGTGCCCCAGTGGGTGTTCAGAGCGATTCTGATCGGTCTGGGCGTGTTGTTGGTAGGCATCATTTTGTTTTTCATCTACTACGGCACGATGGTATCCCGTGCGGCGATGACCGAACAGGTCCGCAAAGAAAATGAAGACTTGAAGCGTTACTACTACAAGGTACAGTTGCTGGAACAGAATCTACATCAGGCGCGCGAAGTCGTCACTCGTATGGCGCACATGGCCGGTATGCAGGACTTTCAATTGCCGGAACTTCCCGATGATTCCTCGCTCTTCAGCCAACTGACTCCTTCGGGCGCCACGCCTACAAACAAATCCAACGCTCCGAACTGGAGTCTGCCAGTAGGCTTGCCGGTGCAGGGCTACATCACGCAGCGTTTCGATGCCCGCAACGCGAGCACCTACCATCCCGGGGTCGACATCGCCTGCCCGGTCGGCACTCCGGTACTCGCGACCGGATCCGGAATTGTAGAATACGTGGCGTTTGATTCTACTTACGGCAACATGGTGGTCCTGCGTCATAACGACAGCGTGACCACTATCTATGGCCATAACGATAAGAACCTGGTGCAAGAAGGTCAGCCCGTGCGAGTAGGCACCCGCATTGCCGATTCCGGCAACAGCGGTCGCTCGACGGCTCCCCATGTGCACTATGAACTGAGAATAAACGGCGAACCAATAGATCCGCTGGAAAACCCGTATGATCAAGAAAACTAATACCAACGAGGCGAACGGACTAATGAATACCATTATCGGGAAGGACACGGTCATCACCGGCACGCTCGATGTCAAAGGAGCGCTGCGAATTGACGGTGAAGTGAAGGGCAAGGTCCTCTGTTCGGACTGCGTCACGGTCGGTGCGACCGGTCACATCGAAGCCGACATCGAAGCTCAGACGGCGATCATCGCCGGTCATGTGGACGGCAATGTCGTCTGCAGCGACAAAATCGAGCTGCAAGCGAAGTGCGAGATGGACGGTGATCTCAAGACGAGATCGCTGGTTATCGAGCAGGGAGCCGTTTTCTGCGGCGCTTGCAACATGAAAGGCGGCTTGCCCGACCTTGGTTTTCTGGCTCCGGAACGCGATTCCGAGCGAGTCCAGGTCACCGGCGACGAGGAAGAGCGCTAATCCACAGTTCGGTCCGTTATGTGGAAAACCGCCCCAAATTGTGGATAGCGCCGTAACGCGTTGTTATTGATGCTGTTACGTTAACTATTCGACCGCTATAGTGAGTTGCTTATCCACAATAACGTCGCCAACTTAAGCTGATTATTCATTTTGGGTTAGGTGCAGCTTATAAAGTTCCGGATTAGGGTTTAGCCGTTTAAGTGATTGCTGCACCGCACGTTACGTGGATATCCACAACATTGCCTCCACCGGGTCAGAATCCGCTCCCAAAGTCCTGGCGATCAGGCGTTCTTCTTCGAAGCGTCCCGTCGTGGCCGGGGAATCAAAAACTCTTGGGACGACTTCCTTGGCGACGTAACTTGTGTTCCATTACTGAGTATAAAGGTCTTGAAACTAAATAAGATACGACCTCGAACCGCTAACCGGAGGTAGACATGACGCCCTCAGAGGCCGGCTCAGACATCCAGGCAGTACAAAACCTCAACGCCGCGTGCGGGAAAATCAAAGCCGAAATCGGCAAAGTTATCGTGGGGCAGGACAAAGTTATCGAGCAATTGCTCGTATCCCTTCTGTCTTCGGGCCACTGCTTGCTCGTGGGCGTTCCCGGTCTGGCCAAGACGCTGATGATTTCCACCCTCGCCCGCGTGTTGAACCTGAAATTCAATCGCATCCAGTTCACACCCGACCTGATGCCGTCTGACATCACCGGCACCGAGATTATCGAAGAAGATCGCACAGCCGGTAAACGGGCTTTCCGGTTCGTAAAGGGTCCCGTGTTCGCCAATATCATCCTGGCCGACGAAATCAATCGCACGCCTCCGAAAACTCAAGCGGCGTTGCTTCAGGCGATGCAGGAACACGAAGTTACCGCGGCGGGTGAAACTTACAAACTCGAAGAACCGTTCTTCGTGCTCGCCACCCAGAACCCGATCGAACAGGAAGGTACTTATCCGCTCCCCGAGGCGCAGCTCGACCGGTTCATGTTCAACGTCATCGTTGACTATCCTTCCAGCGGAGAAGAAGAGATGATCGTCAAGACGACCACCACGCTTGCCGCGCACGAGCTCCACCAGATTCTTTCAGCCGACGATATCGTTGCATTCCAGAGACTGGTGCGTCGCGTTCCGGTGTCGGATCATCTCGTGCACTACGCCGTTCAACTTGTCCGCGCGACCCGACCACACGAAGACGGCGCGCCGGAATTCATCAAGAAATGGGTCAACTGGGGCGCGGGCCCGAGAGCCTCGCAGTATCTCATCCTGGCCGCGAAGACACGCGCTATCCTCGATGGTCGCCCAACGCCTGGCCCCGAAGATGTCCGCTTCGCCGCCTTCCCTGTCTTGCGGCATCGCATTGTGACATCGTTCAATGCCGAGGCCGATGGGGTCGACTCATTGGAAATCATCCGTCGGGTGCTGGAGACGGTGAAAGAGAAAGAGTGAGCTCGCACCACCGCATATTTTTCGGTGACGCCCGCCGCATGGCGCGGGTGGATGATCAAAGCGTCCACCTGGTTGTAACATCGCCGCCTTATTGGCAACTGAAAGATTACGGTGCGGCGGGGCAGATCGGGTTCGACGATTCCTACGAAGACTACATCAACAATCTGAATCTGGTGTGGAAAGAATGTCATCGGGTGCTCCACGACGGTTGCCGTCTGTGTGTGAACATCGGTGATCAGTTTGCGCGCTCGGTTTACTACGGACGCTACAAAGTTATCCCGATACGCACTGAGATTACCCGGTTCTGCGAGACGATCGGTTTCGATTTCATGGGCTCGATCATCTGGCAGAAGGTCACGACCTGCAACACAACCGGTGGCGCGACCATCATGGGATCGTTTCCGTATCCACGCAACGGTATCGTGAAGATCGATTATGAGTTTATCCTCCTGTTCAAGAAGCAGGGGAAACCGCCCAAGATCGATCCTGCCGTCAAGAAACTGTCGAAGCTCACGACCGAAGAGTGGAATCTGTATTTCAACGGCCACTGGAATTTCCCCGGCGAGCGCCAGAACGGCCACATAGCAATGTTTCCCGTCGAACTACCGCATCGCCTCATACGCATGTTCACATTCGCCGGCGAGACGGTGCTAGATCCGTTTCTCGGCAGTGGCACGACATCGCTGGCAGCAATACAGACCGGGCGGAACTCAGTCGGGTATGAGATCAACCGGGAGTTTGAATCGAACATTCGTGAGAAGATCGACGACGTTGGAGCAGTGTTTCTTGATGATAACGCGCGTCCTTCGCCGGCTGACTATGCCGAGCTACCGTACCTGTTCAAAGATCCGTTGATGCTTGACAGGAAGACTGATCCGCGCAAACTCAAGTATGGCTCGGTCATTAGCGCGGAAGATACGATAGATTCTGGACGCGGTCGACACCGGGTACAGGAAGTGCTCGGGGGAGATCGAGTGCGGCTGGATGACGGCATGGTGGTTCGCCTGCTCGGAGTGACGCCCATGCAGGGTCGAGAGATTGAGGCCGAACAGTTCTTACAAGCTCGCGTGAAAGGCAAAGAGATTACGCTCAAGTTCGATATGGTGCGGCGCGACGAGGCCAACAACGTGCTCGCTTATCTCTACTTGAAGAACCGCACGTTTGTCAACGCCCATCTGGTCAAACAGGGTCTCGCGACAGTGGATCAGACTTATCAGTTAACTAATCGCACCTTGCTCAGTTTCTGCGGATAGGAGTCACCCGGTATGAACGAACTCAGACCGCTTTCGTCATTCCCGTCGACCGCCAAGTTGTTCGTGGGGCTGTTCACGACCCTGGTTATGCTGATGTCCTTCTGGGGGGTCTGGGATGCTACGACTGACAGCGAGTTACCTGATGAAAACGGCGCTATCTCAGACCTTCGCCCCGCTGACGAGATCGATGCCATTGCGTCTGACAGCGAAACGGCTCTCGCACCGATCTGGGACACCAACCATGCGGGTGAGCCGGCCCCCCTCAATTCGTCACGGATCGATTCGATGCAATCGGTGGCTGATTTGACGGAGGGTTATGACGGTGTCGGCGACAACGAATACGATGGTGCGGTGGAGAATCGCCTTAGCCACAATATTCGAGTAGCACAATTACATGTGAGCGGGCGGATGATCTTGTTCTTCGCGCTTGGCGCGATCTTTCTGTTTACGTCGGTCAAACCGCTTATCAAGAAGATCGCATTTTGGCTGTTCGCGGTGAGCGTGGTCGGTTGTGGCACTGGACTGGTGGGGATGGGTCACCATCGGCTGTTTTATGATGTGCTGGTGGTGAGCGACCTACTCATGCTGGCGATCGTTTGCTATATGTGCGCGACGATATATGTCGACCTAAGACACTCCCCACAGAAGGAGCAATAGGCAACGATGAGCAACTTCGCCATAGCCATACACGGGGGTGCCGGGACCATTCTTCGCACTGAACTGGCACCTGAGAAAGAGCAGGCTTTTCGCGACGGTCTCACTGACTCGCTGCGCGCTGGCTATGCGGTTCTTCGTGAAGGTGGCCGCGCGCTCGACGCGGTCCAGGCGGCGGTGGTCAGTATGGAAGAGAATCCGCTGTTCAACGCCGGCAAGGGGGCAGTGTTCACGCACGACGGCCTCAACGAGCAGGACGCCTGCATCATGGACGGTGCAACTCGCAATGTGGGCGCGGTCGCGGGCGTGCGACGGATCAAGAACCCGATTCTGCTCGCTAGATTGGTGTTCGAGAAGAGCGAGCATGTCCTGTTCTGCGGCGAAGGGGCCGAGAAGTTCGCCGTGGCCAACGGCATGACGCTGGTGGACGATCCCAAGTATTTTTGGACCGAGTTCCGTTGGAAACAACTACAAGCGGCGCTCGAACGCGAGAAGCGTGAATCCAAAGCACACTCACGATTGGATCACTCGGATGATCGCGAGAAGACCGAGAAAACAGGCACCGTGGGCGCGGTGGCGCTCGACCAGCATGGACACTTGGCGGCGGCGACTTCGACCGGCGGCATGACTAACAAACGCGACGGTCGTATCGGCGACACGCCGATCATTGGCGCAGGCACTTACGCCGACAATCGCACCTGCGCAGTCTCGGCAACGGGAGTCGGCGAGTACATCATGCGTAACGTGCTGGCGTATGACATCGCAGCGCTCATGGAGTACAAAGGGATGTCGTTGGTTGACGCCGCTGACCTCGCCGTAATGAACAAATTGACCGCACTCGGCGGTTTCGGCGGCGTGGTGGCGATTGATGGTGAAGGACACATCGCGATGCCGTTTAACAGCGAGGGCATGTACCGCGGCTCCATGCTCGCCGACGGCAAGATAGACACGGCGATATTTAAGTAATGATACTTGCGTCGCTTCATGATGATCGGCAGGGTTCCATCCCTGTCGCAGAAAGCACGGCAGGCACAGAGGCCTGCCGATCATATGGTGGAAGCACGGCAGGCACAGAGGCCTGCCTATCATAACGTGACGATTCGTTTGCAATAGCAATTATGGCCACTGATTACAGACAATACCTCCAGCCCGACACCGTCTCCAAACTCAAGGGGATGGAGCTCAAAGCCCGCATGGTGGTCGAGGGATTCATAGCAGGTCTGCACAAGTCGCCGTATCACGGCTTCTCGGTCGAGTTCGCCGAACACCGTCAGTACATGCCGGGCGACAACATCCATGACATCGACTGGAAAGTGTACGCCAAGACCGACCGGTATTACATCAAACAGTACGAAGAAGAAACGAACCTCAAGGCCTACCTGCTGCTCGACTGCTCGGCGTCGATGCGCTATCACTCCGGCAGCCAGGTCAGCAAGTTCGACTACGCCGGGATGTTGTGCGGCGCGCTCAGCTATATGATGCTGCGTCAGCGCGACGCGGTTGGAGTCGTGACGTTCGACCGGAAGATACGACGTTACGTCCCACCCCGCTCGAAGCAGGGCCATCTTCATGATCTGCTGATCGAGATCGCCAACCAGCAGCCGTCGGACGAGACCGATATCGCGGTTGCCTTGCACGAAATGGCCGAGCGGATCAAACGTCGCGGACTCGTGATCATTATGTCTGATCTGTTGGACGACGCCGATAAGATTATCTCGGGTCTGAAACATTTCCGTCACCAGGGTCACGAAGTGATCGTCTTTCACATTCTCGATCCGCGCGAGCGCGATTTCAATTTTGGTGGTGAGGCGATGTTCAAGGATATGGAGACGGGGGAGGAGATGTCGACGTCGCCGTATCAGATGAAGCAGGCGTATGCGAAGGCGGTGACGGAGTTCGCGGAGACGATTGGTTCGGCATGTCGGCAGTCGAACATCGATTTTCATCCGATCGACACGGCGATGCCGTTCGACCAGGCGCTGTACGCCTTCCTGGCGAAGCGCGAGCGGTTGTACTGAGGCGGTATATACGCCGTCAGGTCACAGAAGCGAACAGAGCTTGACGAACAGATAGATCGGTGCGAAAAGCCCGGCGCTGAGTGTATTCTGCAGCACTGTTCGCCGATTGATGTAAACCATCGGCGAGCCTGGCGACGTCATTCCCTCGAAATGCATACTAATCCTGAATTCGCGAATGTCGTCACCACTGCTAAAGGAGTACATTGTACCGAGTTTTGTTCTTGAACTGGACAGGAAGGTAAATAACGCTTCACCCTTATGGAACCCACCAAGGTATGTGTTGTAAGTATAGGTAAAGCGCTCGTACTTCGTCTCCATCACCAATCCTGCGCTAACACCTCGGGTGCTGGTCGTCACCGTGTCCGGCCCCCGTGACGTCCTCACTCCGTGAAGGACAGCCGCAACAAAGGGTGAAGGCCACATCCGATCCCTCCCGCCGTATTGATATCGTCCACCTACGGACAACTCCATCACGGTTCGGTCATGGAATTCGCCGTGTCCGGTTCTTATCGCTCCAATTAGTGTGCCGGTGAACTTGTCTCCATAGGAGAGCCCCCCAAAGGCGAGGTCCACACCGTCTAGATTATGGGACACGAAATCCTGGTTCCGGGCGCGGAGTCGATTCCAATTGGCATAACCGAACTCGAACAGCAGGCCGTATCCGTTGGGGGTCTTCAGCGGATATTGGAGCGAGTACGGGCGGCTCCTGTTGCTCCAGTGCCCTCTCGACGTATATACATTGACCCAGTACTGGGAAAGACTACTGTCTGCATTGATGTATGCGAGCCTGCCCTTAAGATAAGGTGAGTCGTTGGACGTGTCAGACTTCCGCGCGGGATATTGATCGGCCACGATTTTCTGACTACTGAACAACAGGGAGTCGACACCCAAGATGTCTTCGCCATGTCCCAAGGCGATGGATAGGGAGTCGACAGTCGCCCCCCTTCCGTTCGCAACCAGTTCATATTCCACCATGAGTGTGTCAGCGTCTCGGTGCGACCTCATCTCCCCGTACACAATCGGCGGCGGTGGTTGGCAACCTACTACACCTGTGACTACAAGGAGACAGACAATGAACAGGTGTATCTTATTCGAGGACAATCGCATTACCGTCCCTTCATCATACAACCCCCCCCTACTTCACCAGCATCGCACTGACGGTCTTTGGGAGATCGTCGAAAACAACCCTGAAGAAATAGACCCCGGACGGGACACCCTTCGCATCCCAGACCAGGTTCATTTCACCCGGCCCGGCCTTACCGTCGTATACCACACCCACCGCTTGCCCCAATAAGTTGAACACCTCAACCCGCAGGTGTCCCTTGTGATCTACGCTAATCGGTATGGTCACAGTCGGGTTGAAGGGATTCGGGTAGGGTTGGCCAAGAGTGAAGGTTTCCGGCAGCACCGCCGGAGCGTTGATTTCAACATCGGTTGCGTCATCTATTCCGAAAATCCGGAGTTTTGTTCCATCGGCTACAACCAGGTAGTCAGGGCCCATAGACGAGGGATCTCCGTCGCCGAATGGGCGCAGCCAATACATGGGGGCCAAGGGAAGGGATGTATATGAATCAATCAAATGTCCATCAAGACCGCTGAGATCAGAAAACGTTTGCTGGTTGACCGTAAAGAAATGTCCCGGGAACCGTGGGTGATAGTAGCAGCGATAATCGTTCGAAAGCAGGTCGCTTCGCCAGACCTCTGCAAGCGAGTCCGGATTTACAAATCGGTACATGATCAAGCTGTTGCCGGACTCGTCGTAGATTAACGTGTCCTTCCAATTGGGAAGGGAATCGCGACACACCTGGCGGCGGTAACTGGTAGCCAGAACCTCGGTTTCCGGAGTCGCTGAAATCATATCACCTGCACACTGGTAGTTCAGCAAATTAATGACGTACGTGGATTTTGTGCCGTGACACATCAGCGGCATCGTGTCCGTTTCTTGTTGAAGAGTGGACCCGTATGTATCGAGCAGTTCCATGCTACCGCTAAACGACCGAATATCGCCGCTCGGGTAATACGTTTCAGCTGACGATTTGACAGAGGCAATGAGCCTGCTGCCGATTCGCTGTAGTGGAGTGCCTAGATATCTGGACACCTGGAACGGCCAGACGTCATAGCGCACACTCGGGAAGGAGTAATAGATAAAAGTACGACCCTTCGCGTCATAAAGGTGGAATGGAATGGGCGGCAACGAATCCAAGCCCACGAATACCTCGTCGTAACCGTCCGCATTCAAATCCAACGCCGTCAAAGCGCCGTCGTAGGCAGATTGCGAAGGCCCATATTGTCCCGCGTAGGCGACTACTGAGACATGCCGAGCCGGGCTGACAATGTTGTCGATAAACAACATGTAGTATTGCATTGACTGCGCGCTGCAGTTGCGGTCAGGTGTAGCCAACAACAACATCGCGTCAGCCGCGCCATCTCGGTTAACGTCGCCAAGCCAAATCCCTATCGGATCGGGGTAACAACCGGACTGCAACCCCACGGCGGCCTGCATGACCGAATCATAGTCGATTCGGAAGAGCAATGTATCGCCGTTGGGCGAGTAGAGTGAAAGATACGGGGAGCTCGCTGCCAGAAACTCCGGGATGCCGTCGCCGTCGACATCTTTGAATGCGATCTGCTTGATAGGATTGCCGGCGCCAGTCACTGTTATTGTCTTGACTTCCACCAATTCCAGAGCGTTGAGACTCGCAGCCGCCACGAAGAGTGAAGCCGTTTGCAGCAGAACGTTTATGATTCTCCGCATTCTCATAAAGATCTCCGTATGCTTTGACGACATGTTCTGTTAGAATATAGTTGATGCATCCTGTATGTCAATGACGATTGAGACCTGCATTCAGCCAGTTAGTCGCAAAGTTACTTTCGTCTCGAGCACTCACTACTTAACCAACACCGCTTTGGTGGTTTTCGTCTCTTCGCCCAATGTCGCTTTGATCAGATAAACCCCAGATCCGAATTCGCTCGCATCCCAGGACAACACGAGTTCACCCGGTGCGGAAATCGCATCATGCAATGTCGCCACGCGCTGGCCGAGCGGGTTGAACACCTCTACCCGCAGGTGTCCCTTGCGATGCAATGTCACTGGTATGGTCACGGTCGGGTTGAACGGGTTCGGATATGGCTGGCCGAGAGTGAACTGATCGGGCAGCACAAGTCCAGGATCGTCTTGGATCCCCGTGGGTATCCGGGATAGGGCATAGAAACTCAAAGTGCGCCCGTTACAGAAAGCGGCCACGTAAGGGAGATCGACCTGAAGCTGAACATATCCGACCCAGGCGCCGGTGATTGGTTCCTTCGGCTCATCTATGACTTGCAGAGTAGCCGCGTCTCGCAGCCTGATTTTGCCGTTATCGAGCGATAGGATAGCGTCGGCAAAACGGGAGTCAACAAACACTTGGTCGATAGACGTATCGCATGGCATCTCTTCGCTGATCGTCACCCAGTTGACCGGATCGAGGAGATTGAACAGCACCAGTTGACCTTCATGAGCCGAGCACCAGGAGGAGGGACCGGCCACGGAGAAAGAGTAGGCCGCGTACATGACCATTTCGAGGCCGGGCGTTTCGGGCAGAATGTCGCCGGCGGCGATGCTCAGGAGGTTCGCCCCGTACTCGTAGTCATTGTACATCCAGCCATCATTGTCGCACCTGACCAGCGACTCGAATCCCCGGCCATTCAGAGTTCCGTCGGCGCCTTCAACGTGTACCGTGAAACTGGAATACCGTCTACTGCCGCTGCCGTGATGGGAAGGATCATAGAATCTGCCCGAGGTGACTGATATGGTGCTGATCCCGCCTTCGCTGTTCGCGGAAGTGTAGAACGGTGAGAGATCCTGTGGCAATTGAGCGGGTAGGGAGATGGCGGCCGACGCAATGTCATAGCACACGGGTGAATAGTAGTAGGTTCTATACGGTTCCGTCTGCCAGGGGTCCTCCCAGTACTCTTCAACGTAGTAGTAGCGTGCATACAACTCACGTTGTCCGTCCCGGTCGGCGTCGGCAAAGTAGAGGCGGTCCATGGAGTATGCGCGGCTGGAGTCAAGTCCCGGCACGGAGTATACCGTGTCCGGAGCCAGATAAGCGTCCGCGCCGTAGTGAACAATCAGTGCAAAGGTGTCGTTGGCTTCCCCCGGAATAAGCACCGCCTCGGCGACGTCCAGGCGGTCGTCGCCGTCGACGTACTCCGCCCTGTAGAGCCGGGTAAGACCATCAGTGGCATACCTGAAGAAATCAAGAACACGCTTTTCTTTGAGAGAGTAGGTTACTATAGGATTGGCGTTCAAAATGAGCAGCTCGGAATATCCATCCCCGTTAACATCGCGTATTTCTATCCCACCGGCGATGTTAACGCTGTCCGGTACTGCAACCTCTAACCCTAATTCCGGGTGGATTTCTGCGAAGGCCGGTGCTACAAGCACCAGAAGAAGCATACTTAATGACAACCTAAGAACACGAGTCACGGTCAACCTCCCTTGGACTCTATTGTATCAAGATAAGTAAATTGACAATTCTGTCAACGCAAAAGAGGGCGACAAACCGGCAGATGTGGGCATCTGCCGGGCACTCTATATGTGGGTCCCATACGGATGCTGTGCGCGGCACACGTCCTCGTGTGCCCGCGTTGGGGCAGACCAGGAGGTCTGCCGCTCACTGAATCTACCACTTGTATCGCAATTTCGGGCCGGTGTGAACAAACCCCTCACGAAGATAGAAATCGACCGTCCGCTGCCATTTCGTTCCGAGCGGTGCTGTCACGTCGATCCGTCTCCAGCTATGCGCATTACCGAATTCCTTCACCCGCTCCAACAGCATGCGGCCAACCTGCCTACTTCGATACTCTGGCGTGACATATAGCTCATCGATTACGCCGTAACTTCCGCCTGCATAGATCGCGAATGTCTCCGTGAGGGTGATGATGCCTACCGCGTTGTCGTCGTCGGTCTTTGCGATGAATGCGGTGAAGTGATCGGAGTTCCTATGCCAGTCGGCAAGTATCTTTGATCGGTCTAGTCCGTGGAACTCGTCGTCGTCATCGCTTAGCTCAGACAACAGCAGGCTGACCAGATCTAAGACCCGGTCAGCCTGCGTGATATCTACTTGTTCGATTTGGATCATGCCCGTAATTCCAACGCCATTCTTGCGGTATGGACTATTGAAGATGTCTGTCAATTTGTCATTGCGAGCGGAGATGGCCCGACGCAAGTCGGGTCATCGTAGCGTGGCAATCTCATAATTCAGCAGCATCAATACGAGCCGGCAGATGTGGACATCTGCCGGGCACTCGACAATCATCGAGATCGCCACGGCCAGCCGCAGCGGGCCTCGCGATGACTGGTCTGCGAACTCACGTTCGGCTCATCAACAGAAACTTGACTACAGTCTGAATAAAGGTCGCATCATCGGTCGGCAAAGGTGCGCTCTCGATTTTGCCACCCCCGCCTTGTTGCATGAATGCAGTCATTGCCGGGTCCGCGAGATTGTCGTTCGAATCGAGGATCAAGATATGTCCCAACGGCGGTCTCAGAGTCTCGATGCTTCGATACTGCGGTGCATATCCGGAACGCAATTCATACCAGAACTTGAAAAGGGTGTGGGGGAACGGGATCCAGAACATCCCATGTTCTTTCATCAAGACACTCAGCCAGCGATCACTCGTGATATACGGCTGCACCGCCACCACGGCGTCGAAGTGTTCTTCTTCCGCCGACACCAGCAGAACTGCGTCGGCGCCGGTCTGCCGCCCCACCGCCACCAGCGGCCGGCGAAGGCGGTCGCGAATCCGAAGATACGCGAGAACTTCGTTCAGATCGCCGCCCTCATATTCTCCGTCGCTCCGATAAGCCGCGGTAGAAATTCCGCTCGCCCGCTGGTCATACAGACAGACCGCCCAGCCGGAGTCGAGCAACGCCTTCGCGAGAGGGATCATCGAAGTTCGGTCAGCGCCGTCCGCATGTAGCAGTATCGCCGTGCCTCGAGGAGTCGCCGTCTGACCGAGGGTGTCCGAGGTCGGTTGCGGCGCCAAATAGATGCAGGCCAGATCGGTCAGGCCGTCGGCGTCCACTCGAAAGGTGTCGATTGCGGCGCCCAGGGGAAGGAACGCGGACACATCGTTGGGCCGGGTGGAATCGGCTTGATAGGTGCTCATATCCGGGCGGCCGAGGTAGGCTTTCGTGCGGGTGAGGGGGTAGGTTACGAAGACGAGAATCAACCCGACCACGACTATTACGAAGACGACCACCTGGATTATTTCTTTGACATTTTGCGACATCTTGGCCATGCATCTAACTCCTGATAGATTAGAAAGTTATGATAGAGGATCGCGACCGAGAGTCAAGTGTAAACTGTGCCACCTGTGTGGCGGAACTCTTGACAGCAGGTGCCACAGGGACTATAATACCTAAGTACACAAAAATAGGAGACAGGGTATGTCACGCAATTGGCTGTGCATTCTGGCATTACTGGTGTCGGTTTCACTGTGGTCCTGTAGCGACGACGACAAGCAGATCGTCAATTCCCACACCGCTTATATTCTCGGGGACCTGGTCAACTTCGATTCCAGCCAACCAATAATGACCGCAAGGTATTCTGCCCCGTATTACGACCAGAGTGAACTATATATTCCCAACGATCTATCGATCGGTGAACCGTTTCTCGATATTGACGGTGACGGGGTCTATACTCCCGGCGTCGATTACTTTCATTACTGGGGACCGGAGCCAGAGACAGAGACCCTGTATTTTGCCTGTGATTCGATCATTGATACTGCCTGTGTCCACCCCAGGCTAGTAAGTCAGGCCAATCCTGGCTGGGAACGCATGTTGATCGTTACTCTGGGGAATCAGGATATAAATCTCAATGGCGTGTACGATGGCCCCAACGCCATTTGGACACCGGGCGTGCCCTATGAAGATCTGGACGGGGACGGGCTTTACGATCGTTATTTCACCGGATACCAACCAGGACTACCGTTCGCAGACTTGAATGGCAACGGTGTCTTCGATCAGACGATGAAGACTCATTACGGGGTAGGCAAATATCGAGTTGAGAACTACGGACCGGACTATCAGTATTCTCGTATTAGCCTTACTTCCGCCGACAGTGAGACCGTGTATCGATTTGTTTCCGATAGTGGTGTCGCATACGATTTTGATGGTTGGTATCGTGGGCCAGAGGCCTCGGGCTTAAAGTTCAATTTGGACGGCGCTGGTCTCTGGTTTTCTATGTATAGCTATAGTCCTCTGCTCTTATTGGAACACGGTGAGGTCAAAGAGCATCGTGAGCGGTCGGTCCGGATCACGGACCAACTGAGCGAAATCCGCTCGATCACCTTCAACGAGCGTCTGATAATCAGCCCGCGGGAATACACCAACCTGGTGGTCGTGGACATTCCGAGATTGTACGAGACGGCTGACACGACTCAGAAGATTGATATGCAGGCGCGCTTCTACTTTTCCCCCAACCAGTTGCACCTTCTGGCCATGCGTCTGGTACCACCGGGCGAAGATTCGATCTGGATATACCTGAACCGTCGAATCGACACCCTGCCGTTGCCCATGATTCGTTGACTTGTCGGGAGCACGCCGCGATTTCACGTGCTCCCGGCCGTGCTCCCGCCCGTGGGCGGGCCAATAGCTCATTTCGGCAACACAGACTTTTCCGCCCCACATTGTCCGTTGAAATAGGAGCCTGATTTGAGCTCCCAAATGACCACTATGAACAGGACTCAAATGATGATAATTGTCTTGGCCCGCGCGGCTTTTCCCGTTCAGCAGGCATGGGTGAAGGCTCGACCTTCGGATCGAGTACATTATGCTTCATTCATAGCCGTTCTATCCTCTCAAACAAAATAAATTGGGAATTTCCGTATTTCCCTCTTGACAGTTATGGAAACTCCAGGTATATTCGACCCGGATGATAGGTGACAGTTCCACGTTAATAAGTTGATGGTTGCGAGAATCCGCACCAGATTGTACCAACGACTTTCCGATCCGATACACAAAACTAGAGAGTGCTGTGTACTCCGTCTCTCGTCGTGGCTGTGGGGGCCACAAGAGAGTTACTGACAGGTTACTTCATTAGCGCTATTGGTAAAGAGTTTAGAAAAACTGTTGAGGAAGCCACGGGATATTGCTTTGGGCCGAATGGCCGACAATATCCTATAGCGTCCTGTTGCTAAACTTTTGCCAGATAGCTGCTGTGAGCGGACCAATAGTGGTCTTGAGCGCCGAAGGCAGCCCAGTTCAAGGAGGTACCTTGGTAATGCGGTTTTGTTCTGTCAGCAGACGAGCCCTGCTCGCAATCTCAATCCTTGTGTCAGTTCTACTCCTCGGTCTCGCATCAGAATCACAAGCTGTTGATCGCCTTAGAGTAACGGTCGGCGATACTACCGGGTACCCCGGCCAGGAAAACTCCGTCATAACGGTGTTTCTTACCAACACCTCGGATGCGATTAGAGCCTTTACGGTTCATCTGATCTTGAATCGTAACGACGTCGCAAATTTCCAAACCAATCTTGATACCGCCCTCGATACTACCTTCTGGCGCTGTGTAGGCTATGATGGCCTCGGCAAATGCAACGACTCTGAAGCGGTTGACTCCCCGTACATCTATCCCTGGGATATGATGCACGTTGATTCCACCCCGGTCAACGTCGGCAGCCTGGATACCGTCGGGACGCTTATTTCCGGATGGGAATCGGTCGAGTCGAGGTCGGTGTACACCGGAGGCCTTGGGCTGGATATAAAGGTGACGGCCTACGCCTACCAGAATGGTTATCATCCGCCTCTCTATCCGCAGCAGGGCGGCGTTCTGTTCCGCCTCCGGGCGGATATTTTCCCGATCCCACCTGAGATGATAGATCGGTCGGTGGGGATCCTGGTCGATGTCGGCAATAAGCCTTACTTCGGCTTTTCCACTCCCGCCGGCGTATCGATCGGCTGGATTCAGGTACCCAAACCAGACACCAGCTACTATATGTGCACTGCTCCCGTTCCGCCACCCGGCAGCGGCTGCTACACCTGGACTAAGAAACACTCCTGGGAATGTCCCACCGGCGGATGTGATTCCGTGGGGATTGACACGATCTATGTGGCCACGCTCGATACCGCCAACGTGAAGATATACGATGGTCAGCTTCAGGTCCTGGACTTCATGTGCGGTGACTGCAACAACAGCGCCTCAGTTACCATTGGTGACATATCCGTATTGATCGATCATCTCTTTATAACCGGCGTGGCGCTCGATCCGATCGCACCCTGTGATGCGAATTGCAGTGGTGACATTACCATCGGCGACGTGATGGCGTTGATTGACCGGCTGTTCGTTAGCGGTTCCCCATTGTGCTGTGAAGCCAGGTGATGGAACCATGAACCTGATTAGTCTTATCGTGACACTGACTTAATTCCAGACTAACAGGATTCTTAGATAGTTATGACAAGCTTTGGAAAGAATGACAACGGGCCTTGGGCAGGCCTGGAGTCAGTGAATAGAAAGAAAAAAGAAAGACGGAAAGGAAAGGAGGACATCCGAGAGAGGAATTTGCACGCGCTCTTAATCGTTTAGCTGTCGCTCTTGTTCTGCGACTCCGGTAAACGTGGCCGTCTGGCTCTCAGGTTACGCAGGCCGAGTCGAGGATCCCGAGGGGGGATAGAGAGAGGCTAGTTAGACATGATGTTAATGAATGTTAATGAATGCGATTCTTTTAGGAGAGCAAAAATGAGGAAACTTTCATTTTTCCTTACGTTCGCTTTGGTGCTCAGCCTTGCGTACGGTGCGTTTGCTCAGCACAACGGCATTGTCAGCATTGACAATGTAAGTAACACCATCGACAATGGCGGTGTTGTTATGTTGATGGCGGGCTATACGCACGTGGCGTCCATTCGGTACAACCTCCTCGCCAATTCGAATGCCGGTTTCTGGGGCGGTTCGAACGGGTGGGAACTGTACTCACCGGACGGTGCCAACTGGGTTAACCTTCTGCGTGGTGACGGTCCCATCGTCACCGCTCTAGCCCCGGCCACAAACAGGTACCGCAAGTACTTCAAGTCGGCCGACAACGGCGCGACCTGGGCCCAGACCGCTACTGGCGGCTCGACTCAGCCGGGTCCGAGCACTGGCGCCGCCAGCCGTGTTGGCTACTACCTTACCACTCTGTCGGGGGATGGTACCGACGGTTTCGTTGGTGGTGTCACCAACGGTATCGCTGTGACCCTCACGTTCCAGACGCTTGCAGCTGACTCGAACAAGACGATGTGTCTCGACACTGCCGCCGGCATTACTGCCTGGGAATGGGCGGCGCCGATTGCCGGTTCCGACTTCCCGCTGTGGGATAACGGTCTCGGTGTAAGCGGCCCGCGCTGCTTCTCGATCTATTTCGTTCCGAACCAACCGCCGGTCTTCGATTCGCCGACTGACAACTTGAGCTTCAATCACTGCGGAGAAGGCTCTAAGCAGCTTGTCGCTCATGATCCGGACGGCGACTATCCGCTCACGTATTCTTTCGCCCCCGGTTTCGAAACCGGTTTTGGCACCGTGACGGCTGCTGGTGCTTGGACCTGGTCAGGCTCGACCGTGCCGCAAGCCGGCCTTGCCGACCCGCAGTTCTTGGTGACCGATGCCAAGGGTGCCGTGTCCGTGGTGCCGTTCACGCTTCACGTGACCACGACCAACAATGCCCCGACTATTCAGTGCCCGGCGCTGTTGACGGTGGGTATTGGTATGTGCAAGACGCAGACCGTGACTGTCGCTGATGTTGATATCTGCGACGGCAAGACGCTTTCTTTCGTCGGCTTCAGCCGCCCGTTCAATGGCACGTATTCTATTACCGGGACTACGATCGAGCTTTGCCCGATCTCCGGTGATGAGAATACCGACACTCTCAAAATGACCGTTCAGGTCAGCGATGGTGCCGCTACCGCTACTTGCGATGTGCTGTGGAACGTTATCAAGGGATCCCCCTATCAGGTTGAAATCGAAAAGGTGAAAGACCAGTATCAGGGTCAGTACACCGACGTATTCATCAAGCTGTATGGAGTCGATATCACCCAGGGTCTGGGCGGTTTTGATTTCATGGTGGCTTATGACAATTCAGCGCTGGCCTTCCAGCTTGCTTCCGAAGGCGACATCTACACTGAGTGTGGATGGGAATACTTCACTTACCGGTTCGGCCCGCGCGGTAACTGCGGCAATGGCTGCCCGAGCGGTCAGCTCCGTGTAATCGGCATGGCCGAAACCAACGACGGTCCGAATCACCCCGGCTGTAACATTGGTCACGTTGGCTATGCTAACACCTTCCCGGTCATTCTGGCCAATATGCGGTTCCTGGTCTCCAACGACCGTACCCTGAATTGCCAGTTTGTGCCGATTCGGTTCTACTGGTACGACTGCGGCGACAACGTCCTGTCGAACTACAATGGTTCCGAACTGTATCTCTCCACCCAGGTTTATGATTTCACGGAATACGACAATCCGTTCCTCGGTGGTGCCATGGGCAATACGGCCAGCGGCTTCCCGACCTACACCGGTGCTCAGGCCGATTGCTTCTATGAGAATGTTCAGCTTCACAAAGTTGCGAAGCAGAACGTTGACTTCCAGAATGGTGGAGTGGACATCATCTGCTCTAACCTGATTGATGCTCCTGGCGACGTGAACATTAACGGCATCGCGTACGAAATTGCCGATGCGGTCATGTTCACCAACTACTTCATCACTGGTTTGTCAGCTTTCGGTACCCATATCGAAGGTTCAATCGCTGCGACGGACGCCAACCAAGACGGTATCACGCTGTCGGTTGCCGACCTGGTCTACTTGATCCGGGTAGTCGTTGGCGATGCTCAGCCGTATGCGAAGCTCAGCCCGATGGCTGCTCGTATCACGGTTGGCGACGGTGTATTTAATGTTAACCAGGCGATGGGCGCCGCTTACGTTGTCATGGCTGGCAATGTGACCCCGACCCTGTTGGCTGGCAACATGGAAATGCAGTACGGCTTCAACGGCCAGAACACGAACATCATTGTCTGGTCGCGTGAAGGCAATAGCTTCAATGGCGACTTCCTGCGCGCCAATGGCGAAGTCATCAAGACCGAATTTGCCGCCGCTAACGGTGCTCCGGTTATTGCTGACGTGATGCCGGCTAATTACGAACTGCATCAGAACTACCCGAACCCGTTCAACCCGTCGACGACCATCAAGATCGACGTGCCGAACAAGGGTGCGGATTGGAAGCTGAACATCTACAACGTTACCGGTCAGCTCGTCCAGAGCTTCTCCGGCGTTGCCACGGGCTTTGATGCCGTGACTTGGGATGCTTCTAACGTCTCCTCAGGCGTCTACTTCTACAAGCTGACGTCCGGTGACTACAGTGCCACGAAGAAGGCCGTCCTTCTGAAGTAAAGCCGTTTCATTTGGCTTGAACCCCCGGAGAGGTTAACCCTTTCCGGGGGTTCCAATTCGAAGCACGAGGAGAATTGAGTATTGAGCGAAGGTTAAAGAGACAAAGAACAAAGACTCTTGAGTCAAATTTGAGGTTTGAAAGTGGCCATTTTGATGCGGAAAACAGCAGTTTTCGCGTGACAAAGCGGCTCTTTTTGTATATAATGTGGTGCTCTGTTGGGATGTACTTACCTGCTTCGCCGGGTGTTGCCATACTGCGGAAGGTTGCATATACCTGCGGAAGAATGACAGACAACCTCACTATGTTGCTCGCCGCCAGGAAAAGGAGCGTCGGATAGCCTAACTGGTATCGATGAGTTAGACTGGCTGTTGAGAACATAAGTCCTTACCGTTTCTACTCTTAAACGGATGTTCTTCAGAGAGACTTACTCTGGGTAGAGCCGGACAAGAGTTCGCCAGGGAGAGGCGAACCGACTTGCGGCATAGGACTGGTTCCGGTCTGATTATTGCTCGGAACTGGATTGGCTAAATGCCGACTTGGTAAGTCACGCTATGTTAAGAAAGTACTTTGCAGTAGTAATCGGTACGATGGTGCTGCTTTTGGCAGTGCAGTCGATATTGCACGCCGAGCCGGCAGCGGCCGCCTATGCAATTTATGTCGATTCTGTGCAGGCCGGCCCGGGTGAAGATATAGCGGTGCGTTTCTTCCTGACCAATGAGACAGCACTTACATCTCTAAGTGTACCTTTAACATACAATCCTGCGCTGGTGACGCTGAAATCCGTAAGCTTCTCCGGCTCACGAGCGCAACACCTTGCCAACAAGATAGTTATGCCGTCAGACCTGACATCGGCCAACGGTCATTTCATGGTAGCTGCTTTTCAGTGGCTCGAGGATCCTGTTGCAGCGGGCGACGGACTGCTTTTCACCGCTGTGTTTGGTGTCAATTCCCAGGCGATCCCCGGCTCTTTTACCGCGATTGACACGCTCTTTTACGCCCCGGGAGGTTTTCTAGAAGTTGTCCGAGCCGATATTCCGGGAGGGATACGTCCGGAGTTCAGGAAAGGTAGAATCTTGGTTGGAGAGCCAAACCGAGCGCCCATTTTCACGATGCTGCCAGATCAGTATATTCTTGAAGGCGACAGCTTGAAGCTGACCGTTCGGGTGACCGACCCGGACGGTGATCGCGTTACTCTGGCGGCCACTTCGAAACCGATTGGCGCGACGTTTATCGATAACGGCGACGGCACGGCGCAGTTTGTGTGGCGGCCCGATTACGTTGGTCCGAATTCGGCTGACGGTTCGCCGGTTAAGGTCCGGTTCTGGGCGGGCGACGGTGATTTGTCGAGTCAGATCGAGCTGACTGTCAATGTCATCAACTGTAACCGTCGTCCTGAGATCACGGCGCCCATCAATGTGGCGGTAGAAGCGGGCGAGACGCTGGATTTTTCTCTGTCGGCCGTCGATCCCGATTTTGAGGCGGTGCACTGGAGTTGGTCAGGTCTGCCGCAGGGAGCGGTCTTCAACGACGCCAACCCGGGACACCTGACGTGGACATCTGCCGTTACCGATTCCGGATCGTTCGCGCTTCACTTTGTAGCCATTGACCCTCAGGGACTGGCCGACACCGCTCTTGTTACCACCCACGTGCAGGCGGTGGCGCTCTATACCATCCGACTTGATTCGACGCAGGCCATGCCGAATGAGACTATCAAGTCTCATGTCGTTCTCGACAACAAACTTCCGGTCGCCGGATTCAACCTCCTGATAAATCACGATCCTTCGGCCCTGGCCTATATATCTCTGACCAATCTCGGCACCCGAAGTGAGTCATTCGAGTATTTCAACGTCAACACCAACCACCATGGCATTGCGGGTGACATTCGGATCATCGGTATTGCCAACGTGGGTGGTGGCGCCCCGGCCCTGGCGGAGGGCGACGGTCCCATTGCGGAGGCAACATTCCATGTCACTGGTGATCTGGCCTACGCCGGGATGAGCGTTCCGTTCTGGTTCCAGTTCCGCGACGACCCCATTAACGATGACAACACCCTCACCGGCAGCTCGGGCGCACGGATCAACCAGAGCGAAATCGTATACGTCAACGGCAATGTGCAGATCGCGGATATAGGCCAGATTCGGATTGGCGACATCAACCTGAATAATATTCAGGCCGAGATTGGCGACGTTATCTATTTCACTAATCACTTCATCAATCCGGTTCTGTACAGCTTCAACACCCTGCAGTACGCCAACTCCGATGTCAACCAGGACGGTATAGTCGCGACTGTCAGTGATCTGGTTTCGCTGATCAACTGGGTCGTATCGGGGGTGAGGCCGTTCGCCAAAGTAAGCGCGGGCGGCGCTCTGACCGCGACTTTTGAAACGACCTCAGTGGGCGGCGCGATTTCATTTGCATATGATAGTGAAGACGAGATCGGAGCGGCGTTGGTGGTCTTCGAGACTGATCGGGAAATGACTCCCGAAATGCTGACCACTAATCTTAGCGGTATGACGATGGATCTGCACCAGGACGGCCCCGAAGTAAAGGTATTGTTCTACAGCATGAACGGTCATGCCATGCCGGCTGTCCGCACGGAATTGTTTTCGGTAGCCGGTCTGGATGATTTCAAAGTTACTCATGTCGAGCTGGGCAGCGCCGACGGCCGTTATGTCGAGGTATCGATGGCGGCCGCCGGCCCTGAACTGCCGACCGGTTTTGAGTTGAGTCAGAATTATCCGAACCCGTTCAATCCGGAGACAACGATTGAGTTTGCGCTGCCGTCGGCCTCAACTGTCGAATTGACCGTATATAATGTGCTGGGGCAGCAAGTGGCGACGCTGGTCAAGGGTGAATGCCAGGCTGGAATCAATCGGGTGGTGTGGAACGGCTCCGACAGTGACGGCCGCGCCGCGGCATCGGGTATCTATCTGTATCGCCTGTCGGCCGGATCAACGGTTCTTACACGAAAGATGATGCTCCTGAAGTAGGGCATGGATATACACTTTGATAACGATGTACTTGAAATAGGTTAGAGGTCGCGATGCGATTTGCAAAAATCACTCTATTGTGTCTCTTAGTCCTGGTGGCGCTGGCCGACGTCTCCAAAGCTCAGTACAGATGTTCCGATGTGGTTCAATCTGCGACGGAGAGTATTCGTCTGCCGTTCTTTTGTGGCAAGCCCGGTGACACCGTCCTCCTGCCGGTCATTCTGGATAACGACTCCATAGTGACACCTTTTCAATTCTTGATCCAGTTCGACACAACCTGGTTGACGCCGCTCTTAACCCTTGACTCCACCTGTATTACCCTGAGCGATAATGGGTTAGACTGTCTCCAATGGCATTACGTCTGGTATGCCGATTACCTAATTACCGGTCGTATGCTCAAGACCGTTACTACCGACGGACAATTCGGTCCGGTGATCGATACTGTTAACAGGTTCACCGTGACTCTGTTTGAAGGTACGAAGAATGTCCTGGCTTGCAACGGGCTCCCGGAAGGCAGTTTTTTCGATTCGTTGCCTCCGGGAAATGACACGATCTTCTATATTAAGCTGAAGGTCAAGGAGACAATGCCACATTTGACATTGTCGCAATTCAATTTCTATGAGACTGACATCTATGAGGACGTCGATGTGAACGGCGTACCTACGCGCGTATATTACGGATGTAGCACCTCGCAGATGTCGGAGGCCTGGCGCCTAACGGATAACACGACATCCTCTCCCCAGATTTACCCGAAGACCACCCAGCCATACGCCTACTACTTTCAGGCTGATACCGGCTGTGTGCCACCGGTACCGGTTGATCCCACTGTTGCGTTGACCGCCAACCCGACTACTATCACTACCAGTGGAACGACAACTCTGAGTTGGACTTCCACCAATTCCGACTCGGTAGTGGTGTCCACCAGTCTGGGCTCTCGTCTTACCGGGACCTCGCAGGGGCACGTCTCCGGGAGTATCGTTTGGACTCCTACCGCCGCCGGCACGTATGTTTTCGTGGCGCGCGCTTATGGAAAGAATGGCAATACGGCCCTGGGTGACGCCACCGTGATAGTAACCGGAGTCAATCCAGGCACTGGGCCTACGCTGACGGTAAGCGGGCTGCAATCGTCATACGATCAGGGCATGTCGGTCCAGTTCGACGTCATCGGAACGGGCAACAGCAGTTCGCAAACAGTCACGATAACCGCCACCGGGCCGACCGGCTCGACTTTCGGTGGGGGAACGTCCGTGAACGGGTCCCAGTCCGGTCACCGGTACTTTCAACTGGGTTCCTAATCAGAGCGGGAATTTCACGGTGACCTTCACCGGGAATAGCACCAGTGGGACGACTATTCTGAATCTCTCGATAATAGTCAATGCACCGAAATTCGACCGTTTGTACTCCAGCTCCAAGACGGGTAATCGACCCGTGGGCGGACGTCCGGGCAAATCGGAGATCGCTTTCCCGATCGATCTGGTCAAACTGCAGGATGTTTTCGGCGTTCAGTTCGACATGACTTACCCCAACGATTTGGTCCGCGTCGATTCGTTTATGACCACGGTTCGCATTCCGGACTATGTCGTTTATGACAATATCGGCACGACGCCTGGCACTATCCGGGTCGTGACGTTTGGCTTGAACAATGAGCCGGTGATCGATACCAATACGACGGCCATCCTGCATGCGATGATGACCATTGATTCGAGCGCTGTGCCGTGGACCGACCTCGTGATTCATCTCGCCAACGGCCGCGAATCGATCGATCCCGACCCGCTGGTAGGTTCCAAGGAAATGCTTTCCGACTCCGGCCTGGTAGTGGTCGACTCCGTCGGTGATGTCAACTTGGACCGATACATAGACGTGGCCGATGTGGTCAATATTGTGTCGTATGTTATCGGCACGCATACGCTGGTGCCGAGACAGTTCGAAGTCGCCGACGTGATCCGTAACGACTCGGTGAACGTTTTCGACCTGGTGGCCGATGTGAACATGATCTACGGTATCGCCCTGGCGCAACCGGCCCCGCCGACTCCGGACCAGACCGCCGTACTCACCGTCTCCTATAATGATATAGCGGGCGGATCATCGGACGTCCTCAAAGTCAGCTCCAAGATTTCTGAAGAAGTGGCGGGTGTGCAGCTTCAGTTGAACTATGATCCGACCACGGTCAGCCTGGGTACTCCCCGCCTGACGCAGGACAACGCCGACTACGCCCTTAATTCGTACGACAACGGTCAGGGTCGTATGCGGATCCTGCTTTACAAGTTCGCGCCTTACAATTCCGGCGAATTCATGCAGGCGGGTGACGTTCAACTGGTCGAGATTCCGATCACTGCCTATAAGAGCGTGAAGGCGAATGACAAGACCCGTATCCGCCTGACCGAAGCGCTTATGTCCACGACCGTGGCCGGGGCGCTGACGGTAGAGGGGATAGACAAGCCTCTGCCGCTGACTTTCTCTTTGAAGCAGAATTATCCGAATCCGTTTAATCCGACTACTACTATCAAATTCGAGGTTGGCGTTTCCGATGTGGGCGCTTTACAGCAGGATGTCAACCTCGACGTCTATAACGTCCTCGGTCAACATGTGAGCAGCTTGGCCGCCGGCAAATATTCCGCGGGCGCATACGAAGTTGTTTGGAACGCTACGAACAAGGATGGTCGTCGCGTTGCCAGTGGTGTGTATCTGTACCGACTAAACGTCGGCGGAGAGTCAATGACCAAGAAGATGCTATTCCTTAAGTAATAGCTCTCGGAGGAATCGTTAGGATGAATCGATTCGTAAGAATTATCTTTGGTACCGCGCTGCTCTTGCTTTTGGCCGGCGCGGCCACCGCACAATCGTTCCCGCCGGTGCTAAATCCGATCGGGGCGCAGTCTGTCAATGAAAACCTGCTGTTGTCGTTTACCGTGTCGGCTTCCGACAGTGATTTGACCACGCCTGTGCTTACCACCTCGACTGCTTCCCACCGGCGCCGGGTTTACCGATAACCTCAACGGCACCGGCAGCTTCACCTGGACCCCGACTTATGCCCAGGCGGGTTCATATAATGTGACTTTCTACGCCACCGATGCTGTCACAACCGACGTGGACTCGGAGTTGGTCGTAATCACAGTGAACGATGTCCCTCAGGCGCCGGTCGTGAGCAATATCCCGGACCAGACTGTCGCCGAAGGTTCAACTTTCACTACTGTCAATCTCGATAACTACGTCACGGACGCAGACAATAGTGCGGCGGAGATGACCTGGACTTACTCCGGTAACACGGCTCTGACGGTCAGCATCGATGTCAACCGGGTCGCCACAATTACGATTCCGGACGTCAACTGGAATGGTGCTGAGACGATTACGTTTACGGCGACTGATCCGGTCTGCTGTTCTCATCTGATCCGGCCACGTTCACGGTCACGGCGGTCAACGATGCACCGGTGGTAGCCGACATCCCGAATCAGACTGTCGCTGAAGGCTCGACTTTCACGACGATCAGTCTTGATAGCTACGTGACTGACGTTGACAACACACCCTCTCAGATGACCTGGACTTACTCAGGAAACACCGTCACTTACCGTAAGCATCGATGTCAACCGGATCGCTACGATCACGATTCCGGATGCGAACTGGAATGGCTCTGAGACGATCACTTTCACTGCTACCGATCCGGGCCTTCTGTTCTCATCCGACCCGGCGACGTTTACGGTCACAGCGGTCAATGACGCCCCGGTCGTAGCTGACATCCCGAACCAGACTATCGCCGAAGGCTCGACCTTTACGACGATCAGTCTCGACAGCTACGTTACGGACGTCGACAACACTTCGGCCCAGATGACCTGGACCTACTCCGGTAACACGGCGTTGACGGTGAGCATTGATGTCAACCGGGTGGCCACGATCACGATTCCGGACGCCAACTGGAACGGCGCCGAGACGATCACTTTCACCGCGACCGATCCGGGCTTGCTGTTCTGCTTCTGATCCGGCGACGTTTACGGTTACGGCAGTCAACAACGCTCCAGTGGTGGCCGACATCCCGAACCAGACTGTAGCTGAAGGATCGACCTTTACAACAATCAGTCTCGACAGCTACGTGACCGATGTCGACAACACCGCGGCCCAGATGACCTGGACCTACTCCGGCAACACGGCTTTGACGGTCAGTATCGATGTCAACCGGGTGGCCACGATCACGATTCCGGATGCCAACTGGAACGGCGCTGAAACGATCACATTTACTGCCACCGATCCGGGCCTGCTGTTCGCTTCTGACCCGGCCACGTTTACGGTCACGGCCGTCAACAATGCACCGGTGGTAACTGACATTCCTGACCAGACTATCGCCGAAGGATCGACCTTCACGACCATCGCTCTCGATGGCTATGTCTCTGACGTTGACAACACCGACGCCCAGATGACCTGGACCTACTCCGGCAACACGGCTCTGACGGTCAGTATCGATGTCAACAGGGTCGCTACGATTACGATCCTGGATGCGAACTGGAACGGCGCTGAGACGATCACGTTTACGGCGACTGATCCCGGCTTGCTCGCTTCGTCCGATGCCGCCATCTTCACGGTAACGGCGGTTAATGATGCGCCGGTAGTCACTGATATCCCGGATCAGACAATAGCAGAAGGCTCGACGTTCACGACTATCGCTCTCGACGGCTACGTCTCCGACGTTGACAACACTGATGCCCAGATGACCTGGACTTACTCTGGTAATACCGCTTTGACGGTCAGTATCAGTCCAACCAGAGTTGCCACGATCACGATGCCGGATGCCAACTGGAATGGCGCCGAGACGATCACGTTTACGGCCACCGATCCCGGATTGCTGTTTTCGTCCAACCCGGCCACGTTTACGGTCACAGCCGTCAATGACGCTCCTGTAGTTTCAGATATCCCGAATCAGACTGTGGCTGAAGGCTCGACCTTTACGACTATAGCTCTTGATGGCTATGTCTCTGACGTTGACAACACCGACGCCCAGATGACGTGGACATACTCCGGCAATACGGCGTTGACCGTGAGCATTGATGTCAACCGGGTTGCCACGATCACAATCCCTGACGCCAACTGGAATGGCGCCGAGACGATTACGTTCACAGCGACCGACCCTGGCCTGTTGTTCTCATCCAACCCGGCCACGTTCACGGTTACAGCGGTCAACGACGCCCCGGTGGTGGCTGACATCCCGAATCAGACGATAGCTGAAGGCTCGACCTTCACGACCATCGCTCTCGATGGCTATGTCTCTGACGTCGACAACACCGACGCTCAGATGACCTGGACTTACTCCGGCAACACCGCGCTTACGGTTAGTATCGATGTCAACCGGATCGCTACGATTACTACCCCAGATGCCAACTGGAACGGCGCCGAGACGATTACTTTCACGGCCACTGATCCGGGTCTGCTGTTCTCATCGAACCCCGCGACGTTCACGGTTACGGCAGTAAACGACGCGCCGGTGGTAACTGACATTCCTGACCAGACTATCGCCGAAGGTTCGACCTTTACGACTATAGCTCTTGATGGCTATGTCTCAGACGTCGACAACACACCTTCTCAGATGACCTGGACCTACTCCGGCAATACGGCGCTTACGGTCAGTATAAGCCCTACTAGAGTAGCTACGATCACGATTCCGGACGCCAACTGGAACGGCGCCGAGACTATCACGTTTACCGCGACCGACCCCGGATTGCTGTTCTCATCCGATCCGGCCACGTTCACGGTCACAGCCGTCAATAACGCTCCGGTAGTGGCTGATATCCCGAATCAGACTATCGCTGAAGCATCGACCTTCACAACCATCGCTCTTGATGGCTATGTCTCAGACGTCGATAACACTGACGCCCAGATGGCGTGGACATACTCCGGCAATACCGCGTTGACCGTGAGCATTGATGTCAACCGGGTAGCTACGATTACTACCCCAGATGCCAACTGGAACGGCGCTGAAACGATTACGTTCACAGCAACTGACCCGGGCCTCTTGTTCGCTTTCGATCCGGCCACGTTTACGGTTACGTCAGTCAATGACGCACCAGTGGTAAGCGATATTCCGAATCAGACTGTGGCTGAAGGCGCGACATTCGCGACGATCAATCTTGACAGCTACGTAACCGACGTCGACAACACTCCTGCCCAGATGACGTGGACCTATTCCGGCAACACGGCGCTGACCGTGAGTATCAGTCCTCTCAGGGTTGCCACGATTACGATTCCAGACGTTAACTGGAACGGCAACGAGACGATTACATTTACTGCTACTGATCCCGGCCTCTTGTTCGCTTCCGATCCGGCCACGTTCACAGTCACGGCAGTAAACGACGCTCCTGTAGTTGCTGATATTCCGAACCACACTATCGCCGAAGGATCGACCTTCACGACCATCGCTCTTGATGGCTATGTATCGGATGTTGACAACACCGACGCCCAGATGACCTGGACTTACTCTGGTAATACCGCTCTGACAGTCAGTATTGATGTCAACCGCGTAGCTACGATTACGATCCCAGATGCCAACTGGAACGGCGCTGAGACGATTACTTTCACAGCGACCGATCCGGGTCTGCTGTTCTCATCTGACCCTGCGACTTTCACAGTTACTGCAGTGAATGACGCCCCGGTGGTAGCGGATATTCCGAACCAGACTATCGCCGAAGGCTCGACCTTCACCACGATCAATCTTGATAGCTACGTGACCGATGCCGACAACACGCCTTCTCAGATGACCTGGACTTACTCCGGCAACACGGCGTTGACCGTGAGTATCGATGTCAACAGGATCGCCACAATTACGATTCCGGACGTCAACTGGAACGGCGCTGAAACGATTACGTTTACGGCGACCGATCCGGGCCTGCTGTTCTCGTCCAACCCGGCCACGTTCACGGTCACAGCCGTCAATAACGCGCCCGTAGTTTCAGATATCCCGAATCAGACTGTGGCTGAAGGCTCGACCTTTACGACTATAGCTCTTGATGGCTATGTATCGGATGTCGACAACACACCTTCCCAGATGACTTGGACCTACTCTGGCAACACGGCTTTGACGGTCAGTATCAGTCCGACCAGAGTCGCCACGATCACGATACCTGACGCCAACTGGAACGGCGCTGAGACGATCACGTTTACGGCGACCGATCCGGGGTTGCTGGCCTCGTCCAATGCCGCCATCTTCACCGTAACTGCGGCTAATGATGCTCCAGTAGTCACTGATATCCCGGATCAGACAATAGCTGAAGGCTCGACGTTCACGACTATCGCTCTCGACGGCTACGTCTCCGACGTTGACAACACTGATGCCCAGATGACCTGGACCTACTCAGGCAACACGGCTCTGACAGTCAGTATCGATGTCAACAGAGTCGCTACGATTACGATTCCGGATATGAATTGGAACGGTGCTGAGACGATTACGTTTACGGCGACCGATCCCGGTCTGCTGTTCGCTTCCGATCCGGCCACGTTTACGGTCACCCCGGTAAACGACCCGCCGGTCTTAGCGACTATTGGCCCCCGCTCTGTAACTGAAGGCGCCATTTTGAACTTCACGGCCACCGCAACGGATGTTGACGGAGAAACGCCCGTTCTGACAACTTCCTCGCTGCCGACCGGAGCTACCTTTGTCGATCACGCCAACGGTACCGGAACGTTTGACTTCACGCCCGGCTACCTGCAGTCGGGTGTGTACTCGGTGACGTTCTATGCCCGCGATGCGGCGCTATCAGTTGATTCCGAAGTGGTCAGCATCACGGTCATCGATGCCGGCAACCAGCTTCCAGTGCTGGCGGCTATAGGCCCGCATTCGGTGCTTGAAGGTGCCAACTTGAGTTTCACGGTGTCAGCTACCGACATTGAAGATCCTTCCCCGGCCCTGACAACCTCGATCCTGCCCAGCCATGCCAGCTTTGTCGATAACGGCAACGGTACCGGCACCTTCAGCTTTACGCCGGCTTTCCAGCAGGCGGGTATGTACCAGGTGACTTTCACCGCGACGGATGACAGTCTTGGGATCGATTTCGAAATCGTCACGATCACTGTAACAGACGCGGGCAATCAGGCTCCTGTCCTGGCGACCATCGGCCCGAGATCGGTGACCGAGGGTGCTACGCTGGCATTCGGCGTTTCAGCGACCGACCCGGATGGCACCACCCCGACCTTCACGACTTCTTCGTTGCCGACTAACGCCAGCTTCTTAGATAACGGCAACGGTACCGGCAATTTCAGCTTCTCGCCGAATTTCACTCAGGCCGGGACTTACAATATTACGTTCAGGGCCACCGATGGAGCGCTAGTTGACTCCGAAGTAGTAGTCGTTACAGTTGTCGACGCCGGTAATCGGGCGCCGGTTCTGGCAGCTATCGGACCGAAGACAGTCACCGAAGGCGCCAATTTGCATATAGTTCTGTCCGCCACTGATGCGGACGGTACGACACCGGTTCTTACTTCATCCACTCTGCCGCGTAATGCGACATTCATAGATAATGGCAATGGTACGGGAGACTTCGACTTCAATCCTGACTTTATCCAGTCGGGAATCCGTAGCGTGACCTTCTATGCCTCGGACGGAGTCGCGGTGGACTCCGAGGTAGTGTTTATCACTATCAACGATGCGGGTAATCAGCCGCCGGTCCTGGCGGCGATAGGCCCGCGGACTGTGACCGAGGGCAGTCAACTGACCTTTGGTGTCTCAGCCTCCGATCCTGAGGGGGCTACCCCCAGCCTCTCGACGTCAAGTCTCCCTACCAACGCCAGCTTCGTGGACAATCACAACGGCACCGGCACGTTTACTTTCGATCCGAGCTACATCCAGTCCGGTACCTACAATATCACTTTTACCGCTCGCGATGACAGCACCGCCACCGATGTTGAGATCGTCACGATTACGGTCAATGACGCAGGCAATCAGACCCCGGTGCTGGCGGCGATCGGTCCGCATTCGGTCGACGAAAACGTTCTGGTGACCTTTGGAGTCTCAGCTACTGATGCGGACGCTACCATCCCCGCGCTGACTACTTCGACGCTTCCACTGAACGCCACCTTCGTAGACAATTTGAACGGGACCGGTACGTTTTCCTTCACGCCGAGTTTCTTCCAGGCCGGAATCTACAACATTACGTTCCGTGCCTCGGACGGTATCGCGGTCGACAGCGAGATTGTGACTATCACCGTCAACAATATCAACCGCGCGCCGGTGCTTGACGCTATCGGCCCGAGAGCGGTCAATGAGAACGCGACGCTCGCCTTTACGGTTACGACAAGCGATCCCGACCTGACAACTCCGATTCTCGCCGCTACCGGCCTGCCGGCCAATGCAACTTTTGTAGATAATCTCAACGGCACCGGCAGCTTCAGTTTCACGCCGTCGTTCTATCAGGCCGGAAGCTACAATGTCACGTTTACGTCGAGTGATGGCGCTCTGTCCGACTCTGAAATCGTAACCATTACGGTAAGTAATGTCAATCAGGCGCCAGTACTCGCGGCTATTGGTCCGCAGTTTGTCACCGAGGGTGCCAACCTGAGCGTGCTGGTTACGGCTACTGACGCCGACAGCACCGCTCTAACATTCACCGCCGCGCCGCTGCCTCTGAACGGAACGTTCGTGGATCACGGTAACGGAACCGGAACGTTCAGTTTTAGTCCGAACTATCGCCAGTCCGGTATCGTTAGCCTGATGTTCACAGTCAGCGATGGTGTCGCTACTGACCAGGAGCTGGTGTTCGTGACGATCAACGAGGCGGGCAATCAACCGCCGGTGCTCGCGGCTATCGGGCCGCGATCCACCCAGGAAGGCCTGGTGCTCAATTTTACGGCTACCGCGACCGATCCCGAGGGTGTCGCGCCGGTCCTGACCACTTCGGCTTTGCCACTGCACGCCAGCTTTGTCGACAACCATAATGGTACTGGCAGCTTCAGCTTCAGCCCCGACTTCACCCAGGCCGGCACTTACAATATTACTTTCACTGCCACCGATGATTCCTCGGCCACTGATTTTGAAATCGTCACGATCACGGTTTCCGAATCCGGTAACCAGGCTCCAGTGCTCGCGGCCATAGGCGCCCGTAGCGCTACTGAAGGCACACTGCTCAATTTCGCCGTCTCGGCCGCCGATCCCGATGCGACCACCCCGACCCTTACGGCTTCGCCTCTCCCCACCGGTGCTGCCTTTGTCGACAACGGCAACGGGACAGGTACTTTCAACTGGTCGCCGACATTCATACAGGCCGGTGTTTACCCGGTGACATTCATAGCATCTGACGGCACCCTGGCCGATTCCGAAGTCGTTCAGATTACGATCATCGAGGCCGGTAACCAGAGACCGGTGCTAGCGGCTATTGGCCCGCGTGGCACGACTGAATCAGTCAATTTGAACTTCTCCGTCTCGGCTTCCGATGCTGATGCCACCACGCCAACTCTTTCGGCCGGACCGCTTCCGACCGGTGCCACCTTCGTGGACAATGCTAACGGCTCCGGCACGTTCAACTGGACACCGGGATTTACTCAGTCGGGTATCTACAATGTGATCTTTGTCGCCTCGGACGGTCTTCTGGCCGACTCCGAGACGGTTCAAATAACGGTCGTTGAATCAGGCAATCAGGCCCCCATACTCGCCGCGATTGGCGCACACAGCACTACCGAAAACGTGCTCCTTAGTTTCACTGCGTCGGCTACGGACGCCGATGCCACTATCCCGTTGCTCAGCGCGTCGCCGCTTCCGACCGGCGCCACTTTTGTCGACAACGGCAACGGCACTGGCAGCTTCAATTGGCAGCCGAGTTTCATTCAGTCGGGTGTTTACAATGTCACTTTTGTAGCCTCTGACGGTGTGGCGGCTGATTCCGAAGTGGTGCAGATCACAGTCATTGAGGCCGGCAACCAGATACCGGTGCTCGCCGCGATCGGCGCCCGCAGTACAACTGAAAGCGCGATCTTGAACTTCGCGGTCACGGCTTCAGATGTCGACGGCACGACGCCGATTCTGACCGCGACACCGCTGCCGACCGGTGCGACTTACACCGACCATGGCAATGGTACAGCTACATTCAACTGGAGACCCGGCTTCACGCAGGCGGGAATATACAGTGTGACTTTTGTCGCTTCAGACGGCCTGCTTGCCGATTCCGAACTCGTGCAGATTACCGTCATCGATGCCGGAAACCAGAGACCCGCTCTGGTGAGTATCGGCGGCCAGGGGGCCACTGAAAACACGAACCTGAATTTCGACGTCTTTGCGACCGATGTGGACGCCACCACGCCTGCGCTTTCGGCTGGACCGCTGCCGACCGGCGCCACGTTCGTAGATCATGCTAACGGAACCGGTACCTTTGATTGGACGCCGGACTTCACTCAGGCTGGCATCTATACGATCACATTCGTTGCTTCGGACGGTCTCCTGGCTGACTCCGAAGTGGTTCATATAACAGTGGCCGACGCCGGTAATCAGGCTCCCGTGCTCGCCGCGATCGGCGCCCGGAGCACCACCGAAAATGTCAGCCTCGCTTTTGGTGTGACGGCTGCCGACGCCGACGCCACCATCCCGTCGCTCAGCGCGTCGCCGCTGCCGACCGGCGCTACTTTTGTCGACAACGGCAATGGTACGGGCAGCTTCAACTGGCTGCCGACTTACACTCAGGCCGGTATCTACAGCGTATGGTTTGTCGCCTCAGACGGTGTTCTGGCTGATTCCGAACTCGTACAGATTACAGTCATCGAGGCCGGCAACCAGAGACCGGTGCTTGCCACGATCGGCTCACACAGCACGACTGAGAACTTGAATCTGAACTTCGCTGTATCAGCCTCGGATGTTGATGCCACCACGTCGATCCTGACCGCATCACCGCTGCCGACCGGCGCGACTTACACCGACCACGGCAACGGTACTGCTACCTTCGATTGGACTCCCGGTTTCACACAGGCGGGTATCTATAGCGTAACGTTTGTCGCTTCGGACGGTCTGTTGGCCGATTCCGAAGTCGTTCAGATTACGATTATTGAAGCCGGCAACCAGGCCCCGGTGCTGGCGGCTATCGGCGCTCGTAGTACCAGTGAAAGCACAAACCTGAATTTCGGCGTATCCGCGACCGATGTCGACGCTACCACGCCGACCCTGACCGCGTCACCGCTGCCGACCGGCGCGACTTTCGTGGACAATGCCAACGGTACTGGCACGTTCAACTGGACACCGGACTTCACTCAGGCCGGCATCTATACGATCACATTCGTTGCTTCAGACGGTTTGCTGGCCGATACCGAAGTGGTCCAGATTACGGTTCTCGAAGCCGGTAATCAGGCTCCTGTGCTTGCCGCGATAGGCGCTCGCAGCACCACCGAAAATGTCAGCCTCGCTTTTGGTGTGACGGCTACCGACGCCGACGCCACCATCCCGTTGCTGAGCGCTTCGTCGCTGCCGACCGGTGCTACTTTCGTAGACAACGGCAATGGTACGGGCAGCTTCAACTGGCTGCCGACTTATACTCAGGCCGGTATCTACAGCGTGACGTTTGTCGCATCGGACGGCGTCCTTGCTGATTCGGAACTCGTGCAGATTACCGTCATCGAGGCCGGCAACCAGAGACCGGTGCTTGCCACGATCGGCTCACACAGCACGACTGAGAACATCAATCTGAACTTCGCGGTCTCTGCGTCTGATGTCGACGCCACCACGCCGATACTAACCGCATCACCGCTGCCGACTGGCGCTACATACACCGACCACGGCAACGGTACTGCTACCTTCGATTGGACTCCCGGTTTCACACAGGCGGGTATCTATAGCGTAACGTTTGTCGCTTCGGACGGAGTATTGGCCGATTCCGAAGTCGTTCAGATTACGATTATTGAAGCCGGCAACCAGGCCCCGGTGCTCGCCGCGATAGGCGCGCGGGGTACGACTGAGAATATCAATCTCAACTTCATCGTTTCGGCGTCCGATCTCGACGCCACCACGCCGATCCTGACTGCGTCACCGCTTCCGACCGGCGCCACCTTCATAGACAACGCCAACGGCACCGGCACGTTCAACTGGACACCCGGCTTCACCCAGGCCGGACTATACAATGTCACGTTTGTGGCGTCTGATGGTTTGCTCGCCGATACCGAAGTGGTCCAGATAACGGTCACCGATGCGGGCAACCAGACGCCGGTCCTGGCGGCGATCGGCGCCCGTGGCACGAACGAACAGGTCAATTTGAATTTCAGCGTCTCGGCGACCGATGCCGACGCTACGATTCCGACCCTTTCGGCCGCACCGCTTCCGACCGGTGCTACTTTCACCAACAATGCTAACGGTACTGGAACATTCAACTGGACACCGAGCTATGTACAGGCCGGTATATACGATATCACGTTTGTCGCCTCAGACGGTGTCGCCGCCGACTCCGAAGTTGTGCGGATCACAGTCACCGATGCCGGCAACCAGATCCCGGTGCTGGCTGCAATTGGCGCTCGTAGCATAGCTGAAAACGCCGCTCTGAACTTCACGGTGTCGGCGACCGATGCCGACCTTACGACTCCGGTCTTATCGGCTAACTCACTTCCGATTGGCGCGAGTTTTGTCGATCATGCCAACGGCACGGCGACATTCAACTGGACCCCGGACTTCACCCAGGCCGGTGTGCACAACGTTCTGTTCATAGCTTCCGATGGCATCTCGGCTGACAGCGAACTAGTCGCTATCACGGTTACTAATACCAACCGGGTTCCGGTCGCCAACGCCGGTTCGGATCAGTTTGACATCCCGCAGGGGCATCTGGTACAGCTCGACGGCGCCGGATCCTCCGATGCCGACGGCGAGTTACTCACCTATGCCTGGACGCAAGTTGCCGGAGCGGCCGTTACTCTTTCGAGTGCGACGAATGTGGCTCCGACCTTTACACCCAATGCGCTCGGAACTTACCGGTTCCAGTTGATCGCCTTCGACGGCATCGACCACTCGCTTCCGGATACGGTGGCTATCGCAGTGGTAAACGGTGCTCCGCCGCGCTCTGTGACGGACTTGACGATCAGAATCGTCAGTGACGCCCTCGTGTTGACCTGGTCGCCCGTGTTGGTTGATACGGCCGGTCTCGCGACCACGATCGACCACTACGAGATTCACCGTGGTACGTCGGCGTACTTCACGCCCGGCCCGGCGAATTTGATCGGCACTTCGAACGCTTTGACTGCTACCTTTACAGATAACAACATCGGCGGCGCTAACGTCGTGGGCGACACCCTGACGCAGTACTTCTACGTGGTGGTGGCCATCGACTCATGGACGAATGCCTCCGGTGTTTCGAACCGGGTCGGCGAATACGACTATCCGATCATTATCACGTCGTCTACCGACTACAACCTGGTTTGCATCCCGTTCACGGGTACCGGCATCACGAATGCCGATCAGTTGATATCGGCGCTTGGCACCGGACGGGTATTGACCGTCAACCGGTACATTGCAACGTCGCAGAGCTTCCAGTCGCGCTATGCGGCCGGGTTCGGAATCAATTTCGCAGTGGTACCGGGGGGAGTGTATCAGGTGAATGCGGCGTCGGCGACAATCTTCTCCGTCGCCGGAGGTGTCCCGGCTCCGGGAACCATAACCTACCCGTTGGTAACGACCGCTTCGACAGATTTCAATTACGTATCAATACCGTTCGAGCGCGAGGCTAATTTCCTCGTGGCGCAGGATGTCATTAACAACATCCCCGGCGTGCTCAACACTCTAAACAATTTTGTGGCGGGTTCGCAGAGCTACCAGTCACGGTTTGCAGTCGGCTTTGGCACCAACTTCGTGGTGCGCGCCGGCAAGCCGTACCAGGCGAACGCCGCGACCTCGGGCACTTTCCCGATTCAGTAGAGGAATGACCCATGGCTATGAAAAGATTTGAGCTGAACATAAACGGAGGTACCGCTGTGCGGTTATCTAATAGGATGGTTGGGATAACCTACCGACTCGGGCTGGCTCTGGTGCTGGTTTTGGGGTTGACCGGCTCTGGGTTCGCTCAGGGGTCGATCTTTGGAACAGTATCCAATTCCAACGCGACTACCCCGGCGAACGGCGAGATTCTCTTTGTCGGATATTTGGACAACACCGACGAAGAAATCCGGATTGAGAGCGCCGACGGCGCCGGCTATGACGCCGGCAACTGGTTCGACGACTTCCAGAACTATCTCACGGAAGCCCCGGGCAACCCGTACGATTATCATTTCTATAATGTCGCCAACAACCAGGGCTTTCAGCTTTCCGGATTGATCCCGAACAACTCGTTCCAGCAGGAAAACGTGACTCTTGCCTCGGTCACCTGGCCGGTTGTGCCGCTTGGTCTGAGCGGCGTCACCGTTTCCAATACCAGCGTGGTGCTGAACTGGACGCGTGTCGCCGGGCTCACCTATCACGTTTACCGTAGACTGGCCATCTCCAATGGGTCGTTCTTCCGAATTGACAATACGGCCGGATTGCTGACCAACCCCGGCGTGGCGAACAATTTCTTTGTAGATAACACCGTCAGCGGCGGCAATTCATACGCTTACATTATTGTAGCTCAGGATCCGTCGGGCAATTTCTCGCCGCATTCGCCGGTCGTTACGGTCAATACCGCTGCAGGCGACGCCCCGATTATCACCTCGATAGACCCAACTACCGGTTCGGCTGTCGGCGGAACTCTGGTGACCGTCAACGGTTCAGGTTTCGATCCGGCGGGTACGACCGTGCATTTTGGCTTGAACAGCGCCGCCGCCACGGTGATCAGCCCCTTCCAATTGACCGCCGTTACTCCGGCCGGTTCGGTAGGAGCTGCCATGGATGTGGCCGTGGTAAACACGTCCTCAGGTCTCGTATCCAATACTTTGTTGGGCGCTTTCATCTACGCCGCCAACGCGGCGCCGGTGTTGGCGACCATTGGCCCTCGCAGTGTGGTGGAAGGTTCCCTCCTGACCTTTACGGCTGCAGCTACCGATGTGGACGGGGTCACTCCGGTAATGACTGCATTAACGCTTCCTACGGGCGCCACCTATGTCAACAACGGCAACGGCACCGGGACTTTCGCCTGGACGCCGACCTTCACCCAGGCGGGTGTCTATAATGTGACTTTTTACGCCACTGACGGCGCGGTGCCGTCAGCAATCGATTCCGAAGCGGTGGTTATTACCGTGACTGATTTTGGCAATCATGCGCCGGTGGTAACTCCGGTAGCCGAACAAACCGTGGCGGAAGCTCAAACACTGGCGTTTCAGATTACGGCCACCGACTCCGATCTCGATCCGATCACTCTGGTAGCCACTAATCTTCCGACTAACGCGACTTTCCTGGATAACGCCAATGGCAACGGCAACTTCAGTTTCACTCCCAACTTTATCCAGGCCGGCATTTACGATGTGACCTTCACGGCGACTGACCCGGGGCTGGGTGTCGGTACCACGATCGTCCATATCGTTGTCACGAACGTGAATCAGCTCCCCGTTATGATGCCGATCGGCGGGCAGGCCGGTACCGAAAACGTGTTAATGACTTTCGGGGTTACGGCAAGCGATCCCGACGGAGCTATACCGCTTCTGTCTACGTCCGTCCTCCCCGGTACCGCCGTGTTTGTGGATAACCTAAATGGCACGGGATCATTCAGCTGGACACCCAATTTCGCCGGCGCCGGCTCATACAATGTGACTTTCCGGGCCACTGATGCTGCTTTCCCAACCGCAGTAGATTCGCAAATCGTTACGATAGTCATCGCCGACGCCGGCAATCAGGCGCCAGTTCTGGCCGCTATTGGTCCGCACACGGTAGCTGAGGGTGTCGCCCTTGATTTCACTGTCACCGCGACCGATTTGGATGCAACCATACCGACATTGCGCGCCGAGAATCTACCGGCCAACGCCACCCTGCTTGACCATGCCGACGGCACGGCCTCATTCAGCTTCACACCGAATTACACTCAGGCCGGATCTTACAACGTACTGTTCATCGCTGACGACGGCTTGTTGGCCGACTCGGAGACTGTCGCGATTACCGTGACCGAGAGCGGCAACGTGGCGCCGGTCTTTGATCCCATAGGCGACTTCACTCTCAATGAGGGTGATTCACTGGTCATTCCGGTGCGCGTGACCGATCCCGACGGCGGCGCGACTTTCCCGTCTTTGTCGGTAAGCACCACGCTATATCCTTTCACGTTCACCGACAATCATGACGGCACCGGCCGTCTGGTATACCGCTCGAATTTCTATAGCTCCGGTGTCGATACCATAAACTTCTTCGCCACCGATCACGGCACGCCGCAGCGCACGACTACGGCGATTTCGGCCGTGACGACGGTCGAAGTCAACCAACCGCCACTGTTCGTGAATATCGCCCCGCTGGGGGCGGTGGTGGATGATTCCCTGGTCTTCATAGTTCAGGCGAGCGATTCCACCGACCCGGTCGCCAGTCATAGAGTCATTCTGTCGTCTCTAAGCTTGCCGGCCAATGCGACGTTTGTTGATAACGGCGACGGCACCGGCCGGTTTGCCTTCCATCCCACCGCCACTCAGGTTGGCTTGAATCAGGCCACGTTCCTGGGTGTCGATCAGGGGACCCCGCAGCTTTCTGCCACCATGACCGTAGATATAACTGTCGTGACGGAGAATCAGCCACCGGTGCTGACCCCGATCGGCCCGCGAGTGATTACCGAAGGACAGACGCTGACGATCAACCTTTCGGGATCCGACCCGGACGGCCCAGCTCCGGCGCTTCTGGCCGTCGGGGCCCCGGTAGGCTCCACTTTCGTGGACAACGGTAACGGCACCGCCGTGTTCACCTTCACGCCTGATTTCTACGGCACGCAGCGCCTGGTATCGGTGACGTTCCGTGCCTTCGACGGATTTGCCATCGACAAGGAAGTAGTGCTGATACAGGTCTACGACGCGGGTAATCAACGGCCGTATTTTGACAGCATCCCACGTCCGACGATGACCGAGGGTGAGACTTTCACTCAGGGTGTCAGCGCCAAAGATCCGGACCGCGATGCCCTGACTTTGTCGATTCCCCAGGCCCTTCCGCTTCCGCTCCACGCTTCGTTCATAGACATTGGCAGCGGGCTTGGCGGCATTACCTTTGCCCCGGACTTCACCCAGTCCGGAACTTACGATATCTCTGTAGTTGCATCCGATGGCACTCTCGCGGACACTATCGTAGTTACCTTCACAGTGAATGAATTCGGTAACCATGCGCCGGTTATGGCGGCGGTCGCCGCCCAGACGGTGGCGGAAGCCGGATTCCTGACATTTAATGTCACGACCACCGATCTCGACGCCGACACCGCCAGACTGTGGAGCGGTACCCTCCCGACCAACGCCACGTTTGCAGACAACGCCAACGGCACGGGGACGTTCAGGTTCCAGCCTGACTACACTCAGGCCGGCAGCTACAATGTAACGATCTTCGCCGCGGACGCGGTTGACACCGTGGAACAAGCGATCGCCATAACGGTGACCGACGTCAATCAAGTGCCGTTCCTCTCCTATGGTGCGCCTTCGGTTGCAATGTTCGAAATGGACACCCTCGTATATCCTGTATCCTCCTCCGATCCGGACGGCCCGACTCCGTATCTCACGGCCTCTTCGTCCGGCGGTGCTGCTCTGGCCGCCAACATGACCTTCACGGATAACCGCGATGGCACAGGAGTGTTCAGGTTCGTACCCAGTTGGACCCAAGGCGGGACGATCGCCAACCCCACTCGCTACTATGTGGTGTTCCGGTGTACTGATAGCGCTTACCCCACGGATTACAGGGAAAGTGAGACTATTACGATCAGGGTCACCGATAAGAACAAACCTCCGGTTGTCGTCTTCCCGCTGCCTGGCGGCCCCGGTCCGTACACTATTTCTGAAGGTGCCAGCGTAAACTTCTACATAGCCGTTATCGATGACGACGCCATCACCGCTCCTCTACTTAGAGCGGAAAATGTCCCGGCCACCAATGCCGTGTTCTCTTACACTCCCACCACTCGCACGGGCGACTTCGAGTTCAGTCCTGACTTTACCCAGGCCGGTGTGTACTCCATTAGATTCATCGCGACCGATGATCGCGGCGCGGTCGATACCGGGATAGTCGATATCAACGTCCTGGACGCCGGCAACCAACCCCCCAGCTTTGGATATAATCTGCCGGATACGCTCCTGGTGCCATCAGGCCATGTCTACCAGATCACGCTGTCACCGGCCGACCCTGAGAGGGATTCGATAACCGTCACGGCTGATCCCATGTTACCAGGTGCGAGCTGGACTAACTCGGGCAACGGGGACTGGGTTTACAGTTTCACAGCCGATTCGACTGAGGTCGGGTCCATTTATGAGATCACTTTTATAGTCACCGATTATCCCAGCCAGGCTTCGGCAACGCTCGTGACTCACCCGAGGGTGGTGGCCTTCCTCAGAGGTGATCTTGACTCGGATAACGTGTATTCAGTCAACGACATAGCATATTTGGTCGAATACCTGTTCCGCGACGGCCCGGCTCCGGCGATACCCGCCGTGGCTGATATCGATGGCAGCGGTAGTGTGTCGATTGGAGATATCTCTTATCTGATATACTACATGTTCCGTAGCGGACCGCAGCCCGCGCCGTAGGCCGGTCGTAGTTGATTTGAAGTATCATAGAGCCGCGAACACCGTTCGCGGCTCTTCTTGTTTTGAATAATATCTGCAAATCAAGTCCGGTCTCTGGACAACGGAATCCCGCCGTGGGAGTGTGTTGCGCACAACAACTTGCGACACTCTGCCCATGTGTGGTGAGCACCGCGAGGCAGCAATAAGTCGCGTGTTTCAAGCCCGATTACCTGGGCGAACCGCCGATGATCGGAGCCGTCGAGGCCACCTGCCCAGGGAGTCCGGCTTTCGAACCGCTACGCTGGTACTCAAAACCCCTTGACAAATTGTCAATTCGTCTCTACTTTCATATTGCTTCAGTCCTCTGACCGTTCTTTCCAGAGGGACTGGATTTGACATCATGAGAGGTTCAGCAAGGTCCCGCCCTCACTAAATACTTCGGAACCGGCGCCTCTGGTGCTTGTGCCATGAACCACCGACAGCATGCGGTTCTTGACACGTGACCCGCGCAAACGCGCGTCTGATGTTTGCAGCGACACCTTGGGTTAGACAGCTTTATTGAATGCGCATCGGACCGGCCGTATTTGGGTTACGATGCCTGCAAATGCACCTTATGAGGTCAATGTGTTCAGGACGAATCAACTGGCAATCGCCAACTAAGGAGGTTATCCGCAACGGAGAGTAACGCCCGCGCGGGACGGACGGACAACAGGGTGTGCCGCGCGGAACATACAACTAGGGTTAGTTTCTGCGCCGGAGGCGTGGGAACTGAAATGCAGCTAATCTTGAAAGGAAACGAGCATGACGAGGAAAGCACTACTTACGTTGTGCGTAGCAGTGCTGTTGTCCGGGTTGCTGACGTTGTCGGCATATGCGGCCACGAATACCAAGGCCGATATCGCTGACGGCAAGCAGCTCGATAAGATCAACAGCTTTAACGTCGGTCCGTATCCGATGGAAAATCGCGAAGCAGTTTCGTACCGGGCGCCCGAGGCCACAAGTGGCTATGCCCCTTCGCCACGTATACCGCTCGGATCGGCCGCTTCGCCGAACGTCGGCACCGGTGTGGGTGTCAGTATCGATCTGACCTGGGAAGACGCCCAGTGGACCTGGGGCAGTGGCCGTCAGATCGCTCACTGGTGGAACGGCGCGACCGACGAAACCGCTGAAGTGAGTGTTCATTTTGTCTATAACGCCAGACCGGATACACTCCCGGCGTTCCCAAATACAAACGCCGGCTACAACGTTTACGATGCCACGGTGACATCAGGAAACTGGCCGCGCGGCCAGGACATCGGCTGCGATCTGCAGTCCTCTGATTCTATCGGTGTCGGTTATGCCTCTAGCATCGACATGACCTTCAACGGTCGGGCGGTCATCGGTTCCAGTGCCCAGCACTTTCGCAGCATCGGTACGGCGCGTCTGTTTGACAGCTATATCTACTATCAGGGTTCCGAATTCAACTGCACTTACGATCCGCGTTCAAATCTGAACGTTACCTGGATCGATTCGACCGTCTACCGACCGCTGTTTATCGAAAGGGTCGACGGGAATTACTCGCGCGACCCGCAGGTAAAGACACAGTGGGATGGAACCAATACGATTACCCACCTTCTTCTGGGTGAGAACTCCGCCAACGGCACAGAGCTGTCAGGAGACGGCTACGTCAGCGACAATGGAACGACAGTCTACTGGACCTGGAACTATTTCCGCAAAGTCGGCAATACTTCCGCCGGTACCTGGAGTGCCGGTCAAATTATTGACTCGCTGGGTTCCACAGTGTGGACGGAACTTGCGGCTGCCCCCTACCCGAATCAGGGTGTGGCGGTGGTTTACACCAACCCGACATACTACGGCTGCTTGTTGGAACAAGGCGCCGACGTTGACGTGTGGTGCCGTGAATCATTCAACCGTGGTGTAAACTGGTCGCCGTCCTACAGCGTTACCAATTACACTAACGCTCTGGCCGGTGATCCGAACCACTTTACTTGCTGGTTGGAAGCCGGTTGTATGTTCGACAGCGAAGGCGACTTGCACGTCTACTGGTGTGCCAAGCCGACTTCTGCCGATCCTTATTTTGACGGTTTCAACTGGCAAGATTACGATGAGAACCTGTATCACTGGGAAAAGACCAACGATGGGGTCGCTCCTGGCGTGGGCGATGCCGTCAAGGTTGCTAACGGCAACTTCATGAACGACGACATGCTGACCGGCTCGATGAACACCTTCCATTGTGGTTTCGGCGGAAGTAACGTTGGTTACCTCGGCTTCTCCACGATGGGTGAGTGCGATGGCAAATTGTATCTGGTCTGGTCGCAGATTCACGAGCGTGCCAATCGGTACCCGTGGCGCGACGCTGCGACGCAACCGGCCCCGGGCGTGTTGGATGACTGCTCCTACACCGGCAACCGTCAGGCCATGGCCAACTGGGAGATCTTGATGTCGGTGGCTCAGTTGAGTTCGTCCTCTCTGTGGGACGCCGCACGTAACATCACCAACACCTATACTCCGAACTGCGGTTTGGCGGGTGATCCCGATGCCCAGGGGCCATGCGGTTCCGAATGGAAACCGTCGATCGAGCGTCAGGCCCTCGACGAGACCGGTCTGGCTCTGACCTGGCCGGCCGCGGCCGAAGTCGATATGTCACCGTTGCACGACTATGCCGCCGGTCATTACTTGAACATGGAATACCTGGACGACCAGTTCCCGGGTCCGTATAACTGGGCCCGCACCAATCCTCCCGGTACTCAGAACTCCGAGAAGTGGATTCGTCTGGCCTGCGTTGAGCCGGTTGAGGCCTCGCAGATCAACGTGATTCCTAAATCAGTTGAATGGCCGCAGTGGGTGGGTCTTGGCACGACCAAGAACTTCACCATTACGGTCGTGAACGATGGTAACGTGACTTTGAACGTTACTGAGATCGGTGTTGCCGGCAACTCCGCGCTGAGTGTTTCAGAGAATCCGACTCCGGGCAGCCCGTTCACAGTGACGGCCGGTGTGGTTCGCACCCGGACGTTCGACTTGATCGCCAATGCCACCGCTCTTTCGACGAATCAGTGGTTGGACGGCGAGATCTGGCTGAAGTCTGAGGCGGCCAACAACGATTCACTTCCGATTCTGGTTCGCATTCTGGCCGCGGAAAATGTCGAGGCCACGAAGTGGGATACGGTTACGACCCATGCCAACATGTTCGATCCGTTCTTTGAACCGGTCGGCGCTTGCGTAGCCCTTGGTGTTGGTAACGACGGTGACCTCGGTTGGGGCGCCGGTTCCAGCGGAGGTATCAATCTCGATTACAGTGAATCCGGTAGCGAGTGCGGGACTCGTCAGCGCGACGCGATCTACTTGTCGAGCGGTACGCCGTTCACTTTGATGGCGACTGGTTCGACTGGTACCGGCGCAGAATTGACGCAGGTGACGAACGACGCCAACCAGGCGGACGAAACCGGTTTCGACCCGACCCCGGAGAAGACCATGACCGGAGGTCTGGCGGCGAGCGGCAAGTACGACTCGACTTACACGGGTAAGTTCGTTAACCGCGACACGACCATCGCTTTTGAGCGCGTTGTGTACGGTCCGCGTTCCGCCACGCCGGCGACTTCGACCATCAACTTCGTGATTGTCCACACCTGGGTCTATTCGGCTGACGGTGCGGCCCACAATCACGTCACCATTGGTGATGTCCTTGACTGGGATGTCCCGGCCGACAGCGCTCCGCTGAACACGACCGGTGTTTCCAGTGCTGGCTTCGTTTATGTTCAGGGTACTGACACGGTTCTTCACAATGCGTGTCAGACAAACTTGAACCGGTTTGCCACTGAGGCTTTTGGTGGCGGTTACACCAAGGCTCAGTTCAATGCCGACCCGTGCGTGAACGATTCCACCGCCTATTTCAGTCTGAATGCGGCCGACCAGGCGATTATGGTCGACACGACGCATTATCGTAATGGCACGCCTCTCGTCCCGGCCCAGCCGAACCCGACGCTTTGGTGGGATGTGACGAAGGTATCGGGCCTGAACGCCGATGCTTCGACTCAGGATCAGGCCGTCTGGTTGACCTACAAGCAGGATTACAACTTGCTGGCCAGCGACACGCTGCACTATTGGACCGTTATGACTACGGTTCGCAATGGTTCGTTGTCTGATCTGGAAGCTCAGGTTGCCTATGCCAAGAACTGGTACAAGGAAATTCGAGGCTGCGTACCCATAAATCCGGCCTGCTGTATAGGGAAGGTCGGCAACGCCAACGGTACTGGCGGCGAGACTCCGACGATCGGTGACATCAGCGTGATGATCGATGCCAAGTTCATCAGCGGTGCCTGTATATCTTCGGGTCCGGGTGCCAACATCGTTTGTCTAGGTGAAGCTGACATGAACCTGTCCGGTGGACTTCACCCGACCTGTGGATCCATTACGATCGGTGACATTTCGCTGTTGATCGACTGTCTGTTCATTACAGGCGAGCCGCCGTTCGTTCGCAGCACCTGTATGTCGGTGGACTAGAATCGACCTCGCGAAGTCTTTGACTTCCCAAGGCTGAATCAGGGCGGTCACCCCACGGGGTGGCCGCCTTAATTTTTTGCCACCAACTGTTCGCGCAGGCCCAAAAAGAGAGCCCCGGCGGGATGCCAGGCGAGAGGCTGAATTGGGCAAAACGCATCGTTTGCGACCAACCCCGCAACCCCATGCCGGACAAGGGGGGCGCTAAAGTTAGCGGCGATTTCGGCTCAACCAGTGCCGGCCAGGCTCAAAATGAGGGTGTGGCACAGTGGCTTATGTCTTTCGGGCCCCCCTTTTTTGATTGACTCCGAGTGCAGTTTTCGGTTGACTGACTGGTTCCAGCCGCCTATTTTTCAGGTGGTGGTGAACATTCGTGTTCTTCTATGCCTGTCCTGTCTACAGACAAGTTGGTCGGGCGGCGTAAGATACAAGGGTGGATTCACAAAGATTGAACAGATAAATAAGAGAGACGTTATATAAATGAATGGATGCGTTGAACGAGATGAAAGGAGGACGTCAGAGAGAGGAATTTGCTAACGATTACTAATGTTTAGCTTTCGCTCTTGTTCGCGATCTCAGCGGCTCTGACCGTCTGGCTCTCAGGTTGCACAAGAGGTGCGAAACCCCGAGAGAAATATTGAGTGGACAGTTAGACACGATGACATTTATGGTAGGCAAAAGAATGCGATTCATATTAGGAGAGCAAGAGATGAGGAAACTTTCATTTTTCCTTACGTTCGCCATGGTGCTAGGCCTTGCGTGCGGTGCGTTTGCTCAGACACATTACGGTATTGTTTCCGTTGATAGTGTCACAAACCCCGGCGTGGTTGACCCGGTCAATCACCTTATGTGCAACGATGGCACTACACACACAATTTACATCCGGTTCAATTTCCTCGCGAGTCCGAACGACGCCTTCTGGGGAACCTCGAATGGGTGGCAGCTTTATTCACCGGACGGCGCCAATTGGGTTAATCTTCTGCGTGGTGACGGTCCTCTGGTCACCGCTCTAGGTTCTGGCGTGACCAGGTACCGTAAGTATTACAAGTCGGCCAACAACGGCGCGACTTTCACTCAGACGGGTGGCCCGCCGCTTGGTTCAGCTCAGCCGGGCCCAAGCACTGGTCCCAACGACCGTGTTGGCTACATGTTTGCCACATTGTCGTCGGATGGTTCCGACGGTTTCACTGGTGGTGTCTCCAACGATATCGCTGTGACCCTGACGTTCTACTCAATTTCGGCTGACTCCGGCAAGACGATGTGCTTTGACTCAGCCTCGACCTTTGTAGCTTGGGAATGGCCGGCGGCTATAACCGGTTCCGACTTCCCGCTGTGGGATAATGGCCTGGGTGTCAGCGGCCCGCGTTGCTGGACTCTGGAAATGTACTCGCCGCAGTCGGTTGAAGAGATCGGTAGCGGCGACTTGCCGACGAGCTACGGCCTGACGCAGAATTATCCGAACCCCTTCAACCCCTCGACTAGATTCGACTTCGCGCTCCCGAAAGCCTCGCAGTCGACTTGACCATTTACAATGTCCTGGGCCAGAGGGTCATCACACTGATCAGGACAAAGAATTGCCGGCCGGCAACTATCGTGAGACCTGGAATGGTAATTCTGAAGGTGGTGCCGACGTTGCTTCCGGTATCTACTTCTATCGCCTGACCGCAGGTGACTTTGTTTCTACTAAGAAGATGATGCTGCTGAAGTAGCTTTTGTAGTACTGATTATTAGAACCCCCGGTTCAGCCGGGGGTTTTTTTTGCTCTGATGGCCGGATCAGGTCTAATCTCAATTTGTAAGGTATTGAGGATTAAGGCGTTACGCGAATTTTATTGACTTTTATGCCCCCGTTCCGTATCCTTATACCTTACGTTATCAGAGTCTCAAGTTAAGTCATTGATACATAAAGGCTTATATGCTCGGAGTAATTGGCAATCGCTTTTCCATCGGCAAGGAGACCTATCTCCCATTTTCAGCCGAACTTCACTACTTCAGGATCGACAAAAGGTACTGGTCGATCTGTTTTGAACGCATTCGTCGCGCCGGCTTCAGAATTATTGCGACCGCCGTTCCGTGGAACATCCACCAGGACTCGTCAAAACATATCGACTTCTCCGGCTACGATGACCCCCGGAAAGATCTGATCGTTTTTCTCGAACTCGCCCGAGAATTCGGATTCAAGGTAATTCTTCGTCCGGGCCCAATGGTTCACGGACAACTGCCGTACGCCGGGTTGCCGCGGACGCTGTTCTCGGACATCAAGGTCTTTGCTCGTGACGCCGCTGGGGCGGAAGTGATCCTGCCTGACAGCTATGGCGTCAAGGGCGGATTCCTGCCGTCGTATCTTCACAGCAATTTCCAGTTCCATCTCCGCAGCTATTTCAAGGCCTTCATCGAGACCACGAAAAATTATGTTCACCCGCGCGGACCGGTCTTCATGGTTGAACTGGATTATGAGACGTCGTTCGGGCGGATGCTTCGTCCCGACGCCGCTGACTATAACCCGGACGTTGTCGCCGAGTACTATCCGGAATTTCTTCGTACCCGCTATGACGACATCAAGAAGCTGAATGCGGCCTATCGTGAAAAGCACGAGGATTTCGATACGGTCGAACCCCCGCGCAAATTCGACGACCTGGACGCTAAGACATACCCGAAGGCGCTGGATTGGTTCCGCTTCCGCGAGTTCATGCTCAATGAGTATCTTAGCGTACTTGAAGATACTTTTGCGTCGTATACGGTCGAGCCGCTCTTGTTCCGCTCGCTCTATTTCAAGCCGGGCGATCTACTGCCGGCGTTCAACCTGGTCCCGGAGGATCGTTCACCGTTCCTCGGCGCCAATATTTTCCCCGAGGGAAGCTATTTCGATCTGGCCAACAAGGCTCGCTATCTGAAGGCCGAGTATGGTTTCGCCTTTGCCTCGTCGTTTTCGTCCGGGGCTGCGGCTGCCGATCCGAAACGCGAGGAAGAAATCGCCCCAATCGGCAGCAATGTGCGTCGCTTCTATCTGGCCGCAGGTCTGGCGGCCGGCCTCAAGGGCATGAATCACTACATGTTCGTGGATCGTGACTACTGGTACAGTGCGCCGCTTCGTCGCGACGGCACAGTCACCGAAGCTTACGATGTCGTCAAGAACTTCAACGAAGGTATTGAGACGGTCGACTTCGACGATCTCGCTGCGACCCCGTCGCTGGCGATTGTTGCTCAAAGGCTGTACTACTGGATGCGCGAAACCGGCACCAGGAAGGATTTCGAGTACTTGCCGCGGCTGCTGAACGACACGATGTCGGGATTCTGTCGTGACCTTACGCGCTTGAGGCTGGACTACGGCGTCCGCGAGAATCGTGATTACACCAGCATGAAGCAGTACCAGACGATCTTCGTGCCCTCGTGCGAAGTCATGGCCGAGAGAGACCAGGAAGCGCTCGTGGAGCTCGCCAAAGCCGGGGTAACGATTATTATGTGTGGGCTGATGCCCAAGTTCAATGAAGAATTCCATGACTGTCAGGTCCTGGCAAAACATTTTCGCATCCACACCACTCTCGATCACCGCGTGGCCTCCATCACGCACAAGGGTGGCGAATTCGTGGCCTACACCTATGGCAGCATCAAGACCACGGATGAACGGGCGAAGAAACTGGCCAAGACTGACGGTAAAGTCGTGGCGGTTTGCAGCACGCGGTTCAAGGGAAGTCTGTATTTCCTTACCTTCGACGTCGCCTCGGGTGGCGACCATAACAAGCTGGCGTTTGTAGCCTCGCTCATGGAGTCCACCGGTAACAAATCATGTCTCTACTGCAGTGATCCGTCGGTGAATCTCTCCCTGCAGATGGGACCCAAGAAGGGATTGTTGTTCGTGGTGGCGCCTCCGGCGGGACAGCTTTCGGACGGGCTCGAAGCCGAGCGCAAGGAAGTTATCATCCAGGTCGATCTGAAACAGGCCGGATTCAGTTCGGCCAATCTGAAATTAACCAATATTCTGGAGAACGCGGAAACGGTCGTGCCGATCAAGACTTCGGCCAAGGAACTCAAGGCCGGCTTTGTACTTCCGGTGCAGTTCCCCGACGGGATGATATTCCGCGTCGAAAAGACCTGATCCAATCCGATCCACGGCGGTTATGACACGGCGAATGATTCGAACCCGACTCGCTGCTGCAGTTGCTCTGACAGCGGCGCTGCTCTTGATCGCCGGCGCCTGCGGGAAAGTGGGCGTGACTCGTTTCTATCAGCGCGGCGTGGTGGCTACCGTGTCGCCGATAGCTTCCGAAGTCGGCCGCGACATCATTGAGCACGGCGGGAATGCCTTCGACGCGGCGGTGGCGGTCGCGTTCACTCTGGCTGTCACGTATCCTCAGGCGGGAAATATTGGTGGCGGAGGTTTCGCGCTGGTCCGCGAGGGCGCCGACAGCTCTATCATGGCGCTCGATTTCCGCGAGATTGCTCCCTCGGCGGCTTCGCAGAATATGTACCTGGATTCTTCGGGGAATGTCGTTCCGAATCTTTCCACCCACGGTTCTCTGTCTTCGGGAGTTCCCGGATCGGTGGCCGGCTTGCACGCATTGTGGCAAAAGCATGGCACGATGAAATGGACCGATCTCGTCACCCCGGCCGCCAAACTCGCCGACACCGGTTTCATCATCGACAAACAGATGGCGGCAGACCTGACAGAGTACAAGGAAGTCCTGATAGATTTCGAGGAAACGCGAAACATCTTTGCGCCGGGTGGGGAAGTTCCCTCGGAAGGGGCAAGACTGTTGCAGCCGGACCTGGCCCGAAGTCTCTATTCAATCGCGGCAGAAGGGCCGGCCGCTTTCTACACCGGAATCATTGCCGACAGCCTCATTGCCTGCATGCAAAAGTATGGGGGGCTCATCACTTATTCCGATCTGGAGCATTATATCCCGGTCTGGCGCGAGCCGATCCATTTCAAATTTGATTCGCTCGACATCTATACCATGCCGCCACCCAGTTCGGGAGGCGTTGCCGTGGGGCAGATTCTCAAATTGCTCGAACCTTATAATCTTTCCCAGTACACGGCCGAATCTCCGGAATACATTCAACTATTCTGTGAAGCATCGCGGCTCGCCTTTGCCGACCGCTCGGAATATCTCGGTGATCCGGCCTTCTACAAGATCCCATCTGCTCTGCTGGATTCCGCCTACCTGGCTGAACGTCGCGTCGAAATTCCGATCGATCATGCCGGCAGTTCCAGCGATGTTGGTCCGGGAAACCCGCTCAAGTACGAATCCGATGCCACCACCCACTTTTCCATATGCGACAACGACGGCAACATGGTGGCGATTACGACAACCATCAACACGATGTTCGGTTCGGGCGTGACTGTCGGGGGCGCGGGCTTTCTGCTCAACAACGAGATGGACGACTTTTCCATAAAGGCGGGATTTGCCAATACGTTTGGACTGGTGGGCGGCGAAGCCAATGCGGTGGCGCCGGGCAAGCGGATGTTGTCGTCGATGGCTCCCACGTTGATCTTGAAAGAGGGGCGACCCTTCATGATCCTGGGTTCGCCCGGCGGTTCGAAAATTATCACGACGGTCGCACAGGCGATTATCAACTTCACCCGGTTTGGTCTGTCACTGGATGAAACTGCGGTGCGGCCTCGTTTCCACCACCAGTGGTTGCCTGATGTTGTCTACCTCGAAAAAGGCGGCTACGATGTGGCTACCATGCAGCGTTTGATCCGATATGGATATCAGATCGAGGAACGCCCCAGGTATGGCGACCTGGAATTGATCTACGTGAATCCGGGCGGGATGATGACGGGGGCTTCCGACAATCGGAACGGCGGACGTTCGCTTGGGTGCAATCAACCGCTCATGAAGTAGCGGGGGTGTGACCTGACGCGTAGCGGCTACTCCGCGCTCTCGGTCGTGCCGGAGTGCGACAAGTGCTTACGGCAATTGTGAACGCCCAGAATAATCGCACCCGCACCTACTAGCATCGTCAGAATCAATACGACCGTACCAACGTACGGTAAGGCAGCCCCGCACTCACCAGCACCAATCCCAGCAGCAGCGCCCAGCGATTGAGCGGTTTGATACCGGGACGCATCGGCTTTAGGACCAGATAGCCTATCACCAGACCAACGATGATCTTGCCGGTGTACAAGATAACCGCGCCTGAGACGGTGACGAAGCTGGCGATGGGGATCAGGAGAATCGAGACGACCAGCAGCACCACCCCTACCAGAGCCAAATCGCCGGAAAGCAGAATATTACCGGCCAGAGTGCCTATCAACGAAAGTACCAGTACCAATATCGCTACCAGGAGTGCTAATGCCCCCGCTAGACCGGCGGCGATCGTGACCGTCGAGCGCCTGGTCAACTGTTCAATCGACTCTTCCGCATACCCCTTGAACAGGCTGATCATGATTATGCCGAAGAAGAACGCCGCGAACAGGCTGGCTATCCGATAGGCAATTGTGCTGAGGATACCGGTGTCTTCATCCTTCTTTTCCAGTTCGGGAGGTTCCCACGTGGTAGCGCCAATGATCGTGACGCCCGGTTCGATGGTGAGTTGATCCTTCTCATCCGTGCGGTACACCAAGCTGCCGCGGATCACCGCCGGCGGCGAGACGGTTATCTTATCGCCTTTGAGAATGACATCGCCGCCAATCTGACCCGTAACGCGAATGGTGCCGGCCGCGCAGAAGACTTTGCCCAGAACGGTGCCGTCGAGATCGATCTCGCCGCCGGTTACGGTAACGTCTTTCTCAACGACTGAACCCGGGCTGATGATAATTCGTGACCCGAGCGCGAGAACCGATCCCCCTACCCGACCGCTCACCGACAAGCGGTCGCCGAAAAACCGCAATGAGCCGTTGACTGAGCCGGCCTGTTCCGCATACCGCGCCGCCAGATTAGCGGAACCACGAACGTTGCCTTTGATATTCACCTGATTGCTTATAGAGACGAGGTCACCCGTGATGGTGCCATCCATACGAGCGTCATCGCCGACAATATAGAAATCGTCCGCTATCTCGTGCAGCGGCGAGATATGGACCGTCTTCCCGGACTGATAAGTTGTAGCCGTAACAGGAGCGACGATCAGGAGAACAAGGGCTCCAAGGAATCCAGCCAAGTTCAAAACACACCTGTTTCTCATCTTATCTGCTCCAGACGTGGGGGTGCCTGATTTACGCGTGATCGCGCCTCAAAGTTGCTGTCCGACAGGCGAAAAGGCAAACCTAAAAAAGTCCTGAATATTAGAGTAACTTGCCGTTACGGTCGTTCGATCCTGGTGGCAAGTCCTGAGAGTCAGCGAGTAATCCCGGGGATTCACGTCTGCAACGGCAAACGGTGCATTGGGTTACCGGATCATTTTCCTGAAGATAGCCTGATCATAACTGGATCTCCGTTCCGATGCTTGTCGCCTGAAGGCTGACCATCTGGCCCCACTCCCGAAGTCAACGTGCAAGTATTTGTCGCTTCAGCGGCAGTTGACGCCCCGACTCTCTCATAATCCGTTAAGCCGCAATCGATAGTGCCGATTATAGCCGATATACGGACCAAAGTCCGGCACCACTTATGAATCTGTTTCTGGATCGCAACCGCACGCTGCTGCCCAGGATCGACGTTGTCTTCCTGATGACCAGGATTATGACGTTCGTCTCGGTGCTCTGGTTTGCCTTTTTCGGCGACCACCCTGCGGCCGACGCCATGTTCTTCTACATAGTGGTGGGCTCTTATGCCCTGCTGATCGGGCTGTTCCTGGCAGGGATGTACGGTCGCTTCGATCTCAAGCTGGCCTATCTCGGTTCGATTGTCTACGACATCATCTTCCTGCCCGTATTCATCTGGTTTACCGGAGGCATGGATTCCAGCATCTACCTCTACTTCTTCTTAACTATCGCGGTGGCGGCCTACGTATTAGTGTTCCCAGCGGCGCTGGTAGTCGCTGTGCTGCTGACTGCGCCGTATGTCGCCCTGGCAATAGTTCAACTCCAGACGGCAGACTTGTTTGGTTTTTCAGTACGGCTGGGGCTGATGTGGATATTCTTCCTGGCTCTCGCCTATGTTTCCGAATACATGCGCAAGTCGGAACGCCGCCTGATGAAGCTGTTCAACACGCTCAACCTGCGCACGTCGGAACTGGAAAAGTCACAGGCGCAGTTGGAAATGATCTACGAGAACACCCGCGTCCTGGCGGCGATTCTCGAGCCGGACGATGTCGTGCGTGAAGTTATGCGCATCATGGGATCGACCCTGGGGCATTCGACCTATGTCATGATCCTGAAGAATGTCAGTGGCCACTACTATTACCGCGCTCGTTGTATCAACGGCCGCACGACCTATAGCCTGCGTGAACTTTCGCTGACCAAGAACCAATTGCTGATGCGCTCCGCCCACGCCCAGGAAGTAGTGAGGGTGAACGATACGACCACCCGCGAAGATTATGAAACGCTGACTCCTGAAACTCGCTCGGCGATAGTCATCCCAATGACCTTCCACGGCCATGCCACCGGCCTTCTGATAGCCGAATCGAACGAGCTCGGGTTCTTCAGTCAGCGCGACGAGCAGCTTCTGGCGGTAGTAGCCCGTTCGGCCGGTCTGGCGCTCGAAAACGCCGAATTGTTGAAACGGACCGAGGAGCTGACTATTCTGGACGAACTGACGGAGTCGTACAACTACCGCTACTTCATACAGAAATTCCAGGAAGAAAAGCGACGGGCGGTGCGCTACCATCTACCGCTGTCAATCATCATGATCGACATCGATTGGTTCAAGAAGCTCAACGACGGCTATGGGCACGAAGCAGGCAACGTTGTCCTGCGCCAACTGGCCCGCGTGACCAAAGAGTGTATTCGCGACGTGGATATATTCGCCCGTTACGGTGGTGAAGAATTTGTGGTAATCCTGCCACAGACCCCGCTTCCGGAAGCGCGACGTATCGGCGAGCGTATCCGTACCCAGGTGGAGCAGACCATCATCGATACCGGAACGACCGGTAAAGTCAAGATCACGGTCTCGCTCGGTGTCAGCTCCTACCCTGAAAACGGACGTTCCGAGGAAGAATTGGTCAGTGTTGCCGACCAGGCGCTGTATAAAGCCAAAGGAAGCGGTAAGAATCTGGTGTGCGTGTCATAGAAAATGAGATACCTTGGTCATAAGAGGGCCGCTTAGTCGGCACACTGTTATGGAGAATATTCTTAAGCGAATCGGACAGCTATTTGTTCTCGGCTTTGCCGGCCGGGAGCCGTCGAAAGAGTTCCTTGATTTTGTCTGTGAGGAACAGATCGGCGGCGTGATTCTGTTTGAGGAAAATTGCCCCACCCATTCAGTGGCGCGCCAGAACATTCGCCGGATAGTCGAACGAATCGAAATTCCGCCTTTCGTGGCGATCGATCAGGAAGGCGGGCGCGTCTGCCGACTCCGGGGAGCCCCGGCCGAGTACAAAGCGGCGGCCGAGTACGGCCACAACAACAGCCTGGAGCATTTCCGCGAGGATTATCGCCGTTCGGTTGTTCTGATGTCATCGCTCGGTATCAATCTCAATCTGGCTCCGGTAGCCGATCTGTTCCTGAACGAAGAGAATAAGTGCCTTGAGGGACGCTGTTTCGGAAACGACCCGGCCAGGGTGTCGGAGTTTGTCAAGGCTTCGGTGGCAGTGGCCCACAGTCAGGGCCTGCTCTGCTGTCTCAAACATTTCCCCGGCCTCGGTGCAGCGTCGATCGATCCGCACGTGGCCACGGCCACCGCGACTTACGATCAAATGGTCTGGCAGCAACGCGAGCGAGTTCCGTTCGCAGCGGGAATCGAAGCCGGCGCCGACCTGATCATGAGCACGCATATGGTCGCGGAGAGATTCGATCAGAACGTAGTCACCGGCTCACACGAAATTATCACCAATCTGGTGCGTGAGAATCTCAACTTCGACGGACCTGTGATCACCGACGACCTGTCGATGAAGGGCGCCGATGTTCTGGGTGACTATGGTCAAAAAGCGGTGGCGGCGTTCAACGCGGGTCATGATTTGCTAATGTTCTGCCATAATTTCGAAGACACGGTCGAGGCCTTCGAATATTTCGTTGGCGCGGTTCGGGCCGGTGAAGTAACTGAAGCACGAATACAACTCGCCCTGGAGCGCGTATCCGGCGTCAAACTCAAGCTGGGACGGCCGGTGTTGCGCTGACATGAATCTAATTCAGCCCCTAAACAAGAAACGGCTGACCGTTCTCGGCCTCAATTCGGGAACTTCGGCCGACGGTCTCGATCTCGCGGTCGTGCGAATCGAACGTTCCGCGCGTGGATGCCGGATTGTCCAGCTCGGCGGCGCGCGGAAAGCATATCCGTCATCTCTCAGACAAGCCGTGCTTTCTCTGGCCGATACGCCGTCAGTGTCACCCGATGACATCATCTTCCTCGATCAGGCGCTGGGGCAATTCTACGGTCGGGCGGCGGCATCATTCATCCGCCGACAAGAGAGCGCCGGAATCCGTATAGACCTGGTAGCATCCCACGGGCAGACTGTCCGTCACTTGCCTTCAAGAACGAAATTTGTCGGATACTTCGTAAACGGCACGCTGCAACTTGGAGCGCCGGAACAAATAGCCGCTCACACCGGACGTTTAGTAGTGGCCGATTTCCGCCAGGCCGATGTGGCCCTCGGCAATGAGGGTGCACCAATTACTACACCCGCCATGCAGCGCCTGTTTTCGTCTTCGAAAGAATCCCGACTGATAGTCAACATCGGTGGCATGTCGAATTACTTCTACTTTCCTTCGGGTCGATCAAAGCTATCAACCCGTGCCGCAGACTGCGGGCCCGGCAATAGCCTTAGTGATCTTCTGGCGAAGAAATTATTCGGTGTACCGTATGATCGCGGGGGAAAGTTCGCTTTGGTCGGAGAAGTCAGTCAGCGCCTGCTCATGTTATTGCTGGCTGAGCCGTTCTTCCAGGGTGGGAACACCTCCACCGGGCGCGAAGCGTTCGGTCGTGAGTTGAGCGATCGTATTGTCGCCAATGCTAAGAAGCTCCGTCTATCCAATTACGAAACAATTGCAACTGCGGCAGAACTAACTGTGGCCGCCATCGCGACCAGTGTAAACTCAATTCTTGATAGCGATCATACCCTCAGGAATTTGTATTTGACCGGCGGTGGCGTGCACAACAGATTCTTCGTGCGCCGACTGCGCCAATTGTTTGATGGCCTCGAAGTCTCTTCTATCCGCGAGCTCGGCTTTGATCCCGGTTTGGTCGAGGCATCGTCTTATGCCGTCCTCGGCGAAGCGGCCTTGCGAGGCGAAGGGCTGCCCACCGGCCGTTCGGGCGGCACTGGCAAGAAGCGACAGGCTGTGCTCGGGCGCATCGTGCAGCCCCCGCAGGAGATCGCGTAACTGTTCATGGAAGAACCAATGAAGTTATCATTTCGACGTATCGTCAGCCTATTCGTTCGCATCTCATGCGGTCTGATGCTCTTAGTTCTTCTCTGGAGCTGCGGCACCGTGCCCGGCTTGCAGGAAGAATCCCTCGATTCCGTCATCCGCGTTCCGTTTGTTCGCGTCTTGCTCGATGAAAAGGCGGTGGGAGTAGAGGCCGGGGCCGACGGTTCCTTTGCGATCGAATGTCTACATTCAGGCCAACAGGAAGTTTTCTATTCCAGCCAGCCGGTCACAATTCAGACGATAAGATCTCTGCTGACTGTCAACAACGCGCGTGGGGAGGAGATCCAGAGCGGTCTCGACGAAATCAATATCATTCCCCGTGGTTCTGGCAACCGGGTTAGGTTCGGTGAACGGAAGTACCGTGGGCTGCTTCGGTTCTTGCCGCGCGGTGAAGTTGTACGAATCATCAATGTTGTTTACCTTGAAGACTACCTTCGCGGGGTCGTTCCCCCGGAAATTGGCCTGAGAGTGGAGACCGAGCTAGAGGCTGTCAAGGCCCAGGCGGTCGCCGCGCGAACCTATGCGATGGGTCACCTCAAACAGTACGAGGGAGAACCGTTCGACGTCAAAGGCAGCATCATGGATCAGGTCTATGAAGGCTTCACCGGCGAGAACGCTCTTTCCAACAAAGCTGTCGACCTGACCGCCGGCCGCGTGGCCATGTACAAAGACGATCTGATCGACGCCTATTTTCATTCCACCTGCGGCGGTCGAACGGATGACATCGCAGACGTGTGGGATCGCAAGGATGTGCCTTATCTCAAATCAGTCGATGATCAAGCGGCTTGCTCCTGGTCGAAATATTACACCTGGCAGGAAACGTTCACCGAGCAGCAGGTACGCGGCAGAGTCGAGCAGTATCTGTCGTCGGATCGGGGCCGTGACCTGAGAATCGGGACGGTGACCGACGTCACCGTGGCGGAACGCACGGCCGGGGGCCGGGTACGACGTCTGCTGGTGCGCACCGATCTCGATGTTTTCAAATTCGAGAAAGACCGCATCCGTTGGGTGTTTGGACGGGCTTCCAACCCCGACCTGATTCTCCCGTCGGATCGCTTTGATGTCGAAATTCAGCGGGACTCAGCCAACAATGCCGTGTCGATCATTCTTCACGGCCAGGGGTATGGCCACGGGGTCGGGATGTGCCAGTGCGGGGCGATCGGACATTCCCGCGACGGCTGGACCTATGACCGCATTCTCAAGCTCTACTACACCAACGTGGACATCAAGAAACTGTACTAGTTGTTTAAGATTGCTTTGGGGGCGACCTTGTTGCACCGTAGACGGATGCGAAGGATAGGCGTCATCCTGATCCTGCTGGCGACGGTTACGTCGGCTGCGGGCAACGAATATCGCTATTCGTTTGGTCTCGGCGGCGGTATGGCGTCGATGTCCGGCGGTAATTTTTTCAGTTTTGGGACAGCCAATTCGATCAATTTCTCGCTCGGCCATCGCATTTCGCCGAGCTGGCAGCTCGATATCGAGTACGCCGCGTTCAAGTTTTCCAACGGCACGGGCGGAACGGCAACTGATTCGGTCGGCTCTCTCTACAACAACAGCCCGCTGGATTTCAAGGCCACACGCCTGGGACTTCGGGCGGATCGGAAACTATTCGCGCCGGAACGATTCCTGAATTTGACTGTGGGCCTGGGCGGCGGTCTGCTGATCTGGAAGGCAGTGAATCCGGATTCCAACATTACCTACAAAGTGCGCGGCGACAAGAACGAAACGACCGATTTTTCCGCAAGCGAGTTGTATCTTACCGGAGCCGCCGGAATTCTGGTACTACCGTCGCCCCGCATATCGATACAAGTTCTGGGGCAGGTAAACTATCTCACCGGAGCCGGAGCCGAATTCGCATCCGACGTGAGTAAGATCAGAGACAAGCTCGTATTGGGCGCGACCGCCAAGGTCTATTTTCATTTTGGCGCTATGGGCAAGAGCGAGTGGAAGTCGGAGGAAGCCTGGAAAGCCCCGACCGAAAAACCGCCTGATCCGCGACAGCCACGGCGAGATAGCGACGGTGACGGAGTCGACGATGTCGCCGATAGCTGTCTCAATACACCGCGCGGTGCCGAAGTCGACGCCAATGGATGCCCCATTGATTCTGACCGTGATGGTGTCCCGGACGGGCTCGATGACTGCCCGGCAACACCGTTTGAAGCCCGCGAGAAAGTTGACATCCACGGCTGTCCGGTCGATTCCGATTTCGACAACGTCCCCGATTACGCCGATAGCTGCCCGTTTGGCTCGGCCGGCGCGCTGGTAGATGACAAGGGGTGTCCGATAGACTCCGACAAAGATGGTGTCCCGGACGGACTCGACGACTGTCCGTTCTCACTGCCGGGCGTGGCGGTCGATCGACACGGTTGTATCGATCTGACCATGCTGTCAGTCCCGATGGTATTGAATATCGATTATTCGCCGGGGTCGTTCGAGGTTGATCCCCACAACCGAACCAGACTCGAAAAACTGGCCGGATTGCTCAATTACGTCGCTGATATCAGGCTGGATATCAACGGTTACACCGACGATATAGGAACCGAGGCGGCCAACCGCGCTCTTTCGGAGAAACGGGCCAATCGGGTGAAGGGGATTCTCGTATCTCTGGGGGTGGACGCCGATCGTATCAAGGCCTTCGGAAAAGGGGAAGCCGACTTTGTGGCCTCGAATCAGACCTCCGAAGGACGGGCCCGGAACCGCCGGATTGAGATCGTCTTTTACAAATAGTTGAGATAGACTGAACGCATGAGTTACAACTACACCAGCGGCGAGCTTGGCCAGACCACGCGACGGAAATACGCCGTGGTAATCTATCTGCCGCAACGCATCGAGCGGTATGTGGCGTCGCTGCGAGAGCGTTTTGACCCGGACTACGATATTGTCGCCGCTCATATCACGCTGGTCTTTCCCTGGGAGACCGCCACACCGCTGGCCGAGCTTTCGGCGATAATTGCCGAGCAGGCGCGCAAGTGCCCGCCGGTGAAAGTGGAGCTTGATTCGGTTGGTGATTTCTATCCCGGAACGCCGATTATCTACTGGGCGGTCGCAACCGCGGAACCACTTCGCTGTCTGTACCGCCATCTCTACGCCAACCTGGACCTGCCTTTACCATTCAAGGATCTCATTCCGCACGTGACCGTGGCCAAGGAGATTTCGCCTCACCGAGTGATGATGGTGAAGGATCAGATTGCGTCGTATATGCCCAAGGAGACGTTCGAAGTGCGGGCGATCGACCTGATTTCTCCAGTCGCGGACCACCATTGGGTCTCGGTTCGGACTTTCCCCCTCGTAGGAGCCTGAGCGACCGGATCCCCGATCGATCCTGCTGTGGTGGTACTTTTCTGTCCGCCAACGGCTTCCCCGCCTGGGCTCGCTTGGAAATGGCGTTAAACGTTTGAACCAGGTTATCGCTCTTAATAATAGCTTGCCATTTGCCCCCGAAATGGGTAGACTTAGAGTGCCCTGTTATGAGGATTCTAATTGTCACACAACACTTTCCGCCGGAGCGTGGGGCGGTCAGACGGCTTTATGAATTTGCGCGGTATTTTGTCCGCCAAGGCAATGAAGTTTCCGTTCTGACGGCAATTCCCAACTATCCGGACGGAATAGTACCGCCTAAATACCGCGGCAAGTTCTTCTATCGTGAAGAGTTGGACGGTGTCAAAGTGTATCGAAGCTGGGTGCTTCCCGCCTCAAATCAGTACCCCGGTCGACGGATGGTCGGGTTCGTGATTTTCCTCATAACCAGCCTGATCAACTCGTTTCGTATCAATTCGAAGTTCGATATCGTGCTGGCTTCCACACCACCGGTAAATACGCCGGTGATCGGCTGGCTCATCAGCAAGTTCCGTCGGGCCAAGTTCGTGATTGAGATTCGGGATCTTCAGCCGGAGTCGAGTGAGGATTTCGGAAATCTGAATAAGTCGCTGTTCACCCGCTTGTTGAAGAAACTGATGCACGGCCTGTACCGTCGCGCCGACAAGATCGTCGCCGCTACAGACGGTATTGCTGAATATATCCGGTTTCTGGGAGTTCCAAGCGAAAAGGTAGCTACGATCAAGTCCGGATTCGGGCATGAGTTCGCTACAGCCGGTCACAATGGCATTCGAAAGAAGTTTGGCTGGGAAGAGAAATTCCTGGTTCTGTACTCCGGTACTCTCGGTTGGGCGCATTCACTTGAGACTTTGATTGAAGCGGCCCGGCAGTTGACCGACCAGCCCGATGTCCTATTCGTCTTTGTCGGCGATGGCGAGAAGCGGGCGACTCTCGAAGGCATGGTGCGCGACTACGGTCTTCGCAATGTTGCCTTCACCGGCGCGCAGCCGCTTGAGACTATTCCCTATTTCCTGAAGACATCCGACGTTCTTGTGGAAAGCCTCAGAGAAGTCCCGATTACACAGGGGACTTTCCCGGCGAAGTTGTTCGAGTACATGGCATCCGGGCGGCCGATTCTTTTCGGAGCGCGTGACGGCGAGGCTATCCGCGAGCTTACTGCTGCCGGCGGGGTGTTGTCTTTTGCCAGCGATGATGTTGATAAGCTCTGTGATCTGATTCTACAGATTAAGAACAAGACTATCGATGGCGATGCGCTGGGCCTTAGATATCATCAGCACGCCGAGCGGTTCCACCGTCGCGAACGCTGGGCCGGCGAGTATCTTTCGTTCCTGACCGCCAAGAAATCCGAATAGCCTTTCGCTATCTCGATCTGCTGTACCGACAACAAGTTATAGCAATCATTCGGGCTCCTTCAATTTGGTTGAATTCTGTCCGGGAATGATCCGATAATAGTGTACAGAAGCCGCCACTATATTCGGTGAAAGGAATTCCCTTATGAAGTCCCAATCTCGCCATTTCGGACTCAGCGCAATCCTGATGCTTTCCGCTTTGCTGGCAATTCAGTGCGGTGACGACAAAACTACTAATAATAATCACAGCGTGCCTGTCCCCCATGATACATCAATTGTCCTGGTAGCTAATCACGCCGACGCCGATAATTTTGCGACGCTTCCCGACAGCGTGTTTGCCCGGATACGGTCGTCATACAATTTCTATTATGGACATACCTCTCACGGCAGCCAGATCATCACCGGCATCGCGATGCTGGCGAGCGAAGATTCAGTCTATAATTCCCCGACCTTCTATGAATACGGTGACGACCTCGGCACCGCCGGGGACACTACCTGGGTTCCGCCGACACGCGTCTATCTCAATGCTCATCCCGAGTGCAACGTGGTCATGTGGTCATGGTGCGGCGGCTGTTCGGGAAATTCAGAGGAAGGCATCAATGCGTATCTTCAGGCGATGTCAGGACTCGAGACTGCCTATCCGGCCGTGACGTTCATATATATGACAGGTCACCTTGACGGGACCGGCCCGAGCGGCAGCCTGTATCGAAGCAACAACCAGATACGCGAGTTCTGTCAGACGAACGGAAAAGTCCTGTTCGATTTTGCAGACATCGAAAGCTACTCGCCCGACGGCACTTACTATCCCGACGAGACCGATGCCTGTGCCTGGTGCGCCGACTGGTGTTCATCGCATACCTGCACAAGCTGTGGTGGCTGCGCCCATTCGCATTGCTTCAACTGCTATCGCAAAGGTCAAGCGTTCTGGTCGCTAATGGCTGAGCTGTACGCCCGCGACCACTGAGGGCCGTGGAGTCAGCGGACAAGTAGTCACAACAATTCCCGCCCGGCGTCGATTTTCCACTGAACTTTAGGCCCTGGTTTGCGTCTTAACGTGGGTAAGCATATATTTGCTCTACTTTTCTGATTATTAACCAAAGAGAAGGATTTGGTAATGCTGAAGTTTCGTATGTTTTTGTTCGTGGCTGTTGTGATAGGGGTTGTTTTGGCGGGCACGGTCATGGCGGCCGGTGGAGGGATTGGTATGGGTGGCGTTCATTTCCAGGCAAGTTTTCCTCAAGGAGATTTCAAGGACAACGTTGATAAGAACGCCTATGGGTTTAATGCTGAATTCATCTATTCCCCAAAGAAGAGCCCGCTGGGCATAGGCCTGTCGTTCGGCTACGGTATCTATGGTTCGGAAAGCAGGCGCGAGCCGTTCTCGAACACGATTCCCGATGTCACCGTCAAAGTCACCACGACCAACAATATCTTGCTCGGGCACCTGGTACTGCGGGTCTTGCCGAAGAGTGGGGATCTGCGGCCTTATGCCGACGGACTCGTGGGCTTCAATTATCTGTTTACCGAGACCAAAGTATCCGACCGGAGCGACGGCGATGAAGTGGCCAGTTCGACCAATATCGACGACGGCGTCTTCAGCTATGGTGTTGGCGGCGGCCTCCTGGTCCATCTGGGCACGTCAGGCAAGGACGGTGGCTCAATCATTCTCTGGGATCTTGATCTTGGCGCCCGCTACTTGTTGGGTGGCGAAGCCCAGTACTTGAAAGAGGGCTCGATCACAATCGACGGGAGCAACGTTAGTTACGATTTCATCAGGTCCAAGACCAATTTGCTTACCGCCCGTATGGGTGTGACCGTGTCATTCTAAGCAACCCGATTTGGCAAATTACTGCGGCGGTGTCAGGAATCTCCACCTGATGCCGCCCCCGTTCTTGAGATTCAAGTGCCCGGCAGATGCCCACATCTGCCGGCTCGTATTGATGCCGCCGAATTGAGATTGCCGCGCTACGATGACCCGCCTTACGTCGGGTCGTCCCCGCCCGCAGTGACGAGGGGAAAGACTTTCTTCAATATTCACCTCAGGCGGGGTCTTTACTTTCCCTCTGGCGGACTTTCGAAAATCGCTTATATTACCCTTGTTCACCGGACGTGACCGGTGATATCGCGACGAGTTCGCACCCCGACTCCCAACAGAATATCACGTGCGCCACGTCGGTGCGCCTGGAAGAAGAAGACCCTTAGGAGGTTTGCCATGCAGACGTTTGTGCTCATGACTCGAATGGCTCACCAGGACGCCGACATCATGGAAGTCGCCACGAAGCTCAAAAACCGCGCCCAGCACCAGAGCGAATGGCTTCAGAAGATCCGCGACCATTGCCCGTCGGTGCATTGGGTCGCCCACTACGCGCTTCTAGGTCAGTGGGATTTCATGGACATCTACGAGGCGCCGAACGAAGAAGCGGCGGCGGTGGTGTCGCTTCTGAGCCGCTCCGACGGCGCGCATCAAGTAGAGAGCTGGACGGCGATTCCGGATGCTCGCCTGATGGAGATCGCCGAGGCGCTCGAAAAGGGCTGCCCGGACGCCAAGCACTGAGGCGAAGTGAGCGGCACACCCCATGGGTGGGATTTCGTACTGGTGGCCCATTTGGTCGCGGGTGGGGTTCATAGTATCCCCGGTCTGACCGGCGGATGACAAAGTCACGGCATCGATTGCCGCAAAGAGTGTAATTGTGTACCCGTTCAGTCTATTATATCTTATCTCACATGAACTTACCGGGCGTTGTGCGTCCCGGGACGATTCCGTTATTCGCAAAGACACCCGAAAAGTTCGGCATCCAGGAACCTCGCTTCTCCGTCGCTGGTTTTATGTAGATGAAATCGTAATTACAACTGGTTCTCATACGAAAGGACGAGGTCATGTCTAACCCAATCGTACACTGGGAAATCGGTGCGAGCGACGATTCCAAGGCGCACAAGTTCTACCAGAACGTTTTCGGGTGGAAGATCGACGCCAAGAATCCGATGAACTACGGCATGGTCGACACCGGCGGTCAGGGGATTAACGGCGGCATTTTCAAGAACCCGCAGGGAGTCCCCTATTTGACAGTCTATGTTATGGTGGACGATCTGAATGCGTATCTGAAGAAAGTCGAGAAGGCGGGCGGGCAGACAGCGATGCCGCCGATGGACATTCCGGGCGTGGGCCAGTCGGCGTTCTTCAAGGACCCCGACGGTCTGGTAGTTGGTCTCTTCAAACCGCTCCCGGGAATGTAGGACTTCTTCGGGTACGGAGTACGCGGATAACGTGCCCGGCAGATGCCCACATCTGCCGGGTTTCTTCATGAAGCCTGTTGCGTCAGAGCCTGCCCTCGACTTGATCGGGGGCTTGCGACCCGCCTTGCGGGGCGTGTGACCTGACGTGAATCTTGATCTGCCAATTTGGAACATCAAGTTGGTAACTGAGAGCCGATAAGAACCGTAGGGCAGGTCCGTCTTCGAACCTGCCACGGCGGTTTCCGCCGTTCAGGTAGTGACGGGTTAGAAGCGGACCAACTTTCGAGACAGATTCAGTTCGCCAAGTCTTTCCGGATCAGGTTTTCGTCAATAGACATTACATAGTATATGCCGTTGATGTTGGAAATCGTATCCCTGATAAACTCGCGCAGCTGCTCCGGAGTTGGCTTGCTCCCCTTGAGATCGGACACTTCTCTCTGAAGGGCCAGTATGAGAGATTCCTGAGGCGTGCGATAGAGGGCAATTCCCCCGAAAACATTCCAATGGCGACTCTTGTCGGAACCGTCCTCCATGTTACCTGGCAGCAGGAAGTTTTCGAGCGCGACCGATGACGGCAGAATATTGCGTGGTATACTCTTAACCCAGGCAAAGGGAATCCGAAGAGCCTCATCAAGCATACCCACCGCTGCCTTCTTGCTGCCGTTACAAATCTGCAGTGCTTCCCTAAACAGTAGGATCATGGGCAGGTTGTGGTTGTCGAGCACGAGATCACTGTGTTTGCGGCTTGTCATGGATACGGCCCTGAGGTAGCGCCGGTCATACTGAGCAAAGAGAAGCAGCTTCAGAAAGTCGTCCTTCTTTGACTGGCTCTTGTATTTCTGCCATTCTATGCGGTCGACGTAGTTGTCGATTTTGAACAAATCCCTCGGAGACGGGAGGGTGTCTAGTCTGACGTCGACTCTCAAATCGGCATGAAGCAAACGTTCCATCGCGCGCAAGATTGAATCGGATGGAAGCGTACCGGCTTCATAGGCCTGGAATTCGGGCGAAGTGAGCAAATCCCTCAAGTGGTCGCGAAAATACAACGACTTCCTTACGAACTCACTCTGAGCACCGTATCGAAGAGTCTCGGCATCTTCGACCAGACCGATCAGATTCAGCAGCAGAACGTAGTACTCTTTCTGAGCGAAGAGTTGATTGCAGTTCTGAATGTGCTGGTTTGCGTAGCTCCGTTCTACTGAGTCGAGTTCTGCCTCTCGCTTTCGGTAGGCCGAAGTGAATCGCATCCCCTCGCTATATACTTCCCATAGTAGGCGGTGTTCGTAGTCTGAAGAACCGGTGTTGGGATTGAAATTCTCTATAAAATCAAAAGGGGAATCTTGAGATAGGCCATTCTTCAGCACGAAGACCGGGCTTTGGACATATTCGTACTCCGGCAAGTACTTGAACAACTCTCTCGGTCGAGGAAAGGCTACATGTTCGGAGATTGCGGATTCCTGGGCGGCGTACGGATCGGAACATGAGTATAGACGGCTCAAGAACGATGTATCTTCGGCGTCAATCATTTGATTGCGGTTGACATCGATTCGCACGAGGGTCAGGTTGTCCGAATTGAATGGATCCTGCAGAATCCGGCCTAGCACAACGCTGTCGGATTTGTTCCAGGCGTTGTCGCCATTCAGATCGCCGAGCATAATCAATTGCGATCTCAGGTCGATTCGCTCCACAGGAAGAGTACGATAGATTTCGACAGCTACTAAAGCCAGAAGACACACAACAATGAGGCTGTACTTCAAGGGCTGTTTCATTGCCTGCCCGTTTCTAGATTAGGTTGGCCCACCTGCTTGCAGGTGGGTTTACATACTTGTCCTTTACGCCCCGCGAACTTGCTCGCCATGATGAAATTATATCTCAGCTCTTAGCTGTTGTCAATCTCGGAGTGAATTGTCGAAACCCCGCCACCACGGGCAGGCGTCCGAAGCGGGCTGGTCTCGACCTGCGAGAGTTCTAGTCGACGGGTCGTGTGTATCGCTCGTCGGCAGATGTGGGCATCTGCCTGGCACGTTTCGAAGGTTCGCGCTATGTCGGGTTCGAAGCGGGCCCGACCTACCAGACTGATAGACATTGTCGAGACCACAATAGTCCCACCCTACAAGGCCTTCCGCGCTTCCGCCGCGCGCACCTGCTTCGTGACCAATTGCACACTTACGAGCGACATCAAAGCTATCACCGCCCCGGCCACAAACGGGATCCGATAATCCACCGCCCACAGAAGCCCACCCACCACCGGGAACACCACCGCGCCGACATGATTGATCGTGAACCCGACCGCCATGCTCGGTGCGACATCTTTCGGGTCACCGATCTTCTGGAAGAATGTCCGTATTGCCACGGCGAAATTGAAAAAGATGTGGTCCGCCATGTACAGCCCCGCCACCAACCATTTCGAATCCGCGAAGGCGTAACCCATGAAGATGAAAATCGACGTGAAATATTCGAGTGACAACACCCGGCGCTCGTCGAAACGAACAATCGCCCAGCCTATCGCGGGACTCAGAAAGTAGTTCACCAGGTTGTTGATCATGAACAGGATCGTGACTTCCTGGACGTCGAACCCGAACTTCTTCACCATCAGGAAGACCGAGAACGCCACAAAGATCTGCCGCCTCGACCCCGCCAGGAAAGTCAGCAGGTAGTAGAGCCAGTACTTCCGGCGGAAGATCATCTTGCTATGCTGAACCGGGAGATCATCGCGGGTCGGTTTCTGCCATAGACCCCACACGCCTGAGAGCGCAATCACGCCGCCGAGCAGACCGTAGAGCCAGACATACGGCAGGAACGGCGTCAGTGCGAATATGATCAAGCCTACCGCGATATTCGCCCCGGCGCTGATACCGCGCAGTTTGCCCAGCACAATCGGTGACGTCTTCTGGTCGAAATACTGCAGGCTGAGCGACTGGTTAGTCGTTTCGAAATAGTGAAAACCGAGACTCATTACGAGGGTCGTGCCGATCAGGCCCATGTACGACGGAAACAGGCCGGTGATCGCCACTCCGACCCCGAGCGTGAAAACCGACAACGCTGAGATGCGATGCTCCTTCAGAAGCAACATCACGAGCACTACCAGCAGCGCCAGGAACCCGGGGATTTCACGCGCCGACTGAATCACCCCCATCTGATTGCCGTCGATCCCAACCACGTTGACCGAGAAGTTGTCGAATAGGGTGCGCCAGGCCTGCAGCCCCATGGTGGAGCTGATAGTCAGCACGAGGAGAAAGCGGTACATCGGGTCGCGGCTGAGGGATTTCGAATCGGACGAAGTGGTCATGGGCGGTGCATCAAAAAGGGAGTAGAGTAGTGCGTTCGCGCCGGAACGTCAAGGAAGGTCATTGGGGAATATAAGGGGCCGGGTCGCATCCTTGCGAGAAGCCCCACTGTCGTCCGGCTTCCTTAAGCGGACCCCGGCTTACGAGACAAGAAACGTGGGTGACAACATCTGTTGTATTTTAATGGGAGACAGAGGGGTATGTCAAGAGACAATTTGTTGTTTTCGGAATTGCAAATGTTAAAAAGAGTTATGGCTATTGATTCATGTCCCATGATTGGTACCCCACAGCTTGCCGTGGGGCGGGTGTTACTGCGTGCCTTGTAGGTCGGCGTTTCTGAGTCATGAGCGTCGCGAATGACGAGGAAACCCGACATTTCTCCGTGGGCGGCAGACCCCCGGTCTGCCCCAAGAAATGGGGCACACGAGGACCCCCGATCAAGTCGGGGGCAGGCAGTGTGCCGCCCACCATTCTCGGCAGTTGCTGGTAGAAAAAGTGTCGGGTTGCGCGCTCAACAAGTCAAAGCGCGTAGCCCGACCTACGAGCCCAGACAGGATTTCCTTATCTGCACTCCCGAAACCATGGCCTGCTGCCCCCATCTATTTATTGACTGTTGCGGGAAAACCGATATAATAGAGGGCTCTTGTGCAACTGACCCCGTCGTCTAGTGGTTAGGACACCGCCCTTTCACGGCGGTAACACGGGTTCGACTCCCGTCGGGGTCATTATTCTTGGGGTCGACCGGCCGGCATGGCTGCACAGATGATAGCGACATTCTTCCCCTCATGACCTGGCTCACCACTCTCATCATCGCCATCGGGCTCGGGATGGACGCCTTCGCGGTCGCATTGGCAGTCGGGTGCCGTCTTCCGAAACTGTCATATCGCCCGCTCTTTCGCCTCTCCTTCCATTTTGGCCTGTTCCAGTTCCTGATGCCGGTCATCGGCTGGTATGGCGGCACACAGATTGAAGAATACATGCAGGGGTTCGATCACTGGCTCGCGTTTGGGCTGCTGGTGTTTATCGGGGCAAAGATGATTCACGAGTCGTTCAGTTCCGATGACGACTGTGCGCAACGTCCCGATCCGACCCGCAAATGGAGCCTGATAGCGCTGTCGGTGGCGACCAGTATCGACGCGCTCGCGGTCGGGTTGAGTATGGCCTTCCTCAAGATAGAGATATGGACACCGAGTGTCGTGATCGGTGTGGTTGCGGCGGCGATGACTTTGGTAGGGATGATTTCCGGACGACGATTGGGTGTGCGCTTCGGTCGACGGATGGAGTTGATCGGCGGACTCATTCTGATAGCGATCGGGATTAAGATTGTCATTGAGCACGTTATGTAGGGCATGTTCGTATTCGCCGGCTCGCCGGGGGCTTGTTGAAAAACCTGTCCCAACGTCATTGCGAGCGCAGATGACCCACCGTCAGGCGGGACATCGTAGCGCAGCAATCTCAAGATCGTTGCGGTAGTGCAATTTGAGATCGCCACGTCTCGCCCCGAAGCTCGGTCGAGACTCGCGATGATGGGGAGGAGACTCTTTCAACACTCCCCGGGGCGAGATTCTTATGACATCGGCCGAAAGGCGGTCACCCCCGAGACGTCGGGGGTCTATGGGCTGCCGCGATTGAGTTAGAATCAGCACAATCGAGAGAACTGACGACCGTAGACATTCTTCTCTTGTATGGACCATTAGGTGCGCAGAAGACATTCACATCCAGCAACTGACTCTCAAGTGATCCCTTCACATTCTGCCAACGCGAGTGGTCATGGGTGCCCGACCAAGTCGGGCATGACGGGGCTAGGCGTCCTGTTTCAGAGCCGACCAACCCATGGCAATTGTGGGAAAACAGGTACGAGCTGGCAAATGTGGACCCGTCGCTGTGACCGGGCACGATAAGTCTGTGGCTGGCGGACGTCCCCGTCCACCAGCTTTCTGTACTCATCCAGGTATGTTGGCGCACGAGGACGTACGCCAACCACAATAATATCCAACGAAGAGATCCCATGATCTTGACAGATCGGGCCGGATGTCGTTCATTGGTGTATTCCCAATCCGCCTACAGAGGCATCAATTGTGGGATAGACCGACAGGAGGTACGTCCAGTGTCCACGAACCGCGTCGCATTACTGCTTGTAGTCGCTATGTTCTTCTTGTGGCAGCCGGTCGCCTCTCAAGTAACGTCTACAGGCAAATACCGGGTAAAGCTGAACACGGGGGAACGCTTTGTACTCACATCCGCTACACTTACAAGCGATAGTTTGACCGGGTCTAAAGGTGGTGTCACCCGATCTATCCCATGTCGAGCCATTCAGTCACTCGAGCATTCGACCGGCGACCACGGCGGGCAGGGTGCTGTGATAGGCCTGGCTCTCGGCTTAACGGGCGCGCTGGTGAGCATCCTGATGGACAAAAATGATGATTCGGCTGTCGTTCAAGATAGGGACCACGACTTAAAGGTTTTGCTTAGATTAGCAGGAATCGCTGCCAGCGGTACACTAGTGGGGCTATCATTTGGTCAAGCCTCCGACCGATGGGAGCCTATCCCATGGGGCTCAGTAGTCGGCGGTCGGGCTGATTCCGGTGAACTGAAGCTTCAATTCAGCCTGAGGTTTTGACGGCTTTGTCGTGGGCACTGTCACCCGCTGGTCCGCTGGCAGATGACTAAACCAAAGTGATGATTAGATAGGAAGTATTTCCAGTGTTTATGAACCGCATCGCATTACTGCTTGTAATCGCACTGATTTCGCTATGGCAGCCGGTTGCATCTCAAACAAGAGAGTCCGGTAAATTCCGGGTCGAGTTGAACAACGGAGAACGCTTTGCGCTGACGTCCGTCAGTCTTACGTCAGATAGATTGACGGGGGTCAAGAGAGGTGATACCATATCCTTTCCGACCCTCACTGTACATTCGCTTGACCGCTATGTAGGCAGGGGTTACAACACGGGTGCCGTCATAGGCGCCGCTGTCGTTGTGACATGTGCGTTGGTGGCGACCCTGAAGATCGATTCTGACGCCTCAGCCCTTCTGCGAGCAAAAGAAGACGACAGCAATATAGCACCTGAGGTATTCGGATACGTCGCCGGCGGCACGTTACTGGGAATAGCTATTGGGGCAGCCTTTGAGAAATGGGAGAGTGTCCCGGTGAGCGGCTCTTTCGGTTATCAGCCTGATGCAGGAGCTTTGAGATTTCAGATCAGCCTGGCCTTCTGACAGATATCTTCCCGGCCGTTTAGTCCTTGTCCGACAGTGAAATATCGAAGCAGTGTCCAGCTTTCTCGCACCGCTTGCCCCTGAGAAAGATATCTCGTATCATCTCCTAATTGTAGGTCGGGACCCTTGTGCCTGCTCGCCGAGGCGAAGTCCCGCCGACGATGAATTCGAAACCGGCAGATGTGGACATCTGCCGTGCACAGTTTAGTTCGAAGCCGGCAGATGCGGGTCCGCCGCGGCGGACCGTGCACAGTTAATTAGGCCGGGGCCACACACTACGCGCCCCGACGGAGGTTTGATATGTCCCTGTTTAGTGTCCCTGTCCCGAAAAACGAACCGGTTCGTGACTACGCCCCCGGCTCGGCCGACCGCGCCGCGCTGGTCAAGGCGCTCGCCGATCTGAAGGCGACATCCGGTCGAAGTTTGTTCAATCATCAACGGCCAAGAGATCAAGACCGACAAGAAGATCGACATCCGCTCCCCGCACAACCACAAGCAGGTGCTCGGTCACTACTACCAGATCACCCAGGCCGAGGTCAAGCTGGCGGTCGATACCGCGCTCGAAGCTCAAATCACCTGGGCGCACGTGCCGTGGGAACACCGCGCCGCGATCTTCCTGAAAGCCGCCGACCTGCTCGCCGGGCCGTATCGCCACATCATGAACGCCGCCACCATGCTGGCGCATTCGAAGAACGATCTTCCAGGCCGAGATCGACTGCTGTCTGCGAACTGGTCGACTTCTGTCGCTTCAACGCCTACTACATGCAGCAGATCTATGACATGCAGCCGCGAGCAGCCCGGCTGACGTGGAATCGCATGGACCATCGCCCGCTCGAGGGATTCGTTTTCGCCGTGACGCCGTTCAATTTCGTTTCGATCAACGGCAACCTGCCGACCGCACCGGCCATGATGGGCAACGTGTCGGTCTGGAAACCGGCCTCGACTGCGGTGTACACCTCGCATTTCATCATGAAGATTCTCCGCGAAGCCGGTCTGCCCGACGGTGTCATCAATTTGATCTTCGCGCGCGGCGCCGATATCGGCGACCTGGTGCTGAAGAACCCGAATCTGGCCGGTATTCATTTCACCGGCTCGACCGGCGTCTTTCACAACATGTGGAAGACGGTCGGCGAGAATATCGCCAACTACAAATCGTATCCGCGCATCGTCGGCGAGACCGGCGGCAAGGATTTCATCGTGGCGCATCCGTCGGCCGATGCCGAAGCGCTCGCCACCGCGATCACCCGCGGCGCGTTCGAATACCAGGGGCAGAAATGTTCCGCCGCGTCGCGCGCCTACATTCCGAAATCGCTCTGGCCGCGAGATCAAGGACATTCTCGCCAAACAGGTCAATGAGTATCAAGATGGGCGATCCGGAAGATTTCACGAACTTCGTCAACGCCGTTATCGATGAATCCGCCTTCAAGTCGATCATCGAGTATATCGATTTCGCCAACGCAGGCGAAAGATGCCGAGATCCTGACCGGCGGGAAGTACGACAAGTCCAACGGGTACTTCATCGAGCCGACCGTGGTGGTTACCACCAATCCGCATTTCAAACTGCTGCGAAGAAGAAATCTTCGGCCCGGTGATGACGATTTATGTCTATGACGACGCCGAGTTCGCCAAGACGCTGCATCTGTGCGACCACACCTCGCCGTACGCTCTGACCGGCGCGGTCTTCGCGACCGATCGTAACGCGATCGAGCTGGCGGAGCGGACTTTGCGCAACGCGGCCGGCAATTTCTACATCAATGACAAACCGACCGGCGCGGTGGTGGGCCAGCAGCCGTTTGGCGGCGGCCGCGCCTCGGGCACGAACGACAAGGCGGGCGGCATTCAGAATATGATGCGCTGGACCTCGCCGCGGTCGATCAAGGAGAACTTCGTCCCACCGAAGGACTACAAGTATCCGTTCATGGGGTAGGGTGAAATCGTCATCCCCGCCCCCAAGAAGTCATGCCCCGGCTTGACCGGGGCACCCAAGGGTTGTCAATCAATTGCCCGGCAGATACCCACATCTGCCGGGTTTCTGTTGTAGGTCGTAACCAGCCCGCTTCGGGCGACTGCTTGACGTGGCGGAGTTTCGACATCGCACGGCGTGATTGACAAGCGCTGATTACTGAACTATCATTCCATCATGGCGAGAAATTGTGTGGGATCTATTAGACAAACGTACAAGCGTAGCCCGATAACTTAACGAGAAGGAGTTCGTATGACTCTTGGGGCAAAGCCAGTCGCTGGGGACAAGATGCCTGAGTTGTCAACGGCAATCGAGGAGTACAAACTGTTAACGGAAGAATTCCGTTTCCTAATGACCAGGTGCATGCAAGCCGGGGCGCTGTGCTTGGCGATAAGTGGGTTTGCAGCCAAGTTGATCTCGGACACGAAGTCAGCTGAAACCGCACTTCTACTAGCTGTCCTCACGTTTGTCCTTAATTCTGGCATCTTCTACGTTGCTCATCACTTCCGGAGCATGATATATCACGTATTGAACCGTCTGGTGTTCCTATCGGAGCAACTTGGCACACAGCAGCCTCACCCTGTGATGTGGGGTTACTACACTTGGGTGGTTGTATTTGGGCTGATTCAGATCGCACTTGCAGCTCTTCTCGTCCTGTGTATGCAGAGGATGTAGAGTAGGATTATCCGCCATTGCCTGGTGGCCCACCCTATGGGTGGGTCTTCTGACAATTCTCGCCCAGAGGATGCGGCCAAGGGGCAGACGAGGACCCCCGATCAAGTCGGGGGCAGGCTTTGCCGCCCACTTCATGTCGGGTTGCTCGTGTCTCGCGTCGCTCGACCCTCGTGAACCCGACCTACGAAGAACCGCGTCAGGTCACACGCCCCGCAACGGGGCGCAGGACCTGACGCAACCTTATCAGGTGGGCCAGCCGGACAACGCACTTTCGCCCGGTGGCAGTCCAAGCACCTTACATGTTCTTCCTGAAGAACTCCGCGGTGCGCTCGAAGAACTCATCCCAGTACATTCCCTCGGGGCCGTCCGGCCCACCGTGAGCGGTGCCGGGCGCGATCCAGAGTTCCTTGGGCCCTTTAAGCTCGGCCATGACTTTCTCGGACATCCACGGCGGCGTGCGATCGTCCTTCTCACCAACGATCAGAAAGACCGGAATCTTCATGTTCCGCGCGGCGTTCACCGGATTGAGTTCATTCGGATAGTCGGCCGGAGCGCGAAGATCCCGGTCGGGCTTGAGGGCCCGGACAATCGGCAGCACGTCGTCGAACGAAGTCATCAGCGCCCGCCCGACAAAGGCGGCAACGTCGTCTCGGGAAGCGGCGACCGAAAACGCCACATAGGCCCCGGTGGAGCATCCGAAAAGGCCGATTCGTCCGGTATCAACTTCCGGCTGCTGCTTGACGAAATCGATCGCGGCGTGGCAGTCGGTAAGGAATTCGGTGTAGCACAGGTTGTCCCTCTCGATCGGCCAGTCCTCGGACTGCCCGAACCCGCGCCAGTCGAAGAGAAGCACGTTGAACCCGCGAGTACAGAAGTTGTAGGCATAGGGGATGAATTGCGTCATGTTACCGCCGTCCGCCTCGCAGATGACGATGGTCGGGCGCGCCAGACTATCAAGGGTGGCGTACGGCCTTCCTGAACGCTTCAGGTGCGGCTCAACCGGAACGTGGCCCACAAGCTGGTTGAAGATGCCGGCCGTATCCTGGGCCGGAAAGAACCAGCCGTGGATCGTGAGGCTGTCTTTGGTTTCGAACGAAACCTCGCGATAGATGATGTCGTACTCCGACGGAACGGCGGCGTACTCCTTCAGCGGCTTGAGGGCGAAGGCGGTGCTGACAAAACCAACGATGAGCACCGGCGTCAACAGGGCAGTAATTCTGGAAAAGATCATTTGGCGGAATCCTGTCTAGGCATTTCAATTGAACTTGATATGATCGAGGCCGCGCAGTGGTTCCCGGGAGTTCCGGGTCGAAGTCAGCCCGCCATTCTGCGTGGCGGTTTTGACAGATTGCGAACACAGACCGATTTATGCCCCCCCACCTTCCTTCTTCTCCATTGCTGCTTTCTTGCGGGCGGCACGACGTTCGGCATCGTCAGTCCGCACTTGGTCGGCGAACTGTGCGACATCCACCGATTCCAATTCAGCCGCGATCTCTTTCCACTTGCTTGGCCAATCATCAGAACGGGTGTAGGCTCGACCGGCAGGATCACGGTGAAGACAACGGCTGTCGACCAGGTACCGTCTCAATTCGACCGCATCCGTCTGCAGATTGCTGCCGACTGTCGATAGACATCGGCCCAGCAGCTCGGTAATTTCCTTCTCGGTATACGTGGCATGCTTGGGAATGGTTAATGCCGCCGCGACGACAATAATCCCCATATCCGAGTCGCTCAGGTTGCTTATGACGATTTCATTCCTGAGGAGGAGATGTTTGAATCGGTCCAGTGTGGGGGGCAAAATGTTTGCCATGCGACAAACTTACAATTGTTGTGTTCCCCGGTCAAGCCAGAGGATGACAGAGAGAGGTGCCGGAGGATGACAGAGTGGGGCGCGTGGTATTACGACTTGATGTTCCAAATTGGAACTTCAAGTTGGGCGTCAGGTCACACGCCCCGCAACGGGGCGCAGGACCCGACGCAACCACCTATGGCAGTCCAGATCGGTAAGCCTAGAATATAAACGCCGTCAGACCGAGACCGACCCGGATAGTTGTCCCAGACTGCGAATTGAATCCTTCGGACTTCCAGGAGTCCCCCTGGACCTTGACGGAGAAATCGGTTCCGACCGCGCTCGAGATCATATAGAGCAAGCCGACCCTGCCGCCGTACTGCGTGATGCTTGGCCCCTCGCCGTGCTCGTAGTGGATTGTCCCGAAGTTCAGAAAACCGCGACCGTAGGCGTAGAAGGCACCCTTGTTATCAGTCTCAGTCGGATTGATCTTGAAATAATACCCCAGGGATGGCCCCACCGCGAAGCTGTTCACTTTGTTGTGTCCGGCCGATACGGATTGATACCCCGCTTGTATGCCGAAACAGAACCCGTCGGACACGAAATAGCTGAATAGCGGGGTGACCTCCATTTGAAGCAGTCCGTGCGCAACCGAACCTATCCCTACTTCGGACGGGGAGTCTCCCTCAGAGTTCGTCCACAAGTCTCCCGAGTAGCTCTGGAAATAGAAACTGCCGTCAAGCATCATACTCCCCTTGCTGATGGGAGTTTCGGCCGCAGCGGCCGCCCCGGTCAGCGCCGCTATCACCACAAAAACCAAGCAGGTGGTACGCATGATATGGTCCTTTCTTCCGTCCTTGTGCGATTATTGATTGTGCCGCGTTTGTCTGCCTGAAGCTAGAACACCGACGGTCTCAGAGCAATGAATATTCTGTGAGGACTGTGGACCACCTCTTTCGTGGGTTTCTAAAGAAACCCTTGGGTCCCCCGGTCAAGCAGGAGGAAGACGTCCTTTCGGCCGTCCTTTCCCCCCCGTCTCTTTTGTTGATTTCGCCGCCTGACATCTCCATCATCCCGCGATGACGTACTCGGCGGGAAAGTTCATCCTTATCGCCCTGTTTACCGTTCTGTTGGTGGTCCTGGTCAACCTGGTCTGGTGGGTCAACTACCAGCGGACCGAACAGATGCTCTCCGAGCAGCTCGGGCGGCGTCTCGGCGCGGCGGCCTCGTCGGCGGCCGTCTGTTTTTCGCCTGAACAAGTCGATTCACTCCGGTTGGGAAGCGCCGATGTCTACCTGCGCGCATCGGGTATCCTGGAACGCATCCGCCAGTCGGATTCGCTCTCCGAAGTCTTCATCCTCGACGAGAACTATCTCTACCTGGCGACCACCCTCATCGAGGCGGACTCGGCCTATTTTCTCGCCGATATCCACGGTCCCGAAATTGATTCCGTTCTCTACCAGCTCACTCCGGGGGTCTGTCTGACTCCAACGTATAATTCAGGCTCCGTCTATCTGAAGACCGCGTTCGCGCCACTTATGGGCAGCGACGGCCTCGCCGCCGCCGTACTCGGGGTGGAAGCCAATGTTGACTATTTCGATTCCCTCGCCTCGTTGCGTCGCAATTTGTACTATGCGACCGGGATTTCGCTTCTGGCGGGGCTACTCTTAGGTGGCCTATTTCTCTGGGGACAGCGGCGGATCAACACTGCCGAGGAGAGATTGTTTCTTGGCGAGACCCACGCCCATCTGGGCAAGATGGTGGCGGTCGTGGCGCACGAACTCCGCAACCCGCTCATGATTATCCGTGGTTCCGCCGAACGGTTGGTCAAGAAGACCGACGGGCCCGAGGCCGGCTACGTAGTCGAGGAAGTCGATCGCCTCAACCAGATCGTTACCGGCTATCTGGATTTCGCCCGCGCAGGGGGGTCGCTTCTTAGCACCGAGAGTCTCGCAGAGACAAGGCTCGCCGAGCTCGCAGCCGGTATCAGAAAACATCTCGCCGAGAAGTACTCAGGGCAGGAGATCGAATGGACTGGGGCCGAAATCGCCCCAGATTTGGCTATGACCGGCTACCCTCGCTCCCTCCGCCAGGTGTTGCTCAATCTGTTGTTCAACGGAGTGGAGTCTTGTCTCGCGGCCGGAAGACCGGCGTCGGTGGGGCTCGATATCAATTTGCAGGGCGAAAAGGTTGAGTTCGTGGTGAAAGACCTCGGAGCGGGGATGTCGCGCAAGGAGCAACGGCGCGCCTTTACCCCCTTTCATACCACCAAGCAGACCGGGTCAGGGCTCGGGCTCTATCTCAGCCGTACGTTGGTAAATGAAATGGGGGGCGAGATTACTTTGAATTCAACGCCGGGCCGGGGGACGGTCATCACTATGATTCTGCCTCTGAGGCCGAAGGGATAAGAGCATGGCGACTATATTGGTTGTAGACGACGAACCGAAAATGACCTCGCTGATCTGCGGCGCGCTCGAAGATGAAAAGCATCGGGTGACTACGACGGTCGACCCGCGCGAGGCGCTATCTCTGATTGAGCAACATTCTTTCGATCTGGTTATCACCGATCTGGCCATGCCGCAGGTTTCCGGTATGGACGTTCTGGACAAGGCGCTGGCCCAGGGTGGTTGCGATGTCATCATGATGACCGCCTACGGGACGGCGGAGACGGCGGTGGCAGCGATGAAAAAAGGGGCGGCCGACTATCTCATCAAGCCGTTCTCGCTCGACGAGCTGGTGCTGCTGGTGAACCGCCTGACCGAGAAACGTCGCACCGAGTCGCTGGCCGATCATTTTCAGCAGGAGGCACGAGCGGGTCAGTCGAGCCGATTCGTAGGATCGTCTCCGGCGGCTGTACGCGTACAGCGTTTGATCGAACAGGTGGCGCCAACCGAGGCGACCGTGCTTGTAACCGGCCGATCCGGCACCGGCAAAGAACTGGCGGCCCGGATGATTCACGACCTCTCCCCCCGCTCGGCCCGGCCGTTTATCGCCGTAAACGCCGCCGCCCTGCCGGAAACCTTGCTCGAGTCCGAATTGTTCGGTCACGAAAAGGGAGCTTTCACCGGGGCGATCAACCGTAAACTGGGACGGTTCGAGCTGGCCGACAAGGGGACGATCTTCCTCGACGAAATCGGCGAGGTCTCCCCCGCGGTTCAGTCCAAACTGCTGCGCGTGCTCGAAGAGCGGCAGCTTGTCCGCGTGGGCGGGGTGGATACGATCGATATCGATGTACGAGTCGTAGTGGCTACCAACAAGAACCTGAAAGACGAAATTCGGGCCGGGCGGTTTCGTGAGGATCTCTTCTTCCGCCTGAATGTATTTCCGATCGAACTTCCCCCCCTGGCTCAACGCGGTAAAGACGTTGGCGAACTGGCCGAGTTCTTTCTTAAGTCCCAGGGATTCAAGCACCCGGTCTTGGACGAGTCGATCCGGGAGCTGTTTCTGGAATATGACTGGCCGGGGAATATCCGGGAGTTGAGGAACGTGCTCGAACGGGCGGTGATCCTGTCAGGTGGCGGGCCGCTTACGCTGGACTGTTTCGATCTCGAAACCGACGACGAGCCGATCGGCGGCTTGACCGCGGGTGGGTTGCCCAATTCCGGGCTGGACAACACAGAAAAAGGGAATGATCCTGGCCGCCCTGGAGAAAGCCGGCGGGAACAAGACCGACGCCGCCCGGATGCTCAAGATCACCCGAAGACGGTTGTACAGCCGGATGAAAGTGCATGGGCTGCATCCTTGAATCGGTTCTGGGACGCGGGAGCATCTAACGTGCTCCCAATTCGCGGGAGCACGCGAGGATAGATAGAAGAGGTTAGTATTTGTCCGAGTATGGGCCGGATGGGTCGTCGGATGTACCGGGCCGTACGCCCGAACCCGGCTCAGAGACGGTAGAAACAGGTTAATTGCTTGCATGATACAAAGTTGCCATATTGCCCCGGGCCGGCATCGGTTTTGATCTTCACCCTGCCGGAAAGAGGTGCTCCGTGAAGACGAAGTTGACAATATATCTGATTGCACTAGTTCTCGTACTGGGCTGTGTCGGAGCCGTCCGAGGCCAGGGAAATCGGGAACAACAGCGTGAGCTCTGTCGATTGGAGATGCAGCGGACCGATGATCTGATCGCTGAGGCACGGATGGCGGTCAAGAATTCCGAAAGTGCCCTGGCCGCGAAAGCTCTCGAACGGGCGGATCAACTCCAGGCCGGTGCCCGGAAAGCCTTCGCCAGCGATGCCCTCATTCTAACCGTATCGCTAACCCGCAAAGCCCGGGAGCAGGCCAGCGCTGCGATTTCGACCAGTCGGATGGCCGAGCAGCTTGAAGGCGTTCTCAACGGACGGCTCGAACGGGCCCAGGAGAATCTCGATCAGGTACACGACGAACTGGGGACCCCGCTGAATCCGACCGCGTCCGCGTTGTACGACCAGGCCAGAAACTTCCTCGCGCAGGCCTGGGAATTTTTCCGTGGCCGCCGCTTCCTTGCGGCCGGTAAGATGGTTGAGCAGGTCGAACAGGCGACACGCCGCCTTCGGACACTGGCTCGGAACGGGCAAGGGGGCAATGCCGAGGCTTTTGAACTCCGGCTGGACAATGTTCAGCGCCTGGTCGAGTACGCACAAGAGATTTTGGCTGATTGCGGCTCCAAAACCGGTCGCGAACAGCTCGGTCGGGCCGAGCAGTCACTTCAGCGCGCCAGGGACTTGCGGGCTCAGAATCAAAACTGGCCGGCACTTTCGGCCCTTGGAAACGCCCGCCAGGCCGCTCGAAAGGCGGTGCGAGAGTGTCGCGACGGCAGCTTCCTCGAGCAGCGCTATCAGCGGTTGGTCAAGGAACTGGATCAGGCCAAAACCCGCCTGGCTGACGCCGATCGGGAGCACGGGAGCACGACTGCGTCCGAGCTGCTGCAGAAGGCCTCGGAACAGCTAGATCTGGCCGGTCGCTATCTCGCTGCCAATGAAACGGAATCGGCTCTTTTGTCGCTCCAGGCGGCGCAAATCGCTCTGCGTCAGGCAGAACGATACCTGAACGGCGAACGATAAATATAATCCGAGGTAGACTGTTGCTGGGTAAACTCCTGGGGCTGATCTTCTTTTTTTGCGCCAGTCTTTGCTCTGGGAGCATGCTGGGCGTGGAGGGACTCTCTCTTAAAGTCGGGATGGGGTACGAATTTCTCTCCCAGGATTTCTATCTTGATAGTCTCGAACAGGCCGGGGCCGATTCTCTCGACGTAACCACCTCTCTAAAAACCACTTACATGGATGACCTGAAAGGTCAGATCCGCTTTGGATATGCCCCGTCGGCCAAGCCAGCCCTGCATTTTGACGGTATCTTCGAACAGACGTCGGACCAAAGTCGGCTTCGCGGCTATATAAACCATGGCTTTGCGGCCGGGCCGTTCCGGTTGGACTGGAACGCCGAGGCCGACTGGCGGAACGGTAAAGTCGATCCGGAACTTGGGGATCCCGGTTACATTTCGGGAAATGGTCGCCTGAAAGTGGCGCTGCCGGTCTCTTCGAAGACAACAATTTGGTTAAGAGGCCGCGGTGACCTGGTACGCTTTGATTCTGCCGGATCGGGAGCATTTGATTACACAAGAGGGGGCGGCGAGCTCGGCTTCACCCGAAATTTCGGTGACTTTTCGATGGTTTCTTTCTCCGGATTTGTGATAGAACGGTTCGTTCCGGACAATGTCGGCGAAGAGTACCAGAGTCTGGGTCTTGATCTATCGTTCCTGGGCACTCTGGCCAATGGCGATGTTGACTTGTCAACACATTATGAATCAAGAGATTACGACGACGCTGGCAGTCAGAACGACTATCGACGATTTGATCTTCTCCTGCGCGACAACCGGCCGTTTGGATCGACTTTCTTCACCCGCGGGGAATTCGAACTCGAGCTGCTCTGGTTTGATACAACATCATATCTGACAACCAATTACCGACGGGGTGAGGCGTCCCTCCTGGCCGGCCTGAACCGTTCCTGGGGATCCATCGCAGCCGGTCCTCATATAGCGATCCTCTCCGAGACCAAGGCCGACGCATATATAGTAGGAGAGGATTACGTAGAATACGGCATTAAGACCCAGCTTGACGTGATCCAACCGGGGAGGGCATTGGCGTCGCTGGAGTCGATTACCGGTCGGAGGAACCTTCGGGACGAGGGCTCCTCGGAACTGACCCAAACTGACTTCACGTTTGAGCGATTGAATCTGCTGCTCGATTGGTCGCTGGCCGGGCGGATCAGTGTAAATGCGCTGGTCTCGACGGAATGGGAATGGCACAAGAATTCGGGGGAAAATAACCGCCTGGTTCTGTTCAACACGGGGCTGACTTACTCGTTGTAGCTACCCGCTGACGCCCCGTGGCAGGCACTGCAGGGCAAGTTCAGTTGAGATCTCGAGGATGCGATTGTGACGGGATTTATTACTACGCATCATCGTAATTGTCTTTTCGGAAGAACTTTCCAAGAAAGTTCTTGACAGAAATGGGGAATATGCTTATCATGCAGCCGTCTAGGGAAATAGTTGTGTGATGAGCGCTTCTGTTTTGAGTCCCCAGCACCTTCGGTAACATTAAGTTCAACTTAAGGTTGCCAGAACTCAAGCCCGTAAGCAGATTGTTTCAAAAGATTATGAAGCTGTCAAGGGGTACTTGTACTCATTGCAGTTTTGTAAGTTTAGATACGTCTTTCTCTGTACCAATTCCTAAGCGGGGTGAAGCAAGGTCGGGGTTCGGATTTTTGGATCCTGGCGAGTCTTGGTGAATCCTGTGGAATCGGTCACTGCCGAGTTCCTGCTCGAATGAGGTATTCGGTTATCAAATAGGCGATAGTGCACTAAGCATCATGTGCGAAGAGATCGCCGAAAACTTTAAGTTTAGTTGAGTACTAAAGGAGCATTAAATGATGCATAAAAGAACGCTTCATTCTTTGCTGATAGTCTCCTTTATAGTGGCATTCGCGTCGATGTCGTTCGCCGCGGACCAAGTCATTGTACAATCAAAGGCTGGTCTGCCGCGTTGCGTCGCTCAGGCTTCCACCGTTACGGCGAATATTGATGCGCCGATTAGCGCCCTGGAAGTAGTCCTGAACGTCAGCAACACCACGACTATCAGTGGTGTCGGCGTCGTCTGGAATCTGCCGGCTGGTGTCCTGACTGATCGGGTCATCGACCTCACGCAGTATCCTCTCATTCGCTTTGCCGCTATGAGCACCGGTCCGGTTGAGGAAAATTACGCCAACGGGACTGGTTTAGCAGTGGCTACTATCAATTTCACTACTGCCGACAACTGCACTGCCACCGTCGACATCGCTGGTGCTATTTGGCCGAGTGCTCCGCCTCTCGGTGTCATCCAGACCCAGTTTGTCGTCGCTGGCACCGGTGCCATCGTCGAAGTGCCGGTGACCACTGGTACGATCGCTGTTGCCAACCAGGCTCCGGCTATCGCTGCCATCTCCGGCGGCCCGTTTGAGGTTCTTTTTGGAACTACGTTCACGAAGACCTTGAGCGCTACCGACGCTGATCTGGCCAACGGTTGCGAAAGCCTGACCTATTTCTTCTCAGGCGCCGCCCCGGCTGGCATGACCATCACCGGAAACGTGCTGAGCTGGACGCCGACTGGCGCTCAGGTTTGCGAATTCGCCGGTGACATCGTCGTTGGTGTCAAGGACAAGTGCAACGCCCAGAGCCTTGCTGCCGCCTTCAAGATCTGCGTTACCAACAACCCGCCGGCCTTCACGGCTGTGCCTCCGGCTATGACGGAAATCGCTTATGGTCAGACCTTTGCGTTTGATCTGAACGCCGTCGATCCGGATCCGGGTCCGTTTGGTCCGATCTATCACCTTGCTGCGGGATTCCCGGCCGGTATGACTATTAATAGCACTACTGGCGAGATCTCCTGGAACACTGGTGCCGAAGCTCCGTTTGGCGGCCTGTACACGATCACGGCTACCGTGACCGACGACGCCGCTATTTGTGCCTGTGCTCCGGCGAATACCGACACCGTCACCTTCCAGATCAAGGTCCTGTTGATGCAGGTCGTGATCGACAAGGTTGAAGGTGCTTTCCTCGGTCAGCCGCATGTAGTCTCCATTTCCGTGTCGCCTGATACCTATTTCCAGACCCCGATTGGTGGTTTTGATTTCCTGGTTCAGTACGACAATTCAGCCATGTCCTTCCAGTTTGCTGAAGAAGGTACCTTCCTCACCAACTGCGAATGGGAATACTTCACCTACCGTTATGGTGCGAATGGCAACTGCGGCTCGGGCGCCTGCCCGAGTGGCGTGCTTCGCGTAGTAGCGATGGGCGAAACCACCGGTGGCAACCTGGCTCACCATCCGATTTGCTCGGATATTACGGCCAACGTTGAACTCGTAAAGCTGCACTTCCTGCTTTCGAGCGATGCCAACCTGGAGTGCCAGTTCGCTCCGATTCGGTTCGTATGGTACGATTGCGCGGATAACGGTATCTCAAGCCAGGATGGACAGACCCTGTTCATGTCCGAATATGTTTGGGATTTCGCCGGCTTTGACGAGCACGATGCCCCGATCTTCAACGATATCACTAATCATGATGTCACCATGCCGACGCTTACCGGTGCTCCGGCTCCGGAATGCGACGTGTTCACCCAGAAGGGTCGTCCGTGGCGCCTGGTGCACTTCAATAACGGTGGTATCGACATCATCTGCGCCAACTTGATTGACGCCGTTGGTGATATCAACATCAACAATGTTGCGTACGAAATTGCCGACGCGGTCATGTTCACCAACTACTTCGTGAACGGCCTGGCGGCTTTCGAAAGCCACATTGAAGGTTCAATCGCGGCCTCTGATACCAACAAAGACGGCCTCACGCTGACGGTTGCCGACCTGGTCTACTTGATCCGGGTCATCATTGGCGATGCTCAGCCGTATGCGAAGCTCACCCCGGTGGCTGCTCGTATGACGGTTGACAAAGCTGGTGTCCTCGGTATTGATCAGGCCATGGGTGCCGTTCATGTTGTCCTCGCTGGCAACGTGACCCCGACCCTGTTGGCTGGTAACATGGAAATGCAGTATGGCTTCAACGGCCAGAACACCAACGTTATCGTGTGGTCACGCGAAGGCAATTCCTTCAATGGCAACTTCCTCCGTACAAACGGTGAGATTGTTGGTCAGCCTGAGTTTGCCACAGCCAGCGGCCAGCCGGTCACTCTTGATGTGATGCCGGCCAGCTTCGAGCTGAATCAGAACTACCCGAACCCGTTCAACCCGACGACGTCGATCAAGATCGGCATCCCGGATAAGGGCATCGAGTGGAAACTGAATATCTACAACGTAACCGGTCAGCTCGTTCAGAGCTTCTCCGGCGTGTCCGTGGGTTACGATGTCGTAACTTGGGATGCTACGAACCTGTCCTCCGGCGTCTACTTCTACAAGTTGACGGCGGGTCAGTACAGCGCCACGAAGAAGGCCGTCCTCCTGAAGTAAGGAAGATTCCTTCGACGTAAGCTGACAAGTGTCAGAACGGAAGAGCCTCCTCCGCTTCGGCGGATGGGGCTCTTCTCATTTGGTCAGTCGAGAAAATGGGTCGATCAGTTGGAACGGCGGGATTCGGGGTCGAGCGCCCGGTTTACAAGAGAGATTAGTTCATCGGAAGGACACGGGCGCGGGATCCAGCCGACCGCCCCAAGTTTTCCCCGAATAGATTCCATCTCTTCCAAATCGCCGGAAGGACCGGTCAAGAAAAGGGGAAGTTCGGGGCAGACCCGACGAAGGCGTTCGAGTTGGGCGGTTTCGGAAGTCTGACCATCAAATCCGGCTATGACCATGTCGAAATTCCCGCGCTGCAACTCTTCCAGGGCTTCATCTCCGCCCGCCACCGCGAAGGGCAGGTAGTCTCCGGTCGAAAGCATCTCGGCCAGGTTTTCACTGGCTACCGGGTCGGAGACGTTGATGAGAATCCTTCGGGGAGGTGTTGGCCGATGTCCGGTACGCGCTACGGCCAGGGTTGCTTCAATTAGTTCTTCCAGGAGCTCAATTCGGAACGGCTTGCTCAGGTATCCGTCGGGCGCGGCGGCGGCCATGGTTTCTTCGGACACGACCCCGGTGATGAACAAGACAGGGAGCAGGGGATAGGCGCGGCGGATCCGCTTCAGCAGCGTGATGCCGTCCATGTTAGGCATCTTGATGTCGGTGATCAAGAGGTTGTAGTAGTGGGACTCATGTTCTCGCAAGAGCAGGAGTGCTTCGACACCGTCCGACGCGGAATCGGATTCGTACCCTACGGCTGACAAAGTATCGACCAGCAGCGCCCGCAGCAGCGGCTCATCATCGACAACCAGGATTCTGCCTTTTGATGACATCGCTCAACCTCGTCTGATACCGAATGTTTCGTCGGTACCGGTAATATTTCTCAATACGTTCGGGCCCTTCTGATCTCAAGGTCTACAACTGTCACGGCATACGGTTCCACTTTCAATTCGATCCCTTCATCCTACCGCGCTTGTTGTCTGTCCCACCGCATATCCGTCTTCACCCCCGCCGCACACTATCGCCTCCACCAGTCGAGATCAAGTTAGAACTTTGGGAAATCCCTATATGACTTCAGTCTCAATTGCGAGATATTAGTGTTCCTAGCGGCGGGGAAGGCGAAAATTGAGTATAATTGATCGATGCCGTTTCTGAACTGAGGTTTCGATGCGACAAATTTTCCGGCCTGATGGTTGCGATACTTCTCATAGTCCCCCCTGGTGTTTCCGCCGGGCCTATTCTTACTCTGTCGGAAAAGATGTTCGACTTTGGTTACGCCCCGCAGAACTCCAAGATTTCGCATGTATTCTGGCTGTACAATACCGGTGATAGCGACCTCAAGATCACGAAAGTGACTCCCGGGTGTGGTTGTACCCAGGCGCCGCTTGACAAGCAAGACGTGCCTCCGGGCGACAGCGCCCGCCTAGAGATCATTTTCTCGACCCGGCTCTACTTCAATAACGTGAGCAAATCACCGGTTATCGAGTGCGAAGGTATGGAGAAACCGACCCCGGTGACGGTTGCCAGCTATGTTATTCCGCGCTCCGATTCGGCCCATCCGCTGGTACTGGAACCGTTCAAGCTCGACATTTCGCAGTATGGCAGTGAGGTTCGTGACCGGGCGACTTTTTCGATTACCAATGTTTCTGACAATGAATTGTCGTTATCGACAATAACCGATGTCGGTACGTACGGTGTGCTGACATTGCCGAATCGGATCGGCCCGAAGGGAACGGTCGAGGCCACGCTCGTGCTCAAACCGGACGTTCTGGGGACCGAGTTGACGGAGTCATTTACATTTCAGGTGAGCGACTCTGCGAAGACTCGCTACACGGTGCCGGTGCGGCGAAGGCTGAAAGATCCTCGGGTAGGGGAGATGATTGCGCCGGGGGAGTGAGGGGGAATGAATCTTTGTAGGGCGAGTTTGATCTCAAACCCGCCTGAATGCGGCAGATGTGGACATCTGCCGGGCACGGTGCAATTCATAGCTTCCCGGGGCAAGAACCTGCCATCGGGCTTACAACCTATGCACCACCCAGACATTCGGCTCGATGTACACACCGCGATCTTGCTGCACGTCGATCTGAACCGGCACCAACGCGCCGGGCACTTCGTAGTCACCTGTTTTCGGGAAGCTCATCTTGGTCCATGACTCCCATTCGGAAACCGTGCCGGTGATCCGCATCGCCCGGTAACACGGCTTGATGATCTTGGCGCCCAGTCGAGCGTGTACCCTCAGCCAGGGATCATAGGGGAGACCATCATTGTTCTTCCAGCAAATGTATTCATCTATGGAGACGTGCGGGTCTTCGGACTTACGGTTCGGACGTACCGGTGCGATCAAACCCTGAAGGCCGTGCGCCTGTCCGATCGCTTTCATGGCGCGGACCGCGTGAGTACTGATACCCTTGCCGCGGTTGTCGCCGAAGACTACTATTTGCAGGGCACACAAATAGTTTGGTTTGCGCCCCGCGACAACATCATCTATCCCTTTGGCAAGCGCCCAGTCCCAACCTTCGTACGGGAGATTCTCGAGTTTCTTGTCCCAGAAGAGGGGAATGGAATTCGCGATAGCGACCGTTTCGTTAGAGCCGGGATCGACCAGAACAAATTGAAAATCGGGCAGCTTCTCATAGCACAACGATAGTTTCAGTGCGACCGGGTCGTGAAGCATGAATTCGGGCCATTCGGCGCCGATACGTTTCTGTTCCTGAAGGAGCAAGTCGTGGTTGTCGCGACATGTGATTATGCGGAAGGGATTGTCAAGCTGAGTCATGGTGTCTTTCTCGAATAGGTGTGACTCTTATAGGGCGGGTCTGCTTCAAACCCGCCAGAACGCGGCAGATGTGGACCCGCCGCGGCGGGCCAGGCACATATAGCACAATTGTCGGGTTGCTCGTCTTTCGCTTCGCTCAGGACTCGTGAACCCGACCTACTAGGTCGTGAACCTGACCTACTGATTCATGGCGCGGACAAAATCCTCTCGTACCGGGTGGAAGACATCGACTATATAGCAGCGCTTAATGGCACGGGCGGAATGTGGCGTCATTGGGGCAAGAATCAGCGCTTGACCGGGTTTCAGTATGACAGTCTTCTCCTCGACTACCAACTCTAATTCTCCCTCGATGACATTGACAGTCTGCTCGTTGTGGTGCGTGTGCTGAGGGATATGAGCGCCTTCGTCGAGAATGACGTGGGCAATGCTGGCATTTCCAGTATTGACTACACGGGCGCGGATGCCGGGCGCGAGTTGGAGTTCCTTGAGTTTGTTAAGATCAATCATTGGCATATTCTAACTCCTCTTCGTAGGGCGGGTTTGCTTCATACCCGCCGATTTCTTGTAAGCTCATGGCAGCAGTTTTGTAGGTCAGGCCTACTCGACGTGATGTCTGAAACCCACACCTCGTTCGGCCGATCCACCGTAAACCGACGGTTCAAGACATTCGGTGCCACCGGCAGATGATGCCCGGAATCCGTGGTTACCCGGAACCGCTTGATCGTCTTGGACCGAATTCCCGCCTGTCGCATCAGACGGGCCACCCGATTCTCACTACAGGGCAGACCCCGCGCTCGGAGCTCTTCGGTCACCCGAGGCGAACCGTAGATCCCTCGACTCTCTCGATGGATAACCCTGATCTCAACCAGCAGTCGCCGATCCTCACGGGTCCGCTGGCTCTCCGTACGATCCAACCACGCGTAATAACCACTACGGCTGAGCCCTAAAACCCGACACAAACTAACCACGGGAAACAACTCCTGATGTTGTTGCACAAACTGGTACCTCACGGAGAGCGTCGACTGAATACAGCCAAGGCTTTTTTTAAGATGTCCCGCTCCTCAGTCACTTCGGCCAATTGCCGTCGCAACCGCTTGACATCATCCGCGGGCCTGACACCTTTTGTTCGTCAGGCGTCAAGTCCGCCTGACCTACGATCTTCGATTGTCGTGCCAGGAAGCGGTAGACGCGGACCTCTGCCGCCTACCAAACACATCACGTCTTCTTCACCGCTACAATCATCATCTCGATCTCATCCAACTCCAGCGGGCCTTTGCGCCAGTTGCCGGCGGTGCTGCCCCACACATGAAGTGTCTCGAACCCGGCAACCATGAGCATCAGTATCAACTCAGACGCTACATACCCGCGTTCGCGTATCTCTATCGATTTCTTTCCCTCGGGTGTGTCGATTTCCATCTTATACCATTCGATCATAGTGAAGGGATCGAAGCGGCCACTGGCGACATCATCGTTGGTCAGGCGACGAAATTTCTCGGCGCCGTTGAGCGCGTTCAGGATCAATTTCGCGCCCGGTTTGAGGGCGGCATGGATGCGTTTGAGAATCTCCAGGTCGTGCTGAAGCGGGTCATCGTCCTGGCCGATCAGTCCGAACGATCCCTCGCAGAGACAGATGGCGGCATCGAACCGGCTCTCGAAAGACATCCGGGTGGCGTCGGCCTGAACCAACACCACTTCAACTCCGGCGTCATTGGCGGCTTGATTTGCTTTAGCCAACATACCAGATGACAGATCAACCCCGGTCATCCGGTAGCCCTTCTTAGCCAGACCGACCGTATGTCGTCCGGTGCCGCAGCCGACATCGAGAATGGAACTGCCGATAGGTAGGGCCAGTTCGCTTGCCAGAAATTCAACTTCAGCGGCGGTGTTCTGGGTGAAGACTTCGTTGTTGTATTTGGCGGCATGGGCGTCGAAGAAGACTTCCCAGCGGTTCTTTTGGTTCTTGTGATTTTGCTCGGACATAACTGACTCTTGTTCGCAACGGTCGCCTGGTGTCTTCTTTCGATATCTCTCCAAGAATAATAACGCCGAGGAGATATTGCAAGGCTACCCTACGAAAGCTACTTGTAAGCGGCAGATGTGGGCATCTGCCGGGCACTTAAGCAAGATACCCTCAGAGAACCCGGCTTCGACAGGCTCAGCCTGACTTTAGTTCCAGAGTAGACCTTGGTGCATCCAGCCAGACGCGCCAGAAAATCGCCATTGCCAGCCGCTTTGAAATGCCGTAACTTATTGGGCTGTATACTGTGCGAAAGTGGCGGAATTGGTAGACGCACTGGACTTAGGATCCAGTTCCGTAAGGAGTGGGGGTTCGAGTCCCCCCTTTCGCAGATTCGCCGTTCACCGGGCCGGAACCAATCCGACCCAGGGCTGTCTTATGTATGGACGCTCTGTCCTCGCCACCGAGGCCTGAAAGCGTCCAGCCGAGACAGAAAACCGGCTGAGCCACAAGAAGTTGGAGACGTTGTGAAAGTAGAAGTCGAAAGCGGCCAGGGCCTTACCCGAAAACTGAGCGTCGAAATCCCCGCTCAAACGTTCAACTCCGAGATGGAGAAGAAACTGACGGAGCTCAGCCGCACCGTCACCCTCAAGGGATTCCGCAAGGGCAACGCGCCGCTCGAAATGATCCGCTCCCAGTTCGGTGATCAAGTCAAGGCCGACGTGGTTGACGATCTGTTCCGCCAGAGTCTTTCGAACGCGATCGATACCCATAAGCTGAAACTCGCCGGTCGTCCCACCGTGACCGCGCTCGATCTCTCCGACGACGGCACGCTGTCGTACAAGGCCGAGATCGAAATCTTTCCGGAGATCGAGCGGGTAGTATACGACGGTCTCTCGCTTCAAGCGGTGGAGTTGAAAGTAGAAGACTCCGAAGTCAATGAGTTTGTCGAGCATTATCGTAAACAGCTTTCGGAACTTCGGGTGCTGAGTCGTCCGGCCACGGATCAGGATGTCGTAGTGGTCGATCTGACCAAACTATCGGATCCGAAAAAGGCCCTTCCGACTGATTCCTTCCCGGACTCTCAAATCGACCTGTCCAATCCGGCGACGATCAAGGAATTCCGTAAGCATCTGCCGGGTTTGAAGGCGGGCGACGAACGGGACATCGAAGTCGTTTATGACGATGACTACTCCGATCCGGCCTTCGCCGGTGCTCACATAACTTACAAGTGCACGGTGAAATCGGTCAACGAACGTCTCCTGCCGCAAGTCGATGACGCTTTTGCGAAGCGCTCTGGGCTGGGCGAGACCGCCCTTGAGTTCCGTCTCAAAGTCCGCGAGCAGTTGTTGAAAGAGCGGGAAATCACTCAAAAGCGAACCCATCGGCGTGAAGTAGTCGATCTGATCTGCAGCCGCAACGAGATCCCGATCCCTGAAGGACCGATCAACGAATACCTCGATACTCTGGTTGAGGATTTCCGCAAGGAGGGGGAAGAGTTCGACGAGCCGAAAGTCCGGGAGCAGTATCGGCCGGTAGGGATACGGTCAATGCGCTGGGATTTGCTCTGGCGCAAGCTGGTGGAGCAAGAGAAGATTGAAGTTTTGCCCGAAGATACCGAAAATTGGATCAAGGGCTTTGCAGCCTATCATAGTGTGACGCCTGAGCAGGCTCGCGAGAGTTTGCGGAAGGCCGGCAAGATGCGGGAATTGCGCGATTCGATCCTGGAAGACAAAGTGGTCAATTTCCTTCTGGGCAAGGCCGCCATGGTCCCGACGAAGAAGTAAGAAAAGATTTGTGAATACGTCGGCGCCTCCGAGGCGCCAAAGGAAAAGGATTTATGCAGGACAAACTGATGAGTTACAATCTGGTTCCGATGGTGGTAGAGCAAACCGGGCGCGGCGAACGGGCCTATGACATTTTCTCCCGTCTGCTCAAGGATAGAATCATTTTCATCGGTACGCCCATCGACGATAACGTGGCCAACCTGGTCGTGGCCCAGATGCTGTTTCTCGAAGCCGAAGACCCCGATAAAGATATCTTCGTGTATATCAACACGCCGGGTGGGTCGGTAACCGCGATGCTGGCGATGTATGACACCATGCAGTTCATCAAACCGGATGTCGCGACCATGTGCATGGGTCTGGCCGCGTCGGCCGGAGCGTTCCTGCTGATGGCGGGCACGGCGGGCAAGCGCGCGGCGCTTCCCAATAGCCGGATCATGATTCATCAGCCGCTGGGCGGCGCTCAGGGGCAGGTTTCGGATATGGTCATCATGACCGAGGAAGCCAAAAAGACCCGTCAGAAGATCAACGAATTGCTGGCCAAACATACCGGCCAGCCGCTCGATAAAATCGAGAAAGACACCGACCGGAACTATTTCATGTCGCCGGAAGAAGCGAAAGACTACGGGCTGATCGACAAGATTTACATCTCCAAGCGGCAGGAAAAGAAGTAACGCGTCAGCGTTTCATGGGATGAATGTGAAGTGAAAGAAGGAAAGTGATGTCAGCCGAGATGCACGGTCCCCGCGTTCCGCAGCGTTGTTCGTTTTGCGGCAAACCGCACAGCCAGGTCAAGCGACTCTTTTCGGGACACGAATCTTATATCTGCAACGAGTGTGTGGCGCTCTGTGGCGACTTGCTTCAGGCGGCCCCCGACTACGAGCCGACCGAGGAATTCCGCGATCTACCGCGTCCGGCCGATATCAAGCAGTTCCTGGATCAATACGTAATCGGGCAGGAAGAAGCCAAGCGGATCGTCTCCGTGGCGGTGTATCAGCACTACAAGCGGATCAACTACGTCACGAAGAATCGGGCCTCGTCACAGCTCGGTGGCCAAAACGATGATGTCGAGCTCGACAAGGCCAACATTCTGTTGCTCGGTCCGACCGGAACCGGCAAGACCCTGATCGCGCGCTCACTGGCCAAGTTCCTGAAAGTCCCGTTCACGATCGCCGACGCCACGGTACTTACTGAAGCCGGGTATGTCGGAGAAGATGTCGAGAACATTTTGGTACGTCTCTTCCAGGCGGCCAATTTCAACCCGCGCAAGACCGAACTGGGCATTATCTACATCGATGAAATCGACAAGATTTCACGCAAAGACGGCAATCCGTCGATCACGCGCGACGTTTCCGGTGAGGGTGTTCAGCAGGGGTTGTTGAAAATTCTCGAAGGAACGACCGCCAACATTCCGCCGCGTGGCGGACGCAAACATCCCGAGCAGGCGTTCGTTCAGATTGATACGACCAACATTCTCTTCATTTGTGGTGGAGCCTTCGATGGACTCGAGAAGATTGTCGCCCGTCGGTTGGGCAACAAGAGGGTAGGGTTTGAGGCCGACAACCGCGGCTTGAACGCCAATTCGTCCGAAATTCTCGATCACGTGATCCCGTCTGATCTGATCGAGTACGGTTTGATTCCGGAGATGGTCGGGCGCCTTCCGGTGTCGGCGTCGCTGCGGCCACTCGACCGCGAGGCGATGCTCAGCATTCTCACCAAGCCGAAAAACGCCCTTACCAAGCAGTACGGCAAGATGCTTGAACTTGAAGGCATCAAGCTGACTTTCGAGCCGGCCGCTCTGGACGCTGCCGTACAGGTGGCGCTTAACCGCAAGACCGGCGCGCGGGCGCTGCGGTCGATTTTCGAGAAGACGATGCTTAATACCCTCTATGAGTTGCCGTCGAGACAGGATGTCGAAGAGGTCGTGGTGACGGCCGAGTCGGTACTCGAAGGAAAGCCGCCGAGGATAGTTCTTCGCGCGGAACGCAAGGCGGGGTAGGGTTTCGTTTACACCGAGACAGAGTTTAAGGCCGAGCGGCATTGCCGCCCGGCCTTTTCGTTGTCCGGCAGAAATTCTCGTAGGGCAGAACCACCTTGGAGTTCTGCCATGCTTCGACAGGCTCAGCATGATCGTTGCGTCGGGTCTTGTCCCCGGCCCACCGTAGGTGGGGCGGGGATGTGACCTGACGCGTGACAGAGAAACAGACGTAATATCCTCCAGGCGTCAGGTCACACCCCCGACTTCGTCGTGGGCAAGACCTGACGCAACCTATCAATTGGGGCCCACGATGCAACCTGAGAATGATATTGACCGGAGACCTCAGCCACTATTCCTTGCATCAACTTGAAAGCGTATCGGTAAGGAGTCTTGATGATCCCTCGCATTAAATTGATAGTCGACCTGTACGGAGTCTCTGAACGACTGGCGCTGAAAGCGCTAGGAGAAATGAAACCGGAAGACCTGTACGAACGGCCAATCGACAAAGCCAACTCGTTTCACTGGGTGTTTGGCCATATTGCGTCGTCGCGCTACGGCCTGGCGCGGGCGCTCGGCCTGAAAGAAAGTGTGGTCTGGGGTGAGCTTTACGATTACGGTTCGGACGTGTACGACGTTTCGAAATATCCTACGATCGAAGAAATCCACACTGCTTTCATTGATATCACAAAGAAGCTGAAAGCGCGTTTCGAGACGTTGACTGATGAAGACCTCGCAGTCGAACCGCCCTTCACTATTCCAGGGATTGAGAAGAATGCCGCCGGGACGCTGTCGTTTCTCTCGCTTCACGAGAGCTATCATGTAGGTCAGCTCGCCTATATTCTGAGGCTTCACGGCCGTGACAAGCTGACGGGGTAGCGGATAAAGAGTAGGTCAGGCGGACTTGACGCCTGACATCTGTATTCGTAGGTCGGGTTCCGAGTGTTGATGAGTTAAGCGAGAAACCCGACATTCCCACGTCATGGCAACACCGTGTGTCGGGTTTCTTGGTCCATCGCTCCGCTCAGGCCCGGCGGAACCCGACCTACTAGTTATCCCCGCCTGATCTCTGGGTGCCCCGCCTGAAGCGGGGCAAGACATTCATAAACGTATGTTCTGGATTGTGATCAGACGCAACATCCTAGCGTCAGCAACTCCCGTTGTAATTGCTCGGCCGAGTTAAACTGAATCCCCCGTATGCCCATCATCCGGGCGGCATCGACATTGACCGCGATGTCATCGATGAATATCACCCGTTCGACCTGTCCGGCTTTCTCCCAAGCAGCGCGGTAGATCGCCGGGTGTGGTTTGAGCTGACCAACTTCATAAGACAAAACGCACTTTTCGAATTCCGCCAGTATCGGAAATTTCTGTCGAGCAAACTCCCAGTGCCAGATGTTGGTGTTCGATAGTATGATCAACGGGTGATGCGGTTTCAAACGGCGAATCAGGTCGGACACGTCCCGATTCTCCGTGAACATGTCCGCCCAGAGGTCATGAAACTCCCGCGTTGTCAGCTTGATACCCAGTGCCTGAGACACGGCTTCGGTGAACTGATCGCCGTCGATCAACCCCTGTTCGAAGCGTCGTTCGAGATTATTCTCGTAGATCAAGTGCGCGACTTCGACGGCGCTCTTGCCGATCCTCTCTCCCAGAATAGCACACGGTTTCAGTGGATCGAAGGGCAGGATGACATTGCCGAGATCGAATATGAGCGTAGCCGTGGCGGGGCTCATTTCCAGAAGAATCCCACGATGTACTGAAGCGCGATAACCATCAATGCGGCCACGAGAATTATTTTGATCACCCGTGGCGATACGTGTCTCTGCAGGCGAGCGCCGACATAAACGCCAAGCGCTCCACCAATTCCAAAAGATAGCCCCAGCCACCAGTCCGGAATCATGACAGCGCCGGTAGGTGAGAAGAACGGGCTGATGAGCATGTAGATCGCCACACCTACCACTGAAGTCATGAACGTGCCGAGGAGCATTGCACCCGCGATCGAGTGCACGGGGAGGTGGTAGATCGCCACGAAATACGGCGATAGAATCGCCCCACCGCCGATACCATAAATACCGCCCACGATGCCGACGATCAAGGCGATCATAACGACTGACCAGGTATTCACGACGTAAGTCTGGCCGTCGTATTCGTAGGTGAATTTCCGAAGACCGAGACGCTGATACGTGATCTGTCGCTTGATTGGTCCGGTGTTGTTGTTGGCCACCGGCTGTTTGCGGAAAACATCCTGTGTCAGTTTGAGCGCCAGGTGAAGCAGCACAAAACCGGCGAACAGTTTGAAATCGGTCGGGTCGGGGAGATATTTCAGGCGGATGAACGCCCCCAAAATCAGCCCCGGAAGCGTCCCTATCGCGGTCGCCCAGGCGAGCGACCAGAGCATCCGGTTTTCGCGGTGGAACCGCCAGATACCGGACGGAATCGCCACCACGTTGTAGAGCATGTTGGTGGGGCTGACGGCCGGTGAAGTGTATTTCAGTACCGACACCGAAAAGGGGAGCAGGATAAACGACCCGGTGACACCGCCGGTCGAAGTAAGTGACGATATGCAAAACGCCACCAGGGCGGGCAGCCACCAATAGGTCTCTACGCCGGAAATGGGAAATGTGACCACTAACGCAACTCCAGGCGATACATGGGGCGGGTCTTGGCCAGGCGCTGTACTTCTTTGAAACCCAGGCGCTGGTAGATGATTTCCGGGCCGGTGTATGAGAACGCGGCGGGGAGTTTCTGGCCATCCGAAGTCAATGTAGTGGGGTAGGCTTCGATAATTTTGCCACCCCTCTTCCGTATTGCCTTCACCGCACCCGCCACCAGCTCTTGCGATAGCCCCAGGCCTCGGCAGGTCTTGTCGACAAAGAGGCAATTGACCGACCAGATGTCGGTTTTCCGGTCAGTGTCGTCATCAGACAGAATATAAGCCTTGGTCCGGTCGAGACGGGGGAATTCGGTGCGAAGCCCGAACGCACACCATCCTACCGGGTGGTCACCGTCGAGGGCGATGGTGCCGTGTGCCTGACCCGATTCGACAAGTTTCTTAAAGGCCCGACGGTTCGGTTCGCCTTTCGCCTTTTCCCAGGCCTGTCCCCCTTTTTCGCGTCGCCAGTGCATACACCAGCAGCCGCCGCAAGCGCCCCGGTCGCCGAACAACAGCCTTACCAATTCCCAGTCCTGGGGGGTGATTTCTCTGACCTTGGGTTGACGCAAAGCAGTAGACACGGGGACAAAGTAATAAACCAAAGTGTCTCGGACAATCATATCTTGAAGCCGGGTCGGGATTTATGAATATGGGAAAACCGGAAAGGACTTGACCGAAATTCGTGAAGCCGATATAATCAGCCCATCGATGATTTCTCGGGCCGGTTTAGGTAAGCCGAAAATAGCCGGCACGTACCCTTCACTTTGGCGGAGGTGAATATGACGACCATTTGGAAATATTTGGGAGTGGCGCTGACTCTTATCGGATCGACCTGTGCATTTGCAGGAGAGGGCGGGATAGACCTGATGACCGTGAATATCGATTCACTGATCAGCAAGGCTCCGTCAATAGACACCCTGTCCACCTACCCTTACATCCTGTTGCTTGACAAATACGACATTCTGGTCAACCGTGATTACACATCTACCGCCACCGCCCATTCTCTTACGCTCCTCACCAACTCCGAGGGCATAAATGGGGCCGGTACGACCACCATCCGATATAGGGACGGTTATGATTCAGTGGTAATCGATGTAGCCAGATCCGTCGGGCCGGACGGAACCGTCTACATTGTCCCGGCCGACCAGATCATTGACAACATAGCCCCGTCAGATTTAATGGACAACGATCTCTACACTGATCAGCGACAGATGAGGATCAATTTCCAGGGCCTGCGTGTCGGATCCATTGTGGAGTGCAAGTATACAATCAAGAGGTATCGGGAGTACTTCCCCGGTTTCTCGGGCAACTTCTGGTTCAATTACAGAGCGCCCAGCCGGCTGGCCCTGGTTTCAGTGCGATACCCGGAGCCGCTCCCTCTGTTTTCCAAGCTCTACCGAACCAATATCGAACCGACCGTATCGCTGCAGAATGGATTCGTGACCAAGACCTGGCGCATGGAAAACATCCGAGAGCTTCCGCAAGAACCGGGTCAGTTGCCATTGTCGGACTTGAACATGCGCGTCGAACTCTCCAGCTTTACCGAATGGGATCAGTACGCGAAGGTCTTCTATGATTCTCTGTGGGCCCCTGACCTGATGACCCCGCTGGGCGAGTGTGAGCAGGCAATCCTGACTTCGCTCGACCTTGGACCCCTCAGTGCCACGGACAGACTGAAGCGTATCTATTACTGGTTGCAGGATAACATGCGTTACCTGGGCTTTGAAATGGGCGTCAACAATCTGCAACCTCACGCGTCCTCGATCATCTGCCGCAAACTCTACGGCGACTGCAAGGATTTGACTAACCTGCTGGTGAAGCTACTACGGCAGGAAGGGATCAAGGCCTGGCCCGCCGCTCTGAACACCAGGATGGTCTTCAACGATGATTCCTTCGCGGCGTACGCGACCCTGAATCATGTGATCGTCTTCGCTTCCGACGTCGATGGCAAGGATTACTGGCTGGACCCGACTCTTGACCACGCGTCCCTGGGCTCTCTGCCCCCATCGGTCCAAAACGGCATGGCACTAGTTCTGGGAAAAGATAAGGATGTTGTACGTCACATTCCCCCGATACCATCTAGCATCGACCGGAAGAAAATAACACGCCGGGCGGTGATTGATACGCTCGGCCGGGGCAAGGTAGAGAATGTCGCCGAGTTCTCAGGGATATACAGCGTCGGTCTGAAATCATATCTGGCGCAACTGAACCAGGAGCAGCTCACCAATATGTTTCGGTCAAGCGTCCCTCCCTCGTCGCACGATCTGCAGTTCGAGGTACGCGGTCTCGGTGATTGCGATTCCGACCTGACAATTGTCATGTCATTTGCGGACGACAACATCGCACAGGTAGCCGGTAATCTTATGATAATCAAGGCGAGCGGAAACGACATTGATTTCGACAACTCCGGGGGAATTGAGAAGCGCACCACTGATGTCTTTCTTGGCTTCACTCCCTCAATCCAGGTAGAGAGCGAACTGACCTATCCGCCCCAGTACCGGGTCCAGTTCCTGCCCAAAGATGTCAACCTGGAGTCCGATTTCTTTAGCTTTACCCGCCGTGTTGAGGCGAACGACTCAGGCAAAGTCAGGGTGGTCAAGACCGCTGTCGTAAAAGCACCCGTCGTTCCACTTGCGATGTATGAGAAATATCGATCGGCTCTCCAGGAGATGTTTGTGGCTCAACAGGAAGGTACAATTCTCGAGAGAGTAGCAAAACAATAGTGCGGGGACAAACAGGATCCCGCCGGGACCGCAGTCATTTCGTGCGTCAAGTACGGTACCGCGGGTGAGCCGGTTCTTCGGCCCCATACCCCTGTTTGATCTGTCCGGGAGCAGTTGCTTGGCCGGCAGCCTCTTAGGTCGAATCGACGGAAGTCCAAAAACCACTTGCTTTTGGGCGTAATCGGAACTCATATTGGAACGATTGGGCGATGCCGAAGGTTGTTCGGCAACGGGCGGAAGATCGCCCCTAAGATGGAAATAGATGTACTAGTTGGAATAGAGGTGCACTCACATGAAGTTTAAGGATTTCGAGGCCGACGGCGGTGTGATCGTTCTTGAGCTATCCGGAAAGATCATGGGTGGTGAGGAAACCACCATGTTTCATGGCAAGCTGCATGAATATATACAGGCGGGCAAACGCAGTTTCGTGATCGACTTGAAGAGTGTCGAATGGATGAACTCGGTCGGCCTCGGAATGTTGATTTCTGCCCTGACCACGGTCAAGAACGCCAAGGGCCGTCTGGTCCTGGCCAATATCACCAATATCGAATCGATTCTTTCGATGACCCGTCTGATCTCGGTGTTCGAGCATTTCGACAGCCAGGCGTCGGCTCTCAAGACGTTCTGAACGGTCGTCTCAGACGCAATAGAATTCAGCGCTCTGCCCATAGCAGAGCGCTTTTCTTTTGGCTGCGGACGCTCTATATTCCCGGCGAGTAGGAATGACGCAACAACGGCCAGCGTCATTCGTCGTTGTTACTGACTTTGCAGGCAGAGGAGCCGCCAAGGAGACCGCCGTGCACCTGGAAAGAACGCTAACTGTTACCCTGCTGTCATTTCTGTTCCCTTGTCTATTCGTAACAAATCTGTCCGCTCAAGCCCCGGCCGCACCCGCGCCGGACTTTCATCCGGTGCTCGACGTTCGCCCGGCCGCCGGAGCCATTACGATCGACGGTGATCTGTCCGATCCGGGGTGGGCCAATGCCGCGCGGGCTACCGGATTTGTCGAAGTCAATCCCGGCGATAACCTGACTCCGTCGGTGCGCTCCGAGGCCATGATAACCTACACTGAGTCGCATCTGTACGTCGCCATGATCGCCTGGGACGATCCCAAACAAGTGCGCGCGTCGATATGTGATCGGGATGCAATATTTAGCGATGACTACTTCGGTATCTTGCTCGATACTTACGGCGATTATGCCTGGGGATACGAACTCTTCATAAATCCGCGGGGGATTCAGGGCGACCTTCGCCTCACATCGGACGGCAATGAGGACATCTCACTCGACCTGGTGTTCGAGTCACGCGGAATAGTTACCGACAGTGGCTACCAGGTGGAGCTGGCCATCCCGTTCGCGTCACTCCGGTTCCCCAACCGTCCGGATCAGACCTGGCGGATGAATTTCTGGCGTGACCGCCAACGCGACAACCGGTTCCGCTACTCCTGGTCGGCCCAGAGCCGTGACAATAATTGCTTCATCTGCCAGTGGGGCACCCTGAACGGGATAAAGAACGTCAAGCCGGGCAGCAATCTGGACATTCTTCCGAACATACTGGCCTATCAGTCCGGCTCGATGAACAATAGTTCGTTGCCGGATTCTCGTTTCGAGAACCGTGACCCCGATGCCGATCTGTCGTTGAATGCCCGCTACGGTCTTTCAACTAATTCGTCGGTCGAGTTGGCCGTCAATCCGGACTTCTCCCAGGTCGAATCGGATGCCGGGCAGATCGACGTCAACGAGACTTTCGCCCTCTACTATCAGGAACGGCGGCCGTTCTTCCAGGAAGGGAGCGACCTGTACGGGTCCTATCTCAACGTCATTCACACTCGAACCATCAACGACCCGATCGTAGCCGGCAAGTTTACCGGACAGTTCGGACGTTTTTCAATCGCGTATCTCTTGGCCCGCGACGAACACACGCCGTTGATCATCCCATTGCGAGAGCGAAGCGAGGCGCTGGCGTTGGAGAAGTCCACGGTTAACATCCTGCGCGGCCGACAAACGCTTGGGCAGGATTCGTATATTGGTTTCGTTCTCACCGACCGGCGTACCGATGCCAACCACCGTGTGGATACATTGTACTCCCCAATTGATGATACCCTGTATGAGAGAACGACCGATCGGGTCGATTATACTTCCGGCGCTGGATCAGTCTACGGTATCGATGGGCGCTTTCGGTTTAACCAGAATCTTTCATTCGATTTCATAGGATTGGGCAGCCATACCATGGAGCCTTCCGGCAGCGGCCTCTTGCCCCTCGACGATCCTTCAGAGACTTTTGACTACGGTACCCATACCCTGGCACTGGACGGCGAGAGCTTCAACGGCAGCGCCCTCTACGCGGCTCTCAATCGGGGCGGCCGGTATTGGGATTGTACCCTGTCGTATCAGGATGCCTCACCCGCGTTCCGGGCGGACAACGGCTGGATCACATCAAATGATCGTCGCGAACTGAACCTCTGGAACGCAGTGACTTTCCGGCCCAATCGGCCCTGGTTGGTGTCCTGGGGGCCACGACTTAACGTCGGCCGAGTCTTCAACTACCACGGGACCGTCAACGTTGATCCCGGGACATTTGATTCGGATTCCCGCGATGAATGGTTCATGCCGGAGATCTACCTGGGCTCGAAAGGCCAGACCGAAATCGAGTTCGGGTACCTGGCCAGCCGCGAATGGTATCATGGACAACTATTCACCGGGATCAGCCGCGGCTTTATGAACGTGAACACCACTCCCACCGGATGGCTGCAACTCGGATCTTCCTTCGAATACGGTAAGAAAGTAGCGCGGGGGTTGGTACTGCCGGATGGGAAAAGGGTCCTGGGAATCTTGAGCGACTTTTCACTCTGGGGCACTCTCCGACCGACCACCCGACTGCAAATCGATCCGTCCTACTTCTTTCAGAAGATGAGCTTCCGGGACAATTTTCTGGAGAGCCATCCAGACGTGCCGAAAATCATCTACTCGGTTTCCATCTTTCGCACCCGCTTCAATTACCAGTTCAGCCGCGAATGGTTCTTACGACTCGTGCTCGAATACGGTGACAACAACGACTCACAGGTGCCCAATTACCTTCTGGTCGAACCGCTCCTGACCTATCGCATCAACCCATTCACCAAGTTCTACGTGGGCGCGAGCTGGGGGGGATCGCATTTCGCCGCCGACTACGAATTCAATCGCGAGACAACTCTCGGCGACGGTTCAATCGAGTTACATCCCAATCGTCTGGATACCCCTGTCTGGCGGCTGGAGCGGGCGCAAGTGTTCGCCAAGCTCCAGTATCTGTTTAGATTGTAGCGGAAGAACGGCTATTCCGACAGAGTAACGCCGGAAAGTCAGGGATCGTGCGCCTTATTGTGTCGCGACGCCTTGACTCGGAGCGCCCGACGCGGAATTTGTCCGGTTACGGGGCTTTAGCACATTGCGAAGCGTGTAGGCCAGTTCCATGTTATGAAACGGCTTGGCGAAATATCCGTCGGCGCCCAGGTTGGCTAATTTTTCCGGCGTGTAATTTCCGGCGTAGCCAGTGATCAGGATAACGGGGGTAGTGGGAGAGACTTTCTTGACGTGTCCCAGCAGATCAAGTCCCGTCTTGCCGGGCATGAGGACGTCGGTAACAACCACGTCAATCTTGTTGGCTTCGAACATCTTGACGGCCTCGTCCACGTTCGAGGCTAAGACCGGCCGAAAGCGTTCGAGCGTGAGAAAGTCAGCGAGCAATTCCCTGATGGCCGGTTCATCATCCACCACCAGGATGTTGGTCCGGCTGTTGCGGGTGGCCTGATGAATCTTGGAACGAAGCGTTTCCGCCGTGGTCGGCAGAACGACTATATCTTCGATGCCGAGAGTCATGCACTCCGAAACGACCTCGCTGGTAATTTCGGCCCCGCCCATAATGATCGGCAGAGACCCCAGCCGGTGGTCGCCCCTGAGCTGACGGACGAGCGGCAAAGCGCTTCCGTCGGTGCCAACACCGTCAAGCATGACCAGGTCGATATCAGGATTGGACTCGATTATTTTGAAGGCTGCCCGACAGGAATCGCTCTGTTCTACGGTCCAGCTCATTTGCTGCAACCAGTAGGTAATTTGATCCCAGTTCCCCGTACTGCGGGCAACTATAAATGCCTTCATTTACATCCTCTGTGTCGATTCGTGGCGAAACTGCGGGCCGATGTATTTCTACACGCCTCTCAGAATAGTATCGGAAGTAGTGAAAACTTCCTTGAGATCGACAGAGATGATTGATTTTCCAGGCGATGGAGAACGATTCTCGGAATTGTCCAGATTGATCTGGTCAACGTTAAGTCGTTGACCGGCCTTCCATGGATCAACGCAGCTTAGAATCAGACGTGCCTCAGTAGTCTCATATTTACCAGCATCTATTGAGGTAGAGTCTCAGGAACAGTCTTCGCCCCAACGCGCTGGCGCGGGCGTTCAGTGAGCGCCCGGTGAAGTGTATACATCAGTTCCAGATTATGAAAAGGCTTGGTGAAGTAGCCGTCGGCCCCCATCGCGAGAACCTCGGTGGGACCGAACCTGCCACAATGGCCGGTTATCATTATGACCGGAATGAGGGGGTAGTGCTGCTTTATTTCCACCAGGAGATCAAGGCCGGTGAACCGGGGGAGCTTGATGTCGGTAATGACGGCATCAATCGCTTGCCGTTTCAGTACGAAGTTGGCCTCTTCGGCGCTTTCTACAATGATGGGTCGGTATCTTTCGAGCAGGAGAAACTCCGCCAGGTGCAGTCGGGCATGCTCGTCGTCATCGACCACGAGAATGGTTGGGCGACCGGTTTCAATTGACTTCGTGACTTTGGCCTCAAGTGTTTCCTTGTCGGTAGGAAGCAGGAGAACATCGGAGACTTTCAGCCGGGTGTACCGGGCGATCATTTCACCGCTGAATTCCTTACCGCCGACTATAACCGGGACGCGGCTAAGGCGCGGGTCGCGCCGGAGCATCGTAAGGAATTTGATGCCGGTCTCGGCATCAAAACTGGCGTCGAGAATCACGACCTCGATTTCCGGGTTGTGTTCGAGTTCCTTGCGACCCTTCATCCAGGAATTATGGTGAATTGTCTCGAGTCCGAACTGTCTGAGCCAGCCTATTGTCTTTCGCCAGTCTTCCTCTTGAGCCGCAATAATCAGGGCGATGTTCATGGCAATTCTCCCCCAAAACCGAAGAACGGTTCTCCAATTATATAAAGTCTATAATCGGGATATCGGCGTTGATACAGGCTCCCTTTAGCACCCGATCTTCCGAATCAGCTTCTTGTCATGTCGAAGTATGTCCGGTCAAGCGACTCTGAGTCAAGAGGCCGAGAACTGTTCACGTCGTGCTCATTTCTTTCCGGAAACTGATTGCGCCCGGCTCGGCCAGGCGTATATTCCCCCGCTGTGACAAACCGACTACTCGATGATCTCAACGACTGCCAGCGCGAGGCGGTCACCACCACCGACGGCCCCCTGCTCGTTATCGCCGGGGCAGGCTCGGGAAAGACCCGTGTACTTACGCGCCGTCTCGCCTATATCCTCACCCAACGTCTGGCCGAACCTCATCAGATACTCGCCGTGACCTTTACCAATAAGGCGGCGGGTGAAATGAAGGAACGCGTCGCCCAGCTCATGGGGGCGGGTATGGACCAGATGAACGTCTCGACGTTCCATTCGTTCTGCGTCCGCATCCTTCGTCGTGAGGCCGAACGAATCGGCTACAAGAGCAGCTTCACGATTTTCGATCAGGCAGACTCGCTGTCGCTACTCAAGAAGTGCCTCAAGGAACTCGGCTTTTCGGAGACACAGTTCCCGGTCGAAGGGACAACTGCGGAAGATTTCCGACGCCAAGAACAAACTCACCAGCGCCGAGGAATACCTTCGCTCGGCGTCGGGATATTTCCAGACGCGAACGGCCGAGTTGTATTCGCTCTATCAGAGCCGTCTGCGTCAGTGCGAGGCGATGGATTTCGACGATCTCCTGTTCAACGCGGTCTATCTCCTCCAAAGTGATCCGACCCTGGCCCGCCGCTATCAGGATCGATTCTTATATCTCATGGTGGACGAGTACCAGGATACGAATCATATCCAGTACCTGCTGCTCAAGTATCTGCTGGCTGAGCATCAGAATATGTGTGTGGTCGGCGATGAGGATCAGTCGATCTACGGCTGGCGCGGCGCCGATATCCGCAACATTCTCGAATTCGAGCAGGATTTTCCCGGTGCGAAGATCATCAAACTGGAACAGAACTATCGCTCCACGCAGGTGATTCTCGATGCCGCATCGTCGGTCATCAAGAACAACGCCATGCGCAAGGGGAAGACGCTCTGGACATCCGACCAGGGGGGCGACAAGATAGAGTTGCTTCGGGTGGACAAAGCCGAAGACGAAGCCGTGGCCGTGGTCGATCGTGTCCTTAACGGTCGCAAAGGGATCGACCTGAAAGATATGGTCGTGCTCTATCGGACCAACGCGCAATCGCGTCCGTTCGAAGAAGAACTCCGGCGGCGCAACGTGCCGTATCAGATCGTCGGCGGCATCTCGTTCTATCAGCGCAAGGAAATCAAGGACCTGGTCGCGTATCTGAAATTGATCGCGAATCCGTCCGATGATGTCGCCTTCGAGCGCATCATCAATTATCCCCGGCGTGGTATCGGCGACAAGTCGATCGAGCAAGTCGCGCAACTCGCCCGCACACGGGGCGTCAGTTCATACACCGCCGCGCGCGAGTATGCGACCGACCCGGAGTTGTCGTCGAAAGCGAACAAGCTGGGGCCGTTTGTTGATTTGATCGAGAAATTCCGTGCCCGCAAAGACACTGACCCGATTGACGTGCTCACCCAGGACCTCGTGACCGATTTGAAACTGTTCGACGCTCTGTTGGCCGAGGATGAAGTGCTCGGGCAGGGCAAAGTGGAAAACGTCGAGGCGTTTCTCGAAGGCGCCGCCGGGTATGCCCGCTCCAACGGCGAGGCGCATCTGGATAATTATCTCGCCGAGATTTCGCTCTATACCGATATCGACGCCTACAAAGAGATCGAAGACAAGCTCACGATGATGACGATTCACTCCGCCAAGGGGCTGGAGTATAGCAGCGTGTTCATGGTCGGACTGGAAGAAGGCCTGTTCCCGCTTCAGCGGACGGTCGCCGAGCCGGGGGAACTCGAAGAAGAACGACGGCTTTTCTATGTCGGCGCGACCCGGGCGCGACGCCGGCTATATCTGTCGACCGCGATGAGCCGGTTTCGGTTTGGGGAAGTCATGTCGATCCCGTCGCGGTTCATTCAGGAGATACCCGAAGAGTTGGTCGAAGTGTATGACCTTCGTGCGTACCGCCCGAGCGCGGTGGTCAACGGCGCGGCCGCACGGCGGAACTGCATCAGCAGCGAATCCGGTCTGGTCTATGAGTATGAAGGCGACGAGATCATGCGGGAGGGGCGACTGGTGGAGCATCCGACTTTCGGTCGAGGGAAGATTCTTGAAGTCTGAAGGATTTGGCGATTCATTGCGACTGGAGATCATGTTCACCGGCCTGGGGATAAAGAAGATCATGGCGAAATACGCCCGACTGAAAGTGGTGGGGTAGAGCCGGAAAATCACGTGCCCGGCAGATGCCCACATCTGCCGGTTTGGGTGGCCCACCCTATGGGTGGGAGAGACAATCCCCGTGCCTGTCATCGCGAGGCCGCCCCTGGCGGCCGTGGCGATCTCAAACTGAAGTGGAATGTCGCAATTACTCGAGCGGGGGGTTCGACCTACGGAGACTTAAGGGAGAGCTTGCGGTGTGCACACTCTGGATTGTGATTGACAACAACACAGTCATTATCGTTACTTCTGATATCGCAATGCAGGGATTGTAAATGCTTCTCATAGTCCAGATCATCCTAAATTTGTTAGCTACCTTCGTAGCGCTTGTGGCATACTATTTACTGTGGAAGAAGGACGAGAAGAAGCTACATGACTATAGATACTTGCTCTTGGTAGCTGCAATGATGAGTGTAGGTGGCGTCTGGGGTGGCTTCATTATTCAAGAAGTGAAGTCCGGAGAGGTGAAGGCACAAAACGCGCGTCTAACCACCGACATCACTTTCCTGAAGGGACAAAGTGACCGATTGCAGGATAAGAACGACACGCTCATAGGAAAACAAAACAAGCTGATTGAGGACAACAAGAAGATCCTTGGCAAATTGAATGCCTACGAGAGTCTCTTGGCTTCGAAGTGGCAAGCTCCAAAGTCGGAGACTGCGATGGAAGAATTCCGGGAAAGGCGCGCGACCTTCAGGGATTCAAGCACAGGTTTAGTGCATTCTAGATTCTGGTTTGGGGCGCGGAAGGCAATGCCTCTGAAGAACATCTCGATTCAGATGCTCTTTGACAAACCGATAGTGAGCATTTCACCCAAAATTGTCGGTGCAGTTGTGCTTGAGCAGGGGACATCTATCGCTTATCCCGACTCAACCAGATTCCTATACAAGACGGGATATCTCAGTGAGTCAAACGACATATGCATCGATGTAGCCAGCAAAGATGCAGTAATGGTGCTCGACCTACAACTTGTCCCATAAGTGTAGTTGAGGTGCCGTCGGTTGTGTATCCTTCGCCAGCAGATGTGGGCATCTGCCGGGCACGCTCTGGGGTGGGCCGCCCACACGCGGCAGGGGTGGAACCCTGCCGATCACGTTCGTAGAACCACCCTGCATTCTTGTTGATCTCGCGGTTTCAACACCCGAACTTCCACACAGCGACAGGACGACGAAACCATGGACAAAATCCTTCACTACGACATAGCAGAAAAACTGGGCGAAGGCCCCAACGGCCCCGCCTGGCTCGGTATCGATACCGGCTTCCAACGCGCGGTCGTAATTAAGCACCTCAACCGACGCTTCGTCACACAGGACGCCTGGCGTGCCTCATTCCTCGAACTCATGGAACGGTTCAATCGACTCGAGGATTTTCGCATCGCCCATTTCTATTCGCTCGAAAACGCCGAACATCAGCATTTCGTCGTGCGGGAATTCATCGACGGCAAAACAATCGCCGCGACAGTCAAAGACAAACCGGTCGAGTATCATCGCTGGGTTGAACTCGCGCTCGAATTGGCATCGGTTGTTAAGTTTGTTCACGACGCCGGTGTGATCCACGGCAACCTGACCGCCACCAATGTTCTGCTCGATCCCCGCGAGCGGGTGCGCTTGCTCGACGCTGGTCTCGCGGCGCCGCCCGATGAACAGGTCTCCTCAGATCAAATGGCTTTCATCGCGCCGGAACTCCGCGCCGGAGGCACCCCGACAGTCGAGACCGATCTGTACGCGGTCGGAGCGATTCTCTATCTGCTAATCACGGGGCAACTGCCGTCGGTTGCTGCTGATACGGGCTCATCGCCCGTATCATTCGACCACTTATCTGAGCGACAGGTGCCGGGAATCGCGCGTCTGGTACTCGAACGGCTGCTGGCCGCCACCCCGAGTGATAGGTTCGGTTCGGCCGACGAGTTGATTGTCACGCTACAGACGATGCTTTCACTTGGGACTGATCCGGGGGTGGAGTTCGCCCCGAAGAAGCGCCGCTTGAGTTCACGCCAGTACATGGGCATTTCCGTGCTGGTGCTGCTCTTGATAATTCTCTGGTTGGTGATCACCTCGAATCCAAGGTAGGGGGAAAGTCATACCCGCGGAGGCGGGTACCCAGACAAGACCGCTATTCACCAGACTCGGTGCAGCGCGTGCGCTCGAATGGGGACTCATTCTGAAAATTGGCTATGGTGGCCTTACACCTTGACTGGGTTCCTGCCTTCGCAGGAATGACAAGCCTTTGGCTCGTTCCGCTCATTGGGGCCGAGACGCCCGACACCACGTCCCGTCGGTGCCACGCCCGGCCGCCCCCCTGCCAACCGTCGCGCCAATAACGGCTTACAAAAACCCAAAAAGTCCTTTGTGACCGCCCTTTCCCGACGTTATACTAAGAGGTTTGGCTCGGTTACCCGTCGTGAGCGGGCGACCGGCCATTGTGGGTTGAACAAGCATGAAAGTAAATTACAACTCTGAAGAAATCGACATTCGCCCCCGGCTGGCCGTAATCCCTCTCCGTGACGTGGTCGTGTTTCCACACATGATCTACCCGCTCCTGGTGGGACGCAGTTTCACGGTCAAGGCGTTGCAGGAGGCGATGGTGCAGGACAAACAGGTCCTGTTGGTCGCCCAGAAATCGGCCGCCACCGACACGCCCAAGCAGGAAGACCTGTACTCGGTCGGCGTCGTGGCCCGCATCCTGCAAGTAATGAAGATGCCCAACGGCACTCTCAAGGTGCTGGTCGAAGGAATGCTCCGCGCCAAGGTGCGGTCGCTCACTTCCGAGGGTGAGTTCATCACCGGACAGATGGAAGTACTTCGTCGTCACGACGAGAAATACGACCGCGAGACCGAGGCGCTTTCGCGCGCTGTCTCCGAGCAGTTCACCGAATATGTCCGCCTCAATCGCCGCATCCCCGACGAAGTCCTCGTGGCGGTGGCGTCGATCGATAACTACGACCTTCAGGCCGACACGATCTCGGCCCATATGCTGCACAAGATCGAGACGAAGCAGCGGCTGCTCGAAACCGAATCGGTCAAAGAGCAGTTTCTGATTCTCTCCGAAGTTCTTCGCGAAGAACTCGAGATTCTCAAGATCGAACACAAGATCGACGGCTCGATACGCGAGTCGATGTCACGCAACCAGCGCGAAGTCTACCTGCAGCAGCAGTTGAAAGCGATCAAGGACGAACTCGGTCAGTCGGAAGACGCCGGCGCCGATGTCGACGATCTCTACGGCAAGCTCGATTCGGGCGAGTATCCCGAACATGTTCTGGCCAAGGCGGAAGAAGAGATCCGCAAGCTTTCCAAGATGCACCCCTACTCGGCCGAAGCCGGGGTCGTGCGCTCGTATGTCGAATGGTTGTTCGCGCTGCCGTGGAGCGTGCGTACCACCGACCGCACCGATTTCAACGAAGTTAAGACAATTCTCGACGGCGACCATTACGGGCTCGAAAAACCGAAACAACGTATTCTCGAACATCTGGCCGTGATCCGGCTGGCGTCGAAAGTCAAAGGCCCGATTCTCTGTCTGGTCGGTCCCCCCGGAGTAGGGAAGACCTCGGTCGGTCGCTCAATCGCCCGCGCCATGTCGCGCAAGTTCGTGCGGATGTCGCTCGGTGGCATTCATGACGAAGCGGAAATCCGCGGCCATCGACGGACTTATATCGGCGCGCTCCCCGGACGAATCATTCAGTCGCTGAAGAAGGCCGATTCGACCAATCCGGTGTTCCTGCTCGACGAAGTCGACAAGATCGGCAAAGATTTTCGCGGTGATCCGGCGGCGGCGCTTCTGGAAGTGCTCGATCCAGAACAGAACAACACTTTTTGGGATAACTATCTGGAAGTCGAATACGACTTGTCCGACGTGTTGTTCGTCACCACCGCCAACTCGATCACCGGCATTCCCGAACCGTTACGCGACCGGATGGAAATCATCCGGCTCCCCGGGTATCTCGATTTCGAGAAAGCGGCCATCGCCCGAGATTATCTGCTGCCCAAGTTGATCAAAGAAACCGGTCTGGACAAGATTCAGATCACGACCGAAGACGAGGCGATCTACGAAACGATCCGTTATTACACGCGTGAGGCCGGTGTGCGCGAACTAGATCGTCAGCTCGGTTCGCTCTTGCGCAAGGTCGCACTGGGTATGGCTGAAGGAAAGCGGATGCGCAAGCTGGTGATAAATACAGCCCGCGTTCACAAAGCGCTCGGCCAGCGGAAATATATCGATACGAATCTGAAGACCCATCCTACGGTCGGCTATGCGGTCGCACTGGCCTGGACCGAGGCGGGCGGCGAGGTCATGCCGGTCGAAGTTGTCCCGATGCAGGGGAAGGCCAAGCTGACGCTCACCGGTTCGCTGGGCGAAGTGATGCAGGAATCGGCGACCGCGGCGCTGTCATACATCCGCAATCGGGCCACCCAGTTTGGGCTCGATGCCGGGTTCTTCGAGAAAATAGAGCTGCATATTCATATCCCCGAAGGAGCCGTTCCGAAAGATGGTCCTTCGGCCGGTGTTCCGCTCACGGTCGCGATACTCTCGGCGCTTACCGGAATACCGGCGCGTGTCGATCTCGCTATGACCGGCGAAATCACGCTTAGCGGAGACATTCTGCCTATAGGCGGGCTCAACGAAAAATTACTGGCGGCGAAACGCCACGGTATCAACCGGGTATTGCTGCCGACGCGCAATCGCAAGGATATCGCCGAGTTGCCGCAGGAACTCCTGGCGGGACTCGATCTGCACTATGTGCATACGATTGACGAAGTGCTGAAAGAAGCACTGACTAAAATGCCGGTCGCAGGGCCGCGGGCGACTCTTAGTCGCCGACCCTCGGCCAGAGTTAGCTAAGCCGGTGAGGAGAGACGGGCACGCCGTCTCCAACTCACAGCATTGTCGGAGAATTGAGTCATCGTTTCCAAGAAGACGGAAGCCACGTTTGTCGGTTCATTCTTTGCGTTGGATCAACTCCCCCGTGACAGACTCCCGCAGGTTGCCGTGGCGGGACGATCAAACGTCGGGAAATCTTCGCTCTTGAACCAAATTGTCGGCCAGAGGAAACTGGCCAAGGTGTCGTCTACACCGGGACGGACACGATCTCTCAATTACTTCAAGATCGACGATCGGTTCTATCTGGTCGATTTGCCCGGCTACGGTTACGCCAAGGTTAGCAAGGTCCTTCGCGAACAATGGGGCCAGTTGATCGAAGATTATCTGACGCAGTGCGAAGATTTGATAGGCATGGTCCTGCTGCTCGATGTCCGTCGCGACCCCACGGCCCAGGACATGGAATTGATCGCCTGGCTTAGCGAGCGACAACTGCCCGTGCTGATTGCGGTGACCAAGGCGGACAAATTGACCCGCGACGCTCAGCGAAAGAAAGTGCAGCAGACGGAAGACGAGCTCGGCGCGTCGGCGCTGGCTTTCTCCGCCGTCACCGGGGCCGGGAAGAACGAATTAATGGCGGCGGTCCGCCAGTTGGTAAACGATCATAACCTGCAGAAGAAGGTCAGGTCTGATGAATAAGAACAGAGCCGTTCTGGGTTGCCAGTGGGGCGACGAAGGCAAAGGCAAGATTGTCGATTTGCTGGCCGCCGATGCCGATATCATCGCCCGCTTCCAGGGTGGCGCCAACGCCGGACACACTATCGTGGTGAGCGGCTGTAAATATGTCCTGCATCTCATTCCCTCCGGAATCATTCAACCGGGCAAACGCTGCTATATCGGCAACGGGGTGGTGCTCGATCCGTTTAGTTTCGAAGAAGAATTGCGTTTCATCGAAGGTCAGGGAATCGATCCGACCGGGCGTCTGTTTGTCTCGGCAGCCGCCAACCTGGTGCTGCCGTATCATAAGCTGATTGACGCGGTCGAAGAACGTACCCGCGGCACCGGTTCAATCGGAACTACTCAGCGCGGTATCGGGCCGGCCTATGTCGACAAAGTCGCCCGCCAGGGTATCCGGGTGGTCGATCTGTTCGCCCCGGAACGACTGCGCAAGCGTCTCGACTACCAGCGTATCATCAAGGCGCGGTACCTTGAAGGATCCGACGACGAGCGCGCCGATCTGGATCGCACCTATGAGCGGTTGCTCGAATTCGCGAATCTGATCAAGCCGATGGTCACCGACGTATCCCTGGCATTGGCCAAGGCCCACAAGGAAGGGAAGACTATTCTCTTCGAAGGCGCCCAGGGCTCGATGCTCGATGTCGACCTCGGGACCTATCCGTTCGCGACATCCTCCAACACGACCGTTGGCGGCGTCCTGACCGGACTTGGAGTAGGGCCGAAAATGATCGACGAAGTGGTAGGCGTGGTCAAGGCGTACACCACCCGGGTGGGGGCAGGTCCGTTCCCGACCGAGCTGGTCGATGCCACGGGCGAGAAGCTTAGAACCCTCGGCGACGAATACGGTGCCACCACCGGTCGGCCACGGCGTTGTGGCTGGCTCGACCTGGTGGCGCTGCGCCATGCCACTCGGATCAATGGGGTCGATTCGATTGCAGTGACCAAGTTGGACGTCCTTGACGAAATGGACGAAATCAAGGTCTGTACGCATTATGAGTGGGGCACCGAGACAATTGACCAGGTTCCCCTGGATCTTGCCGAGCTGGCGCATGTAAAACCGGTGTATAAGACACTGCCGGGCTGGAAGGCCGATACGACCGGAATGACCTTACTCGAACAACTCCCGCTGAACGCCCGCAAGTATTTGAATTTTGTTGCCGAAGACCTCGGCGTGAGCATTTGTGTGGTTTCGACCGGAGCCGGTCGTGAGCAGACCATACTGGTATGAAGAACGAAGAATGACAAAGCTGTTTTAGAACGACGTTATAGGAGAACTCACCATGAAGAAGATCATTGTTCTGACCCTGGCGATGGCGCTGATAGCCTCAGTCAGTGGTCAATCCCAGACTCCCGCCCCCAAAGCCGACAGCGCCGCAGCCAAGCCGAAGACCGAGAAAGCAGAGAAAGCGGTCGAACCGGAGATGCTTTCCAAAGCTTCCGGAGTGCGCTACCAGGAACTGGTAGTAGGTAAAGGCGTCGAAGCCGCTCTTGGGTCGCAGGTGCAGTGTCATTACACGCTCTGGCTGGGCGACAGCACCGGTCTGAAGAAGGGCCAGATGCTTCAAAGTTCCAAGACTAACAACCAGCCCATGACCTGCACGCTGGGTCAGGGTCTGATCAACGGCTGGTCCGATGGTATGGTCGGCATGAAAGAAGGCGGTACCCGTCGCCTTTATATTCCGTGGGCCCAAGGCTACGGCGCGCAGGGTCGCCCACCGATGATCCCCGGCAAGAGCAACCTGATCTTTGAGATAGAGTACTTAAAGGCCGTGAAATAAGGAGCCGCGATGAAGAGAACGGTCGCAGGTATGTTGGCGATCGCGCTGATAGCGTTCGTCGGATGCAAAAAGGAACAGAAGGGGCCAATGGAACCAGAGATTTTTTCCAAACCGTCAGGTGTGCGTTATCAGGAACTCGTAGTCGGTACCGGCGCCGAGGCCGCGCTCGGGTCAAAGGTTCAATGTCACTACACGCTCTGGTTGGGTGACAACACCGGCCTCGTGAAGACGGGGGAAATGCTTCAAAGCTCCAAAACCAACAACCAGCCTCTCACCTGTACGCTTGGCCAGGGTTTGATCAACGGCTGGTCCGACGGTATGGCCGGCATGAAAGAAGGCGGCACCCGACGTCTCTTTGTCCCCTGGTCGCAGGGGTACGGTGAGAGGGGTCGTCCGCCCGTGATTCCGGCCAAAGCCAATCTGATTTTCGAAATTGAATATTTGAAGGCCGTGAAATAAGGAGCCTCGATGAAGAAGACAGTTATAGGGTTATTGCTGATAGCTTCGCTACTGGTGGCCGGTTGCGGTACCAAAGAAGGGGAATCGACCTCTCAAACTAAGACTGACGCGGCCGCTCAGCCTGCCGGTGGCCAGCCGACTGCGGAGCAACAACGGTATGCGGTCGACCTCAAAATGAACCCGTCGGGGGTTCGCATTGAGGAAATGACGGTGGGTACCGGCAACGAGATTGTCAAAGGCAGCAACGTGGTCTTTGATTACAACTGCTGGACGGCCGATGGTACCGGACTGGTAAAGCGCCAGGGCGTAGGTACATCGGTGGGTCGACCGGGACAAGCTTTCAAGTGCGAGGTGGGTGTTCACCCCCTGCCGGGTCTGAGCGACGGGGTAATGGGAATGAGGGCTGGCGGTAGCCGGCGTATTTTTGTGCCGGCGTCGCTGGGATTCCCGGCCGGACACCCGATGGCCGGTAATAACCTCATTTACGAGGTCATTGGCATTCAGGAAATTGCTCCCGAAGAAGTCACCCATTTCCAGGATTCCCTGACCAATCGCCTGGTTTTGATTCGGCATATCCAGGATAGTATTCAGAAAGCCACGCCGGATTCGTTGCGTGACGAGACGAAATTGGACAGCCTCGGGAATATTATAGAGACGGCCGAGGGCAAACAATAGCGAAAATGGGTTGACTTCGGGCCGCCGGTTGATATTTTACAGGCCCCTGAAATTTGGCCCGAGTTCGGGATAGATTGATGGGGGTGTAGCTCAGTGGTAGAGCAGTTGCCTTTTAAGCAACGGGCCGATGGTTCAATCCCATCCACCCTCAGATCTATCGCCAGGGCCCGAAATAGAAAATGCGCCATTAGCTCAGTTGGTAGAGCAGCTGACTCTTAATCAGCGGGTCCGGGGTTCGAGTCCCTGATGGCGTATTTTTTTATTGGTAGCGATCGCGTTAGCGTGGGCCCCATCAGATTTTCAAATCATAGTACGTGGGAGAGACGCCTGGAGGGGTGTGGTGCTGTTGTGTGAGCAATTGTCGCGCTAATTGCTATTCAATCCAAAAGCCCTGCTCCCCAGCTTTTTCTTGGTGAGAATCTCTTGGCTTATTACTTCGACTTTCGTAGCGCTCGGTTCGAGGACTCGAAGAATCGAAAACTGAAACTGCTTGTTGCGAGCAGGTCTCTTCATAAGGAGCTCTTCAATGAGCGCATTCCCGCCTGACGGAGACTTTACGTAGCTTCGCCATCTTGCCCAGATTCCTCCGTTGCCATAAGCACTACCCACATATTGCTTGCCAGAGCGTTGATCCAATAGGACGTAAACACCGCTAACTGACGATAGCATCCGTTGCCACTCCCGATTAGAATCTGGGTTTCTAACCATCGTGGCAAGCTGATCATAGGAGAGAACAAAGTTGTAATAACCGGGGAAGTCCATCACGTAGTTGGGCGGAAGCAGTTCAACGATGTCTTTGTTGCCTTGTCGATGTAGCCATTGGGCCCAAGACCTAGTTCCTTCACCCCACTGAACAATTAGGCGATGCTGCAAGTCTTCAAAGCCGGGAAGTTCCCTTGTTCTGTAACGGAACCCCTTCTTCTTCTTCTTGCTCTTTGAAGTAATCTCCCATACCCCTACAAACTTGGCATATCTATTTCGCTCTGCGATGAAACTTATCACGTACCTAGCATCCCCAAATACATCCCACGACTGGCTATTTTGATACCGACTGAATCGATTAGTGCTCCGTAGCTCCCATAAATCCTGCTGCGATGTCTTGTGGCGAAGAACTTTCACCCAATGATCATTACGAAAGCGCTCAAACTGTTGTAGGTCTGTAAGTTTCATGAGTTCTCGATTTGCTTTTCTTTGTATCCACTATAGACCGCATAGATAATGGTGTCAATCAGTTTGTAGTTGGTCAGCTTAGATTAGGCGGGTGAGGATAGCTGACAGCTAAGATCGCGACGACTTTTCTGGGGCCTTCAGTATCGGTGAAACGTCAGAGAGAACAAGGTTGAGCCCTTCTTTCATCCGCTTGAAGAGTTCACTCGCCAATTCTCCCTTGTCATCTAGTTTACGAGCAACGTCTATCGGAATTCTGTAATGAATTCCGATAGAAGGACAAATGTTGAATTTAGTGTAGCTGGATGTTTCAATCCTGGACCCAATATCGGACTCATTCTTTTCAGTAATATTGACTAGTCCTTCAGCCTCAAGTTTCCTAATGAGTTCAAGCACTTCTCTGCGATCATGTTGTCTAATCGACGCGGAGTTACTCCGCCAAAAGTCGTAATACTCTTTGATTCGACTTTCGGGACAGTCCAATCGTAACAACACTCTTTGAGCAAAAGCTATGTGGAAGTTGGGCTGAATTACCCAGTCAGCCACAAGACTTTTCTTGACATGCTCATAACTTAGATTTCGCTTGTAAAAAGCCTTGGATTGGGATTGAGTGTCGCCGTAATACAGGCTGACAGTGAGATGACCAGAATTCTCCGAGATGTTCTCATCTATTACACCGATTGACCAGATTTCGGGTAATCCGAAATTCATGCAAATGCCCCACCCCGTGTGATATCTCACCAAACTCTTAGGGCCGGCTACAAGGGATAGCAGATTCCTTATTCTCCTCCTAATCAGCGAATCATCATTGCCGCATTGCGACAAGTGGTCGAATGGGTTCAGGTTGGAAAATCGCTCGCTTACAAGTGACAAGAAGTCATCAATAATCAATCCCTCAGCTCCGCCTACAGACTCCATACTTCGAATCTGATTCAAGGACCTAATGATATTCTTCCATTCCACTACTGAAGGAACCTCTATTAGAATTGAATCCTCTGGTAAGCTCTTCACACTTGGGTTTAACTGTTCTCTCCATACATGACCATGATTGGGCTTGTTCTCAATTATGATTGATAGCTCGCCGCCGAAATTGATGACTCCATCATAGATGGCACTTCGGTTAGATGGCTTGATCGTGATATCCTCGCCGATCCATTCGTCAGTCAATAGAACCGACAAGACAGCACCAACTTGTTCATCGCAAATTGTGGAAGTCTGGGTTTCAAAGTCTACGTCAGAAACCGGGAGGACGCTGGAAGAAGGCAACTTGACTTGGATGCCTAGTTTATCTGCTCTGTCTAAGCAGGATACCCGAATCGCGTCATAAAATGAGAGAAGCGCGATAGGACTAAACCTCAACAAGACCAAGAAGGCTCTTGTAAGATGGTCCTCATGTCCCTGGGGCTTAGATTCATACGGTTCAAAGTAGTTCATGTGGGACATGGCTATCACCCTCTCCTTTGCTATCCCTAATATGCGCTATCAGGATTCATACACCGAAAAACATAAATCAAAGTATCACCATTTGCAACCTTTACCGCCTAATCACTTATGATCGCCCACTCTTCATAACGGGCGGCTCACCCTACGGGTGGGTTTCCCCTGAGTTTCCCAATCAGCGGTTCGCGGGCTTCGTCAGGCTGAGCCTGGGCGCGCCCCTGATGGCATATTTCCCCCGCGAAATATGAAATCTTGACAAAATAGACCCATCCGGTATATTGTAAAATATACTACCGGCCGAGCACGGCGCTGCCTCCCGGAATCAGACCTATCTGAACACCATCTCGCAGTGATACGGTCCTCTTCGACCACAGGAGCACATATTATGCGCGTGAGATTCCTGATCGTACTTGTAGCGGTTCTGGCAGGATTGTGGTCGGTCTCGGTCATAGCCGCAGAAACCGATCAGTCAACCAACCAGGCAGGAGTCGATAACGGCCACGGTACTAGCATGGCTGATTGCTGTGTCGGTCGAGTAGGCGATGCCAATGGGATCGGCGGCGACGAGCCTACTATCGGTGATATTTCGGCCATGATCGATGCCATATTCATTACCGGAACTTGTGATGGTATTCTCAACTGTCTTACAGAAGCGGATCTCAACCAGTCCGGAGGCGCAAACCCAACGTGTAATGATATTACTATAGGTGATATCTCCATTCTGATCGACTACGTGTTCATAAGCGGCCAGGAAAATATGGATTTGCTCCCCTGTGGCGGTACGATGTCTCCCGGAGCGCGCATGCAGACGATGGCGGCGGTCAATCAAGTCTGCGATTCTCTGGCTGGTGACCCGCTGTTCAATTCGAAACTGCTCACCTATCTGCAATCCCGCCCCGAGTTCGAGGATTCCGGCTTGTCGGAATCATCCTCGAATGTCTGGGCGCGCTTTACGGACGGGGTCCTTCTGATTTTCAGCGGCAACCGGGCGGGTGCTACGACCGGATCGGCGTCTGACCTGACCGATTCCTTCCCGAGTGTCCAGACCCAGCAATACTCATCCGGGCGCGGCGGGCAACCACAGCCGGGCAATGCGTTAAGTCCCGAAGCTTACCTCACCGGTTTGCCCAAGAGATCGTCGGTACGCATGCTCAACACGCTGGGGGCCTGGTTCAGACCGATCACCGGCACGCTGGGCAGCTGGCTTTCCAGCCAGGGGTACGTGGTAGGGAATAGAGATGAGACAGTTACGGGGTTGCGCAACGTTGGGGGCGACGGAGTATTCTTTTTCAGTACCCACGGTGGCGACGGGCGCGCGCGCGGCTCCAATGGTGCGGTTGTAGTCTATGGACTCTGGACTTCCACAATCGCCGACAGCACCAATCTTGGCCCGTATCTGCAGGACTTGCTGACCGGTCGACTCTGCCTTCAGGACGGGCCAATCGATCTCGACCCCCAGGGCCGTCAAATCTGGCAATTGCATTATGGCATAACGCCGAAATTTGTCAGCTACTACTGGAGGAACTTTGCCGAGGATGCGATGGTATATATCGACGCCTGCGGGAGTGACGGCGCAGCGGCTCAGGAACTCAAGGCCGCCATCATGGCCAAGAACGCCTCGGTCTATTTCGGCTGGACTCATGTTGTAGCCTCCGACGCGTCCAATCTGGTAGCCAAGTTCATGTTCGATCGCCTCCTGGGAGCTAACCTTGCACCGCCGCTGGAAGATCCGGCGCAACGCCCGTTCGACTATGAAGATGTCTATAATGATCTTGCCAACCGGGGTCTCAATGTTCATACAAGCACCGACCCCGGCAGCACCACAACTTTCCAGTACACGGCCGGTCCGGGGGCGTTCGGTCTGCTCGCGCCAAGTATCCGGGAATTCTTCATAGATGAAGCCAACGACAAGATATATGTGCTCGGCCAGTTTGGTGATGATCCCGGGCCGGATATGCGGCGAGTTACGGTCAACGGTGAGGAACTTCCGGTCGACACCTGGGATGGCCTCATGATCGTTGCGAACATTCCGAACTCAGGCTCCGGCTCGGCCGGGCCGTTGGTTGTCGAGACACGCGTTCCAGTCGACGATGGGGGGCTCGTACCCCTCATCTATCGCAAGAGTAATACGGTCAATATTTCGGAGTGGAAAGGACAGTTCCGATACACCGAAGTGAATGCCGGAGCACTGCACCTATACATAACCATGAACTTGCATTTGCGAACTGACCTGCAGCCGTACCGCCGAATGCCACACGAGGCCCCCTTGGATACGGTCCGTTCATTTGATGGCGCCGACGATTCTTACGGCAGTATAGCGGCATCCGGGACTCTCTCGGAACCGATCAACGAAGCAATGACTCTTATTCAGACGTGGTCTGGTGGCCGCAACCTGCCCGGCACCTGGGACAACTCGGATCCCAATGCGAACTTCGGTGTCTGGGGGAATGCAAGCGCGATTGGTCATTGGATGAAATTACTGCTGTTCCCCCACGCGCTGGACGGTTACACCTACACATTCACAGTGACCGGAGACGGGGGTTACACCGACTCCTATACGACAGAAGCGGTAATCTATAGTGGTTTGTACGACCATCCGGAAAGTATGAGTTTCGATCTAGTCTTGGACAGCCACTGGAATATCAGCGCTGGAGCGCGGACGCTTACGATTCCTACTAGCAGCTCCATGCTCAATCCATGTTGCACGGATTTCCGAATCGAGTGGGACCAAATAACCTGCAGCTTTCCTCCCGATTTGGCGACCCCGCAGGCCCCGCCGAACCAAGATGGCCCTACACCCACGGCAACGGTCTCGAGTAGTAGGTGACAACGCTGGTCGTCTGATTTGCCTGAGGCAATCTCAAATCTTAGTGGGCGGCAGACCTCCTGGTCTGCCCCTGGCACGGGGCACACGGGGACGTGTGCCGCCCACGGAGAAGAGATCGCCACGGCTCCGATCAAGTCGTTGCCTCGCGATGACGGGCTCGGGTCTATTTCAACACTCCCTCTGTGAGGGTTTCTCTTGATTCGTTTAATCAGCGGGACCGGGGTTCGACAGGCTGAGCCTTTGCTCGTCCCTGTCGGCGTATTTTTGTTGTCTGAATGTCACTGCTTAACGCAAATTGTAGGTCTGGAGGCTTGTCCTCCTTACACTCCGCTGTCTGTGACAATGATGTCCGGAGGTAGACTCCTAACACTTCGATAGGTAGGTGAACCATGAAGCAACTCTTCCATAGTCTTTTCTCCCAGGCCGAGGGTATGCCTTTCAGCATCACCTACCCCGATAAGACAACCGTCAAGTACGGCGGCGCGGGTGATTCCACATTCAACCTCATCTTCAAGACCGAAAAAGCTATGCGCGCCCTAATGGTCAATGTCGACCTCGGTTTCGGCGAAGCCTACATGGTGGGGGACATCGAAATCGAAGGCAAGATGACCGACCTCATGACCATGGTTTTGACCTCCAACCTTGTGAGCGCCTTCCGCAAAGTGGTCTATCGCCCAGGTAACATACTCCGTCACCTCCCGGGTCAGGCGCGTGTCTTCTGGCATTACTTATATCAGCGTCATACGTACCAGAACGACAAGAGGTTCATCTCCGAACCGTATGATCTCGGCAATGATTTCTATGCGCTCTGGCTGGACAAGGATATGCAGTATACCTGCGGCTATTTCAAGACGCCCCAGGATTCCATTGATCTCGCTCAGGAGCAGAAGCGCGAGCAACTGTGCCGCAAACTCTCTCTGAAGCCGGGCGAGACGCTTCTGGACATCGGTTGTGGCTGGGGCGGCATGATCATCTATGCTGCCAAGCATTATGGTATCACCGGACTGGGCGTGACCCTCTCAAAGGAGCAAGCCGAAGAATCGAACAGGCGGATCGAGAAAGCCGGATTGAGTAACAAGATTCACGTCGAGCACGCCGACTATCGCGACCTCCCCAAGCAGGGTCGAGTGTTCGACAAAGTTATCTCAGTGGGCTGTCTGGAGCACATCGGCAAGGCGAACCACGATCTCTTCTTCTCGATCGCCAAGCAGTCGCTCAAGCCGGGGGGGACGTTTGTGCTTCACACCATCGGCAAATTGAAACCGGGACCGGGACTTGCTTTCGGCAACAAGCACGTATTTCCGGGTGTGTACACCGCGACCCTCGCAGAGATTAGCTTGTGTCTTGAAAAGCTCAACATGCGGATCCAGGATGTCGAGAACATGCGGCTGCACTACTCCTACACTACCCAGAGGTGGTTGGATGCGTTCGAGGCGCATGTCGATGAAATCCGCGAAATGTACGACGAGCAACTCGTGCGACTGTTTCGCATCTATCTCAGCCACGGCGTGGCTCTGATGCGGTACGGCAACAACGAACTTTATCAGCTTATCATCACGCCGGGTATCGACAACGAGCGCCCTCTGACGCGTGATTATCTCTACTCTAAGTAATCGACGATTCCCGTGACTACGGCCCTACCGACACAACGGTAGGACGTTATTTGAAAGAGGCAGGTGAAACAAACACCTGCCTCTTCTATAGGAGAGCTAATGAATATTTGTGGCTCGTCATTTCTTCGGTCCCAGCACGGAGCAGCGGTAGAGTTCGGTAGTCGTCGTCAACGTAATCTCAGGATTCACGCCCGCGGCTGCAGCCAGTACCTGATTGTCCGAATAGAACTGATGCGGGGTGAAGCCGGGATTGAAGCTGATTTCGACTTCCACCCAGAGCGGGTTGAAACCGTCACCCTGAATGGCATCCAACACCGGGATAAACGGCTGGTTGGCCAGCTGGTCGGGATCCATCTCATAGATGTTGTTAATCGACTTGTTGTGCGCCAGTAGAGCCGTTTCGGCGTTAGCCGGCAACTCCATGAAGTTGATTGTGAACAAGGTGCTGTCGTAATACGCGGGCATCGCACTCGCCCGGCCGTTCAGCGAGCATCGCTCGCGATCTGTGCCGCCAGGGAGGTTTGAGAGAAGTTGGCCGCGTTCGCAGGTCCGGTCAAGCTGGCCGGGCTCTTCGCACACGAGACTGCCAGAAACGTCAGCCCAACGATCAGCCCAACACCGATCATCCTTGAAAACGCCTGTCGTCCCATAACGATCTCCTTTGAAGAAAGCTTCGGTTACCTATTAATTCCTTATAACTCCACAAACGTATTTCTTGTTAACCAGAATTGCTTTTGACAGGTTCCCGAGTGGAGCTAAATTCCACGCCCCTGAGACAGGAGCCCGACCTGCCAACAACTATCGGCGTGACTGCTTTGGGAGAGAGCGGAAGTAGATTGCCGTGTGACCCGGCGGGGACACCGGCGTGTGGAGTTATGTGTCCGGGTTACTAACCGCACCCGCTTTGAGCGACGTGGCGGACCCAACGGAGAGGCTATCGTTGATAACCAGAAGAATCCACTATTTCTTGTAAACGTCCGTACTCAGGTACTTCATTCCGGAATCAACCATCAGCGTAGCTATTCTGGCTTCAGGCCCCAGTCGTTCGGCCACTCGAATAGCCGCTACCACATTCGCTCCCGAGGATGTCCCCGCAAAGAGGCCTTCTTCCCGTGCCAGGCGACGGGCCATCGCTTTGGCGTCGTCGGTACTAACCGCAACAATTTCGTCCACCAGACCCGGCTCCCAGAGCGGGGGCGTATAGCCTATGCCTACACCTTCAATCTTATGCGGTCCCGGCTGGCCGCCTGAGAGTATTGCCGATTCGGCCGGCTCTACAACTATCATCTTGAGTTTGGGATTATAACGCTTCAACACAGTCGCCACACCCCGCGCCGAAGCCCCCGTGCCGACACAATGAACGAACGCATCGACTTTGCCGCTCGTCTGGTTCCAGATTTCCTCCGCCAAAGGATAGTACCCGGCAATACTGTCGACGTTGCTCAATTGGTTTGTCCAGTATGTATGCGGTCTCTTGCTGATCTCACGGGCGACTTCGATCATATCCAGAATCAACTTTTTGGTGGTCAAGCCTCCCTCACTGGGTACCAGGGTCAGTTCCGCACCGAGCGCGGCCATATGTTTCAACTTCTCCTGGCTGAAGGCATCGGACGTTACTATATGAATTTGGTACCCCTTGGCCACACAGACGAGGGCGAGCGATATGCCCGTGCTGCCGCCGGTGTACTCAACGAGCGTATCCCCCGGTTTCAGTCGGCCGTCTTCCTCAGCCTTCGCAATCATGGCCTGGGCCGTGCGGTCCTTCATGCTTCCGGTCGGATTCTCCCACTCGAGCTTCACAAATATCTTCGCACATCCTGGCGGGACAACCTTGCGTAGTTGCACGATCGAGGTGTTTCCAATGGCCTGGAGAATATTGGTGCTGATATTCATACTATTCACTCCCTATGTACAGAAATCTCCGCTCAAGATAGTTGGTCTCTACTTTGATTGCCAATCAAAGTTGCAGCTTGTGTAGGAAGGAATCTGTGAAGCTGATCAATCTGTCTCTACGACAAACGGTAGGATGCAGAGGAGAAGAGAGACACCTGCGAGCACGAGCAAGTTTGAAATGAAGTACGGCACAACACAAAGCCCGACTCCGGAGATCATCGGAAGGAATTTCTGCTGCTTCTTTCCGTAGATGAAATATCCCGTACCGACCGATCCGGTCAGAAGCGAAAGCAGTAGGGTAGTGCCGGTCATGGTTATCCTGGTCCGATCCTATTCAGAATTCGGTGTCCTGAATAATTATCGGCAGGAATAGTCCCGTAGGTCAGGAGGCCTGCTCTCCAGACGAAATAAACTGTCGGGACCTCAAGGGTCCCGACCTATTGGAATTCTGGGTGATTTTGCTCTCGAAAGTCAGGCCTACATTGCGGGAGGAGCCGAAGGCGCAGGACTGTCGCTGAGACTCTGCGTGAGTATTTCCTGAACTCGCTGGGCCCGCTTGCGCTGCTCGGAATCGAGTATCGCCTTGCGCATTCGGATCGACTTGGGCGTCACTTCCACCAATTCGTCGTCTCCGATCCACTCCATCGCCTGCTCTAAAGACATCTTGCGAGGCACATCGATCGATACCGCGATATCCTTGGTGGATGACCGGTGATTGGTCAGTTGCTTGCGCCGGGTCGGATTGCACGGCAGATCGTCGGGACGGGAATTCTCTCCCACGATCTGGCCGACATAGACCCGTTCGGTCGGCTCCACAAACAACACGGCCCGCTTCTGCAAACCTTCGATAGCGTACGCGGTCGCCGGGCCGGTATCCATACTGACCACCGAACCACGATTGCGCGCGGTAATCTCGCCGCGCCACGGACCATAGCCGACAAATCGGGCGGACATGATCCCCAGCCCGCGAGTATCGGTCAGGAATTCCGAGCGGTAGCCGATCAGGCCGCGAGTCGGAATTTCGAATTCGATTCTGATCACTTTCGTGCCGGCGTTTTCCACCGTCCGAAGTTCCCCTTTGCGACGGGCCAGCTTCTCGATGATGATGCCCTGGTATTCCTCGGGGACATCGATAAGCAACTGCTCGATCGGCTCAAGCGTATTGCCGGATTCATCCTGATGAGTAATGACTTCGGGACGAGAAACACAGAACTCCAGACCTTCGCGCCGCATCTCTTCGATAAGGATCGCCAGATGCAACTCGCCTCGGCCTGACACTTTGACGCCGTCGGCGCGTCCGAGGTCTTCCATGCGTAGCGCCACATTGGTGCGCAGTTCGCGTTGCAGACGCTCTTTCATCTGACGCAGCATGATCGCTGTGCCGTCGTTGCCGGAGAACGGACCGGTATTTACCAGGAAGAACATCGACACCGTCGGTTCTTCGATTTCGAGCGGCGGCAAGGCCGACGACGGATCTTCGAGCGCCGAGAAAGTATCGCCAATACCGATTTCGCTCGGACCGGCCAGCCAGACTATGTCTCCGGCGCTTATCTTGTCGGCTTCGACTCGCTGCAATCCACGCGTCACCCAGAGGTGCACGCCCTTTTCCTTGGACGTTCCGATCAGGTCCCAGCCGGCATCCTGATTGGCTGAATCTTTCCATCGCATTACGAACTTGGTGAACTCGTCGCCTATATTGAGCGTGCCACGAAGCACCCGGCCGCCGCCTATCTGTCCGATATAGTCGCTCCAGGCCAGCGTGCTGACCTGCATCAGAAACGGACCGTCCTGATCAACCTTGGGCGGAGGAACATTCGCTATGACCGTCTCAAACAGCGCATCCATTCCCTCGTGGGCTTCTGTTTCCAGGTTTCGAACAAACCATCCGGCCAGTCCTGAGCCATACAGTACGGGGAAATGCGCTTGTTCTTCGGTAGCGCCTAGATCGATAAACAAATCAAAAGTCTTATTCAGAGCATGATCCGGGCGGGCGTTCGGACGATCGACTTTATTGATGATGACAATCGGTCGCAGCCCCAGCCTCAGGGCGCGCATCAGAACGTATCGCGTTTGCGGCATCGGTCCTTCGACCGCGTCGACCAGAAGCAACACCGAGTCAACCATCGACAGCACCCGTTCGACTTCGCCGGAAAAATCGGCGTGTCCCGGCGTATCGATAATGTTGATGAGATATTCGTTCCAGGTGACCGTGCAGTGCTTGGCGCGGATCGTGATGCCACGCTCGCGCTCGAGGTCGTTGTTATCCATCAGGCGTTCTGCTACCTGCTGGTTATCGCGAAAAGTACGGGTAGCGCGAAATACCGAGTCGATCAGGGTCGTCTTGCCGTGGTCGATGTGGGCTATTATAGCCAGATTACGGATGCGGTCGACTGGTATCATGATAGAACAAAACCTCTTATGGGCGGATACGTTCCCGCCTGGTTAATATCGCTACACTTAAACGTTGATCAAACCGGTAAGGGGAAGATCATCAAAAGAAAACCCGGTCCGACAATCGCCGCCCGGGTCAGTGCAGACAGCCCTTAATATAGTATCGGCAGGCGGAATCTCCAAGCGCAAAAGCCGGAGCAGATAGGTCCGAGAAGATCGACTCCCATAACCTGTTGCCCTTCAATAGCTTCATTGTTCTGTCTTGCCCCGCTTCAGGCGGGGCACCCAAGGGTAGTAGGTCAGGAGCCCTTAGGCTCCTGACAATTTGATTTACAAGGCGTCAGGTCACACGTCCCGCTGAGGCAGGACGCAAGACCCCCGATCAAGTCGGGGGCAGGCTCTGACGCAACTGTGATCGAGTGGCTTTTTCGGAAGTCCGTACGAGTAGGTTGGCCTTACCGTGCTGTCAGGCGTCCCTGCCTGACAGCGGCAGACTTGTAGGTCGGGTTCACGAGTTGTTCGCGTAGCGAACGACGAGCAACCCGACAACTTCTCTGGGTGGCCCACCTGCCTGCAACTGGCGTTCCGGACACACCATGCGCCCAACGCTACAAGACTTGACCGCTTCTTTCGTTACGGACATCTATTCAGTTTGGTGTATAAGATTCAAGAAGGAGGCATGAAAATGATCACGAAGAAGCTAGTCACTTATCGTCGTTGCCTGCGGCATGATTATTTCGGTTGGTGCGGGCAACGCCCTGGCTCAGATCAGCGGATATGTCGGAGCAGGTATGGGCGCCGCTCTGTCCAGCCTCGACAAGGCCCACGCAATTCTCGAAGCCCCGGACCTCTCCCCGAGCGAGACTTCATGGCGAATTTTCGGCGGCTTACAGTTGTGTCCCCATCTGGGGGTTGAAGCGGGCTATGTCGGTTTAGGCACGGCCAAGCTGACCATAGAGTCTCCGCACAGCTACTTTGAAGACAAAGCGACCGGCTACGATCTTACCGCGCTGGGGTATCTTCCGCTCGTGGGAAATCTGACAGCCTTCGCGCGCGGCGGAATTATGGTTTGGTCGACCGATATGACCTGGAGTTTGCCGGACGCGGACAGCACCGGCAGTAAATCGGGCACCAACCTGACTCTGGGATTCGGCGGCCAGTACATTTTCGGACGGAGCCTGGGAGTGCGGGCCGAGTACATACGCTATGCGATTAACAAGTCCAAGGCGGGGATAGGCGATTTCAATGTCATCGCGGCGAATGTGTTCTTCGCGTTCGGGCGGAAGTAGGTAGTTAGTAGGTAGGTCAGGAGCCCTTAGGCTCCTGACATCGTTCCATCACTCGTACCGAATCGACTTCACCGGGTTGGCAATCGCCGCCCGAATGACTTTGTAGCTGACCGTCAACATCGCCACCACCAGTGTTCCTATCACTGCCAGCAGGAATGGCACAACACCCACTTGCGTGCGATTCGCAAACCCCTCCAGCCAGCGACTCATGAAATACCAGGCTATCGGTCCGGCTACCAGATTGGCCAGGAGTATCAGCAACACATACTCACGCGTCAGCAATCTGACGATGCTCGCCACCGACGCACCCAGAACTTTGCGAATTCCTATCTCCTTCGTGAGTCGCGTGACCGAATACGACGCCAGCCCATAGACTCCCAGCACGATTATGATCACGGCCAGAAGCGTGAACAGGCCGTAGACTTTGCCGAAGAGCATATCAGCGGCATACTGTTGATTGAAGTAATCATCGAGGAAGAAGAATTCGAACGAGTTGCCGGGGAAGACCTCGTTATAAAGCTGTCGTACTTTCTCGACCGCCCCCCGAGTGTCAGCACCGGCAATCTTGATGGCGATCGCGCCCATCGTGCCGCGTCCGTAGGGAGTGAAGCGATAGATGTGCGGCTCAAAAGCCATCTTCGGCGACTGCTGATGGTAGTCTTTGACGACGCCTATAATCGTGAACGTCTCATCCCAATAGGCGACCTTCTGGCCGATCGCACTGTCCGCGTCTTTGAATCCCATCTGGCGGACGGCGGTCTCATTCAGCAGAAGACCTTGCTGATCGGCCGGGAATTCGCGGGAGAAGTTACGTCCGGCCACGAATGTCAGCTCGAACAGGTTGGCGAAGTCATAGTCAACACCGACGATCTGATAGTTCTTGCCCTGGGTTTGATCCTCCTCAGCCCGGCGGATATCTCCAGCGTCCCAGTAGATCTGCTTCCCCGGCACCTCGGTCACGTGACAGACTTTGCTTATTCCGCCTTGTTGCAACAGCCGCTCTTTGAATGAATCGACGCTGTTGCCGTAGGTGGCCGCGTCGCGCACCCTGGGGCGCCCGCACTACCAGCGTCTGATCGATCGCAAAGCCGAGGTCCTGGTTGCGCATGAACGAGATTTGATTGAAAACCGTGATGGTCGCCACAATGAGGCCCGCCGCTACGGCGAATTGCAGGACCACCAGCACTCTCCGCAGACTAATTCCGCGCGCTGAGCGGGCGAGGAATCCTTTCATCACCGTAACCGGTTGGAACGACGACAGCACGATCACCGGATAAAGCCCCGAGAGGAAAATTCCCACCAGCAGCATCAGCCCCATGGCCGGCCAGAACCAGGCCTGCCACCAGGGAGCGTAACCGGAGGGGAGTCCGACCAGTTGATTGAAGAAGGGAAGCGACCCGGCTATAAGTCCGAGTGCCATTAACCCCGCCACCAGGTTGGTGACCGCCAATTCAACGAAGAACTGTCCCGCCAGATGAATCCGCGACGCGCCTACGACCTTTCGCAGTCCCACCTCTTTTGCCCGGTTAGATGCACCGGCGGTGGACATGTTCACAAAGTTGACCCAGGCCATGATCATGATGAACATCGCGATAATCTTGAGATACTCGACCGACTGCCGGTTGCCGTTTGCCTGATATTCCTGCATGAAATGGGAGTCGAGGTGGATGTCGGTCAATGGCTGCATTTTGAGGTCGATCGTCATCTGGTAGTCTTTGAGCCAGGGACACTCGGCCGTTACCAGTTCCGAAAGCCTGCCCTCGAAGTCCTGAGCGCTGGCCCCGGGAGCGAGGCGAAGATAGGTATAGGCTCCGGTCTCTCCCCAGGATTCGGTGTAGTCGGTCCCGGCTTTGGCCGCCAGAGTCGCCCAGGGCAATAGGATGTCAAATTTCAGGTGGGAGTTTTCCGGGACATCCTTGAACACGCCGACTATCTTGTAGTCGGTCTTGCGATCAATGCTGATTATTTCGCCGAGAGGATCCTTCTCCCCGAAATACTTGCGGGCCGTCGACTCGGATATGCAGGCGTTGTTCTGCGCCTGCAGGCCGGCGAGCGGATCACCGCTGACGAATTCAAATTTCAGGACGTCGAGGAAATCCGGCTCGGCATAGTACACTCTCTCCTCCAGGAACTGCGTATTGCCGTACGAGACACATCCCTGGGTCTTGAAGATTCGGCCGATCTTTTCGACCTCGGAATACTTCTCCCGGACGCGGGCTGCAGCTGGGGGAGTGCAGGAGGCGAATTTCACGGTAAGACCGGACCCGTCAGTCCGCTCATAGCGAAGGCGGTAGATTCTATCACTGTCCTTGTGGAAACGATCGTAGCCGGTTTCGTAGGTTACATAATGCCAGATCAAAAGGCTGGCTGCAATTCCCACCGCCAGTCCGACGATGCTGACTGCCGACGCAGCCCGGTTTCGGTTCAAATTACGGAAGGCCAGGATCAGGTAGTTCTTAAGCATGAGGGTCTCCGATAGGTCTCTCGTTGCACGATCATCTTTGCCGATCCGCTCGGGGATGGCTCAATCGTCTCTGTCAAGGTGTCGCTTCCAAAGAGTACGAAGAAAGGCCCGATTTCGTCCAAAATATTCTGTTTTCAGGGGAGATATTCGATGCCCGATGAGAGGCGAAAGCATGACCTGAATCGAACCAACCACAAAAAACCCCGGGGCGCTCCATGCACCCCAGGGTTGCCAGACATCTTTTCGCGAAATCTACTTCATGTTGCGCTGCGTAGTCGATGCATTCGGCACCACTCTGATACCGCTCGGTTGTCTCGGAGAACCAGTCGCCGGCGCCTCGGTGATCTGCCAGTTGTTCGCCACGCTCGGATCGCCACCTGAGAATGTCATCCGATAGCCGAACTCAAGCGGATAGTAACCCGACCAGTCCGGAGTCCAATAATCGATGTACCCGTACAAATCATATACATTGTCAGACTGACGAACCACATTGCTCTGCGCCTGGGTCACGTAGAACACCCAACCGTCGGTATAGCCGAACTGCTGGTTGATGAAGTCGATCACCAGCGCGTTCACGTAGGTCTCCATCGACGAGAACGCGAGCTGTTCGTTCGGGTTGCACTGAAGCGTGACGACCGTGTCCACCAGTTGCACCGTGTCGTAGTGATGCTGGACTGTGGTGACCGTGTCATGGACAGTAACCGTATGATTGACCACGACCGTATCGTAAACCGTATGGTTTACCACGACCGTATCGTGAACCGTATGGTTCTGAATCACCGTGTCGCGCACGATGATCGTGTCGGTGTCATGTAACGTCACCGAATCCTTCACGCGCACGGTGTCGAAGTGGATGATCGTGTCGGGCGGAAGCGTGACATATTCGATGTCGTGCACGTACTGAGTGTCTTCGACAATCTTCTCTTTGTTGCAGCCGGCCGTCATAATCACTATGGCCAGGGTCAGAAGCAAAGCGGTAGCGAGCAGGGTTCTTTTGATCAATTTCTCTCCAATCGTTCAGGAGCCTATTTGCCTGGGTGCTTATCTGCAAAAGGCGCGCCCAGAGCGGACAAACTCGCAGGACAATGCTAAGCTGTTAATTCTTAATTGGTTAGTAGGGCGGCGTGGTGGCGGGCGGCGTGAAAGGGCACACCCCAAATCGATAAAACTATGCAACTTAAGGATTACTACGGGTCGGGCCGGGACTGTAGGTCTTCGACGGGACAGCCCAAAAGAGAACAACCCCCAGCTTCAGCCGGAGGTTGTTATCTATGAAGATTTAGATGTTGGAAGCGCCTGTTGATTTGGCCACTAAAGTGGCGGGTTCGTTTCTTTACCGCCCTCAAGCAGCGCTTCCTCTGACATAAATATCGTCAATCTTGTCTATTTGTCAACACATTTCGCGATAGCCCCCGAAAAGAATGTGCAGGCGCCGGACAATTTCAAGCGGCCGACTGTGTGCCGAGCGCGAGCTGACGCCGCCAGGCCGCCACTAATCCGAACAGGAGCGCCATGATATAACCCCCCTCGCCCCAGGTCCAGGCGCGCATGTAGAAGATAGTTATCGTGAAGACAAACATCGCTATGAAAAGCGCCGCCGAAATCTGCGTGTCCGCTTTCGCAAGCCGCAGCTTGAAGGTTCGAAAACCGGCGCGCAGCCCCAGGAAAGTTAAAGCCAGCAGCGACACCGCTCCGATCAGCCCGGTCTCAGCCAGGTAGTGCAGTAGGACATTGTGTGCCGACATACCCTTCACCTGGGCGTAGAGCGGGATAGTGTGTAATTCAGGATACATCTGGTGTACAATTCGGAAATTACCGATACCGATTCCCGTTAAGGGGTGATCGAGAAAAGTCCTGATCGCGGTTTTCCAAAGCACGAATCGAAGCGCGATAGTCCCCGACGGGTCATTGGCCGACTCGAGGAACTCTTCGTAACGCAGCCAGGTTTTCGCCAGAAGATTGGTGCTTAGCGAAACCGCCACGATCGTGATGAGGGCGATGGCGACTACGACTATGATAGCGGTGCGTCCCACCTGACGACTGCTCTCCCGATTCGCTTTCCGTCTCGCGAACCATAGCAACGCCGGTATCGCTATGACTACAGTCAGGAGCGGACCGCGTGACTGCGTGGCTATAATACCGGCGGCGATACAGGCGGCACCCAGACCGTGAAAAATACGAGTTCTTGCGTCGGGGGCCCAAAGCACGAACGCGAGCGCCATGGGCAGCGCCGTCATGGACATCGGTTCGTATCCCAGAGCGGCCGGCCCAAATGCCCGCACGGTACCTCCCGAACTGATCAGAACCGCGACATTGCAGAGCGAAAGAACAATCACGACTCCGATGTAGAGCAGCAGAATCTTCCGCACGCCCAGCTCGAACGCGAACTTGAAGAAGATCCTGAAGGCGAGATAGATCGTTCCGATACGTATCAGCGGCACGACTGAATACGACGGCTGGTAGGCGAAGACAGCTGAGATCAATGTGGCAGCGATAAGAACCAGAAACGCGACATCGAATCCGGTAGGACGGATTTCGCCGTCCGATTTCAACAGGAACTCCAAGGCCATGGCGGCGAAAGTCACGGCCAGCAGGATGTCGAACGGATGCACGGCGAACGTGGTAGTCAGCCGCTGTGGAAGCCAGACCGCCATAGAAAAGAAGAACAGATAAAACGACACTCGCGGAGCCAGCGTCAGAGCCACCAGCACTATTCCTACGATCATGACGAGCGCAATCAGCCCCCGGCCCATGAACATCATCAGGAGCGCAGCTCCAGCGCCGCCAGAAACGGCGAGAGAGCGAGCAGCCCTGCCACAGTGGGCGAAGTGTTCAGGCGATTAATCGAGGTTGAAACGGTCATCGTAATACGAATTAATTTATTGATCTGACCGGAATATATCTCAGTGCGCGGAGGGTGTCACGGGGAAAGTTGGCGGTAGCCCAGACCGTAACTATTTATTGATCACTCGAATGTTGCCGGTGCCCTCCCCCTGGTAGAAGCTGTTGAAAAGGGCCTTTCACTGTCATCGCGAGTCTCGACCGCGCTTCGCGGGCGAGACGTGGCGATCTCAAATGATGCTGGTGCGACATTCTTGAGATTGCCACGCTACGATGTCCCGCCGGACGGCGGGCATCTTCGCTCGCAATGACGTACAGTAGAACTCTTTCAAGACTCGCCTTGCGGTGGATCGGCCGTTCCGGACTACTTCATCACCGCCCGGAAAGCTTCAGCCATCTTAGCGTAACCGGCGTCGTTCGGGTGGATGGCGTCGCGAGCCATGTTGTCGGGAAGAAACCCCTCACTGTCTGCAAGCGAGGCATAATAGTCCACGACTTTAAGCCCCTTCTGGCGGGCGAAATCTTTCGCGCGGGCGTTGAACAGCCGCGTCTCCTCGCTTATGCTGTAGCCGTCAAATTCTTCAGCGCGGCGTGTCACCGGCAGAATTGTCGCCACGATCGGTTCGATCCCCCGCGCCTGAGCCGCTAGGGCCATTGTTTCGAACTCATCCCAGATCGCCCGACTGTTGGCGTCAGGTTTGAAATTCCCGGCGCAAATCTTGATCACGACCTTCCCCGGTCGAAGTTCGAGTACGTCCGACGCAAGTCGTGCCAGTAGCTGGGTGCTCGATTGCGAGCCAACTCCCCGGTTGAGGGTCTTGAACTCAGGCAGAAGAGAGTCGGTGTTGAACCCTTTGGTTATGGAAGCGCCGTAGAAGATGCACATCTGTTTGCGATCTTCGGGAGTAGTGGTCTCGATCAGGCGTCGGTTCTGGTTGCGAAAGACCGCCAGGCCGGGATAGTCGGCCGACAATTCGCGATTCTTACGGGTCAGGTCATCGAGATATTTCTGCAGCATCCGATTTTCGTCGCGAAGCTGATACGCCTTGTAAAGCAGGAAGCCGCCGACAAAATTGCCGGCCAGCAGAATCAAGAGTATGATGGTCCAGATCGGTTTCACATGTTCTCCGGTTCAATCAGTTAGTGTCAGTCATCGGATAGTCTTCTCCCGGTACAAAGTCAACCGTTTTTGAAAGGCCTATCGCCAGATCGTCACGAGAAGAACAATGGGGGATGCAGGCCGGATACAGGATCGGCTCAGAAGCACTGGGGGAGAGGACGTCCGCTAACGAAAAGATAGTCGATCAACATTGAGATGTCCGCGATCGTGATATCCCCGCCGGGTCCCTGACGGGGATTGGCGCCACCGGACTGATTGATATCTCCTTCGGCTGCACACCAAAGAGGTCGGTTTGAGACCATGAGATGATCAACCAGGGTCATAATATCGGAGACGGTAGGATCGTCGCCTGGCGAGCCATTCGCGTTGCCGACTCGCCCGATACAGCAACTTGTCGCCACGGCCACTATCAGTGGCGAATTGGAAAGCTCTGAGATGTTGCCGGCCTTGTCATGGGAGCGCAGGGCAAAGTAGTAACCGGCTCCGGGCGTGAGTCCCAGCACCAGTACCGAGTCAACGGAACCGGCTGGTGAGGGGAAAGGCACGCCAGGTATTTGCGCGGCTGCGTTCCATTCGGCTTCAGTATCAAGAGGCCCCTGGGCGAAATTCTGATACCTGATCTGGTAACCGGCCGCGGTTCCGACATAGCCGTCGTCGCCCGGCGCGGTCCAACGAAGAATAACCCCTCCCGTCGATGCGGATTGGGCTGGGACAACTGCAAGTAACAGCAGAAGAATCAACACGCCGATGGGGAGTCGAAAAGCGGAACTAAATGTCATTTCAGAAACAGAATCGTCGTCTTAACATGTTTTCGTTCAACGCAGTATCGGCGTTCTGCCGGAACGGTGTGAGGAATCGAGGCTGCCGGTTTGAAGGACCGTGTTTTTCGAACAACCGGGGCTGGCTTCCATAGCGGCCCGCCCGGTCGGGGCAAGTAAAGTGATCAGCAATCCGTCGCACCTATGTTATACAACATTCCGCGATCTGTCAAGCGGATATAACCCGGAAAAATGTGCATAAGAAGCAGATTCTAATCAGAATATCTTAGACCGTATTAGACCACGAATCCTTTACGAAATAGTAGTCTATTCCGTGTCAGAATAGTTGGATTTAGTGCTACTGTGTGACCGACAACTGCTTGTGTGACGAGTTGTGGGGAGAAGAACGTTGTACGAGCTGGCAGATGTGGGTATCTGCCGAGCACTCTTCATCAGCGGGCCGTGGTCTGGCGCGCTTGAAGTCCCAGACACTTATTTATCGCAGCCCCCAGTAGGACGTCGATCGTGTCTACCAGCGGAACGGGGAATTCCTCGGGCTTCATAACCAGGGGCAACTCGGTGCAACCGGCGATGATTGCTTCGGCGCCTGCGTCAATCAAGATCTGCGCTCCTTGAGCAAGCATCACTTTGGGTTTGCCTTCGACATTGCCGGCTTTGATACCCCACGGGGCATAGACCGGCTGCATGAAGTAAGTCTCCTGATCCGATTCGTCGAGAAGCAGCGATTCGATACCCAGCTTGTGTAGCGGCTTCTGGAACAAATTCATCGAGATTGATCCGTTCGTGGCCATCACGCCAACTTTTTTCACACCGAGTTCGCGGCATCGTTCAGCGGTCTGCTCCAGTCCGTCGATGATCACCGCTTTCGAGTGTTCTCGTAGTTGCGGAATGAAATAATGCGAGGTCATGCAGGCGAGGATAATATAATCGGAGCCCATCCGGTTCAGAATCTCCACGGAGCGCTTGAGTTCCGGCATCGGGTCGGGTCCACCGTAGAGAATAGCCGCCGTCCGATCCGGGATCGTGGGGTTATTGTGAAGGAATGTCTCGACGTGGTTCTGGTCGATCTGGGCCGGAGTGAGCTCGACCAACCGCTTGAAGAAATAGGCTGCCGCCACGGAGCCCATGCCGCCGATTATACCCAGCCGGGGACGCTTTTCCATCAGTACTGACACTCCGATTCTGAATAGTTATTTGAGCCCTCGGGCTCTCAACTTCTTATCGGTCAACCGTGCATCTGAGTCAAAGGTTCACTGAAAAAAAGTCGCCCCGGAAGAAAATCTGCGACTCTATGGGGTCGTTTTCAAGCTCCGGGATGGGCCGGAAACCGGCGGGTTAAGGACTTTCAGCACTTCGGTTGCTATGACTCGGTAGCCGTCCAGGTTCAAATCAACTTTGGTCCGGGCCAGATTATGCCGGAGATATCCGTTCTGGTCTACCACCGCCGTCCGCCAGTCGGCCAACAGGTAGCCGTTCTGTTGAGCCAGGTCGGTTACTAACTGACTGTACAAGGCGGCGGTGTCACGGACGATGAAATCCTCATGTTCGAACACCTGGTAGTCATCGCAGGGGGGAATACAGGTAGTTAGAATCGGCTCGACCCCCTGGCAGCGAGCCAGGGCAGCCATGGTACGGACGTAATCGAACACTTCGCGCACGTTCGTATTCGGAAGGAAATTGTAAGAGCTGACTTCGAACACGACATACCTCGGATGGAGATTAAGCACATCCGGCTGGAATCTTAGAAGGAATCCGGCCGCCCGTTGTCCTGTAACACCCCGGTTTATGGCCTCATAACCGGGGAAATACTGAGTCAGCGGCCATTCTTCCGTGACCTGCGTTCCGAAGAACACCACCCGGTTGATCACGGTTGCGTCAGATTGGAGCGCCGAATTGGCGGCTTCGTATTTCTCGCGACAAGAGAACTCGTCGATCACGTACAGATACTTATCCAGCCAGTAATTGATGTACGAGCGGTATTCGTAGGCTTTGAATCCGACATAGAGAATAGTCAGGTTGCCTATCAACGACACTAGCAGCACCAGCCGCCATTTCCTTGTCATTGTGCCTTCTCCTTTGACCGATACCGTCCGATCAGCAACTCCCTCAGAAATCCATAGCCCAACCCCAGATGGACCGCGACATAAATAGGCGGGGCAAGCAAGAGGTACGAGGCGCCATGGCGCAAGGCAATCCCGGCCGAAGAGCCTATCACCGCCGCGAGATACAAGCCGTAGAGGATTAGAAACAGGACCCAGAACGCGCTCGTCAACAGCGAGAGCAATGGAAGCGCCACTAACCCCAATGCAAAGAGGGGCGGAATCATCGTGCCGACTCCGAGGGTATCCGGATGTTTGCGCGCCAGGCGCATCCGACCGGTCCCATAGCGAGCCATTTGTTTGAAGAGGCCCCCGAGTGACTGACGCGGATAGTAGTAAACCGCCAGCTTTAGCGACGTAAACGCCCGGTAGCCTGCCAGGGCCACTCGGTAGTTGAATTCGTAGTCTTCGCTGGCGTCAAATTCTTCATCGAAATACCCCACTCTTGTGAATACTTCACGCTGGTACGATGCCCCCGCGCTGGCCGGGTTTACGTACATATCCTGTTCGGTGTAGATAGTCGAATCGAGGCCGTGGCCGAGAGTTGACTTACGCACCAGGGCCACCGCCTGCTGGAATCTACTGTTGTCCGGTGTCTCCAAAAATTGTGGACGACTGAGGACCTGCACGTCGTTTTCGGTCATTAGACGGGCGGTGTTCTTCAGCAACTGATCGTTGTCAATGTAAGTGTGGCCATCGACATACGTGACAATCTCGCCGGTTGCCGCTTTGGCTCCGAGATTGCGCGCCGATGACGACCACTGCTTCAGGTTGTGGAGATATTTGACCCGGGCATCTTCGGCCGCGATTCGTCGAACGATATCGGCGGTGTCGTCGTTGGAGTCGCCCACAGCCACCAGGATTTCGAGCTTATCGCGAGGGTAGTCCTGTTCCTGCAGGTATTTAATGGTGCGGGCGATGAATTTTGCCTCGTTGCGAATAGGCAAAACGACTGAGATTCTGGGCCAGGTTTCCAAGTAAGTATCCTTCCAATGCCATGGTTAAGGACAAAGCCCGGTTGGGTCAACCCTAAAGCAAGCGCAAGGAACCGTAGGAATCGTAAGTCAAGAGGCTCCAGTTCAGGAGCTTACCAAGCTGATAGGAAAGAATGTACCAGCAGAATCTTCCCCGGTAGGTGTTTTTTGTTTGGATTATATTTGGAGACAAGACGCTATTTTCGTACTATAAAGATGATAGTCCCAGTCTTCACTTGAAGAGAATAGAGCGTTTTCAACGTACCAGAACCTTTGTATACATAGAGATTCCTGCTTTTGCAGTCCAGCTAAACCAGAGATTACCAGATATATCCGCTCGGATGCTTCTTACCGTGCCATATCCCTGGAGGAAGGAAGTTTCCGTAAATGTTCTCAACGAGTCTGAGACCTCTTGTCATAGGCGATAAGATCGCTCCGTTGCCCATAGTTCAAGGCGGCATGGGAGTGGGAATATCGCTAGCCGGTCTGGCATCGGCTGTCGCCAACGTAGGCGGAATCGGCGTTATCGCCGCCGCCGGCATCGGGATGTACGAACGCGATTTCTACTCCAACTATCTGCAGGCCAATACCAGGGCCCTGCGCCGCGAGATACGCAAAGCCAAGCTACTCACCGGAGGCATTCTCGGTCTCAACATCATGGTAGCTTTCTCCAACTACGGTGATCTTGTGCGGGTGGCTGTGGAAGAAGAAATCGACGTCATTTTCTCGGGCGCCGGTCTGCCGATGACCCTCCCGCAGTATATCGACTCCAACTCCAAGACCAAGATCGTACCGATTATTTCCTCGGGCCGCGCAGCCGCGCTTATCTGCAAACGCTGGTTGAGCAAATACGACTATCTGCCCGATGCTATCGTGGTCGAAGGACCCCGGGCCGGAGGGCATCTAGGGTTTTCCGAAGCTCAGATATTTGATCCCGCCTTTGCGCTGGAAAAACTGGTGCCGGACGTAGTAGAGCAGGTCCGCGGGTTCTCAGAACGAAGTGGCAAGCCGATTCCCGTGATTGCGGCAGGCGGTATCTACACCGGCGCCGACATCCGGGCGATTATGGCATTGGGAGCCGATGCCGTCCAGATGGGGACACGCTTTGTCGCCACGCATGAATGCGACGCCGATGTTCTGTTCAAGCAGGCTTACATTGACGCCAAAGCTGAGGACATCGTCATCATCCACAGTCCGGTCGGGATGCCCGGACGGGCGATCCGCAATCAGTATATCGATGACGTCGGCGAGGGAATCAAGAAGCCGTATAAGTGCCCATATCACTGTATTCTCACTTGTGACTATAAGAACTCCCCATACTGCATTGCGCATGCTTTGATGAGCGCCAAACGCGGCCGGTTCCGCGCCGGTTTTGCTTTCGCGGGCGCCAATGTGCATCGGGTCAACGAGATTGTCTCGGTGAAGGAACTCGTCTCGACCCTGGTCGATGAATACGAACAATCGGCCGATGTGGCAGCTGTGCTGCCGGCTCGCCGCAAAGCGGTGTAGGTCTACTTAGACTCCTCCGGGGGAATCTTTGGCAATCGCGCCGTCCATGGCCGACGGTATGCTCCATCCATAGTCAGACGATTGAATCCCGATTGGGCCGCCCTGATATACCCGCTCTCATCAGAGATTGGAGGCCAGGAGGCTCTAAGCTTGGGAATGTCGCGGGGAAAGAAATAGTCGCTCTCCGCTTCGATGTCCCGATCTCCGTTGCTGTCCTGTAGAGTCACGATGACCTTTCCGGCAAGTTCTTTCACGCTCGGCCAATTCCCCTGCATTTTGTCTTGAAGCACTTGTGGAGTGATCCAGCGATCGTCGCCGATCCAGTCCTTCAGGCTGTCGCGGAGTCTTAATTGCCAGTCCTTGTCCCAATTGTCAGCGCATTGGAACGAAGGAAATCGAAATGGACTGCACGGTTTCGTGGTTTTCGCTTCCAGCTTGATTATCAAGGGATGGACCGAAAGCGATTCGGCGGATAGCGCGTTACGAACCCAGTCCCCGAGACTGGATAGATGATGCCGGGGTTTTGGCCCACTGTGACCGACCTCGAAATCGGGAGAGTCAAATGGAATTCCGAAGTCTAACTCTATCTCCCAGACGTCGAACTTATCAATCTGCACTCGTGGTGGGTCGGGCAAATCGTAAGAGTTGTGAGTAGCTTTGAATTGAATCTGGTCAAGCGTGAGCGAGTCGGCACAAAGACAGACCGCCGGCAAAAGCATGAGAAAAGCAGCGACCCTGGCCCACATCACAGATAATTTACCCGTGGTACTAGTCAAAACAACCGAACACCACATACTTCGGCGCTATCGCCGTTGTGTCTAACGGGACCGCGTACTCATGCCCCGGAATTCTCACCACGTCGGTCTTACCCTTCACAAAGTCTTCCGCGGTGTAAATGAGAAAATCGGCCACCCGCGTCTTGAAATGCATCGGGATTACCGCCCGCGTCGGTTTTAATTGCGCCACCACTGAATCAGCCGTGGCTCCCCAGAAAGTGTATTTGCCACCGACCGGGATCATAAGCACATCGACCTTGCCGATCTTCTGAAGCTGCTCCGGGTTGAGGGTCGTACCAAGATCGCCCAGATGCACCACCCGGAGGCCATCGATCTCGTACACGAAGATCGCGTTCAGAGTGCGGTTCTCGGCGGGGTTGTGGTGGAATGAACTCACGTCATAGATGTGAACACCCTTAATGGTGGTGTCGACCGGGATAAACTTCTGAGAGTCGTCATCCCCGGTCCGAGTCTTCCCGAATATGATGTGCGGACTCCCAGCCAGTGAATCGACCGCGGCATGGTCAAAGTGATTGTGCGAAACCGTGACGACATCAGCGATCAGGTCTTTCGGCACCTGATACTCTTTGATATTGACCGGATCGATCAAGATCTTGGCGCCTTCGGGCGTGGTAATCAGAAAGCAGGACTGGCCGTACCAGGTGAAAGTGACCTGGTGCGGAGTTTCGGCCTGGACGAACGAGCCCAATCCGAGAAGAAGCATAAGCCCTGCGAGTACGATTTCTTTCATATCATTATCTCCAAAACAATGCAATCACTTCGCTCTTTGTACCCCACCCAACGGGTGGTATTTGTCGCCCTGGATGCCCCGCCTGAAGCGGGGCAAGACAGAGGGGAGGCCCCGCTCATAGAGAGTGCCCGGCAGATGTCCACATCTGCCGGCTCGTACAACACTCTTCGGTACCCTACCCAGCAGGTGGGTACTTTTCGATTGCATGAGCGATGTCGGGTTTCTCGTCGCTCCCGACATGGTCGGGCCCGACTCGGAACGCCGACCTACACTAAGCCACCCAACGGGTGGGACTTGTCGCCCCTGGGTGCCCCGCCTGAAGCGGGGCAAGACAGAGGGGAGGCCCGCTCATGAAGAGTGCCCGGCCCGCCGCGGCGGACCTTGCGATTACGGTCCCTGGGCAATTTCAATAGTCCCAGCGCGTCTGCATCCGTCGCACGCTGGTGGACGAGGGCATCCACCAGCCACTGAGATTATGCATTCGGTCGACCGGACAAGCCAGTCTGTTTTTCGTCTCTACGGCTGGGCGATACCGATTACTCCGCAGGCGATCCGCGCCCCGGAGTTGCCGGTCGGCTGGGTGGTCAGGTCATCTTCCTTCTCATGAACAACCACCGACCGCCCCAAAATCGAGCCAGGTCCGTCAAAACTGATATGTGAATCAATCCACTCCACGTGAGCGGTGCCATCGGCCTCAGCCACCAGATTGCCCATGTCGCCCATGTGACTGGTCGCACTGGCCGGAGCGCCGTGGGTTTCACCGGCAACCATGAAATGCGGTCCGGCGGACGTGAAATCGGGGGCGCTGCAGTCACCGAACGCGTGAATATGAAAGCCGTGCTTGCCGGGGGTTAGCCCGGTGATGTCGGCCGTCACCTTGATGCCACCTTCGGTCTTTTCGAATCGGATTATGCCGCGAACCGGGTTGTTCGCCGCCGGGACTAGAACAGCGATTGCCTTGATGACTTCGGTGGGCTTGGCAATCTTCATGTCCATTCCCCCGTGCTGCATTCCCTGCATTGTCTGGGCGGGAGCGGTCACACCGAGTAAGGCGACCACCGCGCTCAGGATCATAATCTTACGCATATAGAACCGTCCTTTCGTTTACTCCTGGCTCTGCCAGTTCTGTTCGCTCTGTAACAATTGATTTTTGATGGAGTTCACGAAAATGGACTAGTGGGTCGGGGGGCTGTGATTTCAACTGGGAGGAAATGGCAGAACCACTCCACCCAAGGGGTGGAGGGTTCTGCCCTACGGTCTGTTGAGCTGACTTAGCTATTTGGCAAGAGTCTTGTAAGTCGAAACCAGCCCGCTTCGGGCGGTTTCGACATGCAATGACAAAACCACCCACATGTTCGGTGGGGTACTGTACCCGCTATCTCACACCCACGGCGCATCGGAATCAATGAACTTCCGATGGAAATACTCGAAACTGAACAACCAATCCAGTTCGTAAAACGCCTCGCCCCCCTCGCGCTGACGTTTCAGCAGCGCCTTCACGGCTGACGGCTCGAAGTAGCCGCGCTCCTGGGTGCGTTTGTCGGTGAGGATCGACTCGTACCGGTCGCGCAGCCGTCGATCCACCCGATACCATTGAGCATGATGGGCATAGTTGCGCTTGTCGTAATATTTGTACCGGCCCAGGGTCAGTCGTTCCAGCAAGTGCATAGCCCTCCGGTAACGGGGCTTCAGGCCAAGCGGATCGCTCTTCGGGGTAGAGTACAAGTTAACCCCGGTCGCCTGGTACTCGACCGCCGCCAGGTGGGGGAACAGCGCCTTGATGTACGCAATCATGAAGCGACGTTTCGTTTTCAATAGCGACGGCAACTGCTGATAGAAATCGACCAGCTTGTCATCGTACAATGCGAAATGGTCATGCCACCGATATCGGTTACAGTCGACCCGGTTCATATAACGGGTCAGACGATTGCGTATGAAGAAGATGTCCCGCTGAAAATGAAATTTGTCGGTGACTTTGGAATGAAAGTCCATCTCCTCGGTGACATTCTTAATGAAAGCTTGCGGGAAACGGTTCCGCCACTCCGGCCTGAACAGCGCATAGAACGCCTGCATATCGTGATGGGCGCGAACAGAACGGGTGACATTCTCGATCCGCTTTTCCGGGGTCAGGACGAGGTCAATATCTTCCTCGCGGAAATAGGCGTTCCCGAAATTGGTGGGTCCGCCAAAGATGCCGTTAAGAAGGCAGGTGCTCTGCTGCGGGAGATTATACTGCGCGCCGATTCCGAGCAGGATCGCCGGGCTGAGATCGACCATCCCTTCGGCGTATCGGGCGAAATCGTCCATGTAATCAAGCACCCATCCGGGTTGTATTTCGATGAACCGGTGCTCGAAATTGAGCGTCGCTGCCATTTTTTGGGCGATGCTAAGATCGAGGCATCCGGGTATCCCGTGGGTAACAAAGATCGGTCTGATGCCCGCTTTGACCGCCTGCCCGGCGATCAGTCGCGAATCGAGGCCACCTGACAACGGCAGAAGGACATGTTCATATCCGGCGGTCCGCTTCTGGATCACGCCGGCGTAGGCGGCCTCGGCTCGTTCAATCAACTCCGGAACCGACGCCGTTGACTCGATATCGAAATTGAAATCCCACCACTTGCTCAGGCGCGTTTCGCCCTGCTGATACTCGATCCGATGCCCCCCACGCAGGAATTTCGCCTTCTCGAAAATAGTCCGGTCGCCGAACGGATAGCCGACATTGAAGAAATCTTCGATGGTATGTTTGTCCAATCCCCGGGTGAATTCCGGGCAGGCAAGGAACGCCTGAAGCTCCGTGGCAAACAAGAAAAGCTCGCCCAGATCGGCATAATAGAGATGACGGTGGCCCATCCGGTCGGTGGCGATGAGCGCCTTCTCTGCGGTTGTGTCAAAGACCGCCAGGTTGAACGATCCGTCGATCCGGTCAGGTAGGTCATGGCCGAGTTTCCGAAAGCCGTGCACCAGTTGAGACGGCATATCGGGAGCAGTGCGTCGGACGTCGGCGGAATTGTCTTTCCAATCATAGATGTAGCCAGAGTATGCGGCGCATCCTTCGGAGCGGTCGACCAGACGCTTTTCGTTAGGGCGCGACAGGCCCACGTAGGCCAGGGCGAACCAGGGGTGGACGGCGGTTTCGGTCGCGTAGCCGTCGGTATGGTTGAGCCGCTGACACATTTTGTCGAGGAGCCGACGATTGACCTCCACGGCGTTCGCCTCACGACCCTTCTTTCTGATAAAACCCGCAATGCCCGGCATAAGTCTCCTGCGCGAATATGGTTACCGGCTGCCGCCGTCTTTCTACCGACCGGGAATACTAACAGTCTGTTAAGGCATCAGGCAACGTTTTTGGCGGGGGGGCGGTGTATGAGGCGCCAAGTAGAGGTTGTGTCAGTTCCTGCGCCCCCGATTTCAATCGGGGGCGCAGGAACTGACACCGCTATATTCGAACGAGCAGCAGTGTCAGGTCACATCCCCATCCCGCCTCCGGCGGGCCGGGGACAGGACCTGACACAACCATTCTGGACACCCACCGGCAACAGACCGCGGGATATTTTGATTGAAAAGACCCCCCGCGGCCGATAGCTTGTTACAGACGTTGATGATCCATTATCGATGCCCAAAGAATCGCGGATATGGCCAGAAACAACTCATGGTTTGAAACCGACCAGATAATCAAGCCGAACCACGTTTGGATCGCGGTTCTGGTGCTGCTGTCGGTGGTGCTCGGGCCGATGTTGCTTCTGCCGTATCCGCTGAACCTGCTCCCGTTCGTGATCCTCGGCGGAACCGTGTTTCTCTACGCCGCTTTCCGACAGCCGTTTGTCGGGCTGTTCATCTACTTGTTCATCTTCTTCTTCCGGCCTTATGAGCAATTTCCGGTGCCGGTGCCGTACGAGAAGATTGTCGCCATTGTCGTGCTCGCCATTCTGGCCGTCCATCTGGTCGTAAATAAGGTGCACATAAAGTTCGACCGGATCGACTGGGCTGTGGCGAGCGTAGTCATTGCCGCCGCCGCGTCGGTGCCCAGCTTCACATACCTGGGCGACAATATGATGTCGTTCACCGCCTGGTTCGAGTTCTTCAAGATTTTCCTGGTCTATTTCTTTACGCTTCAGATTGCCACCAGCAAAACCAAGCTGGAAGCGATCGTATGGCTCTTCGTTCTGGCGAACGTCTATCTTACGGGTACTACTACCTACAATTATCACACCGGCCATTTCCGCATGAGTATGGGTATCGCCCGGGCGCGGGGCATCGCCGACGAAGGTCTGTTCTCGCATCCCAACTCGGTGGCCAACTCGGCCGTGCTGGGTCTGCCGTTTGCCTTCTATCTATTCTTGCACTACCGCAATCTGGCGGTTAAGATGTTCCTCTTGGGAGTTGTGATACTGAGCGCCTGGACAGTTGTGATCACGGGATCGCGCGGCGGCATGATGAGTTTGTTTGGTTTCGTGCTCATCACCGGCTGGAGAAGCAAATATCGAGCCGTCAGTCTGGCGGCGTCGGGTATCGCCATTCTGTTGGTCGTAGCGGTGATGCCGGAACAATATCGAGAGCGCCTCTTATCACTGTTGAATGTTTTCGGTCATGACGATACCGGAGCGGCCGAGTCGGCACAGGGTAGAGTCGAGGGAATTGTCGCCGGATGGAAGATGTTCTTAATGCGGCCTGTGACCGGCGTTGGAATAGGCGTGTTTGGCCGAGCCCACTATCTCGTTGACGGAATAGGTCTCGAAGCTCATAGTCTGATCGGGCAGTTGTTAGGGGAAGTGGGACTGGTCGGAATGGCTGCCTTCTCCTGGTTTATCGCGACTTCGTTCCGTCACCTCAAGAATATTGCGGTCGCGTACAGTTCACGCAACTGGCCGAGTGATTTCATTTCGGCCACCACCAGGGCGGTGCAAACAGCTCTCATACTGCTTCTCGTGCAAGGTCTCTCCGGACACAACCTCTTCCGCTATAACTGGTACATCTTCGTCTGCTTCGCCAGTATCATGGCGGTCATCGTCCAGAAGCGAATCGAGGATGAGGCAGCTCCACCTGGTATAAGTGCTATTCCCCCCGAGCAAGAAGCGCCTGAAGCGAGCCGCCTACCGCAGTTGTGATTCCGTGTTTCCACTGCCGCAGAACTTGCCTTTATAATAAGCCTGAACGTGTATGACTGTTCACAAGCTGGAGAGGCCCCTGGGAGGAGTACTTTGGGCGATGTGGTCTATTGAGTTAGGAAGTTGCAGGCGGGCCAAACGGGCCTCATCAGCTGTTCGGAAACTGAACAGCGCGACTGTCACTGAGCCGCAGCACGATATTATGCCCTTGTCTTACAAGGCATTGCGAGTCCAATTCCGGTCTTGAGGCGGCACCCCATTTGCCTCAAAGGACCCGGCAGCACTTAATTTTTTCTGTTTCTGAGGCTTATTTGCGCGTACAATGGTGGTCGGTCGAAAAGCGGGCTTGACGCCTTGAGAAACCTGCCGAAAATACTCCCCGTAGGACCGCGCTGAGAGATTTAGTTTGAATTGGAGGCTTTATCGTGATCCATAGCAGCAACCGCCCCACATGTATCGGTCGAATCGGAGTCGTTGTTATCGCCTTTGCCCTGGTGCAGGTGATAGCTGGCGGCGCCTTCGCCGTTACCCATAATATCTCTTCGTTGCCTTACACCTGTTCGACCAGTAACGACACCCTGACTGTGACGGCCGATTTATCTTCTACGGGAACGGCTCTTACCGTAGGCGGGTCGGGGATTCGCAATATCTACATCAAGGGCGCCGGACACACCATCACGTTTAATACCGGGAACACGGACGGAGTTATCGGTATCGCCATCAATCGCCCGCAGTTCATCACAATCGAAAATCTGACTCTGATTCAGTCGGGGACCGCACTCAGCAATCGAGGCATAAATGTCGGCGAAGGTGACAGTACCTTCTTGAACACTGTCAGCGTCCACGTCAAAGGTGACGACTCCAAGAACGTTTACTCCGACGGTACCCGCGACCTGCGGATTTCTTACGGCAACTACACGTCGTATGTGACCAACGGCACTCGCCGCGACCTGTTCTCAGCCGCTGCCATTATGCTCGACGATGCTTACGGTAACAACAACGACTGGTCGGACCCCTCTACCTGGCGGTACTGGATTCGACATATCACGATTGACAGTTGTCCTCACGCCGGTATGTACTTGCGTGGCGGCCGGATTATCGCCGATTCGAACAATATTACTGTTGATGCTCAGTCGGACTACACCTACCCCTCCGGAAATATGTACTACGGTGTGGCGAACGCTTATGCTATCATAGCCGACCGTGACGCCAAAGACTCAAGGATTATCGGCAACACGCTCCGCTCCGGCACGAATCACCTGGGCGGCCGCGGTATCCTGATTGAGAATTCTCAGGACGGCCGGTTCACCGGTACGGCGGGCTATACGCCTGTCGGCGACGGAATAGAGATCGCTTACAACAACATTAACGTGCATGCGGGACCCGATCCGTACTACGGCGGGTCATATCAGTCCGTAGGCCTGAGAATTAGAAATGACTTTGGCTTTGACAGTGTATATGTCCATCACAATACCATCTTTGTAGAGGCGGATACCGCGACAGCCACCAATCATACCGGTCCGAAAGCTGCCGGTATGTGGTTCTCCGGTCCTGGCGGGCAGACGTCGTGTGTAGGATGGCGCATCGAATACAACAACGTTACGGCCCAGGGCAAGCCGGGGCTGTACGCGCGGGTGGCGTCCAGTGGCGACCCCGACAACTACGGGTCCTATGCGCGAGCGTTGATATTCGATCAGGATCTAAACGACGGTTCGAACAATACCCGACATAACCGTTTCATATCCAACGTTGTACCAATCACTTTTGGCGACGTCAACTCCTGGGGTGTTACCTCTGGTGAACAATGGACCCTGTCGGCCGATACGATTGTGAGATCGACCCCGTCCTTTGCGGACAATTTCAACAACAACGGGGCGGTAGTGCTGAATCTCTACGGCGGCGACGCCCTGGACAACGACATTGTCGACCCGGTATTTCAGGGTGACACTTCCGTGGTTCTGGCGGCAGGCGGCTCCGGCCCGGCAGAGTTGACCGCGCGGAGAACGGTCCATCTCACCGTCCTCGACAAGAACGGCCTGCCCGTGCAGGGCGCGACCGTCGGCTTGAGAGATGCTCGTGGCATCTACCAGGTCAATGGTATCACCGACGCCAACGGTAAGCTGGTGGACACGGTCACTTTCAGATATTACCATTGGGGTGTCGGCTCCGACACGGCCTACAACCCGTTTGTCCAATTCGCCAAGTTCGGCGCCGATTCAGTCGGTGAATCCAAGTCATTTGGTCTGTCGACCAACGGCAACGATACGCTGCTTCTCAGCGGCAGTATCGGACACCTGGACACGATCCCGCCGGGGATGGTCGGTGATCTGTCGGTGGCGCCGGCCGACGTTGCGGGCCATTTCACTTTCGGATGGACGTCTACCGGCGATGATGGCGCAACGGGCACGGCCTCGTATGACAGCGTCCGGTTTTCTACTTCGCCCCTGAGTGCTCCAACCTGGGCGAGTGCGACCAGGGTGCCACGAACGGTATCGCCAAAAGCGTCCGGCGTGGCCGACCAAATCGATGTATCCGAAACTGCCCCGGTCCCGGGGCAGTTTTACTATGTGGGAATCATGGCCTACGATGAAGTGGGTAGTGCGTCGCCGCTGGCGGTCGATTCCGGATTCGCCCGGGGCATCCTGACGCCTCAGATTGCCGCCGACCTGACCAACATGGATACGGTGGGGCGGCACATGACTTTCTACAGTTCGACTGTCCGATCTTATCTCAGCCCTTACTATGAATTCCAAAGTGACTCCGCGTCCGGCTTCCCGGCGCCCACGATACTCCAGGGCACCGTCCAGAGCGGTCATGCGACGGCCACATTCAACATGCCGACTACCTACAGTACGGTCTACGTCCGCTGTCGGGCCGTGGCAGGCGATCATTCACAGAACAGCGCCTGGTCGACCACACGCGCTTTTTCGATAACCGGCGGAGCCGTGAACGTTCCGCCCGATGTGCCGGTTGCCGTCAATCCGATATCCGGTGACACGGTCACTTCGCTCACCGTGGCGCTTACAGTTGTCAACAGCGTTGATCTCGACCAGGACCCGGTGACCTATCAGTTTGAACTTTACGATGCCAATGGAACGACCCGTCTGGCGGCGTCCCCTGCAGTATCTGAGGGTGTGACGAGCACTTCCTGGACCGTGCCGGCGGGAATTATTCAGGACCGCGCGACTTATCGCTGGACGGCCAGAGTGTACGACGGCCAGAACTACTCGGACTGGATGAACAAAGTCAGGTTTACGGTCTTGAAGTTGTCGAGCGATGTCGGCTTGCCGAGCGGGGTCGCTCGCGCTTATCCGAATCCGGTGAGTTTTGGAGATGGCTCCGAGGCGACATTTGTGCTGGGTGATCAACCAACCGACCTGACTATTATGACAGTCTCCGGTGATATTATCCTTCGCCGCGAGAACGTCTCAGGGGATTATCGCTGGAACGGACTGAACCAGTCGGGCGAACGGGTGTCGGTCGGGCTGTATCTCTGGTTTCTCTCGAACGGCAGCGAGGGGAAACTGATGGTCAAGCCGAATTAAGCACCGCATTATTCAAGACTCAAAATGGGGAATCGTTCTGCTGCGGATTCTGTTAGCGGCAGATGTGGACATCTGCCGGGCACGGTTATGATCGGGGAGTAGTGGCAGATGTGGGCTCGCCGCGGCGGGCCGGGCACATTACCAACTGTCTTGCCCCGCTTCAGGCGGGGCATCCAGGGCGACAAGTCCCACCCGTAGGGTGGGGTACCGAAGAGTGTTGTACAAGCCGGCATATGTGGGCATCTGCCGGGCACGGTTTCAACCTGAACGTTCGGGGAGTCGCGGTACACCGCAGGACGGAGTGGTCTAGTCGAAACGCACCGACCGACGCGGCGCTTTAGCAATCAGCGTGAAGAACTCTTCTGCCTCAAGCAGTCTCTTCTGGGGAGAAAATTGATCTTCCACTCGCTCACGCCCAGCCTGACCCATCTTCTGCCGCAGATCAGGGTTATTTAGTAATTCCAACACTCGGGCGGCCATGCCGACTATCTCACCTTCCGGAACGAGATATCCGGTCACCCCGTCTTCCACCACCTCAGGATTTCCCCCCGTATTGAACGCGACTATGGGCAAACGATTGAATGAATACTCAACCAGCGTGTTGGACAGACCTTCCGATTCCGACGTCAGCACCCCAACGTTACTCAACCGCAAGTACGGGCCGACATCGGGCACCGACCCGGCGAAAACTATCTTTCCCGCAAGACCCAATCGAGTTGACTGCTCGCTTAGTTGATCCCGAAGTTCACCTTCGCCAAGTATCAGATAGTGGGTATCAGAATGTTGGCGGGCGACAGATGCCGCCATGTCTATGAACCGATCGACCCGTTTCACCGGCCGAAGATTGGCTACAATCGTCACTACCGGTACATTCTCCGGAATGCCGAGCTGTGCGCGTGTTACAACCGCAGAGGTAGTTGCGTCAGGTCCTGCCCCCGACTCGGTCGGGGGCAAGACCTGACGTCCCGACACCTCAGTCATTTTGACGGCCAGCATATTGTATATCACCTTGATCCGCTCTCGGGGGAAAGACTCAGCTTCGGCAACCATGTTTTTGATGGCTCCAGCGTTCACCAGAAAGTAGTCGACCAGCTTGTTGACCAGCCGCATCGATTTCAGCAGACCGGGGGTGTACCAGTAGCCCATGTCACGACGGTTGACCACACAGCGGGTTCTCCCGGCCAGCCAGGCGGCCGGGGGTACGAACAGTTGGCTATCGACAAAATAGAGCATGGCGATATCGATCTGCTCCCGCCTGAGAGTCCGAACGAGTCGCCAGAACACTCCCAATGAGCCAAGACTGCGTAATCGTCCCAGGTGGAGGCATTCGCACTTCGATGATAGCCGCGACCTGACCGCTTCCGGTACCGGTTGACGCAATGTGAACAGATACGTTTCGAATCGTTCCGGGTCGAGTCTCGCCAGCAGGTCGAGAACCTGGTTTTCGGTACCGGCGCCCGCCTTGATGGCATCGATGAAAAAGGCAATGCGAAGCTTGTTCATGGTTATATCACTTTTTCGACGCACCGCTTGTGGCGATGTGACGATCATAAATCTCGGTCAAGCCGTGTCACCTGCGCCGGGAAACAGTACCGATCTCTTGACTAGTTCTTGCCCGGCCGCGCCACACCGGGCGTGGAAATCCGGAATCTGCAGCGCTTTCTCAATCACAGCGGCAATGGCCTCGACCGACGTCTCCTGCGCGAGATAGCCGGTGACGCCGCTCTCGATCAACTCAGGCAATCGTCCCACAGGTGTGGCTACTACCGGCGTTCCCTGAGCCCAGGCTTCGAGGAGAACCAGGGGAAAAGCCTCGGAGCGCGAAGGTATTACCAGAAACTCGGCCTGCCCATAAGCGGGGCGAAGGTCTGCGGCGAATCCTTCTAATCTGACACAATCACCGAGGCTCAAGGAATCGATCAGACTCTCCAGCGCTTGTCGTTCCGGACCTTCCCCGAAAATTCTCATATCGAACGACACGCCGCGACCCTTGATCAACTTGGCGGCTCGGATCAGAAGATCATTCCCTTTCTCATAGCTGAGTCTTCCAGCGGCGACAATCAGTTTGCGGCCGTGCTGTGGTGCGAAAGACTCCGAGGACACTCGCTCGAACGCCTCTGGTGCTACCGCATTGATTACGACTTCGATCTTCTGCTTATCAACCCCCATGGTGGCGAGAAGTTCTTTGGTCTGCTCAGCCACCGTCAGGACAGACCGGCAGCGGCGCATGACGGCTCGATCGATCGCGTTGTAGAGCCGCACTTTCAATCCTTCGGCGGTGAAGCCGTGGAAATGTACGATGTGCGGCACACCGGTCGCCCTGGCCGCGAAATAGCCGTATAGATTCGATTTGAATTCGTGAGTGACGATCAGTCGGGGCTTTCGTTCTCTGATCAATTTCTTCAATTGCGAGATCGTCCGCAGATCACCCGGCCCGAACTCGTCGAGCTCAACGCAGGGAAGGTTCTCGCCACGAAGATGCTCGGCAAAGGCATTTGATTGCCCACGGCGACGGTAGGTGACTGGAAGACATTCGTATTTCGATAGGAATCGAACTTGTCCGAGGATGAGCCGTTCCGGGCTGCCCCAGATATTGGCTTCCCGCACATGAAGGATCAGCTCACGGTTGGTGCTCAAGCAACCTCCTGAGTACACGGGCGATCCGACGTGATCGGTACGGCATCGATACGAGTCGGCAGATGTGGGCATCTGCCGGGCACGGTGATGTCACGTTGGTTTCTGCCGGGTACGGTTACGCTTCGTGGGCGGCAGACGTCCTCGTCTGCCCCATCGCGTAATGTGGGCGGCTGAGCCTGCCCCCGACTTGATCGGGGGTCCTCGTCTGCCCCATCGCGTAATGTGGGCGGCTGAGCCTGCCCCCGACTTGATCGGGGGGCCTCGTCTGCCCCAACAAGATCTTGCCGGTAATCCGCCTTGATCGGTACGGCATCGATACGAGTCGGCAGATGTGGGCATCTGCCGGGCACGGTGACGTCATGCTGGTTTCCGCAGGGCACGGCTCTGTGGCGTGGGCATCTGCCGGGCACCATTAAGTAGCGTCTATCTATCCTATGCGAGGTATCATCAATTGACAAATTCACGCAGGAATTTCTCCAACCGGTCGGCCAGTTTGTCCCAGCCGTATTGTTCTTCGACCAGTTTTCGCCCACGCTCGCCCAATTCGCGGCGCAGGGCGACATCACGAAGAAGCATATCGACTTTCTCAGCAAATTCATCGGCCGTATCGGCCAGCATGATATCGGCCCCGTCAGTGACATTCAGCCCTTCGGCGCCGACCGAAGTCGACACGATCGCCTTCTTCATGGCAAGCGCTTCCAGAATCTTCAACCGTGTCCCGCCGCCGATACGCAACGGCACAACGTAGACCGCCGCAGAATCGACATACGGCCGAACGTCTTCCACTCGTCCGGCTATGTGCACGCCGGGGAGTGAATCGAGCTTTTGAATGTGCGGCGGCGGAGCCTGGCCGACCACGACGAGGGATACATCGGGGCGGCGATCACGAAGCAAGGGAAGTACTTCCTCGACAAACCAGGTGACCGCGTCTTGGTTCGGTCGCCAGTGCATCGCGCCGACAAACACCAGCGACTCACGATCCGGTTCATCAGGCGAGGGGGTGAAGAATTTGAGATCGACGCCGTTGGCGACCGTTTCCACTTGTAGACTTGGGGTTGATGGCGCGAATTTCTGCTGCTTCGCTGTCGGATACCGCAATCGCCCCCTCGACCAGACGAAACGTCTTTCTTTCAAACGTAGCTACTTTGGGCGCCTGACGACCGATATACCACTTCTTGTAAGGCGACGTCTCATGCTCGTAATAGCGCCGCCAGATGTGATGCTCGATATTGTGTGCGACCACAACTCGGGGAATTTCTTGTGTATTCTTCACGAACGCCGCGTAGGGTGTCCATTCGCACAGAATCAAGTCCGGGTGCAGGTTTCCGACCGCTTCATTGAAAGCGTTCTGGAATACGGCTGAATAGTGACGGGCGACAATGTACGGATACGGCGAAAACAGGTTAGCCGCCAGGCGAAGATAGAATGACAGGCCCGATTGCGGTGGCAGGTCGGCCGGAACGGCAATCGGGTTCATCCGGGCCTTGTTAAGAGCGTTGAACCCCTCCGACCCGATTTGTCCGTAAGACAGATAGTAGAGTTCGTGGCGGGCAGCCAGGCGGCTGAGCAGGTTGAAACTGCGTATCCGCTTCCCCGAATCCAGCGGGTAAGGAAACTCTTCGTCGATTACCAGTATCCGCATCGCACTATCCGGCCGAGGCCACGTCCTTGTGTTCAAATCAATGTTCGACCCGGAACAATCAGACAGATAACCGGCCCAGTACTCTTGTGGCGGGTGAGGCGCCGGTCATAATAATCTTACCGGTTGAGCGTCTGCTCCGTTACCCGAATCACCAGGGGGAACGATATCGCTGTTTTGCGCGCCGCCCGAACCTAAATCGTTCACTTTACCTGGCGGTGTCAGATCAACTTCGGCCGCCACGACCACCTTGGCAAAATAGACGCTGCTATTGGTGCTGCCACACGACCAGAACACCGGGATGTAATCCGCCGAACTCGGCACGTGGAAACAGGTGTTGGCGTCGCGGTTGTAGGTGTTATTGGCGTCGGTGGATATCAATGTGGCAGCGCTCCAGCTCCGATCAGTCTGCGACCACTTGCGATAATAGATCATAGAGCTCGACTGCGTTGTCGTTCGATTTGCGGCTGTAGAAGAGATACAAGTCGCTCCCGTGGACGGTCGAAATAGGGTACCACTCGTTGTCGGCCGTGAAATTTGAACTCTCGACCGTGCTCACGTTCCAGGTTCCCGTTGCCGCCGTTGTAATTCTTCCATACGTGGATCAGGTCGTTACCGCTTCCGAAAATAAGGTGCATCGTGGTATCGTTGATCACGTTGTGGGTGAAGGCTCGCGAGTACCCCATGTTGGCAGCGTAGATCGAATGGTCGTTCGGTGCAACAAATGCAGTGCCGTTCCAGAGATAGTATTCGAAGCCTCGAGTATCCTGTAGATGCTCCACTATCAAGGCCGGTCGACCGCCGACAAAAGGCATTGAGCCGATCCGGACATCGTTCGCTCCGGTAGACCAGGCCGTGCCGCTTGTCCAACTCGTGCCACCGTTGGTGGACGTAAAGTACTTCACGTTTTCGGCCGGGACATCGGCGCGACGCGTGAATATCCAGATCCGTCCGTCTGGCTCCAGCATAATGTTGGAGCGATGCAGCGAACTCGTTCCGGGGAGCGCCACCAGCGGACCGGCGTCGTTTTCGCTGTGCGCGGGGGCGTTGAAGCGGCGGAAATTGATCCCGTCGGCGCGTGGAAACGTGAAATTCAGATCGCCATTCTGGCCAAACAGCGAGAGGTGATAGTCAAGGTAGCCGTCGATATTGATCGTGTTCGTGCTCCAGGACGTTCCGGAGTTTGTCGAATAGAGCAGATTGTTGGAATTGCCGCCGTCGTTGGCGAGGCTTATCCAGCAGTTGGCCGGTGCCGTCTCCTGCATGTAGGCTTTCCAGCGCGGGATGCCCAGGACCGGGGCTTCCGACCCCGATGTCGCTATCAAAACCGGTTTGGTCACCGTATCCGCCAGAGTCGATCCGGTCATCACCGCGAGTTGTGTCACCAGAAGAATCTGAAACAGCCGTTTTCGTCCTGGTATCAACCTTTGCATCTGCCTGAATTGTCTGATCACGGTTAGCATATCCAGATTAGACTTTCGTTACTTAAGCTCCGACGTCCCCGTCAGTTAGCTCCAGCGCGTCCTGGCTTCACTATTAATATAACCTGCACCCATACAGGCTTACAAGACAATAGTACATTGGTTCTCAGTATCCCGGAGTCTGTACTAACAGTACGCAGTCTCAGCGCCGGGGCGGCGGCGGTATTTCGCAGATTACATACCGCGTCTTCCCTGACGGTGCCTGCGGAATGCTATCCACAACTTCAAAGGCCACTGTAACTTCGGGGCCCAGGATGGTCTTCATGTTCTGCTCGAGAAAACTGAAAGTCTCCTGTGTCGGCGTGGGCTTGTCGGTCAGGCGGATCAGAAAATGAGTAAGAGACTTCTGGATGAACTGCATCTGGCCCACCGCCACGTCGTCGTGACCGGTAGTCAGGTGAATGCCCAGTACGTTTCCGCTATGGCGCGTGCCGTCCGGGCTGTAGATACAGTCAAGGACCCTCCCGACTGTCGCGTCCATGCGAGTGAGCCCCCGACCACAAGAGCAATCTCCGGAGAGCGGGACGCCGTAATCGTTGATCCGGTAACGGATGAGCGGCATCCCGTAGTTGGTCAGGTCGGTGATGAGCATCTCACCTTCTTCACCGGGCGCCACCGCTTTGCCGTCCACTACGAATTCAACCAGACTGCTTTCCATGGCGATATGCAGTCCCCGGTGCGCCGAGCATTCCGCCGCCGTGTTGCCGACCTCACGCGAGCCATACATGTCGTGCACCGGACATTGGAAAACTTCTTCCATCGTCTTTCGATGCGCCGCATAGAGAACCTCACCGGTCGCCATGATTCCCCGTACGCGCGGCAGCGGCAGGTTGTAGGTCTGAGCCATCTCGATAAACGAATAGAACGATACCGGAAAGACCTTAAGATATTGAGGTCGGAATTTACAGAGTTGGTCAGCGATCCGTCGCGCCGTGGCTTCGTTCAGGCTGCCGCCCGGTATCATTTCCAGACGGAATATGTGCCGCTGGGCAAATTTTGTCTTCCAGCTCTCATGTTCCGGATAGTCGATATGCGCCGGCCAAAACAGGGCGATCTTGTCGCAGGGCTGACAACCCATCAGCCCTTCGTGACGCCAGGCCAGAGCCTGCTTGATATTGAAACTCTCCTGGTCGGCGTACAATTTGGCCTGCTGTCCGGTAGTGCCCCCGGTATAATGCACCAGCAGTTTGTCTTTCTTGTAGCGGCTCGATATCAGCTCGTCGGCATGGCCGTAAACGTCATCCCGTGAGAGAATCGGAAAGCGCGATATATCATCAAGCGATTTCAACGAAGCGGGGGCGAGTCCGTGTGCGTCGAAAGTTCGACGATAGAACGCACAGGTATCGTATGCGTGTCGAAGCAATTCCTTCAGATGCTGGAATTGGTAATCCAGCAATTGCTGCCGCGACCAGAATTGACTCTGATCGTAGAACTTCTTGTGACGGAGCGCCGATGAGCGGTTGTAGCGCTTGAGCATAAAAGGCAACGCGGTGTGGCGAAGAAAGGCCGAATACAGACTCATCTCAGGCTCCCATCCACCATATCTTGAGCAATCGCCCGTAGAACTGCCGACCTTCGGACGCGCTCGCACTTCCCATGACCAGCTTCAAAGTGGCAAATAGATAAGACCAGCAGATGAAGGGTAGATAGATCAGCTTGAAGAGGGGATAGCGTCCAGAATGATGTTTTCTGAAGAACAGTTGTCGGCTGCGAAAGAAATTCGCTTCCGAATCCATCCAACCCCGTTTCTTCCGGCTGACTCCCACCAGATGCACTACCTCGGTACCGGGAAGATAATATCCGAAGAGTCCCAGCCTGCGCATGCGGAGGAAATAATCGACTTCCTCGGAAAACAGAAAGTAATCCTCGGCCAACACACCTACCTTCTTGACAACATCGCCGCGAATAATTAGACAGGCCGCCGAAAGCACTTCGGATTCGGTCGGCTGAGTGAGCGTGGTCCAGTCAACCGGCGCCGCGGCCAACAGTCTTCGAAACAGGCCGTTGAACGGCTCAAAATGGCTCGCCAGACAATATCGAAGCTCACCGTGAAGGGTCGGCAGTTTCTTGAGAGGCGCCTCGACAATTCCTTCGGCGTTCTTTAGTTTTGGTCCCGCCGCGCCCACGTCCGGATGGCTCACCATGTATTCGTACATCTCGCGAATGGAATTGCGGGGCACGATGGTATCGGTATTCAGAAGCAGATAGTACTCCGCCTCAACCGTTTTCAATATCTGATTGTTTGCCCGCGCAAAACCGACATTCTCGGTGTTGACAATCAGCTTCACCTGCGGAAATTCAGAGCGAAGCATCGCAACCGAATCATCGCTGGAGGCGTTATCCACCATCCACACTTCAGCGTCGAGGCCTTCCAAAGCCGTGAACACCGTCTTCAGGCAGTCGCGAGTCAGAGCGCAGGTGTTCCAGTTGACCATGACCACGGCCAGTTGGGTCATCAGGCGCTCACTCTCTCCTGAAGCCAGGTGGTAATCATGTCGAACAACTGGCGACTCGATTCCAAGCTGGAGAAGGTATGGTTTGACTTGGGAATTCGAACAATGCGGTGCAGTGACTGGCAATCGGCATACCGACGCGTAAACGAATTCAGAAACACGCGGTCAAAATCGTAGGTAGCGCGGTCCAACTCGGGCATAACAAACAATACCTGCTTGCCGGACTTGAGCAGACGATCAAGCGCCGCGAGATAGATCCGATTGAGCAGGCTCCCCTTGTCTTCCGTGGCGGGCGGCGATACGAGGTCTTCTTGCTTGCGGGGCCGGAACCGTGAGAGAACGTCGTGTGCTTTCGTCTTGACTGAATTGAACATATCCCGGTAGTCCGACTGACCGGTAACAAACCGCCACCAGGCTTTGGGATTGAACGCCCGATGCGCGTACATCGATAACATCTGGTCAGCCTGGAAGACGTGCATGGTGGAGAGCTCGACCTCGGCCGAGGTCACCGTCACCGGACCCGCGATGAAAACCACGCCGTCGGTCTTGCCGTCGCTGGCGGCGGTGATAGTCGCGGTCAGAGCGCCCCCGCACAGTCCGGCGAAGAATAATTTCGTGGGTTGAAATCGTTCGCGCAGGTAGGCCAGAAGCTCCTCTGAATCTTCGCGGAACAGACCGGTCTGGACGGCGTCGTACATATCAATAGCCCGCTCGGTTACGATTTCCCCCTGGCTGTAGCCGATTCGAGTAGGATCAAACCTGACTACCGTGAATCCGAGTCCTTGCAGATGGCGGGCGAGGCGCACGAACATTCGCGAGTGCGACGTCCGATAGTGCAGCCCTATATTGAACAGCACGACCAGCCCGCCGTTGGACCGCTCGGGGGGATGCACGATGCCGTGCATTTCCTGGCCGACTCTATTGGTGAGACTAAAGCACGTTTCCGAAAAAGCCATTGGCATTCAAATATCCCAGGGTCTCGGAAAAGAGGAGCGGCGGCGCAGGCTGCCAGATTTCGGTCTTTTCCCATTCGAATTCCCGAGGCAGCGCTTTCAGGGTGACATTCTTCATCGCTGTTTGCAACTCCGTGTACTCGGGGCGGATCTTCGCGGGATTGCCGGATATTTGCAGCACCAGGGTGTGGCCATCCCGCTCGAACTGGTGCCCGGTCAGGCCGGTTTTCGACGCCGTAAAGAAGAAGTCGCCGGTCAGGTTATATCCCTCGACAGTCAACACTTCGCCGGCTTCAAGATCTTTGACCAATTGATCACGATTACGCACCACTGCTCCCTCAGTGAGCATCTGCGACGCCAGATGCGAGCGAAGGTGATCGCGGAAATAGCGGGTGCTGTCGACCACCGGTTCCCACATGACGAGGACATCCGGTCGTAGTTCTTCGGCTACCAGGGCGGCAAGAGTCGCTCCCCAACGGAGCCCCATCAACCCCATAATTCGGGCGCCGGTTTTCGCCTGAGCATCGCGATAGACCGCCTTGATATCGAGCAGGCGATCTTCGAGACGGGCATCTTCGAACTCGCCCTCGCTGTCGCCGTCACCGTAATAGTCGAAACAAACCGCCGCCGCGCCCTGGGCCGCAATTGCCCGGGCCATAGACACATAAACGCGCTGCGTGCGGACTTTTTCCTCGGCGAGGGGGCTGCATAGAATCATGCAGGAAGAAACCGCGCCCCTCGGAAGATAGTCAGCGCGAAACAGATGTTTGCCGTCGTGTTCAAAAAACCGGTGCCCTTCCCGAAACGCCGGGCTGGGCATGTTGACGTTTTTGAAATCTACCTGCATTAGTTCTTCCAAAGTATAGTCTTGTAATACCTTCTCTCTACCGTTTTTCGTCAGCCGTCAATATTCCTTAACCCGGATGATTCTCTCAGGTGGTCGGATGTCTCGCCAACGACTTTTCAGTCATCGAAAGAGGCCTTTTCTGTGGGCTGTCGCGAAGCTTATACAAGTCGCGCTGATGCTGTTTCCTCTGAAATCCTCAGCTTTGCCGGTTCGCCCAGGAGGCTATTGAAGTCATCCCGATGCTACCAGGCCAAGGCGCCGATTGAACCAAGATCTGACGCGAATACCAAATTGGCACTGAATAGAGAGGTTTTCCTGAGCGACTTCATGTCCTGTCGTCTCCCTGACAAGACCAACCGATTCTTGACTGCAACTCCTGTTCCGGCAAGAATATACGGCACTTGCCGAACCAGTTCAAGCCCCAATTGGATCCCCAATCGAGCTTTGATTCTACGAAATCTTCTTTTGGCAATTTGGCGCCCTGAGAGTACTCACCTGGGTACAATAGCTGTGCGAAATTTGCACAGTAGGCTTACCGGCTCCGGAGCGTGGTCATATCTGAGAGTAGCCTATGTCACCGGGGTAAAGAATCAACTAAGTTGACGCGGGCCGGTTGTCGATTAATAGAGAGATAGCGAGTATTGTGGCCAAAACAGGCCGCGGTTCCCGATTTTCGGGCGGCGGCCAAGACGGACATAAATCAGAATGAACCACCTCTTCGTCACAGAAAAAGCTGCGCTGAGCCACCGGACGGCCGGCTCGCCACACGTTTGCCCGCGCGCGAATATCTTCGGGCTGGTTGCTTTCGCGGCACTTCTCGGTCTGGTCGCCAGTCCGGTGGACGCCCAAACGCCGACCGCTCCGGTCCTGGTCACCACCAGCAGCGTTCAGGGAGCAACGCTGGGGATTCCCCGTTGGAAGGGGTACATGTCGCCCACCAACCCGGATAAATTCTGGCTGAGCTTCGCCAACGACGGCAGCACCAATAACATGAGTTACACCACCAACGCCGGTGCGACCTGGAGCAGCAACACCATCACAATCGGCGCTTACATGGATTATCACCTGTCGCTTTCCGGCCGCAACGACGACCTATATTTCACTTTTCCTTCATCCGTATCTAATGCCATCGGGTTCCGGCATTTCAGTTCCCCCGCCGAGTCTATCGCCGACGCCGGCAGCCTGGTTACCTTTCCCGGCACGAGCGCCAATCACCGCTCAAGCGTCATGGTGCAAAATAATGGCCGTATCTGGGTATTCACCCGTCTGGGCAATTCCGCCGCGGAGAACGTTCTTTATCAGTACTCCGACAATGGTGGGTCCACCTGGACTTCCGGCACCGCCGTCGCCACCGGAGCGGCCAATGTCAGAATCGGATCGATGCCCTATGTCAACGGCAACCCTGTCCTCGTGGTGCTGCATCTCGAAGATGCCCGGGGGTATGAATATTATCTCTGGAACGGGTCGAGTTTTCAGGCGATGCCTGACCATTCGATCTATGCCGGCAATTTCGGCTACGATCGCTGCTTCACCCACAACCAGATCAACGATACGGTAATGCACCTGGTATTCGGGGAAGGCACCAATCTTCGTCACGTCTGGAAGAACTACGCCAACGGAACCGGCACCTGGAATACGTCGATTATCGCCACCGAGGCCAACAACGGCAGTATCGAATGGTATCCTACCAGTACGGTGAGGGGCAACGAGCTGTATGTGTTCTATTGCCGCAGATCATCGGCCGACGATGCCACCTCGCGCATCTATTACAAACGCTGGTCACAGGCTTCACAGACGTGGAGTTCCGAGTATCAGGTATCCACTCAGACCTATTCGCGCGATCCGAACACCTGTTTTCACGTGCCGGCCACGGCCGACTACATCCCGGTCTTTTACGGGGCGGGCGCGGGTCCCTACAGCATCTATTTCTCCAAGATTTCGGTGACTCCCGCTTTGACCGATACAATCCCGCCGGACAGTATTGACGATCTCGGCGCGGCTCCTCAGTCAGACGGTGCAGTTACGCTTCAATGGAGCGCGACCGGAGACAACGGGAGTGTTGGAACCGCGGCCTCTTATGATATTCGCTACTCGCTGGTGCCTCTCCAGGAATCGAACTGGTCCGACGCGACCCCGCTCGGTAATACCCCCAGTCCCGACATAGCCGGTCAGCCGGAATCGTATACCGTCTCCGACCTGCCACCGGGAGTGGTCTATTTTGCGATCAAGTCGGTTGACCACGCGGGCAACCTTTCGCCTATTTCCAACCTGGCCCTGGTGCTGGTGTCCGACGTAAACGACCCTGATCATGACATCCTGCTGCCGGATCACACGGCCCTGGCGGCCATTTATCCAAATCCGTTCAATTCCGATGCCCGGATTGACTATCAGGTTGCTACGGCATCCGTGGTAACGATTCGGGTCTATAACGTCCTGGGCCAGGAAGTCAAATCCCTGGTTGACGGCCCCCGGTCGAGCGGGAGGTACCAGGTCTTCTGGGACGGCACGGATGACCGGGGAAGCCCGGTAGCCTCGGGCGTCTATTTTTGCCGTCTCGCAGCCTCCGAAGTCACCGATGTCCGCAAATTAGTGTATCTAAAGTAGCCTTCCGCCGGCGCCCGTCACGCGGGCTCGTCTCCGTACCCTCTCCAAAATCTGTCGCGTTCAATTGAGGACAAAGTACTCTGTCCGAAACTCAAATGTCGACCCAATTTATCTATTATCGTTCAGGCGGGTAACGGATTGGGCGCTCCGCGCCAGCTCGATCTTATTCTACATGAAAATGCTGTTTGGTCCCCGAGATATCAAATTGTTGGTGACCTTTGGCGCCCTTTACTGTTATACTCGCGGTGGATTCATGTGAGAATCCGATCCGAACAGCAGTAAGGGCTTCTATAGTCAACCATTTCACACAAAGGTCGACAATTAACCAATGTTGAAGCGCCTGGCAGTTATCATAGTAGCGCTGGCTATCGTAGTGGGTTACTACGGCTGGCACAAGCTCTACTCGGGGAATACCTTCATCTGGCTGTCGGATTATCTATTCCATAGCCCTTCTTTCACGCCGCAGGATAAGACTGTCGATATAATCTTCACCGTTGTCGATCACTGGGAACCGGGTGGCCATGAAGAGCCGATGAAGGCATGGATGGGTCCGTATCGACAGTTGGCTGATAAGCACATCGACGCCGACGGTGTTAAACTACAGCATTCCTGGTTCTATCCGATCGACCAGTTCCGTGGTTTTGAAGTCGACAGTCTGGTCAAGATGAGCCGGGAGGGATACGGTGACGTGGAAGTCCACCTGCATCACACGGGTGATGATTCCGTGTCGTTGCGACGGAAATATGTCGATGGCATCGACTCGCTTCAGGCGCACGGGGCACTTATTTCGCCCGATGGCCGCGTGCATTTCGCTTTCGTTCATGGCAACTGGGCGCTGGACAACTCACGGATGAACGGCACCCATGACTACTGCGGCGTCAATAACGAGATTACGATACTACAACAACTGGGCTGTTTCGCCGATTTCACGTTCCCGTCGCTAGGTCAGACCTCGCAGCCGTCGCTGGTCAACAAGATCTACTACTGCAAGGACGATCCGATCAAACCAAAATCGTACGACAGCGGGATCCAGTCGTCAGTCGGCCTGGTCACGCAACCGAATCAATTCATGATCTTTGAAGGCCCCCTGGTAATAGACTGGCATAATTGGCAATTCATTACGCATCCGGACTTTGAGGATGGGAATCTGTACTGGGAGGTCAAGAGTTCCCTGCACCGATTCGAAGACTGGCTCAGTGCCGATGTCCATGTGGAAGGGCGCCCCAACTGGGTCTTTGTGCGACCTTTTACACACGGTTGTTCACTCCACAAGCCGGAAGATTATTCGAATATCCTCGGTGACAATTTCAACCAGATGTTGACCGACATGGAGAAGAACTACAACGATGGCACCCGCTATCGTCTGCACTATATGACCGCCCGCGAGGCGTACAACGTGGCCAGAGCGGCCCAGGCCGGGCTCGACGGTAATCCCAATGATTACCGCGACTACGAAATCAAACCCTATAATTACAGTCGTTAAGTGCCGGAGTCTTAGTTGTCTGGTCGCGCTACTTTGTGGCGGCATTCATAATTTCGGCCAGTTTACGGGATTGCGCTCGCCGGTCAAATTCTTCTGGTATCCGCAATGCGGATTGGGGCGCCCCATCAGCCCGTTGCCATTTAGAGTAGGCGTCTGTCAGATATCCTACCGCAGTTTCAATATCGGGTCCGGTCACACAGTATCCGGGGCTGTGGCGGTCGATTAGCTGCTTGGCTTCACCTTCCGGCACCAAAGCCAGAATCGGCCTCCCGGTAGCAATATACTCGAATAGCTTAGCTGGAATAACCCCTGCGACTTCGTCACCAAAGCCGAGTATCAGCAGGAGTAAATCGGCCGCCCACAACTGAGTCAGGACCTCATGATGGGGTACGTGCGGTGTGAAACTAATCATAGCGCGAACTCGTGAATCGGTGATGAAACTCTCCGCGCCGGGCGTGTTGCCAATGAACTTAATTTCACACTGGCTTGAAGCTTCTGGACATTTTTCGATGAAAGCCTTGACGGCATTGAAGAAGAACGACGGGTCACGCCGTCCGTACAGCGATCCCAGATGAAGGATTGTGAAGCGTTTGTTCTTTTCCGTCGGGAACTTTACCCCTCGGAAGTCATCGGCGTCGAGACCGTTGGTAATGGTGTGCACCCGGCCGGGGTCTAAGCCACGGTTGTGGAGTCTGATGGAATCCGAGAACTTATCAGACGCGGTCGTTACGGCGGAGGAACGGGCCAGCACTTTTCGTTCCACCCAGCTATCCACGCGCTTGAGAGCCGACGGCCGGTCCAAGAGATCATAAGCTTCGTTCTGAGTCCACAGATCGCGGAAATCCACAACATGGGGTATTCTCAGCAATCCCGCAATCTGGGCGCCGATCACATGAGCCGAGGCAGGGGGAGAGGTAGACAGGACCAGATCGATACCTTCCTTCCTCACCGCTCTAATCCCCGTAGCAGTCCCGAACGGAATCCAGAGGCTGCTTGAATCGGGCGTGGAGAGAGTCTGGCGGATAAGTCGCTTCAGCCCTGACCCCGCCGCAGGCGATGGCGGCGCAGAGGCTTCCTGTTTCTTTGCACCGTCTGGCTTCTCGACGGATTTTGACTTGGCCGCACCTCGCCGATCCCACCACATGAAAGGATCCCAGGCGCGGGATCGATACACTTTCAATTCAGGATCGAGATCTCTGGCAAGGGCCTCATCTTTCGCATAGTTGAACCCGGTTTTGACCGTAAGGACAACCGGCTGCCAGCCAAACTGCGGAAGGAATTTGCAAAACTTGATGACCCGATAGACGCCGACTGCGGCCATTGGGGGAAAGGCATAGGAAATGATCAGTACTTTCTTCACACACGGTCCTTGGCCGAGTTGGCAACAATCGGCATCAGGGAGTATTATATCGGCAGTTAGCGACCGGGGTAAAGTATTTAGCGTGGCGGACCGACCAGAATTTATGAAGCTTGACTTGGAAGTTAGTGTCTCGTTTCATTGAAACATTGTGAATTAACGGAAGAAAAGCCCAGTGCCTCAGTCAATTTTGGTCACCGGCGGCGCCGGTTTCATCGGTTCACATCTGGTCGATCGCCTCTTGGCCGACGGCGAGCGGGTGACTGCTATTGACAATTTCAACGATTTCTATTCCCCCGCCATCAAACGTGTCAATATTGTCGCGCACAGCCGCTCGGCTGACTACCACCTGGTCGAAGGCGATCTTCGCGACGCGGCTCTGGTCCACAAGGCTTTTGCCGAGGGTAAGTTCGATCGGGTCGTCCACCTGGCGGCGATGGCCGGCGTAAGACCGTCGATCCAGAATCCGAATCTCTACCACGAGGTCAACCTGATCGGCACAGGGAACGTGCTCGACGCCGTGCGAACTTTTCGCGTGCCGCACCTGGTCTTTGCGTCGTCTTCCTCGGTATACGGCAACAACGAGAAAGTGCCCTTCTCCGAGACCGACCCGGTCGATCACCCCATTTCGCCCTACGCCGCCACCAAGAAGGCGGGCGAGCTCATGTGCTATACCTATCACCATCTCTACGGCATCAAGACGGCGTGCCTGCGTTTCTTCACGGTGTACGGCCCCAGACAGCGCCCGGAGATGGCGATCTCCAAGTTCACGGACCTCATTTATCGTGGTGAAACGGTTGATGTCTTCGCCGAAGGCAAATCCCGACGGGACTACACTTTCATCGCTGACATTATCGACGGCATCATGGCCGCCTGCCGCGCTGATTATAAATATGAAGTCATCAACTTAGGGCGCTCGGACACGGTCGTATTAGCTGACTTGATCGGGCATTTGGAGCAGGCAATCGGGAAGAAAGCGAAAGTTCGCGTTATGCCGTCGCAACCGGGCGATGTAAGTCAAACCTTTGCCGATATTACTAAGGCGAGGCGACTGCTCGGATTTGATCCGAAAGTCTCGATTGGTGACGGGGTGCGGCGGTATGTCGCCTGGTATTTGAAACAACAGGAGTCTAAATGAATATCTGTATGGTCGGAACCGGATATGTCGGCCTCGTGGCCGGTACCTGTCTCGCCGATTTCGGCATGAATGTCACGTGCGTTGACATAGACAAAGACAAGATCGACCGCCTCAACCGGGGCGAGGTGCCTATATACGAGATCGGCCTGTCCGAGTTGATCAGCCGCAATGTCAAATTGGAGCGCCTGCATTTCTCCACCGATCTGGCCGCGGCCGTGGATCGCTCGCTTATCGTATTTCTGGCGGTCGGTACGCCCGAAGGGGCGGATGGTCAGGCCGACCTGAAAGTGCTCCATGCGGTCGCCCGGCAGGTGGCGAGCATCATGACCGAGTATAAGATCATCACGATCAAGTCAACCGTCCCGGTGGGCACCGCGCGCGAGCTCAGGAAGATTATCAGAGAGAATCTCAAGACGCCGGTCGAATTCGATGTCGTCTCGAATCCCGAATTTCTGCGCGAAGGTGCGGCGATCAATGATTTCCTCCGCCCCGACCGCATTGTCCTTGGCAGCGATTCCGAACGAGCGCTGGCGATCATGCGCGACGTTTACCGGCCGCTCTATTTGCTAAAGAAACCGATCGTATCGACCACGAATGAAACCGCCGAACTGATCAAATACGCCGCTAACACGATGCTGGCGCTTCGCATATCCTATATCAACGAAATCGCCAACCTGTGCGATTTGGTCGGTGCCGACATCTACGACGTTTCCGTCGCGCTCGGCATGGACAAGCGCATCGGCCCGAAATTCTTGCACCCAGGGCCCGGTTTTGGCGGCTCATGTTTCCCGAAAGATGTCAAAGCCCTGGCTCATCTGGCGCGGGAGCAGAAATATGATTTCCCGATCGTGAATGCAGTTATCGAAGTAAATGCCCGCCAGCGTCAAATCGTGGTGGATCGCTCCCGTATCGCTCTCGGCAAAGTGGCCGGTAAGACCGTAACGCTGCTCGGGCTGGCGTTCAAGCCGGACACAGATGACACCCGCGAGGCGCCGGCGTTACATATTGCCGCTGCGCTCATGAAAGAGGGGGCGCGAGTGAATGCATACGATCCGGTAGCCATGGATGAAACCCGGAAGGCTCTACCGAACGTCAATTACTACAACGACCCGTATACTGCCTGTGAAAAGAGCGATTTGGTGATAATTGTCACCGAATGGAACGAGTTCCGTGATCTCGATCTCGAGCGGGTCAGACAGCTAGTTCGCACCCCGATTCTGTACGACACGCGTAATATCTACGAACCGAAGAGAGCCCGGGGGCTCGGGTTCGAATATCTGTGTACGGGAAGAGCGGCGGTGAAGTAGGCCTCAGGCTTCTCTCATTATCAAATCAGTCGCACTTAACGTCATTGCGAGCGGAGATGGCTCGCCGTCAGGCGAGTCATCGTAGCGCGGCAATCTCAAGCAAGCTGCCGCCCAGCAATTCGAGATCGCCACGGCAGCCAAGGGCGGCCTCGCGATGACGGTTGGGGGAAGAGCGGCGGTGAAGTAAGCCTCAGGCCTTGACCTGAGCATCTTCATGCCAGACGGAAAATTCACTGCGGTCGATCGGCTTGGGTAGATCGAAATTCTGCAGGAATCGGTGCGCCAGGAGCTGGGTCGAGAGTATCCCGACAAAAGCCATATTGTCTTTGAACGACAGATGCTCGTCGGCACCTTTCTGACATTTCTTATAGAGCAGTGCCACGGACTTCGGGTTGAAAAGCCCCGTGCGTTTGATCGCATCTTCCGAGAGCATTTCCGCCACATAGGTCGGGGAGTCGGGCTGAACGAAGCAGTTTGAGTCCGGCGCCATGTACGGTTGCTTTACCCGTTTGACTATTTCCGGTGGAAGCTCCGGTTTCATGGCTTTCTTCAGGATGTACTTCTCAATCAATCCAAAAATCTTGTAGCCGGGCGGAACGGTGGCCGCAAATTCGGCGACGCGGTGATCAAGAAACGGGAACCGGCCTTCGACCGAGTTGGCCGCACATACCCGATCTCCCTGCGAAGACAACAAGTAGCATGACAGGAGCGACCGACTCTCCAGAAATTGCGCCCGCGCCAGCGGATGCCAACGGCTAAACCCGGACGGCAGGTCGCGTCCGAACGCCCCGACGGAATCGTAATCGCCAATGGCAGTACGAATTTCGGGGGTGAAGAATTCTTTCAGGCGAGTCGTCGTGTTTATCCTCGGAATATGTGAGAAATAGAACTCAGAGATCTTGTCGAGACCTGACTTATAGAACTGCTCCAGATAATGTTTCGCCCGTGCCCCAGAAACCGGCAGCGTCGGATATAGTTCCCTCAGCACCGACGGCCGCCATTTTGATTCGGGATTTCTGGCCCAGAAAGCGCGGATGAGCGTCTCTTTGAATATATCATAGCCGCCGAGCATTTCGTCGGAGCCTTCGCCGGTCAGCACCACTTTGAAATTGTTCTGTCGTACCAGGCCGGACAGGAGCAGGAGCGGGGTGGGTGCAGTCCGAACCAGCGGACGTTCGGTGTGCCAGATCACGCGCGGGAATTCTTCGGCGATGGAGCGGTACGTGCAATTGATCGTGTGATGGCTTGTCCCGAGATGTTTCGCCATCTGCATCTGATACTTCGATTCATCGTATGCCTTGTCCTCGAACGTTACCGAGAACGTCTCCAGCCGTGATTGAGTGAAGTGTCTTATCAACGCCGTTGTCACGGACGAATCCAACCCGCCGGAAAGATACGCTCCCACCGGAACATCGGCCCGCAACTGGAGCCGGACTGAGTCAATCAACAGGGCGCGCAGTTCTTCGGCGTACGACTCGACCGGTCGCTCACGATCGAATTGCTCCGGGAAAGTCATCGTCCAGTAGCGGCCGTTCTTGACATCGCCATCCTTTACTTCGAGCCAGGTGCCGGCTTCGAGCTCGTTGATCCCTTCGAACATTGTCCGCGGTGGGGCAGAGGTCCACCAGGTGAAAGTTTCGTCGAGACCCTTTAGATCAAGTCTTCTCGGTATTCGAGGATCGCAGAGGATCGCTTTGATCTCGGATGCGAAATAGAAACGTCCGTCGTGGACGGCATAGAAGCAGGGTCTGATACCGAGCCGGTCACGCGAAACGAACAAAGTCCGGTTGCGTCGGTCATAGAGTGCGAATGCAAACTGGCCGTTGAAATGATCCACACAATTGCGGCCGTACTGCTCATAGGCGTGGACGATAACTTCGGTGTCGGAATTGGTGCGAAACTTGTGCCCCTGTATCTCCAACTCCTGACGCAACTCGATGTAGTTGAAAATCTCGCCGTTGAAGGTGATCCACAGGTTGCCGTCTTCGTTGCACAACGGCTGTGACCCTCCGGCCAGATCGATAATCGACAGCCGCGCCTGTCCCAGGCCACAGCGGTCGTCGAAATACGCCCCGAACTCGTCCGGGCCGCGATAGCGGATAGCGTTCACCATGCGCCCGATCAACTCACGATCCGGGGGCGCCGGCTCTTTCATCTGGAAGTATCCCGCTATTCCGCACATATGAGTCTTTTTCCGCGATGTCCTATCTTTAGTGTGCCGGTCCCGAAAATTTCGTATTCTTGCCCAGCATCTGCTCTTTTACCAGCAACTTGTTCACTTTGCCCGATTGATATTTTGGCAGACTTTCTACAAAAGTCACGGACCGGGGCACTTTGAACTGGGCCAGACCTTTCTGACACCAGCCCTGTATCTGTTTGTCGTCGGCGTGACAGCCCGGTCGCAACACGACCACGGCGTGAATCGCCTCGCCGAGGATATCATCCGGCACTCCGAACACGGCCGCCTCGGCAATCGCCTCGTGGGCCACAATTCGTTCTTCGATTTCTTTAGCGCTCACCCTGTGTCCGGCCGCTTTGATGATCTCCCGCTTGCGACCAACTATGAAGATGAACCCTTCGGCATCCTGATACGCCAGGTCGCCGGTAATCAACCAGCCGTCGCGTAACACTTCGGCGGTTGCCTCGGGCTGATTCCAGTAGCCCAACATGACATTTGGCCCGCCGACCGCAATTTCGCCGGTCTCGCCCTGAGGAAGATCCTTGCCGTTTTCATCGGTGATCTTCACGGTTACGCCCGGTACTGCTATGCCTATTGAACCGAGCTTGTCGCTCAGACGTTCCGGCGGCAGATAAGTAACGCGCGGGGCGGCTTCGGTCTGGCCGTACATGATCCAGATTTCCTGATTTGGGCAGGCTTCACAAAGGCGGCGGGTCACTTCGGGCGCCATCGCGCCGCCGGCCTGGGTGATATATCTCAAATCGGCCAGCTTGCGTTTGGCGATGGATGACTTGCTGAGCGCCATCATGAAGGTCGAAGGCACTCCGGAGAAGCCAGTCGCCTTCGATTCTTCCAGAGTATCGAGCACCAGTTCCGGGTACATGAAGCGGTTGTCGATCACGACATGACCTCCGCAGGCGACATGGGTCAGCAGGAGCGAGTTGCCGTAGATATAATAGAATGGCAATATGACCAGCACTGAATCGTCCTGAGTCAGACGAAGATACTCAACTGTCGCCAGCGTGTTTGAGATCAGATTGCGATGCGACAACATGACACCCTTCGGTTCGCCGGTCGAACCCGAAGTATAGAATATGGCCGCCAATTCGTGCGGAGCCTGGTCAGCATTCGGAAGCGTTGCTGCGGCCCGGCTCAGGCTCGGAATCGGTGCGGCGGAGTCGATGATTTCGCCAATTGACTCTACGGGAACGGATCGAGCGGTCCCCAGTTGCTTGTCGGAGATGATCAATTCTAGTTCGAGGTTGTCGCCGATGATGGCGTCAAGTTGACGGCGATACTTCCCCTGCACCAGGAGCACCTGCGCACCGCAGTCGGACAAGATGTAATTCAGATTCTCAGGTGCGAGCGAGGTATCCAACGGCACGATCACCAGGTCGGCCATGTACGCGGCGAAATAGCAGATGAGGTATTCAATAGTGTTCTCGAACAGAATGGCGGCGCGTGTCTCGGGCGGTAGTTGCAGCTGTTTGAGCCGTTCGGCCAGAGCCGCCGATGAACGATACAGCTCACCGTAAGTGATACTGCGCCCAAGATGAATCGCCGCCGTCTTCCCTTCGGAAGCGGCGGCGGTCTTTATCAGAAGATCAGAAACTTTCATTTTGTCCCAACGGCGACGGGAGCCGGAGAGAGATCAGCCGGCTTTTCTCTGTACGAACGCCGCCAGATTGTCGACCGAATCGAGGTTGGCCGGGATCATTTCCTCGTCTTCGACCGTAATGCCGTAAGTCTGTTCCAGATGTGAGACGAGCTCCAGGACTCCGGTCGAATCTATGATTCCCTTTTCCATGAAAGAATCGCCGTTCTCGAACCCTTCCGAGTCGTCGCCGAACAGGAAAGTTTCCAGTATGAAAGTCCTGAGTTCCTCGCGGATCGAATTGAGTTTTGCTACTGTCATGATCTTGTCCGTGTCTTTTCCTGGGTTAGGTTCTACCGTATCGGGGTCATCTCGAGCGGCGTCGCCCGGAGATATTCGGTGGCGACAATCTTCCGCTTGATGTTGGCGTAACCCCGCTCCACCTGTTGCTCATTGAGCCCCAGCACCGCGGCCGCCTCGGCGGGAGAAACGTTGTTCTCCATAGCGTACCAGAGCATGTCCATGGTATAGAAATCGAGGCCGAAGAAGAACTCTTCCTGCGTAACCTCGAAACTGTACGTATCCGTAGTCGGCGTCCGCTTGATGATTTCCTGCGGCACGCCTATGGCTTCGGCAATTTGATACACCTGGATCTTGAACAAATTGGCGATCGGTTTCATGTCCGCGCCACCGTCGCCGTACTTCACGAAGAACCCCTGCATATGTTCGTCTTTGTTGCCGGTACCGATTACCGCCCAGTTCCGTTTCTCGCCATGATAATAGAGCGTCGTCATCCGCAGCCGCTGCTTCAGATTCGACGACGCCACCACCTGGAGGTACGATTCGAGCGGCATCCGTTTCGTCAAGACTTCACCCTTGAGGTTCTCGACCGTCAGGTTGAAAAAGTTGAAAGTGTCTTTTTCGAGGATATTGGTGGGGGTGACGATCTTGTTCTTCCAGCCATCGGTGTATTCGGGGAAGACCATGCGGATAGCCTCGTCGCGACGACGATAGCAACCCAGACCGGTTAACCCGCCGCTGATGTCTTCCTTGAGGGTTTCGAAACCGAATTTCTTGGCCAGTACGCGAGCCAGTCGCTCGCTTTCGGATGACGAGTCCGTTTCCGGCATCATGATTCCGACCACCCGTTTGGGCCCTAGCGCCCGGGCGCACAGGGCGGCGCAGACCGAGGAATCAATCCCGCCGGAAATGCCTATTACGGCACCTGATTTTTTGAGGACCCGACCGACCTGGTGCCGGATTTCGGATTCCATCTGTTCCGCCGTCTTGGCAGCGTCGATTTTGAGACTGTCCTTAGTAAACTTCAACAGGCACTACCCTTCCGAGGCTTTGGTTTCGGCTCACGATCTTCTAACGGCCTGCAAAATAGGCGGTTGGATAACAAACACAACCCTAAATCGATTGGTTCCCTTCCGCCCGGGGCCGGTCGGCGCACATTCGTGGGCCGACTTAGAATATATCGACAACTCCGGCAGGGCCTTGAACCGGCGTTACTTAGCTGCGGGATCGCCCGGCCGCGATCTCAGACCAATCTGGCCGTCAGAGCTCCCGTAGCCCGCGAAAAAGGAATTGGTTCGGGCCAAGAACCCTCCGTATATTTTCTCAGTGGTTCGCATTTACGGAACACGCCGGGAGTCGGCCAGGGCCCGGCAAATAGAGGAAACCTTTGTCCCTGCCGATGTTACAAGGGATGGTTCCCACTTCCTGAGGAATAGAAAATGGCTACAATCAAGTCGGTCGGACTAATAGATCTTCGCGATATCTTCGGCATGCTCTGGCGCCGGAAGTGGCTGGTGGTGCTGCCCCTTCCGCTGGTGGCCGCGCTGGCTTTTGCCGGTTCGTACCTGCTTACCCCCGAGTATGAATCGTCGAGTATTATTGCGATCGACCCCCAGGTGCAGTTGATCGGCGATCTACAGCGGATGCTCAGCGAACCGTCGAGTTACACCCTGATGCAAAGCCGCGACCGTGGCAGCCTGCTTCGCAGTATCTACAACGAAATCACGTCGAGCCATTACGCCGAACTGGTCGGTGAGCGGATGACGTTGGTGGCGTCGCACAAGATCGAAGAAAAGGCCCGCGAATATGTCAACATGCAGGCCAACCTGACCATCGAAAAGGCTCGCCTGATGGTGCTTCAGGATATCCTTCAGGAATCGGTGGCACTGGATTGGGCGGCCGGCGATCAGATCAAAATCACCGTCAATTCGACTGATGCTGTCGAAGCGCGGGACATGGCCAACAATCTCGGCGACATTTTCATAGCGGAAAAGATGCGCGAAGACCTGAACGATATCCGCTCCTCTCAGGATTTTTCCGATGTCCAGCTTCAGAAATATGAACGCCAGGTGCAGGATAAGACTTCCGATGTCACCCGCGTCGAGCAGCGGCTGGCGCGTCTGCGCACCAACGACGGCACAACTTCGGAAACCAACCGCTCTGGTCTGGAAGACGAGATAAGTCAGACCGAATCTGAAGTCGACGATCTCCGCAGTCAGGAGCGCACCACGCTGGCCCGTCTCAAAGGGGTTTCCGGGCTGAATCTCAAAGACATTGAATTGTCCAGCACGGACGCCAAGAAAGAGGCCGAATCGGAATTGGAGACCCGCCAGAAAGATATCGGCGAGTTGCTCAGCAAGTACACCTGGAACAACCCCCAGGTGATCAATTACAAACTGCGGCAGAACCACCTCCTCGACGTGGTCGAGAGCGAAAACAAGATTCTGGCGAACAGCCAGTTTGCGCAATACGATCAGCCCATCCGCAACGATCTGGCCACGTTGGTCAACGTACGCATGCGCCTGAATTACTTGTACGCCAAGAAACCGTACCTGGAGTCGGCGCTCGGCGATCTCACTCCGGCTACTGATCTAATTCCGGAACTAGAAGCTCAACTTTCTCAATTCCAGCGTGAGTTGCAGGTGGCAATAGATATTCGCGACCGGTTCCGTCGCCAGCAGGAGAGCTCGAACATTTCCCAGGCGTTGCTCGAGGATCGTTCGTCGAGCAAGTATCGCAAAGTCGAACCGGCCAAGATGCCGCTCGTGCCGGTCAGCCCGAATCGGATGAAGATACTCGCGATGGGTATCGTGCTCGGCTTGGCGATCGGCGGCGCCGCGGTTCTAACGGCTGAGCTGATGGACAGCTCGTTCAAGAAGGTCGAGGATGTTGAAGAGATTCTCGGCATCCGTGTAATCGGTATTTCTCCCAAGCTCGATTTCGAAAAGAAGATGACGGGGTAGTAGCGACTGTGCTATCGCGAATTGTCGTGTGCCCGGCAGATGTCCACATCTGCCGGGTTTCTTGTGGCCGTTGGCGTACGCAACACGTGCGTAAGTTGCGTCAGGTCTTACCAGGCATGTAGGTCGGGTTTGCGGAGTCATGAGCGTAGCGAACGACGACAAACCCGACATTTACCCATGCAAAGCGATGTCGGGTTGCTCCCTCAAGTAATCCATGGGCGCAACCCGACCCACTATCCTGCCAACTTAACCGTTTGCGCCAGACACCCCCACGCACTATACTCCCCCGGTTGTAGCGCCGGATACAGCTAACCTGTTGACTATTCAGCTCCGGCGCTCGTGATTCGATAGGACTGACTCGGCAAGGGACCTGCTTGTACCATCGCGTATTGATCTTAGTGGCCGACGGCGCCCGTGACGACCTCACCCGGCAACTGCTCGACAACGGTTTCCTGCCGAATATCAAGAAGCATATTGTCGACCGGGGCTGCTATCGCACCGCGCTGACCGTGTATCCGTCCACCACCGGCCCGGCCCACATACCGTTCGTGTGCGGCATTCACCCCGGCACGGCCAATATCCCCGGCTATCGCTGGCTAGATCGATACCTGCACGACCAGAAACGACGCTCGATCTATCGCCATCGCTCGCTAAACAGCCCGCGCGGCCTGATGGTTGGGCGAGATATGGACCATGACAAATCAATCTCGCTCTACGAATACTACGACAACCCCAGTTCTGTGCTGGAACTGATCGATTACTGTCCCAATAAGCATCTATACAAGATCATTGCCCGGCGGCTTCTTAGGATCGTGCAGGCGCACAAGAGCGACGATTGGTCGAAGGTCGACAACATGGTGGAATCGGTTGTCATCAAGCGGATTCGCGCCGACAGCCATTGTATTATAGGAAGTTTCTTTGGCATCGACGAATACTCACACCTCTACGACCCATTTCACGAAAAGACGGTCGCCGCCTATCGCAATATCGACCGAGCCATAGGCGAGATCGCCGAGGTGCTCATAGATGAAGACGTTTACGACGAGACCGTTATTGCAATCGTGTCCGACCACGGCCTTAGCAGCACGACCGTGCACATTCCGCTGGTCGATATCGTTAAGCAGCACGGTTTCGATCCGCACTATTATCCTAAGCTGTATCGTCGGGGTCGCGATTCCGCCGTCTGCGAAAGCGGCAACGCCATGGCGCAGGTCTATTTCAAGCGCGGTGCAAAATGGGGCGGGCATTGGAATTGGGAAGAACTCCAACAGGATGGCCGTTGTCGCTCGCTGATTGACGACGTCGTAAGACGCGAGGGGGTGACGTTTGTAGCGGCGCGCGACGGACAGGATGGAATCGTGTTCGCAGGGCCGGAAGGTCATCTGAAGGCGCGTCGTTCCGGCGATGTATATGATGTCACTCTTGACGGTGTCGATCCGCTCGGGGGTCATCCGGTGGGGCGTTTCACTAAGGACGAGCTTCTTCGATCAACCTACGATTTCACTTATCCCGATGCAGTCAATCAACTGTTCATGCTTTTCTCCAGCCGGCGTTCCGGTGACATCGCAGTCAACGCCGAGCCGGGGTTCGATCTCAGGCTGCAATATGAAGATCCTGAGCATCATGGCTCGCACGGTTCGTTGCACAAAGAGCACATGCACGTGCCGTTGATGATTTCGATTCCGCTGGTGAGCCGTCATGTCTCCAACTGCGACCTCGTGCCGACTTTGCTTTCGCTCATGGGCAAGGTGCCGCTACGACCGACCGACGGCCGAATTCTGAAGACCGAGGCTGAGCATCAAGTGCCAAAGGTCGAAGAGTCAGAGACAGCAAAGAAGAAGGGCAATCTACTACCGATTCTCCTCACGATCGGCATCATTGTACTCGGCCTTGTGCTGAGCATGATCTTTCAGAATGATGTCCAGCGCGCCGGTGAGTATCTGTTGACGACTTATGGCCAGGGTTGGGTTGACGGTATACTCCTGCTGCTTACTGCCGTCAGTAGCACACCGCTCGTCTTCCCGATCTGGCCGTATGTCATGATCGGTGTAGCTCTCGGGTATGGGATTTTCCATCTGGCGCTGGTGATGGCGCTGGGGTCGGCTACCGGTTCATTGGTAGAGTTCTACATGGGGAGATATTTTGGCGAGTCGGCCTGGTTCAAGAAACGGTTTCCTAACGTCCACAAACATCCGTGGACGCACGGCAAGTCGAAGAAATATGTCACCTGGATGCTGTTCATCGGGACCGCCTCGCCGATTCCGTGCAATGTCTTCTACATCGCCTGCGGCGTCAAACGGTACTCGGCTATTTTGTTCTGGGTGACGATGGTAGCCGCGCGGCTGGTTCGGTATATCTATCTCGGTATCGGCTTCAGGTACTTCCCTGAGCTGCTGAAGAAGTTCATTTGATGTCGACTCTACCTAACTGGCTGTAATACAATCGCATAAGTGATATTTCAGGATAACCCTTGACTATTCCGGGAACTTTCCGATATTATTAACTGTATAGTTAGTTAAACTGAATGGTTAGTTATGAAGAGCGACATGACCAAGACCCAAACCAAAGCTGGCACCCGCCCGGCTGACGAATCCTCTACACGGCAGAAGATTTTCGACGCTGCCCTCAATGAGTTCACCGTCTACGGCAAAGAAGGGGCGCGGATCGACCGGATCGCCAAATCGGCCGGAGTAAACAAGGCGATGATCTACTACCACTTCAGATCGAAAGAGGAACTTCATAAAGAGGTGGTGGTTTCTCATTACCAGCGAGTGCGCGAGCGAATTGTTGCGGAGATCAGAAATGACATTTCAGTCGAGGAAGCTCTCAGGACTCTGGCGCGAATTCACGCCGAGACCGCGCTGCAAAATCCGCAGATGGTGCCGCTCCTGCTTCGTGAGTTGGCCGACCCGAAGGAGGAGATCATCGAGGCCATCGCCGAAGTCTTGTCGGGGTCGGGCATTCCAAATCTGATGAGGTCACTAATGCAGCGAGAAGCGGAAACCGGTCAATTCCGCAAAGTCGATCCCCGTCAGGCGATGGTGGCATTTATCAGCATGAGTCTCGGCTACTATCTCCTATCGCCGATTGTCGATCGCATCATGGTTCACGATGATCGCACCCGGTTCCTAAATGAACGTCCGGCGGCGATCGTAGACATATTCCTAAACGGTCTTAGGACGAGATGACTATGAAACAGGTAGTTCTGATTCTACTGATGTTGACGGCCGCAGGGGTGTCATCGCGTGACCTCTCCCTGGAGCAGGCACTTCAATTGGCACTAGAACATTCTCAGACGCTTAAGGCGGCCGACGAAGATCGTCTCTCAGCCGAGAGCATGGTGTCTGCGGCCCGGGCCGAGAGATTCCCGACCCTGTCCCTGGACGCGACTGCACGGTATGTCGATCAAGTGCCGGCCCTATCCATTGATATCCCGCGAATCGTGCACATAGAACGGGAGATCGGCAGCCATGAGGCGTATCAGGCGGACTGGCGGCTGAGGATCCCGCTTTACACCGGTGGGCGAATAAGTTCCGCTGTGGCTATGGCCCGGTCGAGTCGTGACTACCAGATCGCCATGAATGATCTCCAGCGCGACCGCGTGTTGCTTCAGGCGCGAGTCGACTACTTCAATCTTTCACGCGCTATGGAATTGCGCCGTGCCTCCGAAGCGTCTTTGAAGCGCACAGAAGTAATTCAGTCAACCGTCCACTCCCTTTTCGAAGCGGGTGCGGCGGATTCGATTGATTTACTTGACGCGCGCCTGGCCCGCACGAAGTCGGATTTCGCGCTGCGCCAGGCTGAGATAAATGTAGAAAGCAACCGCATCTACCTGCTCAGCTTCCTGGGCCTCTCGGCAACCGAGCAAGTCACATTGACTGATTCACTTCCCGATCCAGCGGCTGACCTAAATCACATCGCGCCGACCGGCGCACGTCCGGAGTTGACCGCCGCTGCGGCCGGGATCAAGATCGGCGAAGCCAAAGTTGGTACCGAACGCTCAGCGTATTTCCCCTCGCTATCGGCTTATGGCGGCTATTCTTATGGCAAGCCGAATCTCGACCAGTTCAACAATACATGGAATCATTACTTCACAGTCGGCGCACAACTCCAATGGTCACTCAACCTTGGTGGTAAGACCGCTTCGAGGAAGAATGCCACCGTGCATGACCTCGACGCTGCCAAGCGCCACTATGACGACATCGCTGAATCGATTACACGCGAAACCGATCTGGCGTTCGAGCAACTCCGGCTGGCCCACACCAAGTATTTCAGTGCCCTCGATGAATGGCGGATCGCCGGGGCTGATTTCGAACTGGCTCGCCAGCAGCATCAGAACGGCGCGCTGACTTCAAATCGCCTGCTCGAAATCGAGGCGTCGCTTTCGCAGGCGGAAGCTTCGCTGGCCGCCGCCAAACTCGATTTCTATGTCGCACAGAGCGCCTACTACTTTGCGGTCTCCGATGCCAATCTTGGAAAGGGATTATAGTATGAAACGGCTGATGGCTATTCTGATACCCGGACTGTTGACACTGGCCGGCTGTAACAAAGACGACGGTCTCCCCGGCGGGTCGGGGCTTATCGAAACCGAAGAGTCGATTGTCTCGGCGGAGACTTCCGGTCGGGTCGTGCAACATCGGTTCGACGAAGGCACCGAGCTGCAAATTGGCGATACGCTCGTTGTGATCGACCCGAGTAATCTTGAACTCGAATTGGCTTCGGCGCGTGCCGGGCTTGATGTCCTCCAGGCACAGTTGTCTTCCGCCCGCGTGCAAGTGCGACAGGCTACCGCCGCCGAAGATTTCGCGCGAACCGAATTCGAGCGGGTCGACAGACTCGTGAAATCCGGCACGGCCACCGACCGTCAGCACGACCAGGCCTCGTTCGAGCTAAAGAACGGTTCGTTGGCGCGTGAGACTGCCGAAGCGCAGGTCAAGACGTTCCAGGCGAATGTCACCAAGACCGAAAGCGATATCGCCCGCCTCGAACGTCGTTTGAAAGACTGCTATGCACTCGCCCCGGTGAGTGGAGTTGTGACCGAGAAGTTTGTCGAACCCGGTGAACTGTTATCTCCGGGGAAATCGATTGCTCGTATTTCCCGACTGGACACGGTCACAGTCAAAGTCTATCTCACAGCCGACCGGTTCGCCGGTGTCAAATTGGGCGATCCGGCCAAAGTGAGTACCGAAACCGGTGGCTGCAATTATCCCGGAACAGTGATTTGGACTTCGGACGAAGCCGAGTTCACACCCAAGAATGTCGAGACCGAAGAAGCGCGCGCCGATCTTGTCTACGCAGTCAAAGTCTCGATTCCGAATCCGGACCGCACGCTAAAAGTGGGAATGCCGGTGTACGTCACGCTGGAGAAGTAATGTCATTCCTGGTCGCCGACAGCCTGGTCAAGAAGTACGGCGCGCTCACGGCGCTCGATCAGTTCTCGCTGAGTGTTGATGCGGGGACGATCTTCGCACTGGTCGGTCCCGACGGAGCCGGGAAGACGACCATGATCCGTATTCTCTGTCGCCTGCTCGATCCCGATTCAGGAAGCGTCACGATCGATGGTCGTAACATTGCCCGTGACTATGAATTGGTGAAACCGATTCTCGGTTACATGCCGCAGCAGTTTTCGCTTTATCCGGATTTGTCGATTGAGGAAAACCTGACTTTCTACGCCGGACTATATGGCATCACTGGCAAACGGTATCGCGACAAACGCGACAGTTTGTATGAATTTTCCAACCTGGGACCGTTCGCGTCGCGTCGTGCGGGCGCTTTGTCAGGTGGGATGAAACAGAAGCTGGCGCTCTCGTGCGCGCTGATTCATGACCCGCGCCTGTTGATTCTCGACGAACCCACCACCGGAGTAGATCCGTTGTCACGCCGTCAGTTCTGGGAAACACTGCTTCAATTGAAATCCGAGGGTGTGACGATACTGGTTTCGACCCCGTACATGGACGAGGTCGCGCGGTGTGACCGGGCCGCGTTCATTCTGCATGGCCGCAAACTGGCCGAGGACAGCCCGATGGGCCTGGCGGAGTCGTTTGCGGGTCGAATATACTACGTGGCGTCCAAACCGACTGTCGCGTTACTGGAGCAGATCAACCGGATTGACGGCATTTCGGCGGCCCGATTCGGCGCCGGACTGCATCTCTATCTCGGACAAAACGACTCGATTGACCGGCATCTTCAAGAACTGGGCGGACTCGGAATTCAGCCGAATCTGATTACACCGATCAAGGCCGATCTCGAAGACCGTTTCATTCAGCTAATGGAGAGTGGCGCATGATTTACCCCGCCCAGGATACGCGCCACGCCGTGGAGATACAGAATCTGAGCCGTCAGTTCGGCCAGTTTACGGCGGTCGACAAGATAACGCTCCAGGTCGAATACGGGGAGATATTCGGCTTTCTCGGAGCTAACGGTGCCGGCAAGACAACGGCTATCCGCATGCTGTGCGGCCTGCTCATGCCGAGCTCCGGCACGGGTCGAGTGGCAGAGTACGATATCTACCGTCAGCCGGAACTGATCAAGCGAAGCATCGGCTATATGTCGCAGAAGTTCTCGCTGTACCGCGATCTGACAGGTCGCGAGAATCTCGCGTTCTACGGTGCGGCATACGGGCTGGGCAACAGTGAACTGAAGGCCCGCGTTGCCGAGCTGACCGAACGACTGGAGCTCGGTGAGTTTATCGACGAGTTGTCCGGCAAGCTCCCGGTCGGTTGGCGCCAGCGTTTGGCATTGGCCGCGGCGATTCTACACAAACCGCGCATCCTGTTTCTGGATGAGCCTACCGCTGGGGTCGATCCGGTCTTTAGGCGCCGTTTTTGGGGGCTGCTGTACGAGCTAGCTGATTCCGGGGTGTCGATCTTTGTCACGACCCACTACATGGACGAAGCCGAGTACTGCGGTCGTATCTCTATCATGCACCGTGGGAAGATCATCGAGCAGGGGAGTCCTTTCGACCTAAAACAGAAACATGACACACACTCGCTAGAGGACCTCTTCATCGACCTGATTCGCGGTCAGGAGGTCGAGCGTGCATAGAATCAAGTTCATCGCGCAAAAAGAGCTGTATCACATCATGCGCGATTATCGCTCGCTCATAATCGTAATCGCCATGCCGATCATGATGATCTTCCTCTACGGCTATGCGATCAACATGGATATCGAGCACGTCACTCTGGCCGTAGTGGATTTTGACCACACGCTTGAGTCGCGGCAGTTTGCTCGTCAATTCTACGACTCACCGTATTTCAACGCCCCTAAAGAGGCGGTCGATCTGGCCGACCCCGAGCAGGTGCTTCGTTCAGGCCACGCCTCGGCGGTGCTCTATATACCGGTCGGATTCAGTGAAGCGCTGATGAGAGGTAAGAAATTCTACGTTGGCATGTCAGTCGACGGGACCGATGCGTCGCTCGCGTCGGCGGTACAGGCGTATTCCAATGGGGTGCTCTTCCAGTTCCTGAAAGATCGTCTCCCGCCAAAATACGAACTTCCGGGGGTGTCAATCTCCCAGCAGGTGCTCTATAATCCTGACCTGAAGTCATCGCATTTTCTGGTTCCCGGCCTGGTGGCGATGATTCTAATGATGATCTCGGCGCTGATGACTTCGATGACCATCGCCCGCGAAAAAGAGTCTGGCACGATGGAACAGCTCTTGACCACCCCGGTGAAGCCGAGCGAAGTGTTGATCGGCAAGCTGCTGCCGTATGTAGTGATCGCGTTTCTCGATGGTGTCCTGGTGCTCTTGTTTGCGCGGCTGGTGTTCGGGGTGCCGTTTGTCGGTTCACACACGCTGCTTCTGTTCTTCGGCTTGATCTATGTAAGCACGGCGCTCTCACTGGGCATTCTGGTTTCGTCGCTTGTTAAGACGCTTCAGGAAGCCACCATGCTGGCGCAGATGCTGACGCTACTCCCGTCGGTGATGCTCTCCGGCCTCATCTTCGCGATCAAGAACATGCCGGTAGTTCTCCAGGCAATCAGCCACGTCGTGCCGGCCAGATACTTCGTAGTGATCATCCGGGGCATCATGCTCAAAGGCGCCGGGTTCGCCGTGCTGATGCCGCAGGCGGGAGCGCTCATCTTGCTCATGAGCGTGCTGATGTTCGTGGCGGCCAAGAAATTCAAGACGCGGGTGGGATAATATGTGGCGCGCTTATTTGGGACTCATCCGCAAGGAATTTATCCAAATCCGCCGGGATCGGAACATGGTTCGGATTATCTTCCTGATGCCGGTTCTGCAACTACTCTTGCTGGGTTACGCGGTCAATACCGATGTCAAGAAGATCAGCACGGACATTTACGATTTCGATCGCAGCCGCGAGTCGCGCGAGTTCGTGAGAGCTTTCGATGCGGGCGACTATTTTATTCCGTCTGACCGACTCGCAGTCGGCGATAACGCTCCCCTGTGGGAGCTTCAGGACCGGTTCCGTAGAAACGAGACGCAACTGGCGATAGTAATTCCTGAGGATTTCTCGGAGAAGATCGCACAGAGAAAGAATGTCAGCATTGGGATACTCGCCGACGGTTCCGACGCCAACGCCGCCCGGGCCGGTCTTGGCTACACCGGGTTGATAGTCCGGCAGTACAGCCAGCGGGTGGCCGGGCTGGAATTGCCGTTGGAAATACGGCCGAACTTTCTCTATAACCCGGAATTGGAATCAGTGTACTACATGGTGCCGGGGATTGTATCGACGCTCCTGACCATGGTTACAATGATGCTCACCGCTATGGGCATTGTCCGCGAGCGGGAAATGGGCACGCTGGAACAGATCTCGGTCACTCCGATTCCGGGATATGTTCTTCTGCTTGGAAAGATAACTACGTTTGGGCTGCTGGGGTTGCTGGAGATGGCCATTGCGTTGGCGATTGGCATTCTCTGGTTCGGAATTCCATTCGCTGGTTCGCCGCTCTTGCTGGTGGCACTTGCGGCGTTGTATCTGTTGACAACTCTTGGCCTCGGGACGTTCTTTTCCACGATTTCATCCACCCAGCAACAGGCGATGTTTGTCGCCTGGTTCTTCAGCGTATTCGCTATCCTGACTTCGGGTTTCTTCTCGCCGATCTCCAATATGCCGGTTTGGATGCAACGCGTGACTCTGATTAACCCGATGCGGTTCTTCATGGAAATAGTTCGCAGTATCATGATGAAAGGTTCCGGTGCGGCCGATTTACTGCCGGAAATCGGGGCTATTGCCCTGTACGGGGTGGTGATCTTCACCCTGGCGGCCCTCCGGTTCAGGAAGCGGACGGCGTAATCGGAGAGTGAAAGGAACTTATTTCGTTTTTCGGCATTACAATAGGTCGGTTAAAACTGTGAACAAGGACGACGACAATGTCGGTACAAACGAAACTCGAAATCGGCGCCAAGGCGCCGGCATTTGCACTTCCCGATCAGTCCGAGAAGGAAGTTTCTCTCAAGGATTTCAAAGGGCAATGGGTGGTGCTGTATTTCTATCCCAAAGATGATACTCCTGGCTGCACGGTTGAAGCGTGTGATTTTACTTCCGGGCTGAAAGCGTTCGAGAAGTTGAATGCGGTGGTTCTTGGAGTCAGCCCCGATTCCCCGGCGAGTCACCGGAAATTCATCACACACCATGATCTTGAAATCAGACTTCTCGCAGACGAAGAGCGTACCGTGATGAAAGATTACGGTGCCTGGGGTCTCAAGAATATGTACGGCAAAGAAGTCGAGGGAGTGATTCGCTCGACCTTTATCATAGATCCGAAAGGGAAGATCGGCCACGCCTGGTACGGTGTGAAGGCCGACGGCCACGCCGAAAAGGTAAGAGAGAAGCTGGCTGAGTTGGCCGCGTAATGTCGCTACAAGGCCTTGGGGCCTGTTGAAAAAGCCCGTCCAATCGTCATTGCGAGCGGAGGTGGCCCGCCGCCAGGCGGGACAGCGTAGCGCGGCAATCTCAAGCTCGTTTTGACAGCGTTATTTGAGATCGCCACGTCTCGCCTGCGAAGCGCAGTCGAGACTCGCGATGACGGGGAAGGGACTTTTTCGACACTCCCGTTGTACCTGGTGCCCGGCCGATGCCCACATCGGCCGACTGACTGAGCCAACGTATACAATCGAGGATCCACCGCCATGAGAATCCTGGTCTCCGGTTCGCACGGACTTATCGGACGCGCGGTTGTCACCGCCCTGACACAAGCCGGGCATGATACAATCGCCCTTACCCGCGCGAAAGAACCTGCTTCGATAAGTAGCCCTGTGTGGGAGCCAATCCGTAACAAATCCTGGGAGAGCGACATCGGTACGATCGACGCCGTTGTGCATCTGGCCGGTGAAAATCTGGGGGCGCGACGGTGGACGCCTGATGTGAAGCGCCGACTTCGCGACAGTCGCACAGTAGGTACCGAACAGTTGTGCCGTCAGTTGGCGAGCTTGAAGTCACCGCCCAAAGTGCTCGTATCGGCATCGGCAGTGGGATATTACGGTGACCGTGGCGACATGGTGCTCACTGAAAGTGCGATGTGCGGCGAAGGCTTCTTGAGCGAATTGTGCCGTGAATGGGAGGCGGCCTGCAAACCGGCGGCGAAAGCGGGTATCAGGACTGTTTATCTCCGGTTTGGGATGGTGCTTTCGCGAAGCGGCGGGGCGCTGGCAAAATTGCTGCCCATGTTCAAAATTGGTCTCGGTGGTCGGCTCGGTTCGGGTCGGCAATGGATGAGTTGGATCGCGATCGATGACTTAGTGGCAGCGGTGTTATTCAGTGTCACTGACTCACGACTGCAGGGCCCGGTCAATATTGTTTCGCCTAACCCTGTGACCAATCGAGAGTTCACGAGCACGATGGGGAAGATTCTGCGGCGGCCCACGATATTCTCGGCGCCGGCGTGGGCCCTTCGTATCGGCCTGGGGGAGATGGCGGACGAAATGCTTTTGGCGTCGACCCGCGTGGAACCGAAGAAGCTACTTGAGAATGGTTACCAGTTCAGATACCCCGATTTGGAATCGGCCCTTCGGCACGTGATTATGAACGACAATTAACTTGATTCCGATGGGAATCGGTGCGTATAAGTAGGATATATGGATTGCGATGATGGTAGGAGTCGGTATAGGTATGCCGCCCGCCTGCCGATCTAATATGGATAGTATATGCTTTGTTCACGGAGGATAATATGAGAGAGATGATCGGTGAAGCCGCCGGCAAAGTCTGGCGGACATTAAGTCAGCACAAGGAAATCAGCCTTTCGCAGATTCCGAAACTGGTCGGCGAGAAGGACACAGTGGTCTATCAGGCGGTCGGATGGCTGGCCTGCGAAAACAAGATTCAGTATCGCAACGACCGCAACCGGACGCTGGTCTCGTTGCGTTCGTAGACGCGCGGTCAGTGTGACGTCGGGCATCTCTGCCCGACGGTAACTTCTTCGATTCAATCAAATCAGGCCCCTCGACCCGGCAGGTCGGGGTGTGTGCGGCTGGCATATCTGTCATGTTGTAGAATATCTGTCGACATAGGCTCCCGCCCCTAGACGACCGCCCCTCTGAAGCTTCCACTGTTCTGGCTTAGTCCTTAAACAGATCGTCGAAATTCTTCCGGCGCGATTCCTTGTTGTCTGTCCGCTGCCTGATGCCGCCCGCGCCCTTGACCACCTCGCGCACCTGGAAGAAATCACAGAAATTGGCTTTGTTCTTGTTCAGCACCGGATGATCGACATTCTCGCGACACTGGTGCCGTCGCGTGGGATCAAAATGCCGACAGCCGCGGCAGGTGCGAAGATCAGCGAGGCAGTTCTGGCACTGATCGTGCCGCGTGACACTGCCCTTGGAGCCGGACGGTCGCCCGCAACTCCAGCAGAGCAGACCTTCTTCTTTCAGTTCGCCGCCGTGTAAAGCCATACATAATTATACGCTGAATCACGGTGTTCGTCAAGCTTGATGGGATGGTATCTTTGCGACAGAAGCGATCGTAACGCCTTGAGGAATCCCACCCGTTGGGGAGTGTTGAAAAAGTCTCTTCCCCGTCATCGCGAGTCTCGACCGCGCTTCGCGGGCGAGATGTGGCGATCTCAAATGACACTGACACAACGAGCTTGAGATTGCCACGCTAAGCTGACCCGCCTCACGGCGTGCCATCTCCGCTCGCAATGACGATTAGACAGCCTTTTTCAAGACTCCCGCTGGGTGGGGTACCGAAGAATTGGCGCAGACTAGGATTCTGCCCTACGAATCTGAGATAGTAGACACTTCTCACCAATTATCACTTGACACGACGCCCGCGTATAGTTATGCTTACGGTGCAGTTCACGCTGCACCGCCATACGATCACACATTCGACCTTGCACCTTGGGACTTTCAACTACACGCTCACTAATCACGTGGGTCAGTTGTGTGGACCCTCACACCACCTGGACGGACTGGAACGCGTCAGGGGTCCGATTGCAGGCCCCGGTCGGACGGCCGGGAAACTTGACGTGTTAGAGTTCGGCTGGGGGAAATTCCTCACATTTGTTCGCCACGCTGCGACAGACACGGACGGTAGTATTACGTCCGTTGTGAGGGGGGCGCCTGCCCCGGTCTTTGCGCCGGGGCAGGTGTTCTGTTGATGTGCAGGTGAATTGTGCGGAAGATCATGCTTTCGTAGGGCAGAACCCGAGTCCGCCAAAGGCGGGCGAGCGGTTCTGCTACACTTCGACCCTTCGACATGCTCAGGGCTCAGTGTGACTTTGAAATGGCAGAATCACCCCACCGAGGCGGCGGGGGATTCTGCCCTACGTTAACTTAACAACATAAACCCGGCAGACGAGGACCCCCGATCAAGTCTAGGGCAGGCATCTGCCGGGCACAGTTATTGTCGATGCGGGCGTCAGGTCACACGCCCCGCTGAAGCGGGTCGCAGGACCCCCGATTAAGTCGGGGGCAAGCTCTGACGCAACCTGGCGGCACTGGGGCAACTCATCCTACGCGCCGTACTTGTCGATGATCTCCTGCTTCGACTTGCCAAGGATGTCGTACTTCTTGCCGACCTTACGGAAAGCGTCGAGCGCTTTGTCGAGATGATGAATCTCGTGACCGGCGGAGATCTGCGTGCGGATACGCGCCTGGCCTTGCGGCACCACCGGGAAGAAGAAGCCGATCGCGTAGATGCCCTCGGCGAACAAATCGCGCGAGATATCCTGTGAGAGCTTGGCGTTGAACAACATCACCGGCACGATCGGGGTATCGCCCTCTTTCAGAACGAAGCCGGCCTCCTCGAGACCTTTCCGCCAATAGGCGGTGTTCTTCTCGAGTTTGTCGCGTCGCTCGGTACTCTTGGACAGAATATCCAGCACCCGGATAACACCGGAAACCACTACCGGCGCAATAGTATTCGAAAACAGGTATGGCCGCGCTCTCTGGCGGCACATCTCGACCAGTTCGCGGCGTCCTGACACGCAGCCGCCCGACGCTCCACCAAGCGCCTTGCCGAAAGTAGTCGTGATGACATCGATCTTGCCCACCACGCCGTATTTCTCGTGCGTGCCGCGGCCGGTCTTGCCGATGAATCCACTGGAGTGGGAATCGTCTACAAACAGCATGGCGTCGTACTTATCACACAGTTCCACCATCTTGTCCAACTGCGCCGTGTCGCCGTCCATCGAGAACACGCCGTCAGTGATAACCATGCGGACTCTGCGTCCGGCGTGAAGCTGCAATTTCTCTTCGAGATGCTCCATGTTGGCATGTTTGAACGTATCCTGCTCGGCGCTGCACAACCGCATGCCGTCGATAATCGACGCATGCACGAGCCGGTCGGCGATCATCATGTCGTCTTTGGTGAGAACGGCCTCGAAGATACCGGCGTTGGCGTCCATGCATGACGGGAACAGAATTGTGTCTTCGGTGCCGAGGAAAGCGGTTACTTTGCGTTCCAACTCACGATGTATATCCTGCGTGCCGCAGATAAAGCGTACCGATGACATGCCGTAGCCACGGCTGTCGAGGCCTTCGTGCGCTGCTTTGAGTACCTCGGGATGGCTGGACATGCCGAGATAGTTGTTGGCGCACATGTTGATTACTTTCTTCGGCGCGGCGCCGGTCGGAAATTCGACTTCGATATCCGCCGCCTGCGACGAATGTATGTACCGTTCCTGTTTGAACAGGCCGGCGTCCTGAATCCCCTTAAGTTGATCTTGATAAATTGTGCGAACCTTATCGCTGTAGCCCATATTCGACTCCTAGGTTAGCTGCCACATCGCGAACCGGCCGAATCTTACCCGGCCGGTTAATCACACCCGACGCTACTTGAGGAATTGCCGGACCAGCGCCACGATTTTGTTGACCGAATCAAATGCTTCGGGGGTGGCCTTCTCATCCGGAATGCTGATCTTGTACTTGTTCTCGAGGAACCGCTTCAGCGAAACCATGGAAAAAGAATCGACGATACCACCCGAGATCAGGGCCGTGTCGCAATCGATTTCTTCTTCTTCATCCTCGAGATATTCGTTCTTTACATATTTCAGAACGGCTTGTTGCATTTCATCCATCGATACACCTGCTTCTATATTTGACGTTAATCATTTTCCAGTGTGGAAGTGTCGCCGATTTCCTCGCCCCATTCCTTGGCTCGCAACACTCGGCGCATGATCTTGCCGGAGCGGGTCTTGGGGAGCGACGGTACGTATTCAATCTCCTGCGGCATAGCCAGCGGGGAGAGTCTCTTGCGAATGAAGTTCATGATATCCAGTTCAAGATCGACACTCGCCTCAAAACCGGGCTTAAGTGTCACGAACGCCTTCACCACTTCCATGTTGACTTCGTCCGGCTTGGCCACGACTGCCGATTCCGCCACTGACGGGTGTTCCAGCAGCGCCGATTCGACTTCGAACGGGCTGACCAGATGTCCGGCGGTGTTGATGATATCGTCATCGCGACCTGCGAACCAGAAGTAACCATCGGCGTCGATACTCGACCGGTCACCCGGCATGTACCAGCCGTTCTTGAATTTAGCTTTGTAGGTAGCCTCGTTATTGCGATAGCCGCGCATCATCGCCGGCCATCCAGGTTGAAAGGCAATAAGGCCGATCCGCCCGGGATCAGTAATAGGTTCGTAGGTCTTGAGATCGAGCACGGTTGCCCCGATGCCGGGGAAGGCGCGCCCCATCGAACCCGGTTTCACTTTCATGCCGGGGAAATTCGTGATCATCATCGAGCCGGTCTCGGTCTGCCAATACGTATCATGGAACGGTAGGCCGAAGACACGCAGGGACCAATGCACCGCCTCGGCGTTGAGCGGCTCGCCCACACTGCATAGGTGGCGAAGTGATTTCATGTCGAACTTCTTGACGATCTCGTCACCGGCCTTCATCAAAGACCGGATTGCGGTCGGAGCCGAATACCAGACCGTCACACGATGCTTCTCAATGAATCGGTACCAGTTCTCCGCCGAGAATCCTACATCCTGCACGCATTGAGTGACGCCCATGGTGAAGGGTGCGATAATGCCGTACGATGTGCCCGTGACCCAGCCCGGATCGGCGGTGCACCAGTAGACGTCGTCGTCCTTCAGGTCAAGCACCCACTTCGCGGTCAGGAACTGTGATATGAGCGAGTAGTGTACGTGCTGTACGCCTTTCGGCTTACCGGTAGTGCCGGAGGTGTAGTGAATCACCGAGGGCGACTCGGCTTTGGTCGGATAGGCCGGGAAATTCTCAACCGGTTTGGCATCGGCGAGTGAGAAAGCAATCTCGCGATCTTTCAACTCTCTCTTGCCGTCGTGATCGACAATGATGATGTGCTTGAGGAACGGCATTTGATCGAGAATGCGGCGCACTTTGCCGACATGCTTGCGCTGAGTCAATATGGCAGTTGCCTGAGCGTCTTCAAGGCGCACGAAGAGCGAATCTTCACCGAAAGCCGAGAACAGCGGCTGTGCGACGGCGCCCATCTTCAGAATGCCGACAAAGCCCAGATACAGTTCCGGAATGCGGTCCATAAAAAGACAGACACGATCGCCCGGCTGGATGCCCAGATCGCGCAGATAGGCGGCGATAGTGTTGGTAGTGAGGCGAACATCGTTGTAAGTGTACCGCTTCTCTTCGGCGCCGGTACCTTCCCAGATAAGCGCCGGTTTGTCGGCTTTGCCCATCTGACAGACACGATCAGAGCAGTACCAGCCGATGTTGATGACATCGCCCGCTTTGTAACCGAGTTCCTTTTCAGCGATATCCCAACTGAAATTGCGAGCCCGGTCTTCGTAGTTGCCAAAATTATTCATCAGTTACTCTATTCCTTCAGGTTGCAGGGCAACCACGGCACAAGCGTATTGATCGGTGAATGACGACGAGACCAGATAACGGTCACTATCGACGCCACCTATCAGTTCGCTCATTCGACCGCTCAGTCGAAGCCGGGTCGCACCTGAACGATTCATGACTTCTATATCTCTAAATCTGAGCCCTTCATGCAAACCAATTCCAGCCGCTTTTAGAAGAGCTTCCTTGACGGCCAGGATAGCGGCGAGGCGGGCATATCCTCGGCGCTTTGTCCGATACTCCGCCAGCTCACTATCGGTGAATATTCCCTCAAGGGTGCCGTCGGCGCGGTCAACCGCGCTTCTAATCCGGTCTACCGTGACTATGTCTATACCGAATGCTTGCATGTCGTGGCGCTCCGTGATAACCGGCCTTAGCCGATCTTGCTCACCGTGGGCCCTACCCGGAGCTTGCGCGACAACACGTCGATCATGTCGCTGGTCATCCTGGCGAGATCGTACTCAGGTTTCCAGCCCCACTCCTTGCGGGCGCAGCTATCATCCATTGAGTTCGGCCACGAATCAGCAATCGCCTGTCGCACCGGATCGACGTTGTAGTCGATCGTGAATTCTGGAATATGCTTGCGGATTTCATCGGCGAGAATCTTTGGGGTGAAGCTCATTGCTGTAACGTTGAACGAATTCCGATGTATCAGCTTCGTGCCATCAGCCTCCATCAGGTCGATCATGGCGCGAATGGCATCAGGCATGTACATCATATCGAGCCAGGTGTCGGGTCTGAGATAGCAGGTGTATTTCTTACTCTTGATAGCCTGATAGAAGATGTCCACAGCGTAATCGGTGGTGCCGCCACCCGGTTCGGTTTCATACGAGATCAATCCGGGGAAGCGAACGCCCCGGGTATCGAGTCCGAACCGTTTGTGGTAATAGTCACACAGTAGTTCGCCGGCCACTTTGGTGACGCCGTAGATTGTGTCGGGCCGCTGTATTGTATCCTGAGGGGTCTTGTCCTGTGGAGTCGACTTTCCAAACGCGCCTATTGAGCTAGGAAAGAACAGCGAACACTTATGCTGCTGTGCCGCTTCGAGAAAATTGAACAGGCCGTTCATGTTGACCTGCCAGGCGGTGCCGGGGCGGGACTCGCCGGTGGCGGACAGGATCGCTCCCAGATGATAGATCGTATCGATATCATGAACCTGCATCACACGGGAGATATGATGCGGCAGGGTGACGTCCAGAAATTCAAACGGGCCGGCATCGCGCAGCCGTACGTCGGTGGGCATGCGGATGTCGGTCGCGACTACTTTGTCATCACCATATTTCTGTCTGAGTGCGGCGGTCAGTTCGGATCCGATCTGACCGAGAGCGCCGGTAACCAGAATCTGCTTCATCTCAAAGGACCTCAATAGCTTACTGTTGCGGGCGCGAATCTGAAATATTTCGCCGCCCAAGCCGTCCACGTTGCCGGCCAGCTCGCTGGAAAATAAGGAACGGGCAGGAAAAATCAAGCGAATCCGCGCTATCAGACGCGATTCCGCACCAACATCTGTCTATGGGGAAGATCCGCTTAATAGTCATTGCGAGCGGAGATGGCTCGCCGTCAGGCGTGGCATCGTAGCGCGGCAATCTCAATGTTGTTGCACCAGTATCATTTGAGATCGCCACGTCTCGCCCGCGAAGCGCGGCCGAGACTCGCGATGACGGGGAGTGAACTTCTACAACAATTAGTCCGGTGGTCGTATGGTAGCGATAGCGGCCAACAACTGTTCTTTGTTGGCGATAGATATCTTGCGTCCTCTGATTGGTAGATCAGGCAGATCTCTGGCGTAGCGCCTTAGTTTGACCACTGGCATCGCTGCAAGCTGTTCCCACGTTGGCTGTTCGGAAGAGATCTCTGAAGTGTGGGCAGGAATGCGGACGGGTGGAGTGGCGATTCGAATTGGCGCCTCTACTATCGCGGGTTCTTTGTGACTAACGGGAGCCGGTGCTTTTGGTTTGGTAGGCTTTCTGGCAGGCTTGGTTGGCGATGCGACACGAACCGCGGCGGCCTTCTCGGGAGCCGGCTTCTTGAGAATCGGGGCGGAAGACTCGTCGGGACTGTAGCGGTCGACAAAACGCGGATAAGGCATGATCGCACTGACTTCGTCGTCGGATTTTGGGATCACGTGCATCGACACCAGTTCGCCGGCGACATAGGCAGCGCGTGCTCCAGCTTCAACTGCTCCCTGGACCGCCGACCATTCACCCTCAATCTTGACCGTCATGCGGCCGGACGCTCCCTGCTCCGCCGAGACAATCACTACCTCACCCAAATCCGATGCGGCGCGGGTCGCCTTGATGGCGCCTTCAATGCCGCTTGTTTCTACTAGTCCTAACGCTGGTCGTGGCATGATCCTGAACCTACAAAATGCCGTGCTCCGATTCAACCAATAAAGTGATCGACAACTTGTGGAACATAAATGAGCGTCGCCCGTGCATCCCCTCGAGCACGGGCGACTGGGCACCAAGAAAAAGAGGACCTACCGAGCGCCTTGTCAGCGCCAGGAGTAAGAATGACGCAACGGTATTTAGCAAGGGCTGTGCCATCGAGTTGGTCGCATTACGTATGGTATTGTGTTTCAACAAGTTGGGGCGTGTGACGGGTAGTATAGGATGGGTGTGGCCGGTTTTGGTTCGTATGAACATACGACCGACGGACATAAAAAAGGCGGTAAGTGCTTGACCGGGGGACACTTACCGCCACCAAGGAGTGTTCTTTATAATCGTACGGTGTCACGAGACAATTCTTGAGAATCGTCCTGTGACTAGTTGGGCATGCCGCCCTCCGCGCTGATCCCGTACCGTTTCAGCTTGGTTCTCACGGTCGCTTCATGGACGCCGAGGATGCGAGCCGCCTCGCTCTTGTTACCGCCGGCCGCCAGAAGCGCTTCGGTAATCAACTGCCGCTCGAATTGTTCGACACGTTCAAACAGGCCACCGGCATTGTCGGCCGCGTGGTCGGGAGCCAGAATCGACCGGGCTACTTCGTGCCACTGACCTTCAGCCACCGACTGTGACATTATTGAAAGCCGATTGACGACATTGTCTAGCTCGCGAACGTTGCCGGGCCAATCATGACCAACGAACTGCTGCACCAATTCCGGCGCCGGTTTCTGTCCCGGCTTGAGCAGCCCACGATGAATCATGAAGTGCTCCAGCAGCAGAGGGATGTCTTCCTTGCGCGAGCGCAGTGACGGAAGATGCAGGGTGATCCCGCTCAGTCGGTAGTAGAGGTCCCGACGGAACGTGCCCTGTTCCACCATCGCTTCGAGATCGCGGTTGGTGGCCGCCACCACGATGATATCAATCTCGACCTGCTTGGTGCTTCCCAGCGGTGTTACGCGCCGTGATTCCAGTACGCCGAGCAGTTTCGCCTGGAGCGACAACGGCATTTCGCCGATCTCGTCGAACAAGAAAACGCCGCCGTTAGCCGATTCGAGCAGACCTTTCTTATTGTGGTCCGCTCCGGTGAAGGCGCCTCTGTGGTAACCGAACAGTTCCGATTCGAGCAGCGTCTCGGGCACCGAGGCGCAGTTGATCGCCACGTACGGTCCACTGGGTCGAACCTGCGAGTGATAGTACCTCGCCAGGTGATCCTTGCCGACACCCGTCTCGCCCGTAATAAGCACCGGCAAATCGGAGCGATTCAAGAGCGGCAGTTGCTTCTTGATTCGCTCGATAATCGGAGACTGAGTGAGATATTCATGCTCGCCGGGGGTCGGAGAGGATTCGTGCGTCTGCTGTGTGACCTTAGCCAGACGGCCGATTTCGTTGGCCAGCCGGCTGACCTCGTCCTGTTTCGACTTGATCCGACACCGGGAGTAGAATTCTTCGGCCCTGAACAGATAAGTCAGGCGTTGTTGGTCGGAGAACGCTTCGGAGGCTCCGGCCGCAATCAACGCTTCGGCCTTGGCCCATCGAACACCCGATTCGGCCAGAATGTCGATAGCCTTCTGGAACAACTGACGGGCTTCAACCGCCTGTCGTTCACTCACCGGACGGGCTTCACCCATAGCCACCTGAGCCATGATCTTCTTGAGCGCGCCGAGTTCGAGTTTCTCGTCGGAGCGTTCCATGATAACCGTGGCTCGCGCCGCCATCTTCTGAGCTTGACGATAGTCGCCGGTGCGCACGGCCAGTTCGGCCAGATGACGCATTACCCGGCCGGACAGCGAGGTGCCTGAACCAAGAAGTTCCGCTTTCTCGAAAGCGCGTCTCAGGGTCAGGGCCGACTGCGCGAAGTCGGCAATGCGATAGTTCAGCTCACCCAGATAAGTCAGGTAACTGACTTCATCACGCGGCGAGTTGACCACCGTGAGCAAAACGCCGGCCTGGTTGAATTCCGCCTCGGCCTTGTCATACTCTGCCTGCTGCAGGTAGACGTATCCGAGAGATAGATGGGCGCGAAGCGTATTGAGATCGTCACCCAGTTCACCGGACATCTGGATATTGATCCGGAGATGTTTCTCCGCTTCAATGAAATCACCCATGAACATATATATGCGGCCGATGTTGCCCATCATGAAAGCCAGCTTGCGCGGGTTATCGAGCCGTCGGGCGATTTCGACCGCATCCATCAGCACCGCCAGAGCGTTACGGTAGTCGGTCTGTCGGAGATACAGTCCGGCCAGACGATTCAGTGCCCGGCTCTGACCTTCGGGACAATCATATCTTCTGAAAATCGATTCCGCGTCGCGGTACGCCTTCTGTGCTTCAACAAGTTCACCCCTGTCTCGCAGGATACCTCCCAGGGTAACGAAGACCTCGGCCAGCATCAACGAGTCGCCGGCGCGGGTAACGATAGCCTGGGCAGTCCGTGCCACCTTCAAGGCAGCTGTCAGATTGGTGAGGGAAGCATAAGCCCGAGCCGCCAGATGCAGGATTTCTCCTACTTCGGCTGCTCCGGCTTCAGTGTCTATCTGGCTCTGTTGAGCCTCATAGCACTGCACGGCGCCGACAAAGTCTTGCCTGGCCAGCATCGCCCGCATGTGGGCGGCCGCCGAAACGCAGAACGTCTTGTCTACGTCGTGTTGGCTCATTACTTCTCCCTTCTAAGAGGCAGGAAATGCTTCCGGCTCGAGATAACCGCGGATGAACTCTTGTCCGCCACGTCGGTATTTGACAAAGTCGCCGATTGAGGTGTGCGCGCCGGACTGATCAAAGTGGCGATAAGCACATCAATTATTGGGATTCCGGTCAGAACCGTGACTCTGAAAGTCTTGGTGCCGCCGCCGCCGATGACTTCGTCATCGCCCCAGGGATGATCGCCATCCACGACCGTACCGCCGCCGGTGCCGGGTTGGTCTAAGCCCTCGCCCCGCATGATGCCTGCATTGAGAGGCATAGCTGAGGCGACTACTAGTACCAGTATCAGGACCAGTACCGAGTAAACGTGTTTCATGACACACTCCTTGGTATGAGTAGTTAGTGTAACTTTTTCTTCAAGTCGTCCGCCGAATGCAGTCAGTCACTGGTGGCGGCCGTGAGGGGATGGGTAAAACGTCATTCCGGTCACACTTAGGATAGCTTATTGCAAAGCGCTTGTCAATCAAAATGTTAAGGCTCGGAAGTTTGTTGTTAGCGGATGCCGTGCGCCGAAAATAGCAAGTCGCAGGATATCGGTGATCAGCGCTACGATTATATATCCTTAGAACAGATCAAAGTAGAACCCTTTGTAGATGTTCAAAGAGTTCATACCGGAAACTAAGAATGAATCAGAACCAATTGTACACAATCCGGTTCATCTTTGGGGTCACAATAGTGAAACTCGACCCTTACAAATGCGCCGACAGGCCGGTTGTCCTTGATCTTGGGGCTAAACACCCAACTAGGTAAGACTGCCGTAAGGTTCTTCGCAAAACCGTACTCTCGTGGCTCTTCCTTGATGACAAGGTACTGGCAAGTATTGACTACCTCGTTTGAGTCGACAAAGAACCGCAACCGGGCGCTCTTACCATCCTTCATGACAAAGTCGAGGAAGAATCCGGACGAGTCACTCAGAGGCTGTGATACCGCGGCATATGGCCTCATGGCGCCCGTCGAATCGACGTACATAAGTACTTCGACGAATCCTCCCCGGTTATTCTCCAAGGCCATAAAGGGAATTTTCGGCGGAGTCTTGGCAATGACCTCGATTTCCCGATTCACCACCCTCCTGGGCAAGGCGTCGACATCATCAGGCAAGAAGTCCGCAGTCTCGGGAGAGAACTCGCCAGACTCGGTATCGATATCGATTTGCGAATAGGACAAGTTCGTATCCACATTGATTCGGGCTTGTAAGTGAGGAATTACCTTTGACGGTTTCACTTTCGCCAGCATCGGAACATCGGGAATGATCGTGTACCCCCTGAATCCCGCGAAACCCTTATGCTGTTTCTCATACGGATTAAGTCCGTTTGACTGACGGGCTGCTGTGAAAGCGCCATCGTCTGGCACAGCTACTTGGACAGTCAGGTCAGGTTGCGCACTCTTAGACACAACCTCGTCGCGGAGTTGTAGCGGCCCAAGATACTTGATACCTACTGCAACCACGAGCGCAAGCCCGGTTACTATCCCCAGCGCCATAAGCATGTTCCGCTGGTATTTCTCCTTCAGTTCGAACCCAATGGCAGAAAACGAATTGTTCTGCAAGTCAAGTGTCTCCAATTAGCGGAGTATTCTACAGGGGTCCGTACAAATCGCGTACGAACCCCCATTGACTCAACCCACGATCAGCAGGTTGCTACCACCATTCGTTGACGGTAATAGTCAAGAACTCTTGCATATCTACTGCTGCACACCGTGTTCCCCACCAGGCGCAGTCAAACGCGGTGATGCATGTCCTGTAACGATCACAGGCCACCTGGAACGCACCTGCCGACGCCGGGATCATCGCGAGCACGAACGCCAGCACCAGCGTCATCGCAACAATTTTTTTCAGCACTTGGTCATCTCCTTTCTTTGTTAGCGGTGAAGGGTTGTCCTACCGATAGTGTGAGGCCAACGGTAGGTATTTCTCCATGGTATGTCATAATTACTGTGATGTTAATTCCACCTATCCGATCCTGGGCATGTTCTTGCTGAGGTACGCGTACCAACTTACAATCTCATCCCGCAAGACTGTCACTTGAAAATCCGTTGGATTGATAACGAACCGAACCAAATGAAAATTGCCAGATTGCTCACAACCACACTCCAGGCGCGCATCAAGGAAGATAAGCACCAGGGCCGAATCAAGGGGCAGCGCGGAGTCGGATATTTGTAGATCAGGGCGAAGGGCCAGCATTTCGAATCCGGCCGGAGCATTATTTGACTTCCTGAGCCCGATTGCCATCAAGGAATCACTCACTCGCCTAATACAATTATTGATTTGAAGGGCGAAAACCTCATTGTAGCTGACCTGTGAATACTGAGGCATGGCCGGCGATAGCGCTACTGGGTTCACAGTCGTATGCGCCGAAAGATACTCGGCTTCAAACGCCCGATAGTACCTCGGACCCGCATCTATCAGGCCTATCATGAGCAAGAGGCCCACTGTAACAAAGAGTTTCCCCCCAAACCCTGATCGCCAAAATGACAACAGGTCCCGCAAAAAACGACGGGCAATTGAGAACATGGTTACCTCCCTTTCATTCCAATTTGCTCACTGGCTGCCCGTTCTAGTTCTTCGATCTGCTTTCTGGCGGCCCACTGGGATACCACCGTCATCTGGGACTGATCGACTACCTCAAGACAAACGAGCAAACCCGACTCAGTCACATTGAGCACTCTCTTTCGGCCAATGTTGGTTCGCTGAACGCCCGGAGTGGGCAGACACGGGTAAAATCCTTCGTCGAGAACTATTTGCCTGACAGTCGAACCGAACTGCTCAGCGGTCTGCTCGACCAGACTCCTGGCGCACTCCTTGTCACGATTCATCAATTGTATCGTAACGAGATTGGTTGGTAATTCTTTCGGTGACTCCACCTGAAGAAGACTCGAGGTGTCAACGTAGACAAACGTCCCGGAATCCAAGTTGATCCGGAACACAGCGGTATCTTCACCGAGAATGACGCGTAAAGGGAATGGCTTAGTGGGAAACCAAATTCGCGCTTCGTGAGCAACTCTGCTACGAGACCGCAGCCTTAGAATCACTAGTGTGTCCGACTCGCTATGCTCGAAGCCCATCATAGAATAGTGACTCAGTATGTCGAAAGTCCACTTTCCGGTGTAACCCATACCTTCATCTTGCGGTTCGCAATCCTGATAGAACAAGAATGCAAAAGGCCTGATATTCCTCGGCGGCTTTCTGGATGGGTTAGGTTCAGGGCCCACTGGGGGTGGTTCTTGTTTGTCCACATCCCAACCGCCCTGAGCTTGAGTGAACGGCGCCAACATGGATAGTGCCAAGACAGCCATAGCGGCTGTTCGGATAAGTGTGTTTGTATTCGGCGCGACGCGCCTGCGAATTCCGCCCATATCTGCCCTGCTTTCAAGAGTGTGTACCTCCACCAGCGTGGCTGGTGGAGGCGAAACGAGGAGCGACTATTCGTCGCCGCCCCACGGGTGATCGAGCAGGAAGAGGCCGATAACGACCCCAAACTTGAGCATCCAGTAGAGCATGAATCCTCCATGCGGTGAAGGGTTGCGGTTGCCCCGTCGCAATTTGTGAGGGATTGCGCGGGTGTGCTTGCAACATAAGAGTATGCACCTCTCGTATGCAGGCTCCCTCGGCTCCGCACAGTGCGACAATTCCACACAGGAAACGAACCGATGTTCGGTTCTGTCACCCGATCCCTAGCGAGAAGAGCCCACTCCGTCTATACCAACTTATTAAATCAAACCCCGGCGCCTTTCAAGAGAAACCTACCTCCTGGCGCCATCATTGTTGATTCCGTTCTAACACTATGCGGGGGGGGGGGATTTTGTCAAGCACTTTTTTGCAAAATCATAATGTTTTGTGGTCAGACTCACAGCATAGAGCTTGAGATTGCCGCGCTTCGCTGTCCCGCCTGACGGCGGGCCATCTCCGCTCGCAATGACGATTAGACAAGCTTCTTCAACATGCCCAAGCGGTAGGGCACACAGAGGGCTTCCTTCACTAATCCCCCCGATACCCGCCGCTCTACTGCAAACTCACCGGCAGGCGACTGTATATCTCATCCAGGAATGATTTTTCGAAACGATCAAGCGCCTCAAGACCTTCAGGCGTGTCTTTGGCGACAAAGCGGATAAACGTCAGATGTCGCGGACTGAGCGTCAGCGACGTCAGCATCTCAAACAGCTTGAGCTGATAATCATTCGACGTCTCGCCCCACGGAGTAACGTACCAGAAGTCCATCACGTGTCCGGTCTGCTTGTATCTCAAGTGCAGGCGTTTGATGTTCAGCGTGCGGTTGTGAAAAGCGATCGTGTGCGGTTCCGAACCTTCGACAATCCAACCCGATGCCGGCAGGCAATTCAACGGTGAGTGAGGGCCACCGCGCGGATCGGAGAAACTTCCGAGAAAGAGATTGACCCGGTTGCCGTCGAGATCGATAAAATTCGTGTTGATGATATGGTCCGGCTTGAGCAGGTCGATCACCCCCGGCGCGACTACTTCCGTCTGTCCGGTCCAGCCGTCGCGGGACATCGGAAAACCGTCCCACCCGGCAGACTTGAGTGCGGTCGGGGTGCGATACTTGATCACCCATCCGACCAGCGACGCCACTATTAGAATGGTCGCGATTATGAAGAACGTTTTCCGGGCCATTTCAGAATCGCTCCCAGGATCATCATCATTATAAGGGCCGAAATAAACACCAGCAGGCCGGATACTTCGTGCAGGAACGTATCCGCCAGGTCTCTGCTAACAGTATAGGCACCGATGGCCGTCACCAGAATTCGGAACACGTTCGCGGCGATGGCTATCGGGATCATGGCCAGGGTCAAGAGAATCGCCCGAACTTTTCCGGGCATATAGAGCCAGGAATAGAGCGACCCGAGGGCCAGAAGGGTCACGAGACTTCTAAGTCCGCTGCAGGCTTCAACTACCTCGAGCGAGTAGCCGGGAAGGTGGATGATATTTCCCTGGCGGATAGCCGGCATTCCAAGTAACTGCAGCAAGGAAGTGGTTGCTTCGGTGGACAGGAACTGCATCGGCAGAGTCGCCTGGTAGTAGATCACCGCCGGCACCGGCACCATGAACAGCAGGAAGAAGAAGGCGAACCAGATTTTGCGGAAATTTGTTTTGCCCAGATAGGCCAGTCCGATTCCGGTGATTTGAAGCAGGAGCGACATCCGGGTGATGAAGAACTCCGAGGCGGCCATACCCAGGACCAGGCCGACACTTCCCACAATGACCATGGCAACACCGAAGCGGCTGCTCTCGGCCGGAAAGACGAGCTCCTTGTGGCGGCGATAGGCGATCCAGATAGCAATAGGCACGACCAGAAAGCCGTGCGAATAATTGCCGTCCTGAAGCCAGTCCTGGATCAGGTCGTACCAGACATGAAAATTGAGCAGTGACGTGAGCGCGATCAGGGCGTACGGGTACTTGTGCCGGACTATATGATTTTTTATGGCGCTCCAGTTCTGGGTCATCGGCAATAGTACACCTGTCTTTGGTCTATACGCTCTGGTTATCGCCATCTTTGGGCCTCGGGGCAAGGTTTTATTTATCAAATGTCGTTGAGCCCAAAGGATTTGGTTGAACCTGCCGAGACAAGAACTATATTCGAGCGCCCGGCGCCGAACCGGACACCTGTCGCACCGGAAGCGGTCCGGTTCGCGTTCGCAGAATGATTATTTATGGCCGAATCGGTAGCAAAAGAAGCGAAAGTCATTGCCCGGCATACCGCCGTGTATGGGATGGCGAATGTCCTCGACCGGGCGGTGAGCTTTATCATGCTGCCGGTCTATACCCGCTTTTTGACCCCGGGCGACTACGGCACCCTTGAACTAATAGGAATGACTGTCACGCTTCTGGCGGTTACCCTTGGGCTGGGAATCGAAGCGGCGGTCAGCCGGTTCTATTTCGACCATGAAGATGCCGACAAACGCAACCTGGCGGTCAGTACCGGTCTGCTAGGCTATGGCGCCTTCGCACTCATTTTTGTCGCCGTCCTCGTGCCGTTCTCCGGGATCCTGGCCAATCTGATACTCGACTCCGCATCATTAGGGAACCTCTTTACGGTTGCCCTGATCGGTCTTGGTCTCAGTTTTATCCAGCCTATCAATCTGGCCTATCTCCGGGTACAACAGAAATCGGGCACGCTTCTGGTAGTTCAGGTCAGTAAGACACTTTTCAGCCTGGGAATTATCATCGTCCTGGTTGTGGTCAAAGAGATGGGGGTCTATGGTGTCCTGCTTGGCACTCTCATAAGCGACCTGACCGTTACGGCCATCCTGACCGTCTTCACGCTCAAGAAGACGCGGCCGCGGGTTGACTGGAAACTGCTCAAGGGCATGATAAAATTCGGGCTGCCGCTGGTCCCGTCTAATATAGCCGCTTACATGGTACAGGCTTCGGACCGGTACTTTGTCAAAGAGTACATGAATATCAGCTTTACCGGTCTGTACTCGATAGGTTACAAGTTTGGCACCCTCGTACACCAGTTTGTAACGTCGCCCTTTATCCAAATCTGGACACCACGTCGATTCGAATATTTCCACAAGGAAGGTTCGGAGTACGTCTTTGCCCGCATCTTTACATATTTCTGTGCCGCATCGCTGTTCGTAGGGCTCTTCATTTCGCTCCTGGCGAAGGAAGTTATTCATATCATGACCACGGAGCCATTCTGGTCGGCATACCAGATCGTGCCGGTGGTGGTGCTGGCGTACATCGTGTTTTCCTTCCACTATCATTTCAATGTGGGCATCCTGATGAAGAAGGCGACCCGGTACATCGCCTATGTCAACGTCGCCAACGGACTCCTGAACATCACGTTGAATATCATCATGATTCGTCGCTGGGGGATGTGGGGCGCGGCGATAGCCACCCTGATATGTTTCGTCTTCAAAGCGGTGATGACTTTCTACTTCTCGAACCGATTCTATCATATCAGAATCGAATGGCGCCGAATGACTATCTTGTTTGCCGCGGCGTTTATTCTCTTTTTCGGTGGTATTATGATAGACACCGGTTCGATCTGGTTGGATATTGGACTGAAGATTCTGGTGGGTTTGAGTTACCCGCTGGTTTTGTATTTTATGCGGCTGTTCGACGATTCCGAGATCGACCGGCTCAAACAAATCATCAAGACGCGGCGACTGTCGCTCGATTAGCTACGGCCCACGCTGCCTGACGAGATGATGTTACGATGAGTATGATGGCTTCGCTTTCACGCAACGTATTTTTTCCAATGCTCATGGTGTATGAGCGCAGCGCCGTGCGCAAGCATCTGAAGGAACTGGAGAAATCACAGTTCTTTTCGGCCAATCAGATGCACGAGCTGCAGCTTGAACGTCTCCGGCGGCTGGTTCAGCATGCTTATGCGCATTGTCCGTTCTATCGCAAGAGATTCGATGAGGCGGGATTCAATCCCCGGCGGGTGCAATCGCCGGAAGACCTTCAGATTATTCCGGTTCTGACCAAGAAAGAAATCCAGAACCATCTCGATAGTCTCAAAGCGGGCAATCTCTCAAAGAAGGATCTTCTACCCGACAAGACCGGCGGTTCTACCGGCAGCCCACTGAACTTCTTTGTCAACCAGGATCGCTATTTTTCGCGCAACGCTGCGGCGCTCCGTCATGACCGCTGGACCGGATGGGATATCGGTGACCGTTCGGCCTATCTCTGGGGTCATCGGGAAGATCTCTCCGCGGTGCAGGGTGTGAAAGCAGCTTTGCGTAACAGTCTGATTGACCGGCGCATCTTCCTCGATACATCCAGCATAACGGTCGAGAAGCTTGGCAAGTTCACCAAACAACTGCGCTCTTTCAAACCTAAGATATTCGTCGCCTATGCCAACGCGATGTATCTGTACGCGCGTTATCTATCCGAAACGGGCGTAAAGAAATACTGGCGGCCCTCGGCGATCATTACCTCGGCGGAACTTCTCGAATCATACCAGCGCGAGTTAATCGAGCAAGTGTTCGAGTGCAAAGTGTTCGACCGGTATGGTTGCCGCGAGATGGGCATAATTGCGTCGGAGTGTGACTGCCACGAAGGCCTTCACGTCTCCGCCGAGTCGGTTCTGGTCGAGACCGTCATTTCCAACCGATCGTCGAAACCCGGACAGGCCGGGCGGATCGTCATTACCGACCTGCTCAACTACGCTACGCCGTTTATCCGGTATCAGATTCAGGACATCGGCGGCCTCCTCGAACGCAAATGCACCTGTGGGCGCGGTCTGCCGCTCATGAGTATAGTCGGCGGGCGGGTCACCGACTTTCTGGTCACACCCGACGGGAAGATCATCTCAGGCGCCTCGCTTACTATCTACCTGGTAGCAAACACGCCCGGAATTGCGCAGGCGCAGTTCATCCAGGAGAAGAAAGACGAGATCGTCTTTCGCATCGTCCCCGGCAAGGGATATGGCCCGGAGACGATTCGCCTGCTTGAACAGCAATTGCCCGAGTTCTTCGGCGCGCTGGTGAATTTCAAGTTCGATATTGTCGAATCGATTGCGCCGTCGCCGTCGGGCAAACATCAGTTCAGCATTTCGAAACTCGACCCCTCGCAATGGTTCTGAGAATCGGTAATGTTCGACAGTCTATTATCTGATCGGCAGGGTTCCACCCCTGCCGGGTCGATCTTCAGACCTCTTTAACCCTCAGGTCACGACCGCGCAGCGCAAACCAGATCGTGCCGAGTATGCCAAAGAAGAACGCCGTCAGGAAATTCACGGTCGGGCTGATCATCCAGAGCAGCGAACCGCCGAAAGCCGCCAGCGATACAATCGTGTCTCTTATCAAATAGTACAGACCGAACACTGCCGCCTCGCGCCCGCGAGGAGCGAGATCCATAATCAGCGCCTTGCGGGTCGGTTCGCCGAATTCCTTAAGTCCCCGCACAAAGAAAGCGAATACGAGCAGCCAGAAGGTGTGCGAGAAGAGCAGAATCAGCGGAAAGATCGCGAAGAATATGAACGTGATGACAACAAACGGCTTCTTGGCGGTCTTATCGGCCCAATACGCAACCGGAATATAGCACAGAACCGCGGTAACCATCTCGACTGTTGTTAGTACGCCGAACTCCACCGCTGTCACGGGAGTAGCAATCGTCTTCATCGCCCAGACGACCACGAACGCATACGGTATCTGTTCGCAGAAGCGAATCAGGATATCTGAGACCAGCAGGTTCTTCAAATCGGGGCTCATCAGGCGGTACAGTCGGAGCGGGTTCTTCTCCGCTTCCGGCCGTGAAGTCGCGCCGTGATGGTCATCCTGAATGAGAATCTGCTGCATGATTGCGGCCAGCGCTGCCATGATCAGCGCCGCGACAAACGCCAAACGCACACCTAGTACTTCGCCCCAGATGCTGATAAACAGTCCACCGATCACCGGTCCGAGCGCCATCGGTATCCGTCGCACGAGGGAGTGCATCGATACGCCCATGGTTCGCTTGTTCGACGGCAGCATTTTCGCGACGATGCCCATCGTAGCGGGCAGCGAGATCGCGCTCCACGCGAGAAAGAAGAAGGCGCCGATCAGGACCGCGTAGATCGACGGGAACACGATCACGATCACGAAACCGACCATGGCCATCAGATTGAAAATCAGCAGCGATCGTTTGGCGCCGATGCGGTCAGCGAGGTATCCGCCAGGGAACGAGTACAATGCGCCGAGAAGGTTTTGAAGTCCACCGAGTAATCCGATTGTCAGCGCACCGCCGCCGAGCGCCATCAGGTAGATCGGCAGGAACCGCTCGGCCATCCGCTCGCCCATACCCACGAGTATGACCATGCCGAGCAGGGCGACGATGCTCGGTTTGAGGGCGACGAAATCGGCGACTTTTCTAAGTTTGGACATCTTCTTTGGCCCGCCCAGTGGGTGGGTCTATTTTATCTCTGGATGCCCCGCCTGAAGCGGGGCAAGACAGAGGGTTGGCCCGCTCGTGAAGAGTGCCCGGCAGATGCCCACATCTGCCGGCTAGTACGGCAATCTTCGGTACCCCACCCAAACGGGGGGCAAGACAGAGTAGTAATTGTCATCAGCCCTTCGCTACTTGCAGGCGGCACCAGGCGTAGAGGGAGTCATACACCTCGAATTGGTGATGAAGGTTCTCGAGATCGTCGGGAAAGCGCAGGCTGTAACCGACGGCGATAGCTTCGAGTCCCACAGCCACGGAATCGGTGTCGAATTGGTCGGTATCGGCGGCGTGGACAATTTTCGCCAGACGAAGAAGCGCCTTATCAGTCAGTTCGTATTTACGGATGATCGTCTCGAACGAACAGAGGCCGTCGTGATGTCCCAGCTCGACCCCGGGGGCGTCGAAAGGAATAGCGTCTTCTCGCCGGGCGACCGCATCCACCTGGGATTTAGGCACGAAGAGAAATTCAGCTTCGGAATCTATGAACCGGGTGATGAGCCAGGGGCAGGCGACGCGGTCAACGTGAACATGAGAGCGGGTGACCCATTTCATGAGTGACTCCTGTGTGTATCGTCGTCAATTCAATCTAACCATGCTTCGACAGGCTCAGCATGACTTCGCATTTACGCCCAATACAGCACCGCGAGCACCGTCAGTATCCATAGCGAGACCGTTATCAAAATCGGCTTGTCCGTTATCAATACTTGTGTCGGTGAACCGCCCTGCTCTTCTTTGTGGATCAGATACAGATACCGAAAGACACCGTACACCACGAACGGAATCGTCAGGAACAGATTCTCCGTCCCCAGCTTTTCCGACACCTCGGGCGAAAATGAATACAGCATGTACATCACCACCACCGAGGCGGTCGTCACGCCAATCAACTGATCGAGCAGATACGCCGAGTACCGGCTCAAGATGCGACGGTGCGTGATGGCGTCGGCATCCAAGAAGACCAGTTCATGCCGCCGCTTGCCGAATGAAAGAAACAACGCCAGCAGGAGCGTGTTGATGAGCATCCACTTCGACGCGGGTACGTTGATCGCCAGCGCACCGGCGTAGGCGCGAAGCACAAAACTCAGGCCGACTGTCATGGCGTCGACGATAACAATATTCTTAAGTACCGCTGAATAGAGCAGGTTGAGCGCGACGAATGCGACCGCGGCGACAAAGAATTTCCAGTTCATCCACCAGGCGCCGGCCAGTCCGACCAGGGCCAGGATCGCTCCAAAAACAATCGCTTGGGCCACACCTAAGCGACCTGAGGCTATTGGTCGGTCCTTCTTGAGCGGGTGGTTCCGGTCTTTGTCTCGGTCGAAGATGTCGTTGAAGGTGTAGACCGCCGACGAGAGCAGGCAGAACAGCGCGGCCGCCGCCAGGGCGAGTTCGAAATAACCCGGGCGCGTCGCGTCCCCGGCGAAAACAAGAGCCGCCATGACAACCGAGTTCTTCAGCCATTGTCCGGGGCGGGCAATTTTGATCAGGTCACGCCACATAGATCAGACACCCTTGGAAGAAGCCAGAGGTTTCGGTACACCCATGATGGGGGAAGATAACGGGATGGGGGGCTGGAAATCAATTCTTAAATGTCTAATCGACAGTGGGTTGCATTGGAGGATCGGTCAAGACGGCAGGCACGGAGGCCTGCCGATCAAGAATGGGGCCTGCTTATTAAGAAGAAGGATTTCCATCACCTGTGATCGGCAGGGTTCCAACCCTGCCGGACCGTCCTTCGCGGCAGGCGCAGAGGCCCACTAACTTAATCGGCAGGGTTCCAGCCCTGTCGGAACGTCCTTCGCGGCAGGCACGGAGGCCTGCCGATCAAGAATGGGCCTTCCGATCAAGAATGGGGCCTGCCGATCAAGAATGGGGCCTGCCGATCAAGAATGGGCCTTCCGATCAAGAGGCTTTCTGACCAAAAAGGTTTCTTTTTGCGCCGGTTTGGCTATTATTGCATCAATGATACGCCGCAGACAACGCAAAGTACAAAAGGGGCACCTCGCCCTGGTGGTTAACAAGCAGGCCGCCAACTTCAGTGAACGAGCTATCGAAAAGCTTATCTCAGCCATCCGCAGCCAGGGGATGGCCTACACCGTCTATGAACCGGACTCCGCCGCGGAACTGCTGAAGTCGGCCGAAGTAGCCGCCGGGCTTCGTCAAGCTACCCCTCAACATCCGCGTCCGTACGAACGAGGTGGACCGGTCACCGGTCTGGTGGCGTGTGGCGGCGACGGGACTTTCAATCTCGTGGCACGGGCCGCGCTCAAAGCCGGTCTCCCGATAGGGATTTACCCCCAGGGAAAGATGAACAATCTGTCACAGGCGTTCTATGGCACCTCGGATCCGTCGTCCGCGATCAAGAATCTCCTTTCGGGGAAGGCTCGTGCGAGTGATGTCGCCCTGGCCGGTAACATCCCCTTCTTTGGATCGATCGGCCTCGGTTTCGCCCCGCAGCTTTTGCAGGAGCTCAAGGATCGATCTCTGCCGCGTCTGTCGCTCAGTTGGTCGCAACTGGGTTCCAGGACGGCCGCCGGCGTGGTGGTAGAGCGCACGATTGTCAAAGTAGACGCCTTTCGGTTCGAAATCCGCCCCATCATTCTCAATATCAATGTAGTGAGTCACAGTCTCGGCCTGCCGCTTACGCCGTCGTCGGTGCCGGATGACGGCCAGGTGGAGATGGTTTTCGACGCCGAGCAACCGCCGGGAAACTTTTCCGGGTTCACGCGTCTAATCAAGAAGAGGAAGTACCTCTACGGTGACGCATTCCGTCTGTTTCGCGGACGGGAAATATCGATCGAGCCGGTGGCCGGACGGATGTTGTATCTCGACGGCGAATTGATCAAGCTGCCGACCGATCTGCTGGAAGTCAGGATTGAAAACGAAAAGCTACAAGTGTTGTGTTAGCGGCTACTGGCTGACCGCCGCGCTGCTTCTCACAGCCGCTTCGGCCTTCGCCCAGTCGGCGGCGGACTCTACCCATAAAGATACATTGACTGTCATAGCCAAACCGGCTGAACCGGTTCGGGTCGATACCGTTCTGTTCATTCCGAAAGAGAGCGATGCCGCTGCGGCCGAGGTGGCCAACCCGGTCGATCTGGAAAAGCATCTGACTCAGCCGCCGACCCGGGCGCTGTTCAAGTCGATGTTGTTACCGGGGTGGGGGCAAGTGGGCAACCGACGGTATCTCAAAGCGGCGTTTTTCGCGGGGATAGAGGGCTGGATGTTCGTGAAGGCCATCGGCTTTAGCCGCGAAACGAGAGACGCGCGTACTCGCTACGATGCGGCCACCAGCTATGCGGACAGGGTGGTGGCATATCAGACTTATGACAGCAAGCGCAAGAGCCGGAACAAGTATGTCTGGTTCGGCGGATTTACCATCTTCATTTCGATGTTCGACGCCTATGTAGACGCCCACCTGTCCGGCTCACCCGCCGACCATCGCAACGATAAGCTCTCGTTCGATGTGGGGCCATCGTCCAGCGGCGGGGCGCAGGCGTTGATCAATTACAATTTCTAGCTGTCGAGTACGAAATCCCGGATGTTGAGTCCGTAGTGGGTGGGATCGATCTGGCGCACGACCTTGCGGTTGGCATTCACCGGAAGTGACAAATCCAGCCAGAGTGGTTCACCCAACAGACCGCTGCGGTCGCCGACAATCTTGACATAAGGTCGGAGCGGTTCCTTGTCGTTGTTGGTCAGGACCAGCGCGATTTCATCGGTGCTAAGCAGAATCAGACTGCCGGCCGGGTAGATGCCGATGATTTCATTGAAGAGCTTCAGCAGGAACGGATCGAATTTATTGGTCATCTGGAACCGCATCTTCTTGAGCGCCTGATCGGCCGGCATCGCGGCTTTCATGTACACCCGTCCCGAAGCCAACGCGTCGAAACAGTCTACCACAGAAATGATTCGCGAAAACAGGTTTGGCTCGCGGCGATTATGGTGAAGCATGGGGTAGCCGGTAAAGTCGCTGTTGATATGGTGTTCGAATGCGGCTCGTGCCGCCCGTGCGGCATAGACGTCTAATTTTAGCCCGCGAAGAATCGTCTTGCTGCCCAGAAGCGGGTGCCTCTGCATCTGGATCCAGTCGTTTTCGTCAAAAGCATCCGGCTTGCGGATTAGATCCTGAGGCAGCTTGACCTTGCCGACATCATGGAACAACCCGGCAAAACCCAGTTGTGACAGACGGGCCCGGTCCAATTCCATGCGTACGCCCATGGTGAGGGCATAGACCGTCACGTTGGTTGAATGAGCGAAAGTGTAATCGTCGAAATCGCGTATAGCCGTCAGCTCGATCATCGAATCCTGATCTCGACTGATATGGTCGATCAGGCTGTGGACGACCCGTTTGGTGCGAGCGGCATTGATCTCCTGACCATCGCGCATGCTGACCACTATATCCTGGACCACCGACATCGCCTTGAAGAACGTGTTCCGGGCCATCGTGCGGAACTCCAAGCGCTTGTCATCGCCGTTTTCCGTTGGATCGTCCGATGACTCCTCCGCCGAGAGAAGACGAATCTGTGTCAAGCCGTGATCCGCGAGCCGGGCCGCGAGTCCGGTCAAGTCGGTATCCGACGGCCGCACTTCCGCCATGAACTTGAAGAAGCGGGCGGCTTCCGGCGGTTCTATATCCGCATCGATGCTAATCCCGCCAATACCGAGTTGTCGCCACTCTTCGACGACATCACCCGCGCCGGAGAGTCCCTGACCGTCGAATTTGATCATGGTCTGGTTGACGAAGAAATGCCCGGAGACATGCTTTATAGTTACTTCCGCCCGTTCACCCGCCACGATCCGGAAAATCTCCAGTAGACTGTGAAGTTGCTTCTTGAACACGTCGTTGGATTCGTCCACCAGACGCGCAGTCTTGCACAGGACGAAGAAAGCGTTCAGCAGTTTGATTTCATGCTGGCCCGCGACGGGACGATGAACAATTGGCTCAAACGGGCTATTCATGGTCATCTCCGTAGATGAGTTCGCGTCGTTTTTGAAGCGCCGCGTGAGCCTGAGCTTTGAGGTCCGCCCGCCAGCTTCCTGAGAACTTGACCAGCACACGTTCGGCCTTTTCGCCGCGATTGTGAGCCAACGCCTCGAACGCGGCCTCGCGGTAGAACGTGGTGTTGCGGTCACCGAACAGATTGACTTTCTCCGCTAGCTCCACGAGGTAATCGACCGCCTCATCACCGCCCAGTCGAGAGTAGGCGATCAGAACGTCGCGCTTATCGATAGGCGCGAGCCGGTCAAAACTATCACTGGCTAACAGCTCTGTGAGTGCATCGAATCCGGGCCGTCCGCGATATTTTTCGATAAGGCGCACCGCCGACTGTTGAATCTCGATTTCCTGATCATTGGCCAATTCGCGCAACATTTTGAGAGTATGGTCACCCGGACAGTCGGCCAGCGTCTTCACGAGGAGACGGCGTACCTCCAGATCACGATGACGCGCCACCCTGGACAGATGCTGCATGGCGTCGGCCGATCCGATCGTAGCCAGGATGCTGATGGACGCCGCCACGACCTCGCTGCGACGGTCGCTGAGTCCCTTGGCGATGATCGGAATTCGCTCCCGGCCGCGAAGCACCAGGTAGTCGCGGACAGCTTCGCGATGATGCGCATGTTGCAGTTCGCCGATCGACTCGGTGATAGCCATGAGGGCTTCCCAGTCGAAATTTTCCAGATAACGGCGCACTTCGAGGCTACCCACTTCGTGATTTTCATTTAGGGTGTGGCAGAAGATCGCGAGGCGTTCGCGGGAACCGGCGGTTGTGCGCGCCTCTTTGAGCCTTTCGGCCCACATCGGACGATTAGGTCGCAGTTGGTCCTGCAGCAAGGCGAAATGGCGCAACAGGTCGGAGGCATAAGTAAGTTTGCCGGCTTTCAGAAATTCGGTGACTATGCGCTCGCTGATGGTGACGGTCTCGAAGAAATCCGACATCTCCGCTTCCTGGTGGAGCATCTCTTTGACCAGGTCGCAGGTTGACTCGTATTCGGTGAACTTGGCGTCCTGGCAGACCAACTCGGCGACTCGTTTGGTTTCTTCTTCCGAAAGTTTGTACTCGTCGCTGAGGATCAGCTTGGTATCCAGGACACGCGGCCCCGCGACGGCATCAGCCAGACCCATAGCGTTGGTAGCGGCACTTACCTGAAGGGCCCGGTCAAGTTCTTCCTTCCCGGTCGAGAGCACTCCGGCTTTGGGAGACGGGTCGGCTGAGTCATCGGCTAAGAAGCCGACCTGTATACGGCTGGAAGTATCGCCGAAATGATTCTCGGAATCATCAAAGATGTCCTCGTAGTCTTGGTCGGATTTGCCGACCACGAAGCCCCTGCCGAAACTGCCGCCGTGGTCGCGCACTTCCTGCACCTGTATCTGACCGTCATATTGACGAAGCTGAACGTCTTCGGCCGTTTCGTAACTGATGTTCTTCAGAGCCGCTTCCCAGAGACCGGCCACGAGGTCGCGCGTGCGGCGGTCCGCTCCCTGGTAATCTTTGAGGACGTCCAGGAGACGGTAGATGTCGTCGACTTCAAGGCCGTATTTGAACGTTAAGCGGTTGACCCCGGAGTCAAAGAACAGCCCCGCCAGGCTTTCTTCGCGGGATTTGTCGGTGAAGACCGATTCTTTGCCCAGATGAAGGCTGGTGGCTGTGAGAACAAAATCCAGTTCCCCGTAGCGCGAAACGATGTCAACGAGGCGTTCGGCAAAGGTCCGTCTGAGCGATTGGGGCAGGGGGTTGTTCTCGGGGTACATCGCGACAATCTTGATGACCTTGAGAAAATCTTTCAAGATGAGTCGAATGTCTTCGAGTTTTCGGTCCGATGTCGTTTTTTCAGCGCTCATATTACCCCGATTCTCCCATTATCGGCAGTTGAAGTCTCTCCCTTGAAGGAACCGTTCGTCAACTGTCCTAGCGGGAGTGATATGAGGGGGTGGGCGTTTCAGTGCGAACCGTTTCGTTCAGAACATCGTCCAATCTGACGACAAATAACTGGTAGACAATTGCTAAATAGAAACGCGACTGATAAGGGGATCAATCATGTTCCACCGCTTCGTGCCTAAATCCGTGATTCAGGTTCTTGTCCTGGGTCTGATACTAACCGCCGGCTTCTCGGCCCAAAGTATGGCGACCACCGATGACGAACTGACGGTCGATTACGTTAGCAGTACTCTCTGGAGATCGGTCAACGACGTAGCCGTTTCGACCGGTTATGCCTATTGCGCCATGGGCTACGGGCTAAAAGTGCTGGATTTGGGCGATCCGGCCAACCCGACCACAGCGGCGGACCTGCATCTGGTGGGTGAGCAGGCAGTAGGGATCGCGCTTGACGGCAACTATGCCTATGTAGCGGCCGGTTCACAGGGCTTGTATGTGATCGACATCACCGATCCGTTGAATCCGAGCGTCTCAGGGAATTATGATACCCCGGGGAATGCGGTGGCCGTGGCCGTTTCCGGCACCTATGCGTATATCGCCGACTCCGATTCCGGCCTTCAGGTGGTCGATATCACCGATCCGTCCGCACCATCCGGTGTGGGAAGTCACGATTCCACGTTCGTATGTGATATGGTGGAAGTGTCCGGAAGTTACGCTTACGTGGGAGTCTCGCAGAACGGGAAAGTGCTCGTCTACGACGTATCCGATCCGTCCGCTCCGACAGTTGTGTCGGATTACACAGCTTTGAACGTCATTTCCGGTATGGCCGTGGCGAACAATACGCTGTTCGTTCTTGTTGCTTCCAACGGAACTCTCGATGTGGTCGATGTCACCGACCCGAATAATCCGACCTGGCTCAACGAGCACCTCTTGCTCTGGACCAGCGGTCATGATCTCGCGGTGGTTGGCGATTACGCCTATGTCACTTTCGACTATGAAGTGCTCACCGTGAACGTCAGTGCGCCTCTTTCCCTGAGCGAGGAGAACTACTTCACTTTGACCAACGGCGGCGGCCCGGTCGCAGTCGACGGCAACTATGGCTACTTCGGCGGGGTGGCCGACGGTCTCGAAGTAATCGACTTTACCGACATCGCTAACCCGGTTAGCGTGGGTGGGTACAACCAGACCGGTCGGGTCTTCAACGTGAATGTCAGTGGAAACTATGCCTACGTGGCCGATTTCCAGTCCGGGTTGCAGGTTGTAGACATTACAGATCCCAGCTCTCCGGAGGTCGTGGCGACTTTGGATACGTCCGGCTACGTGCGCCGAGTGACGGTTGACGGCGATTACGCTTATCTGGCGATGTCTACTGATGGTGTTAGAGTAGTCGACATCTCCGACCCGCTCTCGCCGACGGTTGTGGCTGAGTACAATACGACCGGATACGCTATTTCAGTGACCATCGACAGCATCTTTGCCTACATCGGTGATTCCAACGGCGGACTCACAATTCTCGACGTTACTGATCCCACGACACCGACCTTTGTTGGCCAATACGATTCGACCGCCGGCATCTTTGGCGAAGTCGCGGTTGTCGGCAACTACGCTTACGTGACCGGTTACACCGTCGGCCTGTTCATCATCGATATCTCTGACCCGTCGACGCCGACTAAAGCGGCCTGCTACGACACTCCCGGCAACACCTACTCATTGGAAGTCTCGGGCAACTATCTGTACCTGGCCGACGGTACTTACGGGCTGAAGATACTTGACATCACGGATCCGGTCGCCCCGGTGCTGGTCGGTTCGTACGCAACCGACACTGAACTTTATGATGTCAGGCTCTCCGGCGGCTATGCGTATCTGGCAGTTGACGATGGCGGACTTGTGGTGCTCAATCTGGCTGATCCGGTGTATCCGGTTCTCGCCGGAAGTATGGACACCTACGGCTACGCCTGCGAACTGTATGTTGTCGATACGCTCGTTTATATAGCCGACAATGAAGGCCTCGTGATCGCCGATGTATCGGCGTCACCGCAGGGAGTGGGCGACCCCGGCGCGACCGTGATTCCGGCTTCATACGAGCTTGCTCAAAACTACCCCAACCCGTTTAATCCGTCGACTACGATCATATTCGGCGTGCCTTCCCGGGCGGTCATCAGTCTGGAGGTCTTCAACGTGTTGGGTCAGAAAGTGCGGACACTGGTCCATCAAGCCCGGTCAGCCGGAACGTACCAAATCGACTGGAACGGTCTTGACGAAAACGGCAAGGCCGTGGCGACCGGAGTCTACTTCTACCGGATGCAGGCTAACGACCAGGTGGCCGTCAAGAAGATGATGTTGATGAAGTAAACTCAGTAGCTGAGTCAAATACGACGGGACGGGCTTTGTAAGCCTGTCCCGTTTCTTGTTTATGCGACTTGACGAAGCAAAGATTGACAGGGGACGGTAGAGCCGTTATTCTCACAACGTGGTACTGACCAAAGACAAGAAATTCACAGGGGACTGTTTCCGGTCCCTGGCGATAGCGACAGAATCTGGCAGGCGACAAGTCGCTGCGGAACGGAATCGTGGCCGAGCCTAGTCGGGAAACTCTCCCCAAAGCCCTTACTCCACTGCTCGTCTGGGCGGTGGTGTTTTGCGATATAGGAACTTCGGTTTACTACTCGCCGGGTATTCTCTACGGTCAGATAGGGAGCCTGACCCCGTTGATGGTTATGGCGGTCACCGTGGGCTTCCTTCTGTTGGCCATCAAGTACGTCGAAATATGCTGGCGCAATCCCGAAGGTGGCGGCGTTGTCACCGTGGCCTCACGGGCATTCTCTCCGCGCTGGGGCCTGTTCGGCGGTCTCTTGATCACGGTCGACTATTTCCTGACTTCGGCGGTCTCGGCCATATCCGGGATGCACTATCTCGGCTCTCTGTTCCCGTCTTTTCAATCCTATGCCGTCTTGATCGCGGTGGTGGCGCTGATCTTTCTCGCCGTAATCAATGTCATCGGTATTCGCGAGAGCGCCGGACTGTCGCTGACCATGGGCGTCGCCGCGTTTGCAGTGGCCATTGTCGTGGTAGCGATTACGATCTACATGATGTCTAACGCCGACTGGACCTCGGTTGGCAACCACCTGACCGTCCCCGAAGACGTCCGCTTTCCGACTCTTCTGGTGGGCTTCGGGGGCGCCTGGCTGGCTTTCTCAGGGCTGGAGAGTATTTCCCAGTTGAGCCCCGCCATGCGGCTGCCGGTGGATAAGACGGCACGTCGCGGCATGTGGCTGGTGATCATCAGCGTGGTGGCGACATCACCACTGCTGACTCTTTTGTCCGTATCGATTGTGCCTGAATCCATCAAGGCCACGCGCGCCGAGCGATTTATTTCGGAACTGGCCGATGTCTACGGCGGCCTGCCGATGAAAGCAGCAGTTGTGGTAACGGCCTCGGTGCTGCTTCTCTTTGCAGCCAACACTGCCATTATCGGGGGATACCATGTATTCCTGGCCCTCTCCAAACAGGGTTTTCTTCCGCAAGTACTCACACGCCGCAACAAACGGTTCAAGACCCCACACATGGCCATTCTTTTGGCTACGGTGGTGCCGGTCGGTGTGCTGATATTCACGAAGGGCAATATCACTCTGTTGGGCGAGATGTACGCCTTTGGACTACTCGGAGCGTTCACGCTCAGTTCGCTCGGACTCGATGTTATCCGCTGGCGGGATCATCAACGTGGCTGGATGTTCATCGTGGGTCTGTTTACGACTCTCCTGGTCATGGTGGCGTGGGGCGTTGTGCTAGTCACCAAGCATCAGGCGACAATTTTCGGCGGCACGATCGTAGTGATAGGTATGCTTGTAGCGGTGCCCTTCAAGCAGGGGCTTTTCACTGCCTGGCTCTACCGGGTTCCCCTTGTTGACCGGTTGGCTACCCGCAAGATCGCCATCGCGGAGCGTGACGTTGAAGAGGCCACCGAGTTGATCTCGCTGAGCGCTGCGGAAAATATCGCTCCGCTTTATCCCTCACACACGCTGGTCGCCGTGCTCGGTCAGAACCCATATCTCATAGGCGAGGCGATCACCCGCGAGAAAGGGTTGGGCGGGAAGTTCGTTTACGCGATTCATGTCGAGGAACGACCCGGCCTGTTTGTCGATGCCGCTGCGAAACCGTCGCAGGAAGCGGTCGATTCGCTTCTTTTCGCCTACGCCGAGGCGCAGAAACACAACTTCACGCTGATCCCCGTCTGGACCATCTCGTATGCGGCCTCCGAAGGCATCGCCCGCGCGGCCACGGTGCTGGCGGTCGATACGGTCGCACTGGGGGTAGGGCGCCGCAGTTCAATCTACCATCTCTTGCGCGGTCATGTAATTAACAACCTGATCAAGCGTTTGCCGGAAAAGTGCCACCTCTGGCTGGTTAACTAGTTTCGGGACCCGCCGTCACACACCAAAGTTTTTGGGTGACTGGCATCTGATAATCCTGTTGAATTTGGGAGGTTGGGCGGGTTGGCAGGTCGAAACCCGTGTGGTTTCGACATTATGCCTTTTCACCCCACTCAACCGGAGTGTTGAAAATGTATATGTACTCGTCATTGCGAGCGAAGATGGCCCGCCGTCAGGCGGGACATCGTAGCGCGGCAATCTCAAGATTGTTGCGGCAGTGCTATTTGAGATCGCCACGTCTCGCCCACGAGGCGCGGTCGAGACTCGCGATGACAGCGAAAGCACTTTTGCAACATCCCCCGACGGGTGGGAATTTGTACGTGTGAGGAAGATATGAAACGCAAAGTAACCCTTCGAGGCATTCTCATCGTTCTGGTCGTGTTGATTGTGGTCGCGCAGCTCGTACCGGTCACGCGGGACAATCCGCCGATCCAGTCCGATTTCAACGACAACGCCGCGGTGAAGCAGGTGCTGAAGAAGTCCTGCTATGATTGCCATTCCAACGAGTCGGTTTGGCCCTGGTATAGCTATGTCGCGCCGGTGTCGTGGCTGGTGGCGAGCGACGTTCATGAAGCGCGCCAGAAGATCAATTTCTCCAACTGGGGTCTGATGCCGGCGACGAAACAAAAGCTCGCCCCGCAAAATATGCTGGATGAAATCGACGAAGGCGGCATGCCGCTGCCTATATACCTGATCATGCATTCCAACGCCAAGCTGACCGACGCCGATAAGGCGACCATTCGCGCCTGGGTGGAAGGTGGTACGTCAAGCGACACAACCGGCAGTACGACAGGCGACACGACCAAACCGGTCGAGCCGGAAGAAGAGAGCGAGTAGTCGGTTTGGGTGGCCCACCCGCTGCTATGTACTGTGTCAAGGGCTTTCTGTTCAGGCATAGGACTCGAACCAGTCTGCTATTCGTGGTCGCTGACTGGCAGCGCCACAGGCAATGTATCCGCTCGTGACCTGGCGAGGCAGCAGACTTGCGGACGTGGTCTCGGTTGGCCCGAGCCACAGCGGGTGGGTCGCTGTTCTCGCGTTAGCTTGGTACGGTTCCGACTCCTTGGTTATCTTAGGCGGCCGCACACGGCTCATAGGCAACGTTATCAAGCAGAACCCGCCTGACTGCCAAGACCAGTCGTCGAGCTACCGCCACTATGGCTCGTTTGCCGCCGGCACGTTGCTTGATCCGGTTATAGACCAGTTGTAAGTGTGGGTCCTTCCGAACGGCAATCCAGGACGATTCCACTAACAAGCCCCGAAGATAGCTGTTGCCCGTGCCGGTAATCCGACCCATCCGGACATGATCACCGCTGGAATACTGCGAAGGTGTCAGTCCCACATAAGCCGCCAATTGCTCAGCCCGTCCAAAACGACCGACCTCATGCAATTCCAACAGCAGAGCCATCGCCGTAATAACCCCTATGCCGGGAACGCTACTTAACAGCCGAACTCGATCACGATACTGTGGCAGTCGTGACAACTCCCGCAACAGTCGTGTCTGCAACGCCAGCTGGTTACTTACCAGATCGTACATCTCCAACAACCGCTCGTAGCTCGCCTGAGCCCAGACATCTGCCAAACACACCTGTCTCAGACGCTCTAATAACGGACCGGTCCACCGACCCGTCCCACTGCACACTGAAATACCATATAAGGCCAACTCCGATTTGATCCGACTCTGAAGACGTACCCGATCTTGAACCAATTGACGACGACGACGTAAGACCTCTCGGTGACCCCGCTGACTCTCATCCGGAACCCAGACCTTCTTCAACAACCCTAACGACAGCAACCAGGCCAGCTTCCGGCTATCCCGCTTGTCCGTCTTCACCCGATTACCGTAGGCCATCGGCACCAAGCTCGGCGGCGTTACTACGCACTGACCACCCCACGCTACCACACAGTCGTGCAGCCAAAAACCAGAAAAACCCGCCTCGTAAACCACGGACACACACCCAGGATCATACCGATCCAGCAAACACCGCAAAGACGCCCAATCCCCGTTAATGCTGCCACAGAACAGTTCCACTTCTAACGTCCTCACCGTGACAAACCACTGACGCTTGTGAACATCCACGCCAACAAAAACAGCACTTCCCACTTCCGCTCCAACTTCGTACCTTCTCATCTGAGCCTCCTGTTCTAAGGATCTATCGTTGTCTTCAGACCACGATACGATACCTTGTCCGAACAGAGGCTCAAATCACGAACAGTATCATAGTTACTTGCGGGTGGGATTGTGTCGTGCGCCGAGGGTGGATTCAATCTCTGATCGGCAGGGTTCCATCCCTGCCGGTTCTTGTATCGGCCGGTTCGGTGCCCCAGCGCTTGCGCTGGGCTTGAAGAACTCTTGACGCAATCTGATTGTTGGGCTATTATTCCATCATGCGAATTTGGTGTGCGGGGCTTTGTCACGAAGACCATAAACTCACCTGCAAGCAGGTGAGCGACTTGGACAAAGAATTGTGCGGTGGCAATATGAGACATTGTGTGATGAGTCTTGTCGTGTGTTTCGTGGCGCTATGGGTAGTCTTGGCTTCGAAAGTGCTCAGCAGTGATGAGATCGGTAGTTTGGACATACGTTCCATACCTGGCAATGATGATTATGGGTTGGCATCTGCGCACACGACTCCGGATGGCAAGCAGTTTGTATATTATCTTTGCGTTCGTGGCGGTAGCGACACGGTTGAGTATACTCGTGTGATTGACTCTATAATGTCCTGTGTCCCAATCAAACCGTCCGATTCGCTTGACCTCAGCTATCTCGCCTGCAAGAGTGACAGTGTCATTCTATTGGCCCTCGATATCCTTAAGCCGCATGTCCGGGATACACTGCTCACGCTGTTCTTTCCCGATTGCTCGATTGGAAAGATCAACACGTACTTCTTTTCCAGAAGAGAAGCATTGCTTGGGCTGAGCGGTCTTCTTCCTGACTCCACTGGTGAGCCATGGCATGTCATTATTGGCAGGATTACATCGCGGGATAGCATGGACACAATCGCTTATGTTTCAGGGGGTAATTCCGTCACACTTTCAAGTGATGGCACCGAGGTGTTTCTCAACCGCTTCACCAAATTCGCTCCCAACACTATACCTACCATTTCTACGGCCGTGTACGATCTCGTGGCCGATTCGCTCTTGGATCCGCTGAGCAAAGCAACAAACACTAGTGGCGCTTTTCGGTTAGCGCGTGAACTCCCGCTATACTACCTGAGAGCTGATCCGGTGTCCGGGACCAACGTATGGAGGTGGGATGCCATCAGGGGAGAAGAGCAGGTATCTCATTTCTTGTTACCCCAATGGGTGACACGCTTCAATCTAACTAAGGATTCGGTTCTGTGTGTTGTTGTGGACCAATCCCATAAGACTGCTGGCGAACTAATTGTGTCTATCCCGCTGGAAGCTTCTGGTATCAAGTAGTTGGTCGGGTGGGGGGCAATCTGTCGGTATCAATACTCATCCATAAACGAAGAAATCGGCAGGCCCGGAGGCCTGCCGACTCTTGCATCTACTCTGCGAGCGAACCCACAGCAAGCTGTGGGGTACCCATACATAAAAGCGCCGTCAGGCAGAGACGCCTGACGGCACGGTTACTTACATGGGGCAGACCAGGAGGTCTGCCGCCCACATATCTTTCTACAACAGCTCGATCTTCTGGCGATTCTTGGTCACGAGCTTTGTGGCGTTGCGTGTGTCAAACACAGCCTTCGCGTTATCCACGATGAACTGATAATCATACTTCGTATGATTCGTCAGAATCACCACCAGGTCGGCCGACTTCAACGCTGCCGCCGTCAGCCCAACCGATTTCGCAATCCCGCCCTTCCAGCGGAAAGTCGGCACGTGTGGATCGTTGTAGATCACCTTCGCGCCGGCATCCTCAAGCAGCTTGATGACATCCAGCGACGGCGATTCGCGCACATCCTTGATGTCCTTCTTGTAGGCGATCCCCAGCACGAGAATCTTCATCTTGCTGACGGAACGGGCGAAGCGGTCGTTCATCATCCGTCCGATACGGGCAACCACATACTCCGGCATGTTAGAGTTGATCTCACCGGCCAATTCGATGAAATGAGCGTAATAGTTCAGTGACTTCAGTTTCCACGACAGATAGTGCGGATCGATCGGTATGCAATGTCCCCCCAAACCTGGGCCGGGATAGAACGGCATGAAACCGAACGGCTTGGTCGCGGCGGCGTCGATGATCTCCCACACGTTGAGTTTCAACCGGTCACACATCAATGCCACTTCGTTCACGAGACCGATATTCACCGAGCGGAACGTATTCTCAAGCAACTTGACCATCTCGGCCGCTTTGGTCGATGACACCGGCTGCACCGAACTCACCGACTGCTCGTAAAACTTCTTGGCCACCAGGATGCAATCATTGGTCACGCCGCCGACCACGCGGGGCGTATTCTCAGTTTTGAATTTGGGATTGCCCGGATCGACGCGTTCCGGCGAGAAGGCGAGGAAGAAATCTTCGCCCGCTTTCATTTTGAGACTTTCGAACATCGGCAGAATCAACTCATCGGTTGTGCCGGGATAAGTAGTCGACTCCAGCACCACCAGCGCGCCCTTCTTGACATTCCCAATCACCCAGTCCATGGCGGCCAGGATGAAGCTGACGTCCGGGTCTTTCGTCTTGGAAAGAGGCGTCGGCACGCAGATTGAAATCGTGTCCATCTGGCGCAGATGTTTCGGATCGAAGGTCGCCTTGAAATGTCCCGAGTTGACCGCGTTGGCAACAACTTCATTGGGGATGTCATCGATATCCGACTTGCCCGAATTGAGCAGTTTGACTTTTGTCTGGGCGATATCGAAACCGGTGACTTTGAAACCGGCCTCGGCCATAACCATGGCGAGCGGCAGTCCGACATATCCCAGACCGATAATGCCCACGCGGGCGGTACGGTCATCGATCTTCTTTATCAGCGCTTTAGCCGCCGGTGATTTTACGCGGGTGGCAATAGCCATACAAGACACTCCGTTTTCTTGCGTCTAACTTTCTTCACTCGGGCCGATCTGGGTGCGCCAGAAATCAAGGGTATCGGCCAGAGTATCCCTCAGTGTATATCGGACCTTATAGCCGAGCTCGTGAGCCGCCTTCCGATGGCTTCCCCGAAGGATCGGGATTTCGGCTTTCCGTAGGCGGGTCCCATCAACCTGCAGCTTGATTTTTTGAGTCGACATCGCCAGCAATCGCTCCACTACGTCCTTGAGAGCAACACTCTTTCCGGAGCAAAGTTGATACACCTGCCCCGGTTTTCCCTTAGTGGCTGCCAATAGGTAGCCATGAACGATATCGCGAACATCGGATAAGTCGCGGCGGGCGGACAAATCGCCCACTTTCAGCACCGGTCTCTGCAGGCCGGCTTCGATCACGGCAATCTGGCAAGCAAAGGCCGGAACAGCGAAATCCGGCACCTGACGCGGTCCCGTATGATTGAACGCCCGCGCAATAACGACCGGGACCCCGTGCTGTTGCCAGTAGTACCGGCAGGCATTTTCAGCGGCGGCCTTGGAAATACCGTAAGGCGAAACCGGATCGAACGGGTGCCCTTCGGTGAGCGTTTTGTTGATCGGTCGGAACTTGCCGAAGACTTCCGGCGAACTTACGAACAGAAGCGACTTGAGCCGTTTCAGATCGCGCGCGGCTTCGAGTAAATTGACCGTTCCTTCGAAATTTACGCGGAACGTATCTTTCTCAAGCTGGAACGATTTTCCTACCGAGGCCAGCGCCGCCAGATGGAAAATATAATCAGGCTGCAGGCGGTCGACCAGTTCGTGGCATTTCTTCTCGTTCAGAATGTCCAGCGTCATCAGGTGAAGGGATGCTTTGATCCCTTTGAGATTATGGGTGGACTCTTTCGGATAGAGCGTTCCGGACACATCGAAGCCCGAAGCCAACAGCTCCTCGGCCAGATACGACCCGGCGAATCCGGCGATTCCAGTGATAAGGGCGCGCGGTTTCTTCACTTCTTGGGACCCGAAAGCCGTTTCAGGTCGGCGTCGACCATCATTTGAATAAGCTGCTCGAAACTGACTTTCGGCTCCCATCCGAGCTGTTTGCGGGCTTTGGAGGCGTCGCCGACCAGCAGATCAACTTCGGCAGGGCGAACCAGCGCCGGGTCGATTTCAACATGGTCGTGGTAGTCGAGACCGAGATGTTCGAAAGCAACCTGCGCCAGCCGTCGTACTTTGTGGGTGCGGCCGGTGGCTATCACGAAATTATCCGGCTCGGGTTGCTGCAGCATGCGCCACATGGCATCCACATAGTCACCAGCGAAACCCCAGTCGCGTTGTGCTTCGAGATTGCCCAGTTTCACTTTGTCGAGCATTCCCAATTTTACACGCACCGCGGCATCCGTGATCTTCCGGGTGACAAACTCCAGACCGCGGCGGGGGGACTCATGATTGAAAAGGATGCCAGATGAGGCGTGTATGCCAAAGCTCTCGCGGTAGTTGATCGTAATCCAGTGGGCATAAACTTTAGCCACACCGTACGGTGAACGAGGATAGAACGGCGTGTTTTCGGTCTGAGGCGTTTCGCGCACCTTGCCGAACATCTCCGATGACGAGGCCTGATAGAACCGGATCTTCTTGTCAATGAGACGAATAGCCTCGAGCACTTTAGTGACACCGATAGCGTCGAAATGCCCGGTCAGCACCGGCTGGGTCCACGACGCCGGGACAAATGACTGCGCCGCCAGATTGTACACTTCGGCCGGTCGATATTGATCGATAAGGTTCACAATCGACAACTGGTCTAATAGATCGGCCTGGGCCAAGGTCAGACGGTCCTTGATGTGGTCGATCCGCTCAAAGGACTCGGTCGATGACCGTCGCACCATCCCGATGACTTCGTACCCCTTCTCAAGGAGCAGTTCTGCCAGGTAGGAGCCGTCTTGTCCGGTGATTCCGGTTACTAAAGCGCGCATATCCTAGTCCTTCCACCCGGGGGCCTTGTTATCAAGCACTCATCTGTGCGGCCGGCCGGGATCACATGTAGCTCAGGTCAGGGCGAATATAGGTTCATCGGTATTGTCGGTCAACTCGAAAGGAAATAACAGTTTAGTCTGGGGAATTGACCCCGGACAGTTCTAGTATATATTGTACCCTTCTGACTGAAAGGAGATGCCTGTGCGGAACATCGTCCTGGCGCTGTCGGTTCTTCTGACGGCGGTTTCGACCTATTCGATCGACCTGAAAACCAAAGGAGCCGCTATGCCGGAACCGGATACCTACAACGCCGATTCCCTTTTGGCCGAGGCCGACAGCCTCTTTCAGCAACAAGAATACGACAGCGCTCTGGCGCGGTACACCCAGGCCCTGGAAAGCGGCCGCAAGGAGTTCAACCGCCCGGTGGAAACCGAGGCTCTGGCCCAGATTGCCCGGGTGAACATTGCGACCGGCAAGCTCGACGAAGCACGAAAATGGCTGGCCGAAGCCGTTAAGCGGGCTTCCGACAGCGACCCACTCGGTTGGTCGCGCTATCTCAGCGTCAAGGGGCGGCTGGAGTGGAGAGACAACGATCTCAAGAAGGCTCGTACCACTTTCGATGACATGTACGTCTATTGCAACACGAACGCCCTCTGGTCGCGCGCGGTCGACGCCTGCAACATGATCGCGATTGTGGCCGACACTCCCGAAGAGCAGATCGAATGGTCGAAGCTCGGAATCAAAACGGCCGAGGCCGGTGGCTCCGAACACTGGCTCGGACCGCTCTGGAACAACCTGGGGGCCGTCTATTACGACAATAAACAGTTTGATTTGGCGCTCGATGCTTTTCTCCGGGCGCACGACTATCACTGGCATTATTCCAACGAGACGGCCAAACTGTTCGCCGATTATCATGTTGGCATGGCCTATCGCGCGGTCGGACAGCTCGACAAGGCTGCCCAGTGGCTGCGACCGGTACTAGCGTGGGCGGAACGACTGGAAAACCACTCAGCCATCGCCCAGGCATGTGAGGATCTGGGAGAGATTGCGATTTCTACGGGAAAGAAGAGCGATGGCCTGGCGCTTCTGAAACGGGCCCGCGATGAATACAAATTGGCCGGATTCGATCAATCGGCTCCGGAAATCTGGACAAATATCAACAATCGCCTGAAGGCGCTGGGAGATTGATCAGCGATGGTTATCCACGAAGTGCCCAGCGGTATCGATTTGGTGAAATTCTAGTTTCCTCTCTGTTTCCGAATTTTCTTTTCGTATTTCTGTCGCCCCCTATCCTTCTTCTCTTGTCTGGCTAGGTTCTCGCGCAACTTCCGGTTCTCTTCCGCAAGAGAAGATATCACTTCTTCTTTCTCATAAAGGCTTTGCTTCAGGAAACTGTGAGCGACGCCTTCGCGGACCCGCTCTCTGTACTGGGCGGCAACCTGAGCTGCGATAGTCACGCAAGCACTGACCTCAGTCTGGTCAAGGTCATCCTCAGAGGTAGATCTGATACTGTAGAAACGCTCCTGAATTCCACGCATGCGAGCTTCATTTGTGATCTCGGCTAGTTTTGGAAAGTCGTGTCTGACGACGCTTCGATTAACAAGAAAGTCGCCAATCAACGCATCGAAATCCAGTGCGCGTTTTAGTGAAGCTGACAACGCCGCGGAAAACAGCAGGTTGGGCATCTCGAGAGGGCTTGAGGCGACTTCGTTAGTAAGAAACAAATATGGTAGCATGAACTCGTAAAACTCCGGAGCTGTGACCAAGAAAGGATAATTACCCGCACCACCCCTTCTCACTCTAGCGAGCCCGAAGTCACAAGTAACGAAGATACTCTCACATTCCAGAGGAGTGCTTCCATGACAATCCAGTGAAGACAGGCAGTTTGCATCGTGCAGTACTTTTGAATGATACACTGACACCTGCCCCGGGATTTCTAATTGCTTTGAAACGGGGTTGAATCTCTTCTTGGCCTGCCAAACAAGGTCAAAGACGATACCCAGATCCGCTTGGTTCTTAAATGGTGCCAAGGTCTCATAGATCAGACCTCCATTCAGCGGAGATTTACTGGGATCCGAGAAGATGTTACTGCCAGGCATATCGCTGTCGGCAGCGACTTTATGCACAGAGACAGCATAGCGAAAATCATTCCGATATGCACCTGGATTGGATGAAAACTCTCTCATGATCCAAGACGAGTCGGGCCGACCAATAATCGAGAGACCATGGTCGGACTCGTAGTTCCTCAAGGATGAATCAAGCGAGTCATTGTACTCCTCCAAGCTTCTGTCGAATATGCAAATCTCCGCTCCCAAATCGGCAAGCTTGTTTAGGGAGAACCGTAAACTGTCTTGGAACTCACTATATCCACACATTACTGCATAGAAAGCATTCGTGTCTAAGAATATCCTCTTCCCACGTATCGCATCTCGCTGTGTCTGCGCAAATTTCTGGTTTTGGTTTAGGTAGTAAAGCAGTAGCACATTGTGAAAAATCGCAGCAACATACATGTTGTCTCTGCTGTGATCGACAACCTGCCGGAGTGCTCTCAGAAAGACTCCCTTCAAATAGTGGAATCTCTCGGGGTCGTTTGCTAATACAGGCTCAAGTCCCGACCGGACGATGTAGTCAAACTGGCTGCTTTCTCCGAGCCTCTCGAAGAGCGTCTGGCTTGATTGGAAGTAATTTGCCATAAAACGGATTTCCAGAAATACTGAACACAGAAATTCCTCCACGAGCTTACTTACATCTAACTTGCTCAGGATATCGGATACCTCAAGGCCACTCTCATTGGAGATTGCCTTTGCGACCCGATTGATGGTATCGGTTTTTGAAATGGCCAGGCTCTTTCTGGTTTGAACGAGAGCTTCCTGGGCTGATGTTGTCAGTTCAAAGTTGCCTTCCTCGTCCATTTGCAGGGTATCTGAAGCCTCGGCCTCTTCGATAATTTTCTTTTCTGTCCACCCACGGAGGCCACGTTTCTCCAACCACTTAGCGATGGCTGCCACATCCACTTTGCCACCCCTGCGCTCAGAAATGCACTCCATCATGAGAACCTGCAGAGAACGTGTCCTGACTTCGCTCCCCTTCGGATCAGCGATGAATAGAGCGTGGACCAGCGCGGAGTCCTCAACCAGCCTTGGGTTCGCATAGCTGGCCTCAAATATCTGCTCTTTTCTCTTATCGCTGATAGCGATAGTTCCGCGCCGGAGGAATTGTACTAATGTGGGGTCTGTTCTTTGAAGTATTCGACTAGTAACGCCGATCGTTCCTGGACCGAACCCCTTCTCGATCTTGCTTACAACCTCAAACGGCTCGCCGACAAGCTCCAATCTATCCAATATGAACTGTTCACTAATTTCCCCAACGTCCATTACAGCTCTGCAGTCCGGCAGAGAAGGTACGAGGCCGCACCATTCTTTCATGAATTCAATTGTTGCTCGGAGGGCGACTGTTGGTTTCTCCAAGATCACGTGTATGCAATCACCCTGGGCACTGTAGATACTCCCCTTTGGATAGTTGTCTTCACCGTATGGATAACAGCATTTGACCTTTTCCAGTAGCTTGGCCAGCACTTCCTTCCGCGCACCTGTCGGATCGGAAGGATTGCGATCAAAGAACTTCTTGGATCCACACAGGTCAATCTTCACGATAACTTTGTGCTGTGCCATCGGTCTCCCATCCTCTTTGCTGGACTATTTCTATCGCTGTTATTGCGTTCGTTCGTCAGGACCTCCGGTTCGGTGCATCTGAACTTATAGACAAATTCAGCATAGCATGTTATGTCGCAACGGTCAACTGAAAATCTCCCGGTTTTGAGTTGCGGAACTGTCCTCTTGTTCAGTATGGTGCTGCAGATAGCGTGAGCTGCCACTTAGAGAGGTAACCCAGAATGAAGTATCGCAAGATCGGCAAGTACGGGATCAAAGTATCTGAAATTTCACTCGGCGCCTGGCTGACCTACGGCAATACGGTCGACGCCAAACGGACCGCTGAAATCGTCCACGCGGCCCTCGATGCCGGGGTCAATTTCCTCGATATCGCTGACATCTACACCAAAGGTGAAGCCGAACGAGTGGTCGGTAAGGCGATTGAAGGCCGTACCCGTACCGATCTGGTGATCTCCAGCAAAGTGTTCTGGCCGATGAGCGAAAACATCAACGACCGGGGTCTCAGCCGCAAACATATAATGGAGTCGGTCGAGAAATCGCTCAAACGGATCGGCACCGACTATCTCGATTTGTATTTCTGCCACCGTTTCGACAAAGACACTGAGATTGAGGAAACGGTCCGGGCAATGTCCGACCTCGTATCCCAGGGAAAAATTCTCTACTGGGGAACGTCGGTCTGGGAAGCCGATCAGATCGAACGGGCGGTGGGTGACGCACGAGCGCTCGGCGGGTATCTTCCGGCCATTGAGCAACCGCGCTACAACATGCTCGACCGTCATATCGAAGACGCCATCCTGCCGACCTGCGCTCATCACGGTATCGGAATGGTTGTCTGGTCGCCGCTGGCGCAAGGAATGCTTACCGGCAAGTACAACGACGGCGTCCCGAAAGGAACGCGAGGGGCCGATACGATGTGGTTGACGGGGCAACTCACCGAAGACAACCTGAACAAAGTAAAACAGTTGAGCGTTCTGGCGCAGGGAATCCGGCATGAGCCTCATACAGTTGGCGCTGGCCTGGATCCTGCGTCGGCCGGAGATCAGCTCAGCGATTGTCGGCGCCACTAGCGTATCACAACTGCAAGAAAATCTGACCGGTGGCGACGTCGTGCTGGACGCTGAACTCATAGCCAAGATCGATGCTATCATCGGCCAGATTAAGAGTACCCGGTTCAAGCTCTAGGCCGTTTCTAAATGTGATTGAGGCCTTGGGCTTGTGACATATTTTGTCTGCGACGGGTCTACACTATCGGAAGTTGCGTCAGGTCTTGCCCCCGACTTTGTCGGGGGTGTGACCTGACGCGTGACCGATGACGAACGAGTTCGTCACGCCGTCATTGCGAGCGAAGATGACCCGCCGTCAGGCGGGACGTCGTAGCGCGGCAATCTCATAGTCGTTGGAGCGGCACCAATTGAGTTCGCCACGTCTCGCCCACGAAGCGCGGTCGAGACTCGCGATGACAAACCCGGGACCTGTCACAACAAATGGACATCGACCTTCCACCCAAACTGGTGGAATAGACTGCTATTTGCAAAGGAGATAGACATGTTTCACACCATCGAAGAATTCACTCTAGGCTGGAATTATGAATCACAGGGTACCCAGAAGCTCCTGGATCAACTGACGGACAAATCCCTCGCCCAGGCGGTGGCGAAGGATCATCGCACGATTGGGCGAATCGCCTGGCATATCACCACGGCCATCCCCGAAATGATGGGGCATACCGGATTGAGACTTCCGGCCGTTGATGCTTCCGCGCCCGTTCCGAAAACCGCGGCCGAGATCGGGAAGGCGTATGCGGCCGTCTCGAAGCAGTTGCTGGAACAGGTCAAGGCCAACTGGAAGGATGCCACGCTGCTAACCGTCGATGAAATGTATGGCGAGAAGTGGCCACGCGGCATGACTCTGGATGTGCTTATCAAGCACCAGACACATCATCGTGGCCAGTTGACCGTGCTTATCCGCCAGGCTGGATTGCCGGTACCCGGCGTTTATGGTCCGTCGAAGGAAGAATGGGTCAAGTACGGTGCCCCGGCCCCGGAGATCTAGGCGGCGATCATACGATCAACGTAGGGCAGAACCCGAGCCTGTCGCGGGCGAGCGGTTCTGCCATCGTCGGCAGGTTCGAAGACGGACCTGCCCTACGGTCTGTTGCCAATCCGCAAGTCATGCTGAGCTTGTCGAAGCATGACGGGTAATTGAAAGGTCACCCTTCGACAGGTTCAGGGTGACTAAGTATATTGCTTCTTTAGAGATACACATACCGACCTGGTTGTATCTATCTGTTCTCCGAATCAGGACCTTCAAAATCAGAGCCAAAGCCCGGGCCCAGCAGTATCGCATTGACCAGCATCTGCCGAGATCCATAGAAATAGGCGCGCTCATTGGGATCGGTGGCGAACAGGATTACCTGGCCACGCCCCTTAGATTCGCGGGTAGTATACGCTGTGTTGGCCCAGCGCGTGCGAGCCTCGGGCCAGAGCAGACCGGACATGCGAAGATCCTTCTCGCCGGCCAGGCGGGCGACCGTCTTGACCGGCGCCTTCGCCAGCAAGGCGTCATCCGTGTACATCATCACTGGTAGAGACCGCGCCAGACCGAACGACAACCATTCTTCGATATCGAGCTCGGCCTTCATGATCACGCCGCGTGGGAAGAACTTCCGCTGCCACTCATCGGCTCGCTTCGCTTCCTCGAGGCTAGGTGCGGGTGCCTTCTCTTTCTTGGTCGTATCGGCCTTCACCTTTTCCGGATACCACAATGCCAGGGTATCGACTTCCGGGCTTTCGGCCTGACGCTCACGGGCTACACTCAGATCGAATTCCTGAAGCTTATCGAGGACCTGTTGCCGCAGCCGCACCTGGGAGAGGCCACTGGACGAATCCGCCGCCCAGACGGCGGACTGGCCCATGCAGATTAGGGTGCCGCCGTCCTCGACCCATTCCTTGAGAGTGCGGCGTCCTTCGTCGCCGATCGAGTAGTCGAGCGGCCCCCAACTGCTGGGCACAATGAGAACGTTGTAAAGGCTCAGATTCTGTTCGGCGAGTCGCGACACGCTTACCAGCGATGCGGGCACACCCAGTTCCTGATCGAGCATGAACCAGGCAGTACCGAATGAACTGGTGCTGATGCCGTCCCCGCCAATGAGACCGATAGTCGGTTTCTTCAGGAGACGAAACGTCTCGGCGCCAAGATAAGAGCCCTTTTCGCTGCGTCCGGTGTTGATCCCGAAAATATCGATGCCTATTTCAGCCGCGAGCTTTTCGAGTATTTGTGTCAGATTATCCGGGTTGCCGCGTTTACGAATCACTATCGATCCGGCCGCATACTCACGACCCTCCACGGTAAACGGTTTCTCGGAGGAATACATAACCAGATCCTGATCGAAGAGCTTGACCAGCAGGCGGTCGGTCGATTCTCCGATCATGTTGACGGCAAACCCAAATTGTGCTTCCGGTTTGTATACCTTGCCGGGCGAAGGTTTGGTTTCGCCGGACGACTCCGTAGTGACATTGAATGCAGTCGTCGTCCAGTACGACTCAATATTATAGGCCAACGGTACTGACCAGGTGGAGAGGTCATAAATCTTGGAGCGGCCGAATTTTTCTACCTCACGACGCTCCTCCTTGATAATCTCGTATTTGAAGCGAGGGTCGAACTCGAGCACGGCTTTAGCCAGCGCCCCCTGCGGCTGATCGGTAGAGACGATCATCGTGCCGGAAGGAAGCGCGACCGTCGCCTGCTTGCGGCCGTAGCTGTCGGTGACGCCACTGACCGTGAATTCTTTGGTAGCCTGCTTAACTACGATCCCTTGATCTGTAAGGGACTGCACGAAGCGCTGCATTTTCAGTGCGTCACGATCAGGCTTGAACAGGTAAGTCAACCGGTTGCGACGGCCTTCTTCGGTGATCTGTCGGCGCGCCTGAGCATAGTCGCGCAGGATGGCGGTACGATTTTTCGACAGTGTGGTCAGGTTGCTTAGTGACGATGTAAACTGCTTATTGACCGCTTCGTGATAGGTCAGCAGATAGTCATCTTGTTGTTTCACGAACTGACCGTCCACACCGGCCATTTCGTACAGGATGCCGATCGAGCCGAAAAAGGTCGACCAGGCCGACCCGTACCCCGGGTACCATTGTTCGGCCCATTCCTTGACATAGTACGGCCAGGCACGGGAATCGAAAGCAGCCGCCTGGTCATCACCGAATACTTGCGCCCACTTCATGAAAATCGACGGGGTGTTGTAGTTGATCGGATCCCCGGGCGGTCCGAACAGGAAACTCGAGTTCGAGCCCATTTCGTGGGCGTCGACCGTCAACTGCGGATGCCACTTAAGAATTGTCGCCAGTTTCCCGCGCGTCTCCTGATTTCGCACCATGATCCAGTCGCGATTGAGATCGAACAGATAATGATTGCCGCGCCCATACGGCCATACACCCCCGTGCTGCATGGCGAAGCGATTGTAGTTAGGGACATCGCTCCGGTATGTTTCGAGCATGGAGAGATAGCGCTCACGTCCGTCGGGGTTCTGAGTCGGGTCGATAACAATCACCACATTCTTCAGCAGATTGACCGTGGCTGAATCGGTGCCCCCGGTCAATTGATAGATCAACTGTACTGCGGCATCGACGCCGGAAAGCTCATCACCATGTATCGAATATCCCATCCAGGCGAACGCCGGAAGGGTGTGCGCCAGAGAATCAACTTCGGACGACGAGGCGTTCTCCGACGGTTCCGCCAGCCGGTTCATAGCCAGACGTAGCTTCTCCAGGTTGGCAATGTTTTCCTCGGATGAGACAAACACGTTGAACAGCCTTCGCCCCTCGTACGAATTTCCGTGCGATTCTACCTTTACCCGACGAGATTCATTGGCCAGGGCGGTCAGGTAGTTGACCATTTCACCGTACCGCAACGGCCATTGACCGACCGGGTATTTCAAGTACAAGTTAGGTCTGGGCACCGTCATGTCGTACTGGCCGTTGGCATAGAACGGCACGGTGTCGATCACAACTTTGCTGGAGTACGCGGGGTCCATCCCGGCCAGTGCAGTTGTCACACAGATTGTCAGAAAGACGAGAAGATAAACATAACGCATATTCAGAGACCTCGAGGTTTGAATTGGCGAGTCAGAGTAATCGGGGATCGAAATATCATTCTATTCTGCGGCAAATCATGGCTCAACTGGAGTTGTTTGGTGGTCTTCCGAATGAAGGCGCATCTCAAAGATATTTATCAGGATCACGAACGCCGCCGCGACCATCGGGCCGACCACCAATCCGACCAGACCCCACATCGTAATTCCACCGAGGATCGCAAAAAACAACAGCAGCGGGTTCATGCTGGTCTTGCCGGAAATCAGATAGGGCCTCACCACATTGTCCGCCTGGCTGATCACCGCCACGCCGACAGCAATTACAATTATCCCCTTTATGGTCGAACCAGCCAGAATGAGTGCGATTCCCGCCGGGACATAGACGATAAACGCTCCGATAAACGGCAGGAGCGAAAGAAACGCCATTACCGCGCCCCAGAAGACCGCCGAGTCGATACCGACCGAGGCAAACAGAATGCCGCCGAGCAATCCCTGAAGCAACGCCACGGCTATCCCGCCGTACATGGTGGCCTGGACCACTTCGCGAAGTTGCACGAACGCAACATCGACCTGACTCTTTTCGATAGGCAGCAGTTTCTTGATCCTAGCGACCAGGCCGTCGCCGTCGCGGAAGAGATAGAACATCGTGAATACCATCAGGCCGAAACTGAAGACCGTTTTGGTGGCGTTGGTTATCAGCCAGGTGGTCTGATCGAGCACCACACTGCTGATTTTGTTTACGGAGTTACTGACCAGCTGGTCAAGATCGACCTGGGTCATATCGTAATACGGCGAGAGCAGCTTCTTGATCGACTGCCAGAACGGCCAGTCGACATCGAGCAACTGGTCGAAGCTGCCCGCTACTGTTGAGTTTGTCGATTGCGGCTACAGCTCCCGCCGCCTGATACACTACCGCCACGAACAGGTAGGCGATCGGACCTATTATCAACACTATGACCATGAGGCTCATCACCAGAGCCGCGAGACTCCGGTTCTTCAACACGCGGAGAAGTCGATCTTGCAGCGGGTAGAAGATGATCGCGAACACCGCCGCCCAGCAGATCGGGATCAGAAACGGCAGCATGATCCGCGCAAAGAGGTAGAAGATGACGGCGGCGACGAGCAGAAACAGGGTCATGTGAAGTTGCTCACGTTGCACGGCGGAATCTCTCCTGACGGGTTGGCTGTATGTATGCGACCCGCCCGGCGCAGAAGCAACAACTATCGATTGTGTGCTGCTATCCAGGTACATCGAAGCCATTTCAAGTCACCTTGAACTTGTCGGAGGGTGATGAGTTGATGTTGCGTCAGGTCCTGCCCCCAACCCGGTTGGGGGTGTGACCTGACGCCTTTCTGACGAGTCTTTGAAGAAACGTAGCGCAGAACCCCCGCCCGTCGGGCGGGTGGTTCTGCCGTCGGGAGCAAGCGTCACGACCGTAACGTTATGTGTCACAACGAGGTACCGATATCGTCGAATTACGAGAGATAACGCCTACCAGTGCAGTCCACGTTCACAAAACGAGGGTGTGATCGGGTGTGGCGGGGCGTTCCCATAGGGCAAATTGGGTGCGAAAAAATCTTATCATAGACCTAAAATCTCAAAGCCTTGGGGTTAAGTATTTTAGCGCGATACCGAAAGATATCTACAGATAGTTAATAGCCGGAGGGTGCACAGCCATTATCCCACCGGCAACTTCAATACTCAAACAAGGAGTAACCAATGGCTGCAAGAAAACCGAGAAGCAGAAAGACCCGCGTCGCCAGCCGTCGTCCGGCTCAGAATCGCACGCGTCGTGCCGGCAATGGTGGCAACGTATGGAGCCGCGAGGAAGTCGCGTTCCTGCGCAAGTATTACAAGCAGTACCCGACCTCCTGGGTTGCTCGTCAGCTTGGCCGCACCGCTTATGCGGTTCGTTACAAAGCTTCTGACCTGAGCATCAAGAAGGCCCGTCCGTCGGTCTGGAGAGCCAACACCGGTTCCAACCAGCCGAAAACCAACTGGCGCACGAAGTCCGCTCGTCCGAGCTTCTCCCGTCAGTCCAAGTGGTCACGTCGTCCGGCTCGTCGGGCCAACGCTCGTCGTCGGACCTTCCGCACCACCAAGAGCCGTCGGAACTATCGCCGGCACTAATTGCTTTGGAAGCTACAGCTCGATGGCAACATCGGGCGATGCAGATAAAACCCGCTGTCTCATTTGAGGCGCGGGTTTTCTGTTTGTGGGGGGAGATAGAAGGCACCGGATTAGAACTAGTAGTTCAGGTAGAAATCACTCAAGTAGAAGTACTTCTCGTTCTCGGACGTATATTGGGCGTGCCATGGAGTAGACGGATACCTCTTCACCCCATCGGGTTCGTTGCGTGGAACGAGCTTGAAGTCAAGACCGGGGCTGAACAGTTGCGGTTTGTCAGGACTCGAGTTACGGTCATATATACTGGGACGTCGGGCCAGTATCGCGCCGAGAAGAGACGCGAAAATGATGTTGCGCTGGACGATTCTCTCTCTTCTTAATGAATCAATGTAGGGAGTCGCTTGGTCGTTGGGTGAGGGAATATACTTGGCCGCTTCAAAACAAATGGTCACAAGCCATTCTGGCTGATGGCCGTCACTTACTTGCCGCCGATATGCAATGTCTGCACCCCGTAGCATAGTCTTAAGCAATCGGACTGTCATAGGTTCATAATCGAGCAGACGCTCACAGAAGCTTGATACTTGGCCCTTCCTGAGTGCATCCTTTCCCAGAAAGAGATTATCTTTGAAAATCTCTCCGACGAATCGGTCAAATCCACTAATCTGAGGGCAAAAGAAATCCACATAATCGAAGCATTTATGGTACTCCTCATGGTGACCTTTGTAGCTAAAGTCAGATATGGGTACAATCGTGATTACCCGCTTATCGTAGTTCAACTTCCTGATAAACTCCTTCAGGGTCTCAAGAAAGTATATCCCGGCGTCTCCAGAACGGTCGATGTCTTCTACCACGATGCATATATCCTTCTTGTGCCTGTGAATGATCTCGGATAGAATTTCTTGGATTTCGAAGACTCTAGTTGCGGGCGAGTTCTTGAATAGTTCTAAGAGGCCACCTATGTTGCCTATGCCTGCAGTAGCCTGCGTTACACCACTGACTATCTTACCGAGTATTTCAACAGACCTGGACTTTGGATCCCGACCAGCAATCCTATTCCTAGCCATCTTCTTACTACCAACCTGATCAGCGAAGTCAAGCACAAAGCCTTCCCATAGACCTCTACGCTCTGGGTACTTCCATGCGTCAAAAAGTATCCAAGTCTCCTTGTCCTTTCTTCCCTTCTCTATCTGATATAGCATCGTGCTCTTACCTGAGCCGAATTTTCCGATCAGGCCTACCAGGGATGGTCTATCGATCGACTCCAACCGCTTCGAAAAGTCGCTCACAGACTTAGAGAAATCCAATAAATCGTCTACGCGAGACGTCTCTTGAATAAGGTTGTAATTCTTGATGAAGCCGTCTGCCATTGAATCATGCCTCCGCTATGCAGGTGAACACAGTTCGTACCCCGTGTCCTTGATTGCTATTTCAATCCAATATAGCGGGAATAGCGCCACCGCGTCAAGCCGGCAGATGTGGACATCTGCCGGGCACGGTTCAGGAGGGGCATTCAAAGATGGGGCAGACGAGGACGTCTGCCTCACACAATCAGACGAGGACCCCCGATCAGGTCGGGGGCAGGCTCTGCCGCCCACCACTAAACTACTTTCCCTCAAACAGCGTCAGATTCGTGCCTCCGGGGGAGACTATCTGACGCTCGTGGTCCAGCAACCACTTCTTTCGCCACACCCCCCCTCCATAACCGCACAGGTCGCCGTCGGCGCGAATCACCCGATGACACGGAATCGCAATCGCTATGCTGTTTCGTCCGTTGGCCCGACCCACCGCGCGCACTGCCCCCGGACTGCCGACTTTCTTCGCCAGGTCGCTGTACGACCGCGTTTCCCCCGGCGGAATCGTCTGAAGTTGCTCCCACACCGCCCGCTCGAACGGCGTCCCCGACGTAATCATCGGCACGGTGAACGTCAGCGATGTCCCCTCGAAATACGCTTTCACCTCGGCGCAGAACTTCTCGAGATGATGATTGCTGCCGGGGACTACCGCGCATTTGACATGTTTGCGAAGGCGGGCGATTTCGTTCTCCAGCCCGCGACGATCGATGAATTCAAACACGTGGATGCCGTCGTCGTTGCCCAGCGCCACCATCGCGCCGAGCGGTGTCTCGATCCACTGCGCCAGCAGACATCCGGCCCGTTCGGCCTCGCTTGGCGGCGTGCCGAACACTTGTTTGAACGCCTCCCAGAAACCGCTGGCGGATTCGAAACCGGTGTCAATCTGTGCTCCGATCACGCTTTCTCCTTTCCGAATTTCATGCAGCGCCAGCCCCATGCGCCGCGCCCGATGATACGCCTGAAACGTCATGCCGTAGTACGCGCGGAACCGGCGACGGGCGGTCGACGGGATCTATGCGCAATTCGCGAAGGTCGCCGTCGGTGATTTTGCCCGTGGGGGATTCGTCGACCATCTGACGCAACCGTGTGACCAGTTCGGGCGCTTTCTTGTCGCGGTCGAGCGGTTGACAGCGCAGGCAGGGGCGGTACCCGGCGTAAAGGGCTTCTTTGGGCGACGGGAAGAACTCGACATTCTCCGGCTTCGGTTTTTTCGACGGGCAAGTCGGACGGCAGAAGATGCCGGTGGTCCGGACGCCGACGAAGAAGACGCCTTCGAATTCGGAATTGCGGTCGACCAGCGCCTGGTACATGGTGGTGGTGGACGGGAGTGTTGTCATAGCCATATATCCGATCAAAACGTTTATTGCCAACGTCATGTAGGTCGGGACCATTGTGCCTGCTCGCCGTGGCGAGGTCCCGACACTCACCTGGCAGAACCACAAGGGGTTCTGCCCTACGTTGCCACCAATTTAGCGGTCTGAACGCCGAACGCATCCGCTTTTTGAGCATCTAATTCGAGAATGTGATGTGGCCTACTGGTTGCGTCAGAGCCTACCCACGACAAGTCGGGGCCGTAGGACCTGCCGCAACCGGGTCTAAGGGGGGGGCCGCCGCGTCGCAATACCGTGGGCGGCACACGTCCTCGTGTGCCCCTTCTTTGGGGCAGACCAGGAGGTCTGCCGCCCACGAATACATCTACGACCAGGCGTCGCCGAATTCGCCTATATCCGCTATCGCCTCGGCAGTGATCTCACGCGGGATGCCGATATGTTGTTCCACTGCGGCCGCCAGAGCGTCTCGGTCAGCTAGTTGGCGGGTAGTCCAGTGCGTGCCTTCCGATTCGAGAACTGTCAAATTGTGAATCGCGAGTGATCGACCGGGAAAGAATCGCACCAGCAGCACCGCATTCATAAACGTAGCCGCCTCGCGGTAAGAATGGGCGACGACGCCGGAGAAATACTCGATCGAGCGCGGCTGCGGTTTGATCGTGTAGCCGTGTCTCAATTGCCCGTCCCGAATAAGCTGCATGATCGACCGGCCATCGCCGTCCTGCGGCTTGAGCACGTACCGATCCCGGCCGAGCCCAGTCTCGTAGTCCTCGAGCAAGTCACGCGGAATAGGCTCCAGAAACGGCGCGGCGTAGCCGGTGTCTACGACATATTCGTGTCCGTCCACAGTGACCAGGTTGACGATATGAACGTCGGGGTTGTTCATGTCGCACCCGCACAGCTTTGTCTGATACCCCAGGTGTTCGAGCAACAGGTGCAGGTAGACGTTATTCGTGTAGCAAGTTCCGCCAAAATGATACCGTTCGATCCCGTCGAGATAACGTTCGAGACCGGGCAGCTCGCGAAGGTTGTGGCGTTTCAGGTAGAAGAGCTTGGAGACATTCTCGAATGGGATACGGGTCAGGTGAGCCGTGGTCAACTCGGTCAGTGCTTTGAGGCTGGGTTTCTTCCGGGCTGACTCCCAAGATGTGGAGGTATCGGTCGAAGAGGGTGGAGGGTGGTGGGGTGATTGACATATGGCTCACAAAACCGGCAGGGGTGGAACCCTGCCGATCACTATCTGCCGGGCACGTAAGAAACTATGTCGGGTTTCTCCCCCGGATCAAAGTCCGGGGTCGGAACCCGACCTACTATTACTTATTCATCACAGAACCGGCAGGGGTGGAACCCTGCCGATCAAATAAAGTGTCTACACCAACTTCGATTTCAAGATGTCATGCAGATGGATCACGCCCGCCAGGCGGCCGGACTCATCAACCGTCGGCAATTGCGTGATCTCTTTCTTCTCCATAAGCGCCAACGCAGCGTCGAGCAAAGCATCCTGCGGAATCGTCTTCGGGTTCTTCACCATGACATCCGACGCCTTCAAGCTCGAAATCGCCTTGTCTCCCACTCGTTCCAGCAGTCGCCGCAAGTCACCGTCGCAGAAATATACCCGTTACGCGTCCATCACTGTCGGCCGTGACCACACAGCCGAGCCGCTTGCGGCTCATTTCCACCATCAGCTCCGAAAAAGTCGCATCGGATGACACCATCGGGATATTATCGCCCGAATGGTGATACTCCGCCACCCGCTTGAGCAGCCGCCGTCCGAGAAATCCACCCGGATGAAGCTCCGCGAAATCTTCTTTGGTGAAATTCCGTGCTCTTAACAACGCTACCGCGAGAGCGTCGCCCATCACGAGCGCCGCGGTCGATGACGATGTCGGCACCAGGTTGTTGGGGCAGGCTTCGGATTCGACTGAGCAATCAAGCGCGATATCGGCCTTCTCCCACAGATCGGACTTCGTGTTGCCGCCAAGCAGGATGATTCTGACACCAAGCCGACGAGTAGCGGCGATAATCGTCTCGAGTTCTTCCTGCCTTCCCGATTTGGAAATAATCATCAGCAGGTCTTCGGCGCGGATGAGTCCGAGGTCGCCGTGTAGGGCATCAGCCGGGTGCAGGAAAAACGAGGAAATCCCGGTCGAGTTGAACGTGGCGACAATCTTGCGGCCGATCAGGCCCGATTTGCCGAGCCCGGCAACGATAACGCGTCCCTTGCATTCGAGGATGGCATCGACCGCCTGCTGAAAACTCTCACCCAGCCGATCGGCCATGGCCGCGACCGCGCCGGCCTCGTTGCGAATAACTTCCTGTGCATATTTGATCAGGTCCATCAGGCCACCATATCTTTGGGATTCAGTCCGACCGCCTCGAACCAGGCCGCGAGGACTTCGTGCACGGCGGCATGGCCGCCCTTGCGCTCGGTGACATACACCACTTCGCTCAGCAGGTCGGGGGCTGCATCGGCGACTGCAATCGGCAGGCCGATCTCGCGCGCCAGCTTGATATCGAGCAGTTCGTTGCCGACAAACGCCACCTGTTCGAAACCGATCTTCAACTCGGCCAGCACGGGGCGGATCATCTCGACTTTGTCTTGTTTCGCCTGAAGCACATGCTTTACGCCGAGATCTTTCATACGGCTTTCAGTGGCGGCAGAATAGCGGCCGGAGACAATCGCAATTTCAAGTCCGGATCGCATTGCCAACACCATGTAGAAGCCGTCAGAGATGTTAAATTTCTTGAGCTCGAAACCGTCCGGGCCGAAATAGATCGAATCGTCGGTGAGCACACCATCGACATCAAGCGCCAGCAGTTTGATCGTCTTAAGACGCTCGACAAATTCCGGGCGTGAAAGTCGTTTCATCGGGGAGTCTACCTCAACGCCTTGTTGATACGGATGACCGCGTCCAGCAGTTCCGGCATCCGGTCGAGCGGAAGCATAACCCCGGCGTCGCAGAGCGCCTCGGCCGGATTGGGATGCGTTTCGACAAAAAGTCCGTCGATCCCGACTGCTGCCGCCGCACGCGCCATCGGTACGATAAACTCCGGCTGGCCGGTAGAGACATCCCCGCCGCCGCTCGGAAGTTGCAGCGAGTGGGTGGCATCGAATACGATCTCTATGGCCGGTTTGCTTCATGATCAGCAGCGACCGGAAATCGACTACTAGGTTATGATATCCGAACGATGCCCCCCGCTCGGTCAGCATGATCCGGGTGGTTTTGGCCTTGGCGGCGATTTTGGCCATGTCGTCCGGCGCGAGAAACTGACCCTTCTTGATGTTGATCCATTTACCGGTCGATGCCGCTTTGACGACCAGGTCGGTCTGGCGACAAAGGAAAGCGGGGATTTGCAGGATGTCGGCCACTTCGGCGACCCGGTCGACCTCGGACGTCTCGTGGACATCGGTCAGGATCGGCAGGTCGAATTCAGTCTTGATCTTCTGAAGCACTTTCAGGCCGCTTTCGAGTCCCGGTCCGGCGTAGGAACCGGCCGAGGTTCGGTTGGCCTTCTTGTACGACGCCTTGAAGATGTATGGCACGTCGTATTTAGCGGCCAGCTCGGAGACTACGCGAGCGACCTGACGGCAGAGTTGTTCCGATTCGATTACACACGGTCCGGCGATCAGGAAGAACTCGCCCCGTTCGATTCGTTGAAGCGTTTTGTTCATGGCGACCGGAAATATATGTCTGTGGGCTGCAAAAGCCAGTGGGAATTAGGGGACTGTTCGCTGCGTGATTCCGGTGGGCGACGAGACGTTTCGTCGGTTCAGTGCGGCCGTCATACTTGATCGGCAGGGTTCCAACCCTGCCGTATAGTCGACACCCCGATGCCGGCAGGCCCAGAGGCCTGCCGATCACTTTGGTGGGCATCTGCCGGGCACGATTCGGGGCCTGCGGGCGCCCATTTGCGCACAAAAAAAGCGGCCCGGCGGTTGTTCACCACCGGGCCGTAAGTGCAGTCTTGTTTCGAGGCCGCACTTCAATCTACGAAGAAACTAGCAGCCCTTCTTCTTGTCTTTTTTGGGCTTCTTGGTCTCTTTTTTCGGTTTGTCTTTGCCTTTGGCCATTACGACCTCCTCTAAGTTGCGGCTGAAATATGACAACCTTGATTCATTCATGCAATATTTAAGTTTGAACTTATCGTCCCATCCGTCGGAAATGCCAGACCACCCGATCCCCGTTGGATGTGACACATTTGTCACAGGCAGTCTGGGGGAACGAGTCATTGACCGAATACATCCAGAAATATTCGGCACTGGCTTCGGCCCGATCCACCCGGGTCACGAACGCCCCAACCACGGTGCCACGATAGTCCACCTCATGTTTCGCCTTAAGCAGGTCAAGAACCGAGGTCTGGTCCACACCAACCAGTTCAATTGCCAGACTATCCTGACCCTTTGCAACCGACGTTGAGGCGGAATCGGTCTGTTTAGGGGTTGGTTTGGAATCCGATCCACAGCCCGTGAAAAACGTCGCCAGAGCCAGGGCCGCGGCCGTCAGCAATAGCTGTTTGAGGGGGTGGATCATCTGTTTATTTCTCGGGATTGAATAGTTTTCCACCCCGGTTGGTAATACGGTAAACATGGTATCGCAAGCAGAAACAGTGTGTGAGGTTATCCGACAAGACTGTTGCGATGTCGGTTTGTGGGTGTATATTTCGGCGATGCAGCCTAACCCGGAGGTGAGAGATGGGCATTGAGTTCGGCAGTCTGATCCAGCGCTCTTTTGATATTGCCTGGAAGTACAAGACCCTGTGGATTTTCGGTCTGTTTACCGGCGGTACATCGGCCTTCAATTTCGACTGGACCAAGAAAGTCGAGTACCAGGCCACGGACTTGAACTTTGCCAGCGAGTGGTTTGACAAGCTTGGCCTGCCGTCGACCATGGTGCAGCCAAGCTTCGCGATTCTGGGCGCAATCCTGCTCTGGCTGATAGCACTCGCCCTGCTCTTCTTCATTTGTTACCTAATCTCTCAGCCGGCGATTATCGATGCCGTCAACAAGATTACTCGAGGGGGGCAATACAACTGGGGAACGTCGTTCTCCAGGGGGACTGATTTCTTCTGGCGTTTTCTGGGTATGGTCATGGTCGAATTCTTCGTTGTCATTGCCATTCTAGCTGGAGTAGTGATGCCCGCCGTTCTTCTCACGCCGTTCACTCTTCTTCTAACTATACCGGTGGCGCTGATCTTGTACTTCTTTGTCTTTCACACCTTTCGATTGGGCGGGGTGGCTATGGTGGCGCGAGACAGTCACATCGCCGATGCCATCATTGAGGGTTGGAACCTGCTGATGCAGAACAAGACCAACTGTTTCCTAATAACCCTGATCGGGCTAGGGCTGGCGATAGCCTTCGCGATCGTGATCGGAATCTTCACGTTCCTGCTGTATTGGCCGATCAACGCGCTCATACTCAGCTTGACCGGGAATTTGGTGGCGATCTTGATGATGGCGCTGACTATCGGATTGCCGGTGGCGCTGGTTCTGGGCGGGTACTCCGGGACTTTTTTCAACGCCCTGTACGTGCAGTTCTATTTCCGGATGGTGGAACCACCGCGCCCGGTGGCAGTGGTGGCGTAGCGTAGAATAGTGGGCGGCAGACCTCCCGGTCTGCCCCAATCATCTGCTTTAGTCTTGCCAAGGTTAAGGGTGCGTCGTTAATTCTTCCGGCATGAATAAGACAGTATTTGGAATTCTTCTGCTTTTCGCGTGCGCTTCTTCGAGCGCGCAGGTTGATTCCGCCGATTCGGTCGCTCCGGCCACTCCGGCGCCAAGACCGATTCGCTACGATCTGCCCGTGCCGGAAGTTCGCTTCAATGACCGCGCCGCCATGTTTCAGGCGGAACTGTATCCGGAGTTCTACCTGACCCATTCCGTGGCCCAGGACCTTCGCTGGGTGCGTGAAAACGACTCGGCGCTGGCCTACTTTTGGCAGACTCAGGGCGACAGCACACTGTGGCTGCTCACTCAGTACTCTGGACTTGACTGGGTCGAGGACCGTTTCGATCTGTACGTATTGCGCTGGTATCCGTCGTTCGGCGGGTCCGACCCGCTCGTAATTCCAATCGGCGGGATGCGTCGTGGCGGCACCGCTATTGCCGCGCCCCCTGGAGCGGTTCAGAAATTCAACCTGATCTACCAGTTGGCCCATCGGATGTTGTCCCAGTCGGAGCGGGCCGACGATCCGCTGTATCGCTCGATGGCCGGGCATCCGCTTATGCAGCCCAGCCCGTACCGTCGTGATAATCTGGCCGTACTTCTCGCCACCGTGACGGCGCAGAAGATCCTCGGCCTCGATTCGACGTTCGAAGCTTACCAGTCGGATTTCTTCAAGAGACTTCACCCTGGGCGGGAAGTCTTTGAAAAGTTCCTGCTCACTCATTGGGCGCTAACCCCGGAACGTCCGTTGCTGCAGTGGGTGCTCGACGAATCGCCGATGTCGGCGCTGGTCGAGGCTACCCGCGCCCCGGCGCGGTCCGAGGATTCGCTTGCCCTGGCTCCGGAATATGTCGAAGGGCTCCCGCTGAAAGGACAGCTCGGATTCTCGATCAAAACGGGCGACAACAACCGTCTCACTATCGACAAGATTGACACGTTGCGTCTGGCCTATGCCTGCGGCCTGCGGGTGGGTGACGTGGTCCGTTCGGTGGACGGGAAACGGCCGCGGACACATCGCCAGCTAATCGAATTCGTGCTGGTTGGGCTCGACAAGGGTGGCTCGACCGTCTCGGTGTTGCGCAATGAGGCCGAAATCACGATGGTTCTCCGACCCGGGGCTTTCGCCGGCAGCAAGGACAAGCGGACCAGCCCGTTCGACGACTCCGCGGACACTCTGATTTTCGAGTCTCGTCCCCCGGACAGCTCCAAATCCCGTTCGGTCGGGCCGCACTAGGCTTTCTTTCGTCTTCCAGCCGATTGACGACTGCACTGCCGTAACGTATTCTTCAGCCTAGCCTGTTCATTCGCTGCGTCAGAGTATTATCAGGATTTGAAAAGACGGGCGGCGGCACAGGTACGGGAAAGCGGTCCGTGTGAGGCTATTCAAGAGTACCAAGCGATATACGGTCTATCTGCTGATCAGAGGTCTGGCCGCGATATTCAATTTGGTACCGAGGCGAGTCGCCATCTCTATGGGTGGGTGGCTTGGACTGGCCGCCTGGACCATGGCCACGCGCGAACAGCACCGGGCGCTCCGTCATCTGACACTGGTTTACGGACGGCATATGTCTCACCGCGAGAGGGTGCGCCTCGCGCGCGATTTCTTTATCAACAGCGGGAAGAACGTCGCCGATTTCCTTCGCTTCAAGAAGCATTTCCACAGCGAAATCCTGCCTTTGATTGATATCGAAGGGCTGGAGCATTTCGATGCGGCGTACCGTCGTGGCAAGGGTCTTATCGGCGTGACCGGGCATATCGGTAATTTTGAGTTGTTAGCGGCCTGTATTCAGAGCCGGGGATACGAAGTCGCCGCAATCGGTCGCGAACTCAGTAACCCGTACCTTGATCGCATGCTTCTGGCCAATCGTGAGGCGGTCGGGCTGGTCACCATTGCCACCACCGATTCGCCCAAGCGCATGCTTGGTTGGCTCAAAGACGGCAAGGCGCTCGGGGTATTGATCGACACCGACTCCCACCGCGTACGCGGGGAGTTCATTCCGGCTTTCGGACGTTGGTCTTACACGCCGGTTGGCCAGACCATCCTCGGACTCCGGATGGGTTCGGCTTTTGTGCCAATGGCGTGCGTGCGGACGGCCGACGACCACTATAAAATAATCGTTTGCCCCGAAGTGAAAAGCGATCCGGGGGCCGATCCCGACGCTGAAATCTACAATATCACTCTGAAATGTACCCAGGCCCTTGAGGGTATTATCCGCAATTACCCTGACCAGTGGCCCTGGCAGCACAACCGTTGGCGGACCCGCAAGCCCCGACCTGCTTGACTTTGGGCTGTTTTCTTCGATCTTACTGGTCGAAATACGTATAAGAGAGTCGAGCTATGAATATGTTAAGAGTCGGAGTCCTGATATCATTGGCAATGCTGGTTCTTCTGGCGGCGTGCACCCGGAAGAATGTGGCCCCGGGGGATAAGGGTCCGACCGATTCTGCCCTGAAGCCCGACTCGGAAGTCTCTGGTGCCACCATCTTTCTCTACGATCGCGAAGTAGTTCAGGCCGAAATCCATTCCAAACTGATGCGCCGGTTCGAAGCTATCGATTCAACTGTGGCGTACACTCTCGACGTCGATTTTCACGATTCGCTCGGCGCGGTCACGTCCAATCTCATTGCCGATTCGGGCGTGATTCGCGAAAAGGACGACCGCATGGAGGTGTTCGGCAAGGTGGTTGTCTTGACTCAGGACTCTACCCGGTTAGACACCGACTTTCTTCGATGGAACCCCAAGCGGCACAAGATCGAATCGGAATCGTTCGTCAAGTTCACCCGCCGGACTGATATAATGACCGGGTGGGGGATGGAAGCGGATCCTGACCTGGGACGTCTCAAGATTCTAAGTCAGGTCTCCGGCTCGGTCTCTGAGACCGAAATCAAGTCCGACTCTTTGTGACCCGCAAAATCGTCTCGGCATCCCTTGTTTTCGGGCGGCGCGCTAGTATATTGTGCTCTCCAAAGGGGTTGATGGGCTGATGGGTAAGCTGGCCGATTTCTTTCAATTTTCAAACGCACAATTGCGGTTCCTGATAGTGTTGACCGTGACCGCAGTCGCTATGTCAATATTTCTGCTTCTTCACACCCTCGCGGCTCCGACTTCGGCGGCGCTTACGTTTCCGGTGATCCTGGGTGACGAGAATTCTCAGTACACCGGTGTGTTCTTGCTTGATCCCAATACCGCCCCGGCTGATTCGCTGGAGCTGCTTCCAGGCATAGGTCGTGTCCTGGCAGATCGCATCGTCGAATATCGGCAGACCCATCGTTTCGAGCGACCGGTCGACCTCACCGAAGTCAAAGGGATCAGACCAAAACTCTTTGAGCGGCTCCGTCCGTACATTCGTATTAACCAACCATGAGCGAACGTTGCACCGGCCTTGATCTGCGCGGGGAAAAACTCCTGGCGGCATCCACTCGTCTGGAATCAGGTCGCCTGATTGTGGAGCGGCTGGAGACGTCTTCTGCGATCGAATCCCCGCACCTATCACTGGTCGGGGGAGATCGCATCCGACTGGCAGTGTCAGATCATCACACCATGGTTAAGACCATCCGGTTGAGCGAGACGGGCTCAACAAATCTGAATGATCGCCTTCAGTTTGAACTTATCCAGTCGTTGCTGGAACCCGCCGAAATGTTTCAGTTCGATCAAGCGTCCAGCGGCATTCCGGAGCGATATCTTGGATTCATCTGGCGGAAGGAATACCTGTACGAGCTTACTACGAAACTCGGTCTGAACGAGGAGTCCACCGCGGAACCGGTGTCGTATAGGGCCCGGTCGATAGCTCTCGGGCGGGGGTTTCTGGCGGTTTGTGACGGCCGTGACGACAACCTGGTCGTTCTGGTAGATCTGGCCGGAGATGGTGCCTCGCTCTGTTATCTCTACAACCGGCATGTGGTCGATGTCGCCGTCATGTCTCTTGGGGGCTACGATCTGAACGGCGATACAGGACGCCGGAGCTTTGGGGTCGATCTTAGAACACTTATGAATTACAAACTGTCGACCCTGCTCGATTCCGGGATCTCGGTGCCTCTGGCCGGTCTGTACCTTACGGGTGAGCAGGTGGACGACGCCGTCATAGCCGCGGTTCAGGAGTCTTTCCCGGTAGCGGTGTCGATTCCGAAGCCACGCGAGGGATTCTTTGGCGCCTTCGACGATGCCACTCATCGAGCTTTACCCCTCTACCTGATCGCGATCGGTCTGACTGTCAATTAGCTTGCCATCAGACGTCCGGGATTCTATGTTTGAAATCCGGCGGCTTGGTTGGCCGCCGGATATTCGAGCGTGATTATGACAAGTGAAACTGACATTCGCCTGGGCCTGTATCCGGGGACTTTCGATCCGGTAACCAACGGCCATATTTCCCTGATTGAGCGCGCCTGCCACATCTTTGATGAAGTGATCGTCGCCGTCGCGGCCAATGTCGGCAAGGCCCCGCTTTTCTCTCACGACGAGAGAGTCGCCCTGATGAAGGCCTCGGTGAACCAGCTCGAATCGAACGGGCACATCCGGGTGGTCAAGTTTGACGGACTCCTGGCGGATTTGGTCCGGGATCTCAAGATTACGGCCATCATTCGCGGGCTGCGCGCGGTCTCCGATTTCGAGAGCGAATTTCAGATGGCGCTCATGAATCGGAAGTTGGCGCGTGATGTTGAGACGGTTTTCATGATGCCCGCTCTCTCCTGGGTGTACCTCTCATCGTCGATAGTGCGTGATGTGGCTGCCAACCGGGGCGATGTCAGCGGCCTGGTGCCCGATCCGGTGCTCGAAGCCCTCAAGAAGAAATTTCCGCCTCGATAGAATCACCCGGGTGTCGGGGGCCCTGGCCCGATCACACCCTATGAATTGGACGAATACCATGAGCGAAGAACACGCCCCAACCCCTCCGACCGACGATATCCAGATTCCGCTTACCGATCTGGTCCGGATCAGACGCGCCAAAGCCCGCGATCTTGCAGCTGCCGGCGTCAATCCGTATCCATACCGGTTCGAGTCGGTCCGACATATCAAAGGAATCCTTGACGATTTCGACCGTATGGTCGCCGAAGCCACGGTGATACGCATCGCCGGACGCATCATGTCCAATCGCAAGATGGGGAAGGTCTTCTTTGCCGATCTGCGCGACAGCACCGAGCGGTTACAGATTTATGTCAAGCGCGACATAGTCGGCGAGGATGGGTTCAAGATTTTCGACCAGGTCGATTTGGGAGACATCATTGGCTGCGAGGGCACCCTGTTCGTAACCAAGACCGGCGAGCGCACTCTTAAGGTCCAATCTTTCGAGTTGCTCACCAAGTCTTTGCACCCGCTGCCCGACAAGCATTCGGGCCTGACCGACAAGGAAACGCGCTACCGTCGCCGCTACGCTGATTTGATCGTCAACCCGGAAGTTCGCGATACGTTTCGCAAACGTACGAAGATCATTCAGATCGTCCGAGATTTTCTGAACGGCGAAGATTTTCTCGAAGTCGAAACGCCGATTTTGCAGCCGCAATACGGCGGCGCCAGCGCCCGGCCGTTCAAGACGCATCATTTCCGGCTGGACATACCGATGTACCTTCGCATCGCCGACGAACTCTACCTCAAGCGCCTGATAGTTGGAGGTTACGACAAGGTCTGGGAGTTCTGTAAGGATTTCCGCAACGAAGGTCTCGACCGTTTACACAACCCGGAATTCTCGATGATCGAGCTCTACTGGGCCTACGCCGATTATCGCGACGTGGCGGCGTTGTTCGAGAATCTCTTACGCCACACCGCGAAGCAACTCACCGGCTCGTACAAAGTGCCCTACGGCGAGCACGTGATCGATTTCGAACCGCCGTTTCGCTGGGTGACGATGATCGGGTCCATAAGGGAACACACCGGGGTTGATTTTACCGATTTCGATTTTGCCGAATCAAAAGCCGCTGCCAAGAAGCTGGGCGTGGAAGGCAGCGAGTTGATCAATCGCGGCAAAGTCATCGCCGCGGTGTATGAGGCGAAAGTCGAGCCGACTCTCATTCAGCCGACTTTCGTGGCCGATTTCCCGGTGGAAATTTCGCCTCTAGCCAAGAAGCATCGCGCCGATGATCGTCTGACCGAGCGGTTCGAGCTGTTCATCGCCGCGCAGGAAATGGGCAATGCCTTTTCTGAGCTGAACGACCCGATGGATCAATTGCAGCGCTTTCTGCAACAGGGGAAGGCGCTGGCGGCGGGTGATGAAGAAGCGCAGCCGCTCGACGATGATTTCATTACGGCGCTTGCCTACGGCATGCCGCCGACCGCGGGGCTCGGGTTCGGTATCGACCGCCTGGTGATGCTCCTGACCGATTCGCACTCGATCCGCGACGTGGTATTCTTCCCGCAAATGAAGGATCTGCGCGAAGGATCGGTGCCGGTATCGCACATTCTGGCGCAACTTCTGGAAGAGGAACAGTCCTCGAGTTGACGTATAAGGCTATATGAGACGGCAAAGCACTCACATGGTTGTCGCCGCCGTAATGGCGGCTCTCCTGGTCGGGCTCGCATCCTGCAGCACATTTCGATCCAGCTATTTCTTACCATCGAACGAGAACCCGGTCTTCTTTGATCACTACCGGTTGACGCCTCGCATTTTCGCTTATAGAGAATCCCGCCTCAATGCACCAAGAGTGGTAAGGGGCACATACTCGGTCACCATTAGAGTCCAAGATTCAGTTGCTGACCTTGAAGGTTACGAATGGCAAATGACCGACGAGCAACTGAAAAGCCTGTCCGACGGATTCCTGAAACGGATCACTGATGATTTCCTGGTCGATTCGCTCGTGATGTATGAAACTCCCGGCGAGTCGCAGCCGATGGTGTTGCTGCCGGACCGAACGAACTATGCCCCGCGACGTGAGGATTTCCTGACCTTCAAATTCGGCGAGATTACGTTCCCTCGCGAGACGATACGGCTCCGCGCCGTACTGCACGTGACCCGTCTAGGATCACCGCCGTCGGCCGATTCGGTCGTGTTTCAATTGAACCGAATTGAACTCGAAGATCGCGGGCTATTGATGATGAGCAATCAAACCCAGGGCTATTGAGCCACGCGAGTGGCGAAGGAGGCTATAGTCATGGCAAATATAATGACTCCCCCGACGTCAGAGTTTTTCGACAACGTCCGGTCCATTGCAGTGATTGGTGTGTCCGAGAACAAAATGAAATTCGGCGCGGCTGCCTATCGTGAGTTGAAAGAGCGAGGCTACGAGGTCTTTCCGCTACATCCGTCACTTAGGACCTTCGACGGCGCTGCATGCTACGCCGCCTTGTCCGACCTTCCGGTGACACCCGACTGCGTCCTGATAACGGTCAAGCCCTCACAGGCTGTGGCCGTTGTAAGGCAGACCGCAGAACGGGGTACCAAAAGAATCTGGTTTCAGCAGGGGAAGAATTTCTCTGACGCCGTCAAGCAGGCCGATCAGCTCGGTCTTAAGAGCGTTCACGGTCGTTGTATCTTGATGTACGCTGGCCCGGTCAAGGGGATGCACAAGGTGCATCGCTTCTTGAGCAAGTTTTTCGGAAGATATTGAACTTTTCGTTCTGCTTTTCGTCAATCATCTTGAGCTACGAACGCCAACCTAACCGATGAGGTCGATTATGTCTGAGATCAGAATAGTTCAGGAAAGTGAATTCGAAGAAGTCATCCGCATCGCCGCTGAGGCGTATCCATCGATGGGCGTGACCGGCCGCGAAGCGATTCGTAGCTGGGAGAAACGACTGATTACTACCATGCGGGACAAAGACTGGACCCCGTATGGCGTATTTCGCAACGGCAAGATGGTGGGCATCTATCGCAACTTCGATTTCGTCCTCAACGTTCGTGGCAATCTCATGCCCGCCGGAGGTCTCGGTATGGTGGCGGTCGACCTCACCCACAAAAAGGAACATATTGCCAAGGAGATCGTGGAGTCGTTCCTGGGGCACTACTATCGCAAAGGCGAGCCCATGACCACGCTCTGGCCGTTCCGTATCGATTTCTATCATCAGATGGGTTTCGGCCTCGGCGGACGTCGTTACCAGTATCGCATTCGTCCGGAAAGTCTCCCGCGCGGTACCGGCAAAGTGCACATCCGGTATCTGAGCGAGAAAGACATCCCGGCCCTTACCGAATGCTACAATCGGCTGGTCGACAAACGCAACGGGATGATCCGCCACAGCGAAGCACGCTGGGAGAACCGATTCGAATTCCTGGAGAAACTCAAGTACATCGGTTGCGAATTCGACGGTCGTCTCGACGGGTACCTGGTGTACAATTTCAAGACCCCGGCGAATCCCGGAAGTTTCATGGACAGCGAAATGATCGTGACCGAGCTGTTCTATCACACACCACAGGCGCTTTCCGAGTTGCTCGCCTTTCTACATTCACAAGCGGATCAGGTGTCTTGCCTGACGCTGGAAACATCGGATGACGAACTGTACTTCATCATGTCTAATCCTGCGATGGCATCCGGAACCAAGATGGCGCCGACCTATCATGACAGCCACATGGCCGGGCTGGGGGTCATGTACCGCGTGATGGATCTCGGCCGATTGTTTGCCGCGCTGGAGAAACCATCGTTCGGCGATGACCGCCTGACCGTGAAGATCAATCTGCTCGATACTTTCCTCCCCCAGAATCAGGGGGCGCGAGTAGTCCATTTCGAAGGGGGCCGGGGGAGAGTCGTGGATGACGAACCGGCCGAGGTTGCGATCAGTCTCGATGTGGCCGAGTTCACGTCGATGCTCATGGCGGCGGTCGGATTCCGCAAACTGCATACTTATGGGCTGGCGACAATATCCGATCATGAGTATATCGATCGCATCGACCGGTTGTTTGCTTATCCTCAGAAGCCGGTCTGTGTGACGCCGTTCTGACGGGTACCCCACAGCTTGCTGTGGGATCGACCGCTAATGCTGTCTTACCCCGCTTTAGGCGGGGCACCCAAGGGTTGTTTGTTATGTGCCCGGCAGATGCCCACATCTGCCGGCTCGTACCTCTAACGGTCTATGTCTGTCTTGCCCCGCTTCAGGCGGGGCACCCATGAATGCGAGCGACAAGTCCGCACGTTTTCCCCTTGCGTCACACAGCGGCGTAAGTTATTCTACCTAACAGGAGACAGCATCCCCTGTATCTTGAGGGTTCCGGCACGACACCACGTTAATTGTATTCGGCAGGGTTCCATTCCTGCCGGACGGTCGAAAGGGGTAGCCCACAGCTTGCTGTGGGTTGGTGGAAACTGAAGCAGTGAGGGAGTAGTAGATGATGCAAATCAAGAGTAAAGTAGTATGGGTTATGGGGGGGTGACGCTGGTAGCGCTCGCCTATCTCATTGGCACACAGTCGGCTGAGTGGATGAATGAGTGGAATTTCAGCCGCCACGCCGATGAGTACCGCACCCAGGTCGCTGACCAGACGGCGGCAATTCTGAGGAAGATGGGGACAATCAAAGTGGGTGACACACTGGGGAACTTCCCGCTGGAAGACATCGATGGGAAGTTGCATCTGTTATCGGAACTGGTGACAGATAGGACATTAATTACTTACATGAAGCCGGACTGCGATGCATGTCTGGAAGAACTCGAGCGATTGCGAAGCGTCGCCAAAGGCCCGGATGATTACGAGCATGTGATATTGATCACCTCGGCCAATCCGTTGCACATGCAGCGCATACGAGAAGATTACGGTCTGGGGTGTGAGATTTTGTACGATAATGAACGACAGTTTGGTGCGGCGTTGAAGATACAGTTGTTTCCTTTCAACCTGGTAGTTGATCGCAACAGTGTGGTACAAGAAATTCATGCGAACACGCTTCTACCGGATGACTATGAACAGTTGTTTGAAGCGGCTCGTTCCGTCACACCCGCGCAGGCGGGTGCCGAGATTATTCGTCATGCTGTGCCTGTCGAAGGGTGAATAGGTAACAAATGCAATGCTGCCTGACTGTCCGTTCATGATATGAACACAAATCGCATCACATATGAGTCGAGCCGAGAAGAGGTGTTCTCCGCAAATTATGACTCGAGAGGAGGTGATGACAAATGACTACTAAGAAAACCGTGATCGTCTATACATATTTGTTCCTCGCGGCATTTGCATTTGCCGTAGGATTCAATATGAATGCCAACGCGGTTCCTGGAGGGTGCTGTGTGCAAATGTGCGACCATCCATATGAGGATTACCCTTCCTATGAAGGCTGTCCTGATCCTATTTATGGCTGTCGTTCTACGACGTGTCGGGATTGCATGAATCCTCACACGTGGTTGTGTCCGGACTAGTGTGAGTGAGTATTAAACGGTGCGGCAGTCAGGTGGCGCATATTCTGATTCATGGTCTTGTTCGTTTGGTAAGTCAGACCTGGGGCGAAGGTACATAGGTGGAGTCATGCGTTTGGTGAAATGGCCAACGATTCTGTTCGTCTGTATGCTGTACGCTTCAATGCCGATGGCTGGGGATTATCCATTCAACCTGAGAGCCCACAGCCAAGGTAATTTACAGTTAACAGTCAACCCGAATGGGGGCTGGGGGCAGTTGACTGGGGCAGAGGGACAATGGATTCCGTTTCCCGATCCGTACACCGGCGACTCGATCTATGGCTGTGTCTATCCTCGGGGCAGCCGCAATATGTTCATTGCTGGTCAAATGTGTTTTGGCGCAATCGTCGCACGAGACACTTTGGTTTCAATGTACTGGGACCTGATGGGACTCAGTTCTCCTTGGCGGTCGAGCACCACCTCACCGGATAAATCCATTTTTAGCCCTGAAGCCCGGTCAGCCCTCGATCTGGAGATACAGTTTCATGATTCCACTGACGTGTATTTGTATTGGGAGCGGTGGGAGCGGGAGCGTCATCATCCGCTTGGAGTCACTGTCACACAGCGATCCATGGCCTGGAGTGGCGCTACGATTGATGACTTCGTGCTGTTCGATTATGAAATCGTTAATCGTGGTATCAATGACTTACATGATTTCTATGTTACATTCTTAGTCAGCGACTACGGGTATGACATGAACGACGGACATCTGATGGGTTACCTTGACAAGTACAAGGTGCCGGATGCTTGCGATAATTGGGACATCGTGAATTTGGCATATATGATGGACAATGACGGTAACCCTGTCGGTGGCCACTTCACCCCACAGTCAAAGCGCGGAGCGGTGGGGGTAATGCTCATCGGAGCTTCATCGGATTCTGTAAGAGTCAACTACAACTGGGTGACTTTCGATGCCGCTGAGACAGAGGATTGGGGTCCGCGCAAACCCGGATCGCTTGACGATCCATTTCGGAGCTTCAATCCGTATTTTGCCTGGCCGGGGCGAAACAACAATTTGTACTATTTGATGAGTCATCCTGAACAGGATTACGATCAGATGTTTGCCGCGGTAAATCACTATGGCTGGCTACCGCCGTGGCAGTTCGGCGAACAAATTGCGGCTGGATTGCCGGGCGCGTTTTTCTATTCTTTCGGTCCTTTTGATATCCCAGTGCGAGAGAAGATCAACTACACTATCGCTGTTGTCGGTGGCGATAACGTCCACTCAAATCCGAACGCAGTCTTCTATCCCGATAACCCACAGGCGTATTACGATCAACTCGACTTCTCCGAACTTGCCACCAATGCGCAATGGGCGAAATGGGTGTACGATAATCCGGGCGTAGACACCGACAGCGACGGGTACTTCGGCGAGTATCGTATCTGTGAAGGCGAAACGACCTGGTACAAAGGCGACGGCGTCCCCGACTTTCGTGGCAACACCCCGCCGCCGATCCCGTTCACGCGATATGAAACTGAAGCCGGGAAGATCATTGTCCGCTGGAACGGCTTTCTCTCCGAAACAACGAAAGACATATTCTCGAATCTGATCGACTTCGAAGGGTATCGAGTATACTGCGGTTTGGACAATCGTCGTACCAGCCTATCACTTCTGACAAGCTATGACAAACAAGACTGGCTACGCTGGAAGTTCAACTCGTTGGGATCAGGCGAAAGTCGCTGGTTCAACGACGATCCACCGTTCAGTCTTGATTCGCTCCGCACACTACATAACAATCCCGATTTCAACCCCAACGACTATCCTCGCCAGAGGCCGTTATTTCAGGGCGACAGCGCCTTCTATTTCTCGGCCGTTGACGAGAACGTGTACAGTCTGACTACTCCCAACGGCATCCACAAAGCGTATCCGGATGCTATCAACCCCGGCACCGATTCGACCCTCTGGACCGAAGCTGACATAACAACCGAACATGACGGCCGCAAGTTGCCCAAGTATTACGAATACGAGTACATCATCGACAACCTGTTGCCGACCGTGCCATATTTTGTTGCCGTAACCGTCTTTGACTTTGGTTACGCCGGAGGACGCGGCAATATGCCTCCCGACGAAACCAACCCGCTCAATAACGTCACCGAATGTTACGCGCAGACTTCGTCGGAGATAGTCGAACAAGAGAATCTCGACGCCTATGTCTATCCCAATCCCTACAGAGTTGACGCCAAATATGAGGACGGCGGTTACGAGAACCGCAAGGGGAACATCATCCCAGACCGGGCGCGACTAATACATTTCGGCAATCTGCCTCGGGTGTGCAAGATCAAAGTGTATTCACTCGACGGCGATCATATTGGCACGATCGATCACAATTTCCCCGAGGGCGGCCCTGAGTCGATGCACGACTGGTGGAACCTTGTGAGCCGCTCCGGTCTCGCGGTAGAGTCGGGGCTTTACTACTGGGTCGTTGAATCGGCGACCCGCACGCAAATCGGTAAGCTGGTGATATTGAAGTGACAATCCACTTGGTGGACGAGGACGTCCATCACGCACGACGGGTGGGATTCTTATGCCAACGGCCGAAAGGCCGTCACCCCCGAGGCGTCGGGGGCCCAGTCAAGTTCGCTGTGAAGAGATAGTAGACATCAGGAAAGATGCTCGAAACAATTCTCTTATTGAAAACTCGCTCTTGTGAACATCCATCTTGACTGGGTTCCTGCCTTCGCAGGAATGACAGGACTCGCGTCCTGTTTCAGAGTCGATCAACCCACAGCAAGCTGTGGGATACCAGGTACGAGTCGGCAGATGTGGGCTCGCCGCGGCGGACCGGGCACTTTGCACATCAAGCGGCGGGCCGGGCACTCTTCATGAGCGGGCCACACAACTGTCTTGCCCCGCTTCAGGCGGGGCACCCACTGGCCTTCAACCCCCAGTCAGGCAGAGACGCCTGACCGCACGCGCCTGACCGTACCTACTGACCACCCCACCCAAGCCGCCCTTTCGCCTCTCCGAAAGTAATTGCGGGGCATTGTCTAAGGTCGTAAGTTCTCTTAAAGAAAATGACCTCTTGCGCCCGGATACTGCATGTCCTTTGAAACTTACATTGCCCGTCGCTATTTCGGATCCGGGCGCTTCTTCGTCTCTGTTTCCACCTGGATTACAATTCTGGGTGTCACGGTTGGTGTCGCCGCCGTCTGTTTTGTAACCTCGATGCACAACGGCTTCGAGGCGGAAATCCGCTCCCGTCTGTTGGGTACTTCGTCGCACATCTCGATCTTCCCCTTTCAAGGCGGTTTCATCACCGATTATCGTGACCTGGTCAACCAACTCGAAAAAGTCGAACACGTCAAAGCGGCGTCGCCATTCATCTTCTATAAGGCGGCGATTTCGTCAGCGTCGGCCGGCGACGGTATCGTTGTTCGCGGTATCGACCTGGAAAGAGAATCCCGGACGTCGAACATCGAACGCGATATCACCGCCGGGGTCTGCAATTTCGAAAAGAGTGTGCTTGGAGAAGACACTTTGCCGGGGATTATTCTCGGCAACGGTCTCGCCGATCAGCTCGGGGTCTATCTCGGCGATCCGGTGGTTCTCTACTCGCTCCGAGGAGATGAACTTCGCAAAGGCACCCGCCCACGCGTCGCGAGGTTTCTTGTCACGGGTATCTTCGAGACCGGGATGTACGAGTTCGACGGTTCCATGGCCTATATCTCGCTGCCTGATGCCCAGGACCTTTTCAAAACCGGTGACGTCGCTACGGCCGTCCATCTGAAACTTGACGACATCAACCTGGCGGAACAGATCACCCCCAAAATTGATTCGCTGCTCGGGTTCAAATATGATGTCGTGCCGTGGACCATCATGCACAAGAACCTATTTTCCTGGATCGCTATTGAGAAGTTGGCTCTGACAATCGGTTTTTCACTGATTGTCCTGGTGGCCGCCTTTTCGATCATCTCGACCCTGGTAATGCTGACAATGGAGAAACGGGGTGAGATAGGGATATTGAAAACCATGGGAGCAGTGCCGGCCTCGATACGTAAGATATTCGTATACAAGGGGTTGGCTATTGCCACGATTGGGGTGCTCGCAGGCTGGACGATCTCCCTGACGGCGGGGTTCATCCAAAACACGTGGAAAGTGGTCTCGCTTCCGCCGGACATATATTTCATTACTTTTGTGCCTATCGAATCCCACTGGATGGATTATCTGATTTCCGGCGGCGTGACCTATTTGATCTGTTTTATTGCCGCCCTGATTCCTTCGCAGCAGGCGGCTAGAATGTCGGTAGTAGACGTACTTCGCCGGTAGTTCAAACGTATAAGAGCGCCGGGCTAATGGTTTTGGCAGAAGTGGCGAAAATATAAACAGGGCTTGAAAAATCGGACTTTTACCGGACGAGGCATGGAGAGCAATAATACCATACTTGCAGCAACTGATATAACCCGGGAGTTCCGGACGGTCGAAGGGACTCTTCCGGTGCTAAAGGGTATCTCGCTGGAAGTGAATCGGGGACAGATGGTTGCCGTCACAGGCGCGTCCGGGGTTGGCAAGTCCACCCTGCTGCACGTCCTGGGTGGTTTGGATCGCCCGACCTACGGACAGGTGGTGGTTTCCGGTACTTCTTTCGTGGGCCTTTCGGAAGCTGATTTGGCGCGGTTCCGCAACCGTAAAGTAGGGTTTGTGTTCCAATTTCACTACCTTCTTGACGATTTCAACGCCCTGGAAAACGTCATGATTCCCATGATCTTAGGTGGACGATCGCACCCTGAGGCCGCGCAGCGCGGGGAACAGCTTCTCGCACAAGTTGGTTTAGAAGATAGGATGACGCATCGACCTAAAGAACTCTCCGGCGGTGAACAACAGCGCGTGGCGGTGGCTCGCGCGCTCGCTAATGAGCCGGATGTGGTTCTGGCCGATGAACCTTCCGGTAATCTCGATACCGCCACCGGCCGAAAACTACATGAGTTGATGTTTCGCTTGAACGAGGCCAACGGCACCACTTTTGTAGTGGCCACGCACAACCGCGAACTGGCGGATCGATGTAACCTCGAGTTTCAATTGGTCGAAGGTCGTCTGGCTCAGACCGTAAGCAGGTGATGTATATGTTGTGTCAGGATTGCAAGAAGCGCGAAGCGCAGGTTCATCTGACTCAGATCATTAATAACGAAAAGCTTTCGCTTTCGCTCTGCAAGGAATGTGCGGCCGCTCGTGGCTTCCATTCGCCGTTGGACAACGTCCCGTTTCCGCTGGCCGAGATTCTTTCCGGTCTGGCCAATCCGGGTGGCGAGCTCAGCAAGAACGATCCCCAGGATAATCTGGCCTGCTCGATGTGCGGTCTGACTTTCAACGAGTTCACCCGCCAGGGTCGATTTGGATGCGGCGAATGCTACACCGCTTTCAGGAATCGGCTGGAACCGATCATGCGCAAGATTCACGGCGCGTCACTCCATCGCGGACGTAATCCGCACTATGTACATGTGGATGATGCCGCCGCTTTGCCGATAAAGGAAGAAGAACGTTTAGAGACTGAACTCACCAAGGCAATCGCGGCCGAGGATTTCGAGCGCGCCGCCGAGTTGAGAGATAAGTTGAAAACGGTTCGTGAGAAGATCGGCGTTGAAGAAGCATCGAAAGGCTGAGTGTTGACTACGATGTTCGAAGAAATGGCAAAGTCCCCGGCCGCCTGGCTCTCAGGGCAGGGCGAAGAGGCCCTGGTGATTTTGTCTACCCGCATACGGCTGGCCCGCAATGTCGCCGGCTGCCGCTATCCTACCACGGCCGACACCGAAACGCGCAAACGGGTGATCGGCTACTTCGATTCGGTTGTTACGCGCACCGAGCAACTGGGCCGGGGACAGTACTATAAGGCAACCGATCTGGCCGAACTCGATCGCGACTTTCTGATCGAACGCCATCTGATTTCGCCGGCGTTTCTCGACGGCGATATGTCGAAAGCGGTGCTGCTCGGTTCTCAGGAGCGGATCTCCATTATGGTCAATGAAGAGGATCACCTGCGAATTCAGGCGCTGTCGCCTGGACTCGATCCGCAGGGAGCCTTCGATCTGGCCATGAAGTACGAAGTCGAAATCGGCCGCTACATCGAATTCGACTACGACAAGGATTTCGGATACCTGACCGCCTGTCCCACCAATGCCGGAACCGGGATGCGGGCCTCGGTGTTAATTCATCTGCCGGGCCTCGTGCTGACGCGTGATATCGACCGTGTGATTACACGCATCACCCGGGGCGGCCTGGCGGTGCGCGGCTTCTACGGCGAAGGCTCCGAGGTACTGGGTAACCTGTTCCAGGTGTCGAACCAGAACACTCTCGGCCTAACCGAAAGCGACATTATCAGCCAGATCGACCGCGTGGCGCGGGAGATCATCGACGAAGAAGCCAAGGCGCGGGCGCGACTGACCGAGGAAGCGGCCGACATGATCGAAGATAAGATCTGGCGTGCCTTTGGCATTCTGAAACACGCCCGCGTGTTGACCAGCGAAGAGGTGATGAACCTCCTCTCGGCCGTCCGGTTGGGCCACGCTATGAAAGTCATTGATTTCCTGAACGTGGCGCTGATAAACGAAATATTGCTGCTGTCGCAGCCGGCCCATCTCCAGAAGTATTATGGTACGGAGATGGATCATAACAAACGGGATTTTGTTCGCGCTCAGATGGTTCGCGAAAAACTGCGGCATACGAAAGCGCAGTGACCAGGCAGGATTGAATGGTGTCACAGGATGACGCTCTGTTGAAAGCAACCTGGAAGGATGATATATCATGAATGAAATGTTCACCGAGGCCGCACGTAAGGCAATCGAATACGCCCGCGACGAAGCCTCACGATTGAAACATGACTATATCGGTACCGAACACCTTCTGCTCGGGCTAATTCGGCTCGGCGAAGGTCTGGCGGTCGAGATCATCGGAAACCTCGGTCTTGAAATCGAAGACCTGAAGGCGTCCATCGAAGAGGTGGTCCAACCGTCTGGCGGTACCATGACTATGGGCCAATTGCCGCTGACCGCCCGCGCCAAGAAGACGCTCGAGGTCTCCGGTCAGGAAGCCCGCGCGCTCAAGTCGAAAGATATCGACACCGAGCATATCCTGCTCGCCCTGCTCAAGGACGAAGAGGGTGTTGCGGCGCAGGTGCTTTCGACGTACGAGATCGATTACAAGGAAGCCTACGAGGAACTGAAGAATATCCACGCCGGCAAACCGTCCTCGTTCAAGAAGAAACGCAAAAAATCAAAAACTCCGGCGCTCGATCATTTCGGACGCGATCTGACCGAAATGGCCCGCCGGGGCAAGCTCGACCCGATTATCGGACGTGAAGATGAAATCGAACGCGTCTGCCAGGTGCTGTCGCGCCGCAAGAAGAACAACCCGGTGCTCATCGGCGAACCCGGTGTTGGCAAGACGGCGATTGTCGAAGGACTCGCCCAGCGCGTGGTCGAGGGGAATGTCCCGCAGACGCTCGAAAACAAGAGAGTCGTTACGCTGGATATGGCGTCGCTCGTGGCTGGTACCAAATATCGCGGCCAGTTCGAAGAACGTCTCAAGGCAGTGATGAACGAAATCGTAAACGCTGACGACGTGATTATCTTTATCGACGAATTGCATACAATCGTAGGCGCCGGCGGAGCCGAGGGCTCTCTGGACGCTTCGAATATCTTCAAGCCGGCCCTGTCTCGCGGCGAACTGCGCTGTATCGGCGCCACGACGCTGAATGAATATCGCAAGTTCATCGAGAAGGACGGAGCTCTGGAACGGCGTTTCCAGACCGTGATGGTCGATCCGCCGAGCGAGTCCGATACCATCCGGATTCTCAAAGGCCTTCGCGAGCAGTACGAGAAGCACCATCAATTGCGCATCTCGGACGAGGCGATTGAAGCGGCCGTTCATCTTTCTAATCGTTACATCTCCGGCAAATTCCAGCCGGATAAAGCCATCGATCTGGTCGACGAGGCTGGCTCAAGAGCCCATCTGTCGACTTACACGCGTCCCGAGGTATTCAACTCCACCGAGTCACGACTGAACGAGCTGCAGACTCGAAAAGAGGACGCTGTCAAGAACCAGGCCTTTGAAACCGCGGCTAAACTGCGTGACGAGATCAAAGCCGAAAAAGAGAAACTCTCCAAGCTGCAATCCGACTGGGAGCACCAGCGGCAGCAGGAGAAGATTGTTCTGACCGCCGACGATGTCGCCTGCGTCCTTTCAAAAATCACCGGCATTCCGCTCTTCCGACTGGAAGAAAAGGAATCCCGGCGGCTGCTACGGATGGAAGAAGACCTGCAGAAGGTGATCATCGGACAGGACGACGCGATTACGATTATTGCCAAGGCGATTCGTCGCGCCCGCGCCGGGCTGGGAGATCCAAGTCGCCCGATTGGTACCTTCATCTTCCTCGGTCCGACCGGTGTCGGCAAGACCGAATTAGCCCGTCAACTGGCCAAGTTCCTGTTTGATGACGTCGATTCGCTCATCCGTATCGACATGTCGGAGTACATGGAAAAGCACGCCGTCTCGCGTATGATCGGCGCCCCGCCCGGATATGTCGGTTATGAAGAAGGCGGTCAGTTAACCGAGAAAGTCCGCCGCAAACCGTACTCGGTGGTGTTGCTCGACGAAATCGAGAAGGCGCATCCGGACGTTTTCAATATCTTGTTGCAGTTGTTCGATGACGGTCAGTTGACCGATTCGTTCGGACGGAAGGTCGATTTCAAGAACACCGTCATCATTATGACCTCGAACATCGGAACGAAACGCATTCGTGACGACAAGACGGTCGGTTTTGACTCCGCAGCGGTCGATGACTCGTTTGACGGCATGAAGAAGATCATCATCGACGAGGTCAAGAAGCTGTTCAATCCGGAACTGTTTAACCGTATCGATGAGACGATCGTGTTCCACAAGTTGACTCGCGAACACATCTCGCTGATCATCGATGTTCTGGTGAACGACTTCGCGAAGCAACTCGCCGAGAAAGGCATCAGCTTCCATCTGACACCGGAGGCGAAGGAATTTCTGACCAACAAGGGATTCGATCCGACCTACGGCGCCCGGCCGCTCAAGCGCGCCTTACAGCGGTTTCTCGAAGATCCTCTGGCGGAGGAAATTCTCCGGGGCCAGTACGCCGGCGACTGCGATCTGGTGGTCGGCTGCGGCGATGATCGCCTGACGTTTCTGTTCAATCGGCCGGATCATAGTTCGGAACGACCGGAACAGAAAGAACCGGAAAAGGTCGGCTGATAATCATGTGACCAAGTCGGGTGCGGCACCCGGCGGCGTCCACAAACGTTGAACGTCATGAAAGGCAGAGCCAAACTTGGCTCTGCCTTTCTTTATTGTGTAGTGGCGTGAGGGTCGAGTGATGTCGAGAATACGCCATCATGGTGGCGGAGACGCCTCAACAGGGCAAGGAAACAGAAATACAGTCCCAGCAGACAGATCAAGCGAATCGGCGTGTTCTTCAGGCCGTGTCCCAGATGATGGCCCGCCACTAGAAGCATGAAGGCGAGTGACAGCCGATCCTTCAGAAGCGAATTTCCCCCGATGTAAAGCTCTCTCCAGAATCCCAGGATTGCCAGATAAGGGATCGTCTGAAGCAGCAGGTGATGCGCCTCCGACATAGGAAAGGTCAGCGGAATAATCGTTATGATCGCTGCCAGAACGACAAAGCGGTGATAGAAGCTCGGACGTGATGACCAGACCGGAGCGTACTTGAGAATCGGTAAGCAGAGAAGGCAAGTCACGATCCCGGCCACCGCCAGCTTTACCGGAGGATACCATGAGATACTGAACGCGTAGCTGAAAGTTGACAGCAATGAATACGATTTGAACCCGTATTTGGCATCAGCACCGGCCAGATTCGGTACGACCTGATCAAGAAAGTAGCCGTAGTAATCCAGGCTATGGGGGTTTATCAGATATGGCACAGCCAAATTCAGCGTGACAAGGAAGAGCAGGAAATACGGCACTACCCGATATTGCCTCGAGACGAATACGTACAAAAGACAGAGCCCCGGAGCTATCTTAATCGAGGTGGCCATAGCCAGAAACAGTGCCGCCAGTACTTGATAGTCCTTCTCAAGTAGGAAGAAGAACGCAGCGATGGCACCCAGTACATACAGGTTGACCTGCCCGTTGAGGAACTCGTCCTGAAGGAACGGATGCAGCATCAAAACCAGCAGGGCCGCGCCAACGACATTGTTCTTTAGTGCCGACCAGAGCGACGGCAGCCCCAGACTGTGTTTCCAGGTCGCCGCCAGCGTCAGGAAGAAAGATATCATCGATCCCAGCGACCAGAGACCAATTGACATACCCTTCCAGAATGACCCTGTCTGTAGAAGCGTGAACGGGTAGACGATCAAGAGCAGGAATTGAGGGTACAAATAGCGTCGGGTTACTTCCTGATAAGGGTTTTCCCCGTTGAAAAACCAGGCCGAAGCGCGAACGTAGGATGTGAAATCGATCTCGGCGAACTTGAAGAAATTCCTGATCGACTGATAGAAAAAGATTCCCAGTGATACGGCTGCCACAATAGATACCAGCGCCGTGAGCACTTTTGTGAGCCTGGCGCCCGCGCTCTGAGTCATTTATTAAGGTAGAATAGGGCGGATGGAGTGTCAAGCCACGGATGGCTCGTCGAACGTCGATCAGGGACTAAAGTGCTCGCTCATACATCCGATAAGCATACTATAGGGAGTATTTTAGCCTATGACGTGAAGTGGTGGGTTCTCCGGTAAGAACTGCCAGATCGTTTTTCCGGGCGAACTCCAACTGGTGATTGGGTGAAGGGAAACCCGGTTGGAAACAAAAGATTTACACAGGACCAAAGCGCTTGCGCAGTTGGGAGTCAGAAGCACCAGGGCCAACCCGGTTCGACTACCTTCCAAGAGCATCGTCAAGAAGGAAGATTACATTGCCAGCGTTTTGTGCGTGGACGATGAACCTTCGGCACGGGAGTTTGAGTCTGAGATACTCCGCTCCAACGGGTATCTGGTCCGGACCGCCGGATCGGTAGACGAAGCTATCGCGGTGATGGAATCCTCCGGTTCCATCGACATTGCCCTGCTTGATCTCCGCATGCCCGGTCGTGACGGATTCGATCTCCTTGATTTCATCGATAAGAATCTCAGATTCAAGCACATTGCCGCTATCGTGGTATCCAGTTGTGGGCAGGTTGGATTTGTCAGAAAAGCCGTAGAGCATGGCGCTTGCGGATTCCTGATCAAGCCGATCACGAAAGATCTGCTCCTCCAACGAGTGACCGAAGTGCTTGATACCAGAAGATCGGCGGTATTGATCATTTCCTCGGACGAAGTAGCCAGCAGGATTCTGGAGCAGGTTCTGGCTCGTGACAAGTGCACGGTATTTCAGGCGCCGACCGCCCGGGACGCCCTGCAAATGCTGGCCAAGAAACGGGTGGATGTCATTATTTGCGATCTGGGATTGGCTGACAGCACCGGCCCGGAATGTCTGCTCGGCATCAGAGAAATCGACTGTTTTGCCCCCGTGTTCTTCCTGGACGATCCTGAATCGAGAGTCGCCGAACAGGATGTAGTTGCGGTGGGCGCCCAGGGTCTCATAAGACGCCCCTTCAGCGGGCCGGATATCACCAATCAGGTACGAGGAGCTCTTCAAACGCATCGCTCGAAACGGGCCGATCTTCCGTCCACATAAGCGATTCCGGTCTACAGCATCCCCTTGCAGAATAAGTCAGGGCACTTGGGGGAATCGCGGTTTCGGCCGTGGGACCGAGAGGAACTTCGGCCGGGCAGAGTCAATTTGCGGGGCAACTTATTGTCCGACAATATCCTAAGAAATTTCTTGCGCTCCGGATCGATTTTGGTATATTAGTCGGCCCTGCCGGAAAATCTGGCTGGTGCGGCGTACGCGCCGTTTGATTACGAAAGATGTTACAGAAACGATAGAGGCTTATCATGGCTCACAAAAAAGGTGTCGGTTCATCGCGCAACGGTCGTGACTCCAACGGTCAACGACGCGGCACCAAACTGTACGGCGGCCAGACCGTCAGCGCCGGATCGATTATCGTCCGCCAGTGTGGCACTCCCATTCGTGCGGGACAAAACGTCGGCATGGGCAGCGACTGCACCCTGTTCGCCAAGATCGACGGCGTCATCAAGTTCGAACGCGTCGGCAAGAAGGGCAAGCAGGTCTCGGTCTATACCGCTTAGCCGCCGAATGCGTCCCAAATCAAAAGGCACTGCTGACTCGTTCAGCAGTGCCTTTCTTCATATTCCAGGACACAAGTCTTAATCCGGCGCTTTGGCCTCGGCGAAAGCGAGCACATGACCATCCGGATCAAGGCTGTAGGCGACCACATCTCCCCACGATCTCTTTGACAGACTGCTTAGCTCAGTAGCCCCGGCTCTAAGCGCCCGCCGATGATACGCCTCGGCGTCAGGCACCATGAGATATACTTCAGAACGAGGAATGCCTGCCGCCTTCTCCGGATCAGGCAAGCCGGGCAGAAGTCGTTTGATCCCCTGCACCGGCATCAATCCCAGGAAAGAACCATCTGATAGACCGAACTCAGTCATGCCGGGGACATGCAGCACCGGTTCTTGGCCGAGCACGGTCGTGTAGAAACGGGTGCTCGCCTCCTGATCATTTACATAGAGAATGAAAAATGCTCTCATGCAGAAGCTGCACCTTTCATCATTGAAGGCCGCTATTCGCCGAACGCTGCGTTAGTCGGCTCAGGGACGGTAGTGAAGAATGTGATTGTAGTCACCCACGACAAAGAAGTTGGCCGCGCTGAATCCATAGACTCCGCGCAGATTGATACCGATACTGCTATCCAGCGCTGTAACTACTCCGGTGTGCAGACTATATTGATAGGTCGATCCCTTTTCGCCGCAGATGGTCAATGTGCCGGCGTCGTCGGTCCAGATCGACGTCAGTGGCGTCCCGCCAAAATCAGTTGAAACCGTACTCCACACGCCGCCGCTCAGGCGCAGAAGCCGTCCACCGCCCGTGACTGCCCAAAAATCGCCCGAACTGGTTCCGGTAACGCTGGTTATGTCCTCGGTTGTGCCCCTCGCTGGACTATGCCAGGTGCCGTCGTACCAATACGCTTCGCCCGCATTGCCGACCACACATGCGAGCGTGTCAGCAGAGGTCTTCAATACATAGACATCGTTCAGAGTCTCACTCGTCAGGCTGGCTTCGGTACTCCAGGCACTGCCGTCCCACTTGAGCATCGTCCCCGCCGCACCGACCGCCCAGGCGACATTGCGCGACAAGACCGACACCGCCTTCAGATCGGCCGACACGCCGGATGATACATCGATCCAATTGGCAAGGTTGGCGTCGTCACGTATAACCATCGCGCCGCCATCGCCGACCATAAATAGTGCCGTATCAAGAAAACCGCCGACGCCGCGGAAATTCGTCGTAGTGGTCGCGCCGTTGACCGTCATCGATGCCAGGACATCGCCGCCGTTCGACCGCATGATCCGACCGCCCGAGCCTACTAGGATTGCTTCTTTGTATGAGGATTCGGTTCCGGCCCAAACATCGACGAAATCAGGTTCGTTTCTTACCCGTACGGGTGTCCATTCGTTACCGTCGTAGTGAACTACTATGTCGCCGGCGGCGTAAATGTCTGTGGGTGATGTTCCCCAGACACTCAGGAAACCGAAATTCGTGAGATGTGGTTCGAGTTTCCAGACGGTACTGTCGTAATGAAGAATCTTTCCACCCCAACCTACCGCGTAGATGTTGTTTTCCGCCGTTCCCCAGATGCTATAGAGAGCGTTGGATATCCCGGTTTCCATCCTGGTCATGGCTGAATCAGCAGGTTTGTTGGGATTGTATCGTATGATCGTGCCGTTGGTTCCGACCATGTATACGGTGTCATTCGAAAGTCCCCAGATATCCCAAAGATCGTATTGGGTTTGGGATCGGACTACTTTCCACCAGGCCGTGTCAGGACTAACAGGACGTCTATAGTGCAAGAACGCTCCGACCGAGCCGCACACGAAGATATTGCTGTCCGAGCTGCCCCAGACTCCGTTCAAATGAGCGGGCGTGTTGCCACCAATAAGTAAATGCGTCCAGTCCATACCATCGTAATGAACGACCGTACCGTCAAACCCCACCGCATAGATGTTGCTATCGGCGCTGCCCCAGATGTCGTAGAGACCCCAATCGATAGTCCCGATATTGGCATCGACGAAATTGATGCCGTTATACTGTTTGATGAACGGCTTGTCGGGCGCCTGTACCGTCACATTGGAATCGACCAGGGAGTCAAAGTAGGTAGTGTCCCGGTCGATTATCTGACCTACGAAATAGAGGTTGTCGCCCCGTTCGCCCCAAACTGAATGAATCACCCGGTCAAAGGCCGGTCCGGAATTGAGCGAATCCCAGGTGGCCCCGTTCTTTCTGTAAACCAGACCTTCTTCACCCATAAGAAAGATTTCACCGGTCGGTGCGCCCCAGACCTTTTCCCATGTGGTGGTCGTAGACAGGGCCCCGAGCTGGTGGAACTCCGAGGCGGCGGTAGGAGTGGAATTGGTCGGGGTGTCACTCCCGCAGGATATTATCAGGAAGGACGCCAAAATGGCTACGATTGACAGGCTGACAACGGTGCGAAGGACAAATCTTGGCGACTTCACTTGGCTCTTTTCCATTTGCGGGTGACTGGCTCCAACTTCTGTTATACGTCCGGGCTTAACCCCGGTCCCATATTGGGCTGAATTATAGGCCGCCCAACCCGGCGGAACAAGGGAAAATCTGCCCCGGCCCGGTTCACCCTGGGGCGATACATTCCCTTGTTGACCTCAGTGCTACGAACGACTAGTTTGCCCGTGGTGGCTAACCTCTCACCAGGAGACAAATGTGAAGGCTGCAGGCGTAATCGCGATCCTCTTGATACTGGGACTCGTTGCTGAATCGTGGGCTCAGACTCCCGATACAACCCCTCCGGCCCCGATCAGCAATATCGCTCCGAAAGCAGCCGACACGGCTTCATCGGGCGCGGTTTCTACCGCAGGAAGTACCGAAGAACCGGTTTATCCTCTCTCTCCGGAGCGTTATGAGCGGTTGGTGTCGTATTCCAAGTTCGTCAATGTCTGGCGGTTCGCTGAATTCTTCATCGGCCTGGCCATTCTCGCGGTGATCCTGTTTACCGGCCTGTCGGCCCGATTCCGCGACTGGACCGCGAAGATCCCCTCGAAATTCTTCGCCCTCTGGGCCTTCCTCTGCATCTTTCTTCTGGCCGACTATATCATGAACCTGCCGTTTTCGATCTATCGCAACTTCATTGTCGAAGACCACTACGGTTTCATGAACCAGACCTTCATGCAATGGTGGGGGGATGACCTGAAGGGGCTGCTTGTCGGCGCGGTGTTGATGATTATTCCGATCTGGCCTTTGTACTGGCTGTTGAACCGGCTCAAGAATTGGTGGCTCTGGTTCTCGCTCGGTGCGATTCCGTTTGCCGTACTCGCCGTGGTAATCGTGCCGGTGTTGATTTCGCCGCTCTTCAACGAGTTCGGACCGCTGAAAGACAAGAAACTCGAGTCCGAAATCATGACCATGGCGCAGAAGGCCGGGATCGAAGGGGCCAACATCTTCGAAGTCAACGGCTCGAAACAGTCTGACAAAGTAAATGCCTACGTGACGGGTCTGTTCGGCACCAAGCGCATAGTGTTATACGACACGTTGATCAAGAACTTCACTATCCCCGAAATCAAATTCGTGATGGCCCACGAGATGGGGCATTACCTGAAACATCATATCTGGTGGGGGTTGAGTGTGGCCATTGCGTTTATCATGGTGGCGCTCTGGCTGGCCAGCCGACTCCTGCCGATTACGATCACCCGTCTGAAAGACAGTCTTCGGTTCGAGCGCCTGGGTGATTATGCGTCGCTGCCGCTGATTGCCGCGTACCTTTCGATATTCAGCTTTCTGTTCCAGCCGATCACGAACGCTTCAAGCCGTCTGATGGAACGCCAGGCGGATGAATACGGCATGATTGCGAGCGGGGTGGACAGCGAGACGGCGGCGACCGCGTTTGACAAACTGTCAGCGTTGAATTTGTCTGATCCCGACCCGAGCGGGATTGTGGAATTTTGGTTCTACACGCATCCTTCGCTGAAGAAGCGGATCGAGTTCGCCCGGAGCTGGAAGCCGTAGGTCAGGCCGACTCGGGGCCTGACATCTTCTACCAGACGATAATGTAACGCGTCGAGTCCGCGTGACCTACAAAGACGTGATCTTGTCTTGCCCCGCTTCAGGCGGGGCGCCCATATAATTGATCGGCAGGGTTCCAACCCTGCCGAATCGCAGGTTGAAACTAGGCTGCTTCGGAAGCGGATTGTTCTTGACCGAACGTCAGTTTCGGAATAACTTAGGGCAATATCAAAGGAGGGCCATATGGCCAAGACGGGAACACACAAGGTAACGCGCGACTCGAGAACGGGTCGGTTTGTGAAACCTGGTGAGGCGAAGAAGCGACCAGCTACAACTGTGACTGAGACAATGCCTAATCCTAAGAAGAAGTAGTGAGATCGCTGTGCTGACGACAGATAGGGACAACGGATTTCGCGAGGGGTTGCTCTGTTAATGGCGTGCGGACGACTGTGACCTGCACGGACTAGGCGGTGTTGTGGCCAAGATGAATCGATCTGAAGGCGTTCCAAGAGTTCTTTGGATTTCTCAGATCATTGTAATCTTGATGCTGTTCTGGGCAATCAGGCCAGACAATTCGTACCAATACTACACCTTGCTTCGATGGGTATGCTTCGCTGTGCTTGGATATACGGCAATGCTGGCATACAGCCGCGGGATGAATGGCTTAGCATGGATACTTGTTATCACCGCACTTGTGTATAATCCCTTTGCCCCCGTGCATCTTACACGAATCATTTGGACTATCTTGAACATCGCAACTATTGCTGTGGCCATAGTGAGTACATGCTTGCTTCACCGGCCACGAAGCACAAAATCAGACGGAGGTATTGAGGCGTGAGAGCAATTGGTGCTGTCCTCGAAGCAATTTCCATTCCATTGATGTTTCTGAATTTGCTCGGGGGTGTTGTATCAGGTGTCTGGCTTGCCATAATTGGAGAATGGGGTACGATTGGGTTGGGTATTGTCTTCTTCATAGGGTCCACTATGTTACTCGGAATTGCTTTGATGCCATCGGTACTGCTAATGTTCCCTGCTGCACGATTTGCGGAAAAAGGCCAGATGGCCGGACTTATGTTCTTTGGTGCTCTCAGTAGTATCTATGTATTGACACTGATTACGATCTGGTGTTGCGGAGTTCTGTATTTGTTCGTCAATAATGCGGATGCAGGGGATTTGATTCCGAAGCTGATCTGGTCGTATGGTATAGCTACAGGCCCATGGGTCTACATGGCGTCTAAAGAGGAATGTTCGTCCGACGACGGTTTTGCCTCGTTCTTGCCTACGTTTCTCGCGGAGCTTGCCTACCTTGTGATCATGTTGCTCATCATCTTTTCGTCCATGACCCTGCTCAGAGCCGTTCAGATCTTCGGGGCATTTATGCTCGTGTGTCTCCTGGTTCAGATGACGATGTCGGTCATAATGCAGAGAGAGAGTGAGCAGATCAGAAACCCAGAGTACAGTATTGACGATATAGATCCGGAGCCGCCTCAGGAACCGGAGTAGGCTGTCTGCAGCTCCGGGGAAGTGGCATCAATCCTCTCTCTAACGCTGTGGCTTCAAAATGCGCCCACGAAGAAGGTCGCCGATACTGTTGTTTAGCGTGTACAAGAATGCCTCTGTAGAGATCGCGTTGTGTATATGCTTGTTGACTGTGACAAATCCAATCTCGCGGCCGCCAATGATCAGCTTCGGAGGGGTTATTGTGTAGACATTGTTGATGCTGTGTTGGCCGTATTTGCTACCATAGGGCGAATACGGATTGAAAATACTGGTCTGGCTATATCTACTTCCAAACGGGCCATACCGGTTGAGAATAGAATGGTTATCGTACCGGTTCGTAGTAATCTTCCCAAGATATTGACCGTCTTGTGCAATTAGGTACGATTCATCGGATTTGAGCCTCGCTGGACCACCCTGTTGCCTATACAGCCTGGCCAGTATCTCTTGCAGCAATATCTTAGTCTGGTCTCCGTGCGGCATCACTCATCGCTCCCATATAGGGTGGAGATCAGTTTCTGTATCTCTTCAGCCGCTTTCTTGCTTGGAAGCCTTTCGATCAGGGCAGGAACTGCGGCAAGAGCGATATTCTTCTGTCTAATCTTGAGAATTTCCTTTAGAGGCCAAATCAGCAGACCGGTGGTCCCAGCTGGCGGCAAAGTCCAGAAGTAATTCCGTTCTGTCAGGGCCACTATGATGCTGACAATACCGCATAGGAACAGAATAATTGCCAATGCGACAAAACACCATTCGGTTCGCTTGTTATTCTTCAGGATCTGGTCGATCCTGTCGTGTACAGAGTCCCATTCACTCATAAATGCGTTTTCCTTATGCGGCAAGGCCGATAGGCGGCACAAATATTGCCGATCCATATGATAGAGTCAATAGTCAAATTCCCCCCCCACTTGCCCTCGGGCCCAAATTACCTATATTGCCCTCAATTGAGAAAGCGATGTGAGTCCGGCAGACGAGTTCTTCTGCCCGGCACAAAAGAAAGTGCAGGAGCATATATGAAATACCGCGTTGAATCAGATTCCATGGGCAAAATCGACGTCCCGGTCGACCGCTACTACGGCGCCCAAACCGCCCGCTCAATAATGAACTTCAAAATCGGCGGCGAAACCATGCCGATACCCCTCATCCGGGCGTTCGGCGTCCTCAAGAAATGCGCCGCTCAGGTCAACCAGGACCTCGGCCTGCTCCCCAAAGACAAAGCCAAATTGATCATCGCCGCGTCTCAGGAAGTTATCGAGGGCAAGCTCGACGGCCACTTTCCGCTCGTCGTATGGCAGACCGGGTCCGGCACCCAGACCAACATGAACGCCAACGAAGTCATCTCCAACCGGGCCATCGAAATGGCCGGCGGCGAGATGGGCAGCAAGAAGCCGATTCACCCCAACGACGACGTCAACAAAGCACAGTCGTCGAACGACACGTTCCCGGCCGCCATGCACATTGCGGCGGTGGTGCAGATTCACGAAGAGTTGATTCCGAAAGTCACGCTCCTGCGCGACACGCTGAACAAGAAGTCGAAAGAGTTTAACAAGATCATCAAGATCGGCCGCACGCATCTTATGGACGCCACCCCGCTGACTCTCGGCCAGGAGTTTTCCGGCTACTCCCAGCAATTGACCAACGGCGTGGCGCGGCTCAAGGACTGCTTGAAGCGGCTCTACCCGCTGGCGCTCGGCGGCACGGCGGTCGGAACCGGACTGAACACGCATCCGGAATTCGCCAAGCGTGCGGCGGCAGCGATTGCGAAAGAAACCGGCTATCCGTTTATCACCGCGCCGAACAAGTTCGAAGCTCTGGCCGCGCACGACGCGATTGTCGAAGCGTCCGGCGTGATGAAAACTATCGCCTGTTCCTGCATGAAGATCGCCAACGATGTCCGCCTGCTGGGGTCCGGCCCGCGCTGTGGTATCGGTGAGCTGCTGCTTCCGGAAAACGAACCGGGTTCGTCGATCATGCCCGGCAAGGTCAACCCGACCCAGTGCGAGGCTATGACCATGGTGGCGGCGCAGGTAATGGGTAACGATGTCGCGATCAATATCGGCGGGGCGACCGGCCATTTCGAGCTGAACGTCTTCAAGCCGGTCATGATCTACAACCTGCTGCAGTCGATCAAGCTTCTCGCCGACGCCTGTCAGTCGTTTAACGACAACTGCGCGATCGGGATCGAGGCCAACAAGACCAACATCAATAAGAATCTGTACGGTTCGCTGATGCTGGTTACGGCGCTCAATCCGCATATCGGTTATGATAATGCGGCGAAAGTGGCCAAGAAGGCGTATCATGATGGGACGACCTTGAAAGAGGCGGCGGTGGCGTTGGGCCTTCTGACCGAGAAGGAGTTCGATCAGAAAGTTCGTCCGGAGAAGATGATCGCCCCGAACATGGGCGTGAAGAAGTAGCTGCGAGCGTCAGGTCACACCTCAACCGACTTCGTCGGCCTCGGCAGGACCCGACGCAACAACACGGTAGATTGGAGCGGTTTAGAAACTGTCTTGCCCCGCTTCAGGCGGGGCATCCACATAACTGATCGGCAGGGTTCCAACCCTGCCGGATCACGCACGGCAGGCACAACATGCGTCAGGTCACACCTCAACCGACTTCGTCGATCTCGGCAGGACCCGACGCAACGAACAAACTTAATCGGCAGGGTTCCAACCCTGCCGGATCGCACGCGGCAGGCACAGAGTCCTGCCGATTGATGTCATCGGTAATTGTCTTATGAAAACAACACTCTTCGTTCTGCTCATCGTCGCGGCGACTGCGGTCGGCGTTTCCGCCTTCCAGTACGCTCCGCAGCAGGCCATTCCTGAGACGAAGCCGCTGGAATTCAGCAATCCGGCCGTACTCGATTCGCTCATCATGCCGTATGTCGCCATGGCTCGCCGCACCTATCCGGACGCCAAGGCCCGATTCCTCAAAGGGCTGTCGTCGAGCGAGAAGTTCCTTATCACTACCCGCGTCTTCGACAAGCAGGGCAACTTCCAGCAGATCTTTGTCGAAGTGACCAGTTTCAGCAAGAACGAGGTCAATGGCCGCGTCGCATCATCGAACGGGCAGACCCCCGGCCTCGCGGTCGGCGATCCGTTTACCTGTCCCGAATCCGACGTGCTGGACTGGAGCATTGTCAAGGCGGACGGTTCCCAGGAAGGGAATGTGGTCGGCAAATTTCTCGCAGCCGTACAGGAACGGTTTCTCGGCCTGATGATGGAAGTAGTCATTGCGCGCGACGGCTCGGTGAAATCGGCGAAGTGTCTTCGGGCGCTGACCCGCTCGCAGCAGGATGTGACTTTCTGTGTGCCCGATACGGTTATGCGTTCGGCCGAAGTGATGGCTCATGAAATCAAGTACGCGCCGTCCGATTCGGTATTGACCAAGTACACCTATTTGGTTTATGACTTTATTGGCCGTCGCCTGTTCGAGCCGAACAAAGACCAGACGAAGAAACCAGACTCAACCGGTACTTCACGGTGATGTTTTGAGCGGACAGCCCACAGCAAATGCGATCGGCAGGGTTCCAGCCCTGCCGCATCCCTGACGCAGGCACAGAGGCAAGCGTATCACAGGAAAATCAAAGTGCGCCTTCCAATCCAGGTAAGCATCTTCATCATTCGGCCGACCCCAGGAAGCGGTCATGAATACTTGATGCTCCACCGCGTGCTCAAGCGACTTTCGTTCTGGCAGCCGGTGACGGGTGGAGTAGAGTCGGGCGAAACTATCGAACAGGCCGCCCAACGCGAATTGACCGAAGAGACCGGTTTCGCTTCAGACAATTTGATACCTATCGGTTTCAGCTATGCTTTCCCGCCCGACGAGTTCTTCAAAGCGATCTATGCCGAACCACCCGATGAAATCGTTGTGCACGTATTTGTCACCCGCATGGCGGTGGGAGCCGAACCGAAGATCGATCCAATCGAGCACGATGCTTACCGCTGGTGTTCGTTGGATGAAGCTCTCGAATTGCTCTACTGGTGGGATGATAAAGAGGCGATCAAGCGGGTAGAGGCGGAGTTGGTATTGGAAAAACGCGGGTAAAAAAAGGCAGGGCGGGACTTCCTGTCCCGCCCCGGACATCCCTGCTGAGAGGTTTGCACGCGCTCTTCCGTAAGGACGTCAAATTCTCCAGCAGCGGAACTGCTGCATTGTTGCCAGCTCCATTGTCATCCCTGATTCTGTAGTATCCTGACCGCTGCTGTCTATGATATCAACAACTTTTCTGACAAATTGATCCACGAAGGCAATGTTTTTTTCGGGGGCAAAAAAAGAACGGGGCCAGAGTGGTCCCGTTCTCGCGATGTGGTTGGGCTGAAATGTTCCAGCAAGCCTTAGTCTCTTCGGCTTTCAAATAATATAACACCCAAATGCCGAAAGGGGTTCCAAAAAGTGAGTAATTTGATCGGCATTCTCCGATCCACTTGCGCCGGCATAACTGTCTGTCGTTCAGTCTTTTACTGGCAGAACATGGATCGCCTTGACAATCAGCCGAACCTCATCGCCGGCCTTTAGATGCATCTCGGAGACCGACTCTGAAGTAAGAACCGAAGCCATCTCGACCGGCCCGGTCACGTCGAACTTCACGAGCGACATGATATCGCCGGTCTTGACCGACTTCACCTTCGCCTTAATCTGGTTTCTTGCGCCGTATTTCATATTGAACTCTCCTGTATTGGAACATAGTCCGTTGATCTACTGACTCAAATAACATACCCCCAAAAATAGTCTTCGCCATAAAAAAAGTTCGTAGGGCAGAACCCTCGACGCTTCGGCGAGTGGTTCTGCCAATTGGCCTATCCAGCAAACATGGCAGAACCGATAAACGGTCGATGGTTCTGCCCTACGTTAACTATGGGTGCCCCGGTTAAGTCGGGGTAAAGACAGAGGGAGTGAAGCGGGGCAAGACAGAAGGTCGCTGTCATGCTGCGCGACGTCGGGACAAGTACCTTCTTACAATATCTTGTCGAGCACCAGTGCACGGTCTATATTCGCACATGCAGACCGCCCTACACATCGCCGCCCTCGTGAATCAGCTCAAACACGAAATCGTGGGTGGGCGTTTGATCGCCACCCAGTTCTACAAGAAATCGCGTACGGCGCTGTTCATCGTCCAGAAGGGACACGAGCGGCTGGCGTTGGCGCTCATCTATCATCCCGCCGGGTCGGGTTGCTTCTGCGTACCGGCTTCAAAGATCAGGCTCGATACGACCGAGAAACCATGGCCGATCTTCAATCTTGAAGAGGCAGACATCGAGGATGTCACCCAGCCGGAACTGGATCGGATCTTCGAAGTGATCCTGACACGTGATTCCGAAAAGATGCGCCTGGTGTTCGAAGTACTCGGACCCAATGGAAATATTTGGTTGATCGGAGAGGACGGCACCCGGAAGGGAACACTTCGCAATCGCAAGTATGACAAGGGTGACAAATACAACGCGCCCGTGACCGTTGACCGGATCGATCCATTCGCAATTACTTCGGAATTGCTGGTCGCCCGCATGTCCGAGCAGGCCGGGCGGTCGCCTCTGGCGGCGCTGAAGGCGGTCCTGGTCGGATTCAATGACACCATGACCCGCGAGGTGCTGACCCGCGCCGACTGCGCCGTGGTTCACCCCGAAACACTGACCGCTGGTCAGGCCGATGCTCTCGTTCGAGCGGTCGCGAGATTGCCGAACGATTCCGCGCGCCTCAGGCCGGCTATCTGTACGAACTTCGCGGCGCAGTTGAAGTATATCCGTTTCAGTTGAAAGCGGTGGACAAGCAATCGGAAAAATTCCCGTCATTGTCTCTGGCGGTTATGGAGATGACATCGCGTCAGCAGACAACTATCACCGACACCGATGATGAGCAACGTCTGCTTAAGGCGGTGGCCTCGGCCATTAAGCGGCAGGAACGACTGGTGGTCAATATCGAAGCCGATGTAGCCAAGGCCGCCGATTTCGAACGATACAAGCGGCTTGGCGAACTTCTGCAGCTCAATCGGGAACGTCTGAAAAAGGGGATGAAGTCGATTGAAGTTGAAGACGTCCTGAGTGAGTCACCCTCTACGATCCGTATCGAACTCAATCCGGCCGTTTCACCCAGCGATAATATCGACGAGTATTTCCGTCGCCACCGCAAAGGCCGCGAAGGAGTGGAACTGCTTCGTCGTCGGTTCGAGATCGTCACCGGTGAACTGGAATCACTTCGCGGAATGCAAGCTGAGCTCGAAAGCAACTTTGAGAATGCGAGCCAGAAATATCAAGCAGAGCTGGCGCCGCTTCTGCCACGTGAACAGGGTAGGCGAGATGTTCAACCGCGACTCCCTTATCGAGAGGCGCGGCTATCGAGTGGCCTGACCGTCTACATCGGACGCGATGGCGCTGACAACGATCGGACTACATTCGAGTTCGCCCGTCCGTATGAGCTCTGGTTTCATGCCCAGCAATGTGCCGGTTCGCACGTAGTTATGAAGTACCCCAACAAGTCGTTTGAACCGTCCAAACGGGAAATTGAAGAGACGGCCTCAATAGCCGCCTGGCACAGTAAGGCCCGCAACGACAGCCTGGTTCCGGTAGCCTACGCCGAGCGCCGATACGTACGAAAACCTCGTAACGCCAAGCCGGGGCTCGTAACAGTGGAGCGGGAAAAATCGGTGATGGTGGTTCCAAAAAAGGAGCTAAGTGCTGATAAGTGACTGTTATATAACAGCTTGACAAGAAGAACCGAGTTGGGTAAACAGGACTCAGTTTATCATAATTATTGACATTTTGACTCCATTCTGTTAGTTATGGCTAACAACATAGAGGTATGTATGAAAGCTGTAGTTAACCGCAAACAACAGATCCTAGATTTCGCCACTGAATCGTTTAGCCGCGACGGTTACGACCGCGTGACTGTCAAACAACTAGCTGATCGGTGTGGCATAACCGAACCGGCGGTCTACCGCCATTATCCGTCCAAGGATGCAATCTATATCGCCGTGCTGGAATCTTTGCGCGACCGGATCGACTACCAGGAACTCTTCGCACGTCTCGAGAACGAGAATGATCTTCAGGTGATGCTCAGCACCATCGCCGGTCACATCATTGCGTTCTATACTGAAAATGCCGATATGTATCGCCTGCTTCTATACGCCGCTCTGCGGGGTCACGACCGCGCCAAGCGCATATTTGAACTGATCCGCGGTACCTATGTCAAGTTCCTGACCGCCCAGTTCGAGCGAATGCAGCGTGATGGACTCATCATCGAGAAGCAGCATGAATTGACGGCCCGCTGCTTTGTGGCCATGGTTTTTGACTGCGCCCTCAGCTACACCCTGTGGAAGGGGTTCGTGGGCAAGTCATACGAACCTCAGACCGTGGTGGCCAACAACGTTCCTATCTACGTGCGTGGGTTGAAAGCTTCCTGATATCGGGTAAGTTTTAACCAGCCCGCTTTGGGCGGTTTAGACTTTATAGTTTAGTACATCTCCTATAATGCTCGGGGACCACTCACGACGTTATCGGCCGATTCATGCCAAATTCCAACGTTGCGCACCGCAAAGGGTGTTCTTAATATTGGCCCATGAACCTGGCGAGGCTACTGGAGAAACTCAAGCTGTCCGGGCCGCATGCTCTGGTCATAATTGCGGTAGGGGTGGGACTCGCAACCGCCGGGGGAGCCCTTGGATTCCGTGCCCTCATAGGCTACTTCAACCATTTGTTCTTTGGATTAACTGACCAACGTCTATCGCAGGCGCTCGGAGGTGGCTTCAAGTACTGGTTGCCTATTATTCCGATGATTGGTGGCCTCCTGGTAGGACCGATCGTTTATCGATTCGCTAAGGAAGCCCGGGGACACGGGGTTCCCGAAGTTATGAATGCTATCGCTCGCCTTGGTGGGATCATTCGACCGAGGGTCGCGGCCGCCAAAGCCGTTGCCTCGGCGATATGCATCGGGTCAGGAGGATCGGCTGGCCGTGAGGGACCGATTGTTCAGATAGGCTCCGCACTGGGATCAACCATCGGCCAGTACCTTCGGCTTTCAGAGGACAGGATAAAGGTGTTGGTCGGTTGCGGAGCGGCCGCCGGAATATCCTCCGTGTTCAACGCCCCCATCGCCGGGGTCATGTTTTCAGTGGAGATCATTCTCGGTGACTTCACTATTGCTACATTTTCTCCGGTCCTGGTTTCGTCGGTAGTCGCGTCGGTCTTGACGCGAACCGCGCTCGGCAACCACCCAGCGTTTGAATTACCCGGTTACAGTCTCGTGTCGGCCTGGGAAATTCCGCTATACATGGTAATGGGAGTGATTCTCGGAGTTGTTGCAGTCTTGTTCACACGAAGTCTGGATGTTGTCGAGGATTTCTTTGAGCGGCTGAAGATGCCCGATATCCTAAAACCGGCCTTGGGTGGTCTCCTGCTGGGCTCGGTAGCAATTTTCTTCCCTCAGATTCTAGCCGACGGGTACGACACTATTCGACTGTCCCTTAACGGGCAGATTGTCGTCTGGCTTCTCGTTGTTCTGATCGTCCTGAAGATATTGGCCACCTCGTTGACCCTCGGCTCCGGAAACTCAGGTGGCATTTTCGCTCCCTCGCTGTTCATGGGGGCGATGACCGGCGGAGCATTTGGAGCCTTAGCCAACAAGATCTTCCCAAGCGCGACGGCAAATTCCGGGGCGTACGCGCTGGTTGGGATGGCTGGCCTGGTGGCAGGAACCACCCATGCCCCCATGACTGCGCTACTGATTATCTTTGAAATGACCAACGACTATCGCATCGTTCTTCCTCTGATGGTCACCGTGGCCGTGGCGTCGATGGTGGCCAGACTGCTCTTCTCCAATTCAATCTACACGATAAAGTTAGCCAAAAGAGGCATAGACATTCGGTCGGGCAGAGATATTAACGTTCTGAAAGCTCATAGAGCGGCTGAAGTTCTTGTCGCCGAATATGGTTCGATCGCCATGTCTTCTACAATTCCTGCGATACTGACGAAAATGGAGGAATCGAGAGAGTCGGATCTCATTGTAGCCGACGGAGAAGGTCATCTTCAGGGCCTGGTATCGTTTCAGGACCTGCGTGGCCTCATCACCAAGCGCGAACTTGATACTCTGGCTGTGGCGTATGATTTCGTCCATCGTGAGATCGAGGCCGTGACGGCGGAAACTGATCTTGAACTTGTTATGAACGCCTTCAACGTCAGGGGCACCAGATTGCTTCCGGTAGTCGACAACAAGACTTCCAACAAAGTCATTGGCATTATCCGTAAAGATGATCTAATCGAATTCTACAATCAGAAGCTCGTTGAGCACTTGAAACGCTGAACGCTCGTGTGTTGGAATGTGGCGCTGGTAGACCCCGTGGATACCGCCCGCGACCGGCGGTTTCGACATCTTCGCTGACGCAACAGATTACCGTGCCGTCAGGCGTCTCGGCCTGACGGCGCTTCTGTGTTTGGCTCCAAAAACCTCTATTGACGCGCCATATCTAACAATCGTAGGTTTAGGCAGCCGAAGGTAGCTGTCGTTCATAACCGGCCACTCATACCGGTTCGAAACAAAGTTATCATAGACAGGCGGTGATTCCATGAAAATGTTCAAGCGATTCCCGTCGTACGATCAGATCGTCCGTGGCGCCGTATCGACGGCAGCGCGATTTCCGTTTACCCTCATCAGCGCCCTTGTCGGAGTTGTGGCGGCGGCCACACTGGCTGGGTTGGGCCAGGCCGCCGAGCGTCATTCATTGGATCAACTATTGGTTACCGCGGCTCTGGGCCTGCCGTTGTTTACCGCCCTGGTGATGCTTGCCGAAAAGCGGGGCTGGTCCAGCGTGGGTCGTCTGCTCTTTCAGGCGGTCGGCTTGGTGTTGTTGATTGTGTACTATCTCACGTTGCCCGCCAAGCTCGACGAACCGATGAATAATCTCGTGCGCTTTGCACTTCTGAATATCGGCCTGCACTTCCTGGTGGCCTGGCTCCCGTGGACGGGAAAAGACCAGGTAGTCGGTTTCTGGGAATACAATAAGACACTATTTCTGCGCATACTCTTCTCGGCCTTATACTCAGCAGTTCTCTTCGTGGGATTGGCGCTCGCTCTTCTGGCGGCCGACCAGTTGTTTGGTGTGGAAGTGAAAAACGAGCGGTACTTCCAGCTCTGGATATGGATCACCGGGCTGTTCAACACCTGGGTTTTCCTGGCCGGTGTGCCGAAAAATCTTGAAGTCCTAAACCGGGGCGGTGAATATCCCAACGGACTCAAAGTGTTCACACAGTTCATCCTATTGCCGCTGGTTGTTCTCTACTTTGTTATCCTGTTTGCTTACGAAGCAAAGATCATCATCACCTGGGACTGGCCGAAAGGTTGGGTTTCGGAACTGGTGCTTTGGTACTCGGTGGTGGGAATACTCTCGCTGCTGCTCTTGCACCCGCTTCGGGATCGGCTCGAAAACCGATGGATTCAGGCGATTTCGAAATGGTTCTACCGCGGCCTGATACCGCTCGTGGCAATGCTCTTCCTGGCCATTATGAGGCGAATATCCGAGTATGGCATTACGGAGAATCGTTACTTCGTCTTTGCTATGGCGGTGGGTCTGACGATCGTGATGATTTATATGGTGGTCAGCAAGCGTAAGGACGTGCGCCTGATTCCGATAGTCGTCTGTCTCATCGCGTTCATCTCAGCCTATGGTCCCTGGAGTGCCTTAGCGATTTCTCGTTCCAGTCAGCAGAGCCGTTTGGACGCTTTAATGACAAAATGTGGACTTCTCGCTGGCGGTAGCCTGCAGAAACCGACGGTGGAGCCGTCGCTGGAAGATCGGCAGGAAATGAGCAGCGAGGTGGTCTATCTCAACAAAATGCACGGAACCGACGCCTTCTCGGGCTGGCTGGCCGATAACGTCCTTCGGGGACTGGACAGCGTGTCTCAAGGCAGTCGGGCTGAACAGATCACCGGGAAGCTTGGCTTTGTATATGCGAACACGAGCTGGAGACCCAAAACCAGTGAGTATTTTCATCTGGCTGCGGATGATATACGACCGATCGATATCTCCGGGTATGACCTGATCCTGCCGTTCTGGGCCTTGACAGGATCGGATACGACCAGAAAATTCTCGATAGATCAAGATAGCTGCTGGCTGGTATTCGACTCGGCCGCATGTAATCTAACGTTCCGAGTTGGGACGGGATCATCCAATATAATGACCACCACGGTCATCCCGCTGAAAGAGCCTCTTATAGCGCTCATGGACAGTTCGACGACTGAGAAGCTCACGTCGCAGGATCTGACCTTCCGTGCGGTAGGAGCCGACACAACCACTCGAGTATGGTTGGAGATAGTCAACGGCCGACGGACAGAAGCCGGTCTGGAGATCAATTGGCTGAATGGGTTACTGATGATACGCAGGCCCTAATGAAAGAGGCCCCACCTCGGGGCCTTTACGGTAACGTTCGCCGGACTTTTTCGCCGGTCATCGCCTCGATCTCGTCGAGCAGCATCGTCTCAAGTTCCGATTCCGGGGCGGTCTTGATGATCTCGCCCTTCTTCATCAGGATCGCTTTCCCCTTGCCGCCGGTTATGCCGACATCGGCCGCCGCCGCCTCTCCGGGGCCGTTTACGGGACATCCCATGACTGCAACCTTGAGAGACGATTTCATGTGTTTGGTCTTCTGCTCGATCGATTCGGCCAGCGAGATTAGATCGATCTCACACCGTCCGCAAGTAGGGCAGGAGATGATTTCTACCCCTTCCTTGCGTAGCGCACAAGATTTGAGAATCTGCTTCGCGACCCTGATTTCGTGAATCGGATCGGCTGAGAGCGAGACCCGGATCGTGTCACCTATTCCGGTCAGTAGGATCGCACCGATCCCGACCGAGGATTTGATCGTCCCGGTCTCCAGCGTACCCGCCTCGGTAATTCCGACGTGTAGCGGATAGTCGCATCTCTGTGCGAGCAGATGATACGCCCAGAAGGCGGTCGTGGTGTTGGTCGATTTGACTGAGATTATGATATCGTGAAAGTCGAGTTCTTCGAGAATAGCCGCTTCGCGCAGAGCGGCTTCGACAAACGCCCGATGGTCGTCGTGGCCGTACTGCTCCAGCAGATCCTTCGGGAGCGAACCCGAATTAACGCCGATACGGATCGGAATGCCCTTGTCCTTGGCTGCTTTGGTGACTTCGCGCACTTTCCAGGCCTCGCCGATATTTCCCGGATTGATCCTGATTTTGTCGAATCCGGCTTCAATTGCGGTCAGCGCCAGTTTGTACTGGAAATGAATGTCGGCCACCAAAGGGCGTTTGACTTGCAGTTTGATCGCTGCCAGTCTTTCGCCGGCGTCGGCGTTGAGCACCGAAAGTCGGACGATGTCCGCTCCGGCGTCGAATAGCTGGTTGGCCTGTTGTACGGTCGCATCGACATTGCGGGTGTCGGTGTTGGTCATCGACTGGATGGCGATCGGGAATCCGCCCCCGATTATAACTTCGCCTACTTTGACGGCGCGGCTGCGACGGCGTTCTATCGGATAATTTAGTTCCATAAGCTTTGTTGACCCATTCCAACTGAAGGCATAATTTACCCGTTGTACGGAACAGTGCAAACGAAAGTTGGTTTCCGGTGATCTGGCTGAAACGGCTCCTGCCCCTGTTTATTATCGCGCTCGGCTACGGCGGGTACTCCATATGGGACAAATGGTATACCGAGAGGGAGATTCGCGACGAAAGCGAAATAGCGCTGGTTACCGCCCAGGTCTGGATTGCCACCGCTAAGTACCGCAACGACCCGGCCAGGTATATGCAGTTCCGCGATTCACTCCTTAAGGCCACGGGAGTGCCCCGCGACCGGGTGATGAAATTCCTGGAACGACGGGAGAGTGAACCGGAAGATCTCCTACCGTTTGCTCAGATGGTACAGAAAGAAGTCGACTCGCTCTACAAGATTGAGGATTCGATAGCTCTGGCAGCGGTGAAAGCCAAATCGGTCGAAGATTCGGCGAAAGTTGTCGGTGCGAAGCCTCGAATTCCGTAAACTTGGAAGGGGCACCCGGTCTGGTCCGACGATGTTATGGGTACCAACAGATTGTCAGGGAGATATGATATGAAATTATCCCAAACTCTATTCGGCGCTCTTATGCTGCTGGTCATTGTCGCCTTTAGCGCGCAGGCTGCAGAATTGTCAGCACCGGTCGGTGATCGCTTTGACCGACCCATCGCGACCTTTTCAATTGTCGCTCGTGATTCGGTCACCGGCGAACTTGGTGTGGCGGTGGCTTCGAGATTCTTTACGGTGGGCAATGTTGTTCCATGGGCGAAGGCCGATGTCGGTGCCGTGGCTACACAGGCCTACTGCAACACAACATTTGGCCCAAGAGGTTTGGAGCTTTTGGAGAAGGGCCTGACACCGCAGGAGATTCGCGACGTCTTGTTGCGCACCGACAGCGACCCCGGCCGTCGCCAGTTTGGTATCGTTGGCGCCGACGGCAAATCAGTCACATACACCGGTGGCGGTTGTTCCGCCTGGGCGGGGGGACGGTCTGGCCCCAACTATGCCGTGCAGGGAAATATTCTGGCTGGGGAGAAGGTCGTGATTGCGATGGAGAAAGCGTTCCTCGAGACCAAATCGAATCTGGCCGATCGCATGTACGCCGCCCTTCTGGCCGGTGAGGCCCAAGGTGGGGATTCGCGCGGCAAACAGTCGGCAGCGTTGCTTGTGGTCAAAGATAAGGCCGGGTACGGCGGCTTCAGCGACCGGGCGATTGATATTCGCGTGGATGACCATCCAGAGCCGTTTCTGGAACTTGGCCGCATTCTCAAGATCGCCCAGATGAATTACGCCTGGAACATCGCCTGGACCGCGTTTACTGAGAAGCGGTTCGCCGACGCTCTCCCGTCGATGGAACGATGCGCCCAACTCGCGCCTGACAATGGCGAAGTATTTTACGATCTCGCCGTTATCCGTCTGTCCAACGGCGACCATGCCGGGTCGCTTGAAGCGCTTCGGAACGCTATAAAGTTCAATCCGAAACTGGTCGAGCAGGCCAGAGTGGATTCGGACTTGTCGGCCTTGAAAGATGATCCCGCGTTTCAATTGATCGTGGCAGAACCGAAGAAGTAGAGAACCTAGGCGGCTTCGAAGGCGTCGGGATAGTGCTCCAGCTTGCCGTTCTGGAAAGTGACGACATCGAATCTCAAGTCGACACCGGCTAGATTGACGGCGGCCAGGTACTCACGGGCGCACTGGGTGAGATTCTCGATCTTCTTCTTGTCCACCCGCTCGACAGGATGGCCGAATTTTGTCGAAGATGACGACTTTACTTCGACAAACGCAACCAGATCACCCTTGCGAACGATCAAATCGATTTCCTTGTGTCCCTTGCGCCAGTTGCGTTCGAGAATTTCGAAGCCCTGCTCGGTGTAGAACCGGGCGGCGAGCTGCTCGAATCTCTTCCCCCGCTCGATTTTGCGGCGATCTTTGGGCGGTTGGCTCTTAGAAGAGGGCATACTGGTTGATTATATCGGCCACGGGGCGGAAAGTGCGCCGATGAATATCAGTGGGGCCGAGGCGTCGAAGTTCTTCCATGTGTTCGGCGGTCGGATATCCTTTGTGGGTGGCAAACGAAAAGCCGGGGTACAATTCCTGATATTTGACCATGATGCGGTCGCGGGTGACCTTGGCCACCACACTGGCGGCGGAAATGGCGCGGCACCGACGATCCCCGCCCACGATGGCAAACTGCGGTTGTGTCAGGTTGGGAACCGACATATTGCCGTCCACCAAAACAACATCCGGGGCTGGGTTCAGTTCGTGAACTGCCTTACGCATGGCGTAGAGCGACGCCCGAAGGATATTGACCGTATCGATAGTCTTGTGATCGACAATGCCGACCGCACACGGTAAGCCGAGTTTGACAATTTGCTCGAAAACATCATCGCGCCGGGCCGGGGAGAGCTTCTTGGAATCGTCCAGCCCCTCGATTTCGACCTCGATCGGCAGGATCACCGCCGCCGCCACGACCGGTCCCGCGAGCGGCCCGCGTCCGGCCTCGTCCACCCCGCAGATGCTTCTGAAACCGCGCTCGTATAGAGTCGTCTCCAGATTTTCCAGAAACTGTTCGAGCTCTTGCGGGTCTATGGCGGTCTTTGACGGCAATCTATTCTCCGAGCATGTGGCTGCAAATTGTCGCTGCCGAAGCTGTGTCGTCGGTTGTGTCAGGTCTTGTCCCCGCCTTTGGCGGGGATGTGACCTGACACTTGAAAACTGTGTTCCCGGCAACGCCACAACAGTTGACGGTAATTACCACTAATCTCAATGTCGAGCAACCAAAACTCTTTAATTAGGCGGGAGGGGCTGTTATCTTTGAGTCGAAGTTGTCGAAACCGCAGGGGTTTCGACCTACAAAAAGACGAGAAGCGTAGGTCGGGTTACGCGCATGGATTACTTGAGCGCGCAACCCGACAATACGGTCGTATCCCCGCCGTGGCGGAGGATATCCAAGGGTGCGATGCGATGTCGGGTTTCCTTCGTCCCGCTTCTTGCGGGTCTCGAAAACCCGACCTACTTTAGGATCAGAGTCTGATTCGATAGCTATGGCCAAAGACAAACAGTTCGATTTCAGAGTCATCGCCGGTGAATTGAAAGGGAAGAAGATCGTCTCGCCGGACCTGGGGATTACCCGCCCGCCGCTCACGCGCGTGCGGAAGTCCATATTCGACTATCTGACGCCCTATCTCGACGGCGCGTCTTATCTTGATCTTTTCAGCGGAACCGGCTCATACCTGTTTGAAGCAGTCTCGCGCGGCGCCAGAGTTGGGACCGGCGTGGAGCTTGAACCGCGTCTGGCCGAGGCCATCAACTCGCAAGCGAAACAGTTCGGGGTCGCGGATCGTCTGAGCTGTATTAGGGGTGATGTATTCAAGGTTATTCCCACCCTGAAACGCACCGGGGAGAATTTCGGCATCATCATGATGGCGCCGCCGCAATACAAAGGCATCATCGACAAGACTCTTACCATGTTGGGCGAACATCAACTGCTGGCGCCGAATGGGCAGATCATCTGCCAGCATGATACATCTGAGACCGACAAGACCGAATGGGGTTCGTGGCGAATCGTCCAACAGCGCAAGTACGGAAACACGACGTTTACGATTCTAAACATTTGATCGGCAGGGTTCCATCCCTGCCGGAAGTCAGGCGGCAGGTACGGAGGCCTGCCGATCAGACTATGATGATTCTCGAATAACAAGTTGCGCGGAAATGAGGGGACAGGCGCTCTTACAGCCAGAGCGTCATGTCTTCGAGATCGACATAACGGCCATCGGGGAGTCGGTATCCGTGCAGGATCAAGCCGTTGGTGAAGAACCCGAGCGAAGTGTACAGCACACGTGCGCCGGTTTGAGTCATGGCGACATTCAACGTGAGCAACTCAAGACCGTCCCACGCGCGGGCTTCGTCGATCAATCGCTGCATTATCTGACGACTGATCCCTCTGCCACGCGCTTCCGGACGCACATACACCGCCCAGACCCAGGCACGATGTCGTTCTTTCAGGTTGTCGTCGCGTCGCAGCCCCGCTGAACCGATCAGGCGATCCCCCTCGAAGGCGCCCAGGATGAAGTTCTGTGGGAAAACCTCGCGAGGCGTCATCCACTCGAGGAATTTCTCCAGACTCATCTCAGTGGCTTCCTCGGGCGTCTGGCTGAACGCCTCCGGATGGTCGCGGCACATTTCCACGCGAAGTTCGCGGAAGGCGGTGGCATCGTCGAGTGTCAGTTTGCGGATAAGCATGGAAGAATGGTAAGGAATAACTTGAGTCGATGCAAGGAACCGACGAGAGTAGTGTAACAGCGGCGTAGCTGAATCCGGAATCAGATAATATGGCAGACATAGAAGTCTGCAGTTTACGTCACAAGAGAAGTCGGTGCAGAATCGTTACCCACCGCAAGCGGTGGGGCACCCGGCATATAGAGAAATCGGCAGGCATAGAAGCCTGCCGATCACTCACACTGGCAGCAGGTGCACAATCTTTACCCACCGCAAGCGGTGGGGCACCCGGCTACTTCTTCTCGGTGCTGCTGTCGCTACCGGAAGAGAGTATTTCCTTAATGCGGGCCGATTTGCCGGTCAGGTCACGCATATAGTACAGCTTGCTGCGCCGCACCGATCCCTGGCGGATCCGCTCGATCTTGGCGACGTTCGGTGAGTGCAATGGGAAGACACGTTCCACGCCGATACCGTCGGAGATCTTCCGCACGGTGAACGTTTCACCGGTGCCACCGCCGCGACGGCTGATGACATCACCCTGGAAAACCTGAATACGCTCTTTGTCACCTTCTTTGATCAACACGTGTACCTTGACCGTGTCGCCCGAGCGGAACTCTGGGGTATGTTCACGCAGGTACTTCTTTTCGATTTGCGCGATTCGTTTCATGATTCAGTCCTTTCTATACTAACATCTCTCTATATGTCAAAACTAGCTTTCGTCCTTCTCGTTCGCCTTCATGCGGGCCACCAGATCGGGACGAGTGCGGCGGCACTTTTCATAAGCCGCCTCAAAACGATATTTCTTGATCCGGGCATGATCGCCGGATACCAATACTTCGGGCACTTTCAGTCCGTCATACTCAACCGGTCTGGTGTAGCAGGGCGCGCCGGTGATATCATCCATGTGCGAATCACCCAGCGCCGATTCGAAGTTGCCGAGCACACCGGGGATCAACCGCGCGACTGCATCAATCATTACCGCTGCCGCCGGTTCACCGCCGGAAAGTACATAGTCGCCGATCGAGACTTCTTCCAAATCGTACAACTCCAACAGTCGTTCATCGACACCCAGATAATGGCCGCAAATGAGGGTGAGTCGTTCGCATAGCGAATACTCAACCGCCAGCGTTTGCACCAGAGGGTGTCCGGCCGCCGAGGTCAGAATGAGACGTTCTTTCGACGACTTCTCATTCTGGTCCCGGTGGCGCCAGCCGAGCGACTGCAAGCAGCGATCCAGCGGCTCGAGCATCATTACCATGCCGCCGCCGCCGCCGTACGGGGTGTCGTCGACCGTGTGATGCTTGTCGACGGCGAAATCCCGAAGCTGGATTATATCGATGTCAAAGAGCTTCTTGTCACAGGCCTTTCCGATCAACGACTGTCGTAACGACAGGGTGAAATAATCCGGAAACAGCGTGACAATTTCAAATTTCATGGCCCGGTCTTTTCGTCGGCGTCGTCGAACATGCCGCCGTGTAATACCTTCACTATTCGTGCTGCGACATCAATCTGTCGCACGAAACTGTTCACCGCCGGGAAAAGCACGTCTTTGCCTGAGGCGGTTCGGACTACATACACGTCGTTGGCCGGGTACCGGATAACGTCCACGATTTCGCCCAGCCGTCGGTCACTCTCTTCGTCGCGGACTTCGCAGCCAACCAGATCGAACACGTAGTGGGTGTCCGGCGGTAGTTGAACCAACTGCTCTCTCGTGACTGCCAGTATCCGGTTGGTCAATCGACCGGCATCTTCGCGGCGGTTGATCCCGACAAACTTTATCGCCGGTCGTCCGCCGATCACCTTCGCGCCCTCAATCATGAGTTCGCGCCAGGTGTCCGATTCGCTTACCATGATCCGATCCAAATTGACGAATCGCTCCGGGAAGTCGGTATCGGGCGTAATCCAGAGCCAGCCGAAGATGCCACGGGCGCGTCCCAGCCGACCGACCTGTATGAAATCTCCTTCTTGCGCCAACTACTCCAGTATCTCCAGGACCGCACGCTTGCCGTGACAAGCTGCGGTCGTGAGTCTCAGAACGGTACCACACACACCGTCAGCGATTGATACACAACCGCCTCGGTCTATGTCACCGGTCATGCCGGTTCCAGGCTAACTGGGCAGAACGGCCTTTACGACCGTCCGTCCCAGGTATCAGCCTTCAGTTTTTTCGCCGGCGGCCGCTTCGGCAGCCTTAACCGCCGCTTCAGCTTCAGCAGCCTGCGCTCTGGCCGCAATCGCCTTCTTGGCCTTGCGCGTCTTCTTCTTCCGCTCGGTGATAGTTGCCTTCACCGCTATTTCGGTCACGTCCACACCGGCCTGGGCCTTGTGGTACTTTTCCGTGAAGCCGATCTGGGTCAGAAGCGTGCCGACCGTATCGCTGGTTTCGGCGCCGTTGTTCAGCCAGTATGACAAGCGCTCTTCTTTGACGCTGATCACGGCCGGCTTTTCAATCGGGTTGTAGGTGCCGAGAATTTCCAGAAAACGACCATCGCGGGCGCGACGTGAATCGGCCGCTACGATGCGGTAGAACGGGCGCTTTTTCTTGCCCATCCGACGAAGTCTAATGTGTACTGCCAACTAGGAATTCCTCCTTAAGTGTTTATCTCTGAAATGGCATTAAGTTCTTGGGTAAGCCTTTGAAGTCTTTCTTGCCGATCGATGCAAACATCTTCTGCATGGCAAAGAACTGCTTCAGTAGCTGGTTGACGGTCTGGACGCTTGTCCCGGAGCCGGTCGCGATTCGCTTCTTACGGGAACCGTCGATCTTGTGCGGGTGACGGCGTTCGTCCAGAGTCATCGATTTGATTATGGCCGCCGTTCGCTCCATCTCGCGTTCATCGATTTGAACGCCCTTGAGCGCCTTGCCGAGCCCCGGCACCATGCCGAGCACCGATTCCAGCGGACCCATCTTCTTGAGCTGGGCCATCTGCTCGAGAAAGTCCTCGAGATCGAATTTCGCTTTGAGAAGTTTCTCCTGGAGTTTCTCGGCCTGCGCCATGTCGACGGTCGCCTGGGCTTTTTCTACCAGCGTAACAATATCACCCATGCCGAGGATACGTGACGCCAATCTGTCAGGATGGAACGGTTCGAGATCGGCCAGCTTTTCGCCGACCGACGCTAGCTTGATCGGGCAGCCGGTGACTTTGCGGATAGAGAGCGCCGCGCCGCCGCGAGCGTCGCCGTCGAGTTTTGACAGGACGACCCCGGTGATATCCAGACGCTTGTGGAATGCATCGGCGACATTAACCGCATCCTGGCCGGTCATGCTGTCGGCAACCAGAAGTATCTCGTGCGGTTTGACTGCTTTTTTGATCTCTTCGAGTTCGGTCATTAAGTCATCGTCGACATGCAACCGTCCGGCCGTGTCGAGAATGACCAGATCGACAAAGCTCTTCTCGGCATACTTGACCGCCTGGCGGCATATCTCTACCGGGTCTTGACCATCGAGCGAGAAATGCTCGACCTGAATCGAATCGGCGAGCACCTGGAGTTGTTTGACCGCGGCGGGACGATAGATATCGGCGGCGACCACGAGCGGCTTCTGATTCTTCCGCTTGTACATGAGCGCCAGCTTGCCGACCAGAGTCGTCTTGCCGGAACCCTGCAGGCCGCACACCATGAAGATCGTGGGGGATTTGTCGACAGGAACGAGGGGGACCGCTTTGCCGCCCAGAAGCTCGACCAGCTCGTCATGAACGATTTTGACAATATGCTGGCCGGGATCGATAGACTTGAGTACCTCAGTGCCGATAGCTTTTTGCTCAACTGACTTGACGAAATCACGGGCGACCTTGAAGTTGACGTCAGCTTCAAGCAGCGCCTGCCGGACCTCGCGCATAGAGTCCTTGATATTCGTCTCCGAGATCTTGCCTAGGCCGCGCAGCTTTTTGAAGGCAAGCTCGAGCTTGTCGGTCAGATTTGAGAACATGGCACTGAGTTTGTGGCTTCACCTCAAAAGTAAACGTTCGTCTATCTTGCTTTGGCCCAAGGCCAAAGAGCCCGGTAATATAGGAATTTGGAAAGAAAGGGCAAGGGGAGAAATGAACGGACTGGTCCGGTTCGGGCCCGTCAGCCCTGCAGTCCTGTGATCGTCATGACCGCTTGTTTGATCCGTTCGGCGACATTTTCATCGCGGCCGATAGAGAAATCCGGCTGGGTGTCTTCCATGCCGTCGCCCTTGAACGCCAACGTCTTACAGCCGCAGGCCTGAGCCTCTTTGAGCACCAGTCCGAACCCCTCGCCGTAGGAAAGCATTATCAGCAGAACAGCCTTATTGAACCGGTCGACCAAATGCTCTCGGGTCACCTGACCTTGAAGTGAAATCCGATCAGTCACCCCTAACTGGCGAATCAGCCCCCGGAGCTTCTCTTTCTCCGGGCCTTCGCCGAATATTTCCAGCTTCAGGCCGGGGACTCTGGCAACCTCGCGGATCGCCAGGTCGAACTGCTTGCGCGGAATCAGCGAACCGACTGAGACAACTAACTTGGGATCGCGTGGCTCCGCACGATCGACAAAGAATGATCCTACCGGCATAGGTCGGACCTTGATCCGAGCTTCATCGAGAAACGGGTATATCTCCAGTAGGATGCGCTTCAGATCGGATGACACACACTGCCAGCTTCGGACTTTCAGGGCGCGATCGGCGTAGTAGCGGGCTACGAACGGGAATTTCTGAAGTTGATACAGGTCGGTGCCGTGGCAGATGACATCGACATTGTCGAAATGCTTCGTCGCAAAGGTCCCGTTCGGAAACCACCAGTGGGCGAGAATGTCCGGCCGCTGGCCGTTGTTCTCGGCGGTAAGGCGGTCGATGTCACGCTTTAGTTGCCGCGACGTATTCCAGAAGTAGCCGATGAACTTGGGCCATTTCCACGGTTTGCGGATCGACCGGGTCATCGGATATTCGCCAAACGGGTAGTAGAGGACTTCGACCTCGTGGCCGGTGTCGCGCTTCAGGATTTCGTTGTGGTCCTTGATGAACAGTCCGGCGACCGGGTTGTCAGGGGTGGGGAAGTTGTGGGTTATGACGGCGATCATAGTTCTTTTGTCGGCAGATGTGGACATCTGCCGGGCACGGTTAGAGCAGATGTGGGTCCGCCGCGGCGGACCGGGCACTGTTAGCCTTCCGTCACCCTGAGCCTGTCGAAGGGTGACGACTTGTTGGCAAGTCATGCTTCGACAGGCTCAGCATGACTTATCGGATGCTTTGAATGCCTAAGTCCAAGCTGCCCATAGCGGCGGGCACGGTGCTCACATCTCCGCTCTATATACTACACCCCAAGCTCGCGCACAAGGGAGGCGAGGTCCGGGAATGTCATGTCAGGAGCGGCAATCGCGTCCGGCGTGGCGCCACCACCCGGTCGGCCCTGGCGACGGTCAATCCAGACTGTTTTCAGCCCCAACTTCTTCGCCGGGACATGGTCGTGATACAACGACTGCGCTGCATGCAGCCATTTATCTTTCGGGCATCCCAATACTTTGTGGGCTTGCTCGAAAACCTGCATCGATGGCTTATATGCTCCCACTTGGGCGGCAGTCACGATGAAGTCAAACTCCACGCCCAGCAGTCGATTTGTTCCTGCGAAGAGATCGTCATCGGTGTTTGAGATAATTGCCAGCCTGTATTTTGACTTGAGCGCCTTGAGCGAAGCGACTGTGTCGTGAAATGGTGGCCAGCTCGGAAGCGATGCGACTATAGCGTCGTATTCGGTACTTTGCAGTGTCACGCCGCATTCTTCACTCAGTTGTTTCATTGCCTCGCGAAGCACCTCGCGGTAGGGCCGATACGGTCCGGCCTCGATTTCAGCTTCGATTTGTCCGTATGCCTCGAGGATGACATCGTCGGGCAGGCGAACGTCGTACTTCTTCAGGATCGGTTTGACCGCCCCCAGAATGCCGGTCTCCCAGTCGATCAGAGTGCCGTAACAGTCGAATGAGATAACTTCGATCGTGTCGAATTGACTCATGCTCCGCCTCGTGACTATGTGGAAGCCGTGCCACGCACGGCCGGGCTATTTGATTTCCGAAACCACCAGGTCGATTTCGGTGCCGATGTTCAGCTCACTACCTTCCTGTTCGGACTGTTCGAGAACCGTCTGCGGAAGATAGTTCTCGTTGTTCCTACGGGAGACCACCCCCAATTTCAGGCCCTTGGATTCGATCTCTTTCTTGGCCTCATCGAGCGTCTTCCCGACCAGGTTGGGCATATAGGTAAACGTCGATGCCCGCCCCCGGTTGACCATCAGGTTGACCGTGGATCCCAGAGGAACCTCGAACCCGGCCGACGGATACGAGAAGACCACGACACGTTCGGGGAGCGTGTCCGAGAGCGCCCACTGGATTTCACCCATCACGAGGCCGTCGGTCTCAAGATCGAGCATCGCCTGACGGACCGATTTGCCGGCGAGGTCCGGAATCGGTATCATCTTCTGGCCGAGCGAAACCACCAGCTTGATATTCCGCCCCGGTTTGACTTTGACCCCGGCGCGGGGGAACTGCCGCAACACCACGCCCGCCACGACGCCTACCGAGTACTCCTCGGACGCTTTCTCGCCGGTCAGTTCAAGGTCTTCGAGGGCGAGCTGAGCTTCCTGTAGCGTCTTGCCGGTGTAGTCAGGGAGGGTGAATTCGGACCCCTGACGGGTGACAATCGGCATCACGATTTTATCCAGGATCAGCCCGAGCAGTATGACTGTTATCAGCGGGAAGGCCAGCCAGACAATAAGGCGTCGCTGTAGGGAGCCGACCGGGAGCTTGCGGCTCAGCCAGCTGTCGGAATCCGACGCGGATTTGGTAAGGCGGGTGGCGCGGGGTCTGTCCATAGTCTCTGATTATACAATTGACCGGTTAATGTACGCAACTCCGGCGGCAGGCAGGGTCCGGCTTTTTAGGGGTGAGAGCAATCTTAAAATTGTAGGGGAGTGGCCGCCATTCTCTGTCTTGCCCCGGTTTAACCGGGGCTGGATTCACATTTGAAGTGCAACAGTTCGAGCCAAAAGAACTCTGCTGGAGTGAGGAAGTCCAGGCATTTTCGAGGCGTGTTATTGTAGATTTGAAAGAAGTCTGCGAACCGTCTCGGCGAGAGTTTGGTCAAGTCGGTTGACCGAGGGAGTCGGCGTCGGAGGCGACCGATTCCATTTTCGACGCCGCCTTTCTGCCAGGGTGAGTAGGTGTTACAGAAGTAGGTCTCGATGTCGTGGTCATGGAGTCGGTAGTGCTGGCCGAACTCGGGACCGTTATCGAAGGTGATGGTCTGTCGCCAGGCGGGCGGCAAGGGTGCCAGGAGAGTGCACATGGCCTTAGCAACCGAGGCGGCATCTTTGGCGGGTAGCTTAACCCCCATCATCAGGCGTGAGTGTCGCTCATGAAGGACGAGGACGCTCTGATCGGGTTTTCGGAAGTTCATGAGATCACCTTCCCAGTGTCCTGGTGTTTTCCGGCTCTTGGCGCTCTTCGGCCGCGCGGAGATAGGGCACCGCAGGGCTATAGACGACGTCGACCGACCTCTCTTGCACCCTCGCCAGCTACGTCTGGCTCGGCCACGGATCAGTAAGTACCGCCAAGTGTAATCCTTAGTACGGGCGATCTGCGCGTAGATAAACCGGTAGATCGTTTCGTAGGAAATCACCTTCCGGCCCATCTCCACGGCCAGCCTTCCCGCGACCAACTCCGGAGACAAACCATTAGCTAGTCCCATCACTACCATGTCGCGCAGTTCTGGACGGCGATCCAATTTGGAGCCGGTCCAACGCCGGGCACGGCTCTGGTCGTTGGCATAGGCGGGCAGGTAACCGCTTTGTCGGCTGCGATTTCGCCTTATCTCCCGAGCAATGGTCGATGGCGCGCGATCCAGAGCTGCCGCGATTTGCCGGAGCGACCGCCCGTTGGTGTGTAAGCGGGCAATCTCACACCGCTCTTCAAGATTGATCTGTGCATATCTTCGTTCCATGACAACACCTTTAACAGGTGTTGCACTTCGTTTGTGAACTTAGGGGGGCATCCAAGGGGGTTTTGTACTCCACCCAACGGGCGGGAAATGGAACGGGGCGCTTAGCCCCGTCATGCCCGACCTGGTCGGGCACCCATGGCTACTCGCACTTGCAAGAGTGGAAAAGTTCACTATGGGGTTTGTGGGTCGACGGGTTCCCCTCCTGTCGATGACGTTTCACTTTCCACTCCGGCAGCCCATAGACCCCCGACGCCTCGGGGGTGACGGCCTAAAGGCCGCCGCGCTTTCTAAGAACGGGCCGCAAGACCCGTCATGCCCGACTTGGTCGGGCACCCATGGCTACTCGCACTTGCAAGAGTGGAAAAGTTCACTATGGGGTTTGTGGGTCGACGGGTTCCCCTCCTGTCGATGACGTTTCACTTTCCACTCCGGCAGCCCATAGACCCCCGACGCCTCGGGGGTGACGGCCTGGCGGCCGTCGCGCCTTCTAAGAACGGGCCGTAAGGCCCGTCATGCCCGGCTAGGTCGGGCACCCATGGCCACTCGCACTTGCAAGAGTGGAAAAGTTCACTATGGGGTTTGTGGGTCGACGGGTTCCCCTCCTGTCGATGACGTTTCACTTTCCACTCCGGCAGCCCATAGACCCCCGACGCCTCGGGGGTGACGGCCTAAAGGCCGATGTCGAAACCGCAGGGGTTTCGACCTACAAGGCCTCGTACAGGCATTGACACCACTGAACGCTCCGATTACATTAGGGGGGAGCATTGGGAACAGCGATTGGTAGAACGTCTGTGATCTGGTAGGGGATATGGCTATCCAATACAATCAAGCAAATTCAGATGGGCGAGATGGGGATGATTCAGAATTTCTTCGCGATCTTTCTATCTTCGTTGGCAAGAACGCAGATTACTACGAACGCAAGTGGCGCCCAATAGCCGACATGTCCAAGGCGACAAGCTGGAACTGGGCGGCCTTTCTATTCCCTTGGTTGTGGCTGACCTACCGGAAGATGTACGTAGTTGCGATCCCCTTTCTTGCTGTCGCGGTGGTTGTGGGCTGGCTCTTACCATCGTCTTCGTTTCAAATCGGGGTCGTCGGGAGTGTAGTCTGCGGTCTTCTTGGCAATTACATCTACTACCACACATCAATCAGGACAGTAACGAGAATTCGGCTGGCTACCGCAGATCCCGCTACGAGGAAAGCAGAGTTGACCCGTCGCGGTGGCACCAGTTGGCGGGGAGCGATTATCATGTTGGTTATCGTACTACTGGTTTTCTGGTTTCTACCTCTGCTTCCTGACACTGCTCCTTCAGTCTCACTCCCAAATGGCGAGGCATGAGAAACGCGGGCGTCTCTGTTAGCGGCCACCATTTTCTTCAGTCCTGACCCCTCCGCAATCCCTTGGCCGTATCCGTTTTCCTCCGTCGCCCCCCCACTTGCCCTTCGGGCCGTTATACACTACCTTCCCGCCGGCCACTTGTAACCGTAGCACTTGTACTCTATGAGAAAAAGACTCGAAGAACGCTTCTTTCCGTTTGTCATCCGCCCCGGTCGGTACGCCGGCGGCGAACCGGGCCAAATCGTCAAAGACCCCACAGGGCGGTTCAAATACCTCCACGCCTACCCGGACAAATACGAGGTCGGCCAGTCGTATGTCGGCCTGCAAAGCCTCTATCATATTATCAATCAGGACGACCGCTTCCTCTGCGAACGCGTTTTCGCGGTCGATAACGACGCCGAAACGCTCATGCGGCGCGAGTCGATCCCCCTCTTTTCGCTCGAAAGCTCCCGCGCTGCCCGCGAGTTCGACGCTATCGGCTTCACCCTGGTCGACGAAATGGTCAATACCAATTTCCTGACCATGCTCGATCTGGCCGGGATGGCGCTTCGCGCCGCCGACCGCGCCGATACCGATCCGATCATCATGGCCGGCGGGCCGGCGGTGTACAACCCGGAACCGCTCGCGCCGTTTGTCGATCTGTTTTTCATCGGTGACGCCGAAGAAGGCCTCCCGCAGATGCTCGGCATCCTGCATGATCTTCGCGGTCACACCAAAGAAGAACGACTACGTGCAATAGTCGAGCAGGTTGAATCGGTCTACGTACCCCGGTTCTATGATTCGGAGTTGCGCCCGACCGTCCCGTTCGCTCCCGAGAAAATCAAAGCGCGCACCATACCGGAACTGAAGCCGGAATATTATCCGTCGAACCCGCTCGTGCCGATGGTCGAGACGGTGCACGATCACCTCGGAGTCGAGATCATGCGCGGCTGTCCGCAGGGGTGCAAGTTCTGTTTCGCCGGACCGATCTATCGCCCGGTTCGCACCCGCTCTATAAATGACATCTGCCGCCAGATCGAAACCCAGTTGAGCACGACCGGATACAGCGCGATATCGCTATTAGCGCTTTCGGCCACCGACTATCCCGATCTAGAAAAGTTGGTGGCTACTCTGACACCTCGTCTTGCCCCGCAGCGGGTGTCGATCTCGCTGCCGTCGCTTCGTCCCGGAAGTGTCACGCCCAACCTGCTCAAGATCGCCAGCACGGTACGCAAGTTCGGATTGACCATCGCGCCCGAGGCCGGCACCGAGCGACTGCGGTTGATCATTCGCAAAGATTTCCCCGATCAGGCGATAATAGACACGGCGCGCATCGCGTTTTCGTCCGGTTGGACCGGGCTGAAACTGTACTTCATGGTTGGGTTGCCGACCGAGACCGAAGATGACCTTCGCGGGATCGCCGATATCTGCGGTCGGGTGCTGCAGGTCGGCCGCGAGTTCACGAACAAGGCGAGTATTACTGTTACGTTGTCGCCGTTCATTCCGAAACCGCACACACCGTTCCAGTGGGACGAAGCTCTACCGGAGCAGGAGATTTTCAACCGGATCAATTTCGTCAAGCGCCAGACCCGCTCGGGGCAGATCACGTTCCGGTTTGCGTCGAGTCACATGGCCATGGTGGCCACGCTGGTGGGGCGCTGCGGACGCGAGATGGCCGATGTTATCGAAACCGTATTCCGCAATGGGGGACGATTCGACAGTTGGGGCGAGCAATTCGATTTCGCTAAGTGGACCAAGGCGTTTGCCGAGCACAATATCGACACTGCCGCGCGCATGAAGCCGATCCCGTTCTCGCAACGACTGCCGTGGTCGCACATCGCCAAGGGACAATCTGTCGAGCACTTGATTGAAGAGCGCCAGAAAGCCTCGCTGCAACTACGGCCGTATGTGTCATTCGTGGAAGCGCCTAAGCCGGAAGAATCGAATGGCAACGAGAAGCAGGCGGCTTTCGGGCGGAACAAGAAGAAGGTTGTCTCCAAAGATCAGACGGCGCCGACCAAGAACCGGGTGCGCGTGCGCTGGAGCAAATCGTCCCGATTCAAATACATGTCGCATCTGGAGAATTTGCACCTCATGGAGCATGCGCTCCGCCGGGCGCGTTTTCCGGTGGCCTACAGTCAGGGACACAATCCGATCATGAAACTTTCGCTCGGGCCGCCGTTGCCGCTGGGGTTTACGTCGGAGGCCGAGTATCTCGACATCACGCTCGAAACGAATCTGATGCCGTTTATGATCGACAACCTTCGCAAGCAACTGCCGCAGGGAATCGAGATTCTCGAAGCGCGCACGTCGCTGGAAAAGAAAGCCTCGCTCAACGCCGCGCTCAACCGGGCCGAGTACACGGTATCGGCAGATTACTGGAGTGATCGGGCGCAATTGTCGGCGCGGTTGATAGAAGTAATGGCGACCCCGCATCTCGAGTGTCAACGCGGCGCCGAGGACAAGCAGAAGACGGTCGATCTACGACCCGGCATTTATGACCTGCGACTGGTGGATCAGACATTGCTGTTGGTGCTCGGTCTGGGCGAGGGGTACTATGCCAAACCGACCGAAGTGGCGACATATATCAAAGACGGACTGACGGTGCCGATAGAGGGCCTGCCGTTTCATCGGAAGGCGCTGTACCGCCTGGATGATTTCGGCACGCGGATCGACCCGATGGATTTGTAGAATGATTGCTCAGAGTAACCGACTCAGATGGTTGTGTCAGGTCCTGCCCGCCGAAGGCGGGTGTGACCTGACACGTTCTGGCGCTGAGAGAAGCGTCAGGTCACACCTCGCTCGACTTCGTCGAACTCGGCAGGACCTGACGCAACCGTGCGAGCATGCGGGCTCTGATGCAACTGAGCATTTGTGGTTGGCGGACGTCCTCGTCCGCCAACGCTTGGCGAGTTGGCGCACCGGGAGGTACGCCAACCACGAATAGATTGATTTGATATGGTAGACACCGAGAGAAAAGCATTTGGCGGGCAACCGTACGATCCGGTTCGCGCGGCGGCGGTAGAAGCGATTGCGCTGGTCGAGAACGAACAATCCGGCGACGCCGCCCTGCACAAAGTGCAGGAGGGGCGATCGTTCAAATCGCTCGACATCCGTTTCATGACGCAACTGGTCAACGGCACGGTCAAGATGAAACGGCGGCTGGATCACGAGATCAAGTTCTTCCTCTCGCGACCGTCGGTGCCTCTCAACCCGGTGCTTGCGAATATCCTTCGCATAGGATTCTATCAGCTTCTGTACATGGATCGAGTACCGGCGGCGGCCGCGGTTTCGGAGTCGGTCAATCTGGCGCGGAAATTCACCGATGCCGCCCAGGCGAAACTGGTCAACGCGGTTATGCGTGCCCGCTTGCGCGATCCCGACAAAGTGCATTTCGCTGACAAAGAAGAGGATCCCGAAAAGTACCTCGGTGACTACTACAGCTACCCTGATTATTTCGTTAAGTACTGTCTGGAAGAATTCGGCCTGCAGCGCGCCGAGCGCCTGCTGGCCGCGTACAATAAGCCTCCGACTGTCACCTATCGCGTCAATTATCTCAAAGCAAAACCGGACGCAGTCGCCGCGATCCTCAAAGAGCACGAGATATCGTTCAAAGTCGGAGCCTATCTTCCGGAGTTCCTGCAGCTACAATCAGCGGGTTTGCCTTTGGAGAAAGAACTGATTCAGACGGGCATGGTGTTTGTGCAGGATGAATCGTCCGGCCTTCCGGTTCGGCTACTCAATCCGAAACCGGGTTCCACTGTGGCCGATCTCACTGCGGCGCCGGGCGGCAAGGCGACCTATGCAGCGGTAAGGATGCGCAACAAGGGGATGGTGACTGCGATTGACAAATCCCGTCAACGTCTTGAGACGGTTGTCGAGAATGCCAAGCGACTGGGTGTGAAAATCATCTCACCGGTTCTTTGCGACATGACCGAATTTCATGGCGGTCCGTACGACCGGGTGCTGCTCGACCCGCCCTGCTCGGGCTGGGGGACGGCCCGCAAGCATGCCGATTTGCGTTGGTCCAAAGGTGTGAATGATATCGCCAGCCTGGCGAAGATTCAGGCGAAGATGATCGATCGGGCGTCACGGCTGGTCAAGCCGGGCGGGCTACTGGTCTATTCCACCTGTACCATCATTCGGGCCGAGAATGATCAGATTGTCGAAGATTTTCTGTTACGCAACGACGCGTTTGAAATCGATTCGGCTACCCCGATGTTGCCTCAGGAACTGGTCAGCGAGCGCGGTTTTGTGAAGACTTATCCCGAATTCGACGATCTTGACGGTTCCTTCTGCGCCCGCCTGAAGCGCAAATTGAACACGTGATTTGAGATCTAACCCTCGTACTATCGGCGGAAGTTTCAAGTGCCCGGTGCGCCGTGGTAAGCCCACACAAGTGCCCGGCAGATGCCCACATCTGCCGGCTCGTCTTGCTACTGTTGGATGGAGATTGCCACGTCATAAATGTCATGGAGAATCTTCCTTTGCAGATCAATGGTGTCCCCTCCGGGTAGCGGCTCAAATTCTGCCAACGCGAGTGGCCATGGGTGCCCGACCAAGTCGGGCATGACGGAGCTGGGCGCCCCATTCAAGAAATCCAATTCGACGTGGGCCCATATACCAGAATCCCCCCCGAAAAACCTACCCCAAATAAAAACCCAGGTGGGCGGTAAACCTACCTGGGTGGACGATATTAGGTAATCCACAGAAAGAGTAACACTTTCCGATTGCAATACGAAAATAGCCGGTCTGCTGGATTTTGTCAAGGGAAAAAATGCAAATTTTCGGGGGGCTACCGCCCCGCCGAATGAGCCAAATGCCGCTACCAGAGCGGTTTTTCGCCCCGGCAGCGGCTACACAGGAAAAGAAGTTCAGCTTAACTTGTTATGTTTTAGGAACATCCGGACGTGGCGCCACAGGTGACGCATTTCAGGCAGGTCCCGTTCCGAACCATCGTAAACTGCCCGCATTCGCCGCACATATCTCCTTCATACCCGCTCATCCGCGCGGTTTGAATTCTCTCGCGGATACGGTTGACGGGCGCAGTCCCTCCGGCACTTTCTGCCGTGGCGACAAGCTCAAGCACCGCTTGCGGTTTTGGAGATGTTTTTGCAGCCGAAGCCTCCATCTGCTTACCATCGGTCAATCCTCCATGATTACCGTTACCCCCTCCGCCGTTCCCGCCGTTGCCGCCGTTGCCGGCCTGCGGGTCGAAGCGAAGATGGGAGCTGTATAGGTCATCACTGACACGATTGCCACGCGTCAATTGCCCCGTTATCTGGGCCGTGGCTTCTTCTTCATCCTCAAATTCAATAGACTCATCCCGCGGTGACCCCATCGTATCGCTGCGCAAATCCTCTTCGTGGATATGCGCCAGATCGTTACGACCAAGGTAGCTGATCGCCAGCTCGCGGAAGATGTAGTCAATGATCGAAGTCGACATCTTGATGGATTTGTTGCCGCTGACAATCCCGCTCGGCTCGAAACGGCTGAACAGGAAGGCTTCGACAAACTCTTCGAGCGGTACGCCGTGCTGCAGGCCCAGCGAAATCGCAATCGCGAAGCAGTTCATCAATGAACGGAACGCGGCACCCTCACGATGCATATCGAGGAAGATTTCGCCGAGGGTGCCGTCAGAATATTCGCCGGTGCGAAGGTATATCTTGTGTCCGGCCACGACCGCTTTTTGAGTATAGCCGGCACGGCGGTATGGCAGGCGACGGCGCTTGGCAAGGTAGCGATAGACCAGACGCTCGGTCATCTTCTCAGAGACCTGCTGAACCGATATCGTTTCGCCAGGAGCGGACTCGTCGAAGAAGGTCGTACTGAGCGGCTGGCTGAGCTTGGAGCCGTCGCGGTACAACGCGACCGCTTTGTTCATGCCTTCCCAGGCCATCAGGTAGGCGTTCTTGACATCCTCGATGGTTGCCTCGGATGGCATGTTGATCGTTTTCGAAATGGCCCCAGAAATGAACGGCTGCGCGGCGGCCATCATCTGTATGTGCGCTTGATAACTGATGAAACGCTGGCCGCGACGGCCACACCGGTTGGCGCAATCGAATATCGGCAGGTGCGTCTCTTTGAGTCCGGGAGCGCCTTCAAGCGTCATCGTGCCACAACAGTATTCATTGGCGGCCAGGATCTGATCGCAGGTAAACCCGAGTTCCTTCAGGAGGTTGAAGTCCCAGGCGTCCATGGACTCGTTCGAGAAGCCGAGCGTTTCGTGGAGGAAATCTTCGCCGAGCACATGCTTGTTGAACGCGAACGTAATGTCGAAACAGCTCTCAAGCCCGCGCTCAACCTTCTGCAGCTCCTCGTCGCCGAATCCCTTCGCCTTAAGCGACTCATGATTGACAAACGGTGCATCCTTGAGCGTCTTCTGCCCGGTGGCATAAGTGACGATCTTGCGGATATCGTCTTCGCCGTAGTCGAGATGTCGCAGGGCGGCCGGAATGGACTGGTTGATTATCTTGAAATAGCCGCCGCCGGCCAGCTTCTTGAACTTCACCAGTGCGAAATCGGGTTCGATTCCGGTCGTGTCGCAATCCATGAGCAGGCCAATCGTGCCGGTCGGGGCAATCACGCTCGTCTGAGCGTTGCGGTAACCGTGCACTTCGCCCATCTCGAGCGCCTTATCCCACACTTGACGGGCGACCGCGGTGACGTCTTCAGGCAGATAGTTCGGGTTGATCCCGTGAGGCTTGATGGTCAGGCCTTCGTATTCGGAACGGTCGGCGTTGAAGGCGGCGCGACGATGGTTGCGAATCACCCGCAGCATGTGGCCCCGGTTGTGGTAGAAGCCGGGGAATGGGCCCAGTTGGCGGGCCATCTCGGCAGAGGTCACATACGACTCACCAGTCAGGATCGATGAGAGAGCACCGCACCAGGCGTAACCACGCGCGGAATCATACGGGATACCGAGCTGCATCAGCACGGTGCCAAGGTTGGCGTAGCCCAATCCCAGAGTGCGGAATTCGTAACTCTTGCGAGCGATCTCGCGCGACGGGAACGAAGCCATCAAGACCGAAATTTCGAGCACGATCGTCCAGAGACGAATGGCATGACGATATCCTTCGAGATTGAACTGGCCGTTTTCGTCGAGGAACTTGACGAGGTTAATTGACGCCAGGTTGCACGCGGTGTCGTCGAGGAACATGTACTCGGAACAGGGATTCGAGGCGTTGATGCGGCCATCCTCGGGGCAGGTGTGCCATTCGTTGATGGTCGTATCGAACTGGACACCGGGATCGGCGCACGACCAGGCGGCGAAACAGACCTTTTCCCACAGTTCTGAGGCCGGGATGGAGTCGATGATCTTGCTGGAGGTTCGGGACTTGAGCGGCCAGTCTTCACGGGCGCGCAAGCGCTCGAAGAACATATTAGGTATGCGGACCGAGTTGTTCGAGTTCTGTCCGGCGACCGTCAGATAAGCTTCGCTGTCCCAGTTGGTATCGAGATCCACGAAGTCGATTTCGGACACGCCTTGTTTGGCGAGCTCCAGAACCTTCTTTATATAAGCGGCCGGGACAGCGTACTGCCGGGCCTGTTTCATCGCGATACGAAGCGCGGCGTTCTTGGTCGGATCGGTTTCGATCTTCGGCTCACCGCTGTCGCCGCCTGTGACGGTGGACGAGAAGATGTTCTTTAGCTGCTGCTGGATGATCTTCGATCCGGCCACCAGCGCCGCAACTTTCTGTTCCTCGACTACCTTCCAGTTGACGAACGCCAGAATATCGGGATGATCCAGATCGAGACAAACCATCTTGGCGGCGCGACGAGTGGTGCCGCCCGACTTGATAGCGCCGGCGGCGCGGTCACCGATGCGCAGGAAAGACATCAACCCGGATGATTTCCCGCCGCCTGACAGTGGTTCGTTGACGCCGCGCAGGTTCGAGAAGTTGCTGCCGGTGCCGGAACCGTACTTGAACAGACGGGCCTCGCGCACCCAGAGATCCATTATGCCGCCCTCGTTGACGAGGTCGTCCTGGACCGACTGAATGAAACAGGCATGCGGCTGCGGACGTTCGTAGGCGTTCTTGGTCTCGGAGATGATATGCGTTTCGGGATCGACATAGTAGTGACCCTGCGGCTTTCCGGTGATGCCGTAGGTTTCGTAAAGGCCCGTGTTGAACCATTGCGGCGAATTGGGAGCGGCCACCTGGTCGGCGAGCATGTAGGCCATCTCGTCGTAGAACGTACGGGCGTCGTCCGGCGTATCGAAATAGCCATGACGCTCACCCCATTTGCGCCAGCAGTCAGCGAGACGGTGGAACACCTGGCGCGAATCACTCTCGCCGCCGAGTTGTTGCTTGCCGTCTTCATCGTAGACCGGATTGCCGTGCTGATCGACCTGCGGTACCCCGGCCTTACGGAAATACTTCTGCGCTAGAATGTCCACGGCCACCGGCGACCAGGTATCAGGCACCTGAATGTCGTCCTGTTTGAATACGATTGTGCCGTCCGGATTCTTAATCTCCGAAGAGCGACTCACGAAATTGATCCGTGAATACGGAGACTCGCCTTCGCGCGTGAAATACCGCTGGACTTTCAAGAAGTACCTCCTGTACTATGATATATCCGTTCCGACTTGGACGGCTGAAGCCCTGAAACTTCCGTTCGTCCTCTGTCCCAACCAAAAGGACCTTGGTGCCAAATTCAGGGCGACCTTCATCTCAACCGACCAAGAGGGCACAATATGTTGTGGTTGGAGTTGTCACTACCACCAAAAATTGTGTTTTTTCGAAATATTTCTTTATTTCTTTGATTAGCAATACCATATGAAAAAAGGAAGGGTTTGCGGTGACATACACCACGGGGTAGAGTCTGCGGATTGAATTTCCTCGCATAGATAATCTATTGATACTAAGCGAGTTAGTCACGTCGGTTTCGTCAGCCAATATCTGGCAGAGAGGTGTTCGCAAACTACAAATCGATAACCGCATGCAGGATAGCGTGTTATAGCAATGCCTACATTGGAGTCACAACTTGTCAACAGGTTGTGCACTCAAATTGGGGATTGCCGAGCGACCATTCGATGGATTAGTTTGGTCTGATAAGACTAGTTGGTATAGTTCAAAGCGTGTTTTTTGACATCCATTTGAGGAATCCGGACGTACTAAACGTGACCGAACTTGATGGTTTGGTCTAACCAATTGTAATAAGTCCACGTTCGTTTCCTCACTTTTTTGGAGAGGTGCAGTCATTGATTGAAATTATGAGAAGACACATTCTTGCCTTTGTCTGTTTAATGAGCCTGATCCCGGTTCAACTTGTGGGACAGGTGGAACAACTATCGAGATCGACGAACAAAACACGGGAGATCGAGGGGACGGTCTTTGATGCTGATACGCAGAAGCCGATCGCGTTTGCTACGGTGCAGTCCGCCTCCGGAGAACGCTCGACCCTTACCAACGAGGAGGGGCGTTACCGGATACTGCTCCCGTTCGAACCGCAGAAACTCAAGTTCAGCCATATCGCCTACTATTCACAAACGTTTGACTTTGCCGGCGACAGCGTTGGAACCGTTCTCGACGTGTTTCTCAAGACCAACATGGTCGATATCGGAACGTTCAAAGTATACAGTCGAGAATATGATCCGGCCCAGCAGATCATTGTTGAAGCCATCCGGCGGAAGAAAGACATTCTCACCCGTATTCATGATTACACCTGCGACGCCTACACCAAGCTGGTGGTGGTCGATAAGGCCAAGAAGGACAGCTCCAAAATCTTCCTTCTGACCGAGAGTCAGGTGACAGCGTTCTGGGAACAACCGAATAAATACAAAGAGATCCTGGTGTCCCGGCGCCAGTCGGCCAACATGGAGGCGGAAAACAATCTGGTCACAATCGGCGAGATTCTGAATTTCAACCGGAATCGCATCGAATTGGGCGAGTACTCGATCGTTTCGCCGACCGCTGAGGATGCCCTGGATCACTACAACTACTATTTGATAGACACGGTCTACATCGATTCCCTCGCCGTTTTCAAGCTTGAGATTGAGCCGAAGAACCCCGACGAGCCGTTGTTTCAGGGGTTCATTCAAATAGCCGATTCAACTTACGACGTGGTTGAGGTCGATGTGGGGTTCAGCCGCGGTGTTGACATACCGATGTTGAAATCGCCCCGCTACTCGCAGAAGCTTGCCTGTTTCCAGAACGAATACTGGATGCCCGTGGAGATTAGGTTCGGAGCTGATGTTGAGTTTGATGTCGCTATACCGGGCATCCCGAAGAAACTCGACTTTTCGGTGGTGGCATCGCTGCACAGTTATCGTTTCGATCAGGGTCATCCGAAAGGAACGTTCGACGAGTTCGCGCTCGAGGTAGACCGCAACGCCGACAAGATTGACAGTGTCGCCTGGCACGCCCGCCAGACGATTCCGTTAACGGCCGAAGAGGTAGCGGGATACCGACGGATTGATTCGATCAAGCATCTGCCCGAATCGCCCGGCAAGATTGTCGCGAAAGGATTCGCGGCTGCGGCCTTCCTTCTATTGGTAGGGCAGCCGGATTTCTATCGGTTTAACCGGGTTGAAGGGCCTTATCTGGGTTTGGGATTCGAGACTGACAAATTGAGCGAGCGGCTGAAAGTTCGCGCCAAGACCGGCTATGCTTTCGACGCCAAAAGGTCCGAACATCAAATCGGCGCCACCTGGCGGTTGAATGAGCGCCGCCGGCTTGATTTCGGGTTCGATTACTACAATAAAGTGGTGCGTCGACCTACTGTTGTGGCTGCGCCGAACTTCAACCCGACTTTCTTCGCCCTGGCAGACCGCTGGGATCCTCTGGATTATTACCGGGCCAAAGGGTTTGAGACGTTCGTATCGACCAAGCTGGTTGGCCGTATAGGTCTGACTCTGACATACGGAGATTTCAAGCAGTACTCCATGCCGAAACGGTCAGACTTTGCATTAAGTAACTCGGACGGTGAAGCTCGCACCAACCCGGCAATTGTTGACGGGACGATGCGCTCCGTGGGAGCCGCATTGATTTATGATTCACGGCGCATGTTCAAGAACAAAGGGCGTGAAGTGCGTATCGACGACGCTCAATTCCTGACCGTGACTACCGGGGTTGAGTATGCGTCACCAGATTTCATCAACAACGATTTCTACTTCAAGCGGTACTACGTCGATGTGCGCCGGCGTCAGAGAATATCTGGAATGGGTCTTACCTCGCTGATCCTGTTCGCGGGCGCATCCGACGGGAACCTTCCGCCTCAGAAATACTTCACAGTCGATTTCGGCAACGGGGTGCTGAACACGACCGACGGATTCGTTACGCTCAACGAGCATAATTTCAGCGGCAGTCGGGCGCTGGCTCTGCACGTCAGTCACAACTTCAAGCGCCGTCTATTTGTGGCGAGCGGACTGCCGTTGATCAAAGACATCCCTCTGTGGTTGAACGTACACGGGGGCGCTTTCTGGACCGATTTCCGCGATCATCCCGTTCGGTCGGGCGATGACCAAACGCTCACGGCCCTGTCGCCGTATCGAGAGATCGGGTTCGGTGTGGGTAATTTGACGCCGTTTCTCATGCCATTCAATCTGGCGCTGTACTTTACCAGGCAGTTGTCCCATTACGACACGAGCGATTGGACGATTGGTGTGGGGATAGAGTTGTAGATATTGTCGGGCGGGTCCCTTGTGGTCCCGACCTACAAGACCGAGCGACTTGTTAAGAAATCGACGGCCGCCAGGCCGTCACCCCCGAGGCGTCGGGGGCCCATGGGCTGTCGGGGCGGGAAGTGAAACGGCAGAGACAAGAGCGGAACCGATCGACCGACAAACCCCACAGTGAACTCTTCCACTGTTGCAGGCGCGAGTGGTCATGGGTGCCCGACCAAGTCGGGCATGACGGGCCTTACGGCCCGTGTACTTAGAAATCGACGGCTGCCAGGCCGTCACCCCCGAGGCGTCGGGGGTCTATGGGCTGTCGGGGCGGGAAGTGAAACGGCGGTGACAAGAGGGGAACCGATCGAGCGACAAACCCCACATTGAACTCTTCCACTTTTTGCAAGCGCGAATGGTCATGGGTGCCCGACCAAGTCGGGCATGACGGGCCTAACGGCCCGTGTACTTAGAAATCGACGGCTGCCAGGCCGTCACCCCCGAGGCGTCGGGGGCCCATGGGCTGTCGCACTGGAAAGGGAAGAGACGTGATCAAGAGAACTGATTTCTGCCTGTCCTTGTAAGGCGGGTTCGTCTGCGAGCCCCCCATTCTCAGCATTCCGATCTGGCCACTGACTCTCAAGTGAACGATTCACATTCTGCGGTCGCGAGTGGCCATGGGTGCCCGACCAAGTCGGGCATGACGGGGCTGGGTGCCCCGCTTCAATTCCCACCAGTTGGGTGGGGTACCCGACGTCTATAAGAAGGGGGCAGACCGGAAGGTCTGCCCACCACGTGCTAGTTAAGTTTCTTTGCGCTGTATTTCCGGAATAGCTCCTTGTGGCGGTCATCGAGATCGACCACCCGGCCGTCGATGAACATGTGCGTCACCCGCATCGTCAGGAAATCCATGATGTCGCCGTCGGAGACAATAATCGTTGCCTGCTTGCCGATCTGAAGCGAACCGATCTTGTCGGCCACTCCCATTACTTCAGCCGGAGTGAGCGTTATGCTGCGGAGCGCCATATCTGCCGGAAGACCAAACGCCACGGCCTGGCCCGCGCTCGACGCCAGGTTGCGCACACCCGACGCCCCGCCCGCAGCCAGAACGAACGTTACGCCGGCATCGTGAAGCATTTTCGGGACGACATACGCCTGATCGTAGGCTTCATCATCGCGTGCCGGCATGCCCTGTTCGTCGAAGTAGATGACCGGAATGTTGTTGGTCTTCAACAGGTCGGTGACTTTCCAGGCGTCTTCGCCGCCCACCAGAATCATACGAAGGCCACGCTCACGGCTGAATGCCACTGCTTGTTCAATTTGGCGGACGTCCGACGCGCTTATATACACGGGAAGCTGTCCCGACAGATACGGCAGCATCGCTTCCCAGCGCGAATCGACTTTGGTCCTGGGATCGGCCGCCTTGGCCAATCGATAGGCCTGGGCATCGTCGAAGGCTTGTCGCAATTCTTTCAGGTTCTTCTCCGCTGCGTCTTTGCCTCTATCGGGCCTTTCCCAGTCACGTCGCGAACCCGATGAGCCCACGCGCGGCCAGACTACATGCAGGCCAGTCTCCAATTTGACCGCGGCATCTTCTTTCGTCCAGGCGTCCATGCTCAGAAGACAGGAGCGGCCGCATATCAGCGAACCGTCCGGAACGATCTGCGCGTAGGCGATCCCGTTGGAGCGGTCAGTAGGGATGATCTCCGAATCCGGATTATACGCCATGTGCGATTGAACGTCGGGGTTGATCCGGCCGACCTCGTTCTGATCGTTAGTCGCGCGGACGGCCCCGATCTCGGTCAGACCGATTGTGGTCCCCATAGCAATCAGGCCAGGATAGACCCGTTTGCCGGATACGTCGATCACCAACGCGTCGAGCGGAGACGTGATATTCGGGGCGATCTGTGTAATGACGCCCTTATCAAACAGTACATCCGTACCGGGTTTGACTCCGTCCGAGATTGTGTAGACATCTCCACCCTTCAGAAGGATCGGCCGGGACTGTCTTGAGCCGGGGATGTAATCGTGCGCCAGGACCGATCCGACGGTCAGCGCTATCAACAGTGTCACAATGAGCGTTTTCATAGGCCGGCTCCTTTCCCCGATTCAGGCATGCCGCCGCTGTCCTCGCCGCCCCGTCCCCATCGTCTTTCCGGCTGAGCCATGACTTTCTGAATCAGCGTATTTCTCTCGGTCGCTAGTTCTGAGCGGAGACGAAGATCGTCGGTAATGTCGAAATACTTGCGACCGTCGATCCAGGTCTGCTCGGGATGCGAGTAGACCGACAACGGATTACCCGACCAGATGGCGAAATCGGCGTCTTTGCCGACCTTCAGGCTGCCGATGTATTTGTCAGCCTGAATCTGGATCGCCGGATTGATCGTCACCATCTTGAGTGCTTCTTCCTGGCTCATTCCCGTATACATGACTGACTTGGCAGCCGCCTGATTGAGTAGCCTTTGCAGTTGGGGACTGTCGGAGTTGATGGATGTCACTACCCCGCGCTGAGTCATCAGACCCGGATTCTGCGGGATGGCGTCGTAGACTTCGAACTTGTACGCCCACCAGTCGGGCGCGGAACCGCCGCCGGCGCCGTGCCGCGCCATTTCATCGGCGACTTTGTAACCTTCCAGAATGTGATCGAAAGTCTTCACGCGAATACCAAACTGTTCGGCCAATCTCATCATCATAAGAATTTCCGACTGAACATAAGCGTGGCAGGTGATGAACATCTTTGAGTTCAATACCTGGACCAGCGCTTCGAGCCTGAGGTTACGCCGAGGCGGGACGGTCTTTTCGCGCTGTTTGGCACCAAGAGCGTTGTACGTCGCCAGATCGGCTTCGTATTCGCGGGCGGTCTGGAAGGCGTCTCTTATGATTGTCTCCACACCCATGCGGGTCTGTGGATAGCGAATCGAAAATTGTTCGCCCCAGCCGCTCTGTTTGACATTCTCGCCGAGCGCGAATTTGATCGATGGCACGGCGTTGGCGAACTTTGAGTTCTTCGGCCGACGCACCCCAGCGGAGCTTGATGATCTCAGCCTGTCCGCCGATCGGATTGGCTGAGCCATGCACGAGCCGGGTGGCCGTCACACCGCCGGCCAGTGAACGATAGATGTTAATGTCATCCGGGTCGATCACGTCACTGATGCGAACTTCGGATGAAATGGCATCAGTGCCTTCGTTGACATCGCCCGCTATGCACATGTGGGAGTGTTCATCTATGACACCTGGGGCGAGATGCTTGCCGGTGGCGTCGATTACTACACATCCCGCCGGGGCAGCGAGATTACGGCCGATCGCTTCAATGCGACCGCCCTTGATCACCATGTCGGCATTCTGGAGTATGCCGGCGCTGTCGCAGGTCCAGATCGTGGCATTCTTTATAATGACGGTCGATTGTACTGGGCGTTGCTTCAACTCCAAACGCCATGTCGGGGTAAGTTACTCGAGCCGTGGCTACATCCGGTTCACTGCCTATCTGCCACCGCGACGGTGGCCGTGGTCGGTCGCAGTCGTGTCTCCCGAAAGTTCAGGTGTGGCCGTCCAGGATTCAGCATGGCCGTCGGCAAACAGGATCTGTCCCACGAGCTTACCCGCATCTGTAGATAGAGCGAATCGGGCGACACCTTTGGCGCCGAGAGTGTCGAGCTCCGCCGTGAAGCTGAGTTGGTTACGATTGAATTCGACATGCGCGAGTTCGATTTCGATGCTGTCGGCGGTTATGCTACCGCTCACGCGACGGCGTCCTTCGCGGCGACCATCGTCGAGTCGGAGTTGGACCTTGCGGCCCAGCAATTCGGCCGAGAAGCGGCCATCAAACTTCTTTTCATCAAGCGGGATGAACTCGTTCTTGTGTCCGTGCGTATAGACCGCGCAGACGTTGGTATTTTCCTCAAAGATGTTCCCATCACAGACTACAAAATCAGCCAGCTTGCCCGGCTGGATAGTGCCGACCAGATCATCGACGCCGCTTATAGATGCAGGAACGGTAGTAAGAGCAGCCAGTGCCGTTTGCTCAGTTAGACCTCGCTTGACCGCTTTCCTTACATTCTCGAGAAACTTGTCGGTTCGTTTGAGACGGAAGGTTGTAAACGCGAACGTGACACCCTTCTGTTCCAGCAGGACAGGATTCGATGGGGCCAGGTCCCACCGCCTGAGATCGGTTATGGAAACATCAAGGTCCTGATTCGGGATCGTCACTTCGGGCGGTTCGGGAAAGGCCACCGGCACGATCAAAGTCCGACCGGTGGCTTTGACCAGGTCGAGTCGTTCAAATTCGTTTCCTGAAGCAACCACGACCGGGTTGAAACCGAACTCACGCGCGAGGCGGTCAACACGAAAGATGGCATGGAGATCAGGCACGTCGAAAATGACGGTCTCGCGAACTACCCCCTGCAACCCTTCGAGTGCAAGGTTGACTTCCGGTTCCGGCTGATTCGAATCGAGACGAATCGCCTGATGGGCCTTCTGATACCAGTCCGTGTCAAACAGAGTCTGGCGGATCAGCGCGATGGCTCCCATCTGTGATTCCGGATATTGCTGGACGGAACTGCCCTTATCAAATGACAGGAAATGCCAGGAGCGAGACCGGATCACCAGGTCATTGGGGAGGCCGTCTCCGAGCGAAGTCACAAAGCCGCGTCCACGGAAAATCCCGTCGAGACGCGCCGATTGAGCGGTGGTAAAGCCCAACTGTCTGAGATCTTTTGCTTTGTCAGCATCGGGCTGGAATTGATCGACCCAGACTTCCTCGGCATGAATGGACCCGTTCCAGGCGTTGCAGCCGATACGAGTCGCCTCATAGATGGGCGCTTCGTTCCGCCTTCGTCGGGGCGAAGCCGAGTCGGACGGCAGGCCGTAGTCGCTGTACGGTTCGATGAAACCGGGGTAGATCGTTTTCCCCTCGAGATTGATCACGGTGGCGCCGCTCGGAACCGCAACCTTGCGGCCGACCGCGATAATCTTACCCCGATCGATCACGAGCGTGGCGGAATCGACGGTTTCCGTCGGCGACGTGTGTATCCGGGCGTTGATAAACGCCTGAAGATCGGGAGTTTTGCTTGTTATGCCCAGAGGAGGGGTGGTCTGGGCCGTCAGGCCGCTGACAAGCAGCAGCCCGCACAGGGCGCACAGTAGTATCCTCATGAAACCATATATATAGCATTTCATACCGTGACGCAATGATTGACAAGCCGGGTCCTTGAAGGCCCCAAACGAGAAGATACCCCTTTTGTGGCTGGTGGACGTCCCCACATACGCGGGTCTCCTAGTAGTGGCTGGTGGACGTCCCCGTCCACCAGCATGGTAAGCCAGTTGGCGGACCGGGAGGTCCGCCAACCACGGTAATTCCCGCTCATGAGGTCGCCTAAACTTGGCGGACAACCTTCCGATAATCCGAAGACAAGGGGAATAGTCTGACCGGTCGTTTAAGATCGGCCTAAACATAACGAGGACAAGGCACAATGTATACTCAGCAGACGTCGCGGATGGCTTCCGGCATGATCTACGCAGGCACCTTTCTGGTCGCAGTGCTATCATTCTTTACGACCTATCAAGGCCTCACAATCTTTCTGGACAAATGGCTGGCTTTGATCGGCTCGCTGGGCCTCCAGACCGCCATGCTCGGAATCGCGTGGAGTTTGATGCGGGTGCGGAAGAATCGTCTGAGCTATGTATTCGTCTTCTGTGCCGTGGCGGCCTTCTCGATGTTCTTCTCGTACGCCAATTTCAACAACCGCCTGAAAGGTGAACTACGGGCTCAGGAAGCCCGCGCGTCGTATGCCGATTCGGCTCGTCCGGTCTTGCGCGACTACGCCGCCTTGGCCAAGAAAGCGGTCAATCACGGTGAATACCAGGTCCAGCGCCTGAATGCGCTTCTGGCGATGGAAGAAAGCAAGGGATGGGCGACAGTCATCGACGAAGGCTCCAACGATCCGCTGCTGCAATCGGTCATTGACGGTGCCCGGCGGACGGTCGAATCATGGAACAAGAATCAGGGAGAGACGTACCAGCAGGGTTCCGGTCGCGGAATCATCCTGGATTATCTGCGCAACTGGGAAACCCAGGTCGGTAATCAAGTAAGTGCGATGAAAGAATATACCACCGTGATAGACTCGATGTCGCTCCGTCTTGGTTCCGAAGTTCCCGTGGCGACTCAATACGAAATGGTTAACTGGGCGGCGGTGAATTTCCCCCAGAGCGAGTTTCGCATGATCCTGGCGGTCGAGCCGACTCTGTCCGAGCCGCCGTTTACGTCGGCGTATGTCGAGACCCCGGCCAACGGCCAGCAGGCGCTGAGCCTGGTGATCGGTGACATGGCGCATCCGGATAAGCTGACGTCATTCTCGATCATATTCGCGGTGGTCATAGATCTGATGGTATTGATCATGGCGTTGTGTGGATCACGCGCTGCGGGCGGAATCGATGAGATCTTCACGAAGTTTGAGCAGGATGCGAGTCAACGGTTGAAGAAGATGTCTACTGATGATCCCCGCGAGTTCACCGAATCGATGCGTCAGAACATCGAATGGTTGCGCCAGGCGGGCGAGTACAGCAAGAATCTTGAAGAAGCGCTGAAGGAGTTTCAGCACACGAAGGACCGGATCACGTTGATTCGCGGCGAAGAGAAACCGGAGACGCGCGCGGTGACCGCTCAGCCCGGCACTTCCGAAAGGAAACGGATCGTAATCTGATTCATGGTACCCCACCCAGCCGGTGGGGTTTTCATATACAGCAATAAGATCTCGGCACCCCACCCAACAGGGGGGGGCTTCAGTCCTAATTCTTGCAACTCCGGCGCAACGTCGCCCGTATAGTCCAGATATCAGGAGGAAGCGCTATGATCCGTTCAATGTCAATACTTACCGTTATAGTCGCATTTATGGGTACAGCGTCTGTTGCTGATGACGCCGCGACCCCGCCGGTTCTTATAGGCGAATATATGGGACAGAAGCCGCCTGGCACGACCCCGGAGTTCTTCGCCGAAGGGTTTGTCAACACGCCCATGGATATGCACGGCCAGATCGTGTTCACACCTGATCTTAAGGAGGCCTTTTGGCACCCGGACCGGCCGAAAGGGCTGTACTTCTCAAAAATGGAAGACGAAGTATGGACCGCGCCCGCCGAGATCTCCTTCGTGGAAGGATTGATGCATGATGCTCCGTGCTATTCAGTCGACGGCAACAAGCTATTCTTCGCGGCGGCGGTCATTGGAGCGTCCGGTATGACCGAAAGCGACAGATTTTATCATGTCGAGAGGGCAGGCGGCGGTTGGTCCAAGGCACGACCTGTCGACTCCGTGTTCGACGCTTTTTCACTACACTGGCAGTTCTCGGTTGCCGCCGACGGCAGCATTTATTTTGGAGGCAATCCCAAGGGTACCGAGGGACGCTCGGACATCTGGATATCCCGATATGAGAATGACCATTATGCTGTGCCGGTCAAGCTGCCGAAGACGGTTGCCTCGGAAGAAGGCGAATTCTCGCCCTGCATTGCTCCGGACGGGAGCTATCTGGTTTTCAATCGGATTGCCTTCAAGCCAGGAGGGCCGCCCAGCATGTCACTCTACGTCAGCTTCAAGACCTCCGGTGGCTCCTGGACCGAGTCTTACTGTCTGGACACTCTTTTGCAGGGGAAAGGGAATGATCTGAACGCGAAGGTATCACCCGATGGTAAGTATCTGTTCTTCATTCGACGGGGAGGCGCCAAGAGTGGGACATATTGGGTGAGTACTTCGGTGCTTGATGCTCTGCGGCCGGGCGGGAAGTGAGTCGGGCGTTCTGTCTGGGTCGGCAGGGTTGGAACCCTGCCGATCAAAGAAGCAGGCTGTCTTCGAATCCCTGAGCCTGTCGAAGGGTGTGGCATCCTTAAGTCAGGCTTCGACCCTTCGACTAGCTCAGGGCTCAGCATGACTTGTTGGTGGGTAGTGGAGTGCTTATCACCATTCCGTGGTTGGTGGACGTCCAGCACGTACAGATTAAATGTGTAGACACTCGCCCGATGTGACAAGACAATCCCCTGGTGGATGTTCAATGTGTATCGTCACTGCAGAAAGTTCTTGACCAAGAAATCTACTGTTCATATATTATTGCCACTGGACAGTGGTTCATCAATTACATACCTACAGGGTCCATCGGGGCCAGAGGCATACTATATAATGAAGAGGCATTTCACTATTAGCACGATAGTGCTATTTGCGCTTGTCGTGGGAGTATCTGATGCTGGTGCGGGAGACAATGCTCTGCTTACGAAGAATACTCCGAAGGGCAGAGGTGTCAGCGAGTCTATTACCCCAGCGGGTCGCTTTGGCCTGGATGCCGCGCGACAATCGGGGTATCGAGGGTCATTGGATATGAAGAGTCTCGAGTCCGTACTCGACAGCGCCACAGGTCTGCCGGTTTTTCGCGCTGCTGCTCCCAACGATGATCCCAATGATGTCTATTGGGACAATAACCTGGCAGGGGGGACGTCACCATGGATGGGTCTCTCTGGCGTTGTCTATGTCCTTACTGAGTACGAAGGCAAACTGATAGTAGGGGGGGCTTTCTCAATGGCTGGCGGTGCTGTGGCCAATTGTATTGCGTCCTGGGATGGAAGCACCTGGACGACATTGGGTTCAGGGATGGGTGGATCCGTTCCCTATGTCCTTGCGCTGATCGTTTACGATGGGAAGCTGATAGCTGGAGGGCAATTCACAACAGCCGGTGGAGTGGCAGCGAACAACATGGCGTCGTGGGACGGGAGCAATTGGTCGCCGCTGGGATCTGGGTTGGGAGGGGCAACTTCCGCGGTCATTGACCTGACTGTTTACGACGGAAGATTGATAGCTGGTGGCGAGTTCACAATGGCCGGAGACGAGGCGGTGAACAACATTGCCTTCTGGGATGGGAGCGGTTGGATGCCATTAGGGTCAGGGGTCGGAGGATCTACTTCCTCGATCTACGGCCTGACCGTTTTCAACGGGAGACTCATGGCAGGAGGCAACTTCACAATTGCCGGAGGTGTGGACGTGAACCACATAGCGTCCTGGGATGGGAACGGTTGGTCACCCATTGGGCTGGGTATGAATGATGAGGTCTATGTTCTGGCCGAGTACGATGGGAAGCTGTTCGCGGGTGGCGCTTTCACAATGGCCGGTGGAGTGATGGCAAGCAAAATGGCGTATTGGGATGGGAACAATTGGTCTTCGGTGGGCTCAGGGATAGATGGATCTACTTCCACTGTCACTGACCTGACCGTTTACGACGGGAGGCTGATAACCGCAGGCATCTTCACAAAGGCTGGTGACGTGCCGGTGAACAACATAGCGTCATGGGATGGGAGCGGGTGGTATCCGTTGGGATCGGGAATGGATTATCGGGTCTCTGCGCTGACTCTGTACAACGGAAGCCTGACTGCGGGAGGCGCGTTCGAAATTGCGGGAAGCAAGATGTCGTTCTATCTGGCGCAATGGTCGAAGAGATGTTGTTCAGGTCGGGTAAGTGATGCAAATCAGAGCGGGGATGATGAGCCAACGATAGGCGATGTCTCGATCATGATTGATGCCAAGTTCATTACTGGTGCCTGCGGCGGCATTATGACATGTTTGTCCGAGGCCGATATCAATCAATCGGGGGGTTCGGAACCGACCTGTGATGACATTACGATCGGCGACATCTCAGCCCTGATCGACTACCTGTTCATCACTGGTTCTTCAAAGGGGCTGCCGAACTGTCTGTAGATTTAGGTAGGGCAGGATCGAATACGAACTGTCCGCCAAGTGTTGAGATTGCCACGGTCGCCAAGGGCGGCCCCGCAATGACAGATGCGAGGACTCTTATTTCACAGGCTTGCGGATAACATCCAACAGCGTCCCGTCACGCCATTCAATCAGGTGCACAACTTCGTCAGTGGTCTCTGATATAGGTGGTGTGATGCCGAATCCCGCCGCCTTCTCAAGCGACTTCAGATGCAGTTCCTCAATCGTCACCAGATTGACACCGAAATCCTTCGCCCAGTCCAGGATGGCGCTCTTATAGCTACTTCGGCTCTTCGGGTTGACCGCAACGTATTCTTCCGTGACAACCACATCGATCACTTCACCGGGTGTCGTTCGCGTGTAGACCTTCTCGACCACTTTGGGGAATCCCTTACCGTCTTTCCCGGTGGCAAGAGGTAGGAATATGATAGTCAGGTCGGCTCCCGCCGCGACATCCTGGCCGCCGCCGATTCCGCCGATGATTCGCCCGCCCGCGCAGACGGTGTTCAGATTAAATTCAAGATCGACCTCCAACGCCGACAACACCGCCAGATCGAGCATATTGACGGCGGATTCTTTGTTGGCGACCGACGCATAGTAGCCGGTAGTAATCTCGTGATGATTCGGATTGGTGCGGAACGACTCAAACAGCTTGTCGCTGGGCTCGAACAATTGACCGTGCATGAGATGGTGGATCGTGCCCTCATTGAGCATGTCGACATGCAATCCGGTGATACCGCCGATTGAGAAATTAGCGCGAATGTTCCCCTGTTTGAGCATCTCGCGGATGTTTTCGAGAACGATTAGCCCGGCGCCCGAGCCGACCTGGAAGGCGAAATTATCTTTCACCACCCCGGCCGCTTTCATGATTCGAGTCACATTCTCCGCGACTTGAGCGTTGAATTTGTTCGCACGCGCCTTGGCGACATCGAGAGTGCCTTCGCTGATGCCGGAATTCAGGCCGGGGGGATCCATCGGCACGACAAAATCCACCCACTCCATAGAGATAGGAGTCGGCATGACGAGGGAGTCGCTCACCGTCCCGGCCAGCAGACATACATATTCGGCGGCTTCAGCGTCGGCGGTGAATAGTCCCAGCGGGCCGCACAGATGTTCCTTCTTGCCGTAGAGGCCGTTGGCGTTGCCGTGGATATCGGCAATCGGCACCGGACCGAAGGCGACTTTCACTTTCACTTCGCCGGTCTGAAGCTTGCGCACCCGGTTGCCGTGGGAGAAACCGACACTGACCCAGGGGAGCAGCCCGCCTTTTACAATGTAGTCACCCATCTTGCGATATGGGTTGCCGTAAAGCCCGGTGATAATCCCATCATGGGCGGCGTCGATCAGCCAGGGATCGACATGATCGAACAACGCGTTGGCGTAGAGCTTGATATTATGCTTATTGTGTTCGCGTAGCTTCCCGACAATTGCTTCGAGACCCTTGTCGCCCAGGCGATAATAGTGGGGATACGAGATCGTGTCGCCATCGTTGAGGATTTCAATGACCGCGTCGAGTGTAGTAACTTTGCTCCGGCGATATGGAATAGTTTTGGCGACCGGACGGCCGAGCATTCGTTCGTTGTAGGAGTGGGGGGAGAAAGCTCCTTCGAACGGGCGATAGACGTGGCCATTAAAGGTCAGGTCGGAAGTGTGAGCGAGTTTAGTGGTCGACATATTTCAGCCTCACGGAGTTCAGATCTTCAAGGCTGAAATCTACGATACCCGACTTGACTTGGCAAGGGACGTGGACGATGGGTCGTCCAACTAATCCTAGCTTATCTCGACCAATTCGATCTCGAATATCAGCGTTTCGCCCGCCAGATGATGGTTGGCGTCGAGCGTGACATTGTCCCCGTCTATTTTCGTCACCCGAAGTTCGACCGGACGACCGTCTTCATCTTCGGTCTGAAGTTCCTGTCCGATCTCCGGAACGATTTCGGGCGGAAATTGGCTTCGATGTACTACTGTCACCAGACGCGGTTGATGCGGGCCGTAGGCTTCATCGGGGGGGATTTCGACCGTGCGGGTTTCGCCGAGGGTCATGCCGATGACCCCGTTCTCGAACCCAGGGATCAACTGACCGCGGCCGAGCGTGAACGCGAGCGGCTCGCGTTCTATGGAGGAGTCAAACACCTCGCCCGATTTCAGCCGACCGGTATAATGTACTTTGATGTTGTCGCCGTTTTTGACTTGTGACATGAAATTCTCCGGTTTCGTTTCCGCCTATCGAAGTCGGATTCCGTATGGTCTCTCTACTCTTCTTACCCCACATAACGGGTGGGATGCTTGAGAATGGGCGGTGCTTTCGTTTATGTCAAACCAACCCGTTGGGTGGAGTACTGTTCTGGAGGTCCGTTCTCAATCATGCTTACCCACAGCAAGCTGTGGGGTACCGTGAATCATCACGATTTAGTGCACCGCTACAATTGTCGTTTCAATCGACTTACGTCCCCATATCCCACGAATTGAGATACTTCTTCTGCTCGGGGGTCAGATGGTCAATCGTGATCCCCATCGACTTCAATTTCAGTCGCGCGATTTCGCGATCGATCTCTTCCGGGACGTTGTACACCTGGTGTTTCAACTTGTCGTGAAAGCGGACCACATATTCGGCTGAGAGGGCCTGATTCGCGAAAGACATATCCATCACCATCGCGGGATGTCCCTCGGCAGCGGAAAGATTCACCAGGCGGCCTTCGGCCAGCAGGCAGACCCGTTTCTTGCCGACTTTGTACTCCACAACATTCGGGCGGAGAGGGGTCATGCTGGACGAAGCCTTCTCTAGCGCCGGGATATCGATCTCGGCGTTGAAATGCCCCGAGTTCGCCAGTACGACACCGTCTTTCATCTTCTTGATATGTTCTATGCGAATGACGTTTAGATTGCCTGTCAGGGTAATGAACAAATCGCCCAGCGGGGCCGCTTTGGCCATCGACATGACATTGTACCCGTCCATGGCTGCCTCTATGGCTTTCACCGGGTCGATCTCGGTGACGATCACATTCGCACCCATGCCTTTGGCGCGGACGGCCAGACCACGGCCGCACCAACCATAACCCGCCACCACCACGGTAGAGCCGGCGATAAGCATGTTGGTAGCGCGCAGAACGCCGTCGATGGTAGACTGGCCGGTGCCGTAGCGATTATCGAAGAAATGCTTGGTCTTGGAATTGTTCACCGCAATCACGGGAAACTCCAGCGCGCTGTCGGCGGCCATTGCGTTGAGGCGAATCACCCCGGTTGTGGTTTCTTCAGTGCCGGCCAGGACGTTCTCGATCAGCTTCCGTCGGCTCTGATGCAAGGTCGATACGAGATCGCAGCCGTCGTCCATGGTCAGGTGAGGCTTCGTATCTAACGCTTGATTAATATGCTTGTAGTACGTCTTGTTGTTCTCGCCGTGAATGGCATAGACCGGGACACCAAAGTGTTTGACCAGCGCGGCCGCATTGTCATCCTGAGTAGAAAGCGGATTGGACGCACACAGAGTGACTTTGGCTCCGCCCGCCTGAAGGGTCCGCATCAGGTTTGACGTTTCAGTAGTCACGTGCAAACAGGCCGCGATATTCAACCCCTGAAGTGGCTTTTCTTTGGCGAACCTTTCACGGATCAAACGAAGCACCGGCATGGACCGCTCGGACCACTCGATCTTCTTCTTACCGGCGTCGGCCAGTTTGATGTCTTTGATATCGTATCCCAATGCCATGCTTATGCGTCCTTTGCCAGTTTTGCTGCCACGTTGGTATCTTCCCAGGTGAAACTCTTTTCGGTGCGTCCGAAGTGCCCATAGGCGGCCGTCAGACGGAATTTCGGCTCGCGCAGTTTGAGCGTCTTGATAATCCCACGCGGGGTGAGATCGAAATGTTTGAGGATCAATTGTGCGATTCGCTTCTCCGGAACCTGATGGGTGCCGTCGCAGAAAACCATCAGCGATACCGGTTTGGCGACCCCAATTGCATACGCCACCTGTATCGTGCACTTGGTGGCCAATCCTGATGCGACCACGTTCTTGGCGATGTACCGCGCCATGTACGACGCCGATCGGTCAACCTTGGTGGCGTCTTTCCCTGAGAAAGCGCCGCCGCCGTGTGATGCAAACCCGCCGTAAGTATCGACAATGATCTTACGTCCGGTCAGGCCGACATCGGAGATCGGGCCGCCGGTAACGAACTTGCCGGTCGGGTTGACGAAATACTTGGTCTTGCTGTCCAGCATCTTCTTCGGGATGACCGGGAGAACGACCTGTTCGATTATTTCTTCGCGGGCTTTGTTGGTGATCTTCTTGCCGGTCCGGTCGAGGATATCCTCGGAGTGCTGTGCGGACACGACTACCGCTTCGATCCGACTCGGTTTGCCGTCGACATACTCAATAGTAACCTGGGACTTGCCGTCGGGGCCGAGGTAGGGGAGAATCTCCTGCTTGCGCACTTTGGCCAGACGGCGCGTGAGGCCGTGAGCCAACATGATCGGCATGGGCATTAGCTCTTTGGTTTCACGACAGGCAAAGCCGGTCATCAGACCCTGGTCGCCGGCGCCCCCTTTGTCGACTCCCTGCGCAATATCGCCAGACTGTCGGCCGATAGCGTTCAGGATAGCGCAGGTGTCGTGCGTGAAACCGTACTCACGACGGTCATAACCCACGTCCTTAATGACCCCACGGACGATATGATCCGTGTCGACGTAGCCGGTTGTCGTTATCTCGCCGCCTACTATGACCAGACGCCCCGTGACAAATGTCTCGCAGGCCACCCGACAATTGGGGTCCTGGGACAGGAGTTCGTCGAGGAAGGCGTCCGAAATCTGGTCCGCCAGCTTGTCCGGATGCCCTTCGGTGACCGATTCTGATGTAAAGAGGAAATTCCCTTTAGACATTCCCATGCTCCTTTACCGTAGAAACCCGACCCGACCCGGCGGGCCGCTTTTTATACCGATTCAACCTCCGATGAGTCCCCGAGATTGGCAACCAGGCAGCCCCCGCGAAGTTTGACATTGTCGCCGATCAACGAGTCCTTGAGGATCGCATTTTCGATCGTGCAGTTCTTACCGATTATCGAATTGGCAATATGTGAATTTCGAATGACAGCCCCGTCCGAAATCGACGCCGCCGGCCCGATTTCGGAATTTATGATCTGGGCGCCCGGGTGAATGAACACCGGGCTTTTGATGATGGAACCGGGGAAGCTCGAATTCTGCCCGAGTTCTTCCACGAGATAGCGATTGGTGGAAAGCAGCGTTTCTTTCTTGCCGCAGTCAAACCATTCGCGCACTTCGTACGGGACCATGTCAATCCCCTTGTCCAGCATCAACTGAAGCGCGTCGGTGAACTGAATCTCGCCCCGAGTGAGTCGGCCGGATTCGACATGACCGGAAAGCGCTTCTTTCAACGGGGCGACATCGCGGAAATAATACAGCCCGATTATGGCCAGATTACTCTGCGGATTCTCCGGCTTCTCGATCAGCCGTACGATCCGGCCGTCTTTCACCGTCACAATACCGAACCGGCAGGGATCGTTCACCGGGAGAACGCCGATGACATTGTTGCCGGCCTTGGAGAATTTGACCAGATCGCAGCGCACGATGGTATCGCCGAGGACTACAAGAACGTCGCCGGAGTCGATATCGCTGACCGCCTGGTACAAGGCGTAGCCCAGACCGAGCAACTTTGCCTGCGGGATGAAAGTGGTCTTGACCGAGTAATTCTGCCGGACATACTGCTGGATACGCTCGCCCATGTAGCCGATGACGAAGATGATTTCTTCCGGCTGTAGCTTGACGATCGGATCGAGCAGATGGGCAATAATCGGCTTGCCGCCTACCTCCAGCAACGGTTTGGGCTGCGAGAAGGTATGCGGTCGGAGCCGGGTGCCGGCACCTGCCACCGGTATGACAACTTTCATATGCGCTCCCAAGTCATAGACCGCCAAGGTAGGCAATGACTCAACGGCTGACAAGAGGCAATCTCATAGCCGGTACTAAGAGCAGTTCGAGATCGCTACGGTCCGCCGCGAGCCTCGCGATGATCGGTTTCGGGGCGATTTGTTAGGCTCTACTTCGGGGCGGATAAAAGCCCGAAGGGATGAAAACGAGGTCTACTTACCCAATCCCGTTGTGTCGGCCAATCCCGCGCGTGCCAGCAGGACCCGGTCGGCCTCGGACTGCCCGGCCAGAGATGTCGGGGTTAGCAGGCCGGTGGCAGCCTTCTGAATCTCAGGGGTGAGATAGGTCCTAAAGAATTGCTGGGAGAGAGTGTCGCCTAACATGAACCGACGGGCGGTACCAAGAACAACGTCCAGACTTCGAAAATCACCCGCCAGAGCGGCCGGACTGAAAGTCGAGTCGGCTTTGGCGCTCAGCCAGCTCCCGAAAAGTCCGGACATACGGCGTGACACGGTGTCTTCGGGGCGGGCCAGCGCGTCGAGATGGTAATACTCGGCGGCCAATGTATATGACCCGATGCCCTGCTTTGAAAGACTGTCAGCCCTGGCTCGAAACAGATTCCCCATGTTGCCGATTGCCTGTTTCCACTCCGGACGGTCGAGCAGGTCGCCGTGGTCGGTTAGCAGGTTGCCGAATGCCTGGGTGATCGCCTCGGAGCCGTAGAGCGTCCCGTTTTCGATCTGACGGATCAATTCCACCGCTTCGGGCGGGAAATTGGCCGGATTGTTGTCGGTGTCATAAACGGCGTGGGTCTTCTCCTGACTGCACGCCATCAGGAGGGGGAAGAGCGCCAGTATGAGCAGCTTAAGCTTCATCTAATTTGTCCCATGATACGACTTATACAAACCTGCTACAGAAACGAACCGATCCAGTCGGTTATCAGGAATTGAACCCGTCCGATCAAGAGCGAAACACGTCCCATGACCGTATATCCGAAATGTGCGCCGAACGCGATCATAATAAACCAGATGCCGACCTTCGCCGTTACACCCAATGCGCCTTTGTGCTCTTTGGAAAAGTAGAAGTAAATCAGGGTGGAGAGCACGCCGACCACCACGATGATCGACAGCAGCGTGGCGCCGAACCCGTTGCCGCCGTTGAGTGGCAGCATGGTATCCTGCATCTGCGGCAGGACCCGGCCATGAAGCTCCGAGATCAGGAATATGCCGGCGGTCGTGCCCATGACAAACGCCAGCGGTGTGCGCGAGATCCAGGAGTATTTACCGGAAAGCCGGGCAAACATCATAATACCTAGAACGCCGGGAACGAATTTCCACCATTGCCCGCCGAGCATGGGGTCCCATAATTGCTGGATAACGATGGTATCCCAGATCAAGCCGACTTGATATCCGGCGGTCAGTCCGGCGAAAATATGTTCGGCCACCCGGTAAACCGGGTTGTCCTTATACATGAACGAGAATAAGGCCAGCGTCAGAAACGCCCCCAGCCACAACTGGAAGATTTCGAAGCCGCTCATAAGAGGCCTCGCTTCCGACGGCTGCGGGCGACAAACATCCCGACATTCCCAAGTACAACCAGGCCGATAATCAGCAGATGCACCATCGATTGGGACTGCATACCCTTCGTGGCGACAGCCTCTTTGCCGATCAGATGTTCGTATTCAGCCGCACCGCGCATTCCGCCCAACAGACCGACAAACTGGCCCGACGACACATAGGCGTAGAACTTGGGCGCCTGAACCGCCGCCCCGCCACAACCAATGGGTGTGCCGTATTGGGCGTGTACGATTGAGACCCAGTAATCGGCGGTGGCGTTGTCGGCAATCTCGAAGATGAAGGAGATATTGCTGTAATTCTTTACCGAGTCCATGAGCGGAAGTTTCGAAAGCGGTGTGCCGCTGTTGTCGGTCGGGAAGATCGATTCGATTGACTGGCCCATGCCGGACAGTACCGCCACGTAACCATACTTGAAGCCCAGATTCACATAGTCCACACCGTATGTTTTGCCGTACTGTGAGGCCATCATCCGCGTGACCCGCTCGGCCATCGACGGCCCCCCGGTGGGAATGTTGGACAGGGTAACGACCCTGCAATTCTTGCGGAAGAAGTGATGAAGAGCAGCTACCGCAATCGGCTCGCACTCGGCAATGGTCGACGGATAATAGTCGAATACGAGCATGACATTGCTTCCGTTGGGGAGCTTCTCCACCGCGTCGTAAAGCGATTGCGCTTCAGGGGTGATGCTTATCGGCATTGGAGTAGGAAACAGAAACGGCATGATCACTGCCACCGCCACGGCCAGATAAATCCAGCGACGGTCGATCTTCTCCATTTTCTGCCAGAACGACATCGCTCAACTCTTCCCCAGATACGTTCGTTCGATGCCGAGAATGATGCGGAGCGACATGGAGGCGGCTCCCAAGGCGGCACCGATGATAATTCCGCGCTGCACGGCCATGTTGACCCCGTTCATGACATATTTATTGAGAAGCTCGGGGAGGTGACCGGGGAATAGATTCAGGAAATATTCACCCAGCGGTACACGCCACAACATGATCAAGACGGCGGTGATGAGCAGCAGGGTGGCTTCTGCGTTACGGGCACGGAAGGCGCGGTAGGCGGCCGACGCTATATAGAAGGCCAGCGACGCAAACATGGTCGCCATCATCGGGGCCTGCATCTGGTTGAACATCCAATCGTACATTGACCCTTCGCCCCGACCTAAGAGCGGCGACCACGTCGAGGGCAACACGCCGGGGATCGCCATGGCGAATACCGACACCAATGTGAGGACCTTGTAACCCCAACCATCTTTCTTGCGAGCCACGGCCGTCGAGTTCACTCTCACGAGCGAAACTACGCCGAGGAGCAGGGTAAACCCGCCCACGATGGTCAGCCAGACCAGGAACTCCTGCTGGATATCCCCTACAATAGTGCCCTCGTGAAAAAAGAATCCAACCACCGAGAGAAGTCCGGCGATGAATGCAACTATGAAAGGGACCGTAGTGCGCATGTCTAAACCGACCTAAACAACAGCTTGTACCAGTCGCCCATCCCGAACGTGACCAGCACCACGCCGATAATTACCAGGATCACGATGATCATCTTGACAAAATCCTGACCTTTCAGTCCACCGGTCATGACCGGTTCGCGCGAGAGATAGGCCGACGCCGCGTATAATTCCTCGCCCATCAGGGTGTAATCGCAAGCGGCGATAAAGAACGGCAACTGCTCTGGTTGGGCGGTGCCGGCGATCTGAATCGACCCAGCGGCATTGCCGGTCTCGGCCAGCAGAAGCGACTCGGCGAAAAAGGCCCCCATGTATATGTTCGTAGCCGGGCGCTCCCGCATCATGTACCCGTTGACTGTGGCTGTGAAAGCGAACTGCTCTCCCGCGACATATCGCACCGTATCGCGGTCATAGGAATCGTGCTTGCCCATTTCGGTATATGCCTGCTCGACCACTTCCTGCCCGGCCGCCAGCACCAGCGGATAGCGAACCGGCACCATGAGGGGGGTTTCATACTGGGCGGTAATACGTGCGACCCGGCCGAGAATCGAAATCCCGGCGATAGTCTGGATCTCGTCGAGCTCCTGCAAACCGGGGATAAAGAGCACGGGGCGGCCCATTTCGGTGGCACGTCCGACCGCTTCTTCGACCGCGTCCAACCCGGCGATTTTGCGCAAAAAGAGCGGTTTGCCCTGACGAGCCCAGCGGGTGTAGAGGAGAATGGCCGCCGAGAATACGACCAGGAACACGAGGGCGTTAATTCGATCAATCCGGAACAGCGGCGTCTCGTCGCTCTGCGCCCAAATCAGTGAGGGGGTGAGAAGGAACGCGAGGGTGAGTGTGGCTGTCTTCCGGGTGACAAACGTTCGGAGGTTCACAATCACGGTCTAATATATGAGAGAAGGGGGGTGGTTGTCAACGGGGGAGGGTGAGAGGGAGAGGGAGAGTGGCTTCGGTGGCCCACCCTACGGGTGGGACTGGTAGCCCCAATCGGTGGCCCACCCTTCGGGTGGGATTCATGAATTAACTGATCGGCAGGGTTCCAGCCCTGCCGAGGATGGGTAGCCGATAGCTTGCTCTGAGGACGGTGGAAGAAAATGCAGTAGGTCAGGAGGCCTTCGGCTCCTGACTGGCGGATCCTGCAAGAAAGAATGTCAGGAGGCAAAGGCCTCCTGACCTACTATGGCTACACAGCCAGAATTCTTTCCATCAGGATCACCTTCTTGTCACGGGGAAAAGGAGGTCGGCGCGTTTCTCGACCAGTAACCGACATTCCCATCGCTTGATAGAAGGGCACTGAAGATTCGCCTAGTGCAACCAGGGACAATTTCAGATGGCCGTCACTTCTGATGGTCTTCTCAGCCGCGTTGTACAATTGCGCGCCGACACCCTTGCGGTGCCAATTCGGGTCGACATATAGTCTCGTGATCGTCGCACCCCTTGTCGAAACCATTCCTACAATGGTCCCATCGCTGCAAGCTACCAGGTAGAGCTCGGTCACACAGTCGCGTTCAACCGTTTCAACCGATCCTCGCTTAGCAACCAGGAACTCGACATACTCTTCGGGAAACCCCTCTGTCTTGCCAAGCCACCGATAGCAGGTGCACAGGAGGGTGCTGACGGCGGGGATGTCGATTTTCTGCATTGATCTTATGAATACCATTCCGCATTCCTGTTGGACTCAGATAGAATCGCGCGAAGGTTAGCTCGTACAGGCGATGGCGTCAGCTGAAAACTTACTGGATGTAGGTCGGGTTTGAGCATGATTCAATTGAGTGAAGAACCCTACACAACGCCACACAAGAAAACCGGCAGGGTTCTAGCCCTGCCGATCAGTTAAGTCGAGTAGTGAGCCGCTACGAGTTGAGCGCACAGCCCGACACAGGCTCTACTTGCGCTCATCTGTCGGCCGGGTCTTTTCGAGTGGTAGCAGGACTGGCGGGATCGAAGGGATCTTGCCGTGATATTGGTGCCGCAAAGCTTCTTTTGCCACAGGTTCCAATAGGTTGAAGATATAGGAGTACAGGATGTCGGTGTTTGATCCAAATGTGTTCACCGGCGCGTTGCTCAGTGCAACCACTTCTTTTCCATCAAAACCTACTCGCCTTACTGCTATGCCACGGCTGTGCGGGTTTATTGGGATCGTGTCAGGGCTGGAAAGGACTTCAGACATGAGCCCGAGTTGTGCTGTGATCCACTCCTCGGTCTTTGAATTGGCTTCGGCCGAAATGGGAACGTGGATCTCATCCATCCCCTCGTAAGTCAGAAAAGAACCGATCGCGAGTAGTCCGCTATCTGTGCATACCAGCGCATCGCACATGTAACTGGGTCCGTCTACAGCGCCAACTTCGCAAGAATAAAGGACGCGGCTAATGTGAAACAAAGAATCACAACGGGACCAGAATTGACCCGGTTCGTCTCGCTGGAACCAGCCATCAATGATCTCACGCGACCAAATTGTCATAATACTATTGGGTGATTCTCGAAACTGATTGTCCATCAGGCTGTCGACAAGCTGCTCGTATGCGGCTTGGTTGTAGATGAAACTGGTATCTGTCGCATTAGCACAGAAGCTGCACTCATTGCTGCCACTGGATTGGCATCCGAGCCAGACCAGGGAGATCCAGCATACCACGACGATTATGCCTACCCAATTGCGGTTGAATGATAACTTGAGCCATCGTCCCATTTCACACTCCTGCTTTGACGAGAAGATACCCGTGTTTTGGCAATGATGTCAGCAGAACATTCATCCAGAGCAGGAAAACAAGACGAACACGGCCGCGAGGCCGTCACACCGGAGAAAGCCGGTGCCCAGTTATGACTGCAGAGGCAGCACAACAATGTTCAAGATTATGATCGAAAGGAGGGGCCGAACATAGGATCCAGTTCTCTTGCCACCACAACTGGGTCCCGACTTTCGTCGGGATGACGGGGCTTCGCCCCGTTTCTTTCCTGTCTTGCGCCCACAAGAAGACCGGCAGGGTTGGAACCCTGCCGATCATGTTTGAGTGCAAATGTGGATCTGCCGCGTCGGACCGGGCACAAACAAAATGCCGTCAGGCAGAGACGCCTGACGGCACACAGTTGTGACTTGAAACAAAAGACCCGGCAGATGTGGACATCTGCCGGGCACGTTTTGTGGACTTTTATCTTCACCCACCCGAAGGGTGGGCCATCAAGGGGCAGACGAGACGTCTGCCCCCCACCTATCAGCCCTACTCGGCCACGGTCGGGCTGCTCAGTTCCTTCTTCAGGTTCTCGATCACATCAACCGGAGTAGCATCGATATCACTCATCACCGCCAGATAATATGACACGAAATCACCCATCTGGATCAGGTTGAACAGGCGCTGCATGGGCGTCTCACCCGTAGCATACAGGTCTATTACCATGATATCCTGCTCTTCGATCAATCTCTTCACCACATCCATGCGGGCGGAGACTTTCTCGTGATCGTCCTCACTCCGGAGATTCAGCACGATCAACTGTTCCTTCTGTTCGAAAGAGAGAGCCGACCAACCGACCAGTTCGTTGTGATTGAATTCCGGATAGACATTGGAAAAAGCCAGAATCTTCGAGTTCTCACAGACCTGGGTCTTCCAGCGCATCGCCGCGACATCGGTCAGAGTCGGTCCGGCGTAGATAATCGGAATCTTGCCGTGAATGAGTTGAGCCAGTTGCTTGGCCGGGTTAGCCTGGCTAAGTGAGCTTTCGGCCATTCGTTCGCGAGTGCTCTTGAGATGCTCAATCGTTCCGCGAATGAGTTCGGTGGCATTCTTGGCCAGCCCGACTTTCTCCAGGAAGACCATCAACGGCACGAACGAATAGCCCAGCGCGGCGCGCGGCTGTAGTCCGCCCGGCAGTTTGAGCATCGGAATTTCGTTTAACTGGGCGACTTCTTCAAGCAGTCCGCCGGTGGTCATGACAACAATCATGGCCCCACGTCCGAGGGCGTCATCGATAGCCGACAGGGTCTCCTCGGTATTGCCGCTGTATGACGAGACGATCACCAGCGATTCGTCGTCGACAAACTCCGGAAGAGCATAGTTGCGACAGACCTGGAACGGGATGACCAGTTCCCGGGTGAGGAGGGAGCGGGCGATATCGCCGCCGATGGCCGAGCCGCCCATGCCGACCGCGACCACGTTGCGGATATCGGGGAACTCGTTGGCCGGAACGTTCCAGCCGCCGGCCATCTTGAGGGCTTTCGCCATCTGTTCCGGCAAATCGAAAATAGCGTTGTGCATGTTGCCGGGGTCAAGCGCCCGGATGGCGTCTAAATCGTCAAGCTGTGCCAAGATTCCGTCCTTGCTAACAAATAAAGTTACGCGTTTTCAATCGTGTTTCTATAACTCTGTATCCGTCGCATCGCGGCGACGGCGCTCTGGCTCGACAACACCGGGCCAACCAGACCCTTTACCGAGCCGGCGTCAATCTTTCGAATTAAGCGACAAGAGTCAAATACCTTGTTTGGGTTCATCGATAATCCGGTGACCCCCATTCCGACAAATAAAATTATTCCCAGCGGGTCGCCGGCCACTTCGCCACAGACGCAGACCGGCTTCTTGAGGCGGCGACAGGCCCTTATAGTCATGTCCACCAGGGTCAAGACAGAGGGGTGGAAGGGGTTGTACAGGCTGGCCACCCGGTCGTTGGCCCGGTCGGCTGACATGGTGTACTGGGTCAGGTCGTTGGTGCCTATATGGACGAAATCGGCCAGCTCGGCCAGCGGTCCGGCCATGAGCGCTGCCGAGGGGACCTCGACCATGACGCCCACCCGGATATTCTCGTCAAACCCCAGTCCGGCCCGGCGCAGCTCAAGCATCGCCTGTGAAATCAGTTTCTTGGCTTTGCGGAGTTCGCCGATATCGGCAATCATCGGCAGCAGGATACTGGTATTCCGACGGGTCGATGACCGCAGAATGGCCCGAACCTGCGCTTTGAACACTTCGGGCATTTCGAGCATCGAGCGGATTCCGCGCCAGCCGAGAGCCGGATTAGGCTCGATGAACTGCGGGTCGCCGGAGCGAACTTTGTCCGAGCCGAGATCAAAAGTGCGGAATATGACGTGAGACGACTCAAACCGGGCCGCGATCCGGTCATAAAAGCGGAACTGAGCTTCCTCGTTGGGGGCCTCTTCGCCTTCAAGATAGAGAAACTCGGTGCGATAAAGGCCGACCGGAATCTGCTTGCTGGCCAAAATGTCATCAATCGGGCCGGGGAATTCGAGATTGGCAGCTATCTGGACCTGAACGCCATCGGCGGTGCGAGGCGGGATTTCGGTAATCTGTTTGATCCGGTTGATAATCGCCGGACCGAGCTTAACGCGCCTCTTCTCGTATTCACCCCACTCCCGGTCGGTCGGATTGATTATAACCTGACCGAGGGAACCATCGACAATCATCCGGCACCCGGCCGTCGCCTTAGTCAGAATCTGAGGAGCTGCAACCATCGGTATCAAGAGCGAGCGGGCGATCAAAGCGGTGTGAGAATGGGCGCCACATTCTGCGACCACAAACCCGGCCGCTTTACGATCGCGGTAGTCTAATACGTTTCCGGGGCTGAGTGACGGGACTACCAGGATCGTATGGGCATCAAACGGTGTAGTCGATTTCTCGCCGACACCGGCCAGATGCGACAGCACCCGGTCCGCGACCGAGTCGATCTCCTGTGCGGACTGACGCAGATACGGGTTCTCGGCCTGCCGCAATTGATGAGTATTCTGTCTCACCCAGAGGTTGTAGATGTAGGCGGCGTTGCGATGCTGGCGGGCAATCTCTTCTCTGACGTTATCGAGAAAGGCCTCGTCGGTCGCTATAAGTACCTGTGCTTCAAAGACATTGGATATGGAGCCGTCCATTTTACGGCTCGCGGCATGCTGCAACTTGCGGAGTTCTTTCGCGGTTTCGGCGACAGCTTTATCAAGGGCGGCGATTTCAAGATCGACTTCGGAAGCCTTGACCGGCTTTTCGGCAACATCGAGAAAGCCCGGAATGATCACCTGGGCATGCCCCAAGGCGATTCCGGAAGATATTGGTATCCCTCTGATTACTTTACGCTTACCTGTTTCAGCACCCATTGACAATCCAATCCGAATTGGACCACTATATAGTAAGAAAAACGGCGTAAACGCAAGCGGAATATCAGATTTCCTCGCCGAAGCCGGTCTGGATCAGGGCGATTACGGCTTCGACGGCGGCCTCGGAGTCAGCTCCATCGGCCTCAATCATCAATTCAGCCCCTCGTTCGGCGGCGAGCATCATCACGCCCATGATCGATTTGGCGTTGATGCGGAGATCATCGCGGGTGATAAACACCTCTGACTGAAACTTGGCGGCCACGGACACGAGCATGGCTGATGGGCGGGCGTGGAGACCCAGCTTATTTACGATTCTGGTACTGCGGCTGGTCATGGACTACTGGTCGGTTAAAACGAAACGCTTGCCGGGAAGTTCTTGGACGACCCCTTTCAGCTCCAGGGCGAGGAGATATTCCATAATTTCAGACACAGTCAACCCGGCCATTCGGCAAAGCTGGTCAATCTGAAGTGGTCCGCTGGAAAGGTGGTCTACCATTTTGATTTCGATATCGGTCAGGTCCGGTTTTTGTCTTACCCGTTTGGCGGTAAGTTCGCCCGAGAGCCGGGGAATTTCATCAAAAACATCTTTGGTGCAGGTGAGCAACCTGGCGCCCTGCTTGATCAGGCTGTTGGCGCCGAACGAGCGTTCGGAATCCGGTCGGCCCGGAACGGCAAACAATTCCCGTCCCTGATCGAGCGCGAACTGGGCGGTGATGAGCGCCCCCGACTTCAGTCCGGCTTCCACTACAATCACACCCTCGGACATGCCCGAGATGATCCGATTGCGCTCGGGGAAATTCGACGGATTGGTGACGGTCCCTGGCCAATATTCGGAGTAGACCGCGCCTTGTTTCTGAATGCGTTCGGACAGTTCACGGTTGGAAGGTGGGTATACCAGGTCAATCGGTGTGCCCCATACGGCGAATGTCTGTCCACCTGCTTCCAGAGCCCCACGATGCGCGGCAGAATCGATTCCCTCGGCCATGCCTGAGACAACTGTTACTCCCGCTTGCGCCAGTTCGGTAGCCAGGCGGGCTGTGAATCTCCGACCCCATTCGGTGGCGTGACGGGTGCCGACAATGCCTATCATCTTGTCGTGCTCCAGGATCGGTTCTCCGGAGCGGAACAAAAGTGGCGGGCGATCATCGATCTGAGCCAGGAGCGACGGATACTCGGGGGAATCGGGGAAGAGGACGGCCCAGCCTAGTTGTGCGATTCGGGCCGCCGTCAGGTGCGCAGTGTCGGAATCACATTTTTCTTTGATAGCCCCAGCCAGTACCTCTGATAGTCCGGGCACCGCCGCTAGGGCGTCGAACGATGCCCCCAACGCCTGCGCCGGTGAGCCGAAATGACTGACCAGACGGGTGAATCTCCCCCGGCCTATGCCGGGTATGCTCAGGAGCGCGAGGGTATCAACCAGGCGCTCTTTAGTCTCGGAACTGATCAAGCTGCCTCTCTATCGCCTGAAGGAACAAATCCTCTCCACGGTGTGCTACCGCTGAAAGGAAAAGATAATCGGGCGGTAGACCGGCGGAAACAACTTTAAGATCACTTTCGGATATGGTGTCGATCTTGGTAATGACGGTCAACGACGGACGCTTGACCAGGGCGGAATCGAACTCGGCCAGTTCCTTCTCCAGAACGCTGCGGGTCTGCGGAATATTCTCATCGTTCACGTCGATGACATACACGATTACTCTGGTGCGCTGGATATGTTTGAGGAACTGGTGTCCCAGGCCTTTGCCCTGAGACGCGCCTTCGATCAATCCGGGGATGTCGGCCATGACGCAGGATTTCGCTTCGCGAAACCGGACGATTCCCAGATTGGGGACCAGAGTCGTAAACGGGTAGTCGGCGATTTTTGGTCGGGCGGCAGAGAATGTGGCCAGGATCGTTGACTTGCCGGCGTTAGGCTGACCGACCAGGCCGACATCGGCCAGAAGTTTGAGCTCAAGAGCCAGGGCCAGTTGTCCACCGGGAAGGCCGGGTTGGGCTTGACGGGGCGTCTGATTGGTGGAAGACTTGAAATGGGTGTTGCCGAAGCCCCCTTTGCCGCCGGCGGCCAGAATCACGCGTCGTCCCGGCTCATCGAGATCGGCAATCAGCTCGCCAGTCTCGACATTCTTGATGAGGGTCCCTACCGGGACGCGCACTTCGATATCCGGAGCGGAGCGGCCGGTCTTGAGTGACCCCATGCCCGGCTGGCCGTTCTCGGCCTTGATCTTGGGCCGATAGCGAAAATCCAGAAGAGTCTTCAACTCGGGATCGGCTACCGCAATGACATCGCCCCCGCGGCCGCCATCGCCGCCGTTCGGCCCGCCTTTCGGGACATATTTTTCCTTACGGAATGCGACACAGCCTGGGCCGCCATGGCCGGCGGTAACCTCAATCTCAACATAATCGACGAACATTGGTGCAATATCCCGGTCCTGAGGCCAATTGTCAAACGCTCATAAGTTTTTGTTAGGCAGGAACCACCGGGAGAAAAATGTCCCGCAGAACCGGGCTTTCGTTATTTCCTCACACCTTTAGACATAATTCTCCGGCTTGACCGGGGAATCTTGGGATTGTGGATGCCCCGCCTGAAGCGGGGCAAGACAGGAAGGGGCAGTCTTGTAGGGCGGGTCCGCTTCGAACCCGCCGGGAATCGGCAGATGTGGACATCTGCCGGGCACGTAGCACGGATGCCCCGCCTAAAGCGGGGCAAGACATGAGGGGGGGGAGTGATTCTGTCATAATGCCAAATTAGTGCAGCCCACCTGATTGACGCCGCCCGGACTCCTCGGTATATTGGCCGCCACTGAAAAGAGGATATGGACAATTTGCCTGGGTTAAATCAACGCAAACGGGAATGGTACGAACGGACGTCGCTCGTACTCGGCAAGGCCTGCCTCAAGCTCGGCCTGACCCCCAATATGCTGACAGCCATATCTCTAATCTGTGCTCTCGTAGCCGGTATTGAATTTTGGCGTGACCGGATGATTTCGGGGGTGATCTGGATGCTGGCCACCGCTATTACCGACATGCTCGACGGATCCACCGCCAGAGCCGGCAATATCGGAACGGTGTTTGGTGGGATTCTCGACCATGTGTCCGATCGCTACGGCGAGTTTTTCATTCTCGCCGGGATAACACTCTCTGGGGCGGTCCACCCTGGCTGGGGGCTGTTTGCTCTTTTCGGAATGTTGATAGCCTCATACACGAGGGCCGCGGCCGAGTCGATGGGCAAAATCGAGAATTGTGCGGTCGGTATCATGGGTCGACTCGAAAAGTTTATTGCCATTATGGCCGGATCGGTTCTCGAGAGCTTTGTCCCGAATTCGGCCTGGCCAAGAGGGCGCTGGCTGGAGCTGGCATTGATTGTAGTAGGGTTGACCTCAGTTATTACGTCAATTCAACGCCTCGTATATACCCACAAAGTCCTCGGCGGCAGGAAATCCGGCTGACCGCGGTCGCCCCAGCTTCTTCCTTGACTCCGGTCCTTCCAGTTACTACCTAAGCTGCTCTAACGATTGGATAAGGCATGATTACAGCTATAGGCAATCCGGTTTACGATTACATCAAGACCCAAAAAGTCGACACCAAGGTTCGGGTTCTTTCCGGCTGTTCGACCAATGCCGCTCTGGCGCTGACTAAGCTCGGCAAATCTGTGCGACTGATCGGGGCAATCGGCGAGGATTATCGGGAAGATTTTGCGGCGTCGCTACGTCGGTACAAGATTGAATTCGAAATAGTCCCGTCACCCCAGACGGGTGGCTTCTCGCTGGTCTACTACGATAATTTCGGGAATCGTACACTCGATCTCCTCGGACGGGCCGACAACATCGAAAAGATCGACCCGCATTGGTATCAGGATTCCGAAGCTGTGCTGATCGGACCGATCCTCGGCGAGGTTTCGTTTGACAACATCCAGCAGATTAGAAACGGTTTCAAAGGGCTTTTCTTCTGCGACCCACAGGGACTTCTTCGCGGCGCAGACGAGTCTGGCCGCATCTATCACGAAAAGCCGGATGGGATCGAAGAAACGCTCGGGCTGTTCGACGTTGTCAAACCGAACGAACTTGAAGGCAAAGTGCTGACCGGAATCGACTGCCGTCAGGACCCATACGAAGCCGCGCGCATCATCAAATCCTGGGGGCCGAAGATTGTCATAGTCACGCTGGCCGAACTGGGATCAATCATTTACGATGGCCACCAGTTTGTCAATATTCCGCCGTATCAGATCAACCTGGTTGATTCGACCGGCGCCGGTGACACTTATATGGCCGGGTTCACGTTCGAGTATCTCCGCACGCACGACCTGAGACAGTCCGGCTGTTTCGCGTCGTGTGTGTCATCGATAATGATCGAACAGGTCGGGCCGGATTTTATGATGACCGAAGCGGAAGTCCGCCGTCGGCAGCAGAAATTGCTGGCGATGGAAAACTTCAAACCGGTGGTGGCGGTTAATAATCCGTAAACGGTTGAACCCACAGCAAGCTGTGGGGTACCCGTAGGTCAGGCCTACTCGGGGCCTGACAGCATACACTGACTGTGTCAGGCGTCAAGTCCGCCTGACCTACGAATGCAAACTGGCCGGGTCAGGCGTCAACTCCGCCTGACCGCGGTTAATGACCGAGCCACCGTCTGGCTGAGACGCCCGACGGCACCTTCAATGCGGAGGCAATCCATGAACGATTCCATCTTCTTCCGACGTCAAAGCAAGCGGGCATATCTGGCGAAGGCCATCCCCGATGACGCCCTGGACCGCATCTATGAAAAAGTCCGCTGGTCGCCGTCGTGCAACAACAACCAGCCCTGGCGGTTTGTGTTCGTGTTCGATCCGGAGCAACGCGCCCGATTCATGACCGCCCTGCCCAAGGGGAACCAGTGGGCAGGGGCCGCACCGGCGCTGATAGCGGTATGCGGCCGTCAGGTCGATGACCACACCCGCGACGACGATCCAGTGATGTATTACCAGTTCGACTGTGGTCTCGCGGTGATGTCGTTACTGCTGGCGGCCACCGAAGAAGGTCTGATGGCGCACCCGATGGCGGGGTATGATGCCCTCGCGTTGCACGATGTGCTCGAGATTCCAGCGGAGTATCATGTCATGTGCATTATTGCGATGGGGTATCCGGGGTCGATTAATACGCTTGATGAACGCACGCGCCTGAAAGACGAAGCACCGAGGACGCGCAAGGAACTGACGGAGATTATCTTCACCGACCGATTCGTCCGCAATTCGTAATTACGGTATATCTGCGGGCGGCACACTGCCTGCCCCAGACTTGATCGGGGGTCCTCGTGTGCCCCTTGACGTAAAACGTTTGTGTGAGCTGGAAACGGGGCAGACCAGGAGGTCTGCCGCCCACTATCGATTCTACCTGTTGACAGGACCACCCGCCGACATTTATATTCGCAAAAAAGAAACGGGGATCGGTTTGATTCGTCTCGGATTAGCAGCGATTATACTTTTGACAGTGGTTGGTCTCGTACCCGGCACAGTCTCTGCCGGCGAGACCGACAGCACTAAGTTTCGGATTCAGGACTATATACCGGACAGGATTTCCGATTTCGAATGGAAACTTGACGGATTGGCGAGTGCCCGTGACGGCTCCGGCGAGCAACCCACAATTCATCATAATTTTTCAAAGTACTATCGTGAGGCCGAATCCTGGGAATCGAACTCTCGCACTCTCGAAATTGCCAACAACTGGCGCTATAGATACGAGTCGCGTCAGGGCTTCGTGGATCTTAATCTCGGCCTAAGCACAGACTTCTATCATGATGAGTATGACAACGTTGACTCCACAGTTGACACCATCGGTCTCTGGCAGATCGCAAGCCATGAACAGCCCTATACATCTGCTGCTTACCACGTTCCGCTGGCGGGTGAAATTCGCAGATACGTATTTTCCAATACTTTTGTGACAGCGGTCGGCGATTTGTATTACTCGTATTACCGGAATAAGTCCAAAGAGTTGACCAACACTCATCTGGAAAGGCCCGATAGCTTGTCGAGCCTGACTGAGATGACTGATGTAGAAGAAGAGGTAGCGACACGCCGGACTAGCCGAAACCTTGATTTCGTAGGTGAGATTCGTTTGGGTTGGGGACGTGTATACGAGGGCAAGTACGCCGCTACTGCATTGTATGTCACGAATGAACTAAAGAAAGCGCGGCTTCTCGCCAGGGACCCCGGCCGTTCCGAGATGCTCTCTTTGACCAAACAGATTCACGCCTATCGGGAGGGCCATTCCTGGGATCGCCGTGAGTATCGCGCCAGTTCTTTGCAGGCCATCCTCGCGAATCTCCATTCCGCGGGTCTGATTGCCGACGAAAGTGCATACGCTTTATTATGTGTGGAGGATGTACTTGATTACTTTCCCGCCGGCAGCAGACGCTTTGGGTGGGATATTCAGGCCGGATTTGGCGGCCATGACCGCTATTACAACTACGAGACTGACCAGGAAACAAGACGGTGGACCACCACATCACTCTGGAATCAGGACAGCACCTGGATTGCAGACACGATCAGCGCCACCTACGTTGAGGAACAAAAGACTACGCATACCAGAGAATTCGCTCCTACGGATCATCTGGTCCTGCAGATGGGTTACTACCGGCCGCTTTCGCCAAGATGGCAATTCAATTTCTCGGCCCGCTCCTGGTGGTTCCTTAACCGGAACACCCAACCTGAGAACATTGATTACCTGCCTGGTTATAAGTACTGGCGGACTTTTGATCGCGTAGTGATGTCCGGTGAGACTGAAATTCAATATTTGTATGACGCCAGGACCGCCTTGCTCTTGAACGCTTCGTTGATAGACACCACGAGAACCGATAAATACCGGAGCTACCATACAGAAGAGATTATTGGTTGGAAGATTCACAGCCGGATCTTTCAGATGCGTCTGGGGGGGACATACCGAATGACTCCATCCACAACTCTATCCGTTAATTGGCAGTACTTGAAGTATCTCAGTACCGTAACGCAAGTCGATTTGGAGACCAGGAGCAAATCGAAGCGAGCTTATCTCTCGTTCGGCATCACCCACTGGCTGTTCTGAGTGTCATGCCTTGATGCCGTCGAACAGGAACGAAATCAAATATTCCCCCGTACGGTGAAGTGGGACACTTCGGCCCGAGAACTGACGCAGCAACAGCGCCTCAAGAATCATCGACACCAGATACTCGGTCAGGTCAACGTCGAAATCCCCTCGAATTTCCCCGGTCTGAACCGCTCGCGCGACGATTTCTTTGACATACAGCCGCAGATGGCGTTCGAGATCGATCCCCTCCAGCATCACGCCCGCATGATCCAGGCCGTGCGTCACAAACAGAAAGAACTTCTGTTCAGATTGATGCAGCTTGGCATTTACCACCAGCGAATCGTACAGGTATCTCAGGCGGTCTTTGGCCATCGCCGATTTTTCGTTCTGACGTAATTCCGCCACCCACTTGGTGAGGTAATCATCGAATACCAGAATCGTGAATTCCAGCAGGTGGCTTTTCGACTCGAAATACTGAAAGAACGAGCCCTTGGAAATGCCGGCGTCGTGACAGATGCGGTCAACGGATAAACCGTCGTAGCCATACTCACCAAACAGACGTGTGGCGGCCCGGTAGACCTGGAGCTTCTTGTCCGGTGTGAGGCGGCGGAATGTGTCCGACACTACGCGGCGGCGGACCAGATCAGAAACTACGTTTTCGTCAAGCATGTGTGTTCTCCGTTGAGCCGTAGGTCGGTTTAGTAGGTCCGGAGCCCTTAGGCTCCTGACAGCGTATACGCTCTTTGTTGCGAAATGTCAGGAGGCTCGGGTCTCCTGAGCTACTAAGCAATCTTGTAGGTCGAAACCAGTCCGCTTCGGTCGGTTTCGACATCATCATAAGTCACTCTCCGGCCTACATGTCTGGGTCCCTGCCTCCGCAGGGATGACATCCACCCACCGCAAGCGGCGGGGCGCCAGGGACGCAGCCGCCCGAAGTTGCGAAGTGTCAGGAGCCTAAGGGCTCCTGACCTACTAAGCTGACCTGCTATCATTCATTCGCATCTTATCCGTTATGACCAAACGGTCATATGTCATGTACTATTATTATATATTTTGTCTTCGCGCGCCAGTGATTATTGACGGATCGCTGTCAACCCCGATATATTCCGGCCGTTAAGAATGAACGCTAAGAAAGCTCATAATGATAGAAGGGATTCAGCCATGAGCAACAAAGTCAGAGTAGCCATTATCGGCGTCGGCAACTGCGCCTCATCGCTGGTGCAGGGTGTCGAGTTTTATAAGAAGGCCAAGGACGAAGATAAAGTCCCCGGTCTGATGCATGTCAATCTCGGCGGCTATCACATTCGCGACATCGAGTTCTCAGCCGCGATCGATATCGACAAGAACAAGGTCGGCAAGGATCTATCCGAGGCGATCTACACCTGGCCGAATTGCACCTACAAATTCTGCGATGTGCCGAAATCGGGCATCAAGGTCCAGCGCGGCATGACCCACGACGGTCTGGGTCACTACCTCAGCCAGATCATCGAGAAGGCCCCCGGCGACACGGTTGACATCGTGAAGCTGCTCAAGGACACCAGGACCGACGTCGTGGTCAACTACCTTCCGGTCGGTTCGGAAGAAGCCACCAAGTGGTACGTCGAGCAGATTCTGGACGCCGGTTGCGGTCTCGTGAACTGCATCCCGGTCTTTATCGCGCGAGAAGCTTACTGGCAGAAGCGGTTCAAGGAGCGCGGATTGCCGGTGATCGGTGACGACATCAAGTCGCAGGTGGGTGCGACCATCATGCACCGGATACTGACCCGTCTGTTCCTGGAGCGCGGCGTGCATCTCGACCGGACCTCGCAGCTTAACGTCGGCGGCAACACCGACTTTTTGAACATGTTGGAGAGATCTCGTTTGGAGTCCAAGAAAATCTCCAAGACCAACGCCGTGACCAGTCAGCTCGACTATGAAATGAGCGCCGAGCAACATTCACATCGGACCGTCGGACTACGTCGAATGGCTTCAGGACCGGAAGTGGGCCTACATTCGTATGGAAGGGACCACGTTCGGCAACGTGCCGCTCAACGTCGAGCTCAAGATGGAAGTCTGGGACAGCCCGAACTCGGCCGGTGTGGTTATCGACGCTGTTCGCTGCTGCAAGCTGGGTCTGGACAACGGCCTCTCGGGGGCCCTGATAGAGCCGTCGTCGTACTTCAAGAAGTCCCCGCCGGTTCAGTACACCGATGAACAGGCCCGTCAACTGACCGAGGAATTCATTGCCAAGTACGGTTGGAAACAGGCCGGGCAGAAGCAGCCGCTGAAAGTTGCGGCGCGCAAGCCGCAAAAGGCCAAGACGGCAACAGCCAAATCGACCGGTACCAAACGGGTGGTGAAGACAAAAAAGTAGTGTCGCCCGCGTGACACTTTCGATAGTTTGAACCGGCGACATGGGTCGCCGGTTTTTTCTTTATTGTATATGGGTGCATCCGAATGAAAGTCAGGCGTCGAAAAAGCGGTCTCTTTGTAACCTTCGAAGGTATCGACGGGTGCGGCAAGTCAACACAATTGGAGTTCAGCCGTGCTTACCTTCGCTCCAAAGGTTACGATGTAGTAACGCTCAGAGAGCCGGGTTCGACCCCGACCGCCGAGAAGATCCGTCGACTGCTTCTGGACAAGAAATCTGCTCTTACCGATCTCGCGGAATTGCTGTTATATGAGGCCGCTCGGGCCGAAATCACCCAGCGGGAAATTCTGCCGCATCTGAAAGCGGGTCGCATTGTCCTGTGTGATCGCTTCTATGACAGCACTACCGCCTATCAGGGTTATGGTCGCGGGCTTGACCTTGAAATGGTCCGGTGTTTGCATAAAGTTGCAGTCGGCGAATGCGTGCCCGACCTGACTCTGGTGTTTGACGTCTCGCTGAAGACAGCAACCGAGCGGCTCGGCCCTAACCGCGACCGGCTCGAATCGCAGCCACCTGCGTTTCATAAGCGGGTGAGGCAGGGGTTTCTAGAAATCGCCGCTTCGGAATCCAAGCGCGTCAAAGTAGTCGATACAACCGGACCGAAGGATCAAGTATTCGCGGCGGTTCGTCGCTATCTGGACAGGAAACTGAAGCACCTATGACCTCTGTCCCGCTGGCACAACGCAAGCCGCTGATTCTATCGGCTCTGTTTCTGGTTTTGACCGTCTTGCTGGCGGGCGGGAGTGCTGTCTACGTTTTGTCCGATGTCGGTTTGAAGGACAGTCTGGATCTGCTCCGGGTGGCGGCTACGGTCAATCAACTCTACCAGCATGAAGTCAACTGGGACAAGCTTACTCAATCGGCGATGGAGGGAATGTTCTCCCGCCTGGATCGTTACTCCGGATATGTTCCGCCTCGAACATGGGATCGGATGCGCGAAGAACTTGGTGGGAGTTACTCCGGCATAGGGATTTCGGTGACGGAGGACGAAAACGGACTGCTGGTTATGTCGGTCCGCGAAAGCGGCCCGGCGGCCACGGCCGGCATTCTCACCGGCGATGTAATTATTGCCGTCGATAGCACACGGCTACGGGGCCTTACCGCCGAAGAATCGACCGATATCCTGCGCGGGCCGGAAGGAACGAACGCCGAGCTCATGGTGCTTCGGCCGGTCGATCACGACACGCTGAAAGTTACCGTGACCCGCAAGGAGATCGATTTCCAGCATATCCCATTTGCCGGGTACACGCCCGATTCAGTGCTCTATATCCGGCTGCTTGATTTTGACGCCGGTGCTTCGCGCGACGTAAAGTCTGCTCTTGATTCTCTTCTGACCAAGCCAGGAACCCGGGCCCAGGGGGTAATACTAGACCTTCGCGGCAATCCGGGGGGGTTGTTTGCCGAGGCTTTTCAGACCGCCAATCTGTTCCTTGAGAAGGGACGGTTCATAGTCGGTACAGATGGCCGCTCACGCTGGGAAGAGGAGAGCTTCTACTCGCAGGGACCGGATATAACTCACGGCCTCCCGATGGCGATACTGGTGGATCGAGGTTCGGCGTCATCGTCCGAGATCGTGGCCGGGTCTCTCAGCCAGTTGGGGCGGGCAGTGTTGGTCGGCGACACTACTTACGGCAAGGGGCTGGTGCAGGGGTTCAGACGGCTGGACGACGGCAGTGGTGTTCGGCTGACCGTGTCACGCTACTATCTGGCCGGTCCACTCTATCTCAATCAGTTTGACACTACACTCAACGAGACCGGGCGGGGCCTGCCTCCCCAGCACGTCGTCAAGTTTACTGATGAAGAGCCGTTTCCGTGGGCGCTGGAGCGCTCGCTGCTCTTGAATCGCTTTGCTACCGGCCATCAGGACGAAATCATTGCCGCTACAGATCAGTTTGACCTTGATGACTCCTGGATCAATCGGTTCGAGCAATACGCCCTCAGCGAAGGGTTCAAATACAATTCGCTCACCACGGACCGAGCGGTGGGTCTTTCCGAAGAGGCGGTCAAAGAGGACGTAACGCGCCCGCTCCGACTTCAAGTAGAAAGTCTGTTGGAGCAGTCCCGAAAGATGGATCAGGGCGAATTCACTCGCCATGGACAGTACATCAAAATGAGACTCAAACAGATCGCGCTCGAACGCAAGTTCGGGAGCTACATCGCCTATCTGAAAGCCGTGGTGCCCTCGCGGTCTGATATTCAAATTGCCGCCCAACTCCTGAAATCACCCGATCATGACTGAGCCTCGGACCGTCATATTCTGCGATTTCGACGGAACCGCGGCTACGCGCGATGTCGGATACAATCTCTACCATCATTTCTCAGGCGGGAAGAATGACGCCCTGTTGCCGGACTGGAAGTCCGGGCGGTTGACGACCCGGGACTGCATGCGACTCGAATGCGAGATGGTGCAGGCGACACCCCAGGAGATAGATGACTTTCTCGACCCTTTTGGTCTTGATCCGACTTTCGCGCCATTTGTAGGCCTTTGCGGCACATCGGGTATTCAGGTCATAATCGTATCCGAGGGGCTGGAGTTCTATATCAGGAAGCTGCTTACGCGGGAAGGCCTCGAAGATTTGGAGGTCAAAAGCAATATCGGTCATCGGGAGAACGGTGGCCTTCGGATCGAATTTCCTTACGAGTTTCGTGTCTGTGCGGGGTGTGGCAACTGCAAGGCCGCCCGAATTGAGGAGTATCGTCGGGCCCAATCTGAACCCTGCCGGGTGGTGTATGTGGGCGACGGCTACTCCGATGCCTGCGGGGCCGGGGCGGCGGATGTCGTCTTTGCGAAAAAAGACCTGATCGACTATTGCGAGACAAACGGCATTTCGTATTATAGATATGCTAATTTCAAGGACGTTTCCGACCGATTGATACAACAAGGGCTCCTGAAGCCCGGACGTATGTCATTTTGATGAAAGCATAGGAATGAAAGCAGTCGTCATGGCCGGCGGTTTCGGGACCCGACTCCGCCCGCTCACGATAAATACACCCAAACCGATGGTGCCGATCGGCAATGTCCCGATGATGGAACATGTGGTCGGGCTGCTGGCGCGCCACGGTCTCACCGATGTCACATCGCTGCTCTATTTTCATCCTGAGAGTATTCGCAACTATTTCGGTGACGGCTCCAGGGTCGGCGTCCAGATGGCTTACGAAAAGCCGAGCGATGATCTCGGTACCGCCGGGGCAGTTCGCTATGCGTTGGGCGAGCCCCGCGAACCGGTGCTGGTGATATCCGGCGACCTGGTGACCAATTTTGATCTGGCCGAAGCCATAAAATGGCACAAAGAAAAGAAGGCCGACGCCACTATCCTGCTCACTCGCGTAGAGAATCCGATCGCTTACGGCATTGTCATCACTGACGATGACGGCCGAATTGTCGAATTCCTCGAAAAGCCCACCTGGGGCGAGGCGTTCTCAGACACCATCAATACTGGCATTTATATTCTCGAACCTCAGGCGGCGGCGCTGATCCCCAAGGACGAGAATTTTGATTTTTCCCAGAACCTGTTCCCGCTCATGCTCAAGAACGGCATGAAGCTTCACGGGAAGATTATGGACGGGTACTGGAAGGATGTGGGCAACACCGACGAATATTTCCGCGCCCACTTCGATCTCTTTGCCGGCGACCTGACTTTGCCGCTCAAGAACAGCAAGGAAGAAATTGACGGGGCCGTAGTCTACAAGGGTCGCAATGTTCGTCTCGGTCAGGATGTGAAATTCTCCGGCACGGTGCTTCTGGGTGATGACGTCAATGTGGGTGACGGCGCTCAACTCTACAACTGTGCCCTCGGCCAACGGGTAAGGGTGGGTTCGCGCAGTAGTATCAAAGACTCGGTAGTCTGGTCGGATACGGCCATAGGCAGCGAGTGCCGCTTCTCGCGCGCCCTGGTTTGTGCCGCAGTACAGGTCGGCGACAATGTTGAGCTGGCCGATCACTCGATCGTTTCCGACGAATGCGTGGTCGGCGATTCCGCGACGGTTCGGGCTAACTGCAAGATCTGGCCGGGGAAGAAAGTCGACGAGGGCGCGATTGTGTCATCGTCGCTGGTCTGGGGCGACGCCTGGAACCGGGAGCTGTTCACCGATTCGAAAATAACCGGTCTGGCGCTGACCGAGATTACGCCGGAGATGGCGGTCAAGGTTGGGGCGGCGTTCGGCGCTACGCTCGGTCAGGGCAGCGCTGTCGTGACGAGCCGCGAAGTTTCCGACGTGGCCCAGTTGCTCCGTCGTTCCGTGATGTCCGGCCTGATGGCGTCCGGGGTCAATGTTTATGACCTCGAGACTCTCCCCGTGCCGGTTGTGCGGTATGCACTGAAGAAAGGCGACTACGCTGCCGGCATGTATGTTCGCCACAACCCGGTCGACTATCGTTATCTCGATTTCATATTCTTCCACGGCTCGGCGCTCGACATGCCGACCTCTCAGCTCAAGAAAGTTGAGCGCAATTATTTCGGCGAAGACTTCAAGCGCGCTTCGATCAGCGAGATCGGTCACCTGGACTACCCGCAGCGGGTGTTGCGTGACTACCAGGCTGATTTCATGGCCGAGGTTGATGTCGATATCATCCGCGAGGCCGGGTTCAAAATTGTGGTCGATTACGCCCACGGATCGTCGTCCGAGGTATTCCCCGATCTGTTCTCACGCCTGGGCATCTCCAGCACCGAGTTGAATTCCCACCCGAATCCGCTGAAATCGTCGGTGCCGCCCGAAGAGTCAGCCCGTGCTACCGTGCAGCTTGTCGGCCATCGTGCGCTCGCTCAACGCCGACGTGGGCTTCCGCGTCAATCCGGCCGCCGAGAAACTGACCGTGGTGGACGAAAACGGCCGCCCGTTGGACGATCAGACGCTCTTGATGCTGGTAACTGAGCTTTATATTCGTACGCATCATCCCGAGAAGATCGCTGTTCCGGTGGCGGCGTCGATGGGGATCGAAGAGATCGCCGACCGCTACGGAGTACAGGTCGTGCGGGTGACGAACGACCATCAGGCGATGATGAAAGTCCACATGTCGGGTGAGGTTGATTTTGTCGGCGGTACGCGCGGCGGCTTTGTCATGTCGACGATTCCACAGCGGTGCCGACGCCATTTTCGCACTGGTGAAACTGCTTCAAATGATGGCGCAGACCCGGGGCCGCCTGGGACACCTTCGCACCAACTACGAACACCTGGTGCGGCAAACCGTCTCGGTACCCTGTCCCTGGTCGCGCAAGGGGACGGTCATGCGCCGACTGATCACCGAGTCGGTGAACAAGCGACGGCAATTGATCGACGGCGTCCGCATTATCGAGGATGACGGCTGGGTGTTGATCGCGCCGGACCGGTTCAACGCGGCGTTTAATATCTTTGCCGAATCGAAGTCGCGTAAGGTGACCGAATCGCTTATCAGCAATTATAAGTCGGTGGTGGAGAACTGCCAGGAAGCGTAGGGCAGGTCGCCGGCAAAAAGGCATGGGCCGCCGACCTCCCACGGTCGGCGGTTTCTTGTTATTGTGTGCGAGGGGCTGGTGCAGGCGGTGCAAAGAACGATGTTCCCATGACGCTGTCAAAACGCTGGCCGACGTCTCGATCCGTGAGATTTCGAGTGTTGCACCCACGCATCCGGATGGCGTTATCGGTGGTATTGAAGTAACATAGGCGAGTCCGCTCAGTATTGAAGCAGGTACCGAAGATCTGCAAGCCACTCGAGTCGTTTCGCGGCACCACCACGTCAAAGTCGTACTTGAGCGTATCGCCGGTAGCAAGATCGAACTGGAATGACGTGTCGCCGAGGCATCTGACATGATCGGTGAGTATTCTGATGCGAACATCCTTGCACATCGCATCCCCTCGAGCAAGGAGTCTCAGACGAACCACGCTGTCCGTGGCCACCATGTGAATCGGATTTATGTCCATGTCGAACATGTTCCTCGCCGTATCGATAACTCCCCCGTCCGCGGCATTGGGGATTGGCCCCGCCGAAATGTGGTTCCATACGGCCTCCTGATCTGCCCGGAACCTCGCATCTAGCTGCTTCATTGCCACAGCTCTCGGCCTCTGCTTCTGCCCGCGCTCGCGCCTGTGGGCTGAACCGAAAGTCGTACGGATAACATCTAACTGAGTCCTGGGTCTGCGACGAACGAGTAATGTGCCACCAGTGCGATCGCTTACGCCGGACCACCCTAACTAAGTTCAAACGCGCTTGTGTCAGACGCCGGAACGACGAGGTCGATGTAGTATGTGAGAGTATCTCCGACCTTACCCGGAAAGGTCCAATTAGTGGCGAGGTGCATTGAAGCTTGTCCAGATTTGTCTAAGGTTACCGATGATGTCGCTGCATTCAACCTTGGGTACGACGGTGAGTTCAAGTCTCAATGGTCCCGGCCGAGTGGGCGAAGTGACAACCTGATCGCCGCTAGACTTCAAAGGGACCATTCTCAACCAACGGCGGAAATCCGCCGTCCGTTCCATATTGTGGAATGGTATCATCTGAGAATTCGACTACTGCCGAATCTGTAAGCACTTGCCCTACCAAGCCGCACACCGCCCATAGAGATGCTGACAAGAAGATCGCACGCCAGTTCATGATTCCCTCCTATGTCGTTCCCGTTTTCGATACCCCTGCATTACTCTGATCACTATGCGACCACACATCTGAAACCCCGGTCTCCGGGCTATCATCCTTGTTCCTCAGATTCTGCCGCTAATTGGAGACAACCTTCCTGCCTTACTATACACCCCTTTCTGCAGCCTGCCAAGCGAATAACCGCGTCGTGGGCCTACAATAGTCTGACAAATCTCCCTATTGCCTCGGAGTATCTCGAATTGTATCTTCATCGATCCGGTAACTCGCCTCTTTTGAAGGATTGACGCAATGGACTACAAAATTCGAACCAAAGTTTCCCGCATACTGATCGATGACGCCGTCCCGGCGGATACGGCTATTACTGTTCTTGGCTGGGTCAAGACGGTCAGGGTATCCAAGGCCGTGGCTTTTGTCGAGATCAACGACGGCTCCTGCATGGGGAATCTTCAGGCGGTTGTGGCCGATCCAGACAAATACCCGGTGCTGGAAAAGTTGCTCACCGGGGCGTCGGTGCGGGTCAAAGGGAAATTGGTGGCGTCGCAGGGCCAGGGCCAGAAATACGAACTGGCGGTCGAGACCCTCGATCTGATCGGCGAGGCCGACCCGACCTATCCGCTTCAGAAGAAACGCCACACGTTTGAATATCTTCGCGAGATCGCCCATCTCCGGCCGCGCACCAATACGTTCGGGGCGGTCGGCCGGATGCAGCTCCAAGATCGCCTACGCCATTCACAAGTACTATCAGGAACGCGGGTTCTTCTATGTCCATACGCCGATGATTACGGCGTCGGACTGCGAAGGAGCCGGCGATATGTTCCGCGTGACCACGCTCGATCTGGACAACATCCCGCGCAAGGAAGGCAAGATCGATTGGGACGCTGATTTCTTCGCCTCGGAAACGTACCTGACCGTGTCGGGGCAGCTCGAGGGCGAGCTGATGGCGACTGCGCTGGGGGATATCTACACGTTCGGGCCGACTTTCCGCGCCGAGAACTCCAACACCAGTCGCCATGCCTCGGAGTTCTGGATGATCGAGCCGGAGATGGCCTGGGCGGAGATCGATGACAACATGGATCTGGCCGAGGATTTCCTGAAATACCTGTTCCGGTTTGCGCTCGAAGAATGCGCCGACGACATGGCGTTCTTCAACCAGTGGGTGGACAAAGATGTCATTCGGACGCTCGAGAGCGTGGTCAATTCGCAGTTCGAGCGGATCACTTATACGCAGGCGATTGACATTCTCAACAAGTCGGGCGAGAAGTTTGAGTACCCGACCGAATGGGGCTCAGATCTTCAGAGCGAACACGAACGCTTCCTGACCGAGAAGAAAATCGGGCGACCGGTAATAGTGTCCGACTATCCCGGAGAAGATCAAGTCGTTCTATATGAGAATGAACGAGGACGGCAAGACGGTCGCCGCGATGGATGTGCTGGTGCCGAAAGTGGGCGAGATCATCGGCGGGTCACAGCGCGAGGAACGCTACGACGTGCTCATGGACCGGATCAAGGCGAAGGGGATGACCGGCATGGAGAACTACTACTGGTATACTGATATTCGTCGCTGGGGTTCGGTGCCGCACGCCGGGTTCGGACTGGGGTTCGAACGCGCGATGATGTACATCACGGGCATTTCGAATATCCGCGATATCCTGACTTTCCCGCGAGTTCCGCGGTGGGCGAAGTTCTAGGTTGGGTCTATGGTGGTTGGTGTACGTCCTCGTGCACCAACCTGTCTTGTAGGGCAGGTCCGCTTCGAACCTGCACTTCCACACAAGAAAAGACGCCCGTTCTGGACGGGCGTCAAGGGTGCTCCGTAGAGCAAAACCTTCGAGACGGTTGTCTCTTACTGAGACTTGACTAACAACCGCCGCTTGAGTACATTACTGGCTAAATACACTACGTTCGACCACCTGTCAAGGGGAAATACATGAACCACGACAACGGTGAATCCAAACATCTGGGAATCGACCTTGGCCCAAATTCCATCGGGTGGGCGTTGGTTGAAGCGCCAGACAACAATACTCATCAGCTTGTCGTATCGGGTGTTCGCGTCTTTGAAGCGGGACTTGATAAACTAGAATCCGACGGCAAAGGGGAATCCCGCAATGTCGCCCGACGTGCCGCGCGTCAGTCGAGGCGGGGAATTGAAAGAAGAGGCAGAAGGCTCACAAAAATAGCCAACATTCTGCAGCGAGCGGGCCTTTTACCTGAAGGTGATCTGACCGACAGCGAGATCAGGCACAAGATATTGACGGAGCTTGATCTCAAGGTGGGCAATCCATACTCACTTCGTGCGCGTGCCCTTGATGAGAAATTGTCCAAACACGAACTCGGTCGCGCCTTGTTCCATTTGGCGCAAAGACGCGGCTTCCTCAGTAACCGCAAATCGGCGCCCAAGAAAGACGACGAGACTGGCAAAGTCAAAGCAGGTATAAGCCAGTTGAAGAAAGATATTGAAGCGTCTGGCTCGCGCACACTCGGCGAGTATTTCAGTCGCATAGATCCGTTTCAACACCGGATACGGACGCACTACACGCATCGCTCGATGTATGAGCATGAGTTCAATCTCATCTGCGAGTCACAGAGTCGTTTTCATGCAGATGTATTGACAGATGATCTTAGAAAGATTCTTCACAAGGCGATCTTCTTTCAGCGGCCGCTCAAGAGCCAATCGCATCTGATTGGCAAATGCGAACTGGAACCGAAATACCGCCGCGCCCCTTGGGCGTTGCTCTGTGCCCAGCAATTCCGGTATCTGCAAACAATCAACAATCTGCGAGTGCTTGATGTCCCGAACCGCGAATTTCCGGAGTTGACCCCGGCCGAGCAATTCGCATTGGCAGAAAGGCTGGAATATCAGGAAGAGATGACTTTCGGTGCGGCGCGCAAGTTGTTGAACCTGCCCAAAACAAGCAAATTCAGCATTGAATTGGGCGGCGAGAAGAAGATCAAAGGCAACAGGACTGCGGCCTGCCTTGCCAAGATATTCGGCCTGGAGCGATGGCAAGCCATGACATCGGAAGAGCGCGACGCGGTGGTGGAAGACTGGCGAAGCATTGTCAAGGAAGAGACGCTCAAGAAACGCGGCATGAACAAATGGGGTCTTGACGAAGTCGCCGCAGAAGAACTGAGCCACCTGAATCTTGAAGAGGGCTATTGCTCAATGTCGCGTCAGGCTATCGCAAAACTACTGCCGCGACTTAGCTGTGGTGAAGCCCTGCAAACCGCTATCAAAACCGTGTACCCGGAACGCTTTGAACGCGTTGGTGCGGCTGTTGATACCCTGCCTCCAGTACGGGAATACTTCCCCTCGTTGCGGAACCCAATAGTGGAACGCGCTCTTACGGAATTGCGGCAAGTAGTGAACGCCATTGTTCGCGAGCATGGAAGACCCGCCGTGATTCGAGTTGAGCTGGCACGCGAACTGAAACAGCCGGCGAAGAGTCGCGAGGATACTATCAAGCGGATGCGCGCCAACGAAAAAGACCGGGCGAAGGCGGCGGAAAGAATACTTGAGGAAGCGAGAATCGCCAATCCGTCTCGGAGTGATATCCTCAGGGTTTTGTTGGCTGAGGAATGTGAGTGGACTTGCCCTTACACCGGCAGGCATTTCGGTATGACTGAAATCGTCGGAGATTCGCCGCAATTCGATATCGAGCATATCATCCCGCTCCATAGGTGCCTTGACGACTCTTACATGAACAAGACCCTCTGCTATGCCGACGAAAACCGAAACCGCAAACGTGATCGAACTCCGTTTGAGGCCTACGCAGGCACCCCACAGTGGGATGAAGTTGTCGCACGGGTAGGAAAGTTCAAGGGCACGGCGGCAAGAGCCAAGCTGCAGCGCTTTCAGATGAAGCCTGAGGAGGTTGGGGCGTTGCTCGACAATTTTACTTCCCGGCAGTTAAACGATACCGCTTATGCCTCCCGAATGGCGAAGGAATATCTCGGACTTCTATTCGGCGGTCAGGACAGCGACGGCATTGATGCCTCCAGTCATCGTCGCGTGCAGTGTACCAACGGCCAGGTCACAGCTTTTCTGCGCAATGTCTGGAGCCTCAACAGCATTCTTGGCGACGGACCCCGCAAGACCCGCGACGACCACCGCCATCACGCTGTTGACGCCGTCGTGGTCGCCCTGACCGATGCCGGCGCGGTCAAACGTCTGAGCGACGCGGCTTCTCGGGCCAAAATCGAGCGGCGGCGGCAGTTCGGCAAGGTGCCCCTACCGTGGGAGACATTCGATCAGGATGTTCGGCAGAGCATCGACAACCTGGTCGTTTCGCACCGGCTCGATCACCGGGTAAGAGGTGCGTTTCACGAGCAGACTTTTTATGGTCGCCCAAGCCTCGGAGACGATGGCAAGCAGTACGTACACACTAGGAAGCCGATTGAGAGAATCTCAGCCAAGGACATCAAAGACATTGCCGACAAGGCGGTGCGTGAATGTATCGAAAAGGCGCTCAGTGTCCTGGGGCAATCGAATCCTGCTGATGCTTTCAAAGACCCGGCCAGTCATCCGATCCTCAGCGGTGGAAACGACACCAGCAGGCCGATTCATCGGGTGCGATTGAAGTCCTCTCTGAGGACTTTCGAGATCGGTTCCGGGCATCGTTTGAGGCATGTGGTACCAGACCGCAACCACCACATGGAGGTCGTGGAATTGCTCGATGATAATGGGAACACCACCGGTTGGGAAGGGCATGTCGTTGATCTGTTTGAGGCGCGCCGTCGACTCGACCGGCGTGAACCGGTCATCAAGAAAGACCACGGGTCGGGGAAATGCTTTCTATTTTCTCTGGCCAACGGCAACGTTATTGAATTGGACCAAGACGATGGTTCTCGTGGACTTTGCATCGTCCGAACCATCGAGACAAGTTCCAATATTAGGTGGGTTAGTATAAGAGATGCCCGGAAGTTGGCTGGTCGATCTAAAGCCGGTGAGACGGCTCGGCCGGATCCACTCCGAAAGAAGAACTGCTGCAAAGTAACAGTCGATCCGCTCGGCCGAGTCCGGCGAGCGCGTGATTAGCCTGCCCAAACCATAAATGTACTCAAGCGGCGGTTCGTGTCAAGCCCCAGCTGTCTCTACCTTCTCACGCCGTGGGGCGTAAATGTACTCAAGCGGCGGTTAGCTGTCAAGTCCCAGCTGGACTACGTATTGATTGCCCTGTTGCTGGAATGTACTCAAGCGGCGGTTAGTGTCAAGTCCCAGCGCCGTGGGGCGTACAGGCGCAATCGTCAAAATGTACTCAAGCGGCGGTTCGCGTCAAGTCCCAGCTCAGTACGTATTCCATGATTAAGTCCTTTCAATGTACTCAAGCGGCGGTTCGCATCAAGTCCCAGCGCAGTCGGTGGGCTGATTCGGTATCTACCAATGTACTCAAGCGGCGGTTCACGTCAAGTCCCAGCTCACCGTTCACCTGTCCGCTACCTAGTCGAATGTACTCAAGCGGCGGTTTGCGTCAAGTCCAGCCGACTTGAAGGGATCAGTTATGACCAACGCAATGTACTCAAGCGGCGGTTCGCGTCAAGTCCGCCTGACCTACGATTATCCCATTGAACCGCTTCGCTTCAGCCTCTTTTGGCCCCCTCAAACAATTCTAAATCCTACCCCTCGCTTTGCCGATATAAGAGACATGGGCTACAAGTCTGACTTACGCCAGGTCCTGATTGCTGTCTTCGGGCTCGCTCTGAGCGCGCTCGTGATCGGCTGCAATGGCGCGCCGACCAAGAGCAGCAACGAGGACAAATACCGCGTCGACGGTCTGGTTGTACAGAACCTGAACGTCGACACGGCGTTCATTGCCGCCCGATTCGCCCGCAACGACACCTCGATTACCAACGCCTCGATCAAACTCGCCGGTACGCCTCTGGGCTATTTCGCGTCGCTTCGAGGCATCCTCGCGGCCTATCAGTCCTGGCTGAAACCGGCAGATTCGCTGGCGGGATCAAGTGTCTATCTTCGTGTCGCCGACGCCAGTCGCTTCACTGATAGTCTGCCGCTGGGTATCGTAGGCACTTTCGGCCTGACCGACAACTTCCAGCCGCCCAACCATCATCTCCAGGGTATGACTAATTATGTCTCTCTGGAATGGACCGCGGCCGCCAACGCGGATAGCTACGTGCTAGCCGCCGTCAAGACGTCACTGGTCGGCACCGGAGCAGGCTACAGCGCCCAGGTGACAGCGACCGGCGTGGCCGGAACTATTCCCGCGGATGCCTTCATGAATCCAAGCACCAACCTTCCCGACACCGGGCTTTACAATATCTATGTATATGCCTTCAACGACGCCCCCGACTCGGCTTTAGCGACCAAACTCCTGCCGGTGCCGTGGCCAATTCAGGTGACCGAGAATATCGCTCGAACGTCTCTGAAGGGTCGGTTCGGGTCTATCACCGTGGCGCTCAAGGACACGGTTCGGGTGCTCGCTCAGTAGCTTCCAGGCTTCAGGGCTTATTGGAAGAAGTCTCCTCAAGTCACTTTCATGCATTTGCTATATCAGCCGGCAGATGTGGGCATCTGCCGGGCACCTGGTGAGAATCGCTGTCGGGCAGATGTGGGCCCGCCGCGGCGGGCCGGGCACTAGTCAGGCATCTGCAAGTCATCTGCCGGGCGCTAGTTCTTCCCAATCCGCATTTTAGTTGCCCGTACGGATCGTCACCGATAGGTTCGTTTCATGGCGGACATGAACGAACTTATCAGCCGATTACGGCAGCTCGATACCGAAAAGGTCAATCCGAACACGGTCGATATCGATCGACTGTCACCCGTCGAAATCGCGCGTAAGATAAATGCCGAGGACAAGACGGTTGCAACTGTAGTCGAAGCTGCTCTTGAGCCGTTAGCGAGTGCGGCGCAAGTCTTTGCCGAAACCCTCAAGAACGGCAAGCGAGTCTTCTATGTCGGCGCGGGGACTTCCGGGCGGTTGGGGGTGCTCGACGCCGCCGAATGTCCGCCGACTTTCGGTACCGATCCCAAACAGATAATAGGCTTGATCTCGGGCGGGTACGAGACCTTGATCCTCTCCAAAGAAGGGGTTGAAGACGATGTTCGAGCGGCTGTTGTGGACCTTCAGTCTCACCATCTGGCTACGGGCGATTTCGTGATCGGGCTGGCTGCCTCCACTCGAACCCCGTACACGCTTTCGGCTTTGCGATACGCCAAGACCTGTGGCTGCCGGACCGCGTTCATCGTATGCAATCTCGCGGGTGGAATAGAAATCAGACCGGACATACTTATAGAATTGCCGGTGGGACCGGAAGCCATTACCGGTTCGACTCGTATGAAATCGGGCACGGCCGAGAAGATGGCGCTGAACATCATTTCTACCACCGCCATGGTGCTCTTGGGGAAGACCTACGGAAATCTGATGGTTGATCTTCAGGCGCGCTCCGAAAAGCTGGCGGCAAGATCACGCAAGATTCTTATCGAGCTGCTGCAAGTCGATCTGCCCAAGGCCGAGGAACTGCTGCAGCTTTCCGGTGGATCGGTCAAACTGGCGATAGTTATGCACTGGCAGAAATGCGACCGGGCCGAAGCGGAGAAGCGCCTGGCGCAAGCGGGGGGGTTCATTTCGCGATTGACCAAAGTGCCGCCGGCACAATTGCCCTGACGAAAATTCAACTGTCATCCAGGTGCAGTCAGGCATCTCGCTACGAGATGCCCAACCACACAGATCCGGTCTCAAAGATTCAAGCCGCTACTAGCAGCACTTGGCGTTGTCAGAGCCACCGCAGCAGGACTGCATCTTCTCTTTGATCCGCTTGACCTTCTCCGGGTCGTTGCTGGTCAGATTGATACAGATACCGCCGTCAGTCTCTTCAACCTTGCAGGACAGTCCTTCGCACATGTTCTCGGCGGACGTCCCACAGCAGATGGTTACTTTCTTCTCAGTCATGATACTTCGCTCCTTTCATAGATGAATAGGTTAATGTCTATATGACCGGTCACAAAAAAATCACTTTAGCTCCATCTTTATCGACAACACCTTCATCTGTTGCCCGCAACAATCGACAACCGCCTCGCGATTGAAGCGGTAGTACACCTCGCGTCCGCGTTTGTCGCTTGTCACAAGGCCGGCTCGCTTCAGAATGTCCAGATGATGCGACACCGACGGTTGGGTAATGCTGAACCGACTGCAGATATCCGACACGCACAACTCCTCATTCTTGAGCAACTCAAGAATTTTGAGCCGGGTGGGGTCACCCATCGCGAAGAAGGCCTGACAGCATTTGTTATCCATAGTCAATTCTCATCAATAGACATCTGTCTATACGTCAATATATCGACTTCGGTTTCGAAAATCAAAGGGAAAACTGTAAACGGTCCCAAAAATATTTCGAGGTCGCGTCCCGGGGGGTTCAATTTCGGCCTGGCGTACCGACAGGTACGCCGAAACGACCCTCCGACGACGAGGTTTCTTTGCTTCAAGTGTTGTCCTTCCAGCAAGTTAGGACTGTATCAACGGGCCGGCACGAAGCTTGATCCCGGTATTAGCGAAAAGCAAAATTAATTCCTCGATGGAAAGGAGATAGTCCGCAATGTTCAGAAGAATAGTAATACCGTTCGCGCTGACGGCGCTGTCGATTTGGGCCGCCGGCTGCTCGAAAAACCCGGCGAATCCGGCCGCTGACGCGACTCCGGCCGCGACCCAGGATTTCGGAGGCTACACAGCCACTAATGAGGCTCCGGCTTTCGGAGATCAGGAACTACTGAATACTCAGGGCTCGGGAGAAGAAGTGTCCGACCCGATCTTAAGCAGTCCGACCACCCTGGAAGTCGTCAATGACGTCAATGCCGGCATCTTCCATTTCCGGGCTGTCTGGGGACGGATACCGTACGATTCCACGATTACAACTGTCACCGACTGGACCGGCTCACTGACAATTTCTCGCGGCGCCATCGTGTTGCGGAGAGTGATTCAATTTGAGCTGGGTCAGGATTACATCCTGCCGCGCACCGACCGTACCCTGCTACAGTGGGTATCGTTCACCGGGCCGCATCATGACGGCGTAGCGGTCGATCTGTTTGTGCCGCCCGCGCCGCCGACTTTCGACAGCAGCTGGGTTCCTGCTGACGGTGACTCTGTGCTCGTGATCGACACAATACCGGCTACACCTGTAACGCTTACTTTCGCTACCGGTCCTTACACCAGGACCTTCACACTGGCTGAATTGGCCTCGCTGGATGAAGTGATTACGCTTGAAGACGGCAACAGTGTGGCGTTTCAGAGTATCCAGATATTCCGCAATGTCTGTCCGCGCGGAGTACTCGCAGGTAAGTGGGGATATGACGAAGAGGGCAAGGGCATATTCAAAGGATTCTGGATGTCTGGCGCCGGCCATCTGGTTGGCCATCTCGAAGGCAACTTCGGTCAGGACAGTCTGGGCGTGAATGTGTTCTTCGGCAAGTGGATTGATGCCTCAGGTCAGTTCCAGGGATTCCTTCGTGGCACCTGGGGCCACAAGCCTCCGACTGCCAATGACGACTCCCGCGGGAAAGGGCCGGGTGGATGGTTTGCCGGCGGAATTTTCGACGGGAACGGCAATGAGATCGGAGTACTGGCCGGTCGGTTCCACAGCTCCAAGAAGTTGGACGACGGCTGGTTCCAGGCCCGTTGGAAGCTTACTTGCCCCAACGTGGAAGATGACAACAGCTCTTTCGGCTCCTCGGAAGACGCTATTGCGGTGAACTAAGCTGCCGGATACTGATAGAATCATAGCCTATGGCTATATCGTTCAGGCCGGTCCGCCGTTGCGGGCCGGCCTCTTCTTTTGGAAACAAACGCTCAGGCGGGAAACAATCTCTGCGCCAGGGGTGTTAAACAGAACGGGAACAGTTCGTATCCCTCCTGTCTCTGTCCTTGTGGACAGTCGCGTACCGGGCGGGGCTTGGCGGAGCCCCTCCCGGATCTTTATTTTAGCTGGTCAGTGACAACTTGAATCAGGGAATCGACCGGATATTGTCCGACAAGCTTAGGTCGAATCTGCTGATAAAGCTTCAACGCTTCTTGCTTCTTAGCCTTTTCCGGCTGGGCGGCGAGAATATTCGCCAGGTTCAGTTGAAGCGACGCATTGGGTGGGTTCTCTTGCTCCACCACGGACCTCATGATTCCTTCGGCCTGTCTGTTTCGCCCCGCATAGGACAGAAGCAGCGCCTTGTTAACAAGAAACGGATTGAGGGGTCCGAACCGGACCACGGCGGAGTCGAGAATCTCAATGGCGGCGTCCAGTGAATCATACTGCGCCGCCCAGGTAGCCGCCTGAAGGTAGATGGCCTGGTTGCTGGTACCGTGCTGGATAGCGCGGCGGGCATGAAAGAACGCTCGTGGTTGGTCGCCGTTCTTGAGCCAGAGGTCGGCCAATTGTTCATGCCATTTGTCATCACTATCGCCCATCTCGATCATGGCCTCGATCGCGTTGATACCGTTCTGCCAGTCACCCAGCGCCACGGCAACTTCAAGGATCTTCTCGTTGAGAGCCCGGTCGCCGGGATGCATCAAATCGGCCCGCTTGAGATAGTAGATGGTCGAATCGAGACGGGAATCCCGCCGATAAGCCTCGGCCACCCCGATCAAAGACTCCTTGTCGGAATTGTCCTTTTCGAGCGCCTGGAGATAGTATTCCCGCGCTTTGGCAAATTCCTTCTTGTCGAGCGCTTCTTTGCCGGACGCGCGAAGGTCTTCGACCGAGCGAGAACACCCGGACAACACGAGCGCGGCTAAGATCAACAAACCTAGTAAGATTCTATTACGCATATTACACATCCTGATTGACTGGCATTATACGACAATCCGGTCAGTAATTCAATATACCTGCCCGCTTGTCCGTGGTTCCCGGTTCTCCGCCCGGGGAGAATTTGAGATAGCTTCGTTTCGGTCAGCGCGAGGCTCGTCCGCGCCTCGCGGGCGGGACTTGGCGATCTCGAATGTCGCTAAGTGCCCGGCAGATGCCCACATCTGCCAGCTCGTATTGATGACGGTGAATCGGGATTGCCACGCTACGCTACCCCGCCTCGCGGCGGGTCAGCTCCACTCGCAATGACCGGGGAACAGGCTCCTTTTGTGTAAGCTCCGGTTCGGGTTGACAGGCCATTTGGTTCGAGTAGATTGCCGTATGGCCGAAACCGAAAGTCAATTGACCACCGCCAGAGTATTGGCGCTGACCCAGTTCTGCGGCGTAACGCCCCGACTGTTCGACGTGCTCATGCGCCGTTTCCAAACTCTGGATGGGGTTTTTGGCGCCAGTCGTTCCGCTTATGTGGAGATCGATGGGATCCCGCAAGCCCAGGTAGCCAAGTTAGCCAAGGCATCCAACCGTCTGGCTGACGCGGAAGCTATGATGACGGCACTGACCGCCCGCGGCATCGAACTGATAACCCGATTCGACGATGCCTACTGTCACCTCCTGTTTGAACTGAATGACCCGCCGGTGCTGTTGTTTGTCCGAGGTAGTGTTATTGATACGTCCCGACGAACCATCGCGGTGGTAGGGACCAGCAAGGCCACTGCCGAGGGGATAGAATCGACATCGCGTCTGGTCAAGGAATTGGTAAGCCGCGATGTGCAAATTGTCTCGTCGCTTCGGGGCGGGATCGATACGGCGGTTCATTTGGCCGCGCGTGCTGTCGGAGGAAAATCGTACGCGGTGATCGACTGCGGCATCGACCACATCGATCAGAGCGAAGGTGTCCCGGTGGCGATTGATATCGCGCGGTCGGGTGGTGTTATTTCCGAATACGCACCCGACGTGACCGTTGGGCCGAAGAGTATGTCAGCATCCAATAGATTGATAATCGGACTGGCTCAGGCGGTGGTGGTCACCGAAGTCTACGCCGCTTCCGCTCGGACGCTGGACTTGTTGGGCGCCTGTCGCGATATTGGAAAACTTACATTTCTCATGGTCGATCCGCGCCATGGAGCGCTTTCCGACGCCTATAGCCTGGCCGCAGCCCATGATTACGGAGCAATCCCGATAGATGGACTGACCAAGGTCAACGATATTGTCAAATCCCTGGTGTGAGCCAGAAACTGTGGACGACACCTACCTGACAATCGAGCGAGAAGCCCGCGCCGAGATCAAAGAAAAGGGATCGCGCTTTATTGCTGAATCGTTTCTTGCGGTCTCGCTCGACGAGGCTCTGGCGAAACTGGAGATGGTGCGAAAGCGGGAGTTTCAGGCGACGCATCACTGCTATGCCTATCTGATAGGTACAACTGGAGCGCCGCTGTTCAAGTATTCCGACGACGGCGAACCCAGCGGCACGGCGGGCAAACCGATTTATGATCTGGCCGCCGGCCGGAATCTGACCAACTTGCTCATAGTCGTAACAAGATATTTCGGCGGGACCAAGCTCGGCACAGGGGGATTGGCGCACGCTTACGCAGACGCCACACGCGCTGTGCTGGAAAATTCCGGAGTGCGGACTAATTTCCTGACGCATCACTATCAATTCACGCTTGAGTTTCCACAATACGATTCCTGGCTGCGGGAACTGCACCGACTCGAAGCGCGGATTGTGGATTCACAATTTACCGAACGGGTAAGCATGTCGGTTGAGATTCGCCGCAGTCGAGCCACCGAGTTGACCGAGCGATACATTGAGCTGACCGCAGGAAAGGGACGCTTTGAGAAGATCGACTGACAAATCAGATACCGTCCGGCGAGTCGACTGCCTCGGGCTGGGGATCATGCCGCTCGATTTTCTCCTGGAGATAAGTGATTACCCACCTCCCGGTGGCAAGAGGGACGCATCAGCCCTGACCATCCAGTCGGGCGGGCCAGTGCCCAATGTTCTGGTCGGTTTGCAGCGGTTGGGACATACAACAGCGTTGATTACAGCCGTAGCTCCCGATCTGGTCGGTCGACAAAGTGCAGAGGAGACCGCCCGCGAAGGCGTGGACATGCGCCATCTGGTCTGGAAGAAAGGTTCCTCACTTATGGCGGGGGGGTTCGTGGAGCGTGGCTCAGGGCGGAGAACGATTGTCCTCAGTCGGTCGATCCATGTCTCGCCGCGCGACGTGATTGTTGAGAAGCTGCCCATACCAAGACTGATTCATCTCGACGGGCGCGATCTGGGCGCGTGTATCAAATTGGCGCGGTGGGGACGAAAAGTCGGCGCGGTGATTTGTTTCGATATTGGCTCGATGCGCAACGATGTGTCGCCCATCTTCCCATTGGTGGATCATCTGGTGGTAGCCGATTCATATGCGCTCCCGTTCACGCGGAGTCGCACCGCACGGCAAGCGGTGAACTGTCTGAAATCACGTTGTCCTGGCACGGTGGTAGTCACAGAAGGAACCGAAGGATCGCTGGGTCTGGAAAATGGTGTCTGGGTGAAACAGCGGGCGTTCTGCGTAAAGAACGTCGATACCACCGGGGCGGGCGATGCGTACCACACAGGATATATGTATGGCTTGCTGCATGGCTATGATCTCGCGGAGCGGATGCATTTCGGGGCGGCCGTGGCGGCCTTGAAATGTACCAAGCCGGGGGCGCGATCCGGCGCCCCAACGATGCCGCAAGTGCGAGGGTTCCTAAGAGGCAATCCGAGGATGTATGCTTGATATCCTGGCCAATATCGATACACAGGTATTTCTGTTCTTCAACGTGACACTCGCCAATCCGGTCACGAATTTCATCATGCCGATTATCACATCGGACTGGATGCTTCGTATCCTGTACGCGATTGCGGTTGTGATTATGCTGATATTCGGCAAGGCCCGTCTGCGCTGGGCGGTGCTGTGCTCGGTCATCGTGCTGGTGTTGACAGATCAGATTTCGGCCGGGGTCCTGAAACCACTGTTTGGCCGCCTGCGGCCGTGTCAGGTGCTTGAAGGGATCAACCTGCTCGTCACTTGTGGTGGTGGGAAATCGATGCCGTCGTCACATGCCGCCAACTCGTTCGGCCAGGCGGTGCTGTTTAGTCTTTTGTTTCCGGCGGTGCGATGGCCGTTGATAATCTTCGCGGCGCTCGTGGCGATGAGTCGGGTGATGGTGGGAGTACATTATCCGTTCGATATTATCGCCGGGGCGATTCTCGGTGCTTTGATAGGCTGGGCCGCCGCGAAAGCGACCCGCCTGATTCCGGTGTGGAAGACCAAAACCACTTAGGTATTGATAGTATGCCGGTAACTATGGAAGTGGTGCACGGCGATATCACTGTCGCCTACACCGACGCGATTGTAAACGCCGCCAACAATCATTTGTGGATGGGGTCAGGTGTCGCCGGGGCAATCAAACAAAGAGGGGGCGATGTAATCGAGCAGGAAGCGGTTGCAAAGGGTCCCGTAATTCCGGGCGAAGCTGTCTTCACCGGAGCCGGAAGACTGCCATTCAGATATGTCATTCATGGTGCAGTGATGGGACAGGATTTGCGCACCAACGACCGCTTAATCCGCCAGACAACCATAGCCTGTCTCAACCTCGCCGACAAACTGGGTGTTGAGTCGATTGCCTTTCCGGCTTTCGGTACGGGGGTAGGTGGCTTTCCAATGCAGGCCTGTGCCAATATCATGATTGACGCCGTCCGCACCTGGAGCGATCTGGCCCGCAAAGTAAAACGCGTGCAGTTCTGTCTGTTTGATGAAATCGGGTACGGTTTGTTTAAGATGGCGCTCGCCCGGAAGCAGCCGACTGACGAGGGTTAGCGCAGAACCGTCGGGCTAATTGGCCACTTTGGCTTTGAATTGCCCCTGGAAACTCAGAGTGTCGTGCAGGGCGTTCTCGTAATTTCCGTCAACGGTGCCGAACAGTTTATTCTTAACGATCGAGTCGATCACCAAACGGCCGTCGATGGGGAAATACATTCGGCCCTCGTTGCCAACTTCATAGCGACCCAACTGTTGCACGAAAGAATTGCTCTTGAGAGTTATGGAATCGGGCCCCGGAGTCAAAGGCAACTGAAGAAAGAGGCGGAAACGTTCGTAGCGGTCGAAGCTCACGATGTCTTCCGGCCGTGAACCCATATTCGCCCCCCGGGCGCCGGTTATGAGAACCAGGCAATTGGCATCGCCGCGGACCATCTTGTCCGTTGATGACGGATCGCCCAGCACTACCCCCATGAAATACTCGGTCTTCTCGATCTTGATCTTAGAGCGGTGCCCCTCGTTGATCGTGAACATCTCCAACCGGTATCGGCTGGTACAGGCAGAGGCTACGGTCAGAATTATCGCGACAATCGTCAGCACGGCCGCGTGTCGGTAAATGGACATGTCAATGTGACGAAACGGCCGCATCTTTGTTCAGTCCTGAGACGATTACAGGGGCATTTCCATGACCCGGTAGCGTTTGTAAACGAAAGCCTGCATTTGCTCGACGCCATGACGCATGAGATCGTTGGTTTCGAGAATCCAGCTCAATTCACCCCATTTGTATCCGTACTCGTGACCACGGCGCAGGGTCTCGGCGTAGAGCATCATATCCACGCCCAGCTTGCGGTACTCGGGGATGACGCCGAAGGTAATTAGGCGGCACTGGTCGACCTTGTTGCTCACTTTGGTGTGCCAGAGAAGCTTAAGTAGCCCTAGTGGCAACAGCCGTCCATCGAGCCGGATCAATGCCTGATTGATATTGGGAATGGCCAGGGAGAAACCAACGGCCCGGCCTTCATGCTCGGCAATGCAGACAATGCGGGGATCAAGAATCTGTTTGAGGTTCTTGGCCAGGTGATCGAATTCGGCCTCGTCCATCGGTACGAAGCCCCAGTTCTTGGCCCAGGCCTGATTGTAGACTTCCCGGATCAAGCGAACTTCACGCTCGAAGTTGTGCAAGTCGATGGAGCGAATCTTGACCCGACTGCGCGCCGCCCGGTAATCGACGACCTTCTTGATCCGATCGGTCAGGCCTAGATCGGTGGGGAGCTTGTACGCGAGCAGGTCCATCACCTTGCGCAAACCGAACTTCTCCGCCAGTTTGTGCTGGTACGGAAAGTTGTAGGTCATCATGACCATCGGCGGGCTGTCGAAACCTTCGACCAGAAAGCCGCACTCCTGGTTGGTGGTGAAATTCATGGGCCCGCGCATGCGATCCATGCCGACCTTCTTCAGTTCAATCATCGCCACTTTGAGCAGTTTGCGGGAGATTTCCTCGTCTTCGAGCGAGTCGAAGAATCCGAAGAATCCCGTGCGCTCGTCGTGATAATCGTTGTGGCGATAGCTTACGCAGGTCGCGATGCGTCCAACGACTTCTTCGCCACGCATGGCCAGAAAGAGCTGAGTCCGGGCCGTGCGGTAGAACGGATTGTTCTTGAAGTCGAAGAACTCTTTCCGTTCGACATACAACGGGGTGACATAATTCGGGTCATTGGCATAGAGCCGGTTGGGGAAGAGGATAAACTCTTTCAACTGGCGCGACGATTCGACTTCGACGACGTTAATTTCAGACATAGAGGCTATTAAATCAGGCCGTGCTCGCGACCGACTTTAGCCATGACTTCGAGAACGCGGTCAAGCTGATCGTCGGTGTGAGTCGCGGTGTAAGAGGTGCGAATCATGGCTTGCCCCGGAGGCACCGCCGGCGAAACTACCGGGTTGGTGAACACGCCGTTATCGAAAAGCGCCTTCCAGAACGTAAAGCAGGCCATGTCTTCACCTATCTTGAGCGGAATAATCGGAGTGGCAGTGTGACCGATATCGTAGCCGAGTCCCTTAAGTTCGCGCTGCATCTTGAGAGCGTTCTTCCAGAGTTTTTCGCGACGTTCCGGTTCGGCCTGGATAATATCCAGCGCCGCCAGCACGGCCGCGGCCGAGGAAGGTGTGATGGAAGCGGAGAAGATCAAGGCCCGGCCAAAGTGTTTGATATAATCGATGACTTCGTGTTTGCCGGCGATAAATCCGCCCTGTGAGGCGAACGACTTGGAAAACGTCCCCATCGCCAGGTCGACCCGACCCTGCAGTCCGAAATGCTCGGCCGTGCCGGCTCCGGTCTTGCCGAGTACTCCGATAGAGTGAGCGTCGTCGACCATGGTTCTCGCCCCGTACTTCTCGGCCAAATTGACCAGGCCGGGGAGATCGATAATATCACCTTCCATGGAAAAGACGCCGTCCACCACGATCATGATTCCGCCCCGGGTATGAGTATTGCGGACATTGACCAGAACGCGTTCGAGGTCCTCCATGTCATTGTGGGCGAACTTGTAGGTCTTGCCGTACGAGAGACGGCAGGCGTCGACAATACAGGCGTGCACCTGGCGGTCGATCACCAGGGCGTCGTTTTTGCCCGCCAGACAGGAAATCGTACCGAGATTGGTTTGAAAGCCGGTCGAAAAGACGAGGGCCTCTTCGGCGTGCGCAAACTTCGCCAGTCGCTTCTGCAGTTCGAGATGCAGGTCGAGGGTACCGTTGAGAAAAGGCGAACCGGTACACCCGGCGCCGTATTTCTTGACAGCGGCCATGGCCGCTTCTTTGACCTTGGGGTGATTGACCAGACCCATGTAGTTATTGGAGCCGATCATGATGCACTTGCGGCCGTAGATAACCACCTCGTCACCCGCGCCGGACTCAATCGGATGGAAATAGGGATAAACCCCGGCAGCCCGCACTTGATTGGCGGTGGTAAATGAAGTGCACTTGTCAAAAATGTCGCCGTATGCGACTTGAACCTTGTCTGGCGCTTGCAAACGAACTCCTTCAGGCAATCAGGTGGCAGACACTCGGCAGAAAAAACCGATTCCGGTCCAAAAAGTCAAGTGATTAGGTACGACTGATTTGGGCAATGTTTCGACTCTAACTGCTTGCACTTCAACAAGGCTGGTGGGAAGAACTGCCATGTCAGGCATCCGCCGCACAGTCAGGCCCCAGGATTTCTCTCCTAATGTAGGCTGTTTTTCAAGGTGCGGATGCCCCTGACAGGCGAAAGCCGGAGCGTAGGCACTCCGGCTTCGCACACGGTTCGTGTCTTGACAGTACTAGCCGTTGGCCTTCTTGAAATCCAGCATGAACCCGGCCAGTTTCTCGGCGCCTTCGATAGTCATCGCATTGTAGAGCGAAACTCTAATGCCGCCCACCGAGCGGTGACCCTTCAGTCCGACAAACCCGGCCTTCTTGGCTTCGCTGACGAACTTCTTTTCGAGGTCCTCGTTGGGCAACCGCAGGTTGATGTTCATCCAGCTACGGCTGTCTTTGTCCACCGTACCCTTGAAGAACTCAGGATACTTATCGATCAACTCGTAGATCTTCTCCTGCTTGGTCTGATTGACCTTTTCAACCGCGGCCAGCCCGCCCTGCCCTTTGATCCATTCCAGCACCAGCCGCATCACGTAGACCGTCAGCGACGGCGGCGTGTTGTAGAGCGACTTCTCTTTGGCGTGGGTGCGGTAATCGAACATGGTCGGGTTGCCGTTCTTGCACTTCTGAAGCAGGTCGTCGTGTATGACTACCAGGACCAGTCCGGACGGTCCCAGGTTCTTCTGCGCGCCCGCATAAACCATCGCGTACTTGGTGAATTCCCAGCGCTTCGACATAATGTCGGATGACATGTCGGCGATCAACGGCACTCCGGTCACTTTCGGGGTGGACTGCCATTGGGTGCCGAATATCGTGTTGTTCGTGGTGATGTGTAAGTAAGCGGCATCGGCCGGTATCTTGATGTCGGCTTCTTTCGGAATATACCGATACTGATCCGCCTTGGAACTGACAACGACATGGGCGCCGCCCAGGATTTTGGCCTCTTTGATAGCCTTGTCCGCCCAGACCCCGCTATCGACATAGGCCCCGAGCTTGCCGCCGTATGCGAAATTCATCGGTACCAGCGCGAACTGGGTCGATGCACCGCCGGTCATGAAGAGCACGTGAAACTTGTCGTTGAGACCCATCAACTCGCGCACCAGAGCGATGGTGGCGTCGTTGATCTCTTCGTACTCCGCCGAGCGGTGGGACATTTCCATCACGGACATCCCGGTGCCTTTGTAATCCAGTAATTCCTCCTGGACCTTCTTCAGGACTTCCAGGGGAAGGGTGGACGGCCCCGCATTGAAATTGAATATTCTGTGTGCCATTGTTTATCGCCTCATAAAGGTCAGTGTATCGTCGTTAACTACTTCTTTGCAGTCGCATATTGGCCGATCAGTGCGTCAACTATGACGCCGATCCGGCCCATGTTCTCTTTCGTCTCGGCTCCGATATGGGGTGCAAAGACACAGTTGGGAGCGCTCAGCAATGGGCAAGTCCATTCCGGCGGATCGGAATACCAGACGTCGGTGGCGTACCCCGCTACCTTGCCGCTCTTGAGCGCCTCAGCCAGATCGCCTTCAGCGATGCATTTCCCGCGCCCGGTGTTTACAATGCGGACGCCGTCTTTCATTTTGGCGATGGACGTCTTGTTGATCATTCCTTTGGTCTGGTCGGTCAGCGGCATATGGAGCGAGAGGTAATCCGCCTGCGCCAGTACTTCGTCTATTGTGGGAAGAATCTGGGCGGCATCGGAGAAAAACACGTACGGGTCGTACGCGATTACTTTCATGCCAAACGCCTTTGCTCGTGTAGCCAGAGCAGAGCCGATCTTGCCGATCCCGAGAATGCCGAGCGTCTTCCCGTACAATTCGGTTCTCTTGAGTTCCTTCTTGGCCCAGTTCTGCTGACGCATCGTGCTGTCGGCGCGAGTGATCTGGTTGGGAAGGGCGATCATCATGGCAAAAGCTAATTCGGCCACCGCCACGGTTGAAGCATCGGCGGTGTTGAATACCTGGATGCCTTTCCCCTTGGCGTAGGGAATATCGACATTGTCCAGACCGACCCCGCCTCGGATGACGAGCTTCATCTTAGGCGCGGCGTCAATGTACTCCTTGGTGACTTTGGTCTTACTGCGTATCAGCACTACTTCGGCCTCGGCCACGCGGCTCTGCTCGTCAGTCACTTCGCCGTATTTCTTGAGTCGCCCCGGCAGGGCGGAATCGAAAGCGTCTGATATTAATATAAGCATGGTTCGTATCCTCTATCTGAATCAGTCTTTGAGTAAGTTCACAGCCAAACCATCGCGAAGTTTCGGTTCAAACCAGGTCGATTTCGGAGGCATCACATCACCCGCATCGGCCACCTTCAAGAGCTGCTCAATCGAGGTCGGATAAAGCGAGAAAGCAATCTTGTAGTCGCCCGAGTCGACCAATTTCATCAGCTCGCCGTTCCCTCGAATACCGCCGACAAAATCAATCCGCTTGTCAGTCTTCGGGTCGGTAATGCCGAACTGAGGAGCCAGGAGATTGTCGGCGAGGATCGACGCGTCAATCGCCTTGGTCGGATGAGCGGCGTCGAAACTTCCCGGCTTCGCTTCGAGACGGTGCCAGCGACCCTCACAATAGACGCCAAACACGTGCACCTTCTCGGGCTCTACAGGCGTGCCGCTCGGAGTGACTTCAAAATGTTGTTTGGCTTTCTGCCAGACCTGGTCAAGGGTCATGCCGTTAAGGTCCTTGACGACCCGATTGTACGGCAGAATCCGAAGATCCCGGTCGGGGAACAGTACATTCAGGAAGAAGTTGTAAGTCTCGTTGCCCGTATGATGGGGGTTCTTCTCTTTGAACCTTCGGCACACTTCAGACGCCGATTGGCTCCGGTGATGGCCGTCGGCGATGTACATGTATTTCAACTTCCCGAAGGCTGCAACCAAAGCATCGATAGTCGGTTGGTCGTTGACCACCCATAGTTCGTGGCGAACCGTGTCATCCGCCTCAAAGTCGATAGTCGGCGCCTGTGACGATATCTTCCTGAATAGCTGATCGATGGTGGGATCGAAACGAAAAGCCGTGAAGACCGGCCCCACCTGGGCTTCCAGAATGCCTATATGGTCAGCGCGGTCGCGAACTTTCTCGGGTCGGGTGTGCTCGTGCTTCTTGATGATGCCGGCATCGTACTCCGCGACCGAAGTAAGCGCCGTCAGACCGGTCTGGCTGCGGCCACGCCAGGTGAGGCGATAGAGGTAGAAGCAGGGGTTGGCGTCCCGAATCATAACACCGGAATCGGCCAGACGCTGCAGGTTCTCTTTGCCGCGCAGATAGACCTCGCGGCTGTACGGATTGACACCGTCGTCGAAATCTATTTCGGACTTGTTGACGTGCAGGAACGAGTTGGGATTGCCCTTGGCCATAGCCCGTGCCTCCCGCGAATTGAGAACATCGTACGGGGGACACGCAACCTGTTTGGCCAACTCGGGTCTTGGGCGGAGACCACGAAAGGGGCGGACTGTCGCCATCGAAAAAACCTCACTTCTCGCTGCTATAACAAAATCGCTACACTGCCCGGTAATAATAGCGGTTGGACGATCAATATCAATTGAATTCGTGGCGCATGGGTGGTGTCTATGACAGCAAACGAGAAAATCAAGAGGCAGGCGAATTTCGTCACTGTTACATAGTATCTGAACGTAGGCAGCATGAACCAGAAGCACACGTCGATAGACTAACGTCGGAGCAAGAATTGCCTACCTACGATGTCTGGTTTCGGCGAGCGCTTCTTAGCCCGAGAGGTGCACGAACGGTTCATGGTTGATGATCCCGGGCGGCGCGGGATCTGCGCCGCGATGTCTGTCTGGCGGTGATTTCCCCTCGTTCGGATCAGGGTCGAATTAGATCAAATGAAAAGGCCGGTGTATGACCGGCCTTCTTCGAAACAATCTGGAAGAAAGACTACTTCATGTGCTTGGAGACCAACTTGGTCATCTCAAACATCGAAACTTTCTTCTTGCCGCCGAAGACGCGGGTCAGCTTGTCGTCGGCGTTGATCATCCGACGGTTGACCTTGTCCTGGAGCCCGTTCTTCTTGATATAGGCCCAGAGCTTCTTGGTCACTTCGGTCCGCGGTTTCGGATCGCCACCGACTACGGCGCCGAGATCGGCCGACAGGTTCATTGGGCGCATGAAAGCCGGATTCGGTTTCCGCTTTGCTTTGGCCTTCTTGGCTGCCGGTTTCTTCTTGGCTACCTTTTTCTTGGCAACCTTCTTCTTGGCTACCTTTTTCTTAGCCGGCTTCTTCTTAGCCACCTTCTTCTTTGCAGGCTTCTTGCCAACTTTCTTCTTGGCGGCTTTTTTCTTCGCAGTCTTCTTCGCGGTCTTTTTCTTTGCGACTTTCTTCTTAGCGGTCTTCTTGACGGCTTTCTTCTTTGCTGGCATCGTATGCTCCTTTAGCATTGGGTTTGGTTGTTATTCCCTGTTTCTCTATGCGCATCTGAATCAATGTCGTTCTCTTCATGAACGCATTTCTTCTTCTTATGAAACAAAGAAACAATGCAGTTTAATCTTTTTGCAAGAAAAAATTATTGCATTCGGCAGTATTTTTTTCACGACGCCCTGCTTGTCTTCGTTTGCTTACATCTTCGACGCGTCGCATGCTAGCCGCATCGCAGTTCCACCAGAGGCGCTTCGGTAGGACATCCCAGACGGAACGGGAACCAGTGCCCCGCTCCACAGGTGGTGTATAGACGCGATGTGTCTATCGTGTATTCTCCCCATAGGTAGCCGTGCGGGAGGAATTCCTCCAGTGCGGAACGCCCGTCGAATCCTATCTGTCCGCCATGGGTGTGACCCGCCAGCGTGAGGTCCACCCGACGCTCCGCGGCATAGGGGAAAACGTCGGGTCGATGACTCATCAGCACGGTGAATGTACCGGCAGGGGAGCCCTCGAGAGTAGCGCTAAGGCAGCGCGGGAAAAAGTCTTTGTTCACTGACGCGAGCCGTATCGGGTCGTCCAGTCCACCGAGGAGAAACACGATTCCATCCGATTTGACCACTACGTGCTGGTTCACCAGCAGAGGAACGGGTGACTTGGCATAGGCGGCTTTTACCTCGGCGACACCGCGGAAATACTCGTGATTCCCCAGGGTGGCATAGCAGCCCAGCCGTGGGTACAGGGTGTGAATCAGATCGATCGCAGCCGGGAGAATGCGGAGATCGTCCGAGACGTCCCCGGTCACCAGCACCAGATCGGGCGAGTGCGTTCTCGCTTCGGCGAGAATCCGCTCCAGATTGTCAAGCGAGGTATAGTGCCCCAGGTGAAGATCGGATAGCTGCAGGATGCGGAGCCCGTCGAGAGCGGGCGGAAGGTCTTTGAATCGAAAAGTCATAGGGCGGATGCGAGCATCGGCATAGGCAGCGCTTACCCCGGTGAGCCCGGACGTGATCGTTACCAGCGGCACTGCCGCCGCCGCGCTCTTGAGGAATATGCGACGCTTAGTGTCTGGTACGTCATCTGGGTATTTAGCTTCTCGTCTGCGGGTCAGTAATCGCTCGATCTGATGCATCGCCCCTGAGACGGGAAGCGAGAGCATGAGCGCCATTTCGAGCACCACCGCCACGACGGCCAGCGGCGCCGCGACGGTTGAAAGCAGTCCTATCTGATGGTATGTCCCCACGCCGACCAGGATCATTGATACTACCCCGACAATGGGCAGGGACCAGGCCGAGCGGCGAATCCATTTCTTTTCCCACCAGACCCGGTTGAGCTTGCGGAGTAACAATAGCTGTATCACCCCGAAAATCAGGATGACAATGGAGACGAAGATGATGAAAAAGAAGATCTTAATCATTGCGAAAAGGGCCGGCACGTTGCCGCACCGGCCGGTTTCCATTTCTTCTGCGCAGTATCGAACATCCCTGCCTGACAGCGGTTATACGCACCGACCGCGGCCCGGGTTGCGTAATTTGGTTCGCAGGTAGGTCGGGTTCACGAGTCGTTCGCAGAGCGAACGACGAGCAACCCGACACCATTAAAGTCACACTGAGCTTGTCGAAGTGTGATTCCGCTATCAACCGGTGTCGGGTTGTTCGAATTTCGCTTCGCTCAATTCTCATGAACCCGACCTACGATTCCATCCACGGCAGGCACAGAGGCCTGCCGATCACGCGGCGAAGGTTGTGTCAGTTCCTGCTCCGTGCCCGCCGGAGGCGGGGACGGAGTGTGAACTGACACGTTGTCGGTCCGCAATTTCACGCGTCAGGTCACACCGCCTCCGACTTCGTCGGCGTCGGCAAGACCCGACGCAACAGTGAATGCGGCAGATGTGGACATCTGCCGGGCACGTGTAGTGCGTGATCGGCAGGGTTCCATCCCTGCCGGTCGTTCACTCAGAACCCGTAGATCTCGCCGTACTTCTTATTCATATAATCGACCAGCGGCTTGTGCGACAGCGGTGCGCCGTTCACCCGCTCGCCAAGTTCCTTCGCCCGATACCGGCTCCCATGCTGGTGGATATTCGTCCGCAGCCAGCCAAGCAGGCCCGACAGATTCCCCTGTTCGATCTGTTTCGGCAAGTCCGGAATCGCTTTCTTCGCCGATGCAAAGAATTGCGCCGAGTACAACGTTCCGAGACAATAGGTCGGGAAATAGCCGAACAACCCCGCCGACCAGTGGACATCCTGCAGGCAGCCGTTGGCGTCGTTGTCGACTTCGATACCGATGTACTTCTTGAACCGGTTGTTCCATTCGCCCGGAACGTCGGCCGGCTTCATATCGCCTTTGATAATGGCCCGTTCGAGCTCGAAGCGCAGCATGATGTGCAGGTTGTAGGTGGCTTCGTCGGCTTCGACCCGGATATACGACGGCTCGCGAGTAGTTGATCGCGCCGTAGAAATCGTCCAGCTTGACGCCACCCAGCGATTCGCGGAAAATCCGCTGCACCTGCGGAAAGAAATAGACCCAGAACGCGCGCGACCGTCCGACCTGGTTTTCCCACATCCGCGACTGCGATTCGTGGATGCCGAGCGACGCGGCATCGCCGCACGGCGTCCCGAACTGGTGCTCCTTGTCCAGCCCCATCTCGTAGAGGGCGTGGCCGGCCTCGTGCATGACGCCGAACAGGGCATCATTGAGCCGGTTCGGATTGTAGCGGGTGGTTATGCGGGTGTCGCCCGGACCGAACCCGTAGCAGAACGGATGGGTGGTGATGTCCAGCCGTCCCTTGTTGAAATCGTACCCCATCGCCGCAGCGACCATCTCGGCGAAAATCCGCTGCAGTTCGACATCGTAGGCGCGTTGCACGATCGACGCATCCGGACGCTTCTTCGCATGGGCGATCTTCTTGTTCAGCTCGACCAGTTCCGGCCGAAGGGCGTTGAACACCGGCACGACCTCGGCGGTCTTCATGCCCGGCTCGTACCCGTCGAGAAGGGCGTCGTAGATTTCGTCTTTGTAGCCAAAGCACTCGGCCTGCTTGCGGACGATCTTGACAATCTTTTCGAGCCAGGGAAGGAAATGCTTGAAGTCGTTCTTCTTGCGGGCGATAGCCCACTCGCCCTGGGCGAGCGACGTGGTCTGGGCGAACTCCTCGACCAGCTCTTTGGGCAGTTTGGTTTCGCGGTCGTACATCCGGCGGATTTCGCGGACATTGGCCGCCTCGACCGAGTTCGGATCCTTGACCAGCGGGGAGCCTTCGATTGCGCCGAGCAGTTCGCCGATTTTAGGATCGACAAACCAGTCATGGGTGAGACCGGCGATCATGCTTTGCTGATCGGCCCGGTGCTGGGCGCCGCCGTGCGGCATGTAGGTGCGTTCTTCCCACGCGAGCACGGATCCACACGACGCGAGCGTGGCGATCTTCTTGGTGCGGGCGGTGAGTTCGGTATAGGCTTGTTGCGGGTTCATGGGAGGGTTCTCCTGTTATGTGAGAGCTTGCATATTTTGATCTTATACGCCGGCCGGGGGCTGGGCGATTGTACGCCGTCACACGGGTATTCTCCCGACCGGGACGACCAAGATAGGTGACGGGTGCAAAGAAGGCAAGAGGGGGGTTAGTCGAGGAATTCAAGAAGGCGCAGAGTCAGGTAGTCTACATCTCTCGTTTGACATTCCCAAACCACTAAGTAGTTCCAGCCCATGGCATGAAGTCGGCGGTGGTTACGGTGATCCCTTGCGACGTTGGAGCGGCGCTTGGAAGCCCAATAGACAGGATTCGTCTGAGGGGTTACCATGCCTCGGCGGCAACAGTGCATGTGCCAGAAGCACCCATTCACAAAAATGACCTTCTTATGTCGCGGAAAGACGATGTCTGGTTTTCCAGGGAGATTTGTGACGTGAAGGCGATATCGAAATCCAATGCAGTGGGCAAACCGACGCACCACCATTTCTGGCTTTGTGTCAACGGAGCGTATCGCCTTCATGTTCTTGCGACGCTCCGTTGCTGTCAAATTATCTGCCATCGACGGATTACACTGCGAAATCCATGTAGTAGGTTTCGTCGTCTATCTTGTAGAAGACAACATCTGTGCGGCCATATCGCTCAAGATGTTCCCTGAGCAGATACGTTCCTAAAGGGACAGAAAGTCGATTTCTGAAGTACTCACCCAAGAGACTGTTGTTGTGAGGGGTGTGAATTGCCTTATCATTGTCTTGCGCGCGCGAACAAATGAATACTTTCCCATCATCCGTTAGAACCGTAAACTGAATAGCCTTCGGAGGGAAGAAGTCTGACTTGTATACTTCGGCACGCAAATTGATATAAGCCTGATTCGGCTCGCGCCCTTCCCGTTGTCCCCAATTGAGACCAGAGTGCGTGCCAAGTTCACCTGTACGTGTAACAAATGAAACACGCACAGACCGCAACCCGACTACATTTGGTGAGACCGCATCCATTTCCTCTGTCGCTGTCCTTATCAGTTCTCGGCGGCGTCTGTAAAGGTCCTCATTGAAGACAGTTACAAATGCCTCGGCATCTTGATGCGTGCAGTAAATGGTCTCATTGCACAACTCTTGGTAATAGCGGCGCGCATCTTCGGCTGGAGCCATCGTCAGGGCTTCTCTTTGGTTTTCTCCGAATGCGGTCTGAGTATAATTAGCCGATCCAACATAGGCAGACAACGGTCTGTCTTCGCGAAGCCAGATATATACCTTTGAATGCGCGGGTGGACGTTTGACGAGATAACTACACTCAAAGATTCCCGGGAAATCTTGCTCAACAAGTTTGCATAACCCTCTGTGATTTCCAACAGTCAAGCCGTCGACTGGACACATACCAACGATGAGCCCGACTCTAATGTTATCACGAATGGTCTTGGCTTCAGAAATGTGCCTAAATGCCATGGCTGCAGTCGCATACCCGGATACAACAAGGAGTTCATCTGCCCCTTGACGCAACGGGTCTATGAGAACCCGTTCATAAAGATCTGTCACAATCATACCAACAATGCCTTGTCTACTGGTACTGACATATTAGCCTCGACGTATTCATATGGCACACCCGCAAGACTCTTTAGAATAGCTTCAAACACAACCTTGGCACCAAGCGGAGGGACTGCCATTCCGATCTGCTTTCTTACACTCTCCTTGGATCCGCAGAAGATGAAATCATCTGGAAAGGTTTGTAACCTTGCTCTTTCGCGGTTAGTTAGAGCCCGATTTTCTTTCCAATGGTAGACATGTGTGCCGCCCCCCCCGCTGCCTGTCACCGTGTAAGAAGGCTTATCTGGATGCAGACGCTTATATATCTGGCTAATACGTGCTCCGGTAATGTTAAGCTGTAGATTTTGTGGCACATTGGCTGTGAAGGCGTTCTCTCCGGGCTTTATGTATTTCAACCGCTCGATTACCACAGGTGATTGTTTTGTGAAGTCGTGGTTGGGGGCATCTACAGCAATCGGCGGGTCAGTAAGCGCTTTTCGGCTAGAGATGTCTGCTTCGGTGAAACGACTCGGCGACGGTACTTGATACTTGATATCAATATCGTCTCTGATTCCTACAATAAGAATCCTGTGGCGCGTTTGCGGGACGCCGTATTGCTCGAACTTATATAGGTTTGGATATAGGCGGTATCCTTTGTGGATAAACGCCAGCATAATTGCCTCAAGCGCATTACCATCGTTCGAATTCCTCAGCCCCCCGACATTCTCAGCTAAGAACCACGTAGGTCTAAAATGGGCCAGAGCAAGCGCGCAGTACTTGTATAGCGGCCCAAATACTCCGTCCGTGCCTTTCTGCTCGCCGACAACGCTGAAATCGTTGCAGGGAAAGCCGAACGCAAGCGCATCGACGGGGGAAATCTTGTCGAGAACCCTAAAGTCCAGCTTTCTAATGTCCTTGCAGACCACTCTTCGTTTGTCTTCTGTTGATAAATTCTTGCGATAGGTTTCGCACGTGTCTTTGTCGTAGTCTGTTGCCCAGGCTAATCCGACCGCGTGAGCCTTTGTGGTTCCTGTAGCTCCCGCCAATTTGGCCCCCAGCCCCAACCCGCCGGGCCCGCAAAAGAGTTCACCTAACTTGTAAATCATCACAGTATATTACTACTTTCCGGCGGCTTCGGTCTAATTACTGGGCGTGGTATTCCAAGATTGACTAGCCCATCCAACCCTATACATAGTAGCGGGCGTGCGGTAAGAAAGTCAATCACAAACTAATTGTTGTAGGGCCCATCCCCCCCTATATTCCCCGGCACACGCGTATCAGGAAAAAGATTATGACAGACTATAAATCAGAAGAAGCCGACAAGCTCCTCGGCCAGGAATTCAAAGTCCTCGACCACGGGTTCGTCCGACTCGTCGATTTCATGGGCGACGACGGCGCCATTGTCCAGGCCGCCCGGGTCAGCTACGGCAAAGGGACCAAGAAAGTCTCCCGCGACCGCGAGCTCATCCGCTACCTGCTCGGCCACCAGCACACGTCGCCGTTCGAAATGGTCGAGTTCAAGTTTCATGTCAAGCTCCCCATTTTTGTCGCGCGGCAGTGGATTCGCCACCGGACCGCCAATGTCAACGAATACTCCGGCCGCTACTCGGTCATGAAAGAGGAATTCTACCAGCCGGAACCCGACCAGATCAGGCTGCAGTCCGAGGTCAACAAGCAGGGGCGCTCCGATGACCCCGCACCGGCCGAACTTCGCGACGACTTCCTCACGCACTCAACCGAAATGCAGAAGCGGGCGTACGAGAAGTACAACGGATACCTTACGGCCGGTCTCGCCCGCGAACTGGCGCGAGTCAATCTGCCGCTCTCGCTTTACACCGAGTGGTATTGGAAGATCGACCTGCACAATCTGATGCATTTCCTGAAGCTTCGGATCGACCCTCACGCCCAGTACGAAATCCGTCAGTACGCCCTCGCCATGGGGGAGATAGTCAAGGTCGTCTGCCCGATCACGTGGGAGGCGTTCGAGGATTACATTCTGAAAGCGCAGCGCTTCTCGGCGATCGAGTTACGCATTCTCAAGAAGACGCTCGACGGTTTTGCGTCGAATCAAGAAGCGCTGGTGGAGGCGGGGCTGTCGACGCTTGAAGCGGCAGAGTTTATCGACAAGCTGGGGAAGATTAAGAAGTTGTAGTCGATTGGCGGGTTTGAAGCAAACCCGTACTACCTGTCCTGCCCCGGCTTGACCGGGGCACCCAAGGGTTGTGAGTCGACTCTTACGTGTAATTACATCAATAGAGTAGACGGCCGCCAGGCCGTCACACCGGTGTAAACCGGTGCCCAGTTGTGATGGCAGAATCGTTGCCGTAAATGTTGGCAATTACCGTCGCAGGGATTGATCGAACATAAGCGGTAGCTCCTCGTCTAAAACAACTGGGTTCTGGCTTCCGCCAGAATGACGGGGCTGTCGCCCTGTTATAACGATGGCGTTGGCTTGTAGGTCAGGCGGACTCGACGCCTGACGGCACGCCATCGGCGGCCCTTTTCATGGACGGAGCGCCAGTTCCGTCATGCCCGAGTAGTCGGGCACCCATGACCACTCGCGGTTGCAAAAGAGCTTACGCTTCACAGGAGGAAGAGAGTTCGATCGGAAATGTTCCTTCCCCAGTGGAGCAATACATATTCTTACAGCATCGGCTACCATGGGCCCCCGACGTCTCGGGGGTGACGGGGCGGACGCTCCGTTATAGCGATGGCGTTGGTTCGTAGGTCAGGCGGACTTGACGCCTGACGTGGCGAGGCGAAAATGTCAGGCCCCGAGTTGGCCTGACCTACTGGGATAAGCACCCCGTCTTCTTGTGGCAGTTGCAGAATTGAGACGTGAGTATCTGTCACCTGAAATTATTGCGTATGCGAGATACTCAAAGAAGTCCGGTACGCAAAAAGTCTTTCATAACAACTGTTAATATCGACGGGCGATTCACGAATTGGGGACGGACAAGCTACATATTCCTTGACAGGAGGAGCCGTCCGAATTATCTTGGCATTAGTCGGGGACCGACTGCCTAATTTTAGGTGTTGGTCGCCGCAGGACGATTGGACGATTGAAAGGTAAACCGCAGAGGGAGTACGTTGGAAGATTGATAAAGCTCCACCATCTTCAGATTGATCCTTGGTTAAACCACCCACCTATCTAATTAATCAAGGTCATGGTACCCCTTGCGGTTTACCTCGTCTAAACCGCTGTCCTGAACGCCATACTTAAGAACCTGACTGAGTCAGCGGGTCCAAGTTAGAAATCTTGGCCTGTGGAGACAGGGTCATCGGTACGCATGGTTCGGTATGCGACGTTACTAATTCGTGGGACGTCGGATGGCTGGGGTTGTTCGGCACCACCACATAAGATGGTCCTGCTTCGGCAGGGCCATCTTTCTTTTTGTGCGAGGAAGTGTGGTGCAAGTTCGTAGGTCAGGCGGACTTGACGCCTGACGTGGCGAGGCGAAGTTGTTAGGCCCCGAGTCGGCCTGACCTACGAAGTGTTCTCGGGCGAGGCGAAGATGTCAGGCCCCGAGTAGGCCTGACCTACGCAGAGCTGTCCGCTCGCAAGTCCACCACGGTCGCGCCACAGCCGCCGCCGGAACCGGACTCGTGACGGAACGATGCCACCGCCGGATGATCTTTCAACAAGCTGCGAACAATCTCCCGCTGTACGCCAATACCCTTGCCGTGAATGATTCGTAGGGTGTATATGCGACGTTTCAAGCATTCTTCGATGTAGTCATTCACGACATCGCGGGTTTCGCTCGGAGTGAACTGGTGCAGATCGAGGGTGCCGTCGATCGGGTATTCGATTGGTTCGTCGTGTTCGTTTGTCATATTCAATCAGATCTGTGTCGGGTTGCTCGACGTGCGCTACACGCACGTCTCGTGAACCCGACCTACGTTATTTCACCACATCTATACCGCCGTCAGGCAGAGACGCCTGACGGCACGTTCTGCACAAGTCGAGTGGCGTCAGGTCACACCTCGCCCGACTCCGTCGGACTCGGCAGGACCTGACGCAACCTATAAGCCGCCGTCCGCGCTTGATTCGGGGCGGGTTCCGACGTATATATGTCTCTCGGGTACTAAGCTCGCAACCTGATCTACAGGAGTCAAGTCATGTCATCTGCGCCTAAGATTCCCCCGGCGCCCCGGTGGGACCTCGAATCGATCTTCCCCGGTGGTTCAGCCTCGCCCCAATATAAAGCTTTCTGCGAGAAGATACGTCAGTCCCTGACCGATGCGGTCCAAAAGCTGGACAAGCTCCCCAAGACATTAACAGCTCAGACTTCACCGGACTGGCAGGCATTCATACTGCTCCTTCAGGACGTTATCGAGAATATCAAGCTCGCCAAATCGTTTGCCGGGATGCTCGGCGCGCAGAATGTCAACGACGCCGGGGCGAATGCGGCCGAGTCGGTCGGCGACGAGCTCCAGTCCGAGTGGAACAAGCTCAAGACCGGGTTCGAGGCGATGGCGCTCAAGCAGACGGATGACGCCTGGGAGACACTTGTCACAGGCGAGAAGCTGAACCCGGTGCGGTTCTTCCTCGACGAAATACGTCACGAAGCCAAATCGAAAATGCCGGTGGAGCTCGAATCGCTGGCCCTTGATCTCGGTGTGAGTGGATACCAGGCGTGGAATCGAATCTACGACAAGCTGGCCGGGAACCTTCGCGCCGATTTTCCGGTCGACGGTCAGACCAAGCAGCTTTCCATGGGGCAATTGGCTACCAAGATGGCCGATCCGGATCGGAGCGTCCGCAAGCTGGCGTTCGAGAAATTGACCGAGTCGTGGTCATCGGTGGCCGATCTGGCCGCGATGATTCTCAACTCAATGGGCGGGTTCAGACTCTCACTCTACAAAGCGCGCCAATGGGATTCGGTACTGTTCGAACCGCTCCGTCAGTCGCGGATGTCGCGTGAGGCGCTCGATGCCATGTGGTCGGTCGTGGGGCGCGAGAGTCATCGCCTGCTGCCGTATCTCGAAGCCAAAATGGAACATCTGGGGATCGACAAGTTCACCTGGTACGATGAATTCGCACCGGTGGGCGCCTCCGAAAAGATGTACACGTTCGACGAGGCGATCCAGTTCATCGTCGCTAACACCCGCGCGTTTTCGCCCGAGCTGGCTGAGTTTGTTCGTTCGGCGGCGGAAAAGGGGTGGATCGAAGCCGAAGACCGCTCCGGCAAGCGGGCGGGCGCGTTCTGTTCCGGCACCGGGCCGAAACGCGAGACTCGCATCTTTATGACTTACGGGGGTAGCTATGAGAACCTTCTCACTCTTGCGCACGAACTGGGTCACGGCTATCACAACGAAGTGTTGAAGTCGCGGCCGTTTTTCGCCACGATGTACCCCATGCCTCTGGCCGAGACGGCATCGATCTTCAACGAACTTCTAGTAACCGACGCCGCCCTGGGGACGACCAACGATCGGGACGAGAAGATGATGTTTCTCGATCAGAAGCTGCAGAACGCATACGTTTTGATGTGTGACATATACTGTCGCTTCTTGTTCGACAACGCCTTCTACGCCGAGCGACGCAAGGGTGTGGTGAGCCGCACCCGTCTCGATGAACTGATGATCGAGGCGCAGAAACTGGCCTACGGCAAGCTGCTGGATGAGTCGGGGCATCATCCGTTGTTCTGGGCATCGAAGCTCCACTTCTTCCTCTCAGACAGGCCATACTACAACTATCCGTACACGGTCGGATTCCTGTTCGCGACCGGTGTTTATGATCGGGCGCGAAAAGAGGGCGGGTCGTTTGCGAAGAAGTATATCGCTCTGCTCGAAGATACCGGCAGTATGACCACTGATGATGTCGCGCGCAAGCATCTCGGAGTCGATCTGAAGACTGAAGATTTCTGGCAGGCGGCGGTTGATCGGGCTCTGGCAGACGTCACCGAGTTCGTGAAGTTGACCGGTTCGTCAGGCCGGTAGGCGATGCTCCTCTAAGTCACGGCGCAGAATCTACTTCTGTGGGCCGGTGTGCCCGACGGGCCATTGGCCCAATTCATCTGCAACATCTCCAATCCATCCTCTGTCTATTAACCAGACCGAGGGGCTTCTGGCCCCATGGTCCGAGCCTTTGAAACCCTTTGGGTTACGACTCGTAAGTGTACTCAAAGGCATCGCGGTTGGACGCTCGAATATCCGTTCAGGAGTAGATTAGCATGTTCAAGAAAATTGCGATTGGTGTCGTCGTGCTCGGAGTCACCGCCACGGCGATATTCTTCTTTGTCAGCGACGGCTCCGCCAGCCGCGACCAGGGACCCAAGACGGTCGCCGTTATCAAAGGCGAGATCGTCGACAAGGCGCTGGCGGTCGGTATGATCGAGCCGCGCAAACAGGTCTCAGTCAAGTCCAAGATCGCCGGGTTGGTCCGTCGCGCCTATGTTGACGTCGGCGATGTCGTCAAAGCCGGCGATCCGCTCTTCGACATCGCGCCCGACCCTACGCCGGTCGAGTTCGCCGAGGCCAAGCGCCAGCTCGAACTGGCAGAAGTTACATTCGCCAATGTCCAGCGCGAGTATGAACGAAGTCGCTCTCTCCTTGATAAGCAGTTGATCTCGACCGAGGAATTCGAGTCGAAGCAGGCCCAATTCGAGGAATCCGAACTTCGCGCCAAGCTCGCCCGTGAGAAACTAGCGTTGATCGAATCCGGTCGCACCAATGTGGCCGACCGTGAAGTAGACAACATTATCAAATCACCTATCGCAGGTATGGTACTGACGAGAATGGTCGAAGAAGGTGACCCGATTGTGCCGCTGACCAGTTATCAGTCCGGTACCGAGCTGATGACCCTCGCGCACATGGAAGACCTGATCTTCAAGGGGAATGTCGACGAGATCGATGTCGGCAAGCTGCATGTCGGTATGGAAGTTGAGCTCGAAATAGGCGCTTTGCCGGGCACCAAGGTTATGGGCAAGCTCGCGCGGGTTTCACCGAAGGCTCACCGTGAAGAGGGCGCCACCCTGTTCGAAGTCGAAGTCGAAATCACTCAGTCCGAAGGGACCTTTCTGCGAGCTGGTTATAGCGCCAACGCCAGCGTCATGATTACCAAGAAGACCGGCATTCTGCTCGCCCCCGAACGACTGATTACCATGCTGGATTCGTCCGCCTCGTGCGAAGTAATGGACAGTGTCGGTGCTATTGCCAAACGTGATGTGAAAACAGGGCTGTCCGATGGCGTGAATATCGAAATCCTCAGCGGCGTCAACGAGGGTGAGTTGCTGGTGGAACGCCCGCCTAAGGAAATCACCGGGAAGTAACAACCGACACCTGACGTGTGACACCATGAATATTCTCCTGTCATTGAAGCAATTCATGTCGGACCTGCGACGGCAGAAGCTTCGCACGGTCATGACCATGTTCGGCATCTTCTGGGGCACCTGCTCGATCGTGCTGCTGTTTGCCTTCGGCAAGGGGATTACCGAACAGCAACTGAAGTCACAGAAGGGGCTGGGGGAGAATATTGTCATCATTTGGCCGGGGATCACATCGAAAGAATTTGCCGGTCTCCCCAAAGGTCGACGCGTTCAGCCGAACGAGGACGATGTCATATACATCAAAGAGAGAGCGAAAACGATCGAGCGGATATCACCTGAGAACGGCCGTAATATAACAATCAAGTACGGCAAGCAGAACACGCAGCGTCAGGTGGTCGGTGTGTGGCCGGAATTCGGCGAGATGCGCAACCTGGTGCCGAACTATGGTTCGCGCTTTATCAACGACCGGGACATTCAGGATCGCCGTCGAGTGATATTTCTTGGCGACGAACTGGCCAAGGACTTGTTCGGTGACAGCGCCGCCGCAGTTGGCCAGGAGATTCTCCTGAACGGCATGCCGTTCAAAGTAGTGGGTGTCCTAAAGACCAAGGAGCAGGACAGCTCGTACCGGGGACGAGATAACCGCATGGCTTACATCCCGCACAGCACCTATCAGGCGATGTTCTCCGAGCGGTACTGCGATGATTTCGTGGCGCAATGCTATCCCCAGTTTACCGGGGCCATCGCCCAAAAAGAGATCTACACTCTGCTGGGGCAGAAATACAAATTCGATCCTTCCGATGTCGGTGCCTTGAGTGTCTGGGACACTACCGAGAGTTTCGCTTTTCTAAAGAATTTCTTCTATGCCTTCTCGGCTTTCCTGGTCGGGATAGGCGTGGCCACGCTCATAACGGGCGGTATCGGCGTTACCAATATCATGAATGCTGTGCTCGAGGAACGCACGAAGGAAATCGGGATCAAGATGGCTCTCGGTGCGCGCAAGTCGACGATTCTCTCGCAGTTCATCTTCGAGACACTGGTCATTACGGCGGTAGGCGGGATACTCGGATTCTTGTTCGCTTTCAGCATCGTGAAAATCGTGCCGCTGTTTGGCGGCGAAGTGTACATCGGCATTCCCCAAATAGACACGCTTGGTAGTGTGTCGGTAATAGCTGTTCTCGGGATGGTCGGCCTGGTGGCGGGAATTTTTCCCGCTCGGCGCGCCGCGAATCTGCAACCGGTCCAGGCCCTGAAGCTTTTCTGATACAGATATGAATATTGGCACTCTTTACAACGTTTTCATCCGCGATTTCCGGAAACAGAAGAAGCGGATCACCCTCACGCTCATAGCGCTCGGCTGGGGCACCGTGTCGATCATGGTCATGCTCGCGTTTGGCGAGGGTCTGCAGCGCCAACTCGTCACCAACAAAAAAGGGATGGGCGATGGGATCTGCGTCCTCTGGGGTGGGCAGACGTCGATTCCTTTCAAGGGTCTTGGCAAGGGACGTCCGATCCGGTTCACGCCCGAAGACGTTGACTACATCAAGACTCGAATTCCGGCTATCGCGGAGATAAGCGGTGAATTCCACCGCTGGGGCGCCGATGTTCAGGCCGACGGCAACGTCGTCAGCGCCCATGTGACCGGTGTCGGTCCCGAGTTCGAGGATATGCGGAATCATATCCCCGATTGGGGCGGGCGGATGATCGACGCTATCGATATGAATGAGCGGCGGCGGGTCGCCTTCATCGGCGACGGGACCAAGAAGCAGTTGTTTGGCGACAAGGAGGCGGTCGGGCAGCGGATCACGATCGATGGCACGCCATTTCTGGTGGTCGGTGTGATGAAGCACAAGATGGAGATGAGCAGCTATAGCGGACAGGACTTTGACAAGATTTCCATCCCGTTGACGACATTTGAAGCCATCTACGGCAACCGGTATCTCGGAAACATCGTCTACCGGGCCCGTGACATCACCAGGACTTCTGATGTCGAGAGGCAATTGTTTGAAGTGCTTGGGGCCAAGTACCGGTTCGATTCGAAGGATGATCGCGCGCTGAGCGTGTGGGATTTCGTCAAGGACACGCAGGAATTGAACAACGTGCTACTAGGTATAAAGATATTCCTAGGCATTATCGGCGGACTCACGCTCATAATTGCGGGTGTGGGCGTGGCCAATATCATGTATGTATCAATCAAAGAGCGCACGCGGGAGATCGGCATCAAGATGGCAGTCGGGGCGCGCCGAAGCTACATCCTCGCACAGTTTCTCGTCGAAGCGCTGATCATTACTTTCGGGGGCGGCATCGGCGGTATGCTGGTGAGTTATGTTCTCACCAAGGGGTTCGAACGGTTGCCGATCGAATCCGATATGCTGTCATTCATGGGACGTCCGACTCTGTCGCCGGAGATAGGTATAGCCGTGACTATCATTCTCGGCCTGGTCGGCATTGTGTCCGGTCTTTTTCCTGCCATGCGGGCCGCCTCGCTGAGTCCGGTTGAATCATTGCGATACGAATAGGAAGACGCGTATGGGGCAGAATATCATATACATGAAGCAGCTCAGGAAGACCTACACTACCGGCGCAGTGACGTTCGACGCTCTCAAGGGCGTGGACGTCCGGGTGGATCGCGGCGAATTCATCGCTGTGGTGGGGCCGTCCGGTTCGGGCAAATCGACTCTGATGAATGTCATGGGATGTCTCGACGTCCCCTCCAGTGGCGTCTACAAGCTGGAGGATCGGGTCGTGAATACACTCTCGTCGAACGATCTGGCCGATATTCGCAATAAGAAGATCGGCTTCGTCTTTCAGGCGTTCAATCTGCTTCCGTATGCGACTGCCGCCGAGAATGTCGAAGTCCCTCTCCTGTTTGCGCACATCAACGGCAAGAACCGGCGCGCGCGGGTGGGTGAACTGCTCTCGCGGGTGGGACTGGCCGACAAAGCCAACAACCGTCCGACCGAAATGTCCGGCGGCGAGATGCAGCGGGTGGCGATCGCCCGCGCACTCGCCAACGAGCCGGATATTATCCTCGCCGATGAACCCACCGGCAACCTCGACACGAAATCCGGCTCAGCGATTGTGGAGATGTTCAAGGAATTGTGGCAGGCCGGCAAGACGATTGTGATCATCACACACGACATGTCGGTGGCCCACCAGGCCGAGCGAATCATCCGCCTCAAAGACGGTCTGATCGACACGAACGGGGACTCGACTTAGAAGTCCGTCCTGCGCCGGATCCCGGTGCGATCTTCATTCCCAATTACCATTCTCATTGACACAGACAATCAGTTCGCCTATCTTGTGGTCATTGCGACTATTTCATAGGATAGATACAGGAGAAAAGCATGAGAAACTTTGGCGCCGGCTGCGTTGTAATGTGTCTGCGCCGGATTCCGGTGCGATCTTCATCATTAATTCTCATTGACCAGACATCGGATGGTAGCACATTAGGTAGTCAGAGAAGTGAGTTTGCGCTGCTGCGTTGTAATGTTGCTTCGGGTGCGGACCTAAGATCTACACGAGCCCTGACTTTGAACCAGATTGAACCACAAAACTGTTGCGATCCTTCCGTTTGAAGTCATCATGGATCCGAACAAACTGCCCAAAGACTATACTCTCGAGATGAAGCGGGACGCCGAAAATGCTGAGGCGTACAATTTCCAGCAGGAGCTCTACTTCCAGTTTCTCAAGAGGCAGGAAAAGGGCGAGTATACGGTTGAATTTCAGGATGTAGACAAAACCAAGGCTCTTCTAAGCAAAGCTACGATTACAAACCGTGACTTGAGTAGATATACCAAAGAAGAATTACAGGCCATCCTCGGTGTGGATGCCCTGGTTTCCGGCACCATTCACCGCTCAAAGCCGATGTCGACCGGAACGGCGGTTGTATTGGGGGTGCTGTTTGGAGCTTGGGGCAATACCAACGAAGTGAATGTCAGCATGAATATTCACGATGGGGCCTCAGGAGATCTGCTCTGGAAATACGATCACAAGGCATCAGGAAGCGTAGGCAGCTCGTCCGAGGGATTGGCGCAATCTCTTATGAAGAACATCTCAAAGAAGTTTCCTTATAAGAAGCCAGAGGCCTGAGTAAGAAGTTCTCGGCGTCGGAAATCTTGACAACTTTGTCCGATTATGGCATTGTTAGTCATGGAGCGGCAAGTAAGGGCTGGATTGACTTCAGAACATCTTTGGCCATGTTTGTGGCTGAGGTGTCTGGCGGTAGTGGCACTGTCGCTATTTGCCACGTCGGGCGTCCTGGCTGGCGAAGTTACTGGCGACGTGGCCGGTGGCCAAACCGGGATAGTTGCTCAGAGCGATCTATCGGATGACAGTGTAGGTTCCGAGGTCGCTTATAAGCCCGGAGCTCAAGACTGGCCGGACGTCGGCATTCGCCTTGGATCAAGCTTTGGTTTCTTATCGGGTGGTTGGTTAAGCCCCAATGAAACGAGTTTCAGTCTCGACCTGGGACTCATTATTCCTGATCGGGCACCGCTTTGCAGTGCGTTCTAACGCCCACGGGACGTCGATGAAGTATCACCCGGCAGATCCTGGTAGCCCTCCGTCAGAGTTGCCGCGAAGCGGATCTGTCGATATGTGGCGATGGATGGTAGGTATCGCGGGGTACGGCAACTCAGATTGGTATCGAAAAGGATCCTGGACACCTTACGCCTACCTGGGGGCCGGTGTCGCGAAGCGTTCGGTCAGGAAGTTTGCGGCGGAATTTGGCAGTGGGAGTTTGGTTATGATAGGTGAAGGTATTGGCCTCGACGTAGGCGCCGAACTGACCTGCGTGTTGAACGGTTTCGGAGAGAAGTACAAGGGTCGCGAACTGGCCAGCATCCTGGATATCAACGTCGCACTTGTGTTTAGAGCTCGATGAAGACAACCGCTTGAGGTCGCTCCGGTAGATACCTTCAGAAAGGCCGACTGCGCATGCTCTGGGTCAACCGCAAATTCGAATTCATCCTCCCGGTCGAGATGTTTCCCAATGTCCTCGAGCGGCTGCGCGGTACTCCGGCGCGCCTCGAAGAAAAGACTACCGGGCTCACTATCGAGATTCTGATTCGCAGACCCGACGGCAAATGGTCGATCCAGGAACAGGTTGGCCATCTGGGTGACGTGGAAGAACTCTGGCACGGCCGGATCGATGACTATGAAGCCGGTCTCAAAGAACTCCGCCCGGCCGATATCACCAATCGCGTTACCAGCCACAAAGACCACAACTCCGACCGTCTTGAACATCTGCTCCAGGTTTTTCGAAACGAGCGATTGCGACTGGTAAGCCGGTTCGAGCAGCTTGGAGTTGCCCGGGCCGGAAACTCCGCCAACCACCCCCGGCTGAACCAGCCGATGCGTGTGATCGACCTCGCTTTCTTCATTGCCGAGCACGATGACCACCACCTGGTGTCGATCCAAAGTCTGCTGACTGGCCGGTCTTGACCGCCGGTGGGTGACTCTGGCTGCGGCAAATTCCTGAAACCAACGTGGAGTTCTTTGGTCTTTCGCCAATTGCTCATATATGATAGAGGAACGCAACCCATGTTGTGGCGATTACGCAGGAAGTTGCAGGAGAATGCACAAAGTCTGAACAGGTTAGCAGCGGAACGCCCTTTATGATCGTCTAACTCGTTACAGGTCAATGTGCTAGATATTGGCATCGATCTTGCCTACTAATCCGGCAGGAAAGTATACCCTTAGGCGAAATAGGATACCAAAAGTGACCAGAACCAAACTTCTCCTCCTCGCGGCTTTGATTACGTTGGCTTTCGTGCCCACGACTCAGGCCGTACCGTTGATGACCGAGACGATTCAGCAGAATTATCATTTCGGTATTGACGGTCATACTTACATGTATGCCTCGATCGTCGATTTCTACCAGAGACGACCGGACACCTACGACGGTGGAGTCTGGATCGGCACAGGCCAGGGCATGGAGTCCGAACTCTCCTGGAGCCATACCCTTCCTCCGGGTCTGCACGTTCCGCCGGATTTGGTTTCCAAGGCCAAGCTCAAAATCGACGGTGAATATGTCGACACGCGCGACAACCGGATCGAAATTCAGGGCACTTGGGATTGGGATCCGCTCGAGCACCAGTGGCAGGATAACAGCATCTACAACCTGGCCAATGTGGACCAGGCTGGATTCTGGAACGGTGGTTCCCTCGCTGTTAACATCTTTGCCGGTGAAAACGACCTTCGGATCGACGAAGCTGTCCTCATGATGGATTACGCTTACGCCGTGCCGGAGCCGGCTGGATTCTTCCTGCTGGGTATCGGACTGGTTGGCGGCCTGGTATACCGCCGCGTCCGCAGTGTCGCCTAAGTACTTTCTCAGAGAAATTTCAAGCGGTCGGCCTTCGGGTCGACCGCTTTTTTTGTGCCTATCAGACGAGCTTTGTAGCTCAGGGTGCTTGCCATCCAGACAGCGGCCGTAAGGCCGTCACCCCCGAGAAGTCGGGGGCCCAGTCAAGATCGCTATGTAGAGATGGTAGATATCAGGAAAGATGCTCGAAACAAGTCTCTTATTGAACACTCGCTCCCGTGAACATCCGTCTTGATTGGGTTCCTGCCTTCGCAGGAATGACAGGACTCGCGTCCTGTTTCAGAGCCGACCGACCCACAGCAAGCTGTGGGGTACCCAGCCGGCGGCCGTAAGGCCGTCACCCCCGAGGCGTCGGGGGCCCAGTCAAGATCGCTACGTAGAGATGGTAAATATCAGGAAAGATGCTCGAAACAATTCTCTAATTGAACACTCGCTCCCGTGAACATCCGTCTTGACTGGGTTCCTGCCTTCGCAGGAATGACAGGACTTGTGTCCTGTTTCAGAGTAGACCAACCCGCCGCATACCTGCCGCAACAAGATTCAAGTACTTAGGCGTAGTCTGCCGGACGAATGGGTAGTCGACGGCCACCCCAGGCACCCGGTTTAGGGTCGAAATGGCCCGCGCACAAGGCCTGGCATTTCGGGCAATGTCCGTCCGGACCGATCCCCCAGGCTAATAGATGGTACCAATCGCGCTCAATCAGATTCGTGCCGCATTGGTGGCAATGCGTGACACCGCCGGAAAGATCGTCGACGTTTCCGGTGTAAGCAAAACGAACCCCATTGCCAATCGCGATCTGTCGCGCCCGCGCCAGCGTGGACGGCGGAGTCGGCAGATGATCCATCATCTTCCAGTCGGGGTGAAACGCCGAGAAGTGCATCGGTACGTCCGGCCCCAGTTCCTTGACCACCCACTTCGTCATGGCATCGAGCTCGTCTTCGGAATCATTCTCACCCGGTATGATCAGGTTGGTGAGTTCGAGCCAGACTCCGGTCTCACGTCGCAAATAGACGAGCGTATCCAGAACCGGTTGCAGGTGTCCGCCGCAGAGTTTGTGATAGAAGCGTTCGGTGAACGCCTTAAGATCGACATTGGCGGCGTCCATGACCGCGAAGAATTCGCGCCCGGCCTCGGGCGTTACATACCCGGACGTTACCGCGACCGTTTTGATTCCCGCCTCCCGACAAGCTGCAGCGACATCAACCGCGTATTCGAGAAAGACCACCGGGTCGTTGTAGGTGAACGCCACCGAGCGACAGCCGAGCGCTTTGGCGGCGTGAGCGATCATCGCGGGCGTAGCTTCTTCGGCCGCCCGGTCCCAGTCGCGCGAGGTACTGATATCCCAGTTCTGGCAGAACTTGCATTTGAGGTTGCAGCCCGCGGTTCCGAACGAGAGTACCGCGCTGCCGGGATAGAAATGATAAAGCGGTTTTTTTTCGATCGGGTCGACGCAAAAACCGCTGGACCGTCCGTAGGTCGTCAACACCAGCCGCCCGCCCTGGTGCATGCGCACGAAGCAGACGCCTCGCTGACCCTCTTTCAATTGACATAGACGGGGACACAGGTCGCAACGGATATGGCCGTCGTCGAGACGCGACCAATATCTGGCTTCGACCAGATGCCTGTCGACTGTGCCTTCTGTTCCATCCATACAGATAGACCTCCTGGGCGCAATCGGCGCCGGCCGGACAGGGTGTAAGTCCGGCCTATCGTACGCCTTATGATATACGATTCTGGGGCTGCGGGTCAACAATTCTGTGTGGGGGTGAAAATGGTGGGGTACCGGATCAGAAACAAGACGGCCGAATGGCCGTCACCCCCGAGGCGTCGGGGGTCCAGTCAAGATCGCTGTGAAGAGAGTGTATGTATCACGAAAGATGCTCGAAACAAGACTCTTATTGAACACTCGCTCCGGTGAACATCCATCTTGACTGGGTTCCTGCCTTCGCAGGAATGACAGGACTTGCGTCCTGTTTCAGAGCGGACCAGCCCACCGCAAGCTGCGGGATACACAAGTTCGCTGCAACGCCAGCGGCCGAATGGCCGTCACCCCCGAGGCGTCGGGGGTCCAGTCAAGATCGCTGTGAAGAGAGTGTATGTATCACGAAAGATGCTCGAAACAAGACTCTTATTGAACACTCGCTCCGGTGAACATCCATCTTGACTGGGTTCCTGCCTTCGCAGGAATGACAGGACTTGCGTCCTGTTTCAGAGCGGACCAGCCCATCGCAGCGTCAGAGAACCGGCAGATGTGGACCCGCCGCGGCGGGCCGGGCACGTTGTACGCGGCCGAATCTAATCCCACCGCAAGCGGTGAGGCACCAGGCTCTGACACAACGACATGCGGGGAGTTTTGCAACACTCCCCAAGCAGTGGGGTACCTGGAAATTCCTGCGGAACTTTGCCGCGTCCCGATTTGTTTGATGGACTATATGGAGTCACAAAGTCCAAGATCGTTCTAAAAGGAGCTTAGATGAAAACGTACCTATTCACCGTCCCAATCGCCCCGGGCAAGACTGAAGCCTGGAAGAAGTACATGGAAGAAATAAGCGGCCCTCGAAACGAAGAATATCGGAATTCTCGGAAGAGAGCCGGCATCAGGACCGAGCAGGTCTACCTGCAGTCAACTCCGCATGGCGACGTGTGCGTCGTCATGCTGGGAGGAGACAATCCCCAGAAATCTCTTGAGACGTTTATGACGTCCCATGATCCCTTCGACAAGTGGTTCAGAGAGAAGGTAATGGTCGAAGCCCATGGCCTCGACTTATCCCAGCCGATGCCGCAGAATAAGCATTTCGTCGATTACCATGAGACCCCAATCCGGGAATACGCCGACACCAAGAAGAATCATTAGGCTAATCAGCCTGCGCTGAGAGCCGCACGTGCAAACCCAGGCCACTAGTTGGCCTGGGTTTTTTAATGTGAGCATTTTCCGTTGGGTGGGGTACCGAAGATGGCGTGCCGTACGAGCCGGCAGATGTGGACATCTGCCGGGCACGTGGACGGGCAGCCGAGTCTAATCCCAACGCAAGCGGTGGGGCACCCGGCTGCCGCTTAGGGCTAACTTTCGAAGATGACATGAGGGATAGGGCTGGAGAAGATTAGTAGATTTCATTTCTCTTGTGCAGTACTCAGGCATGGCTGTCGCGAGTGGTCATGGGTGCCCGACCAGGTCGGGCATGACGGGGCTAGGCGCTCTGTTTCAGAGCAGACCAACCCACTGCAAAATCAGCGAACCGGCAGATGTGGACATCTGCCGGGCACTTTGAGCGTCCATCAGCGCAGAGGGTGGGGCACAAAAAAAACAACCCCCCGGAGTGATCCGGGGGGCTGTCGAGTCAAAACCTTCCGGTTCTGAATCTGATCCGGCAGTGGTCTGCCGGGAAATCAAAACAGCTTACATGCAGTTCAAGGTACCGCCGCGATAAGCAGCGTCGGCCAGAGCGATAATGTCAGCAATGGTGATCGCACCGTCGCCGTCAATGTCGCCTCTCTGCCAGAGGTCAGGAGCCGGGCCTGAACCGAAGTAGTAAGCGCGCAGGAAAGCGATGTCGTCGGCATTCAGGGAGCCGTCGATGTTAAAGTCACCGCATTCCAGGTTAGCAACGATGAGGGTATAGTCCTCAACTTCGCCCCAGGTCTTGGAACCGCAAGCAGCGTTGCCGCCGTCAGCGGCGTTCGCCAGACGGACACGCATACGGGTCGCACCAGAGGCGCCTTCACCCGGAAGCGCGGCAGTCATCGGAACGTCCAACGTGCAAACCACGTCCGGCCCAATACGGGTCAGGCGGGTGCGTTCGCCGGTTTCAGTCTGGTTGGCAGCGAGACCAGAGTTCTGGTTCCAGTCCACCCAAACGTCACAGGAGTCGCCGGTACCAAGAGCACCGCCACCCTGACGCCCGTAACGAGCGGTGAGGGTGTACGGGAAGCCACGGTAGACCTTAGCAGTCAAGGCGGTGAAGTCCTGGAAGCCATGGCAGCCGGTCGGAGCAGCCGGGTTGACCAAATCAGAGATGGTAACACGGTCGATCCAGGTTGAGCCGGCAACCGGCGGACAGGAGTTCACGTTGGCGGTCGCACCGCAGTACACGCAAGCGGCCTGCGTAGCTATGAAGTTGATCTGGAAATCCATCCACACATCCGGGTTGTTGCCGAGGAAATACATGCACTCGGCAAAGTAGTAGTCACCCGGAATCAGGGAGAGGAACATCCAGTAGCGTTGAGTGTCGTCAACAGCCGGTGTGGAACCATAAGCCTGGCAACGAGCGGCTGAGTAGCCTCTGCCGTTGGCAGCGAACTGCACGTAGGCACCCGAGCACGGGCAACCGGTGAAGATCGGAGCGTAGGCATACGGCGGGTTGTAGTTGTAACGCGCACCGTTGGCTGTTCCGCAGAAGTTGACTTCCAGCGTATCAGCGCAGAACGGCAAGTTTACAGCGTACCACACGTTTTGTTCACCAATGACACCGTTGAGGGTCGGGAGACAATCCCAGCTTGACCAACGGTTGTTCTGGCCCGGATACTGCAACAATACACGATTCGAAAGAACGGCCGGAACCAGGGGAGCGCAGGCGTCATTGGACGGACGAATCGAAGTCGGGAAGACTTCGCAATTGATGTAGAATACACCCATACCAAAGGCATTACAATCGCCGTAGGTCGGGTCGCCTTCGATGAACCAGCCGGCAATACGGATCAAGAACTTATCGCCAGCCTGGAACGGTATTTCACCGAAGGACGGGCCACCGCCAGTACCGCCGCAGCCATCGTCGCTGCAGCCGCCGGCGAGGGTTTCTCTCGGGCTCGCGGTCAGACAATCGGTACCAGCATACACCCACAGTTTGTTGTCGGTTTCGCCGGAACACATGTCGAACCGGGCGTATCCAGCCGCGTCAGCTTCCCAAACGTACCATACGTCGGCGCAGACTTCGGAAGGATTAGCCGGGGAACACAGATCGACACCAGGGCCGTCACGAGTGGCGCCGAGGTTATGTCCAAAGACATCACCGGTGGCACCGACGCCCAAATTGATAGCATTAGCACAGTCATCGTTGGCAGCGGGAGCGGTTCCCACTTTACGGTCAACGTGCCCTTGAGCAGTTCACCGATGCGGACGCAGAGCGCCAGGGCGTGAGAAGTGCCGGCAACCTTTACGAAAGTAGCGGAGAGTCGGTCCTTGCGTAGCGCAGAGGGCGCCGTTCACCGGCGGATAGGGGCCACACGCCGTAGGCACCAAGCCCACAAGCCGGCCAGCCAATCGTGGTAACGACCGCTCGGGTAGCCGGGCTGGGAACCAACGGCACAGTACCGTCGTCGCAGAGTGAAAGTGTACTGACCATTCACCGGAGCGGTGAAATTCCAGTACCGGCTCTGGCTTCCGGAACGCTGCCAATCTAGGTGCCGTTACCATCGGAGCGACGGACAAGTCCACCGGATAGGTGGCACCGATCAAGCTGTCGGCGACCGGGAAGGTGATCTCTTCGACGGAACCGTGCACAGAGTGCCCGGGAGGACGAGATCAGCAGTCATTTCGTAGTTACCGGCGTCAGCGGGGCTGTAGCCACCGATGACGATGTAATACGTCAAGCCGCCGGTCACGGGAGCGTTAAGCTCGGAAATGTAACCAGGGCAGGCGTCGTCGTTGCAACCCACCGCAGTGAGACTGACGGACTCTACGACCCAAAGCTTGGTGTCGTAGTCGGTTCCGGCATTACACAGCGAGAGGGCCAACGTGCCGTACCGGCCGCAGTGTACGAATACACTACGTCCATGGCGCCGTCATAATCACCACAAGGGGCGATATAGTCGGAATTCGCGGTCATAGTTTCGCCAATGTCCGAGAACGGCATAGCGGCGATAACGGTAGCCGTGGCATAGGTGTCACCGCCACCTTCGGTGGAAGCAGCAGCCTTAGCAGGAACAGACGTCCGCTCACCCGGCTCGCCGTAACCCGGGAGCATCATTTCCGGGGTATGTGCGGCCTTGAATTCCTTCTTCGGGGTTATGTCCTTAGAAGGGAGCGGGGCGCTGAGCTGGATGCCACTTTCATCCGTTGTGACGCGCTCAGGTTTCGGATCCACCCTCGCCATCAAGCCCTGGCTGATAAGCATCGCGCCAAAAGCCAATGCGAGAATGACGAAGACCGAAACAATATAGCTCTTTCTTTGATTGGTCATTTCGTTACCTCGTTAAAGCTTAGACAACTAAATCTGATGTCACTCAGGTCGGACGGGCCGGGGCACCCGCAGGTGCTGTTGTCAGACGGCACTCCATCTGTCTTTACGAGCAGGCCGCCCTGCAAAGGGGCAGCTTCCAGCACGTAGTTGATGCTGGCGTTTACCGTGGCCATAAGGCCAATACTGACGTAAGAGAAGACATGATGTCCCTCTTGGATTACCACTTCCGTCCACCCAGCTGAATCAACCGATGTGGTGGTGCTCCAAGAAATGATGGATTCTGGTGCGTCGGGAGCATGGTTGCTCCTGAAGAGGTTGGAGTTGTCGACCAATAGAGGGAATGCTCCCAACATCGACAACGAACCATAATCAGGATCAAATTCGTTGCTGTCCACAGGTATTGATCCGATGCTATCCGACGAGCCGGAAACCGTCCGGCGAGTCAGCCAATCCGTGTATGAATGACACATTAGTCGTGAAAACATGCATGGTCTCCAACCAGATATCGTACCCGGACCATATTCCAAAGCCTCTGACTGGCCGGACCAACCGGTGAAGGCGGTCATGAGGCTAACAGAAGGAGTCTCACCTTGTCTAGGGAATTTTGAGACTGCTGCTTTGGTCAAGTCCACTCGGGCTACTTCCTGGTTTTGGAGTTTCGAGACAGCGCCGAAGCGCCGCTCATATATGTCGTGTTAATTTTCGCTTCCGAACCCATAAATAACAGATCGGTCGTTTACGTTTCCTCCAGGTGAGGTCATGTATCTTATCGACACAATCACTCGCTTAAGGTAATGGGCTAGGAAGAAGGAAATTTTGAAAAGAAGGAACTGCTGAATTCGGCTTCGGACTGCGGGTCTTCTTGTCTGTCTATGAGATCAAACTTCGATCTTACGGACACACAATACTAACACGCCAACCATTACCAAGGTTGTGTCGTTAGCAATGAACTCAGATCCTAAAGAGAATTTACGTAGTCGTCGTCAAACCACTTTGGGCTCTCGGGCTCTTCGACAACCTGGACACGCTCAGGGGCAAAGATAACGTAGTTCCCCGTTTTGTCAAGGGTAATTCGGTACTTTATTGGAACTTTTTTCCTAATCCAATAGGCAGGCGTCTTCATCGGCTTCGGCGCCAGGCGAGCGGGAGTGTTGAAGAAGCCCCCTTCCTGTCATCGCGAGTCTCGACTGCGCTTCGCGGGCGAGACGTGGCGATCTCAATTCCGTGGGCGGCAGACCTCCTGGTCTGCCCCGTATGCCGGCCACAACGAGCTTGAGCCTTGTAGGTCAGGCCCACTCGGGGCCTGACATCTTCGCTCGCCGCGTCAGGCGTCAAGTCCGCCAGACCTACGATTGTTCTGTACCTACTGCTCCGAGTCGGGCAAGCCTTGTAGGTCAGGCCTACTCGGGGCCTGACATCTTCGCTCGCCGCGTCAGGCGTCAAGTCCGCCTGACCTACGATTGTTCTATACCTACTTCCCCGAGTCGGGCAAGTACTCTCGAAGGGAGGGTCAGCCGGAGCACCGCCTGCTGAGGGATAATTCCGTGATCCCGTGATCCGGGCGGAGCACCTTTAGGAGCAGTCCCCCGGATCTCTCCGGGGGACTGCCGAGTCAGAACCTGTTGGTTCCGAATCTGATCCGGCAGAAGTCTGCCGGCAAAACGGAACAGCTTACATGCAGTTCAAGGCGCCGCCACGATAGGCCGCGTCGGCCAGAGCGATAATGTCAGCAATGGTGATATAACCGTCGCCGTCAATGTCACCTCTCTGCCAGTAGTCCGGAGCTGAGCCGGTACCGAAGTAGTAAGCCCGCAGGAAGGCGATGTCGTCGGCATTCAAGGAGCCGTCGATGTTAAAGTCACCGCATTCCAGGTTGGCAACGATGAGGGTATAGTCCTCAACTTCGCCCCAGGTCTTGGAACCGCAAGCAGCGTTGGAGCCGTCGGCAGCGTTGGCCAGACGGAGACGCATCAGGGTCGAGCCAGTGGCTCCTTCACCCGGAAGCGCAGCGTCAATCGGAACGTTCAGGGTGCAGGTCACGTCCGGCCCAATACGGGTCAGGCGGGTCCGCTCGAACGTTTCGGTCTGGTTGGCGCAAAGACCAGAATTCTGGTTCCAGTCCACCCAAACGTCGCAAGAATCGCCCGGTACCAGAGCTCCGCCACCCTGACGCCCGTAACGAGCGGTGAGGGTGTACTGGAAGCCACGGTAGACCTTGGCGGTCATCGCGGTGAAGTCCTGCAAGCCATGGCAACCGCTGCCGGGGTTACCGGTAGGCGGGTTGACCAGGTTGGAGATGCTGACCCGGTCAATCCAGGTCGAGCCGGCAACCGGCGGACAGGAGTTCACGTTGGCGGTCGCAGCGCAGTAAGCGCAGGGGGCCTGGGTGGCTATGAAGTTGATCTGGTAGTCGATGAACAACCCAAAGGCAGCGTTGCCTCGGTAGGCCGTACGAGAAACCGGGAAGTAATAATCACCCGGAATCATCTGGAGATACTGCCAGGAGGCGTTGCCGTCATGGGTGAGATCGAAGCCGTAGTCCTGACAACGTGCCGTAGACATGATCGATCTGGAGGCGAACAAAGTGACATAAGCACCCGAGCACGGGCACCCGGTCATGATCGGTGCGAAGTTATACGGGGCGATAAAGGTGCTTCTGCCACCGTCGATCGTACCGCAGAAGTTCACTTCCAGCGTATCAGCGCAGAACGGCAGCGTGACCGCATGCCAGGTGTTCTGTTCGTAAATGATGCTGTTGAGGGTCGGGAGACAGTCCCAACCGGCCCAATCGGTGGTCTGATTCGGGATCTGCAGCAACACACGGTTGCTAAGCAGAGTCGGGGTCAGAGCCACGCAATTGTCATTGTACGGGCGGATCGAAGTCGGGAAGACTTCGCAGTTGATGTAGAAAACTCCCATACCGTAGGCATTGCAGTCGCCATAGGTCGGGTCGCCTTCAATGTACCATCCGGCAATACGGACTAGGAACCGATCACCAGCGTGGCAAGGCACTTCACCGAAGGCCGGGCCGCCGCCGACGCCGCAGCCATCATCGCTGCAGCCGCCCTGAAGGGCTTCTCTCGGATTGGCGGTCAGACACTGGTCACCGGCATAAACCCACAATTTGTTGTCGGTTTCACCGGCGCACATATCGAACCGGGCATAACCATCCGCGTCAGCTTCCCAAACGTACCATACGTCGGCGCAGACTTCGGCAGGATCAGCCACGGAACACAGATCGATGCCAGGGCCGTCACGGGTGGCGCCGAGGTTATGTCCAAAGACATCACCGGTGGCACCGGCACCGAGATCGACGGCATCGGCACAATCATCGTTCGGCAGTGGAAGTGGGCTCCAGGACACAGTCAGGGTTCCGGCAATCGGTTCGCCACCAAAGACTTCAATGGCGATCTCTTTGCCCGTGCCCGCAACCATGACTGTCTGCAGGACGTTGGGACCCTGGGCAGCGCAATTTGCGCCCCAGTTCGGCGGGTAAGGAGCTACGTCAGACACGCCAAGTCCACAGACTGGCAAAGTCATGACGATAAAGCTGTTGACCGGGTCAATCGCAACAGCACCGTTATCGCACCAGGAGAACGTATACTGGCCGTTCACCGGAGCAGTAAAGTTCCAATACCAGGCTCTGGCTCCGTAGCCGGCGAGCCAGGTGCCGTTGTCGATCGGAGAGATAGAAAGATCAGCAGTGTAAGTCGCACCGTCCAGACTGTCGGCGACCGGGAAGGTGATCTCGAGCGGAACCGTGCACGCAGTGCCCGGGATGACGAGATCGGCAGTCATTTCGTAGTTACCGGCGTCAGCGGGGCTATAGCCACCGATGACGATGTAATACGTCAAGCCGACGGTCACGGGAGCGTTAAGCTCGGAAATGTATCCGGGGCAAGCGTCGTCGTTGCAGCCTACCGCGGTGAGCGTGGCGGATTCCACGACCCAGATCTTGGTGTCGTAGTCGGTTCCGGCATTACACAGCGAGAGGGACAACATTCCGGTCGCGGTCGCGGTATAAGAATACACCACGTCCGGGGCGCCATCGTAGTCACCACAGGGCGCGATATAGTCAGAATTCGCGGTTTCGGTTTCGCCAATGTCGGAATACGGCATGGCGGCAATAAGGGTAGCCGTGGCATACGTGTCACCGCCACCTTCGGTGGAAGCGGCCGCCTTAGCAGCGTTAGTCCTCCGCTGGCCAGATGGACTCTGGAACTCTGGAAGCAGGTCCGGAGTCTTCGGGGCCTTGGTCGCCTTCTTCAGGTTTACACCATCAGAAGGGAGCGGGGCGCTAAGCTGGATGCCATCGTCATCCACTACTGCAGCGCGCTCTAGTTTCTGATCCCCTCTCGCCATTACGCCTTGGCTGATAAACATCGCGCCAAAAGCCAATGCGAGAATGACGAAGACCGAAACAATATAGCTCTTTCTTTGATTGGTCATTTCGTTACCTCGTTAAAGCTTAGACAACTAAATCTGCTGTCATTCACGCCGGACGGGCCGGGGCACCCGCAGGTGCTGTTGTCGGACAAAATTCTACCCCATTGCCTGAGCCGACCGCCCCGAGGCGGGGTGGTCTCCAACATGTAGTCGATGCTGGTGTTTACCGTGGCCTTGCGGCCAAAAGAGACGATAGAGAGGCTTCGAAGCCCCTCTTGGATTACCGCTTCCGTCCACCCAGCTGTATCAACCGGGTTGGAAGTGCTCCGGAAAAGGGCAGATTCTGGTGCGTCGAGAGCCCGGCTGTTCCTGAACCGACCAGTGCTGCCGACCAAACAAGGGAATAATCCCAACATCGACAACAGAGCCGGAGCAGGCTTGCGGCCAGTGCTCCCCTTCGAACCGGGACTCATCCAACGGTTCGACCAATCCTCAATTGAATGACGCGTTAGTCGCGAAAACGAATGTTGTCTCCACCCAGAAAGTTGGCCCGGACTATATGCCGGAGCCTCTGATTTGCCGGACCTACTATTAATAGTGGTCATGAGGCAATCAGCCGGAGCCTCGAGTTGTCTAGGGAATTTTGAGACTGCTACTCTGGTCAAGTCCATTCGGGCTACTTTCGGGAACTGGAGTCTTGAACGGTGTCTTTACACCATTCATCAAAGTTGTGTAATTCGGCGCTTCCGAACCCAGAAAACAGATCGATTGCTAACGTTTCCTCTGGGTGAGGTCAGGTATCACATAGATACGTTTGCTCACCATAACATGGGCTAAGAAGAAGGAATGATGAAAGGGGGGAAACCCATTTTCGGACGGCGTGTAATAGCACAAAGCGACACAATCGGAATTCGATCGTACCGACAATTTTCTACTTCACGCAACCCTAGCGCAAGACGCTGTCTTGAGCTGTGGGTTCAGGTTCCAAGAGATGCAAATGCGAGTTGTCACTGAACCACTTTGGGCTCTCGGGTTCGATAACAACAAACCACGCTCAGGGCAAAGATACAATCATCCGCGGTTTTGTCAAGGGCAATTCGGTACATGTTGGGAATTTTCTTCCAGGTTGTGAAATCTGCGACGAGCTTTCAGCTTGACACCTGGTCGGGCCGTGCGCCTTCTTGATCCGGGATATGAAACTCCTCCAACTGACCATCCGCAATTTTCGGGTCATCCGGAAAGCCGATTTGTTGTTCCCTGACCAGGTGATAGGGATCACGGGGCCGAATGGCGCCGGAAAGTCGAGTATTGTTGAGGCGGTCGCATGGGCACTTTACGGGGCCAGGGCGGCCCGCTCCGGAAAAGAAGAGATTAAATCGACGTATGCGGCTACCGACGATGATTGTGCTGTCGGGCTGGAATTTGAGATCGGGCAGGAGCACTACCGTCTGGAGCGGCGTCTGGTCGGTCGGACCGAGCGAACCGAAGTGAGCCTGCATCGGAACGGCAGCCGGGAGTCGTCCGGGACCATCGAGACCGAGAAGCATGTCGCGCAACTACTGGGTCTGGACTGGCGCGGTTTTCAGACTTCGTTTCTGGCTCGTCAGCAGGAATTGAACGCCCTGGCCAGCCTGACTCCGGTCGATCGCCGGAACCAGTTGGCGGGAATGCTTGGAATCGACCGTTTGGACCGAGCCATTCAATCGGCCAAGGCCGACCGAAGCGCAGCCGAACGCGGCGCCTCGGTCCTTCAGCAACAGATGGCCGTGGTGGACGACATTCGGGGGCGGCTGGCCCAGATCGGGGAGCACGTCGTTCTACTTGAAAATCAACACGTTACACTTGAGGGAGCATGGCAGGAACTGGCGCGCCGCCTGGCCGAGACAGAAACTGAAAGCAAGGAGCATGAGGCTAAGTTGAAGGCATGCTCCCAGGCCCGGGTTCGACTCGATGCCGCCCGACTCGCGGAGCAGAACTTATCCCAACAATTGAAAGACCTGGATGCCAGGCAGAACCGACTCGAATTGGCCCGTAAAGAACTCGACAGCATCGAACCTCAATTGTCGTTGTTGGGCGGGTTCCAGACTGAACTGGAAGAGGTGAAAAAGCGGCGGGAGGCGGCTTCGAAATTCCAACAGTTGAGCGATCAGGCGACCGCATGGCGAAACGAACTGGAACAGGCCGAGCAGGCCTGGCGGAGCTGTACGGTCGAACGCGAGAAGCTCGAAAAGGACAGGGCTGCGATTCCTGCTGACCTATCTGACCGGATCAAACAAACCGAGGCCCGGCTCGAAGAGTCCCGACGGTGCTGGACCGACTTGAAGGGCGAACTGGCGGCTGAAGAGAAATCGGTCGGGCAACTGAAAGAGCAACTGGAGTCGATCAAGCAGGTCGGGCCGGATGCTGTCTGCGAGCGGTGCCGACGCCCGTTTGGTGAGGACCTCCCCCGGATTCAAACACATCTGGCCGCCGAACTGACCGACGTAGAAGCAGGATGCGGGAGGATTCGAAACGATCTGGCACGATTACACGACGAGGGGAAGTCGATCAAGAGCGACGCCGATCGACTGATAAAGCTGAATCAGGAATGGGTCGAGTTGGAACTGAAGGAACGGAATCTGCAGAGTCGTTTGGCCGATTTCGAAAGCCGGCGGGCTCGGTTGACCGTCCAAATGCAACAATTGTCGGAGCAGTTGCGATTGCTGGGAGCAGTCGATTTTGATCCGAATCGGCTGAAAGAACTCACCGATCAGGTGGCTCGCCTGGAGAGGTTGCGCAATCGGTCTCTTGAATTGAACGGAGAGCTGAAGGCGGCGCCGGAGTTGGAAGCGTCCAAAGCGACGCTGTCAGAACAACGGGAAAGGGCCGCAATAGAGATACAGGCATCAGAACGTGAGGTGCTATCGATCGGTTTCGATCAGGCAGCCCACGACGTCGTAACTGCCCGGCTTGTATCCGAACAGGCGGCGGCCAATGAGGCTCGGGTGGCTCTTGGGGAGGCGGCCAAGGAGTTGGAATTTGCCCGACGTGAAATTCGATTGAAAGAAGAAGAGCTAAAGCGTCTGGCGGAAATCGGCCGCCAACTCGAAATAGTCCGCACCGACCAGTTCTACGCCGAAAAGCTGGTCAACCTGTTTGGGGATTTTCGCAAGTTTACGATCAGCCGGATTCGACCGCGTCTATCGGAATTGTCCAGCCAGTTGATGGGGGAAATGAGCGGGGGCCGGTACAGCCTCGTTGAATTGGATGAAGACTACAATCTGCAGGTGATGGACGGTGGAGCGTATTTCGGGATCGAACGGTTTTCAGGCGGCGAAAAGGACCTGGCCTCGCTTTGCCTCCGCTTGTCAATTTCTCTGGCGCTGACCGAGTCGGCCGGGCTGGATCGTTCCTTCATTATACTAGACGAAGTTTTCGGGTCGCAGGATACGGGCCGGAGGGATCTGATTTTCGAGGCGCTGGCCAACCTGAAAAAGCGCTTCCCCCAGATGATCCTGATCACCCATCTGGAAGAACTCAAAAACAAAGTCGAGACGATTATCGAAGTCGTGCCCCTGGCGGGAGGGTGGTCAGAAGTGAGGGTGAATGGCGGCCTGGTCTAAGCGCGCGCGCAGGCGTGTTCTCGCGATCTCACTGGTAATCGTGATCGCCCTGCTGATACTGGTTTTTCGGCTGGTCGAGGATATCGGTCCCGAGAAAGGTCCGGACGATCGGTTTGTGGTGGTCCGAGTGCTTGATGGCGACACGATGGAATTCCGGGGCGGCGACAAAGTGCGGCTGCTCGGAATCGATACACCTGAAAAAGGTGAGCCGCTGCACGACGAGGCCAGGGCGTTGCTCAGTCGTCTGGCGCTCAACCAGACCACGTCGCTGGAGTATTCCAGGCAGCGGCGGGATCGGTACGGGCGATTGCTGGGATATGTCTTTGTCGATTCGGTATTCGTGAACAAGACGATTGTCGATAGTGGGTATGCCTATGTCTACCTGTTCGAAGACAACGAACTGAGCAGTGAACCGGTTCGGAAGCTGCTTGATGCCCAGCGGTCCGCTATCGAGCGTCACGCCGGGTTATGGTCGCTGCCGCGCACGCCGGAGGATCGATACATAAATTCCCAGGGTTCATTCAGACTACATCGGCCGGGATGTCGGTCGCTGGGCGATTTGAAACCGGGGAAGTATCAGGAATTTGCTACGCGGGAACAAGGGCTGTCGCAGGGATTGTCGCCCTGTCGCAATTGCAAACCGTGAGGGGGGGCAGGTTGAACCCCCTGCGGATTCGACATCTGGTATGTAATCTATCTTGCCCCGCTTTAGGCGGGGCACCCAAGGGTTGTGCGCGGGTCCGTCTTCGAACCCGCCACGATTGCCTGTAAACCCACCCGCAAGCGGGGTGGGCCACCCAGAGAACACCGTGCGTGGTGGACGTCCTCGTCCACCACGTTTTGTTGGCGCACGAGGACCCCCGATCAAGTCGGGGGCAGGCTTTGCCGCTAACGGACCTACGAAGAATCAAGCCCTACTTCAGCAACATCATCTTTCGTGTTTGAATCTCATCGCCTGCCCGCACGCGATAGAAATATATCCCCGACGCCACGGGTCGACCTGATGCGTCGGATCCATTCCACACTGCCGTATATTCACCGGCCGGCTGGTTCCGGTTCACGAGTGTTGCAACTCTTTGCCCCAGCAGATTGAATACCGAGACGTTGACATCGGCCCGTTTCGGAAGCGCATACCTGATGGTAGTCGATGGATTGAACGGGTTGGGGTAGTTTTGAGCGACAAGGAACTCTGTCGGCAGAGTCGCAATGTCCTCGTCGTCCAAGTCGGTCGGTGTGTTTTCCCAAAGCAAGATGTCGCGAAGAACGGAGATTGAGTTGAGACGGTCGGTCCCTTGTCCTACGGCCATTTTGAATAGAACCTGCTGAGTGTCACCGGGACGGAATGTGAATGGTCCGAAAGAGGCCATCATGCGCCGGTCAGACGGGGTATTGTCGATCCAGCCGGTAGCAGTTACAGGGTCACCTGAGTTCACGAATCGTGTGGGTTGCCCCGTAGTAGGGTTGTAGTACGGTGCGCCGTCATTCTTCGCTTCTAAGCCCATCATGTATTGATACGATTGGACATACCAATCCGGGTCAGTGCCATTTATGTACTTGTTGAATGAGTACATGCCAAGGTTCTTGTAATTTGGTAGCGGACGGCCATCAACCATGGCGGAGTCGGCGGAGTAGCCGGTGTACACGACCGGTCCTTCCAGTACCTTGAAACCAATCGCTGGCGGTACGCCCTGATATTGGGCATCATAATCGGTGGCGTTGTAGCAGAAGAACAGGTTGTTCAGAGTATCACACCCGACCAGATCGTCGCCTGCCGAGCCGAGATCGGGATCGAGCCAGAGGCTTAGGAAGAAGTCGTTGAGGGTGCGGTTGCCCTTGTTAATCAACTTGTACCGCAGAAGAAGGGACACATCTTCCGCTGTCGTTGTGGGATCGGCGATCGGGTCCGGGGCTTTGAAGAAGAATGTATCGGCCGGTGTGAGAGAGTAGCCCTCACCGGGGATTATCAGGAACTCATCACCATCTTCAAAGACACAGTTGCTGCCTCGCCTGGCCCAGGTTGCCCAGTACATAATCGGCATTTGGATGTCGTTCAGAGGATTCAGCTCGAACTCAGCGTTTGGCGTCTCGCTGTAGTCGGCCATATAGATCCATAACCATTCACGAGGTCCGTTGACGGCTGCATTTGTAGTGCCGAGTGCAGTAAGCGAGTCACTGTCCGGGGGCCAGTACTTACCGTCAACCGTACCGAGCTCAACGTTGTTCTCCAGGAATCCAACCGTCAGCCGACGGGGTGGATCGACACTCATGTCCCAGGCCGAAAGAGGCACATTCTTCTCAAAAGCCTGGAAATCATACGAAGCGTCGGTGTTGAAGATGAACGGCGCAAATTCCTGCTTGGCTGGGGGGGTCTGACAACCGCGCATGTAGCGGTAGCCGTAGGACACGTTTGTATCCCCCGGATCAAAATTACCCACCGAGTCAACCTTGGCCAGCTTTAGAAGCACTTCCGGTAAATCGAGATAGCTTATCGCCGCGGGCTCACCATTGAAGTACGCATACGGATCGGCCCAGCCCAGCGCTCCGTTGAATCCTTCAAATCCGTAATCTGCCTGCGCCCAGGTGAAGCGACGCGTGCCGCCGGGTATGGTCCAATCAGTAACTCCTATATGCCCTGAATCTGCAACAGCTACTTGCAGGCCGTCAACGGACGGTGAAGGAGCACCACCGGACCGATCTGACATGCCTGTCAATTTGGTCTCGCCCGTCGTCCTGTCAATCAGATCCCAAGTTCCCCCACTTGAAGAATCGGCCGTGAAGATCACCATGTAATCATGACCATTCAAGAGGGACGGCTGGTTAGCAAAGACTCGCACCGAGCCACCGCCGGACCCGACATGCTGAACTTCAATTGTCGGAGGCAAATCGATGATGGTGCCTTTGCTTGACCAGACGGTTTGCTGAACCTCGATCCCCATCGGTGCGGTTGAGCCGGCGTCGCTCGTGTGCTCGGCGGGATCGGCGTCGTTGTAAACGGTCCACGTCATCTGGTCGCCTCTCATTTCGGGGGCGCCGTAGCCGTCAACCGGCGCGCCCTGGGTGACCGGCCAATCTTGATAGTCCTGATTCGGGTTATCGGCCAGGCTATCACTGTAGAGCTTGTAAACTCGGAACTCAGGTCGGTCAGTCTGATAGGTACCGCCAGCCATCGGTCCCGGCACGTACTCGCTGCTATACTCAGCAATAGTAACCAGGGTGTCATTGGTCGCCGCGTCTACACCGCCCAGCCAGAGTCCTCCGGCATACAGTGGTGAGGTCGTATTTGCGCCGGACTGAATGTCAGCGACAGTAGTAAAGGGGAAGTACGTTCCATAATCGTTCCCAAAGACGCCAGCCAGATCACGGCCGAAATTGCCGTGGTTGGTGACAAACATTAGAATCCGATTAGCGTTGATGAAGGTAGTGTTGTCAATTGTCTGAGATGTTGGAGCGGAAACCTGACGTTTCTCCGGGGGGAGCGACAAGCTCTGTGATACAAGAGCGAGCGAGAAGAAGGCAGTAAGGAACCAATGCGTGAATTGGCGGTTCATGGGCTTTGTCTCCTGAAAGCTATTAATGATACTTACTAGTAACAGTATAATTTGGAGGGTCCAATTGTACAAGACTGAAATGCACCCGGCGGTACATGGAATGCGGATATATTTACTCTTGATTTTGCTGAGTCCAATCGGTTCAATTGGCGGTAAGAGAGTTAGTTGCTTATGTTTCGAACCATGAAATCACACAGTCGGTTGATTCTCGCATTCAGTCTCATTCTTGCGATTGGCAGTTGCGGGAAGAAAGGGCTGATCGTCCAGGAAAAGCCGGTGATCGTAGAGAAGGGCCTGTTCGAAACGCTCTGGGTGGAGCCCAGAATCATCATCTCTGACTCACTGATAACGCTCATACGTTCCGACCGGATCGATTCGGCCGTGGTCAAACCGTCGGAGCGCGGTATTGAGCGTCCGTCGGCGGTCGAACTGAGAATCTACGAGCCGGTCTGCAAGGTTTCGGTCGATCTGGTCGACGCCAACCTGAGGTTGATCCGCCCGTTGTTGTTGCAGGACCTCAAGGTCGGTTTCTATCATCTGACCCTCAACGCCGACCGATTTCGGGAACCGTCACTGCCACCGGGGCGATACTTCCTCCGAGCCGAATACTGCGGCCGTTCTGAGATCACCATGTTTACGCGGCCGTGATCTTTCACTTTGTCTTCCGGCAGACGAGGATCCGCCGCGGCGGACCGGGCACGGTAGACAACTGCCTCAGCCTGTCAACCTACCTCAGGATATCGCCTTCCAAGTTGTCCTATAATTGCGCAGGGGGAATCCTCCAATAGTCGCGCTACGCGCCGATATATGGGAGTGTCCCCATGGCCGACCCGGTCGGACTCTGGGTAGGTGAGAAAATACAAGCTGGGAGCGTAAACATGCCTAATATCCTGGTCGTCGAGGACAAGGACTCCATGCGCAATATGCTGCACGAGACCCTGACGGAAGAGGGATACCGGGTCGACTCCGCCATCAACGGCAAGCAGGCCATCGATCTTGTCAGCAACAAATCATACGATCTCGTGCTTACTGATCTGCGGATGCCCGAAGTCGACGGGTTGGCGCTTCTCAACAAAGTCAAGGAACTCGATGCCGATACGTCGGTGATAGTCATGACCGCCTACGGCACGATCGAGGATGCAGTCGCGGCCATGAAGCAGGGCGCCTATGATTTTCTTACCAAGCCGTTTGATACCGAGCATCTCTGCGTATTGGTCGGACGGGCGCTGGAGAACCGCCGACTCGTGGCGGAGAATACGCTCCTGCGGCAGGAACTTCTCTCCCAGCATGGGATCGAAAATATCATCGGGAAGAACGCCAAGATGATGGAGCTGGGGCAGTTGATCCACAAGGTAGCCAAGAGCGATGCCTCGGTACTACTGCAGGGAGAGTCTGGTACCGGTAAAGAATTGTTCGCGCGAGCGATTCATAATCTGTCGCTGCGCAAGGACGGACCGTACATCACGATCAACTGCGCCGCTATTCCGGATGAACTTCTCGAGAACGAATTGTTCGGCTCCGAGAAGGGTGCATTCACCGGAGCGCATGCCCGCAAGATGGGCAAGTTCGAAATCGCCAACGGTGGCACGATATTCCTGGATGAAATCGGCGACATGGATATAGCCCTGCAGGCGAAACTCCTCAGAGTGCTGCAGCAGAAGAATTTCGAGCGCCTCGGCGGCAACAAGACCGTCGACGTTGACGTGCGCGTCATCGCGGCTACCAATATGGACCTGCCGGAACTGATCAGACTAAAGCGGTTCCGTGAAGACCTCTACTACCGTCTGTCAGTGTTTCCGCTGAGCATCCCGGCTTTGAGAGAACGGCCGGACGATATCCCGCTTCTGGCCGAGGCTTTTGTAGCCCAGTACAGCCGCGAAATGCGCAAGCCGGAGAAATCGCTCGCCAAAGAAGCGATGGCGCTTCTGGAGAAATATCACTGGCCGGGCAATGTGCGCGAACTCGAGAACACGATCGAGCGGGCGGTGATTCTCGCCGAGGGGCGCAAGATCACGCCGGAACATCTGGCCATTCGCTTGCGACGGACCGACGAGATCCAGCTTCGGGACGGGGCCGGATTGAAAGAAATCGGCTCCAACGCCCAGATGCAGGCCGAGCGGGGGGCGATCATGCGGGTGCTCAAGGAAGTTCGCGGCAACAAACGCAAAGCGGCCCAGGTGCTTCGGATCGACTACACGACACTGTTCGACAAGATCAAGAAGTACGGCATAGAAAAAGACGGCGAGTAGGGAACGTCCCCTCTGTCACCCTGAGGCCAAGTAGGTCGGGTTCACGAGAGCCACGCGAAGCGTGACGCGAGCAACCCGACACTGTTCTACACCTCCCAACGGGGGGTTTGTGCGATTTGAACAGACCATAACATTCCGTCATGCCCGACTCGGTCGGGCACCCATGACCATTCGCAACCGCAAGAGATGCGCAGTTTCACGAGAGGGACTCTTTCTCGATCCTTGTCTTCGAACTCCCCGCCCCCAGTCAATGTCATTGATGTGACCTCCGCGACGGACCATGGATTCCCGGCCAAGCCGGGAATGACGGCGAGTATGATTGATTCTACTCATGGATGCCCCGGCTAAACCGGGGCAAGACAGAAATAGGATTCGCGCTTTTTCCCCCACCTGCAAGCAGGTGGGCCAACCGAGCGATTTGAGCTGACTGTAACATTCCGTCATGCCCGACTCGGTCGGGCACCCATGACCACTCGCAACCGCATGAGATGCACAGATTCACGGGAGAGACTTCTTCTCGATCCTGTCCTCGACCTCTCCGCCCCCAGTCAATGTCAGTGACGTAACCTTCGCGACGCTCCATAGATTCCCGGCCAAGCCGGGAATGACGGAGAAAGGGCGGGACGTGATATCGAACTCACCCGGCGAGCACCCTCCCCGCCCACAAATACATTGACAGCGGCAACTCCAGGCCCCTAATATCGTTATATGTACATAAGCGACAACGTAGTCGATTAGCCACGGCGCGACGGAATCCGTATGGACGAGCGAATCTACAGCAAGTATTTCAAGGCCTTCGGCGAGCCCACCCGTCTGCGCATTCTTGGGTTTCTGACCGGCAAGGCCATGACTGTTAACGACATAGCTGATAAAGTCGGGCTGTCGCAATCGACCGTCAGCCGTCACCTGGCGGTGCTTCGCGACGCCGGTATTCTGACCGACCGTCGCGACGGCCAGCAGGTGTATTACAGCCTGAATAAAGACACGGTGGAGGAATGCTGCTCAGGGTTTTGTGACTGTTTGAAGATAATAACGCGCCCGAGGAGCAAGAAAAAGTGAGCCGGGGGGTATTTTTTTGTGGAACATATATCGATATATGTGCATATATGCATATAGGCAATGGAATGATGCCGGACGAAAGAACACCGGCTGAATATATATGACCGGACAACCCCGGTGGCCCACTCGCTTGCGGGTGGGATGAAGCAAAGTGAAAGAATAACATCGCGACTGGCTTAGAAAGGAGCCCCAACTATGCGTTACAGAATTCCGCGCGTGGCTCATTGCTGCAGCGGCAGTATGTGAGCGTCCCGGGCACGACGTTAAACGGCCTCTTGATGTAACGTTTTTTGCCCCTCTGCCGAACCCGCTATCGGCGGAGGGGTCTTTGTTTGGTGGCGCTTTCTGTTCTTGTAGGTCGGCGTTTCAGAGGTTCGAGCGTAGCGAGAGACGATGAAACCCGACATCTGTCTGTCTCCAGCGAACCCACAGCAAGCTGTGGGGTACCGGAATAAGATGGCCACCCGCTCTATAGTTTACTTGCGGAGCTTCTTGCCGGTTGCTAGGAAATGGTTCATCGACATCTCCCAGAACGCCATGGACGAGTTGAATGCTTCTTCCGTGTACGAATCCAAGAAGTCATTTCCCTCCGGACTTAAGCCGGTATATGTGTACGCGATATCCACGTATGAACTGACTTCGTCTTTCGGTTCGACGGTGATGTTCAGAACACTGGCGCGCGAACCAGGGGTAACCCGTGCGAATTCAACTTCATTCGCGACAGAATCATGCTTGGTGACGATCCAGATCGTATCTGGTTCACCGGCATACGGGGTACTGAAGACCGCACCTGGCTCCGCTACGCCCGATTTGGAAAAGAGCATCTGGTAGTCCCACTCATCCAGCCACTCGGCTTCGCGCACGGGACAAAGCAGGGGGAAGATTACGTTTGGCGTAGCCATGATTGTTTGGCGGAATTGCCGCTTGATGCGTTTGGCCTTGAATTGCATTGTTAGCTCCTTTATCTACAGAGTACTTGCGTGTCGGCGCAGCCGAACTGTCTGCGATCCACTGCTCGAAGAATCCCACCCGCTGGACGGGGTACCAGACCGGAATAAGCAATATGAGGACGTCTGTTCATAGCGGATGAACCCACAGCAAGCTGTGGGCTACCAAGGCTTGAAAGCGGCAGACCAGGAGTCCTGCCGCAACAACGAGGGCGGGTTCCAGTCGTCCCGCCCTCGCTGCATACGGGGCAGAGCAGGAGGTCTACCGCCCACAACGAACGTGGTTGTTCGTGCTACATAATACTAGCGCACGAGGCAGCCAAGCAATTCCGGCGCGTCGGGCAGTTTCTTGCCGGCGACACTCGCTTCGAACGCGACCTGCAAGTAAGTCGTGCCGACATTGTCACCCGCAGTTCCAGGGAACTTGTCTGCCGGTCCGCACCAGATGAGCTTGCCATTCGGATCAATCAAACATAGCGTCGGAACTTTGGTCACTTGATAGAGGCGGCTGGTTTGTCCACCGTAATCAAGCAGGCAGTCTGCGGCGACGGATTTCTCTTTCGCCAGACGCGTGCGCAGTTCTCGCATGGCATCTTTGCTGTACGAGCCGGCTTCCGGAGACAAAACCGACAACCATACCGCCCCGTGATCACGGAACCAGGTCTGCATCTTCGGTGTGAGCCCGGATTTGTAACCGGCCTTGACTTCGGCGCAGTCGAAATCGGTCCATTCGAGTACGACATACTTGCCGGCGAAATCGGCCAGTGTCCGAGGCACACCGCCGACCCCGTTCAGCACAAACGATGGCGCCACAGTTCCGCTTTGCACGGTCGAAGAGCTGTTGTCGGTGTTCTGATTCGCAAAAACGTCACCATGAATGAAAAATGTGGCCAACAGGAGGGCCAGCCCGATCAACATAACCTTAGATTTCAACATATTATCTATCTCCCTGCCCGCCTGGTATTTCCGCGACTGACCGGCGAGCATGCGATCAGCGCGGCTGGATTCAACGTCGATTATGGGTATTGAACGGCGTTTCAGTACTTGCGTTGCATGAATTGATTTGGTACTATTGATAAGCTGAGCTAATGGTACTGAATTGACCTAGTGACAATGAAACGTCACGTTCAGCTCGAATTCACATAGTGACAATAGTATTGGACGATCTTATCGAGAGGTTCGAATGGAACTGAGACATTTCCGACTGATCAAGACCGTGGTCGATGAGGGCAGCATGTCGAAGGCGGCCGGTAAGCTCTTCCTGACCCAACCGGCTTTGAGTCATCAGTTACGAGAGCTCGAAGAGGAACTGGGGGTCACGCTGTTCCATCGCGTCAGACGGCATCTGGTTCTCACGGAAGCCGGTCAGCGCGTTCTGGAATCGGCGAACTCAATCATCACTGAGATTGACCGCGTCAAGGATGAGATGAAACAGGTGGCGTCGGGCAAAGGGGGCAAGCTTCGTTTTGCCAGTTGTTGTTTTACCTGCTATCACTTCCTGCCGTCGTTGATAAAGTCTTTCCGCCGGGCGTTTCCGGATGTGGACATAGTGTTCAACAGCTCCGCTACGATGGACCCGATGGGTTACCTCAATAGGGGCGAACTCGACGTGGTCCTGACTACCGAGCGTCACCCGGCGCCGGGCTTGACATACACCAAGGTTCGCGACGACGAACTACTCGCGGTGATTCCGGCCAACCACCCCTGGCGCGCCAAAGACTACGTAGTCGCCAAAGACTTTGCCGACCAGGACCTGATATCGTTTGACGCCCCCGATGAGACTTCCACGTTCTTTGTGAAGATACTTACCCCGTCAGGTGTGAAGCCGAGAACGGCCACGAAACTTCCCGCGATTGACAGTATGATTCAAATAGTGTCTTCAGGGCTAGGTGTGGCGGTGATTGGCCAGTGGTCGCTGGAGCAATTTCGCAGCAACCGAAACATTGCGACCGTCAGTCTGGGGCCCAAAGGTTTATGGCAAACCTGGTATGCGGTGACGCTCCGGACGAAGAGCCAACCGATCTATATCAAGCGTTTCGTAGAACTGCTTAGTGCCAAGACGGATGGATAGCGCGGGGGAGTGTTGCGTTAACCGGCAGATGTGGACATCTGCCGGGCACGTAATGGCTCCATCAGGCAGAGGTGGGTCCGCCGAGGCGGGCCCGGCACGTAATTGCTCCATGAGGCAGATGTGGGCTCATTGCGGCGGGTCGGGGTACAGTGCCTACGACAAGATGGAAGTCAGATTCGGGGAACTCTGGGTCGAGAAACCTGTTGACCAAACGACTATTTTGGGCTACTTTTCAGGCCAATAACGGGTTTTTGGCGCCCTGTCAGTTAGATGCGATGTCAGGCGGCCACCTCATGCAGGACTCCCCGGTGCAACCTGACATTTCTTTAACTGTTTAAGGGGTAGCAACATGAGTGGCACTAACGGTTCGGTAATCAATCGGAATGTTCTGATGCTCAATCAGAACTATGAGCCGCTGACAGTTTGCTCAGCGCGACGGGCCATTGTGCTTCTTTTCCAGGGTAAGGCGGAGATGGTGGCGACGGCCGACGGGATTCGGGTCCACACAATTGCCGATTCCTACGCCCTTCCGTCGGTGGTCCGGCTGGCTGAATACCGCCGGGTGCCGTTCCGTTATATCATGCTCACCCGCAAGAATATTATTCTTCGCGACGGTCACCGGTGCCAGTATTGCGGGACGACCCGTGGCTCTATGACGATTGACCACGTGGTTCCTCGTAAACTTCACGGGGCCGACACCTGGGAAAACATGGTCTCGGCCTGCATTAAGTGCAATAACCACAAGAGTGACCGGACCCCTGAGCAGGCCGGAATGAAGCTGGTTAAGAAGCCGACCCGGCCGTCCCATATCACTTTTATCCAGCGCCACTTGGGGGACAACGACGCTCGCTGGCGCCCCTACCTCTTCATGGATTAAACGCCTCCCAAGGGAGCGTTGAAAAGTCCCTTCCCCGTCATCGCGAGCCTCGAACGCGCTTCGCGGGCGAGGCGTGGCGATCTCAAATTACGCTGCCACAACTAACTTGAGATTGCCGCGCTACGCTGTCCCGCCTGGCGGCGGGCCATCTCCGCTCGCAATGACGATTAGACAGACTTTTTCAATAGCCCCCCAAGCAACGGTTTCCGGGAAACTTGATCGCAGTCATCGCGTTTCAATTTGCGTACAACCACCAATGGTCCTATTATGCACGGCTGAAGAGCGCCTTGGTTTGTACCAAGGCAGCGATGGATTGACGGCTTAAGGAGTATGGAATTTGAGTCCTGAAATAATCGGTCAACTGGCGATACTGCTGGCGCTTACCGCGAATGTTCTGGCCGGGGCGACTTTCTATTTGGTCGCTCGCGGGCGTGACGATTTGAAATCACTGGCTACGCGAGCTTATTTTGCCTTTTTCGGCTTCACGACTCTCGCGGTGATCTATCTGTTCTATTTGTTCTTCACCCACAACTACGCTTTCAAATACATTTACGAATATTCCCAGAAGTCACAGCCGTTCTTCTACATCCTGTCGGCCTTTTGGGGCGGGCAAGAAGGAACTTACCTGCTCTGGTTGTTCCTCTGCGCTATCTGGGGTTTGTTGCTGTTGCGGCTGGCCGGTAGGTACCAGGCGTACGCCATGGCGATCTATTCGCTCGTTAACCTATTCCTGCTGGTGCTGCTGGTAAAGCTTTCGCCGTTCGCGCTTCTTCCGACCGCGGCTCCCGACGGCATGGGGCTCAACCCGCTCCTGCAGGACCCGTGGATGGTCATCCATCCGCCGATCATGTTTGTCGGATTTTCTGCGGCGGCGGTTCCGTTTGCACTGGCGATGGCGGCGATGCTTAAGAACGACTATACCGAATGGGTGCGGCGGGCCTTTCCGTGGGTAGCGACTTCGGCGTTGTTCCTCGGCATGGGCAACGTCATGGGCGGCTACTGGGCGTACAAGACTCTCGGGTGGGGGGGATACTGGGCGTGGGACCCGGTCGAAAATACCTCGCTGGTACCCTGGCTGACTTCGCTTGGGCTGATACACGGCCTGATAATCGAACGACGAAGTGGAGCGCTCCGCAAGAGCAACCTGATGCTGGCCGCGTTCCTGTTCATGCAGGTCGTTTACGGAACTTTTCTAACGCGTAGCGGCGTACTGGCCGATTTCTCGGTGCACAGCTTCACCGATCTGGGCATCAATGTCAACCTTATCGTCTTCATGACGTTATTTGCGGTCGTAACCCTTGGGATTTTCATCTGGCGGGCGCGGGGCATCCAGTCAGCGCCGATCGACTATAACTTCTTCGGTAAGGAATTCTCACTGGTCGCGTCGGTGGCGGTGCTGTTCGTTTTCTCGCTGATCGTCCTGTTCTGGTCATCGCTGCCGATTCTCTCCGGCTGGTTTGCGGATAAACCTCGGGCAGCCGAGATCGCCACGTACAACAGCTTTGCGATTCCATTGTCGATCGTGATGGCGTTTCTGATCAGTGTGGCGCCGTCGGCGAAATTCTCCGGCTTCAAACTCGAGAACGGTCTCAAGAAGAGTCTGATCGTGCTGGGCGCCTGCTTTGTGGTCGGACTCGGTCTGTTCTTTCTGCTGCTGGATACCGGACTGGTATTCGCCATTCTTTTCAGCCTCGTAGTCGGAGCGGCGATAATGTACCTGTTCAATCCGGAGTTCCGTCGGCCGATGGTCCCCGCGCTAGTGGTCTTCCTGTTGGCGATATTGGTCTCGTTGCTGGCGGGCGTGACGGATTATCTGATCCTGCTTTTCTATGCTACTGCGGCCATGGCAGTGGTGTCCAACGTGATCTCGCTGTCGGCCTATCTGCCGGATAGGGTCAAGTCATGCGGCGCGCCGCTGACCCATTTCGGTTTCGGAATAATGCTCATCGGCATCATGGCGTCATCGGCATCAGATTCGAGCGACCGATTGACGATTGAGCAGGGGCAGACAAAGACTTCTTCACTTTTCAATGTCACAGTCGGATACAACGGGATGGCCAATTCTATCGATCAGCCACACAATGAGCTCTTGTTGTCGCTCGACGAAGGCTCAGGCGCGCACGAAGTCCGGCCGGAGTTGTATTATTCGCAACGGCTCGACGGCATCATGCGCAAGCCGTATATCAGCCGCTCCCTTGCCTATGACCTCTATCTGGCGCCGATGCAGGTCGAGGAAGAAAAGGGTGGCGAGGGCCTGACTCTCAAGAAAGGCGAGCCGACCCAGCAGGGTGATTTGACGTTTACCCTGGAGGGCTTTGAAACCGGCGGCCACGGTGGTATGGGTGGCGCCGGTATGAGTGTTATGGCGCATATCACGGTGGCACGCGGCGACGAAGTTCAGACTATCTCTCCGAAACTAGTTGAAGGAATGGCCGAAACCGGGGGCACAATCATAGCCGAGCCGGTCGAACTAACTCTGGGCGGTCAGAAATATCAGGCGGCCATTCAGCAAATTGTCGCCGACCAGGGGATTGTCGTCCTCGACATTCCGGAGTTGATGCCGGGAATGTCTCCGGCGAAGCTGATTTTGGATATATCGCGCAAGCCGATGATTACGTTGGTGTGGATCGGCACTACTTTGATAATCCTCGGTTCGTTGATAGTGCTGTACCGTCGCGGGAAGGAAATGCCGGGGCTGGAAAGCTCCAATTAGATACGTTCGTGGGGCACACGGGGAGCTGAGCCGCCCGCAATGGTTTAGCCGGGGATTCTACGGATGGTCAACTTGCCGGTGGACAGAGATGTCCACCAGCAACCTGTTGCTGAATAATCTCTTGCCGATGTTCTTGGCTGTCCTCATGATAAGTCTTTGGTGAAGCTCGAGTGGACGCTCCCCGATTGACGGCTTGTTGTCAACGGTGCCCAAAAATCGACATCGCGACGACCCCGTCTTAACCTATATTGGGATGTCTGTTGATCGTGGTTAGGACTGTTCTGGAATGACACAAGAAATACTCCACAAACTTCAGGAACGAATAAAGGAGTTGAGTGCACTGCATCAGACTGCAAGAATCATACAGGCGGTCGATAAGTCTCCTCAGGAAGTAATCCAACAGATTGTAAATGTGGTGCCGTCTGCCTGGCAATATCCCGCAGTTACAGAGGCTCACATACAGTTCCAGCAATGGACCTCCAGCACCAAAGACTTCAGGGTCACTCCCTGGATTCAAAGTGCTCGAATTGCAGTTCGGGGCGAGCAGCAGGGACTTATCCAGGTCGCCTACACTGAGGAACGCCCGACATCCGACGAAGGTCCTTTCTTAAGGGAAGAGCGGGACTTGATAGATTCTCTGGCGGAAATGCTTCGCTCCTACTTCCAGCACCTGATCGCCGACGAGGAACTCCTGAAAGCGCACAGTTCACTCGAACGCCAGGTAAAAGAGCGAACCGAGGAGCTTGCAAACGCAAACGAGCAGCTCTCGCGAAGAATAGAGGAATACGCAGTCGCGCAGTCTCGAATTGAGCGGTATCAATTGCAGCTCCGGCAGCTAGCCTCGCAGCTTGCAGTGGTGGAGGCGCGAGAACGTCGTGTAATTGCCACCGACCTTCACGATCACATAGGGCAGGCGCTGGCTTTTATAAAGATGAACATCGCGCAATTGCAGTCTAACGCTACCTTCTGTGGCTTCGAAGGCGAAATTGCCGAGACACTGGCGCTGCTCAACCAGACGATACGGTACACCCGTGACCTGACTTCTCAAATCAGTCCGCCCGTGCTTTACGAACTGGGGTTGTCATCGGCGCTACGCTGGCTGGCCGAGAACTATCAGACCAAGCACAAGATAATCGTGAAGGTGGAAGCGCCGACCCCACACCGGCGACTGGACGACGAGATCTGTGCGACGGTTTTCAAAGCGATCCAGGAGCTTATGACCAACGTGGTCAAACATGCCGCGGCGCAGTCGATTCTTGTTCGGCTCGAGATTTCTGCGAACGGGCTTTGTGTCGAAGTAAGCGACAATGGTTCCGGTTTCGACGTCAAGAAACTGGACACGGCCGAATCGCTCGGCGACCATTTCGGGCTGTTCAGTATTCGCGAGCAAATCACTTTCCTGGGTGGAGCAACCGCGATCGTATCGTCGCCCGGCCGGGGAACGACGGTTACGCTGAAACTGCCGTGTTGAGAAAGGTCTCAGTACTATGAAAATTCGCGTGATGCTAGCCGATGACCATCGTCTCTTTCGTGACGGACTTCGCACCCTGCTTGAACAGCAGGCGGATGTAGAAGTAGTCGGAGTGGCGGTTGACGGCCAGTCCGCACTTGGCCAGGTTAGTATCTGCCGCCCGAATGTAGTTCTCATGGACGTATCCATGCCGGGGCTCAACGGCCTTGAGGCCACGCGTCACTTGCGGACCGAGCATCCGGAGGTAGCCGTCCTTATGCTCTCGATGCATGCCGATCACCGGTTTGTCGTTGAGGCACTCAGGGCGGGGGCGCTGGGTTACGTACTTAAGGACTGCGAAATTGCAGAATTGCGGGAGGCGATCCGCGCCGTGTTCAAACGCCAGATCTTCCTCTCACATTCGATTGCCGAAGGTGTCGTTCGCGAATACCTGGCGCTAACCGATGATCTCCCTAATTCCGCCTTCTCGGTGCTGAGCGCGCGCGAACGGGAGGTTCTGCAAATGCTCGCCGAGGGATGCAGCGCCAAGGACATCGCTGGGGCATTGCATATTGGGAACAAGACGGTCGAGACTCATCGCAAAAACATCATGGACAAACTCAATATCCACAGTATCGCCGAACTAACCAAGTACGCTATCCGCGAGGGTCTGACCCACCTCGAATGAGCGGGAGCACAAGCTTCTCTACAGATATGTTGTCGGGTGGGCCTAAGGAATTGCGCAGCAATTTCTAAGGGCTGGCCCGATTGTCTATTGTTGCCCGAATGTACTACGTTGGGGGGACGCGATGTGGCTTGTAGGTGGTTTTTGACGATTTAGGAGGCTGCAAATGTTCGATTCCGGCAACACCGGTTTCATGCTCGTAGCGACCAGTCTGGTCATGCTCATGACACCGGGATTGGCTTTCTTCTACGGAGGTCTGGTTGGTCGCAAGAACGTGCTCACGATCATGATCCAGAGCTTCGTTTCCATGGGTGTAACTACCATCATATGGTGGGCATACGGATATTCGCTATGTTTCAGCGGCGGTGAGGGGGGTATAATCGGTAATCTGGATAAGGCGTTCCTGGCAGGGGTGACTCTGACAACCGTGTCGCCGTTCGGCACCGGGAACATTCCGGAGTTCGTATTTATGGCGTATCAGATGATGTTCGCCATCATCACACCGGCGCTAATAACCGGCGCTTTTGCGAATCGAGTGCGGTTTGGCGCCTATCTGATGTTTCTGTTCGGTTGGCTCACCCTGGTCTATTTCCCGTTCGTACATATGATCTGGGGGAACGGTCTCCTGGCCAAGTGGGGGGTTCTGGATTTTGCCGGCGGGATTGTGGTGCACAACATTGCCGGGATGGCAGCTCTGGCGTCAGTGTTGTATGTGGGTAGGCGGAAAGTTGGCGACAGTGTTCCGCATAGCATTCCGCTGGTGGCGCTCGGTACCGGCCTTCTCTGGTTTGGTTGGTATGGTTTTAACGCCGGCAGTGAATTGAAAGTTGATGCTGTCACCGGTGTGGCCTTTCTCAATACCGACATCGCGGCCTCTTTCGCTGGACCGGTCTGGATGCTTCTAGCCTGGATATTCGAGCGGAAACCGAAATTCCTGGGTCTTCTGACTGGCGCAGTAGCTGGCCTGGCCACCATAACTCCCTGCGCCGGGTACGTAACCCCGACCTCGGCGGCGATCATCGGCATAGTCGCGGGCACCGTGTGCTATTTCGCCGTCAACCTCAAGAATTGGCTGAAATGGGATGACGCCCTGGACGTCTGGGGTGTGCACGGAGTCGGCGGCGCTCTGGGGATCATCTTGCTGGGCCTTATGGCAAGTACTGCGGTCAATAGCGCCGGCGCCGACGGATTATTCCATGGCAACAGCAGCTTCTTCATGAAGCAACTGCTGACCGTGATCGGTTCGTCGATCTATGCTTTCGGATTCACCTTTGCCATGCTTTGGATAATCAATAAGTTCACAAGAGTCAGGACCACCGAGGACGAGGAGGAGCGTGGACTGGATGACTCTCTACACGGCGAAACGGCATACGATTCGGTTTAGGCTCATTATTCTTATTCACAGGAGTACGGTAAATATGAATAGATTCTCAGTCTTCTCCCTTCTTGTGGCAGCATTGTTGTTGGTCTGTCTGGCTGGTCAGGCCGCTGCCACTGCGACCACCCACATCTGGGCTCCTTCGACTGACGTCCAACCTTACAGACTCGTGCATATTACCAGCGACATGTACCTTCCGATTGAGCGAGATGCGTCCGGCGCGAGAATCCCAACCGTGACGAACCTTGGCCTGACCGTCGGCGTGTTGCCGTACAAGAAGATCAACATGGAATTAGGGTTTGACCACAAGAGCGGATTAGGCGACATGGACAATCATCCTCTCTATGGCAACTTTAAGGTTGGGGTGCCCGAAGGCGCCCTGGGTAAAGCGAGTCCTGCACTGGCTATCGGTGTTTTCGACATCGGCACGAAAGCTGAGCTCACCGACTTCAACGTCATCTACTTCAAAGTGGCCAAGACCGTGAATGCCGGTAGAACCTCACTCGGGCGGCTCTCAATAGGCTACTTTATTGGAAACGACAGGCTGCTTCTTGACGGTCATGGCGTGAAAGATAACACCGGTGTTCTGGCGGCCTGGGAAAGGACCATGACGGAATGGTCCGACAAGCTCTGGTTGTGTGCCGAGTACATGGGTTCAGAGAGCGCCTATGGAACGCTTAACGTCGGGCTGGCCTGGAAATTCGCCCCGAACGTCGCGGTAATCGGTGCGGTCGACTTTTTCAACAACAGTGATCTGGCCGGCACCGGCACAATTCAAGTGGATATCGACATCTGAAAGTCCCACACACCCGATTTGCTTCGACCCAGCCATCTGACGCGGGGGGGCGGCAACGCTCCCCCATTTCGATCTATCTCCTGAGTATTCCCCCCGCTTTCGTCTTCATTGACTTGTTTGTGTGGTGCCAATAGGAGTCTCTTGAGACTGTGGTCGACTTCGCGGGGCCCTGGCTTGGGGTTCAGAAGACCCGTCCGGGAAGGAGAAACGCATTTGCGTTGCCGCCGGAACCTCCTTACCTTAGAACAAAATATGGGGTAAGGTCACCCCGTTCGGACGATGCCATCTAACCCACAAGGAGACGATGCTAATGTCGATGGACCAAGAGAACCGGCGCCCTTCTGAGCGTAGCGATGCACAAGTTTCACGCGACGCCTATGCGAATTACGAGCTTCCAGTTGAAGGATTCAAGGGGACTGCGGAGGAGGTCGAGAATCAGTGGTATGAGAAATGCTATGTTGGCCGTGGCGACACGGTCAAACAGCTCACCTGGCGAGCCATCATCATGGGATGGGTATTGGGATCGGTACTCTCACTGACCAACATCTACATCGGTCTCAAAGCCGGCTGGGGATTTGGCGTAGCGATCACGGCGTGCATTCTTTCTTACGCCATCTGGACCACTTTCTACAAGCTGAGATTCGCCAAGTCCCAGATGACTATTCTGGAAAACAACTGTATGCAGTCCACGGCCAGCGCCGCGGGCTACTCTACCGGCGGTACTCTGATTTCGGCCTTTGCCGCCTACATAATGATCTACAATCAGACCCTGTCAGTCGGGGTCATGCTGGGCTGGGTTTTCTTCATCGCCATTCTTGGGGTGACCATGGCTGTACCCATGAAGCGGCAAATGATCAATGTCGAGCAGCTACGATTTCCCAGCGGGATAGCGGCCGCCGAGACGCTTCGGGCGCTTCATGCCACCGGAGATAAAGGGATGCGTGCCGCCCGTGCCCTGGGTATCGCCGGGCTTCTTGCCATGGTAAGCGAGTTTGTAACCAATGGCCTTGTTCGCATCAGCACCAGCCTTGAATCTTTTCAGATTTCCACTTTGGTCGCCAGACTCAGCACCTCGACTCTCGGAGAAGCGTGGGTTGGCCGGACGGTAACGCTCGCCTGGGATCCGATCTTCATCGCTGCCGGGATGTTTGTAGGCATGCGGGTGGCGGTCAGTATGATAGTGGGTTCGATAACCTGCTGGATGATCTTCGTCCCCCTGGTACAGCACTATGTACCTGAGGCCGCCGGGTTGTCCGGTTTCCGAACCCTGGTTCAGTGGACCCTCTGGGGCGGTACCGCCTGCATGGTCACCTCGGGGATCCTATCGGTGTTGTTCCAGTGGAGAAGTGCCATGCGCGCGTTCCAGGGACTGGGAGACATGTTCACGAAGAGCAGCGACAAAAAGCGTGACAAACTTGCCGAGATCGAAACTCCCGGCTCGTGGTTCATCATCGGGCAATTCGTGGCGTTGGTCGGCCTCGCTTTCATGGCGAAAGCTACTTTCGGTATGCCCTATTGGCAGAGCTTTATCGCAGTAATTCTGAGTTTTGCGCTGGCTCTGGTGGCCTGTCGTGTGACGGGTGAGACGGACACGACACCGGTGGGAGCGATGGGCAAGATCACCCAGCTCACGTTCGGCGCCCTTTCTCCGGGACAAATGAATGTGAACCTAATGGCGGCCAACATCACCGCCGGGGCGGCAACTTCCTCGGCCGACTTACTTACCGACCTGAAGAGCGGGTATCTGCTTGGCGCTAATCCGCGGAAGCAGTTTATCGCGCAGTTTGCGGGAATCTTCATAGGAACGCTTGTTACCGTGGCGGCTTTCCGCATTCTGGTGCCCAATGCGAGTGTGCTGGGCACGGATCAATTTCCCGCTCCAGCGGCGCAGACCTGGAAGGGTGTTGCTGAAGCCATGGCGCTGGGGCTCGGCGCCATGCACCCGGTGAAGATTTGGAGCATCGTGATCGGAGGTCTTATCGGCCTTATTCTACCGATTCTTTCGCGCTTGTTTCCCAATAAGCAGAAGTGGATACCTTCGGCGGCGGGTATTGGACTGGCCTGGATCTTCCAGTGGTTCTACGGCCTGCTGTTCTTCGTCGGCGCTTTGATCGGCTATGGCTGGCAGAAGAAGAATCCGAAACAGAGTGAGGAATTCCTGTTCCCGGTTGCGTCGGGTATTGTAGCCGGCGGCGCGCTCATGGGAGTGGTCCTGATCTTCTGGGAGAATGGTCCGGAGATTTGGAAGCAACTGTTCGGATGATAAGCACCTGAATTTGTGTTGACATCAAGAATGTATTGAAAGGGCAGGTCAATTGACCTGCCCTTTTCTTTTTGATACGAATCGACACTAGACCGCCACCTGATTGCTATTCGTGCGCCAACTTGCCGGTTTGTGTCGAAAACGACGAGCTGGTGGACGGGGACCCCCGATCAAGTCGGGGGCAGGCTCACTTGCCACGGGGTGGCCGACTATCTGTCTATCCAATAGGTTGAACAGGACCAACTTCCGCGAGCTTCTTCTCATTCTCAAATCCCCCCCTTTTTAGTTGCTTTGAACCACCCTTTGGCCTACCATCGCCGTCTGTTGTAACAAAGGGTGTATTGTGACCGAGACGACCGCAAAAAAAGAAACCATCCTCTCCGGCATGCAGCCGACCGGGTCGCTCCATATCGGCAACCTCGAAGGCGCCCTCCGGAATTGGGTCCGCCTCCAGAACGACTACTGGATGTTTTGCTGTATTGTCGACTGGCATGCCCTGACCGCCGATTTTGAAGATACTTCGGTCCTGAAAGACCGCATCTTCCAGATGACTCTCGACTGGCTGGCCGCCGGACTCAATCCGGACAAGTGCGCCATATTTATTCAGTCTGAAGTCAAAGAACACGCCGAGCTGCACCTGATTTTCTCAATGCTGACCACGATCCCGACGCTGACCCGTCTGCCGACCTACCTGGAGAAGAAGGAGCAGGGCTTGGACTCGTACGGGTTCCTCGGTTACCCGGTCCTGCAGGCGGCCGATATCTGCATTTACAACGCCAATAAGGTTCCGGTCGGCAAGGACCAGGAGAAGCATATCTGGCTGGCAGCCGATCTGGCCAAGCGGTTTAATTCGCTCTACAAGAAGGTGTTCGTTGAGCCGCAGGTTCTGTTAACCGAGATTCCAATCATACCCGGCAGTGACAACCGGAAGATGTCCAAATCGCTCGGGAATCATATTCCGCTCGAATTCACTGAAAAAGAGACCGAGAAGCGGCTAAGAAGTTATTACACTGACCCGAAGAAGCTCCGTCAGGGAGACCCCGGCACGCCGGAAATCTGCCCGGTCTATCTCCTGCATCGGATATACACCGCCAACCCGGTCGAAGAAATCGCCCCGGGCTGTCGGAGCGGTGTACTAGGCTGTGTGGACTGCAAGATGAAGCTGGCGGCGAATCTGAACGCCAATCTGCAGCCGATTAGAGAGCGTCGCGCCGAACTGGTCAAGCAGCCCGATTTCATCTGGGATGTGCTGACGACCGGAGCCGATAGGGCGCGTCAACGGGCACAAAACGTTATGGAAAAGGTTAGGTCAGCTATGAAGATGGCCTATCGAGAGAAGAAGAAATGACCGAAGCGATACTCGACAGTCGCACCGACAACTACCGGGTCAACATTGATGTCTTCAGCGGTCCGCTCGACTTGCTGCTTCACCTGATCAAGGTCGAAGAGGTTGACATCTACGAAATCCCGATCGCCAAGATCACCAGCCAGTATCTCCGCTACATGGATTTGATGCAGAATCTGGACCTGGAAGTGGCCGGCGAGTTCATCCTGATGGCAGCCACGTTGATCCGGATTAAGACACGCCTGCTTCTGCCCCAGGATGAAAACGATCCGGACGAACCCGATCCGCGCGAAGAACTGATCATGGCGTTGATCGAGTACAAGAAGTACAAAGAAGCCGGCGAGATTCTGGGTGATCGGGCACGGATCGAAGAGCATTATGTCATACCGCCGTCGCCGCTGGGACAGATCGAAGGAGTGGTAGATCTTCAGCCGATGACTTCGCTCTACGATCTGATCATGGCGTACAAAGATGTCACCAAAGTGCGGCCGGTCAAAGATGTTCACGAAGTTATTGCGCAGCGGGTGACGATTGAAGAGCGGATGCAGTGGGTGGTGCAGATGATTCGTCAGCGGGAGTCGGCGACATTTATCGAATTGTTCGCTGACACTCCGCACAAGATAGTCGCCGTGGTGACGTTCGTAGCGCTTCTGGAACTGGCACGGACGCATCGAATCAAGATTTGTCAGGCGCTGCCGTTTACCGAAGTACGTGTGTACCCCGGTGAGGCGATCAACGCGCCGTTGAGAGATATAGACCTAATTGACTATGCCAATAACGATCAACAGGGTGTGACGATATGACCGAAGAACAATATCTGACTTCGAAAGTAGAAGCGCTCGTCCTGGCGTCGCCGGAACCGCTGCCGACCAAGCGCATTGTCGGCGTACTCAACGATCTGACCCCGTCGCAGGTGGCCCGTTCCATCGCGGCGCTGAATACCGCCTATGCTACCAGCGGGTCGAGTTTCCGCATTCGCGAACTGGCCGGCGGCTATCAGTACTACATTATGCCGGAATATGAAGGTGTGGTCGAGAGTCTGTTCACCCGGCGTAGGCAGCTTCGATTGACCCGCGCAGCGCTTGAGACGGCCGCGATTATCGCGTATCGTCAACCTACTACCAAGGTCGATATCGAGCATATCCGCGGCGTCGCGTCCGATGGCGTCATCCGCACCCTGCTCGAAAAGAATCTGATCCGTATGACCGGCCGCGCCGACACAGTCGGCAAGCCGCTTCAATACGGCACCACCGATGAGTTTCTGAAGTTCTTCGGCCTCGCGCGTCTCGAAGATCTCCCCAAGATGTCGGAGATCGAAGAGATGATCCAGGCGGAAGAGCCGCGCCGTCAGACCGAACTCGAACTGCCGCTTGATCCCGATGAGCAGCCGATCAAATTGAATGTGGCCGATGGCACGTTCGATCCGGAAAGACGCGAGCGGCTGGAAGATGGCCTCGGCGAGGAATTTGACGAAGGCGATCCGGATGTTCTGGACAGCGCGGCCCGCTTAGTTTTGAAACGTGGCACTGAGAATATAGAATCACCGGACGACGAAATTCTCGAAGACGAAGAGGTCGAGATTTCCGAGCAGCCTGCCGTGGCGGGCGACAACTGAGACTCTCATCCGGTGTTATCAGGATTGCATAACCCGGTATGGCCTTAGTTCGTATCAACAAGTACCTATCGATGTGCGGGATTACGTCCCGTCGGGGGGCCGATGACCTTATTACCCAGGGGAAAGTTACGATCAATGACCTGCTCCTGACCGAACGGGGTGCGGTGGTTGATACGGACATTGATGTAGTAGCAGTCGACGGCGTCGTGGCCAAGCTGGTCGAAGAATTGATCTACGTTCTGCTTAACAAGCCGGTCAGCACGATGACCACGCTGGATGATCCGTATAAGCGACGGACGATTGTCCACTACCTGAAGAATCTAGCACAACGAGTATATCCGGTGGGGCGGCTGGATTTCGATTCCGAGGGAGTTTTGATTCTCACCAACGACGGCGATTTGGCGTATCGGTTGGCGCATCCGGGCTTTGAGGTGCCGAAGATCTACGAGGCGCTCGTGAAGGGACGTTTCCAAAAGGATGGCGCCGAGAAGATCAAGAAGGGGATCACGCTGGAAGATGGCGCGATCGGGCACGCCAAAGTTTCGGTCCTGGGTTACAACAACGACGAGACGAGAATCCGGTTGATACTGACCGAAGGGCGCAAGCGGGAAGTGAAACAACTGTGCAAGGCGGTGGGCCATCCGGTGGTGCACCTGCGACGTGTTGAGTATGCGGGGATACAGCTTGGCAGCTTGAAGCCGGGGCAGTTCCGGCATCTCACACCCGGCGAAGTCAGCCGCCTGCGCAAAATGGTGGGGATGGTAAAAGATTAGCGACGATGGTTTAGGGGAGAAACCGGTACCCCACAGCTTGCTGTGGGTGTGACAGCCCTGAAACAGGACGCCAGTCCTGTCATTCCTGCGAAGGCAGGAACCCAGACAAGACGGAAGATCACTGGAGATTGTGCTCAATAAGCATCTTGCTGCGCAGATATTTCTCAATGTGAACGTACAATTCACAGCGGTCTTGACTGGGCCCCCGACGCCTCGGGGGTGACGGCCCATAGGCCGTCTTGTTTCTTGCTCCGGTACCCCACCCAACGGGTGGGATTATTCAAGCTAGTAAATCGCTGCTCTCGCAAGGAAATACGCGTTCGTTCTGAACGGCGCGCCTAGCCCCGTCATGCCCGACCTGGTCGGGCACCCATGACCTCTCGCGTTGGCAGAATGTGAAGGGATTACTTGAGAGTCAGTTGCTGGATAGGAAGGTCTTGTGCGTACGTGACGGTCGATACAAGAGAAGAGATTCTACGGTCGTCAGTTCTCTCGATTGCATTGCTTCTATCTCAATCGCGACAGCCCATGGGCCCCCGACGTCTCGGGGGTGACGGCCTCTCGGCCGTCGACACATTCACCGGTACCCCATCAATCGGGTGGGATTTGGAACCGGGCGTACTTCCCCGTCATGCCCGACTTGGTCGGGCACCCATGACCACTCGCGTTGGCAGAATGTGAAGGGATCACTTGAGAGTCAGTTGCTGGAAGGGAAAACCAGGAATGGCAGGTTCTCGCCCCGGCGAGCAGGCGAAGACGGACCTGCCCTACACGAACTTGTTTTCGGAGATTCGGCAGGGTTGGAACCCTGCCGATCAGTAGTGGGTAGAGGGCTCCATAGCCACTATCGCCGCACTCTTCTATTGCATATATTCCCTACATGAATCCGCGATGGCTCGCGATTGTTGTTCTCTTGGTCGCTCTTTTCGGCGCAGTGGGTAACGCCGAAACTACGCCCATCACGCGAGGCAATTTCACCTACTACTTCGACGTCCCACAGTACATCGATCAAGCTGACTCTGCTCTTCATGCGGCGCACACTCGGCTTCAAACTCTGCTCAAGAGCGATCTCGATTTCCCATCCGAAGTATTTCTGGTATCTTCCAATACGACGTTCGATAGTCTTCTTGGCGGTCAATTCCCCGATTGGGGCGCGGCGGCCGCAATCCCGGCCCTGAAGCGCATCGTACTCCGATCTCCGGAAACCTCTCCCGTGAACCGGCCTTTCAATGAACTCCTCAGTCACGAGTATTCTCACTTGGCCCTCGATTACCGTACCGGCCTGCATTCGGCGCCGCGCTGGTTCGATGAAGGCCTCGCGATGATTGTATCGATGCAATGGTCGTGGGACGACAACCTGACGCTTAACCTGGCGTCGGTGACCGGGCAGTTCATCCCGCTCAACGACATCGATCTGGTCAATCGGTTCGGCGAATCGAAAGCCCGCTTGGCGTACGGTGAATCGTACATGGCCGTACAGTACTTTTTCGACAATTACGGTGTCGAAGGAGTAAACCAGTTTATCGATCAGGTCGCCCGAGGAGTGTCTTTGGACGACGCTTTGATGGCTTCGACAGGGTCGAATTATCGTGATTTCGACGAGGAAATCCGCGTATATTTGAGCCAACGTTTCAACCTGATTGGACTGGTGGCTGATACGATGTATTTCTGGTTAGGTCTGGCCATAATTGCCATAGTCGGGTTTGTCCTGAAAATGCGGCGGCGGCGTCAATATTATAAGAAGTGGGAAGAAGAAGAGAAACTGGCGTCGACCGATTTCGATTACGGCGACCCGGACGATCCGGAAGCGCCGGACGACGAGGAACCATGGCGTCGCTGAGTGATCGCCTGGAATATCTGTTGGCACGTGCGGGGATGGCGCTGGCGTGTAGCCTGAGCGAACGTCAGGCTGCGAAGTTCGGGGCATGCCTGGGGCGCATCGCACATCGAGTGCTGGGTTCGCGACGGCGTCTCGCACAAGACAACATGCGACGGGCATTGGCGAATTCGTTGACAGAGGATCAGGTGCGGGAGAATGTCCGCAAGGTCTTCATCAATCTCGGGTGCACAATGATTGAGTTGGCCCGATACCGCAAAGTCGGTACTGACGGTCTGAAAGTTCTCGTAGATGATACCGGTCTTGAGCCTGTTCGCGAGGCGCTGAGAGGCGGGCGAGGTGTGATTGTGGCGACGGCCCATTTCGGCAATTGGGAAATGCTAGCGGCTGCGATGGCAGTGCATGGGCTTCCTATTGACGCTCTCGCGCTGACGCAGCAGAATCGGCTGGTCAATGATCTCGTCCAGAACCTTCGCCGCGACATGGGCATTCGAATACTCGAAACGCCGCTCAATGCGCGCCAGGTGTTTCGTTCGCTGCAGGACAATCGTATCGTTTATATGGCGGCTGATCAGCACGCCCCGGCCGAAACGCTCGTGCTGGATTTCTTCGGAAGGCCGGCGGCCGTAGTGCGTGGTCCGGCGCTGTTTGCCGTGCGTTGCAAGTGCCCGATTATCCCCATGCTGTTGCGGCGCGATGAAAGTGGGCGTCTGGTGAAGGTTATCGGCGATACTCTGTATCCTCCGGCATCAGGCGACGAGGACGCCGATGTCCGGGCTATGACATTTCACTACCTGACATTCCTGGAGAAACAGATCAGAAAATGGCCGGATCAGTGGATGTGGACACATAACCGCTGGAAATTGAAACCGGCGGAAAGCAACCAAGACGCAGATCAGACGTAGAAGAATATACCGTGCTCTGATACTTAGGCCTATCGGCGTTATTGCCGAAGCGTATGAGCGGGCCAACCTGAGGCAAGAGGTTCGTTTGTGAAGAAATATGTTATCGGAATTGTCATAGTGCTCGTGATCCTGGGCGGGTACCTGGGCGTCAACGCCATCTTTACGAAATCAATCGACATTCCGTCGGTGGTTGTGACATCTGGTCCATTGAATATCACCCAACAGGCGGCCGGGACCGTGGATGCAGCACGAGCCTACACTATTTCGTCGCCGCGCATTCGAAGCTTGCAGATCACCTGGCTCGCCCCCGAAGGATCCCAGGCGAAGGTCGGCGACACAGTCATTAAGTTCGACGCCAGTCAGCAGGTGGCCGAGCTGACCGACCATGAATCAACTCTCAAAATCAGCCAAACCTCACTCGATCGCGCCAAACAGGAGTACGCGCTGCAGAAGAAGAATCTGGAATTGGAGCTTCAGAAAGCGGAGCGCGTATATGACGAGCAGAAGCACGAGGCCCCGCGATTGGCCGAAGAAGCCCGCCTGGAACTTGACTTGGCGAAGCTCAACTATGAGGGGAAACTCGATCAGCTCACGGCCGATGTGCAAAAGGCCGAGCTCGAAGTTCAGCGCGCGCGCGACCAAGTGAATGTGGCCCAGAAAGAACTCGAACAGATGACCATTGTAGCGCCGATTCCCGGCATGGTGGTCTACCTGGAAATCTGGAAGGGGAACCAGATGTCAAAAGTCCAGGAAGGTGATTCCCCCTGGCCGGGACAAGGGTTGGTCAATTTGCCCGACCTGAACGAGATGATTGTCAAGGCGGTCGTGTCCGAAGTTGACGCCGCGCGGGTCGATTCCGGCCAGCAGGTCATCGTGACGCTCGATGCCAGCCCTGACAAGAAGTACAAAGGGGAAGTCCGCAAGAAGAGCACCCTGGCGCGCAAGAAGGACCCCGGCTCCAAGATCAATGTGTTCGATATCGAAATCGCCATTCTCGATAAAGACGATCATCTCAAGCCGGGGATGTCGGCGTCCTGTCAGGTAATCATGGATCAATTGCCGGATGTGATAAAAGTACCGCTCGAAGCCGTGTTCGAGAAGGAAGGCCGCACGGTGGTGTATCTCGACAACAAGAAGGAAGTCGAAGTCAAGGTCGGCCGTCGCAACGACATGGAAATTGAGGTCACCGAGGGACTGAAAGGGGGCGAGAAGATTTGTCTGGTCGACCCGACCCTTCAGGACCTGACCATGCCCGGTGACAAGGCTACCGAACCTGAATTGAATCAGGGGCGGCGTCAACCGCAGGGTGGATCGGGTGGCGGAGAGCGGCCCGCGGGCGGGCGTCGCGGACATTAGGTGATTGATTAATGGATTACCGCCATATCCTTCGCATCGCTTCGGACTCGCTCGCCGCGCACAAACTGCGGACGGCGCTCACCATGCTTGGCGTCATCATGGGTGTGGCCGCAGTGGTGTCCATGCTTTCAATCGGTGAAGGAGCGAAGCAGGAAGCGCTCGAGCAGATTTCCATTCTCGGCATCAATAACATAATCATTAACGCCCGTATTCCCGAAGAGACCCCCGGAGTGGTGCAGGCGTTGGGGCGGTCACCGGGTCTGTGTCTGGATGACGGCGCCAATATCGCACAGTTTACGAACCTGGTGTCCAGTGTGGTGCCGCAACGCTTCGAGCCTATCCCGTCGATTTCGTGCGGCGGTAGCGAGGCTTCAGTGCGGGTGGTAGCCACGGTGCCGTCGTTCGTTAAGTCGTCGTCGATCGACGTAGAACGCGGACGATTCATCACTGATAGAGACAATGACGATTTCTCGCAGGTCTGTGTACTCGGCGCCAAAGCCAAGCGCGAACTGTTCGCGTTTGACAATCCAATCGGCCGCTCGGTCAGAATCGGTGATATGGATTTCATTGTGATCGGTGTCATGGCCGACAAGTACATCGGGCGGGGCAAAGTCGAAGGACTCGAGCTCAAGAATTTCAACGAGGATGTGTATATCCCGTTTCAGACGGCGGTCAAGAAATTCGACCGGGCGAGTGGAGGATCAGAAACCAACTTCTGGGGCGGCGGCGTCACAATTAACACGGTGATGCAGGCATACAACACGCCGGAGATAGATCAGTTGACGATTACGGTTCCGGACCTTTCCAAAGTACCGGCGGTGTCGAAGTTAGTTGAGCAGGTCATGGCCAGACGGCACTCGGGAATTCAAGATTATGAAATAGTCGTGCCGGAATCGCTTCTGCGTCAGTCGCAAAAGACGCAACAGATCTTCAATATCGTCATGGGCGCCATCGCGGGGCTGTCGCTGCTCGTGGGGGGTATCGGGATCATGAACATCATGCTCGCGACCGTCCTTGAGAGAACGCGCGAGATCGGTGTCCGGCGAGCGGTCGGCGCCTGCCAGGGAGACATTCTCCGCCAGTTTCTGTTCGAAGCGGTTGTGATTTGTCTGTTTGGCTGTGCGATAGGTCTGGCGGTCGGCTACATCATCTCTCGGGCGATCGCATTCTATGCTGGATGGACCACGATCGTGTCGCTCTTCTCGATTGTGCTGGCGGTGGGTGTCTCCACGGCGGTCGGAATCATATTCGGTATCTATCCGGCGCGCAAGGCGGCTCGGCTCGATGTCATCGAGTCGCTCAGGTATGAGTAACAAATCATCTGGACAGAGGTAGATCATGCGAAAGTTCGGGTTGCGTATCGGTTATCGCACATTCATAATTGCCCTTCTGCTGATGGCCACATCTGTATGGGCCCGTGATCTGACTTTGGATCAGGCGCTTGAAATCGCCCTAAATCGTACGATGCGAGGGGAAATGATCGAGGGCAATCTGGACGTCGCGCAGCAGTTGTACTCCGCCCGACGGATCAACATGTATTTGCCCGAGATTTCCATCAACGGTTCGCTGCCCAGTCTGCGTAAGTCCGAGGCTTATGAAGAACTTCGTCTGGGCGAGTTCGGCTGGTCCAACCGCCGGTACTACGATTACACGACGTTTGTGGAGCTTCAGCAGACACTTATCACCGGTGGCACATTGACCGCGACCGCAGATCTAGCCTCGGAAAATCGTCGGCTCCCGTTTACGTCCCGCAAATCCGGAGTGTCCGATCTGCAGGATCAGTTCAGTAAGAGCGGCTCTCTTCGATTGAGTCTCGCGCAGCCGTTGTTCCGGCCTTCCTCGGTGAAGAACGAGCTTCACAATCGCCAGGATGATCTTGAGATTGCGCGTGTCACGCGGGTCGAGGAAACCGCGAAACTCAAGCGGGAAGTGACCGAAGCGTATCTTGGCACGCTGCAGCTTGCCTTGAAAGACGACATTGCCTCGCGCAAGCTCGATCAGGCGTCGCTGCAGGAAGGGATCGACTCGGCCAAACTGAGCGATGGGGTTTTGTCGGAAGAGGATTATCTGCTGTCGACATCGGCGCGTCTGGACGCCGAATTGGCTGGGCACACCGCCGAGACCGATCTGGGAGAGAAGAAGCGAGAATTGGCGACTCTGCTCGATGTCGATGCCACCGAAGCGCTCGACTTGCTCATGCCCGAGATTCCCACACATGTGGACAGCGCTACGCGCGCAACATTGATTGCCAATTGGGAGCAGACCGCGCCCATTCGCAAGGCGAGTCACACGCTCGACAAAGCGAAGAGAGAGGCCGATTACGCTGCGGCCGGTCACGGCCTGACCGGCGATCTGGCGGCGTCATATTCTTTCGGCCAGCAGGATGTGCGGGTCGAAAACATTGATACGGCCACCATCAATAATTACCGCACCAACAACTGGACCGTGGCCTTGCAGTTGAAATTGCCACTTTGGGACGGCGGTGCTGGAAGCGCGGCAGTACGAGCCGCGAGGTATCAGGCCGAGCAGGCCAATTACGAGTTTACCCGCGCCCAGCGCTCCGCCCGAGCCAAAATCATCAATTTGCTTAACCAGCTCGACGTCTCCTATCAGCGCCTCGATATCATAAAGAAACAGATCGGCCTGGCCGAGGAACGCCTCGAGATCGCCAATCAGCGCTTCGCCGACGGCCGTATTTCAAGGTTGACCCTGCTTAACAGCGAGGTTTTCTTGCTGGAGACTAAAGACCGCTACCTGGAAGAATTGAAAAAGTACCTGGTGAATCGAATCGATCTCGACAGCCAGTATCTTATCTGATGAGCACGAAGATTCTCATACGCACGCCCAATCATCTGGGCGACTGCATAATGGCGATGCCGATGATCAACGAGACCCGCGAGGCCTATCCGGGGTCGACGGTGACCGTCCTTACCCCTGAGCACCTGTCCGATTTGTTCACCAGCAATCCCGGCATAGATCGAATCCTGACGATCCCCACGCATCACGTTCATGGCGTGATAGGTGTCTTCAAGGTCAAAGAGATAATTTCTTCGGACGAGTACGACATCGGCTACGTCCTGCCTCCTTCGTTCGGGGCGGCCTCGTCGTTCAAGCTGGGCGGGGTGAAAGAGCGGATCGGGTACATTGCCGACGGCCGTCGCATGCTGCTTACTAAGCCGCTGCCTTTGCCGACTCCGCTCAACTCGGAACACCGTTCCAAGGTCTATTTTGATTTGCTTCGTCGCGGCGGCGGCGTCTCGCTCGAATACGTGAAGCCGAAAGTGTTCCTGAGTGAAGCCGACGGCGAAGCGGCTTTCAAGCTGCTGGTCGGATTTGGTGTAAGCGAATCTGACCGTTACGCCGTAATCGCTTTTCGCGCCGTGGCGGAATCGCGCCGCTGGGGAACCGAAAATTATACCGAGCTGTGTCGTCGTTTGCATTCGGTTTATTCGTTGAAAGTAGTGCTGGTGGGCACCGAGGAAAATCGCAAAGTGGGGGATGAAATTGCCGGCGCCGCCGGAGGAGCCGAGGGCCTTACCGTAAATCTGGCCGGGAAGACCTCGCTGCGCGAGTTGGCGGCGGTCTGTTCGCGGGCGGTCGTGTTTGTAGGGAATGATTCCGGCCCGGCCCATCTGGTGGCCGCGGTCGGCGCGCCGCTGGTGGTTTTGTCAGGGGCGGACGATCCTCAGGAGACGTCGCCCATGGCGAGTAAGAAGCGCCTGATCATTCGCGATCAGTTGGAGTGCATCAGTTGCGTCAAGAACAAGTGTCCGCTCAAGGGTGATGCTTTCATGCGCTGCATGACGGAGATTACGGTCGATTCGGTCATGGCCGAGGTGGCGGCGCTGATGCAGGGGTAGATTGAAACGACCAACCCACAGCAAGCTGTGGGGTACCATGCTTCGACATTCTTGTAGGGCAGGACCGTCCTCGCCTGCTCGCCGGGGCGAGAACCTGCCAAAGACCTGACGCAACTTTGGAATTCAATCAGGTATTCGTGTATAAGTTGTTGCCAACGGGGGCTTGTCAGTGTTTCTTTCCGTCGCCTAATTTGGCAATGATTGCAGGATTGACTGAATGAACAGGGAACTCGCCACAAAAGAAAAGACCACCGTCGCGTTGTCCTCGGTTGTCGCCGCGATCTTTTTGACCGGGTCGAAGACCGTCATCGGTCTCTTGACCGGCAGTCTTGGTATCCTGGCCGAGGCGCTTCACTCCGGTTTGGACCTGCTGGCGGCGGTCATTACCTACTTCTCTGTTCGCATTTCCGACCGACCGGCCGATCGAGACCATCATTTCGGCCACGGTAAAGTCGAGAACCTCTCCGCCCTATTTGAGACTGTTCTACTACTGGTCACCTGCATTTGGATCATATACGAGGCAGTGCACCGCTTGACGACCGGGAAGGTAGAAATCGAAGTCACATACTGGAGTTATATCGTCGTAATCGCTTCCATTCTAATAGATTTCACTCGGTCGCGGGCGCTCATGAAGGCCGCTAAGAAGCACAATTCCCAGGCGTTGGAAGCCGACGCGCTTCATTTCTCGACTGATATCTGGAGCTCGGCGGTCGTGCTGCTCGGCCTGGTCTGCGCCCAAATTGGCTGGCATTCGGCCGACTCCTTCGCGGCCCTGGTGGTGGCGGCGATTGTCATATATGTCTGCTACAACCTGGGCAAACGCGCCGTCTCGGTGTTGCTCGACCGGGCGCCTGATGGTTCGCTGGAGACAATCTACGAGACCGCCGCCAAGATGCCGGAAATTTTCGCCGTGCATGACATACGAATTCGCAATTCGGGGGCGGATGTGTTCGTCGATATGTCAATTCACGTGGACAGCCGGCTGACAATTGCCCAGGCGCACGATATTTCGGATCGGCTGGAACTTGAATTGCAGCGGAAGATAGCCCGCTGTCAGGTTCACGTTCATCAGGAACCTCAGGAAGATTCGGAAGCGGACAGCTGAGCGGGCCTCCGCTCTCTGGTTCCCTTTTCTTGTTCGGATATCCTCTTCTGTACTTCACTCAACGGGTGGGATTTGGAGCGCGGCGTCCAGCCCCGTCATGCCCGACTTGGTCGGGCAACCATGGCCACTCGCACTTGCAGAATGTGAAGCGCCAACTTGAGGGTCAGACGCGGGACGAGACTTCTTGAGCATCCGATCAATCTTTCACAAGACATTAGTCTCTATCGGTCATCAACTCGCTCGATTGTTATGTACCATTGTCCAGCGCGACAGCCCATGGACCCCCGACGCCTCGGGGGTGACGGCCTTTCGGCCGTCTATACACGTTTCGGTACCCCACCAACGGGTGGGGATTATTCGACGTGTAACCTGCCGCGTTTCATCAACGCGACATTCGCAAGTCACTCCCCAAATGCAAACTGCCAGTACGCCAGCGCGGCGATCACGATTTGAACTCATCAATACGAGCCGGCAGATGTGGGCATCTGCCGGGCACTTGGCGACATTCGAGATCGCTATCGCTCGCCCGCGAAGCACGGACGAGGCACGTGATAACGGATGCGGATATCACTCCCCGAACGCAAACTGCCAGTAAGCCAATGCAGCGATTACGATCGAGAACGCCACCCCAGCAATAAACCCAGCCCGGAAATTGTCGTACCGACCAAGAAACGATTTCTTCTTTTCGGCGCGGCTAACCAGATCGGCGTGACAGTGCTTGCAGCGGATTGCGCCCGCCGCTATGGGTTCCTTACAAAAAGGACAACGCGTGGTTTCTTTCGCCAGAGACATGGTTTAAGATTGCTCAGGGACAGTGTGCGAATCAACCACAAAACAAAGCGTCAGGTCACACCTCGCCCGACTCCGTCAGCCTCGGCAAGACCCCCGATCTGGTCGGGGGAAAGCTCTGACGCAACAGTATTGGGGAGCAGATGGGCGGTAAGGCAGGGACGCCTGACCGCACGCTTGACAGGTCGCCTGACCGCACGCCCGGCTGGTGCGGTAGTCGCCGTACTCGGTCCACATTCGAATCATGTTGACAAGTGGTCTGTGCGGGAATATTTTGGTTGTGAGACAGGGCCAGTGTTCACCAGGTATCCGCTCAGAAATTCTCCCACTGGACTCATTTGAAATATTGATCTTTTTCACGCGGCCGGAGCGTTTTGTGTCCGACACCGAATTTGACACTCGACATTGCAAAAATTATGGGCGTGTATTCGCCCTTACCACTTCACAATATGAAAGGAGAATTTGAAGTGAAACTAATCCAACTGCCGGGTTTGGAGTCACATCCGAAACCGCCGCTCTGTATCGCCAAGGGTCCGCTGTATATCATCTGCGGGCACTACTAGGATTCATAGTTGAATCACAGTCAAGCGCCGGCGGCCTCACGGCCGGCGCTTGGCCACTTCGTTTCGACTCACCCACAGACATAAGCTCAGTCGCACGATTACCCCAACCGCTAAAGCACACGGGTACACTCCCTTTTCTAGGAATTCAAGTTGACTGTGTCACAGTTGATCGAATCAGGTTGACAAGCCGCGTGACCGAGAATATTTTGTCTCTAAGACAGGGTCAGTGCGCACCGGGTATCCGCATTTATTTTCTTCCACTTGACTCAATTCGAATGAACTTGTTCGCACGGCCGGAGCGTTTTGTGTCCGACACCGAATTTGGCACTCGTTATTGCAGCAATAATGGGCGTAAGTGCGCCCATTCTATGAAACCTCACACAATAGGAGACGTCACATGAAGTTGATCCAACTCCCCGGTATGGAGCCGGTCGAACAGAAGCCCTGCCCGTCCAAAGGCATTTGGTACATCATCTGTTCAATTCATTAATTGATAGTGTGGTAGAGAACATGCGTCGGTTGCCCGGCGCATGTTCCTTAACATCCAGGCCCCTCAGGTTTCACCCGTAGTATCTCCTGGCATTAGACATGAAAGCTTCCCCGTATAATCATTTCTTTGAGTTGCTCGACGGCCGAGTTGTCCTCGCTTACAACAGCTTGTCTGGGAAGGTGGCCGAAATCGAGCCGGAACATTACGCGGCCGTACGAGACCTTCTGAACGACCCGGGACAGTCACGCGACGCAAAGTCCGAAGAGTTCTATCAGTGTCTGTGCGATGGCGGGTTTCTGATTCCCGACGGCGTCGATCAGCACGCCGCCCTTAGAGTAAACGCTCGGTCCGCGCGACTTCAAGGGTCGGCCCTCACCCTGACTATTGCCCCGACCCTGGCCTGTAATTTTGCGTGCGATTACTGCTTCGAAGCGCGTTCCAACATTCTCATGTCGAAGGATACCCAGGCGGCCCTGTTGTCGTTCGTCGATCAACAACTGTATCGGTTCTCCGGCCTGCGGATCTGCTGGTTCGGCGGGGAACCGACTCTCTGCCTTCCGGTAATCGAACGGTTGCAACATCAGCTTCGAGCCCTTGCGGAAAAGCACCATGCCAGCCTGCTTCCGGCCATGATCATTACCAACGGCTACCTGATGGATGCAACCATGGCAACGCGGCTGCGTGAACTCGGTGTGAGACAGGCCCAGATCACGCTCGATGGGCCCGAGGCCGTGCACGACCGTCGACGCAAACTGCGCAATGGCAAGGGTACGTTCAGCAGAATTATCGAGAACCTTCGCGAAACGGTCGACATTCTGCGGATCAATTTGAGAATCAACATCGACAGGGACAATGTCGATACGGCCTGCGAAGTGGCCGAGATCCTCCGGCAAAACGGAATACTGGGCAAAGTGAAGGTCAACTTCGCTCAGATCACGGCATCCGACACGGTCTGCTCGGATGTCAGGGAAAGATGCCAGGACAGTCGCGAGTTCGCCGGAATCCTGGAGAAGATCTACCGCACGTTTCACGAGTCGGGAGTTCACGAAATAAATCACCCTCAAGTATCGCCCGAGGGTACCTGTGGGGCCGTATCTGAGGGGTATTACGTGGTATCACCCAACGGTTTCCTGTTCAAATGCTGGGAGGACTTGTCGGTGACCGGCGACAAATCGATCGGTACCGTCTTTACGCCGGAGCTGAACGAACAGCAGAAGACGAATCTGGAGAGCTACCGGGCATGGCAACCACTTAAACTCGAGGGGTGTCAGGCCTGCAAAGTCTTGCCGGTCTGCATGGGCGGCTGTCCGGCCCGCGGCCGCGAGTTGATCAACCCCACCCACGGCGCCTGTACAACTTGGAAATATAACCTGAAAGAAATGCTGGAACTGGCTTACATCGCAGCTAACCGTCCGTCCGAGCCACACGGGAATTCATGACTGTGAACACCGCGCCTACTACCCCTGAACGAAAGTTTGAAGTCATCGGCTGGGAAATCACCGGTCAGTGCAATTTGAAGTGTGCCCATTGTTTCACGGCCGCCGCGACCCGTCCCCATGATGAACTCAGCACGACCGAGTGTCGCCGGGTGATAGACTCACTCCACACACTCGGTGTTGAAATGATCGGCTGGACCGGCGGCGAACCGCTCCTGCGAGCCGACCTTGAAGAGCTCAGCGCCTACGCCTGGGAAAAGGGGATGCGCAGCACGATTACGTCCAACGGCGTTCTCATGTCCGAGGAGCGTGCCGCGAATTTAATCGCAGCCGGTAATCGCACAATTCAGATCAGCCTGGACGGTTCTACGGCTGCCAGGAACCACTTGATGCGCGGCACTACCGACGCCGAGTACGACGCCGTTGTGAAGGCAATTCGCGTATGTAAGAAGGCGGGCGCCCGCGTGGTGATGGCATCGTTGGTGGGGCGTGAAAATCTCGATGATGTCGCCGCCCTTCTCGATTTCGCAAAGCGCGAGGGGGTGGATACGATTCGGTTTTGCGGCTTCACTCCGGTTGGTCGGGGCAAACACCAGAAGGTGCAGGATCGGCTCCTCATCTCGGATCGAATGAAAGAATTGCTCGAATTTATCAGGCAGGCTCAGGAAGAGGTTTCACTTCTGACCGAGTTCGACGTCGGTTTTGGTCCAGTCCCACCGGTATTTGATTTCCACAAATGTGTCGCCGGGGTCAAGACCTGTTACATCAAAGGGAATGGCGACGTTTATCCCTGTACCGCTCTGTGTGTGCCACAATTCCTAATCGGGAATGTGCGGGAACGATCGTTGGAAGAATTGTGGGAGATGCCCATGATGAGAGCGGCGTCGGAATATCCGCACGAACAAATTACCGGCCCGTGTCGGACGTGCGACAATTTTGCCGCCTGTCACGGGGCCTGTCGCGGGGCTACTCTGGCGATGACGGGCGACATCAACGCTTCGTTTCCGCACTGTCTGTATCGAGCGGCTCTCTGACATCTCAATCTACATAACACAAAGAGAACGTCAGGCCCGGGGGCCGTATCGTTTGATCGGCAGGGTTCTAACCCTGCCGTTTTTTCGGCGGGCCGGGAGGCCTGCCGATCACAGGATGAGGCTGTCTTACCCGAAAAAGAAACGGCAGGCCCGGAGGCCAAATCGTTGATCGGCAGGGTTCCAACCCTGCCGTTTTTTCGGCAGGCCCGGAGGCCTGCCGATCACGGAATGAGGCTGTCTTACCCGAAAAAGAAACGGCAGGCCGGGAGGCCAAATCGTTTGATCGGCAGGGTTCCAACCCTGCCGATTATGTTTGCTGAGATTTGTCGATCAACAATTGAAATCAGTGATCAGACCGGGAACTCGACCTTGGCGAACCATTCCAACTCAAGCTCGGGGAAGAGCGAGTCGCGCTGGGAGCAATCGCGAAAATACTGCCACTCGCCTTCGGTGCCGGTTTCTCCGGCTATCAACTTATCCGCCAGGGCGGCCATCCTCTTGAAGTCTTCGTAATGTTCGGTCAGTCGTAATTCCGCATAATCACGAGCGGCGAAAGTCGAAATCAGGAACTGCCAGTCGGACGCCGAGAGAACCATCAGCTCGCGGGCGGCCTGTTTCAGGACGTTGGTCAGGTTGTCCGTGCGTTGATCCTTATGGTCGAGCCAGAACCGGGCCAGCTCGCACATCTTCGCTTCCGCTTCATAGATGTGCACCCAGGTCCATTCCGTGTGCTGATTGAGCCAGATGAAGTGATGATTCCCCTGGCCCCAGCTTCCTTCGGGGATGGACACAACTTGCGTCGGCTTGCGGCGGTCCAGATCCTCGGATAGGAAGGTCAGCCCGATATTCTTCGATTCACATACGTCTTTGAGAACCTTCTTGAGGAAGAGCGGTCCTTCAAACCACCAATGGCCGAACAGTTCGGCGTCATACGGTGCAACCAGAATTCCGGCGCGATCGCTTTCCTTGTTGTAAGCGCACAGGATTTCTTCAGCCTTAGCGGCGAAATGGTCGGCGTTTTCATCGAGCCGTCCGAGTGCCCCATTGTAGTTATATTCGACCTTGTCGGCCAGGTCGGACTTTGCGGATGTGACCGCCCAGTACCGCAGGCCGCCGGGGAAACGCTTCTTGTGAAAGTCCAGATAGTGGCCGTCGCCGGGGTAGCCGTGTTCGCCAGACCAGACCAGGAGCCCGGTCTCAGGATCACGGGAGAAGATCGCGGTCGGCGCCTTGCCTTCGGTATTCGAAGCGGCGATATAGACCTCGCGTGGGGTCTTGTCGAATTCTTCCTCACGCGGTAGATACTGCTTTTCGAATTGTGACCAGAGCAACTTAAGGGCGTCGAAACGGTCGACATAAACACCGACCGACTTTCCACCCTTCAGCAGCGCCGAATCTATGATGAAGAAATCGAGACCGTTCTCGGAGAGAAATTCTTCGCACCCCTTGCGGTGATAGGCGGCCTTGCTGCCATGGATAGGTACAGGGGGCGCCCAATCATAGCGCGGTCGATAGGCGCATTCGGGGAGCCAGATGCCGCGCGGTTGGCGACCGAAATGCTTCCGGTAATTCTTCACCGCGGCTTTGGTCTGGGCCTGAAGTGATTCATCGCGGGAAAGCAGCGGATAGTAGCCGTGGGTGGCGCCGCAGGTGATGATTTCCAGGTAGCCGTCGTCCTGGAGTTTCCGGAATTCGTAAAGGATATCCTGCCCCAGCTCGTTGAATTGCTCCAGGGTACGGGAAAAGAACGTTTCCCACATGTGGGAGTTTTCCAGCATGTTGTTCTGGCCGTACTTGAAGAATTCCTCGCTGTCGTGCTTTGCCGCCTTGATCTTTTGATTCAAGTAAGAGACAAATTCGGTCTTGAAATCGGCGTCCGACAGCTGCTCGCACAAGACCGGCGAAAGGCCCATCGTCAGTTTCGGACGGTACCCTTCGGCGATGAGTTCGTGCATGATGCGGAGAAGAGGAAGATAGGTCTCGGCCGCCGCCTCGCAGAGCCAATCCGTGCCGTGCGGCCAGCGTCCGTGCGAAAGGACGTACGGCAGATGTGAGTGGAGGACGACGCTGAGATATCCTTTTTTCATTTATACTCTCCAGGGGCCCCGGTTTCGAAGCCGATCGGTTTGGTGGAATTTTGCGGGCCGCCGTGCATCTTGATCTCGCCGAACTGTTCTTCGTGCTTCTTGATGTTTTGTTCGAGGGTCTGCAAAAGCAGCTTGGCGTGCATGGGGGTCATAATTATCCGCGCGACCACTTTGGCTTTGGGCGCGGCGGGCATAACTCGGGCGAAATCGAGCACCATCTCGGTGGGGGAGTTATGTATCATCGCCAGGTTGGCATAGGTCCCTTCGGCTTCTTTTTCGCCTAATTCGATATTGATCTGTTGTCGCGGTGCAGTTGTCATCGGTTATTTCCCTCCGGGAAACCGGTCACTGGTTCTTCACTTGTAACGGGCTAAGCATTTTAATATATTTGGCCCCCGAGTCAACCTCTTTGTCTGTCTGGACGGACCCAGGGGAGACGGAGAGATTGAGGTAAAACTGGAGCCCCATGCCTTTAAGCCGTAAGCGAATCAAGGAAATAACCGCCGGTATTGGCCATTCCCGGGTACTTATTCTGGGCGATATTATGCTGGACGAGTACCTTGTCGGTAACGTTACCCGCATTTCTCCCGAAGCGCCTGTGCCGGTAGTGGATATCGACTCAAACTGGCAGCTTCTCGGCGGGGCCGCCAACGTGGCGGCGAACATCAAAGCCCTGGGCGATGAACCGGTGCTGATCGGAGCGGTCGGCGATGACCGGGCGGCAGAGCAGCTTCGCGACCTCCTGAGACAAAAGAAGATTTCACCCGATTATCTTGTGACCGACAAATCTCGCCGCACTACGATCAAAACCCGCATTATTGCTCACAGCCAACAGGTGGTGCGGGCCGACCGTGAGACACGTTCGGAGCTCTCGCCCGCGGTCGAAAGACAGGTCTGGACCAGTTTCGAAAAGTCCGCCGCTCGCGCGAAAGGCGTAATCATATCCGATTACGGCAAGGGGATGATCACCCTGTCTCTGCTGGAGCGCCTGATCGACTACTGCCTGGATAGAAGAATTTTCGTAGCGGTCGATCCGAAAGAAAACCGGTTCAACAATTACCGCCGTGTATCGCTAATCACCCCGAACCATCACGAGGCAGGATTTGCTTACGGTCGTCGTATTCAGAGCATGGAAGACCTCCTGGCGGTCGGACAAGGGTTGCTCGACCGGCTCGAAGCCGAGGCAATCTTGATCACGCGCGGTCCGGAAGGTATGTCGCTCTTCCGCCGGGGCTGTCCGCCGACTCATATTCCGACTTTCGCGCGCAAAGTGTACGATGTCACCGGCGCCGGTGATACCGTGATCGCCGTCTTTGTGGCCGCGGTTGCCGCCGGGGCAGACCCGGTCGAGGCCGCGGTCGTTTCCAATGCCGGAGCCGGCGTGACAGTGGCCGAGGTAGGCACCGCGTCGGTTACGGTTGAACAGCTCAAATCTGAACTTGAACATCATTTAAGCAGCGGCCGTCTGGCGGCAGCCGGTCAGGCGCTGCATATACGAAAAGGACGCAAATCGTGAAGAAACTCGTTTGCCTTGCTTGTCTGGCCTGTCTGGTCCTGGCCGCCTGTTCTAAAGCGCCGGATCAGCCCTACAAATTCACTTATCACCCGCCGGACTCGGTCAACTTTGTCGTAGAGCTGGCCATGACCCAGTTGTACTCTCAGGGTGATCAGCAGAACCTCGACAGCACCTGGACGCTCACCCGCCACTGCCAAAAAGCAGTGCCGGGCGGATATGAACTCTCCGGCATGACCGACTCCGTGGCGGTATTTCGCAACGGGACGCCGATGAACGATCCGATTGTCGGGTTGTTCGCCGGAGGGAATATAGTTATGCAGATCGATACGGCCGGAAAGGCGACGGGAGTAAAGGGTTTTGAAGAGCTTATGGCTCGTTTGGACACACTTGTCGGCCCGGATACGGCTGCGATGGTTCGGCAGGTGGTTTCGGTTGACGCTCTCCAACAACAGGAAACGACCACCTGGAATGGCAAGTTCACACCTTTCGTAGGCCGCGAGATGAAACTGGGACAAGTCTATTGCGACACGACTTTCCCGGAACTGCCGGTCGAAGGCAAGATGAACGCCTACCGCATCAGCGAGATAACTGACACGGTCACCATCGGCGACCGTCTCTGCGGCCGCGTCAAAGTAACCACCAGCACCGATCCGGCCGAACTGGCCCGCCTCTCAGGCAAGACCGAAGCCGATGTGGAGAAGCTATTTGCACTTACTCGGGACGCTTTCACGCAGGCCAGTCAACGTCAGGCAGGGTACTCCTCGGCACGCAACTGGGTGCTCGAATTCGAAACTATGCTTTCTCACGAAGAATCTTCGAATCAGGAGTATTTCTTCTTTGATCTATCAAACAGTGGCATGCCGGTGAAGAATCGGATGGCTGAAACTCAGAGCAAGCGATTCGTATATCCGAATGTCAGCAGTTCGTAGTGTTCGGGTCGGATTGACCGGAAACCACGAACGGGCACCGATTCGTAATACGTTGTGAAAGGAAATACAGGAATGAACTTCATCGCCCGACATCTCAAGAAACTCCGCACGCTGGTTGCGGCCATTACGCTATGTCTTATCGCCGCCGGTTTGATTGCGGCTCCGACCAGTTTGGTCCGGGATTCGATTCCGGACAAGTACAAGTGGGACCTAAGTCCTATCTACGCCGACTGGAACGCCTGGGAAAAAGATTGTGCAAAAGTCTCGGCTATGATCGACACCCTGGCTAGCATGAAGGGACAGGCATCTCAAGGGGCTGAGTCGCTCCTGAGAGTGCTTCAGTGCGACGACCGGGTCGGAGAACTGGTCAATCGTGTTTCTCTCTACGCCGACCTGAGCTATGTCACGAATCAGGTGGACAACGACCTGAACGCCAAGACCCAGCGGGCAGCCCTTCTTACCGTGCGCCGGTCCGACGCTACGACCTGGTTGCAGCCGGAACTGCTCCAGCTCCAATGGGAAACGGTCAAGGGGTGGATCGATCAGACTCCCGGGCTGGCTATCTACCGATACACTCTCGATAATCTGTTCCGTCTCAAACCGCACACCCTCGATGAGAACGGCGAGAAGCTCCTGTCGTACTTCAGCACTTTCGACAACACTCCCGACGCGATCTACTCCGGTTTCATTTACTCCGACATTCAATACAATGACTATGTCTCGAAGACCGGCGACACGATTAAGCTGACCGAGTCACAGATCTGGTATCAGATCCAGACCAACCGGGACCAGGAAGAACGCCGCAAGATGTTTACTACGTTCTACGGGGCCTACAATGATTACGTCAACACTTATGCGTCGATGTACAACAGCGTGCTGCAGCGTGATTGGGCGCTGGCGCGGGCCCGCAACTATCCGACTGCGCTTGAGGCGACGCTTAGCGCCAACGATGTCCCCCCGATCGTGTACGAGAATCAGGTGAGCACTGTCCGCGCCGGAGTTGCTCCTCTGCAGCGGTATCATCGGTTGCGCAAGCAGGCGCTCGGACTGGAGCATTACTACTGGTCCGATCGGCAGATTCCGCTGGTCGCAAAGGAAAGCACGTATGAGTACGACTCGATCGTGCCGTGGGTGATGGAATCTTTGAAGCCGTTGGGCGAAGACTATGCCCTGAAGTTGAAGGACCTGTTCGGAAACCGTCGCATCGACGTCTACGAAAACAGCGACAAGTACACCGGCGGCTTCCAGTCGGATACTTACGGTACACCGCAGTTCATCCTGTTGAATTTCAACGGGACCCTGGGGGAAGTGTTTACGGTGGCGCACGAAGCCGGTCACGCCCTCCACTCCAACTATTCCAACGCCAGTCAGCCGTACGTCAATTCCAGCTACACGATCTTCGTTGCCGAAGTCGCGTCCACGTTGAACGAAGCGCTATTTCTGGACTACCTGATGCAGAAGGCGAAGACTTCGGATGAGCGGATTGCGATGCTCCAACGGGCGATCGAGGGGATCGAGCAGACGTTCTATCTGCAGACCATGTTTGCCGACTTCGAGTGGCAGGCCCACAAGCTGGTGGAAGCGGGCGAGCCGGTAACGGCCGACGCGCTTCGCGCCATCTGTGGCAAGCTGACAGCCGATTACTACGGTGATGCGATCGAGATGGACACGATTCTGCAATCGTACTGGACCCGTATCGGCCATTTCTTCAGCACCCCCTATTACGTATATAAGTATGCCACGAGCTACGCCGCGTCGGCGCAGATCGTACAGGGGATCCAGTCGAAGAAGTCCGCCGATCGCAAGAAGGCTCTGGAAAACTATCAAGGCCTGCTCAAATCGGGTGGCAGCGACTATCCAATGGAACAACTTCGCAAGTGCGGAGTAGACCTGGCCAAACCGGACGCCATCCAGGCCGTGGTCAAAAGGCTCGACAACCTGGTGACGCTACTCGAAGCGGAGCTCGCAAAACGCAAGTGAAGCAGTCTGAGATATCTGAAATGCTGGTGGCGCGAAAAAACATCACCCGGCTCGCCGACGGACTCCGTCAGCGAAAGCTGAAGATTGTTTTCACCAACGGCGTCTTTGACATCCTGCATCGCGGTCATGTCCAGTACCTTCAGCAGGCGAAGTCTTTCGGCGATGTGCTCGTCGTAGGGTTGAACAGCGACCAATCGGTGCGCCGTCTCAAAGGGCGGAATCGCCCGGTGCAAAAGCAACGAGATCGGGCCGAAATCCTGCTCGCCCTCAAGGCGGTGGACTTCGTGGTGATCTTCGGTGAGGACCGGCCCGAACGGTTGATCGAGCAGATAAGGCCCAATGTGCTGGTGAAGGGCGCCGATTACAAGATGTCCGAAATCGCCGGCGCCACGTTCGTGAAATCCTACGGTGGCAGTGTGCGACGGGTGCGCCTGACATCGGGACGTTCCACCAGCGGGATTCTCAAGAAACTAAGTTAGGTCTCCGGTGATCGGAGATCGACCTGCGAGACATAAATGCCTGATACGGCTATAACAAGCGACGTCTCTTTGACCGACCGGCTGGCGTCCGGTGGTTACTGGACGGCGATTGCCGCCCGGCGTCTCGATCAGGGGAAATATTCCGAAGCGGTCGGAATCTGTCAGGAGAATATTGAGCGCGAGCCTCATTTGCTGTCGGGGCGCTTAATCTGTGGACGAGCCTTCATGCTATCGGGACAGGCCGAATCGGCGGCTGGACAGTTTCGGCGCGTACTGGCCGCCGATCCGGATAATATCGTAGCCCTGAAATACATGGGTGATATCGCGTTCGAAGCGGGCGACTCGGCCGCTGCTCTGGCCAACTATGCCCGCATACTTGAGATCGATCCATCCTGCCGGGGTTTGAAAGCGGATATTATCCGACGCAGCCAGGCAACTACCCGGACGATTACGCTGGCACGGCGATCAGAATCACGTGCGAACTCCGATGCCGAGACCTTGCGCGAAATCCCGTTCTATACGGAGACCATCGGTGACATCTATCTGGCCCAGGGGTACCCGCTTCTGGCCGCTCGAGTGTTTCGCAAACTGAGCGAGAATATCGATTCGCCCCGAATCGCCGAGAAACTCTCTCTTTCTGAAAGTAAGATCAAAGAAAAGGATAACTAACCATGTCTGCCACACGCCTCAATCAGATCCGTGAAACGCTTCACCGCCAGAACCTGGACGGATTTGTTGTCATCAATCGGAATCAGGTTCGCTACCTGACCGGATTCTGCGGCCACGAAGACCTCGACGGTTTGCTGATGCTCTCGGGGGAAAAGGCCCTGTTGCTTACCGATTCCAGGTACACTATCGACGCGAAGAGAACTGTCAAAGGCGCCAAAGTACATATCGTTACGGGTGCCAAGACGGCCGCCCTCAAGGATTTTCCAGTTCTGACCGGACGTAATCAGCGTCTTGGCTTTGATCCGGCGACCACCACCCAGGCGGTTTTGGATCAAGTTCGCAAGTCACTTACGGGAAGCCTTCTGATCCCATCCGACGATGTCCTGGCCGAGCTGGGTTGGGTAAAGGACAAGGGCGAGATTGCCTCGATCCAGAAGGCCGTCGATGTCTCCGACCGTGCTTTCGAGCGGATTCTCAATATCGTTAAGCCGGGAATCAGGGAGCGGGATTTGGCCGCGGAACTCGAATACCAAATGATGATGCTCGGCTCGGAGAGAGCTTCTTTTGAGACCATTGTAGCTTCAGGTCACCGGTCGGCCATGCCCCACGGGCTGGCTTCAGCCAAGAGGCTCCGCAAGGGCGAGTTTGTGACGATTGACTTCGGGGCGACTGTCGACGGTTACGTTTCTGACATTACACGCACAGTGGTGGTGGGTAAAGCGTCCGCTCAGCAGAAGAAGGTCTACGGGATAGTGCTGAAAGCCCAGATGGCGGCTATCCGGAAGGTTCGGCACGGGGCTAGCGGCAAGGCGGTAGACAAGATCGCACGGGACATTATCACGGCCGCGGGCTACGGCAAGAATTTCGGTCACGGGACCGGCCACGGGATAGGAATCGAGGTCCATACCGGGCCGGGTCTGTCTCCGCGAATTGATTGTAAGCTCAAGGCAGGCAACGTCGTAACGGTCGAGCCGGGAATCTATATCAGCGGTTGGGGTGGGGTCCGGATTGAGGACGATGTCCTGGTGACGCGGTCCGGCCACCGGGTGCTTAACCGGGCGCCAAAAAAATTGTTGGAGGTATAACGGGAAAGGGGTATTTTTGCGCTTGCCCGGAGAGTATGCTTTTTAAGGTCCCTGCCAGTCGTTAACAGCCGGCAGGGCGGAGTTTTAATGAGAGAAAAGTACATCAGAAGTTTAATACGTCTGGTTGAAGAGTCAGATATAGAATCGCTGGAGGTCTCCAGTTGGGGCCGCAAGGTCCGGATCACCCAGCGTCTTGGCGCCAGTCCCAACGGGCACAACAACGGCAGCGGCGGGACTTACCAGCCGACTGTCTCAGTTGTCGCCTCATCCCCCTCGGCGGCCCCGGTCCGGGAAGTCGCCCTTGAACCAACCCAGCCAGTTGCCGATAATACCAGTAGCCTGGTGGAGGTCAAGTCTCCGATGGTGGGCACGTTTTACAGGGCTCCGGCGCCTGACGCCGACCCGTACGTCTCGCCTAACGAGCGGATCACCGAAGGCCAGGTGGTGTGTATTGTCGAAGCAATGAAACTGATGAACGAGATTGAGTCGGAAGTCAGTGGTCGGGTGGTCAAAATCCTGGTTGAAAACGGCAAGCCGGTGGAATTCGGCCAGGTTCTTTTCTTGATCGATCCCAATAACTGACCCGATTCTCGGGAAAGGGATCTTCATGAATCTCAAGCAAATGCTGGTTGAGATGCTCAACCGCAAGGCTTCGGATTTGCATATCCGTGTAGGCATCCGCCCCCATCTGCGCGTCAACGGCACCCTGCAACAGATAGAAACCGATCCGATTACGATCGAGACCATGGAGCAGGTAGTAGGGCAGATCCTCAACGAAAAGCAGTTCGAGCGTTTCCAGCGCAAGAACGAAATGGATCTGGCCCTCTCGGTCGCCAAGCTGGGACGATTCCGTATCAACCTGTTTCGACAACGCGGCACGACCGGTATTGCGATCCGTGCGGTTAACACCGTGGTCCCGAGCTTCGAAGAACTCAACCTGCCCAAAGTAGTGCGCGATCTGTCAAAGGAACGGCGCGGTCTGGTGATTGTCACCGGTACCACCGGTTCAGGTAAATCGACGTCGCTGGCGGCGGTCATTGAAGAAATCAATGCGACTTCCCCGATGAACATCATGACGGTGGAAGACCCGATCGAATATATCTACCGTGACAAGAGGGCGATTATCTCCCAGCGCGAGGTCGGGGGCGATACCGAATCGTTCGCTACGGCCCTGCGCCACGCTTTTCGTCAGGACCCGGACGCTATCCTTATCGGTGAGGTCCGCGATCTGGAGACGATGTCGATCGCGTTGACCGCGGCCGATACCGGTCACCTGGTCATGACCACGCTACATACTCTGAATGTCGTCGAGACGATCACCCGTATCGTCTCGTTCTTCCCGCCGCACCAGCATCAGCAGATTCGTCTCTTGTTGGCCGGCACGCTCAAGGCGATTGTCTGCCAGCGACTGCTGGCCCGTCACGATATGCCCGGCCGTGTTCCGGCCCTTGAAATCATGGTAAACCACGGCGCCATCAAAGAGTGCATCATGGATCCGGACAAGACGGTGGATATCCCGGACCTGATGGAAGCGGGCAATGTCCAATACGGCATGCAGACATTCGATCAATCCATTATGCGGCTGTACAAACAGGGGTTGATATCGTTCGAAGAAGCGATGGCGAACGCCTCCAACCCGGACGATCTCGATCTGCGGCTTAAAGGTATCGTGGGAGCGGCCGACCGCTGGGCCGACGAAGGCAACAAGAGCGAATCGGCGGCGCCGTCGCCAATCCAACGTTCCACGGAATTGCCGGGCGGTTTCGCGAAGTACTAGTAGTTGTAGGTCAGGCGGACTTGACGCCTGACATTTTCGATCGGCCGCAAATAATAGCAGTCAGGCCCCGAGTAGGCCTGACCTACAAATTCTGAACACAAACAAAAAATGCCGTCAGACATCCGTGCCTGACGGCATTTCGTTTTCGCTGACTTCGCTTCCCTGCGCTACGGTGGGTGGTCTGATGACGTTAACACGGCCAGGTTACTCCTCAGTGTTTCCTCATTTGTAGATGCTTACGGATCTTTCCGAGAGTTACTTCGAAGGCGGTCGGGATCGAATCGGTCAGAGCCGGCAAGGTCGTGATAGACTTCAGATTCGAACGGACGACGAATACCTTGTCAGTCATCGTCACCATGATTTGGATGTGATATCGTCCACCCTCCTGACCGTTGGGCCCGGTGATGACCGCCCGGCAATAGAGAATGTCATCTTTCATGGGATCGAGGACCGACGCGGCGTCGCGCACTCGATCGGCCAGGTGGGCCGACTCGTCCATGTGGCAGAAGACCACATCGATCGGCAAGGCCCGATAGTGATCGCTCAGCACCGGCTTGAGTGACCAGTTGTCACCCCTCGACGGACTAAGGACCAGGATTTCCCGGATGCGCTCAATGAGCAGGTCGATATCAAACGGTTTGTCGAACATCCCCGCCGCCCCCAACCGCTCCGCCTGCTGATGGATTTCGTCATTACCGAAGGCAGTGATCAGGATCATGGGGACATACCACTCGGTCTCGTGGATTCCCTCAAGGACTTCAAGACCAGTCACACCCGGCATGCGAATATCAGAAACAATCAGATCGAAATCGTCCGGTTCGCCGGACAGAACCGGATGCCCCAGATTGTCGAGCAATTGGTACCCGTCGGCGCACTCCACCGTGTTGAATCCCGCGTTTTGCAATCTCCAGACAAGCAGCCGCCGCATTTCGGCGTCATCCTCCGCTACTAGGATTCTGGGCATACGAACAGCACTCGGTGAAATTTCAATCCCCTCGGCTTCAGTGGCAGTCTGCTTCCTGGTACGTGTGATCATGGTGATTTCCTTGGTTATGTGCGATTAGGTAAGACATTTCAAGCAATTGACAAGGCACGTCCCGTGCCGAGGGGTAATGTGTTGCGGGATATCAGCTTAATCAATTGACCGGATTGGGGCATTTCGCCTCGGATCGAGGGAAGGGGAGTAGGCTTTTGGTCCCACGTGTCGATGAAGTCATTGGGGGGCATCAGGGCAGCAGTTATGTGGCAGGATGCCCCACTGGGGAGGAAAGCTACACTTTGACCGGGCTCAAATCTAGTACCTGAAGGTATAATATGGAGCGTTAAAGTCAGGGAAAGTATTTCGAACGACTTGACCGAATCTCAAAAGTTTCAAATGGATCGATAAGAATGAAACTAGCCATCAGACTCACCGCCGCCATCATGTTTGCTCTGACCTGCCTCATGGTTGTGCATACGTATCTCATAGTTCAGCGAGAGATCGATCTGTTCAGCAATGACATGGATCGTCATGCGTATCTGGTAGGCAAAGCTCTGGCTGCGGCCGTCCCGGAGATGTGGTCGGCCGGAGGCGCGGAACGGGTGCGCCAGTTGATTCGAGACGCCAATCGTACGGAAGATCCTCTTACGGCGCGATGGGTGTTTGTCGATTCTACGGCGCCGCCTCCTTTTCGACCGACGCTTCCTATTTCCGATTTGAAATTGCTCTTTTCCGGACAGGAGATAGTGAAACATGTCCGGCCTGAGAACAGCAATCCGAGTATCGTTGCGTATTTCCCGCTATCCCTCCGTGGGCGCGAGCTTTCGGCCATTGAAGTTACCGAGCCGCTGGCCGCAATGTACGACTACATAAGCAGCACTCTATTGCGCAACTCGATTCTCCTTCTGGCGGTCATACTGGTCGGCGGATTGATTGTCTGGATCCTCGGCGTCCGCATGGTCGGACAGCCCGTTCGGGCGATGGTTCAGTTTGCGGAGAGTGTAGGACAGGGGAATTTCGACCGCCACGTAGACCTGCCCGCCCGAGGCGATGAACTGAACAGCCTGGGTTCGGGCCTCAACAGCATGGTGGATCACCTCAGCGAATCACGACGCCGGCTCAATCAGGAAATACAAAAACAACTCGAGACGCTGGAGCAGCTTCACCATGTCGAAAGGCTGACTACGGCCGGCAAGATGGCATCCGGTCTGGCCCACGAACTGGGAACGCCTCTTAATGTCGTGTCGGGACGGGCCAAGATGATTGCCTCCCATGATCTGAAACCCGAGGAGATAAAAGAGAGCGCCTCGATCATTGCTGAGCAGGCTGACCGGATGGCGGGTCTGATTCGCCGCCTGCTCGATTTTGTCCGCCACGGGGGAACTCTTCGTCAGACCGTGGACACGTCTCAGTTACTGGCTCGCGTCGTAGGTCTGCTCGAACCGATGGCTCAGCAATCCAAAGTCACTCTGAGTCTTCGCGACGAAGGAGATGATCTGAAGGTTCGGGCCGACCGGGAACAACTTCAGCAGGTAATGACGAATATTATCGTGAATGCGATCAACGCCATGCCTAAAGGCGGACGGGTGGAAATCAGTGTGTGCGCTCAACGGACCAGGCCGCCGGTTGACATGGGCGGTGATGAAGCCATGTTCGCGTGCATCACGGTCGCGGATGAAGGTGTGGGCATCCCGGAAGAAAATCTACAGCGCATCTTCATGCCGTTCTTCACGACCATGGAAGTCGGCAAGGGCACGGGTCTGGGGCTCTCCATTGCGCATGGGATTGTCCGCGACCACGGCGGATGGATAGAGGTCAAGAGCACCGTGGACAAAGGCAGCGAGTTCACGATACATCTGCCGCTGGAGGAAAAATGACCGGACACATTCTGGTAGTGGACGACGATAAGGCCACCTGTGCGATGCTGTCCGAAGGGCTGAAGCGGCACGGGTTCGAAGTCACTTCGTTTTCTTCGGCGGATGAGGCAGCTGCAGTTCTGACTCAGATCCCGTTCGATGTTCTTCTCACCGACTTTCACATGCCCGGAATTGGCGGGCTCGAACTCTGCAAGCGGGCGGCCGCGAATTTCCCGGACAAGCCGGTCGTAGTCGTGACAGCTTTTGGCAGTTTGGAAACAGCGGTATCGGCCCTGAGAGCCGGCGCCTATGATTTTGTCTCGAAACCGTTCGATATTGACACTCTGGCGCTGTCATTGGAACGGGCAGTCAAGCAACGCGCCCTGCTGGAGCAGATCCGAGTCCTGAGCCGGACAGTCGATGAGACCCGACGGTTCGATGATCTGATCGGGACCAGTCAACCTATGGAGCGGCTCTATGAACTCATTCAGCGCATCGCTCATTTGGATTCCTCGGTACTGATAACGGGGGAAACCGGCACGGGCAAGGAGCTGGTGGCGCGTTCGCTGCATACACGTGGCTCGCGTCGCGAGGGTCTGTTTGTCGCCCTGAATTGTGCGTCGGTGCCCGCAACTCTTCTGGAGAGTGAGTTGTTCGGACACACCGGCGGGGCGTTCACCGGAGCGACTGGCCCGAGGGAAGGCCTCATGGTGAAGGCGAGCGGCGGGACGCTGTTTCTCGATGAAATATCGGAAATGCCTCTGGAAGTTCAGCCGAAGATTCTTCGGGCAATCGAACAGCGCACGGTACGGCCGCTCGGCAGCGATAAGGAGATTCCGTTCGACGTGCGTATCATCGCCGCAACGAACCGCGACCTTGACGATGACGTACAGAAAGGGCGATTCCGACTCGATTTGCTTTACCGGATGAATGTGATTCAGATCGATCTGCCGCCACTGCGTGAACGAGGTAATGACATTCTTCTGCTGGCCCAGCGGTTTGTGGAGCATTTCTCGGCAATGACCGGGCGGAAAGTGGATGGCCTCACGGCCCCGGCGGCCGAGAAGATGCTCGCTTATCATTGGCCGGGAAATGTTCGCGAGCTGCGCAACTGTATGGAACGGTGTGTATCACTGACGCAGCACTCACGCATCATTGTCGACGATTTGCCTGAGAAGATTCGCAATTATGCTCATGCATCGAGCAGTGCGGGGCCGGGTGATGTTTCGGAAATAGTGCCGCTGGCAGTAGTAGAGCAACGGTACATCGAGACGGTGATGCAGTTGGTTCAGGGGAACAAAGCGAAAGCGGCGCGTCTGCTCGGACTCGACCGGAAGACGCTGTATCGCAAACTGGGGCAGGGGGATGCTGAGGCGGGCGAGAAGTCACCCTGAGCCTGTCGAAGGGACCACAGTTGCGTCAGGTCCTGCCGAGTCCGACGAAGTCGGAGGAGGTGTGACCTGACGCGTAAGGCTCACGGGGTTCAAGCGCGTCGGGCTTATCACTTGTCCGGGAAGAGAAACGAGTCTGTAATACCTCGACTCTCAAGATAGCTGGATACATTCTCCTCTGTCCCTGCGGGCAGTATCAGTTCTACGACAATAGTCTCATCGGCTAGTTCCTTCTCTCGCAATCGCCATTGAGTCTCGAGGTCGTACCTGAGATCCATTTGGGCGAAGTAGACTGCTCGTTGATTGTCAGCCCTGTCGCACGCGATTTGCACTTGTGGGTGGAACATCAGTGGGCAGCCAAGGGCTTTGCCTGAATTGCCGGTCTCACGCATCTTCTCCAATATTTCGCTTACAGGTATGTTTTGGAAAGTTCTCCCTGTCGCATACGAATCACAAATAAATACTGCGCCGTCGCCGCATCTATGTAGGTTTGCAAAGTACAGCGCTACATCAGAAGATTGCGACCAATCCATGAGGTTCGAACCCAAAAGGGGAGGACGGTCCTCTTTAGGATACTGTTGATGCCTCTTCATAAGTTCAAACCATGGGTCGATTCCATGCTCACGCCGGGCAGATTCGAGTTCACCAGAGGGCACAACCTGAACTCCATATTTGAAGAGATAGAGGTTCAACAATGCGTAGTGTAGCTCCGAGGATTGAGCGACTGGCTCTGAAAAGCACGGCCCCGATCGGTATCTCAAAAACACGTTCCTTGCACGAGCGGGCGAATTTTGAATCTAGCGTCCAGCCTCTATTGCTGTGACCGCGGTAAACTGGTAGTGGGTGTGGCCCCGTGCATGAGTTCGTGAGATGGTGGAGTTCTTCAAGGAAGCCATCAAAGGAACAGGGAATCCACTCCTTTGTTTCTTGGTCTACGACAGTGTCAGAGCGATTCGGTTTCAAATTCTTCATATAAGTGCCAATTCCTCTCCAGTCTCAGTTACGTTGGCGTCTGTACCGAGTCCTCCATGCCGTAACTCGCACTTGTCTAAAGAGTAGAGAAGCTTGCAGGCTAAGTCAATCACATTGAAAGAATCGAGTTTAGGCCTAAGACCGGCAGATGTGGACATCTGCCGGGCACGGTTGGGGGCAGACGAGGCCCCCCGATCAAGTCGGGGGGAGGCTCTGCCACCCACTACACTCTTGCCTCTTTGTTGTTGCGCGGCATCGTGGTTTACCGCATATAACCCCTATCGCGCTCGAATTGAATCGTTTTCAGCACTGATCGATTTTCTTGAATAAGAGCGCCATCGTCAGGTATTGACAGGACAGAAAGGAATCAAACTATGAGAATTGTTGGAATAGTCCTCGCCGCCCTCGTTTTGCTGGCCATTATCGCCGGGTTCTGGATCTGGTCCGGCCGTGGCGGCCTGATCGATCGCTCCCAGGGGGTCGATGAAAAATGGGCGCAGGTGCAAAACGTCTACCAGCGTCGGTTCGACCTCGTCCCAAACCTGGTCGCCTCGGTTGACAACTTCATGCAGCGACAGCAACAGACCCTGACGGATGTTATTGGCATGCGTCAGCGGGTGATCGATTTGAAAGGTCAAGCGCAGTCGGCTCTTGGTGCACAGAACCCGGTCCTGCTGGATTCGCTCGCGGGGGCGCTTTCGAAACAGTTGAACTCGTTCATCAACGTGGTGGTGGAACGGTACCCGGAGATCAAAGGAGATCAACTCTATTCTGATTTGATGACCCAGCTCGAAGGGACCGAAAACCGTATTGCCCAGGAACGTCGCACTTACAACGAATCGGTTCGTGAGTACAATGTCTTCCGTCAGAAGGGCATCAAGGCGCTGATCGCGGGAAGTATTTTCGGATTCCCGTATGAGAAGACTTTCTTTGCCGCACAGGCCGAGGCGCAGACCGCGCCGAGTGTGAAAGATATTTTCGAGAAAAAGTAAGCGGGTAAGACCCTGTGAAGAAATTTCTCTCTGCGATAATTCTGGTTCTGGCGGCGGTTAGTATTCTGACCGCCGCTGAACTTCCCGCCTATAAAGGATCGATCAACGATCTGGCGGGCGTGCTGAATCGAAGCGATATCGAGAATCTCGAAGCGAAAGTGCTTGGGTATCGTCAGCAGACCGGCACCGAGATCGGCGTGTTGATCATACCGACTCTCGGCGACCAGGGGCTGGAAGATTACGCTCACGACGTATACAAAGCGTGGGGGATCGGCCAGAAGGACAAGAACAACGGCGTGTTGTTCCTGGTCGCGGTCAACGACAAGAAGGCTCGAGTCGAGGTCGGCTACGGTCTCGAAGGCGAGCTGACCGATCTGGAAAGCGGCCGCCTGGTGAACAAGACGTCGCCGATGGCGCAATTCTTCCGTCAGGGCGATTATGCGGGTGGCGTCGGAGCAGTGCTGGACGGAATCGTACAGGCCATCGGTGGCGAGTACAATCCACCGCCGGTGAAACCTAAGGCCAAGGATGGGTTCTCGCTTCTGGCGATGCCATTCTTGATCGGCGCGGCTATTCTGATGAACCTCTTTCGCCGGAGACGGTTTACCGGGAGTAGATTTGGCGGTCGCGGCGGGTTCGGTGGACCGTTCATAGGTGGTTTTGGTGGGTTTGGCGGGGGATCGTCCGGAGGTGGGGGCGGGTTCAGTTTTGGCGGTGGAAGTTCAGGCGGCGGCGGCGCCAGCGGCGGCTGGTAGGAGGCTGACAATTTATGGCATCACTTGTTGAAAAATATTTCTCGCAGGCCGATCTCGACTCCATCGAGGCGGCGGTGAAGAAGGCCGAATCCACCACCAGCGGCGAAATCGTGGTTGAGCTGTCTTCGCATTCCCGGCATTGGAACACCGAGGCGATGGTGCATGCGTTGGTTGTGTGTGTCGTTACCATGATAGCGGTTCTGTACTTCACCTACGATATGGGTTGGGGCGTCTATTTCAACACAACTCAGGCGATGCTATGGGGGGCAGTTGCGTTCGTGGCGGCTTATTTCGGCTGGGGCCGGTTCCTCAAGCGCAGTGAACGACGCAGGCGCATGGTCTGGGATCGGGCGCTCGGAATCTTTCATCATATCACGCCCACCAAAGGCGGGACCGGGGTGTTGATCTTTGCTTCGCTCGAAGAAGAGCAGGCGGCGATTGTGGCCGACAAGGGGATTGCGGAGAAAGTCCCGGCCGATTATTGGCACAAACCGCACGGAATGATAATCGAGGCTATGAAGCAGGGTAAGCATGCCGAGGGGATCGTGAAGGCGATCGAGACGATGGCGGTTGAGTTGTCCGCTCATTTCCCGCGCGAGAGCGATGATGTGAACGAACTCCCGGACAAGCCGAGGATTTCGGATTAGAAGATAGTTGCCCCCTGTCCGGGTGGGTGCTCCAAGAATTGATCGGCAGGCCTCCGGGCCTGCCGTTCTTGTTTGGGTAAGGCCAGCCTCCGCCGAGGCAAGCTTTCCTACAGTGCGACTTCCAGAAGTCCGGCGAAACTTGGTTCGGTCATTCTGAAATCTGCCACGGCATTGAGCAGTTCGTTGCGGGAGCAAAAAGAGACTCCAATTCCGGCGTGCTTAATCATACAGACATCAGGCTCGCTATCGCCGATCGCGATCACGTCGGACAATCCGATTTCATAGCGAGCGGCCACGTCGATCAAGGCGTGAGTCTTGCAGGCGCTGTGATTGCAGATGCTGGCAGAGGATCGCGCGAAGAAGGAAGGTATCTTAACTTCGCCGGTGGCCACGCTTTGAGAAAACTCCAATTCGTTGGCCAGTGCAAAATCGGCCCCGATCTTCGTTTTGATATGGATGGCGGCGAAATCGTAACTGTCGCTTATTATTCCTACAATATAACCTCGCTTCTTCATAGCGGCGACGATCTCTGTGGCGTAGTCGGTAAGAGGTATGCCGTCCAGAATGTCGATGAGCTCTCCAATATTACGACCGCGAAACAATCGGGCAATTTGCTTTGTTCTTAACCAAGCTTCATGATTGGCGGCGAGGATGTCGACCAGTTCCTTTTCCAGGCCAAGCTGTCGGATTGCCGTCTCAACGAATCGACCACGGAGTAAGGTGTTGTCCATGTCGAATACGGCCAGCTTCTTCAACGTAAGAAGTGACTCCTGGATAGCGAATTCCATTTGGTCGCGGATGACATTGATGGTCTGCATCTCGTCAAGATTCAGGTATTGCGACACCGATGCCCGTCGCAGAATGGCACGGGCTACTTCGCGAGACATCTTGCCGAGCTCGGGCCAGGGCTTCATCTTATTTGTTATTCGTCTGACATCAACTTGTTCAATCCTGGCCTTATTGATATGCATGTCTATCAACAGACCGACGTCTACGCCGTAGTCGTCATCGAAGACGACTGTCCCCAAAAGGTCTCGCCGGGCGGCGATCATGCCGCTCAGCGGCTGCCGGATGTGAAGCAGTTCGGGGAAGAGAAGGGAAAGCAGCGGGCGGGCGACCAATTCGGTTACGCGGCCGGCCTGGCGTGTAAAGCAGGACTTCACGAACTCGGCGCGGCCCGTCAGGATCGGCTCGGCGAGCAACTCGACCACATTGTCGCCATAATCGGCAATGTCACCGTCGAGAAACACGAGCACGTCGCCCTTTGCAACCAACAAGCCATCGCGCATCGATGCTCCCTTGCCCAGTCTCGTGCTGGTAATCACGGTAGCTCCCGCCCTTACGGCGTTTGCCGCCGTGTTGTCCACCGACTTGTCGTCGATCACCAGCACTTCCAGCACGGACGGTGACCCTAGCGCCATGGATACGACGCTGGCGACGGTTTCCTCTTCATTGAGCGTCGGAATAATGACCGATATTCGTCTCTCGCTCATGGCTTAATCTCCTCCGGTTCTATTGTCTCTACCATTATATGTTCAAGTCGGGTCGGGTGCAACCTGGGAATCCAGCTGTCGTTCGGCATGTGTGGAACCCTGCCGATCACTTTTGAACGGCCCCTGAACTAATACAACAGCAAATACGTGCCGTCAGGCGTCTCTGCCTGACGGCATTTTCACGCCAGGAGATTAGCCGCGTCAGGTCACACCTCGCCCGACTCCGCCGCGGCGGATCAGTCTCGGCAGGACCTGACGCAACCACGAACCACAACAGGCGGGGAATCCAATAATTGATCGGCAGGCCTCTGGGCCTGCCGTTCTTGTTTGAAGACGGCAGGGGTGGAACCCTGCCGATCACTTCTGAACGGCCCCTGAACTGATACGACAGCAAAAGAGTGCCGTCAGGCGTCTCTGCCTGACGGCTTTTTCATTCTGATCGGCCGCGTCAGGTCACACCTCGCCCGACTCCGCCGCGGCGGATCAGTTCATGTAGGTCGGGTTACGCACGGTAATGAATTGGGTGCGCAACCCGACATTAGGTCACACGTCACGTGATGTCGGGTTTCCTTCGTCCCGCTTGCAGCGGGTCTCGAAAACCCGACCTACACCAAATGGATGTGATTGACAAACCCCCGTATGACTATGGATATTCTCGGGCACGTACGTTATTCAAGGAGACATTCATGACCGACCGCGAATTTCTCAGACACAATGTCGCCACCATGGCCTATCGCGCCGCCAAGACGTTGCGGGGCGCGCCGGTCGCATTCGCGACTTTTCATTCGGGGCCGAGTACCAAAACGCCGGTCGAAATTCTCGCTCACATGGGTGACCTATTTGATTGGGCGCTGACCATGACTCAGGGCGAACCGAGATGGCACGCCGCCACGCCGAAGGCCTGGGACAAAGAGTGTGAGCGGTTCTTCGAAGCCGTCACTAAGTTCGATGAAGCTCTTGCTTCCCCGACTCCCATTTCTTACGAATTGACGCGCATGTTTCAGGGGCCGATCGCCGATGCGCTTACCCACACCGGGCAACTGGCGATGCTTCGGCGAATGTTCGGCGCGCCCATGAAAGGCGAAAGCTACGCCCGGGCGGATATAGTCATCGGGAGAGTAGGCGCCGAGCAGACTCCGGCCGACCCCAGGTACGAGTTCGACTGAGCCAGGTAGCGGGCCAGATTTCGCGACTCGCGATTATTACTTCACCGCTTCAAGGATGCGCTTGGCGATAGTTGTATAATCGCCGCCGAAGTGATGTCCCCCCTGCATGGGGACGAGGGTGACAAAAGACGTGTCGAGATCCTGACATATAGAATGCTTTTCGTCTGATCCGTATACACAGACAACCTTCAGGGCCGACAACTTGTCCACTTCGGGTTTGACGAGCATGCCGTTCTTGTCGGAACCCCCCAGCCAATCGGTCAAGTGGAATTGGAAGTTGATTGTCTCCTCCAGACCGAGCAAAGCCACACCGACGACCCGCTGAAGCTGTTCGGGAGGCAGGCGGTTGGTCATGAACGGGAGAACATCAGCACCGCGTGAATAACCGATCAACAAGACCCGCTCCTTCTGCCATTTATCCAGATAGAAGGAGATGATTCGAGACAGGTCGCTACTGGATCCGGCCGGAGTGCGAACAGTCCAGAAATATTTCAGGGAATTGAGGCCGACCACCGGTATTCCCTGAGTACGGAAGTATTCGCCAATCATCTTGTCTATGCCGGCCCAACCGCCGTCACCGGACACGATAACGGCCATAAAATCAGCCTGTGACTGGTCAACGGGCAGTTCTACCAGTGGAAGATCGCTAACCTGAGCGGCTGTCGAACCTGTGGTTGTACCGCTGACTGGTGTGGTTGAGGCTGGAGACGTCAGCTCGGCGAACACTTTCCGCAATTGTGGCAGCCAGTTTTTCTCTACGGAGAAACCATGACCGACTTTGGGAAGCATCACGAGACGAGAGTTATTACTCTTCTCGACAAACGCCTGAACTGAATCGGCGTCGCAGACCTGATCGATTGTACCTTGAAATGCAACCCAGGGGTTTTCCAGTTTGCGGGCGGGAAGAAAGACGAATCCCTTTCCTTTAGGCCCTGCAGTCCATTCCAGACCATTTCCCTTGCACAGTGGCTTGATCAGGGGCAAATCCGGGCAGAAGCCCATGCTGACGGCTCCGGCGAAAGTATTCGGCGGCGCTTGTACCAATACCGCATACACAAGTGTGGCGCCCGAGGAATAGCCGACTAGAATCGGCGACTCGTAGGTGGGGAGATCGAGCTTCTTCTGCACGTACTGGCTCAAAGCCTCGAAATCGGCCGCCGGGTAAGTGCATTCCTCGGTAGACTTGTCGAGTTCCTTCGAGTAGTGTACCATGTCCACACCGACCACCAACGCGCCGTCACCGGCCAGAGTACGAGCCATGTCGACGACTCCCAGATTCCAGCCACCGTCACCCGAGACAAATAGGGCGACGCTCTTGGGATGGTCCAACTCCCGATACAAGTGCACGGTGCCGAAACGGCCGAAACTAAGCGTGTCTTCTACGGCGAAAACCTGAGTCGATGCGACTACTATCAGCAGCCACGGCAACAGTAACCAGTTCTTGCTCATCTGCTCACCACTCCTTTGAGGCCGCCGGAAATCATGGCGGTCACGTTCGTGAGGACTCCGTAAACGGTCAATCCGCCGGGACAGGCCAGATACCGCGGTTCCCAGGTCGGCTTGAACTTTTCTTTGTACTGTCGGAGACCCTGGAAGTTGTAAAAATGCTCACCGTGTCGGTAGACAAAAGTGCCCAGTTGATTCCAAAATGGTGCTGCTGAAGGGCTTTCCAGACCCGCCAGGGGGGCCATACCGAGGTTGAACCAGCGGTAACCCTGCTCTTTGCCCCAGAGCATCATTTCAATAAACATATAGTCCATAACACCGGAAATCGCTTCGGGTTTATGGCGCATCAGGTCGACCGAGACTTCGACGTGATTGTCGCTGGGCCAGATATTGGCAAAGGCGACCAGGGAACCATTCTGCTTGACCAGAGCCACCGGAGTTCGGCGGACATAGTTTTCATCGAAGAATCCCAGAGAGAATCCCTTCTCTCGCGTGTTCTTAAGCTTGAGCCATTGGTCGGAGATGTCGCGCAACTGCGGCATCAATGATCCGGTTTCTTCGGCGGAAACGATTTCGAAAGTGCACCCCTCCGTCTCGGCGCGCTTTCGCCAATGACGCATTGGTTTGTTTTCGTGTCCGTCCAATGAAAAATCCGGAAGTGACACGAGCGCTTCTTCGCCCAATTTCAGCAGGTTCAAGCCGAGGTCAAGATATAGCGGCAGGTGGACATTTGTCACCTGATAAAAGACGGTCCAGCCGCCGTGACGGTCGGCCATTTCATGGAACTGCCATATCAGTTCGCGATATTCGGAAGGATCACCGACCGGATCGCCCATGGCCACCCAGCTTCGTCCCGACACCGAGTACATCACAAACGACCGACCGCTGGCGCTCTTGAGCAACGCCTTGTCGCCCAGTAGAGCGAGATATCCTTGCGTGCGGTCGGACTGTCTGACTACCGGGAAGATCGTATTCAGTTCACCCTCAGTTGGCGGCACCGGGTCACGGGGGAACGGCTTGAGCAACATCCGCAAAGCGAGCAGCAGAGCCACGCCCCCGACACCGACTCCGGCGCGCAAAGACCGAGGCGCGTCGGCCGCCAACTCGAACTGCCAAAGCATTTCATTAGAATAGCTCAAGTGTTTGAAGGAGAAGTAGGTCAGCCAGAGCGAACAGGCTACGACGATCACGATTGCCCCCACCCAGGCGGGACTCATCGGACGGCCGAGGAGAGAGGAGCGTCGATAGAAAAAGGATCGGGACGGGAGCAGTACCAAGAACATGATCAGAAGCACGGTAGCTTCTTCGTAGTCAAATCCCTTGGCGAGCGAGACGACGATACCGGCGCCCAGGAAAACGAGGCTCAGCACGTAGGCACCGTCCAATCGCCGCTGTAGTCCCCGCGCCAACAGCAATAGTCCCAGGCCGATGATGCTACCGATGAAGTGAGAAATCTCGATAGCCGGGAGGGGGAGAACATCGCGCAGCCAATTCATTCGCTCACTGATCGCCGGGGTGGCGCCTGAAAACAGCAGAATGGCGCCGGTCACAAATATCAGGAGGGCAAACAAATGGGGTGCGAACGACGAGGCTACCTGCTGGATGAGTTTCAGGTTCTTCTGAAGGACACCCTTCCGCAAGCGTATTTCGAGGGTGGCGAGGCTGACGGCAGCCAGAAAAAGCGGAACGATGTAATAGACTATCCGATAGGCCAGGAGCGAGCCGATAATCGCTGGAGGCGACGCCACCGGGCCGGCCAGGATTAAGAACACCGATTCGAAGACTCCCAATCCGCCGGGGACATTACTGGCGAGTCCGGCAATTTGCGCCAGGAGATAGATCCCGAGCACATGTATGTAGCTGAACGATTCCGAGCTCGGAAGGAGCACGTAGAGGGCCATCGCGGCGGCCAGCCAGTCAAAGACTCCAACCCCGATCTGCGAAAACGTCAAGCCGGGGGAGGGAACCTCGGCCTTCCAGCCTCGAAGTTGAAGCGGCTTTCTCAGGACCAGAATCCAGGTGAGATAGACCAGCAGAATCAGGGCGAACAGCAGGCCTATCGGAAGTGACGACGCAAATGGCAGGCTAATCTGTGCGGGCACCGCCAGCGGCACTGCGACCAGCACACAGGCCGACGTCGTCAGATAGCCTAACCAGAAGGTTGTCACCCCGAAACCCATCAGGCTCGTTATTTCGAAGACCGTCAGGCCCCAGGCACCGTAGATGCGGAACCGAAGCGAACCACCGGTGAACAGTGAGAAGCCCAGGTTATGGCTGATCGCGTAGGTCGTAAACGAAGTTTGCAGAACTCGCAGATACGCCAGCGGATGGCGTATATAACGCAGAGCCAGCATATCATAGCAGGACAACGCCAGATAGCTAAGAAGAGTGAATACCAGAGCCAACGCTATCCTGTGTCCGGGGAGGCTTTTGAACTCTGCTACTATATCGGCGAAATGGTGTTGCTGTAGCAGTCGATGAATGATCAAAAGGGCCACACAGAATAGGCCAATCGATACTACAGTGCCAATGATCTCGATCAGTCTCTTGCCCATAATTTATCTCATAATCAATGGGACGGGTCCGGGCCCTGTCAAGCTTGGAATACTTCACAGCTTCTCCTACCGGTAGGTCGCACACTGACCGTCGGGTATCCATCCGGCTCGCTGCGCCCAACGTTAGTTGAAGCAAAAGGAGGTTGTGCTCGCAGCCGCCAGGGTCCTATATTACCCTTGTCTTCCAAAGGAGCCCCGCATGTCCAAACGGATCGAAGAATTCAAGAAAGAGCGTGAACAGCTAAACGAGAACATCCTGGCCCGTGACGACATCAATATTAAACGGTTCTTTGCCCTCGACGGGGCGGTGTACCGCGACGGCGCCCTGCCGGCCAAGACCAAGGAGTTGCTTGGGCTGGCGGCATCATTGGTGCTTCGGTGTGACGATTGCATCACTTATCACGTCATCAGAGCCAGGGACAATCAAGTCACCGAGGCCGAATTTGACGAGGTCATGTCGATCGGATTGGTCGTGGGCGGTTCGATTACGATTCCGCACATTCGACGGGCCTATCGTACCTGGAAGGAGCTCGGGGAGTGAGATTGGGTAGGGCTACAGCAGTGCCCGGCAGATGTCCACATCTGCCGGTTTTGTGGCGAACACTTCTGGCAATTCTACTTGTGGTCACATCTGCACAGGCGGCCACGCTTACGGTCGAGCGCGGCACCGATCTGCAAGCGGTGATCGATCACGCTTCAACAGGGGATACACTTCGGCTGGGAGCCAAAGTGTTCGAAGCCCGACGAACCCCGTTTACAGACCCGCTCTGCGGCAATTGCGAAGTTGCTCAAACGAATGTGGCCGCATCATACGGGTTCATCATAAAAGGTAAGGGATTGGTCTTGATAGGGGTCGGTCGGGCCGAAACGCAATTAGTTACTCGGGCTGGATACGGCCTCTATATTGAGAACGCCGACGGTACCGAGATCAGAAATCTTACTATTACCGGTGGTGTACGCGACCGTGACGGCAATGCTACCGACGCCGGAATTGTGGTGCGTGGTTCGCGGGTCACGATCGACCAGGTAGATATCCGCGACAACAACGACCGGGCATCTGATAGTACAGTAGTGGTTGGCATTGGCGGCATTTGTGGCCGGGAGGGGGCGGATATTACGATTCGAAGCTGCAACATCATCAACGGCGGCTGGGACGGGATCGCGCTCTATCGCGGGGCCACGGCTTTTGTCAGTGACTGCGTTATCAAACAGGGGCGGGGTGCAGGGATCGGTGTCACCTGGGACGCCTACTGTGTGGCGTACCGGAATGAAGTCACCGGATTCTGGAAAGGGATCGGTTCGTTCGGGACATCGTCGGTGATTGCCACCAACAATTTCGTTCATGACAACCTCGGCTGGGGGATCATCGGCACCGGGGAGTCGATGATGGAAGCGACCAACAACGTCGTGTTTCATAACGGCAACTGCGGTGTCGCCCCCTGGTCGACCGGCAGTCGCGGACGATTCATAAACAATATCATAGCGGCCAACGGATGGCGCGACCAGTGGGTCTGTCCCTGTGTTGGCGTTTGGAATTACGGCGATTGGGCGAAATGGGTCTTTCGTAACAACATCGTTTGGGGAAACAAAGCGGGTAATTACGAGGATATCTGGGATCAGACCGACATCAACGGCAACTTGAATACCGATCCCTTGTTCATGGGCGAGAATGATTTCCGACTCAAGCCAGAATCGCCGGCCTGGCACGCCGGGGATTCGACAATCTTCAATCGGGACGGTTCCCGCTCCAATATTGGCCTCGGTGGTGGTCCGAGAGCGGCCCACTGACCTACATGTCTCAAGATGGATGGGAGGCTCAATAAAACCGGGCAATCGTCCGATCTATCCCTTAAATGGATATGATGTTTGACTGACTCTATTTTGGGAGGCAAGTTGTGAAGAAAGCGTTTGGCGGACTGTTTGTCTTGTTGTCCCTGACAGCCATGTTGGTCCTGGTGGGTTGTGGCAAAGAAAAAACGACGCCGACCCAACCCGGTGATCCAAATTCACCTACTTACGAACTTTTCTCGGGCGAGTTCAAGAATGTAGACAGCCTGGTAGTCCAGATGTTCGGAAACACCTTCGTGCTCATGGACAGCATCACAACCAGCACTCCGACTTCACCGAGGTTCAGGTCGCCCATCGCGAGCCCGGCTGCAGTCACCTGGGTCTGGAGCGAGGCCGTTCAGTCGTGGATCTGCACAGCCTCCGAGACGACCGACAGTGCCACCGTCAGCATAGTTGACACCATTAAGTTCTGGCAAGGCGCGACCGTCGTGCAGTGGCCGAATCTCAATTCGCTGACGCAAATGACCAACCACTACTGGATGACGGTCTCGGCGACCGGTGGTGACGGGGGGACTGCCCACCTTCTCACCACGGTAGTGTTCACGGGCGGTATCCACCGCGTCCTGACGATCGACGCCAGCGGAGCGATCGACGGCAGTTTCGATCATACCGGCACCAGGAATAACGATACCACGCACTGTAACGGGACGATGGCTTTCACGGTCGCCGCTGACAGCCTGATACTGGATTTCGACGACCTGTGGAACGACAGCGGTCTGAACTGTCCTATGGCCGGTAAGCTGGACTTCACGGGGAGCGTCAGTCTCGTCTGCACCGGTGCGGGCGCAGGTTCCGTATCGGGTAATTGGACCGTCGGCGAGACGTTTGACAACGGCCAGATGACGCTGGTCTACAGCAACGGCACGAATAGCTGGACGGCCACGGAGACCTGTGGTTCGGAGCCTTTTGAGACGGGCACCGACTCGGCGTTTGTCGATCATTACTTCGACGGCCCTGATCAATTTACGATAGCGTTTCAGACGCTCGATGTCTCGATAGCTCTTATTGATTCGGTTCCCGCGGTGGGTGCGCCGGCTCGATCGAGGAAACAGGCATCCATGCTGGGCGACCACGAAATCATCATCATTTCGGCGGTGACTTCGTACACCTATTCAGCCGGATGGCATATCTTCAATTTTAGCGCGCTGGTAGTCGATACCGTCCTGGACGACACCACGTTTGTTGCCGGTGTTGACTCCCTTCAGATATACTCTCAGACCAACCTGGTGCAATTTCCAAGCGGCATGGACGGGGTCGATCAGCTTCGGGAGCGGATGCATGCCGGCTGGGATCAGTCATCCGGTGTAAATTGGGGACGGATCAACCATTCCAGCATAGTGACCGCGACCGGGGTCGGCGCCGACACCACTTTGTCGCTCAGCGGCACCGTACATGATACGATCTATACGGATATGGGCGGAGAAGCCGGTAGTTGCAACATTACGACGGTTATCAACGAGACTGTTTCCAACCTGGCCTTGCCTTCCGCCAACACTCTCGGTTGCCCGCTCAGCGGTGAAGTGGTGGTTTCGGCCGAATTCGACGCCCATTGCGACGCCGGTGAGCTCACGACAGGGCCTTTTGATTACCACGGGACCTGGACGGTTAATGCGACAGTCAATCCGGACCTGACTATAACCCGAACTCTGACAGGTGGAAACTTCCATTGGGAAACGACCCACGAATGCATCCAGGGGGCATCGGCTCCTTTCTGGAGCGGTCGTTGAGCCAGGCTGAAATTTGACGGATATTTGGGGCGCTCTGAAGGGCGCCCTTTTCTTTTGCTTCCTGGTCAAGGCCAAGGTGCCGCGTTTAGGGCGAATAGTTCCTAAGGTTGGGTTCCAAACCTCTTGATTTCAGCCGAATGATATTCGATCTTTGGCGCTGCAACCGTGGACGTGCCCTGTGGGCGACGGATGTTGGTCTGACCACGGAGGAGTGGCTGAGTGGTCGAAAGCGGCGGTCTTGAAAACCGTTGTACCGAAAGGTACCGTGGGTTCGAATCCTACCTCCTCCGCCATATTTCATCTGGACGATTCGCTTCGCGTCTTTCTAAGAAGGTTAGGGGTCAGATACAAGGGTCCGATATGTATCCCAAGTCCACCGCATTGATCGGAAAAGCCCGTGCCGGAAGATCCGCGAGGGTAGTCTCGGAGAATCAAAGAACCCCCGCAGTGCGTCATGTACGAAACATATGCCCGAGCCACCAATTGAACTTTCAACTAGATTCTTTACATTCCCCGTTGATTTGCTATAGTTAGCCCATGCTTCCAGAATATTACGCGATTATCGGCGCCATAATCGGTTCGCTAGGCGGCTACTATTACTTCTACGAAACCATCGTCGGCAAAGCCCAACCCAACCGTATTACGTGGCTGCTTTGGGGAATCTTCCCGATGATTATCTTTGTAGCGCAAAGGGCGCAGGGTGTCGAGGGTTTATCGTGGACGTCGTTTGTCGCTGGCTTTACGCCGCTGCTTATAGTCGCGGCATCTTTCTTCAACAAGAAAGCCTATTGGAAGAGTGAACCGCGCGACTACTACCTGATGGCAGCGGCTATCATCGGTATCATCCTCTGGGCCATTACCGACAATCCGAACCTGGCCCTACTCTTCTCGCTGCTGGCCGATATGCTGGCGAGCATACCGACACTTATCAAGTCGTATCGCCATCCTCATTCCGAGAGTTGGATTGCCTATGCTATCAGCACAGCTGGCTTCGGAATAAGCTTTCTGTCGGTTCAGACCTATAACTTTGAGAATGCCGCATTCGTAGCCTACGTGTTTATCCTCAACGGCGTCCTTGCGGTGCTGGCCTCACGGAGCCGCAAGCATAAACAGGCAACTGGCGAAGTCTTGCCGTGATGTCGTCAGTGGCCGGGTGGCCCACAAATTGGCGAGTGTTGAAGAAGTCCCTTCTCCGTCATCGCGAGTCCAAACCGTGGGGTGTCTGCCCGGAATCTCACCCCAACATCCGTCGCGGACGGATTGACGCACCCGGCTTCGCGTCTCTCTAAGGAGGCAGCGTGACCGAGATCTTGCCCGCCCGAGTTTCATCCCTTTTGGGATTGCAGCTTCCGGAATCTCGTCATCATAGTCAAGGCATTCTTATGATCCGGCGAGTAGTAAAGAATTTTCTCCAGATCTATCATGGCCTTCTCGTACTCCTCGAACATTGAGAGGGAATTGGAACGGTACTGAAGCCAGTCGAGCTTGTCCCCGTAAGAAAGTGCCTGCGAATACATTTCCACGGCGCGACGGTGATCACCTTCCTGAGCAAGCAAACTTCCCACATCAGCGAACATTGATCCCAGAATTGACCATATCCGTGGATTCAGGTTGGCGTCCTGGGCGCACAGGTACCCAAACGCTGCCATTGCGTCATAAGATCCACCCCATCTTGGCTCCAGGGATTTCATGTACTGTAGCCGGAGATAGAAAGAACGTTGATCGTGTTTGATCGCCTCTTGATAGATATCGTCCGGCGAAAATGGCATAGCGGCCATCATGCTGAGGCGAACCAGGCCTAACCAGGCCGGGGTTAATTCAGGATTCTTCCGGACCGCGACCCGAAAGTCCGCAGCCGCTTCGTCGCAAAACTGTTGCATCGCGTTCACGTCCCTCTGCGGGACGTCTCTTATGGCGTTGGTGCCCCTGGCCGAACCGGCCTTGGCCATCCGGTAGTAGCCGCGGGCGGCATAGGCGATATCGGATCCGGTTCCGTTGATCCAGGCCTCAAAATATGAGGGAGCAATCTCATTGCCGGGGGCGAACAAGTCGTACCCCTTCTGAAGAGGAGACTCGTAGTCAGGGTTCTGACGGTAGCTTTCAAGATTTTGTCGATAGTCCTTTTCGATCTGAGCGTATTCCTGACGCATCAGCCTTGAGGCCACAGAACTCGGAGAAAGAGTCGGAAGGTCCAAAGATGCTTTGAGAGCGCGGTTTGAGGCATCGGCCCGTTCGGTGGATGGACCTGGATATTGGACAGACTGACCGGCGGCAGGCCCGGCTGTAATTGCAGTTGCCAGAATACTGCAGACAACGCAGTAACAAACCCTTCTTAACATGGGACGTAACTCCTTCAAACGGCTAATGGTTTGAGGCGTGGCTGAAGCCACCGATAGCTCTTCCGGGTCCAATGATAGAATGGCTTCAGGCTCTTGCCGAAGACCGGCATTATTAGTTATCGGTAGAAAGGCGGGGGTTCTTGAAGGTGAAGTGAGTTGTCCTGACAAGCAAGGTTGAAAGGGATGTTCCTCTGGGGTCAGTCTGGCAGGGGCCAGTCTTGAACGGAGTCGCGTGAGTCCGGCGTGAACAAATCCCGGATCGCATTGTTACTCTACTTAATCGAACTGGACTTGAAACGCAGGTGCGACAGGATATGATCGAAGAAGTGTAATGGAGCGACAAAGAGACACCCCTCGTTCTTTGCACATAAACGACTCAGTGCCAGCTAGGCAGGTTGCGTATGAGAAAGATCATAATTCTACTGGCGGCGGTGACAATCGGGGTTTCATCGTTAACAGCCAGAGAGCTCCAGGTTGACAAAGCCGCCAAGAATCATGTGAAGTTCACATCCGATGCCAAGATTGAGAGTTTCTCCGGGGTCACCGACCGAATCGACGGTTACGTTATCTGGAGTGGGAACGATCTCAAGCCCGACGTTTCTCTTGCCGGCAGCAAGGTGTATTTCGAGGTTGAATTGAACGGCCTCGATACGGGGATCGGCATGCGCAATCGCCACATGCGCGAGAACTTCCTGGAGACCGACAAATATCCATATGCGCATTACACGGGGGAAATTGTCCGTGTTGACACGGCCTCCGGGGGCGCTTTCGATATTACCACCAGTGGCAAGCTCTTCATCCATGGGAAAGAACAGGCGGTGACCCTGAAAGTACAGGTCTCGCCTCAAGGGAACGAATACCTGGTGCACAGCAGTTTCGAGGTGAAGCTGCCGGATTACGACATCAAAGTCCCCACGCTGATGTTCCTGAAAATCAGTGAGACGATTGGGCTTGAACTCGACTTCACTCTAAAAGACGCACAGATGGGAAAGTGAGGAAGTTACATGAGAAAGATGATGTTGGTATTGGTCTTGATCGGTGGCCTGACGGTCACAGCCGCCGCTCAACAGGAGCCCGCCTGGCATCGGAGCAGCGATACCACTAAGCTGGAACTCCAGTTGTTCCGCTCCTGTCAGGCGTTCAATCTACCTACCGCAGAAACACTTCAGAAACATAACCTGCAATTCGAGGTGGGGCATCGGTTGTCCCCACCCGTGCATGACAGTCACAGTCTATACGGACTCGACGGCCCGGCGACCATTCGTCTGGGCCTCAGCTTCGCCGTTTCAAACAAGCTTATGGTGACAACGGCCGTAAGCAATGCCAATAACAGTTATGACTTCGGGCTCAAGTACAAGCTTCCGCCGATTCTCCAGGGCGGTTTTCCAGTTACAGCGGCAGTGCAAGGAGGGTTAGGTTGGAATACGAAAGTCATCGGACGTACCAAAGGGGACTCCCGAAACTCCCAAGCTTACGGTCAGCTCATAGTGAACACCATGATTCACAAGAAGCTCGGGTTTGGTGTAGTGCCGTCGTACCTCTACAACAGCATTATAACCGACGATTCAAAGTCGGAACATGCTATCGGGCTGGGAGGATATGCCGAGTACTATGTCAACCCGGTTCTGGCGGTGCTGGCGGAATGTAACCCGGTCATAAATGGTTCACACCGACAGTATCAGACGGGCGCTTTCGGAATTGAGTTGAATACGGGCGGGCATTTCTTCAAGATCCTGCTCACCAACAGCACCTGGATCAACCCAACTCAGTATCTGGCCGGGTCGGAATACAAGTTCCGCGGCAATGAATGGCGGTTCGGTTTTACGATCACGAGACTGTTCAGCTTCGAACATCCGAAATAGCGCAACCTGGAGGATTATCGATAGAGACGTCCTTGAACTGGGATAGGCGGGTCGAAGAGGTGGTTAGGTGGGGGTTGTATGGACCCATGAAGAAATGGCAATTGGTTGTGGTGCAGGAGGTTGGCGAACTTAAATGATGGTGACAAACCGGATGAGTCGGAATCATGGGAGAGGGCACTGAGAATGATTGACGTTTGATAGAAGAAATGTTACTTTACAAACATGCGAGTCAGTTTCGCGGGGCATCGTCGAGTAATAGGTAAGTCCAGCGACGGGCGGATGATCCGGTCCATGGCCTTCATGGTCTCATTCGCTATGGTGGTTGGTTTCGGACTTTGTAGTTGCACCAATGACGGCATTCCCGGGGACATTAGGGACGTCTGGAATTCCTACGAAACCGCCTTACGGGCAGGTGACGAGCCGGCCGCCAGGTCATTGTGGACAGAGGAATCTGCACGGTTTTGTGAGCTATTGACCGGGGACTCGCTCAGAAATCGAGAGTCTACCTATAGCCTCATCAAGGTCGACAAACATGACGCGTATGTAAGATTGCAGGTGTTGGAGGAATGGGGCGAAATGCAGATGGCTCATTTCTTCTACCTGGTCCGACCGGCAGACAAGTATCTCTTTCAATATCCCTTCATACTGTTTGCCAATGATTGGCCGACCGTGAAGACCACCCATTTCACGTTTCACCTTCGCCCGTCTGCGGACGAGCTATTCGCCACACAGAATGGCAGTGCTACACCGTTGGATACACTGCCGTACGAGCGATATGTTTCCCGCCTGCTGCAACTGACGGGTCTCGATCTTCAACAGCCCATAGACTACTATCTTTGCGATGATACTTCACAAGTCAGCCTGCTTGCTGGGCTCAAGAATGCCTTCCGGATCACCATAGGGTCCTGCTCCATTACGACGCGAGCCAATGACTTCTCTGAGATAGCCGGGATTGTCCTGAGAAGACAGACTGGTCCAATAGAGTTTCTTCGTATCGGTCTGTGCGGTTCCGGCGAGAGTGAGCGAGTCCTCTCGGAGAATACGCCGAGCGCGACGATGAGCAACTATTCGTTCTGTGCGAAGTACTTGTCTCGGTTGACACCCGATACTCTCGACATTCTCTTTGATTTGGAGACGGCTGATCTGACTTTGTATCGGCGCTTGTACACTATGAGAAAGAACGTTGCCGGTACGCTAGTTTACGAGATGATTCGAAGGGATTCGGCAAATCAATTTGCCGCGTTATACAGGGGATCGCGAACCGGAGACGATTTCAACCGATTGTTCTTGAGTGTCTACGGTGAACAACCGTACTCGATGCTTAAGGCAGTTAATCAGCGATATACCGAATACATCAATAAGAATGGGCCGACACTGCAAAACCCTGGGAAAGCAGGTTCGCACTGAACCAACAATAGTAAGATGACCGGCTATCTCAACCGTTACATTAGTATTGCACTTCTTCTATTACTCCCGGTTGCCGCAATTATCGGGTGTTCGAGCGACCGTGGGACTCAGCGGCAATTCACTTCCGATGGGCGTGTCTATCAATATCGCGTCCTGGCACAGAACATTACGGATTTGGACGTTGATCTCCTAAATGTAATTCATGTTTCCGCCGAGCACTGTGACCTGACTATCAGCAAGTCTCTTGATTCGTCGCTGCCGAAACTGATTCAATGGGCCGAGGACGGATACGCGCGTGTCTCCATGGACCTCGGATATGATATGGCATCGCAACGGCCGCTTGTTCTCTACCTGACGCATCTTCAATACGGGGCTTTGACTCCGGCCAAGAGCGGTGGCATCATGACGGCAGACCCTCTCAACAAGAATCGCATTCTCATCGATGCCGATCGCTTTAAGCCTGGGGACGAGTTGACGCCGACTGTATTCGCGCATGAGTTGTGCCATCTTGTCTGCCATTACTTGAGAGGCGCGGTCATGCCGCATGCCACTTACGGTTTGAGGGACAATTTGTGGTCTTTTACCAGTTTCGATGAAGCCGTTGCGGAGGAAGAAGAACTTAGTCGGGAACCTTTGCCGTCGGAGCTGCAAAAGGCATTCCCGGATAGTGAATACATGACATTCAAAGAGATGGATTCGGCATCGAACACTGGTTATACAAACGGCATCGTCGAATGTCGTGCACTGGTGCAGCTTCTGTCGGACTCCGGCCGACCCGGCGCACTTCCGAGAATTTGCGCATCACTTGGCAGAATGCCCGTCGAGGCGGCTATCGAAGCTGAGACCGGGTTGAAAAGTAGCGAATTGTATCAGCGGTGGTTTGCCTACATGGACAGTCTACGTCAGGACCGTTAGCGGCCATCACACCTCGCGCCACCTAACCGAAAGAACCACACCCGATTCCGTCTGCCTCGGAGCAGCATAGACTTTTCAGGCCCACTTTACCGTTGGCTTTGAGGAACCTGCGGCCAGCTTTTCTTGTTTCTCACCTCAGACTATTAAGGAGGTCTACTATGAGTAACGTGTCTTATCCTCGAAGTGGCCCGATGGTGTTGATGCTGGTTCTTGCCATGCTGTTGCCATCGCTGGCTTTTTCAGCCGGTTCGAAGAGCGTGAAGACCGATGCAAACGCCACCCCCGCTGTCCGTCAGGCGACCGAGAAGTACAACGACGGCGTCAAGCACATGAACATGGGCAAGGCGGACGAAACCAAGTGGGGCTCGGCGACCGCGTGGGACTACATGCCGACCAAGGTTGCCAAGGCTGAGGAAGAGTATGGCAAGGCGGTCACTGATTTCCAGGCGGCCACAGGTCTACGCCCGAACATGATCGAGGCGTTGAACGATCTGGGTTTCTGCCTTCGGAAATTAGACCGGCTCCCGGAATCGCTTCAGGCCTACAACAAGGCGCTCGCCATCGACAGTCTCAACGTACAGGCTCGCGAGTATCGTGGTGAATTGTATCTCGCCATGGGCAACGCGGACGGGGCAAACGGAGATTTGCAGACGCTGGAGCGGTTGAAGTCACCTCTGGCTAAAGAGCTGACGAAATCGATCGAAGAGTTCCAGAAGGAACATGTCGGCGGCACCGCCGCGAAGAAGTAGCACCTTTTTTCGGCGCTCCGACAACTCCGTGGTGGGTTGTTGGAAGGTATTCAAAATCAGTGCCCGGCAGACAAGGATGTATGCCGGGCACTTTTGTTTAGCGAGTTCGAAGCGGGCCACACCATTATTAGTCCATCGACGTGTATCGGTACGGATAATAGTGCGGGTCCCACATAGCGCCGCGAATCAGTTCGGCCAGGTGCTCGTCCGATGTAATCATCCCCAGACCGTCCTCACGCGCCTGCTTTGCAACGGCCATTGCGACTGTAAATGACACTTCGCGCGTGTTCTTCAGCGGCGGCAGGAGCGCACCCTTAGCGCGCTGGTCGGCTGTCACCATGTCGGAGATGGCGCAGGTGGCCGCGTGGAACATCCGGTAGCTGATTTTCTGCGCCTGACAGACAATTGCACCCAGACCGAGACCGGGGAAGACATACAGATTATTGCACTGCGAAATCGCAATCTCGCGACCATCCGGGCCGGAGACAGGAGCAGACGGGCTCCCGGTGGCTATCAGAGCGCGACCGTTGGTGGCAGCGATGGCAATTTCCGGAGTTGTTTCACAGCAAGAGGTCGGGTTAGACAACGCCAGGACAACCGGCCGTTCGCAATTTGCCGCCATGGTCTTGAGAATTGTCTCGTTGAACGCCCCGCCCTGGCCGGACAGGCCGATCAGTGTCGTGATCCGCGCATACTTGACAACATCATCAAGTTTGGGCGGACGGTCTTTGGCCACTTTCCAGTCCGCTATAGCAGCGCGCGGCTGGAGGAAATTGACCTGATACGGGTCAGTCGAGTCACCTTCGAGCAGGAGACCGTTGATATCAATCGCGTAGATTCTACGGCGGGCTTCGGCCACCGACAGGCCCCCTTCGGCCGTCATCAGTGTTACCAGTGCATTGGCGACGCCACTTCCAGCCTGACCAAAACCGAGTATCGCGAAACGTTCTTCCGAGAGAGGTCGTTTCGTTATCTGAGATGCCGTCCGGAAAGCGGCCGCCGCGGTCGCGCCCGTCCCCTGGATGTCATCGTTGAAACTCAGGATACGATCATGATAGCGCTGAAGCAGCGTAGCGGCATGTTGTTTGCCGAAATCTTCCCATTGCAGGAGGGCGCGGGGGAAGACCCGCTTTACGCCTTGAACGAAACGCTCGATGACTTCATAATACGCTTCACCGGTCAGTCGCTTCTGACGAATTCCAATATAGAGCGGATCGTTCAGCAACCGTTCATTGTTGGTGCCGACATCAATAGTCACCGGGCAGGTAGAGGCCGGGTGGATACCGGCTGCCGCGACATAAAGAGCGATCTTGCCCACCGGGATACCCATGCCGTCGGCGCCGAGATCGCCCAATCCGAGAATGCGTTCGCCGTCAGTGGCGACCAATAACGATATGTTGGGTAGTCCGACATTCTTGAGAATCTGCTCGACATTGTCAACGTTGTTCGGCGAAATGTAGATGCCTCGCCAGCGCCGAATGATATGCGAGAGGGTCATGCAGGCCTGACCGACCGTAGGCGTGTACACGATCGGCAGCATCTCCTCGATGTTCCGCGTCAGTTGGGCGTAGAAGATCGTCTCGTTGCGATCGAGCAAACCGATCAAGGTGACATATCTCTCGAGGTCAGTGGTCTTCATTCGGAACATGTCGTAGCTGCGCTGAAGCTGTACGTCGAGTTCCGCGACCGGTTCCGGCAAGAGCCCGGCGAGGTCGAACTCGGCTCGCTCCAACCTGGGGAACGCCTGGCCCTTGTTAAGCAGCGGATCAGCCATCAGGGTCTGTCCCTTCTGAGGGACGGCATAATATATTTCGTGGGTCAGAGGATCGACCCGCATTTCAAAACGTTTCATCGATACTTCTCCTTAGTGACCGCCCCTGTTGGCGGTTGGGAGGGAAGATGGACGCAGCAACTCAGGATGTCAAGAGTTGCGTTGACATGGGAAATACAAGAAGAAATGGCGGCAAATAGGCATTATCTCAGTTCGAGATAGTAGTGAATCGATGCTATCGTGAGACCCAGGCCGATGCCCAAATAAATCGGTGCAATGAACACCTTGGAAATCGGCAAGTGCCGAAGCGTGTACCCCATCAGGATCATCACCGGGACAATCAGATAGCCGCGCCAGTGTTGAAAGGCGAAAATGCAAACGCGGTCTTTCTCCGGTGCGAGGTGATGAACCCGGGAGATATTCTCCCGCACGAGTCGCAGGAAGCCGAACCGATAGATGAACCATCCGGCAATGAGGCCAAGGCAGAGTGCGGGCAGGACATACACAACTGCATTAAGCAGCCAGAACGCGGCGGCGGCGACTAGTCCTAGACCGACCGCTGACCAGACCAGTCCGGCTATCAAGAAGAGGGTTGTTCTTTTTGCTGCCGGGTCTTGCATGTACAATTTACTCGGTTCAGAAGGTCCAGAAGTTTTTCATAGCGATAATTTGCGACAGCCGGAAGGCTGTCATACCTGCGGAGGCCTGTTGACAAAATCTCTTTCCTGTCATCGCGAGTCTCGACTGCGCTTCGCGGACGAGACGTGGCGATCTCAAACTATACTGGCACAACGAGCTTGAGATTGCCACGCTACGATGCCCCGCCTCGCGGCGGACCATCTCCGCTCGCAATGACGAATAGGCATGGTTCTTCAACACTTCCCGCCACGGGGGTGACGGAACCGGTGGTTCCGTATTGTTGTCATCGGCAAATTCGTGACGACCTCTCAAAACCAGGTTCCTTCACGGTAGCGACGATAGTCATCGCCGTACCGTTTCTCCAAAGCATCTTCTTCAACCCATCGCCAATAGAATATGTTTCCGATGCCAAACGTGCCGGCGATTATACTTATGCCGGCAGCCTGATAAAGAAGCCAGCCCAGAATCCAGAGCATGAACCCGGTGTACATCGGATGACGAAGCCTGGCGAACAGTCCCCCGGTTATCAGATGATCGATATTGTCCACGCCCCTCAATTGTAGCAGGGCGCCTACTGCCAGGCACCAGCCGAGAATCACGATGCCGAGACCGGCCCACTTTACGATTCCCAGCAGCACCAATGGACGAGGGTCCGAGGTACACATGATGAACCAACTCAGCCAGAGAATGAGCATGGTCAGGGCGACGAGTGCGAAGACAGGTCGGTTCTCCGCTCTGATCTTGCCGCTTCGCTTCAGACACTCATAGCCGGACCGGACCACCATACCAATGGTGAACAGACTGAACAGGCACCAATAGTCCGGAATCATGCTGCGCCTCTTAGAACACTCCGAAGTAGAACAGGATCGGCAGGATCAGTCCGGCGATCAGAGCCTCGCCGCCGATGAATCCCGACGCCACAGTCACGTAATTGCGTTCGTATGACTCTGGAGATGACTTCTGCCATATCCAGCCAATGATCGACCCGATACCTATCGGTATGTTCAATGTACCCGGTAATATCAACGCGAAACCGAAGCCGCCGGCGCTCGGCAGCCAATGCCAGCCTAATTTGTCCTTGCAGAGGGCTATCGCCACACCTACGAAAGAGGCGATCACGGTCCACAGGAGTGCGCCGGGTGGAAAAGCAGAATACCCCTTGGACATAAGCACCGCCATGTTGGCGAGTTTCAATCCGGTGGGCGCCGCGAGGCCATCGCCGCCGAGGCCGTAGTGCCCGATCAGGATTGGGTACATGATTGCCACCGCGCCCGCCCCAATCGGCACTGCCCAGAACTGCACCCAGGTAAGTACTCTGGGGGTAGAGCCGACCAGTTTGCCGGTCTTGAACACTTGCATCAACCCTTCACCTTGCGAATTGATATTCCCCGCCATACCGGCCGCCACCAGGTTGTGACCGATGGCAGGCGAGAAGGCGCGGAAAATCGCCTGCAGCGTGTTGGCCATCAGCGACACCGGACCATTGTTGGTTTCGCCGAGCACCCGCACACCGACCAGAATCAACGGCAGGCCACACACGACCGCAGCCACCGTCTGCCAGTAGGGCATCTGAAAATGTACGTTCTGTATCCAGGCGAGAAGAATCGTAAACAGAGTGCTCATAATGATGATCGTGCGAAGCGAGACATCGGTTCTCTCGTGACCGGGTGCTTTGGCCGCCCTTAGCTCGCGGAACATGGAGACGATCGAGCGCCACTTGAGCGCTACTGCTGTCATAGCGGCAAAGATCATGATTGCGGTCGCGGGCCACATGAACCAAAGCAGCACGATCGGGAAATGGTCGCCGGCCAGGTAGTTTCTCATCATGCCGCCGTGTTGTGCCAGGAATTCGGTTTGAGCGGCATCAAGACTGCTTAACGTCGCCAATGACTGTACCTGGTCCCAATATTGAGGTGCGACACTGTTGCGGACTATGAACATGCCCGCTTTTTCCATTACCATCGGGCCGAAGAGCCAGACTACCGCCGACCCGAGTAGCATCGACAGGCCGACATTCAAACCGATCAGGAGACCGGTCCCTATGTTCAGGAATCCCCATTCGAAGCCTACTCGAAAACGGCTGGCGATATTGAGGTTGGGCAGCCACAAGAGGGCGTCGCGGAAGAATGACGCCACTGCACCCACCAACGAGCTTACTCCGAGAACTCTCAACCGGGAGCCGGACGCCGCTCCCTGGTCGAGCACGTTGATAGTCTCGGCGGCGGCAACACCGTCGGCGAAAATCATCTCCGGGTCATCGACAAAATACCGACGGAACATCGCCGAGAAGAACACGCCGATGGCGCCGGAGCAACTCAGCCAGGTGAACATCTCCCATGGCGAGATGTTTACTTTGACGTCCACCGATTCGTTCATCGAGAGGTAACCGAATGCGGCCGCAACCACGCACATGAAAGCCGTGGACACCGCCGACGTCGCTGCCGACTGAATGATGTTGTTCTGGATGGCGTTATTGCCTTTGGTCTGCCAGGCAGTGGCGGACAAAAATAGGGCGCCCAGGAACGCGGCCAGGACACTCATGTTCGGCCCCATGCCGAGCTTCAGAACAATGTACGGGTAAGCCATCGAAATAATGGCCGAGACCACGATCGCGCCGACCACTGATTGCCAGGTGATTTCCGGTTTGTGTGACATCAACACCTCGTCGGTTGTTTGCTTTGTCAGTTGGAAATCATGGTAGCACGAAATTGGTTGCCAAGTCAAGCTTTTGAGTGTTCTGTGGGCGGCAGACCTCCCGGTCTGCCCCTCAGGGGCACACGGGACCCCCGATCAAGTCGGGGGCAGGCAGTGTGCCGCCCACGAAGGTCGTCAAACGCACCAAGAAAAGAGCGGGCGATGTTTCCATCACCCGCTCTGGTATTCCCATGAAAGAGTCTAAAACCTAGAACGCGAAATCCAGCAACAACGCAAAATGATTGGTCGTGGATTTCTCAGTATCTCCTTGGATGCGATGCGTGAACTCGCCATGCAAAGCGACATTCACCGCGGTCCAATCGCCCAGATAATACCGCGCCAGTACCGAGAAAGCGTTAACCTTGCTATTCTCGTCAGTGGCGGGCGGCTTCACCCAATTATAAAGCACCGACCCCACGAGCCGGTTATTCATCATGAGGGCACAATCGAGCTGCGCGAAGCCGCCCGTGAACTTGTAGTCCTCGGCGATGGCGCTGTCGGCCGGGACACCGATATTTCGGATGGCCATGTTGTCGACACCCTGCATGAACATCCCGTGAAGATTGAAAGTCCGCCAGTTGAAGCTGACATCTCCGCCCAGGCGACGGAATGCCTTGTTGTTGTGGCCGGAACCCGTGCCATCAGGGCTCGTGGTGGTAAGGAGATGGGTAGTAGGCTGCATGCCGAAATAGCCGAACACCCCGACCCGATGCCCGGCATTCTGGCCTTCGCCGCGCCCAATGACCTGCGCCAGTCGGAAGTAAACATCCTTGGCATTACTGTTGTCCGGATTGGCGCCATTGCCGTTGACCACGCCGAAGCCGTAGCGGAGACCCTTCTTGAAATGTCCGGTGACTTCAATTCCGATCTGGTTGTCATCGAACACGAAATCATTGAATGGGGTAGAGAAGGTGTACACTTCATACGGCTGCATCAGGTAGAACGACCTCTTGCTGCTGAACGGGTGATAAGCCGGTTCAAACCGTCCGACCCGAAGATTCACGGCATCCTTCACGATGTTACTGAACACCAGGTTGGCCGATTCGAGAACACCCAGTTGACTCGGATTGGAACCGTTGCTTGCTCCGGTGTAGTCGGCGGCTGGTTCGTCCAGTCGAGGTGTGTAGATCATCAGGAACGAGACGTTCTTGTGAAGCACGCCGGCGGCCAGTAGGTCAAGACCGTTCAAGGCGAAGCTGAAGCTGTCGTCTTTACTCTGATGCGATGACAGCAGGCCGAAACTGGTGCGAAGGGCCAGTGGGACGGTCGACTCTATCACGTTCTTTTCCATCCCCTCCTGATCCGGCATCTGATAGCCGTAATCGCGGAATCTTTGGCCAAAATCATTCAGCTTGGTGTAGGCAGTGTGACACATGTTGCAGTTGAAACCGTACTTCCGGGCGAACGCCGGTATAGCCTGACTCAACTGAGGGATCAGCAGAATCAGGCCGAGGGCCATCACGCTTGATCGTATTGTTTTACTCACGACTGCCTCCTTTACTTCGGTAGTTCGTCCGGCGGGATCGGTTTTTCGTTGGCCACTGAGGGATTCGTGCTGACGGCCGCCCGATTCAAGAAGGCAACCAGAGCTCCGATCTCTTTTTGAGAGAGTCCCATCGGCAGCATGAGGGGATCCAGGTTGGTGTCATCCGGCCCACCGCCCCGATTATAGAGACGTATTACGTCATCCAGAGTCTTCTCCGTACCGTTGTGCAAATAGGGTGCGCGCGACGCGACGTCACGCATTGTCGGCGTCTTGAATTTGCCCACATCGGACGTATCTTTAGTCACCGCCTGTCGACCTATGTCGGTCTTGGCTCCGGCGGCCGGGGCGACCCCAAGATTGTGGAAACGGCCGTCACTGAAATAACTTCCCCAGTGACAAAGCGTACAACGACCCTTGCCGTTGAAAATCTCCAGTCCTTTGGTCTCTAACTTGGTGAGAGCCGATTGATCACCCCGGACATAGCGATCGAACGGCGAATCGGTGGTCACAATCGTGCGCTCATAAGCGGCGATTGCTTTCGCCACTTGGTCGAGTGTGATCGGAGTGGTGCCGAACACGTTCTTGAAGGCGTCGACATACCCCTGGTTGTAACCCACCGTGCGAAGCATGTCATCGTGGGTGTTGCCCATCTCGATAGGATTGGCAATCGGCCCCTTGGCCTGCTCTTCCAGGCTGGGGGCGCGGCCGTCCCAGAATTGCAGCGGAGAGTAGGCGGCGTTCACAACGGGGGGAGCGCGCCGTCCGCCTCGCTGACTCTTGATCCCTTCGCTGGTCGGACCGGCGTCGGACCAACCCATTGTCGGACTGTGGCAGGTGGCGCAGGCGATTGTGCTGTCCTTGGAAAGTCTCTTGTCGTAATAGAGTTGCTTACCCAGCAGTACCTTGGCGTCGGTTTGCGGGTTGTCGTTAGGCACCATTACCGGTGGCAGATTTCCCAATCTCTCGGGGCCGAGAGACTGAACATTGACAGTTGTGATTGGGGGAGCCTGGTTGTCGGCGGCGATTACGAATGATCCCATGACCAACCCGCCCAGGACAATCAATGTGAAGTGTTTTCCCATCTCATCCCTTCCTTTCTGATCGCCGGTTGGCAAGATCAGGCAAAACATCGCCAGAATTGGCGATCTTCTAATCCAAGATCGTTGTGCTGCAATATAAGGTCAACAGTAAACTTAGCAGCTCTACGCGCGACCGTTGTCTTGGTGATCACTTCTCCGTGGGGGCTAGACCTTCCGGCTCGCCCCTCAGCGGCACACGCGGCACTCGATCAATGGCCTGTTGAAAAAGCCTGTCTAATCGTCATTGCGAGCGGAGATGTCCCGTCACCAGGCGGGACAGCGTAGCGCGGCAATCTCAAGTTCGTTGTCGCAGCGTCATTTGAGATCGCCACGTCTCGCCCGCGAAGCGCGGTCGAAACTCGCGATGACGGGGAAGGGACTTTCTCAACACTCCCTCAACTCGGGGGCAGGCAGTGTGCCACCGGCGATATTGTCCTTCAGTGGTTCCTAAGGCGAGACTTCCGACATCGTAGATAATTGTAACCCAAGATTGTTTTCTATCGTATATAGCCACTGAAATGATCAGCGTTAAGTCTCTTGCCAAGAAGTTCGGTGCCATCACGGCTGTCGATGGAATCTCATTCACCATCGCGCCCGGTTCACTGTTCGGACTATTGGGGCCGAACGGAGCCGGGAAGAGCACGACTATTAATATGATGGTAGGGGCGCTGGCTCCCGACAGTGGGACAGTCAGCATCGATGGCACCAATGATCCCACCCAACCGTCAGTGCGGGCGAAAATCGGCAATGCGCCTCAGGCATTGGCGATCTATGAAGACCTTACGGCCGAAGAGAACCTGGCCTTTTTCGCCAGGCTCTACGGTTTGCACGGAGCCATGTTGAAAGAACGGGTGGCGTTCTGTCTGGATTTTGCGGGATTGACCGAGCGCAAAGCCGACCGGGTGGGAACTTACTCCGGCGGCATGAAACGTCGCCTCAACATGGCCTGTGCAATTGTCCACGATCCGCAGATAATCTTATTCGATGAACCGACCGTCGGTGTCGATCCACAGTCGCGCTATCTAATCTTCGATCAGATCGACCGTCTGCGGCGCGAAGGCCGCACGATAGTCTATACCACCCACTACATGGAAGAGGCCCAGCGGCTGTGTGACACGGTGGCGATCATCGATCACGGCAAGATCTTAGAATTGGATTCCGTACACAATCTGATAGCGCGACATGGCGGCAAAGCGGTCGTGACGGCCGAGCTCGATAAAGTTCCCGAGGGTAAGCAACTTCCTGGAGCAGTGATCGAAGGACAACTACGATTCGAGAGCGACCGGCCGTTGGAGGATGTCGCTCGACTGCATGCGGACGGGATCGAATTCCACACGCTCAAAGTAGACAATCCCGATCTGGAATCGGTATTCCTGAATCTTACCGGACGGAGGTTGCGCGACTGATGCGGGTTGCCTTTACGATAGCCCTGAAGGACCTCCGTCAGCTCTGGCGCGACCGGTTCGGACTGTTCTGGGTTCTGATGTTCCCGTTGCTCATGGCACTTTTCTTTGGCGCCATGTATTCCGGGGGGGACGACTCGGTCCGGAAGCTCAGGGTGGCGTGGGTGAATGAGAATGTGTCTGAACCCGCCGCCAAGTATCGGGGCGAACTGGCTAAATCAAGCGCGCTGACGATGATCGACTTGCCGATGGATTCGGCTCGCCAGGCGGTGGCCTCCGGCAAACTCGTGGCCTACATTCAGTATCTGCCCACCGATTCGGCAGGCACGACATATTTCGGACCGACACCTGGGAATATCAAGGTGGGGATAGATCCATCGCGCAAAGCCGAGGCGGGCTATCTCGAAGGCATTCTGACTCAGGCATATTTCAATCGCATGCAGAGCATGTTCACGAATTATTCGGGTGCCCGCGATTGGATTCGACAGGGGATGGCGGGAATCGACAGTGCCCCCGGAATGACGCCGGAGCAGAAATCCGGATACTTGAGTTCACTTAAGCTTTTCGACACCGCCATGGCGAGCATCGCCCGAGTCGACAGCGGTGCCGACTCGAATGCGTCGAACGCTTCCCCGTTCGGGAAAGTGAATCTCAAATTCGAAGATGTTGCCGTGGCGCACCAGGGTCCGCGCTCAAGCTGGGAGATAACATTCCCGCAATCGCTGCAGTGGGCGATGATCGGCTGCGTGGCGGCGTTTGCTCTGGGGCTCGTGGTTGAGCGCACACGCGGAACTTACATGAGACTGAGACTGGCGCCCATTACCCGCACGCAAATACTCGCGGGCAAAGGACTGGCCTGTTTTATGGCCAGTACTTCGGTTTGCCTGCTCCTGATATTCTTCGGTATCCTCGTCTTCAAAGTTCGGGTTGCATCATACCCGCTCTTGCTTGCGGCCATTGTGTCTGCGGCTATCTGTTTTGTAGGCATCATGATGCTGGTCAGCGTTCTAGGGAAGACCGAGAATTCGGTCGGCGGTGCCGGATGGGCGATCATGCTGGTCATGTCTATGACCGGCGGCGGCATGGTGCCGCTGATGTTCATGCCGTCGTGGCTGGGTACCATAAGCAATTTCAGCCCGATCAAGTGGAGCATATTGGCCCTTGAGGGGGCTATCTGGCGCGGTTTCGGCTGGAGCGAGATGATCACGCCTCTGGCGATCTTGATCAGCATTGGAGTAATCGGATTCGCAATAGGGGTGACCGTCCTGCGCCGGTCCGAGATATAGCCCCTCTCCGCTCGGGTCTCTCTCTGTGTGCCGGTGGGTGCACATAAGAAACCGGGCGGGTCTTGCGACCCGCCCGGTGCAGTATTCGAACGAAACATTCGCGCCGTTACTTCAGGAGTAGCATCTTCTTTGACAACGTCAGATCAGACGTCGTCAGTCGATAGAAGTACACGCCCGAAGCCACCGGGTTGCCGGATTGATCGGTCGAATGCCATTCGACTTCCCATTGTCCGGCGCCCTTAGTCTCGTTTACCAGCGTGATTACCCGCTGGCCGATTACGTTGTAGATCTCCAACGTAACGTGGGTAGCCGCAGGGAGAGAGTAGCTGATAGTGGTGGACGGGTTGAACGGGTTCGGATAGTTCTGATCCAGAGCATATCCTTCCGGAAGCGTCACATCGGCCACATCGTCACCCATTTCGGTCCAGCCGTCGGAAGCTCCAACAACCGAAGAAACACAGAAGTTGTCGAAATAGGAGTTCGAATTGTTGTAGCCGACGCCGACCAATCCGGAACGGACCGCAGCGAATTTATACGACTTAACCGATGTTGTTCCCACCTTGGCGGTAACCGTACCGTCCGAAGCGGCGATAACGGTCACGGCATACCAGGTGCCGGAACTGAATGAGTAGCTCGCATAACCACGGGTGTAATTGGTGCCGCTGGTGCGCTCGCAGATATTGACGCGATTGGCAACGTCGTCAAATTCAACATAGCGATAGTTGCTGGCATCAGTGTATCCCATGATAATGCGGGCTTTGCGCTGAGTCCGCCCGGTGCTCATCCGAATATCCGAGTTGATCGTAGCCGTAGAGAAAGTTCCGAACGGCGACGTCAGCTTGGCATTGGTCGTGGTCGAGTTGCCGCGCAGGGTGCTGGTCGAAATGGTCCAGGTGCCGGTGGAATTGGTCCAGCCGGTGAAGTTGCCGTCGTTGAAATCATCACACTGCTGCGCCGGAGGCGTGCTCACCGTGATGTATCCGGTCTTGGTCAGCGTGTTCGAACCATAGGCGTTCGTAGCGGTCAGGCTGACCGTGTAAGTTCCCGCCGTCGTGTAAGCATGTGACGGATTCTGCAGGGTCGAAGTGCCTGCATCGCCGAAGTCCCAACTCCAACTGGTCGGGCCGTTGGTTGAGGCATCGGTGAAGACTACCGTCAACGGCGCATTGCCCGAAAGCGGCGTCCCTGAGAAAGCGGCCACCGGCGGGTTGGTGTTCGGAGCCGAGACGGTAATGTAACCGGTCTTGGTCAGACCGTTTGAACCGTAAGCATTGGTCGCGGTCAGAGTCACCGAGTAAGTCCCCGCCGTGGTGTAAGCATGCGACGGATTCTGCGCGGTCGAAGTGCCACCGTCGCCGAATGTCCAGCTCCAACTGGTCGGGCTGCCGGTAGAGGCATCGGTGAAAGCAACGGTGAGCGGCGCAGTGCCGGATAGCGGGGTGCCGGAGAACGCCGCTACTGGCGGATTGTTGCTGATCGACGACAGCGCGGCGCTGGCATTCACCAGACCATAGCCATAGTATTGATCCCAGCCGGCCGAACCCAGATCGGTCGCGGTATTCTGCAAAGCGGCCCGGACCGCATCCGGAGTCATAGTGCCGCCGTTCTTGGCAATCAACAGGGCGGCGACGCCGGCGACGTGCGGACAAGCCATCGACGTGCCTTCATAGAAATAGTAGCCGAAGGTGCCGTAGTTGACACCGTCGTGAGTCTGCTGCAACACGCCGTCAACGTATCCGTCGCCGTTCTGGTCGACCGTCACATCTCCGCCAGGGGCGCAGATGTCAATGGTCGAACCGTAGCTCGTGTAGGACGTATAAGTCCGGTTGTAACGGACGGCCGAGACGGAAATGCACTGGGTATAGGAGGCCGGATACTGCAAAGCTGAAGTGCCCGCGTTACCGGCGGCGCACACGATCGTGACACCCCGGTTGTAGGCGTAGATCACAGCGTTCTGCAAGGCGGTTGAGCCCGACGCGCCGCCGAGACTCATGTTGATTACCTTGGCGCCGTTATCGGCCGCGAAGGTAATGCCGTTAACGATGTTGGTATAGGTGCCGTTGCCAGTGGCGTCGAGAACCTTCACCGGCATGATGCTGCAGTTGTACGCTACACCGGTTACGCCGAGACTGTTGTTGGTCGTCTGGGCGATAGTTCCGGTGACGTGCGTGCCGTGGGCGCAGTCATCGTTCGGGTGAGTGTCGTTGTTGACGAAGTCATATCCGGGGACGAAAGTGGTGCCGGCCAGGTCGGGAGCCTGCGTGAAGCCGCCGTAGGTTTCATAGGCGACGCCACAGTCGATAACCGCCACGACCACGCCCGTACCGGTCGATTGATCCCACGCCGCAGGCATATTGATGAGCGGCATGTGCCATTGGTACACATAGTACGGATCATTCGGGGTCATGAAGGCGTGGGCGATATAGTTCGGCTCGGCGTATTCCACGTCGGGCCGGCTGCTGAATGCGGACACCATCTCTTCGACCGTCTTACCGGCCGGGACTCTGAGCAGATTGATGCCGATTTGGGCGTTGGTGGAAACCAACGTGGTGCCGAGGTCCGCCTGGGCGGTCGAGGCTTGTTGACGTGTTACGCCGTCTCTGAATTTTACAATGATTTCGCCGGGGGCGTAAGTGTCAGTGCTTGCCGAGACGCAGGTTTGACCCACGTGGAAGTCTTCGGCCGCGGACGCGGCGCTGAATAGGGCAACAACTATCAGGAATGTAAGAAATGCTCTCATTTCCCTGTCCTTCTTCGGTTGTGAGGTTGACTGCATTTGATGGGCAGAATAGGTATATCAGTTGGGTCTGATATGCGGCCTCTCCTCAATTGCAGCGATAATTAGTTATTCAGATCTATGCGAACCGAAATGCAATACGGTCTTTCGCTGTCGGCATCACCTCCTTCAAATAAGGGCCAAGAGGACCTTTACTTAGAATGCGGCCGTTGCCACAGATGCAGGCGCAGGTAAGATGTCTGAACTATATGGCGTGTGTTTGATTTAACCTAGAGACAAAGTATCTCGTTCAAAGACGGAGTGCAACATGTTTTTGCCGACAGGACCGATTCCAACCGGACAGGAATTGTATCAGACTGGAGCATCGCACGCGATTTAGTCTATTGCTCCGGACCAGCCGGTACTTATCTTGTCACACGCTATGAACTTACCTTCCGACGATACCCGCACCACCAAGAGCGCCGCCCTAATAGTCGCCACCCTGAGTTCATTCCTGGGGCCGTTCATGGGGGCGTCGGTGACGGTCGCCTTACCTACCATAGGGCAGGATTTTTCTATGAGCGCCGTGTCGCTCGGGTGGGTTAACACAGCCCTGCTTCTGGCTGCCGCCGCGTTTGTTGTGCCGTTCGGTCGCCTGGGCGATATTTACGGACGCAAACGGATATATCTGTGGGGTATAGTAGTTTTCACCGTTTCGTCGGCTCTGATCGCGGTCGCACAGTCGGGCACGGCCCTCATCTGGTTTCGGGTTCTTCAAGGCTTTGGATCGTCCATGATCTTTGCTACCGGGATGCCGATTTTGATCTCGGTCTATCCGGCCGGGGAGAGAGGCAAAGCTCTCGGGATTGCCGTCTCGGCGGTCTACCTTGGACTATCAGTAGGCCCGTTTCTGGGCGGTCTGATCACACAGTATTTCGGTTGGCGCTTTATATTCTGGCTGAATGTGCCCCTCGGGCTTCTCCTGATAGCGGTTATCTTCTTGATGCTCAAGGGAGACTGGGCCGAGGCGAGAGGTTCCAAATTCGATCTGGTCGGGTCGATCATCCTCGGGCCCTCACTTCTGCTGACCATGTACGGTTTCTCGACGCTGCCGTCGGTCAAAGCTGCAATTATGATCGCGGTCGGTCTGGCAGGTTTGACACTCTTTGTCATATACGAACAGAAGATCGCCCACCCGCTCTTGGACATCGCCCTGTTTCGACAAAATGCGGTATTTGCATTTTCCAATCTGGCCGCCATGATCAACTATGCGGCGACTTTCGCGGTGGGGTTCATCCTCAGTCTATACCTGCAGAACCTTAAAGGATTGTCGCCCACCGACGCCGGTCTGGTCCTCATGGCCCAGCCGATTGTCCAGACTATCTTTTCGCCTCTGGCCGGACGGCTTTCCGATAAGACCGAGCCGCGCACGGTGGCCTCGACCGGAATGGCGTTGTGTCTGGTCGGTCTGATTCTACTTTTGTTCCTGACGGCCGATTCATCGCTGACCTTTGTGGTCATCTGCCTGATAATCCTGGGACTGGGATTCGCCTTGTTTACGTCGCCCAACACGAACGCCATCATGAGCTCGATCGAACGGCGCCATATAGGGGTGGCGGGGGCGATGGTTGGCATGGTGCGGCAACTGGGCATGATGTTCTCGATGGGAATTCTTATGATGTTGATGGCGATATTCCTCGGGAAGTCGGAGTTGGAACCGTCCGTCTACGGCAGCTTTATGATTTGTTCGCGGGTGACGTTCGCGGTCTTCGGCGGACTGAGCATCATCGGGATTTTCGCCTCCCTGGCGCGCGGGAAGATGCGATCGGCGGTGTGAATCTGTGGCTGGTGGACGTCCTCGTCCACCAGCGGTGAGAGATGTTGGCGGACGAGGACCCCCGATCAAGTCGGGGGCAGGCTCCGCCAACCACGGTGATATCTTCGCTGGCTTGCCAACCCACAGATTCTTATATTTCCCCCATGCAGATAATACGGTCCATAAAGAAGATGCAGGCCGCCACCCGACTGTGCGCGGCTCGCGGCAAGAAGATCGCCATCGTCCCGACCATGGGCGCGCTTCATGAAGGCCACCAGTCGCTCATCAAGCGAGCCGTCAGAGAAGCGGACGTGGTCATCACTACTATCTTTGTCAACCCCGCCCAGTTCGCGCCGCATGAAGACCTCGGTAAGTATCCCCGCGACGAGAAGAACGACCTTCAAAAGATCGAAGCCGCTCTAGGACGACGGAAAGCGAGCGGCATCGTGTTCATGCCGAAAGCGACCGATGTCTATCCCGAAGGTTTCCAAACCTGGGTGGACGTGGTCGAACTCACTGACACGCTCGAAGGGGCTCGGCGACCGGGGCATTTCAAGGGCGTGACCACGATTGTTGCCAAGCTGTTCAATATCTGCCGCCCGGACATCGCCGTGTTCGGTATGAAAGATTTCCAACAGGCGGTTGTACTCAAACGAATGACCCACGACCTCGGCTATCCGATCAAGTATGTCATTGCACCGACCGTGCGCGAGTCCGATGGCCTGGCGATGTCATCGCGCAATCGGTATTTCGATGAATCCCAACGCTGGGAGGCGGTGGCTTTGTACTATGCGTTGAAATCGGCCCGGTCGATGGTGGCCGCCGGGATTCGCGAGACGAGGGAGATCGAGAAAGAGATGCGGGCGGTGATTTTGGCGACCTGCCCGACCTCGGAGATCCATTACATAGCGTTCACCGATTTCGATACGTTGAAAACGGTTGATCCGGTGCGCCGGGGGACGGTTTGTTCGTTGTCGGTCAAGATTCACGGAGTGAGTTTGATTGACAATATGAAGTTGGGGTAGGGGGGGACGGGCTATTGGTCGTGGCAATCAAAGAGAACCGATTCGAATTCTGAAGTTGATCTCTCCCGAGTGTACCAGCCTATTCTCATTTCCAATTCCGTATACTTTCGGACGGTATTGAACCCCTACCGACGTCCCTAACCACTTTGTGGTCATTCCCAAGGTTGCCCCGGCCATTGCCCGGTTCTCGTGGGTTCGGCCCTTTTCCTCTTGTGAATTAAGCCGGTCGTAATATTCCACGGCGCCGTCAGCATATTCATAAGTAGTTGTAGTCTCCGTTCCAATGCCGACGTTGAATCCTACTCGTATGTCCGTGGATTCCCTTTGCGGCAAGCGAAATACACGAGTCAATTCGACGGCAAAGACATCTATGAACCGATTGGTGTCCCGAACCGGAGTCTCCATTGTCATGAAAACAGACTGATCCGTCTCCCAAGATAGCGAAGCAGCCCACTTCTTGTTGTATTCGACCCCAATGCCAAACCCGAGCCAACCGGATAGATGTTCGTGCATCGTTTGATGAATGTGAATGGGGGAGATGGTGAGGAATAGTTGTGCGTCGGCAGTACAAACAACAGGCGCAAATGAGATTAGGAAGACACCAACTAGTACAAGCTTACGTTGCATTGCCTGAGGCTCCATTATTTGCGGTAACGTGAGATTCTATGGCATTGTCCCATATTATGATTCTTAATCTTAGCGCAAGATAGTATGGCAGAGCGAAGATGTCATCCAAAATCTCGCTCAAGAGTTGGGAACCCCAATTCCAGTCGCTATCGTAGAGGCCGCAAGGCCGTCATTCCTGCGGAAGGGCCTGTTGAAAAAGTCTGTGTCGGCTCTATTAGTAACCTTCCACACGCGTTGGTGACACCCCTAAGTCGCTGCAACGCGTCAGGTCACACGCCGCCTTTGGCGTCGCAAGACCTGACGCAACAACATTCGAGAGGTTCTCCAGCAACCCCCCCCGCGGGTATGACGGAGCTATCGCTCCGTTCATCCATCCCATCGCAAGCGCTCGGGCACCAAACTTGGGTAGGGGGAGAATTCTACTCCTGTTAAGAGAGATCATTCATATACGTCTTCCACAATTCCCCTTGACCCGCCCTTCAATTGTCATACCTTCCGTCGGAGATAAAGGAGACTATTTACACCATGCCAAAATATGATCGCGATATCGGTATCCCCGTCCCCGGCTTCAACGCTGCTGTCGTCAAGCAGGATGCCGACGGTTGGAAATATCTCGTCTTTCAACGCGCCGAAACCGAACCGTACGGCGGCTTCTGGAGCTTCCTGACCGGCAGCAAATTGCCGAATGAGACGGTCGCACAGGCGGTTTGCCGCGATGTCAAGACTCAGACAGGGTTGGCCGATTTCCGGATGTTCGCCACCGAGTATCTGGTCCAATTCTACGAGCCCGAAAACGACAAGCTCTGGATACTGCCGCTAATCGTCGTAGTGGTCCACCCTGACTCGAAAGTCGCTCTGTCACCTGAATATCAGCAGGCGCAATGGTTGACGTCACGGTCGGCCAAACACCGGGTGAGCTGGAAGAACCTGATTACGGCCATTGACGATGTCGCCGACGAGCTCGAGATCTTTCCGGCCAAGAACTGGGTCGAGATTTATCCCTGATCTCTGGGCGGTCGATTTTCACGGAACTTACTGACCGCCAAGACGTTGAACGATGGCACAGGTAGGCCTTGCGCATCCGGTTCGATATGGTATATTTGGGCCGCCCCTGGTTCACGAATGTCGGCAGATGTGGATCCGCCGCGGCGGACCGGGCACGCTGAGCGCGGACCGGGCACGCTGAGCGCGGACCGGGCATGTGTTGCCCAAAGGAGTTCGGCTCACGAATGTCGGCAGATGTGGACATCTGCCGGGCACCGTAGGCTAGCATATGTTGATAACCGTCTGTAAATCGAAAATCCATCGGGCCACGATCACCGAGGCCAATCTGAACTATGTCGGGTCTCTGACTATCGACGAGGATCTGATGAAGCTCGCCGATCTGGTGGAGTTCGAGCGGATTTCGATTGTCAACGTCAACAACGGCGAACGGTTTGACACTTATGTAATCAAAGGCAAGCCGGGGAGTGGCATAATAACGCTCAACGGCGCCGCGGCCCGCAAAGGGCAACCGGGGGACTTGATTATCATAATCGCCTGGGGATTGATCGAAAAAGACCAGGCCGCAGGGTATAAACCGGCGGTGGTTCATGTCGATCAACATAACAGGCCGACCAAGAAGTAACGTCAGGCGGTGACAGCCGCCCTATCGAATTACAGGCAGGTTGATTTGAAAATCAGAAAAGCGGCGGTTGTTCTGGCCGCGGGTAAGGGCAAGCGGATGAAATCCGATCTGCCCAAAGTCCTTCACGAAATTCACGGGAGGCCGATGATCTGTCGGCTCCTTGATACATTGCTCGACATACAATTCGAGCGCGTGGTGCTGGTGATCGGTCACAAAGCCGAACTGGTGCGCGAAGCCTTGGTTGACTACCCAGTCAAGTTCGTCCTTCAAGAACAGCAGTTGGGGACCGGTCACGCGGTCGGGATGGCGCGACCGGAATTGGCCGATTTCGACGGTATTACTCTGGTGGCTGCGGGCGACGTGCCGTTTCTTTCAAAAGGATCGATCGAAAATCTGTTCGAGGTCCATACCCGCACCAAAGCGGCCGCGACCTGTCTTTCGGCCGTATTTGACAATCCCTCAGGCTACGGTAGGATTATCCGTCAACAAGGCACTGATTTCCTCGAAGCCATTGTGGAGCATAAAGATGCCACCACCGAACAGCTCCAAATTCGCGAAATAAATACCGGAACTTTCTGCTTTGACAATCGGCTCTTGTTTGAGGCCATCGATCAAATCGGCTGCGAAAACTCCCAGCAGGAATACTATCTGACCGATGCCGTCCATATCCTTCATTCCAAAGGGCATCCGGTTTCGGTGGTAAAGGCGGCCAATCCGGACGAAGTCCTTGGTGTCAATTCGGTTGAACAGTTGGACTATTTGGCCGGCAAATTCGCGCCCCGGTGAGCGCTGATACCTGATTGTAGTCAACCGAACAGCCGATTAAACGTTATAATGGAATATGCTAGGTCGGGCCTGGAATCGTGAGAGAGGTCAGGACCGACGCTTTTATAGTTGACGTCGTTGGTTGAGCGCGCTAATTTGAAGGTGGGATTGGAGATATAGCCATGAAACGGTCATTGATAATTATCTTCTCGCTTCTGATTCTCTTTGGGGTGAGTTCGGCCCAACAGTCCGATGTAGGTTCGTTGAAGGGATCTTCATCGAACGCCATCTCCGGCCTGGGTGTTAGTCCTGCCAAATCTCCGTTCTCGCTGATCGATCTTTCCCGAATCAAATGGTCCAACAGTTATTCCGTGGCGTTTTTCAGCGGTGGCGGCAGTTCCGGTTCGGTTGGTCTGTGGAATACGACCATGGATTATCAGATTTCATCGAAGTTGTTTCTGGCCGTCAATCTGGGTGTGCTTCATAACCCCGGAGCGATGTGGAACAAGACCGAATCCAGCGGCGCGCGTTTCTGCCCGGATTCAGACTGGACTACCGGCCGTCCGATAAATTTATGATGTCGATCAGTGTGCAGCAGGGAGCAGGCTACTATGATCCGTATTACTCGCGCGCTTATCGGGGGCGACTGACCCCGCTATTAACCGAATGAATTGCGGTTGCCGATGATTCCCTCGCACCCTCTCTTTTCAAATCCACATTTCGTCATTAAGTCGTATGCATAGAACTAACGGGTCGGACAATCCGGCGCCCGCGCCGGACCATGAACAGATTATTTCTCCACGCCGACGGACTTTTCTAAGAGTCCTGGACATTGTTTTGGTGCTGGCGTGTACCGGCCTGGCTGTTTATATTGGAGTACTGGCCTATCCTGTGGTCAGTGGCTACACACTTGAGAAACCGACACCTCGTTATGAGGTGAGACTGCAAATAGTTGACGCCAGCGGTCGGATTGGCGGAACCGAGCAGTTGACCCGGCAGATAGAAAGCGCTTCCGATCTCGATCTGAGCGTGGCGGTGATAGAAACCGACCGATTCGAGGTTCGTCCCGTGCAGCGATCATTCGTATTATCGCGGCTCGAGGATGTGACCGCGGCGAAACTTCTAGCCCAACGTCTGGGACTTGACCCCGACGAAGTGGAGTACAAGCCGCTTGACAACAACCAGGCCGTGGTGACCGCGACGTTGGTAATCGGCGTCGACGGCGTGCGACCGATTCCTGCGGCAGGAAAAACAAAGGAGACTTAGTTCCGCACTTGAGAAAGCTTTCCCCTCTCGCCCTCGCCCGTGCTGCCGGTCGGCTAGCTCTCGAAAAAAAAGGATTCGATGTCAGGATACTCAAGCTCAAGGAGCTGTCATCCGTTTGTGATTATTTCGTCCTTGCTTCGGGAGAAGCCGACACTCACGTCAGAGCTATCGCGGATGCTGTTTATGACGGCCTGGTCGAGGCAGGTTACAAGCCGACGTATCGCGAAGGCCAGCGGGAAGGTAACTGGGTATTGCTTGATTATATAGATGTGGTGGTGCATGTGTTCTACGAACCTACCCGGCGCTTTTATGCTTTGGAGAAGCTCTGGGGCGATGCGCCCGTAGAAGAACTCTCCGACGATTAACGAAAGGGTAACGGATTGGAAACAAAAACTGACAATAAGCCCGACAGCGTGGAGTTAGTCGAGCTCAAGAAGAAAACCATCGCCGAGCTGCTCGCGGCTGCCGAGGCGCTGGATATTCCGGGTGTCTCCGGTCTGCGCAAGTCAGAACTGATCTACAAGATCATGGAAGCGAAATCCACCACCAGCGAAGGCATGATCTTCGCCGAGGGTGTGCTCGAAACCATGGAAGAAGGGTACGGCTTCCTGCGCTCGCCCGACTACTGCTATCTTCCCGGACCGGATGACATCTACGTGTCGCCGTCACAGATCAAACGTTTCGACCTGCGCACCGGCGATACCGTCTCCGGCCAGGTACGTCCGCCCAAAGACAACGAGCGGTATTTCGCTCTGCTCAAGATCGAAGCGGTCAACCATGACGAACCCGAAGTCGCCAAGCATAAGACGCTGTTCGACAACCTGACCCCGCTCTATCCGGACAAGGCTTTCAAGCTCGAAGTCGGCCAGCAGGAATTGACCACGCGCATTATCGATCTGATGTGTCCAATCGGCCGGGGACAGCGCGCTTTGATTACGTCGCCGCCGAAAGCCGGTAAGACGGTCATCCTCCAGAAGATTGCGCAGGCCATTACCGCCAATCATCCCGAAGTCGTGTTGATCGTGCTCCTGATCGATGAGCGTCCCGGAAGAAGTCACCGACATGCGTCGCTCGGTGAAGGGCGAAGTTATTTCATCCACTTTCGACGAACCGGCGGAACGTCACGTGCAGGTCGCCAAGATGGTGCTCGAGAAAGCCAAACGTTTGGTGGAGCACAAGCAGCACGTCGTGATTCTGCTCGATTCGATCACCCGCCTGGCGCGTGCTCACAACGCGGTCGTGCCGCACTCCGGCAAGATTCTCTCGGGTGGTGTTGATTCCAATGCGCTGCACATGCCGAAGCGGTTCTTCGGCGCCGCGCGCAATATCGAAGAGGGTGGCTCGCTGACTATCATCGGTACGGCGCTGATAGAGACCGGCTCGCGCATGGACGAAGTTATTTTCGAAGAGTTCAAGGGAACGGGCAACATGGAAATGGTGCTCGACCGTCGTCTGGCCGAACGGCGTATCTATCCGGCGATGGATATCAACCGGTCCGAGACTCGCAAAGAAAACCTGCTGCTCGACGAAGACGTACTCGCGAAGCTGTACATTCTGCGGCGATTCCTGGCGGAGATGAATCCGATCGAGTCGATGGAATTTCTGATTGGTCGTATTCAGAAGACCGAGAGCAATCGCAAGTTCCTGGCATCGATGAAGGATTAACGAGTTACGACTGCCCGGGACCTCATTTCACACGTCCATTATTCTGTCTTGCCCCGGTTTGGCCGGGGCACCCAAGGGTTGTTCGTTATGTGCCCGGCAGATGCCCACATCTGCCGGCTCGTACGACTACCGCCCCATATCTGTCCTGCCCCGGCATGACCGGGGCACCCAAGGGTGTGATGTGCTAGTTTCCCCTTGCATCACACAGCCACCTTCACTATTCTATCTATTAGGAGACAGTTTCCCTGTATCACGAGGGCTCAATGGCGACGTGTGGTAGCCCACAGCTTGCTGTAGGGCGGTGGAACTTGAAGAACCGTAGGGCAGAACCCCTTGTGGTTCTGCCAGGGTGTGAGAAAATGAGGGTTGGACGGAATAGCAATGAATGAGGGAGAAGCAGATGGCTCAAATCAAGAGTAAAGTAGTATGGGTTATGGGGGGAGTGACGCTGGTCGCGCTCGCCTATCTCATTGGCACACAGTCGGCTGAGTGGATGAAAGAATGGAATCTCAGCCGCCACTCCGATGAGTACCGCACTCAGGCCGCTGATCAAACAGCGGCGATTCTGAGAAAAATGGGGACAATCAAAGTAGGGGACACGTTGGGGAACTTCCCGCTGGAAGACATCGAAGGGAAGTTGCATTTATTGTCTGAATTGGTGACAGATAAGACATTAATTACTTACATGAAGCCGGACTGCGACGCGTGTCTGGAAGAACTCGAGCGATTGCGAAGCGTCGCCAAAGGCCCGGATGTTTACGAACATGTGATACTTGATCACCTCGGCCAATCCGCTGCACATGCAGCGCATACGAGAAGATTACGGTCTGGGGTGTGAGATTTTGTACGATAATGAACGACAGTTTGGTGCGGCGTTGAAGATTCAGTCGTTCCCGTTCAATTTGGTGGTGGACCGCGATCGGGTGATACAAGCGATTCACGCGAACACACTTCTACCTGATGACTATGAACAGTTGTTTGAGGCGGTGCACTCCGACACAGCGAAGCGGGGCCCGATAATACGTCATGCTGAGCCTGTCGAAGGGTGACCACTGGAAGAAATCATAAATGCAAAGCCGCCTGACTGTCCGTTCCCTTCCTTTAACCCATAACCTATCGTAATGAAGGAAGGAGAACTCTATTATGACAAAGATACACGAAAGTTCTGATAATCTATACGTATCTGTTCCTGTTTGCGTTTACGCTCGGCTTCAGTTTCACAGCGAGAGTCAACGCCGAGCAAGGTCCTGAACCATGCTGTGTGGTGCAGTGGTGTCCCAGCGATCCGGATCAGCCCGAACTGCAGGGGCATTTTGATGGTTGGGGATCTTGCGTCTATGAGGCCCATGGTAATCGGTGTGATATCTACACGATCTGTTCCAACCCCAACCCCGGGCCAATACAATAGGTGCAGAATTGCACTGCTCGCACTTGAGTAGTGAATTCCGACAATTGCGTGCAATTTGACAGGCGCAAGTTTTCGATAATCGGAACGGCAGTCAGGCGGTGATTTAACTGATAGGCTTTGGTTATGAAGTGCCTGCAAATAGTTCGTACTACGTCGGCAATAGTAACGGTCGTGATTTGGGTGTCCATGATCTTTGTATTCCGTTCCATCTGTCTGGCGGAGCCACGACGCGGCCTTATAATGGCTCACAGCCAGGGGTCTATTCAGACAACGATCACACCTGGAGGGTGGGGGTACCTGAACAACCTTGGCAGCGGCGATGTCCCCTTCGTCGATCCGATTACCAATGACACCATATATGGAACCACCTATCCAAGGGGAACGAGGGCCGTGTATATGAACGGCAATGTTGCAGTGTGCGGCATTTCTGGTTCCGACACACTGCTGTCGTCGTTTCTGTGGAGTGATCCACGGATATTTGACAGCCTCTGGAATGTTGAATCCTCAGATGTTAGTTCGGAATACTACTCGACAGAGGCGCACTCCCCGCTCGATCTTGAGTGCAGGTTTTACGACACTGCGGTTGTCGATATTGGCACACCTGCCACGCCGAAGTTGCACACACCTATGGACATAATGGTGACTCAGCGCTCTATGGCCTGGACCGGCGCGTCAGTTGACGACTTCTTCATTCTACAGTACGAGGTCGTCAACGTTGGGCATAAGCCGCTCCAACAAGTGTATTGTACCGTGTTCTCCGGGGACTACGACTTTGTAGGGTCTGAGACATACGAAGATGACGTGACCGGATTTCTGCAAACCTATCCGCTTGATCCAAATTGCGGTAATAGAGACATACTGAATCTGGCTTACAAGATGGACAACGACGGCGATCCCGAGGGTGGCCGCTTTGGTACGGGGTCGCGACGAGCTGGTGTTGGCGTCCTCTATCTGGGTAGTTCGCAACCGTCGGCGACCATCGGATACTACTGGCTTATTCAATTAGGCGGGGGGTATGATTATTGGGGTCCCCGACGGAAACCTACGTTTGACGATCCCTGGCGATCTTTTGGTCCTTCGTTTGCATTGCCGGTCAGCAACGGCGACTATTACTATCTCATGAGTCACCCACACATTGCTTATGATCAACTCTTTGCGGCAGTAGACCACGGGTCGGATGGTTGGATGCCGCCGACCGAAAACGGCACAATCGCCGCCGAGGGCTTAACTCCTGCAGTTATCTACTCGTTTGGCCCTTTTGACATACCGGTGCGAGAGAAGATTAGTTTCACCATAGCTGTTGTGGGTGGTGACAATGTCCATACAAATCCGAATGCTTACTTTGAACCAACATCTCCACAAAGCTTCTACGATCAACTCGACTTCTCAGAGCTTGCCACCAACGCCCAATGGGCCAAATGGGTGTATGATAATCCCGGCGTAGATACAGACTCCGACGGATACTTCGGTGAGTACCGCATCTGCGAAGGCGAGACGACCTGGTACAAAGGGGACGGCGTCCCTGATTTCCGTGGCAACACGCCGCCGCCGATTCCATTCACCCGGTACGAGACAGAGGCGGGGAAGATCATTGTCCGCTGGAACGGATATCTCTCCGAAACAACCAAAGACATCTTCTCGAATTTGATCGATTTCGAGGGGTATCGGGTATATTGCGGTCTGGATAATCGAAAGACGAGTCTGGCGTTGCTGACCAGTTACGACAAGCAGGACTGGTTGCGGTGGAAATACAACGAGCTGGGATCGGGCGAGAGTCGCTGGTTCAACGATGATCCGCCGTTTAGTCTCGATTCGTTGCGCATTCTTCATAACAATCCCGATCTCAACCCCGACGACTACCCCCGTCAACGCCCTTTGTTTGAGGGTGACAGCGCTTTCTATTTCTCGGCTGTCGACGAGAACGTGTACAGTCTGACTACTCCCAACGGCATCCACAAAGCCTACCCTGATGCTATCAACCCCGGCACTGACTCGACCCTCTGGACGGATGCTGATATAACCACCGAGCACGATGGCCGCAAGCTCCCCAAGTACTATGAATATGAATACGTGATCGACAATCTTCTGCCGACCGTGCCATATTTTGTTGCCGTAACCGTCTTTGACTTTGGCTATGCCGGCGGACGCGGCAATATGCCTCCCGACGAAACCAACCCGCTCAATAACGTCACCGAATGTTACGCGCAGACTTCGTCGGAGATAGTCGAACAAGAGAATCTCGACGCCTATGTCTATCCCAATCCCTACAGAGTTGACGCCAAATATGAGGACGGCGGTTACGAGAACCGCAAGGGGAACATCATCCCAGACCGGGCGCGACTAATACATTTCGGCAATCTGCCTCGGGTGTGCAAGATCAAAGTGTATTCACTCGACGGCGATCATATTGGCACGATCGATCACAATTTCCCCGAGGGCGGCCCTGAGTCGATGCACGACTGGTGGAACCTTGTGAGCCGCTCCGGCCTGGCGGTGGAATCGGGGCTTTACTATTGGGTGGTCGAAAGTGCCACTCGCACGCAGATAGGGAAGTTGGTGATATTGAAGTGACAATCCACTTGGTGGACGAGGACGTCCATCACGCACGACGGGTGGGATTCTTATGCCAACGGCCGAAAGGCCGTCACCCCCGAGGCGTCGGGGGCCCAGTCAAGTTCGCTGTGAAGAGATAGTAGACATCAGGAAAGATGCTCGAAACAATTCTCTTATTGAAAACTCGCTCTTGTGAACATCCATCTTGACTGGGTTCCTGCCTTCGCAGGAATGACAGGACTCGCGTCCTGTTTCAGAGTCGATCAACCCACAGCAAGCTGTGGGATACCAGGTACGAGTCGGCAGATGTGGGCTCGCCGCGGCGGACCGGGCACTTTGCACATCAAGCGGCGGGCCGGGCACTCTTCATGAGCGGGCCACACAACTGTCTTGCCCCGCTTCAGGCGTGGCACCCAGTCAGTAGGTCAGGAGCCCTTAGGCTCCTGACATTTTCTCCTATCTCCGTCATTCCCGGCTTGGCCGGGAATCCATGGGTTGTCGCATTGGCCTCACTCCGGAAGATGACATGAGGGCAAGATCTGGAGAAGAATAGCAGATTTCGTTTCTCTTGTGCTGTACTCAGCCATGGCTGTCGCGAGTAGTCATGGGTGCCCGACCAAGTCGGGCATGACGGAATAGCAACTCTTGACAAGATCTATCAAGATCCCACCCGCTGGGTGGGGTACCGAAGATAGCGTTCCGTACGAGTCGGCAGATGTGGATCCGCCGCGGCGGACCGGGCACTTTGCACATCAAGCGGCAGGCCGGGCACTCTTCATGAGCGGGTCACAATACTGTCTTGCCCAGCTTCAGGCGGGGCATCCAGGGGTCGTAGATCGAATGCCGGATCAGAAAATTCCGAACACCTTCTTGCCGGCCCGCATCACTCCGATAGTCAGCACGATACCCTGGTCGTGGTAATCGTTTAGAGTGACGCTATATTCCACCGTGGCAACTACCCTGAAATCATAGGTACGAAACGTCAGGAATCCCCCTTTGAAAAGAAACTCGAAACCGTCACTCGGTTTTTCAGGCTGATAATCGTAATAATTTCCGTCATAGACGTAGCCTACCTTATGTGACACGGCATGAAATCCCAACCCGGCTCCGATGAACGGGCTGAAATCCTTCGGACTCATCAGGTATAGAAAACCGATGTTGAGCGCGAAACCTTTCCTGATGCCGAGCACAGCATCGACCGTCACATGCCTCAATTCGTAGAAGCTTCGGAAATCCCAGACGAAGAGCCGATCCTCGTTATCGTAACCCTTCTGAGGATAGAGATACCCGAACGCTACGCCCCAGGTGGAGTTTGCCTTACGCGACCGGGCCTCTTCGGTTTCCTGCTCGGTAACGAGGCCGACTTCAGCGGTTTTCTCGGCCGGTGTTTCCTGTACAATACTCGCAGCCACCCGCTTGGAGACCTGATCGAGGTCTTCGACCCGCAGCGCACTCATCTCATCAGAGAGAACGGTCTTGCCGGCCTGGACATCGACCACGGAATATTGAAAGATGATCTTCTCACCGAGCCGATTCAAGACTACCGTAGACCACTTTTGTAGCCTTCACTCGTGAACCGATCTCTGTGGCACAGACGGCGTCCGCACAGCCGCTTTCGGGCAGCAGCGGCTGGATTTCGCTCCTGGGGACAACTTCGTATTTCTTCAACTGAGTGATCTGGGACACGAGCAGTTGGTAGACGGTTTCCTGAGTCGAGGCATCCACGCCGCTTCCGGCCAGGGGCAGAACAGCCAGTCGGTCTTCTGCGAGTAGCAGCTGAGGAAGGCATGTGGCGAGGATGGCAACTGCAAACAGGGTTTTCTTCATCTGACTTCTCCCGTGAACGGACTTAGGGACGGTTTCTTTCGCCACTCGGAAAGACCGTCTCCAATATAGATTATTGCCACACGTAATTTATCTCCCATGGGCCGATCGTGCAACAGGGGATTTGGCAGGGTGTTTGAGCTCCATTTCGGTCTTGCCCGCGAATCAATTCTGTCGTCCCCCGGTTTGGGGCTTGTTGAAGAAGCCCGTCTAATCGTCATTGCGGGCGAAGAAGGCCCGCCGCCAGGCGGGACAGCGTAGCGCGGCAATCTCAAGCTTGTTGTGGCAGTGCCATTTGAGATCGCCACGTCTCGCCCGCGAAGCGCGGTCGAGACTCGCGATGACGGGGAGGGGACTTTTGTCAACACTCCCATTAGGAGGGGGACCCAGGGTTGTAACTCTTCAAAACTTGCCAAGAACCCTCCGAAGATGTAGATGTTCTCTTAGTAAGTCGCGGATTTCGAAAGGATGCACCAAATTATGGCTACTGCAGTACTCTACATAATTCTCGGATTGGCCGCTGGAGCACTTAGCGGATTGATCGGGATCGGTGGCGGGGTGATAATCGTTCCCGCTTTGGTGTTCTTGTTTGGTTTCTCTCAGCATCAGGCCCAGGGCACGACGCTGGCTTTGCTGGTTCCGCCGATTGGCATTCTGGCGGCAATGACCTACTACAAACAGGGATATGTTGATATCCGAATCGCGGCGCTTGTGGCCGTGGGTTTTCTGGTGGGCAGTTTGTTCGGTGCGAAATTCGCGGTCGGACTGTCGAATGTGGTGCTTGAGAAAGTATTCGGTGTCGCACTGCTGGTGATTGCAATCAAGATGATTTTCGGGAAGTAGTCTGTGGGGTGGCCCCTCTCCGCCCCTCGCTTTTATCTTGTCACGCACCTAAGCCCCCTGCTACTTAATCAGTTACAGGAAACCGTCTGCCCCCGGTACACGTACCGGAGCATATAAGGGCTATGAAAGAACCGGTCGTCGAACTCACCGATATTCAGGTCAAACAGGACCGTGGCGGATACCTCTATCGAGGGCTGAAGCTCACGATCGAATCCGGTCGCTCGGCGGTCATCATCGGTCCGTCCGGTTCTGGCAAGAGCTGGCTGGTTGACATGCTCATCGGTCTGCGACGACCCGACCAGGGGCAAATTGCCGTTCTTGGTCGATCTCTCGTGCCGCTCAAGCGACGTGTCGTCCGCGAAATCCGACGCCAGATCGGCGGTGTCGGCGGCCCGTTCGGTCTGGTGCCGTCGCTCTCGGTCGCGGAGAACATCACCCTGCCGCTCATACTCAATGCGGAACGGATAGAGGTCCAACAGGAGCGACTCTTTCGCATGCTCTCCGAGTTCTCGCTCCTGAAACTGGCCAACAAATATCCGCAGCATCTAACCCGGGTCGAAACCACACTGGTGCAGTTCGCGCGCGCTGCCGTGGCGGATCAGCCGTTGATAATCATCGATGAACCGGCCGCCGGGCTCGATCAGGATAGCTACAAGCGGGTGTTCGAATTTCTGATCAAGATGGCGCTGACGGGAAGCTCGATGCTCATCCTGGCGTCACAGCCGCCCCCGGCGGAATTGCCCAACAGCCACACCTACCATCTGAATAACGGAGCGCTCGAATGATCCGCGCAGCATACATCCTGCGCGAAATCGGCCGCGACTTGCTCCGCAATCTCGGCACGGTGCTGGCGTCGCTTCTGTCGCTCACGTTGTTGCTGTTGCTGTTCGATCTCTTCTGGGTTGCCTCGGGGACCGCCGACAAGTTCTACAAAGACCTTCTGTCCGAGTTGCGGGTCGAAGTATTTGTCGACGAGGCCGTGTCTGATTCGACTCTGTCCGATGTGACGGTCAAGCTGCTCCAGGTCGAGGGTGTGACCGATTTCGAATTCATCTCGCGCGAAGAAGCCCGTCGCCGTCTGACCGACATGGTTGGAACGGACTTGCTGGTCGGTTATGATTCCACCAACCCGCTGCCACGCTCCTATATGCTGAAGATCGACGAGGCCCATCGCAACGGCGAAGCTCTGTTGAAAATGGAAAAATCGCTGCGTGAGATCGAAGGCCTAAGCGAAATTCATTACAGTCGGGAATGGCTCGAAAAGACTGAGAAGGTGAAGGGCATAATTCTTCGGATAGGTCTGGTGCTGGGGATTCTTACCTTCGCCGGGGCGTTACTTGCGTCGGCCAACAATATGCGTCTGATGACACGCGCGCAGGCGATCGGGTTCAGGCAGAAATTGCTGCTGGGCGCCGGACGTATGTTTGTGGCTATGCCATCGCTGGTCGAGAGTTTTCTTATCGCCGGGCTGGCGGCGGTCATTGGCTGGGGTTTGATATTCTACGGTCGCACCAAGATCGTCTTCGAAAGTATCGAGATCGTCTTCCCGCCCCGGCACAAGATTATTTTGTTCTGTCTGGGTATGGCGTTCCTGGGAGCTATAAGCGGGCTGCTCGGTTTGCGCAAGATGCTGAGGGACTGAGATGAAACCGCTCTTGCTGTCATTTCTGCTGCTCTTGTTGTGTGGATCGACCGCGGCCCTGGCCGGCGAAAAATCCAATGACATCCTACGTCAGAAGCAGGAGCTGGAGAAGATTCAGAAGGATGTCGCCTCAGGCCAGAAGCGACTAGACTCGCTCGAGGCGGAGCAGACGCGGGTTCAGAAGGCGATCAGCAAGTACGACGAGAAGATGTCATCGGACCGCAAGGTCGTTAAACGCCTCACGAATGATTTGAAGAAGATCCAGGCCGACATTGCGCAGGGTGATTCGCTTCTGGCGCAGGCCCATGAAATGTACGATCGGAGCCAGAGGCGATACCTGGGCAACATCCGTCAGTTCTACGCGCTCGCCAGCCAGCCGACCATCTCGCTGGGTGGTATGCCGAACGAAGAGATAGAGCATCAACGCCGCCTGGTCTATCTTACTGCCGTCGCTGACTTCGAGTCGGGCACGATCCGCGACGCCTCCGATCTGGTTACCCGTTCCGCCGATGCCCTCAGCGGCATGAGCGAACGCCAGAAACAGATTTCCGGCCTGAAGAAACAGCGCGAAACCAGCTATGCGCTGGGGGAGAGTCAGCGCCAGAGGCAAGAAAAGAACCTGAATCAGCTTCGTCACAAGAGTATGACCGAGGCCGACCGGGTGATTAGTCTTCGCCAGGCCGCCGAGGAAATGCAAAATATCGTGGCGCGCCTGGAGGAAGCCCGAGCCAAACGCGTGGCTGCGAAGCCCGAGACCGGGCCATCGATATTCGCCGGCATGCAGGGACAATTGCTGGCCCCATTCAAGGGCAAAATCACGGAGACGTATGGCGAGCATGTCGATCAGGTCTCGCGGCTGAAGTCTTTCTCGCCCGGTATAACTATTCAGGGTAAGGCGCGCGGCGAAGTTCTCGCGGTGGCGTCCGGGACAATCGCGTATTCCGGCAATTTGCGCGGGTACGGCAATTTTGTTATTATCAACCATGACCATCAGTACTACAGCACTTACGCCGGACTTGGTGAAATCCTGGTTTCCGAAGGGCAGTATGTTTCGTCGCGCACCCGGATCGGCAAGGCCGAAGCCAGTGGTACGGTCAGGTTTGAACTGCGCAACGGGCGGGAAGCCCTCGACCCGGTGAAATGGATCAGAATTGAATCGCTTTGACATAGTAAAAGGCCAGCCCAAAGCCTGGTCGATCCTGGCCCGGGCGCACGCGGCGTCGAAAGTGGCCTCGACCTATCTCTTATGCGGCCCCGACGGAGTCGGCGCGTGGAGCCTGGCGGTCGAATTCGCGGCGTTGTTGAACTGTGAATCACCGAAGGAACTGACTCCAACCGAAGGCATCCGCCGCCCCTGCGGTGTATGTCGTTCCTGTCATAGCATCTTTGGTCTCAACTCCGAGGGCATTCACCCGGTTGTGCCGATAGGAACGCACAAGAATCTGGAAGAAGCGATTGATCTGACCAACCAGACGCTCGAGATGAAGCGAACCGAGCCGTTCCAGCTTCTCGATCGCACCAAGTCCATCAACATCCCGATTGAACTGGCGAGGGAAACCAAGCGACGGCTATCGCTGCGGGCGTCGGAAGGCATGACGCGGGTCGTGCTGTTCTATCATATGGATGATATGCAGTGGTCATCGGCCGATGCTCTACTGAAAATGATCGAGGAGCCACCGTCCGGCACGATCATCATCATGACCTCGGGGCGCCCTGAGGGCCTGCCGCCGACCATTCTTTCACGCGCCCAGAAGATTCGTCTGACCCCTCTTCCGGAGGAGATGGTGGTCGAATATCTGACTGTCAATTATGGCGCGTCAGATATCGCCGCGCGGACCGCGTCGCGCGTCTCGAAAAGATCGCTCGGGCGGGCTATCGCGGTGCTGCCCTCACAGGAGGGGGAAGAATCGGACCCGCGCCAGGTCGGCCTGATGTTGTTCAAGAGCTTGATGAGTGAATCGTCGGTCGAGCTTGCTGAGCAGATGGGCAAGCTGCTCGATTTCCGGGACCGGGGTGCGGCACAGGAGCTTGTCAGGCTGTGGCAGTCGTTGATTCGGGATTGCGCCTACTATTCCAACACCTCGGACGAGACTGAAATAGTCAATGTGGATTTCTTCCCCATCCTCAAGCAATTTGCCCCGCGCCTGGGCGAGGCGGCGGTTGCCAGACGTATGGTCGAAGGCACCAAGATTGCACTTGCCGACCTTGATCTGAATGTGCATATTCAGCCTGCGTTAGTTGCTATGGCCCTTAAACTTAAGGCCGCAATGGAGACGGGCGGCGGAAACGACGCCCAATAAACTGATTTGGCCGAGTTGTTTCAAGTAGAATTCAAAGGCTCCCGTCGGGAGTTCTTCTTCAATAGCTATCATCATGCCTTGAAGCTGAATGAGCATGTCATCGTGCAGGCCGAGCAAGGTGAGGACATGGGTCGGCTCATCAAACGGCTGGAGCATGAGATATCGCCGGATGCCAAGATCAAGCCGAGATCTATCCTGCGCAAAGCGGGCGACGAAGATATGGCCCGCTATCTCCGGCTCAAAGACGATGAAGAGCGGTTCAAGCGGGAAGTAGTCAGCGCCATTCGAAAGCATGGTCTGGCGATGAAAGTGGTCGATGTCGAATGTCTCTTCGACGGCGGCAAGATCACGTTCTTCTTCACGGCCGACCACCGGGTTGATTTTCGCGCCCTGGTGCGCGACCTGGCGTCGCGCTATCGCACGCGCATAGAACTACGGCAGATCGGCGTGCGCGATGAAGCGCGGCGGCTCGATGGTTTCGGCGTCTGCGGCCGGCGTCAGTGCTGCAACTGTCACATCCGGGATTTCGCGCCGGTATCGACATCGCATGCCCGGGAGCAGGATCTTTCGCTCAACCCGGCTAAGATTTCCGGCAATTGCGGCCGCCTGCTCTGTTGTCTCCGCTATGAAGCCGATTACTACACCGAAGTGAAAAAGCAGTTTCCGCCGGTCGGCTCCACGATTCAGACCGACCTGGGCACCGGACGCATAAATCGGATCGATGTTTTCCGAGGGGAAGCGCTCTTCGTGAACGAGGAAGAGGCTCACTGTCGCGCCTGTCCGAAAGATATCAAGAACGTGGTCGACACCCGGGGACGGTGGGATGCTCCAAGACGATCCGACGACATCCCGCTCGACGAAGAAGAACGTCGACGTCTGGCACAATTGGACGACGAATCCCCGAACAATCACTAATTTCCGAAACGAGGTCCATCCGTGGTGAGACCATTCTATGTAACGACGCCGATCTATTATGTCAATGACGCCCCCCATATCGGGCATGCTTATACAACTATCGCGGCCGACATGCTCGCCCGGTTTCATCGTCTGGCCGGACGCGAGGCCTACTTTCTGACAGGCACCGATGAGCACGGCAGCAAAGTGGCCGATGCCGCCCGCGCCGCCGGTAAGACGCCCCAGGAGTTTTGTGATACGATCGTCGCCAAGTACGTCAACACCTGGAAAGCGCTAGACATCGAGAACGACTATTTCATTCGCACCACTTCCGAGCGACACGCCAAGGGCGTTCATAAAATTCTCGATGTGATGCTGAAGGCCAAGACCCCTGACGGTCGCGAGGTGGTTTACTCCGATTATTACGAAGGGCTGTACTGTACCGGATGCGAGAAGTTCATTACTGAGAAAGACCTCGTGGACGGGCTCTGTCCTGACCACAAGCGCGCTCCTGAAAAGATTCGTGAGAAGAACTACTTCTTCCGACTGACGGCCTACGTGGCGAAGATCAAGCAGATGATCGAGTCGGGCGAGATGGTCATTCTGCCGGAGGAACGCCGTCGCGAAGTGCTCGGTCTGATCGGTCAGGACCTGCCTGATTTCTCTTTGTCGCGTGAAAGAGTGGAGTGGGGCATCTCGCTGCCGTTCGATTCGAGCCAGGTGGCGTATGTCTGGGTCGACGCGCTTTCCAATTACATTACTGCGATAGGCTACGGCGACGATCCGACATTCTTCGAGAAATGGTGGGCCAAGAGCGAAGTGGTTCACCTCATGGCCAAGGACATTCTCAAGTTCCACTGTCTCTATTGGCCGGCGATGCTGATGGCGGCTGGATTGAAAGTGCCGGACACGATGTTCCTGCACGGTTTCTTCACGGTCGATGGCGACAAGATGTCGAAGACGCTCGGCAATCAGATCGACCCCAACGATATGGTACGCCAGTTCGGCCCCGACGGAACCCGGTATTTGTTGCTGACGCAGTATCCATTCGGTCTCGACGGGGATATACAGGCCAAGCGGTTCGTGACACAGTATAATTCCGACCTCGCCAATGATCTTGGCAATTTGGTTTCGCGGGTGCTGAAGATTGTCCAGACGAATTGCGATGGTACGGGTCCCGAAACCGGCGCGGGGTATCGACGGACTCGACGAATTGATGGCGGCGGCGGAGAAACTTCCCGGCGCGACTTATGAATATATCAAGCAGTATCAGTTGACGCATGCGATTGGCGAATCGATGAAACTCATTCGCCAGGCCAACAAGTTCTTCAACGATACCACCCCCTGGATTCTGGCCCGCAACGGCGAAACCGAGAAGTTGGGCGGAATCCTGTATGCATGCCTTGAGGTGATGCGGATTGTTTCGGTGACGCTCTATCCGATCATGCCGAGGAAGATGAAAGAACTCCGCACGGTGCTTGGTCTGGACGACCGGAATCTCACTCTTGAAAATGCCCAGGTGTTTTTCGAATTACAGCCCGGCACCCCGGTGAATGTCACTCAGCCGATCTTCCCACGCATCGAGGTGGCAGAAAAGAAGGCCGAGAGACCGGAGCCGGTCGCAGTCGTTTCGACCGAAGGATTGATCGACATTTCCGAATTCGGTCGGGTTGAACTACGCGTGGCCCAGGTGCTCGAAGCTGAGCGGGTGCAGGGCGCCGACCGCCTGTTGAAACTTCAGATCACTCTCGGCGATGAGAAGCGGCAGATTGTTGCCGGCATCGCGGAATTCTATACACCGGAGCAGATTGTCGGCAAGAAAGTAATTGTCGTGGCGAACCTGAAGCCGACTATGATTCGCGGCCACGAATCGCGTGGCATGCTGCTGGCCGCCAAGAAGGGGAGCCAGCTTTCGGTCGTGACCGTCGACCGCGACCTGCCGCCCGGCGCCAAGGTCAGTTAATGATCGACTCGCATTGTCATATCGATTTCCGTGATTTCGACCGCGACCGTGACGATGTCCTCCGCGAGGCTCGCGACGCGGGCGTGCACACGATCATTGATGTCGGGGTCGATCTCGAAACTTCCCGCAAGGCCATCCAACTTGCCTCCCAGTCTGAGATGATGTTCGCCACGGTGGGCGTGCATCCGCATGATGCCAAGAGTTTCGATGAGACAACCCTCGCCGAGTTCCGCAAGCTTGCGAAACAACCTAAAGTCGTCGCGATAGGGGAGATCGGGCTTGATTTCTACCGCGATATGTCGCCGCGCCCGGTGCAGAAGACAGTCTTTCATCAGCAGATGCAGCTCGCAGCAGAACTGAAATTGCCCGTCGTGATTCACACTCGCGAGGCTTTTCGCGAGACAATATTGATTGCGGCCGAATATGCGGGACTAATCCCCGGCGGCGTGTTTCATTGTTTTCCGGGAGACGTTGACGAGGCTCTCGAAACAATTGAAGCCGGATTTCATTTGGGTATCGGCGGAGTGGTGACATACGATAAGTCGAAGATGGCCCGTGTCGCGGCGGCTGTCCCACTCGACAAGATGATTTTGGAAACCGACGCACCTTATTTGACTCCGGTGCCGTTTCGGGGGAAGACCAATCGACCCTCGTACGTGCGATTCGTGCGAGACAAGATCGCCGAACTTCGCGGCATTACTCCCGCCGAAGTGGAAAAGATCACCGACCGCTCCTGCAAGAAACTATTCGGTTTGGCTGAGACGTTCGGGGGCTAGTCGTGTCATCCTACCATGCCAAGAAGCGATTGGGGCAGAATTTCCTTAAGACCGATTCGGTCATAGATCGGGTCGTTGGTCTGTTAGATCCGAAGGCAGAAGACACGGTTGTTGAAATCGGCCCCGGTCGTGGCGCCCTCACACTACCTCTGGCAGCATCGGGTGCGACTGTGTGGGCGATCGAATTCGACCGCGACCTGGTGGGGTATCTCACGGCGCTCCTGAAGAAGCACGACAACGTCAAGCTGGTCCACGGTGACTTTCTCGCCTTCGATCCGGTCTATGTGCCCGGCGAACGATTCAAGCTGATTGGCAACCTGCCGTATAATATCACCTCGCCGGTGATTGACTGGTGTCTGAAATATCGCAGCCGCATCGACTGTGCGGTGTTGATGGTGCAGAGAGAACTGGGTGCTCGCATAGCCGCGTCTGCCGGGGGCAAAGACTGGTCGCCGCTTTCAATTCTGACTCAGATGGTGTTTGATGTTGAGCAGGTGTTCGACGTGGCCCCGTCGCACTTTCATCCCCGCCCCGAAGTAACTTCGACCGTGCTCAAGCTTACGCCTCGCGCTGGAGTATATTCTGAGCTGCCCGGTTCATTCGAGCGGATCGTGCGGGCGTCGTTTCGGCACCGTCGCAAACTATTGGTCAATAATCTTGCGCTGGAAGTTGATGCGAATAGCGCCACGTTGGCGTCGGTGATGGCCGAATGCGGCCTGACGGGTACGGTGCGGGCGGAAGAGATCGACATCGAAAAGTTTTTGGCATTGACTGAAGCGTTGGAGCGACATAAGCTGGTGTGATACAGTTGAGTTAGACTCTGTCCGTATGGTTGCGTCAGGTCCTGCCCGCCGAAGGCGGGTGTGACCTGACGCTTCCAACGCCAAGAAGACTCACGCGTCAGGTCTCACCCCCGCCAAGGGCGGGGGAAGGACCTGACGCAACAGCATACTCTGGAGTTATTGAATATGGCTCTCTTAAGCGTAAATCTCGATCAGGTGGCGACACTTCGCGAAGCTCGCAAGCAACGCGAACCCGACCCGGCCCAGGCCGCTGTGCTGGCCGAGTTGGCCGGCGCGGACGGCATCGCCATTCAACTCCGTCGCGACCGCAAATTCATCCGTGACCGCGATCTATACATTCTGCGCGAAGTAGTCAAAACGAAACTGACGGTCGAGTTGCCGCCCGCCGATGAGATGATAGCGCGCGCTATCGAGGTCAAGCCGGCCATGATCACGCTGGTGGCCGATCACGCCGACTCCGGCAGCCCGGTCTCCGGGATTGACTTTCAGACTCCGGCGATTGATTACTCCGATGTCACTATGCGCTTCAAGGGTGTCGGGATAGGGGTATGCTTCTTTGTCGAGCCCGACCCGGACAGTATCAAAGGAGCGGTCAGGGCGGGCGCCGACGCCGTGCTAATCAACTGCGGCGGGTTCACCTATGCGCTCACGCTCGACGAAGCTCAGCGCGAACTGGATCGCATCGACGCCGCCGCGCAGGCCGCAGTCAAAGCGGGTGTGTCGATCTATGCCGGGCGCGGAATCAGTTTCAAGAATGTGCTCGCCTTGCACGAGTTGGGAGTGTTCCATGAATACTTTGTGGGGCATTCGATAGTGTCACGCGCGGTGCTCAAGGGGATGGAAGCGGCGGTGGCCGAAATGCTGGCGGTGGTGCGCACCGACCTGCCGCAGGGATGAATGCCATGACCGAACGCGACGACGAACTCACCGGCGAAATCATCACGCACCGCGTCCCGAACGATATCGGCGCGGCCCGGCTGGACAAATATCTGGGCGATCATGCCGATATCGGACTGAGCCGCTCGCGCGCTCAAAAGCTGATCTTCCTCGGGTTGGTGCTGGTGGACGGTCAGAAAGTTCTATCCAAGCATCAATCGAATGGCGGGGAATTGATCGAGTTGTCCATACCGGCGCTGCCGGTCGAAGGGAATCAAGGGCGAAAACATCCCGCTCGATATCGTCTTCGAAGACGATTGGCTGGTTGTGGTCAACAAACCGGCGGGGATGGTGACGCATCCGGGGGTCGGCAACCGAAGCGGCACGCTCGCCAATGCGCTGGTCTATCATTTCGAAAAGCTGTCACACGAAGGCGGCAAGCACCGTCCGGGGATTGTGCATCGGCTGGACAAAGATACGTCGGGTCTGCTGGTGGTCGCCAAGGATGACGATACTCATCTGGCGCTGCAGGGGTTGATCCAGATCGCGCGAACTTAAGCGCACTTACCTGGCGCTTATCTGCGGCCACATGAAAGACGACGAGGGGACTATCGACCTGCCGATCGGGCGGAACCATAATCTTCGCACGCTGATGGCGGTCGACGGCGACGATCCGCGCGAGGCGATCACGCACTGGACGCTTTTGGAGCGGTATCGCTCGTATGATTTTCTCGAAGTGTCGCTCGAGACCGGGCGGACGCATCAGATCAGGGTGCATCTGGCGCATCTGGGGCATCCGGTGTTTGGCGATCCGGATTACGGCGGCCGCGAGAAATGGTTGAACGCAATGTTCGGCCCGGAACGTCCGCTGGCGCGCAAGATGCTGGAGCTTCTGCCGCGCCAGGCACTTCACGCCGCCCGCATCGAATTTTCCCACCCGCACACGGGGGATGAGATGTCGTTCGAGTCGCCCATGCCGTCGGATTATGCGCGAGTGGTTGACGTTGTGAGGGAAGCGGGGGCGTAAGTCTTCGTAGGGCGGGTCTGCTTCAAACCCGCCAACAATACGGTAGCTCCCGTAGGGCGGGTCTGTCTCAAACCCGCCAACGTAGTATCGTAGGGCAGGAGCCCTGCGCTCCTGCTAGCGGTGGCCTCAAAGATGGAAGGTTCGAAGCGAACCTGCCGTACAAGAGTCTATATCAACCGCCTTAACAAGATCTTCACTTCGCGCTCCTGATCACCAAGTCGCAACAGCAGAGTCACCGTTTCGCCTTCACGTGTCATCAGTGGCCCCCGCTTCCACGGATCAGCGTATTCGGTCGCGACTAGGCCATTGATTCGGACAATCTTGTCGTTAGTAGTTACTCCGGCCTCGGCAGCCGGTGATCCGGGAAGCACGCGGCGTATCGTAAGCATTTCCCCGTCGCGCCGCCCCAACCAGAGGCCGGACATGTCATATTCGAACGGCTCGCCAAAGGTCTGATTGGGCTCCACGTACATCTTCTGATGTGGGTAGTCGTAGATGAAATTGAATCGCGACAATAGACCGAGACCGATCATGACTTCGCCAAAGACCTCGCCGGAGTCATCTGGATCGACAAATCCGGCTGTCACCTGCTCAACCTTGTACCCGCCGATCTCGACGCTCTTAACCCGTCCCCAACTTCCCCGTGTCTCGCCCTGAATGCCAAATCCGAGGGTGCCCGGAACGGCGTTCGACGGCGCGGCGAAACGATGCTTGCCTCTGGGGCTGATTTCGAGTTGGTCACCGTATCCCAGGTCCATGTACAGATTGAGCGTCACCGAGCGTCCATCGGCAAGCTCCAACACGGCCGGAATCGCCCACATGTCCCGACCGAGCGGGACCATTGGGATTTCGCGGCCGTTGCCCTGGTATTTGAATTTGTCCGGGGGAGTGAGCGTTAGCATCATATGGTCGAAGTCAAACGAGACCACAAAATGCTTCAGGAAGGTCGCGCTGACCTGGCCTTCGACAAACCACGGGTTTGCCCGTCCGGGCGTGTACGGCATGACCACGGCGGCCTGGTCAGTGAACTCCACACCTGGAACGCGAAGCGTGACCCCGGAAGCGGTCCGTGCCGCCGCTTTGCTCCCCTCACCGCTGCCGCCAACGTCGGCGGTGCCTTCGTATTGGAAACTCAGCGAATCGTCCATCGGACTGCCGAAGAAAAGCAACTGGTCCCACAGCACGCCGTTGTCGAGCAGCATGCGTACCGCGTGGCCATTAATCTCGGCGTCGAACTTGATATCGCCCCGAAAGAGTTCGAAGGGAAAGCTAATCACGCTGTCCTGTCCGAGTATCCGGTAACTTCCTGGGGGCGGGCCTAGGACCGGGATGGAATCGTCGGCGATGACTGCAGTTGCCGAACCGAACAATATGCCAAGTGCGGTGAAAAGGTACAGAAGCGAAAGCGAACCGAGTCTGAGCGGATTGCTACAATGATGTTGTCGTTTCATGTTGTATGTCCTTCAGGATTGTGAATGGCGTAGGCGAACAGATCGATGAAACTCCGGACGTATTCGTCCGGGTCGAACTCGGCGAATGAGTAGGTGGTCGTAAGCCCCCGGTGAATGACGCTTCGTAGCGAATGAAGGAAGAGGCTGATGCTCATATCCACCGGCAGGTCCGGTCGAATAGAACCGTCCCGTACACCTATCTTGAAGATGCCCCGAAGTCCTTCTGCTAACTCCTCATTGACTGTCGCAAAGTCCTTGAAGGCCTCACGGCTGAGGTGCTTGCGATCGACCCCGCGATAATCCCAATATGCCTGCAACGTCAACGCATCTGGGTGGGTCTTGCAGAAATCGTACAGCACTTCGGCCCAGGCGATGAGCTTCTCCAGGCCAGTCGCGGCCGTAGCGGTTCTCTCCTTTTGCAGCGCCCAGCGCACCTTCAGGTCTTCTGTAAACACCAGCAGGCGGATCTCGTCGGCACTCTTGAAATAGGAGTAGATGGTGCGACGGGTGTAATCTGATGCGGCAGCGATCTCCTCCATGGCCGTGTTTTCCACTCCGTTTTGGGCAAAAAGGAGGCGCGCCTGCTTGAGGATAAACCGGCGACGGGTGTCTGCTTCCAATTGTCTGCGTTGCTGCGTCATATCCAATTGTACTACACAATATGTATATTTGTCTATACTGTACGAGTAATATACTTGGAAAGTTGCTGGTTAAAGGTTTATCCCGGTCTTTGGGCGGTGGTTCCAATCGGGCTGGGCGGGAATGGCGCCGAGGCCCCGGCCGAACTCGATTCCCCCTCGGCCTTTTTCCTTGCCCTAAGTGCCCCAACAAGGTAAACTTGGGCCGTATTGCGTTCGATATATGTATAATACGGCAGTGGCCCGGTTAGCCGCGCCTAAACGACCGCAAACTGGTTAAAGGGACTTAACTTGGGATTCTTCGACCTCCTCTCCAACGATATCGGAATCGACCTCGGTACCGCCAACACCCTCGTCTACGTACGTAATCAGGGGATCGTGCTCAATGAGCCGTCAGTTGTCGCCGTCGAGAAGTCTTCCGGCAAAATCCTCGCCATCGGCTCCGCCGCCAAAGAAATGACCGGCCGCACCCCCGGCGGGATCGAAGCGATCCGGCCGCTCAAGGACGGTGTCATCGCCGATTTCGAAATGTCCGAGCGGCTCATCGCCGATTTCATCCGTCGCGTGGTCAAACGCAAATACATTATGAAACCGCGCGTAGTCATCTCGGTACCGTCGGGAATCACCGAAGTCGAAAAGCGCGCCGTGCGTGATTCGGCCGAGGGAGCGGGCGCCCGCGAGGTGTATCTGATCCAGGAACCGATGGCGGCCGCGATCGGAGTCGGCCTGGCGGTCGATCAACCGACCGGTATTATGATTATCGATATCGGAGGAGGCACGTCGGAAATCGCCGTGATTGCCCTCAATGGTATCGTCAATGATACTTCTATACGTATCGCAGGCGACGAGTTCAACGACGCCATCATCAACTATCTCAAGAAGAACTACAACCTGCTCATCGGCGAATTGACCGCCGAGGACATCAAAATCAAGATCGGTTCCGCCTACGCGCTCGATAAAGAACTCTCCATGGAAGTCAAAGGGCGCGACCTGGTCGCAGGCGTGCCGAAGAATCTGACCGTCTCGTCGGTGCAGATTCGCGAGGCCTTGTCCGAGACGCTCGACATTGTGGTCGAGGCGGTCCGGCAAGCGCTCGAGCAGACTCCTCCCGAACTGGCCGCCGATATCCTTCAGAGAGGTATCATCCTGACAGGCGGCGGAGCGCTCCTGCGTGGGCTGGACAAACGTCTGCGGCAGGAAACCAACCTCCCGGTGAACATTGCTGAAGACCCTCTGACCTGCGTGGTGCGCGGCACCGGCAAGGTCCTGGAGGACTTCATGAAATACACCAAGGTGCTGGAGAAGAGCCGGCGCGACTAGGTTCGGCGGCGATACAATTCTGGGGGGAATCCCGCCGGGTCGGTCCGTGCCGGGGATTAATCTTTCCAAGCCATCGGTTGTCATACTTACAGAACTGAATTTATGATAGGTGTAGTCCCAGAGACGCTGGAAAGTCTGGCCGAAAAGGCCTTAGCCGGAGACCGGCAGGCGTTTTCCGCCATCGTGAGGCAACTGATGACTCGGGTAGCAGCATTGACATATCGAATAACCGGCGACCGCGAAACGGCGTTGGACCTGGCCCAGGATACATTTGTGTCGGCCTGGGAGAATCTCCGCACCTATCGCGGGGAGTCAGGATTTGCCAACTGGGTCTTTCGGATTGCCACCAACAAGTCATTGAATCATATCAAAGCAGTCGCCCGGCGTCGGTCCGATGACAATTTCGATTTGGACGAAATAGAAGCGTCCGACCCCGGTCCGGAACGCCTGATGCACCGTCGTGAATTGGCCGAACAGGTGCGCGATTTTATGGTAACGCTCCCGCCGCAGCAACGGGCCATTTTCGAGCTCAGGTTCTACAAAGGAATGCCTTTTGAAGAGATCGCTAACGCGCTCGAACGGGCGGTCGGGACGGTCAAGACCGGATATCGCGAGGCGATCAAAAAGCTGCGTGAACATGCCGTTGAAAAAGGATGGCAAACATGAACTGCGAAAGAGTTCGTGAAGAGTTGGAACTCGGATTCGGTACCGGATCAATTTCCGCCGAAGCGGCTGAGCATCTGAAAGAGTGCGAGACTTGTCTTGCCTATCAGCATGAGTTGGATCAACTGGCGCCGAGTCTCGGTCACGACGAGAATTTCGCTCTGTCGAAGGCGGAGATCGAGCGGGCGGTCCGCGCTGTGGAACGTCGGATCGAGCCGGAGCGCGCCAAGAATGTAATTTCGTTCGGTTGGTTCAGCCCGGTCGTGCGCGCGGTCGCGGCGGTGCTGGTGCTGGCGTTTGCCTATGGTGCCTATGAACTAGGCCGGATGCACGGCGATACGGCCCCGGTCGAGTTCGCTCAAACGACGGTTGATACCGGCTATGGCAGTGTCGGTGCTTTTATGCAGAGCCAACTCGACGGCGAGATGGATGACGGCATGGTGAGCGCGATCATTCGCGATTACAGTGCCAATACTAGTCTGGGAGCGAGCGATGCGCTTCTGGACGATATCAGTGTGGAAGAACTAGAATACCTCAAGAAGAATCTCGAGGTAGGAGATATGCTATGATGAGATTCAGGAATTCCCTGATGGTCATGATCTGCCTGGCAGGAGTAATGGTTTTTGCGACGGCAGCCATGGCCGATGAGGCTCAAGCACCATCGGCGGCCGCAGGCACTATTGACGTGTCCCCGCCGGAGCTTCCTTACTTCGCGCAGGCGCCGGACGACCCTGATCATCATGACGGTGATCGGATGCACGGTCAGTTCGGAGAGCCGGGGCAGAGACGGAAGCATCTCGAAGAACTTCGCATGCTCAAGATGCTCGAGTTGCTGAACCTGACAACGGAACAGGAAATTCCGTTCCTTACCGCGTTCAATCAGTTGCGCCAGGACCAGCGAAGTATCGACCAGAAGGGTGATGTCCTGCTCGACAGCATGGCCACCGAAATGGCTCAGGCCAAGCCCTCCCAAGCGCGCCTGAAAGATTTGATCGCGCGAACCAAGGTGCTCGAGAAGAAGCGAATCGAGAGGATGAACAGTTTCATTGACCAGATGGATACGCTGCTTACCACCGAGCAGATCGCCAAGTTGATGATCTTTCAAAAACGATTTGAAATGGAGCTGTTGGAACAGATTGGTCGGTTTCGTCGCGGCGGTATGCAGGGCGAACCGTCCGAAGGGCCGCACGACAGCGGCGGCTTCTGACATTGACCACGCTCGATATAAGCGTAGGGCAGAACCCCCCTGGTGGTTCTGCCAATGAGACAAAGCCACCAAGCAAAAGACATGTAAGAATCAGTTAATAGAAAGGAAAGAATAACATGAGAAGAAGTATCATCACTCTGATCGCGGTCGCGTTCCTGCTGCCGCTGACTCTCTCGGCTCAGCCGGGACCGGGGCCCGAACCGGGTCGCCCGATGGGACACGGCATGATGCTGGGCGAAGGGGCCCCGATGCCGGATCGCCATAATCATATGGAGCGGGGCATGGGCGGCGGTTGCGAAGGTGAAGGCGGCCCCGGGATCGCTCAAATGATGAAGATGGCTGACGAACTCGGGCTTACCGATCAGCAGCGCGAACAACTCAAGAAGATGCAGACCGAATTCAAACTGCAGATGATCGATCGCCGGGCCGCGGTGGAAAAAGCAGAAGTAATGCTTCGCTCAACCATGATGGATGACAAGTCAACCGAAGCCGAAGTCGGTCGGTTGATCGACCAGGTGGCGGGGATGCGGGCTGATGTGCAGAAACTTCGCTACTCGCACCACAAACAGATGAAAGGTGTGTTGACCGCCGAGCAGGTCAAGAAGTTCGGCGAATTGCGCAAGGATTGCATGGGCAAAGGCGGCGCCGGATGCATGGGCATGGGTATGGGCATGGGCCACGCCGGCTGTATGGGTAAAGGCGCCGGTGGCGACGACAAGGGAGAAAAAGAAGACAAGGACTAGATGTCTTGCCCTAAGTTCGTCGACGGTGACGCACACGAGATGCGCGGAAGCCAGTAGTTTCGAAAATTCTTCTTCCTTCATCATTGTGTTACACCCTGAGAGGCCCGCTTACCCGCGGGCCTTTCGTGTTGTGGGGGCGTACCCCACCCATCGGGTGGGATTTGGAACGGGGCACCTAGCCCCGTCATGCCCGACTTGGTCGGGCACCCATGACCACTCGCGTCTGCAAAAATTGAACGGCTCACTGTAAGGCGGACGTGGGATTGAAAACCCAGGAATGGCGGGTTCGAAGACGGACCCGCCCTACAAGAGTTGGCGGTCATTATCTCTCTTGGCAGCGTCGTTTCCCATTCCATCGCGACAACCAATAGGCCCCCGACGCCTCGGGGGTGACGGCCTACCGGCCGTCTGTTTTTTTGCTGAGGCCCCCCCATCGTGTGGGATTTGAAACGGGGCGTCTAGCTCCGTCATGCCCGACTTGATCGGGCACCCATGACCACTCGCGTCTGCAGAAGGTAAAGGATTCACTTGAGGTCAGACGCCGGATGGGAACGTCTTCTGCGCACGTAACGGTCGATGCAAGAGAAGAATTTCTACGATCGTCAGTTCTCTCGATTGCGTTGCTTCTCACCCAATCGCGGCAGCCCATAGACCCCCGACGCCTCGGGGGTGACGGCCTCTCGGCCGTCTGTTTTTGCTGCGGCCCCCCATCGTGTGGGATTTGGAACGGGGCACCTAGCCCCGTCATGCCCGACTTGGTCGGGCACCCATGACCACTCGCGTCTGCAAAAATTGAACGGCTCACTGTAAGGCGGACGTGGGATTGAAAACCCAGGAATGGCAGGTTCGAAGACGGACCTGCCCTACATGAACTGGCAGTCATATGTCCCCTCGATTGCGTCGTTTCACTTTCTACCGCCGCTGCCCATGGGCCCCCGACGCCTCGGGGGTGACGGACTGTCGGCCATCTTTATCAGCGCCCCCTTGTGTCAATTCCTGTCAGCATGTCAATATGGCAGTTTGGACTTGACACGCCAATACCGCCCGCATAGCTTAAGCCCATGCCTCTGAATAAGAAAGCGGTCCTGGAGTTCGTTCGAGCTCAGGCGGATCGTCCTCTCAAAGTTAAAGAGCTCGCGGCCGCGATGGAAGTCTCGCCGAAAGACTATCCATCCTTCCGGAATGCGCTCAAGCTGCTCATGCAGACCGGGGAGATCGTCAGGCTCAAACGGGGGAGGCTCGGTATCCCCGATCAACTCGGCGTGGTCATCGGCACGATTTCCATGACCCGCAAGGGGACCGGCTTTCTGATCCGCGAAGGCGAAGAGGTCGACCTGCTCATCCCGTCGTGGGACGCCCACACCGCGCTCGACGGCGATCAGGTGATGGCGCGGCTCAAGGGGAAAGTCGAAGGGCGCGAGGCGGCGTCAGTCATCAAAATTCTGAAACGGGCCGACCGCAACATAGTCGGCATCTTCACAACCGAGCGGCAATTCGCCTGGGTGAAACCGGACAATCCGAAAATCCATCGCGATATCTACATCCCGCTCGACCAAACCGAGGGGGCGCAGAACGGCGAGAAAGTTGTCGCCAAGCTGATGCTGTGGGATGACCCGCATCTGAACCCCGAAGGACGCATTCTCGAGAGGATCGGTTTCCCGAACGATCCCGGCGTCGACATGCTCACGATTATCAAGAGCTACGGTTTTCCGGAGTCTTTCCCCGCGGAAGTCATGGACCAAGCAGAGCGGGCGGCTACGAAACTCGAAGAGGACCCCCAGGCACATCGGCTCGATCTCAGTAATGAGTGCATATACACGATTGATCCGTTCGACGCCAAAGACCACGACGATGCGGTCGGTGTGACCGAGACCGCCACTGGGTATCGGCTCGGCGTGCACATCGCCGACGTGTCGTATTATGTCGAGGCCGGTTCGGCGCTCGATGTCGAGGCGTTCAACCGGGGCAACTCGGTTTATCTCCCCGGTATGGTCGTCCCGATGCTGCCCGAAGTCCTCTCGAATGATATCTGTTCACTCAGGCCAGACAGAAAACGGCTGGCACATTCGGTGTTCATTGATTTTGATCGTCACGGCAAGATGTTGAAATGGGAGTTGGCCGACACGGTCATCAATTCCAAGGCGAAACTCTCCTACGAAGAAGTCCAGGACCTGTTCGACGGCAAGCCGCCGAGCGAGCAGGCGAGCAAAGTGGCCGACAATCTTCGTTTGGCACGACGGCTGGCTAATCTTCTAACCGCCCAGCGCACGGCGGGTGGGTCGCTCGATTTCGATCTCCCCGAAGCGAAGATTACTCTGGGCAAGGATGGCGAAGTGTTGGAACTGGGGAGCCGGGTGCGGCTGGAGTCGCACCGATTGGTCGAGGAATTCATGCTGGCGGCCAATCAGGCGGTAGCGCTCGAAGTCTTCCGCAAGGCCCAGCCGTTCCTCTATCGTGTGCATGACAAACCGAATCTGGAGAAGCTCGAAGCCTTCTCCTACATGATGGAAAAGCTGGGGCACAAATTCCCGGTGTCGAAAACAATGCGACCGATCCAGTTCGCCCGCTTTCTCGAAAGTGTCAAAGCGACCCCCGAAGCGGATTTTATCAACGAACTGCTGTTACGCTCCATGGCCAAGGCGGTCTACCAGCGCGAGAACATTGGCCACTTCGGCCTGGCCTTCGCACATTACACGCATTTTACGTCGCCGATTCGCCGCTACCCCGACCTGCTGGTGCATCGACTTCTGCGAAAGCTCAGAGGCGGACATTATCCCGTGGCGTTTGCTAAGCGAGTCGAGAGTGTGATCGACAATGTCAGCAAGCACTGTTCGGCAACGGAACGTACGGCTGAACAGGCCGAGCGTGAGGCCGTTCGAGCAAAACAGGTATCCTACATGTCCGAGCACCTCGGTGACGAGCATGATGGGGTCATCAGTGGCGTGATGCCGTTCGGATTCTTCGTCCGGCTTCACCGACTCGGGGTCGAGGGTTTGGTGCGCGTGTCAACTATCGATGATGATTTCTATCGCTACGACGAAGCCAACTACCGCCTGATCGGCAGCCGTACCAGGAAAGCCTACCGCCTGGGCGACGCGGTTCGAGTCGGTGTCATGAAAGTCGACAAGCTTCGCAACGAGATCGATCTGTTTGTATCGCCGGTTGAGGGAGCGACCGAAAAGAAACCGACCAGGCCGAGACCGGGGATCAAAGAGCTGAAGCCGCGAGTAGCGAAGAAGGCGAAAAAGGGGAGAAAGGAAAGAAAGACAAAGAAGACGAAAGACAAAGGCAAACGTCTGGGGAAGCGTCGCGAATAGAAAATCATTATGGCCAAAGAACAGATCAATACAGTCATCCCCGGCGTCATCATTCTGACCGACGAAAAGACACGTGGAGCTTCTGAGATAGACTGGTCACGTATCGGACTCGTTGTCGACAGTATCTCCCTGCTCTATCAGACCGTCCGTGAGCAGTCAGTCAGTCTGGTGCTGGTGGACGCGAATCGGCACGATGTAAATCAAGCGGTGGCGATCAAGATTCGGCGCCCCAACGGTCTGACCGACATCTGGCGATTGGTTGCAACTGAGGCAGCACCCCAAAATCCCGAGCCATTTTTCGACGGGGTCATGCCGCTTGATCTCGGAACCGATGGTATCGCCAAGCGAATCACACAGGTAATCGCCGACAAACACCTGCTCGAAAGCTACGGGATGATTGCCCGCTCGGGTAACATGCGGGCGTTGGTGCGGACGATCAACCGGATCGCTCCGACCGATGTCTCGGTGTTGATCGTAGGGCCATCGGGATCCGGCAAGGAGCTTGTTGCCCATGCTCTTCACAAAGCCTCGCTGCGCGCCAAAGGGCCGTTTGTCGCGATCAACTGCGGAGCGATCTCCGAGGGTTTGCTGGAATCGGAATTGTTTGGCCATGAGAAAGGGGCCTTCACCGGCTCGGTGGGCAAACGTGAGGGGTTGTTCCGCAAAGCGGAAGGCGGGACGATCTTCCTCGATGAAATCGGCGAGACCAAACCGGACATGCAGGTAAAACTACTCCGCGTGCTCGAAGATGGGACGTTTTATCCGGTTGGTTCGTCGGTGCCTGAACGGGCCAATGCCCGCGTGGTCGCGGCAACCAATCGCGATCTGACCGAGTCTATTGCCGATCGAAATTTCAGAGACGACTTGTATTTCAGAATTTCCGCCGTCAAACTCGTGGTGCCGTCATTGATTGAGCGTCGGGGCGACATCCAGCCGCTTCTGCAACACTTCTGGCGCGAACACAAGGGGCTGGATTATTCCGGAAGCGCCCTGGAACGGCTCATGCGGTATGATTGGCCGGGAAATGTTCGCCAGTTGCGCAATTTTGCGTCGCGCATGGCCGCCCTCAAGCCTGCCGGATTGATTGAAACCGACGACGTTGATACCTTTCTTGCCGAGCAGCATTCTTCCGCCAAGCATCTGCCGGTTTCGACCGGCCGCACAGTTGACGAAGCCGGGCAGGAGTTGATCTACCGCGCTATCCTCTCATTGGGGAACGAGGTCCGCCTGCTGCGTAATCTAATTACTTCGAATCTCCCCGGAGAGTCGACAGCCTCCGCCGAACCGGTTGAATCTCAATCGTTCGATTCCGGCTCAACTATGGAAGAGATGGAAGAGGCGCTTATCAAGAAGGTCCTGCGCGATACATCGGGAAATAGGAAAGAAACGGCGCGCCGGCTCGGTATCGGCGAACGAACTCTGTATCGAAAGCTTGCTAAGTTCAACCTGAGGTAAGATGGTGCGGACGGGGTGGAGGATATTCGGGTTGCTGCTGATTCTTGCGGGTGCGACCGTTTTCGGGCAGGAGTTCTCGCAGGAAGTCTATCCATCCGAGGACGAACTGTGGGAGGCGTTGCGCGAAGGTATCATCACGTATGAACAATACGAGGTGCTTCGTGACATAATCGAGCAGGGAGTGGATTCGACGAACCGGCATCTCTTGGACCAGATTCCGAATCTAATCTACCTGATGGAATCCGACACGGCCCTGGGCAATTCCCTGGAGTCGGAACAGTCGTCCGGATTTCGCAACGTCGCACATGACCGGAGCAAGCCTGAACTAATCAGCGGAAGGATAGCATATCGATACTCGATGCTCATGGATGAAGACCATAAGTCATGGTATCAGGGTCGGGCGAACCTGTCGGCGCTGGATAACTGGCGAGCGTCCTGTCGAATCAGTCGTGAGCGAAGCGGTAAGGAGCGGTTGACCGCACGTAGTCTGGGATACAGCGATCGATCAGGTCCGGTGCGGCGAGTCGAGATTGGGACATTCACAACGAGGTTGGGGCTGGGATTACTCTTCGGACATCGGGGGCGTGTTCTCGAAGCATCGTCTGGTTTGGGCGGCGAATCCTGGCTCTATCCCAATTACGGCGGATATAACGGTGTGACGGCTGAGCTGCGGACAGGGAATCTATCGATTCGACCATTGGTGTCCTCGGTCCGTGATTCGACCCATCGTCTTACCGCAGGGGGTGTCGAGGTTCGGTCAATCGTAGGAAACTTCAGGCCGGGCTTGATCCTGGGAGGTGTCACACTGAAGAATCGTCGTAGCGGCAACAGAATTGATCTTCCGGCGGCGTCAATCGTGCTCGAAGATAGCTACTCATCAGGAAGCATTGTCACGGAAATTGGCCGCCAGTGGAGTACCGGGACAAGCGTAGGCAGCATGATCGCCGAAGGGAAGCACCGGTTCGAATCGGCAGAATTGCGGTATGCCGTCTGGCACTATGGTGACGAATTCGCGGATCTCACCTCCGGGAGCAAGTCGGGCGCACTCTATCAGGCTGACACCCTCGAATCGGTCGACTTCGAATATCGGAGTCGCCGGTCTGGTCAGGCGGGAGCGGTGCTTCGGACGGCCATACCACTCAGCAAAAGCATGACCTTTTCGAACGCGCTTCTACACGCCTCAACCTCCCGTGCTGACACCCGCCGCGAATTCTCTTCCGATCTGGCCTACAAAGTAAGCTCCGACTACACGTTGAAATTGTCATATCTTGGCAACTGGTGTCATCAGGCGCTAAGCGATCCGGCGGACTGGTCCAATCATCAATTTCGAATGGAAGGCCTTTATGATTGTGACCGGATCAGGGCGAGATGTTATATTGGCTATCGGGTCGACAGCCGATCCGATGATGGTGCGGCGTTGTTTCTGTCCGCGAGGTATCGCAGCCCCGACGGGACCGCGTACGAGGTCTGGTCCAATTTCTCGAAAATTGACCTCGACGCGCTGGACGCCTGGTATGTGTACGGGCGCGGATCGTGGCGGCTGTCCGAGGAACTGAGTTGTGGAGTCAAGATGAGTCACTCTTACAGTCGCGTGTCGGCGATACGCCACTCGACCCAAGTTTCACTGGAGTTGACGGCCGATCTATGAGATCAATCGTTGTCGGCATTATCGCATTCTTGTTGCTCGGCCACGGAGCCGGGGCGACAGTGGTAGTGAACGAAGTCATGTCTTACGCACCTAGTGTCGAGCCAACGCTGGAATGGATCGAGCTGTACAATCCGTCCAGTAGCCAGGCTAATCTTCTCTATTACCGGCTGGGAGTCTATTCTGAATTGAGCTCAGATTTCTTTTCCCTGACCGGCACTCTGGGTGCTGGGGAGTATCTTGTCCTATGCCGCAACAGTGTCCTGTTCGAACAGCACTGGGGCGACAACTCGGGTGTCTGGGGTGACGCCGCTGTTGAGAACTACACCCTTCTTGAAATACATTTCCAGTTGGCCAACAGCAGCGGTCACGTATCATTGATCGACCTGACCCCATTACAGCCGCAGGTTGTGTCGGATCTTGCCTGGACACAATCCGGCCTTGAAGGCTACTCCTGGGAGAGGGTGTACTATTCGACCAACGAAGTCGGTCAGTCTATAGATCCGTCGGGTTCGACTCCCGGCCGGATAAACTCGCTTACACCTATGCAAATCGACCTGGCGCTCGAAGGGGTCGAGATGATTCCGGAAAACGGGCTGACAACCATCGGGTTTCGAATCGTCAATCGCGGCCTGACCGACGTCCCCAACCCGATTCTGGAACTATACAAATTTGATCCCAACGGCCCTTACAATCAAGGTGTCCTCTTGGACTGGCAGTCGATCGGGCCGGTTGATTCCGGCCAGACCGTCATATTGATAGCACAATATCAATTCGATTGCTATTACCAGAAGCTGGTTGGGAGCATTGTCTTGTTCACCGACCAGCGCCCGGACAACAATCGCCTGACCTTCACCGCCCCGGGAGAAGAATATCCTCCGGTCATACTTTCCGAGTTTCTTCCGGCGCAGGAACCGAGCACGGCGAGCGAGTGGGTAGAACTAAAGAATATCAGCGATTCAGTCTTTGATCTGAACGGATGGCAATTGGGGGATTCGGTCGGGCTGGCCGAGATAGCGTCTTCAGAACTACTCATACGACCTCTGGAATACCTGGTTCTGGCCGAAGACTCCACTGCGTTCAGGTTGACCTATCCTGATTTTGCCGGCGATCTATTTCAACCGCCAGCCTGGCGCTTCTTGAACAACGGCTCCGACAGTGTGCGCCTGTACGATGTTTTCAATATCGAGGCAGACAAGTTCTATTATGACCGAATCTTCGAAGGCAACCATACCTGGGCGAAGAGCGAAGCCCCCGGATACGAGGGTCAATGGGGCCGATCCGAGGATGTCGGCGGCACCCCGGGTGCGCCCAATCGGGTTCGCTTTACTCCTGAGGGCTCGCGAACGCTGAGAATTGACGTCACCCCACGCATTATTTCCCCGGACGGCGACGGGCGCGACGACTCGACCGTCATTCGTATTCAGGCCTCCGAGGCGAAGTCGTATACGCTCCGCCTATACGATAGCCAGGGACGTCTGGTGCGGACGCTTGAAGAAGATGTCCCGGACCTCAAAGAATATTATGTCTGGCGCGGTGAGAGTGACAGCGGTGAACATCTCCCGATAGGTATTTACATTCTGTACGTCGAGACCGTCGGCGTGGAATCGGCCAAGACGACAATAGTGGTGGCGCGATAGATGATCCATCGAAGCATATACATTGTCTGCGTACTTGCACTCGCGACCGCCGCACATGCTTTCGATATGCGTGACGCACGTTATGGCGGCCTGGGGCGGAGTTCGCTGCTCTCGCGACCAAACGCAGTCAATCTCGTTAATCTCGCCGGTGACGGTCTTGTCTCAGGGGCATACCAGATCGATATGGGCTACAATCGCAGGTTCGAATTGGCCGACCTCGATTATATGTTTGTCGCCGGCGCGTGGAAGTATCGGCAGATGACTGTGGCGTTGGGCGCGTCACAATTCGGGAAGAGCGAACTCTATGCCGAGCAACTTCTCAAGGGCTCGATTGCCGTTCGGTATCACGCTTTCACTTTTGGAGTTGCCCCATCGGCTATGCAAGTACAGATCGGCAACGGCTACGGAACGCTTCGGGCGGCTACGCTGGGGGCAGGAGTAACCTTCTCGGTACGATCTTTCAAGGTCAATCTTGTGGCAGACAACCTAACCAGTCCAAAACTATTTGACCACAGTGCCGCTACCAAACCGACATACACATTGGTGTCAGAGTATTTCGGACACCGAGCCTTTTCTGTCACGGGACAGGTCCGCGCCGAGGACGGGCAGCCCCCCAGTTCGGTCTGGGGCAATGGATCTGGCTGTCTGATCGCAGTGCATTCTTCTGGGGCGTGGCTGGTGAACCCACCGAGTATGGCGGTGGATTGGAAATAGCTCTGCCGTTTGGCGCCGCCACGTACACCGTCTCTGTCCATCCGGTGCTCGGGATGACCCACACCGTCACACTATCATATCAGTCGAAACAAGGCCGTCCGACCCGTAGAGGTGAGTTTGATTAGGCGTGACGATATAGAGCGGCGGGAACGGGAAACGCTTGCGGCGTATGCAGCCCTGTCGGCTGAGTCGCGTGGTCGTGTTCACCCACAGCCGGAACATGATCTTCGTACCGCCTACCAGCGCGATCGCGACCGGATTGTTCATTCGGCGGCGTTTCGACGCATGGAATACAAGACCCAGGTCTTTATCCCGCATCTGGCCGATCACTATCGGACTAGATTGACGCATACGATCGAGGTCGCCCAGATCAGTCGCACACTCGCCCGTAATCTGCGGCTCAATGAAGACCTCACTGAAGCGATTGCTCTGGTGCACGATCTCGGCCATACTCCTTTTGGACATTCCGGCGAAGATGTGCTCGACGAGTTACTTCGCGATTTCGGCGGCTTCAATCACAATCGCCAGTCGTTGCGAGTGGTTGACCTGCTCGAAGAACGATACGCCGGACATCCGGGGTTGAATCTGACCTACGAAGTTCGTGAAGGTATCGTCAAACATGAGACTAAAGGTGGTCGGGTGGGCGAGGAATTTCATCCGGAGGAGCGTCCCACTCTGGAAGCATCGCTGGTTGACAAGGCCGACGAGCTCGCGTATTCGGCGCACGATGTTGATGATGGCCTTAGTTCCGGATTGATCACGCTCAACGATGTCCGGCCGCTGGCCATCTGGGACGATCCCGCGAGTCCGTTCAAGACTCACGGAAATGACCGTACCGAATCGGCCGACGACCGCCTTCGCTATGAGCTGGTTCGCTATTTGATAAATCGTCTGGCCGTGGATCTGTTAGAAGCTACCAGCCAACGGTTGGAGCAGACCGGGATTACCGACCTGGCGTCGCTTCGCCACTCATCTCAACCGATTTGCGGTTATTCGGAGAGTACACGACTGCTTGTTGATGAATTGAAGCAAATGCTTCGTAGTCGGCTGTACCGCCATCCCCGCTTGGAAACGATTACGACCGAAGCACAGGCGACCGTGCGCAAACTATTCAAAGTTCTGGTCAACAACCCGCAACTGATGCCGCCCCGGTTTCGTGCCATGTTGAAAGATCACCCCGCCGAAATTGTGGCCGCCGACTATCTGGCTGGCATGACCGACAGGTTTGCCGGAAGACTGGCCCAGCAGCATTGACAGCCCAGACCCTTCACTTAGATCAGGAGACGTAATGGACCAGGAATTGCACCAACCCGAGCAGAATGTCACCCCGCCTCCGACCGATTCGGGACCCGCTATTCCGTGGGGGTGGGTACGAGCGCTCATATCGCTGCCCCTATGGGTTCTACTACAGGCTATCATCATGATTCCTCTTACGGCGCTTCTGGGAGGTAGTATGATCACCAAGCCTGACTTACCGGTCGATAGTCTGAACATTATCATAGAGCAACTGGGGATGTTGCTATCGACGGTGTTGACTGTTTGGGTGCTTCGCCGATGGATCGATCGTGGTACGTTTGTTTCGCTCGGATTCGCGTTCAATCGGGAATATGCCCGCGATTTGGTCGCGGGCTGCCTCTGCGGTATCGCACTCATCTCGGCTATCTTTCTGACCGTCCTCACGCTCGGAGGGCTGAGTGTTGTTGCTTTCCACCCGCCTGAACCTTCTCTACTGATTCTTACCGTGGCCATGATTCTGGTGGCACTGAGCGAAGAGCTGTACGTGCGCGGTTACCTGCTCGGCAACCTTATGGCATCGGCCAACAAGTATCTGGTCCTGCTTATCAGCAGTCTTGTCTTTTCGCTCTTTCATTTCTTCAACCCGAACAGCTCTGCAATTGGACTGGCCAACATCATTCTGGCCGGCCTTCTGCTGGGCATCTACTATGTTCACAAGAAAAACCTCTGGTTTCCGATCGGTTTGCACTTCACCTGGAACCTGTTTCAGGGGGGTGTCTATGGCTCGCCGATAAGTGGTTTGAAAGTCACCAGCCTGATTCAAGCCGACTTCACTGGCAGCAGTCTTCTGACGGGCGGGGAGTTTGGCTTCGAGGCTTCGCTGGTGACAACTGTCCTGCTGGCGGTCGCGACAGTGGTGGTTCATCTCATCTATCGGCCGCGAACCTCACCGACAGGCATTACCCTCTGATTCCTGTCCGGCGCACTATCATTCTGCCGACCGCAGTCATTTTCACTGACAGGATCTGTCAGTCAGCCCCCTGATCTTTGTCTCCAGGCAAGGTGGGAGCGGGCAGGCTGACCGATTGAGGGACCGGCAAACCTGTCTCGGCCGACAAGTGGTTCGCCGGGGCACGGAACGGCGAACCACTCTATTTGCTCCTTGAAGCAACAAAGTGACTGATTTCAGGTGCCTGGCAGATGCCCACATCTGCCAGCTCGTATTGATCATTCCAAACTGAGTTGCCGAGAACTTGAATGTTTCTGAGAGGCTATCAGAATATATAACTGAAATCAATTCGTCCAAATCTGTGAATCCGCTTGCACAGAGGAAGGCCATATATCTCCGAACGCCACTATAATGTATTGTGGTACAGAGGGTTGTTATTATTGCCCGGAGACTGGCTGCCGAGGCACGACACTTGCCCTGACTTGCGGCATGGAATGTTATTTTGCTGCCCGAAGTCTGCCCAATCCCACGGTCGACGGTAAATCGGCTGTCGTTATGTTTTCCATCCCCGAGGTCGGTATCCGTTTCAAGGCCCCGTTCGCCGGAGTCGACCAGGACCACTGTGACCTGGCATCAATGCTCGCCCTCCTGGAATTCATAGACACGAATCAGAAATATCTCTCGAAACAGACCTACCAGCTCTACGGCGACAACCTGGACATCATCCAGCAGGTGAACGGGCGCCGGGAGCTGCGCGAGGAGTTTGGCCCTCTTCTCAACAAAGCGGCCGAGTACCGCAACAAATATAGATTCTCGCTGGAATGGGTACCGTCGACCGAGAATGCCGCGGTGGACGACCTTTTAGATTGACCAAGATGTCGAAGTCGGCTTCCTTGCGGTCATGGGCCTGTCATCCCCCCCGAAGCTGAGCGCCGATATTGCCAAAGGGGAATTCAAGGGACTTTACTACTTCTTTGGCACCGAGGATTACCGCATATCCGAAGCGGCCAAGTACGTGGCGCAGCAGTTTCTTCCCGGTAAACAGATAGCTACCAATTTCCGGCGCTTGGACGGCCGTAAGACCAAGTGCGCCGACCTCATAGCTGAATTGTCAGTATTCCCGATGCTCGGTGAGCGGCAGGTATTCGCCGTGACCGATTTCCAAAGTTACAAACCCACCGAACATGAACGCGTCCTGAAGCTTCTCGTACCGCCGGATCCGAATCGACTGGTAGTTCTAACTACCCCCGCCGCCCGGATGCCCAAGAAGAACTCGGCTTTCTTCAAGCGGGTAAGCTCGGTCGCTGAAACCATCGAGTTCAAAAAGCTCGAGCCGGCTCAGGCTGCTCCCCAATTAACGCGTGAGCTTGCCAAAGGCGGACTCACGATCACGCCCGCTGCGCTCACTATGCTCGTAGAATTACTGGCGGGTAATCGAGGAGCGCTCTCTACCGAGGCCGCCAAGCTGATCGAGTACAAAGCGACCGGGGAGACTGTCACCGAGGACGATGTTCGCGCAGTTGCGGGCGGCCACGAGGTATTCGAAATTTTCCAAATGGCCGATGAGGTCCTGTCGGGTGACAGGGTGCGGGCTCTTCGCATGATCAAGCGGTTTCTGATTGAAGGTTCTACGCCCACCGGCATCCTCTTCTTTCTCGGTAGTCACTTTGTGACTCTATATTTGGTCAAAGGGGGCAAGGCTCCTGAACGGCCCTGGCTGTTGCAGAAATACCGCTCCCAGGCGGCCCGTTTCAGTCTTGAGCAGTTGGAACAGGCGATCCTGCTTATCGCGCAAACCGACGCCAACCTGCGACGGCGCAAAAGCCATCCGGAGTTGGAACTCGATCAACTGGTGCTTCAGTTGATGGCATCCTGAGAGGCCCAGGTGGAGAAGAGTCGGGAAGAAAACACCGGGTTGGAGGTAGCTGGGGGAGAAGTCCGGGCGGCCGAACAGGCGTTGATCGCGGCAGCCCGCAATGGTGACAAACGAGCGTTCGGGCAACTAATTCGACTTCACCAGAAGCGGTTGTTTCGCTTCGTATTGGGTCTGGTAGGTTCGTTCGATCAGGCTGAAGATATAGTACAGGAAGCCTTTGTGAAGGCTTATGAGGCGCTGGGCACTTTCGAAATGGGGAGAGACTTCTATCCCTGGCTATCGACCATCGCCCGCAACCGGGCTCTGAATCTTATCGCCCGCGAAGAACGCAAGGAATCACTCGACAAGATTCAGGAACAGGGTTTCGATACTCCGTCGGGCGATCCCAGCCCACTGGCGCAGGTGATCGGCTCCGAAAACCAGCAACGCTTCTACGCCGCCCTGAAAGCTCTGCCGGAGCAATATCGGACGGTATTTGTGTTGAGGCATTTTGAAGAGTTGAGCTATGAAGAGATCGCCCGGCAATTGAAGATCGCCAGAGGGACGGTTGATTCGCGTCTCTACCGCGCTCGTCAATTGCTTGTGGACGCACTCAAGGATTTATTGTGAAAGTATGAACCAGGTGGACCACCAATACTTCCAGGAACGACTCTCGGCGTTTGTCGATAACGAACTGCCGCAGTCGGAGCGCACGCTCGTGGAGTCACACCTGCAAGGCTGTTCGGAATGCCGAAGGCGAGTGGATGATCTCAGGAAGCTCGACGATCTGGTAGCCGCCGGCAGCGCTCTGAACGATTCAGCTTACTGGGAGAAGGCGGCTCAGCGGATCGAAGCGGCCCTGCCAGAAACCGGAGAAGTGGTTGATCTGAGCCATGAGAGGAAACGGCGTTCGGCGATCTGGTGGCGACTGCCGGCGATTGCGGCCTCGGTGCTCATACTGGGCTACATCGGACTTCACGAAAGCGATATCCTGAAGAAAGATATTCTGCAGTCCCCCCAGCCGACTCTGCCCGCTGCAGAACCACCGTCTCAGAAATCGGTCGAGCCGCAAGCTGATTCTTCGATTCGCACAGATAAGCTCGAGACCAAAGTAGCCACTGACCGGACGGCAAAGACTGAATCAGTACCCAGAAAGATTGCTCCCGCTACCCGGGACACGGCACCCACTTCAACTCCTGAGATCAAAGAGAAGCTTGATTCAGTCATAGCTGATTCGTATAAGCCCGCGCTGTCTCCGTCGCCCGCCGTTGCTCCCCCCGCGACTGATCAAATGCCGTCGGCGCTAGTTGCTCCCGCACCTGCAAAGAAACCTACGCCTGATGTCATAGTCCCGGCCGAGACTCCTGAGTCCGAGGTGGTGCAGGACATGAATAAGACGATTTCAGTCGTGCCCGAAACTGTGAGAAGTGCCGCCCCAGCCGCCGCGGCGCAGGGACAGCCAGTTGATTCGGCGCTAGATGGCAGGCTGCAACAGGCGTCCTCAGAGGCAGCTTCTGAGACGGCTGAGCTAGCCAATCTCAGAGTCCGGCGGGATTCGCTGGAACTGGCGCTTCCTAGATTGAGAGAAGCCGCCGAATCTGTCGCCAAATCCAAAGGGGGCGGGGTTATGTCGTTCGATGGCGGGAAAGGTGGGGATGAGAATCTTGGCTCTCTTCTTAACCAGTGGACCAAAGAAGAAAAAAAGGCCGGCGTCAAACAGGCCGAGACCGCTTTGGTAGAGACCTGGTTCCAGATTTGTCGGCAGTCACCCGACCCGTATGAAATCAAGCAGGGAGTGGCTTATTTGAGAGGCGTGGCAGACAAGGGGAAGGGCGACAACCGCGAACTCGCCAAGCAATATTTGAAACAGCTTGACAGACAATAGCTTACACGTAGGCGCTACTGCAACATTGGAGTCGACCGGTCTGTCACATTCAATAGACAAAGGTAATAGCTGAAGGCAACGGTAAGACTATGTCGAGAAAACTCTACAGATCCAGTTCCAACAAAGTGATCGCCGGAATATGTGGAGGTCTGGGAGAGCATCTGGATATTGATCCGACCCTGGTGCGCCTGATAACCGTGGTCGCCGCTCTGGCCAGTTTTGGTGCGGTTGCCTTATTTTACCTGCTTGCCTGGATACTTATTCCACAGCCGCTACCGGGCGAGACAATTATCGAGCAGGCGACGCCGTCGGAATTGTCCATGCCCAAAACTCATTCCGGCTGGCGCATCTATTTGCCAGGCATAATTCTGATAGGCCTTGGAGTAATGCTGCTATTGCCCGAATACCTCCCCGGATTCCACTGGCATGATATCTGGCCGCTGATTCTGGTGCTGCTCGGGCTGGTACTTATATTGCGCAACGGTCACCATTCGCAGTCGTCGACGACGACGTCGTCCGATGGCCCGGGAATGCACGGAAGAGATGGAGGTATCCGCCCATGACGCCGGCACGCTTTAGATGGGGCATGTTGTTCGTGCTTGTTGGTACGTTGCTGCTTCTGGTGAACGCCGACGTACTGAACTACAATTTCTGGGTGGACTTCGTTTACCTAATCCCGTTTCTCCTTATTGCGATTGGGATCGAGAAGATATTCTCCCAAACCCGGTTTAAGTTCATTTCGTATCTCACTACGGTCGCCCTGGTAGGCGGGGCGATCTATGTGGCTTTCGCGGGAAGCTCCATTACCGAGAGCGGCAACTTCTTCAAGTCCAGCAACCTGGTATACAATGAAGATCAGGACAAAGTTGACCTGATTGAGGCCGATCTCACGCTGGGAGAGTCGTCGCTGACGATTCGCGACGCCGGCGACGAGTTGATGAACGCCCGATTCGGCGAATTGAGCCGCAAGCCCCAGTCGTCGCTCAATATTGAAGGCCGCACGGCCAGGATTCTGCTGGATAATCAAAGCAGCCCGCGTTTCTGGAGAGGCTCCATAAAGATCGACTCCGACGAACCGCAGGACTGGAGGCTGTCGTTCTCGCGCCAGGTTCCACTCAATCTGACGCTGAACAGCGACAACAATGAACTTCATCTTAACCTGGCAACGACACCGCTGAAGTCGCTGAATGTCAAGGCGGACGACGCTGATATCTACATCAAGGTTGGCGATCTCGAATCGATCGTGAATTTGAATATAAGCGGCAAGGATTCTCAGCTTCGCCTTCGGGTGCCCCAGGATGCCGGACTGGCCGTGACCGGGGTGAACGATCAGGCATATCTTGAGCAGATCGGCCTGGTGGCCCGAGGAAACGAATTCGTGTCGCCGACGTTCGATACGACCCAGGTCCGCATCAAAGTCGAACTCGATGAGCAGTTTCGCTCGCTGTCCATAGACTACTACTAGTTGACTTGATCTCTTCCTCCTCGCATTGGAACGGCTCACGGGTCAAACCGGGAGCCGCTTCTTTTGGTATCAGATACTGGTTGATTCTGAAAGACAGTTACTTCAATTTCGGAAGGTCGATTTGGAGTTGTATGAAAAAGTATCTGCTAACATCAGTTGTGCTGGCGGCCATCTTGGTAAGCTGCAGCGCGCAACAGACAGCCCCGCCGCGACCGGCCGACTTTGTGGTGGTAGGTCTGAATCCGGACCAGCCGCCGTTCGCCTATCGGGACTCTTCCGGGCCATGTGTTGGTTTTGATGTCGAGCTGTTGTCGATGATCTGCCAGGCGAATCGCTGGCAGTGCGAGTTCCGACCGATGGCTTTCGACAGCCTTCGTGACGCCCTCGTGCGGGGCGACATCGATATCGCTGTCGGCGAAATTTCCACAAGTAACGGCGATTCCACCCAAATCGCCCGCTCCGATCCGTACTATCTGACCGGACTGGTGATGATTGTGGCGTCGGCCCAGCCGATGCCGGTCGGTGAAGCGTCCTGGCAGGGTAAGCTGGTCGCAGTGCCTCAGGATGTTCCCGGTAACGCTCTGGCGTTTACGCTCAAGGATGCACAGTTCCGGTCCTACGACCACGCGGATAACACGGTTGCTGAACTCGAGTCGGGGGGGATAGCGGCGCTGGTCGCAGACTACACCACGGCGCGAAGGATCGTAGTCGACCATGCCGGTTTGCATATTGTTCCAGGGATGCTGACGACCACTTACTATACGGTGGCTATGCGAACGGTCGACACTCTGCACATGAATAGATTCAACAACACCCTGGCGGCGCTTCTCGGCGGCTACACCTATGAGCAGCTGCACATGAAATGGTTTGGCTATCCGCTGTTGAATGTCGCCGTGCCGGACTCCGTTTCTGCTCGCTGGGAGAAGCGTTAAGTCACGGCGGCATCGCGGATCGACATTTGCGGTTGCCCCTTCTGAACGGATTGCATAGATTCACGGCCATGGAGTTCCGACCTTACAAGCTACCTAGTTTCGAGGGACGAGTCGTCGCCATTGATGGCCCCGCAGGATCAGGGAAATCGACCACCGCGAAGATCCTCGCCGCTCGCCTGGGATACAAGTATCTCGATACCGGGGCGATGTACCGGGCGCTGACCTGGTTCGCGATTCAAAATGGTGTGGCGCCGTCGGACGGCACCAAGCTGGCGGTATTGGCCCGCTCGGTGGAGATAAATTTTGAGACCCACGAGGACGTCAACCGGGTGTTTATCAACGGTCAGGACGTAACTGAGGCCATCAGGACCCCGGTGGTGACACAGTTGGTCTCGGAAGTTTCAGCCCATAAGGGCGTGCGTCAGGCCATGGTTGATAAGCAGCGCGAGCTCGGGGAGAAGGGTGAAATCGTTGCCGAAGGCCGCGATACAACGACCGTAGTTTTCCCAGACGCCGATGTGAAAGTCTATCTCGATTGCGATGTCGCCACCCGCGCCCAACGCCGTTTGATTGATATGGCAAGGATGGGCGTCTCGACCACGCTTCAGGAGCAGATGGCCGAGATCACCCGCCGCGACAAATACGATTCCGAGCGCAAACACTCGCCTCTCACCAGAGCGCGCGACGCCTATCTGGTCGAGACCACCAATACCACTATTGAAGAACAGGTGGAGCGAGTTCTGGCCCTTCTCAAGTCTGTACTGAAGTGAAGCCGAGACCGGTATACTGGGCGGGATGGGCTTTCTTTCGGGTGATGTTCTGGCTGCTTTTCCGCCCGCGTGTTCTGGGACAGGAGAACATCCCGAGTACCGGTGGCTTTATCCTCGCGTCAAATCATATTTCCTACTACGACCCACCCATCGTCGGCTGTTGGCAGAAGCGACAGATGTATTTCTTCGCCAAGCAGGAATTGTTCCGAAACCGCCTATTTGGCGCCCTCATTCGTGCCGCTAACTCCATTCCTGTTAAGAGAGGCACAATCGACCGGCTGGCCGTAAGGATGGCCGTAGACGTCGTTCGCCAGGGTAACGGATTGGTAGTTTTCCCCGAGGGCACCCGGTCAAAAACTCCGCACTTTCTCCCGCCTAAAGCCGGCGTAGGGATGTTGGCGCGGGCGGCCCAGTGCCCGATCGTTCCCGCATATCTCTATGGTAACAATAGGCTTAAGGACTGTTTTTGGCGTCGGAAGCGGATGACTATCGCCTACGGCGAACCTCTCTCAGCCGATCTGGTGGCCTCTTTTGCCGACGACAAAGAAGGGTATCAGGCCTTGGCCGATGTCGTGATGGAACGAATAGGGCGTCTGCGCGATTATGTTGCCGCGCTCAAGTAAAGCCGGACGGCTCCCGACACTCCTCCCTGTCGGTCCCTCGCTGAAAAATCCATTTGGATTTTCGAACAGATTGCGTATATAGCAAGGCTCTCTTGGACCGAAAAACCGGAATCAAAGAGCCATTCAGCGGTTTTCTACGTCTTCCGTGAGGTGTGGAAAAATCCAAAACTGCTGGATCCCTTTAAGGAGGTAGTTTAAGACAGATGGCAGAAGCCAGAAAAGCGACCAGAACCACTATTCCCACTCGTGCTACGAGCACCGTCAGATCATCCAAACGGAAGGCGACGAGTGGCCGCAAGACCACCAAGGTCAAAACCAAAATCAACAAGCCGGGAGCTCAGACCGAAGAATCGGATGTCCTAACTCTTCAGACGGAGGATACTTCCGATGAACGTTTGATGACTGCCCGCCGTCAGCGCGTGCTGACCAAGGCGAAGGCGCGTATCGAACTCGGTCCGGCGGAGGAAGTCGAAGAGACAGTCGACGCTGTCAAGATCACCGACGTCTCGGGCGTTGTCTACGACAAAGCCCAGTACGACGCGATGGTCGAGATGTACGACGCCACGATCAAGGACATCCGCGAAGGCGAAATCATCCACGGCAGCGTGATCGGGGTCAATCCCGATGACGTTATCGTCGATGTCGGTTTCAAGTCCGAAGGCCGTATTCCGATCGTCGAATTCCCTCACCCGCTCAATATCAAAGTGGGCGACAAAGTTGATGTCTTCCTCGAGATGATTGAAGACAGCAACGGGCAACTCCTGCTCTCGAAGCAGAAGGCCGACTTCATGCTGGTCTGGGATCGTATCCGGGAACTTCACGATGCCGGAGAGACGGTCCAGGGTCGGGTGATACGGCGCATCAAGGGCGGCGTCATTGTCGACATCATGGGTGTCGATGCTTTCCTGCCGGGCTCGCAGATTTCCCTGCGGCAGGTGCCGGATTTTGACGCCCTCATCGATCAGATGATGGATCTGAAAATCATCAAGATTAACAAGAACCGTCGCAATATCGTTGTCTCCCGTCGTGTCGTGCTCGAAAAAGAGCGCGAGAAGATGCGGGACGAGTTGCTGAAGGAAATCGAAATCGGCCAGATTCGCCAGGGTGTGGTGAAGAACGTCACCGATTTTGGTGTCTTCATCGACATGGGCGGTGTTGACGGTCTTCTTCATATTACCGATATGTCCTGGGGCCGGGTGCGTCATCCTTCCGAGATGGTCAACCTGGGCGACACGATCGACGTCAAAATTCTGGATTTCGACCAGAACACGACGCGCATTTCGCTCGGCTTGAAGCAGATGACCCCGTATCCGTGGGAAAATATCGAAGAGAAGTATCCGCTCGGTAAGAAAGTTACCGGCCGGGTGGTCTCTATTACCGATTACGGTGCGTTTATCGAACTGGAAAAAGGTATCGAGGGTCTCATTCATATTTCCGAGATGTCCTGGACCCAGCATATCAAGCATCCGTCCAAGATCATGAACGTGAACGACGAGGTCGATGCCGTGGTCCTGTCGGTCGACAAGGACAACGAAAAGATCTCGCTCGGTATCAAACAGATGGAGCCGGATCCGTGGCTTACGATCGAAGGCAAGTATCCGATCGGTAAAGTCCTTACCGGCAAAGTCCGCAACCTGACCGCGTTCGGCGCCTTCGTCGAGCTCGAGGAAGGTATCGACGGCCTGGTACATATCTCGGATATGTCCTGGACCAAGCGGATTCAGCATCCGTCGGAAGTGATGAAGAAGGGTGACGTTGTCCAGGTGAAGGTGATCCGCATCGATCACGAGAACCGTCGGATTTCGCTCGGCTTCAAGCAGCTTACCGAGGATCCGTGGCCGGTTCTGGCCGACCAGTTCAAGGTGGGCGCGGAATGTCTGGGCACGATCAACAAGGTGTTTGACCGCGGAGTCGTGGTAGACCTGGGTTCAGATGTCGAAGGGTTTGTCCCGACCAGCCAATTGGCCGGACGCGATTTGGCCGACCCGACCGGCGTCTTCAAAGAGGGCGAACAAATCCCGTTGCAGGTGATTGAATTCGATCAGCACCAGCATAAGGTCGTTCTCTCGGTCCTGGCCTATTACAAGAAGCGGGAGCGCGAAGAGTTCGAAGGCTACCTCGCGCAGCACCAGCCGGTCGCTACGGCGATGGGCGACGCTATGCCGGAGACGATGAAAGCCGCCGCGGCCGAAATCGCCCCGGAAGTGGAGTCGAATCCGCCGTCCGAATCGGGCGACACGGATACGCTCGCCGAAGAGGCCTAGTAGTCTGAAATTGACATAAGGTGAAGCGGCGGTCAAACTATTGACCGCCGCTTCTTTGTTGAATAGGAACACTCGGCTCTTGTTCCAGCGCCGGTTAGAGAGTAGTTTTTCTCCGGATGGTGTCGGACGAAATGTGGGCGGCACACGTCCCCGTGTGCCCCCGCTGATGGGGCAGAGCAGGAGGTCTGCCGCCCACGGGATGCACAAGAGCGTCGTTGAATGCGCCGAACTGATTATGATGATCTCGCGTAAAGGCTTCTGGGCCGAATTGAAAAAGCCGATCCTGGCGCTGTCGCCGATGGATGACATCACCGACGCCGCTTTCAGGCTGTTGATCGCCCGCTGCGGCAAGCCGGATGTGATGATCACGGAATTTGTTTCGGTCGACGGTCTCTGCAGCGCCGGACGCGAGCGCCTGCTCAAAGACCTGCGCTTCGATCAAAGTGAGCGACCGGTGGTCGCACAACTGTTCGGCAGCGATCCGGAGTTGTTCCGACAGAGTGCGGCGCTCATGGTCGAGCTTGGCTTTGACGGGATTGACATCAACATGGGGTGTCCGGTCAAAGCGGTGTGCAACATCGGCGCGGGGTCGTCTCTGATCAAAGAGCCGATCAAGGCGCAAGAAGTCATTCAAGCGACCATCGCCGGAGCGGGCAATTTGCCGGTGTCGGTCAAGACGAGAATCGGTTACAGCAAGATCGAATCAGAGGCGTGGGTAACCTGTCTTCTGGCGGCTAGACCCGCCGCGATTACGTTCCATCTTCGCACCAAGAAAGAGCAGTCACAGGTTCCGGCGCACTGGGAAGAGATGCCACGGATTGTCGATCTGGCGCGCGGTTCCGGGGTGCTGATTCTAGGCAATGGCGATATCAAGTCGGTCGAGCAGGCGGAGAAGGTGGTTGCGGAGACGGGGTGCGACGGGGTCATGATCGGGCGGGCGATTTTCGGCAATCCCTGGCTGTTCAACCGGAATCGAAAGCTCGAAGACGTCACGATGGATGAACTGCTCGAAACGATGCTGGCCCATTGTCATCTTTATGATGAGGTCTTCCGTGATGACAAGAAGTTCCTCGTCATGCGCAAGCATCTTATGGCTTATGCGTCAGGCTTCCCCGGCGCCAAGGAACTACGCATGTCGATGGAGCGGGTATTCACAACGGCCGACGTAGTCGCGGCGGTGGAAGCCTTCCGACAAAATAGTAGGTCGGGTTTGCGGAGTGATGAGCGGAGCGAATAACGACAAACCCGACATGAAATCTTGTAGGGCAGGTCCGTCTTCGAACCTGCCATTGTGCCATGATCTGAGGATTGGCGGGTTTGAAGCAGACCCGCCCTACATTAAGCTCAGATACGTGGTAGACGAGGACCCCGGAACAAGTCCGGGGCAGGCTCCACCACGCACGGTACATACATGAGTAGCGTAGCACAAAAGAAACTCTCCTTCCAAACCGTTGGCTGTCGGCTCAATCAATACGAGACCGAAAAGATGGTCGCGTCGCTCTACCCGTATGGGTTCCGTAGGACCAACCACGGCGAACAGGCTGACCTCTATTTGATCAATACGTGCACCGTTACTCATAGGGCCGACACCACCAATCGGCAACTCATTCAAAAGGCGGCGCGGGAGAACCCGAACGCCCGGATTGTAGTCGCCGGTTGTTACGTAGATGCTGATGCTCACGAAGTGATCGGGATGGAAGCGGTCGATGTCATCATTCCCAACCATGACAAACCGCGAATCGTCGAGATTCTGTCCGAACGGTTGTCGGAGCTGTTTGTCGGAGTTCCTGCCAGAGTCGAGGTTGATTCTCCTGGCGTATTCGAGCGTCAAAACCGGGCCTGGCTGAAAATCTCCGACGGCTGCAACCAGCGCTGCACGTTTTGTGTTCTGCCGACCGTGCGCGGGTCGCTTCGGAACCGTCCACCGCTGGAAATATTATCCGAAGTGCGCGAGTTGCAGGCACTCGGGTTTCAAGAGATCGTGCTGACCGGGGTCAATATCGGTCACTATCACAGTCGTACGCATGAACCTCGGGTGAAGAACCTGGCGCAACTCTGTCGTTTGATCTTGGACGAGACCGATCTGCCGCGCCTTCGCCTGTCATCGATAGAACCGCAGACAGTTCGCGATGAATTGTTGCAGGTGTGCGCCGATTCACGCGGACGAATCTGCCGCCACTTTCATGTACCGCTTCAGTCTGGCTCGTCGCGCCTGCTTCGAGTCATGCGGCGGCCGTATGATCGCGATACATACTTACAACGTGTGGCGGATGCGCGTTCGTCGCGGCCAAATACAACTGTCGGCGCCGATGTGATTGTCGGCGTACCGGGCGAGACCGATGAAGATTTTGCGCAGACAGTTGCGGTCGCAGAATCCGGGTTGCTCGACTATCTGCACGTGTTCAGCTATTCGGATCGCTCCGGGACGGCAGCGTCGGCCACGAACGGCAAGGTGCCGAGGGAAATCATCCGAGATCGCAGGGCGGTTCTCACAGCGATATCGGATCGGATGTGGGCCAAAGCGCACGCGCGGCAGGTGGGGGAGACGCTCGAAGTGATCGCCGAGCAGGCGGGACCGAAACGGGGTGTTCGGTTCGGGATTTCGGACAACTATATCAACGTGAAGCTGCCGCTTGATTTCGACGGCGGCCGGGCGATTCATCACGTGAAGATCACGTCAGCAGCGGCGGGGTCTGTAGAGGGGGAGGTGTTAAACGTATGAAAGACCATAGGCCTGTAGCCACACCCATGTGCGAATTGTGAGGTACGAGAGTTACAATTTACGGAGACGTCAGACCATTTCAGGAGAGAACATATCTTGGGAATCTTGTCCGGTGAAAGTACAAATTTGGATGTCCTGACAACTACCGCCCAATGACAGAAACTGACGAACGGTGTTATTGCAGCGAGGGTTGCCTGATCTTGTCAAGCTCGAAAGCAGCAGGTTTGAGGACTGGTTTTCTGAGTGGGCTCGAAACCACTTTGTATCGCAAATAATGATCAATTGCTCCTTGGCGCGAGAAAAGGCCACGGTCATGAGTCTCGTCCCCGTGTAGTGCGCAAACAATGGTGAAGAAGATGGTTTGTCTGGAGCACAAACTAGATCAAATATTACGATGTCGGCACTGGAACCCTGAAAACGATGAACAGTCCCGACAGATATCCTATCTGCGTCATTCCTGTCATCTTCATCTCTATAGCTATCTTCGAGGACTGATTCTATCAATTGCGCCTGCGCTCCAAATGGAGTGATGATACCGACTGATGCCTCTGGAACACGCCGTAGTGAAGTTCTGGCCAAGCGCACAGCTAATTCTGCCGAATACTTATTCTCCCAACTCTTGCCTCGCTTACTACAGTTGCTCTGGACACATTCGGACGTCTCACAAATCACCAGACGTGGAATATCACAAAAGTCCTCAGCAAATGACTTGCGGCCGTGAAGGTTGATGTTCACCCCTTTGTACAGCGACGAGATCGTGCGCCAAATAGATGGGTGACACCGACGTTGCTCCATAATGCGGTACAAGATTGCCGTATTGTCGTTGATAGGTGCGTCACTACTAATCGTAACATCCACGATTCCTGATAGTGCGAATATGTCTTGGCCCATCAGTGTTCTCTCGCTCACTGTCGTGTTGTCGGTTTCTTCGAACACGGGGCCGAGTTGTCGTGGATCGCCAGCCAACAACAAAGTGTCTTGCGCAAGAGACGAAATGAAATATAGTAGACCTGGAGTTGCCATAGTAACTTCGTCCACAACTACTAGGTCCCATACTTGATTCGTTATTGGACTGGAGGACAGATATCCAAGAGTTGTGGTTGTAGTGACTACGGTGCATTGTGAGACATGCTCGGCAACAGCTTTTCGTAGTTCTTCTCTTCGTACATACTGCTCTCCGCGAAGCATTATTATCGCTTCATTGTCAGACTCTCGTTTCTTCTGTTCGAGTTCAGCCGTGATGCGTCCTATCGCCGTCGTTATCTCCTCTTGAGCGGTAGAGCCAAGTATTGCGGCACATTTGAGAATGGAAGGCATTCGCGCATAGCCGAAACGAAGAATGGTTCTGTCAGTAATGAGCGCTTCGAGTTGGCATCGGCGTAGAGCTTGCACGACTTCAGTCATGAGAACGTCGGCAGCTAGATTTGAAGGTGCGAGAAGAAGTACTCGGTTGCGAGGATGGCGTTGCACATACTTCGCGACATATTGTCCAAGGGCATATGTCTTGCCAGCTCCTGGCGGTCCCCAAAGTAATCTGGTTGTTGGGCCAGTGTCGGCAAGTAAGTTCTCGGCAACTTCGTTCGATGAAGTTAGTTTCTTTGATATCGAATTAGCATCGCCAGCTGTCACGATTGGTTTGAAGCGCGCTGGTGTACTTGTTAGGCTGTCTACGCGATCGGCCAACTCAGTCAAGAGAAAACCCTTGTCTATAGCCAAGCGTGCAGGCAACTGCACTTGACCGCAGTCTTCTGGAGTCATGAAATACACTGCATTCTCGGTATCGTCTGTGCCCAGAATCACGCCATCAACTGGTCGGCGAAATGTTGATGAATGTATTGCGCTGCACGCTTTCAAGCGAACTGGTGTCCCAGAGGAGATCCGATGGTTATGGTCTCTGGCTTCTAAATGGAGCCAGTAAACCCATCGGTTTTGGACTCTGTTCTTAAGACAGCGCAAATCGCTTACAAGGTATTCTATGTTTTCCAGCGACCCCGCGTATCGCCTAATTGTCCTTGCGACTGAATTCGGCGAGTCAAAATCCAGACCACTCGCACGAGTCCGTTGTTCTATCCTATCTAAAGCTTCGTCGGTGACACATATGCGCCCTCTCAATGAGAGGCTGAAGTACTGGGGGTACGCTCTGCGCAATGTACTCGACAATGGCAATATGATCCGCTGAGTACGAGCCCTCGAATTTCTTAGCCACAAGCCCTGTTGTTACCCACCCGTTGTTTGCGACAGTTGTCAGTTCGCGTATCGTATCAATCAGTTCCGTCTATTCGATCGTTCGGATTGAGCGGCATATTTCTACTCAGATCGTATCCAGTAGCGTACAGGGTTCACTTGCGCGGGGAGCCATCCATCACGGCCGGTAGTTGTAACCCGCTCGCCAGTAGAAATAGGCCACTTCGCGTCCAGCCTTGCGTAAAGATTCTTTCGATATATCGCCCAGTCTTTCGAAGTGTGACGTCATCATAGAATCCGATAGCTTCCGCTCAGAGAAACTGAGCAATATAGTATTTCGCCCGGAAGCCGCTTCAGGAGGAACCCATCGGTTCCACATCAGACTGTTCTTCCCAAACAATCCTTCCGCAGCCATTTCAACCAGCGAGTCGCCTTCTTCGCTGTCGCGATCATAGAAACTGGCCTCGCTGGCAATCCAATAAATATCAAGACCGACCACTAACGGCTCGGATTGCGTCTCCGCTTTCAGTTTCGATTCAAGCTGATCTACCCTCTGGCCGAACTCTTCCCACGCGACCGGGATCGGCATTCCATTCGGCACCGGCGTACCGGGCATGCCTGCCACGATATAGCTAAAACCGGCAGCGTAGAAAACGAGCAACGCCACGCCAGTGAATTTCCAGAGCGGGATGTAGAGTTTCTTCCACCACTTTGAATAGGACGAGGCTGATATGCGTCTCAACTCCGAGGCCATCATCGGCAGGACCGCCAGCCAGACCGGGCCGGTCCAGTTGAGTTTCGGCTGGCCCTGCAGGCTATGAATGACAAAGACGCCCAGAGGCACTACTGTAAACACCAGCATGAACAGGCGGCGTCGGGCAATCGAATCATCGGGGCTTGAACCGAAGTTCGTTCGAAGTCCACAGCACCGGGCTATCGAACGCCCCGCTTCAACCACTCCCAAAGGTGTCAGAAGTACGAGCGCACTTCCGATCAGCGTGTGCAAGTGGAATCTAATTCCTTCGGACCAGCGGCGGGTGGATTGAAACGCGAATGAAACCCATTCGTGGGTGTAGTTCCAGTAGATGACCGGCATGAACAGTAAGAAGCCGATCGCCAGTGCCGCATACGGTTCCCAACGAATCAGCCAACGGCGAGAGTCTTTGTCTATGATCACAAACAACGCTGTCGCCGGTATCAGAAGCCCCATGGTGTACTTAGAGAGAAGCCCGAGTCCGAGACAGATGCCCACACCCCACCAAGCTTTCGATTTGTTTGCCAGTAGCGCTCGTTCGAGATAGAACAGACACGCAGCCCAGGCGGCGTAAAAGGGCGCGTCTGGGGTCATCAGAAATCCCACTGACATGTAGATGGGTAGCTGAGCCAGAAGCAGAATCACCCAGACTGCGGTAGCTCGGTCGAACAGGTTCTGAGCGAATCGAAACATGAACCAGCAGAATATGAACCACTCCAGAAATGCCGGCAGGCGCACAACAAACTCGCTCCGGCCCAGAATCGCACCGAACAGCCAATTCATCCAGGCGGTCATCGGGGGATGATCGAGATACCCAATATCGATATGCTGGGCATAGCTCCAATAGTAGGCCTCTTCGGGCAGAAGGTCCAGCCAACCCAGGAACACCAGCCTCACCAGTACGGACAGAGCCAGAACACCCAGCCAGACGCGCGAAAGTCCGGCCTGCTCAAACTCGCTGTACACAAGCTTGATAAGTTGTTGAAGGGTGTGGAGTAAGCTTCTACCTGGCACAGTTCGAATCCCTCGGTTTTCAATAGCTCAATTGCCCCAAAATGACGGCCGGGTCAACTAAAGACTGTGATGGCACACTCCGGGTGTCGTCCACGCCCTGAACGCGAGAGTAATGGCAGGTTCTTTCCGTTAGGGCTCGGAAAAATGTTCCTTTAGGACTGTCCGCACACCCCTCACACACCCTCCGTCAAAACCGTAAGGTCCTGAATAGCAACGACATTTACATCACCATTATCGTTTGGCACGAATCGTGCAATATGGGCGTCGGGTAAATGCTGTTTTGTGGAGTTTATTAATGACTGGCGACGCTAACAAGAAGAAAGAAGCCCCGAAGCCGGCAGCGGCCGCAAAGGCCGATTTGGTCGAAAAGGTCGAAAAGACCGAAGCGACCGAAAAGACCGAAAAAACCGGCAAGAGCAGTCTGGTGAAATACCTGCTGTTCGGCGGGGCTGGACTCGTGGCGGTCGTTCTGATCGCCGTGGTCACTTTGCTTCTGGTTGGCGGTGGCAAATCAAACGCCCCGGCAACTACAAGCGCTTCCGATTCCACAACCCAAGCTTCTGCTCCGGCCAAAGCCAACGACTCCGCCAATTCGGGCGACTCAACTTCAGGCAATGACAGCCTTGAAGCGCTGCTGGCGAAAGACACGTCGCTGGCGTTTCTCGATCAGGGCAAGGTCGCCATGGAGACGATCGTTTCTAATCTCCAGGCTCTGGACCAGCCTCCGACCGAGAAAGATTTGTTGGCCGCCGAGTCTACCATGTCTAAAGCTGATTCTCTGGCCGCAGCCGATTGGCTCAGTCAGGAAAAGGCCAAGCTGACCACCCGGGAAAAAGACCTCGATTCGCGCGAGAAAAATCTCAATGTCCGGGAAAGCAAAGTTCAGCAGGGGATCACCCGGCTCGAACAGGCGGAATCGTCGCGTATCGCCAAGCTGGCCGCTCTCTATGATGGTATGGACCCGAGTGCGGTGGCCAAGCTGGCCGCCAGTCTCGATGACGAAACGGTCGTGGCGCTTCTTCCTCGGATGAAGCCCAAGAATGCCTCGGCTGTTCTGAGTCTCGTCCCCCCGGCTCGGGCGGCGAAGCTTTCCAAACAAATGGTAACGATTGCGGATAACTAATGTTGTCAGGACCGACTAACATACTCGACCAACTGCTCGGCGGATTTGAAGCCAAGCCCTTCGATGTCACCGGTAACGGTGGACAAGGGATTGGTTCCGATGCCGCTGGAATTATGTTCGGCGAACTTCTGGCCGGACTGATGCAGGGTGGTCAATTAGCGGTCGATCCGAATACGGCTCAACTTAGCGCATGCTTGTTTCCGTCGAGCGACCAGCCGGTTGCACAGGATGGGGCTCCGGCTGGTCAATCGTCGGGTGATCAATCATTAATAGGGCAGGCCGCGGTTCAGGCTGCCGCTAACCAGCCGTTTATGCTGTTTGCGGCCGCGTCAACGATCAACCCGTTGACCGATGCTTTGGCGCCCAAGATTTCATCCGAGGCTATAGCTAATCCGAACGCCTCCGGCGATCTGAAGTCACTTAACGGTGCCACTCCGAATACCAACGCTCCGGTCTATAACATCGTTGATTTCCAGGTCCAGGGCGGCATGGTCGAACTGACCGCTGTCACGGCGGATCAGCCGACCAAACCGGTAACGGTATCGATTCCTACCGCCGTGCTTGCCGAAGCGATAAATGAGAAGATTGCCAAGCTGAGTGGTGTTGACAATCAGGATGGCAAGACGCCGGCTACTCTGAAATCGGCTGTCACCAATTCCGCGAATCTCGACGTGCTGCTGAAAGCTTCGAATCTCAAGACTCTTACAGTCGTCCAGAATTCTATCCAGTTACCGGTTGCGGCAGTCAACACCAGTGATTCTGTCGCGCCGGTGGCTGTGACGATTGTGGCGGATAATGGGGGAGTAAAATTAGCTCTCACGGCTAAGATGACGCGTCAAGAACTGACCATCCGTTCCAAGAATGACTCAAATCTCGATCTGGATGCCGGACTTACGGACGCACCATCGCAGCCCGAAGAAATCGTCGGCCTGTCCCCGGCCAGAAAAGAAGCCGAGAATCTCGAACTGTTGCCTTTGAAGCGCTCCCTGGCGGCTGACAAATTCTCGCTGCCGGCACAGTCCGGACTCGACGCCAGGACGCTCGCGTCCCAGGTTGATCTTACCGGTGTCGGACAAAGCCTTGATCGATCGACAACTGATTCGGCGAGCGCTCGTACCACGGCCACGCCGATCGTGAAATTCACGCTGCCGGATACGATCAGCAAGCCGTTCGCGGCCAATGGCCATTCCATCATGATCAAGATTGAGCCGGAGCACCTTGGCCCGGCCCGTTTGAATTTGTCGGTTCGCGATCAAATGCTGACCGCCCGTGTGACCGTTGACACGCCCGCCGCCAAGATGGCGGTCGAGCGTTCGCTCGATCAACTGACCGAACAGTTGTCCCGGTCGGGCATCGACGTTGACAAGATCGATGTCATGCTCGGCGACCGCGGTGCCCGCGAGCAATTCATGGAACGCCGCCCGCAATGGTCGCACACGCAGGACAATCGCAAAGACCAGGAAATCGAACCGTCCAACATCTCGCCCGTGATGACTGCAACTATGTTGTCAAGGCAATACGTCGGCCACAGCGGTGTCAACGTACTGGCGTAGGAGAAGAACGAAATGTCATACATATCACCGATATCAGCACGCAACGCCGGCTCTTCCGGCAACTCCGGCACGAGCGCCGGCTCCGATGTCATGGGGAAAGACGCCTTCCTGCAACTGATGGTTACCAAGCTGCAGTATCAGGATCCGTTGAACCCGATGCAGGATGAAGACTTCATTTCGCAGCTGGCGCAGTTCTCGTCGCTGGAACAGATGAACAACATTGCCGACGGCATCGCGACCTCGAATCAATGGGATTTGCTCCAGATGCAGTCGCTGAACAACGTTTTGGCGTCGAACCTGATCGGTCGTGAAGTCAAAGCCGACTTCAGCGGTGTCTACCTGGATACTTCCACCAAGCCGGCTGTTTCGTTTACACTGCCGGAGGCGGCCGACAAAGTTGATTTTGAAATTCGGGATACGAGTGGCGTCCTGGTCGCAACCGTCAGTGCCGACCATCTGGCCGCCGGTGCTAACACTATTACCTGGGACGGCAAGGACAGCGCCGGCAACCGGGCCAAGCAGGGATATTACACTATAGAAGCGACCGCCACCAGGGCTGATGCCTCGACTTTCGAACCCGAGATGGGAGTCTCTGGTACGGTTAGCACCGTGACCTATCGCGACGGTGCTGCTTTTGTGGTAATCGACGGAACCGAGATCGCACTGGGCGACATCAGATCGGTCGGGACACCGGCGTTAGACTGAGATTAAGTTAGGATCTGAAAGTAGCAAGCAAATGGCAAACGCGGTTAGAATAAGCAACTATCAGAGGCCGGTGGACCTGCTTGAAATCGCCAAGCGCGGCAAGCCGGAAGCTGCCTCGACCAAGACGGACCAGACATCGTTCAAGGACATGTTCTCGCTCGAAATGGCCGGTGGACGGGGCATCACGTTTTCCAAGCATGCCAGTCAACGGCTGCATTCCCGAGGAATAGAGCTCAGCGACGAACAGTTGACCAAAGTTGCTGATGCGGTCGACAAGGCCGCCGCCAAAGGTTCGCGCGAGACTTTGATTCTTGCCGACAATGCGGCGCTGGTGGTCTCGGTCTCCAACCGCACCGTAATAACGGCCTTCGATCGCGAGCATTTGCGCGAAGGTGTAGTGACTGCGATCGATTCAGCAGTAGTGATATAAGAAAATGAGAAGCAGAGATATACACAACGTACTCACGTCGAGGCTGGACCCCATTACAGATGGGGAGGTCTTGTTGTTGAGCAAGGAGGTTGATGCACTATGATGGCATCATTATTCGCCGGTGTTTCGGGACTTAAGAACCACCAGGTCAAGATGAACGTGATTGGCAACAACATTGCCAACGTCAACACGATCGGTTTCAAGGCCGGTCGAGTGAATTTTCAGGAAGCGCTCGTACAGACCACTAAAGGTGCCGGACGCCCGAGTTCATTGATGGGCGGCACGAACCCGCAGCAGCTCGGACTGGGTATGCAGGTCGGTACCATTGACAACCTGTTCCTGCAGGGCGGTCTGGAAACAACCGGACAGATCACCGATCTGGCTATTCAGGGAGCAGGGTTCTTTATCCTCTCCGACGGCAATAACAACACTTTCTATACCCGGGCCGGTTCATTCGGATTCGATGCTGGTTCCAACCTGGTCGATCCCGCGACCGGCTTGTTCGTCCAGGGCAAAATGGCGGACGCGTCGGGACAGATTCCGTCTCTGGCGACCACCGGAAGTATCGTGCTTCCGTTCGGTCAGCAGGATCCGGCCAAGCCGACGGAAGTGATTTCGATGGCGAATAACATCGATGTCAGCGCCACCGATTCCGTGGCCTCGCTGTTTGCGGCCGGAGCTTCCGGTGTGGCTGAGGTCAGCGGTCTGGCTCTCGACGGTGTCGGCGGTCAGCACGTGGTCGAAGTTACCGGCGCACAGGCTGTCAACGCTACCTATGTCGGCTCCACTCTCGGTAACGCCGGTGACGGCAGTAATACCGTAGTCGCGAACTTGAGCCCGACCATGACGCTCGGCTCGCTGGGTGTAACGATATTCGACGATTTTGGAATCGCTGTTGACGGCGGCTCGGAGCAAAAAATCTCTGGTCTGACGGCGACTTCTACGGTTCAGGATCTTATCAACGCTATCGATCAGATTGCCGGTCTACACGCCGAAATCTCTGGCGGTGAGATACTTCTTACCAGGGAGAAGGCCGGTGACAATGCGACCTATATGTTCCGGACTATGACTCCCGGTCAGGTTACGCTCCATGCCAACGGTGGTGCGATCGCCGGTAACATCGCCGGAGTAGTTTTCGGAATGAACGGGACCAACTTCCAGTCGGCGGGCGGAGCGGCTACCACTTTCCAGGCCACGGATACTTTCACCCCGTCGCGCGGAATAGGTGCCGCCACCGGTCCGGTTACGACCCAACTCGACCTGGTGTTTGATGACCGCACTGGAATCGTGACGGGCCTCTCAGGTCTAGGCGGGGGCGGCGTTGAAATCAAGACCGATTCCGGAGGCCTGAGCGCCACCGGCGGCAACGACCTCGTGATAAGTACCGCTGACACATTGCATGCGGCTTCGGTCAACGTCTTCGATTCGCAGGGCGGCAAGCACACTCTGACTATGGAGTTCTTCAAGTCGATCATTCCCAATCGATGGGAATGGACAGCCAGCACGCTTGGTGTCGAGGACGTCACGGCGGGAAAGAACGGTTATGTCAGCTTCAACAATGACGGTTCTCTGAACTCATTCGAATATTTCGGCGGCGCGGGATCGATCGTGATCGATCCGGGCAACGGCGCCGACCAGATGGACGTTCGGGTCGATGCCGGCTCTATCAGCGGCTTCGACGGCTTGACCGGTTTCTCCGGCAACAACACCGCTTCGATCATTAACCAGGACGGCTACGGTCTGGGTCTGCTGGACAAGATCGCTATCGACAACTCGGGTAACATCTCCGGTATCTTTACCAACGGTGTGACCCGTATTCTGGCGCAGATCATGCTCGCTGATTTCAACAACCAGGCCGGTTTGGTCAAGGCCGGTAATTCACTCTATCAGGAGTCCCCGAACTCAGGTGACGCCATCGAGGGTGTGGCCGGTGCGACCATCTCCGGCACGATTACTTCCGGCGCCCTGGAATCGTCGGCGGTCGACATCGCCCAGGAGTTCACCGGTATGATCACGGCGCAGCGCGGTTTCCAGGCCAACGCCCGGATTATCACGACGTCGGATCAGATGCTTGACGAACTCGTGAATTTGAAGAGATAGCTTAGATGATACGTGTCACCCGAATAAACGATGCCGAGCTGGTCATTAACGCTGACCTGATCGAATTCGTGGAAGCGATTCCCGAGACGATGATCACGCTTACCACCGGTAAGAAGATCATGGTGCGGGAAGCGGTGGATGAAATTGTTCGCCGGGTGGCTGAATTCAAGCGAATGGCATCGACCCGGACCTACAGTCCGGGCGATGCCGGTTTAGCGGATGGGAGATAGTCAATGGCTCCTGATGAAGAAAAAACGACCGTCGAAGTCAAAGACGAAGGCGCTAAGGACGCCGCCCCGCGCAAGGGACTGAGCAAGCTGATACTGTTCGGCGGCATCGGTCTGGGCGTGGTAGTCCTCGGTGTAGTGCTGGCGCTCTTTGTGTTGAAACCGATGATGAGTGGCTCGTCGGAAGAATCGACACCAACGACCAAGGTCGACGAGAAGGCATCGAATAAAGACGCCCATGCGGAGAAGTCGGAACCCAAGAAGAAGCCGGCCAAGAAGGAACAAAAGGAAGGCGAAGCCAGTCAGTCGCTGGTCTACGCCATCAAGGACATAGTCGTAAATCCGGCCGGGACCGGCGGGACGAGATTCCTCTCGGTTTCGTTCGGTTTTGAACTGGGTGGTTCGGATTTGATGGCCGAGTTCCAGGAGCGGGAAGCGCTCGTGCGCGACGCCCTGATCACGATTCTGTCCTCCAAGACCGTGGCCCAGCTCACCGACGCGAGAGAAAAAGAAATAGCCCGTCTGCAGATCAAGAAGCGGCTGGAGCAATTGCTGGAAACCAATGAGATCGCCGGTGTCTACTACACCGATTTCGTGCTGCAATAGGACCGTTTGTCGTGGCGAAGATACTTTCACAAGACGAAATTGATGCGCTGTTGACCACGGTGTCAGCCGGGGAAGGGAGCCCATCCGAAGCCGGTCAATTCCAGGATGAGAAGCTCAGGTCCATCGTGGCCTATGACTTCAAGCATCCGAACCGGGTTTCTAAAGATCAGATTCGCACGCTGGAAAATATCCACGACAACTTCGCGGGCCACTTCGGATCCGCACTTTCCAGTGTGATGCGCACGATTGTTGACGTCGACCTCGTCTCGGTCGATCAGATCACTTATTCCGAGTTCATCATGTCCCTGGTGACGCCGTCATGCACGTACACTTTCGCGGCGCCGCCTCTGGATGGCGTTTGTCTGGTGGACTTCAATCCGACCCTGACGTTTTCAGTAATCGATCGTCTGTTCGGCGGTCATGGCAAGATCATGGAAACGGAGCGCGAACTGACGTCCATCGAGCGCTCGGTGATGGCCAACCTGGTCCATCGCATGTACCTCGAAATCCAGAAATCATGGGCTAACCTGGTAGCCATCGAAATCGACCAGAAGAGTTTCGAAACCAATCCGCAGTTCATTCAGATCGTTCCGCCCGGTGAAACCGTGGTCGTGATTTCGTTCCAGATAAAGCTGTTTCAGTCGACCGGTTTGCTGACGATCTGTTACCCGTACGTGTCCCTGGAACCGATCATCACCAGCCTGTCGGCGCAGAACTGGATCGACGCTACCAAGAAGAAGAATGCGGAGCAGGATCGCAGCGCCAACGTGCACAACGTCAAGAAGGTTGAAGCCAACGTGGCGGCAGTGCTGCTCAGATCAAAATTGAAGCTACGCGACTTCATGCAGTTGTCGCTGCATGACATAGTACCCTCAGAAAAGAAGATTAATGAAGCGATTGAAATCACCGTGAACAACCGGCTCAAATTTATGGCCCGTCCCGGCTTGTCCGGCAAGAAGCGGGCCTGTCAGGTGCTTACGGTGCGCGACAATATCGCCGAGGAGATGACAAATGACTGACGATCAAGAAAAGGATATCTCAGCCGAGTCGGCCAACCAGGACGCGCTCAGCGTGCCGGACGATCCCAGCGGCGCTCTTCTTGAAGGCGCGGAAGCCGGGGGAGAAGTCGCGGGCGATGCTGCGGCATCGGCCGACGGTTCTGATGATGCGTTTAAGGTCGTCAATCCCGACGATACGCCCGAGGACGAGGCCGAAGCGGCGATGTTGAAATTGCTGGAAGGATTACCCGAGGAAGACTCGCGGCCCAGCGCCGATGACATCAACTTCTCGTCCACGTCGGCTTCCAAGGCGGAATTTCAGCAACTCCAGCAGCCGGTGAGCGCGCCGGGCGCACGCAACATCGAACTACTGATGGACGTCGATCTGCCGATTGCGATCGAGTTGGGTCGGACCAAGATGTCGATTTCGGATATCCTGGCCCTCGGTCCCGGTTCGGTGGTCGAGCTCAACAAGCTGGCCGGTGAACCGGTCGATCTGCTCGTGAATCAGAAAGTCGTGGCGCGTGGCGAGGTGGTCGTGGTGGATGAAAATTTCGGCCTTCGCATTACCCAACTGATGACGCCCGAAGAAAGGTTGCGCGCTCTTGCGGCAGAATAAACTCCATAGTCGTCGCTCCCTCATCATCATGGCGGTGATGGCGGCGGTGGCGTTGGTCGGCGTGACCATGATCAAGGTTGACCCAGTGCGGGCCGACAAGGCCCTGGCCGCGCAGGCGACCCTGAACGCTTCTAATGGTGAAGCGGTGGGTGCGACCGGCCCGGCGGAAACGTCGGAGCCGATTGCGACCGCAGACCGCCCGGGAGTGGCCTCGGCGGTGATCAAGATGATCAGCGCTTTGACCGTCGTGATTGCGGCCGTCTACGGCGGATTGTATCTGTTGCGCCGCATGATGGGTCGGCGCGGCGGCGCTGCTTTGGGTGTGGACGCCTTGACCGTCCTCCAGACGACTTATGTCGGGCAACACAAAGCCATCTCACTGGTCAAAGTGGGACGGCGTTCGGTGCTGGTCGGAGTGACCGACAACCAGATTTCGACTCTGACCGAACTGGACCAGGATGAAACCGATGAAATCATGGGGCAGGCCGCGGAGCCGGTGAAGAGCGAAAGCTTCTCGAAGCTCCTGTCCGGGACCGTTGACAAATTGAAGACGTTTGGCCTGAAGAAAAAGCAGGCCGTTATAGAAACTCAAGTGCCGTCAACCGTTTGATCCTTCTGGATCAAGTGTCGACGCGCAACATGGATGTTGCCGTCGTAGCCGGTGAGCATATAGGATATGAAAAAGAAGCTCAGAATCATTCTGTTCTGTGTGGTAGCGTTCGTGGTGTTGGCCGATGTGGCCGCCGCGCAGTCGCTGCCCAAGATCTCGGTTCAAGTCGGTGAGTCCGCCGATCCGACCGATCTGACGACCACGCTTAAGATCGTGGTCCTCATGACCGTCCTCGCCCTGGCGCCGTCACTGCTGATCATGGTGACGTCTTTCACTCGCATAACCGTGGTGCTGTCGTTCCTGCGTCACGCCATGGGGGCCAGTCAGATGCCGCCCAATCAGCTCTTGCTGGGGCTGTCGCTCATCCTGACGTTCTTCATCATGGCACCGGCGGCCAATCGAGCTTATACCGAGGGCATCAAACCGTATACCGACAAACAGATTTCCGGTGAAGAGGCGTACCAAAAGACCGTTGCGCCCTTTCGAGAATTCATGCTCGCCCAGACGCGGGAGCAGGACCTGGCCCTGTTTGTAGATATTGCCAAGCTGCCCGCGCCCAGCACTCCGGCGGACGTTCCGCTTCACGTGCTTGTGCCGGCCTTTGTAATCTCGGAATTGCGGACGGCGTTTCAAATATCATTCGTGATCTTCATTCCCTTCCTCGTGATCGACATGGTGGTGGCGTCGGTGCTGATGTCGATGGGTATGATGATGTTGCCGCCGGTCATTGTGTCGCTGCCGTTCAAGATACTGCTGTTCGTGCTCGTTGACGGCTGGTATCTGTTGGTAAAATCGCTCGTTGAATCGTTCCACGTGTAATCAGGAGAGAAGACATGACCCCGCAGATGGTAGTGGAAATAGGACGTGAGGCGTTGACGGTCACGCTGTTGGTCGCGGCGCCGATGCTGGGTTTCGGTCTGGTCGTGGGACTGGTCATCTCGATCTTTCAGGCGGTGACGCAGATCAACGAAATGACGCTGACTTTTGTGCCCAAAATACTAGCCGTCGCGGCGGCCCTACTCATCTTCCTGCCGTGGATTATCAACACGCTAGTCGATTTCACCCGCCACATGTTTGCTCTGATCCCCACTCTAGTAGGGTAAGCCCCCAGCCGGGCAATTGTTGGGCAGCCTGAACTTTTTTCCGACAATCGCGGCAATTCTTTCCGGATACAAATCGGATACTGGCGGAACCCCTCCATTTTGCATGTCTAACTCGTTGCTACACAGCGCCATAATATAACCAGCCAACCCGTTTCACTTTGGCACAAGGCTTGATTAAAGGCCGGGTACGATAGGCCACAAGTGTAACTGGAAGGCAAGCATTTGTTCGAATTTATCAATTACGGCGCCGCTCAACTTCAGGTCTTCCTGCTGTTGATTATCCGGGCCTCCGGCCTCTTTCTCGCGGCTCCGGTCTTCAGCAACCGTGTCATCCCGACGCAGCTCAAGCTCGGTCTGATCATCGTCCTCGCTATCGTGACGATGCCGACCGTGTCGGCGCTGGGGTTTGAGCCGGCGACTTCGCTGGCCGAACTGGCCGCGCTGGTGCTTCGGGAATTGATGGTCGGTTTGCTGATCGGGTTTGTCTTCCAGATGCTCTTCCTGGCCGCCGAGTTGGCCGGATCGATGGCTGGTTATCAGGTCGGTCTGTCAATTTCGTCGGCGTTCGATCCGAGCACCGGTGACGACGTCAACGCCTTCGGTCGCTTCTGGATCCTCGTCGCCACGTTGATCTTCATGTGCATCAACGGACACCATCTGATTATCCGGGCCTTCAGCGACAGCTACCTTGCGATCCCGCCGGGACAAATGCAGGTCCTCGGAACTACCGCCGAACTCATCATGCGCCAGAGCGCTTATGTCTTCGTTCTGGCCATCAAGATTTCGGCGCCGGTTCTGGTGACTTTGATTCTGGCGGACGTTGCCCTTGGCACTGTCTCCAAAGTTATGCCGACCATGAACATCTTTGTCGTCGGCATCCCGCTCAAGATCGGTCTCGGTCTTCTGGTGGTGGCGATGTCACTGCCGATCTTCTCCTACGTTCTCGAAAAGTCCACCGGGTACTTCGATAACGCTGTCCATGAACTCCTGGCTTCAATGGGAAAGGCGTAGCCGACCATGGCTGACGAGAGCTTCCAGGAGAGGACACAAGATGCGACCCCAAGGCGGCGCCAGAAGGCTCGTGAGCGCGGCACGGTAGCCCGTTCGGCCGATCTGACAGCAGCGGGGATCATCTGTTTTGGCTTCACGGCTCTGTTCCTGCTCGGTCCCGGCATGATCGAACAGCTTCAGAACACGCTTCGATACACCATGGCGAACGCGCCGACGATCGCGCTGTCCGATCCGACGATGCAGACCTTCATCGTTAGCAGCGTTTACAGTTTCTTCGCCGCCATGGGCCCGATGCTCATCGCTATGCTCATCATCGGTGTCGGCATGAACGTTATGCAAATCGGCTTCCAGATCACCCCCAAGGCGATGGAACTGAAATTCGACCGTCTCAACGCGCTTGAGAATCTGAAGCGTTTGTTCTCTCTCAAGTCGGCGGTTCAGTTGGTGCGCGATCCTCTCAAGCTGACCGTGGTCGGCATCGTGGCCTACATCGCCATTCGGAGTGAATTTAACAGCTTTATCGTTTTGGCCGATCTGTCGGTTCCGCAGCTCGGCATGACTCTGGCCCGCCTCTCCCTCTGGGTAGGGATCAAGATTGGCGTGGCCATTCTGGTCATCGGTCTGATCGACTTTCTCTATCAACGCTGGGAAATTGAAAAGTCCCTCAAGATGTCGATGCAGGAAGTTCGGGACGAGGCCAAGGAGACCGAAGGCAATCCGGAAATCAAGGCGCGCACCAGGCAGATTCAGCGGCATCAGGCGCGTCAACGCATGATGGCGGCCGTGCCGAAAGCCGACGTCGTCGTCACCAACCCGACTCATATCGCTGTCGCGCTCAAATATGATCCGTCCGAGATGGACGCGCCGACGGTATTGGCCAAGGGTCAGCGTCTCATCGCCGAACAAATTAAGCGGCTCGCCCGTGAACACGGTATTCCGGTAATCGAAGACAAGCCTCTGGCGCGCGCTCTATACAAGATGTGCGAAGTCGGCGATCTGGTTCCGGCCAAGCTGTATCGTGCCGTAGCCGAAATTCTGGCTCACATCTATCGCCTTCAGGGAAAGGCGCTCAGGTAGGCAAGTATGGAACAAGAACGCGGTTTCATACAGATGCTGGCCAAGCGCTCTGATATAGTGCTGGCCGCCGGCGTGATCGGCATCATTACTGTCCTGATCATTCCGCTACCACCGCGCTTGCTAGACTTTGCCCTGGCGTTCAACATCACCTTCTCGCTGGTGGTGCTGCTGACGACTCTGTATATCACCCGGCCGCTCGACCTGTCAGTGTTCCCCGGCATGCTGTTGATCATAACATTGTTGCGGCTGTCGCTGAACGTCGCGTCCACTCGTTTGATCCTCGGCCAGGGATACGCCGGTGAAGTCATCAACTCGTTCGGCAACTTCGTGGTTCAGGGAAACTATGTCGTCGGATTCATTGTCTTCGTAATTCTCGTAGTCATCCAGTTCGTAGTGATTACCAAGGGTGCGGGCCGTATCTCGGAAGTGGCCGCGCGGTTCACCCTCGACGCCATGCCTGGCAAACAGATGGCCATTGATGCCGATCTGAACGCCGGTATCATAAATGACAAGGATGCCCGGACCCGTCGTGAAGACATCGCGCGCGAAGCTGATTTCTACGGCGCGATGGACGGCGCCTCCAAGTTTGTTCGCGGCGACGCCATCGCCGGCATTCTCATTACGCTAATTAACGTCATCGGCGGCTTCGTAATCGGCGTGGCCATGCACGGCATGTCGCTGCCCGATGCACTCCGCACTTACACATTGTTGTCAATAGGTGACGGCCTGGTCACGCAGATTCCGGCGCTGCTGGTTTCGACCGCGTCTGGTATCATCGTCACCCGCGCTGCGTCGCATTCGAATATGGGCGAGGACATGGCCCGCCAGTTCACGCGTCAGCCTCGCGCCATTATGGTGTCGTCCGTGGCTCTACTGATCCTGGGAATGGTGCCGGGAATGCCTACGCTCACGTTTGTAGTGCTGGGTCTGGCTGTGGGTGGGGTCGGTTACGTGATTAAGGAATCACAACGCAAACACGCCAAGGCAGCAGAGGCTTCTGACAAGGCCGGTAAAGACAAATTAGTTGCGCCGAAAGAGCGCACCGAAGACCTGCTGAAGGTTGACACCATCGGCCTGGAAATCGGCTACGGTCTCATTCCGCTGGTCGACGCCAATCAGGGTGGCGACTTACTCGACCGCATCGCCAACATCCGCAAGCAGCTGGCTTCCGAGCTGGGCATCATCGTGCCGTCGGTTCGCATCCGCGACAACGTCCGGCTGAAGCCGAATGAATATCAAATCAAGATTCGTGGCATTAGAGTGGCCGGCGCCGAGCTGATGCTCGACCAGATGATGGCCATCAACCCCGGATACGTGGATGATGAAATAGAAGGTTTTGCCACCAAGGATCCGGCGTTCGGTCTCGACGCCCGCTGGATCATTCCGGCTCTCAAGGAAGTTGCTGAAGCGCGCAATTATACGGTTGTGGAACCGGCCGCGGTTCTGGCCACTCATCTGACCGAAGTCACCCGCACGGCCGCGCCTGAAATACTCACTCGCCAGGACGTGCAGCACCTGGTGGATACGCTCAAGGAAGACTATCCGGCGCTGGTCAACTCCGTGATTCCGGAAATTCTCACGCTGAGTACGCTGCAGAAGATTCTTCAGGCCCTGCTGGCCGAGCGCGTGCCGATCAGAAATCTGGCGACCATCGTCGAGACGGCGTCCGACTACGCCCTGGCTACCAAAGAAGCTGATGTGCTGGCTGAGTACGTCCGGATGGCTCTCAAGCGCCAGATCACCGAATCGAACAAAGACAACAAGGGCAGAATCAACGTTTGCACGCTCGATCCGGCACTGGAACAGCAATTGGCCGACTCGGTGCAGAACACCAAGCAGGGGCTGATGCTTGTGCTGGATCCGCACCTGACAGAGAAATTATTGGCAGGAATAGGTCGTGAAGCGGACAAGATGCAGGCGGCCGGACTGACGTCGATCTGCATCTGCTCGCCCAATGTTCGTCTGGCGTTGCGTCGACTGGTCGAGACCAGCCATCCCACGCTGACCGTCCTGTCCTACAATGAAATAATGCCCAACGTGGAAATCGTGTCCACGGGAATGGTGAGGTTGCAGGATGATAATTAGATCCTACACCGCTGAATCTGTGGCTACCGCCCTCAAGCAGGTCCGTCGGGAAATGGGCGGAGCTGCGGTCGTACTCAAGACACGTGTGATCGACGACGCTCTTGGATCGCGTCAGTACGAAGTTACCGCCTGTCTGGATAAGCCGACGGTCGAGCAGGCCAACGGCGTGCTGACGGCGGATGCACCGTCGCCGGTAACCGTAGCCGAGACCCCGAAAGTGTCCCGCTTCGAAGCGCCCAATGCGACCGTGCCGACCACTCCGACTGCGCCGGCCACGCCTCAGACATCCGATCTCGACAAGCGGCTCAGCGCTATTGAAGAACGCCTCGAATTGTTGGTGCAGGCGGCTCAGTTGGACCGGTCCGGTCTGTCTGGAGAGCTGACTCCCAGTGCGAGTGCCGCGCAAGCGATGCAGGCAGCCGATGTACCGGAATCGTTCATCTCCGAATTCTTCAATAGTCTCCGGCACGATCTGCCGTCACGGCCTATCGACGACATTACGATCCGCCGCCGTCTGGTAGATCATCTCGGCTCGATCATAGATACCAGACTGGAACTCAAGCCGGGTGACCGGGTGCTTGTGGCCGGACCCGCCGGAGCCGGGAAGACGTCCGTCATCGGACGTATCGCCGCCCAGTTGATATTCCATCAGCACGTGCCGGTGAAACTGATCTCGCTCGACAACCACAAAGTCGGCGCCATGGAAGAAGTGGCCGGATATGCCGATCTGCTCGGGGTGGACGATTTCACGTCGGTCGAAGCGGGCGAAGCTACCCCCGCCCTGGACAAGACCAAGGTCCTCCTGATCGACACCAATGCCATGCCCCGGGACCCGAAGCATCTGGCCGAGCTCAAAGCCCGAATCAAGCCGCTCAAGCCGACTCATCGTCTGGCGGTCTTCTCGGCGTTAATGCGCACTTCCGACGTTGACACTTACGCCCGCGAGATGGCCTGGCTCGAACCGACTCATCTCGTCTTCACCATGACCGACCTGACCCGGCGTCTGGGTTCGCTGCTCTCGGCGACCGCGACGACCGGTCTGAAGATCGCCATGCTGACAAATTCTTCGAGCGCGAGCGCCTCGGTGGCTCCGCCCGAGACCGAATCCATAGCTGAAATCATTCTCGGCCAGGAGGTCGGACGTGAATAGGTTCGACCCTTCAACCGGCTCGCGCCTGAGCGAACGTGTCGCTCGGACGCTGATGATCTCCATACTTTCCGGCAAGGGAGGCGTGGGGAAATCGGTGCTGGCGTTCAATCTGGCGGAACGGGCGGCGGCTTTCGGCTACCGGACGCTGCTGGTAGATGCCGACTTTGCGTGCGGCAACCTGCACATCCTGACCAATCTCGATCCGAAGGACGGATTTGACAAGTTCGTCTCGGAACAGGGGACGGTCACCGCTCTGGCTGTGACCTACAACGACAATTTAAGACTGTTGGCCCGGTCGGCCTGCGGCCCGATCGAATCGCTTACCAGTGTCTCACAAATTGCGCGCTGTGCGGCGCGTCTGCGGCAACAAACCGCCAAGTATGACCTGGTCGTGATCGATCACGGCTCCGGCATTAACGCTACCGCCACGGTGTTCGCGGGCGCATCCGACGTGAACCTGCTGGTCATGGTTCCCGAGCTGACGTCAATCTCCGACTGCTACGGTCTCTACAAGTATCTGCGCCAGGCTGATCGTTCGATCGACTGCCGCGTGATACAGAATCGGGTGGAGTCGACTCCCGAGGCGGAGTATCTCTGGACCCGTTTCGTAGCGGTAGTGGAACAATATCTGGGCGAGACCCCGCGTCGGGCGGGTGTGGTACCCGAAGACGAGGCGTTCCGCCGTTCGGTGGCGACCCAGCAGCCGATGTCGGTTGCGAGCCCCGATTCGTCTGTCCTGCAATCACTTGAAGACATCATCCGCGGCCTAACTACCTGGTCGAACGCGGCGACCGAAATAGTTCAACCCCGAACAATAAATGTTATGACGGCACCAGCCGATATAAGGGAATAGCGTTCATATGGTTACGACAACAAAACGAACTCCGAGAGCGACCCGGAAGAGCAAGGCCACCCCGGTGGCGGTAGTCCGCGAAGTAAGCGAACCCAAAACCGCTAAGACTGGCGTGCGTGGGCGACGCTGGGAAGTGACTATGCGCGATTGGCGGCGATACCAGAAGAATCCGTCGGCCGACATGCGCAAGAAACTGCTGGACAAGTATGTCCCGCTGGTTCGCAATGTCGCTACACGTATGGCGATGGGTTTTCCGCGCTCGGTCGAATTGACGGACCTGGTCAATACCGGTGTGATCGGTTTGATCGAGGCGTTCGGCAATTACGATCCGCGCCGTGGCGTGAAGTTTGAAACCTACGCCGTGCCGCGTATTCGTGGGGCCATCCTCGACGAACTTCGCGCCCTGGACTGGGTGCCGCGCTCGACCCGCGCCAAGTCACGCGAAATCGACAAGGCGCTCACCGAGCTCGAAAACGTGCTGGGTCGTTTCCCCGACAAGACGGAACTGGCCAAGCATCTGAAGATCAGCGAAGCCGAGCTGTACCACGCGTTGGACGATGTGTCCTGCACCAATGTCCTCTCGCTGGATGAGATCGTTTATCCGGAAGACGACAACCGCCAGGTGCCCCGGATCGAAACGGTTCAGGACGCCACCAGTCTGAGCGTGCTGGGAATCATCGAGCGGGGCGAATTGCATTCGTTCCTGGTGACGGCTATCGACAACCTGACCGATCAGGAAAAACTGGTTATCAGCCTCTACTACTTTGAGGAGTTGACCCTGAAGGAAATAGGCGAAGTGATGGTGATATCCGAGTCACGCGTTTCTCAGATCCATACCCGGGCGGTCAAGAAGCTTCGGGGCATGGTGAAGGAGAGATTCGCGATGGCCGGATAGCGTCACCTGGCCCCGGAGGTGAGCCGATGCAGGGACCGGACGGTGTAGACAGAGTCCAGCAGTATCTGCCCCCGGATAAAGTGCTGCACACGCAGCATGCAGATCCGGATAAGAAGCAGAAGTTTTCGCGGGCGATGGAAGAAGAAGAAGAAGAATTAGAGAGACGCCGCAAGCAACGCCCGCACGACCAGGTAGACCTGGGAACAGACACTGCGCCCGATCAGGCGGGCCCCGAGCAAGAGCCGACCGACGGCGAAGCGGCCGCGACTCCGGCCGAGACAGCCGCGAGTGGCGAAGAGACGACCGAAAAGATTAAACATGTCGATGTGAAAGCTTAGAAGAAACGGCAGGATAAACATGGATGTTTGGAACGGACAAATCATGGATGTGGGACTGACGGTTACCGGTTATCTGGCTGCCGCCGGTCTGGGAATGCTTCTGCATGCCACTTTCGCGGGTCTTCGGCGACGTGCCGTCATCGCGCCCGTGGTGTCAACTGAGTCGGCGCGTATCGCGATGGCCGAACAAGCTTCTTCATTACAGTATATCGACCTGCGTCGGCAGGGCGGCGGGAGCGTGATGGCCGCTGAGCCGTCGGCGCCGCGTTCTGCGGTTCCGCGTCCCGGACGGCGCGATCGCGTGGAGATTGTCCGTCTGGCGCGTCAGATGTTGCTAGCCGGCACCCCGGCCGAACGGGTACGCCAGACCCTGCCCATATCCGAGGCGGAGCTGACCCTCCTGCAGAGCATTAACGCCAATTGACTACCTGGAGAGATGTGAGATGAGTAACGAGAGTCCATTTCTGATATTTAAGATCGAGTGCCCCGTCTGTAAGACGATCAACGAGTATGAACAGATCAAGGTGGGCGCCTATGTCGAAGGCGGCCGCGACACCGATTTCTGTCCTCAGGAGATTCAGTGGCGCTTTCCGAAATATCAGGCCTACAATCCGCTGGTCTTCTTCACGGCTACCTGCGGCAACTGTTTCTACACCCGGGAATTTACGCCCAAATATCGTGAATGGAAAACTGACAACGCCTTCCGCACTTTCCAGCTAAAGACCATCAAAGCCAAACATCTCGAGCAGTTGTCAGTGGCCGACTCGATCGTCCGGCGCTTTGGCGAGGCTGTGGACACGTCTCGCTATCCTAACGAATCGGCGATCTTGAAACTTCACCTGGCTATCTTCGACGGTTTGTTGAGCGATCATCCGAGCTATCTCGATCTGGGCCGATTCTACCTTCGGATCGCCTGGGTGTTTCGCACGATGAATGTCGGAACGGATCCCAATCTGGACGCTCTGACCGGATTGATCAAAGATATCGAGAATAAGACGGCTCTGGCCGACAGCGTAGCATTCGATCTGCAGGAAGCATACGATCAAGTGGCCGGAGCGGTCCGCGCCCAATACAGCGTACAGAATCTTTCGGCTGATCTGCAGTCGCAAATGCTGGGCTATCACGATCGCTGGACTACCCAAATTGAAGAGATCAGCGCGCTTCTCGATAAGATCAAGGAGAGCCACACCGGCCTCCGTGACCTTCTGCACGAGTATCGCGAGACGGTTCTGGGAAGCGCGAGCGGGGCGGGGCAGCCGGCCTTTCGCGAATTTGCGTCACTGTCTGAGTTCCTGCTTCGCCATCAACCGGGCTGGAACGGTATCGTAGTCAACGAACGCGAAGCGCTGGAGCAGGCGATCAAGAACTACAAGGAAGCTTTCGAAGGAGCTCGCGATATCGCCGCCGGAAACCAGCAAATTCAGGCTGCCTATTTGATCGCGGAGTTGTCGCGCCGAATCGGCGACTACGACGGCGCCCGTCAGTACTTCACGAGCACGATCAAAGCGGGCCAGGAATTTATCTATCAAAATCGCCAGGATGCTTCGCGGACGCAATTAGCCCGCAAGATCCTCGAGCTGGCCATCGAACAGGGACGTGTAAACTTGAAGGCCTCCAAGGCTGAGTAGCGGAAGAGGAAGCAGGCTAGTGCAAGCCGTTAAGAACAATACTCCCACCGAACTCCGTATCTGGGAGAAGCTCCTGATTATCGCGGGCGAAGGCCGCGACGCCGGCATGTATGAAGCCCGCGTGGAGGATATCATCAACGGCGGGATCATCGTGTCCAACCCGGAATTCATCTCCGGGCACACCCTCTTACGCAATGATCTCGGGGCGGTGGTTCAGTTCACCCGCGACGATGCCGCCTATCAGTTCAGTTCTCGCGTCCGCATGCAGGAAGACGGCAACCTGCGTCGGGTGATACTTACTCCCCCCAAGAGTTTTCAGCGGGTGCAGCGCCGGATGTTCGCCCGGGTGGCGATTCCTCTCCACGTATTCTATACCAAGCCTCCCACCGACGGCAACTGGAAGGAGTGGGAGAAGTCGGCAGTCTGGCTCGACACCTACGCGGCAGATGTATCCGCCGGCGGTATCCAACTGAAAATGCCTGAGACAATACCAGGCGGATCGGTGCTCTTGCTTCGAGTGTGCGATCTGATTTCGCCCGAGCAGGCTTCCGATATGGTGGGACTGTGTCGACGCTCATATATACTGGACGGCCAGGCTTATGCCGGTTTGGAATTCGTCACCTCAGGTGATATCGACCAAGCCCTGGGCAAGCTCGGCCCGGCGCGGCTGCCCGATAAGTACAAGCACTTCGATCGCCGGGCGCAGGATCGCCTGGCCAGCCTGCTCTTCCACAAGCAAATTGAATTGCGTCAAAAAGGACTGATCTGACATGTCCGAGGAACGGAATCTATCTGCCAAATACGACGTATGCGTCCAGGATTTGGATCTGTCGCAGATGGTAGGCTTTCAAGTTCGGTTGTTCTCGAAACAATTCCCGGCCAAAGATCTGTACGTCCGAATCGGTGCAGCGGTGGGACGCCGTCTGGTAGCCGAGAGTACGCAGCGCAATGACATTATCGATAATCTGGTTAACCATCAAACCGTGGTTCTACAGTTCCAGTATCGCGGTGAGGACATTTCGGTTCGGGCAAAGATTCAAAAATCAAACGGCGGACGCTGTGCGTTCGATCTCGAAGACAAAGCCACGCCCCTGTCACAGCGGCGGTTTCTCCGCGTCAATTTGAAGCACAAAGTGAATCTGGCGCCGTTCCCATCATCGGGCGTGCTGGGACGCAAACTCGATAAACTTCGCTGGATGGAAACCGACCTGGTCAATTTCTCGGCCGGCGGCGCACTCCTGACCGTCCCGACAATCCTCAACGACACCGTTAGATTGATCGTCAACGTTCAGGTGTCCGAATTCGAATTTCCCCAGCTTCTGCTGGCCAAAGTCTGCCACGGATATCAGTACGATGAATTCAACTGCCGTGCCGGCATTGAGTTCGTCACCCGGGAGCGGGCCGAGCGGATGCTTTCGCCGTTTCAAATGGCCGAGATGCCGCCGGTATTATTCAGTTATTCCGGCCAGCGCCGGGACGGTCTCAATCGGGACATCCAACAATTAGATGCAAAATTCAATCGTAGTGCCAATACAGGAGTGGATCATGAAGACAGATAGGAAGACCAAGCACATCAAGGAAGTCACCACCGACAGCGTTACATACGCGGCTCGCAGACCCTTCAAAGTCTGCCAGGAAGAAAAACGTCGCTTCATCCGTCTGGAGATAGCCTCGCCGATGTCCCTCAAGCGGATCAAGGATCGGGAAGGACATTACTGGGCTGAGGGCGATTGGCAGATGATTCAGGGGTTGATCCTGAACATTTCCGCCGGCGGCGTCCTGGTCGATCTCGATCAGGCCATCGAAGAAGGCGACGTCGTATCAATGCATTTCACCATGCAGGAAGTCGAAGGACTCGAAAATGTGCTGGGTCTGGTCAAGCGCGTGGACATCGACACCGACGGCTGTATGGCCGGTATCGAGTTCGTTTCCCGCGAACATCTGGCTGACCATTTTTCACAAGCTGAAATGGATCTCCTGGGAACCGAGTTCACTAACTTCGACGCTTCCGTGCGTCAGGTACTCAACCGGTACGTCTACCAGGAATCCGGTTCGGAGGGATAACCATGCTGCGTGCAGCCATAATTATACTGACATTGGCGGTTGGTGTGTCTTCAGTACTGGCGGGAACGCCTCGACCGCTGGTCCTACAAGTCGATCAGGTCCCGCTCGCCTGGGGTGGCGGCGGCCTGGCCGAGAAGCTGACCGTCTCGCTCACCCGTGATCCCGAACTAAGGGTGATAGTGCCAAAGGCTCAGGCGGGGTCGTTCCGGGCCTTTCCGGCCGATCGCACTAATCTGGACAGTCTCATGGTCTGGGGAATCGAGATCGGCGGACGTTTTTTGCTGACCATCAATATTGTGCGTGAAGATATCGAATCCCGCAAGACCTTCAGCGTGCCGTTGTTATTCCACCGTTGGGAGACATTAGCGGTCATATCCGGAGAAATTCGACTCATAGACTTGCAGAAGCGGCGAGTAATGCTGGCCGAACCGTTCGAGGAAAAGATGTCGGCGGCGCGTCAGTTCCAAAGTTCCGCGGATGACAATTCCCACGATCCGGACCTCCACGTGAGCGCTTCGGAAAAGCAGATATTGTTCGATTCGCTGGAGAGTCGACTGACCGAGCGGCTGATCAAACGAATTGGCCGACTCACCCGAGGATACTGAATTGGGTCATATCGACGGATACATGCAGCAGCCGGAAGCGCCGGTAACCAGGGTCTGGCAGAAGATCAGCCTGATTGCTGAGATTTCCGCTACCTGTCGTCGCCTGTCACCGGATGCACCCTCGTTTGTCGAGGTGCTTCGGTTGATTCAAGCCATCGTTCCATTCGATGCGGCCACGCTCTATACCCGCGACTCATCCCATGACCGCTATGTGCCGAGAGCCACGCTCGAACAGGAAGTCCCCACCCCCGACTTGCTTATTCGTCGGGATCCCTCGGACCCGGCTCGCTGGCAGCCGCGGACCCGTCAGCCGCTGGTCTGGTCGATAGGTGAAGAAAGCAAGAAGTTCGAGGCCGAAGGTCCGTTTGCTTCGGTGATGGTCATGCCGCTCGTGGTAGACGATGTCGTGATCGGAATTTTGAACCTGGGTTCGAGCACTCCCGGAGTGTTAACGCAGCGTCACCTCAAGTTGATGTCGGTGGTGGCCGATCAGTTGGCGATCTGTCTGGAACGCCAGGAACACGTGGCCAGAATCGAAATCCAGAACCGGGAACTCCAGCAAGCCCACGATCAATTACGCGATTCACAACAGTACCTGATTGCCCAGGAAAAACTGGCGGTCGTCGCTGAAGTGGCTGGCACCCTGAACCACCAGATCAATAATCCGCTCTCGGTGATCGTCGGTAACATCGATTGTCTATTAATAGAGGAACCCGAATTGAAGGCCAAGACTCAGGAGCGACTTCGGCGTATCACCGAGGCTGCCCTCAGGATCGGCCAGGTCAACCGCCAATTGCTGAATATCCAGTCGATCGCCAACGACCCCGATCTCAAAGCGGCCCTAAACACTGTCGGCGCCGATTAGGCTACCGTTTCAGACCGAAGGATGGTATTCGTGGAAAAGATTGTTACTCGTACCGAGCAGAACGAAAGGGCCGATGCTCTCGAATTGCTGGGCACAATCGACGCAATGGGCGAGCAGACCAAGGATTTGGCCCTGAATCTGGCCCTCTATCTGGCCAAGGTCAAAGCCAAGAAATCGTCCGAAAAGCTCCGCAAGATGGAGCCGGAGTTCATCCGCCTTGTCAATGGCACGGTCAAAGTGGTCCAGGAGCTGACGGTTATCCTGAAAGCGGCGCGACACGAAGAAAAAATGATCTACGAGCCGCCCTCAGGAGACGAGGTCAACGACCGCCTGATGGGCAAGCTTGAATCGATTGCCGAGCAATGCACCCAGATACTTGACTCACTCCACGAAAGCCGGGATTTGCTGGCATGAAAAAGCCGATTGTGGGCCTGAATTGACGAAGCGGACGGCTGAAGAAAAGTGTCAAAATGGTCGATAATCGAGATGTTGACATAGAGTTGGCCGACCAGGGCGACAATGCCTTGGACAAGGCTGTTAACGGAAGCTGGAACGCGTGAAAATGACAAATACCAGTCTCGCGGATCTGACCGAACTGGCGCGGAAACGCGGCCAGCCGTTCCGAATCCTGATCGTCGACGACGAGCAGTGGATTCGTGACGTGTTTCGCGATTTCTGCAGCCTGACCGACGCCTTTCAAGTCGAGCTGGCTATGGACGGCGCCGATGCGATAGCCAAGGTGAAGTGCCACGAATACGACATGGTAACCATGGACTTGATCATGCCGGAAATGTCGGGTCTCGAAGCCCTGGCGGAAATTAAGAAAGCTTCGCCGCGAGTGCCGATCATGGTTATCACCGGAAATGCCACCGACAAACTGGTCCAGCAGGCGGGTGTGCTGGGAGCCTGTCGCGTGATGTACAAGCCGATACAACTGGGCGACTTTCTCGCGGAGTTGTCTTCGGCCCTGATGCGATAAATCCCGCGAGCCGGAATCTAAAACAGACAACCTTTGGGCGCCCGGCGCAGAGAGCTATTCTATAGTGAAGCAAGAAATAACCATACTGGTCGTCGATGACGAACCAATGATGCAGACCCTGTTGGAGAGAATTCTGACAAAGGACGGCTATCGCGTTACCGTCGCGAGCAACGGCGAGCAGGCCATTGAGGTCTTGAAGCGTGAGCCGATTTCCATTGTCATTTCCGATCTCCAGATGCCGGTCATGACCGGGCTCGATCTCTTGAAGGTCATTAAGAAAGACTATCCTCGGATCGGCGTAATCATCATGACGGCGTACGGAGATACTTACACCGTCAAGGACGCCCTCCTGCTAGGTGCGGATGAATACATCACGAAGCCGTTCAAAAGCTTCGAAATATCCCTGGTCGTAGAGCGCGCCTACTGGCGACAGTTGGCGCACGAGCAGAGACTCCCTATCGAAACGGATTGAGACAACCTATGGCGCTAGAAACCACCACCAAGAAAACCCGCGTGGCGGTAACCGTCAGCAAAGATTCCATGACGGCATCAATTCTGATGCGTGCGCCTTTGGAGGTCGACGGCCCGATTACTTTCGAAGAAGTCATGGAAAGCCTTCAGGCTGCCGAAGTCGTCTTTGGCATCGACCAGGCGGCAATTCAGAAGGCGCTTGAGAGCAAGTCGTACAATACCCCCGTGCGGGTCGCCCTTGGCAGAGTGCCGGAGCGGGGCGCCCACAGCAGCTTCAACTACAATTTCGACACCAGCACCCAACACAAGCCGAAAGAGGGTTCCGACGGCCATATCGATTACAAAGACATCAATTTCATTCAGAATACCGAGAAGGGATCTGTTCTGGCCACCAAGACGCCGCATACGATAGGCATCCCCGGTATTAATGTTCGAGGGAAAGAAATCAAGGGACCGGATGGACGCGACATCCCGTTCAACAGTGGCGTCAATACCCAGGTATCGGCTGACGGGCTCTCGCTTATCGCCACCGCGTCTGGTGTGATTCAGTACCAGCACGGCAAGGTCTCGGTGATGGATGTCATGTCGCTCAACAGCGATATCGATCATACTGTGGGCAACATCGATTGTCGCGGCTCCTTGCGGGTGAGCGGCGGTATTAAGGCCGGTTACAAAGTCGTGGTTGACGGCGACCTTGAGGTCGGTGGCAATGTCGAAGACGCTGAGATTCACGTCAAAGGCAATGTCATGATCAAAGGCGGTTTCTTCGGCGAGGGCACCGGGCTGCTCGTGGCCGGGGGAGACGTCGTGCTCAAGTTCGCCGAAGGTCAGCGCATTACCGCCGGGAACGAAGTTCAAGTCGGCGGCGAGATTGTCAATTGCCGGGTCGAAGCGGGCGAGCGGGTGGTGGTCAAGGGAAGCCGGGGCAAGATTATCGGTGGCACGGTCCGCGCCCGTCGTGAAATCCGCGCCGCCGTATTCGGCTCCGAAGCCGGCACGGCGACCGAACTCCAGGTGGCCTATGATCCTGAGTTAATTGCCCGGTATCACGGGGTCGTCAAGGAGATCCAGCGGATCCACGACGACGAAAACCGGGTGAAAGAAGCCCTCTACACGCTCTATCGCCTGCAGATGGAAAACAAGCTGCCGCCGGCCAAACAGGCGGCGCTCGAAAAGCTTGAGCAGTTCCAGAAAGAAAGCCCGGAGAACCTGGAGAATCTGGCCCGTCAGAAGGCGGAGATCGAGGCGGCCCTTCAGAAACACCAGGGGGCGGCGATCATCTGCGAAGACACCATGTACCCCGGAGTCAAGGCCTCGTTCGGAATCATCTACCGCGAGATCGTCCAGGAGCAGAAGCGGTGTAAGATGATGCTTGAGGCGGGGAAAGTACTGATTTCCGAGTACCGTCCTTCGTGACCTGCCAGTCCGGGATTTCGAGCCGATTCCACTCGTAAATCCGACCCTATATCAATTCAGATTGAACCGACGCCAGAAAAGGCTTGCCCGGAGGGCTGGGTGTGTTATTTTTGGGGCTGTACGAGTCTCTTGACGCGGAGAGGTGGCCGAGAGGCTGAAGGCGGCGGATTGCTAATCCGTTATAGGGGAATTACCTCTATCCAGGGTTCGAATCCCTGCCTCTCCGCCAGATATGGGTGGGATGCACAAGTGACTGCCGCCGGTCGGGTTGACGGTTCAAATACGATTATTCGGAAAATGCATGCGGGATGTGGATGGGTGGCCCACCATTTATGGTGGGAAGCGAGAATGATTGATGCGACGCTCTCATGTTACCATAATGCCGTCATGCGAGTCGAAACAATGAGGCGTCTGCTCAGAATCTCACCCCGCAGCAAGTGGTAGGGCACCCGGTACGAAAGTGAGGAACGAATGCATGCAACCGAGTTATTGCTGTTCGGAACTGTTGATTCTTTGAGTGCATCAGTCAGTTCTACAGCGCAGGAGGCGCAGATGAGTAATGTAGAGTACGGTACTATGACACTTCTGGTAGGGCTCCTACTTGCGATTGTCGGGTACTGGTTTGGGTTCTCGAGGTCTTTCAAGGAACACAAGCTCAAGGTGTACGGTGATATGCTGCCTATTATGGTAAGATTTCTATTCAGTGGTAGAGATGCAAAGGAGTTTAACAAGGAACTAGTGCGGATGTGGGTTTATGCCGACAAAGCGGTGGCATATCAGATGGAGAAGGCAATTCGTGCAGCGCGTGTGCTTCATGGATCGTCAGTTAAAGATCGTGACGCCCGGAAGTCGGAATTCTTGAGAGAGGTCCAGACGCTCATTGTTGCAATGAGATACGATGTGCAGCCCTGGTGGCGGTGTGGGGAGCGAACATTGAGTCCGGAGCGCGTCACGCACTTTCAGTTTGAGGAGGAGACCTAAAGCTATTGGGCCGGGTGGCCCACCATTTATGGTGGGGGGCGAGAATGATTGATGCAACGTTTTCATATTACTATAATGCCGTCATGCGAGTCGAAACCGTGGGGCGTCTATTCAGAGACTCACCCCACCGCAAGCGGTGGGGCACGCGGCCCCCATACCTCAAATCAAGCCTCTTTCAACAGGCCCCAAATGATGGGGCACCGCGCTGCTGGACTTCAAAGAGAAAGGATCACAAGACAATATGCGAATCCTAAAAGAGAAGACAAAGACTGGCTTTCGGTTAATAACAGTATCAATGAGCGTCATCGGAGCTCTCGCGAGCCTTGTCGGTACACTTGCAATCTCCTGGTTCGGATTAGCGGGGTCAGGTCACATTCTGGTATCGACATATCCGTCCAATGCTCAAGTGTTCTTGGAGGACACGTTGAAGGGCAACTCTCCGTGCAAGATTGACGTCGATGAAGGCTTTCATAAGGTGTCGGCAAGACTCCAAGGGTTCGAGACGTCGGAGGAAATAGTTGAAGTCAAAACCCGTGAGTCAGTTCCCGTCGAATTTCGGTTGAATGCCGTTGGTATGGACAGTGAAGCGCTGCGTATGAGAAGTGAGCTTGATTCAATCAAGTCCGAAATCAGCAAGATGGGCACTCTTGCTAAGCAGACAGCTTTCGACCCGACCAATAGCCTTCTTAATTTGACCAAGGAAATGAGTGCTTTGAAGAATGATATAGGAGGGGCTAGAGCTGGCCTTTTCAAATGACCCTGAAAAGGCCTTGTCAATACCCCTGATTCGAAAGGACTTACAGCAGTTGCAAGAAGACAATAAGCAAGTGAGAGCTGAGTTGTCCAGAGTTTACGATCAGACGAAGTGGTTTATCGGCACTCTTATAGCTATGTCGTTATCACTAATTGGTATTGTCATTACTATCGCCATCAAGAAATAAACCTTAATCTGTCAGGGAACCATGAAACAGTAGCCTTGACTGTATATAGAGTCGGCTGGCGCACCATTTATGGTGGGTTGTAACAGTCGTTGACGAAATCTGGACGCAGCGTTATAGTTCTTTCATGCAGGATAAGTGTGCGGGACGTTTCGCCACAATCTCATCCCAACGCAAGCGTTGGGGCACCCGGCGCCACAATCTCATCCCAACGTCCGTTGCGGGCGGTTTGGGGCACCCGGCATTGGATTGTTTGTACACAGGGTCTACTGAGTCGTCTGGTGCTGCCTCTGCTTGTCTTGTCTGCCAGTTTCTTGTATCTGTTTGGTTGCGCGCAGGACGATTCTCAGCGGAAGAGAGTGTATGATGATCTTTCGCACAAAGCCATGGTTCTACCGCCGGGTGGCCCACCATTTATGGTGGGATGTATCAGTCGTTGACGAAATCTGGACGTTGCCTTATAATTCTCTCATGCAGGATAAGTGTGCGGGACCTTTCGCCACAATCTCATCCCAACGCAAGCGTTGGGGCACCCGGCCGTAGATTTCTATCGGAAATTAGGATACATGCAGGGTGAAAATAAGGAAATTGAAGTGGGAGATATGCAGATAACCGTGGTTCAAATGGAGAAGTCTCTGCCGGTGGTATGAGTCGAAACTCTGTGACGGATTTGATTCAAGTCAACAGGAAGACCGGCAGGCGGCGACAGGTTGTTGGCTTCTCACGATTCCTCTTCAGATTCCAAATGGAAGCGGTGCAGGAACCGATGGAACACCGGCGCTATCAACAGCCCAAAGATGCCGAGGAAGATCACACCGCTGAATAAGGCGTAGAGACCGGCGAAGAATTTGGCGGCTGAGTTAGTCAGCAAATCCACCGGTCCCATACCGCCGACGATCATGGACGCGTTTAGAAAAGCATCCATCCACGCCAATCCAGCTAGCCAATGATACCCGCACATCCCCAGCAATAGCCAAATCCCCAATGAAAGGAGCGCCAAGATGGCTGAGTAGGCCAAGCGCCGGAGAAAGTCTCGGCGGGAAATAAGCGGTTGTCGACGGTGCTCAAATTTCAAGAGACGGCTCGTTCCTGTTAGTGACTCAAACGCGTGTGCTTCGGAGACAAGATGCAGAATCGTTCTGATTGCCTACAACAAAGAAATAGAGCTAGCTCAAGAGCCGGACTGCCCCGATCAACTCTTCCAAGAGCGTCCCCTCGAAAGGCGTTAACTATTAGCAGCACAACTTCTTACGGAGCCGGCCATGGCCATCTCAAGGCGGCCCGGCTATCTGTCGATTAATAGGGTTACAGTTCAAGCGTGATTCAAGTGAGTACACCTAACCAATGCTGAGAAGTGGAGCCGTGTGCTCGCCAGCCCCAAACAGGAGAGAGTAGCATGAACCAAGTCAAGGAAATCGACGACGCCATCGCAGCCCACGGTTTGTGGAAGACCCGTCTAAAGAATGCGATCGCTACCGGCAAGACCGAAATTCCGCTGCCTACTATCCGCAGCAACGATCAGTGTGCCTTCGGCAAATGGCTGCATGGCCAGACCCTTTCGGCCGGAGACAAAGCCTCCGCGCACTACAAGACGGTCGTGAATCTGCACAGCAAGTTTCATCAGGCTGCGGCAGGAATTGCCGAGTTGGCCGTAGCCGGCAAGAAAGCCGACGCCGAAAAGCATCTTAGCTCCGAGGGAGAGTTCGCGAAGGTTTCGGGCGAACTGACCATGGCCATGTTGGCGTGGAAGAAGAGCCAGACGCCGGTCCCGGCGCGCTAGTCATTGAGTAACTAGGAAACATACTTTGCCAATTTGCTTCGCAGGAAGCCGGCGCCCTCAGGCGACCGGCTTCTTGTTTCTCTGCTGAACTTGTCTCGTCCCGCCTGCTCCTCTGATTTAGTATTGTGTACTTTGCCGTTTCCGCGCATCATGGGATAATGAGCCCATTATAAAAAATGGGCCTCATGGTCGAAACTATCTGACGGATGGACTGTTATCTATTAGTCCGTCTTCATTGTTTATAGAGGTCGTAGTTATGAAGGCACGATCCAAGACTGTGTTTGTCCTGATTGCGGTAGTTCTTGTCGGTGTCGCGGCCTGGCGATTATATCAGCTTGATGCCCCTGCTTCCGCAAAGAACCAGCCGCCTACACTGGTCAAGGTCGAAGCGCCGAAACGCGCGGCGGTGACTCCAAGTCTGCGCCTCACGGGTGATGTTCAGCCTATTCAACAGACTCAGATATTCGCGCGGGTCTACGGGAATTTGCAGAGCCTTGAGGCAAACATTGGGGACCACGTCCGCGCCGGCCAGGTTCTCGCCCGGGTTGATACGATTGAACTGGCGCAGCAGTATCGTCAGGCCTCGGCAACCTACGAGAATGCGGCGATGATTTTGGAGCGGGCCAAGGCGCTTCAAAGTGACACCTTAATTTCCAAACAGGGGTTTGATAGCGTGGCCACCAGCACGGAGATCGCCCGGGAAAACAAAGAGGCTGCCAAGACACGATTGGATTACGCGCAGATTACGGCTCCATTCTCCGGGGTGATCACCCGACGTTACCTGGATGCAGGCGCCCTGCTGACTTCTACAAATGCGAATCTGTTCTTGTTGATGGACCTTGATACGATGAAGATCATCGTGAATGTCCTCGAGAAGGATATCCCGTCGATAAAAGTCGGCGCCCAAGCGGTCATTACGGTCGAGGCCTATCCCGGCCGGGAATTTGGGGGTTCAGTGGCCAGGTTGAGCCAGGCATTGGATCTGGATACGCGCACGATGCCGGTTGAGATCGATGTTCGCAATCCCGACTACGACCTCAAACCGGGGATGTTCGCAAGCATCTCGGTGTTGACCGGGGAGCCGGTCAATGCGCTGACTATTCCGACTCAGGCTCTGCTCAAGGATGCAAAGGGTTACTTTGTACTGGTAGCGGACAAGGACCAGGCGCGGCGAGTCGATGTAACCATCGGAGTAGAACAGCAATCGCGATCCGAGGTCCTTACCGGTCTCACCGATACAGACAAGGTGATCACCACGGGCCAGCAGTTTGCCAGAGACGGCGGAAGGATAACAGTTCAACCTTAGGCGGATGCTCATATGTGGCTCACCCGACTGGCATTACGCTACCCAATTTCGACTTTCCTGTTTGCTGTCACAATCCTGGTGCTAGGATTTGTGTCGCTGACACAACTGCCCATTGATCTTCTGCCCAACATTACCATTCCTGTCGTAAGCACGGTCACTTTTTATACCGGCGCCGGTCCATTGGATATGGAACAATCGGTGACCGTTTTCACCGAGCGAGCGGTAAGTTCGGTAAATGACGTCAGCTACGTCCAATCATCGACCCGTGAAGGCATTTCTCAGGTTCGCATCAATTTCAATTGGAACGCCAATCTGGACGTGGGTCTGGTCGATGTCGTACAGCGCGTCAACCGAATCGTAAATCAGCTTCCGACCGGGGTATCGCAGCCGGTAGTGGCCCGGTTTGACATTACCAGCCTGCCGGTGTGTAACGTAGCAGTATCCGGGGATATGGATGAACGGGATCTGTACGATCTGGCTCTGAACACGATCGAGCCGCAAATCGAACACTTGTCCGGAGTCGCCTCGGCGGGGGTTTCGGGCGGGCGCATCAGGGAAATTCATGTTACGCTCGACCGCGATCGCATCCAGGCGCTACGGCTTCCGGTGCAGTCGGTCTTGACCGCCGTTGCGAACTCAAACCTGATCATTCCGTCCGGTGACCTGAAGACGGGACCTTTCGACTACTCTCTCAAGACCGAGAGCCGTTTCAACGTTGTGAAGCCGCTGGAAGACGTAATTATCAAGATGGTGGGAGGCGTACCTGTTCACATCCGCGACGTCGGCAAAGTCGAAGACAGCTATCAGGAACAGACCGAGATCGTGCGGGTCAACGGCAAGCCGGGTGTCATCCTGAGCGTGCAGAAGCTGGCCAATGCCAACACCATTCAGGTTGTGGACAATGTTCTTCGATCACTGCCGAAACTAGTTGGAGTACCCGAAGGCGTGACCATGTCATTGTCGTTCGATCAGTCTCTGTACATAAAGGATACGATTTCCGGGTTGCAGAGCGAAGCACTCATTGGGGCGCTGCTGGCCATGCTCATAATCATGGCGTTCCTGCGGAACCTGCGCGGGACGCTTATCATAATTGTGGCGATTCCCATGTCGATTCTCATCGCGCTAATCTGGTTCCGATTCGGGAACGTTACCTTGAATATTATGACGTTTGGTGGGCTTGCGCTCGCGGTAGGAAGGTTGGTGGATGATTCCATTGTCGAATTGGAGGCCATTTCTCGGCACTACAACGAGCGCAAGGAGGGACTAAGCAAGCTTCAGGCTACTCTGGACGCCGCCAAAGAAGTTGCGTCGCCGATATTCATTTCGACGCTCAGCACGGTCATCGTATTTCTGCCGATAGTGTTTGTCTCTGGCATAGCAAAGCTCCTGTTCGTTCCCCTGGCTGTTACTATTACGGTGGCTTTGTTTGGATCGTTCTTTGTCTCCCGGACGATCACCCCCTTGATGTGTCTGAATCTTCTTCCGCCTGAAAGGATACCGGAACCCGGCTCTGTTCGGCTAGTGGACCGTTTTCAGATTGCCGCGCGCAAATGGATTGAAGCGCTCGATGACTGGTACGCCAAACGCCTGCGCTGGGGACTGAACCATCGCAGGTTGATTATCTTTGGCATTGTCGGTGTGGCGGCCTTGTCGCTGGTGCTTGTCAAGTTCATCGGTACAGAGTTCTTCCCGGAGCAGGATGAGGGCCAGTTCACGGTCACTATAAAGCTTCCGGTGGGCACTCGCACTGAGGGTACGGAAGCCTTTGTGCGTCAGGCCGAACAGATCCTGCGGGACAATATACCGGAAATGCAGGCGATGATAAGTGACGCGGGGACACCGTCAGCTCGAAACGGAGCTTTTGGCGCCGGGCGCGGGAACACCGGCAGTCATTCGGCCAATATTCGAGTGGCGTTGGTATCTACGGACAAACGCAAACGGTCGGTATTTGAGATCGTGAAGGACATCCGCCCGAAGCTGACGGCGCTACCGGGTGCCATGGTGTATATCTCCTCAGGCGGCTTTCTGAAGTTCCTCCTTAATTTCGGTTCATCGGCTCCGATTGATGTCGAGGTGCGAGGGTTCGATCTTGACACTGGGACCGCCCTGGCGAAAAGAGTCGCAGCCATTGTGCGGTCAGTCAACGGAGCGACGGATGTGCAGATCACACGCGAAGACAACCTCCCGGAACTTCGCGTCCAAATTGACCGGGAGAGAGCCGGTGTACTGGGTATAAGCGTGGCCGACATCGCCAATACGATCAACACGATGATCGATGGCACAGTGGCGTCGTTGTACACCGATCCGCAAACCGGTAATCAATACAATATACTGGTTCGCCTGAGCGAAGATTATCGTTCTCATATTGAGGATCTTCAGAACATCGTCCTGACAACACCAGGGGGGCACGAGGTTCTCCTGGGAAGCGTGGCCAGGATAACCAAAACAGCATCGCCGGTGCAGATCGATCGCAAGTATCAGCAGCGTCTGGTCGAAGTCACCGGCAACGTCAGCGGGCGCGATCTAGGGAGCGTGGCGAAAGATATTCAGTCGCAGCTCGATACTCTTACCGTTCCGCCAGGTTTTGAAGTCAGGCAAACCGGCAACGTGGAACAGCAGCAGCAGACCTTCAAAGTCCTTTTGCTCGCGCTTCTCCTGGCGGTTCTGCTGGTGTATGTCGTGATGGCCTCGCAATTCCAGTCGTTGTTGGATCCTCTGGTCATCATGTTCACGGTTCCTCTGGGATTGGTGGGAGTGTTGTGGATACTGTTTCTCACCAACACGACTCTGTCGGTGACGTCATTCCAGGGAATAATAATTATGATCGGAATCGTGGTTTCCAACGGCGTGCTGCTCGTCGATTACACCAGCCACCTTCGCATGAAAGGTATGCCCCTGCATGAGGCGGTGGTGACCGGCGGCAAAACCCGTCTGAAGCCCATAATTATGACGACTCTGGCCACGGTACTGGGGCTCATACCCATGGCGCTGGGTCTCGGCGGAGAATCGACTCAGGCCCCGCTGGCTCTTGCGGTTATTGGAGGGCTTACCGTTTCCACAGTCTTGACGCTGTTCTTCATTCCGGTGTTGTATACCGTCATTGAGGATCGATTCAGACGCAAACTAGATGTCCCTGCAGAACTAGCTGATCGGTCATAGCGAGTAATAGACCACCGGAAGCAAGGACTCTGAGCGTTGCCGCGACTGTTTGACACCGATATTGAACATGGTTTATTCATCCTAAGAACGCAAAGTAACGCGGGCTCTGCCATCGTAAACAGGTAGGAATACAAATGCCAACTTCCCCACATGTAGAAGCACATTTCACGGCCACTGAAACCATTCGTGACATAGTAATCGGAATGTCGGACGGCCTGACAGTGCCGTTTGCCCTGGCCGCGGGACTGTCAAGCGCTCAGGCCTCGACGCACATTGTGGTGACCGCTGGGCTGGCGGAAATCGCGGCGGGCTCGATCGCTATGGGACTCGGCGGGTATCTGGCGGCGAAGACTGATCTGGAGCATTACAATTCTGAGCGGAAGAGAGAATTCGACGAGATCAGGGATGTCCCGGAGAAGGAAATCGAAGAAGTCCAGCAGATCTTCCTCGATTTCGGCATGACTGACGAAGCTGCCAAACCGGTCGTTAGCGCGATCGCTGCTGAACCTTCGCGCTGGGTGGATTTCATGATGCGGTTCGAGTTGGGTTTGAGCGCCCCGGACCCGCGTCGAGCCCGGCGTAGTGCGTTCACGATCGCGATGTCGTATATCGTCGGCGGATTGGTGCCGCTGGCCTCGTACATGGTGATTCCAAACGCTCAGGAGGCTTTGTATTCATCTGTCGTGATAACCATTGCAGCGCTGTTTGTCTTTGGGTTCATGAAGGGACATTTCACGGGCTTGCGACCTATCAAAGGCGCTCTTCAGACAACATTCATTGGCGGTCTGGCCGCAGCGGCCGCTTTCTTGATTGCCCGCTTGATTGGCTGAGGGAGCGACTGGTAGGGGAATATAGTTATGAGTACTCAGACAAAGGCCGTGAGTGAGAACTTCTGGAGCCTGCCGTCCGAGAAAGTGCTGCTCAATCTCAAAACGTCTAAAGACGGGTTGACCGACGAAGAGGCTCAGTCCCGATTATTGCGATTCGGACCAAACCGGCTTGGAACAAAGAAGAGTAGCGGGTTATTGGGGCTCCTGGTCAGTCAGTTCAAGAGCCCGATAATTCTTATACTGATATTCGCCGCCGGCATCGCTTTCGTCCTGCACGACAAAACCGACGCTTTGATCATACTTGCCATCGTCCTGATAAGCGGGTTGCTGGGATTCTGGCAGGAACGGGGTGCGGCCAATGCGGTACAAAAGCTTCTCGCAATGGTGCAAATCAAGGCGCGTGTGCCTCGCAACGGCGCCGAGCATGAGATCAGCACCGAAGAACTAGTCCCCGGCGATATAGTGCTGTTTTTCAGCGGGGGACTTGATCCCGAGCGACTGCCTGTTGCTCGATTCTCACGATCTCTTCATTGATGAAGCCGCCCTGACCGGAGAAACGTTTCCTGTCGAGAAGACAGTCGGAGTGGTGGCGACCGACACTCCGCTGGCCAAGAGAACGAATGCTCTGTTCATGGGGACGCATGTTGTCAGTGGTTCAGCCAAGGCGGTCGTAGTGTCCACCGGCCGGGCCACGGAATTTGGGGCGATCTCCGAACAACTCAAGCTTCGTCCTCCGGAGACGGATTTCGAAAGGGGTGTTCGTCGCTTTGGCTATCTGCTATCGGAAATCACGCTCATCCTCGTCATCGCGATCTTTGCCTTCAATATCTATTTCCAAAAGCCCATCTTGGATTCTCTGCTTTTCGCCCTGGCCCTGGCAGTCGGTTTGACCCCGCAGCTTCTCCCGGCTATCATAAGTATCAACCTGGCAACCGGCGCAAAACGGATGGCACAGCAGCATGTCATCGTAAAGCGCTTGGCGTCTATCGAGAACTTCGGAAGCATGAACGTGCTTTGTTCCGACAAGACCGGGACCTTGACCGAGGGTGTGGCGTCGCTTCAATCAGCCGTTGACGTGAATGCACTGCCCAGTGAAAAGGTGTTGCTTGTACGCCTACGTCAATTCAAGCTTTGAGACCGGCTTTGTAAATCCGATCGACAAGGCCATCCGCAGTCACAAAGCTTTCGATCTGGGCGGCTGGACCAAACTCGACGAGATCCCTTACGATTTCATCCGCAAGCGTTTGACCGTACTGGCCTGCACCGGCGGCAAATGTCTGATGATAACGAAGGGCGCTCTGCCCAATGTTGTCCAGACGTGTACGTCCGTCGAAGAACCCGACGGGATCAAACCGCTGAATGACATTGTGCGACAGGCCATCCAACAGCAATTCGAGACGTTTGGCGGGAGCGGCTACCGGGTGTTGGGGGTGGCCTATCGTGAAATGGGTGGCAAGGATGCTATCATGTCGCACCATGAAGCGGACATGACCTTCCTGGGTTTTCTGGTATTCTTCGATCCACCCAAGGCGGGAGTTGCCAACACAATCAAGGAGCTTCGAAATCTGGGCGTCGAATTGAAGATTATCACCGGCGACAGCCGACTCGTGGTGACCAGTCTGAGCGAACAATTGGGGCTTAATCACCCGAACATTCTGGTCGGTGAGGAACTCAAGCATATTTCCGACGAAGCTTTAATGCGACGGGCGGTCGAGACGAACGTGTTCGCCGAAGTTGAGCCCAATCAGAAACTGCGAATCATCACGTCCCTCAAGAAGGCAGGGAAGGTGGTCGGATTTATCGGCGACGGCATCAATGATGCCTCGGCGCTTCACGCCGCCGATGTCGGCATTTCCGTGGACAGCGCCGTCGATGTGGCCAAGGAAGCGGCGGATATTGTGCTGCTCAAGCACGGTCTCGATGTCCTGACGGTTGGCGTCAAGCTGGGGCGGGAGACTTTTGCAAACACACTCAAGTATGTTTTCATGGCCACGAGCGCAAACTTTGGCAACATGTTCAGCATGGCCGGGGCATCGCTGTTTCTGCCGTTTCTGCCTCTGTTACCGAAGCAGATTCTACTCACAAACCTGCTGACCGATTTCCCGGAGATGGCTATCGCGACTGATAACGTCGATCCGGAATTGGTCGAGAGCCCCCGCCGATGGGACATAAAATCGATACGTAATTTCATGCTGGTGTTTGGTCTGCTCAGCTCGGTCTTTGACTATTTGACATTTGGAGTGTTGCTGTTGGTACTCAAAGCGAGTCCGGAGCAATTCAGGACGGGTTGGTTTATCGAATCGGTTATCAGCGCGTCGCTGATTGTCTTGGTCATTCGGAGTCGGAAGCCGTTTTTCAGAAGCAAGCCGGGCCTGTGGTTGTCGATATCCACCGCCGCGCTGTTTGTTGTGACGCTTATACTGCCGTTCACTGTCGTTGGCAGATTGTTCCACTTCACGCCGCCGTCGCTGTCATTCCTGCTGATGATGGGTGCGATCGTAATTGCATATATAGTTTCGGCTGAGCTTCTCAAGCGTCTCTTCTACCGAAACTCAGCGCACCCCGGCTCGGCGTAGCGACGACAGATTGTGTTGGCATCGGGCTGTGTGGCTTGACTATTCGTAGCGGAGGGCGTCGATCACATTGAGCCGGGCGGCGCGAAGGGCGGGGTAGAATCCGGCGCACGTGCCGACCCCCATGCAGATAAGAATACTGCAGCCAATCCAGAGCCAGGGGAGAATCAGTTCGCCGCCGATAAGAGTCTTGTTGATGACTATGCCGCCGACTATTCCGAGGCAACCACCAAAGACCCCGAGCACGACCGACTCAATAAGGAATTGGAGCATGATCATCAACCGGCTGGCGCCGACCGCGCGGCGGACGCCGATTTCACGCGTGCGCTCAGTAACCGAAACGAGCATGACGTTCGCAATGCCGATTCCACCTACAAACAACGATACCAGCGCTATGATGATGATGAAGTTAGCCAGCTCGACGTTCGTTTCCTGAATGGTCGAAAGGAAGAAGTCCTGGCGGCGGACACGGAAATCGTTCTCCTGGTCGGGGCGAAGGCGATGGTTGCGCCGAAGGATGGATTCAATATCGAACAGAGCTTCATCGTAGTCGGTAGATGAACGCATCTGAGCCATGACGGTGTTGAGATAATCGACGCCAAAAAGTCGTTCCTGAGCGGTTGTCAGCGGGACATAGATCTGTTCGTCGGGGCTCGACCACGATTCTCCCTTGACCGGCAGCAAGCCGATTACGTCAAAGGTGTTTGATTTCAGGAGAATCTTCTTACCGATGGGATCTTCGTCGCCAAACAGGTCTTTGCGGACGGTGGCGCCGATCACACAGACGCGGGCACGCTCAAGCATTTCCTGATTGGTAAAGACACGGCCTTCGGCAGGTGCCACGTTGTTGACCGGGAAATATGCGGTGGTCGTGCCGGTCACGCGACTGCTGCGGTTCTTATCACGATATTCAGCGGGTGCGCCGCCGGAATAGGCCGGCACGGTTTGAACTATGACGCTGGACAGGTCTTCAATTTCCCGGGCGTCATCCCAGGTCAGACTGACGACATCGACATCAACGTGCACACCGTGCCCGTGGGCGAATTCGGGGCGGATAATCAAGACATTCGGACCGAGCGCTTCCAAGCGTTCATTGATACGCCGCTTGGTCATTTCACCTAAAATGACGACATAGAGGACGGCCGCGATACCTACCGCGATGCCGAGCAGAGTCAGGCTCGACCGGAGCGGATTGGCTCTGAGGCTTTGCAGCCCCTGGGTGATATTCTCAAATATCTGCATGGTACTTTTGGGAGCAGTTTCCGTTCAGTTGCCGTCTAGTGACCACCGCCGGGAACATTACCAGTGCCGAAACCGCGTGAGCCCTTTATTTCCTGCTCCATCCGGTCGTTCTCGGCTTTCAAGCGCGAGGTCATGGGGACGCCCACGATATCGCCTTCGGCCAGACCGGATGCGATCACCGCCATCTCGGGATTCGTCAATCCGATTTCGATATCACGCGGCGCAAAAGAGTCATTCTGCTTCACGAAGACCTGGCGGTTGTTTCGCTTTGCTGCGGATTCACCCGGTTCGCTAAGCGCCACCATGGGAACAAGCAGGGCGTTGTCGTCCTTGGCGACGGTGACTTCGGCGTTGACATTCATACCCGACTTCAGCTTGCCGTCGGTGTTTTCAACTTCGATGATAATGTCGAACATGGTCACGTTCTGCAGGACGCGGGCTTCGGGGGCGATGCGGACAATCTTTCCAGTGAAAATAAGAGAAGGGTAGGCGTCGGCGACCACGGTCGCTTCCTGATCGACCCGGACTTTGCCGACATCGATTTCATCAATACCGGCCTCGATATAGACCCGTCGCATATCGGCGATGTCGGCGATCTTGGTGCCGCCGCCGACATTGCTGATACCTGAGGCGATGATCTGCCCGATTTCGACATATTTCTGAAGGATGACCCCGTCGATAGGCGAGGTAACAATCGTCTCATTCATGCGAGTGGTGGCCCGGTCCAGGGCTGTCTGAGCGCCCACCAGCTTGCCTTTGGCCTGCGCCAACTGAAGCGTGACCTGGTCGAATTCTTCCTGAGATATCAGATGTTTGTCAAAGAGCTGAACGCGTCGGTCATACGTATTTTGCGATTGCACGATTTCCGCCTGGGCAATTTCGAGGTCGGCCTGTGCCTGGTCCATGTCGGCTTTGACGTCGGTCTGGTCGAGCCGGCAGATGAGCGCGCCTTTCGAGACATAGTCACCGGCATTGATGGGAAGTTCTTCGACCCGTCCGCTGGCTTTCGATTTGATTTCAACGCGGTAAATAGGGGTGACGGAACCATCGGCTGAAACGACACTGGTGAAGGTCCCTCGCTTGACCGCGTATTCTTTGTAGCGAACTTGCTTTTCGGGGGAATCGCTGGAGCGACCGGTGCGATATACATATACGCTGATGGCGAACACTACCAGGAGGAGTATCGCCAGCAACTGCCATCGGAATCTCTTCATACGTCTCTGTATCCTTCTGGGTTGCCGTGGGGGCCACCACGAGCCGGAGAGAAATATATAGAGTGGAGCAGCCGGTGTCAGCAGGTTTTGCGGGGTAGTCTTGGGACTTCTTCATTTGTATCAATCTATAGCCCCCTTGTTGGTTATAAGAAACCTATTGCCAGCCACCCGAGAAGCTACTATCATCGCCCCATGAATGCCCATGTGCGCCGCAGTCCTGAATGTATCACCGTGCTTCGCGGCCGGGTATTCTTCGTTCCCTCCAATCCTCCCTATACCTGACGATATCACAACTAATTGTCCGTGAGGCAATTTGAGCCGGGCTGGAATGTCCGAGTACCGAAGCGCCTGTTGACGCCAATCGGTCAGGACTGATTTCCGGCGTCACCGACATTGCAAGAGCTCGGTTGCCGTTGTAAGTGATATTTCGACAGTTTGTCTTTCACTAAGGAGGATTTGATGTCTCAGGATTACCGTCAGATGTGGACTGAACTCGGTCTTGACCTGGATTCCCATGATGCTCTTCTCGGGGCTTTGGGGCAGGCTTATCAGGATATCTTCTTGTCTCAGAAGAACCGCCCCGAAGGAATGAAGTACTTTGATTTCGTAATGAGCGAAGTGCACGGCCTGCGGGTGAAGGAGCTTATCGACGCCCAGAAGCAGGGACGAAAGGTCATCGGTTCGTTTTGCGTGTTTGTGCCCGAAGAACTAGTGCTGGCTGTCAATGGCATTTCTGTAGGGCTTTGTACCGGCGCCGAGTTTGGTTTCGAAAAGGCCGAACGGTATCTTCCCCGCAATACCTGTGCATTGATTAAGGCGGCTTTCGGTTTCAAGCTGAGTAAAGTCTGTCCTTACGTCGAGACCGTTGATCTGCTGGTAGGTGAAAACACCTGCGATGGCAAGAAGAAAGCATACGAGGTTCTCGGTACTCTGATTGACAACCTGTATGTGATGGATTTGCCACAGACCAAATCGACCGAAGGTCGGGCGCTTCTTAAGGCAGAGTATTCGAAGTTCCTGAAGACGCTCGAGGAGCTTTCTGGAAAGAAGATAGACGTGGCGGCGCTGAAGAGCGGGATCGAAATCGTCAATCGCAAGCGAGCGGCTTTGCATCGTCTGGCCAAACTGCGCGGTTCTGCTCCGGCGGTGATCTCGGGACTGGATGCGCTGCTTATCAACCAAATTTCCTTCTATGATGATCCGGCGCGGTTCACCGATTCAGTCAGCAAACTGTGCGACGAGCTCGAAGGCAGAGTATCCTCGGGAACCGGCGTGTTTCCGAAAGGCCAACCTCGGATACTGCTCTCCGGTTGTCCCATGGCGGTGCCAAACTGGAAGGTTCCGTACATTATCGAAACCTCCGGCGCCGTGGTGGTAGGGGAGGAGTCATGTGTGGGCGAGCGTGGTTCGCGCAATCTCACGAACGTTGACGGAGCGACAGTCGATGAACTGCTCAACAACATTGTGGACAGATATTTCGAGATCGACTGCGCCGTGTTTACTCCGAACCAGTCTCGGCAGCAGCATATTCGACAGATGGCGGCCGACTACCGGGCCGATGGTGTCGTCCACTACTGTCTGCAGTTCTGCCAGCCGTATCAGATTGAAAGCGGCATGATCGAAAGCGCTCTCGAAAAGGACGGTCTTCCGGTGCTACGTCTGGATACCGATTACAGCATGGAAGATGTCGGCCAGATCAAGACTCGCGCCGAGGCGTTTATCGAGAGAATAGCGGCGCATAGATGATTTCAGCAGGTATCGATATAGGCTCCCGAACCGTAAAGCTGGCCGTCATATGCGACGGCCGGCTGGCCGATGTTCGCAAGCGAGAAAACGGGTTCGATGTTCTATCGGTCTGTCGCGAGTTGCTGGGCGATCTGGAGTACGACGTCCTGACAGCCACCGGCTACGGTAGACATCTGCTGGCCGGACATCTGGAATGCGGTGTCATCAGCGAAATCAAGGCCTTTGCTATCGGGGCTCGAAACATCTTTCCAACTTGTCGAACCATTCTCGACATTGGCGGGCAGGATATCAAGACCATTGCCCTGGATGATGCGGGACAGGTGAGCAAGTTCGAGATGAACGACAAGTGCTCCGCCGGCACGGGGCGATTTCTGGAAATAATGGCGATGGCTTTGGGTTGTGACATGTCCGGATTCAGCAGCGCCGCTCTGCGCTCAACCGTTCCCGAAAAGATCACTTCCACCTGCACTGTGTTCGCTGAGTCGGAAGTCATTTCGATGCTTGCCCGTGGTGCTTCCCGGGAAGGCGTTGCTCTGGGGATACATCAATCAGTGATCAACCGGGCGATGTCGATGCTGAACCGAGTGACTGTTGCGGATGACGTTGTGTTTCTCGGCGGCGTTGCTTTCAACTCCTGTGCCCGACGCTTACTGACTGATGCTGTCGGCAGGCCTATATTTGTGCCCGACGATCCCCAGAGTACCGGAGCGCTGGGTTGCGCCCTGCACGGGGCTAGATCGCTCGCCTGAGACGCCCGGCCTCAGCCGACCACTGCCACATGATACTCTCAGAGTGCTCCCATCCAATTACCGAACGTGTGAATGATGCCGGGGGCTACGATGCTTCCGGTTCGCAGCATAATATAACCGAAAGCCAGGCTGGCCGGGATTATGACAAGACAGTCCAGTAGGGCCTGCTCGGGACTCAACCCGGACATAAATATCCGGTGTCCAAAGTGACCAAACGCGAAGAATACTGAAGCCACGAGCCATCCCGAAGTCTTTCCGAGCCAACTCACCAGCCGCGTCTGGAGATAGCCGCGAAACGCGAATTCCTCGCCGAAGCCTACGATTGCGTACTGTAAGAACGACCAGAAATGGGTCGCGTTCCAGTCGACCGGAGTCGTCCTTTCGGAAAGAGTTGATACCAACGAGTACAATGCGATTGACAAGCCGATCACCAGTGAGCCCGTCAAATTCTGTCGGTTGACACCGGCCGACGACAGAGATTCCTTTTGCCGGCGCAAGGCGATCAAGATCGGGAGCAGTACTAAGGCATAAATGAATAGCTGCCCGAAAACGCGTCCCGGCCCGGTCTTCACTTGTCCCGATGTTTCTGGTTGTCGAGTACTCTCGCCTTTGAGAATAGTAGTGTCTGTGAACTTGAGGTCGGCTGTTTGTGAGTCGACAGCGCAACTACTATCCAATTGTACCGTCGCCACGCCGGACGAGTCGGACATTGAAGCTCTCTCGACACGGGCATTGTTGGCATTGTGGTTAAAGAGAATTACCGACGCCAGGATAAAGCCAATCACATTGGCCAACACGGCTACGGTAGCGCTCCGTCTGGGATTCTCGATGGGTATTGCGACCGGCCTCATCTTGAAGAGAAGAGACAAAACGAATACGGCCAACACGGCAATCGCGTTCAGTAAGAACTCGCTGCCCAACTTCGACCAGAATGGCGATATTTCCATTGATCGCGACTCCTTCAGAACCTGATTTGTGCTCTTAAGAACCCCACGCAATGAGCGCGCATAAGCAAATGATAGCATTGCGGCCGGTCCTTGTCAAATGTTCCTCGCGCGACACTCCCCACTTGCGACCGAGGCGCTTGTTTGTTACCATTGCCCCGGCTGGAATATTACTGAAAAGGAAAAACGCTCCATGGCGGATAAGTTCATCTTCAACATGTACGGTGTTAACAAGTTCTACGGACAGAAACAGGTCCTCAAGGAAATCAATCTCGGCTTCTTTCCCGGCGTCAAAATAGGTATCGTCGGCGAAAACGGCTCCGGCAAGACCACGGTCCTGCGCATCATGGCCGGGGTCGATACCGAGTTCCAGGGCACCGCTTTCATCACCCCCGGCTACCGGGCCGGGATGCTGGAGCAGGAACCGAAACTGGACCCGTCGCTGACCGTCCTTGCGACCATCGAATCCGCCTTCGGCGAAACCAAGGCGCTGATCGACGAATACAACGCCCTCACCGAGAGTTTGGGCGATCCGATGGGCGACGACGAAATGCAGAAGGCGATGGACCGGATGGGCGCGCTGCAGGACAAGATCGACGCCATCGATGGCTGGAATCTCGACCAGGCTTTGCGACTTGCCGCCGATGCCATGTGTTTGCCGGACGACGACCGCATAGTAGGCACTCTTTCCGGCGGTGAGCGGCGACGAGTGGCGCTATGCAAATTGCTGTTGGAACGTCCCGACTTGTTGCTTCTCGATGAGCCCACCAACCATCTCGATCCCGAGACAGTCAACTGGCTCGAAGAGCAACTTCGAGTATATCCCGGGACGGTCATTGTCGTTACGCACGACCGCTATTTTCTGGACAATGTGACGAACTGGATCCTTGAGCTCGAAGGCGGCCAGGGGCTTCCGTGGGAAGGAAACTACACTTCCTGGCTGGAGCAGAAATTGACCAAACTGGCCAAGGCGGAAAAGGAAGATTCCTCCCGGGCGAAGATGCTGGCGCGGGAGCTGTCGTGGATTAAGATGACGCGCGACGATCGCCGCGAGATGGCGCGGGTGCGTATTCGCGAGTACGAACAGTTGGTGGCGCGAGAGACGGCGCGGCAGAAGGGGTCTGAGACGGTCATCCAGATAGCGCCCGGCCCGGATCTTGGCAATCAGGTGGTCGAGTTCAAGGATGTCACCATGGGATATGACGGCCAGAGCTTGTTCGAGGGAGTGGAGTTCAATGTCCCGCGCTCGGCGGTGGTTGGTCTGGTTGGTCCGAACGGCGCGGGCAAGACTACCATGTTCAAGATGATCCGGGGCGATCTCAAACCGGTCAGCGGCGAGATCGTGCAGGGCTCGACGGTTCGCCTCGTATACACCGATCAGGAACGGGAACTCCTCGACCAAGACAAGACGCTGATAGAAGAGATCGGCGGGGGGCTGGACGAAATCCCGATCGGCAATCGGGCGGTTCCGATTCGTCAATATCTGGCGCAGTTCGGCTTCAAAGGCGCGTCGCAGCAGAAGAAAGCTTCTGAATTTTCCGGCGGCGAGCGCAACCGATGCCTGCTGGCGAAAGTGCTCAAAGTGGGCGGGAATCTACTGTTGCTCGACGAACCGACGAACGATCTCGATGTCAACACGCTCCGCATGCTCGAAGAGGCGATCCTCGATTTCTCCGGCTGTGTGATGGTTATCAGCCACGACCGGTTCTTCCTTGACCGCATCTGTACGCATCTGCTGGTGTTCGAGGGTGAGGGGAAGGTGCATTGGTATGAGGGGAATTTCTCGTCGTATCAGGAGTGGCGGCATCGCGAGCTGGGTGATCGATTATTCGAGAACCGCCGCAATCGGTATCGGACGATTGTGAAGGCCAAGACGGCGCGGTGAGGTGACAGGCCGATTTGATAATTCTTGACCAAGCATACTCATGAACATGATCGGCAGGGTTCCAACCCTGCCGGTTCTATTTGCGGCAGGCACAGAGGCCTGCCGATCATATGTACGGCTGGCTCGGTGGCCCGGGTGCCTTCTGTCCCGACCCAGGGCAAGCCCTGGGGCACCGGGTGTGACTGTCCATCTCCACCCCACACACTAAAACCTTGACTCCATAGCGCCACCATTCCATTATCGGGCAGTTGGTCGGTAAAACGTCGAGGAGGTAAACGGTATGAATAATTTTGCAATGAACTGGTGGGCGGTCATAGTTGCCGCGGTCGCCTACTTTGCCCTGGGTGCTATCTGGTACTCCCCGGTTCTCTTTTCCAAGGCCTGGTTGAAAGGAATCGGCAAGACCAAGGAACAAATCGACGCCGGGTTCTCGCCTCTGGTCCTGGTCTGGGCGTTCGTGTTTTCGTTTATCGCATCATACGGGATTGCCCGCCTGTACGTATGGAGTCATCTCGCGACGGTGTGGGACGGCATCGTGCTCGGACTTCTGTGCGGCACTTGCTTTGCCCTGCCGACCTTCGCGATCAACGACATATTCGAGCAACGCCCCCGCCAGTTGAGCTTCATCAACGTGTTGTATCACATTGCGGGATTTGTGCTGATGGGCGTGATCATCGGGGCGTGGCATTGAGATTCGGTAATGTATGTCTGATGTCGACTGCAATAGACGGGGCGCCAGCCCCGTCATGCCCGAGTAGTCGGGCATCCATGACCACTCGCAACCGCAGAATGTAGATCGCTGACTGTGGAGAAACAGTACGCATGGTCGTAGATCTATGTCTATTGGCACCACTGTATATGAGAGGGTCTCGCGGTCATACGTTCGCTTGTTGGCGGTACTTCATTTTCTGTCGCGACAGCCCATGGGCCCCCGACTACTCGGGGGTGACGGCCTGTCGGCCGTTTTCGATATTACAATCCATGTCGAAACCCCGCCACGGCGTGCAGGCGCCCGAAGCGGGCTGGTTTCGACCTACGCAGTAAGAGAATTAGGCATAATCAAGAAGCCCTCACAGATGTGAGGGCTTCTTTCGTATCGATAATACATTGTCGGGTTTCTTGGTCCTTCGCTCTGCTCAGGACCTGCGGAACCCGACCTACGAGTACCGGAAATCTATTTCGCTTCCAGCGTCATCGGATCACGAAGCGGCAGAATCGTAATCGGTCCGAAATCAGAGAACTTCTCGGGGTGTTTGTCCGATCCCACCTGCACGGCATCGGGGTCACCTACCACCAGATAAACCATCTTGTCCGGGTGCAGATACTTCTGCGCCACGGCCAGGACCGCGTCCGGTGTGACCGCCTGCATATTCTTGGTGTAGTTCTGCCAGTAATCGGCCGGACGATGGGTGTATTCATCGTTCGCAAACGTGTTCACGATCGCCTTCTTGTTGCTGAACGGATTGACCAGATCGGAGATGAAACTGCTCTTGGAGTTGTCAACAGTCGCCGAGTCGCACTTCTCGGTGCGGATCCGATTGATCTCGTCCACCATTAACTTCGTTCCGAAAGCAGCCGTCTCGTGCTTGGTCTGGAACCAGGCCCGGAAAGTGCCGGGGTACTGCACCGGCCTGTCAAACGCACTGCCGGCATTGTAGGCGAGACCTTCATCCGAGCGCACCCGCCGGACGATTCGTGACGTAAACCCGCCGCCTCCGAGGATGTCATTCATCACTACGAGCGCATATTGATCAGGGACGTCCCGTTTGACGCCCAAATGTCCGATCCGGACGCGAGACTGGTTGACATCCGCTTTCTTGATCATATAGACGCCCGGCTTGGGATCCGGTATTTGGTCGGCAATAGTCGGGAGAGTCAACGGCTGATCGGGCCACCCGGCCAGCATCTTGTCAAGCTTGGCTATCATGTCAGCCTTCTTGAAATCGCCCGAGACGGCGAAAATGAAATTCTTCGGAAAGAAGTACTTCTTATGGAAGGCCACCAGATCGTCGCGGGTGATCGATTTGACTGTTTGCTCGGTTCGACGTGATGTTTCGGTGCAAGGATGATTGCCGTACATCAGGAACTGCCATTCACGCGACTCGATCTCGTCGGTGGCAGCATTGCGCTGCTGCATATCGGAAAGTATGTCGGTCCGATAGCGGTCCGTGGCGACCTGATCGAAGACCGGGTTGCGAAGGATCTTTGCCAGCAGTCCGAGACCCTCATCGATGTCTTTCGACAAACAGAAGAGGTTGGCGCCTCCAGCTGAACCGCCGATGTTCACTGAAATATCACCGGCCAGGAACGCCAGACGCTCATCGATTTCCTTGGCGGTCATTCCCTGAACGCCGCCGTTGCGCATCAGATAGCCGGTCATATCCGCGAGTCCGGCCTTGTCGGTCGGCTCGTACATCGCGCCGCTACGGACTATCAGGGTGAGTTCAAAGGTCGGGAATTCTTTGTTCTCGGCGATAAAAGCCACTGCGCCGCACTTGAGTGTCGTGCGATAGGCGTCGGCTTTCGGCGGCTGGTACTTAAGCTCTTCGAACTTCAGTTTGTCGGGGTGGTCGACAATCTTGTCGGCTCCCATAATCGGGAAGGCACACAGGGTCAGGGCGAACGCCAGAAGAGCCGCCGGCGTCGCCGTCCGACCAAAGAATGCAAAGAATGATCTATTCATATTCATTTCTCCTCGGGCAAAGGGCTACTTGCCTTCGGCGGCTTTAAGTTCGGCCAGACGTTCGTTGGCGATTTTGAGCAGATTTTCGATCTGGGTCTTTTCGGCGGGATCGGTCACTTTGTCCATCTGCGACCCGATCATTCCGATCATCTGCTCGATCTGAGCCGGGCTGGTCATCGATTTGATCATCTTGACGGCCTGAGCGAACTGCGGATCTTCGGCTTCCGCCGTTGGAGCACCGCCTGGAACCGCTTTACTGTTGATGATCAGGACATTGCGCTGGTCGCTGGCGAAATAGGTATTGGCCACCCGCTTGATATCTTCGGCGGTAATCATATCGCATTTTGCCGGGCCATTATTAGCTTCGGTCCAGTCACCGAGTGCGGCGTTGGAACCGAGATAGAAGAGAATGCCCAGGCCTGACATGATGTCCATGGAACGAATCACCTGCACTTTGAGCTGGTTCTTGACCTTCTGCAATTCCTGGGCGGGGACGAGGTTGGTCTGAAGGTCCGCTATGACTTCGTAGATCGCCTGTTCCAATTGTTCGGCTTTGACGCCAGTGATGCCGTCGGCAGAAATGCTGAAAGCGCCGGCATACTTGCGCGAGTCCTGTGAGGCGTTGACGCCTATGTCGCTGCCGCCACGACGCCCACCACCGCCGCCGGAACTCTTGGCGATACCTTTTTCCTCAACCAGTTTCTTGTACAACCGTCCGGTCTTGTCGCCCATGATCCCGGAGAGTATGTCAAGCGCGTAGCTGTCCGGATGTTTCCAGGCGACCGTGTGATACCAGATCTCGGCCTTCGGGGTGGTCTCGGCTTCGGCGATCAATCGCTTCTCGCCATACTGCTTTTCTTCGAGTGTGACCGGATCCGGAGGCGGGACGGTTCCTTTCGGGATGCGGTCGAAATAGGTCCGGACCATCTTGATCATTTCTTCCGGATTCAAATCGCCTACCAGGAGCATGGTCAGATTATTCGGGGCATAGTAGATATTGAAGTAATTGTCGGCCTGTTCTTTGGTGATGCTGCCCAGGTCCGAACCCCAGCCGACCACATCCCAGTGATACGATGATGATTTCCAGAACATGGCGGCGAAATCTTCTTCGATCAGACCGGTCGGAGTGGATTCGACTCCCAGCCGACGTTCTTCGCGAACGACATCCCGTTCGGAGTAGAACTCACGGAAGACAGGATGGCTGAAACGGTCCGACTCCAGCCACATGTACAGCTCGATTTTGTTCTTGGGCAGGCGGACAAAATAGCCGGTGAAATCCTGCGAGGTGAAGGCATTGAGGAACGCGCCGCCGTTCTTGGTGTAGAGTTCGTCGAGCTGATCCTTGATGATCAGCTTGCGTTCTTCCAGGACCAGAGAGTCGAAGACCTTCTCGATTTCCCGGTAGCGGGGCGTCTTGGCCTCTGGATCGAGCATGTCCTTGATTACGCCGCGTCTGAGATTCTCGCGCATGACTCGTTCTTCGACCCGCATCAGGGCGCGGAGCGAATCGAGTTTCGCCATGACCTCGTGATCGCGTTTGATGTCCGTGGTGCCGATCGTTTCCGTCCCTTTGAACATCATGTGCTCGAAGAGGTGGGAAATGCCGGTGATGCCGGTAGTCTCGTTGGCGGAGCCGACCCGGCAGAAAATCGAGGCCATAACGGTCGGAGCTTCGTGCCGCTCGACCATCAGTACCTGCATGCCGTTGTCGAGCCAGTACTCTTTGGCATCGATGTTCTGTGCGGTCGCCGGCAGGGCTGCGGCAAACAATATGACCGCCCCCACCAGAACCGCATGCGCTGTGCATCTGTTCATAGGCTAATTCCTTAGAGTTTTGTGCTCGCCGGGGGAATCCTGTCCATCCTGTCCTTTGCCCGGGTTGCGTGACTGGGCAATAGTACGCCAACCCGTTGTGGAAAGCAAGTGGCTGAAACAGGAATCCGCACACAATACGACAATGACATTTTTTGAATGACGGAAGATACTTTGCCTCATATCTTTAGCCGCATATTATGAGTTCTGGATGCGGCTGTGGAAGCGCACAGAAAGGACCGGTGTAACAATGGATATTTGTCCCTGGTGGTTGGGTTACCTGCTGGTGAATCCGCTTCGACGGCTGTTTGAAAACCCGGACAAGCTGTTGGCTCCTTATCTCACGCCGGGCATGACGGTGCTGGATATGGGCTGTGCGATGGGGTTCTTTACGGTCCCGGCGGCCCGACTGATCGGCGAGAACGGCCGCGTGCTTGCCGTGGATTTGCAGCCGAAAATGATAAGTGCATTGAAGCGACGGCTCGCTCGGCGAGGGCTTCTGGACCGCCTGAGACGCTCGTGTGTGCGGCAAGAACGATCTCGGTATTGGGGACTATGATGGCCGGGTCGATCTGGCCCTGCTCATACATGTCGCGCACGAAGTGCCTGACCGGGACAGACTCTTCGCACAGCTTTATCGGGCCCTCAAACCGGGCGGGAAGCTGCTATTCAAAGAACCGCCGGGTCACGTGTCGGCCGACGCTTTCGGCGCCACACTGGTGTTGGCTGAGAAGGCTGGGTTTGTCATTGACCCGATGTTTGGCGGTGGGCGCGGGCATAAGCGAGTCTTGTCGAAAGCGTGACGTTGCTTGGCAGGACGCCGATTTTGTGCCGCACCGATAGTTGTTGACTGCCGGTAGTCGGCTAGGTAAGAATGATACTGTCATGGTTGACGTTAACTGGTCACTGCCGCTTCGATTCTTGCTGACTCTCGGACTCTCGTTTCTGGTGGGCCTGGAGCGGGAGAGTTCCGCGCTCTATTCCAAAGGGCGAGTCTTCGCCGGCGTACGTACCTATTCGCTCATCGGAACGTTTGGTTTCGGCTGCGCCATTCTGTACCAGAGCGTGCCGTGGATGTTGCCCGCCGGGATGCTGGCCCTGGCCGGTCTGGCGGTGGTTGGGTATCTGGCGAAACTTCGCGAGGGGCATGTCGGCTGGACCTCCGAAGTTGCGAGCATAATCACGTTCGTTATGGGGGCGTTATGCCTGCTGGCGGATATCTGGGTGCCGATGGCTATCGGGATCATTACGACTCTCCTGCTTTCGGAAAAAGCCCAGGTTGAAAAGTTCGTAGACAATCTCGACAAGACCGAATTCCATGCCGTGGTCCGGTTCCTAATTGTCTCGGTTATAATTCTGCCAGCCTTGCCCAATCAGGCCTACACTGAGTACAATCTTAATCCGCATCACATCTGGCGCGTGGTGGTGCTGGTGTCGTCGATCGGTTTCGCCGGGTATTTCTTGGCGAAACGATTCGGCGAAAAACTCGGTCTGTGGATGTCCGGTCTGTTTGGCGGCATCGTTTCGAGTACGGCTACCAGTATTGCCGCGGGGCGCATCGCCGGACGGTCTCCTGAGCGCGCCGCGACCGCACTTCAGGCATCGATCATAGCCTCCAGCGTTATGTACCTGCGGGTCTTAGTGCTGATTTGGTTCGTGTCGCCCGATTTTGCGGACCGCGTGTGGGCGCAGTTAGTTATCCTTGCGTTCATAGGTGGTGTTATGGTTCTGACGGTTCGAGGAACCAACCATACGGCGTCCACTGAGCGGGTCGAACCACAGCGCAATCCGTTTGAAATCCGCCCGGCCCTGATCTTTGCCTCATTGTTTGTGGCGCTTTCGGTGGTGACGGTGTTTGCCAGCAAGTACTACGGCGATACCGGTTTAATGGCTCTGTCCGGTCTGGTCGGCGTGACCGATATCGACCCGTTTATTCTCTCGCTGGTCAGTCGGACCGGAGAAATTCAGAGTCTCGCGGTCACGGCCGTACTCGTATCAATGGCCAGCAACACGCTGATAAAGGGGCTCTATTTCGGATTCCAGGCCCGCCCGATGAGGGTAGCGGCGTTGTGGCGTTTTGGTCTCTGGGCGGCGCTGCATTTCGTCGTGATTCAATTCAGTTAGTCTGGGTTGGCACGCCTTCTGAGGTTATATCGAATCGTTCGGGAAGGGGCTGAGTGAAGACGATCTATTGCATACCGGGGCTTGGCGCCAACGAGACAATCTTTTCCAAACTGAATCCCAGGCTGGCCGAAATCAAACCGCTCAAGATGCCACGGCCCGCGCCTGATGAAAGCATTAGCTCTTATGCAGGGCGACTGGCAGTACAGATCGATACGAGCCGACCATTCTGGCTGCTGGGTCAGTCATTCGGTGGCATGCTGGCGATTGAATTGGCGGGAAGGTGTCAGACTGAGAGGCTGATTCTTGTTTCGAGCGCCAGAAGCCGGGACGAATTGCCATGGTACGGCCGCCTGATCGGGAATCTTCGGCTCCACCGGCTGGTCCCCCTTTCGCAACCTCGTTTCATATCGCCGGTGAGTAAGTTTCTGAACGGTATCAAGTCCGCTGAGGACCTGGCCGTACTAAGGGGTTTTGCGGTGGGGCGGGATGTCGAGCTATTGCGATGGTCAACCGATCAGGCAATCAGATGGCGCGGGGGAGCGGCGCCCGCAAACATGGTTTGCATTCATGGTACGGCCGATCGTCTTATTCCGGCGAGGAATGTGCATGCCGATTACTGGATTGAGAGCGGCACACACTTCATGATCGTTACGCGAGGGCAGGAAATTAGCGACCTAATTGACAATCTTATTGCCGGCGAATCCGGCCTGCGAAGTTGACGCAGGAGTTGTGTCCGGCGCAACCATGGCGTATAATTCCCGTAAGTCAGATAGAGGATAATATTATGCCGGTCTTTCTGCTCTGGTTGATTCTTGCGGTAATTTGCCTGCCATTAGCGCTGATAGTAATGGTGCTGTTTCCGCTCATCTGGCTGATTTTGCTTCCGTTAAGGCTGTTGGGAATAGCGGTCGAAGGCGTTTTCGAGTTCCTTCGCGCCCTGGTAATGCTTCCCGCCCGGCTCCTCGGCGGCGGGCGGCGCTAGCCCGACCTAACCCCGATTTGACAAACCTCAGGATCAAGTTATATTCCATTATTGTTAAGTTTTGCAGGGCAGAACCTGACCGCGGTTTTGCCGCCCTGGCAGAACCACCCGCCGCGCGGGGTACTGCCCTATTGATTTTTGGAGAGACCGTTGTCGGGACCTCGCCTCGGCGAGCAGGCACAAGGGTCCCGACCTACTGTGAAAGTGAATTGATTCGATGCCGTCAAGAGCCAAAGTTGCCGTCCTAAGAACCAACGCCGAGCAGGTGGTAACCGATTATCGCCGCTTGCTGGAATTGGCCAACTATAAGTCAATCCTGGATTTCAACCAGGACACGATCATCAAGCTTAACCTCTCCTGGACCAAGTATTTCCCGGCCTGTTCGTCCCAGCCCTGGCAGGTCGAAGGGGTGGTCAAGACCCTGGTCGAGGATGGTTTCCCGCGCAATCGGCTCTTCCCGGTCGAGAACAAGACGGTCGTCACCAACCCGATCAAAGGGGCAGAGAACAACCTTTGGATGCCGGTGCTGAAACAGTACGGGCTTGGTTTTCAGCCGCTGCCCGATGTCGAATGGACCGTCTATCAGTTCAAAGAGAAACTGCTCAAACTGGATCAGATATTCCCCGAGGGGATTCAGATTCCTAAGATGTACATCGGGAAGCAGATTATCCATCTTCCGACGGTCAAGACTCACGGCCACTCGACCACCACGGGGGCGATCAAGAATTCGTTCGGGGGGCTGCTCAAGGAAGTCCGTCACTACGCCCACAAGTACATGCACGAGGTGCTGGTCGATCTTATGATCATGCAGAAAGAGCTGCATCCAAGATTGCTCGCTGTGATGGACGGAACCGTCGCAGGCGACGGGGCCGGACCGAGAACTATGATTCCCCACGCCAAGAACCTGATCTTGGCGTCGTCCGATTCGGTCGCGATCGATTCGGTGGCTGCCCGCCTGATGGGGTTCGATCCGCTTTCGATACCGTACCTTCGCATGTGCCATGAGCGTGGGCTGGGCGTGGCTGATCTAAGAGAAATCGAAGTTGTCGGCGAGGACATCTCCGAAATCAATTTCCATTTTGCGGTGAAGAAATCATTGGTCATCTGGGGCGACCAGATGCTTCGCAAGGGTCCCCTCCGGTTTCTGGAGAGGATTGCCCTGCACTCGCCGCTAGTTGTCTGGGCGCCGGCGGCGTCGAATTTCTACCACGACGTTCTCTGGTATCCAACCGTGGGGAAATCGATCATCCGCAAATTTTCCCAGACCGAATGGGGACGGTTGTTCGCGCAATACAAAGCGCGCAAGAATTGAAGTTAAACAATCACATATTGCATATCGGTTACCGTCATGAAAAATGATTCACGCACCTCCAGGAAGCTTATCCTCAGGAACTCACGCATCCAGGGACGGGGTGTGTTCGCCGGGCGCAGGATCCGCAAAGGTCAGCGGATTATCGAGTATATCGGCGAGATTATCACGGTCGAAGAAGAACAGCGGCGCTATGACGACGACGCCATGTCGCGCCACCATACTTTTCTGTTCAAGATCGACGAGAAGATAACGATCGACGCCACCCGTCGCGGCAATATGGCCCGATATATCAATCACTCCTGCGGGCCGAATTGCGAGGCGGTGATGGAAGACGGACGGATTTTCATCGAAGCGATCCGCAACATCCAGCCGGGCACCGAGCTGACGTATGATTATTCATACGAGCACGAGGGTGAGCTCACGGCGGAACTCAAGGAATTCTATTTCTGCCGCTGCGGCTCCGACAACTGCCGTGGGACTATTCTCAATCCGATCGACTGATCCAGACAGGGCGGGGGGAGGGCATCGGTGACCTTCTTGTTCGGTATGTCGAATTCATAACAACCTTTAGCAAAACTCCAGTAACTATTCTTGAGGTTTCTGCGTCTACAGAGCAGACACCGCGGTCGTCCTACCGCCAGAGTAATCTTGTGGCAGCCGCGGTATAGCCATGTTCTTCGAGGAGAATCATCATGCGTTCTTGGCAACTTCGCTCTCTCTCGTTGATGGCGCTGTTTTCAGCCATCGGCGTATTACCTGCGGCGGCGCAGGACGGCTTCGTTCCGGTATACAAGCCGTCACTTCAAGTACAAAGGGCGGCCGGGGAGATTTCTATCGACGGGTTTCTGAATGATCCCGGCTGGCAGGGGCTAAATGCGGCGGAGAATTTCGTCGAAAATGATCCCGGCAATCAGATCAAGCCACCGGTCGATACGAAAGCGTTCGTGACTTACGACAATGACAATCTGTATGTCGCCATAATCGCCTATGACAACCCCGCGGATATTCGGGCGTCGATGTGCGAACGGGACATGATCTTCAACGACGACAATGTCGGTTTCTTTCTCGACACCTATGGCGATGCCGCCTGGGCGTACACGCTCAATATCAACCCCTATGGGGTTCAGGGTGATGCGCTCTGGACCAACGGTTTTGGTGAAGACAGCCAGTTTGATTTGGTCTGGAAGTCAGCCGGCCGGATCACCGATTCCGGGTATCAGGTTGAACTGGCCATTCCCTTTAGCTCACTCCGGTTCCCCGTCAAAGAGGAGCAGGTCTGGCGGGTGGATTTCTGGCGGCATCACTGGCGCGAAGTTCACCACAATATATCCTGGTCAGCTTATGATCGCGACGAATCCTGCTGGCCCTGTCAGTGGGGGACGGTGACTGGCATAAATAATGTAACCCCTGGGAAGGGAATAGAGATTATCCCCGCCCTGGTCGGATATCAGTCGGGTCAGTCGACTGCCATTTCAAGGTCGGGCGGCCAGACCGATTCGCTTGGCTGGACAAATCTGGATCCTGACGAAGAACTCTCACTCAGTACCAAGTATTCGATCAGCTCCAATGCTACAGTGGAACTGACGCTCAATCCGGATTTCAGCCAGGTCGAAGCCGATGCCGACCAGATCGACGTTAACTCGCCAACCGCGCTGTCGTTTCCGGAGAAACGTCCCTTCTTTCAGGAAGGTCGGGACCTGTTCCAGACGATCTTCGATGTTGTCTACACCCGCTCAATCAATGATCCGGTCGCGGCGGGAAAGTTCACTCTTCGACGGGGGGCCACCAGTGTCGGGTATCTCGGTGCGTACGACGAGCACAGTCCGGTGATAATCCCGTTCGAGGACTTCAGCACTCCCGACCTCCAGGGAGGCAAGAGCAAATCGAACATTGTCAGCCTCAAACACACGTTCAAAGACAACTCCCAGTTTGGTTTCCTGGTGACCGACCGTCGCTTCGACGAAAAAGGGGGCGCCGGCTCGGCGTTCAGCCTCGACGGTTCGCTCCGACTGACCAAGAGCCTGCGATTCCTGGGACAGGGTGTTGCCAGCCATACCACCGAACCAAACGACACCGCCTTCACATCCCCTGGTTACCTGGATCGATTCGATGCTGATACCGCCACCAATCTCAACAGTCAACTCTTCGATGGCAAACACACCGCCGGGTACGACGGGGAATCGTTCTGGGGTCATTCGTTCATAGGAATTCTCGAATATAACGGGCGGAATCTCTTTGTAAGTCCGCAATACTCCGAATGGAGTCCGACGTTTCGAGTTGACAACGGTTTCGAGCCCCGCAATAACAGGAGGCAAGCCACCCTTATTTCATACTACAAGTTTCGTTTTGACCAGGGCCTTGTCCAGTCAATCACACCTCAGATCAATATAGCCAAAGTATGGAATTTCGACGGTACCACGAAGGACAGGTACATCTACGCCGATCTTTCAACCTATTTGAGAAGGTCTCAGATCGGTATTCACTCCCAGTACATGGCCAGCAAGGAGCTGTATCGCGGAATTCTCTTCGGTGGCATCTGGAATTATCACCAGTGTCTTTCGGTTACTCCGAGCAAGTTCATATCGTTCGGAGGCAGCATAGGCTATGGCGATCAGGTTGCGTACAACTACCGGGTCATGGGCCGGCAGACGAGGCACACTCTCTTTTGTAACCTCCATCCATTAGATCGAATTCAATCCGAAAACACCTTCACTCATCTGCGTAGCGTGAGCAAGGCGAACGGGAGTGAGCTGTTTGACGGATTCATCGTGCGGTCGCGGCTGAGTCTTCAGTACAATCGGGAATTGTCTTTCCGATTCGTGGTTCAGTACAATGATTTCGGCAAGACCTGGGATTTCGATCCTCTGATTACCTATCAGATCAATCCGTTTACGCTGTTCTATATCGGGACGACCTACGATTACCAGAAAGAATACGGCGTGAGCATCGACGGCACAACGTATGCCGGCGATGGTGAAGATAGTCGCGATATGAATCGTCTCCAATCGCGCCAGTTCTTTATGAAACTGCAGTATCTCTTCCAACTATGAACGAAAAGCGGGGCGCCATAGGGCGCCCCGCTTCTTCGTTCCTGTTTCGGGAAGAGTGGACGTTTACTTCGTAACGCCGTTGTTATCCGTAATCTCCGGTGTCCAGGGGCACGATTGCCGCCAGACTCCAAGAAATGGTTTCTCCAGAGAACTCGCGACCGGCGACACGAAGTCGCCGAATTCGGCCAGCATGAAGCCGCCCTTGTTGGTGCCGTCTACGAATGTGAACGTACCCTTGAACCAACCGTGGCCCGTACCGCACATCGGACACATTCGCGGGTCATCGTACCACCACGTCCCCTTGAATTCGGCCATAACGTAGGTCAGGAAGTATCCTGAGACCGAGCCGGAGTACTCGCGGGTGCCGTCATCGTTGGTCCAGAAGGTTCCCGTGATGACGCCTTCCGGCTCGCCGCGATAATTCAGCCAGAGTCCTTCGATTCGTCCGGAGGCTCCGGAGAGGTCGGACTGGATCCATTTCCCTTCCATAAATCCGCCGGGGCAGCGATCCGGCCAAATCTGACGAGAGTGGACCGCGACGGCATTGCCCTGAGGCAGGACATAGAATTTGTCCAGCTTGATCAGCTCGCCGAAATTGAATTCGAGCGACAATGGGGTGGTCTCGAAATGCAGCGTCGGCGCCATGATGTACGTGATGTCGCGCCGCAGAAATATCAGGAAGCTGATGCCGTCGAAATCAACCGATGTTTGCGATACCCAGACTACTTCGGATGGGATGTCTTCCGTGACGAGTGAATCCTGGCCATTTTCGAAATTGATCGTCCTACGCGCCTGTACTACCGATACACCGTTGACCCAGAGCTTGCCCGACCAGTCGGTGACGGGCATTCCGGGCAGGAGTGAATTGGACAACTGCCCCCAGAGAATCGTGACCGCGTATACGTCGCTGTTCCTGACCACGTCAAACGGCGGCCAGGCGGTCCAGTCCGCGAGTACCGACGGCACGGTCTTGAGCTCGGCCGGAGTATTCGATTCCAACAGGGTCATTACGGCGCCGGGAGTCTCTGTCGTCACCGGTCCGACCGGCGTGGTCGCAATGGGAGAGCTGTCTTTATCGCTGCAACCAAGCGCAATGAGGAGAACGGCTCCAAGAGTGAGAGAAAGGAGAGTACGCATAGACGCCTCGTTCGCTTTGAGGTTCCGAACACCGGGCCAAACGCCCGGCTGACCTGGTCACACAGCTTAATGAAGAATATCGGCCTGGCGTCTAGAAATAAGTAGTCGAACTGCTACGATGCAACTGTTTTGTAATTGCTCTGTCAGGCAATAAGAAAGGCGGGCGACCGATTGCCGGCCACCCGCCTGAAGGTATTCAATTACTTAGGCTTAGAAGAAAGTGGTTTTTACGCCGGCCATGACTAGCCCGAATCTGCTGAAAGCCTATCATGACTAACATGGCTAACAGCCAGATCACCAACGAGATCGTTATCCCTTTGCCGCGAGACAGGCCGAATATGGCGGCATATCCCAATCCGCCCACGATGACTCCCCATATAGCGAACAGATCGGCGTAGTAAAGAAGCGAGTACATGAAAGATGTGAAATCTTTGCCCGGCATCAAGGCGGCTAGACCAACGGATACGTAGATGCTATCTTTAGCTACTATCAGAACGGATCTGATCACACCGCCAATCATAGGAATCAACCCGGTTAACAGACCTACCGCCCAAACATGGCTATAGAGCGCCTTCTTGCCAAATAGGAAACTTCCGAACATCCAGGCCAGCAAGGCGCCAATCAACGAAATGATCACATACACGATTGGTCCGGCGATTAAGGCACCCACCGGGCTGGGATTCTGGGCAGAGGCTCGCATCTGTTCCATTATCGCAGGGGGAAGGGTGGAAGTACTGAGCAATTCAGCCTGGGCCTGGGCGTTCTGCTTGTAGGGCAGACCACCGGCGACTGCCATCAGAATCATACACAAAATCAGCGGGACTACCCAGGTCGGTTTCTGTTTGAAATCATCGAGGGCCTTCACCGGCGCGAAAAATATGTCGCCAATGATTGCCCAGATACTCCTTGACGCCACGGGAACAGTATCCATTACTTCGACTCCTGAATTTGGTTCACATACTGAAAGGTTCGTCAGTCTGGCAAGGTGCGACATCAAAATACCGGTTTCGATAGCGGCGATACAAGTCTTTATGTCGCACACTGCCCACTACGGCAATTACTACGAAACGGCCGAAGTATTCGACCACTATTTTTGCGCTAGATGCGGCCCCTGTTCCACACCGTTGCCCACTGCAGGAGCTCGTCGTAACTAATTGAATAGTAATTGATTGCCGGGCTTGAATACCAACATGACAGATTTCGAACTGGCGGTAATTGCTGATGTCCATGGCAATCGATGGGCGCTTGAAGCCGTCCTGCGGGACATGGACCATCGGGGCATCCGTCGGTTTGTCAACCTGGGCGACTGCGTCTACGGACCGCTCGATCCTGCCGGCACGGCCGATCTGCTGATGTCGCTCCGCCAGCGGACTGTGCGCGGCAATGAGGATCGCATTATCACTGACGAATCAATATCGGATATATCATCGCCCACCCTGGCTTTCACGCGCGACCTGCTCAACGACCGCCACAAACTGTGGCTGGCCGGGCTGGCGCTTTCTATGACTATCGAGCCGGATGTCTTCTATTTTCACGGTACGCCTGATCGCGACGATCAGTATCTGCTTCGCGAGGTCACCCCGGAAGGACTACGAGACCGCTCGCCCGAGGGAATAGCCTCTTTACTTGATGGCATCAACTACCGATTGATTCTTTGTGGGCACGATCACACTCCGGGGGCGCTGACACTTCCGGATGGGCGATTGGTAGTGAATCCGGGAAGTGTCGGCCTTCAGGCTTACACCGATGATCAACCGCATCATCATGTAGTCAGTAATCACTCGCCGCACGCGCGGTATGCAATCGTGAAACGAACCGAATCCGTCTGGACCGCAAATCACGTTCAAGTTGAATACGATTGGACCGCCGCCGCCGAATTGGCCACTGAAAACGGCCGCCCTGACTGGGCGAACTGGCTCCGACGAGGGTAGGGAGGGGACCTGACACGAAGCGGGTTGCGTCAGGTCCTGCCCGAGAACGCCGAAGGCGGTATCGGGTGTGACCTGACGCTTCAAGTCACCCTGCGCTTGTCGAAGGGTGACTTGAAGCACCGTTTCGTCATTCCTGCGAAGGCAGGAACCCAGACAAGCTGGACGGTCACTGTGGTTGGTGTTCGATAGAAGTCCCGTTTCGAGCAACTCTTCTGACATCAATGCTCTCTTCATGGCGATCTTGGCTGGGCCCCCGACGCCTCGGGGGTGACGGCCTTTCGGCCGTATGCGCTAGTGTGGTCGGCAGAGCCTGCCCCCGACTTGATCGGGGGCCTCGTCTGACCCCTGATCCGGCGCTCCTTAGCTTGCGGGTGGGGTTGTTTCCGGCTATGTTACTCGTAGATCCTAACCTTGAAAGCAGGTCCCCATGACCGCGCGCATAAATGTCAACGAAAAGGTCCTCAAAGAAAATGACCGCATCGCCGCCGAAATCAGACAGCAACTGTCCGAGCGCGGCATCCTCAGTCTGAACCTGGTCAGCTCACCCGGTTCCGGGAAGACTTCCCTGCTGGAGCGTACTTTTCGCGAGTTGAGCCGTCACCTCACCATGGCCGGGATAGCCGGCGACGTTCAAACCGAGAACGACGCCCGCCGTCTCGAAGCGGCCGGGGCGCGTCTGGTGCGGCCGATTGTCACCGGCGGGACCTGTCATCTCGACGCCCGTATGGTGCAGCAGGCGATGACCGGGCTGGACTCTGTCGAGCTGTGATGTTCTCTTTGTCGAGAATGTCGGCAACCTGGTGTGTCCGTCGAGTTACGACCTTGGCGAGGACATGAAAGTTGTGTTGATCAGCACGACCGAAGGGGATGACAAGCCGTTGAAATATCCCGCGATGTTTCGGCGGTCGTCGGTGATGGTCATCAACAAGATCGACCTGATGGGGCTGTCGGATTTCGATCTAGACCGGGTGAAGAAGAACGCTCGGCAAATCAACGGCGATCTGGAGATTATTGAAGTTTCCTGCCGTCAGGGGATAGGGTTGCAAGACTGGTACGCCTGGCTGACGAAGACGGCGGCTGCGAAGAAGCAGCGGTAATTATCTCATGATGATCTTGTAGGTCGAAACCAGACGGTTTCGGGGCGGCGAGAAGAGAAGTTGTATCCAAAACGGCCGTAAGGCCGTCACCCCCGAGAAGTCGGGGGCCCATGGGATGCCGCGATGGAAGGAATGCGAAGGCGACGATAGGACATCAGGTCGCAAAGTCTTCTCATAATAATATCAAGGAGGTGTGCCGAACGAAGATCCTGCAGAACGGTGTCCCAATAGTCAGCGGTTCAGTTTTTGCGGTTGCGAGTGGTCATGGGTGCCCGACTACTCGGGCATGATGGGGCTGACGCCGCGTTCCCTCATCAATACCCACCCGGCCCAGCGCAAGCGCTGGGGCGCCGATCCCTTCAATCCCACCCGCAGGAGGGTGGGCCACCCGAGCGAAGCGCTATCTTCGTTATTCCTGCGGCGGCAGGAACCCAGACAAGATAGCTATGGATGCGACGGAGTCTTCATAGATGAAGCCCCAACAGGTGTAAATAGCATCTTACTATGTTAATGCAACGCGTCAGGTCACACCGTCTCGCCCGCTTTCAGCGGCCGAGTCGGCAAGACCTGACGCAACCTCACTCCACCCACTCTCAGCAAATACGCGGCAATTGCTCGCCGGTGAACATCTCGATCACGCGGTCGACACCGGTCGAAGTAGTCAGCGTGACGATGCCATCAGTCTTGTTGGTGACTTCGCCGATGATTTGCGCGTCGGCTCCAAGGGGATGTTTGCGAAGTGTCGATAGTGATCGGTCTGTGTCTGATGCGGCCACAATCACAATGAACCGCCCTTCGTTGGCGACAAACATCGGATCGAGTCCCAATATCTCACATGCTCCGGCGACAGCTTCGCCGACCGGTATCTGATCTTCCGAAATGTGAATCCGTCGCTTCGAAGTCTCTGCTATCTCCACCAGTGCCGATGCCAGTCCGCCGCGGGTGAGATCGCGCATGCAATGAACATCAACACCGCTCTGAAGCAGGTCGCTCACGATGCTATTCAGTGAAGCACAATCGCTTTGTATAGTCGTTTCAAATGTCAGTCCTTCGCGCAGAGCCATGACCGCGATGCCGTGGCGGCCGATGTCACCGCTCAGGATAACCTTGTCTCCGGGGCGAATCTGTCGCGGGCCGATTAAGCGACCGTTGTTGACTGCACCTACACCGGAGGTGTTGATGTACATCTGGTCGGCCTTGCCATGCTCGACAACTTTGGTGTCGCCCGTGACAATTCGCACTCCCGCCTCGCGTGCTGTTGCGGCCATCGATGCGACAACCCGTCGCAAGACCTCAATCTCCAAACCTTCTTCGAGAATGAATCCAGCGGATAGATATAACGGTTTCGCGCCGCACATGGCGAGATCGTTAACCGTTCCACAGATTGCCAACTTACCAATATCACCGCCGGGGAAGAAGAGCGGTCGGATGACAAACGAATCGGTCGTGTAGGCCAGGCGTGACGAAGGAACGTTGAATACGACACCGTCGTGGGAGGCGTCAAATTCGGAATCGCCGAATGCCGGGGCGAATATTTCGTAAATCAACTGCCACGACAGGCGGCCGCCGCCGCCATGGGCCATCAGGATGCGAGATTTGTCGGTCACAATTGCCTCTCCCGGTAACGATAATAGGCGGCACAGGCGCCTTCCGATGACACCATGCAGGGGCCGGTCGGTGAATCAGGTGTGCAGGTGGTAGCGAAATACGGGCACTCGACCGGTTTGATAGAACCTGCCAGCACCTGACCGCAGTAGGCATCGCCCGCAGCAGTCGTACCAACTCTTGGGTGGAAGCGTGCGAAGGCATCGAATCGCTTGTATGCATCTCGAAGCGCATATCCGCTCAGCGGAATCATCCCGAGGCCGCGCCAGTTGCGGTCGACCGGATAGAAGACCTGCTCTACTCGCTCCATCGCGAGCGTGTTGCCTTCGAGCTGGACCGCGCGACAATACTGATTCTGCAATTCCGCCCGTCCCTGCTCCAACTGCTCCACCGCCATGTAGATCCCCTGAAGCAGGTCCACCGGCTCGAAACCGGTGATAACAATCGGTACCCGGTATTTCATCGCGAGTTGAGCATACTCTTCGGCCCCTGTCACAGTGCACACATGGCCGGGCGCCAGGAAGGCATTGACCAGGCGCGGTTGCATTTCGAGTATGGCGCGCATGGCGGGTGGAATAAGTACTTGAGCAGGTAGTATCGAGAAGTTCTGCAGTTGTTCGTCTTCGGCCTGAAGCACCGCAGTCGCGATTACCGGCGCTGTCGTCTCGAATCCTATAGCAAAGAACACTACCTGCCTTTCCGGACACTTCCTGGCCAGTGTGACTGCCTCAAGCGGTGAATAGACCATACGTATGTCGCCGCCGCGCGCGCGGGCATCCATCAGCGTGCCATTCGCACCGGGGACACGGAGCATATCGCCGAAGGTGCAGAAGATTACTTCCGGACGTAGCGAGATCTCGATAGCCTGATCAACGGTCTCGGCAGGTGTCACACACACCGGGCAGCCGGGGCCATGGATGAGCGTGATATTACTCGGCAAACGGCGGTCGATGCCGTGCTTGAGCAGGGAGTGGGTCTGTCCGCCGCAGACTTCCATGATCTTCCAGTGACCATGCGTCCTGGCGGCGATCATCTCCAGATGGCGGTCGATCAGATCGCGCCGCCGATATTCTTCAAGGTGTTTCACGCCTCTTCATCCGATGAATCGGTCTGTTCGGCGATCTGCCGCAGGTAATCAAGAGTGATCCGGGCCTGTTCTTCGTCGAGGACGTTCAGCGCGAACCCGGCATGAACGATGACATAGTCGCCGATCTTCGCTTCGGGCACACAGGACAGGCTGACCTCGCGGACTATGCCCCCGAACTCCACGCGCCCGCTTCGCACAATGGAGTCCTGACCTTCGATACTGATTATCTTACCGGGCACCGCGAGGCACATGGTTACTTCTCGTGTTTCATGAGTTCGATCAGAGCCGCCGCCTGACCCAGCGAAATGCCACCGTCGTTGGTCGGGACGCGCTGATGATAATACACTCTCCGCCCGAGGCCGACGAGTCGGTCATAGGTCAATTCCAAAAGCATGCGGTTCTGAAAACAACCACCCGTCAGCACGACCGTCGGGGTCTCAACCGTCTGTACCGCCGCCGCGATCATTTCCACAAGCGTATGGTGGCACCTCGCGGCGATTCTGTCAAGCCTTACCTGCCGATGGATGTCATCGATCACCGGGCGCACCATCGGTTCCCAATCCAGCACCATCGCCTTGTCTCGCCTATTCACGGCAAATTCGTACGGTACCTCTGGCTCGGACGCTTCGGCGGCGTATTGCAGCAACATGGCCGCTTCGCCCTCATACGAGGTCACTTGCGAGAGGCCTAGCAGCGATGCCAGTCCGTCGAACAGACGCCCGGCGCTCGTTGTCTCAAACGTATTCAGCCCACTCTCAATCATGTGAAGCAGCAGAGTCAGATCGTTCTCGGAATACTGCTTGACCGACTCCAGATCGCGCCGGGTGTCCAGTTCTCGACCAAAGATTTCGTAGAGCAGACCCAGTGCCGAGCGACGTGGCTCGGTAATAGCTTTGTCTCCACCGGGGAGGGGGAAGGGTCGAAGATAGCCGACTCGATCAAATCCTTCTTTACCGACCAGCAGGAATTCGCCGCCCCAGATGGTTCCATCACTACCGAGCCCGGTGCCGTCCCAGGAGACCCCCAGCACAGGTTGCTTCAAGCCGTGCTCAGCCATGCAAGAGAGCACATGAGCATAATGATGCTGAACGGTGGTGGGGCTTGGATCGAACGTGTGAGCGACGTGAGTCGAATGGTAGTCAGGATGAAGATCACACGCGGCGTGGTCAAACGAGACGGAATACAATTCAGATGCTGACCCAATAGCCGCTTCCATCGCGGCCTGTGATTTCGGCCCGGACAGGTCACCGATGTGTTGGCTGATGACTATCTGTGAGCCGGATGTAAACGCGATTGTGTTTTTCAGGTGCGATCCCACTGCAAGCAGCGGTGGGGGAGAGCTGTCTATTGGAATGGATACTGGTGAGTATCCCCGCGCGGCGCGGAGGACAACGATTGTGTCTCTGACGCGATGAACCACCGAATCATCCAGCGGTCGTGCTATAGGTCGGTCGTGAACCAGGAATAGTTCGGCAATTTGTCCGAGTTGTTGGACCGCTTCGCGTTCGTCAATGCAAATCGGTTCTTCGGAAAGATTGCCACTGGTAGCGACAATCGGGAAGGCCAGCTCTCTCAGGAGCAGATGATGCATCGGCGTGTAAGGCAGCATCACGCCATGGTATGGACTTCGTGGCGCCACGCTCTCAGCAATGCCAAGCCGGCCGCCTCCCTTTCTCTTGAGCAGCACAATCGGAGCCGCTGCGGAACGCAGGGCTGTTTCTTCAACTGAAGATGTGATGAAGTCATCACTTATCGTCGTGCAATCCGGATACATGAGCGCAAACGGTTTTGACGGGCGGTGTTTCCGCAAGCGCAGTCGGGACACCGATTCTTCATTGCGCGCATCTACGAGAAGTTGAAAGCCACCCAGGCCCTTGAGGGCGACTACACGACCTCCGCGAATCGCCTCGCAGGCGAACATGAGTGCCTTGTCCTTGTCTGCAATGATCTTGCCGTCCGCATCCCACAACTGTAATTGCGGACCGCAAGTGGGGCAGGCGTTCGGCTGGGCGTGAAAACGGCGGTTGGTAGGATCATCATACTCGGCCTGGCAGGCGGGACACATCGTAAACCGCTTCATAGTTGTGCGTGGACGATCATACGGGACGGCTTCGATGATACTGTATCTGGGGCCACAGTGCGTGCAATTGGTGAAAGGATAGCGGTAGCGGCGATTGGACGGGTCAAACACTTCGGCAATGCACTCCGGGCAAGTAGCCAAATCCGGAATAACCGTAGCGCTCCCGGAGTTGCGGCCGACGCTGTGTTCGATTGTGAATCCTGAAGAGTCTGACAATGGGAGGCGTTCCACTGTTTGACTGTCGATCGATGCCTGCGGCGGCAACTGACGCGTCAATTCTGAGATGAACCGTTCCACTTTGACGAGCGAACCCTGGATATCAATAGTGACGCCATCGCCGGTGTTCTTTACTGTCCCCACGAGCCCTAATGCGGTAGCCAGACGATAAACGAACGGTCGGAAACCTACACCCTGCACCCGGCCTCGGAGCTGAATCTGAAAGTGTGCGAGCTTCGTGCCGGGACTAGTGCCGACAAATTGGGGATGAGAGCCGTCGCCCGCGTCTTCAGACATCGGCAACCCGACCTATCTCGGCGACTATTCGGTCGGCGACCTCAAGAACGGCCGTGGCTACCTGGGGAGTCATTACTGTGCCGTAGTCGAAATTGATCCCCTCGATGCCATAAAGAACCAGTTGGCGGGGTTGTTTACCCAGAGTCCGGGCAATCTCAATGATCTGGCTCAGGCTCAGTCGATGCGAGCTGGCTGGAGGGAAAACGTCCTCGGGGAGGTTTTCGATGAAAGGCTCGAAGCGAAATATTTTTCCCGGCTCTGCGCCTGATTTGACGCCGTCGATGAGGAAGACCGCGCGATACTCACACCAGGCCATGATCAATCCGGTTGCGTCGGCCAAAGGTTGTATGAGATCAACTTGACCGTCACACATCTCTATCACCCGGCGGGCAGTGGCAGGGCCGCAGCCATCGTCACTTCGGAACTCGTTGCCGAGCCCGACTACAACATATGGCGCCGGGTCGTTCATAGGCAATCAGGTGTCCTCGTGCTCGATCTTCAGCCTCAGGAAGTGGCAGGAACAGGATATACACGGATCGTAGTTGCGCACCACCTGTTCGCACTGCCAGGTCAGCTTCTCATGAGACAGGTGCAAATTCTTCTGGACGAACTCTTTAAGGTCCAGTTCGATTGATTTCTGGTTCTGCGATGTCGGCGGAATGATCCGGGCGGTCTTGATGAGGCCGTCCGCGCCAATCTGGTAGCGATGGTAGAGAATACCACGGGGTGCTTCGGTACAGCCGTGGCCGACTCCGTCACGTGGGGTGCATTCAATATACGACTGCGCCGGTTCCTGGTATTCCTTGATGATTCGCAACGCTTCATAGCAGGCGAAGACCGTCTCGACCGCTCTGATGACGATACTCTTGAACGGGTTGAGACAATTCGGGCTCAGGCCAACATCACTCGCGGCTTTGCGGGCGATCTCCGGAAGTTGATCGTAGTTGTTACAGAAACGCGCCAGCGGACCGGTCAAATAATCACCTCGGGCCTTGATGCGACCCTGCAGCGATGTCGAATGCGACACGTGTTCTTCTTCGAATACGTCAAGGAATTGGTCGAGGGTAATGTCGATTCCCTTGTTGGAAACGACTCGTCCTTCAGTGATGGCGTATTCATCGGGATGTTTCAGAGACACCAGTTCGTAGTCGCGTTCGAAATCCGGGAACGTTAGAGCCGGCCGTGAACTTGACCGCTTCGAGTGAGAATTCCAGCGCCCATTGCAGGGGCTCGATCAAGGCGTCGAGTTCGGTTTTGTACGGAGCACGATAGAAACCACCCACCCGGGTGTTAATCGGATGAATCTCACGGCCGCCTATCACCACCATTAGATCGTTGCCGATCTTCTTCAGCCGGAGTGCCTTCTGAACCAGTTCCGGATGATCGTGGGCCATGCGCAGGCCGTCTTCATATCCGAGGAAATCAGGGGCGTGCAGCAGAAACATGTGCAGGGCGTGTGACTCTATCCATTCGCCGCAGTAGATCAGACGGCGCAGTTGCCGCAAAACGCCTTCGACCCGCACTCCGCACGCTTGCTCCATGGCATGACTGGAGCTCATTTGATACGCGATGGGGCAGATGCCGCAAATGCGGGCGGTGATGTCGGGTGCTTCGGTAAACTTGCGGTCTTGCAAGAAAGCCTCGAAGAACCGGGGCGGCTCGAAGATATTGAACTGAACTTCGGAGACTTTATCCTTACGGACCTTGACCAGCAAACCGCCTTCGCCCTCGACACGGGCGAGGTAATCGACTTTGATTGTCTTATGCTTCATATAATTCACCCTGCCGACGGAACGGTTCTGCCGTGGCGTTAAAGCTGCGGAAGGCTCGCACGATCTCGTCGCGGGGCGCACCCATCTGTTCGAACCAGGCGGCGAGCGAGGCGGTGTTTGGAGTTTCCTTGGGTCCAAAGCAGGCGAAGCAGCCACGATTGAATGAAGGGCAGAGAGCGTTGCACCCGGCCTGGGTTACCGGACCAAGGCAGGAGGTTCCGCCCGCCACCATCACACAGACTGTTCCCCGGCGTTTGCACTCCATGCAGACGCTGTGCGTGGAGATATTGGGACGGCGGCCGTTGAGGTAGGCGCTGATCACCTCCACCAGTTGATACTTATTGATCGGACAGCCGCGCAATTCGAAATCCACGAACACGTGATCGGAGATTGGGGTCGACTTGCCAAGAGTTTCGATATACTCCGGATGGGCATAGACGATAGTGACGTAGTCCTGCACATTCGTAAAATTACGGAGAGCCTGAATCCCCCCGGCGGTGGCGCAAGCGCCGATAGTGATCAGGGTCTTGGAGGCCCGACGGATGCCGTGAATCCGTTCGGCGTCATGCGAGGTTGTAATGGAACCCTCGACGAGGGAGATTTCGTACGGTCCCTTCGATGACGGCTCGTGAAGCCTCGGGGAAATTGGCAATGGTTACGTGTTCGGCGACAGCCAGAAGTTCTTCTTCACAGTCAAGCAGAGACAATTGACAGCCGTCACACGAGGCAAACTTCCAGACGGCCAGTTTCGGTTTATTCGATAGCGGTGTCATATCACATTTCTCGTTTCGAGAACACGTCTCTAATGCGGTCACAGCGATACACGGGGCCGTCCTTGCAGACAAAGCGGGGTCCCATTTGACAGTGGCCGCAGAGGCCGATGCCGCATTTCATGTTGCGTTCCATGGACAGGTAGATTTGGGAATGATCGACGCCGCGCCGTTCCAATTCGATGACCGTAAAGCGCATCATTATCTCAGGTCCGCAAATCATGGCAACGGTGTTGTGAGGATCGAACGGAGCGCGGGTGATCAGGTTCGTGACCACGCCGACATTCCCTCGCCAGGGCCCGGTGGCGCGATCGACGGTCACGTGCAGGTCCAGATCGAACCGTGAGCGCCAGCGCTCCAGGTCTTTCCGGAAGAGAATATCCTCGGGCATACGAGTGCCGTACAAGAGCACGACTTTCCCGTATTTGTCCCGATTGGCGAGAAGGTGGTAGATCACCGGACGCAGGGGGGCGAGGCCTATGCCGCCCGCAACGACCACAACGTCACTTCCTTCGGCTTCATCCACCGGCCAGGCTGTGCCATAGGGACCACGCACACCCAGAGTATCGCCCGCTTTCAAGCGTCGCATCGCCCGGGTGACCGTACCAACTTCGCGGGTAGTGTGGGTTAAAGTAGTTGCGATCTGAGGGTCGCCGCTGATGGAAATCGGTACTTCACCTACCCCGAAAGCATAAAGCATGTTGAACTGGCCGGGGAGGAACCGAAAGTGCCGTTCGCCATGCATCTTCTCGAGGTCGAGGGTAAACGTATCGACGGTTTCGCGGGTGACCCGCCGGATGATATACGGATCGGACACCATCGGGCCGATCACGTCATTTTCTTGCACGCTAGGATTTGCTTGAACCATGACCATATACGTCCATTAGTTGCAAACGAGTAATATCAAGTCTTTGGGCCACGAGGATCAGGAAACGTTTCATCATTTCATAGCCGAGGTCGTGATCTTCTTCGCATTTGTTACGCAGGCATTTGCCATCCATCGCCACCGCTCGGGTAAGTTCGACCGCGCGAGCGTCGAAATGCCAGCGATACGGTGGAACAATCCACGACCAGCCGAACACTTCGCCGTCGGTACGCGTCCCAATCGCGACCGGTCCCTTTTGCGGCACTAGTGTCTCTACCTGTACCCGTCCCTGTCGGATAAAATAGAAGTGATCGGCAGGGCTGTCGGCCCGGAAGATGAACTCACCGGCTTTGAACACGACATTCGAGGCACACCCGTTCAACAGCGCAATCTGTGATTCATTGAAACCCTTGAAGAAAGGGTGCTCGGCCAGGATTCTTTCGAGGTTCTCCATAAAGCCTCCTTATTTCCAGTTAATCTTGATCGTGTCCATCCGGTCACTTCGCCAACACGGCGGCCTCTTCGGTAATGTCGATTCCCACCGGGCACCAGGTAATGCATCGCCCGCACCCCACGCACCCGGGCACGCCGAACTGGTCCTGCCAGTAGGCGAGTTTGTGCATCAGCCACTGACGATAACGCGACTGCTCCGATGCTCGTACGGCGCCGCCATGAATGTACGAGAAGCCGACCGAGAAGCAGGAATCCCAGCACCGCTCCCGATCGGCCTGCTGACCGGCCAGGTCGGTCGAATCGATCACGTTGACACAAAAACAGGTGGGACAGACCATAGTGCAGTTGCCGCAACTGAGGCAGCGTTCGGCTACTTTCTCCCAATGCTTGGAGTCGAATCGCGTATTGAGCCGATCTTTGAGTCCGGCAGTCTTGAGATGCTTGCCCATAGATGAGACAGCCTGATCTATCACGTGACGCGCGGCTGTCTGATCGGCGTCGGTTGCAGGTTGCGCCGGAACCGTATCGAGCAGAGCCTTCCCCTTTTCAGAACCGACTTCGATTACAAAAGAGTGATGTCCGTCGGCGAAAACTTCCGTCAGCGCCAGATCGAACCCGGACTTTGCTTCGGGACCGGTATCCATTGAGGCACAGAAGCAATTTCCGCCCGGACGGGCGCAATTGACTGCAATTATAAACGCATTGGCTCGCAGCCGACGGTAATACGGGTCGTCATAAGTGCCATGCGACAATATCTGGTCATGAATTGCCAGCGCTTTGAGTTCGCAAGGGCGGACTCCCAGCAATGCGATTCTTGGATTGTCCGCTTCACCGGGGGACTGAATCTCAAAGCTGTGACCCGATTTCCGGGCCGACCAGATTTTGTGGAGCGATGGATAGAAGATCTTCTTCCAACCATGAGGCCCGACTACATAGTCAAATAGCGCCGGGCGGTCCGATTTCACGAGCCGGTAGCGGCCGCCTGATTGTTCATCCCGCCAACCTGTGGGCAGTTGCTCGAGGTTCGTGATTTCCTGATAAGTTACCGCATTCTCGCGAACGGTCGGTCCGAAGATTCGGTACTGTTGAGTTGATAAGGCATCGAGCAAGGCCTGAAGATGTGCCTTATCTAGAGTGTGAAGGGCCACGGAGGAACTTACCTGGTTTTCATTCATCATAGAGACCTGTCGGTATTAGTCACAGAGAACGGTTGTTCCAATCATATCGACTGCCTTTCACGGCGCATCATGTCGAATTGTAGGCCGTGAATCAAGTTACTTTATAATAACCTCCGGAAAAGATTAGTACAAGTTAATTCGTCAAGATTGCAGTTTTCATTCTTAGGCGCCGCGATACTTTGTGAAATGTGTCACAAGCTAAAATCGCGCTAGGTATCCTCATTTGTCCGAGTGCGGTGCCGGACTTGCGTTTGGGATGGGATTTCAGTTGCCCACGATGGCTGGAAACTTGTCACAGAAATCGATACTGGACAAACAACCCTGACGGAATTATGATAGATCCGATTGGCTAATTAATGAGCGATTGTGGCATCTACAAACTGCAAAAAGCATTCACCGACGGCCCCGCCCCTGTTACTTCCGCCGTCTGACCCGTTGAGGAGATATCGATGAGTTCAACACCTAAGAAAGACACGCTAAATCCGGATACTCCGAAGAAGCTGACCCCAGAGGAAATCGAGCTCAACTGGTATCACAACGTGTACCAGGGTGATAACATGAAGCAGTTGACCTGGCGGGCGACCATTACGGGCGCTTGTATCGGCATGATCATGGCGGTTTCCAATATCTTCGTGGGGCTTAAGACCGGCTGGTCGCTCGGTGTGGCCATTACCGCCTGCATCATCTCTTTCACCGTCTATCGCGCACTTACTGCCGCTTTTCCGCGTTTGTTCAAGACCGAGATTACCCTGTTGGAAAATAACTGCATGCAGTCGACGGCGTCGTCCGCCGGCGCCGGCACTGGAATCATCATGGTGTCATCGATCTCGGCCTATCTGATGATTACCGGTCACCACATCCCCTGGTACATACTCTCGCCCTGGATTCTGTTCGTTGCGTCGCTGGGAGTGTTCATGGCTATACCCATGAAGCGCAATCTGATCAATATCGAACAGCTCAAATTCCCGAGTGGCATCGCGGCGGCCGAGACACTGCGGAGTCTGCACTCCAAGGGTGGCGACGCGGTCCAAAAGGCCCGAGCCCTGGGCGTTTCCGGTCTGTTTGGGGCGGTGTTATGTTGGTGCCGCGACGGACGCATGCCGTTTGGCATACCGAACATCCCCGCCACTTTGGCGATTCCGCAGAGTTGGTTTACACTGGGAGGATACGAGCTGTCCCGATGGACCATTTCTTTCGACATGAACACAGTCATGCTGGCCGCGGGAGCTATTATTGGAATTAAAGTGGCCTGGTCGATGCTATTCGGGGCTATCCTCAACTACGCCGTGTTGGCCCCTATCATGGTCAAATCCGGAGTAATTCCGGCCGACGGTCTCGGATTCCGCGCGATTGTGCGCTGGAGCACCTGGACCGGCGCGTCAATCATGGTGACCTCTGGTCTGCTGGCCTTCTTTATGCAGTGGCGGACAATTGCTCGCGCTTTCAGCGGCATTACCAAGATGTTCTCCAGCAAGTCTCCGTCGCCGGACGGCTCCTCGTATGTGGATCCCCTTGAGCGGATCGAGGTGCCGGCGTCCTGGTTCCTCTGGGGTGTGACTATCTCCGGGCTGGGGGCAATTATCATTCTCGTGTCGTTCTTCCAGACTGCCTGGTGGATGGGTGTGGTGGCCGTGTTGATGACCTTCTTCCTCTCCATCGTGGCTTGCCGGGCTGCAGGTGAGTCCGACATCACACCGGTCGGAGCAATGGGCAAGATCACCCAGCTTATGTTCGGTGCACTGTCACCGTCAAATATGACCACGAATCTGATGACCGCCGGTCTGACATCCGGTGCCGCTTCGTCATCGTCCGACCTCCTCTTCGACCTCAAATCCGGATATTTGCTGGGCGCCAATCCGCGCAAGCAGTTCCTGGCGCAGTTTCTGGGTTGCTTCTTTGGGACATTGGTGGTGGTTCCGGCTTTCTACCTTCTGATCCCCGATGCCTCGTACCTCGGCTCCGATCAATTCCCGGCTCCGGCCGCGCAGGTGTGGAAAGCCGTGGCCGAGTTGTTGTCTCAGGGCCTTGGGGCGCTGCATCCGACGGCCCGGATGGGGATGCTGACCGGCGGTCTGATCGGTATCATCCTGCCACTGTTACCCCGCTTCCTGCCCGAGAAGACCCACAAGTTCATCCCTTCGGCTATGGGGCTGGGTCTGGCGTTTGTAATTCAGTTCTTCAATTCGCTGTCGATGTTCATCGGCGCCGTGATTGCCCTGGTGCTGACCAAGAAGAAACCGGCCATGGCCGACATGTACATTATTCCAGTGGCCTCAGGTATTATTGCCGGTGAATCGCTTATGGGGGTAACCGTGGCCCTGCTCCAGAATCTTGCAGGTATGTAAAAGGCACTGAAGGCTTCAGGATCTCCTGACTTCTCCGAAATGCACAAACTCGCGGCCCGCCCTAAACAGGCGGGCCGTCTTATTTAGACTTGTCACCAATCTGGAGGGACTTTACTTTTGTCGGCGCGGGGCTTAGCTCCGATTCTTGACCGCGGGCATAAGTAACAAGGGTAGTGCTGTGTTTCAGACTGTCTACAACTGGCTGCAGGTTCAGGGTCTGGACGACCCGTTCACGCGATATCTCGCCTGGATGACCCTGGGCTTAGGCGTATTTCTTTTGGCCGGAATCGTTAACTGGGTTGTCAAGCGCATCCTGCTGACAATTCTCGCCGTCATCATCAAACGGACACCCACGACCTGGGACGACGCCCTGCTGGAGCGGCGCGTATTACACCGCGCCTCGCATATTGCCCCGGCGCTTGTGTTCTATTGGTCCGCACCGACATTTGTGGCGCTGCAGAGCTTCATCGAGCGGGCTTCCTATGTCTACATATTGATAGTAGGCGGTCTGGTGGCCTCGGCTTTTATCAACGCCGCGGTCGACGTCTACCAGTCAATGGAACTGTCACGCAACCGACCCATCAAAGGTTTGGCTCAGATTACCCGGATAGCGATCGGGGTCGTGGTCGCAATGCTGGCGATTGCGGTGCTGTTCAAACAATCTCCGCTCGGGTTGCTGGGTGGACTCGGCGCCATGACCGCCGTTCTCCTCCTGGTATTCAAAGATACCATTCTCGGCCTGGTGGCATCGTTCCAGATGTCTACCTCCGATCTAGTGAGAGTGGGTGACTGGATCGAGATGCCCAAGTACAGCGCCGACGGCATCGTGATCGATATTTCGCTCCACACGGTCAGAGTTCAAAACGGCGACAAGACTATCAGCGCTATTCCTACCTACGCACTCGTTTCCGATTCGTTCCGCAACTGGCGGGGAGTAGATGAAGCCGCCGGGCGACGCATTAAGCGTTCAATCTATATCGACCTGAGCACGATCAAGTTCTGCAGTGACGAGATGCTTCAGCGGTTCTCGCGCGATCCCCTCGCAGCGCAATACATCAGTAAGAAAAAGCAGGCTGCTGGCCGGAATGAAGCCGACGTGCACTTCACCAACCTGGGTGTGTTTCGTGGTTATACCGAGGCATATCTGCGGCGACATCCAGCGATTCATTCGGAAATGCTTCTACTGGTGCGGCAAATGCAACCGGGCGAGTACGGTGTGCCGATCGAAATCTGTGCCTTCAGCAAAGAAAAGGAGCTGCCTGAATACGAGGCCGTCCAGGCCGAAATCTTTGAGCATCTCATGGCGACTGTGGCCGTGTTCGATCTGCGGGTGTTCCAGAGGCCGTCCGGCGCGGACATGTCGCATACCTAACACACTGGTGACTATGTGTGGGCGGCACACGTCCTCGTGTGCCCCTCCTCTGGGGCAGACCAGGAAGTCTGCCGCCCACGGCCGTCCGGGGCGGACATGGCGAGAACCTAACACACTGGTGGCTAAAGTCCCCCGGTCATTTCGCCTTTGATATTCAGCAGGTCCAGAATTTCTAGAGAGACTTCCTCAATGCCGCGTCGGGTCACATCTACGGTGTGCCACCCTTCTGACTCGTACAGATCACGGCAGAAGCGAAACTCCGAGGCCACTTCACGGATATCGCAATACGAGTCCATTTGGGCTTGAAAGCGATTCTCCTTGGCCAGCATGGACAGACGATGTTCCCGCACGAGCATCAGCGTTTCCGGCTGCATGAGCATGCCCATTATGCGACCGTGCGAGACTACCTTCAGGCGCGACAGCAGGGTTTGCGTCATGGCACTGTCGCGGATGATGGGGATATTCGCCACGCGGAGACCGTGGTTGCAGGCCAGATACATGCTGATCGGCGTCTTGCAGCTTCGCGACGGCCCCACGAGGACGGCGTCGGCTTCTTCGAGCGTTGTGCCGCGGCCGTCGTCATGCTCGACCGTGAAACCGATCGAGTCGATCTTGCGGTAGTAGCGGTCGTCGATGATCTGAAGCAGGCCGGGCTGGTAATTCGGATGCACCCCCAGGAACTTGGACATGGTGTCGAGCATCGGCCTGAGTACGTTCAGGTGAAGCACCTTGCGCTTGAGCAGAGCTTTTTCGAGGTAATCGGCCTGATCGGTCTTGATAATCGTGTACAAAACGAGCGAATTGTGATCGAGCTCCAGCAGAATGCCGTCGATCTGTCTCTCATTTCGGACTTGCGTGTAGATATTCGAGAGCGAGAAGTGCAGGTCCTTCTGATAGTACTGCACGATAACGGCATCCATCAGGCGTTTGGCGGTCCGTCCGGTGCCGTCAGAAATAATCACGATTTTCTTCTCGTCGGCCATGGCGGAGCCTCACTTCTAATCGATTCTGGATCGCTCAAGAGCCAGGCTACGAAGATATAACAGCGGGTTCAAGGTTTTTTCCGGTCGCCCGGCGTCGAAAAAGGCGTTGCGCCACGAGGTCGCTCCGGTGATCTTGGGCCGGGATATTGATTATGTGTGAACGTAACGACGACAATAGCAGGCTCAATCAGGTAAGCGACCTCGCCAAATTGGTGGACGTGCGCAACTGTATCTGTTGTCCGCGAGGGTGTCAAGCGGATCGGACAAGCGACACTCCCGGCTGGTGTAAGTCAAACGATGAGATGATGATTTCGTCGATCTGCGCCCATCGAGGCGAAGAGCCGGTCTTGAGCGGAGCGCACGGCATCTGCAATATCTTCTTCACGCACTGCAACATGCAGTGTATTTACTGTCAGAACTATCAAATATCCCGCAACACGTCCGCGGCCGGTTCGCCGATGGCTCTGGACGAAGTCATTTCCGAGATCGAGGCGGTCCTGGCCTCAGGTGCTAAGGGAGTCGGGTTCGTGTCGCCGTCGCACAGTATCCCGCAGATGCGGCAAATTATGGACGCGCTCAGGGCGCGCGGTCATCACCAGAAATTCGTCTATAACAGCAACGGGTACGATAAAGTTGAGATCATTCGGGCGCTCGAGGGATCTGTCGATGTGTATCTGCCCGATCTCAAGTACATGGACGAGAAACTCGGCCGCGAATATTCGGGTACCCCCAATTATCCGGCTGTCGCCACGGTTGCCATCAGAGAGATGTTTCGCCTGAAGGGCGCCAATATCTATTTGGACAATGAAGATGTGATCGAATCGGGGATGATCATACGACATCTGGTCTTGCCGGGACAGGTGGAGAATTCGAAAGCGGTATTGCGTTGGATTGCCGAGGAACTGTCACCTTCCGTGCATGTCTCGCTGATGTCGCAGTACTATCCCACTCCGGCCGTGAAGGATCACCCGCTGCTTGGCAGGACGTTACACCCCGAAGAATACGAAGCGGTAATCGATGAATTCGAGCGTCTCGGGTTCTGGCGCGGCTGGGTTCAGGAGCTGGGGAGCCCGCACAGTTACCGCCCCGATTTCGATCTGCACCATCCTTTCGAACCGGATCGGGACTCTCAATGAACCTGGTAATTCTGACAGAGACAGATCAGACAAGCGCACACACGTTCCGACTGACCGATTTTCGTGCGGAGCACATCCGAACGATCTTGAAAGCAACCGAAGGGGACTCAGTAGAAATCGGGATGCTCAACGGACCACAGGGAAAGGCGCGGGTGGAGCGAGTAACCGCCGATGAAGTCATTTTGGTGTGTGACGTCTGGCGCGAAATGCCCCTTTTCAAGCCGGAAATCGACTTGATCTGTGCGCTGCCTCGACCACAGACGCTCAAGAAGGTGTTAATTACTTCCGCCATGATGGGGGTGCGGTCGCTTCATCTGATCCGAGCCAACCGCGTGGAGAAGAGTTATTTCCAATCACCCCTGATCGAACCAGAACACCAGTTGCCATTCTTGATCGAAGGACTGTCACAGGGTAAGCTGACGCGTCTGCCTATCGTTCAGGTGCACGACCGTTTCAAGACTTTCTTTGAAGATGACTTAGCGAGCCTGTCATCTGATCCGTCCCGTCCCTCGCTGAAACTTCTGTGTGACGGCGAAAGCACACTTGCTCTAGACAAAGCCTTTGATAGCGAAGCTTCAGAAGTAGCCGTCGCGGTCGGACCTGAAGGTGGATGGGTGCCGTTTGAGATCGAGTTGATGCGCGAGATCGGATTCCAACCGTTCACGCTCGGCCGCTGGACGCTGCGCGTGGAGCACGCGGTAACGGCGGCGCTGTCACAGATAGAGCTACTGCGGATGATGTCGGAAGAGTACTGAGCATGACCGATGGCGGTCAGGCCCTGACGCCCACCGGGGCCAGATAGATCACGAATTCTTCTTCGCCGTCCACCCCGATTACTTCATCCACCGCTTTTTGATCGTACGCGGCAATGGCGCAAGTCCCGGCGCCTATCGATTCGGCCGCCAGATAAAGATTCTGGCAGATATGTCCGGCATCGATGGCAATCAGCTTGTGCGCGACAATCGAATAACGCCACTCGGCTCGATAAGGGATCGTCGTCCATACGAACACGGCGGCGCTTTCCCCGATGAACGTCTGATTCATACAGGCCCGTGAAATCCGACCCGGCAGGTCAGGTTGGGCCGCCTCGGGCAACAGTTTGTGCTCAATCGCCAAGTAGCGGTAGAGCCCGGCAGGGAGGTCGTCAACCCGGTTCACGATCAAATAGGTCTCGAACGCATGGCGGCCGCCGCCGGAAGGAACATTGCGAAATGAGCGGACCGGTCGACCCTGGTCATTCACGATTCGTCTCAATCCCTGAGTGGCCCATAAGAGGAACGAGAGTTCTTCAAGGCTAAGAGCTTCCGGGGAAAACTTGCGTCGACTCTCGCGGCTGCGAATGGCGTCGCGCACCGGCATGTCTCCCAATGCGAATTGGTCAGGCCAAACCAGTTCTATCAGGCGGGAACTATCAGGATACGGTTTCTGTACCGGCGGCGGGTGAACTCCCGAGCGCTGGTCAGTCTGGAAGTCTGTCTGGGAGAACTTGCTCCAGTCGTCAGCTCTGAGGATTCTGCGGAAGGCTCGAAGATCGGTCATGACACACCTCGGCGTCTTAAGTATAACTTACTCCAAGAATAACACGGCGAACGAGATAAGACTATTGAAGAATCAAGATTAGAGTCGGGCCGCTCACCGGTTGATCGAGTGAGAACCACTGGTACTGAAGCCGCCAACTTACTCCGGCGTAGGTGAACCCGATCGGTATGACTTTCGAATCGAGACCCAGGGCGAAGATCGGCCCGAAATCCTTGAGGTTCTCACCTAGTCCAATCGCGCAACCGCCCTCGAGTCGGAGCGCTTTGGGCCAGCCGTTTCCGGGCAGGTCAAAATCAAGCCCGGCGGTAGTGGTCAAGAGGCGGTCATTGACTTCATAGAACGAAGGCATGAACGTCGCGGCCACCGAGACATTCTTCACCAGCAGCAGATCGTCGAATATTCCATAACCCAAGCCAATTGATCCGCCGAAATGACTCTTCCCGTCACGTACGGTCAACTCCCCACCTGCCTGTACCAGCAGACCCTTGTAACTGGGAGGAGCGGTTCGATCCTGAGTGTATCGGACCGAGGCCCAGTTTGGGTCGGACCTGATAAGATTGTATGCGCCGGTGGTGGACGGATTTTGCAGCGGTGCAGGAATCATCCAGGCCGGCACCGAAGCACGTGGACGGAGGAAATTGAGATCGAGACCTCTAGTATCAGGATCGTGAAGGCCGTCTTCGCGCAGTTGGGGATAGTTGTGTCTGATCCTGACTCCATGCTGATCGAGCGAATCCGTGCGGAAACTCCAGACAGCCGCAACCGGCATGGGCAGGTACATCAAAGAGGGCAACCGGTATTTGCTATAGTATTCCTGAGCCCCCGCGCTTGACAGCCATTGTGCCACCAATTCCGAGGCCGGCCGACCGGGGGCAGCGACTTCCAACCAGCGCGACAGACTATCCGGCAGCGCCGCACCGTGTGACAGGTACCAGGTCACGAGCACTTCTTTGAGCGAGGCCGCACAGGCGTCATGAACCGCCTGGTAGGTCGGTGGATACCAGTTGAGGAGACCATCTCCGAAGGTCTGCCAGACTTCGCCGCGGGCGTTGACCGCGTAGACACCACGATCACGATGGTAGTCATGCGCTTCTCTTCGATTCCGGCGCGCCAACCATGTGAACAAACCTTCACGATAAGAGAGAATATGCCCCGCCGCGAAAGCATCGGCCAAATACCCCTGGGCTTTCGCTTCCTGTTCGAGCGCCCATAGCAAAATGCCTGTGACATCGGTATCGGTACGAGCGGCTTGTGAGGCCAGTCGCAATGCCTTCAAGTGCTCGACCAGGAACGCAGCCGCAACATTTTGGGGGTTGCTCCCACGGCTGGATGATCCCAGTGGCGCATTCGCCAACTGCTCCAGAATGGTCATGCCTCTTTCGTGGAAACGTGCAGCGGCGAAATCATCGGCGGAGTGTAGCGCCTCTCTGTCGCCGAAGGTTGCGCCGCTCCATGCGGCACGGCTTATTGATATCAGGCTATCCGACATACTCAGCTTGAATCCCGAGCTGTCGGCCGAAGATGCACACTCGCGCATTACAGCTTCGAAGACTGAATCGCCCAGAGTGCGATGTTCTTCCCGATCCCACGCCGAGGCTGTTGTCGCCAACATGCCGGTTGCGAGTAGTGCGAAGAAAGTCAGATGTAACCGGATGTGCTTCATGTTACACCGCCGGCTGCCAGTTCTTGAGGAGGAAATTTATGGCGTTGTTCGCTAGTATATCGGACACAACCTTGTTGTCGCCGAATTCGTCCAGAAGCGAGCTGCGAAGGCGGCCGATCTGGTTTAGTCGATTCATATCGTTGGGCGGTCCGATGAACCCGGCGAAATCTGTTCCGATGCCTACATGCTCATAGCCGACCAGCTTCACAATGTAACGAATCGCGCGCACAACGTCTCGAATCGAGCCCTGATCTTCAGCCTCCTGAGCCGTGGCATAGTTTGATAGAAGATATGGATCGAGTATCACGCCAATGAGACCGTCCCGACGCGCAATCTCCTGAAGATGTTCGTCGAGCAGAGAATACGGATGATCCCCGAGTGTGCGCGCGCTGGTATGTGATGCCACCATCGGGCGGGTCGTGACCTTGAAAATCTCCTCAAGGGCGGCGGTGGAAGCGTGGATCACGTCGACTATAATACCCAGACGCTCCAATTCCTGTATCAATTCCCGCCCGTAACCGCTCAATCCAAGCGCCGGCCAGGGGGAGTTGGCGTCGGGGAAGAAGGGATAGGCGTTGGCCGAAGTTGCCACCCCTTTGTTGAAAAAATGCGTCAGGCCGATCATCGCCACCCCACGGCGCGCCAGCAGTTCGGCGGTTTCGAGCCGGCCGCCGAGGGCATGAGCCCCTTCGACGGTGTGCACGACCGCAATGCGCCATTCGCCGCTTTCTTTGGGGACAGACAACAATGCACGAAGCTGACCGGGGTTGACGGCTAATGTCGCGTAGTCATGATACTTGGTTCGAAGATCATCCTCCAGCAAATCCAACATCCGGGTAGTATGAACGATGGCATTCGGATCGGGATCGGTCGGCATCGACAGCCACTCGTCGAACGGGTTGAAATGTGTCGCGCATAGAAGGTCAACCCCGGCTTCATGGCAGTCTTTCCAATTCATCCCGGAGCGATTGAAAGTTGTTTCAGCCAGTCGGGCAATGCCGGGATACTGAATACCAAGCGGTGTTTGTCTATTCCAGGAGTTGATTCCGGCATGCACATGCAAATCGGCCAGCACGCGCGGGGTCGAACGATCGGTCATCCAGGGTGGTCGGCCGCACCCTTCCAGCCAGAGGAGGGGTGAGACCAGCGCGGCGCCAGCCAATGTGCTGACACCGGAAGCGACGAATTGCCGTCGTGTGATCTTCGACTGCATTTGTCTCGTTTCCCCGCTGTGATCTCGTCTTCTTGACATAATCTTGATGACTCACCTCTGTCTTTATCCAAGCTACACCCGGTCGCGGCATGGGTCAAACTAAAACCGACGGTGTCCTTTGAGCCAAAACGACTTGCCGAAAAGCCGCATATCAGCTATATTCCCTGTTCAAGATTACTCGCCTGGAGTACTGATCGAATAGTTGGCTAAAGTCGGTGATTGAGTGTTCATGCGGTTGCTGCGATGCGGCGCAGGGCTGTTCCTGCTTATAGCAGGAGTTTGCTCAGCGACTACTGTGGTTGTTCCTACCGATCAGCCTACCATCCAGGCTGGTATTGATGCGGCTGTCGACGGCGATACGGTGGCGGTTCTTCCAGGAACCTACTCGGGTCCGGGCAACACCGAAATCCGATTCAACGCCAAAGCCCTCGTCCTCAGATCAACAGACGGCGCTGGAAGCACCATCATTGACGGCGCCGGAGTCGCTCGGGCCTTCAGCTTTCGCAATTCTGCCGGGCCGGATCCGGTCATTGAAGGTTTCACGATGATTAACGGCAACGGCGGGAATCAGGGCGGAGCGATCGAGTGCTTCGCTTATTCACCGGTCATTCGCCAATGTGTTTTCGTCAACAACACCGCCAGGTACGGCGGCGCGCTCTATTTCAACGGTGCTTTGGGGGCGAACAAGAGCATGATCGGTGGCACGCCGGTCTTGATTCAATGCACGTTTGTCGGCAACGTAGCCACCGAACAGGGGAGTGTCTGCCACCTCAATTATGGAGTTGTCTCATATTTTGATCGATGCATCTTGTCGAATAACACTTCGTCATCCGGCTCGCCCCTGCAATTGGGTTCAGGTTATGGCAGGATTATTCTGGAATGCACCGACATATATGGCAACCTGCCCGGCGATTGGATCGGGGTCATTGAAGATCAGTCGGACTCATCAGGTAACTTCAGTCTCCCGCCATCATTTTGTGACCCGGCGTCAGGTGATTATCGTCTGCGCGCTCACTCACCCTGCTCCCCGGGAAATAATCAGTGCGCCAGTCTGATTGGAGCTCTCCAGGACAACTGCTATCCGTGTCAGGACACCGACAGCGATCAGATATGCGACCTCTTCGATAATTGCCTCGAAGTACCCAATCTCGATCAGGCGGATTTCGACGGTGACGGGGTTGGTGACTTGTGTGACGATTCGGACGCTGACGGCCTTCTTGATATCGACGACAATTGTCGGACGGTGGCCAATCCGCTTCAGGAAGATACCGACACCGACAGCCGGGGAGATTCTTGCGACAACTGTCCCGACATATACAATCCCCTGCAGGAAGACGCCGATCTGGACGGTATCGGCGACGCCTGCGATCCGGACATTGATGGCGACGGCGTGACAAATACTATCGATGACTGTCCACTGTTGTCTAATCCCGATCAGAACGACATGGATCAGGACGGCGTGGGCGACGCCTGTGACCTCTGCACCGGAGTTGACAACCGAAATGATGCCGACGGCGATTGCATTCTCGACGAGATTGACAATTGTCCTGGTTCTTACAACCCCAGCCAGGGATGTTGCTGCGGCCGAGTAGGCGATGTCAACGGCAGCGGCGACGAGCCGACGATTGGCGATATCGCCGCGCTGATAGACTTGCTGTTTATCTGTGGGTCGGACTGTGAGATTGAATGCCCGGCCGAGGCAGATGTCAATCAGTCCGGCGGCCTTAGCCCGTCAAGAGAAGATGTCTCCATCTCGGATATTTCATATCTGATTGACTACCTGTTCATCACGGGACCCGGCCTCGGGCTTCCCCATTGCCTCGAACCGTAGCCGGTTCGGCCTCCCGCCCTCAACTTCCTGCCATTCAATACGTTGAGTTGGCAGTGCCTCTGTCGGGTAAGGTGCCGCCAGCCCAGGCAGGTTTCGCTTGTTAAATCCCCGATTTGTGATAACTTGAGTCCGGTGAATTCGTCAGGGCCGGCCTGTACCAGAAGCCGCCGTTACCGACAACTATAATGTGACGGCACACTATCACGGCTTCAGGTTACAGGAGGCAATACACGATGAAACAGATTCTACTGTCCGGTCTTTCCGCAATTCTTGTCCTCATAGTGAGTCCGACGCTCCGCGCCGCCGACTGTGTAAATCTGGATTTAGAATTGACCCCAGAGGTGCTCGCAGGTAGCGTTGGTCAGGGAAGTTTCGAGTTGACCAACTGCGGTGATCTGGCCGGTACGATTGTGTTGACGGTTGCCCTGCAGATTCCCGACGGCCCCACTATCGAAATCGCCGACATCCCCGTTCAGCTCGGTGCCGGTGAGACCATAATCCGCAACTTCACTTATCCCGCGCCATGGATCTTGACAGGTCATACGTTTGGTCTTTGCGTCACGGCTCAAATGGGTGAGGCTTCCGCTCACGACTGCGCCTCGACAACGATCGTCCATGATTCCAACGGCGACGACGGCGGGCGCGAGAATTTTGGCGTGGCTCTGTCGTTCGGAAATGATTGTATTGAGACCGATCTTGAACTCACCGATGTCATTTACACGTCGCCCGGCGACTTCATGGCTGAGGCATTTTTTGAGTTGACGAATTGCGGCGATGATGAAGCCGACGTCAATCTTGATATAGAGATCGAAGGGTATCGTCTCTCGACTTCTTCGGCGCCGCCCATTCATGTAGGCGCGGGCGAGACCGTGTCCCGCCAATGGGCTTTCGCCGTGCCCCCGTTCATTCCCAGCGGCGATTACAACATCTGTGTTACGGCCACGGCGGGGACAGCCGTGGCAACCGACTGCGAAATGGTCAAGGTCTTGAGCACGCCGCCGATTTCGGGTTCCGACGTTGCCGTGAGCGACGTGTCCAACTTCCCCAATCCATTCAACCCGACGACTCAGATATCGTTTAATTTGAATAATGATTCGAGAGTCTCGGTCGAAGTTGTCAATCTGCTCGGTCGACGGGTCAGAGTTCTGGCTGACGCGGTTCCGATGAAAGCGGGCAGTCAACAACTCGAGTGGAACGGACGCGACGATTCCGGGCAGCCGGTTTCGAGCGGCATCTACTTCTATCGAATTTTCGCCGACGATCAGGCATTCTCCGAGAAGATGGTTCTGGTCAAATAGTCTTTAGTGTCGGTCGATGCCGCTGTCAAAGGATTCTGACGGCGGACTGCAAAACATCAGAGAAGGACCTCAGGAGATTAAGGGTTTTATGTTTCCCGGTGCTGTACAGACAGGATCGAAGAGCATGTTTCTCACGGTCGGATTGCTGGTAGCCCTCTTGAGCTCCCCGGTCCTGTCGGCGTCATATGAATGGGTCGGCTGCATCAACGGTGATGCCGTCGGCGATCAATTTGGCAGTTCTTTTTGCACGCTGGATTTCAATCACGACGGTTATCAGGACCTGGTAATCGGAGCGCCTGCCTCCGATGCGGGTGGAATCTCGGCCGGAAAAGTCCGCATATATTTTGGTGGCCCCCAGGCCGACACCGTGTGCGACCTGACACTCATTGGTGCCCCCAGTTCATTCTTTGGCAAATCTCTGGCCTCAGCCGGCGATTTCAACGGGGACGGCGCTGATGACCTGCTGGTCGGAGCCCCGTTCTACGATAGCCCCGCGATCAACGCCGGGGCGGTGTATCTCTTTTATGGTGGAACGATTCCTGACACGACGGTCGACCACATATTTACCGGCGGTGCAGGCTCTGATTACTTCGGCATTGCCGTGACGGCCTGCGACTTCAATTCGGACGGATTCTCCGACATAGTCATCGGGGCCTACAAAGCCGACTGGGGAAGCTTTGTTGATGCCGGACGGGTCTATGTCTATTCAGGGGGACCGTCGATCGAGTACAGTGTCGACTATACTCTGACCGGTGAAGCCAACGGTGAACGTTTCGGCTATTCTCTGACATCCGGCGATTTTAACGGTGATGATAATAGTGATATTGCGGTGGGCGCTTACAGTTACGACTCTGAGTACCTCAATGTCGGGCGGATCTATCTGTTCTTTGGCGGAGTCTCACCCGATGTCTATAGCGATCTGATCCTGCAGGGTTCTCAGCCCGGTGACAAATTCGGCTGGGCTCTGGCGTCCGGAGAAGTCACCGGCGATGCGTATGATGATATCATCATGGGCTCGGACGGCCATACCATTTCCAATGCTTCAGCAGGACGGACGTATGTATTTGACGGCGGACCGGATATCGACGTCAACGAGTACGCCCACTACGATCTGGGACGTGCCCGCAATGATCTGCTGGGCTTTTCAGTTGCAGCCGGAATCGACGTCTCCCATGACGGCATCGGTGATCTGCTGGCCGGCATGCCCGGCAACGGCGACGGCGGCACCATAGCCGGGGGCGCCGTGCTCCTTGACGGCGGTTCGGTGATCGAGCCGGATACCGCAATTTATGGTAATGCGAACGACGAACAAACCGGACAGGCGGTCTTTTTCTGGCAGGACTTCGGTCGCGGATACGTTGCATTTGGTGCCGGAGGGCACGGCTACGACGGCTATCGAGGCAGGGTGAGATTGTTTCGCGCGCCATCGTCTGATAATTGCTGTGTCGGCAAAGTAGGTAACATCAACGGCATGGGGGGCGAAGAACCTACTCTGGCCGATGTTACCGTGCTGATTGACCTGCTCTTCGTATCTCACAACCCGACCAGCGTGACATGCGTGTCTGAAGCCGACATCAATCAGTCGGGCGGGGCTCATCCCCAGATCGATGATTTGACCATAGGCGACATCACTATCCTGATAGACTATATCTTCATTACCGGACCGACGCTGGGTTTGCCCGACTGCTTCTAATCAGAAAGTAAACTCTATAGGGGGCGCCTATTTCCGCTTGCCGGGCGTGGGTAGTCCTGAGATAATGAGCGCGGCGAATACCAGCAATCCCCCCAGACCGCTGTGGATTTCGAACGATTCCCCGCCCAGGGTCCAGGCGAAGATGCCCGCGAACACCGGTTCAAAAGCGAAAATCAGCGATACCTTCACGGGCGACGTGAACTTCTGAGCCCACATCTGTGTGACGAACGCGGTCAGGCTGGGGAAAATAGCCAGAAAGACCGTGATCCATCCCGCCGAGGTGGTGTGAATTCGGAAGTCGAGCCCGAAAACCGCCATCGCCAGGAGACTCAGCAGTCCGACTATCAGGAACTGCTGACAGGAAATCACCAGCGGGTCGGCCCCCTTCTTGATGTACCGGTCCGAATAGAGCAGGTGTAGAGCGTAAGTCACTGCCGCCGCCAAAGTCAGAAGGTCACCCGCGTTTATCTCGGTCAGCCCGCCGGTAAGGAACCCCAGGCCACCAAGGGCGACTATTGTCGCCAGCCATTCCATGAGGGTCGGCCGCCCGTGGAACCAGGTTCGTATGAAGATTGGCACGAAGATCACAAACAAACCGGTGATGAACCCCGAATTGGAGGCGGTCGTATATTTGAGCCCAATCGTTTGGGGTATGTATAGCAGCCAGAGGATAATCGCCAGTCCCGCGCCCTGTTTAATGTCCCGGAGTATCGAACGACCCGTGACAAGCACTAGCGCCAGCATGATTACCCCGGCCAGAAGGAAGCGGTAGGCGACCATCGCCACTGGATCGATCCCGCCCAGAGCATCCTTTACGATGAAGAAGGTCGCGCCCCAAATTGCCGCGGCGTAAAACAGGCCGGTGTCGGCGAGAATCTGTCGGTATCTAGGGGAGAGGGCTGCCATAAACAGAAGAGATAAAGCCGGATGGCGGCTGCCAAGTCAAATTGAAACTGGAAATTTGTGTTGTGCCGGAAGGCTCAAACACGGGCAGGCCGCTGATTGCGCACCACTTCGCCGATTTTCATGTCCTCGGTCAGGATGTGGTCCAGCAGCCAGCTTGTGAGAAAGTCCCGAATCTCCTGGAGCGTGATTTCCTTGCCTTCGCTCCAATCGAGCGCCATGTCGGCTATCTTGCCCGCAAATTCAGAATGGCACCAGCGATGGGCGGTGATTCCGGGGAAATTGATCTGCTGCATCAGGGATTCTTCGTCGGCGAAGTGTTGCAGCGCGTAGTCAACGAGGGCATCAATGGTCTGCAGGGAGTCCTGTCGATCCGCTCCGGCCTCGATTTTGCGGTCCAAAGCGTTGATCAGCTTGAACAAGTACTGGTGTTGCTGGTCGATCTGTTCCTGACCGACCCGGAAACGATCATTCCACTGAAGCGTCATAGACGCACCCTCGATCTTGAGTAAGTTTAGCTCCCCAATGAATTATCGACCCGCCGGACCCATAACTTGAATAGTCTCCCTCAGAGGGCCAATCAGGTTGTGGCGGGGCAGTCTTTTTAGTATAGTCACTTAGGAATGGACCGACACCCAAGGAGTAAGTCTATGACGATTTTCAGATTGTGTCTCGCCGTGGCGATTCTGGCCACCGCGATTCCCGCCGCCCAGGCTCAGAATATCGGAGCCGTTACGTCCGATATGATCGCCCGTTTCGACAAGCAATTAGCCGACGATCCGAGCTTGAAGAGCGTTGTTAACGCGGCTACCAACAACGACATACGTGATCTGTCCCTGAATCGCGAACTGGTTGCCGCTTTCGACGGCCGATTCAATTTCGAACTGAAGGGGACCAAAATCATCGACCAGAAGAGCAGCGGTCGGTGCTGGATGTTCGCCGGCTGCAATGTTGTCACTCCCAGGGTCATGACGAAGCTTAAACTCTCTGATTTTGGTCTGTCCCAGGCCTATCTGGCTTTCTATGACCGACTTGAAAAATGCAATTTCTTCCTCGAGACCATGATCTCCATGAGGGCTCGCGATATCAACGACCGGTCACTGCAGATGTATCTCGAGAATCCGATCGGCGATGGCGGCTGGTGGCAGTATTTCGAAGGATTGATCCACAAATATGGGGTGGTGCCGGCATCGGCTATGCCTGAAACCAAGCAGTCGTCGGCCACCGACCGCACCAATGCGTTGTTGAATTCTCTCCTTCGCAAGTCTACCGCCGAAATTCGGCGCATGCACCAGGCAGGCAAAAAGGAACCGGCTATCCGCCAATATAAAGAAAGCGTGCTGGGCGATATCTATCGTCTGTTGATTTGCGCGTACGGCCAGCCGCCCAAGGAATTCGTTTTCCGCTATGAGGAAACCCGAAAGGACACTACCGCCGCGGCGGTTGTCGATTCCACCAAGAAGGCGGATACGGCCGGCACCAAAGTACTCGTTGACCGCAAGTTCACCCCTGAGTCGTTCTTCAAGGAATATTACGGCGACCTCTCTACTGAGTATGTTGCCCTGGTGCACAACCCGGCCCAGAAGGACCTGACACTGTTCGAGTTGATGAACAGCCGAAACATACTCGAGCAGACCGATGTCAAGTTCCTCAACCTGCCGATTACGTCGCTCAAAGACTATGCCTACAAGATGATCAAAGACAGCCAGATTGTCTGGTTTGCCTGTGACGTCGGTCGGGATAATTTCCGCGACAGCGGCATGTTTGCCGCCAACGTGTGGGACTACAGCAGCACGCTCGGCATTGACTTCAGCACCACCAAGGCCGACCGGATCGCTTATCGCGACGAGACGCCCAACCATGCGATGGTGCTCCTGGCCGTGGATACGACCGAGACCGGTATCCCCCGCAAGTGGAAAGTCGAGAACTCCTGGGGATCGACACTCGGAAGCGGCGGCTACTGGACCATGTACGATTCCTGGTTCGACGACAACGTGTTGCTGGTTATGGTCGACAAGAAATTGCTCACGTCGCAGGATGCGGCACTGCTCGAACAGAAGCCGGTCATCGTCGAGGACTGGCAGCCGTTCTTCCGCGACCTGACCCAATTGAAGTAATTTCGATTTGCGCGAAAGGGCACAGCGGATAAACTGAGTGGGTCTCTTTCAGATCGTCTGGTATCTTGCGGCCGTCTTCTGTTTTGCAGTGACGGCCGCCAAACTGATCCGGATTGCGCGGATGCCGGTTCACATCCGCTGGGATCTCTATCCCATTCCTCATGAGAAGGGGCGTGGCTCCTATGGCGGTTCCTACTATGAAGAGGTAGACTGGTGGACCAAGCCCCGTCGGTTTGCCCTGTTTGCAGAATTGCGCGAAGTAGCCGTCGAGATACTGTTCATTCGCTCGCTGTATCGCCATAATCGATCCCTGTGGCTGGTCTCGTATCCGTTCCATCTCGGTCTCTATAGTCTGGTCGTCTTTGCATTGCTCATAGCGCTCGGCAGCTTCATGGAACCGGCCGGATCGTCGGTAGCAAATGGTGTCGTCTATTACTTTACTATCGTATCCGGAGTCGTCGGATGGACTCTGACTATCTTTGGCGCCACGGGCCTCCTGTTGAGCCGTATCTTCCGCAAAGACTTACGAATTGCCACGATCCGGAGCGACTACTTCAACCTGGGCATTCTTCTAACTGTAAGTGTAATCGGATTCACAGCCTGGTTGACGGCCGACACTGACTACACCATCATGCGTCGGCTGGTCGGGGCTATGCTGACAATGAAATTGGCCAGTGAGATTCCGACCGCATTACAAGTCCAGGTTTGGGTGACTTCGGCGCTCTTGTTCTATTTCCCATTCACTCACATGACTCACGTGTTCAGCAAGTTCTTCACGTATCATTCGGTGAGATGGGAAGACCACCCCAATATCCGCGACAGTCGGATCGAGAAGGCCGTCACCGAGGCCCTCGGCTACAATCTGACCTGGGCTGCCCCGCACATTCGCAAGGGAACCTGGGCCGAAGCCGCCACCGGAGAGAAGAAGTCGGTCGATGAGTAAGCGTGACATCACCATAAGAGATTTCTGTCGTCGCACCGGCCAGTTGGTAGAGTTGGACACGCGCGACTTCCTGCCGCTACCGCCACCCTACGATCAAATGAATCTCGAGCCGAAGATTCGGCAGTTGTCGGAGGCGATCCGTCAGAAATACGAGACTGACCTCGACGGTGTCACCGCGGTCAAGTTCCCGCGTCCCCGGACCGAAGACGAGAAACGCGCTCTGGTGGCCAGTTTTCTGAGCGGTCTGGCAAAGCTGTTCGACCGCCGGGAGAACTGGACCTTCATGCAGCCGCTCTTCCTGACGATGGAATACTGCGCCCGCTGCCAGACCTGTGCTTCGGCCTGCCCGATCTATGTAGAATCCGGTAAGATAGACATCTACCGACCGACCTATCGCTCAGATATACTCCGGCGGCTCTACAAGAAATATGTCAAGGCGGGCGGACGCCTGACCGCGTGGATTTCCGGTAATGACATCGACGCTACCTGGACCATGATCGCGCGTCTGATGGAGTTGTGCTACCGATGTACGGTTTGTCGTCGGTGCGCCCAGTCGTGCCCGATCGGGGTCGACAACGGCCTGGTCACGCGCGAGTTACGAAAGATTTTCAGCCAGGAGATGGGTATCGCGGTAGAGGCGCTTCATGCCGGCGGCTCGATGAATCAACTGCGGACAGGGTCAAGTACCGGCATGTCACGCGAACCTTTTCTGGATAATGTTGAGTTCATGGAGCAGGACGTCGAAGAGCGGACCGGCCTGAATTTCAAATGGCCGATGGACAAAGCCGGGGCGGATATCCTGCTCATTCACAACGCGGGCGAATTTCTCGCCTGGCCGGAGAATCCTGAAGCATTTGCTATCGTCCTTGAAGCAGCTGGAGTGAACTACACGCTCTCCAGCGAATTGTGCGCATATGACGGCGTAAACTACGGGGTATGGTACGACGATGTGCAATTTGCCAAAGTAGCCATGCAGCATGCCCAGGTGGCGAGAAAGCTGGGAGTCAAGAAGATCGTAATCGGAGAATGCGGCCACTCCACTAAGGCCTTGACGGTGATCGCCGACCGGGTCTTCACCGGCGAATACAACATACCCCGTGAAAGCTCGCTCACGCTTCTGAATGACATCATCAAGAGCGGTCGTCTGAATCTTGACCCGTCGCGCAATGACGACCTTACCGTGACGCTTCACGACCCCTGCAATATGGTCCGCCTGATGGGGATCGTACGACCACAACGCGAAATTCTACAAGCCGTATGCAACCGATTCCGGGAGATGACGCCTCACGGGGTGGATAATTATTGCTGCGGCGGCGGCTCCGGTTTTGCCATAACTCAGGATCTTAACTTCCCTGATTTCCGCCATACTCTTTCGAGTCGAACGAAATTGCGCCAGATTCTCGATGTCTTTCAGGACATCATCGAACCCGACCAAAAGAAGTACGTCTGCGCCCCCTGTTCCAATTGCAAAGGGGCGATGCGCGACATGTTCGCCGCCTACGGTCTGTTCAATCGTTGCAACATTCTCTATGGCGGATTGATTGAACTCGTGGTCAATGCCATGGTTGATATCAAGAAACCGTTCCTGCAATGGGAATGGCATTAGCAGGGGACGTTGCCAAACCCATTGAGTGGCATTCTCAGTCCGTTGACGACCATGTCGGTTAGAGAAATTCGCGCCAGTCATCATAACGCCGGGCGTTAGTTAGCCATCCTCACCAAGATCTTCTTCGATACAAGACAATTCGCACCAATATCGTATTGACTTTCGGCAATTCTGGATTATATTTACCCCCGTACTAGCGATTGGTTGGGTCCTGCCCCCAGTGCCACAGGGATTATCCTACGGCACGCAGGTGATCGAACCTGATTTGTAAAAGGAGCGACTCGTGATAACGGTGAAATCTACCGCTATTCTATCCGTCTGTCTCGCAGCATTTGCCTGGAGCAATTGTTCAGCTGGATCTGAAATACCGGATCTTAGAGCGGGTCGAAGCTACATCCACCCGTCGGCCGGAGCCCGTCAGATGCCGTCGATGCGCGGCGCTATGGGTACCGAGGCCGGTCCGACTTTCCACAACGGCGAAACGCTCTACTGTTCCAACTGTCACGTGATGCACGCCTCTGAGCAGCATCCGGGCGACCAGTCGGTCCCGGGTGGCAGCTACCCGATGGATTACACTCCGTCCCGGAATCTGCTCAAAGCCAGTGATCCGGTGGCGCTCTGTCTGACCTGTCATGATAACGTGGTCGGTATACCCGACGTAGTCGGCGCTGACGTTAACGGTCTGGTTGATCGTTCGGGCGGACACTTTGCCCTGCCGGGCGAGATGAATGCCCGCGGTCACAAGCTTGATTACGGTTTGACTACCGGCGACTACGATCTGTGCTATCGCTGCCATTTCGCAGGAACGTTCGCAACCGCCAGCGTGACTTGTCTCGATTGTCACAATCCCCATGGAAATAATCGTCCCCGTAACTTGCAGTGGGCATCGTGGCCGGGCGGCGAACCGCAACTAGGGCTGCTCGAAAGCGGCGCATCGAGTGGGCTGTCCAGATATGAGACCAGCAACGTGGCTTACGGCACGCTCAATACCGATCAACTCAGAGAAGTCACGACTATCTGCATCGACTGCCATCACGTGTTCAGCGGCAATTCCTACATCGATCCCGACGGTAACGGCATCCATAATCTTCATCCCACCTATGATTCTGAACGCAGCAGTCTGAACAACATATCTCAGGGTGGAGGTTCTAGAGGCACGACCGATCCGGCTCACTGGACGAGCGGAACCGGTTCGGGATTCGCCCATACTCCGAGAGTGCGCTTTGTCAATAACGGGGCCGCCGACTTTGTTTCGGCCCAGCAAGTCGACCCGTCCGTGAACGGAACGTTCTGTCTCTCCTGTCATAAAGCCCACGGCAGCGACAACGCGTTCGGTCTGGTGTGGAATCCGGCTTCGGGTTATTTCGGCGAAGGCTGTGAGCAGTGTCACAACCGGACGGGACAGCAATAGCCACGTAGCAGGACCTCAAGTCCGCGTCTTTGTTTGCAAATCTACCAATTTGGAGCGGCTCCGTTGAAATGTCGGAGCCGCTTTCAGTTCCCTTCTCAGAATCCAATCGCCGCAACATGTAATGTCAAGTGTAACAATGAGATATGTCTTTTCGACTGGGCGGGGCTCCATCAAGATGGGTGATGTACCGATAACCTATTCATTAACAATTGAATGCCAGGAAATGGAATAACAGCATGATCCGAACCCTCGCAAGACTCTTCTTCTTATGTGCTGCGGCTTCAATCGTGCTTTCATGCGCGGCGGGCTTGAAAAGCCACAAGGAGTTCTATGTTGACCAGCAGCCTCGGGAAGAATGGGCCGAGGCTCGTGACTCCGCGGGCAGTTATGTCCGTGAGGGGAAATTCATTTCCTGGCACGAAAACGGCGCTGAGAAGGTGACCGGAGAATTCCACCTGGGTCTCAAGAACGGACTTTGGACAACCAAAGACCCGGACGGACGCGTGACCGAATGGTCAGAGTATCAGGACGGCGTTCAGCACGGTCTGGCAGTTAGCTACCATCCCAACCGGAAGAAGCAGCAGGAAGGCAAGTACGTTAAGGGACGTCGCGATGGCATCTGGCGTCAATGGTACTCGGACGGCGGTTTGAAAGAAGAAGGCGTGTACGTCGACGGCCGTCAGGAAGGCATCTGGACGTCATGGTATCCCGGCTTCAAGAAGCGCTCAGAAATTGAATACAAGGATGGCCAAATGAACGGTCCCTTCTTGACCTGGCGGGAAAGCGGTCTCCGATGGGAAGAAGGCTCTTATCAGGGCGGTTTGAAATCGGGTGTTTGGACGACCTGGGATGAAATGGGACTGGTGTTTTCCAAAGAAACTTACATAGCCGGAAAACAGGTGGCCGCCGGGTCTAGCGCCTCGGCGCACTAGTGTAGAATCTAATACTTATCAGCAATGTCTTCGGGCGGAAACGACAAAAGCGCCGAAATAACTCCGCCAAAGGTTGTCGGACGAGCCCATCAGGTTCGAGCCGACAAACGAATCCACTAAAGCCTCGCGAAGTCTGGCCAACTCCCTGGTTCGAGTACGATTTTTCGGGTCATCGAGGGAGAAGTCGAGGAGTTCCAATGCCCGATCGAGAGCGAGCCGACTGTACTCTGAATTTTGACGTTCCTTCCACATTAGGGCCCGCTCAACTTCTCCGCCAATATGGGCCATTTGTTCGACAAGACTGAAGCTGCTCCATCGTCCGGCAGCCAGAGAAGTATGTTGTGTGCTCATCCGATAACTCTCCGGCTGACTATCTCTGTGATCCGTGCCCGAACCTGTTCGTTGTCGATCCCACGGGTTCGGTTATTCTGAGACGGACGAACATTGATAAGCGAATCGAATTCTATGAACTGGCCGCCCTGTTCCTCGGGATAGAGGTTTATTCCCCACAAGTCCTTCTGATGTGATCCGCCCTGAAGCAAAAGGGCTTCCAGGTCGGCATGCAATTCCGCGTCTACTGCCAGCAGTTCCCGATCAATGTCTACAACCGCCTTTATCATATTGCCGAAGAAATTTTGGGCAAGGGAACGCAGATCTTCTCGGGTGATGTTTTCGGCGATTACTTTCATAGAGCAGGGAACTCCTCAATTCTGGAAACAGCTTACTTCCTCATCAACCGATTTCGGTCCTGGTGTCAAGATACCCGGTTCGGCATCAGAAGACAAGCGGGCCTGCCGAGAAAGGGGACCTAACGTAATTGAAACTACGCCGCCACGCGACGAAACATGAAATACGCCGCTCCCGCCAGACAAAGTCCCGCCCAAAGATAATCCAGCGTCAGCTTCTGTTTCATATAAAGCACACAGAATACCGCGAAGACCGACATCGTGATTATTTCCTGTATGATCTTCAACTGGCCAAGGGAATACGTTTCGGCCCCGATCCGATTGGCCGGGACCTGAAGACAGTATTCCAGCAGCGCCACCGACCAGCTTATTAAGATAACCACCACCAGCGGGCGGTCGCGAAAATCCTTGAGGTGGCCGTACCAGGCGTAGGTCATGAAAAGGTTGGATCCAACCAGCAGCAATATGGGGAAAAGGCGGTTTTGCATAGAGTCCTGCATTTTGAAGTTTCTCACTATCAAGGCATCGGGGAAATGAATGCGACAGCTTTCGAGGATCAATAAGAAGTTTTGACCGAGAAAGGTCTCGGTTTCTGCCACTTGTCACCTCCAAATCTGAACGTGGTCGCACAGCGGCTCCACTTTCGATTGCTCGCTGAGGCCAAAACGACTATCTTGTACCGGAAGATCATGCTATAACAATATCCCTCGGCTACGAGGGCCGGGCTCGTTGCTCGACAATGTCAAACGCGGACCGGGCGTATTTCTTGCGAGGCGCCATGACGTGGACACCGTCCAAAGGTTTCTTTGCGTTTGCCTGGTTATTGCTATTGGTGGTTCCCGCTCGATCATATTCCGTTGAAATCCAGAATCCTGATGTTCCAGACGATCCCAGGGAGTTGCCGTATCGGTTCGTAATCGAAAAATTCAGTCAGACTGAAGACGTCCCTGCATCCCGAGCAGAGCTGGTTGACATCGACGGCGATGGCTATGTCAACTATGTGTACCAGTACTGCGTTGCAATCGACAGTGGACATTACAAGGGGGCGGTCGTGGCTTCGCCCGACTGGCAGGGAGCGGCTTACCCCTCCCAATACAACGGGCCGTACATGTCCGGATACGTGTGGTGGGCCAATACGATTGACGTTTGGGGCGGTCCCAACGAAGAAGTGATTCTGACCAAGAACCATCGGGACACAATTCTGCTCGAGATCATCTCGTTCGCGGCCGATTCAGGCGCGATGGCAATCGACACGGCCATAGTAATCCCGGCCGCCATCGGGCGCCACCTTTCCGACGCCCAGTGGTGGCACTCGGTGCATGTTTACGCCCTTGTTGCCGTCGATCTCAACGGTGATGGCTGCCGTGATTTGATTTACTCTCGCCATGCCAAGCCGGATTCCTCAATCGAACGCGGCATGGTAGCCTGGGATTTCACCAAGAAGAAGCCACTCTGGTTCTTTCCGACGGCGGATGGTGTCCCTGAGAATAGCATTGCGGTCATTCGCTCCCAGAAGAGTCAACCGGTGCTGGTAGCTGTTTCACAATCGAACTCCAATAGTTATTCCGCCAACGGCATGGACAGCAATCATAGTTATGTATTTGCCCTGGATTTTCAGGGACGGGAACTCTGGCGCTCTACTCTCGGTGGAGCGGGTTGGAGTTCGGTCGTCGCGGCTATGGATGTCGATAGTGACGGTTCGGACGAGGTCTGCGTAATGGGTCAGCCCGGTTTCCCCGACTTGTCAGCGGACACGCTCTTAAGAGCATACGATCCGTCAACCGGACGCACGGAATATTTCCTGCGGTCCTTGCCCGGGGTGACGGGATCAGCCGATCTCATTGTGCATAACCATGCCGCCGACAGCCCCGCTCTCTTTCTTACCGGATCGTTTCGCGACGGCGACTACATTTACCGTCTTGATCGAACTCTCACGCCGATCGCTGCGGTAAAGGGTTTCCGGCTGCACCGTCCCGCCTTCGTTGATCTCGATCAGGATGGCCACGATGAGCTTCTCTGTGCTTCGAAGTCGCAACGGTTATCAGTACTGAGTGACGGCTTTGAATTGCTGGTAATGTACAGCCGTGACGACGGATTCCTTTCTGCCGGCATGACGCCTGAGGGACCTCGGGTGATGCTGGCACGAAACCCGCAGAACTTTGAGATACTCAGCTATGCAGCGCAGCCACTGATGGTCCGCCTGTGGGCCGGCTATCGTTCTCCCATCGAGATAGTAATCGGGGCGCTGGCAATATTTCTGTTCATACGAGGCTTTAGCGCCCTGCGTCGCTGGCGTTTATCGGCGCTGGGCGTGCCTACTCTCAATCGCATCGACGCCATGGTTCTGCTTCTTGACGCCAGGGGCACGATTCTATTTGCCAACCGCCACGGCCTGACCGAGCAACTCCTGGGGAAGAGCAATGGTCGCCGCGTTCACTATCTCAAGACCGGAATTGCCGCCCATACCGAACTCAAAGAAGCTCTCGAACAATCGTTCGGTGATCCGATGGGTGTGCAGCAACATCTGGTGGAGTTCGGTGAGGCCTCGGCGCCGCGACGGCTGCAGGTTACTGTCTATCCTCATGTCGATTCGAACAACAGCTACCGAGGGAAGATTGTCGTATGCGAAGAACTCAGCGGAACACGTGCCCGTCAGTGGAAGCTGGTTCTCGGCGAGGCCGCCCAAAGATGGGTGCATCGGCTGAAACACAACATCGGTACCGCCAGAATGGTGCTCGGGAATATCGCCGATGACCAGGGCGTGGCTGAACGCCTGAGAGACTCGGCTGACCTTCGTTCTCAATGGGACGCGGCCGATCGACAGATTCTTGAGGGCAGCCGCACCGCTACCCGCATTCTGAGATTTCTCGCCAACCCGTTACCAAGCAAGACAGCATGTGATCTCAACAATCTGGTTCAGATGGCCCTCGACTCACGCCGCGCAGGCCGGTCTGATAGACTCCAAGTCTCATTTCTGAGACAGGATGGTCTCCCGGCCGTCAAATTGGATCGCGATCAGATCCTCGAAGTCATCGATAACCTGTTGTCCAACGCCGAGGAAGCTATTGTTGAAGAGGGCCGAATTACGGTTCGCACCCAACTGGCAGACGATTTGCGAGACGGCGAGCGGCCCTCGGCCGTGCACATCACTGTCGAGGACACCGGCTGCGGAATCGCAGAAGAAGATCTGCCGCGCATATTCGAACCCGGTTTCAGTCGATCTCCGGGTGGATCGGGCATCGGATTGCCACTGGTTCGAGAAATTGTCGAAAACCACGGCGGCACTGTTGCCGCTGAGAGCCAGACAGATCATGGCAGCCGGTTCATTGTAACTCTACCCCTGTAGGTGGTCGCAGTTATGCCGGAAACAACACAACCATCGGTCGGCCCGCTCATTCTTGTGGCAGATGACGAAGCGTCATTTCGGGACGCTTTCCGTCAGATGCTCGCTTCAAGGAATTACCGAACCCAGGGCGTTGGCACCCCCGAAGAAGTCCTCTCGGCGGTTAGAACCGGTCTTTTCAATGTCGTCACTCTCGACCTCGAATGGTTGGCGGCTGGACAAAGCGGAGTCGACATCCTCAAGAAGATCCGGGAAATCGACCCCCTCCTTCCCGTGATCATGATAACCGGGCATGCGACTCTGAGCAGTGCTATCGAAGCCACCCGGCTGGGAGCTTTTGACTATCTCGAAAAGATCACCGAGCGGGAAAAAACTCTCCTCACCATTCGCAACGCGGTCGAAGCGGGACGGCTCCGTCACAACGTGAAGACCATGCTCGACGGATTACGAAACGAATGGCAATTGGTAGGGGTCAGCAAGGCCATCCAGGAAGTGCGTGATACTATCAGTCGCGTAGCACCCAAAGTCACAGGCGTCCTGATTGAAGGCGAGAGCGGTACCGGTAAAGAATTGGCGGCTCGACTGATTCACCTGGAGAGCGCCCGAAGCGCCGGCCCGTTCAAAGTAATACACGGCTCCGAATTGGGCGAGTACTTGGGACAGGATATTCTATTCGGCCACGCCAAAGGAGCGTTTACCGGAGCCGCCGGCTCCCGCGCCGGTCTCATCGAATCGGCGGCGGGGGGGACACTGTTTCTCGATGATATCAACGACCTGCCCCCGGCGGTGCAACCGCAACTGCTTCGTCTACTCCAGACCGGTGACTATATGCCACTCGGTTCAGACGAACGTCAACAGGCCGATGTCCGCTTCGTCGCCGGGAGCAATAAGCGGATCGCCGACCTGGTACAACAGGGGAAATTCCGCGAAGACCTCTTCTACCGACTCAATGTTGTTACCATAGTCATGCCACCACTGCGAGACCGTAAGGAAGACATCCCGATCCTGGCGCAACATATTCTGGATCGGCATTCGCATCGCCTGCTCGGACGCCAGGTGAAAGCCGAGCCAGGTTGGATCGATCCGCTTCTCAACCAGGGCTGGCCGGGGAATGTCCGCGAACTCGAGAATCGCCTCATCGCCGTTATGTCTTATTTGAAACCTGACGAATCAATTGATCGGGCCAAAGTCCAGGCCGCCCTTACAACTCAGGCGAGACCGACCGCGAACTCGGCCGGGAGCCTCAAAGATATGGAGGCTTCGTTTCGGCGTGAGTGTCTGATTCGGGCTTTGGCTAGTGCTGAAGGTTGTGTGACGGTGGCGGCGGAAAAGCTGGGGATAGATCGCTCGCATCTATACCGATTGATTAACGAATTCAACCTCATGCAGTATGTCCGGCAACTGACGACTTAGTCAGTCTGCAACTCCGCAGTCACCTCACAGCGAAGCATCTGTCTCATTCCTGCCACAAACACCCCGCATATCTGTCTCATTTCTGCCACAGGGCCTGTCACGTAGCGTCGTAACACCAGGGTAACTTGATGTCTGCTATGGAATTGCTAGTAGACGATTACTTGGTATGACGATTGCAGTGCAGTGAATTTGACAGGGGATGCTCGATGTCGAGACTCTTGTTGTGTCTCGTTTCAGGCGCCGGTAGGACAGTTGAAGCTCTTGCCGGCGCTGATTTGTTTGGGGAAAATGACCCGGTCCAGAGGCTTCAGCCTACGCATTGGCATGTGCTATATATAGTTCCAGTATCACAAGTAATTTTACCCGGAAGATATTGACAATCGTATTTCACCCGGGTATATTAGTGTCCTGACGTCAGGTTTCGGTTTTCAAGATTGATTCTTGGATCCGACGACTGACCAAACGTGCGAGGAACTGATTTTGGAAAACAGCTCGACATATGCGGCCTTTGCCGGTGACCGACTCATCGCATCGGGTGATCTCAGGGATGTCTTATTGAAGGTGAAAACGTTCTTGGATGAAGATAACGAAAAACAAGTTTTGATCTTCGAGGATTCGAGTGGGAAGCAGATCGACTTCGATTTCCGGGGCACACCTGAAAAGGTTCTTGAGCGACTATTGTCCCATCCCCATCTTGTCAGTGGAGTCGCGCCCGCTAAGCCAAGAACTGGTCCGGGGCGACCGAAACTGGGAGTGGTTTGTCGTGAAGTATCATTGTTGCCTCGTCATTGGGAATGGCTCCAGCAACAGCCGAGCGGAGCGTCGGCGGCGCTTCGACGGCTGACCGAGGCGGCGATGAAGCGCACCGACAGCAATGGGTCGACTCGATTAGCGCAAGAAGCGGCGGGCAAATTCATGTGGGCGATGGCAGGTAACCTGCCCGGTTTTGAGGAAGCGTCGCGGGCCCTTTACGCGGGAGATCGCGAGCGACTCGATTCAACGATGCAAGGGTGGCCGAATGATATCCGCGAGCATGTCAGAAGGTTGTTAGTTCGGCCAGATCGCTCGGAATTTCGACAGGGGGAGTGATTTATGCAGTTAAGCTCCCGCGGCTGGACGTTAACAGAACTTTTACGGCGCTCATCAATTACCTGAAGACAGCTGCATGATCCCACGCCTCTGGCTACCACCGGAACCCCAGCCGTTTCGGGCGTCTCGATAGGCCGAGGCGAGTTTCTGGCCCAGACCGTAGACGTGGTTGCGAGCCTCTTTGCTGCCGAGCTTCTCGTAAACGATCTTGTCGCGGGACCAGTAGTAGTAATTCCGGGTTAGCGTGCCATTGCCAGAGAATCGTACGCCCAGTCCACATCATCGATCTCACGCAACCCTGTGGGTCTTTCAGGTTGCACATCATTCAACACGTTGAGCACCTACAATCTGGAGGATCACGGAAAGATCTCGGGCTAATTCTGTCATCTTTCCAGCACCGAAATCCAGTTCGTAAATGACCGTTTGAAAGTCATAATCCATGCCACGGTTTAGTTCTGGAAGATCGGTTTGCAGAGTTAGATTGAAGCAACAGAGCTTTCAACCACGGCAAGCAGACTATCGATTTCGGGTATCTCCTGCCAATTCACTGGTAATGTATCGAGCGGAGGGAACGCTGCACTTGTGTCCCAGTCATTGCACCAGTAATAGCGTACTATATCATGATACGGCTCCCTAAGATTCCGAGTACTTCCATTGCGCGTATCATAGCACGTCACTTTGATGCAACCACGCCCTGCGCCTTTCCATCCTGTGTCCGCATCTTCCAGGTACTTGATTATGTAGGCATTATGTTCTTCCTGTGCCTGGCAACCGAACGCCAGACAAGTCATCAACAGACCAAGTGTTAACGAACAGGATCTAGTAAACTCGAAGACTCTTGAACCATCTTAACCGGATGAGCATGTTTGCACTTCCTATCTATAAAGGTGACACGCTTCAACGCAGCTGAGCCACCACAACTTCTCCGCAAATTAGAGGCCCATCAATCTCTTATAAGCCCCGTCTGGCCATATGCCATACTCGTTTGTGCGATACGATTGGCTAGGAACGCCGTCTCTATTCCATCTCACAGCCAATTCCATAGGCGTGTTGGCTATCCCCCCGTAGTCTCTCGCTGGTCTTGGTCCGGAATACCCACCTGCATCAAGGTCCTGCATAACGGCGTCTACACAGTTATTATCAAGTGAATAGGAGCCATCACTAGTAAAGTCTGCCACTGCATCGGCAACATCCAACATATTGCCAGTACCACCGAAGTATCCAGTAACATCGTATGCACAAAAGGAATCATACGTCTGGAGGTCCTGACGGTATGTGTGCTCACCCGTATCGCCTTTCCACTTACTTTCGTATACACCCTCCGTGGTTCCGTCCTCCCAGACAAGACTTACCTCTATTGACATATGACCTGCTGTAGTCCCATCATCTACGCCATTGAGGTTGCATGCGTCCAGTCCCCATACGAACACCTCTACTTTGATATCTGCTCCCAGAGCAATTGCACACTCCCACTTTTCACGGCGCTCCTGTCTATCCTGCTCTCTGTTCAGATCCTCATTTAAAGGATTCCAACCTGAGCCGTCCCCACAGTAGTTGGGTGAAAACGGATCATGATCGTCCAAATCTCCCATGGTGACATTCGGTGAATGAATCGATGATATGTCAAATAATGGTGGCGGTGGCGGTATGCACGCCATCCCGCTCGGGTCGTACAGCATGATCGGGTTGCCCTCGCCATACGAATACGCCGACGCACTCGCCAAAATCGGGTCAGGGGAGAAGAATCGGCCTAACACCGCATTGTAATACCTCGGCCCGAAATCCAGCATCCCGACCCCGGGGTCTTCCTTGCCCAGGAACGTGTACACACTGCCACCGCCCGACATCGAATACACCTCGCCGTACGGATAGTACTCGATACGCGCCAGCACCGCCGTCTCGCTCATCCCGACCCGCACCGAGAGCGGGTACCTATTACCTATGGTGCCTCCAGAACAAGAAACAGCCGTATACTAGAACGCTCAAGCCCGCCAGAGCATATGCGGTTTCAATAATCGGCCATTCGATTTGACTTCTCCTAACCAGCTCCTCAACCAGTGTGATGGCACTTATTAAGGAAATGGTCATAGTCAAAGCCAACAGTGACAGGTATAGTCTAGTCGGTTTGTTCTGACTACAATTTGAGGAAGATCGCGCCAATCGCTTGCTGCAGTATGTTACTACTAAACCTATTGTCGCAATCAGTATGACCAGCAAGATTACAATTGTAGCAATCAATGGAGTAGAGGTTGATTCGCACCACGAAGTGATTCCGAAAGGCCAAATCAGCCCGATCAGCCAAATTGAGATCACGGTTAGCACCAGGGTTGTGCTCCAGATATGCCTATAAGTGAGCATTGCGAGTCCTTTTCATTTGGTAATACTACTTCCCGGTCATAGGATTGTTCATCCAGTCATTGCCAATATGTGGGGCTTCAATGTAATAGAAGAAGATGAAATCTACAGCTGCAGGGTAGAGGTAGTCATCATAGAGTTGTGACGGCCGCAGCTGGTAAGTGCCGTATGTCACGAGCGCAGTACTCATAAATGGTGCCGTTACGCTACATTCTGCACCGGCAAGCGCCGTCAACGATCCCGCAGTCACTTGAGCAATACATGCAACAAGTCTAATTGTGCCCCAGCTCCTCCGGGCTCCATCCTGTCCGTTGCGAGCTTAGCGAGCCATTTGACTCCAGATGCAATTTGTCGAGGCCCCAGGCCAGCCTGAACTTCACTAGAACCACTACCATTCACGCCCTCTGGTGCACCATATTCCATTAGCATGGTTCCCCCACCGGGCCTCTTGATACCTGCGAAGGGACCTAACGGACCCGAGCCGCCAGGTCCATTATTGGGCTGAGGAATTCCACCGTTGCCGTTTCTCTGTTGCTGTGTGGCCGCCTGCCTCGCTCGTTGCTCCGCCCCGTAGCTCAAGGCTTTTTGAGCCGTTGCCTCCGACTCCCGTCTCCTAAACTCGTAATCGGCTCGCATACAGGCAAGATCATCTCTCCTCTTAGCCGCCCGATAAGCATCCGAGCCGCTCGGAAGAGCCTCAAGCAAGGCTGACGGTGAATAGTCGCCAATCGCGACAATGGAGCCATCCACCATGTACGTGCCGGGCCCCAAGACTGCTTCATCAGCGTGGCCCGTAGCAGCCAACCTCGCAAGGTAATCCGGGCTGTCGTAAGTTGGTGGTGGCGGCGGCACGTAGTACATCCCCGTCGGGTCATACAACATCACTGGGTTACCAGCAGCATAGGAATACGGAGAATCACCAAACAAAATCGGGTCAGGGGAGAAGAATCGACCTAACACCGCATTGTAATACCTCGGCCCGAAATCCAGCATCCCGACCCCGGGGTCTTCCTTGCCCAGGAACGTGTACACACTGCCGCCGCCCGACATCGAAAACACCTCGCCGTAAGGATAGTACTCGATCCGCGCCAGAACCGCCGTCTCGCTCATCCCGACCCGCACCGATCCATACTGATCATTAACATAATACGTCATTTGCGTATAGCAAGAGTCTTGTAGCGGCGGGTCTTCGGGGGGATCGGTCTCCGAGCCGGTGGTATCACCCGGGTCCTGGTCCATCATCATCATCATCATCATGCCACCGCCACCGGAACCCCAACCGTTTCGGGCGTCTCGATAGGCCGAGGCCAGTTTCTGGCCCAGACCGTAGATGTGGTTGCGGGCCTCATTGCTGCCGAGCTTCTCGTAGACAATCTTGTCGCCGGACCAATAGAAGCTCTGAGTTGTGAAAACGTCTTTTCAAATCCCCCGGACTTTGGCGTGACCAGCGCAATCGAGGCTCAATCATCGTACATGTACCATTTTCCAGCAACCGATATATCACCACGCCCAAGCGCGAACAGGACGGGTCCGATATATAGGAGTGACCAGCTTGTTACAGCGCAAGGGCTTTCAGTCGTTCTGGGTTGACTTCATCTTGCGCCGCAAGGAATAGATCGAAAATATGATCGTAGCAACCGCAGTTATCCATCCGATCACATGAAAGACCTCCCATACTGACGCAAAGCCCGGAAGCCATTTATCTAATAATGTCACAGGATCCTCTATAAAGAACTCAAGCGCAATTACCGTGAGTGCCGTCAGCGCAATGGCGCCATACACCACCACAAAAAGAGAGCGAGCGAAGGATTTGAAAGACATACCAGAGAGCTCCTTCTGAAAGTGTCACGGATAGGTTGGCAATATGTCCTGAGGCCCATAAGGTGCAAAACCCGTACTCGTTCCGGAACGCATCATATAAATGCGATTTGCCTCAGTCAAGCTTTCCCAAGCTTTCGCATAATGATAACCTGCTTGATATGCGAGACCATTGGCAGGACCAGCCCAATTAGTCACAGACACAATTGCGCCAACAGTAGTAACGCCACTAAAGATCGGCCCGACGACAGCAATGGTAGCGGCAAGAGTGTAACAGTTTGCCACAAAACCGTGCGCCTCTGCGGAGGCAAGTAATAGCCCGGCCTTGAGATTAGAATCGGTCATACCGGAAATCTTCTCGTTGCTAGGTCAGGTAGAAGCTCACTTACCTTATTGGCCCAATACGCAAAATCGAAGTCCCCACCGGCACTCGCCTGATCTTCAATCTTATTCAGAGTCTCCGCTACCTCCGGTATACCTGCCAAGAAGCACGCTGTTTCCCTCCTCTCGCGTCGATTCTGGTCAGCCTGCTCTCTGTTCAAGTCGTTGTTGTACGCGATCCCGCTTGAGCCGTCCCCAGAGTAGTTGGGTGAAAACGGATCAGAGTCGTCCAAATCTCCCATGGTGGCATTCGGTGAATGAATCGACGATACGTCAAATAATGGCGGAGGCAGCGGTACGCTTTCCATCCCGCTCGGGTCGTACAGCATGATCGGGTTGCCTTCGCCATACGAATATGCCGACGCACTTGCCAAAATCGGGTCAGGGGAGAAGAATCGACCTAACACCGCATTGTAATACCTCGGCCCGAAATCCAGCATCCCGACTCCGGGGTCTAGCTCCCGCGGCTGGACTTGAACCAGCGACCCGCTGATTAACAGTCAGCTGCTCTACCAACTGAGCTACACGGGAGTATCAAAACAGTCTCCCATTAGATTCAGGGAGACGCCTATAATAGACCTTTTCGACATTTTGTCAATGACTTTTCACCCCCACCAAAGACTTTTCCTCCCCCACAAACGTCCCCCAACCCCTTGCCCGCCCAATCATTGACCGGCTTCCACGAGCCTTAGTAGCCCAAACTATGGAACCCCGGCGCGTTCTTTTCGTATCTCTACTCAGTATGGCACGCGACCTCGGGTTAACCCCAAGTGAGGTGGAAGATGAACAACTATCTTAAGACCGCTCTGATCACAACCCTGGCAGCACTGGCTCTGGTTTCCCTCGCGGTGGCCGGTTCCCGATCAACCGCCTGGCTCGGCGTGGTCACTCAGGAAGTCGACCGGCACATCGCAAAAGAGCTATCACTCAAAGACGACTACGGCGCTATTATCGACGATGTCGTGGCCGACTCTCCGGCCGACAAAATTGGTCTCAAAGAAGACGATGTCATCATCGGCTTCAACTCCGACAAAGTTCGCGACAGCGAAGATCTATCCGACCTTATCCATGACTCGAAACCCGGCGATACGGTCAGCCTGACCATCATCAGGGAAGGCGCCGAGCAGAAGATTGCGGTAGAGCTGGGGCGGCAGCCGCGATCCCGAAGCTGGTTCGGCAACTCCGATTGGTACAGCGTCCCTAATATTCCTTCAGTACCGCCAATTCCCGCAATCCCTGAGGCTCCGGGCGTGTATTCGTTCTATTCGGGTGATCGACCATATATTGGTGTGACGCTGGTCAGCCTCTCTGAATCAGCCGCCAAGGCGCTCGGTGCGACCAAAGGGGGAGTGTTGGTTGACGATGTCGAACGCGATTCTCCGGCCGAAACCGCCGGTTTGAAACCGGGAGATTTGATCGTCCAGATCGACAAAGATGAGATATTTGAGACCGAGGACGTTCAGGCGATTATCCACGATATGGACGACGGCGACACGGTCCACGTGAGCCTGATCCGCGACCGCAAGCCGTTGACAGTAAACGTCAAAGTCGAACTGGACGAGGGCGGCGGTTACTCTATCGGCGACAACATTATCCGGGTCGAGGGATTGGGAAGCTCCTGGCACGGGGTGAATCGCCACGGACGTCACGCGTACAGCCCTGACTGGCAGGAGTACAGCAATGACTCCAAGGAATATCAAAGTGACATGCGCGAGCTGCAGAAGGACCTGGAGAAGATGCGAAAAGAATTGGGCGAAATGAAGAAATCGCTTCACTGAGGCGTATAAGAAACCAGAATACAGTTTCCTTTCGAGATATGGTCAGGGTCCCGTTCCCGCGGGGCCCTTTTCATTGTCGCTAATTTCATTGTTGCCATCGGCTTGAGAGGTCGGCTATATTCCGAAGCCATGGCAGAGATCACGGTTGACAAACTTTACGAAGGGCGCAAGCGCGACCTGGAGCTTACTCTGGTCGCCGGCGGTGAGGCCAGTCTCAAGCGCAAAATCACCAACCCGGAACTGCACCGTCCCGGTCTGGCGCTGGCCGGATATTTCGACCGGTTTCCCGCCGAACGGATTCAGATTCTCGGACAGACCGAGATGGCGTTTCTCAAGACCCTCTCGCGTGAAGCCCTCGAGTTGATTTCGGAGCGAATTTTCGAAGCCAACATTCCGTTGTTGATTATCGCCAAGGGAATCACGCCGCCCACTGAACTCGCTCACGTGTCCGACAAACGCCATGTCCCGATCTTTGTCAGTCGCCTGACCACCACCGATTTGATCACCCGGCTCGGCGCTTATCTCGACCACATGTTTGCCCCGTCGACCAATGTCCACGGCACGCTGGTGGACGTCTACGGAGTCGGGCTGCTCTATACCGGGAAGTCGGGGATCGGCAAGTCCGAGGTCGCGCTCGATCTGGTGGAGCGCGGGCATCGTCTGGTCGCCGACGATGTGGTCAAAGTCACCCGCATGGCCCCGGACGTGTTGATCGGTATCAGCTCCGAACTGCTCGGCCATCACATGGAAATACGCGGGGTGGGAATTATCGATGTCGAAGAGTTGTTCGGGATACGTTCGATCCGGCTTCAGAAACGTATCGAAGTCGAGGTGCGCCTCGTGCTTTGGTCGGAGACGGAAACTTACGAGCGGCTCGGGCTCGAAGAACAAACGACGACTATACTGGGGGTTAAGATCCCGATTCTATATGTTCCGATTTCGCCGGGTAAGAACATCACCGTGATTTCGGAAGTGATTGCGATGAATCACATGCTCAAGGTATACGGCGAAAACTCGGCAGTGGAGTTGTCGAAGAAGCTGGCGCAGCGGTTGAGCCGTCAGTCGAGTGTTCAGGACTACCTTGAGGCGGACTACGAGTAGGCTGCACCCGTCTTTTTCCCGCTTTACATAGAACCGTGTCGCACGTTACTTCTTAGGGACGGGAATAGTCTTTTCGTTATTCTGTGCGAAGGAGGCGGTCGCGAAACAGATGCGAACAACAATAGACAGCGCGAAAACGCCGGTCTTGCTGGCGATTGGGAGCTTAGGCAAATTTCATACTAACGAGGGCGCGATGAAGAAGCACTTGGTTGGGGCCTGTCTAGTTTTGGTATTGGTTGCGGTTTTGGCCGGACCGGCGAACAGCTCACCGCCGCGGGCACCTGAGTGTGCGGACTGTAAACTCGAACCGGCGACCCTGCCTTCAGACGGAGGCCCTGTGGACTTTCTTTTCAGTTTCAAGATGAAACCTGGCAACGAATGCGATTCGGCTACAGTGCTGATCAGACCTGCCAAGAAGATGTCCTACAAAGGCCCTTCAATGATGAAAGTCCATCTTTCACCCAGCGGAGAGTACTCAACTAGAATACCGGTAGTAGTGGCAGCAAATGATACGTCAGCCATATTAATCGACCTGTGGTGCCACGAATGTGATCAACCGATAGTCAAGACCATAATCACAATTAATGATACAGTCACAGTGCTCAACTATCTTCCTACACCAAGCGGGCCGGAACAACCCCGCAAACAGCGCAGGATCGATTTTACCGACACCGTTCGCCACCCATCATCGTCGGATGTTGTGGGGTCTGGGCGAGCGACTATGGGGCGCATGCCAAAGCCAATGACTACGATTGAAATGGCAGCAGCCGACGGCCAAACCGGACGGGTGACGCTGCGAGTCACTATTGAAGTGAGGCAGTATGTGAGAGAAGTAGATTTGAGGGTGGATACAGCCTCGGTCGTCCTGCAAGAGGGCGTCTCATTTCAGAGCCAAGTAGAAGAGGGGCAGAAAGAGGTTCAGTTCCTCGTTCCACTGAACATACCGGTGGGGGACACTGTTGCCGTCTTCTTTACCGCTATTGAGAAGAAGGTTCCCCTGCAGGGGCAGGTCTTCCGAGAAACTACCACAACCGATGGCAATGGCAAGGTGCAAACCGTCCGCGAGTTGGTCGAGCCCCTTGACGAGTATTGCCGCTTAGGTCTGAGATATATTTTTTGGGTGAACGGCACACTGGAGATGCGGGACCCCTACCAAATGGGCCGGCCTAAAGGCAACATGCATATAGAAACACCTAATGCGCATTCTCGTCCGTATTAGTATCTTGACCGGACAGGCAGAGGCGACTCAACTTCGGCGGGTGCTCAGGCACGGGTGCCCCCAACGCTTGCGTTGGGTGAGGATTGAGTGTATTCTATTGGCAGGAATCATATCTTGTTTGTGTGGGTGATGATCTCGTGGGAAATTGTCAAGACACCGATGGATTCTGTGACTAACCTGTTTACGGGTAGGATGCGAGAAGGGTGCGTGGCGCCTGACGCATTACAATTGGTATATGGGTGTACGGATGTGCCGATCTCGATGGACGAGGTTTATTTCGCAATCTAATCCCAACGCAAGCGTTGGGGCACCCGGCTCCCTCACTGCATTATCACTGTCAATCTTGAACGGGATATGGTGGGGCACCCGGCATTTTGCCTCACTAACGCAAACCTTCTGGTCATCGAACACCAGATCACAGTATGAGGACTAGCCTATGGACGATACCTTCCCAGCCTGGCTAAAGGCAATGCAGAATGGTTCAATTGGTGAAGCTCGTACGAGAGCATTTTTGCTCGACCGTTTTTGGATATTAGAGCGCAGTGTCGACATTGATGGCGTTGACTTCATTATTCAGCGCCGACTCACCACACAAAATCTCTTGGATAGGAATCCGCCGCGATTTGGGGTAGTCCAATCGAAGTTCTTTGCCGGACCTGACACTACTCACTTTGTTCCTAAATCCTACCTAGTTGACAAGGACAACCAAATTCGCAAGGAATTCTTCCTGTTGTGTCATAATGGTACTGCCGACAAAGCCCGGAGTTTTTTGCTCACGGCAGACGACCTAGTCAAAGGTTTTGAAACAGAAGAGACCGACAAAGTCAAAATACCAGGTCGTATATTGCTAAACGAACCAAAATTCGAAGTAAAGGCTCATGACCTAGCGCTTGACCGTATGGAGAGGACTCTGTCATTAGCGGAATTCACGAACAACCGAGCTTTCTTGTCATGGTTTATCCCACAAGTCGAATTAGATCCGTCTAACATCGACGCTATTTATCAAGAGCCAATAGACAATTGGTGGGGAGATATTCCACCGGCGTTTGCCGATATGCGGAGGACTGCTCAAAAGGCGATCTATTGTCTGGATGAAGCAAGGGACCCACTTCAAGAAATCGTCAAATCTAGTGATCCGGAGTATGCATTGTCGCTCGCCGAACAGTTTTTCGCCTCCTACGGCTCATATGATAATGTACGTGTCACGCTTCCCAAAAACTTATATAACGAGGAGTTTCATACTGTGGTACTCCAGCACAAGAAACGGGTTACAACACTCCGTGACGCTGGACTGCTCGATGCATTTCTCTTGCTAAAGAAACAAGCGGTTGAGAAACTTCTCGATGACTTGGTGGCGAAACCGCCTATTGACGGCAAGATCGTTCACCAACTTACTATCATATACAACCCAACAGATTTTTCTGGCGTCCAGATATCCAGTTCATACCTTTCCATCGATCAATTCTCACGAGCACCAGACAAGAAAGGCCAGTTGGGGCATGAGGCACCCGATCTAAATACTTGGCTTCAAAAGGGCGAGCCGGGCTTTGTCGTCTATTGTTGGACGCCAGGCCGGTTTGCGTTTCAGGACAAGGATAAAACGGAAGGCTGGAAATCATACTATGCAGGCAAGGGCTTCATACCGATTGCAGATCTGATGAATACCATATATGAACTGCGATTTGGCGAATGGACTTGTTGACTTTGTTCCACTATACCACATTTGGCAGGTGGGCCACCAAGACTTCTGTCTCACAATAAGCCTCCTTCGATCCCCCCGAAAACGCTTGGCGAAAGCCCCCCTACCTGTTATCTATACCGGCTGACCCGGCTGCCCCCCGGAACTCCGAACAGCCGGAGCAGTACAATAGACGGTTACGCTTTGGAGGAAGAATTTCGATGACCGCATCAAGAATAGTCGCAGTCCTTATGCTCGCGGCCCTAGTCGCCGCATTTGCCCTAAATTGCGGCAAGAGTGACGCCGACGTGGTTGCCGAGGTCGGCAACGAAAAAGTGACAGTCCGTGATTTCCAGGAATTTCTGGAAAGAAACCCGGTCGGATTTCGCACGGCCCAGGATGAATTCGACGGCAAAAAGAAGCTCCTGGACAGCCTTATCAACCACACCCTGCTGGTACAGGCAGCCTACGCCAAGCATATCGATTCTTCGCCCGAAGTGGCTCGTATCCTGGACGCCAACCGCTCCCGGTTCCTGCTTGATGCGCTCTACCATGTCCGGATTGACAACAAAATCAATGTCACCGAGGCCGAACTGCGGCAGATTTACGACGACCTGCAGTACCAGATTCGCGCTTTTCATATCCTGTTCGACAATCCCGACACCGCCCAGATGGTCTTTAATAAGCTGAAAGCCGGCGCCAATTTCGAGGAAATGGCCTATCAATACTCGATCGATCCGAACGCCAGGCGTGATCGTGGCGATATGGGATATTTTATTCGTGGCACCGGCCCGGAAGAAATCGAAAGAGTGATTTTCAAACTGGACGTCGGCGAGATCACGCCGCCTTTCAAGAGTTCATACGGTTATCACATCATCAAAGTGGTCGACAAGAAGCCGAACGATTCTCGCGAACCGTACGCCCGCCTGAGACCGCAACTGTATGAGCAGGCTCTCATGGCGAAGCGCGCGGAACTAAGCGGGGCGTATCTGGATAGCATCAAGTCGGTCTATCCGGTCACTGTCGATACGACGGTCGCGAACTACATCACTCACAAACGCGCCACACTGTATCCGCCCCAGGTCGTGGAGAAACTGTCCAAGTCGGATTTCGACGACACCCAGTTGGATCGCGATGAAAAGGAATTGGTCCTGGCGACCTGGGACGGCGGTCAGTGCACGCTCATAGATTATCTCATGACAGTGCGGCGCTATCTTCCGCCGGAAGAGCGTCCGAATTTCGACGATTACGATTCCCTCGGACGGGTTATCGGTGACCTCAAGCGCCCTGAAATGCTGGTCCATGAGGCCGAGAAGGGGAAGATTGCCGAAAGCGAATTCTTCCAGCACAAGTTCAAGGTTTTCGAGCGCTATACGATAGCCGAGATCATGCGCAACGACTCGATCCCCTCGCCCGCGCCGCCGTCGGAACAGGAACTTCGGGACTACTACGACAAGAACCGCGAGCAATACCTCGTTCCGGCACAGGTGCATCTGTACGAAATTCTGGTCAGTGACCAGATGCTGGCTCAGAAACTGGTACGTGAGATCAAGACGCTCGAACAATTCGAGAGCAAAGCCGCCCAGATCACCGAACGCTCGGTAGCGCGGGTCAAGCGGGGCGATCTCGGGTTTGTCGACTCCGTTCGTTTCCCGGTTGTTTTCGCGGCTGCCCGCCGTATTCCTATCGGAACGGTCGGCGGACCGATCCCGGATCGGGGCAAGTTCTCGGTCGTCTGGCCGGCGCAATGGACTCAGGAAACGTACGAAGACTTCCTGAACGTTAAGGATGCTATCTCTGAGAAGATGGCGGTAGAAAACAAGAATCAGACCATCAACGACTGGCTGAAGAAGCAGCGCGAAAGTGCCAATGTCGAGGTGAACGACAACGCGATTTGGAGCATGATCGACAAGGAACTGTACAACACTTCGGGGAGTACCACAACCAATCCATGATAGGGCGAATTACGACACTTCTGCTCGCGGCCTTTACGGTCGTGGGCGTGGCGACTGCCGCCACCCCGGACAGCGCCGACACGGTGGACAAGATCGCCGTCGTGGTCGGAGACGAGGCCATCCTGACCTCGGAACTGGCCAACCAGATTCAGATGGTCGCGTTTCAGACCGGCCAGCGACCTGAAAAGCCGGACGAGGTACTCAAGTTCCAGAAACAGGTACTGGAGCAAATGATTTCCGACAAGCTGTTTCTGATGGAGGCCAAGAAGGATACCACCATCGAGATCCGGCCGGAAGAGGTCCAGCAGGCGCTGGATGAGCAGATCGCCAAGGTGGTCGAGAATTTCGGCTCGGAGGCGGCGTTTATCAAGGCTCTCGAAGCGGAAGGCATGACGTTGCGCGATTTGCGGCGTCAGTACGAGCAGGAGATTCAGAACAACCTGCTCCGGCAGCGTTACATTCAGCAGAAACTTTACAGTGTTTCGGTCTCCAAATTCGAAGTCGATAAGTTCTTCAAGGATTTCCGCGATTCTATCCCCAATCAGCCTGAGGGCGTCAAACTGGCCCACGTGCTCTTGTCCGTGAAACCGTCGAAAGCGATCGAGGATTCGGTTCGTACCGAGGCGGAACAACTGCGGCAACGCATCGTGGACGGGGCTGATTTCGCGTCTATTTCGTCGCAGTATTCCAGCATGGGAGCCGGCGCCAACGGGGGTGATCTCGGTTTTGTCGAAGCTGCTGATATGGTGCCAGAATTTGCATCGGCCGCTTTCAAACTGAAAGAGGGCGAAGTCTCCGCGCCCGTGCGGACCCAATTCGGCTTTCATGTGATCAAGTGTGAAGGACGACGGGGCGAGCAGGCGCATTTGAGACACCTGCTCCTGAGTGTGGTGCCGTCGGCTCAGGATACCGCTTTGACCATCGCTCTGGCCGACTCTCTCATGCAGGCGGCTCGTAACGGCGCTGATTTCGGCGAGATTGCCAAGACCTATTCACAGGACGATGCTTCCCGGGCCCAGGGCGGTGAGTTGGGTTGGTTTGCGGTCGGCCAGTTGCCCGAAGATTTCGTTCCGGTTGTTTCCGGCTGGACTACGGCGGGGGAATACCGAGGCCCGGTAAAGTCGAAGTTCGGAATTCATATTCTCAAGCTCTTGGAATATCAGCCCGCCAAGGTTCTGACTCTGGAAGGCGATTTCGACCGGATCAAAGAGCTGGCCCGTCAGGACAAGACCGGCAAGATGGTCGATAAGTGGATCGAAGATTTGAAGAAAAAGACTTACGTCGATTACCGATTGGAAGGCTTCAATAAGTGAGGATTGACGACTTCCTCTCCACCGTGGGAGTAGTCAAACGACGGACGGTGGCGAAAGAGCTCGGAGTGGGCGGCCTGCTCGAAGTAAACGGCCGCAAGGTGAAACCGGCTTATGATGTCGAAGTAGGCGATATCATCCGCATCAGGGGTTCCCGACCATTCGCCCTCGAAGTTCTCTCAGTTCCAACCGGATCGGTTTCCAAAGACCACCGCGCCAGCTACTATAAAGAGATTCCGACCAGTTGATAGAGCAGGCTCTTTGCTCGCTTATTTTGCTGACAGGCAAGAACTTAGGCCATTACCGCATGACGCAATCGAAGCTTCCGATAATATTAGTGAGAAGTCCCGGCTTGGAACTTAGACTGGCTAATATTGTTCAAAACCAGGATAGGGTGCGATGTGTGTCTGAGACATTCATTGACCTATGACGAAAAACAGATATATTTGGACCAGAAGTTAAGATCGTTTGGGCGTATTAAGAGGAGTATTTCACATGAAGAGAGTTCTTTCTGTAACGTTCTGTTTTCTGGCTCTGGCCGCGTTGGTAGTGGTCCCGGCCAGTGCATTCGCCGGCGAAGGTTGCGCGATGTCAAAGACTGCCACCACGACTACGGCGACCACGGCCAAGATGTGCCCGGCCGGTGAAGCTGCGTCCTGCGCTGCCAAGCTGGGTATGCCGGCTGAAGAATGCCAGAAGCTTTGTGCTACCGGCGAATATACGATGGTCAATATGTCAATTAAGGGCATGACCTGCACCGGCTGCGAAAGCACTATCAGCACCTGCCTGTCTACCGTACCGGGCGTGGTGAAAGTCGGCAAAGTCAGCTATCAGGAAGGCACCGCGTACGTTCTGGTCGACCCGAAAGTGGTCAAGAACGATGTTATGCTGAAGTCGATCGGTGACAAGGGCTACACTGCTGAAGTCATCCCGGCCGTCTCTTTGACCCCGGTTGGCACTCAGCTTACCGGTGATGCCAAGCATCCGTGCGGCACTGCTGCTGCCGCTGGTTGCGGTGCGAAGTGCACCAAGTCTTGTGGTCCGGCCACGGCCAAGACCGATACGAAGACTGAAACGAAGACTGAAACGAAGGCTGAAGGCAGCAAGTAGGTTCAGTCGTTTCCAAGTGACGTAAGGCGGGATTTCGATCCCGCCTTATTTTTTGTCGATCCGGAGACGTCTCGGATCGATGTTGGCGGGAACGATGTTAGAATGTATAATGCCGATAAAGCGCGTTAAGGCTCTCAACTGATCGGCTCATAGAAACGTCTGAGATTCATGATTAGACCAAGACAGTTCATCGTCCTGCTCTTAGTTCTCTTATCCGGACTGTTTATCAGTGCAGGGAGTACCCAGGCGGCCAAATATGCCGGTGAGTCGTTCACGCTTGGGGTTGGCGGACGGGGATTGGCGCTCGGCGGAGCAGTCGTAGCTGGTCCGTTCGATGCCACCTCGGCGTACTGGAATCCAGCCGGCATGAGTCTCTTGAATTCGCGGTACTTCACTGCGATGCACGCCGAGACTTTCGGCTCGCTTCTCAATCATGATTTTCTCGGATATGTCGATGCTCGTCGGGTCGGCAGCGGCCGGAAGGGATTGTTCGACGCCTTTGGTTTCTACATATACTATCTGGGTGGGGGCGGGATCAAGATCACTGATCTCGATCAGGACAGCCGTCCCTATGTGGTCCGCGAGGAATCCCACGGCGACTGGCTCTTTGCGGCGGCGGTGTCGCGCACGATTTTCGACAAAGTCAAGATCGGTGTCACGGGCAAAATCATCTACCGTAATTTGGGAGTTGAATCGGGTTGGGGCCTGAGCGCCGACGCCGGTCTGGTCTGGCAACCTCGCGAGTTCGCCAGTTTCGGTCTGACCGTGACCGACATCACGACCGGATTCATTAAGTACGCCGGTTCCACCGAGTCGATCTATCCGACTGTCAAGCCGGGATTGACGCTGATGCATCAGTACGGCGACTTCACCGGACGATTGATGGGCTCGGGGGATATCAAGTTTGAGAACATCAAGACGGCGGCACAGTACTGGAGCGGACCGATTTCACTCGACACGCATTTCGGCGGTGAGTTGGGGTGGAAGGACATGTTGTTTGGTCGGGTCGGGTTTGATATCGGACGCTTCACGACTGGTGTTGGTGTAGTCTGGCGGAAGATATCATTCGATTTCGCTTATCTGAACAGCGATGTCTTTGACCAGACGTTGCGTTTCAGCGCCGGGTATCAGTTCTAACATCATGACATCGTAGATGGGGATGGTACCCCACAGCTTGCTGTGGGGAGGATGGCAAATAAGGGGCGGCTTGTAGGGCGGGTCCGCTTCGAACCCGCCAATGCGTGGTGTTGGGCGTCTCTACCTGACAGCCATATCGTGATTGACACCGACTAATCGCGAAGATCATGTTCCATTATGCAATACGAATGGGTGTGGCGATATCGCAACACGAGTGAATCGACACGCAAGCATTGAGCTACTATATCGGGCAGAACGAAAGTGAGGGGAATCAGTCTTTACTGACACAATTTCATTTCTGTTTTGACTTGCTTATGAATCTGGCAATAGCGTGACTTGTGTGAATATTAGCCGAGGCTATTACAAGCAATGGAGTTAATTGTGGATGAATCGCGCCGCCGATGGAGTCGCGAGGAGCTAATTGTTGCTTTCAATTTCTACTGCCGTACTCCATTCGGTAAACTACATAGCACAAATCCCGCTATTATTGCTATTGCCCGGACGCTAAATCGAACACCGAGCGCGGTTGCGATGAAACTCGTGAACTTTGCTAGTCTTGATCCAATGCACCAGGAGCGTCAAGTCAGAGGGTTGCAGAATGCTAGCAAGGTTGATCGTGCTATTTGGGAAGAATTTCACTCAGACTGGGAGCGGCTGACCTTCGAGAGTGAAGAAGCATTGGGACGGTTGGGCACGCACGATGTTGCGTCCGCAGACTTGCCGTCGTTTACCGCGAGTCCGTCGTTAGAGACTGAAAGGATCGGTGAAACTCGTGTCCGCCTTGTGCAATCCTTCTTCCGTGCGGCGGTACTTGCATCGTACAAATGCACATGTGCGGTTTGCCGTCTGGATATTGAGGAAGTTCTCATAGCAAGCCACATCATACCTTGGGCTGCCGACACCAAGCGAAGGGCTGATCCCACGAACGGCATTTCGCTTTGTGCGTTGCATGATCGGGCGTTTGACAGGGGTCTGTTCACAATAGATGACTCTTTCAAGATACGCATAGCGAGTCGTGTAAAGAAACAGACGGCATCAAAAGTCCAGGCACTCGCATTGGTCGAAATTGATGGAGAGTTCATCGACTTGCCGGAAAGGTTTGCCCCTGACAAGGAAGCGCTTGCTTTTCACCGGTCAAACATCTTTCGGAGTGAGTAAATTACCAGCCCGGTTGCCCCACGCGTCTGGGGATGATGATCACAAAGGGCTTATTGGAAAACATGACCAACCCACAGCAAGCTGTGGGGTACCCAGATTCTCTTGGCAGGTTCGAAGACGGACCTGCCCTACAGTACGGCTCAATCGCTCAATCCCCACCATAAATGGTGGGCCACCCCACCCGCAAGCGGATGGGCCACCCTGCAGGGGCAGACCAGGAGGTCTGCCGCCCACAATATCCAACGTTATTTCGTCTTGGCCGCCGTCGTGTCGGCTCCAACTATATCTCTAATCGAGACACCGTCGGCGAGACGTTTCGCCGAGGCAGTTGCGGTCGGAAGATGCGCCGAGACTACGAACATCCCGCGAAGATCACCTACTTTGTAGCCCATCGCTTTGTCGTACGGGTACTCGATCTTGATCTGTTTCCAGAGGTCCGGGTCGGAGGCCTCAATATCGCCGTGGCACTGAAGGCACATTTCTTTCACGGTAATCTTCTGATAGTAGCTGAACACCCGCGCCGAGTCCGGGCCCGACCAGCGGGTCTGAGACTCCGCCGGGCTCGCCGGGTCAGCGAATTTGGCCAGGATTGCCCGATCGGTGCTGTCGGGGCGGTCGGCTATGTTGCGCCATTTTTCACTCACCCGTTTGACCGTCCAGCCCGCTCCCGAATTGGTAGCGGCCATCTTCTGGGCCTTGACTTGACAAACGCCAAGTGCGTAAGCCGGGCCGTTCTCGTCCATCGCGGCCTGCAGGGTGGACATCAGCTCCCCACCAAACTGGCCGGTAAGGTTGCGGGCGGCGGCGGTGAATAGGCTATCGTCGGCCGAGACGGCTTGCTTCGGTGCCTGTTTCGGCGAACCGGCCTCTTGAGAGCCACAATTGATTGCCATCACGGACAAGAAAAGTAGAAGAATCAGTGTTTTCATATTCGTCTCCGAGTTTTGAACATATCTATATTGGGTTGAGGCTCTCCGGGCAAGTTCAAACCGCAATTTGCGCTTGCCGAAGCCCCTTTGTGAAAGTAGGCACTTAATTAGAGTTGACAAGCTAGGCTCTGCCGATATATTTGCGCGTTCGGCAGACGCCCCATAGGGTTAGTTATGCCCCAAAAGAGTTCGACGCCACCCAAAAAGGCCGGCCGGTATGGTTCTGCCTCTTTATATATGGCCGTTCCGACACTCCTGGCGGCGTCGATCCTGGTAGGGTTTTTTCTGGGACGCTGGGCCGACAAGAAGTTCGGCACCGAGCCATACTTGATGATTGTAGGTTTGGTTCTGGGCATGGCCGCGGCCGGACGGGAAATGTACCGCCTTATAAAAAAGGCGGAGGCACTAGACAAAGAAGAGAACGACGACTAAGTGGGACTAGAATTCATAGATCGCACACTTCGAACCACGGGCATAGTCCTGCTTATATTCCTCCCGTTCGGAGTCTACTATTTTGGCGTCTATCCGGCGCTGGCGATTTTCTCCGGTGGCGTCTGGGGGATGGTCAACCTGATATTCACCTCAGCCCTGATTCGTGCAACCATCAAGCCAGGCAAGGTCGACAAGATAAAGATCGCGGGCATTGCCGTTTTCAAATTCCCGCTGCTCTATCTGTCCGGATACGCGCTGGCCAAAGTGCCACAATTCCAACCACTACACCTGCTCTACGGCTTCTCAAGTATACTGGCGATTATTATCCTCAAGGCGATCGGAATGGCTATGTGGAAAGCCGGTGACGAAACGGAATCGGCCAAGAAAGCCCAGGGAGTGGCATGACGCTCTTCATTCTTCAGAAACTGTTTCTGATTGCGCCATCCTGGGTCGGATCGTTTTTGCTGGTCGCCACCGAAACCGTCGAGCACGGTGATACGGCCGCTCATGCCGCCGCCGCCGAACATAGTGGACCGCCGAAACTCCCCAGTCTGGTTGAGCTGCTCTTCGGACGAGAAAGTGTCGCCGAGCACTGGGTGAACGTGATCTATGCTTTCGCGGTCGGCACCATTCTTTCTCTAATCGCGTTGAGAGTCTACGCCAAGCGGCAGATGATCCCCGGCAAGTTTCAGAACGCGGTTGAGATGTGCGTCGAGGGAATGTACAATTTCATCGAGTCGATTCTCGGCAAGGATGCCAAGAAGTATGTGCCGTATCTCGGTTCATTGTTCTTCTATATTTTGCTGATGAACTGGATCGGCATGATTCCGTTGGGACATTCGCCGTCAACTAGTCTGAACATTACGGCCTCACTGGCTCTTCTGACTTTCCTTTATGTCCAATGGACGGGTATCTCGAGACTGGGGTTGGGTGGGTATTTGCATCATCTGGCGGGTAGCCCGCAAGATGTGATAGGCTGGTGTATGGTGCCGCTGTTGTTCCCGCTTCACATAATCGGAGAGCTGGCCAAACCGTTCTCACTGGCGCTTCGTCTTTTTGGAAACATCACCGGTGAAGATACGCTCGTGGCTGTGTTTGTCGGGTTGGGTATAGCCCTGCTGGCTTTCTCGCCCGTAGGTGTACCGCTGCAACTGCCGTTCTATTTTCTGGGATTGTTGCTGTCGACTATCCAGGCGCTCGTGTTCACCCTGTTGTCGACCATTTACATATTGCTGATGTTGCCGCATGAGGAACATGCGCATTAGATATAGAGATAACGAAGTGAATAATATAGAGTAAGACTTCCTAAGGAGGATGTGATGGATTATCAAGCAATGTTGGGACTGTCGGCTCCGCTCGCCGTTGGGCTCGCGGCTATCGGCTCAGGTCTCGGTATCGGCAAAGCGGTTGGTTCGGCGATGGAAGCTATTGGTCGTCAGCCCGAAGCGGCCGGCAAGATTCAGACCGCTATGATTATCGGCGCGGCCTTTATCGAGGCGCTGACCATCTACGTGTTTATCGTTTACATTCTGGCGAGCGGCAAGATCGGCGGCTGATGGCGGGACGCGGTTGAAACCGTGCCCTCTCAACGCTGACCCCTAAACAGGTAGTGCTATGAATTTTGAAATACAGCAAATCCTCACGCATGCGCTGGGGTTCCTGATTTTCGTCTGGATCCTCAGGCGCTTCGCCTGGGGACCGCTGCTCGCCCTGATGGAAGAACGCCGCAACAAAATCGCCGGTGAGTTCCAGGAGATCGATCGTCAGAAGGCCGAAGTCGCCAAAGTGACTTCCGAGTATGAGGCCAAGCTGAAAGAGATCGACAACGAACGCCGGGCGAAAATTGTCGAGGCGGTCAAGGAAGGGAAAGAAGTGGCGGCGGAGATCAAGAGCCACGCCATGGACGAAGCGCGCGCGCTTCAAGAGAAGGCGAAAGCCGACCTCCAGCGCGATGTCGCCCAGGCCAAGGTGCAGCTCCGCGATGAAATGATCTCCATGACCATGACGGCGGCCGAGAAAGTCGTCCGCGAGAAGATGGACGATCCCAAACAGCGCGACCTGATCGGGCGCTATATTGACGAACTCGGGAAGGCCGAGGCCAGATGATTTCCCAGCAAGTCGCCAAGAGATATGCGACGGCACTCTTTTTGTCGGTCGGGCATCGCGGCCTGATCGATGAAGCTTATGTCCAGTTCGGCGAACTTCAGGCGACACTCAAGCATGACGCATCGCTGATAAAATTCCTCGGTTCGCCGCGAATTGAGGAGGAGCAGAAGCTGCAGTTGCTTCAGACGGTATTCGGCGCGCGCATGAACCGGCTCCTGCTCGAATTCCTGGGCGTGCTGGTGCGCAAACGTCGGGCGATGTACCTGGTCAACGTGATAGAAGAGTTCGGCCACCTGGTGGAAGTTTACCAGGGAGTGGCCCGCGTCACCGTCACGGCGGCGGTGTCGCTATCGGGTGACGAAGAGAAGCGGTTGATGACTACACTTACCGCGAAGACCGGCAAGAAAATCCAACTGGATAAGAAGATCGATCCAAGCCTGATCGGCGGTATGATTGTGAAGATCGACGATGAAATCATCGACGGTTCCGTACAACACGGTCTGAATCAGCTGGAAGAACAGCTTAACCACATCAAAGTCTATTAAGCGATGACTTTGAGACAGCAAGACGTGATTAGAAGTCACACAGGAGTTGAGTAATGGGACTCAATCCGGAAGAAGTATCATCGATAATTCGCAAAGAACTTGAGAAGTACGACACCAAGCTGGAAATGGAGTCGGTCGGCACCGTGCTCCAGGTGGGCGACGGTATCGCCCGCATCTGGGGTCTGCAGGACGTCCAGATGTCCGAGTTGATCCAGTTCCCCAATGATGTCATGGGGATGGTGCTGAACCTCGAGGAAGATAATGTCGGCGCCGCAATTTTCGGCGAATCCAGCCTGATCCACGAAGGCGATACGGTCAAGCGGACCGGACGCGTGGCGTCGGTGCCGGTGGGCGATGCCATGATCGGGCGCGTGGTCAATCCGCTCGGTATCCCGATCGACGGCAAGGGGCCGATTGCGACCGACAAGTTCCGAATTATCGAAGGTATTGCTCCCAACGTGGTGGAACGCCAGCCGGTGAAGGAACCGCTCCAAACCGGACTGAAAGCCATCGATTCGATGATTCCGATCGGCCGCGGTCAGCGCGAATTGATCATCGGCGACCGTCAGACCGGCAAGACCGCGCTGGCCATCGATACGATCATCAACCAGAAGGGTACCGGAGTCATCTGTGTATATGTAGCGGTCGGGCAGAAACAGTCGACTGTCGCGCAGGTGGTAGAAATCCTTCGTCGCCACGGTGCCATGGAGTACACAACGGTAGTTAACGCCACGGCGGTTGATCCGGCGCCGTTGCAGTATATCGCGCCCTATGCCGGCTGTGCGATTGGTGAAGAATTTATGTACAACGGCAAGCATGTCCTGTGTGTCTATGACGATCTTTCCAAACAAGCCCAGGCGTATCGCCAACTTTCACTGTTGCTTCGCCGTCCACCGGGTCGCGAAGCCTACCCCGGTGATATCTTCTACTGTCATTCGCGTCTATTGGAACGTGCCGCGAAATTGTCCGACGCCAAAGGCGGTGGATCGCTCACCGCGTTGCCGATTATCGAAACGCAGGCGGGCGACGTGTCCGCGTACATTCCGACCAACGTGATTTCGATCACCGACGGCCAGATATTCCTCGAGAGCGAACTGTTCTTCGCCGGCGTTCGTCCTGCGATCAACGTCGGTATCTCCGTGTCGCGTGTCGGCGGCAATGCCCAGGTGAAAATGATGCGCCAGGTGGCCGGTCGGTTGAAACTCGATCTGGCTCAGTACCGCGAATTGGCGGCGTTCACGATGTTTGCGTCGGACCTCGACGAAGGCACCCGCAAGCAGCTCAACCGGGGCGAGAAGATGGTTGAATTGCTCAAGCAGGGGCAATACGCCCCAATGGCTGTAGCCAAACAGGTGATGATTGTATGGGTGGGAACGAGCGGGCAACTCGACGACGTGCCCACCGACAAGATCCTCGATTTCCAGGACAAGTTCTTCAAATTCTGTGACGAGAGATTCCCGGACATCGAACACAGCCTGGCCAAGGAGAAAGTGCTCAGTGACGCTCTCGAAGCGAAACTCAAGGATGCAGTAGCGAGGTTCAAGGAGCAGTACAAAGCTTAGCGATCTTTGCTCTTTGTAGAAGAATAGTAATGAGACTCCTGATCGTATTCAGTTTCGTAACGCTGTTGCTGGCACCAACGGTGTCGGCCCAATCGCCGGTCGAATTCGGCGTGAAGGCCGGTGTTGCGCTGGCCAACCTCAGCGGCCAGGGCTGGAACGATCTTGCGTTTTGGCAGGGCATGCCCTACGCTCACAGTCTCAGGCCGAGTATCTGCCTGGGTGCGTTCTTTGAGTTTCCGCTCGGAATGAATAATGTGAGTTTGCAGCCCGAAATTCTCTACGTCCGAAAGGGCGCCAACGGCACCGTTACCACGGACAATAACATTCTCAATATGAGAATCAAGAATGACTATATCGAAGTGCCGGTTCTGATCAAGTATCAGATCATTCGGCGTGGCGGCAGAGTACATACTGTGTTTGCAGGTCCGGTCGGCGCTTACAACATAAGATCTAGAATTGAATACGATGACGTCCCGCCGGAATTGGGTGATGCTCTAAGCAGCGGCAGTATCGAAAACGTTCATGGTCTTGATCTTGGATTGACATTCGGAGGGGGCATCGGCCTCGCTGCCGGGACCGACAACCGCATCACGTTCGATGTGCGCTACACAATGGGGTTGAACCATGTGTACGAGAACGTAGATGCAGCTACGATTGACGATACGAAGCAGTATATGGCCGGTGACGATGGCTCGGCGATGCGGTTCAAGAATTACGACATCAGATTGATGGCGGGATATCAGTTTTGACAGTTGTTTGCAAACGGGCATGACAGGTAACGATGGCGACACTGCGTGAAGTAAAAAAGAGAATACGGACGGTAATCTCGACCCGTCGCATCACCAAAGCGATGGAGATGGTTGCGGCGGCCAAGTTGCGCCGGGCGCAGCAGCGGGTCGAACAAGCCAAGCCGTATGCGGCCAAGCTCGACGAAATGCTCAGCCATCTGGCGGCCGGATCATCGACCGAGATCGCTCACCCGTATTTCGAGGAACGACCGGTAAAGAACCGCACTTTGGTGGTTGTGGTCTCCGATCGCGGTCTGTGCGGATCGTTCAATTCCAACGTCCTGCGCCTGACCGACAAATGGATCCGCGAACATCAGGATACGGGGCTTGAGCTGGTGCTGGTCGGCAAGCGGGGGCGCGATTACTACAAACGACGCAAAGGCAATATTGTCCAATACTACGGCGACTGGGGCGGTGTAATTGATTACGCTCGCGGCCGCGAAATAGCTTCGTGGCTGACCAACCGATTTGTCACCGGCCAGACCGATGAAATCAACATCGCTTACTCCCGGTTCATCTCGATGGTGAAATATCGCATCGGGGTAGAGAAATATCTCCCGGTGCCGAGGCCGGAACATGGCGGCGAAGAAGCCGCCAGTGCGTACATCTTCGAACCGAACTCGGAACGCATCTACGCCCAATTGATGCCCAGCTATGCCAACACCAAGCTTATCACGGCGTTGCTGGATTCGTTCGCGTCGGAACACGGCAGCCGGATGATGGCTATGGGCAACGCCAACAAGAACGCCGGCGAGATGGTGAACAATCTGACTTTGGAATTCAATAAGGCGCGTCAGGCGCAGATTACCAAGGAGCTGCTCGAAGTGGTGAGTGGCGCCGAGGCGCTCGCGGGCTGATCTCCCGATCGGGCGATGTGATAATGTGAGTGCTCAGAAATACTGGAGTTTGACAGATGGCTGAAAAGATCGGCAAAGTGGTTCAGGTGATTGGCAACACGGTTGACTGTGAGTTTCCCGCTGATTCCCTGCCGGATATTCTTAACGCGGTCACTATCGATGTGGCACACCAGAAACGCAAGCTGACGGTCGAGGTCGCCCTGCATATCGGTGACAACATGGTCCGATGTGTCGGGATGGCGTCAACGGACGGTCTCGTGCGCGGCATGAAAGCTACCGATACGGGCAGCCCGATTACGGTGCCGGTAGGCGAGTTAGCGCTCGGTCGCCTGTTTAACCTGATGGGCGAGCCGCTCGATCCGGGCGCGCCGATTCCGGCCAATTGCCCCCGTCGGCCGATCCATCGCGCTGCTCCGCCGTTCGAAGATCAGGTCACGCAGGTCGAGATGTTCGAAACCGGCATCAAGGTCATCGACTTGCTGGAGCCTTACGCCAAGGGTGGCAAGGTCGGTCTGTTTGGCGGCGCCGGTGTAGGCAAGACCGTAATCATTCAAGAACTGATTCATAATATCGCCACCGAACATGGCGGATTTTCGATTTTCTCCGGCGTGGGTGAACGTACCCGCGAAGGCAACGATCTCTGGCTCGAAATGACTGAGTCCGGCGTAATCAAGAAAACGGCACTGGTGTTCGGCCAGATGAACGAACCGCCGGGCGCCCGTCTTCGGGTGGGACTCTCCGCGCTCACGATGGCGGAATATTTCCGCGACGAGCAACACCAGGACGTGCTTCTGTTCGTAGATAACATTTTCCGTTTTGTGCAGGCAGGCTCCGAAGTATCAGCGCTGCTCGGCCGCATGCCGTCGGCGGTAGGCTATCAGCCGACTCTCGGTACTGAGATGGGTGGCCTTCAGGAACGAATTTGCTCCACACGGGCCGGCTCGATTACGTCCGTGCAGGCGATTTACGTACCGGCGGACGATTTGACCGATCCCGCGCCGGCGACCACATTCTCGCACCTTGACGCCACGACCGTGTTGTCACGTCAGATCGCCGAGCTGGGTATCTATCCGGCGGTGGATCCGCTCGATTCGACGTCGCGCATTCTCGATCCGCAAATCGTGGGGGCCGAACATTATCGGGTGGCCCGCGAAGTGCAACAGATTCTTCAGCGCTACAAAGACCTTCAGGACATTATCGCAATTCTTGGTATTGACGAATTATCAGACGATGACAAACAGACCGTGCAGCGGGCGCGCAAAATTCAGCGCTTCCTGTCTCAGCCGATGTTCGTGGCTGAAGCTTTCACCGGCCGTCCCGGTGTGTACGTGAAAGTGGAAGATGCGGTTAAGGGATTCGCCGAGCTGATCGCCGGGAATGTCGATCACATTCCAGAACAGCATTTCTACATGGCAGCTGGTTTGGATGAAGTTATGCAGCGCTACGAACAGGCCAAAGGTTAACGACGATGTTCCGACTCAGCATAGTCACACCTGAGAAGGTCTATTTTGAGGCCGACGTCATTTCGCTGGTCGTTCCCGGTACGGAAGGGTATCTCGGTGTGTTGTCGAACCACGCCCCGCTGATTACGGCGCTGCAGCCGGGCAAGATCGAGTACCACGACGCCGAGGACAAAGTCCGATATCTCGCTGTCACGGGCGGTTTTCTTGAAGTCTCAGGCAATAAGGCGACTATTCTGGCCGATGCAGTTGAGGAGACTGGCGAGATTGATCTGGAGCGAGCCATCGCCGCCCGCGACCGGGCCTGGGAGTTACTCAAAGCGTCGGGAAGTGGGGATCATTCCATAGACGTACCCCGCGCCCGGGCAGCTTTGGAGCGGGCCCAGAACCGGATCAGAATTCACAAGGAAACGCACTGAGGAATGGCCGGCAGGCCTCGAAAAAGTTGAGTCGGGACAAGATTAGTTTTCAGGCGGTCGAAATCTTTACCGGTTTTGACCGCTATCTTTTTGCGCCCGATGGAGTTGAGGGTAGGTTTTGTCCCTTGACTTTGGTGGGGGAATTCCTTACTATCCAAGGCTATGATATTGGACCTGCGGGTGTTCGATGAGTACCCTGCGGAAGCCACGATATTTGCCGATCCGACTGAACTTGGCCGCTTTGACGAATGTCTGTTGCAGATCAAGGCTGCATCAGTCGAGTTGGCGATTCAGAAATCCGCGGATGAGTACTATTGCCAGGGCCAGGTAAAGGTCCGGGCCGTGATGGAGTGTGCCCGCTGTCTGGGTGAATTCGAGACTGAGTTGTCGGGTGACATCAGTTTCGTGCTCTGTGCCGAACAGGATGCCAAGGCACACGGCGGGTCCGATGAGGAAGAGTACGTTTTTTTTGAGGGGAACGATCTCAGGGCCGACATTGTTGTCCCGGTGCGTCAGGCGCTGGTCTTGTCGATGCCCATGAAACCGCTTTGCTCAGAGGGCTGTCGCGGAATTTGTCCGACGTGCGGCGCCAATCTGAACGAGCGGACTTGTGACTGCAAAATTGAAACACCTGATCCGAGGTGGGACAGCCTGAAGAAGCTGTTCCCGGATCAATAAAGCTGAAACGAGGCAAGCAAGATGCCACTACCAAAACGAAGACATTCCCGAACCCGGGGACGCAAGCGCCGCACCAGTTGGAAGCTGTACGCCCCGAACGTCATCAAATGCGGAAACCCCGGCTGTGGCAAAGCCCGGTTACCACACCACATCTGCCCGCACTGCGGATTTTACGACGGCCGGCAGGTGATTGAGGTGAAGGAAATCTAAGGACAGACTTGACTCCGCCCGTGGGCGGAAATCAGGGAACGATGACCGAAGACTTGCTACAGACGACAGTAGTCCTGGACGTCATGGGCGCCGACCATGGCCCCGAACCTATCATTCGGGGTGGACTGGTCGCGGCGCGTAATATTGGCGATTCGCTGCGTTTGATTCTGGTAGGCCAGAAGGAGCGAATCGAGGCGGTTCTTTCTCAGGTTAAAGATCGCCCGACCAACGTCACGGTGGAACATGCGTCGGCCGAAGTATTGATGTCGATGTCGGCTACCGACGGTGTCAAGGTCAAGGACTCGTCGATCGCAGTCGGACTCAAGAAGGTTCGCGCGAAGGAAGCGGATGCTTTCGTATCGCCCGGCCACACCGGCGCAGTCATGGCCGGCTCGCTGCTTACGCTCGGTCGTATTCCGGGTGTCCACCGTCCCGCGCTCGTGGGCACTTTCCCTACCAGCACCGGTCGTCCCTGCGTCGTGCTCGATGTCGGCGCCAATGTCGACTGCAAGCCGCAGCATCTCTCACAGTTCGCCGTCATGGGATCGGTCTATGCCCGCATTGTGTTCAACGCGGAAAATCCGAAAGTCGGCCTGATATCGATCGGAGAGGAACGCAGCAAAGGGAACGCGGTTATCTTTGCGGCCGATAAAGTTCTTCGCGAGTCGAATATCAATTTTGTCGGCAATGTCGAAGGTCGTGACATTCTATCGGGCGTGGTGGATGTCGGCGTGACCGACGGTTTCACCGGCAATATATTGCTCAAGTTCGGCGAATCGGTTCTACCGTTCCTCGTCAAGGCGGTGAACCATCAAGTCTCGACCAACGTCTTCTCCCGCGTGGGAGTCACTCTATTGCTTCCGTTCCTGCGCCGCATCAAGCGGGCGTTTGATTACGCCCAGGTAGGGGGAGCGCCGCTGCTCGGCGTCAATGGAGTTGTTATCATCTGCCACGGAGCTTCGAGCGCCGAGGCCATTACGAATGCTGTTCGGGTCGCTCACGACATGGCGCAGAAGCACATCAACGAGTGTATCCAACGCGATTTGACTACTAATCACTTCGGAAATAAGAATGAGCCACCAGTTGAGAGCCAGGATCTCCGGGACGGGGTCATATGCCCCGCCGGGAGTGATGACTAACGCCGATTTCGAAAAGATGGTGGATACGTCGGACGAGTGGATTGTCTCCCGGACAGGCATCCGCGAGCGACGTATTGCCACTGACGATATGTCCTGCGCCGATATGGCCGCCGAGGCGGCGCGCCGCGCTATGATTTCTGCCGGATGTACTCATGAAGATATCGATCTGGTCATCTGTGCGACGGTCACTCCTGATTATCGCCTCCCTTCGAACGCCTGTGTTCTGCAGGAGATGATCGGTTTCCCCAATGCCGTCGCTTTTGATATAGTCTCGGCCTGCACCGGATTCATTAACGGATTATCCATCGCCAATTCATTCATAGTCACCGGCCAGTACAAGCGGGCATTGGTGATAGGCGCAGAAAAATTGTCCTCGATCACGAATTACGCGGATCGCAACACCTGTGTCCTTTTCGGCGACGGCGCCGGAGCGGCGGTATTAGAGCCCAGCAACGATGGTCGCGGGGTCCTCTCGACATTCATGAAGTCCGACGGCAGCCTTCGGTCATGGCTATGGATTGAAAAGGGCGGCACGCGCCATCCGCACGTTCCAGGTGTACCCATCGGGACCAGCGACAAAATCCTGATGAACGGTGCGGAAGTCTTCAAAGTGGCGGTGCGCGCCATGGGGGCGGCGGCCAGCAAAGTTATCGAAGACGCCGGCCTGACTTCGGATGATATATCACTGTTTATCCCTCATCAGGCTAATCTGCGGATTATCGAGGCCATCGCCAAGCGGCTCAAACTGCCGCCGGAAAAAGTGTTCCTGAATATCGAGAAATACGGCAATACCTCGGCCGCATCGGTGCCGATCGCGCTGGATGAAGCCAGTCGCGCTGGACGGCTCAAGCCGGGCGACAACGTAGTTATGGTGGCTTTTGGCGGCGGCATGATCTGGGGCGCCGCGGCGGTGAAGTGGTAAGAGCATGAGCAAGACGGTTCTCTTCTTTCCCGGTCAGGCTTCCCAGTATGTGGGTATGGCCAAGGACCTGTACGAATCTTCAGCCGAGGTGCGACGACTCTATGAGCTGGCGTCGGACGAAATCAAAGTAGATATCGCCCGGCTGTCGTTCGAGGGTCCAGCCGAAGAACTCAAACGGACGCGGTTTACGCAACCGGCGATATTGTTGCACTCACTGGCGGTACTACAAATCCTTGGTGATGCACTGCCCGATTTCGATTATGCGGCCGGTCATTCATTAGGCGAATACGGTGCCCTGGCGGTCACCGGCGCTCTCACTTATGAAGACGCCGTTCGCGCTGTGGTGAGACGCGCTGCTTTGATGGAAGAGGCGTGTGTCAAGAATCCTGGCACTATGGCGGCTACTATGGGTCTCACACCGGAACAGGTACAGAAAGTGTGTGACGACGCCGCGCTGTCGGGAGTAGTCGTGCCGGCCAATTACAATTCAGAAGGTCAGATAGTGATCTCGGGCGATATCGCCGCGGTTGAGAAAGCGGCGGAGCTGGCCAAGGCGGCCGGAGCCAAGCGGGCGTTGCGGCTCGAAGTTGGCGGAGCGTTTCATTCGCCGCTGATGGAACCGGCGCGTGAAGGTCTGCGGCAATTCCTGGAGTCGGTAACAATTCGCCGCCCGTCGCGACCGGTGATTGCCAACGTTACCGCCGAACCGGTCACCGAGCCGGAACAGATCAGAGATTTGCTGACGCGACAGGTAACGGCCCCGGTGCGCTGGTCCCAGACCATGGCCTGGCTGGTAGGAGCTGATGTGACGCGTATTTACGAAATCGGACCCGGCAAGGTCCTGACCGGTCTGGCCCGGCGCGAAATGAAACCGATGGAATCGTTCAATATAGACACTCTGGCCGATATCTCGGCCCTGACCCCCGCGACCAGATAGCTGCGAGGCAAGAAATGGATTTCACAGGCAAGACGGCACTAATTACGGGTTCAGCGCGGGGAATAGGCTTCGCGATCGCCCAACGCTTCTCCAAGGCTGGTGCGGCGGTGGTGCTTTGCGATGTCGATGAGGCCGGTGTGACCCAGGCCGCCGCCAGTCTGCCGGGGAAAGTGATCGGCGTCAAGACCAATGTCACCAGCGCCGACGATATCGCCCACCTGTTCGAGACCGCTCTCAAAGAATTTCAGCACGTCGACGTGGTGGTAAATAATGCCGGAATTACGCGCGATACGCTTATGATCCGTATGGACGAAAAAGACTGGGACCTCGTGCTTGACATCAACCTCAAGGGGGCGTTTCTTGTCACGAAGGCGGCCAGCCGAATTATGATGAAACAGCGCTCCGGGCGGATCGTAAATATCAGCTCGGTGGTTGGGTTGACTGGCAACGCCGGACAGGCCAATTATTCCGCCTCCAAGGCCGGACTGGTCGGGTTGACCAAGTCGGCGGCCAAGGAACTGGCCTCGCGTGGTGTCACCGTGAACGCGGTGGCTCCCGGTTTTATCGAAACGGAGATGACGAAATCGTTGCCGGAAGCGGCCCGGGAAGAATTCCTGAAGAAGGTTCTGATCAGTCGCGCCGGGACACCCGATGATATCGCTTCGGCCGTATTGTTTCTGGCGTCGGATGAAGCTTCGTACATAACCGGCCAGGTGCTTACGGTCGACGGCGGCCTTACAGTTTAGAAATCAATAGAAGAAGTCAGATCATAGAAGGAGCTACTCATGTCTGTTGAGCAGAAAGTAAAAGAAATCATCGTCGAACAACTCGGCGTCGAAGAGAGCCAGGTAACTCCCCAGGCCAAGTTCGTGGACGATCTGGGCGCTGATTCCCTGGATACGGTCGAGCTGGTCATGGCCCTGGAAGAGGCCTTCGACCTGGAAATCCCTGATGAAGACGCCGAGAAGATCACGTCGGTCGGCGACGCCATCAAGTATATCGATAGCAAGAAGAAGTAACGGTGGGGCCGGTTCCACCCGGAACCGGCCTTATCTCGAGGTACAAGATCATGCGCATCCGGGCCGTAGTCACAGGTATGGGGGTCGTGTCTCCTGTAGGCAACAATGTCGAGCAGTTCTGGCAGGCGTTGCTGAAGGGGGAATCGGGCGTCGGTCCGGTCACGAAGTTCGATGCTTCCAAGTACACCACGCGGATTGCAGCCGAAGTGAAGAATTTCGACTCCCTGTTGTATTTCGAGAAGAAAGAGCTCAAGCGCACGGATGTCGTACAGCAATTTGCCATTGCAGCCGCTCAACAAGCGGTTGACGATTCCGGCATCAACCTCGAAACGGTCGATCACGACCGGGTCGGCGTGGTCATCGGATCAGGCATCGGCGGCATGGAAACGTTCGAAGAGCAGGTTATCAAGACCCACTGCTCCGGACCGGATCGGGTATCACCGTTCTTCATTCCCATGATGATTATCGACATGTGCGCCGGACTGGTGGCGATGCGTTTCAATTTTCACGGTCCGAACTACGGCGTCGTTTCCGCTTGTGCGTCGTCTTCACACGCCATTCTCGATGCCTATCGCATCATCCAGAGAGGCGAATCCGACATAATCTTCGCCGGGGGCGCCGAGGCGCCGATTACACCGGCGGCGCTGGCCGGATTCTGTCAGGCCAGGGCCATGTCTATCCGCAATGAAGACCCCACCCGGGCGTCGCGTCCTTTTGACAAAGGCCGTGACGGTTTCGTGATGGGTGAAGGGGCCGCCATGCTGGCGGTCGAATCGTACGAGCACGCCGTGAAGCGCGGCGCCCGCATCTACGGCGAGATTCTTGGCGCCGGGATGTCCGCCGACGCCTATCACATTACGGCACCGCACCCGGAAGGACTGGGCGCGCGGCTATCCATGGCCTCCGCTCTGAAGGATGCCGGTCTCAGACCGGAACAAATCGGTCACATCAACACTCACGGTACTTCTACCGGCCTGGGTGATATCGCCGAGACCAAAGCCATCAAGGCGGTCTTTGGCGAACACGCTTACAAATTTCCGTGCAATTCCACCAAGTCCATGACCGGTCATCTGCTGGGAGCCGCCGGAGCGGTCGAACTGGTCACCATATTCAAAGCCATGCAGACTGGCATGGTTCACGCCACCACTAACCTCGACGATCCCGATCCCGAGTGTGATCTCGATTACGTGCCCAACCAGGCCCGCGCTTGCAGCATCAATTACGCGCTTTCCAATTCCTTCGGTTTCGGCGGACACAACGTCACGCTTGCGGTCGGATCGGTGAACAGCGCCGGATAGATGAACCTCTGGGCTCAGATCAGGCGACTCCTTCCCGGATTATCACCGGTTTCTGATTCTCAGGACTTCAGCCGATTAGAGGGTATCCTTCACTATCGGTTCAATAATTATGCCCTGCTACAGGAGGGATTGGCGCATCGCTCCATAGTACGTGTCCGTAACGGCGCGATCTCTTCCAACGAGCGCCTGGAGTTCCTCGGCGATTCGGTGCTGGGTCTGGTTATTTCCGACCAGTTGTATCGCGATAATCCGAATATGAACGAGGGTGCCCTCACGAAGATGAAAGCGATGCTGGTCAATGAATCGACCCTCTCCCGGGTCGCCATCGAAATAGGCTTCAACGATCATGTAGTCATATCCCCCGAGGAGGAGAAGAGCGGCGGGCGCGAACGAGCGTCGATTGTCTCCGATGCCTTCGAGGCGGTGATTGGAGCGATCTATCTCGACGGCGGCCTGGAGGCGGCGCGTCGCACGGTGCTGGAATGCGTCTATGCGCGCCGTGAAGCCATCGTCAGTGACGATTCGTTGCGTAATTATAAAGGCGATCTGCTCGAATTGATACAGTCTCGGGGCGAGCCGGCTCCTCAGTACGAAGTGGTCCGCGAGACCGGTCCCGACCATGACAAGACGTTCTGTGTGGTTGTCTGGGTCGGCGGACAACGTCTCGGCGAAGGCACGGGTGCTTCGAAGAAAGAAGCGGAGCAGCGTGCCGCCGGTGAAGCGCTAACACGTCTGGAAAAAGTCGAACCGTAAGCATCGTCTCGGAGTTGCGCCCGCATTCACGCCAAAATTCTCCGGATAGACATACTTATGGCGTCGTTTGGACGGGGCATCCTGCTCAAATTCATTGACTTAATTGTTGACATCTTTGAGTGAGAGTGTACATTGCAGGCCAATATTACGACTATTCGTCCGGTGTGTTCGGACGTATAACTATGAGTATGACGATTTAGACAACAATCACCTTAATCTCCCTTTTACATTTTCAAGGAGTCACATTCAATGCGTAAGACGAAAACGAAGAAGACCGCTGCGAAGGCCAAGGCGGTGCGCAAGGTGCGCAAAGGGGCCAAGGCTTGGACCGCTACTGAAGTGTCCACGCTGCGTAAATCCTACAAATCAACTCCGGCCAGCAAGATTGCCAAGATGCTCAAACGCACCAAGGCATCGGTGCAGACCAAGGTTCGCCTGCTCGGTTTGAAGAAGGCTGCCAAGAAGAAGGTCGCCCGGACCAAGCCGGCCCGCCGCAAGGTGGCCGCCGCCCGTCCGATTCGCCGCAAAGTGGCGCGTCGTACGTCGGTCCGTCGCCGCGTAGCCGCGAAGAAGCCAGCTCGCCGGACTGCCCGCAGACGCTAAGCGACTGCGGAAGCTGAATCATGATACGGCGATTCGCCCAAAGGCGGATCGCCGTTTCTTTGTGACCCTTGACATCATCCCTCCGATCACCGATATTTCTGTCCAATTGACGACGAATCTCGTAGCTATGGTGATAGAAGCATGAACATTCTCATTTTGGTCAAACAGGTTCCGGAAATAGCGTTGATTAAGGTCGATGCCGCCGCGAACCAAATCGTGATGCCCGAAGGTCCGGGAGTCGTGAACCCTCAGGATGAATACGCCATTGAAGAGGGTCTGCGCATCAAGGAGAAATCGAGCGGCAAGTGCATAGTTATGTCGGTCGGTACCGAGCGGACCGAGTCTGCTTTGCGCGACTGCCTGGCCCTGGGTGTCGATGATGCCTATTTGTTGTGTGACCCCAAATTCGACGGTTCCGACCAGCAGGCTTTGGCCAAGATCCTGGCCGCCGGAATCAAGAAACTGGGCGGGATCGACCTCGTCCTGGCCGGACGCCAGGCAATCGATTCCGACGCCTCACAGGTTCCGGGGGCGGTCGCGGCCGGTCTGGATTGGCCGCAGGCGATGTTTGTGAAGAAATTCGAGTCTATCGGCGACGGCAAAGCGGTCGTCTATCGGACTACCGAAGACGGCTACGACGTGGTCGAATTGACCTTGCCGGCTGTGGTGTCGGTGATTAAAGAAATCAACGAGCCGAGATTGCCGTCGCTCAAGGGCAAAATGGCCGCCAAGAAGAAGGCCATCACGCGCTGGTCGGCCGCCGATCTCGGTCTTGATGGCAACGGTACCGGCGCTGATTCCCGCACCACCCGGCTGAGCGTGACCCCGCCGCCGCCTCGCCCGAAAGGCGAGATCATAACCGGAGATACGCCGGAAGCTATCGCCGACAAGCTGTTTCAGAAGCTGCGCGATAATCAGGTGATATGATATAGGGCCGCCGCAAGGCGGCCTTTTTGTAATGTGTTGTATGAATGTTGTGTCAGTTCCTGCGCCCCGATTGAAATCGGGGCGTGTGAACTGACACTTCTTGCAAGCACTTGCTAACGTGTCAGGTCACATCCCCGACCCGCCTTCGGCAGGCCGGGGACAGGACCTGACACAACCATAGTAGCGCCCGTCTGATGCTAATTCGACGATTATCCCAGTGCCCCGAGTTCACTGCCGGCGATCTTACTCAGCCTTCGGGAACTGCTTCACCCCGACCGCGACTATCCGTTCCATGGCCGGTATTCCCTGGCTCATGCAACGGTCCAACCGGGCGGGAAGAGCCGCCGCCATCGTCTCCAAACCGACGAAGTCTATTATATCCTGAGTGGCCGGGGGAAGATGCACATCAATGATGAATCGGCCGAGGTCGCCTCGGGGGATGTGGTTGAGATTCCGCCGGGAAGTGAGCAATGGATCGAAAATGTCGGCGAGGATGACCTGGCCTTTTTGTGCATAGTCGATCCCGCCTGGCGAGCGGAAGACGAAGAGGTCTTGTAGGTCAGGATGACCTGACGCTACTGCGCGAACCGGCAGATGTGGACATCTGCCGGGCACGTTATTCGATGTGGGCCCGCCGCGGCGGGCCGGGCACTGGAGCAGCCAGCTCTGATCCGCCCCCCAAATTTGAATTTTGACAACGATTTTGCGGAGTCGATATATTCCGACATGATACGGACGGGATCTATCAAGGGAATTGTCGGTGTTTTCACGATATTTGTCGCGCTGATAGTCCTCGCCGCCTCTGCCAGCGCCGCCGGACTAATCGATCAGGCGCTCAACGACCTTCAGGTGTTGTATCTCTTCGACGATCCCCAAACCATCGACTGGCCCACTCTCTATTATATAAATGAAGCCTCCGCCTGCGACGTCGGGCTGCTTTCGATAGCTCCCGGATCGGGGTTCGCATACAGTATCCGCGATATCCCCGGCAAGGCGATCACGCTCTATCAGTACAACCTGGCGTCGGACAACCCCGCCCTGCTCGATTCGGTGCTGGCCGTACAGTTTCGCTCTCGACGCCCCGACGTGGTCATCGTTGGCGCGGTCGAGCCAAACTCGCTGACCGGACAGTTGGCCGCCAGGATTCAGAATCTGGCCGAGCAACCGGGTTCAATATACACGATTCGAAAGATCTATCGCGATCTGGCCGGAAAGACATCGGCCGCTCCAACCGGTCGTGTTGTCACGATTTCCCGGAGCGAGATGTACGCGCGCTACAAAGAACGGATGGAGGCGGAGATTCCGCAGCTCTATCGCTGGCTGCAGGTGGAACCGTCGTCCGAAGTCGTTCTGATGCGCTACGAGATGGTCGCGCAGAAGGGGCTAAAGGGAGATTCGGGACCGGATTTTCTGTCGGGTTTGGACCCATTGCGCTTGTTGCCATTGCTGGATTCGGTTCTGGCCAATGGAGCCATCAAACAATCGTTTGTTTCGCGGGCGCGGATGTTTGTGACATTTTTCGACGGGGCGCGTCGCACCGTGGGCGCCAAGCGGGTCGAAAACGCCATGGCCGGCCACAAGGCGCTGTTGGCTCTTCTCGACCAGATCCAGACCGAGCCGGTACTCAATGGCATAGCCGATCTTCGCCCTTATCTGGAAACGCTCGCCGCCAAAGCGCAGAAGGCGGTGCTGAACGAAATCGGCATGAGCTGGGAAGGGAATATTCTCCTGCGGGATTCGCCCGCTGGGCCCCCGATTGAAGTTCCGGGCGTCGCTTTCGGTGGACGGACCGAAGACGGTCGAGTTATCGTATGTCAGTTTCCGACCGTACTGGGATACAACGACCGTGCTGCTCGATTCCTCCTCGCACCGGATTGAGCCTCACCAATCGTTCTTGCGTGAATATCTGGTTGATATCGACCGGGATCGTCTCGAAGCCTCGATGCCGGAGTCGCTTGTCTTTGTCGCCGAGATCGTCTATAGCTCGGTGCCGATGAAAGTCCGGTCGGCGATTCCGATCTGGGAAAAGCCGGACCTGCAAGTAGCTTTCCATCCCGATTTCTTCTTCGTGCCACCGGTGGCGCGAATCGAGGTTGATCGAATAGTCTCGGCCATGAACTGGAAGGCGGTCATCACGAAGCCTCGATACTATGCCGGGACAGTGACCCTCAATCTGGAGACGCCTCGTGGTCTGTTCGCGGGGGCGTACAAACAGTCCTGGGTACTCGACCGGGGACGAACTTCCGAGACCGTGCGGATACCGTTCTCGATTTCGAATCTCTTCGAACTCGGCATTCAGCAGCAAACCATTTCGCTTACCGTCGAAGGTCGGGTGGTGGCGGTTGATACCGGCCTCATCCGGGTGGCGGCCTGTGAAATAGGCGACAAGGTCACCATCGGTCTGATGCCCGATTCGACCGGACTCTTGGAAGACATCCTGCGCATGGCGGGCGCCAACTATCGCCCTCTGACCGACCGCACTCTTCAGACCGGTGATCTGGACGCCTATTCAGTCATTCTGGTCGGCTCCGGGGCGATCCGAGATTATCCGTCGTTCCGGAGCGTTACCGGACGCCTCGAAGATTATATGCGCAACGGTGGCTCTGTGGTACTGTTAGGACAGCCGTCAGACTGGCCCGAAGGTGTCCTGCCGGTGTCGTTTGTTCCGTCCATGGAACGGGTCGTGTCGGCTGAAATTCTGAACCGAATTCCTAAGGCCAAGCTACTGACTTCGACGTATTCAATTTCGGATAGCAGCCTGTTGGCGTTGCTCCAAATTCGGCGCGAGGTGGCCGCCGGTATAATCTCTCCGGCCGAACCGGTTCTGGTGACTCCATCCGGTGCCACGCTCTTGAGTGTTACCCGCCTTGACGAAGGGCAACTGATATACTGCGGTTTGCCTCTGGTTGACATGATCTCCCAACTCAATATTGAAGCCATTCACCTGCTGGCGAATATCCTGAACTACTGACCTTTGCGTGTGTTATACTACCTCGATCTCGGATATTGAGGTAAGGTAGCCAAGTCGTGGACAATTCTTCCGTCAAGAACGCTCGTGGACGTCTTTCCGCCCTGTTCAAGTACATGGGGCGGTATCGGGCGTATCTGACTTACGGATTCGCCTCGGTGGTCATTTCCAACGTTCTAATGCTGACCACCCCGTATTTGACGAAGATGGTTATCGACCGATTACAGAACCACGGTCCGATGTCGGAAGTCGGGATACTGGTGCTGGCCATGATCGGGTTGGCGATTGTTTCCGGTGTCTTCCGCTTCCTGATCCGACGGACGATTATCTGGATGTCGCGCCACATGGAATATGATCTTCGCGGGGAACTGGTGGCGCACCTGCTCAAGCTGTCGCCGTCGTTCTACGACAAGAACCGGACCGGCGATATCATGGCCCGCGCCACCAACGACCTGGAAGCTATCCGGATGATGATCGGTCCGGCGGTGATGCACGTCGCCAATACGATTGTGATTGGCGCCGGCGCGCTCACCATGATGATCTACCTGTCGCCGAAACTGACACTATACGCGGTCGCCCCGGCCGTCCTGCTTCCGATCACTATGAACTACCTGGGCAATCTGATTCACCGCAAGTACATGAAGATTCAGGAGCGGTTCTCGCACATGACCGCTTTCGTGCAGGAGAATCTGGCCGGAGTCAGAGTCGTCAAAGCTTACCGTCAGGAGGAACAGGAGAAGAAGCATTTCGACAGTCTGTCGCAGGAATTCTTCCGGCTGAATCTCGATCTGGGCCGTTACCAGGCGACTTTCTACCCGATGTTTCAGGTAATCGCCACCGGGCTGATGCTCGTGGTGCTCTATTTCGGGGGACGACAGGTCATTCAGGGCAACATACCGCTCTCGACCATCGTAGCATTCTTCCTGTATCTCGGAATGTTGACCTGGCCGCTCATTGCGGTCGGCTGGGTGATTTCGCTCTATCAGCGCGGGATGGTGTCGCTCGACCGCATCAACCAGATTCTCCATACCGAACCCGATATCAGCAACGCCGCCGGGACTTTGCATCGCGGCCCGCTGCGGGGTAAAGTCGAGTTCCGCAATTTGACCTTCGCCTACGACGACCGACCGGCACTGAGTGATATTGATCTGATCGTAGAGCCTGGGCAGACCCTGGGCATCATCGGCTTGACCGGATCGGGCAAGACCACCCTGGTATCACTGTTGGCTCGGCTGTACAAAGTGCCGCGCGGGCAACTATTCATAGACGATGTCGATATCAACGACTGGGACCTCGCGGAGCTGCGGGGGCAGATCGGGTTTGCGGCGCAGGAACCGTTTCTGTTCTCCGCCACGATCGAGGAGAATATCGGATTCGGCCGAGACCAGACCGACCGTCGCACCGTTGAACAGGTCGCGCAACTATCGGCTCTGGCTAAAGACGTCGATGATTTCCCCAACGGCTACGACACGATGGTAGGCGAGAGGGGTATTACTCTATCCGGCGGACAGAAACAGCGCACCGCCATTGCTCGGGCGGTTATGATCGAACCCGCGATTCTCGTTCTCGACGACGTGACTTCGTCCGTAGATACCGAAACGGAACATGAAATCAATGTCCGCATCCACGCCCACACGAGTAATCTCACGACGTTCATTGTCTCCCACCGGGCATCGTCGGTGAAAGACGCCGATCTTATCATATTCATGGAGAACGGCCGTATCGTAGAGCGGGGCAATCATGAACACCTGATGACCCTGAGCGGTCGTTACGCCGACCTGTATCACTCGCAGGTCCTGGCCGAAGAGTTGGAGAGTCTCTGATGGCGGTCGAGAATTTCCACGAAGAAGAAGCTCTCGGCAAGGCGTACGATGCCCGCCTGATGAAACGTCTGCTCGCCTACCTTCGGCCATATCGGGGCGCGGTCGCCCTGGCCGGTGTGCTGCTGTTGCTCGTGTCGCTCCTGCAGATTGCCATACCCCGGTTGATTCAGTTGGCCATCGACGATCACATAGCCACCGGCGATCTGCAGGGTTTGAATCGACTCGCTCTGATGTTTCTGGCCGTGCTGCTGGCCGGAGCGGCCGTTCGCTATGCCCAGACCTACCTGACCATGTGGTTGGGACAGAAGGTCCTGCATGACATCCGTACACAAGTGTTTTCGCATCTGCAGACGCTTCATCTGGGTTACTTTGACAGCAACCCGGTGGGTCGTATGGTGACCCGGGTCACATCGGACGTCAACACGCTCGATGAAATGTTCTCAGCCGGTGTAGTCACTATCCTTGGTGACCTGTTCACTCTGGCGCTCATTGTTGGCGCTCTCATGTACTACAACTGGGAGCTGGCGCTGATAACTCTGGCGGTGGTGCCGCTGTTGGTCGCGGCGACGTTCGTGTTCAGAGCGAAAGTCCGCGATGTCTACCGCGATGTCCGCCTCCGGGTGGCCCGCATAAACGCCTTCCTGCAGGAGCATATCACCGGTATCAAAGTGGTGCAACTGTTCAATCGGGAAGAAATCACCAATCGTAAGTTCGACGAAATCAACCTCAGCCTGCGCACGGCCAATTTCAGATCGATCTACTACTATGCCGTGTTCTTTCCGGCCGTAGAAGTTATCGGCACTCTGGCTATTGGGTTGGTGCTGTATTATGGTGGCTTTCGCATCGAATCCGGTGTGCTGACGTTCGGTGAACTGGTTGCTTTCCTGACACTCGTGGAAATGTTCTATCGCCCGATTCGCGATCTATCCGAGAAGTACAACATCTTGCAGGCATCGATGGCCTCCTCGGAACGGATATTCAACCTGCTCGACACGAAACCTCTGATCGTGTCCACCGGTGCCCCGCGCGATTTGCCGCAAGTGCGTGGCCGCATTGAAATCAAGAACCTATGGTTTGCTTACAATGATGACGACTGGGTGCTGAAGAATCTCTCTTTCACGGTCGAGCCGGGCCAGAAAATCGCCATTGTCGGCGCCACCGGAGCCGGTAAGAGTTCGCTCGTGTCGTTGTTGTATCGGTTCTACGACTTCCAGCGCGGTTCGATCAAGCTTGATGGGGTAGAGTTGCGCGATCTGTCGGTCGACCAGCTTCGCGGTCGCATGGCCCTCGTGTTGCAGGACGTGTTCCTGTTCAGCGGCGATATCGCGGGCAACGTGAGATTACGCACAGAATCGATTACTGACGACGAGGTCCGTCAGGCTTTGACTCGGGTCGGGTTCGATCGTTTCATGCGCCGTTTTGGCGATGATGTCCACGCGGAGATACGGGAACGAGGCGCGACCCTCTCAACCGGCCAGAAACAACTGCTTTCGTTTGCGCGGGCGTTGGCCTTCAATCCGGAAATTCTGGTGCTTGACGAGGCTACCAGTTCGGTGGACACGGAGACCGAGAGAATCATTCAGTCGGCGCTGGAAGAACTGATGCGGGGGCGGACCTCGATAGTCGTGGCGCACCGCCTCTCAACCATCGAGAAGGCGGATCGGATCATAGTTCTGCACCACGGCGAACTGCGTGAATCGGGAACCCACGATGAACTGCTCAAGATGCAAGGCATTTACTATAAGCTCTATCAACTTCAGTATCGTCGTCAGGTGTTGCCGCCGGTCGACGTACCTACGGATTAATCTATGACAGAACGCGAAATCAAAGCCGCCACGCGATTCGCCTGTGAATTGGCCTGCGATGCCGCCGCCGTCCTCAAGAAGGGATTCAATCAGCCACGTAAGATTACTTACAAGGGGCGTATCGATCCGGTGACGGAATACGATGTCAAAGCCGAGAAGTTGATAGCCGGGCGAATCGGCAAGCGCTATCCCCGGCATGAGATTCTCGCTGAGGAAGGAAGCGAATCCGGCACGAGATCGGAATATCGCTGGGTGGTCGATCCCCTCGACGGCACGGTCAATTTTGCTCATGGTTTCCCTATATACTGTGTGTCGATCGCGTTGCAGCAGGACGGCAAGAGCATCGTAGGGGCGGTTTGTGATCCGGAACGGGATGAACTTTTCTGGGGCGCCAAAGGATCCGGTGCCTGGCTTAACAAGAAGGCGATCCGAGTCAGTCAGGAACGACGCCTGGACAGGGCCTTGTTGGCCACCGGGTTCGCGTATGATATCGGCACCGCCCGTCGCAACAACCTGGGGTTGTTTGCCCGGATGGCCCGTCAGGCTCAAGGGATTAGACGACCAGGGTCGGCTGCGATAGACCTCTGCTGGCTGGCTTGTGGACGGGTCGACGGTTTCTGGGAACTGAAACTTCACCCCTGGGACACCGCCGCCGCAACGCTTCTGGTCGAGAATGCGGGGGGGAAGATCAGCCGGGTAAATGGGCGTCCGTATTCGGTCTTCGACCCCGATCTTCTGGCCTCCAACGGCCTGATTCACCCGGCTATGCAGAAGGTGTTATACCACGGAAAGACCAAGTCATGACGCTCAGAGCGCCAATATCGCCCGTTTCCGCGCTTGTGGAAACTTCTGTAAGAGCGTAACATATAAGGATCAAAGCGGGTCTTCTGGATGATTTGGGACAAGGCATGGAACAAGGAAAGAATCCATTCGTTGAAGCTGACAGTGGCTCGAGGCGCTGTCTCCGTCTCAAAATCAAAGAAGACCGGCCCGGGTTACGTAACTCATGTATCAGGTCGATATTCAGACTTATGAGCCATATTTTGGGTTAAGAAATGACTGATGAATCGTAACGGCGCGGCCGTCGGTTCATCGGAAAGCACGGAGTGTTCCGATGTGTGGTATTGTTGGTTATGTCGGTCCGAAGAAGGCCCAGCCGATTCTCATGAACGGCTTGAAGCGGCTCGAATACCGGGGGTATGATTCCGCCGGCATAGCGCTGCTGAGCGAAACCGGTCTGATGATTTCCCGCTCGGTCGGCAAGATCAAGAATTTGGAAGCTGCCCTCGGTGACCATGAGTACAAGGCCACCCACGGGATTGCTCATACTCGCTGGGCCACTCACGGTGAGCCGAATGAAACCAATGCCCACCCCCACACCGACAACAATTACGAAATCGCGCTTGTCCATAACGGCATCATCGAAAACTATCGCGCCATAAGGGAATTTCTCTCCCGCAAGGGAGTGATCTTTCGTTCTCAGACCGACACCGAAGTACTCGTGCAACTGGTCGCGTATAACTACGCCGGCGACCTTACTGAGGCTGTTCGTAACGCTCTGACTCAAGTGGAAGGTACTTACGGCATAGCGGTCATTTCCGCCCGTCACCCCGGCATCATCGTGGCGGCACGTATGGGATCACCGCTGGTGATCGGTCACGGCGATCACGAGAATCTGGTGGCGTCCGATGTCTCCGCGATGCTCGAACATACTAATCGAGTGGTCTATCTCGAGGACGGCGAAATTGCGACCGTTTCGGCCGAAGACTACCGCATTACCACCATTGGGAACGTCAAGATTACTCCATCGGTCGAAGAAATAAGCTGGACGCTCGACGAGATCGAAAAGAGTGGTTTCGATCATTTCATGCTCAAGGAGATTCACGAGCAGCCGAATTCGTTGCGTAACGCCATCCGTGGCCGTCTCAACCATGAAGACGGCATCGCGCGACTGAGCGGTCTGAATCTCCAGTACGACGAACTTCGACGGATCAAGCGGGTCATAATCACCGCCTGTGGTACGTCATTTCACGCCGGACTGATCGGCGAGTACATGATCGAAGAGATCGCACGCGTGCCGGTCGAAGTCGAATATGCGTCGGAATTCCGCTATCGCTCGCCGATCATCGATGAGAACACGCTCATGTTTGCGATCAGCCAGTCAGGCGAGACTGCAGATACTTTGGCGGCCATGCGCGAGGCGCGGCAACTTGGTGCGACGGTCCTGGGCCTGGTAAACGTGGTCGGATCGACCATTGCTCGCGAATCCGACGGCGGTGTGTATCTGCACGCCGGGCCGGAAATCGGGGTGGCGTCGACCAAAGCGTTCACGGCGCAGGTAATTGTGCTGGCGATGATTGCCAACCTGCTCGGTCGGATGCGCACGTACTCAGTTCAGCAGGGTCACGAATTCATTCACGCCATAGAGCAGATTCCGAGCCAGATCGAATCGATTCTGGCCAATACCGAACATATCAAAGAAGTCGCCCGGCTTCACTATAAGGCGAACAATTTCCTGTATCTCGGACGTGGCATCAACTATCCGGTCGCACTCGAAGGGGCATTGAAGCTCAAGGAAATCTCGTATGTGCACGCCGAGGGATATCCCGCGGCCGAGATGAAACACGGCCCGATCGCTCTAATCGACGAGAACATGCCGGTCGTGGTGCTCGCATTGCGCGACCCGATCTACGACAAGGTGATGTCCAACATTGCCGAGATCAAAGCGCGCAACGGTCGTGTGATTGCGATTGCGACGCAGGGTGACAACGAAATTCAGGAGCGGGCGGACCATGTGATTTATATTCCTCCGACCGACCGTTTGCTCACGCCGTTGTTGAGCGTGGTGCCGTTGCAGCTGTTGGCGTATCATATCGCGGTCATGCGTGGCTGTGATGTGGATCAACCACGCAACCTGGCCAAATCCGTAACGGTGGAATAGGCTAAGAACGTCGGTCTTGTCCCGCGCCCCTGTCTGTCTTGCCCCGCTTTAGGCGGGGCATCCAAGAATATCAAATCGGCAGGCCTCAGGGCCTGCCGATTTATTGTTTGGGGGAGGAACTTCGTAGGTCGGGACCCTTGTGGTCCCGACATTGTCGGTGCGAGTGATTATCAAATTACGACGGCCGCCAGGCCGTCACACCCGCGAAGGCGGGTGCCTATGTGCAAAGTCGATGGGAGAAGAGGATAGAGGAGAAAGTTACGGGGCGATTGATAGAGAGATCCTTTGAAACTGAAGGACGTCTGACTCAGACAATTGCGTCTATCGGGCGACTTTCTCTACAGTAAGATTTTCATCTTCTGCAAACGCGAGTGGTCATGGGTGCCCGACTACTCGGGCATGACGAAGAAGAGATGTTTGGCTATCAAACGCCGACATGTATCCCCTAATTCCCTCGCTATCCATCTTATCTGGGGCTACGGGGTATGGTTCGCTCGCAGATAACAAATCGGCAGGCCTCAAGGCCTGCCGATTATTGTTTGGTGAGCAGAAGGCCGCTCCTTCAGGATTGGTCTAGAACTCGTACTCGACACCGAACACCGGGAGCATCGTCCACTGGTTCAGAGTACTCTGATGTTTGCCAATTTCGTTCCAGTAATACTGAGCCACGTTCTTGCGGTTGTAGACGTTCCATACCGAGAGATACGCGACCAGGTTGGATCCTTTGAAGCTGAACCGGCGGTCACACCTGAGATTGAGTGAATGGTAGGCGGGGTAGCGCGATTCATTGACGCGGTCCTCATCAAGGACCGACCGATTTATCAACTGTGACGCTTCCAGGTCGAGCGGAGTATAAGGCGCCCCGCCGGCGAAGATCCACCGGGTCGAGAACTCCCATCGATTGTTGGGCTTGTAGCCCCCTTCGACACTGAACAGAAGTCGGTTGTCGTAAATGCGGTCGCGCCAGATGCCGTCCAGACCCTTGTACTCAGACTTGAAGTACGAACCGCTGACCAAACCATACGTGCCCTCGACCAGCTTCTTCTGCAGCGTTGCTTCGACGCCGTAGGCTCTGGCCTTGCCGATGTCCTGAAGATTCTCATAGTTACCCATGAAACCGCGTATGACCAGTTCGTCAACCACGAACAGTTGTGGCTGGTCGGGGTCAACCGGGAAGTGGTCGTAGGATTTGTAGTAGCCCTCAACCGTTAGCTTGGTGTTCTCGGTCACGAGGTGACTGATCCCCGCCACGGCATGATAGGCGACCGGGTCACGCAGCTCTTTGTTGCGACTGTGCTGAGTGAGCAGGACGAGCGGCAGGTTCTGATAGTAGATGCCGGTTGCCGCATTCAACGCCGTCCGATCGGTCAGACGATAGACGAGAGCCAGTCGCGGTGACACGCTGGAGTGATCGTTATATTCGAAATAGTCATAGCGGAGACCGACGGTGGTTGACAATCGGCTGGACGGGCTCGCCGTCAGGTTGACAAAGAGTCCCGCCCTGGGTGAACGCGGTCGTTCCGCTACAACCAGCGGAGGTACGGTATCACCGATTGGGTTGGTGTATTCTGCGACTCTGAGATTGTAGTTGTCGAAGAAGTACTTGGTGTCAAAGCCGAACTCGAAATGGCTGGATTCGTTCAACAGAAGGGTGTTGACGTTTCTCACCTGCGCCGAACTTAAAGTGCTGTTTTCGACCGAAAGGGGAATGTCCGACTTGGTTTCGTTGAAGGTACCGTTATAGTCGGTCGACAGCATGGAAACCGAGGTATTGGAGTACCCCTTACGACCCCATAAGTAGCGCCAGTTGACTCCGGTGGCGAATTCTGAACCCTTGTACGTTCCGTAGAAGATCAGGCTGTCATCGATCGCCTGCTTCCGTTCGAACGTGATCGCATCGACGCCCGCAACGCCCAGAAAAGTCAATTGGTGGGAGGCATTCAGATCGTACACCAGCTTGCCCTGGTAGTCACTGTAGCGCGGGGCCACCCCGGTTCCGATCGCGTCCACCAGAAGGTCGAGAAACGAACGTCGGACCGAGAGCATCCACGAACCCTTGCCATGGGCAATGGGGCCCTCGCCCGTAAACCCGGCTCCGGCGAAATCAAGCATCAATTGGCCGTCGAATTCCTCGCGGTTGCCCTCGCGAAAGGATATATCCATGATCGACGACAGGCGATCGCCGTAGGCGGCCGAGAACCCACCGGCCGAAAAAGACACGTCTCGAACGAAATCGACGTTGAGCAGGCCGATCGGCCCACCCGAGGAACCCTCGAGAGGATAGTGGTTTATATTCGGAATTTCGATGTTGTCCAAATAGAAACCGTTTTCGGTTGGGGTGCCGCCACGGACAATCATACTGTTGAGCTGATCGTTGACCTTCGCGATACTCGGCAGGGTCGCCACGATACGGCTGACGTCGCCGGCCGTGCCGGGCGAGCGCCGGACTTCTTCGCCGGAGAATTCCGTCGTGCTGGTCGGCTGCCAGGGCTTTTCGGAAAAGTAATCCGCCGTGACCGACATGCCCTTGATTTCCACCGACCGACTCACCAGTTCCGCTTGCACAAACGTGATTCGCTTAGGCCTGACAATTACATCAGATTGGGATATCCGCTCGTAAGCGACACCGCTGATGGTCAGCGAGTAACTTCCGACTGGGACGTCGGCGATGCGAAAATCGCCCGTTTCGTCGGTGGCGGCGCCCAGGCGCGTGCCGACCACGAGCACCGACGCGCCAATCACCGGCGCCTGGTTGACGGCCTCGACCACGCGGCCTTTGATCGTGCCGGTTGAACCGGGCTGGCTATCGTTGGCTGAGACCGAAACGGCTGTCAAAGTCGAAAGGGCAATTAGAAACAAGCATAATGGGACCGACTTACTGATAAACATCTTTCAAGACACCTTCTGTGAATTGTTATTCCGCATGTGACGAATACTGAGGACCGAAGTTTCAAATTTTCTTTCCAAGTAACCTATTTCGTAGCATTCCAGGATTTGTGCGCGACGATGCCCAGCGAAGTTATCACTTACTTACATCTGGAGCTTTGGCGAAACGGTGGGTAGCAGTTGACTTGTAAGCTTGTCGCCAAACAATTACAAACAATCGTCTTGCGTTATATCCGCACAGGCCGAGCCAGGTGTGGTCGACGGATAACCGTTCGACAATCCGGCCTTCTTGTCTCTATGTGACAGATGAAACCGGAAGAAGTTGCTTGTTCATCTTATCCGTGCCACCGCGGCAGGGGGGGACTCGATTCCAGCAGGTCCGGCTTCTAGGAGTGTAGCGAATCGAAAGACTAGAAACCGACATCCTCCACCAAAGTGAGCCCAGACTCAATAGGGGCAGGAGGACAAAGAACTGTTGCTAAGTGATGTGGCGGATTGCGCAGACCTTTGATAACGGTCTGCGCAGATCAGCTATTCCCCTTTGTCTCGGAAGGCCAATTAGGCAGCCGATCGTCTCCACGAAAGGCTTCAAGCTGATTGCCGACCGAGGCGTGAGATTCTCCGAGCTCAAGATGGAAGGCATCTATAACAAGACCAGTGATAATGAGATAGCAACGAACAACCTCCAGAATCAAGGCCAGCGCGTCGGACGTCTCAAATCTGGGCCCGAAGGCTTTCTCATTCGGGTCAAAGTAGTGAAGCATATCATCGATACTTCCATGAGTTGATGCAGAAAACAGCTTATAGCAGATGCGATAGTCTGTTCCAAGCCCGGACTTGTCAGCCATGTCACTGATGTGAAGGCCTGACCACGAAGACAGATTCGGTTTCCCCTTTGAATCCTTCTCAAAAAGATGCACTCGTTCAAGGAAGTTCTTCCTCGCATCATCCGCAAACAATCTCACGGCGTCCTTGAGAGAATCTTGATAACCTTCGTCGTTTAGAACAAGCTCTGTCGTCTTCTTGGACAACACAGTCCAGTAGTACCAATACTGGTACTGCCGCTTCTCGATATCTAGACTCATGTATTTCAAGTTGATTGCGATATCAAGAATCTTCCGCGCAAGGGCCTTTGCGTCTCCGACAAGACCGGCATCCACAAGTTTGGCAGAGGAGATAAGAGTGTCAGAGGCTTTTAGGAGATTGAACGCGTATATGTAGTGAGCGGGCGAAAGATCGCCTTCCTTGAACTGATGATCACCAAGATTCTGCGATATTACGTCTCCGAGAGTCAAGCATTGCTCCATCAGTCCCATGAAATCGTCTGCCCGCACCCCCAAATCACGTCTGTAGGACAGAATAGAATAGCCCATTGTCACCCCTCCACCTTCGGCAACTCGCGCTCCAGCTCTTTGTCCTCGCGGAAACCCAGCACATAGTCGGCCTGCATCAGCGTGTGCATCTCGCGGGTACCCTCATAGATCGATGCCCCCTTCGAGTTGCGATAGAATCGCTCCACCGGATACTCATCCGAGAACCCATACGCCCCGAACACCTGCACCGCGTTCGCGGCGGACGGCTTCGGCCTCGCGGCAGGCGATCCACTTGGCCAGCGAGGTTTCTCGCGTGTTTCGCTTTCCCTGATTCTTCAACCAGCCCGCTTTCAGCCAGAGCAACTCCGACATCTCATACCCCGCCTCCATGTTGGCGATCATCTGCTTGACCAACTGGTGCTCGGCGATATTCTGACCGAACGTCTTCCGCTCGAACGCATACTTCACACAGGCGTCGCGACAGGCACGAATCAACCCGCACGACCCGGCCGCGACCGTGTAGCGCCCCTGATCGAGACAGAACATGGCGATCTTGAACCCCTGGCCTTCGCCGTAGACCAGATTTTCTTTCGGCACCCGGACATCCATGAACGCGATCTAGCCGGTATTGCCGGCGCGTACCCCCAGCTTGCCGTGGATCGTGGCGGTGGTCAGACCGGCCATGCCGCGCTCGACAATGAACGCCGACAGGCCGCTGTGGTCACGTTTCTTCTTCTTTTCGAGATCGGTCCAGGCGAAAACGAGGAAATAGTCGGCCATGTCCGCCAGCGAAATCCACATCTTTTCGCCGTTCAGGACGTAATGGTTGCCGTCGCGTACCGCGGTCGTCTGAATCCCGACCACATCCGACCCGGCGGCGGGTTCGGTCAGGCCAAACGTGCCGAGTTTCTCGCCCTTGGCGCACGGCACCAGATACTTCTGCTTTTGCTCTTCGTTCGCCCAGGTCAGGATCGGGAGGGAGTAGAGGCCGATATGGACAGACAAAATAACCCGCGCGCCAGTATCTCCGTATTCGAGTTCCTCGGACGCCAGCCCTAGCGAAATATAGTCGGTTCCAAGGCCGCCGTACTGTTCGGGCACACAGAATCCGAGCAGGTTGGCGTCGGCCATGGCGGGGATGAGGCCCGGGTTCGGTTTCTGGGCGCGGTCGTATTCGGTGATTTTGGGGATTACGACTTTGCGGGCGATTTCACGGGCGATGTCGCGCACCATCAACTGGTTTTCGGTGTACGAGAAGTCTATCATACCAATTTGGTCTCCTTTTCGGTCGAGCCGAGGGCCGTAAGAGTGCCCGGTCCGCCGCGGCGGATCCACATCTGCCGGTTAATGACCTGCCGCTACAATTTGGTACCCCACAGCTTGCTGTGGGGCCGCTTGCTGGTCGCTGCCATATCGAACAACCCACAGCAAGCTGTGGGGTACCCATCTGCCCGGCCACCGTCGGCAATACCCAGGCCTGTCCGACTATACCAAGGGCCGCTATCAGGTGGCTGCCATATCAAACAACCCACAGCAAGCTGTGGGGTACCCATCTGCTCTCCCACCTTCGGCGAGCCCGAGGCCTGTCCGACTATAGCAGAAACCATCGCGGCGGTCAATTGATCCCGCAGTTGCCCGGCCGATCCGATTTGCTTATACTGACCCCGTCGAAAGGTACACCGCATACATGGAAGATTACACGCAAGTCAAGGCCGACCTCGTCCCGTACACGTCGGAATATGCCGGGGTGGTGCGGTCGTGGATCGAGTCGGAAGAGACCTATCAACTGGTCTGTCGCGGGATCAATTTCCCGCCGCCTGATGATGTGGTCGAAAGCTGGCAGCGCCAGGGAGTCAAATCGTACCTGTTGATCTCCAACCGGAAACCGGTCGCATACGGCGAGCTGTGGGAGCGGAAAGCAGAGCAGGCGGTCGAGGTCGCGCACGTGATTGTAGACACCTATCTGCGTTCGCGCGGCTACGGCAACAAGCTGCTGCAGCTTCTCTACAACCGCGCGTCGGAAGCGCCGGGGGTGCTGCACGTGTTGATCAATCTATACCATGAAGATTCCGAGGTGCTCGGCTGTTTTCTCAAGGCCGGGTTCGAAATTTCCGGGACCGCGACTCATGTCGAAGGTCTCCGGCTGGTCAGGAATGTGGAGAAATAACCGCTCCACCTCACTCTTAGACAGGAGTAAGATATGATCAAGAAAGTCGGTATAGTCGGATTCGGTCAAATGGGGTCAGGGATCGGGCAGGTGGCCGCGGGTAAAGGCTACGAAGTCATCGCGCGCGAAGTCACCGACGACCTATTCAAGAAAGGCATCGGCTACATCACCAAGAATCTCGACAAGGCGATCGAGAAGGGGAAGACCGATGCCGCCCACAAGGCCGCCGTGCTGTCGCACATCAAAGGCACGACTAATCTCAAGGACCTCGCCGATTGCGATATCATCTGCGAGGCGGTGATCGAGAATCTCGACGCCAAGAAACAGGTCTATCGGGACCTCGACAGCTTCTGCAAGCCGGAGACAATCTTTGCGTCGAATACATCGTCCCTGTCGATTTCCGACATGGCGGCGGTTACCAAACGTCCCGCGAAATTCTGCGGCCTTCATTTCTTCAATCCGGTTCCGATTATGAAGCTCTGCGAAGTGGTCAAGACGATTGACACGTCGGATGAGACTTACAAGGCCGCGTTCGGGTTTGCCGAATCGCTTGGGAAGGCGTGCGTGACGGCCAAAGATTCGCCGGGGTTTATTGTCAATGTGCTCCTCGTGCCGTATCTGCTTGATGCCATCCGCCAGTTGGAGCACGGATTGGCGTCGCGTGAAGACATCGACAACGGCATGGTGCACGGGTGCGGGCATCCGATGGGGCCGCTGGCGCTGACTGATTTCATCGGGCTCGACACGATTCTGTATATTGCGGATATCATGTTCGACGAGTTCAAGGATTCGCACTATTCGGCGCCGCCGCTGTTGCGCCGGATGGTCAACGCCGGATACATGGGCAAGAAATCCGGTCGCGGGTTCTACGATTACGCGAGGAAGTAGGCCGTTGCGTCAGAGCCTGCCCCCGGCTTGACCGGGGGTCCTGCGACCGATCCGCCGAAGGCGGAGCGGGCGTGTGACCTGACGCATGACGGGGCAGTCGAGACCCCCCGATCAAGTCGGGGGCAGGCACTTGCCGCCCACCAAAAACGTGCCCGGCAGATGCCCACATCTGCCGGCTGAGAAAGCGTAGGTCGGGTTCACGAGCAACGAGCGAAACGAGACGCGAACTACCCGACATTGAGGTCTGAGTCGCGGTTTCTCTGAGAGGGGTTCTGGATGAATTGGAAGGAAGAGAAAGCCAAACTGCTTCTGGGGCACAAGCTTGAGAAGCAGCGCATCTACCTAAATCGCGCTCTTGCTGGCGCGGGGCTCGTGCTGGTTGGTATGTTTGCGTATATATTTGCTCCACAGTATGCAAGCAGATTCAAAGAGCACGAGATAAGGTTGAGCAAAGAAACAGAAATAGCTAAGGAAACCGAGTTGGAGTTTGCACGCCGCAGGCTTGATGCCATAAAATTGGTGGACAGCCTCTACAATGCGACGTACATCTCGTTCAGGTTGGGTGCCCTTGGCTTTGGTAAAGACGTGATTGGAGAGAATGGGATCGATAGTCGTTCCCGGTTGGCCGAGGATGTAATGAGGCTGGGATCGGTGCTTCGGAGGGAAAAGTACTACCTAGGAGATGAATACTGGGATCGCGTCCACATGAGAAATCAGATTTTTCTATCTTTAGTAGATCACAGTGAGCTCTGGAATCAAAAAATAATAATAGACTTTGTCGAGTGGCTCAGCGATGACTTTGTTCACTTCACTGCTGCGGAGTTCGCGCGCCTGACTGGGTCTCCACCACCGAAAGGGCCTTGGCCTGAGTACAAACTTATACAGACGGAAATGCCACGATCCAATGTAGCCGAAATGAAAGAGTCGAGTTTGAACTATCTCAAGACCAACGTAATGGCTTGGGGTAAATTTATGGACTCGCTAGCAGCTGTGAGTGATAGCTTGTAATTCGTGAAACATTTGTTACATACGTATATAGAACTAATGAAGGAACCAATATGGCTGACTATCAAAATATCCTGATCGAGAAGAAAGGGCCCGCGATCGTCCTCACGATCAATCGCGAGAAAGCTATGAACGCCCTCAACCGCGATACAGTCGGTGAGTTGCATCATTTCATTACTTCCCACTGGAATGACAACACATCTTCCGTGCTGATCATCACCGGTGCCGGAAAAGCATTTGTCGCCGGAGCCGATATCGCCGAGCTCAAAGACCTCGATGTTCAGGGTGGGATTGACCTCTCCGCGCGAGGCAATTGGCTCTTCAAGAGCATTCAGAATTTCCCCAAGCCGGTTATTGCGGCCGTCAACGGGTTCGCGCTCGGGGGAGGGTGTGAGCTTGCTCTCGCCTGTGACATCCGGCTGGCGTCGGAGAAGGCCCGGTTCGGACAGCCCGAAGTCAATCTGGGCATTATCCCCGGCTACGGCGGCACGCAGCGTCTGGCGCGGCTGGTCGGACGGGGGAAGGCGATGCAGATGATCCTCACCGGCGACATGATCTCCGCCACCGAGGCGCATCGGATCGGTCTCGTCGACGAAATCTATCCGCCTGAAGAACTGCTGAACAAGGCGCTCGAAATGGCCAATACGATAGCGTCCAAAGGACCGATAGCCGTGCGTCTGGCAAAAGAGTGCATCAACCGTGGGTTGGATATGCCGCTTTCGAACGGTCTTGATTTCGAGAAAGTCAATTTCGGCGCAGTATGCGGGAGCTCGGACAAGACCGAAGGATGTGGCGCGTTTCTGGAGAAGCGCAAGGCGGAGTTCAAAGGGAAGTAGGGCTCTTGTAGGGCGGGTCTGCTTCAAACCCGCCACGGCACCGCCATTTTGTGCCGTCAGACGTCTCTGCCTGACGGCCTATGTGACAAGGCGTCAGGTCACACCCGCTGCGCGGGCAGGACCTGACGCAACCTATATCGGTGAATCGACGGATAGCATCACTTGAATGAGTTACGGACAGGAGTATCGATGAAGAAATTGGCTGCTGCCCCGGCCTGGCTGGTGTTTCTGGCGTTCATAGCGCTGCCGCTATTATCGCACAAGCTGGTTGCACTTTGTGCTAACCAATTCACCTTGTCTGGCGCGAATGCGTCGATCATAGTCCTCTTTCTTTCGGCCGTCCTGCCGGGGGTGTGGTGGTTGTGTCAGGGATTTGTTCTGCATAAGTCGATTGACCTCACCCACAAACCAAGCTTAGCGGCGCTGGCCGTCTTCTCGCTGATTCTTCCAGTGGCGATGCGGTTGTCCGGCATTCTCTTCTGGAAGACGCTGGGTAGCGGCGAGTACGCTTTGTTGTTTTCGATCCTGGTAGGGGTAGTGACTGTCGGGTCTTTTGTATATGTGATGTATTTCTTGTCGAAGTGTCTTGTGATCGCCGAGAAACGACTCGACATTATCTTCATGGACTACTTTGAGACGTTTCTGCTGTTCCTGTTCTACCCGGTTGGTATCTGGTGGCTGCAGCCGAGAGTGAAGAAAGTGTTGACCGATAACAGGCCGTAATAGTTAGAAACCTCAAGTGGACAATTTCCGTTAGACAAGCATGAGGTCAGAATGAATCTCACACGTAAAGCAATACTGGTCATGACAATTTCAATCCTCACCGGTTGTGGTGCGAAACAAACGCCTCCCGATCCGATGGTCCTGGTCGTCAATGAACGTTCTTTCGCGGCAGCCGCCGCTGAAAAAGGGATGCGCGACGCTTTCATCGAGTTTTCCTCCGATGACGCCGTCATGTTCGCGCCCGAGGCGGTTCGGGTCAAGGAACATTATCAAAATGCATCCAAGCGCCCCGGCCTGCTTTCCTGGCAGCCCATCTATGCGGAAATAGCCTCAGGCGGCGATATGGGCTGGACCACCGGCCCGTGGGAATATCGCCCCCAGACCGCCAATGATACCCCGGTGGCGTGGGGGGAATACAACACGATCTGGCAACGTCAGGCCGATTCAACCTGGAAATTTGTCCTGGATTTCGGCACCGCCCACGGCCCGCATCAAGGCCAACCGCCGCAACTGGTGCTTAAGGCGCTCGATTTCCCCGAACAGAAGAACCGCGTAGCCACCAATGTAGGGCGTGAAGAGCTAATCCAGCTTGAATATACGTTCAGCTCGGCGTCAGCGTCCGAGGGACCCACCGCCGCTTACCTGGCACGCATTTCTGATGACATCCGCATATATCGTATCGGCGAGCCTCCGGCGCAGGGTGTGAACGCGGCCTCAGCATTTCTCGGCTCTGTTGATGGAACCATGACCTGGAAAGTGCAGCACGCCGACGTGTCCGCCAATTCCGATCTAGGCTATACGTTCGGTGTGACCACACTGGCCGCTCCTCAAGGAACATTCCAGTTCAGCTTCATGCACATCTGGCGGCGAAACGTCGCCGGCCTCTGGAAGCTGGCTCTCGATATACAAATACCCCTCCTTAGTGAACAGGAGAAAAAGCCATGAGTCCCGACAAGTTGATTGTCGATTTTGCCGCGGGTTACGACCGCCTCAAGACTGTTCTCGATCAGACCCCGAAAGAGGCCTACGACTATCGCCCGTCGCCGAACGCCTGGACGGTCCGCGAAATCATCCACCACATGCCCGACAGTGAGGCGAGCGCCTATGTCCGGTGCCGGAAGATCATCGCCGAGAGCGGAGTCTCGGTGGAAGTATACGATCAGGATGTCTGGACGGAGAAGTTGAAGTACGGCTCACGCGATATATGGCACTGTCTCGAGCTGTTTCGTCTGATGCGGTTGGACACGGTCGATCTGCTCCGGACGGTCGAGCCGAAAGTCTGGGCCGAGAACTTCATCATGCATCCTGAGCACGGCAAGATGACGCTTATGGAATGGCTGGAGATCTATGCCCGTCACGCCGACAGCCATGCGGGCCAGATCAAGCGCAATGTCGAGGCCTGGGAGAAGGCCGGCCAGCCGAAGGGGTAGTAAGTCTATCTGATTACTGCGCGCAGCAGTGCCAGCTTCTTCACGTGACGGACTGAATCCGCGGTTGTAGTATCACGGGTCAGCCGCAAAGTATCGGTCGTCTGATCCAACTCGAAGAACCCGCGAGGGTAGAGCGATGTATCGCTGCAACTGTCGGCCGAGTTGGGAGGCACGCTCGTGAAGGTCACTCCTTTGCTCAGAGTGTACTTGCCGATGAAATCACATACAACTCGCAATGACTCGGCTACGCCCGGAGTCAGTTCGACGCTGAATTCTGGTTTTCGGAATTCGACATAGATTGGCTGTGACATCAGCCGAACCGTGTCAGTTGCGGAATGGATTTCTGTGATTCTATAGCTGCCAAGATAGTTGCCGTTGAGCGACGGTGGTAGAGGGCAATCCGGACAGTCATTGCACTCTATGCCGAGAGAAAGGATGCCTCCCAAAAGAACTAAGAGAAGAGCTGGCTTTTTCACTATTCAACCTCCTATGTGCCCCATAAGAATGACGCCTCGGCTATGGTCCTTGTTCATTGCAAAGTAATACAACTTAGGCTGGAATCCGGCTCGAATTCAAGCTATAATTGGCCTGTATGGAACTGCTTGCCCTGTTCTTGAACTCCTTCGTCATCGGCTTCTCCGGCGCCATGATGCCCGGCCCGCTGTTGGCAGTCGATCTCGCCGAAACCCCCCGCCATGGCTGGCGCACCGGACCGGTTATTACGATCGGTCACGCCATTGCTGAAATCGGCGTCGTGGTCGTGCTGGCGCTCGGAGTCGCAGCGATAGCGTCACACCCGGCGGTCGCACGCACAATCGGTGTAGTCGGCGGCTTGGCGCTGCTCTTAATGGGCGCTACGATGGCGTACGATACGCTCCGAAAGCGGATCAGCTACGACGTTGCCTCCTCCGGCAAACCGGCCGGATACAAGCTGGCCGGGAAGGGGCTGACCGCGACCATGTCCAACCCGTACTGGTTTGTCTGGTGGGTGACAGTCGGTCTGGCGCTTCTGGTAAAGGCGCAGGAGTTCGGCTGGATTGGCCCGGTGGTCTTCTATTTTGGCCACATCCTGTCGGACCTGGTCTGGTACACGGTGGTGTCGGTGCTCTTGTGGAACGGCCGCAAGCTGTTCATGGGGACCGGCCTGAAAGTGTTGCTTCTGGTCTGTGCGGTGTTTCTCTTGTACCTGGGCGGGAAATTCATCTTCGACGGCATAACGGGGAATATGTAGCTGGTAAGTCACCCTTCGGGTGGGATTACGTTCTAATAGGAAGATCATACGTGATCGGCAGGGTTCCAACCCTGCCGAAATCAGAAGCGGCAGGCACGGAGGCCTGCCGATCAAAGTGAATGGTACTCCATGGCTTGCCACGGGATCGCTGATTTCGTAGAATTACTCATGAACTTCACCATCCGCTCCGCCGAAGACAGAGACCGCTCCTGGATGTTCGGTATTATTCAGGGCTGGGGGGCTAATTTCATCGTCTCGCGTGGCCGCAAGATATTCGCTGCAGAACTGCCGGCGTTTCTGGCCGAGGGTACCGACGGCTCCAAACACGGTATAGTCACCTACGAAATCATCGGCGACCAGTGCGAGATTGTCACCCTCGACGCCTTCACGAAATTCGCCGGGATCGGCACGGCGCTGACGAAGCGCGTGATCGATACCGCCCGGGCAGCCGGGTGCCGTCGCGTCTGGGTGATAACCACGAACGACAATCTCGACGCTATCCGGTTCTACCAGAAGCGCGGCTTCACGATAGCGGCCGTCCACGTGGGAGCGATTGCGCATTCGCGGACGCTGAAGCCGTCGATACCGCTGATCGGCAACTACGGCATCCCAATCCGAGACGAGATCGAGTTTGAGATGCAGGTGTAGGGGAGACTTGCTGAGAAATTTATCAAACTAGGCGCAACCTACCAGAGATCACATTTGCTGTTCTCGTGCTTGACTTCTCACTCGCGCACTTTGTAGATTGTGTCCGGAAACTATACGTTTCGTTTCTTGGGGTTGGTCTTGAAGTATCGAATGTACATCGACGAAGTAGGGAATCCCGATCTATTCAGTTCAGATAACCCGAACCACCGTTTTCTCAGTCTTACAGGCGTTGTCATAGAGTTGGGGTATGTTGGCTTGACGGTTCACCCGGAGATGGAAGCGCTCAAGCGCCGATTCTTTGGTGCGCACCCTGATGACCCGATCATTCTTCATCGAAAGGAGATCGTCAATGCGAAACCACCGTTTCAATCATTGTTAGATACTGAGGTCCGTCGTGAGTTCGACGACGAATTGCTGCGGTTGCTCGCGTCATGGGATTACACGGTGATAACTGTCTGTATCGACAAGAAGCGTCACAGGGAGAAGTACAAAACATGGCAGTACGACCCGTACCATTACGGCCTAGAGATGCTTCTAGAGAGATTCGTGTTCTTTCTCAATCGGAGGAGTGCGAAGGGGGATGTTCTTGCAGAATCACGTGGTGGGAAAGAGGACAGAAGGCTCAAAGACTCCTTCGCTAGGCTCTGGGATCGCGGTTCCGATTACGTTGATCACAAGCAGTTTGAAGAGGCTCTTACAAGCAAGGAACTCAAGGTGAAGCCAAAGGCCAATAACATTGCCGGACTCCAATTGACGGACTTGGTGGCTCACCCTAGCCGAAACGAGATCTTGCACGACAATGGGCTTTTTGATAAGGAGTTTCCCCCGTTTGCTCGGTCCGTCATCGCCATTCTGGCCACGAAGTACGATCAGCGTGACGGACGAGTATTTGGCAAGAAATTGCTTCCGAAATGAAAAAGGCCCTTTCGGGCCCGATGGCTTTCGCCATCCACCTCCACTTACATGGATTAACAACAAATAATCGGCAACAAACACCGTTGTCAATACCTATTTCTTGACCTAAATCGCTGGCGAATTCGAGCAAGGCAAAACCCCGTTGACACTGCCGCCTCACTCGCCTTTAATGTGAGGCACAATAAAGCTGAATAGTCCGTTATTACCGTTAGATGAAGTACGCTAATTTCGTCCATCTGCATACGCACAGTCAGTACTCCCTGCTGGACGGCGCCTGCCGTCTCGGCCAGGTGATCGAGCTGGCTATTGAATACAAAATGCCTGCCCTGGCGATCACCGACCACGGTAACATGTTCGGGGCTATCGAATTCTACACCAAAGCCTTACGCGCCGGGATCAAACCTATCATCGGGTGCGAGGCGTATGTCGCGGCCGGCAGCCGTCATATCAAGAAACCTTCCGATAAGTACCCGGAGTCGGGTTACCATCTCGTTCTGCTGTGCAAAGACCAGGTCGGCTACCGGAACCTGATGAAACTGACCTCGGACGCCTTCCTCGAGGGGTTCTACCACCGCCCCCGCATGGACAAGGAGCTTCTCCGCAAGCATTCCGAGGGTCTGATAGCGACTTCGGCCTGCCTCAAAGGGGAGATCAACTGGCTTTTGCTCAAAGGCCAGACGGAAGAGGCAGTCGCGGCGGCGCGGGAAATGAACGAGATTTTCGGCCAGGGGAATTTCTTCATAGAGATTCAAAACCACGGCCTCGAAAAAGAACTGATTCTAATCCCTAAGTTAGTCGCTATTGCCCGCGAGACCGGTATCCCGCTGGTCGCCACCAACGACTGTCACTATCTGCGGCAACGCGACGCCGAAGCGCACGACGCTCTTCTGTGTATCCAGACCGGTAAGTTTGTCTCCGATACCGACCGGATGCAGTACAACACCGACCAGATATATTTCAAATCGCCCGAGGAGATGCAGCAGACGCTCGGCGATTACCCCGAAGCGCTCGAAAACACAGTGCGGATCGCCGAGATGTGTAATCTCGAAATCGAGCTGGGGAAACTCAAGCTGCCGGTGTTCCCGATCCCGGCCAAGTTCGAAGACGCCGACAGTTTTCTCCGTCACGAGTGTGAAGAGGCCCTGCCGAAGCGATACTGCGAAGTCACTCAAGTGATGAAGGAACGGCTCGATTACGAACTGGGCGTCATACGGCAACTGGGCTATGCGGGCTATTTCCTGATCGTCAAAGATTTCTGTGACTACGCCCGTTCGCAAAAGATTCCGGTGGGACCGGGTCGCGGTTCGGCGGCCGGGTCGATAGTCTCATATCTGCTTGGGATCACCAATGTCGATCCGATCCGGTTCGATCTTCTGTTCGAGCGCTTCCTGAATCCGGAACGAATTTCGATGCCTGATATAGACATCGATTTCGCCGACCGGGGTCGGGACAAGATCATTCAGTACGTCATTGAGAAGTACGGCAAGGACAACGTCTGCCAGATCATCACGTTCGGCACGATGGCGGCGCGGGGAGTGATTCGCGATGTCGGTCGGGTGCTCTCGATGCCTTACGGCGAAGTGGACAAGATCGCCAAGCTCGTGCCGGGTGGGCCGGGTGTCACGCTGGAGAATGCAGTCGATTCAGTCCCCGAGTTGAAAGAGATGATCGCAAAAGATGTCCGGGTGAAGAAGCTGATCGATATTGCGCTCACACTCGAGGGTCTGGCCCGCCATTGTTCGACCCACGCCGCGGGCGTGGTGATAGCGCCGTCGGCGCTGACCAACTACGTGCCGTTGTTCAAGGGCAGCCACGACGAAGTAACGACCCAGTACGACATGAAGATGGTCGAGACCATCGGCCTGCTCAAGATGGACTTCCTCGGGCTGCGGACGCTGACCGTAATCGACGATGCGGTTCACATGATTCGGGAAAGCCATGCGGACGTTGTAGTCGACATCGATAATCTTCCGCTCGATGACGCCGAAGTGTACAAGTTGTTCGCAAGCGGCCAGACGATTGGCATCTTCCAGTTTGAATCGTCCGGCATGCGCGACTATCTGCGGCGGCTCAGCCCCGAAGAGTTCAGCGATATCGATGTCATGAATGCGCTGTACCGTCCGGGCCCGCTCGACTCGGGCATGATCGATACGTATATCGCCTGCAAGCGGGGCGAGAAGAAAGTCGATTACCAGCATGAGACGTTGCAGGAGATACTCGGCAGTACCTACGGTGTGATTGTCTATCAGGAACAGGTGTTGAAAATCGCCAACCAGTTGGCGGGATACTCACTCGGCAAGGCCGACATCCTGCGCAAGGCGATGGGGAAGAAAGACGCCAACCTGATGGCGGAGCAGAAAAAGGCGTTCCTCGAGGGAACCGCCAAGCGCAAGATCGAGCCGAAAATCGGTGAGGAAGTTTTCAACCAGATCGAGACTTTCGCTCGCTACGGATTCAACAAGGCGCATTCTACCAGCTACGCGCTGGTGGCCTATCAAACGGCCTGGCTCAAGCGATATTATCCGCATGAGTTCATGGCCGCTCTGATGACTTCAGAAATGAGCAACTCCGACCGTATCATGATCATGTTGGAGGAATGTCGCCGTATGGGCATCCGGGTGTTGCCGCCCGATGTAAACGAATCCAAGAGTCATTTCACGGTGGTGGGCGACAATATTCGGTTCGGGCTTCTAGCGGTCAAGAATGTCGGTTCCTCTACTGCCGAGGCGATTGCGACGGCCTCAGCCAAGGGTAAATTCAATTCTCTCGCCGATCTGACCAGTTCGATAGACCCGCGTCATCTTAATCGTCGTACCCTCGAATCGCTAATTACGGCCGGGGCCTGCGATTCGCTCAAAGGGCATCGGGCGCAGAAGATGGCGACAGTTGAGGTGACTCTCGAGTATGGCCACAAGGTGATGGAGAAGTCGAACAGCCACGATCTGTTCGCCGACTCAGGCATAGCGGCCCAACGAGTCGAGCCGAAACTGCCCGACATCCCGGCATGGACTTCCTCAGAGGAGCTGGCGCACGAAAAAGAAGCTCTTGGGTTCTGGATTTCGGGCCATCCGTTGGATCGATATCGTGATGAATTGACTTCATTTACCACCGCCACCTGTGCCGGATTGGATCAAGTCGTTGACGGGCGCGAGGTTACCCTTGGCGGCGTGGTAGCCAGGATCAACAAGATGCCGGACAAGCGGGGGAATATGATGGCCTTTGCTACCCTGGAAGACTTTTCCGGACAGACGGAATTGATTATATTCTCTGATTGCTTCGAAAGAAGCAAAGATGACCTGGTGGCTGACCGGATGGTGTTGGTGTCCGGCCGGGTTTCGACGCGTGAAGGCGAGCGACCGAAAGTGATCTGCTCCGAGGTCATGCCTCTGGAGAAGCTTACGGAACGGTTCAACTGCCAACTGGTTATAAAGCTAGGCCCGGATTGCACCGAGAAGACCATAGAGCGGGCGCTGGCCACGTTGGAACAATATCATGGCCAGGTGCCGGTTCTGTTAGCGGCGCGAGAAAACGGTTCGGAAGTCTATATCAAGTCGAGCCGTTATTCGGTGACCATGGATTTTGAATTGCTGAATCGCCTGAAAGAACTCCTGGGTGATTCGGCAGCGTATCTTCGCCCGGTCGGTCCGCGCGAAGGGAAATAGAGACTAACAAAGTTGCGAACCGATTGCCGTAAGAATCCTTTACCTTTTGCCAAGCAGAGACTGATGAGAACAACTCGATACATTTTACTCGCCCTGTTGGTCGTATCGGCGTCACTCGTGTGGGGGGCGGATACCAAAAAGAAACCCAAAGAGCCGGTCAAGGATCCCAACGGAATTTCGTGGTACAACTACGAAGCCGGTTGGCAGAAGGCCAAGGCCGAAAACAAGCACATGTTTGTCGATTTCACGGCCACCTGGTGCGGCTGGTGCAAGCGACTCGAATCGGGCACGTTCTCGGATCCGCGTGTAATCGAATCCCTGACCAAGGATTTTGTGCCGGTCAAGGTCTGGGAAAAGAGCCCCGATACGCTTGATCTTGACGGTCTGAAGATTGCCGAGGAAGACCTGCGCATCAAAGAGTTTGGCGCCCAGTCGTTCCCGATGATGTGGTTTGTCAGCCCCAAAGCGGTGCGGGTCGGCCCGATCAGAGGCTATGTTGACGCTAACACGCTGATGAAGTTTCTTGATGTGGTCAAGAATTACAGCTACGACACCACCCTTGACGCGTCGGGCAATCCCAAGACACCCGCCAAACCTTGAAGAGCACTACCCCGAGAATTACAGGAACTACCAGGATGATGAGACAGATTGTTCATATTACAGCTATACTGTTAATTTCGTTGCTGCTGTTGTCGTGTTCGAAGGAAGAAACGACGGCCAAGAATGAACTGTCACCGGTGGCGAAATCACAAGCGACAAATCCCGCCCGTGAGAATGCCGCCAGGCCGGCCGTAAAGTCAATGAATGCCTCGGCGGTCGATCTGGAAGGAAACAAACGTTTGATGTCGGAATGGGTGGGGAAGAAGCCGGTGGTTGTGAACTTCTGGGGTACCTGGTGTCCGCCGTGTCGTCGCGAAATACCCGATTTGGTCCGGCTGTATGATGAATATCACATCAAGGGTGTTGAAATTGTCAGTCTTGCTATCGAGAGAAGCGCCGGCCCGCAGGAAGTCAAAGCGTTCAGCCAGCAGGCCGGTATGAAGTGGGTGATGCTAATGGCGAACCAGGATGTGGCACAGGCGTTTAACGCGGGCGCTTCGGTGCCTACAACTATATTCTTCGACGCCGCCGGCAACGAAGTGGGCCGCTTTGTCGGCGCTCGCTCCTATCAAGATTTCAAACCGGTGTTTCAGAAGATTTCCGGCACCTGAGGCAGTGTGAATCTCGAATTTGTAGGCCGGTTCGTTGAAGACGAACCGGCTTTTTGTTGGTCGTAAGTGTCCGATGTGATTCAAGCCGAATCTTCGGTACCCACCCAACGGGTGGGAATTTGTAAACGGGGCGCTAGCCCCGTCATCCCGACGGAAGTCGGGACCCAGTTGTCTTGGTAAGTGCACCAAAGCCAATGTTAGAACCGCCATGCGAAGGGAGTATTCGAACATTGATGAAATAATTCTGCAAACACAACTGGGCACCGGTTTTCACCGGTGTGACGGCCTCGCGGCCGTTTGAACACTATTACTTCTTGATGTGTATCTTCAGTACCCACCCAACGGGTGGGATCGTGATCGATCAGGTCACGCGTCACTGCTCCGTCATGCCCGACTTGGTCGGGCACCCATGACTACTCGCGATCGCAGTAGAGGGGGCCTCACAAGAGAAATGGAATTTGAACATCCTCTCCCGCCTTCGTCCTCATGTCGTCTCTTGCGGTGAGGCCAATGCGACAGCCCATGGATTCCCGGCCAAGCCGGGAATGATGGGGCCAGAAGGCGAAACTGACTGTGATACGTAGGTTGGGTTCACGAGTCTTGTAGCTCGGGATGCTTGTCATCCCGACATCGCGTTTGTCGGGACCTCGCCCCGGCGAGCAGGCACAAGGGTCCCGACCTGCAAGTGCGGTCGGATTTGTCGGTCGGGTTCACGAGGGTCTATCGAAGCGAGACGCGAGCAACCCGACAATCGCATCCTTGGGTGCCCCGCCTGAAGCGGGGCAAGAAAGTATCTACTTTGATCGGCAGGCCCCTGTGCCTGCCGAAGAGTACACGGCAGGGTTGGAACCCTGACGATCAAGAAGAATGGCTACTTCAGAATAACCAGTTTCCCGATCTGCGTACGCGTCTCCGATTCGACCACCCAATAGTACAGCCCCGATTCCACTGCCAAACCGGATCGGCTTACCAGATTCCACCAGTCGTGCATCGACTCCGGACCGCCTTCGGGGAAATTGTGATCGATCGTGCCGATATGATCACCGTCGAGAGAATACACTTTGATCTTACATACGCGCGGGAGGTTGCCGAAATGGATCAGCCTCGAACGGTCCGGAATGATGTTCCCTTTGCGGTTCTCGTAGCCCCCGTCTTCATAGTTTGCGTCGACCCGATATGGATTGGGATAGACGTACGCGTCGAGGTTGTCTTCTTCGACAATTTCCGACGAAGTCTGCGCGTAACATTCGGTGACATTGTTGAGCGGGTTGGTCTCATCGGGCGGCATACTGCCGCGCCCGCCGGAGTAACCGAAGTCAAACACGGTCACGGCGACAAAATACGGCACGGTGGGCAACAGGTTGTCGATGATGTACTCGTATTCATAGTATTTGGGAAGCTGGCGACCGTCGTGTTCGGTGGTGATGTCATTTTCTGTCCAGAGGGTCGAATCGGTACCGGGGTTGACCGCCTCCGGGTAAGCCTTGTGAATTCCGTTCGGAGAAGTAAGACTGTACACGTTGCCGTCGACAGCGGAGAAATAGAAGACGCTGTCACCCTGAAACAATGGCCGCTGGCGGGGATAGTCATCGGGGTTGAGATCAGGATTGTTGTGGAGTATCCTGAGCGAGTCGAGGCTGAACGGCGGATCGCTATTGATCCAACGACCTTCACCTGATCCCAACGCGTTGAACTTCCAGCGAAACCAATTCTGCTTGTCATAACTTGTCAGCAGAGAGAGGCTCGTCTTGCGGTCGTCCAGACCGCAATAAACCCGATATCCTTCGAAATCGACCAGTCCGGAGAAGATATCTTTGGTCGTCTCGGAAAGAAACCCGTTCCACCGTACAATGATCTTCCCAGGTTCCGTGTCATGCCTTGTGAACGGAATGGGAGGTGGGGAGTTGCCGCGAAAATCGGGGACGCCGTCCCCTTTGTACCAGGTGGTCTCACCATCGCAGATGCGATACTCGCCGAAATAACCATCACTGTCAGTGTCGACCCCGGGATTGTCGTACACCCACTGCGCCCATTGGGCGTTGCCGGCGAGTTCGGAGAAGTCGAGTTGATCGTAATACGACTGCGGGTCGGTTGGATCAAAGTAGGCATACGAATTGGTGTGAACGTTGTCACCGCCAATCACGGCCATTGTGAATCTGATCTTCTCGTGAACCCCGGCCTGGAAGGGACCAAAGTAATAGAACATGTCGAATGGCCAACCCGCGGCGATATCGGGTGCGAAGCCCCACGGCGGCATCCAGCCGAAATGGTCAACTGCGGCAGACATCTGGTCATAGGCAATGTGGGGGTGGCTTAGAATATAGTACAGATTGCGGTCACTTCCGGGATATGCAAAATATGGATTGAAGGATCGAAACGGTTCATCGGGCGTTGACTGTGGCCGCGGACCCCAGTCTATCGCATCGGAAGCAACCCAGACGTACCAGTTGTAACCGTATTCGAGAGAATCCGCTGAACTTCCGAGAAGCGTCAAGCCCACCGCGCCCCGGCGGGAGTTCCATCGGTATGATCCTTCAACCGGATCGCCGTCGTTGTCCATACAATAGGCAATATTGAGCGGCTGCCGGAAATCACATTCGTTGGGCCAAGCATAGTAGGGAAGGAAACCGGTCAGGTCATCATCATCATCCGGTGGCGTCCTAACAGTGTACGAGTAGCTATCACACCAGTAACCGATCCACATATCCCTAAGCACTTCTTTGCCCACGTTCGTAAATTCGTAATCAAATAGCACGAAATCATCGACTGTAGATCCCGCCCAGGCCATGGATCGCTGTGTGCCGACAATTTCGAGCGGCACATACGGACCCCGTTCCCAATTTGTCCAATAGATTGTGTCATATGCGATGGTATCGGCTAATCTATATTCAATATCCAAATCGGAATGGGCGGTAGGCGAGTAGTAGGTAAGGCCGGGATTCGACGAACCGATTTGCCACGGTTCGCCGCTCAGCGCGTACCAGTTAGCGATAGTGTCGCGACCGGAAATAGCCCCGAGCACCATTTGACCCTGCATGTACATGGCGCCACTCTCTCTCGGATAGACGCAACCGTAGACAGAATCACCTGTGATGGCGTCGTAATACGGCAACCATTTCTTATCACTCCACCCCACTGACCCAAATTCCCCCGGACCAATCGTTAGCTGAAGATTGCCCTGGCTGTGCGCCCGCCGGTACCAGTAATCCTGTCCCGAAGCAATGGATACACATGATCCCAGAATCACGGCAGCTGCAATGAGAGTCAAGGTCAGGCGGTGTAGCATCTGTCTTTCCGATTCACCCTTCGACAGGCTCAGGGTGTGTAGATTGAAACCAGCTCGTCGCGGGCGGTCTCGACATCGTAAGACGGCAGTCGGCTCGTCGTACTTGCTCTTCTTCTGTCATACCTGCGGAGGCAGGTACCCAGCCAAGCTCGCAGAGCAATACTGCAGCAACATCTATGTGTTGCTCGCCATATAATATCTTCTTGCCACAATCTCCATCACAGACCAGCCACCTTGACTGGGTTCCCGCCTTCGCGGGAATGACGAAACCTGCGGTTCTGTTTCTCAAGCACGACCAACCACCCACACAGAGCGAGCTCTGTCCTACGAATCTGTTGTCGTTCCGGGACCCACAAGATACGGGGATGCCATGTCCTATGGGATAGGATAGTCTGCTTTCGCGTGCGATGCAATCACAAAAGCGACACTCACAAAGAAGCGGCAGGCCCGGAGGCCTGCCGATCACACACTTGGATGGCCCCGCGTAAAGCGGGGCAAGACAGACATGGAGCGGTAGTCGTACGAGTCGGCAGATGTGGGCATCTGCCGGGCACTTTTCAAAGGCGGTCGACCCCACAGCAAGCTGTGGGGTACCAAGCCTACAAGTCATGTAGGTCGGGATGCTTGTCATCCCGACATCGCGTTTGTCGGAACATCACCACGTCGAGCAGGCACAAGGGGCCCGCCCTACAATACCCTTCAAGTGGTGCTCTTGTCGCCGGCAAAATACAAGCTGAGCATGTACCACACCGTTCCAATCGCCACCACAAACAGCACCAGGAAGATCAGGAAGATCGACCACTGCGCATTCACGGGTAGATCTTTCGGTTCGAACGAATCGGCCAGGCGCAACAAGCGCACATGATGCCGGGTATAGACCATCGTTATCACCGACGGCACCAACATGAACGCGGCGGGCAAGAAGCGTTTTCTATAGAAGAAATGGAGCGCGCCGAGTGACAGTACGATACCCACCGTCAGCGCCCAAATAGCGGGAGTCTTCATCAACGGCGCCAGATAGTCCCCCAGAGTCATCAAGTACACTAAACCAAATACCGACGCGACCGCCATGCCGCCGGTAAAGAATTGTTTCCCGGCGCGAAAGACCGAGTCATCGTTGCGTCCGACCCAGCCCACAAAGAACCCACCGACCGTAATCGCGCCCGTCACCATGTGCAACCAACGGAATATCCAGTTGCCGATGTCAGGATTGATTGTCCAGCCACTCTGGTTGGCTGCATAGGCGCTCTTGACCAGGGCGGTGTTCTCGGCCAGCGCGAACACCGAACTGTAAACGAGTGACACATAGAGCAAACAGACTGCAACTATTGTCAGATACCGCCCGCTCGTGACGTCAGGACGTTTGCTGAATGAGGCGCTGTAGAGCAGGTAATAGGCCAGTATCACTACGGGAATGATCATCAGCCAGAACCAACCGCTGACAATGGCGGCGCTGTAAAGCTCGCGATGATACACGATCTGTGCGAACAGCAGTGGCGCGACACCAAGCGTTACCGTCGTTGCGAGCGCAGTCGGCAGCATCTTGACATACCTGCGCACGGACTCGTTCGTCCAGCGTCCATCGATCTTGCCAAACAGAAGCACCACCAGGCCGCCGAAGACGAAATTCATCGCCACCAGATGGAGCGACAGCGTCAAGACATGCAGTACATTTATCAGCCAAAGCGGGGCCGAAAGGAAATTGTAGGTCGGCAGAATCACTGGGCGCCTCCTTTCGGCAGCGTCTTCAAATACTCAATCATGGCCTTCCGCTCCTCAGGGGGTGCCGTGAAGGCGGGCATCTCTTCGGCGATGTCGCCGGCTCCATCGAGCATTTCATTGTATTCCATCTCTGAGAGTCCGGTCAGGGCGGGCGATTTGTCATTGAAACCGCCGATCTGATGACACGCGCCACACCGGACTTCGTACACCTTGCGGCCGAGTTCGACACCTCTTAGTCCGTATATCTCGGCCAGTGAGCGATGATCGGTTTTCGAATAGATATGCGCCGCGATAAGCTTCGATTCGGCTTCATTGCTGAGATAGGGCGGCATGTTGCCCCTCATGACTCCGGTGCCGCGAATCATCTTGGCGATAAAGGCTTCGTCGGTGCCGTCGAATTGTGGCGCGAGCGGTTTGTAGCCGCGCATCGTGTGACAGCTCCGACAGGTACGGTTGAACAGGTCGGCGCCGTCGTTACCAGTGCGGAAAGCGATATGAGGCAGGAGGCCGTCGGTCTTCAATTCCTCCTTCGCAGCCACATCGATGCCGTTGCCGTACATGAAATCAACGATGACATATGGTTTCCGGATGGCTTCGCGCATCCATTCGAACTGTCCGAACCAGATGAGCCCGAGACACATCATCACGATTCCCACAGCCCGAGTGTACAGGCGGGGCAAGACCAGACCGAGAAGAATCACGAGAACTATGAGAACCAGCCACGTGGCATAGGCTTGATTGATTCTGTCCATGACGGTCGGCATAGCCTCGGCAGCCTTTTCTCGAATCGAATTGGGGATGCTCTGGAAATACCATAGGCAGGTCGGCACCATGATGAGCAGTCCGGTCAAGGCCCATTTGGCATTGTAGCGAATCAGCGGGATGGTCGCGTTGTCCGGCCGCGAACGCGCAGCGACCACGAGAGCATACAGACCGGCCAGCATCACACAGGTGCCGGTGCGATACGCGAGCGATGGCCAGTAGGTCGGGTTGAAGAAACCGTCCCAGAAGTTCCCCGTCTGAAGCCAGACGCCCGGGGTCAGCATAAAACAGACGATACCGTTGATGACAACCAGCGAGAGCCAAGCGGCGGCGAAATAAATCCAGCCCACAATCATATGATTGCGCGCCGACATGGTTTTCCAGCCGTAGAAGTAGATCAGCGCAGCCGCGATCTCGATAATGAAGAAAGTCCACTCGGTCGCCCAGGCCCACACGAAATGGTGGATCAGGACTTCGGTAGCTTCGGGATTGATGAGGCCGATGATAAACCAGATGCCCACCCCGGTAAGCGCTCCCGATACGACCGACACGAGAACGAAGAACTTACTCAGGCGCTGCAGGAATTCGAGGCGGAAAGTATCGTTGGCGCGACGGGCGGAGCGTTCAACCAGCACGAGGTAGAGGCCGCCGCCGATGGCGAAGTGCGCGATGAAGACGTGAATCACCGCGAATGCGCCCATCATCCAGCCGTACCCGATATTGATATCCCAGAAAGGGTAATTCATACGTAATCTCCGGCAAGAGTTTGTCTATACATGCTACGCAGCCGGCCACGCTCATGTCAAGAAGAAGAGTAGTTGGTCCGATCAATTTGGACCGAATTGGTCCGCATAGTTAAAAGACGCGACCCGGTGAGGTCGGCTTAGAGGTCCGGCCGGGGGCGTTTGGTCCAGTATGTGATGGATCTCTCGCAACTATAACCGTTAGTCTCGAAGAGCTGCATCGACGGATAATTGGGATCCTCGATCAGCCCGCATACGACCACTTCGCCGAACTGTTTGAGAAAATCTTCGCAACGACCTATCAGCGCCGATGCCAGGCCGAGGCCCCGATAATCCGGATCGACCGCCAACCGATTGATCCAGCCGCGCCGGCCGTCGTAATCGGTGATAACCACACCGACCATTCGTTCGGAATCAAAGGCTCCGAATGCGGCGCAATGATCCCGCGATAATTCTACTTCCAGCATCGCACGACTATCCCGACCGCGTGGTTTAGTGGGAAGTCCCGCCACACTCCACACCTGAAGCATACTCTCATAATCGTCAATGGTCAGACGATGAAGGCCTACTGCCATACTTTTCCTCCAGGATATCTCGTAGCTGATCCATCGGAAATTCCGAGGCGCACGGTTGGTCGTTCCAGTGTTCGCAACCGCTGAAACTGAGCAGCACGCCGCGGGTCGGCACACCGACTTCACGCGCTGTCCTCATTCCATTGGCCAGCATCATTAAGCATCCGATGCCAATGACACCCAGACGACCCTTCTTCTTGGCGTAATGTTCAATTTGTTCTTCCAGCTTCCGCTTGGAGAACACACATTCAACTCCATAAGTCTCGGCCAACCCTACGACTTGGGCCGCCTGACAGGATTCAGTGCATTGCTCACACCGATCACCCCACTTTTCATCCGATTTCAGGCAGTTTGGGTTGTGTAGGCTGAGACAGTCCGGAAGGATGACCAGCGTTTCTTCGGCTTGATTGAAAGCTTCGCGATTGAGCCGATCGTAGATTTTGAACGCCACCGCTTCGAGCAGGTACCGCTCTTTTTCGTTTCGACGTAAATCGTGATCATCACGATCGGATTGGTCGGCGTTGGCCCGGGCGACAAACGCTTCGATGCCGCCGAATTCATCGGCAAACCGGTCGAAACCGTCGCGGAGAAACTCATCGACGAATCCGGTCAATTTCCGGTCGAAATCGGGACCCAGACAATATGTTGGCGCGCGTCTTGTCATAACCGAAATATAATGACCGAGACTTGAGCGGGGTACTGATTATGACTCGTAGCCAAAGGAAGCTTGACCTTGGGCAACCTTTTGAATAGACAGGCGTATCAGGAGTAAGTAGCTTAGAAGATCATACGGCGCGCGGCGCCAAGAGGTTGCTATAAATGCTTTCAAGACTCTCGAGAGATATCCCGTTCCAGGTGGCCATAGCCGTTGGCATGATCTGCCTTGTACTTTCCGATCTTACCGAACAGTTCTTGCCCAGGACCGACGGCATGGATTTTCTGGTTGGTATGTTGCTGGGACTGTCCCTTGTCATGAACATGTGGGGACTTCTGCGCTTTCGAGTGCAGAGAGTGCGGATCGACCGGTAGGTTATCCCCCTTCTTCACCAGGGGTGGGGCAGTTGGGTCGGGGACAAAGTCCACTTGTCCTTGTTTTCCAATCAATTATTTGACGCCCCTATTGAGCACAGCTATAATCCTTCAAGAAGAAACGCCTCAACTCGGAAGGATTCGCCGTCATGCGCCGTTCGGCTATCGCGCTCGTCTGGTTCGCCCTGCTGGTGTGTCTGGTTTCGTGCGTCAAGCGGAGGGAAACGAGACCGTCACAGGCCCATCTCGAACGCCTGGTGGCCTGGATGGCCGGTTCGTTTACGTCGCAAGAGCAGTCGATAGTTGACTCGGATTTTCTGGATGTCCGACTGCAGATGGTGCAAATCTGGCCGGATCGGATCGATGGACGCTGGTTGTATGTCGAGCAGGCGGCGGCTCTGACACTGGATAAACCGTATCGGCAGCGAGTCTACCGCCTATTTCGACGCAACGATACCACCCTGGTCAGCGCGGTATACGAATTCAAGGATCCGCTGAGACTGGCCGGTGCCTGGCGTATTCCGACGTCCTTTGACGCCATGTCTCCTGATTCACTCACGGCGCTTCCCGGCTGCGCCCTGATCCTGCATCCACGCGGCGACACCGCTTTTGTCGGAAGTACGGTCGACCGCCAATGCGCCAGCGACCATCCCGGCACCATGTACGCTACTACTGAAGTCAGGATTACGGAGCTCGGGTTTTATTCCTGGGATCGGGGTTGGGACAAAGATGGGGTCCAGGTCTGGGGGACCGTCAAAGGGGGGTACATGTTCAAGAGAATCCGGGAGCCTTAGGATGGTCTAGTCCCAAGAAGGACAGTCGTTTAGGTCATCCGCTACAAAGCCTCGGAACTCTGATGGATGGCTCGCGTATAAATGTCTAACAATCTGGAGTGATATATTGAAGCGAGTGGTCACAATCTTTGCGTTCATCGTATTTCTGATGAGTTCGACAGTTGGCGGTGTCCTGGTTGTTTTGTGCCCGCCTTCCGGTTGTGACGCTCAGGCTTCGAGTGAATGTGCGGCACAAGCTTCGACTGAATGCGCCTCGCAGGTTTCTACAGATTGCGGCACCCCGGCCCCTCAAGAATGCCGCCCCTGTTGCGGTGGAGAGTCCGCCTGTCCGGCGGAAGAACCTCCTTGTGAGACGATGCCGGATCAGACCCGAGTCATCCTCATGCCTCTGCTCGCTATCAATTCGTGTAATGTGCAGCGCTGTGCTAACGCCTGTGGCAACGTCAGCCTGGGCGACTATCGGGAAGAACAGACACCGCCTAATCCCGACCCCGGCTTGATCGCTGCAGTTGCGCCGAGCAGTTTCATTTGTGAAATATCCCCTCCGACCGATATAGGGACCTCGCGTCCCCCTGGTGTACATCCCCATCTTCAGACTGTGGTTCTTCGACTCTAATTCTCAGCAAGGGCCATGAACTCGCGTGGCCACAAGCGAAGACAGCTATTACAGTCTATTAACTCTGAATATCAAAAGGAGTGTTCACATGAGAACACGTTCTGTTCTTCTGACATTGTCACTGGCTTTGGTTCTAGTTGCAGCCGGTGTGTATGGTTTGATGGCCGGTGAAAAAGCGACCGTGCCGGCCGGCGGCCCGTGCTCAATGGGTGCGGATGGTCAGTGCACGTCGTGCCCGGGTGGCCATTGTGTCGGCCAGGCCAACTGCGCTTCGAAGGCCGATTGTGATCCGTCGCAGTGCATGCCCTGCCCGCCAGGGGCTGACTGCAAGCCTTGCCCGCCCGGCGCCCAGTGCAAACCGAGCGCGGCCTGCTCACCGGCCGACTGTGCCGGAGCCAGGGCCTGCGGCGCGGCTTCGTCCGGCTGCGGCTCGATCTAAGGATCGTTGATTCGTTTGTGACGTTGCGGCCGTGAGGTCGTAGCGCGAGGGCTGCCCCGCAAGGGGCAGCCCTTCTTGTTAGGTTAGCCGGATTGACTTTCTGGTTAACCACTCTATATTCCCCCTATGCTTCTCGCGGTCGACATCGGCAATACCAACACCGTCGTGGGCGTCTACGACCAGGCCGCCCTCAAAGGGTCGTTTCGGGTGGCGTCGCAACATCACATGACCGCCGACGAAGCCGGGTTCTTCGTGACCGGGCTGCTTACTCGCATGAATGTCGAACCGAGCACCGTAGACAAAGTGATCATAGGTTCGGTCGTGCCCCAGTTGACGACTGTTTTCGAGACCACCGCCCGTAAGTATTTCGGCTGTGAACCGATCACGGTTACGGCCCGAACGAAATTACCGGTGCGCGTCGAAGTTGACCGCCCCGATGAAGTCGGCGCCGACCGGATCGCCAACGCCGCCGCCGGGTTCAACCGGTTCGGCGGGCCGGTGATCGTGGTCGATTTCGGCACCGCCACCACTTTCGATGTGGTCAACAAAGAGGGCGCCTATGTTGGCGGTGTGATTATTCCGGGACCGGAGACGGCGATGGCCGATCTGGCGCGCCGGGCCGCCCGCCTGTTCGAAATCCGCATCGAACCGCCCGACCGGGTGGTGGGGAAGACCACCGCCGGGGCGCTTAAGTCGGGGATGTTTTTCGGGACCGTGGGGCAGGTGGATTACATCATCGAGCGAATTCTCGACGAGCAGGGGTGGTTGATCGGCAGGCCTCCGCGCCTGCCGGAAGATAAGACGGCAGGGGTGGAAGCCTGCCGATCAGTAGTGGTGGTCGCCACCGGCGGCCTGGCGAGCGGCCTCGAGAAACACTCCCGCTATATCAAACTGGTAGACCCCAATCTGACGCTGGACGGCCTGCGCTTGATTGCGGAGATGAACTAAGGGTTTCTCAAATCGGAACCCCTCTGTCCCTGGCGCATAGCGTTTTTGCGAGGCCCGAATTGGCAGGATGTGAGCTGCCTGAATCAAGAGACTTTCGAATCGCTGGAAGCGGGTCTATTTTGAGACCGCCGTCTCCTCTTCTTTTCGAAGTAGTTATTCCAAGTCTGGTGCCAGGAGGGAATCCCCAAATGGATCCGCTGCGAAGCGTCACATAGTTCCAGTAGCTCATGCCGACCTGCAAACTCACTCGTCTGCGGGCTCTGCTGCCAAACCTGTGTCAAACTCCATCTGCTTAGAAGTTCACTTGAGGTCAGAATCAGAACTGGGTTAATAGGACGGTCGTCCTTCCAGTATCTATGCCCAGACAAAGCGAGCGGTGCTATTAGCCTTTTCTCTTTGGAATCAAGCTTGTCCTTCAGTGTACAAAACGCTATCACGGCACCTGGAAAGGCCCTCGCCAAGGACCTCATTCTTGTGACGTCTGACCTTTCGAACGAGTTGTAACTCTTACATTCGCCAAATAGAACACCATCCAGGGTCTTTCCATAGGTGGATTGCCTCCACAGTGCGCCAAAATCTGCCTCCAGTATGGCCCCAGAGTTGTGGCGCATGTTAAAGCTAAGGACCGGGGTGGTTTCAAGTCCAATAACCTGATGCTGCAGTACTTTTACGGCAAAAAGGGTGGTGAAGCCACCCTCCGCATGTTTGGGAACACTGATCGGACCGATTGTCCTATACCACCATTTGCTTTGGTCTATCTGGCCGACTGCCCCAAACTCATTTAGGCAGAGTGGACATGTAAGCGTTTCGCTCACAGCCTCGAGACTGTACCAAGAATATCTTTGACAACGCGGGCATTTGACCTTCGGTCCGATCCTGAACACTCCCTTGGATACCAAATGCCCGTGCAAATCGGCGTACTCAGAAAGACCACTCAAACGTTTCTTGACCTCGCCCACCTTCTTTTCTTTTTCTTTCTCAGTTCCGCCAGCCATCTCTTCAAATATGGATAGAACTGTCTTGTCTGCCACGGCTTGGATTTCCCCACCGAGTTGTGAATAGAGTTGTTTGGCCACGGCCCCTGCGACTGACACTTCAGCCTCCCATCCCAAGTCCTTCAACCACGCAGAGAAAACGCTTTGAGCTGTAGGAACATCCCAGTATTGAGAATAGAAATGATCTTGGAGTGCTACTAACCCGTTTCTGCCAATTCTGCAGTCTGCTCCATAAGAAATCATGCTTGATGCAGCCCGCTTGACGTTGGGTCCGCCCCCTGTTGGTAACACTTGGGCGCGATATTCTATTGGGTCGTAGAAGCGAAATGTGATTTCGTTGGCACAACGAGGCTTGCCGTACCCCAAACCCGCGTTGACAAGATCGGGTTTCATGCAGGAAAAGACAATACGTCGTCCAACTTCATTGAAGTCAATTGCCGTATCATCGTGTTGCAGGTCGCTGCAATCTGCGCCATCACTGTATCGACCCGACTCTTCCCACATTCTCGGATACCAGTGCTGAACTGAGAATGCGAAGTGCTTCTTACTGGGGCCTTGCTTCACCTGTACCCGCTTGCCGATATGCTTGGTCACTTCCTGAAGTTCGTCAAAATCCGTGTTGTGCGAGCAAATGAATGATGAGGAGTGATATATGTCCTTATTGTGTCGCATGGGCCTGAATGTTGACTCAATTGCGGTAACAGCCAGGTCGCAAAATGACGGTTCTGTAGCAAGCTGCTTGGGAAGAGGTAGTACCTGTCTTCCGGCCGCTCGAAGGTTCCAGAAGTCGATTATGTCCATAACCGCCATTGGGTCCATATAGAAGATGTCGAAGTCACTGATAGGTGAAGATCTGGGGCGGCTTGTTATTGAATAGCTTGAAAGCCGTGTTGGATAAAGAACACCCTCTGACATGAGCTTTGATGCCGTGTTTGCATTGACGTCTGTTTGTCTCAGTTGCAGAGCTGTCGAATACCTCATTACCACAGAATCGTAAATTTGTGAGGGTAACGAACCAAACACACTTGACCAGAATAGGCCCAATCGACCTTCACACCTTGGCAGATCAATGATCGTAGGGAACCTCTCCACATATTGAAAGTGTTCGTCAAAGATGTGATCCAGAATTTCAAAGATCCCCGCGCCATATTGTGGTACACGCTCTGACGGATTACCCTCAAAGTATTTCCATATTTCCGAGGGGTCGATAATCTCTAGCCCTCGGGTGTTAAATGCTCTGGGCAGCTTTTTTCCGAAGCGAATAATGATATCGGGATCAAAGGTATCTAGGTAGCCGCCGACGATTTGCAGCCCGGTTGACCCAGTGACGCTCTTCTTCCTCCACTTCTTTGGAATTCGCCGATATAGCGGTATTATGGGGTTATATTTACCCCCCCAAAGACTTGAGTTCAACTCTACCGCAGACCTGAGAGCGTGTTTGTCTTCGGGATCGACTAGACATGCAAACCGCAATGGGCGGGTTCTTAACGACACATTTCCAAACACGATTCAGACGCTCTCATTTTTTGTCGCATGAGTCAAGAGTTCCTTGGGGCAACCCTCGTAAATCAACCTGATAGCTGGGAAGCTACATACACCTTCCGCGAATAGCAATTCTAACTCGCTCAGTTCTGTCTTTGTCGGGGAGGTATAGAGTTCGTGTCGTAGTGACACCAGGCACCGCATGTATCACGAAACAGTGTCTCAGAGACATTAATCTGCCATAATGGCAGTATCTGGCAGAATAATCACCAAATCAATGCCATTTTTCGACGGAACCTCTTGACAAATTCCGAGTTAAACATACATTGAACGCGCTTAGCACTCACTTGCTATGAGTGCTAACAAGCGAATGTAAGCACTTAACCATAGGTTGTATACAGGAGAAGAGCTATGAAAATGAAACCACTTGCTGACCGTGTCGTGGTCAAGCCGCTGGAAGAAATGGAAGTCAAGAAGGGCGGCATCATCATCCCCGACACCGCCAAGGAAAAGCCGATGCAGGGCGAAATCATCGAGGTCGGCCCGGGTCGGTTGACCGACGACGGCAAGACTATCGCCATGCAGGTCAAGAAGGGCGACCGCGTCCTTTACGGCAAATACACCGGCACCGAAGTTTCCATGGGTACCGAAGAGTATTTGATCATGCGCGAGTCCGACATCTTCGCAGTCATTATGAACAGCTAACGAGAGAACCGGGAGATATTTGAAATGTCAAAATTAATTGAATTTGATGCCAAGGCTCGCGCACACCTCAAAATTGGTGTGGACAAGCTGGCCGACGCCGTAAAAGTGACCCTCGGCCCGCGTGGCCGCAACGTCGCCATCGACAAGAAATTCGGCTCGCCGACCATCACCAAGGACGGCGTCACCGTAGCGAAAGAGATCGAGCTCGAAGACGCCTTTGAAAACATGGGTGCGCAGATGGTGAAGGAAGTCGCGTCCAAGACTTCCGAAGATGCCGGCGACGGCACCACGACCGCTACTTTGCTGGCCCAGTCGATTTTCCGCGAAGGTCTCAAGAGCGTTACCGCCGGTCACAACCCGATGGGGATCAAGCGCGGTATCGACAAGGCGGTAAAGGCTGTGACTCAGAGGCTGCAGGAGATGATGGTTCCGGTAGCAGACGACATGGCGAAGATCCGCAACGTCGGGACAATATCGGCAAATAACGATCCTGACATTGGTGCGAAGATTGCTGAGGCGATGGAAAAGGTTGGCAAGGACGGCGTCATCACGGTCGAAGAGTCCAAGACTGCCGAAACGAAGGTAGAGTTTGTCGAAGGGATGCAGTTCGACCGCGGCTACGTGTCGCCGTATTTCGTCACGAATCCGGACGCCATGGAAGCGGTGCTCGAGGATCCGTACATTCTGATCCACGACAAGAAAGTATCCAGCATGAAGGACCTTCTGCCGGTACTGGAGAAAGTCGCCCAGTCGGGTCGGCCGCTCATGATTATCGCTGAAGATATCGAAGGCGAAGCGCTCGCTACGCTGGTAGTCAACAAGCTGCGCGGCACGCTCAAAGTTGCGGCCGTCAAGGCTCCGGGTTTCGGCGACCGTCGCAAGGCGATGCTCGAAGATATCGCCACGCTGACCGGCGGCAAGGTGATCTCGGAAGAGGTCGGCTTCAAGCTCGAGAACGCGGTGCTCAGTGATCTAGGTCTGGCCAAGAAGATCACGATCGACAAGGACAACACGACGATTGTCGAAGGATCCGGCAAGAAGGTCGACATCATGGCCCGTATCGGCCAGATCAAGAAGCAGATCGACGACTCGACTTCAGATTACGATAGTGAGAAGCTGAAGGAACGCTTGGCCAAGCTAGCCGGCGGTGTGGCCGTGATCAATGTCGGCGCCGCGACCGAGACCGAAATGAAGGAAAAGAAGGCGCGCGTTGAGGATGCTCTTCACGCTACGCGTGCGGCGGTCGAGGAAGGTATCGTGCCGGGTGGCGGCGTAGCGATGCTGCGGGCCATGGCGGCACTAGACGTGCTCAAGGGCGACGAGGAAGAGATGGTCGGTATCAAGATCATCCGTCGCGCCTGCGAAGAGCCGATCCGACAGATCGCACAGAACGCGGGTGTAGAAGGCTCGATCGTGGTCAACCGAGTGATCTCGGAAAAGGGCGCTTTCGGTTACAACGCGCTGACCGACAAGTACGAAGACCTCTTCAAGGCGGGCGTGATTGATCCTACCAAGGTGACGCGCACCGCTCTCGAAAACGCTGCGTCGATCGCCGGCTTGCTGCTGACGACCGAGGCGGTTATTTGCGAGAAGCCGGAAGAGAAGAAGGCGATGCCGCAGATGCCGGGTGGCGGCGGCATGGGTGACATGTACTAGACGACGTTGGCGGGTTTGAAGCAGACCCGCCCTACTATCGGATTTGAATTCTTGTAGGGCAGAACCCCTTGTGGTTCTGCCAAGACTGTGCCCGGCAGATGTCCACATCTGCCGGGTTTCTTTTTGCGTGTGTGGGCCCTGGCGCGGAATCTCACCCGTTGGGCCTGTTGATCCCCCCGAATGTTGTTGCGTCAGGTCTTGCGTCGCCAAAGGCGGCGTGTGACCTGACGCGTTGCAGCGACTTAGGGAATCGATATCGTGCGTGGAATGATGCGAATTGAGCCAACACAGCTATTGTAGGTCGGGATGCTTGCCATCCCGACATACGATCCCACCCGTTGGGTGGGGTACGGGTTGTTACGTGCGTGGTGGACGTCCTCGTCTACCACGTTCTCGTTAGCGTAAGTTCGACAACCCTTGGGTGCCCCCCTAAGTTCACAAACGAAGTGCAACACCTGTTAAAGGTGTTGTCATGGAACGAACATATGCACAGATCAGTCTTGAAGAGCGGTGTGAGATTGCCCGCTTATGTGGCTCGGGGCGCTCGATTCGGCAAATTGCGGCAGCTTTGGATCGCGCGCCATCGTCCATTGCTCGGGAGATAACGCGAAATCGCAGCCGACAAAGCGGTTACCTGCCCGCCTGTGCCAACGACCAGAGCCGTGCCCGGCGTTGGACCGGCTCCAAATTGGATCGCCGTCCAGAACTGCGCGACATGGTAGTGATGGGACTATCTAATGGTTTGTCTCCGGAGTTGGTCGCGGGAAGGCTGGCCGTGGAGATGGGCCGGAAGGTGATTTCCTACGAAACGATCTACCGGTTTATCTACGCGCAGATCGCCCGTACTAAGGATTACACTTGGCGGTACTTACTGATCCGTGGCCGAGCCAGACGTAGCTGGCGAGGGTGCAAGAGAGGTCGGTCGACGTCGTCTATAGCCCTGCGGGGCCCTATCTCCGCGCGGCCGAAGAGCGCCAAGAGCCGGAAAACACCAGGACACTGGGAAGGTGATCTCATGAACTTCCGAATACCCGATCAGAGCGTCCTTGTCCTTCATGAGCGGCGCTCACGCCTGATGATGGGGGTTAAGCTGCCAGCCAAAGATGCCGCCTCGGTTGCTAAGGCCATGTGCACTCTCCTGGCACCCTTGCCGCACGCGTGGCGACAGACCATCACCTTCGATAACGGCCCCGAGTTCGGCCAACACTACCAACTCCATGACCACGGTATCGAGACCTACTTCTGTAACACCTACTCACCCTGGCAGAAAGGTGGCGTTGAAAATGGAATCGGTCGCCTCCGACGAGTACTGCCTCGCCATACCGACCTGACCAAACTCTCGCCGAGACGGTTCGCAGACTTCTTTCAAATCTACAATAACACGCCTCGAAAATGCCTGGACTTCCTCACTCCAGCCGAGTTCTTTTGGCTCGAACTGTTGCACTTCAAATGTGAATCCAGCCCCGCCTGAAGCGGGGCAAGACAGGAAGTAGACGAAGGGTACGAACACGAGTCGGCAGATGTGGACCCCGGATCAAGTCCGGGGCAGGCTTTGCCGGGCACGTTTATACAGGAAGAGACTGATATGACAAATGCACCTGAACATTCCACCGTAGCTGTCCTGGGGGCATCGCCGAAGGAAGACCGCTATTCATTCAAGGCGGTGCGCATGCTCAAAGAACATCACCACCGCCCGATCCCAGTCCATCCGGCCGGGCATACGGTCGATGGCATCCCCGGCTTGAAATCGCTCGAGGATATCCGGGTGCCCGTGCACACGGTCACCTGCTATGTCAACGCCGCGATATCAGACGGAGAGTTTGACCGGATCGTCGCGCTCAAGCCACAGCGGGTGATATTCAATCCCGGCGCCGAGAACGAGAATCTGGCGGTGCGTCTTGAAGCTACCGGAATCGAAGTGGTCCGGGCCTGTACTCTGGTGATGTTGCGCACCGGGCAGTTCTGAGGTGATCACTTTCTGGTGGCCCACCCGCTGCTATGTACTGTGTCAAGGGCTTTCTGTTCAGGCATAGGACTCGAACCAGTCTGCTATTCGTGGTCGCTGACTGGCAGCGCCACAGGCAATGTATCCGCTCGTGACCTGGCGAGGCAGGCAGACTTGCGGACGTGGTCTCGGTTGGCCCGAGCCACAGCGGGTGGGTCGCTGTTCTCGCGTTAGCTTGGTACGGTTCCGACTCCTTGGTTATCTTAGGCGGCCGCACACGGCTCATAGGCAACGTTATCAAGCAGAACCCGCCTGACTGCCAAGACCAGTCGTCGAGCTACCGCCACTATGGCTCGTTTGCCGCCGGCACGTTGCTTGATCCGGTTATAGACCAGTTGTAAGTGTGGGTCCTTCCGAACGGCAATCCAGGACGATTCCACTAACAAGCCCCGAAGATAGCTGTTGCCCGTGCCGGTAATCCGACCCATCCGGACATGATCACCGCTGGAATACTGCGAAGGTGTCAGTCCCACATAAGCCGCCAATTGCTCAGCCCGTCCAAAACGACCGACCTCATGCAATTCCAACAGCAGAGCCATCGCCGTAATAACCCCTATGCCGGGAACGCTACTTAACAGCCGAACTCGATCACGATACTGTGGCAGTCGTGACAACTCCCGCAACAGTCGTGTCTGCAACGCCAGCTGGTTACTTACCAGATCGTACATCTCCAACAACCGCTCGTAGCTCGCCTGAGCCCAGACATCTGCCAAACACACCTGTCTCAGACGCTCTAATAACGGACCGGTCCACCGACCCGTCCCACTGCACACTGAAATACCATATAAGGCCAACTCCGATTTGATCCGACTCTGAAGACGTACCCGATCTTGAACCAATTGACGACGACGACGTAAGACCTCTCGGTGACCCCGCTGACTCTCATCCGGAACCCAGACCTTCTTCAACAACCCTAACGACAGCAACCAGGCCAGCTTCCGGCTATCCCGCTTGTCCGTCTTCACCCGATTACCGTAGGCCATCGGCACCAAGCTCGGCGGCGTTACTACGCACTGACCACCCCACGCTACCACACAGTCGTGCAGCCAAAAACCAGAAAAACCCGCCTCGTAAACCACGGACACACACCCAGGATCATACCGATCCAGCAAACACCGCAAAGACGCCCAATCCCCGTTAATGCTGCCACAGAACAGTTCCACTTCTAACGTCCTCACCGTGACAAACCACTGACGCTTGTGAACATCCACGCCAACAAAAACAGCACTTCCCACTTCCGCTCCAACTTCGTACCTTCTCATCTCGAGCCTCCTGTTCTAAGGATTTATCGTTGTCTTCAGACCACGATACGATACCTTGTCCGAACAGAGGCTCAAATCACGAACAGTATCATAGTTACTTGCGGGTGGGGTGAGGTTTCACTTGCATAGAACGCACAGCAAGCTGTGGGGTACCAGGCATTTCATTGCGAATGGGGACGCATCCTCGTCCGCCTAGGTCTCGTCGTGATCCAGCCAGGTTAGCTTGGACATTTTGGCCTTGATGGCCACCGTCGCGGTGTCGACCATTTCTTCCACATCCATAAGGGCGGAGTTGAGAATCAGGTCGTAGTGATGCGGATCGTCGATGTTGTGGTTAAACAAATGCGCGACAAACTTGCGCCGGTCGGCATCAGATGCTTCGATCGACCGCTCGGCTTCCACCGGAGAAATCTGTTTGTACTTGACCAGGTTCTCGATCCGCTTGTCACGCGGGCAAACCACGCGAAGGTGAAAACCGCGCTGCGGTCCGAGGATGAAACTCCCGCCGCGTCCCATCAGCACCACGCCGCCGAGCTGCGACATCGACAGCACCGTTTGGCACAGGTGCTGGCCGTAGTCGCTGTAGTCGACCGATTGTCCCGTGAGAATTGTCTCGGCGAGTAGTTCGATCCGTCCGCGAAAGCGATCGTCGATCGATTCGATAATTCGTTTGCGAAGCCCCGATGATCGGCAGATCATGTCGATGGCTTCCCGATGCAGGCGCTGATAGCCGAGGCGTGAAGCGAGGCGCGATCCGAAATAGGAACCGCGACTGCCGGTCTGACGGCTGACCGTAATAATCGGCGCCGGATGAGGGCGACCCTGGATGGCCGGTTCGGTCTCTTTCTTCTCAAGTTCCCACTTGAGAAGCTGTCGATTTATGATGGCTTCTATCGAGGTCATGGGCAGTACCTCCTGAGTAAAATATAGCGGATTGTTGAAAGTAGGCAACAACCTTGTAGAGTGCCATTCCTGCCAATCTTGACACTTCACTCCCGGCTTTGGCCGCGCTATATTCCGGCAGCTCTATGACTGAAGAACGTTTGCCCAAGCTCGATTTCGCGGTCGATAAGGATTTTGCTCAAATCCTTACCAACCCGTTTATGGATATTGCCGCCCGGTTCTGGGACGAACCCCGCTACGAGGCGTTCCGGGTCTGCTATCGCAGCATGAGGCGGATTGACGATCTGGTAGACGACCGCAAGGTAGTTGGGGCTCCGCTCGGCGAAAGCGAACGCGTCCAGTATTTGGCAGCGATGAATCTCTGGTTGGACGTTGTCCGAAGCGGCCAGGCAACCGACGACTACACCCGCGAGCTGCTCGCTACCGTGCGTACGTTCTCCATTCCACTCTGGCCCTGGGAGCGGCTCTGCCGGGCGATGACCTATGATCTCGAGCATGACGGGTTTCGCAGCTATCGTACTTTCCTGAGATACTGTGAAGGGGCCGCGATAGCGCCGGCATCGGTCTTTGTGCATCTATGCGGGGTGGAGGAAGTGACTGAGGGGGTATTTCGCGCTCCTACTCTTGATATTCGACGGACCGCCCGACCACTGGCACTGTTTGCCTACCTGGTGCATATCCAAAGAGATTTCGTAAAAGATCAACTTCGAGGCCTGCATTATTTCGCCGACGATCTGATCGCAGCCAATGGGTTGACTCGTCAGGATCTTCGCCACGCCGCCGAAACCGGCCGATTGACCTCGAATTTGCGCGCTTTGTTCGGTCGGTACCGTACCCTCGCGGGCTACTATCGGCGACAGTCCCGATTAGTACTTGATAGGTTACCGGGTTCGGTGGCGCCGAGATATCGCCTCAGCCTGGAAGTCATTTACGGACTGTATGGCCTCGTCTTTGACCGGATCAATCCGGATTCAGGTAGTTTCTCCGGTCGGGAACTGACGCCTTCTGCCGAGGAGATCAGAGAGCGGTTACAGAGCATAATTTCTGCCTTCAAGGCCGGCAATGACTTGTAGGTAATCCGGAAGAATTCCTCTTCATTTCGGTAACTACTTCGAATAGAGCAACTTTTGGTTGATTCTGACCCTGGGAAAGGGACAGACTCCAATAGTGTATAAAGACTTAGAGATGGAAGGTTGGTCATGACAAAGACAGGATTGATCCTACTGGCGGTCGTCGCATCTGCCGGGATAGTATCGGCGGACGAACTGGCGGTCACCGTGTACAACAGCAACCTGGGCGTGGTCAGTGAAACGCGCCAACTCGAATTCAGCAAAGGGATGGGCAAGCTGGCGTTCCGCGACGTACCCTCGCTGATCGACGCCGCTTCTGTCCGGTTTGAACTGGTTAAGCCCGGGCACAAAGTGGATATTCTCGACCAGAACTATGCCTATGATCTGATTTCCCCCGGCAAGTTGTACGCGCGGTATCTGGATAGTCAAATAGAGCTGGTCGACAAGCAGGGGGGCCTCTATTCCGGAAAACTGCTCGCGCAGGTAGCTAATTCGGTGACACTGATGGATGAGTCGGGAAAGGTTAAGGTCATCTCTTTAGACGAAATGGTACAGACCAATTTTCCGGAACTCCCCGAAGGTCTGATTGCCCGCCCGACCTTGTTCTGGAACTATCTGTCTGATTATTCCGGCAAACTGGATTGCCGCGTCGGGTATCAGACGGTCGGACTGAACTGGGACGCCGAGTACGTCGGTCTGTTGGACGCCAAGGAGACCAACCTGGACTTGTCTGGATGGGCATCGATTGATAACAATTCCGGCAAGACGTACAGAGATGCCAAGCTGAAATTGATCGCGGGCGAGATCAACCGGGTCCAACCCACGAGAAAGGGGATGGACGAAGACATGTCAATCAGAGTGATGGGGTCCCCCATGGCGGCGGGGTTTGAAGAGAAGAGATTTTTCGAATACCACATGTACACGTTGCCTCGGACGGCTACGTTAGCTGACAACGAAAACAAGCAGATTTCCCTGTTCGAACCGGCCTCGACTACGGTCAAGAAAGTATATTATTACCGCCCGGAACGGAGCGCGACCGACGTGCAGGTGGTAGTGGAATTTGTCAATTCAACCCAGACCGGTTTGGGGATGCCTCTGCCTGCGGGGCGGGTCAGGCTGTTCAAGGCCGACAGCGACGGCTCCCTGATTCTCCTCGGCGAAGATCAAATTGATCATACCCCCAAGGATGAGAAAATGTCCCTGACAGTTGGCACTGCTTTCGACATCAAGGGCGAGGAGACGTTGGTGAATCAGACTCAGGTCTCCAAAAAGGTCGAGGATAGGGAGTTCAATTTGGAGTTGCGCAATCGCAAGGCGGAAGACGTCACGATTAAGATAGAAAAGGTCCTCTGGGGATTCTGGGAGATAACCCAGAGCACTCACGAGTATAAGAAGAAGGACGCCAATACGATCACGTTCGAAGTACCGGTGAAGGCCGATAGCACGGCAAACGTGAAGTATACGGTCAGGTTTACCAACCGGTAGCTTAAGACCGGTTGACAAGGGTCGGAGCGTCCTTTAGATTCGGGCAGTTTTTGAGATGGTGGTTGTGTCTAGGAGGTTATGAGTGAAGACGTTGTTGCGAGTGATAGTAGTGTCGGCTTTGATCACGGTGGCGGTTTCTACCGTCGTTTCCGCAGAGCAGCGAAAACTGCAACCCGGCACGTATATCTCAACGGTCAAGATCGAGATTCTCGGCTATGCTGAATCGAAAGAAGTAGCGCGCATAAACCTGGCAATGGCGATGCTGGATTCGCTGTTCATGTACTGGGGGCCTCACCCGGAAGGGTACTATTGGTACAGCCAGATCAAGTGGGATCTGGCCAAAGAGAAGGGGAATTTGAAAGAGCGTCTCCCGATTGTCCGTCAGGCCGTCGCTTATGCCGATTCCCTCAAGTCCAGTTGCGCCAATGATAAGATCAAGAAGCCGTATCGCAAAGGATGCGAGAAGCTTGACGTCCAGATGGACTCCATCCGCGTGGCTGAATGGCGCGATTACTACAACGCCGCCATAGGCCAGATCAAGGAAGTTGAGGATCAGGCGGAAGCGGTCAAGGTGGAGAAGGATTCAACGGCTCGCGCGTTTTATCAGACCCGGCTGGATGCCATCACAGACAGTTGCCAGGACAACATGGAGTTGGCTATTACGATCGACTCTACCGATTCCAGGCCGTTTGTGGGACTGGCGACCATCAACGAGAAAGTCGGCAAATTTGATCAGGCTATAGAATTCTTCAAGCGCGGGATGCCGTACGCCGAAGATCGCAACCAGATGCTGATTTCGATCGCATACGATTACATTCAGATGAACAAGTATTGCGAGGCAATCCCCTGGTTCACCGAATACGTTGACAGCATGACTTCCAAGACGGCGGTGATGCAGGATCCGACCAATCGCGCGGCGGTCGTCGGCACCGCTCAGAACCTGGCCATCTGCTACAACAACTGCAAACAATTCGATAATGCGTACGCCTTGTTCAAACGCATCTTGAGTTTCGACCCGGAAAATGTCGATGCGTTGGTAGGCGAAGCCAGATATCAGCAGTTCCGTGGACGCGAGTCGGGCGACTCCGCCAAGGCCGCCCGTGAAGGTGGCCGCGAGAAAGACGCGACGACCTGGCAGCAGGCTCGTGACGCCAGATTTGACTCGGCTCGTGTCGTCCTCAAGCAGGCTTTCGCACTGGCTCCTGAGAACGCCGACGTTGCCTCGGAGTACGGTCTGATGTCCGCCATTTTACAGAAATTTGACGAAGCCAAGATCGCATTTGTGCGCGCCTCTCAGCTATCCCCCAACGACATCGACAACTGGACCTCGCTCGGCGACTGCAACTTGAGCCTGCGCGCCTGGGCGGATGCCGCTGCGGCGTACGAGCACGTGGTTGAATTGCAGCCGGATAGGAAAGCGGTCTGGGAACGCCTCTCGGATCTCTATCAGGAAACCGGCAACACGGCCCGTCGCGAGGAAATTCTCAAGAAATTGAAGTCGATGTAGATCGCAATCTAATGTGATGTCGAAAGGGCTGGCCGTGGGCCGGCCCTTTTCTTATATAGCACGGGCTATGACTTCATTCCGGCGTCTGGTCAAAGTGGCCGTGGCAGGGCCGCTTCGACGCACCTTCACCTACCATCTCTCCGAGGAAACCGGTGATCTCGAACCGGGCCGACGGGTTCTGGTCGAGTTCGGCCGTCGACGTACGGTCGGTTTCTGCCTCGGTGAAGGCGAGGCGGTCGCAGGTGTGGTCACCAAACCGATTATTCGCTGGCTCGATCCGGGGAGCTTCTTCCCGAAAGAACTGTTCGATCTCTGTCTCTGGATGGCGGACTACTACTTCGCCAACCCGGCCGATTGTCTGATATGTGCGCTGCCGCCGTCGCTCAAAGCCGCCAATCCGCTCATATTGCGCTGGGCTGAAGAGCTTCCGGCGGAGACTCCGCCGAATGCGGTGCCGTTCTTTCGAAGCGGCAAGAAACTGACCCCGGCTACTGTTGAAAGCCTGCGTAAGGTCAGCCGTACGCTGCCGAACGAGTTGACCAGTCTCGGAGTGATTTGTGAAGAGTGGCCTGAGACTGCTCAGGGCAGCCGGCAAATCGTGCATGCCTATCGCGCGACCGCAAGTGATAGATGGCCCGAGTTCTTCAAGGGACGTCGCTTTCAACCGGCGCCTTTCGGAGATGAACTCGACCGGGAAGCTCTTAACTGCCACGGATGGACTGACCACTACATCCGACTCGCACTCAAAGAAGGGCTGCTTGCGCCGTTGTTCGAATCGGCTGAGGACGATATTCTCGGCTTTGTTACGCCCCGATCAGGAGTTGGCGAATTATTACCCAACGCCGGCCAGCAAAGCGCGATTGACAGCCTGAATGCCACACTTGGTGGACCGTTCGGTGTTACGCTGTTGCACGGTGTCACCGGCTCGGGCAAGACGCTCGTCTATTGTCATGCCGTAAAGAAAGCAATCGAGTCGGGCGGCTCGGCGCTGGTATTGACACCTGAGATTGCTCTTTCCGGTTCGACCCTGTCGTATTTTCGAGGGTTCTTTGGCGATATTGTGACAGTCATTCATTCCGCCATGACCGAGCGGGAACGATGGGAGAGCTGGCGGGGGATCAGGCAGGGGAAGTATCGGGTAGTAATCGGCCCGCGGTCGGCCCTATTCGCGCCGCTGGTCGATCTGAAATTTATCGTGGTTGACGAAGAGCACGACTCATCTTACAAGCAGGTCGATCCGTCACCCCGATTTCACGGCCGTGACGCCGCCATCATGCGGGCGAAGATCAATCGGATTCCGGTGCTGCTCGGATCGGCGTCGCCGTCGCTCGAATCATACTATAACGCCCGTTCGGGGAAGTACCGCCTGTTAACGCTGGACGAGCGCCCGGCCGGGGCGACATTGCCGCGTGTGACTATTTTGGACATGGCCACCCAGCGTTTGCAAGGGGACACGCAGTATCTGTCATTTGTTCTCAAGAAAGAAATTGATCGGCGATTGGAGCTCAATCATCAGGTGATTCTCTTTCTTAACCGGCGCGGCTATTCACCCCAATTGAAATGCGCCGATTGCGGTCATGTGCCCGCCTGTCCTCACTGCGAGATCAAACTGACATATCACAAGATGGGTCCCAAGCTGGCCTGTCATTATTGCGGTCACACAGTGGTCGGATATCACACTTGCGAAAAGTGTGCCGGCAGCAATTTCCTGTATCCCGGAGCGGGCACACAGAAGGTTGAGGAACATGTGGCGCGACTGTTTGTGCAGGGGAAGGTGCTCCGCTTTGATTCCGACACGGCGTCCGGCCGCACTAATGCGCATCGGCTTCTGCACGAATTCGCCCAGCGGCAGTACAACTTGTTGCTGGGGACACAGATGGTCACGAAGGGGCTCGATCTCCCCGGTGTGACGCTGGTAGGCGTGCTTTCGGCCGATCATGGCATTGACCTGCCCGATTTTCGCGCCTCGGAGAAGACTTTTTCGAGACTGCTGCAGGTAGCAGGACGCTCCGGGCGAGGCCAGAGTCCCGGCGATGTTTTCATCCAGACCTATTATCCGCAGAGTGCTGTTATCGTCGATGCCGCTCGACAGGACTTTGTCAGCTTCTACGAGCGCGAGATTGAATCGAGACGCCTGCACCGCTTCCCGCCGTTTAGTCGTTTGGTACGGGTGGTGGTAGCTTCGGCTGAGAAAGTGCAAGTCGAGTGGGCTATCGCGCAGTTCGCTTCTGAATTGGCCGACCGATGCGCCAAACAGGGGTTGAAAATCGATATTATGGGGCCGACCGCCTGCCCGATCAGTCTGTTGCGCGGGCTACACAGGCAGCATCTGCTCGTGAGGACTTCCCGGCCGCTCGATCTTGGGCGTCTGCTGACAGAATGGGAATCAGGAGTTTCTAAGTTTGGTTTCCCGGCCGCGATGAAGGTTTCGGTCGATGTCGATCCCGACGACATGATGTGACGCGTCCTGTCCGGTTTTCCGCACTGCGCTCGGGCGGGCGCTCGATCACCGTGCCCGGCCCGCCGCGGCGGGCCCACATCTGCCGTCTTCACCGAACCGTGTACGCCGGCCGGCGGTCTCGCTAATCATTTTTTTCCTTGGCGTTTGGTCCGTTGCGGAGCTATTATATTACAATATGACCACGACGGGAAACCTTGAGATTGAGATCAAGGTCCAACTCGAGTCGTTTACCGACTATTTGAAATTGCTCGGTCACCTCGGGCCGATCGACCGCGAAGAACATCATCACAACGCTTTCTTCGATTCGCCCGAGAAGGAACTGGCCGGGGCGGGGTATGTGCTTCGGGTCAGAGCAACCGACCGGTATGGTTCCATTACGCTAAAGAGCGCCGGTTCGCAGAAAGATGCGCTGGCAGTACGCGAGGAAATCATCGGCGAGATCGACTCGGGATTGGCGCGGCGAATCATCGAGGGACAAGCCGACCTGATGTCCGTCGAGACCGCCTCGATGCAGGTGGTACGACGCATGTTCCCCAAGTTGAAACCGCAGATGATGATTCAGTTCCGAAACGAACGACACATCAAGAAATACCAGCTCGGTGAATGTGACATCGAACTCGAGATCGACAAGACCGAATTCGCCGACGGTTCCAACGAGTATGAGATCGAAGTCGAGTTGGCCGATCTGAAACAGTTCGAGCCGGTGAACGCTTGTTTGATGCAATTACTGCACACGTTGTCGATACCGTACGCGGGCCAGTCGAAGAGCAAGTTCGAGCGCGCGCTGGCGCACCGGTAAGCCTACTATCTAAGCGCAATACAGGAGGAGTCTCCGGATGCTGACATCACGAACAGTCATAGCTCTCATGTCATTCGTATTCACTCTTGCCTGTGTGCCGTTTGAACTACTTAAGGCCCAGGATGCAGCCGTCACGTTCTTGGGAATTGTTCATTCGGCCAGGGCGAACGGGATGGGATCGTGTGTTGTGACTATGGTCAGCGAGGAGTCGGCTTACTATAACCCTGCTTCAGCTGGGTTGCTGCATCTGGACAAGACTGTAGCGTTTGTTGCGCCGCACAGCACCAAATGGTTGCCAGAAACGGCGGATGACTTACGGCTCAAGAGCTGGAGCGCGAGCGTTTGCGTATCACGGAAACCGTTCCAGAAACAGGATCCCAAAGAGGCCAACTTCTCGGTCGGGCTGGCCTATTCGTATGCCACCCTGAATTATGGAATGTTTGAGAGTATTAACGAGAACGGGACTGCCATCGGTCAGTTTGAAGCCTATGATGCCGTCAAGTGTCTGACCGTGGGTTTGGGATATAGACATAAGGTACGCGTCGGTCTCGGTTATGCGATCAAGTTTATTGAATCACATCTGGCGCCCCAAGGTGCGGGAGCAGAAGCGGGCAGTGGAAGCGCCGACGGCACCGCTCATCAACTCGGGCTGATAGCCGAGCTGCCGTTTCATGAGTTGGCGGCGGGAGATAGATCGAGCGATCAAACAACGGCCGGGCGCACCGAACTACAGGCCACTCCCACTTTCGCGTATGTTCTCGACAATCTCGGAAAGGACTTAAACTACGCCGATGCTGCACAATCAGACAAGCTTCCCAGGCTGAGTCGGTTAGGCTTTTCGCTGCCGCTGGCCATCGTTTCTGACGGCAAGGAGTATTGCTCTTTCCGTGGCGTGATGGAATGGGAAAAGCTACAGGTCGACGATGTTCCCATCCTGGAGAAGAAAGGGCTGGAAGTTGGAATCCTGAGAGCGCTCTTCTTACGCATAGGTCAGTTCGATACTTACGGAGCGCCCGGGCAACTCTCCACCTATGGCGCTGGGTTTCGTCTGCGCGGCCTTCTCAACGGAGGACGTCAGTTCAATGAAACGAACGATAATGGCGACTTCGGAGTGTACTTGAAGCAGCATGTAGATCTTGCAGTCGATTACGCCAGGTATGGCAATCCGAAAGACAACAACTATTCAAAGACCTGGTTCTACGCCATCAGCGTATCGCTGTGAGGTGGCGCGTGGAGATTCCGTGTGCCGACAATAGGAAGAACAAGTTCGAGCCGAAGTTAGTGAAAGTTAAGAGACAGTTTCAGCGGATTCGCAACGTCTTGTTTGGAGTGTGATTACATATGAGTCAGGGTGAGTATGGGAGCGCAGATATTAGCGCATGGGCTACGGCTGGTGCCACTTTTCTGCTCGCGTTTGTCGCAGTATTTCAGGATTGGATTAGAGCAAAGCTCTGGAAGCCCAAATTAGAGATAAGCTATTCACCGCAGCCTCCGGATGCGCATAGGACCTTTTTGGCGGGGTCGCATGTCCCATGTTACTTCTTCTTATTGCGAGTTAGAAATAGCGGCAAGTGCGGCGCAACAAATGTCGAGGTGTCAGCCAGGCGGTTGTTCAAGAAACACACTGATGGTACGTATGCAAGGGTGTCAACTTTTCTGCCACAGAACATAATGGAGTCGTTTTCAGGCAATGCGATGATTGAGACTGTAGCGCCGGGATTGGAGAAGCACTTCACGATTGGTCACGTTTTGCATCCGCCGTATCGAGTGGGTCAGTCAGATCTCGATCTGCCGGGAAGCGCTGGACTCAATGATACGGTATTCTCTATTGGAGTCCTATTCCCCTCCAATAACAAGAACCACTTGCTACCTCCAGGTGACTATGCCATTGAGATCGTAGCTGGCGCCGCTAACATGGCCAAGACGGTCACGCGAGTTGTCACAGTATCTCATTCCAGATGGTTGGACGAAGAAATACCGATGGTTTCAGATGGAGTTAGAATAGCTGTTCGGCTTCCAGGAGATCTTCCTGGGCTTCAGCTGCCAAAAGAGTAAGACTGTTTTCTAACCGTTCGCTACTTCGCTGTATTCCCTAAAGGTGGCCTATATATCCAGATTCCGCACGTAGCGGGCGTTCTTCTGAATGAACTCCCGGCGCGGCTCGATCTCGGTTCCCATCAGGATCGCAAAGATGTGATCAGCCTCGGCGGCTTCGTCGATTGTCACCTGCAACAACGTCCGCGTCTCCGGGTCCATCGTGGTCTTCCAAAGCTGCTCGGGATTCATCTCGCCCAGACCTTTGTAGCGCTGAATGTTCACGCCGGTTGACGGGAAAGTCTTCAGGGCGCGCTCTTTTTCGTCATCCGAGTACACGTACTGCTCTTTCTTGCCGTGCTTCAGTTTGTAGAGCGGCGGCTGAGCGATATAGATAAATCCCCGATCGATCAGGTCACGCATGTAGCGGAAGAAGAACGTCAGGATCAGCGTGCGGATGTGGGAGCCGTCGATGTCAGCGTCGGTCATTATGATAATCTTATGATACCGCGCCTTGGAGCCGTCGAAATCTTCACCGATCCCACAGCCCAGACCAGTGATCAGCGACCGGATTTCTTCGTTGCCGAGGATCTTGTCGATGCGTGACTTCTCCACGTTGATAATCTTGCCGCGCAGGGGCAGAATAGCCTGGAAACGACGGTCGCGGCCCTGTTTGGCGGAGCCACCGGCCGAGTCGCCTTCGACGATGTATATCTCGCAGTGTTCCGGTTCGTTGGAGCTGCAGTCGGCCAGCTTGCCGGGAAGAGAAGCGCTATCGAGCGCGGTCTTGCGTCGGGTCAGTTCTTTGGCTTTACGGGCCGCCTCGCGCGCGGTGGCCGCCAGGATCAACTTTTCAACGATTCTCTTGCCGACCGACGGATTTTCTTCCAGCGCCGCGCTCAGGTACTCGTTGGTGATCGATTCGACAATCCCTTTGACTTCGGAGTTGCCCAGCTTGGTCTTGGTCTGACCCTCGAATTGCGGGTCGACCACTTTCGCGGAAATGACCGCGGTCAAGCCTTCTTTGGAATCGTCACCGACCAGCGTGACGCTGTCCTTCTTGACGAGATTATTGCGGGTGGCATAGGAGTTGATCGTACGGGTGAGCGCCGTGCGGAAGCCGGTCAGGTGCGAGCCACCTTCGATCGTGTTGATGTTATTGACGTACGAATAAACCGACTCGCTGTAGCCGTCGTTGTACTGCAGGGCGATTTCAACGTCAACGCCGTCCTTGAAGGCTTTGAAATGAATCGGCTTCTTGAAAATCGGCGCTTTGTTCTCGTTGAGATACTCTACGAATGAAGACAGCCCGCCCTTGTAGAAGAAATGAGCTTCCTGCTCCTTACCGAGCCGACGATCAAACAAGTCGATCTTGAGTGACTCGTTCAGGAAAGCCAGTTCACGTAGACGAGATTCGATAATGCCGAACTTGAATTCGGTGACCGAGAAGATTTCGGGATCCGGATAGAATGTGACTGTGGTGCCGGTCTTTTTCCCTTTGCCAATTTCTTTGACTTTGGTTTTGGGTACGCCGCGCTCGTATTCCTGGCGATAGATTATGCCGTCGCGGCTGACATCGACCCACAACCGGACCGACAACGCATTCACCACCGAAACGCCGACACCATGAAGGCCGCCGGATACTTTGTAGTTCTTGTGGTCGAATTTGCCGCCGGCGTGCAACTGAGTCATGACGACTTCAAGCGCCGAGATCTTCTGGTCGGGGTGCATTTCAACCGGGATGCCGCGGCCGTTGTCGGCGATCTGAACCGAACCGTCTTCGAGAATCTCCACGATAATCCGATCGCAGAAACCGGCCATGGCCTCGTCCACGGAGTTGTCGACAACTTCATTGACCATGTGGTGCAGGCCGCGCTGGCTGATGTCGCCGATATACATGGCCGGGCGACGGCGCACCGCTTCGAGGCCTTTCAGCACCTGAATGGAATTGGCATCGTACACTTCGGCGCCTGGCTTCTTCGGGTTGGTTTCGGAGTTCTTCTTATCCACGTCTTCTATTTCAATCGCCATCCGTACGAATCCTTTTCTCACCCATCACGAGGCGAAGGTCGGTGACCACATCGCCGTGGGGGAATGAATGTATGATGTCCAATATCTTCCTGGTGTCGAGAGCCAGTTGTTGTCGCCAGGACGCATCTTCTACCGCGATATACAACACGCCTTCTTCGAACCGGAATGCCCGGGTCTTGAGAGCGTAGTATTCGCCGACTACTTCCGGCCATTGCGATACCATCAGCCAGCCATAATAGCGCTGGGTCAGCCCGAGAGAGCCGATTATACGGTCCACGATGCCGGCTGTCGGCGTGAGTTTGGCGCGGTTTCGTTCGATTCGCATTCTGGTCGCCTTCTGACACCTATAACAACCTTATAGGATAACTGTTTTTGGCTCAAATGGCAAGCAAAAACAAGCATGTATCATTATGTCTTTCAATTAGTTGCGGAGGTTGGGCGACTTGTTTTTTTGATCCTAGTCAGAGTTCTCAAAACACGTCCGAATCAGAGGTCGAGAGATCAGCTTTCGGGGCTTCCCAGGGGAAGGCCGAGTCTGCTAGCATGGGAAATTTGCGACGAAAAGTTTTGCAAATTCCGGCCCGGATCAACGTCTTTGGTTGCAATGGCACTGGGAAAACATCTCAACAAAGGTAAGAATATGCTGAAACGAATCATGCTGGCCGCTTCTCTGTCTTTGATAGTAGTGGCATCTGTGGCTGCGCAGGCCAATAACATTGTCGATACAACCTTCGCAGTCAGTAAAGTCAACGATCATCTTTTCGTGGTGACAGGTCGTGTCGGCCTGTCTGTTAATTTTGTCGTGTCGGCCGGAGCCGACGGAGTCCTGCTGGTCGACGCCGGTAGTTCAGAAACGGCCGGAAAGTTGAGCCGCTTCCTGGATTCGCTGACCGACGTGCCAATCAAGTATGTGATTACGACTCATCCCCACGATGACCACTATGCGGGTAATCAGAACTTCGGGCCGGATGTACGCATCATGGCCGACAGCAACGCCGCCGCGAGAATGAGCGGCAAATATTGTTCGCTGCCGCCGTTGCCGGGCACTCGGGGTGTGGACATAGCCCTGTCGAAAGACACCTCGATATTCTTCAATGGCGAAGAAATACGATTGATTCATGTGCCGACGACCCACACCGACGGTGATCTGATGGTCTTCTTCTCCAAGTCCAAAGTGCTTTGCGCGGGTGATCTGGTCTTTGCAGACATTATCCCGTTCGTTGACCTGGCCTCGGGCGGCAATGTTCAGAATTACGTAGCCAACACCAAACACCTCATGGATACGCTGCCAGCGGACGTCAAGATCGTACCCGGCCACGGGCGAATCTACAGCCGGGAAGACTTGAAAGCGGTCTACGAAATGATGACTTATACTACCGGGGCAGTGAACGAGGCAAGAAGTCAGAATCGGACGGCGGAGCAGGTCCTTCAAGATCCCGGATTGAGTCGCTGGGCGGCCTGGGATGGCTCTCAGCGAATCACCCAGATGAGCTACTGGATTCCATGTATCTTCCGCAGCCTTGAAGGTGCTGGACCCGCGTCCAAACCATCGATCTGTGCGCCGTTGACAGAGGCCATAGTTCACGGTGGGATCGACTCGGCCCTGGCGCTGTATAGTAGATTGAAGAAAGCTCAACCGAATGGATACGATTTCGAAGAGGATCAACTGAACATTCTTGGCTATGAATTGCTGAACCGGAAGATGATGCCTGAGGCGAAGGCCATTTTCAATCTCAACTGTACAGAGCATCCTGAGTCAGGCAATGCTTTCGACAGCATGGGTGAGTTCTACATGAATACCGGCGAGCGCGATCTGGCGATTCAGTTCTATCAGAAGTCGCTTGAGAAGAATCCTGAAAACACCAACGCGGTAGCAATGCTTAAGCGACTAATGAGCGGCCAGTAAGTTCGGTCTAAGCAAAGGTGCGGTACTTAGCCGATTTCAAACGCGTCCGGTGGGGATGTTTCACCGACGGCACGCAGAAGTCCGGGCCTTCGTGACGTCTCATTCGGACGGTCAGGTCCTGGCAGCCGCGACAGCGCCGGATACTTCCGAGTGCTTCAGCCTTGATCCGTCGCTTCTTTTCGTGGGTTGGAGCATAAACCGGATGCTTGACGATTTCGTAACCTTTAGAAGGGTCGTGGTCGTCGAGGAATCGTACCCCGGCTTCGATCTCGTTAGTGCCGTCCTTGTAGATCGTCGCGCCGGGACATTCAATGATAACATGATCATCGGTGGAAGATGTCTCGATGAAAATTTCGGACGCAGTCAGGAGTTCTGAATTACAGTCCAGGCAGACCAGGGTACCGTTTCTCTGAATCAGAGGGCGTCCGCAATTGATGCAGGTCGAGGTCGAGTTCACTTTTGCACCTGTTTCTCGAAGTTTCATGAGAGATAGATGCAAGCGGACTGCCGACCGGGGTAGTTGACTCTAAGTGAATGTTGGCGTGTCTGTTGAGGGTCCCATTGTCACTTTGCAGAATAAGAAAAGCGGCCCGCCTCTGGGGCGGACCGCTATACGCTGTAGGTAGCGTCCAACATCCGCGGAAATGCCAAGCCGCGGCAGGTTATCTAGTTATCCTTTGAATAATAGCACCAATGAGCACAGGGTGACCGTCACCGGCAGCGCCACGCCGAAACTGACCGGCAATATGAGCGACGCCAGGAAAGCGAGCACCAACGCTGGCACCACCAGGTATTTGATCGCCGCGATAGTCATCATCACCAGACGAGACACGACAAACACGATCAGCACGCCCAGCGTGATGTAGGCTGCGATCAAGCCGGTCTGGCCGAAGTTGTCGAGGATGTATTGCCTTGCGGCAACAATCAACCCCGAGTAATCGCCTGCTTTGGCGATGGCTTCTTCAGCCAGAATCTTCGCTTTTGTCAAAAGCTCAAACATCGGCCGCTTCTTCCAAAGGTTCAATGGTCAACGATGATTCGCCCACTCGACTCAGTCCCACCATTCGGTGGGTCAGGAAATTCTGAGTGGTAATCCACTTGTGGGACACGTCCATGATCTCATCCTGATCGACGTCGCTGATCCAGTCGAGAATGATATGATCGATGTTCTCTTCGTTCACGACGACGTCGTCCATGGTCAACACAAACTTTACTTTCATAACATACCGTTCCGGCTTTGTGTTTCTGTTCCGTTCCGGTACTGTGCAATGGGGATGCCACCCGCTGGAGATATCGCGCGGGGGTGCTTAAGCTGCTTCTGGTCAACGGGTTAGGGTGGGACGAACGGGATCGTCGGGCCACCCCTCAGCGGTGTCGAGCATGGGGCTGTCCGCCAGGTATGGGGGGAAGGCCATAGAGTGGGGAGTAACAATAAGACGGGCGGCCGGTTAGGCCGCCCGCTGGAAATCGACTGCAGTAGTCAACCGAGAACTGGTAGACTCGGTTGCCCCAAGACAGGGGCCGGTTTCAGTCGCCGGTTGAAAGAACTACGACTCAGTGTCGTCGGTCAATCAAAGCGACAAGGCTACCGGAAGGCCATGGCAGACGCGGAGGGGAACCTCGGCGCTGCTCCAAGTCCCTTTGGACTACCAAAATCCCGCTATCCCTCGCGGCAGTGACGGAGAACCGTCCGACGACCGAGAGATAACCTCACTCCATAAGCATTCCTCCATCCTTGAGATGTGCTCTACTAGCGGTGAGGTTACGAGACGGGGATTGCAGTGACTCTAGCGCCGGACCCGACGTTATTGGGCAGCCGGGAGACGGCATCGTCTGATCTCGTGCTTATATCATAGTTATGAAGGCCGTTGTTGTCAAGGGATTTGTGGTTATGAGGCGGGGGTGCCACACAGTAGCTCCGGTGGATCAGTCTTGTAGGTCAGGAGCCCTGAGGCTCCTGACGAAATGTTAGTTCAAATATACAAGTGTCAGGAGGCTAAGGCCTCCTGACCTACTAGACTCAAGGGGCAGACGAGGACGTCTGCCGCCCACTCAAAATTGGCGGGTTCGAAGACGGACCCACCCTACGGGCCTTGACATTCGCGGCACATACGACTAAATTTTGACAAACATATCAGTCAGGCGGGCATTATGATCATCAGGATAACCGTAAGCATAGTCGTGGCGCTGGTTTTCGCCGCGTCTTCATGGGCACAAGGGGTTATGCTCAATTTCAACGAAGATGGTTCGTACGTCGAAGCGGGGTATCTCTCCAACCGGTTCGGAGCCGGGGGCGGTGCCGGTCTGGGCTTTACCCGGGGAGCCCTGGATCTCGGAATAGAATGTGGTTTTATGGGGGGCGATTATGTGAGTTCCACAAGCATAGCGCAGGAAGCTGCATTTGATTTCACCCGTCTCTCCAAGTTCGAAAGTCCCGTGAGCTTTCAGCTCCGCGAAGCGGTGGGCTTGAGTACAAACAGTAACATCACCCTGGCCCTGGGACCCGCCCTGTATCTGAGAGCCGTCGATCCTCTCGGAGCAACTTGTGTGGTCGGTGGTGGTGTGTCCGTCTTGCAGGGATTGTCCGGCGGGTCCACTCGGGAGGCGGTGTTTGTTTCTGACATGAGTCTTGCACTGGGATATCGTACAGGGGGAACTTGTGTCAGTGTGGTAGGTTCGGCGTCGTTTGGCGACTACCTTACGACGTATTCTCTTGGTCTGAATTTCAATTTCATCGGCAAGGAGGCTCGGTTCGGGAGGGTGTACGAGACGTGGGAGTAGGGCAATGGAGCGGGGCGCTGAGGATGGGTGCGGGAATGACGATGGACGGGCCCTATTGCCGAATCTAATCCCACCGCAAGCGGTGGGGCGCCCGAGCTTGTAGGACCGTCAGAGACTACAATGATGGTCAATGTAGGGAAGAGAGGATTGAAATGAGGCCACATTCGGACCCCAATGCACGTATCATGATGGCTGGATTGGGTTTCTTGTTGATGGCACTTGTGGTTGCACACCTGTCGTGCGCCACTGGACGTAGGATCGGAGAGCACGACAAGACCGTTGAAGGAGAGTTCACTGTACTCTGGGTAGACAGTACTATGCTGAACTATAACCTCGTCATTATGTGTTTGAGTGACAAGGGACCGTTCGCTGTAGTTTCGGCCAAGGACAGCACAGGTACACCCCAGATTCTCAGCGATTCATCAAAGCTTAGAGAGGGAATGAGGTGCCATTTGCAGATTCGCCTATGGGAGGTTATGGATCAGCCAATTATCGAACCCATTCTTCGCGTTGCTAATTTGACAGAGGTCAACTTATATGGGGCATGTAGGGCAGGGACCGATTCACTCGCATTTCTCTGGTTAGGCCATTCGGTCAAGACTCGGCTATACCGCAGTGATGACATTGCTGGCCTGTATGTGCGGGCGCATGCCCGGTAGTTACATGGGGTAGAAGGGAACTTGTAGCCCACAGCTGTGGGTTGTTAGACAGAGGTGCGCACTCCCATGTGTTACCTATGTGCTTGGACTATTGTGTTACCCATTTGCCCGGTTCTTGTTCGGCAGGGTTGGAACCCTGCCGATCAGGTTTGTGGGGCACCCGAGCGGATCCTGACCTACTCCAACATCCTGAATACTTCCGGGAGGAAATCAATTATGTCGCCGGCGATCATAGCGCGAGGAGTTAGAGCGTCAGCGGCCAGGTCGCCCGCTAGACCGTGGATGAACACACCGGCCGCGGCGGCTTCGTAAGGATCGTCACACTGCGCCAGCAGCGTCCCGATAACGCCCGACAACACGTCGCCCGATCCACCGGTCGCCATGCCGTGATTGCCGGTCGGATTGAGACAACAGCGACCGTCGGGTGACGCCGTCAGCGTGGGCGAACCCTTCAAGACTACAACTACGTTATTATCAGCCGCGAATTTCATGGCAACTTCGGCGCGTGCTTCAATGTCCTGCTCCGAAGGCGGTGTGACTCCAGATAGTCGAGCGAACTCGCCCGGATGAGGCGTGAGCACCAGCTTGGCTTTACAATCGCGCAGAATCTCAGAGTGACCTTCAAAGGCGTTCAATCCGTCAGCATCGATTAGGGTTGGTTTGTCAAGCTGACTCACCAGGCGATGCATCAGTTCCTGAGTCTCATGATGTCGCCCGATGCCCGGGCCCAGAATCACAGAATCGTGTTCGCTGAACAGTTGTCTTATTTCTCCAAGCCCACGCAGGGCAAAGACGCCCTTGTTGCGGACATCTGGTATGGGACGGGTCATGACTTCGGTAAGCTTGGTCGCCAGCACCGGCTGGGTTGATTTCGGGCAGGCCAGTTTAGCGAGGCCGCATCCGGCGCGAAGACTTGCCAGCGAAGCCAGCGCCGCGGCTCCGGTCATGCCGGTCGAACCGGCAACTGTCAGCACGCGGCCGAAATCACCTTTATGGCCGTCCGGTTTGCGCGGCGGAAGGATCTCCTCCACCCACTCGTATGTCGCTAAATCAATCTTCAGATTGAAACTATCGATCACATCATCCGGAATCCCGATTGGAACAACTTCGACCTCGCCGCTCGCTTCACGTCCCGGTGAAAGGAAGAGACCGAACTTGGGCAGTGCCAGCGTGTAGGTATAGTCGGCCTCGACTACCGCGCCCTCGCATGCACCGGTGTCGGCGTTCAATCCGGATGGCAGGTCGACCGCTACGATGATCGACTCAAGTTCGTTGATGTACTCAATCATGTCGGCCGCGACACCGTGTGGCTCACCGGAGAATCCGGTGCCGAATATGGCATCGATAGCGATGTCGCACTCAAGTGATGCGGGGAGATCATCGGATGACTTGACTTCATGAATCTTCAGATTCAATTCGACCGCGCGCTCGTAATTGCGTCGAGCATCCTGCGACAACTCTTCCGGCGGGCCGATGAAGTATATCTGAACGTCGGCGCCGGCCTGACTTAGTTGACGCGCGATGACAAACCCATCACCACCGTTATTCCCCTTACCGCAGAAGACGGCCACTTTTGATTGCGCAGGGTTAGGAACGAGATCGCACAACAGGCGTTGAAAGATGCCGCCGCCCGCGCTCTCCATCAGCTTGTCAGAAGGGATGCCGCGCCGGTCAATCGTCTCGCGATCGATCAGGCGCATGATGGCCGACGTTACCAGTTTCACCGCGCCGCTCCGGTTATGAGACTTTACGCTTTCGCTCGTTGCGCTTTGGTCTTCACAGGGGAAGGTTTCCGAGTTGATTTGTCTAGCGCAAAGTTAATCGCCGAAAGGACGTTGGAAAAGAACTTTAGCTTCAGCTTATGGCGAATTTCGGGAGAAATCTCCACGATGTCTTTCCGGTTTTCTTCTGGAAGTATCACCGTTTCGACTCCGGCCCGGGCTGCTGTCAGCAGTTTCATTTTGAGGCCGCCTATTGGCAGTAATTCGCCCCTCAGTGTGATTTCGCCGGTCATCGCCAGGCTCGATTTCACCGGGGTCTGGGTCAGAAGCGACGCCAGCGCAACCGCCATCGTGATACCGGCGGAGGGGCCGTCTTTCGGGATTGCACCCGACGGCACATGGATGTGAATTTCCCGGTTTTCGAGGGCCGCGTCACTGACGCCAAGTATCTCGGCGTTTGAACGGATAAACGACATGGCCGCCTGTGCGGACTCTTTCATGACATCGCCAAGATGACCGGTCAGCGTCAGGGTCTGTTTACCCGGCATCGATGTTGCCTCGACAAACAGAATATCGCCACCGACCGCGGTATAGGCAAGCGCCGGGACGACACCGATCTGTCCGGTGCGACTGAGCACTTCACGCGTGAACTTGCGGGGGCCAAGAAGTCTGGCGATGTCTTTCTCATCGACCGATTGCTTTCCCTTGGTGCCGGTCGCCACACGTCGGGCGACTTTGCGGGCCACCGCGGCAATAGAGCGTTCGAGATTGCGGAGCCCCGCCTCGCGGGTGTAGCCGTCGATAATTGACCTGATCGCGTCGTCATTTATTGTCAGCACCGACTTGCTCAAGCCGTGGTTGGCGAGCTGCTTCGGGATCAAATGCCGCCGCGCGATTTGAAGTTTCTCCAGGTCGGTATAGCCGGGAAGACTGATGAACTCCATCCGGTCTTGAAGGACTGGAGGAATCGGGTCGGCCCAGTTGGCCGTCGTGATAAACATCACTTGTGACAGGTCAAACGGCACGTCGAGATAATGATCCGAAAACGTGTCGTTTTGTTCCGGGTCGAGAACTTCGAGCAGGGCCGAGGCCGGGTCGCCACGGAAATCGCTGCCGAGCTTGTCGATCTCATCGAGCATGATGATCGGGTTATTCGTGCCGCAGCGCTTGATCGACTGAATGATCCGTCCGGGCATCGAGCCTATATAAGTGCGACGGTGGCCGCGGATTTCAGCTTCATCACGCATTCCGCCGAGCGAGACGCGGGAGAACTGCCGGCCCATGGCGCGGGCAATCGACTGTCCGAGCGAGGTCTTGCCGACTCCGGGAGGGCCGAGGAAGCAGAGGATCGGGCCTTTGACGTCCGATTTCAACTTGCGCACGGCGAGATATTCGAGAATGCGATCCTTGACTTCGACCAGGTTGTAATGGTCTTCGTCGAGCGTCTTCTTGGCTTTCTTGAGGTCGAGGCGATCTTCACTGGACTTATTCCAGGGGAGGTTCACGAGCCAGTCGAGATAGGTGCGCGAGACCGTATATTCCGCCGATGACGGCTGCATGTGCGAGATACGTTCGAGTTCTTTGCGGGCGGCCTTTTCGGCCATCTCCGGCATTTCGGCGGCTTTGATCTTCTCTTCGAACTCACCCAGTTCGCCGGTATCGTCGGCGTCACCCAATTCCTTTTTGATCGCCTTGAGTTGCTCGCGCAGAATGTAATGTCTTTGGGATTTTCCCAGTTCGCTGGCCGCCTGTGACTGAATTTTCTGCGACAGCTCAAGCACTTCGATTTCTTTGTTGATGATCTGAAAGAGAATCTGTGCGCGGCGGGGGACATCGAGTTCGGCCAGGATGCGCTGCCGCTGGTCCTGCGACATGTTCAGGTTCGAGGCAATGAAATCAGTTAACTTGGACGGCGAGTCCTGATTGACCGCCGATACGTGGAATTCTTCGTTAAGGTACGGCGCCAGTTCGACCAGTTTCTTCAGCCGTTCGATGAGGCTGCGCTGCAGCGCTTCCATCTTGATTGGGTCGCTGATCCGTTCTTCGAGTTCTTCTATTTCGGCCATCAGGTGCGGCGTTTCGGAAGTGAATCGCTTGATGCGGATTCGGCTCAGCCCCTGAATCAGGAAACGGACTGTTCCGTCCGGGAAGCGAAGCATCTTGAGGATATTTCCGGCAGTTCCTATGTGATAGAGTCCGTCCGGGCCGGGGCGCTCCTCGTTCGGGTCGCGCTGGAGAAACATCGCCACGCGTGAGCCGCGCATTAGAGCCTCGTCAACCAGACGCGTCTGGTCCGGCTGCTGGATCATGAGCGGCACTACCAGGAACGGATAGACCACGGTTCCTCGAAGTGGCAGCACCGGAAGTACATCGGCGCCTATGTGTGGCACGTTTTCGATCTTGTCCATTATATCCGCCAACTTTGCCTCATTTCACACAAGTGGAGTACAACAACTCTAGTTATCGGCGAGACTGCTCAATTTCTGAACAGGTCGCACACCGCTCACACCGGCTCCGGGCAATCTCGGGTGTGGCGCTGTCATAACGGTTAACGAGACCGAAAGTTCCACGTTTAGACGTTGAACCGGAACAAGATAACGTCGCCGTCCTGTACGATGTAGTCCTTGCCTTCAAGGCGATGTTTCCCGGCCGCCTTGATGGCGGGCATCGTCTCGAAGCGGTCGTAGTCGGCGTAGGCTACAATTTCGGCCCGGATAAAGCCACGCTCGATATCGGTGTGGATAACGCCGGCCGCGTGCTGGGCGTTAGTCCCCCTGGTGATGGTCCACGCGCGCACTTCCGGTTCGCCGGCAGTCAGGAATGAAATCAAGCCGAGCAACGCATACGATCTTTGAATCACCAGTTCGGTGGCGGGGGCGCTGATTCCGAGCTCGTCCATGAACGACCGCCGGTCCTTTTCTTCCAGGTCGACCAGTTCGGCCTCGACACTTCCAGACATCACTACCAGTTCGCGGCGCCCGGGGCTGACCAGTCCGGCGTGATGACTCAGCAGGGCAGCTCCTCCGGCGAGATCCTTCTCGGCGATATTCAGCACGATCAGGAGCGGCTTGAGTGATAGAAACTTGAATCCGCGCAACGGCTTGAATTCTTCTTCGGAAAAATCCAGATCGAGGAGCGGCTTTTCTTGATCGAGCGCCTCAAGACACCGCTTCATCAGTTCGAGTTCTTTCTGGCCGGCTTTGTCGCCGGTCAGCTTGGCTTTTCGTTCCCGCTTCTCGATGGCGCTGTCGATGAGAACGTGATCCAGCAGAATCATTTCTTCGACGAGGGCGCTCATCTCGGCTTCCGGGCGGGCGTCGGGGGAGAAAGCGTCCACGACCATGAGGAAAGCATCAGCCTGCCTCAGGTCGTCACTGATCTCGAGCGCGCCACTCTTCTTGCCCTGTCCGGACAAACCGGGGGCGTCGAGGAACTCGATGGTAGCAGGGGTAATCTTTTTCGGGTTGTTCAGTTGGGCCAGACGGTCGAGACGGGAGTCCGGGACTTTGACCAGAGCCCGATGGACCGTCTTGCTGAAATCGCCGACTGTGGCGTGTTGCCCGGCCGCCGCGTTGAAGACGGTCGTCTTGCCCGATTGTGGTTTGCCTATAATAGCCAGTTTCATAGGCGCGCATAGTAGCGCATTTCAGAGCGATTCACAAGTGGGATTGAAGGTTACTTCCAGAGCGATTGGACGAGACCGGACATCGAGAAGAGAGCGCGCGGGTCAGCGGTTTCGGAGGCCAGACCGGCCAGTTGCTCCTGCAAGTGCGGGCTGTTGCGGATTCTTCGGGCCACCAGATCGACCGCCCAAGGCCGCGAGAACCATTTCTCGGCGATTGTATAGCCGAGATATCGAGGGCGAAGTTCGGTTTCGACACCCGTTGGGTACTCGTTCAGGGCTGATAGATCGCCGAATTGAAGCACGCGTTTGATTGACTCAGCCGCAATCAACGCCGACTGCATCGCCTTGCCGATCCCTTCGCCGGTGAACGGAAAGGTGGTGCCGATGACTTCGCCGATGCAGACCACGTTGTCTTTGACGATCTGACGCCAGCCATCGAGGCCGCACCGGAATGGCGCGCCCTGAAAATCGCTGACAAGGCGTCCTCGTGCGGCAACTTCACGGGCGATTGGAAAGTTGGCCAGAAATGATTCGGTGGTGGCGCGAAGGTTATCGCTGGGTTCGTTCTCCTTGCTGAACAGATGGCCACACCCAACGTTGAATAGATTCTTCTCCACGCGGAACACCCAGCCGTATCCGGGCAGAAGCGAACGATCGTATGAGAGGACGTTTTCTTCGAGCGGGTAGTCCGATTGGATATAAGCCCGCATCGCCACGGCGCTCGGGGCGCGACGTTCGATCAGACCGAGTTTGTCAGCCAGATGCACCGACGCTCCTGTGGCGATTACGACTACCTGGGCAAGCAACGGCTCGGTGCGCTCTTGCACGTACACTTCGGCAGGACCTTTCGGCGATGCTTTGATGTCCACGACTCTGGCTTTGGCGAAAGTCGCCCCGGCTTCGATCTCCGCCTGGAGCAGCACCTGGTCGAAATCGCGACGCTTGATCCCGAGGTATTCGCAGCGGATCAGGAAATCGATTCGGCCAGGGCTGAAAACGCGGATGCCTTTACTGGCGAGGGCGAGCGGGCGGATGCGTTCGAGCAGGCCCAGTTGGGCGAGGACCTTGAGCGAGTCGGGGAGAAGTTGGTCGCCGCAGATTTTGTCGCGGGGGAAATCGAACTTGTCGAGAACGAGGACACTGTGTCCGGCGCGGGCGAGGGCAAGGGCACACACCGCCCCGGCCGGTCCGGCCCCGATGACGATGGCGGGCCAGGGGTGGCTGATTGGATTCCCCGCGTTCACTGCGAAATCATCCACTCACTTCACCAATGACCGCAATACTTTCAGGTTTTCGATGTCCTCAGTCACGTCGTCTTCCTTCGGTGTCTCCAGAACCATCGGCACCTTCGCGAGTCGTTTATCGTTCACAAGATTCCGGAACCCTTCCAGACCGATATGTCCCTTCCCAATATGCTCGTGCCGGTCCTTTTTCGAACCGAACTCTTTCATGCTGTCGTTGACATGCACGACCCGAAGACGCTCCAGCCCGATGATCTCATCGAACTGCTTCATCGTCTTCTTATAATCTTTCGGGTCGATTATCGGATACCCGGCCGCAAAGATGTGACAGGTGTCGAGACAGACCCCCACGCGCGCCTTGTCTTCGACCTTGTCGATCATATAGGCCAACTGTTCGAAAGTGCAGCCGAGATTGCTTCCCTGACCGGCCGTGGTTTCCAACAGAAGCATGACTTTGCCATTCGGAATGGCGGCGAAAATCTTATTCATGTTTTCGGCGATCCGGTTCATGCCCGGTTCTTCGCCCGTGCCGACATGCGATCCCGGATGAAACACCAGGTTGGGGATCTTCAGCGTTTCGCATCGCTCGACTTCTTCTTTGAGGGCCAGATACGACTTCTCGTTCAAGGCCGGGTCGGGGGAGGCGATATTGATCAGGTAGCTGGTGTGCGACACCGAAGCGGTCACGCCGGTCTCTTCGATCTGGCGGAAGAACTCGTCGATTTCCTTCGTCCCGAGCGGTTTGGCGCGCCACTGGTTGCTCGATTTGTTGAACATCTGGACCGTGTCGCAGGTCGCTTTCTGGCCGAGGATGATGGCGTTGAAGACACCGCCGGCGATTGATTCATGGGCTCCGAAAATCATACTGCCTCTTTGTTTTCACACGCGCTTTGTTCTTGATACGCAACAAACATAGACCAAGTCGAGTTCAAACACAATTGGGTAGAAACCACTTTCTGGTCTCACGGGGCAGGCTAGGCGACGGGTGTGGCGGATGTGTGGAACTTCTTTATGAGATCTTGGCCCACCGCTGTTCATTCCGCAAGAAAGTACTTGACAAAATCCTCTCCCCGCATAGACTTAGAGCGGAATCAATAGTGATGGCGCCAGAGGGCAGTTCCTCTTGAAAGGCGCCGGGGTTCGATTTAATAAGTTGGTATAGACGAAGTGGGCTCTTCTCGCTAGGGATCGGGTGACTGGACCGAACATCGGTTCGTTTCCCGTGTGGAATTTGTGCACTGTGCGGAGCCGAGGGAGCCTGCATAACAGAGGTGCATACTCTTATGTTGCAAGCACGCCCGCGCAATTCCTCACAATTCGCGACGGGGCAACCGCAACCCTTCACCGCATGGAGGATTCATGCTCTACTGGATGCTCAAGTTTGGGGTCGTTATTGGCCTCTTCCTGCTCGATCACCCGTGGGGCGGCGACTACTAGTCGCTCCTCGTTTCGCCTCCACCGGACACGCTGGTGGAGGTACCTACACTTGAAAGCAGGGTAGATATGGGCGGAATTCGCACGCGCGTCGCGCTGAAGACAAACACAATTGTTATTATAGCAACTATGGTTGTCATGGCGTTGCTCCTGTTGGCGCCGATCGCCCGGGCTCAGGATGATGGGCGGAATAAGAGAGGCTGGGATGTAGATATGAGCGAGCCTCCGCCGCCTGGCAATCCACCGAACCCGTCCAAGAAGCCGCTGAGTAATATCAGACCTTTCGCTTTCCTATTCTATCAGCCTTGCGAGCCTATGGGTGATAGGTTGGGCAACTCTGGAAGATGGTCGTTCGACATCTTGAGCGCTTACACATCGGTTGGATATGAGCACAGCGAGTCTGACTCACTAGTCGTTATAAAGCTGCAGCCGCGAAGCAGGGTCACACAGGATGCGCGAATCTGTTTTCCTGCGAAGCCATTTACTTTGCGCGTAATTCTTGTCCGAGATACCGCTGTGTTCCAGATGGATTTGACCGCTGGGACGTTCGTCTACATTGACACCTCGAGGCTTTTACGCGTAGAGTCGCCGAAAGCAATTCCGGATGGCATCGTCACAATGCAATTGACGGATAGTGATAAAGAGAGGGCCAGGGATTTCGCGAAGCAGGTCATTGAGAAATATGGCTCAGGTGTTGAACAATTTGTGCTTAGCGAAGGATATTATCCGTGTTTGCCCACACCGGGCATTCAGCGCACAAATATTGGCCGGAAGCAACTGCTCAATGAAACTGAGCAGGGATACCTTGTTTGTTTCCAGATAGTCGACCAGTCCCAGATGGCAGCAGTATCTACGTGGTTTGGAGAACAGCAGCTCGATGAACTCAAACGGGCAGCCAGTGAGCAGATTGGGATGAAAGGAAGGTAGCTACGAATACAGGCGATCAACGGGACTGCGGTTGTTCGAGCTTGATGATCATGAAGCTCAGTCTCTTGGTCAGTATAATGCTGGTCTTTGGAATATCTGCAGCGCCTGTCGATCTTCAGGACAATAGCCGCGCAAGAGTCCGTGTTCCCGATGTCCAGTTAGTTCCGGCGCCGCCCGTGACCTGTAACAACTTTGAAGTAGTTGTAAACCAGAATTGCACGACCGGTGCAATGCAATTCATCGTCCGATGCGAACAGAATCTTGCCCCTTATGAGTCCAACGTGTCGGGAGATACGGTCTACGTCTGTTTGCTGCGTGAAGGAGCGCCAATAACGCCGTTTTCCGTACAGGTGACGGCAGATGTCGAGCGGCCGATCAGAATCTTCCCCTTATGCGTGGTCTTCGAGAACGATACGGTATGGTACGCCTTGGATTACAGTGCCGATTCGATCCATGTAGAGCAGATTGATGGCGGAGGATTTGTCAGAGTCCGGACCGCTTCCTCTTTGCCGGTTGGCACGTTATCGGAATATATAGTCTGCGCCAGGAAGGCCGGTCCGACGGACATCCAAAGAAAGATCAAGTCTATTAACGAGAGACTGAAAGGCATCGGGCGGTGTGTTGTTCTTCCACCCGATTTCTATCGATGCTTCGCCGAGCGAGTCGATACAACCCAACTGGCCCGGAAAGAGATGATTAATCTGATTGGAGCGCAAAGGGTGATCTTCATTGAACTGCAACAACCCAATAATGAGTCTCGCGAACAGGCGCTTCGCATTATCAGCGAAGTCAACGGCCGGTAGACAATATTGCGATGTGCCGAGGTGACAATGTATGAGACGGGCTTCGGAAATTGAGACGTTTCTGGAACAGATATTCCGGCCGACGGCAGTGTTTGGTGCCAGGGTTCTCACTCCGTTGGCCGCTCGCTTCAGAATTCTTCCCTGGCCGCAAATGACAATCTGGAGGCGCTATTGCCGATGGTTGCTTGCCGACGAAGTATCAAACGCCCGCGGCCTGTCTCAACGAGCATCCTATCAGAGAATAGTGATTTCCGCCCAGGTGGGAATCGGGCTGGTGGCGGCTATAATTGTCCTGATTGGTTATCTCCAACAACCGGAAATGGTGTCTCTTATGACCCAGCAACCCGTCACCCTTTGGAACCTGCGCGTTCCGGATAAGTCTAAGGCGGTCGCCGAATCATATCCAGGTGCCAGGCACAATATACCTCGCGATGAAAGACGAAATGGGTTTCTCGGCTTCGTGAACCTATCACCACAAGAGACAAACCATGTTCCTGTGCCACAGGCACCGGCCCTTTCGGATATCTATAGGACTGAGCCCGACACTACTTTTCTGGCTGACCAGCCGGTTTCCTATTCGCCGTTCGACGGGGAATTGGATACAGTAATCATTCCGGCGAATGCAGTGTACCTTGATTCTCAGTTTGAACCGGCCCTGGCGCTGATAAATCAACCGCCATACATAGTGAACAAGGAGGACCCGGCGTTTCCAGAAATATATCGGATGGACACTCTCATCGAGGGCTTTGTGTCTTTCACTGTGTCGATCGATGATCATGGCAAGATGGCTCGATTCGTACCAGTGCTTCCTGAAGGCAAGGCGCTTGACACGGTTTGGTACTTTGTCCAGGCAGAGTTCATTCGAGGCGGAAGAGCTAGTAGGGATGGTACTCGGACTTTCGGCGAATGGAAGATTGCTCACGACACTTATTTTGCGAGGAATATCGAAAAAGTCATACGGAATTGGGTATTTGGGCCCGCACTTAAGGATAGTCGTCCCGTTAGTGGAGACTTGACCCTGGCCTACTACTTCTGCCTTGAATATCCTGATTGCGCTGAATTGACGCTGGATGCTATGATCGGTGAATTTGCTACCACGCTCAAACAAGTTCCCCGAGGAGATCGTGGGAAATGAACAGCGATTTGCAGCGTCGCTACCAACCGAACATGCTTCTTGGCCACCTGATCGTGGCAGGCCTTGCGGTCGCCCTGGCGCTTGGCCTGAAATTCCAAGGCGAAGATCAGGTGACCATTCCCGTCACTCCGCGTACACTTGCTGACCTCATTCAAAGTGATCGGCTTCGGGCTGAAGGTCGGGAGGGGAGACAAGGCAGCGTACCGGGATTCAGTGGGGGATTTTTCAGGAATCTCGTGACTATTCCAGATGGGTCGGTTGAGGTGACGCATTTCACTGTTCCGTCACCCGTTGTGTCTATTGCCGCACTATCGCCGGTTATGCTGGATAGTGGTCCGGTCCTGAACGAAGGCCCTGAATTTGGCAAAGGTTCAGACGATGGTAATTACGGGTTCCCAGAAGCGTCTGTCGCGTACGCGGGATTGTCAACGAGCTCGGGAATCTATGACTATCCCCGAACGTACCGTCACTCCCCCAAAGCCCGATCAGTTGGCCGTGATCAGTGACTTTGCGGATCCCATACCACCACGAAAAGCGCGGGGCGTGCGAGGCTCGGTTCAAGTCCAGTTTACCATTACTGAACAAGGTGAGCTCCGGAACTTTCGTCGTCCTGGCGGAAGACCCAAAGGGTCTGGGTCTGAGCCGGGCGCTTATCCAGCGACTTAACGATTGCAGTGTCTTTCCTTGTGTGAAGGGTGGTAAGAACGTGCCAACCACAATTACTTTCACGTATGAATACGGGACGACTGGCGCTCAAGCGTTGAGCGTGACCGGAGATGTCAGCCTGACGATGCGGTAGCAGATTCCCATTTCGAATCGGGGGGCAATTTTCACTGACAGCCCCTGTCAGTGCGTAATCTTATCCTGGCTGTCAAAGGGCGAGGCGTGGCGGTTTTCGGATCGGTCAGGCGGCTCGGTTCGAGATCACCACGGCCCCGCCCACTAGTAAGAGAGAAAGCGGTCTGAAGCGACGTGCCCGGCCCGCCGGCATAAGTCACCCTGAGCCTGTCGAAGGGTGCCTGCGAAACGGCCATGAGTAAGGCCTCGACCCTTCGGCAAGCTTAGGGCAGGCGGAGCTCAGCCTGACTTGGCGGTCGATGCCACTCTTGGTAAGATACCATAGGAGCGAATATGAAAACCAATATCATGATTCGGGATACCGAAATTGCCGTTACAAAAATTCTGGGGCTTATTACCGAAGGCTATTCGTACAGCCAGATTCTCGACGCCAACCCGAAACTGATCATGAGTGATATCATGGCCGCCGCCGAACTGGCCCGTCAGGTGATCGACGGGCTGAAAGACGATCAGGATCAGATCGAGATTCATCACGAAATCCGTTTTGCCTTTTCCCGCGGACAGTTCCTGACAATGGCCAAACTTCGCGAAAAACACCCGCGAGCGTACGTCGAATGGACCCCCCGCGAAGACGAGCGTCTGGCCGCGATGTACCAGAAGGGGGCGACCGTCTACGATATCGCCAAACAGCACCAGCGTCAGCCGGGGGCGATTCATGCCCGACTGGTGCGTCTGAACCTGCTCAAGGAATAGATGCTCTATTCATCTTCAATGTTCTCGGTAGCCGGTGTGGGGAGCGTCCCATACCTGTGGGTGGGTACCGACGAAACCCCAATAGTATTGTATAAGCCGATCTATCGGGTACCCCTCTGCGATTTCCGTCAAGTTCACTGAGGGAGGGCAAGCTGTTTGAGCCCAGCACGTTAGCGTGGCGAAGTTCCCTGCATACATATAGCGCTGCAGTCCGGCAAGCGCTTTACTTACCCCCTCATGGAAAATAGGCAAACGATTCAAAGGATCAGCATATGAAACTAAAGGTTCGGTTCAATCAGCGCGGTATCTCGCTGCTGGAAGTGATGGTCGCAATGATCCTGACCAGCTTCTCACTTCTCATGCTCCTGCACATGGCGATGATCGCGCTGGACAGTAACGACTGGTCCAACAAAACGACGGTGGCCACCCAGGTCTTGCAGGAGAAGCTGGAGCAGCTTCGGGGCGGCGGAGCCGCAGTCCTCAACAGCGGGTCGGACACGACCCAGGGACTGACGCGCACGTGGACGGTTACTACGATGAACGCCCACTTACGGCGAGTGGACGTTCAGGTGGCGTGGAATAACATCAATGCCGAGCAACACACCAACACCCTTACGGCGTATATCACGACCGAGTAAGTATAGAGGTAGTCATGAACACCCTTATGATATCTTTGAGAAATGAACGGGGGACGTCGCTGCTCGAAGTCTTGATAGCTCTGGCCCTAACCGGCATCGTCACGCTGGCTATCATGAACACCTACGTTATCCAGCACGAAAACTATCTGGTGCAGGATGACGTAACCACGATGCAGCAAAGCGCGCGGTCCGCGATCGACGAAATTACGCGCCAGGTCCGCATGGCCGGACATCACTTACCGATCGGATTGTCAGCTATCGAGGCAGCCAACTGCAACCCGGACACGCTGACGGTCTCATATCATGGTAACGACTGCGAGACTTATCTGTCGGCTACCATGGCTACGACCACGGCGGAATTAGCCTGCGGCTCGGCGGTGAGCTGTTTCTCGGCCAACCAGTGGGTCTATATCTGGCAGCCGGACTCGGCCAAGGGCGAGTGGTTCCAGTTGTCCGGAGTTCAAACGGGCACCAACACCCTGCAGCATGCCACGGCTCCGTTGAGTCGCAAGTACGAGACTAATTCCCAGATACTGGCGCTCAATCGGGTCAAGTTCTACATCGACAACACGACCAACCCGGCCAACCCGACACTTATGGTCAAAGTCAACTATGACGAGGCCCAGCCGTATGCGGACCATGTTACGGATCTTCAATTCCGCTACAAACTGGACAACGGTACCACGGTCGATGTCCCGCTATTGATTACGGATGTTCAAGAAGTACAAATATCGGTGACGGCAGAGTCCGGTCTGGTACAGACCGGAGATCAAGCGACTGTCAAGGACCGAACCTATTCGTCTTCGGTCAGTCTTAGGAACATCGGCGTTTAACTGGAGAGTATACGATGTTTACACGCAAACTCACTTCTGAAAGTGGTGTGGCCACCCTGATAGCGCTGCTGATGATCGGCATGCTGCTGTTGATCGGGCTGGCTGCGCTGACAACCAGTGATGATGAGAGCCAGATCGCGGGTAATGAATGGCGCGAGATGAAGGCTTTTTATGCCGCCGAGGCGGGTCTCGAGGAAGCCATGTCGACCCTGCAGACGGAATACGACAGCACGGGCGTACCGCCGGTCATCCTTCCGGGTGGAGACGAGACCATCAATGGCTGCGCGGTAAATTATGTATCCACGGACGACGGTGCTGCGGTCATGCGTCCGCTGACCTCAGGTACCCTCGCCGGGCTTAATGCCCTGGTGAAGTCGTTCAGTGTTGACGCTACCGCGGTCGACGCGGCCGACGGGTCAAAGATACAGATGTCGGAGACATTCGAAGTGGCTCTGGTGCCGGTCTTCCAGTTCGCCGTGTTCTACGGTAACGACCTGGAAATCGCGCCAGGCGCCGACATGAGTCTGATTGGCCGCGTTCACAGTAACGGCAATTTGTACCTGCAGTCCAATACCACCTTGAATATGGACAGTTACGTGACGGCATCAGGTCACGTCTACCATGGTCGTAAGGGACCGGGCGCTGCCGGCGCGGGCGATGTCAGAATCAAGAACGCCCAGGGCAACTATGTTTCCATGAAGATGGGAAGCAACTGGATGGATGGCAACTACAGCAAATGGTACGATTCATCGCTGGGTCGCTGGGGCGGCCGACTGAAGGACACCGCTCATGGCCAGCAGCAATTGAACCTGCCGCTATCCAGCTCGGACGACCCGCATGCCATTATTGAGCGTGCCTCCGGCGGCAATACTGATTCTTATGAGAACAAGGCCACGCTGAAGATTATCGACGGTGTAGTGACACGGTTGGCCGATGACGGTACCTGGCAGAACATAACGGCCGCCGTGACCGCTGACGGAACGTATAAGTACACGGTTGACAAGTTCACTGACCAGCGCGAAGGCAAAAAAGTGGACTGCACCGAGCTCGACATCGCCAAGATGTACGCCAATGGCTACGCGCCCAAGAACGGTGTGGTGTATTTTTCGGACGCCGTATCTGGCGGAACCGATTGGCCGGGTCTCCGGTTGCTCAACGGCTCGACTCTGAATGCGGGTCTGACAATCGCCTCAGAAAACCCGCTGTACACCAAGGGCAATTTCAACTCGGTTAACAAGAAACCTGCGGCGCTGATGGCCGACGCGGTGACATTCCTGTCGGGTGCTTTCAACGACGCCAATAGCGCGGCCAGCAAGACATTGCGAGTGGCCACAGCTACGACCGTAAATGCGTCGTATTTGTCAGGAAACGTTAGCACAACCGCCACGGATTACAGCGGTGGTTTCGAAAACCTTCCGCGTTTCCTGGAGAAATGGACCGCAGTCAACTTCACCTGGAAGGGCTCGGCGGTTAACCTCTGGAATTCGGTTCAGGCGACCGGCATCTGGAACGGCAACTATTATGATCCGCCGAACCGTCTCTGGAGCTATGACACCGATCTTAACGACCCTAACAAGCTCCCGCCGGAAGCCCCGACGATTCGGTTATTCCAACGGACTGGCTGGATGCAGCAGTTTGTCGGCTACGCCAAGAGCAACTAAGGGCAGTTGCTGAGGCGATAAGATCGGATGATAGTTCGTCGGGTAAGGCGTCGCCCGCCTACTCGACGGACAGATCGAATGGAATTCGGGCGAAGATTGCAGGCTCCTCGGAGAGTGGCAGTGTGATGGTCGCCGCCTCCGGGGAGTTTCTGTTTCCGGTAAGAACCGCCATGACCGAGTTCCACAGTGAGAATTTGGGGAGGATAAACCAGGGGCGGTACTGCGGGTACATTTCTACTTCGTAATCTTTCACTTCTAATTCGGCTGCGAGATAGTCAAGGGCCTGATGAATTCCGCCCGTTTGGTCGGCGAGACCACACTTGATTGCCTCGCGGCCGGTCCAGACACGCCCCCGCCCCAGAGCGTCGACCGAGTCGGGAGAAAGCCGACGACTGGTCGCCACCAGTTCCACGAAGTGATCATAGAAAGCCTGAAGGTGCGAAAAGTACTTGGCGCGTTCATCATCGGTGAACGGACGGGAATCAGTCAGCATTCCGGCGTAGCGACCGCGCGTATACAGCTCTTTCCCCATGCGTATCTTTTCATACGTGCCGCTCAGATCGGCTTTGCCGCCGTAGATGCCAATTGAACCGGTGACCGTAGCCGGGTCGACGAATACTTGTTTAGCGGGTGTGGCGATATAGTATCCGCCTGAGGCTGCGGAGTTGGCCATTGAAACGACCACGGGTTTGGTCTCGGCCGCTCGACTGACCGCACGATGAATATCCTCCCCGGCCAGAGCCCAGCCGCCGGGAGAGTTGATCCTGAAGATCACGCCACGAATTCTCGGGTCGGTGCGCACCCGCTCGAACGCCTTGACAATCGGGGTGGGGCGGACGCCGGAATCTTGGTCGGTCCAACTATTCGCACCCGCGTCCGGCTGAATTTCACCATCGGCCACGACCACCGCGATGACTGGGACAGGCTTCCAGGAATTGTCGATCAGCGTATCGGTCAGGTAGCGTTTGAAAGTTACACTCGGGAGGCCCTGGAAATAATCTTTGCACACCTGATCGCGGTAGCTGAGTCCGTCCACCAGGCCATAGGTAACGGCCTCGGCCGAAGTGAACGGCCCGCGGTCAATAATGGCCCGCAGGGAATCGACGGACAGCCCACGACCCTGGGCTATGGCCGTTACGAATTGATCGTACCAGTCGTCCATGAGCCGGTTGATTTGAGCCTTGTTCTCCTCGGTTGAGGCATCGCGTGTCCATGTCTCGGCGGCCGTCTTGTAGTCGCCGATACGCATCAAATCAATTTTCGCACCCAGCTTGTCGAGCGTCCCCGCCCAGAACGTAAGTTCGGCCCGCAGGCCGACTAGTTGCAGTTCACTAACCGGTGGGATGAGAATTGTGTTCGCGGTGCTGGCTACGAAATATCCGAGGTTATTGGGTGTGCTCAAATAACATATGATCCGTTTATCCCGGGAACGAAAATTTGTCAGCGCGTCGCGCAGTTCCTGGGCCCGCGCCATGCCTATCGCGAGATTGCCCAGATCGAGCTTCAGGCCTTCGATTGATGGATCATCGGCCGCCCGATATAGAGCAGTTATCAGCGACAAGAAGGGTGTTTCGCTCTGGCCGAAAATCGGCCGGGGGGGATTCTCGGAAACGCCGCCGGAAACCGCGAGATCCAGGCGACGGCCCGGCTCGTCGACTATCGATGGTTGGCGAGAGTTAATGGCGCCCAGGTACACGGTAGTACGGCCGTTGTGTCCTTTCTTGTCGAACCGGCTCTGTGATCCCACGAGGTATTTCAACAAGTTGGCGCGCACGCCTATCTGGAAATTGCGGTCGGAGTCGATCAGACCGTTCACATACAACCCCGGGATCGGGTTGTACTCCGCATGGTAGGCGAAGTCCGCTCCGCTCAGATTGTCATGAGAAGACAAGAACATGTCAGCGGACAGAGTCAATTTCTGGCCGAATGGGCGATAACCCAGGGAATACCGCTCTTCCATGGCGGTACGCTTGCCGTCACTCTTGGCCCGATTCAGATTCGAGATCACGGCGGCGAAGGCGAATGAACCGAGGCGCTGGCTGCCCAGCCCGAAGTTCCATGAATGTCGCTTGCGATATAAGTCGGGGCCGTTGCGAAAATAGCTATAGGACCCGCCTATATTCAGGGTAGGGCTGACCGGAAAGCCCAGGGCCGCCACCCACTCGTCGTAGTCGACGCCATCCGGGTTGTCGATGTGGCGAAACGCGGTCGCGCTCCCGTCGCGATACGCCACGCCTCCCCAGCTCTTGGCATAATCTCCGGCGTAGTAATCGGCCATCAATTCGAAACCGGCCATGCCGGGACGACTCAGCCCGGCCGGGTTGGTCCACGCTGCTTCCATGCCGAATGCGGTCGCGGCCGGGACATAATAGAATACATCCGGTGGCTGCGGTACGCGGTCGGTGTCATCGGTGGTAGCTGCGCCGGCAGCGCTTCCGATGAGCATTATTATGAACAAGTATCGAATCGACCTCATTGTTACTCTCCCGATCTGCCTCGGATGTAAATGTTTCCTTTACCCTTGATCGTTACGCCGATATCCACGCGTCCGTCGCCTGATTGCAGGTTCAAACGATTGTGCTCCACCAGATCGGGAGTGAAGGGAAAGTTAGAGGCTTCAATGACACCTTCGTCATCGACCGCCAGACTGTAAAACGCCGACAACGTGTCGGGGACCACTATCTCTATGTCTTCCTGACGATTGCTGACCACCAACTGACCTTCCTTCATTTCCAGGACTTCAATGGACACGGGTTCCGACGAGCCCCGGATGTAACTGCTCTGGCCTCGGGCGGTGAACTTCTCGACATTGATTCGACCGTAACTGGTCTTGATGTTCACCGATCCAACAACGCCGATCAATTCGATGTCGCCACCCTCGTTTCGGAACCGGGCCTGGTCTTCGAGACACTTGATGTCTCTCGCGACGAGAGTTTCGCGGGTAGTCACTACCGAAATCTGGCCAGTGATATCTTTCAACGTTACGGCCCGGTTAGCTGTGGTGATGTTCAGACTTTCCGTGATGTTGGAGATATCCATCCCGCCCAGCGATTCGGGCACATCCAGTGCCCGAAGGGGTCCGACTGTGGTGACATCGAACGGCGGCGCGAGGATTTCTATTTCGGCGTCGGAGGGGGCGATGATTTCCAGCTCCACGCGTCCTGAATAGTCAGTTCCACTCCAGGGAGCGGGATTCGGGGCACGCATCTTGACCACCGGTGATTCCGGCCGGCCTTCGATGACCACCGAGATGAGGTCGATGAAGTCAATGGCTTGTGAACGGTCGGAGGCTTTGGCAGTTTTCACATATTTGATGTCGATCGTGTCGGACAGTTGCGTGGCAATTCGAATGGTGCCGGACAAATTCACGGCGGCCACCAGTTGAATCTTCGCCCGGCTCCCGACTGCTTTGCGCATCGCAATCTTCTCAGTGGCGAATACTCCCGATTCTCTCTCGATAACTTCCTGGGCCGAAGCCGAAGCTGCCAGCAGGCCCAGCAGCGCCAGGGCGGATACCGCCAGTCTGAGTTTCATGCTTTCCTCCGCATCCTGAAGTCGTGGCATTGCTTCATGAGAATCGATCCGGCTATGGCCGAGTTCAGGGATTCAACGTTCTTGCTGTGACCGATTCGAACCATTTCCTGTGTCGCCTGGATCAAATCCGGCGATAAACCGTCGGCTTCCGAACCGATCGCCAGCGCCAGGGGACGGTTCCTTGTTCGGGCCAACACATCCTCAATCTTGTCCGAACCCTGCAATGCGGCGGCGATCAATGTCATCTTGTGTTTATCTCTCTCAGCCAGCATCTCGTTCAAGTTGGCCGAGACGACCGGCATTCCAAAAACCGCGCCGACGGAGGATCGCACGACTTTGGGCGAATAAGCCTCGGCACACTGTCCTACCAGGACGACCAGGTCAAACTCGAACGCCAACGCCGACCGGATGAGTGTGCCAACATTGCCCGGATCGGACAGATTCTCACACACCAATACATTACGGGTCGAAGGGCCAAGAAGTTCGGTGAGTCGTCTCTGGTGAATCTCGAATACGGCCGCCAGCCCCTGGCTTTGCTCGGTATCGCAGATTCGACCGAGCTCTCCGGCTGAGACCTGAGTCAAAGTCACTCCCTGGCGACGGAACTTCTCTACGATCTGCTCGGCCCGAGGGGACAACAAGGATGGAGTGTACAGCAGGCGTATCGGCTTCTGTTTGAACCGGAGCGCTTCTTCCAGCAGGCGCACTCCTTCCGCCAGGAACTGGTGGGCGGTGCGACGTCCCTTCTTGGCTTGCAGAGCGCGTAGATTTTTTATTTCCGAATGACTCAGTGGCATCGTTAATTATCCGATTCGATTCTGATGACACAATGAACCTGCTCGACCGAACTTGGCAAGTGAAAACTCTGCTGACACTTCTAATGCTTCTGTGGTTAGGCGGCCATGTGGCCGCCGATTCGACGCATATCATAATCGGGGGGACCGACGGAATCGATCCGTATAGCACGACTTCACGCTGTCGTATCGGGCTGGCTCTCTCTGGAGGAGGCGCACGCGGGTTGTGCTCGGTTGGCATTCTAAAGGCGTTTGAAGAGAAGGGTATTGATGTCGCGGCGGTGGCCGGGACTTCCATCGGCTCGGTCATTGGCGGCCTGTACGCCTGCGGCTACACACCGGACGAACTAAGCCGGATCGTGCGCGGGATCGATATCGACGCCCTGGTGGCCAACCGCCCGTTGCGCTCGTCGATGTTTCTCACGCGCCGCCAGGAACGGGAAAAATACCTGCTCTCGGTCAGGTTCAACGGCTGGCATCCGGAGATTCCCAGCGCCTGGACCGGCGGACAGGAAATTTCGGCGCTGTTGACCAGGCTGACGGTCGAGGCGAACTACACCGCCGGACGCGACTTTACTCGTCTGCCGATCCCATTCAAGACGGTCGCCACCGATATCGTAACCGGGCAAGCGGTCGTTATCACCAACGGCTCACTGGCTGAGGCCATGCGTGCCAGCATGGCGTTTCCGCTGGCCTTCACCGGCGTCGAAAAGGGCGACAGCCTGCTCATGGACGGCGGCATGCTGATACCGGTGCCGGTCGAGATCGTCCGTAACATGGTTGAACCCCAGACAATAGTCGTAGCGGTCAACACGAGTAGCGCGCTGATGCCGCGAGACGAGCTTCAGACCCCGGTCGATATAGCCAATCAGGTCACTTCGATTATGACTTCCGATAAGTTGGCGTATCAGCTCGGTCTGGCCGACCTGGTGATTGCCCCGCTCGGTCCGAATCATGCCTCGACCAATTTTCACGATGCCGATAGTCTCGAAGCGCTTGGTTACAGGGCCGGCCTCGTAGCAGCCGACTCGATCTTGTCGCTACAATCGGCGCGCTGTCAGTCGACCCACTACAAAGTCTGCTCGCTTCGAATAGACTGTCCCGATTCGATTATCGCGGCCCGGATACAAGCATCCGGACTTGATCGACCCTTCACCCGCGCTCAACTGATCGAGGATATCAAGACCCTGGCGCGCACCGAACCGATCTTCAGGATCGCCGTCGATATCGAAACGAAATGTGATCCGGCCGAGGCCGGGTCCGGTGACGTTCCGGTTGCGCTAACTTTGAACGTCTGGCCCAGACCGAAAGTGGCCGACTTCGCTCTAAGATTCGAGGGGCACGCCCTGTATGACGATCTGACACTGGGGCGACTCTGTAATTTCCCGGACAGTCTGATATCGCCCGCCGACCTGAAGAATGCCCAAGAAAACATCCGTGCCAAATATCGCCACGACGGTTATGATATGGCTGGAGTGCGGCGGGTGTCGGTCGATTGGAAAGCCCGGGAAATTGTGTTCGATATCGACGAGGTCCGCCTTGCCAGGGTCGATGTCGCACAGAACCAACGTACGCGCGACTGGCTGATTCGCTCCTATTTTCCCGACTAAGCGGGGAGAACCGTTTACGCGGACGAAAGCGATACGCGGAATGTCCGATCTGTACGGCACCGAACTGTTCGATCGCGTGGCGCTCGATCTGGAGCCGGGCGATTCAGGGGCGGTCATGACGGTGCGTGTGAAAGAAAAGAAGTATTCGCAGATGCGGTTCGGCTGGCACTGGCACGACGAATACCAATCGGAACAGTTTGTGGAGCTTCTCGATGACAACGTCAACGGGATCGGCCTGGAATTTCTGACCCATGCCCAGTTTGGACCAGACCGCCAGAGCTATTTCACCGGGCTGAGATTGGATCGAATCTTCTCCACGTATCTGACGGCTCGTCTGACGTTCTTCGACGATCTGCTCGATCGTAATCTATTTGACCTTCAAGGGGAGGAAATAGGCACTCGTCGCGAGCAGGGCTGGGGGGGCGCCTTCTATCTGGGGCAGCAGATTTCACGTTTGGGCCAGGTACAGGCGGGACTGCGGATAGAGCGTGTGAAGACGATCGATCATCTGAGTGACACCGAGCAACGTTTCAATCTAAGAGCGCTGCATTTTGTGTCCGAAGTTGAGACTTTCAATCGATATCCATTCCCCACGACCGGGAATAAGCATCGGTTCGATGTCGAGTTCGCCGGCAAGTTGCTGGGCGGCGAGGTCGAGTACAGCAAGTTCTCCACGTCCATCGAGGCCTACTATCCCCTGGGCGAGTATATCAACTATCATCCGAGAGTGGCGGTCGGCCTGTCGCGACGGGGTCTGCCGCCGTCGGAAAAGTTCTACCTCGGCGGTTTGGAATCTTTCTTAGGCTATCGCGAGAGTGAGTTGTCGGGGGAGAAGATGTTCGTGACGAATCAGGAGCTTAGGTTGAAGCTGCCGTATCGATTCTATTTGACGGCGCGGTTCGACTATGGCGACATCTACGGCAGTGCTGAAGATATCAAGGTGGCGAAGTTTCGTCGGGGATTCGGTGGCAAGTTGTCCTTTGATACACCGCTGGGCCCGTTCGATTTCGGTTATGGTGTGGGATCGTCGCCGAAGGACCGGTTCTACTTCTCGGCAGGGTTCAGGTTCTAGTAGATCGTGGGCAGTGCCCAGTAAATCGTACAAGTCTGATCGCACTATGTCTGATCGCACTAGTCTGATCGGCAGGGTTCCACCCCTGCCGCATTGAGCGTGCCCGGCAGATGTCCACATCTGCCGGTTTGGTGAGGAATCAACGTACCCCACCCAACGCGTGGGATTTGTCAACGGGGCAGCAGCCCCGTCATTCCGGCGGAAGCCAGGAGGTGGATTCACATTTGAAGTGCAACAGTTTCTCCCAGAATACTTCGGCCGGTGACCGGTAGTCCAGACATTTTCTGGGGGTGTTATTGTACAGCTGTACGAGTTGCGCAAATTGGTGGTTGGTCAGGGCGGCCAGGTCCGTTTTTCTGGGCAGGAGGCGCCGCATGCGGCCGAGGGCATTCTCGATGCCCCCTTTCTGCCAGGGCGCATGAGCATCGCAGAAGTACGTTTCGGTGCCCAGCTCATGCAACTCGTAGTGATAGGCGAACTCGGTGCCGTTATCGAAGGTGACGGTCTGGCGCCAGACCAGCGGCAGAGGAGCGAGGATCGCCTTCATGTGCTGCGCGATCTCGTGCGCTTCTTTGCTCGGGGGCCGCACGGCCACGAGCAGGCGGGTCTGCCGTTCGTGCAAAAACAACAGCACCTGACCGTACTTACTAAAGCACATCAGATCCGCCTCCCAGTGGCCGGGCCTCTGGCGGTCTGAGGCGGCCGCAGGCCGGGCACTGATCGGACAGCGCAGGGCCATAAATGAGGTCGGGCTCTTGGCCTTCGTGACATAGCGACCACGTCGACCCTTGGCCCGTGGCAGGTAACGGCGCCACGAATAGTCCTGAGTGCGGGTGATCTGCGCATAGATAAACCGGTAAATCGTCTCGTAGGAGATCACCCGTCGACCAGCCTTCCGGTTGAGGTGGGCCGCCACGATCTCGGGTGACCAGCCCAGCCCAAGACGTCGCAACACCGCCATCCGCAGCCGGGGATCGCGATCGAGCTTTGAGCCGCTCCAGCGGCGCGCTTGGCTCTGTAGGTTAGCGTACCAAGGCTGATATCTGTCCCTCGCGCTGGTGTTCCGCTTCAGTTCCCGAGCAATTGTCGATGGCGCGCGATCCAGACTTGCAGCAATTTGCCGCAGCGACGTCCCTTCGCCCGATAATAGGGCAATTTCACATCGCTCTTCAACACCAATCTGCTCATATCTTTGTCCCATACCAACACCTTAATAAGGTGTTGCACTTCGTTTGTGAAGTGAGCGTACCCAGTTGTGATGGCAAGAGCGCCAATGCTGATGTTTCGATCAATCCTGCGAAGGGAATCCTGGTCACTATGACAGTGATATTGCGGTCACAACTGGGCACCGGTTTGCACCGGTGTGACGGACTGGCGTCCGTTGACGTTTATAAGCGAGAGCAAACTACATTAGTTACAAGTGGGAGAGAGCAAGTCTGTCGAATGGCCCACAGAAAGCAACGGTATCGGGTCTCTGATTCAGGACGGCAGGCACGGAGGCCTGCCGATCAACATAGAAACTTACCGCAAGTGGTGGGGCGCTGAGTCATTCGCCGGCAGATGTGGGCATCTGCCGATCACTAATCAAATTTCGATCAGAATCCGAACCCACCGCAAGCGGTGGGGCACCCGATCACATATTACACATGCGCGCCATGGCACTTCTTGTACTTCTTGCCGGAACCGCACGGACACGGAGCGTTCGGGCTGACTTTCGGTACCTCGCGACGCACGGTCGCGGCGCGTGTTCCGGCCTGCGAAGCCGCCGCCATCGGATTCGACTCGCCCGTTCCAGTCGGTCCCGCCGGTGGAGGAGTAGCCGCCGCGCCAGCATAGCCGAGATTGGTTGATTCCTGATGCGACGCCGTCATAGTCGGTGTTCGCTGTGTCTGGCGAGCCTGTTCGGCCACCTTTACCTGCAGCTTGTAGACCAGATTGACAATCTCGCGGTCGATCGCCTTGATCATCTTCTCGAACATCCCGAACGCTTCGCTCTTGTAGATGTCGATCGGTTTGCCCATCTGGCCATGGTAGGCACGCAGGCCGATACCGGTGCGGAGTTCTTCGATCTCGGAAAGATGATCCCGCCAGTGGCGGTCGATAGTTGACAGGACGGCGTATCGTTCGAGCTGCCGCATGATATCGTCGCCGTAAGCCGTTTCTTTCTGATTATAGAATGAAGTGACAGCGCCGTGAATCATTTCGCGCAGTGATTCGCGGGTTAGCTTCGGAATATCTTCGTCCTTCAGGCGCAGGTCGAAAAGGAACACGGTGCGAAGGTCCTCGCGTAACTGTGCGATAGGCCAGTTTTCGGGCCATTCCTTTTCGGGGCAATGTTCGTCGATCAATTCATCCAGCACGCTGTTGATCAGCTCGACAACCTCGTCTTTGATAGACGGCCGATCCAGCGCCGACAGACGACGTTCATAGATCCACTTGCGCTGGACATTCATGACGTCGTCGTATTCGAGGGTGTGCTTTCTTATAGAGAAGTTCTGGGCTTCGATCTTCTGCTGCGCCCGCTCGATGGCGCGGGTCACCATCGGGTGCATGATGACTTCGCCTTCTTTCACCCCGAGCTTATCCATGATGGTGCCGAGGCGGTCGCCGCCGAAAAGGCGCATCAGGTCGTCTTCGAGAGAAAGGAAGAACTTGGACGAGCCGGGGTCCCCCTGGCGGCCGGAACGTCCGCGCAATTGGCGGTCGATACGGCGTGACTCATGTCGTTCAGTACCGATAATGTGCAGGCCACCCTTGTCAACTACGCCGGTACCTAGTTTGATATCGGTACCGCGACCGGCCATGTTGGTGGCGATAGTCACTGCGCCGGGCTGCCCGGCCGACGCGACAATTTCGGCTTCGCGCTGGTGCTGCTTGGCGTTCAGAACGTTGTGATTGATCCCCGTGCGCTTGAGCATGCGGGAGAGAGTCTCGGAGACTTCGACCGACACGGTGCCGACCAGAACCGGCCGCCCCTCGTTGTGCATGGTCGTGATCTCTTCGATGATGGCATTGTACTTCTCGCGGCGGGTGCGATAGATTTCGTCGTCGAGGTCCTCGCGTATCACTGTCACGTTGGTAGGGATGACGACACAGTCGAGCTTGTAGATATCCCAGAATTCACCCGCTTCGGTTTCCGCGGTGCCGGTCATGCCGGCCAGTTTTTCATACATGCGGAAATAATTCTGCAGGGTGATCGTGGCGAGGGTCTGGCTCTCGGCCTCGATCCTGACACCTTCTTTGGCTTCAATCGCCTGGTGAAGACCGTCGGAATACCGCCGTCCGGGAAGAATTCGGCCGGTAAATTCGTCGACAATCATCACCCGACCTTCCTGGATGACGTACTCGACGTCCTTCTCATAGAGCGTGTAGGCACGCAGGAGCTGGTTGATGGCGTGAACTTTTTCGGAGCGCTCGGAGTGCAGGTGGTAGGCGTCCTCGGTCTTCTTCTGACGTTCCGTGTCGGACAACGACGTATCGCCGTCAATCTCAGACAACATCGTCGAGAGATCGGGAATTTCGAACAAGATCTGTTCGGACTTGGGAAGCTGGGCGGTGCCGAGGTCGGTCAGGGCGATGGCGTGTTCGCGTTCGTCCATGAAGTAGTAGAGATGGTCATCGATCTCGTGCAGCTTCTTGTCGCGCATGTACGACGATTCCACTTCGGTCTTCAATCGCTGCATGCCGGATTCTTTGAGGATCTTCAACAAGCGCTTGTTTTTCGGGGCGCCCCGGCTGACGGTGAGCATGAGGGTGCCCAGTTCGTACTCGTCTTCGGACTTTTGCGATTCCGCCAGTTGCTCCGCTTTGGTCAGCATTTCATTGATGAGGGCCATCTGTCGGCGGGCCAGTTCCGAAACGGTCGGCTTCATTTCCCGATACCGGTCATGAACGTTGGAGTGTTCGACCAGACCGGATATGATCAGCGGGGTACGGGCTTCGTCAATAAGGATCGAGTCGACTTCATCGATGATGGCATAATTGTAACCGCGATGGACCCGGTCATCGGCCCGCTGGGCCATGTTGTCGCGCAGGTAGTCGAAACCGAACTCGTTGGCGGTGCCGAAAGTGACGTCGCACAAATACATGTCGCGACGCTCGGTGTTAGTCATCTGGTTCTGAATGACACCGACTGTCAGGCCGAGGTATTTGTAGATCTGGCCCATCCATTCGGAGTCGCGGAGAGCCAGGTAATCGTTGACCGTCACGACATGCACGCCCTTACCGGTCAGGGCGTTGAGGTAGGTAGCCAGGGTGGCGACCAGCGTTTTGCCTTCACCGGTGGCCATCTCAGCGATCTTGCCTTCGTGAAGCACCACGCCGCCGAGCAACTGGCAGTCGAAGTGGACCATGTTCCACTCGGTGGGAATGCCGGCCACTTTCCAGGACTGGCCGACATGACGGCGGCAGGCTTCTTTGACCACCGCGAACGCTTCGCACATGATGTCGTCAACGGTCTCGCCGTCCTCTAACCTTTTGCGGAACTCAGTCGTCTTGGCCTTCAGCTCTTCTTCAGAAAGCTTGTACAGTTCGGCGAAGTGTTCGTTTATTTCAAGGCCAAACGGCGAAAGGCGTTTGACTTCGCGGTCATGTTTGGTACCGAAGATTTTTGTCAGCAGGCTCATTCTTATCCCAATCCGTTATACAAGTCGGCCAAGGATACGAAAACAATTCCATTTAGGCAATTGGTGTGTAACCGAACGGTTCTCTCAGACTGGGGGCTTGTGGCTTGTCTGACAAATGGTTACCTTTAGGCTATGGCGGAAACGTTTCCTGGCGTAGTAGTGGCTGGCAGAGGCAAGCGGTATGAGGTCCTGGCGGAGGATCACAGCCGGTGGCAATGTGAGGTGCGCCAGAAACTCAAACAGGGGGAAAGGCTCTCCAGTCCGGTGGCGGTCGGCGACGACGTACTGTTCACCAAGTCGCAGGAAGGTACCGGGGCTATCGACAAAGTCTTCCCCCGGCGCTCGGTTTTCTCCCGACCGCTCAAAGGTGACCAAAAGGTTCAGCAAGTCATCGCAGCGAATTTGGATCAACTGGCGGTGGTGGTTTCGGTGCGCAACCCGACGCTCAAGACAGGACTGGTTGATCGTTGTCTGGTTGCGGCGCAATATGGTCGGCTAAGCCCGTTGATTATCTTCAATAAGATTGATCTTGGATCAGACGACGATTTTGACAGCATTGTCGCCGCCTACCGAGGTATCGGGCTGGCCGTGTTCGTAGTGTCGGCCACCACGAATATGGGGCTTGAGGTGCTTCCGGCCGCCCTGTCTGGTCACCGAACGCTGTTTACGGGTCACTCCGGGGTGGGTAAATCGGCGCTGTTGAATCAGTTGATTCCGGGTGCGGACATCCGCACAGGTGAGGTCTCGGATTACTCCGACCGGGGCATACACACGACTTCAGGAGTCGAGTTCTACGATCTCCCGTTTGGCGGGTTCGCGGTCGATTCACCCGGTCTGAAAGTTATGGGGCTGTGGGAAATCAACCGCGAAGACCTGGCGGCGTATTATCCTGATTTTGAGCCGTTCCTGGGAGATTGCCGCTTTCAGCCCTGCTCGCACTCCCACGAGCCCAATTGCGCGGTCAAGACCGCGGTGGAAGAAGGACGGATCGCACGCTTTCGCTACGACAACTATCTGGCGATCCGCGAGTCACTCTAAGCGGCGAAAAGGTCAGGAGAACGCCCGGACCGCCGATAATCAGAGCATTGGGGAAACCCGGGTCGTCGAACGACTGTTGTGACTAACTGAAACCGGAGCACTGTTCGCATGGCACGATTCAAACTCGCCTTTGGCATACACAACCACCAGCCGGTGGGGAATTTTTCCGCGGTCTTCGAAGAAGCGCACCAGAAATCATATCTGCCCTTCTTGAAACTGATGTCCGAGCACCCGTCGATCCGGTTCTCGCTGCATCAGTCCGGCATTCTCTGGGACTGGCAGAAGGCGGCCCACTCCGATTATTTCCAACTGGTCGGGTCGCTGGTCGACCGGGGCCAGGTCGAATTGATGACCGGCGGGTTTTACGAACCGATCCTGACTTCGATTCCCGAACGCGACGCGCTGGGGCAGATCGCGAAATTGACAACTTATCTTGCATCCCATTTCGGAGCCCGGCCCGCCGGTCTATGGCTGACCGAACGAATCTGGGAGCCGCATCTACCCAAGCTGCTCGCCGAGGCGGGAGTGCGGTACCTTCCGGTTGACGACACCCATTTCATCTACGCCGGGTTTGAGCAGTCACAACTCACCGGGCCGTTTGTAACCGAAAATGAAGGCCGAGCCGTAATTCTGTTGCCGATTCAGAAACGCCTGAGGTATCTCATCCCGTTCGGGACCGTGGAAAATGTAATCGCGGAACTTCGTCAGCAGGCGGAGCGTAATCCGGACGGTCTCGCGGTCTATGCCGATGATGGCGAAAAATTCGGCGTCTGGCCCAAGACCTATGAACACTGCTATCGGGACGGCTGGCTGCACCGGTTCATGGAAGCGCTCGAACGCGAATCGAGCTGGCTCGAGGTCGTGCCGTTGGGCGAAGCGGCCGCGTTCGAACCGGCGGGGAGAGCTTATCTGCCGACTGCTTCTTACGAAGAAATGCTCCATTGGGCGCTGCCGCCGACCGCGTTTCTCGAATACGAAAATTTCGTGCACTGGCTGGATGACTGTGGGAAGAAGACTCAGTACGGGCGGTTTGTCCGGGGCGGTCACTGGCGCGGTTTCCTGGCGAAATACGAAGAATCCAACCTGATGCACAAGAAGATGCTTCGAGTGTCCGACCGTCTGGCCGCACTCGAAACAGGATCCAAAGCCGGAAGAGCCGATCTGTCAGCCATTCGTGAGCACTTGTATGCGTCGCAGTGCAACTGTCCCTACTGGCATGGTGTTTTCGGCGGCCTGTATCTCCCACACATTCGTCAGGGTGTCTATGGTCACATGGTCCAGGCTTCCAAGGCTCTGCAGGTGGTGACTGGCGAACCGGCGACCATCCGACAGGAAGATTACGACCGCGATGGCCATGATGAACTACTGTTTGACAGTCACTCACTCAGCGCGGTCATTCGTCCGCGTCGAGGTGGATCTCTGGTGGAACTCTGCCTGAATGAACTCGGCCTCAATGTCACCGACACGCTCACTCGGCGCCGCGAAGGGTACCACCTCAAACTGGATCAGGCGGTGCGTTCAGAACAGGCCAACGGCCAGGCCTCGATTCACGATCTGGTACTCGCCAAGGAAGACGGTTTGAAGCAGTACCTGGTCGAAGACTGGTATCTGAAGCGCTGCTTTATTGACCACTTCTTGACTGAGGACACCGATTTTGCACTGTTCCGCACGGGCACTTTTGGCGAAGAAGGGGATTTCGTACTCGAACCGTACGAGTTCAAGTTCGATCCGCGACGTCTTCGCATTTCTTTGCGCCGGGACGGTTGCATCAGACGGCCAGCCGGTGAGATTCCCGTTACGGTGTCAAAAGAGTTCCGTTTCCGAGAAGACGCCGACACGTTCGAGGTGGCCTATGAGCTGTCATCGCGGCACCCGGGCGGCATCGACGTCCGCTTTGCAGTCGAGAACAGTTTCAATTTTCAAGCGGGTCATGCCGAAGACCGGTACGTTGTTATCGACGGTCGGAAACCGGCCGAGGCGTTCTTGGATTCGTCGGGAACGACTAATAAGGCTCACACGATCGCTCTGGCGGATGAATACCGCTCGGCGGCGGTAGCGATTTCTTCCGAACTGCCCGCCGAACTGTGGCGGACCCCGATATTCACGGTTTCACTCTCTGAAGGCGGTTTCGAAAAGGTCTATCAGGGCACGACCGTGGTGCATCGCTATCAGTTGCGGCTGACCGAAAAGCCGATCCGTCTGGTCATGACGGTTCGTGGCGGGGCTTTGTCGCAGGTACTACAGCAGGCTGTAGCGGCTGTGGGCACAATGAGTTGACAAGTTCGGGGTCTTCTGCGCTGTCCCGGAATTGATGTTGGAATTTGGGGAGTCCCGCGATATCTTGTCGGGCGATGCTCGATCAGGTCGTTGAAATCATACAGAAATCCACGTCAGTGGCGGTCCTGACCGGGGCAGGCATCTCAGCCGAGTCCGGAGTCCCAACTTTTCGGGGCGACCAGGGACTTTGGAAGAAGTACCGCCCCGAGCAACTGGCCACCATGGAAGCGTTTCGGGCCACTCCTGAGACTGTCTGGGAATGGTATCTCTGGCGGCGCGGGGTTATATCCAAGACCAAACCCAACCCCGGCCACTATGCTCTCAGAGACCTGGCCGAACTGGTGGACGATTTTACTCTCATCACGCAAAATGTTGATAACCTGCATCGTCTGGCCGGATCGACCCGTATTCTGGAACTCCACGGCAATATCTTCCGCAACAAGTGCGTTGACTGCAACCGTCCTATGGCAAGCGACTTGGTCATCACACCCAACACCTTGCCGACCTGTTCCGCCTGCGGTGGGCGAGTTCGACCCGATGTCGTCTGGTTTGGAGAGGGTCTGCCGGTCGAGGTGATTGAAGAGGCGTACTCGGTATCGGAACGGGCTGAGGTGTTCTTCTCAATAGGGACTTCGACCGTGGTACATCCAGCCGCTTCGTTGCCGCTAATGGCCAAGCGCGGGGGGGCCACGCTGATCGAAATCAACCCGGAACGAACTCCCCTGAGTAAATATTGCGACTTCTCCTTTCGGTCGAATTCCGGTGACATTCTTCCCAAGTTGACGGCTCAACTCAGGACCGCCCTAAGTGACCGGGGCAGTGAAAGAACCTGTCGGGGAGCGGTGAACGCCCGACCCCGCTCAGACGTACAAGAGTCACGGAATGACGGAAAGCGGCTCTGATACATGAACCTAAGAATCGGCCACAAATTTCTCTGGATCCTCTTGATTGCCACGGTGGCGGTCGCCTCCGGGTGCAGCGTATACTTCAACACGTTCTTCAATGCCAAGAAGGCGTTCAATGCCGCGGAGAAAGCCCGCAAAGCCAGTGCGCGGCAGGAAGCCGGACAAAACGACTATCAGAAGGCGATTGAAAAAGCGCTCAAGGTTGTCGAAAACCATCCCAACTCTAAATATTACGACGATGCCGTCTACGTGCTGGGAGTGTCGTACTTTCATACCAAGCAGTACGGCAAGGCGGAACGACGTTTCCGCGAACTACTGGCCAACTTCCCCGATTCGAAGTACACGAAAGATGCCAATCTATACCTGGCCAAATCGAAACTCGCGCTGGGAGATATGGACGAAGCCCTGGCGACTTTCGCCCAGATATTCGAATCAAACTCTACGAAGGAATTCAAGGCCGAGGCGGCGCTGGCCCTCGGGGCGCACCATCAGGAGCTTAAGGAATACGATCAGGCCAGGCGTTATTTCCAGGCTCTGCGCGACTCGCTGGGGGATCCGTTGACCGCCCGTAATGCGCAAATGATGATTGCCGACGGGTATTTCGAGTCGTTCAAGTTCTTTGACGCCCGGGGCGCTTACCTTCAGGCCATCGGCATGAACCCGGACAAGAAAGAAAAGTATCATGCCCTTTTCTACTCGGCCCTGTGTTCATTTCGGCTTCAGGCTATCGATGTCGGACTTGGGTATCTCGACCAGCTTGCCGGCGACGAATTGTACTTCGACTCTCTGGGCGTGCTGAAATTGACCAAGGCCGAAGGGTACGAATACGACGACGACTTGCTGTCGGCGGAGGCGATGTACGAGGATGTCGCTACCACGAGCGAGGACAAGTCCCTGCAGGCCCGCGCCCTTTATCGACTCGGTTTGATCTACCAAATTGACTACAATGATCTCAAGAAAGCCAAAGAATATTACGACAAGTCAGTCGAGGTGGACCGGAATTCACCGGTGCGCAGCGATGCCATCATGCGTTCGTCCGATATCGGCAAAATTGAATCTTTCACTCGTACGACGCTGGATTCTACTGCCACACCCGCCGCGATCGATGAGGCGGCGTATGCCCAGTACCTACTGGCTGAACTCTTCTGGCAGAAATTGAATCAACCCGACTCGGCCATAGCCGAAATGCGATATCTGGTGGATTCATTCTCAACGTCCTATTATGCGCCGCAGGCCCTGGTGGCCCTGGCTCAGATGACTCGCGACAAGACCGGCGATAACAACGTTCCCGATAGCCTATTGAGGGCTATGCTTCAGAAGTATCCCCATTCGGATTTCGTGCCCGACGCCCTCGAGGCGCTTGGTCTGAAAGGAACCGCCGCCGATACCGGATACGCGGCGCTGTGGATCAATCGCGCGGAGAATTATCTGATCGACAACAAGAACGCCGATTCAGCGATGGCCTGCTACCAGTACGTGGTAGACAACTACCCGGACTCAAGATACAACGTATCATCCCGCTTCGCGTTCATCTGGCTCAAAGACAATTATCGAGCCCCCGGCGACTCAAGCATCTACTACGAATACAAGCAATTTGTCGATTCATTCCCCGGCAACGAATGGGCCGCTCTGGCTCAGAGACAAATTTCGGTGAAGGGAGAGGCGCCGCCGGTAGCAGTGGCTGTCCCGGAGGGACAAGTCGAGGGAGAGGGGACGATTGACGAGCGCGAGGCTGCACGAGACAGCACGCGGGGGCCGGATGTGCCCGACACCGCCCAGACCTACATCGATCCGATGGTGGCGCTCTACCGCCGGGGCAACGACACCCTGGTCGAGTTGCGCCTTCAACCCATTGAGACGCAGGCAATCTTCGAGTTCCCCCAGGAGGCGGCCATCGGTTCCCAGCACGATTGGAAGCTGTATTTCCAATTGCTCATTGATTTCTCGGGCAAAGTAGTGGATTATTCGCTGAAGATTCCGTCGGGTATCGAGGAACTCGACAAGCGGGTCAGCGAGACGGTGGCTTCGATGACTTTTGACGCCATGGAAGTATCAAACCGGGTTGTCGATGCTGGGCAGACGGAAAAGAAGACCGAAGAAGGATACTGGTTTGTCTATATGTATGCCGTGACGAAACCGGAATACCTGCGATGAAGAAATACGATTCCACGGTTGTTGAAATTCTCCGGCTGCGTCATCTGTCTCGCGACTATTATTCTCTTAAGCTTGGTCCCTGGGATCGCTCGGCCAAGTGTCAGCCCGGGCAGTTTATCCACGTGCGGCTGTCAGGTACTGAAGTTTATCTACGCCGGGCCATGTCGATAGCCGCCGTCGATCCTGATTCAGGCGAAATAGAAATCATATTCAAAGTCTTCGGTCGGGGTACCCGGCTTCTCTCACAATGTCATTCGGGCGACAAACTGGATGTGCTAGGACCTCTTGGTGTGCCGTTCAGTATGCCACGCAAGAACGACACCTGCATAATGGTCGGGGGTGGGGTCGGTTTCCCACCGCTATATTTTCTGGCTACTCGTCTAGTGGCCGATGGCCGTGACCCGAAGTCCATAGAGTTCTTTTACGGTGGTCGCACCGATGGTGAGATAGTCGAGCGACCCCGAATACGTCGCCTGGGCGTGCGTTTTCACCCGGTTACGGACGACGGTACCTTTGGCGCCAAAGGTCTTGTGACCGAGGTGGTTGACGATTTCCTAAAATCCGGCAAGGTGAAGAATCCCCGCATTTATGCCTGTGGACCCGAGGCGATGTTGAAAGCGACCGACGAACTGGCTCTACGCCACGGGGTCCCCGGCCAGGTATCGCTCGAAGCGCCTATGCCGTGTGGTTACGGCGTCTGTCTTGGCTGCGTGGTACCGCTCAGGGCTGGAGGCCACGCCCGTGTGTGTAGAGAAGGTCCCGTATTTGAGATTGGGGAGGTGCTGTTGTGAAACCCGATCTCTCGGTCACGATCGCCGGGATAACATTTGCCAACCCGATCATGACCGCCTCGGGCTGTTGCGGCTACGGCGAAGAACTGGCCGAGGTGTTTCCGCTTTCTCGTCTGGGCGCTCTGGTTACTAAGTCAGTGACGCTCAATCCCCGGCTTGGCCACCCACCGCCACGCACCGCCGAAACCGCTTCGGGCATGCTCAACGCCATCGGTCTGGCCAATGTCGGTATAGACAAATTCATTTCCGACAAACTGCCGTTTCTCGAAAAGCAGAAGACCCGGGTGATTGTCAATGTCGCCGGTTCCTCGGCGTCGGAATATATCGAAGTTTGCAGCCGCCTTAACGATTGCCCCCGGGTGGACATGATCGAGTTGAACATCTCCTGTCCGAATGTCAGCGAAGGTGGCATCGAGATTGGCACGAATCCGGCAATGACCGAACGGATAATGGCCGATGTCCGCAAAGTGTTCAGTCGCCCGATTATCGCCAAACTGACACCCAACGTCACCGACATCACGGCAATCGCCAAAGCCGCCGAGGCGGGCGGGGCCGATGCTTTGTCGCTCATCAACACGTTGATTGGCACTTCGATCGATATCCACACCTGGCGCCCCCGACTTACCAATAATCGCGGGGGATTGTCCGGCCCGGCGATTAAACCGGTGGCGCTGGCCATGGTGGATCGCGTATATAATTGCACCAGGCTCCCGCTGATCGGCATCGGCGGAATATCCAGCGCTGCCGACGTGGTGGAGTTCATGCTCGTGGGAGCGACGGCGGTACAGATCGGTACGGCGCTGTTCGTTCAGCCCGACGCCCCGGTCAGAATCGCCGAAGATCTTAAGGCTTACTTGAGCCAGAAGAAATTGACTTCGGTAAGCGAACTGGTTGGCAAAGTTAGGAAGTACTAATGATTGCACTTGAGAAATTACTGAAAGCCCAGCAGACTAGCCATTCCTACGTCTGTCTGGGACTCGACCTCGATCCTAAGAAGATGCCGCAGGAATTCGGCGGCACCGTACGCGGGATGTTCGATTTCACGCGCCGCATCATAGAGGCCACGGCCGATCAGGTTTGTGCTTACAAACCGAACCTGGCGTTCTTCGAGAGCCTCGGACCCGAGGGCTGGTCGCTCCTGTCACAAGTGTTGCAGCGGATTCCCGAACGGGTACCGATCATCCTTGACGGCAAGCGCAACGATATCGGCAATACGGCGACACAGTATGCGTCGGCTTTATACGACCGCTACGGTGCCGACTGGGTTACGATCAACCCCTACATGGGGTACGATTCCATGAAACCGTTCATGGATCGTCGCGACAAAGGCGTATTTGTCCTCTGTCTGACTTCGAACGCCGGAGCGCGGGATTTCCAGATGCTCGAAGTCGAGGGGCGCCCTCTTTACCAGGTCGTTGCCGACCGTGTGAAATACTGGAATAAAGATGGCAACTGCGGTTTAGTCGTCGGTGCCACTCATATCGAACAATTGAAAGAGGTTCGCGAAATCGCCGGAGAGATGCCGCTTCTGATACCCGGCGTTGGGGCGCAGGGAGGATCGCTCGAAGATTCGATTACGGTCGGAACGGACGCTTTCCGCAAACCGGCGGTGATCAATGTTTCCCGTTCGGTTCTGTACGCCTCCAGCGCGGCTGATTTCGATCAACGCGCCCGTCAGGAAGTAGTCCGCCTGAATGCTACCGTGACCCGGCTTCGATACGGTGACAAGTCATCGGAATCGAAAGGCGAGGTCTCGGCAGCACCTCCGCCAGCGCCGGTGACTTCGCAGGAGAACCAAAACGGTGGGAATGGAACGGCCGAACCCGCCCGACCGCCCGAGGTTATACGACCGTTGCCGGTTGACGATTGACGGCTCGTCGGCTCCAGCGCCTAACGATTCCGCCAATCAATCGAACTCGTAGCGCAACAGCGAGTACAGATACCCGTCGCGTAGTTCGCCATCATAGAAATAATGGTGGCGAAGGACGCCGTCCCGTTTGAATCCGGCTTTCTCGAGCATGCCCACAGCGCCTTTGTTGAGCGACGATGTGTTCGCGTAGACTTTGTTCAGATCACGGGTGCGAAATAACCAACGCGTCACGATGCGAATCGCCTCGGTGCCGTAGCCTTTGCGACGATGGTCCGGGTCCATCAACATTCCCAGCTCGGTCGACCGATTGAGATTGTTCAGGTTAAAGAAACGCACGATCCCAACCGGGACATTTTCCTTCACGCCGATAATCACGAACAACTGCTCATCGGCCGTTCGCTCCTTCTTCTTGTAGGACTCGGAAGCTTCAGCCGCGGTGCGAAAGGGATGCGGTCGACTGGATTGCATCGCCGGGTCACTCAACAGATACCAGTGATAGGTGTTGGCTACGTCTTCGGCGGTTGCCGGACGAAGATAAACATTCTTGCCGACCAGGCCGGGCGCGGTCGGCAGTTCGGGCTTCTTATCGGTCATCGAATTAGCCTCCATTCTCAATAGCAACTACTCATGTTATGTAATTTGTCTGTTATCCCAAAGGCAATATTCAAAATGAGACGAGAGTTGTTCTTGACACTGTGGGGACGGCGCGTTAGGGTTTGGTTATGCAAAAGCAACTCATACTTCTGGCGGCAATCATAGTACTGTATCTCGCCTCGTCACTCGTGCTGCATATCGTGTATGGGCCGTCGTTTCCGTTTCTGTCCGGGGAAGACTGCTGGGTGCCCGACGATCAGGGAGGGTGGCTGGCGCACGGACATCCGGCCGATCCGCAGCCGGCACAGCCGAGCGTGTACGTTCCATTGCTGCTGAATTATCTTCCGATATTTCTTCCCGGAGCGCTATTAATATTGTTCACGCTTACGCCTCTTCGTCGAAGGCTGGAGACGAAGACGGATCAATCGGATGCCGATCAGAAGGATATGAAGACCGATCAGCCGTCGGTTTCCTAGTAAGAAAAATGTTGCATGATTATGGTGCAGTGAGTATACTAAATCACGCGCAACTAGGATAAATGCCCTTCGCTGCCCGACAAGGAGTTAGATATGATTGCCCGGGAGACTTGGTGTCGCCTTGCGACATTTTATGTCACTTTGTGTCTGGCCGCGACAGTGCTTAGTGCAGCCGTCTTGGCGGCAGACAATTCTATTCCCCCCGAACGCGTTACCCAATTCAATCTCAATCCCGCCCTTGGCCTGAATAGGTCGGAGGTCGCCGATTCGGACCGCGGTGTGGTGTCGACAGGGGCATCCGGTAGTCGCCGCCCGGTTGGCTCGGCGGTTTCGACCGACGCCGGTATCGGGAAAGGGGAGAGTGTCGATCTGACCTGGGACGACGCCCAGTACACTACTGGTCACGGCCGCCACATTAGCCACTGGTGGAATGGCCAGTATGGCATTGACGCTGCGGTGAGTGTTCACTTTGCCTATCGTGATTTGATCGACTCAACCGCCAGTAACCGGATCTATTACTCCGGCTACAACGCATACGATGCCTTGAACGGAGTCTGGCCCAGGGGGGTGGAAACAGGCTGTGATCTTCAGGATTCGGATCCCCTCGGTTGGGGCGACATCCCGAGCCTGGACATCATGCCCAATGGACGGGCGGTGATGGCCGGTATGTCGGCGCTTTATCGTACCATGCCCGGTGGCGGCAGCTTGTACGATAACATGGTTTTCTATCAGGGAAGCGAATTCGGCTGCACCTACGATCCGCGCACCAATCTCAACGTTACCTGGATTGACAGCAGCGTTTATCGCCCCAGGTTCATGGTGAGGTCCGACGGGACTTATTCGCGCACCCCTCAGGTAGTTAGCCAGTGGGATGGTACCAATACGATTGTCCATCTGCTCCTGGGAGAAGAATCCCCCGGCACGATGCTGAACGGCGACGCCTATGTTTCTGGTCTTCCGTACTATTCATTTGTCTATTTCCGTAAGGTTGGTGAAACATCTGGTAGCGGCACGTGGAGCGCGGGTCAGATCATCGATTCGCTCTGGTTCTCCTGGGCATCCATGGCGGCCGCGCCTTACCCCTACACCGGTGTGGCGATTACGTATACTAATCCAAGCTACTATGGGGCTCTCTTAGAGAACGAACACGATCTGGACGTCTGGTGCCGGGAGTCGTTCGATCGCGGCATCTCGTGGGCCAGTGCCTACAGTGTGACCAATTACGCGAACGCTATCGCCGGGGATCCGAAACACTTCACGGCCTGGCTGGAAACGCAGGCAATGTTCACCACTGATGGAAAGCTCAACGTGGTTTGGACCGCCAAGCCGACTTTCGAAGATCCCTATTTCGACGGCTTCAACTGGACCGACTACGATGAGAACATCTACCACTGGGAAAAGACCAACGGCAGCGGTGTGCCGGGTGTCGGCGACGTAGTCAAGGTGGCCAACGGTAATTTCAACGACGGGGGCGACTACATCACGGGGAGTTTCAATACTCTCCACTGCGGTTTCGGCGGCAGTAACGCCGGGTATATCGCCAACATCAATCTCGCCGAGTGCGACGGCAAGCTCTATTGTGTTTGGAATCAGATTCATGAACGAGCTAATAACGCCGATTGGCGCCGCGCCGGCACTCAGCCGATGCCGGGTGTGCTGGACGACTGCTCTTATACCGGCAACCGTCAGGCGATGGCCAACTGGGAGATCATGATGTCGGTGAAGTCTCTGACCGACGGGACATTCTGGGACAACGCCCGCAATATCACTAATACCTATACTCCTAACTGTGGGGTGGCCGGTGATCCGCTGGCTCAGGGCGTCTGTGGCAGCGAATACAAGCCGACGGTTGAGAAATACGGTCTGGATGAGACCGGCCTGTCGCTCAACTGGCCTGCGGCGACCACGGTCGACCCCACGGCCGACTGGGAAACGCCCTATGCCGGATCATGGTACCTGAACCTGCAGTATCTCGACGATCAGTTCCCCGGACCGGCGTACTGGGGTCGTACGAACCCGCCGGCCACGCTCAATTCGATCAAGTGGATTCGCCTCGCCTGTGTGGAGCCGGTCTACGCGCCGCAAATTTCCTTGGTCCCGACAAGCGTCGACTGGCCGTTGTGGGTGCAACTCGGTAATAGCCGCAATTTTGCCGTGACCGTAGTTAACGACGGAAACCTTGCCCTCAATGTCACCGAAATCGGGTTTGATGACAACGGCGGGGGCTGGCTGGGTGCATCGGTAGCTACCCTGACGGTCCCGGCCGGGGTCGGCAATACCCGAACGTTTAATATTGTAGTCAACGCCGGCGCTCTGGCCACGACTCAGTGGCTCGACGGTTCAGTCTGGTTGAAATCTGACGCGGTAAACAACGATTCGCTGTCCATCCCGATTCATATTCTGGCCGCCGCCGATGTCGAGTCCGTGGCGTGGGATACGGTTATGTCGCATCAGTATATGTTCGATCAGTTCTTTGAGCCGGTGGGCGAGTGCGTGGCACTTGCAGTCTCCAACTATGGTGAGATGGGATGGCAGGGGCGCGGCTCGGTAAATCTGGACTATCGCGAGTCGGGTGAGGAGTGCGGCGCCCGTGACGCCGACGCAATCTATCTCAAGTCCGGCTCACCGTTCGCAATCCTGGCGACCAGCTCGACGGGAGTGGGCGCCGAGCTGACCTGCTCCTATATGGATCCGAACCAGGCCGACCCGAACGGTTGGGATCCGACTCCGGCCAACGGGGGGATCAGAAGCGGGACCTATGCCAATCGATATGATTCGGTGTACACGGGAAAATTTGTCAACCGTGACACAACTATCGCTATGGAACAGGTCTTCTATGCCCCGCGGTCGAGTACACCGGCGACTTCGACTATCAATTTCGTGATCTGCAACACCTGGTTCTATTCGGCTGACGGGCTCCCGCATAATCATTTGACGGTCGGCAATGTGATCGACTGGAATGTGCCGTCGGACAGCGCATCGAGCAACACGGCGGGAGTATCCAGCGCTGGATTCGTCTATGCAAAAGGTACAGATACACTGGGTCATGACGGTTGCCAGTCGAATACCAATCGATATGCGACCGAGGCCTTCGGAGGCGGTGCTACAAAGTCAGAAACTAATGCAAATCCATGTTCCAACGACCCCAACGACTACTACAGCATCAATGCCTTCGACCAGCATATAATGTCCGACACGACCCATTATCGCAACGGCACCGATCTGGTCCCGGATCAGCCCAACCCGCAGGTCTGGTGGGATGAGGTGAAAGTGCCCGGTTCAATTCTAATCCGGAAGCAAAGGATCAGGCAGTGTGGCTGACCTATAAACATGATTACGATCTTTCGGCGACGGACACGCTGTACTGCTGGACAGTGATGACAACGGTCCGTAACGGCTCTTTGGCCGATCTTGAAGCCCAGGTAGCTTACGCTAAGAGTTGGTTTATGACCAGTGTGAACCCCTGTTGTGCCGATGATGGTTGTTGCATGGAAAAGGTCGGCAACGCGAATGGACTAGGGGGAGAGGTTCCGACTATTGGCGATATCTCGGTTATGATTGACGCCAAGTTTGTTGCGGGGACCTGCATTCTTTACGGTTCGGGATGTAACATCGTGTGTCTGGAGGAAGCCGATATGAACCTCTCTGGTGGAGCCAATGCAACGTGTGATGACATCACTATCGGCGATATCAGTATGCTGATAGACTGTCTGTTCATAACCGGTGAGCCGCCGTATGTTCGAAACAACTGTGCGATTGGCTGTCGGTAGCGGTATTTGTGAAAGCAACGGTTGCCTGTCGCGATACAACTTAGCGTCACATTGAATCAGATTGTACGCGAAGCGGGCCGGTTACGTAGATCGTACCGGCCCGCCCTTTTAGCTTTTCTTCAATGCCGGTGTCGCCCATATTGCCGCCGTGGAACCCGAAGATTACCCTCGACTCATGCAGCTCGCCCTGCGCGAAGCTGAGCTCGCCTACGAGAAGGGCGAAGTCCCGGTCGGCGCCCTGGTGGTGTTTGACAATCGGATCATCGGCCGCGGCCACAATCTGACCGAGTCGATGCACGACGCCACCGCCCATGCTGAAATCATCGCGCTCAGCGCCGCCTATTCACATTTCAAGGACTGGCGGCTCGAAAACTGCATCCTGGTTTCGACCCTCGAACCGTGCGCCATGTGCGCCGGGGCGTCGGTCCTCTCGCGTATCAAGACTATTGTCTACGGGGCGAAGGACCCAAAATTCGGCGGCTGCGGGTCGATCTTCCAAATACCCTCGGAGAAGAAACTAAACCACCGGATCGAGATAATCGGCGGGGTGATGGAAGCTGAGGTGGCGGCATTGATGCAGAAGTTCTTCCGCGAACTGCGCGACCGGAAGGAGAGCGTGAATTGAGCCAGAACGATGAGCAGACAGATAAGCAACGTCGCGTACTCAGGCTAATTACGTGGATGTTCCTCGTAGTGATGCCAATCGCATATCTCATGGCCGCTCAGCAAATAGACGCTAAGGGGGTGCAGGCTCGGGCCGGGAATGATGTCTTACTGTACCTCTTGCTGGTGGTCGGAGCTCTGTCGCCATTGATGATACCTTTGGTGACAAATAGCGTGATTCGAGGCGAACGCGCCAAGAAGGGGCAGGGTTTGCCTCCAGCGCAAATTTTCCAGCAATTGAGCATAGTACAAATGGCCTTCGTGGAAGCCATCTACATCTACGGCTTTATCGTATTCAACTTGACCGGCAAGTTCACTTACATGCTCTATTTCTATCCGATCGGAATTGTCTGGTCATTCGTATATTGGCCGAAACGTGAAAAATATGACCGCCTACTGGAGAAACTGAAACAACCATGATTACTGATAACGATATCGATGACCGGTATGACCTGACCGGTATGATTGTCCGACCGCTCTATTTCGGCATGATGGTAAACATCGTGCTTCCGGCGGCTTTGTTGTTTGTGTGCTATTATGTCGGCAACAAGTATTCGCCGGAGAACCGGATACCCGAACTGTCCAATGGGCTGTTCTATGTTCTTTGTGCGCTGGCCCTGGCCCAGGCGGGACTGGCGCTCTGGTGGCGACACAAGAAATTCGAGGAGCCGCTGGTCAAGCGGGCGGAGAGTATCGAGTTTGACATCTCCGCCGCGGTCTACGATCGCTCCCGGCCGATCTTTGTCCTGATCGCCGCTATCACCCTCTGGGGATTTGTCTATTTCGCCTTGACCGGTCGTTTCCAGGAATCGGTGGTCTTTATCATCTTCTCGTTTGTGGTATTTCAGGTGGTACGCCCCCGGTTTCGCTGGGCGCGCAGCGTGATCGCCCATCAGGAACAACTGGTCAAAGAGGGGCGATTCGCGGGCGGGGGACTGGCCGACATTCGTAAGGAAGTCCAGGGCGAATAAACGGCTTTACACCGGGCCGGTTTTTGTTACATTGGCCCGTCCGGGTGGCCCACCATTTATGGTGGGGTTAGGACAGGTGGCCCACCATTTATGGTGGGGTCGGGTGGCCCACCGCTTGCGGTGGGATAGGTGTAGGTCGAAACCCCCGTGGTTTCGACATCGACGAGTGGCCAAGACTCAAGTCACCCTGAGCCTGTCGAAGGGTGATTGGCCAGGTGACCCACCATTTATGGTGGGGTACAAGTGACGACGGAGAGGTGGCCGAGCGGTCGAAGGCGTCGGTCTCGAAAACCGATGTGCCCTTCGGGCACCCTGGGTTCGAATCCCAGCCTCTCCGCCATGTTGAACCCAACTACTTGAATGAAGCCGCGCTGTGGTGTGTGGCCGAGCACAATAAGTGGTACTTTCATCAATGAACAATTCCTTTCGCTCCACTCCGCCCACCCCCGGCGAGTGTTCCAATGATTACCAGGAATACGTCGATAAGGTGCTGGCCGGGGACATTATAGAATTGCTCATAAAGCAGGGGGCCGAAGCTGTGAGGCTCTTCTCCGGCTTGACTGAGGCGCAGGAACTGTTCAGTTACCTGCCCGGGAAGTGGACTATCAGGGAGTTGCTCGGGCACGTCAATGACAACGAACGGCTTTTTGCATCCAGGGCTCTATGGTTCGGGCAAGGCGGTCAAGGTCCATTACCGTCGTGGCAAGCGGATGAGTGGGTAAGAGAAAACCGACACTCCGGACGACCCTTGGCTGACCTGGTTAGCGAGTTTGAACATCTGCGAGCGTCGAGCATCTACTTGTTCGGCAGTTTCGATGAGCAGGCATGGCGCAGGCACGGCATTGCCGCCGGGAACGAGGTGAGCGTGCGAGCTTTAGCGTGGATAACTGCGGGCCACGTGGAGCATCATTTGGATATCCTACGCCAGCGATACCTATCCGCTCTCTGAAACGCTGAGCGGCCCACCATTTATGGTGGGATGTATCAGTCGTTGACGAAATCTGGACGTTGCGTTATAATTCTTTCATGCAGGATAAGTGTGCGGGACGTTTCGCCACAATCTCACCCTAACGCAAGCGTTGGGGCACCCGTGCAACTGCAAATAGAGGCGGAGGAAAGAAGTGTTTGACCTTGTCGTAAACGGTGCGATTCCAATAGCAATTATCGCTATGGTAGTACTCGCGATTCTAAAAAACGCCTATTGGTTTCGGTTATCGAGCATAATCGTGCTGGTGGTCATTGTTATCTTGCGAGAGTGCAACGTCTACACTCATAGCCGTTCGTTGATTTGGGAACATAGATCAGCAATGACAGGAAGCAGCAAAGAAGGGTTTGCAGACGGTGCTAGGGCCGTGGCCGATTACTGTGGTGATACGAGCATTGTGGTGTATCTCGTTCTTGCCGCACTTGTAGTTATATGTGCGAGGGGTTTTCGGCAACCTAAAGCGAAGTAGACGTCGGTCCATTGCGGGCCAGGAAGGCCCACCCTTCAGGTGGGCCACTCGCCCTACTTCTTCAGCAGCTTGAAGGCGTGCGTCCATTCATTGCGAGCAAAGCCGGGGATGCACCAGAGCATCGCCAGCGGCTCGATCGCCCGCGCCGCCACTACCGTACCCATATCTTCACATTCCCAGCCGAACTGATCGAGAATCTTCTTCACATTGTCTTTCGCCCCGGAATCGTTCCCGCAAATGAACATCGTCGGTTTAACGCCGCCAAAGTCGGGATCGACCATGAAGGCGCTCCCCACGCAACTGAACGCCTTGACAAAATGCGCATCGGGCGCCGATTTCTGCAGGCGTTCCATCAGCGAGTCGTTCGGCGAGGTAAAATACTGAATGACACCGTTGACCGGCGGGGCGTCGGCGATTGGATTGGTCGTGTCAATTACCGTCTTGCCCTTCAGGTTGCCGATTCCCGTCGATTTCAAGGCCGCTTCAGCCGCTGTCCCCTTTACCGCCAGGACGACAATTTCTCCGAATCGGGCCGTCTCCTCGAAAGACCCGACCTTCGCCTTGCCGTGAGTTTTCGCGCTTAGCTCCGAGCGCTTGCCCTGGTTGTTCGTGCCGATCATGACGTCGTACCCGTGTTTGACAAAACCGTTGGCCAGGCTCTGGCCGACTATTCCTGATCCGATGACGCCTATTTTGGTGCTCATTATATCTCCTTTCATACTTTTCTTAAGTCTGCAACATGACGACCCGACCATAAGTTTCTGAATTGCAGAGAATTAGACTCCGGTTTTCGGGTCAAGTGGTCTGCCCGGCCGGCCCGGCCAAAGTGACCATTTTGTATGGTCAACCAATGGTCGTGTTTTAGTCATCAACTGTCACATGAATCGTCCGAAAGAGAAGCAAGACGCGACGTGATAAGTATTAACTGAACAATACGAGATGTCGATCAATGAATCGGCTCTGGGGAATGGGGAACAACGCGACGGCTACGAAGCGCGGCTCGTTCTGATGGCCGTAGCGACGGTGAGTCAATCTAGCGCGTTGAAGTCATAGAGAAGGGGAGAGACAGACTTTATGAATGGTCAGAAGCTGAATCTTGGTTATGTCATTCTAATAGTGACCCTGGCCGTCTGCCAGACAAGTGTGGACGGTCAGGACCTTGACTCGCTTATGCAGGCGATTGATAAGATCGGGGCCAATCTCGAAGTGGTGGGTGTCAATAGAGTCGCACCACCCCAGGGACCACGCCACCCAGGTATCGAGAACAACCAATCACTTCGATCCACCCCAGGCGATCTCGACACTTCAAAGTGCACACAAATAGAGCGAGAGTTGCAGGCTCTCTGGGCCGAAGTGGCTGAACTGCGTATCACACTGAATACGCTCAAACAGAAATCTAACAATCCGACCACGGCGCAAAACGACGTGGTCGTTTTGTTTGAACAACTGACCATCCTTCAGGCCGAACTGGAATTGCTGCGTCAGGGACATCAAGAATCAGCTCAACTCGCTTCAACCGAACCAATCACCGCGCTGGTGCCTGAGTCGCCCGCCGAGGAGACTTCCAAGAGACTTGAAATCAGCGGCTTCTTTGATGTAGTCGGGTCGTCTCACCGTGTCGACGGGGACGAAGCGCCTTTCCGATTGGGACAGGCCGAGATCGATCTGGCTAATCAGGTGTCGAACCGAATCGCTGTTGAAGCTGCGGTGGCCTATAATAATGAGGCCGGGACTTTCGAATTGGGTGCAGCGTTTATTGACTTCCATCTGCTCAGCCGCGACAAAGCCGAGCGACACACCCACACGGCCCTTGACATTGATCACTCATACATTTTGGCGGGACAGTTTGATGTACCGTTTGGCGTAGACTATCACACCTACGCTTCGATTGACCGCAAGCTGGTGACCGCTCCGGCGGTAGTAGAATTGACTCACGGCGGCTGGAGTGACGTTGGGATCCAGCTCGGGCTGGAAACTCCCCACGCCAATCTCGTAGGATACTGGGTCAACGGCTTTGAATCTTCGGCCGAGATACTCGACGAAGTCCAGACTCTGGCTACCGGAGTCGAAGTCTACGAAGAAATCAACACGACACCGGCCAACGCCCTCGGTATGCGTCTGGGTTTGAAGCCTCTCGACTGGATGGAACTGGGCGGTTCATTCGCCGCCGGTTGGAACGCGTCGGAGAAGAATGAAATGACTTTGGCAGGGCTTGACCTGCAATTGACTTATGACAAGCTCGAAGTCAAGAGCGCGTTGATCGGACATTCGATGAATCGAACCATCGCCGAAGAAAACAATCGGGGATTTTATCTGCAAGCGCTCTACAATATCTTTGATCGGGCCTTTGTAGTGGGGCGATATGGTTCGTTCAAGCCGGATCGTAAAGAGTGGAGTGACGAGGGATCAATCGGCGCCGGGTATTCTCTGGCTGATTGTCTCGAGGTGCGCTGGGAGGCCAGCGTCAATGAAGCACTGACCGGGACTCGGAACTTCATTCAGGCGGTGGCAGCTTTCTAAAGGACAGGTGAATCCGCAGAAACGTAGTTGAATACGATAATTTGAGCCAGTAGATTCAAAACCATATTCATTGGGGGGAGCGTCAATGAGTATTAGAAGACTCAAACTGACGAAAAGAGTCGGCGCGGTAGTGGGTGTGTTTTTGTTCTCACTCGCACTGCACGCATCGTCCGGTCCGCCGAAGGCGAGTCCGGATCAGGCCCTATCGCAACTCAAGAAGGGGAACCAGCGGTTTGCATCCGGGGGCATGACCTACCCGCATCTAGGTAAGGACAGGCTGGCCGCGGTGGCCGAGGGTCAGCAGCCCTGGGCAACTGTTGTCAGTTGCTCGGATTCACGAGTCCCGGTCGAAGAAATCTTCGACGCCGGACTGGGTGATATCTTCGTGGTGCGGGTCGCGGGCAACGTCTGCGACGTGGACGAAGTCGGCTCGGTCGAATACGGAGCGGAGCATCTCGGTACTCCCGTGCTCGTTGTCCTGGGCCACACGGCGTGCGGCGCTGTGACGGCGGTGGCGACCGACGCCGTAGTCCACGGCTCGATTTCGCCGCTCATTGACAACATCAAGCCGGCGGTGCAAAAAGCTGCAAAGGATAATCCGGGGCTAAGCGGCAAAGACCTGGTCACGGCCGCGGTAACAGCCAATGTCTGGCAGTCCATTCAGGATCTGTTAACTGCCTCTCCAATTGTTCGTGAATTGGTGAAAGAGGGAAAGCTCAAGATTCAGGGCGCTATCTATCATCTGGATGATGGCAAAGTCGAGTGGCTGGGCGCGCATCCTCGCGAGGCATTTCTGACAGCGTCAACAGGCGGAGGGCATCCCAAAGTATCTTCAACTTTTTATCAGACGGCTACGCTGCATGTCCCTGATGTTTCAGAGGCCCGTCATGCCGAAGGCATCGACAAGAACAAGGCCATGCAGTTGCTCAAGAGCGGCAACTCCCGCTATGTCGATGGATCTCGCACTTATCAGCATCAGGACAAGTTGCGCCTTCGCGAGGTGACTACCGCGCAGCATCCGTACGCGACCGTGGTGTCATGTTCGGATTCGCGGGTGCCGGTAGAACATATCTTCGACGCAGGTCTGGGCGACATATTCACCGTCCGAGTGGCAGGAAATGTCTGTGATGTGGACGAGATCGGCTCGATCGAATACGGCATCGGGCATCTGTTTACGCCGATGCTTGTCATAATGGGCCATAGCGCGTGCGGCGCCGTGACGGCGGTAGCCACCGACGCCGAGGTAAGCGGATCGATTCCGGCGCTGGTGGACAATATTGTCCCAGCCGTCGCGATGGCCCGTAAAGAGCATCCATACCTGACTGCGAAAGACCTGGTACCGGAAGCAATCAAAGCGAACGTCATGACCTCAATGGCGGATCTGTTCGCTCATAGCCCGGAAGCCTGTGCTATGGTTCAGAGCGGGTTTCTCAACGTAGTTGGGGCCGTATATGATTTGGAGACGGGCAAGGTTGAATGGCTGGGGCCGCATCCAAATCAAACCGATATGGTCAGCACTCTCTTGGCAGTGGCCGGAGAATCAGGCCATGGCGCCTCTTCTGAGGCCGCTGGCGAAGCCGGGGAGTCTCACTCCGGTGCAGAGAAGAGTTCACTCAGCGCTGAGACTGGTCACGGCTCGGTTTCAAGTGGCGGTATGGCAAGCGGCCACGAAAAGTCGGCTGCCTCGATGGCGTCAGTCGCCGGCGAAGAACAATCCGGCGCCACTGTCCAGAGAACACTCTGGGACGAATGGTGGTTCTGGGCGCTCATCCTGAGTGCTTTCATATCGATAATAATTTGGATGTTCAAGAAGATAGAAAAGGGGGAATTTGCTATGAAGATGAATGTAGGAGCCAAGATTCTCACGGGCTTTGGGGTGGTGCTGGCTATTCTCGCCCTCACCATTACTGTTGCTACATGGAAGATGGGACAGATCGGGGATTCACTGAAGGAAGTAGCCGAAGAGTATATCCCGCTCACCGAGAAGATTTCTGCCATTGAAATTTCCGCCGTAGAGCAGGGAATGGCTTTCGCCTCTTTCCGGGCCGACAGCGACCAGAAATGGCTGGCTATGTTTGAAAAAGACAACGAGCTCGTGGCGGAAGAACTGAAGGGAGCTGAAGAAATAGTCAACGCTAACAAGGTGTTGCTGGAATCAGGCATGATGGAAACGCTGAAGAAACTGGAAGCCGAGCACGAGGGGTTCTACGCCGATGCCGAGAAACTCATAGGAGAATTGAAGGCGGGAACGCAGGGTGAGCAAGTGGAGGAGCTTTCAAATCAAGCCGAAGAGGAAATGGCCACACTCCAGGAAGCCACAGATGTCTTCCTAACACAAGTGGAACACAGTCTGGATTCGGTCAGTGCACTGGCTGAGGAAAATGAAAAGGCAGGATTCCAGTTGATAGTGGTCCTGGGAATACTGGGGGTAATCGCGGGTTTGACGATCGGCTGGATGATTGCCCGAAGCATCTCGCGCCCGGTCACTCAGATGGCCAATATTGCCCAGCAGATCTCGCAGGGTGACATCGATCACAACATCGAAGTGCATTCCAAGGATGAGATTGGCATGCTGGCCAATTCCTTCAAGGAGCTGATCATCTACATGAAAACCATGGCCGGAGCGGCCGAGAAGATCGCCAACAGCGACTTGACGGTCAAAGTGGAGCCGAGATCGGAAGCTGACGTGCTCGGCAAGTCATTCAAGAGCATGACAATCAATCTGTCCGACATGATCCGTCAGTTGACCGACGGCGCCGGACAGTTGGTGTCGGCGGCGAACGAGGTGGCCTCCTCTTCGGAGCAGATGTCACGCGGCGCCAAGGACCAGACCGACCAGATGGCCCAGGTATCAACGGCGGTGGAAGAGATGACCGCAACTATCGTAGAGACTTCCAAGAACGCCGGGGAAGCTACCACGGGCTCTCATCGTGCTGCTGAAACGGCCGGTACCGGCGGGCAAATAGTCAACGATACGATTCAGGGGATGCAGAAGATCGCCGCGGTGGTTCGGGAATCGGCGGAATCAATCAGCAAGCTGGCCAAGTCGGCAGACCAGATCGGTGAGATCATCGGTGTAATCGACGATATCGCCGACCAGACCAACCTGCTGGCTTTGAACGCTGCTATCGAAGCGGCTCGGGCCGGAGAACAGGGACGCGGTTTCGCAGTGGTAGCCGACGAAGTCCGCAAGCTGGCCGAACGCACCGGCAAGGCGACCGGTGAGATTACGAATATGATCAAAGGTATCCAGCAGGAGACCAACGACGCTGTCAAGTCGATGGAGTCCGGCATTGTGCAAGTCGATAAGGGCCGGGAGCTGGCTGACAAGGCCGGTACCAGCCTCAATGAGATTGTGACTATGGCCCAGCAGGTGCAGGACATGATTCAGCAGATCGCGACGGCTTCGGAAGAGCAGTCTTCGGCGGCTGAGCAGATTTCCAAGAACGTGGAAAACGTGACGGCAATCGCTCGCGAATCTGCCACCGGTGCGCAGCAGTCGGCGGCGGCGGCGGAAGAGTTGAACCGCCAGGCCGAGGCTATGCGTCAGATGGTGGCGAAGTTCAAGCTCAGTCAGGAAGCTCGCGTCTGAGTTTGTATCAAGACGAGTGGCCGGGTGTTAGAACCCGGCCACTTGCCACCCATCATTAGCGTCATTCAAGCCTTTAGAAACTTTGTTCTCTGACGCACGATACCAAGCTGAAACATTGACTGAACCCGCTCACTTAGTTATCATTCTTCGTGAATTATCTTCCTTCCCGGTCCTACCTTCTCGAATTGCGTGATTGGGGTTATCGGTCATGTTCATGACATTCTTCTTCAGTGCCTGGACCCTCATGCACGTCTACGTGTGCTGGCGTCTGACATCCGTTCCCATAGTGTGCCGGGCATGTCTCGCGCAAGGTCCTGTGGCCGATGGCGGCGATTCTCTGGGCAGGTTATTTCTTGCAGCGGCTGATTGAAGACCAGGGCTTTGTGCCATTGGCACGACCTCTCGAAATGTTCGTGATGAACTGGCTGGGAATTCTGTTCCTGGTATTCTTCTGTCTACTCGTGGTCGATCTCGTCACAGTCTTTGGTCTTGTGTTTAGGAAACATGCCCCGGTGCTTCGTGGCGTGGGATTGACTGGTGGGAATCGTGCTGGCCGGTGTAGCTCTGTTTCAGGGATTGCGTCCACCCGTGGTGGATGACTACGAAGTCCGTCTCTCCGGTCTGCGCGCCGAGGACGATGGCCTTAAGATCGCGGTAATCTCTGACTTGCACGTGGGATCTTTAATCGACGGTCAGTGGCTCGCGGCGCGGATTGAGCAGATCAAAGCGCTCAATCCCGACATGGTGTTCATGTTGGGCGACTTGTTCGAAGGCGACAGCCAGACAGAACGCCAGGATAGTATGATCCAGGTGCTGCGGGGCATGACTCCAAGGTATGGTGTTTGGGCGGTCATGGGTAATCATGAGTCGCACGGCGGCCGCGACGCCAGCTTGCGCTTTCTCGAAAATGCGGGGGTTCATGTACTTCGGAATGAGTGGCGCGAAGTTCTTCCCGGTCTCGTCATCGGCGGGGTCGGCGACGGCGGTCACCACGAGGAGCCTGACAGTTCCACCAACGGATTCAAGCGGCTTCTCGCGACCAAACCGCTGGACGAAGCAAGCATCTTTCTTTCGCATCGGCCCCAGATGATCGACGAGACTGCTGCGGCCGGTGTGGGTTTGATGCTCTGCGGCCATACGCATGGCGGACAGATTTGGCCATTCAGCTATGTTGTGGGATGGATGAATCCGCTTCTGGCGGGTCGGTACGAAATAGGCGGGATGACCGCAATCGTTAGCCGAGGTGCCGGGACCTGGGGGCCGCGGATGCGACTCTGGTCGCCGGGCGAGATTCTCCGGATTACGCTGCGGGCCAAGTGAGGGGTTACAGTGAAGCTTGTTCGGTTAATGGCTATTCAGGGATTCGTTCTGATGCCGCAGGGTGGCCCACCATTTATGGTGGGGCTTAAGAGACGGGTGGGGCATCCGATAATTACTATAGTCTTCCTGTTGACATTCACTATCAATGGGTATGCCGGAGAAACAGCAGGTCACAAGGGATTCGCAGTTGGCTTCCAGACAGGTTACGGCCACTTGCAGCTTCATTCAGATCAAGTTGGAGATGCGACCAGCTCGACTTTCAGTCTGGGTTTTCAGGGAGGTTATGCGGTCAATTCGCGAGACAATTGTCGGCTTGGACATAGGCGGCTGGCTGCTTGAACCGTACACGGTCACTGACCACGGCGAAGAAAAGGGAGAGTCGGTCAGCAACACGATGTTCTTCCTGCATGCATTCCCGGTCAAACGACTGCCCATCTATCTGCGAGTTGCGGCCGGGTACACATATTACAAGATCAATCGTCCGGACAAACACAATGGCAGCGGCTGGGGATCATGTTTGATCGGGGGCGGGTACGAAATTCGCGCGGTTGATCATTTCTTCATAGCACCACAAATTAGTTACAGCCGCGGAAATATATCGGATGTCCCTGCAATATTGTGGATGGAAACGGGCCGTCGTTACGACGTAATAGATATATCAGTCGCGGTGCATTGGTACAGCGGGCGATGATCAATTCACATCGCGCAGGGCACCCTGGACGGTAGCCACGTCACAGCAGTTCTTCAAGAATCGTCACGGCATTCGCAACGTACTTCGAGCAACGAGTGTCTTTGTAGTTACGCTCGTCAAAGATGCGCCGTCCTTCTTCGGTTCCTACGTCACAACCCAACAGCTCGCGGCAAGTACTCGTGGTGTGCAGCGATCTGAATCGCTCGACAAACTCGATTGATAGATCGTAAGTCTTCTGCTTGGATGCATCGTCGTCCGGATCGGCGCTGGCGTGTTTCAGGCCGATTACCATCAGCGCGCCCGTGACGGCGCCACAGGTTTCGCCCATGCGGGCCATCCCGCCGCCAAAAGCTCCGCTGACCTTCAGGGCGACATCCTTATCCATCCCGAATTGCTCGGCATAGGTCGAGAACACCGATTGCGAACAATTGAAACCACTCTTGAAACAGGCGACGGCTTTATCAGCGCATTTCTTTTCCATTCAGATTCTCCAGTAGGTCAGGAGGCCTTAGCCTCCTGACAGAATGTTCTGTGTAACGTTTGAGATTCGGGTGCCCCACTCCGCCGCGGCGGACGGTGGGATTAGATTCAGAGATCAAGCTGGTCCATCACCTAAGGTGTATTCGTGTGTTCTGCATGTCAATTGTAATGCGACAATGTTGTCAGGAGCCTAAGGGCTCCTGACCAACTATAGGCGGGTTCGAAGACGGACCCGCCCTACGAATCCATCCGGCAGGGATGGAACCCTGCCGATCAAAGTCCAAAATCGGTCAAATCCAAACGGCTCAATTCTTCGGCGCACCCAGCAGACGGCGCACGTCGGCGAGTATCGCCGCGCCCCGCTGTCTGAGATCCTGCTTCGTCTGAATCAGGTTGGCCGCCGTAGGAATCGCCCGCAACTGCACATGGAAACGCAGCGAATTGCCGGTGCCGGACGGTCTTATCGTCACGTGCTGCAGCTTTTCGTCGTCGAAGAAGAACCGGATACCTTCATCGGGGAATTCAAACGTCGGCGTCGGCGGGTAAATCTTGTCGTACTTGCCGGTGCGATAAATGACCGCCGATTTCACTGTCAGACCGCCGATCTGGAACTTGCCCGATGCGGCTTCACGATAATATCCTAGCGCCTTCAAAAGGATTTCTTTCTTCAGTCGATCACCCTCGATACCCGGATATTCGCCGTCCATCGGGTCCGGCTCATAGAACGTGGCAAACAGCCCGATCGCCGGATCGAGATAGATTTCTTTGTCGAGCAGCTCGATGATCGTCGTCCCCTGAGCTTTCGCCCAGGCGGCGATTTCAGACACCAGAAGCGCTGCGAAAGTACCGTCTTTGTCGCGCACGTGGCCGTCGACTCCCATCGAACGGGCATCCGGAGGACGCCCACCGAGGAGCGAGAAACCGTTGCTTTGTTCCAATGCGCCGATATTGAACGTTCGTTTACCGTTGTCCATGCCGAGGCAATCACACACAAAATCATGGCACAGTCTGGTATGATCCTTGTCGCGTCCCTGTATCAGCGGCAGCAACTTGTTGACCCGGCCTTCCCACACTTCGCGGGTAGCGGCCGCCAGCGACGCAAATCCAACCCACGTTCGAACCACCCCCACGCCATGTTTCTGCGCCAACAACGTAAGACTGTCCGAAGTCGTGTGTGACAACACTATGAATTCCTTCGACGTATCAGCAGTGTTGCTCTTCTTCGCATGCTGCAGGCGATACCAGAGCACAAGCGTCCACATGTCATCGGCCGGAAGAAGATAGTAATCCTTCCCACCGTAGACGTGTCGTTGATTTTCGGGAATCTTGACTACAATGCCGCACCGGTCGGCATCGGGGTCGGTGCCGATCAAGATATCAAGATCGTTGAACTGTCCGGGGTAATCGTCCTTGAAAGCGCCGACCAGTATCTCCGCCGCGCGCGGGTCGCCTGGATCAGGCTGTTGTTCCCGGCCGGGGTCGCTGCAGAAAGCAGGGAAGAGACCATTGAGCGTGTTTAATCCGAGTCCGCGTGTGGTGCCGTTGATCGACTTCACTCTCTCCGGCAGGAAACCGACTTCGTGCAGTAGTCGCGGGACGGCATAGATGCCGGCGCCGTGGAATGGGCAGAAACCGATCGATACCGGCTTCGCCGCTTTCTTCTGTTGCTCGGCCAGGTTCGGTGTGAGCAGGAATTTCTGCACATGTTCGCGATGCAGTTCGTGCATGTTGATGATCGCACCTTCGTGGCCGGCGTAGTCGAACCCGGCCACCGGACGGTCGCCGCCCAGGAAGAACAACCGACCTTTGGTGGCGTCCTTGAATTTCCTGACCTTGATGTCAGAGACATCCACTTTGCTGATGAACTGATTGTACATGTCATCGCGCTCCTTCGGATCGAACTGCGAACCGTTGGCGCACGACAGCTTGTAGCCGTTGTAGCGGTAGTCGTTGTGACTGGCGGAAATCAGAACCCCGGCGTCCGCTTTCACTTTCTCGTTGGGAATCGCGAAGGTGACTTCGGGATACGGACACGGGGCGTCGAAGAAATACACCGTGTAGTCGTATGCCAGAAAGACTTCGGCGACCAACCGGGCCAGATCGAACCCTCTTATTCGGCTGTCGTAGCCGATCACGACTTTCTGAAGGCGCGGTTTCTGCACGATGCCGTACTTGGCGACACCGGCCGTGGTCAGCGCCATCACGAGATCGTTGATCGTATTCGGGCCTTTTAGTACCGGGGCGTCGATGCCTTCGTTCTTGATCCGCACGATCGAGTCCCGGTCGAACGCCATCATCCCGCGAATGCCGCCGGTACCGAAACGAACCGTCTGGCGAAAAGCGTTGACCAGCCCTTCCCAGTCCTTGGCTTCGATATGTTTGACGATCCCTTCTTTGTACGTATCACGTATGCCCGGGATCGGGGGGAAGCCGAGCCATTTCTCAATGGCCGGGTAGGTGTTGGCCATGGCGACCGAATACAACTCGTTGTCGATCCGTCCGTCCGCTTTGGCCTGATTCAAGTAGGATTCAATTCCGGCTCTGGCCTTGTCCAGAATGGCCCTATAATCGTTCGGTGACATTAGTACAACTCCTGTTGGTTCTTCAATTGACCGTGATATTCTGCATCATATACAAAGAATCGACTTGTGCTGCCACGGTCATAAGCTGGAAAATCGGCCTTACTCCACACGGCGTCAACTCAATTTGTTGCCCGAGTTACGCGGGTGCTAAAGAAACGTCCCGGTTGTCACTATCACCTGCTGCTTTACACTCCTGTTTTAGGCTTCGTCCGGTCGATAAGAGGTTTATCTTGCTCTGTGCGTAGATGAGATCTCGCAGAATGTCGAACTTACAAGAGGAGCGATTGACATGAAGGTTGTTCGTGCCAAAGAAGCTGAGACTTACGAGCCAGAGAAGAACTGGAAACGGCTCAGCCTGTGCAACCAGAGTGATATTTCGATCGAGCATTTCATCAAACCGCCCGGTCATGCTTCGCCCCGCCACAGTCATCCCAATGCCCAGGTTCTCGTTGTTCTGACCGGGGAGATCATTGTCGCCAATGACAACGACGAACAGCGGCTCAGCGCCGGCGATGCGGTCTATATTCCGGGGGATGAACCTCACATAGTGAGCAACCCGCTCGACCGGGAGTCGGTAGGACTCGACATCTTCGTGCCGGGCCGCTCATTCGATTTCTGGTTACGACGAAAATGAAGTCGCCTTAAAGGGTTTGCTCAAAATCGGAAACTGAGTTACTTTGAAAATAGACCTGTCGAAACTGAATCAGGTCTTCTGAAGCGATAAGAACTTCGTGACTGGCCATAACCTGCAGTAGGAGCATAAGATGCGACGATGGCTAACCAACCTGATTGTCACGCTCGCGATTTCAGCAGCGTCTTGCCCAATCGTTCTGGGCGAACAAGCCACCGAATTTGAAATGGAAAATGTCGCCCGCAACTGGGTGACTGAAATGACCCTCAGGACAAGCAACTGGGCCGGAGAAACAACGCCCGTCTTGGGCGGTGTTCACGAAATCAGTCAGGACGGTACTCTCCTGGCCCGTTACTACGATGTGTCCCCGCGCGGTTACGTGGTTGTACCGGTTCTGAAAGAAATTAATCCGGTCATGCTCTATTCAGATGAGTCCAATCTCGACGCCTCGCAGGAAGGCGGCATGCTTCAGCTAATCAGAGACGTGCTGACCGAAAGAATGGAGCTGTTCCGTCAGGCCTTCGGCGATTTGAACGCGGTGCAGCCTGCTATCGGTGATGTGCCCTTTGATCGCAGCCAGAGGGCCCGCTGGGATCGACTGGCGGTAACGGCCAGGGAATTCCGTCCGGACCAGTCGCAGGCAGTGCTGGCCGAGGGGGGACCGCTGATTACCTCGAGCTGGCATCAGCGCGCCCCTTACAACAATGACTGCCCAATGGGCGACGGGGCGCGCAGCGTGGTGGGCTGCACGGCCACCTCGCTTTCGCAGATACTGGACTTTTGGGAATGGCCTTCGAACGGAATCGGCAGCCACTCGTACGACTGGGGTGGCGACAACTGCAATGGAGGCTCGGTTCCCGGCCAGACTCTAAGTGCTGATTTCTCGGATAGCTACGATTGGGCCAATATTCCCGACAGTTGCGACGGAACCGTGCCATGTACGGCGGCGCAGGAAGCTGCCCTGGCGGAACTTTGCCATGAGGCTGGTGTGGCGGTCAACATGAATTACGGGGCCTGTGCGTCGGCCGCCGGTATGGACATGACCGTATTCCCGACCTACTTCAAGTACAGCCCTTCAGTTACCAGAGAATTTCGAACCAGCCACACCCAACAGAGCTGGTTCGACATCATCCGGTCGGAAATCGATTCCGGTCGGGTTATGTGGTACCATATCAACTCCCATGCCATAGTCTGCGACGGTTATCGGGACAATGGCGGACAGCTCGAGTATCATATGAATTACGGCTGGGGGCAGGGCAATAACGCCTGGTATGTGCTCGATAACCTCTACTGCTATTGGATAAGCGGCAATATCTGTCCGTATGAACAGGAGGATGTGACCATTCACATCGAGCCGCAGCGAACCCCAAGTATAACTTACTACGGCCGCACGCAGGATGACAGTGCGGGGGACAACGACGGTCTGGCGGAAGCCGGTGAAACCATTGGTATGGCCGTTACAATAACAAACACGGGCGAGATCGCGACAAATGCCACGGGCCTTTTGTCAACTACCGATCCCTACCTCTCAATTACGACCGCGACAGCGCCTTTCAACCCTTCTTTCGGCTGGGGCGAAATGAGCACCTCGACTACCCCCTTCGCGATTGGCATAAATAGCTCCTGCCCCAATCCCCATATTGCTCTGCTCAATTTGCAGGTAACCGACACGACCGAGTATTCGATGACCCAAACCCTTCCGATGTTCATCGGTACCAAACCGGGCTGGTCTGATGATCTGGAGATCGACCAGGGGTACTGGGATCACCATTCCATCCGGATGTCGTACTCGGATGAATGGCATTTGGAAACGAGCCGCACACACAGTGGAAGCACCAGTTTGAAGTTCGGTGGAGTGGGATTGGCCAACTATTCCAACGCCTCCGACGGCGGTCTGGTGACGCCTCCTTTTCTCCTGGCGGCCGGGTCAAAGCTGAAGTTCTGGCACTGGATGAGGGCCGAGAACGATGCCGGGACGGCGGCCTGGGATGGAGGCATTGTCATGATTTCGAACGGCGATGGGAACTGGACTCAGATTTTCCCCGAGGGAGGATATCCGTACACAATTCTCCGGAACGCCGAGAGCCCGTTTGAATTCGGTACCCCATGTTATTCCGGCAGTTTCGACTGGTCCGAGGCCGTTTTCGACCTTTCGGCCTACTCCGGTGTGGTGCAGATCATGTTTAGGTTTGGAGCCGACGGATATGTCAATTTCGAGGGCTGGTATGTGGATGACATTTGGGTCGGTACGGGAACCTGTTGCCAGAGTCGGGTAGGAGATGCCAACGGCTTGGGCGGCGACGAGCCGACTATCGGCGACATCAGCGTCATGATAGACGCCAAATTCATTACGGGAACATGTGACGGCATCGTCACTTGTCTGTCTGAAGCTGACATGAATCAATCCGGTGGCTCTGATCCGGTGTGCGATGACATCACAATCGGCGACATATCAATTCTGATCGATTACCTGTTCATTACCGGGTCGGCTGGTGTGACGCTTCCGAACTGTTTGTAAACGATAACGAGCTTGATTATGCTGAACGGCTGCTCTGACCGGGGCGGCCGTTTCCTTTAGCGTGAATTTATGCTCTTCGGCGGGCTATCTGGCGGTCAAGCACAACTCTTGCTATGTCGTTGCAATTCCGGGGTCGATGCACTATCATTGGCCGATGGGGCGCGGCGTGGTGTTTATAATCGGCATGTGGAAGTAACCTGGGTATTGAGACGGTTGATATGATTCCGGAGTCAAGTCGATACGAATTCCGACAGCGCCTGTCCGAAAACCCCCATACCCAGTCCTGGCTGGCTCTACGCCGTGATACTGGAAGCCTTTGCTTCGTGAAATGTGCTTCAGATTCGGGAGACCTGCCGGTTGAGGAAAAGCGGGAGATGTTGCGTCGGTCGTTTCGGCTTCAGACGCGGATTCGAACCTGCTCCATATACACCGCCAATTCACTCTCCACCGATCATGGAAATGTGTTCGTCGAGTACCCGTATCTGGCAGCCGATCGTTTGTGTGAAGTAAGCGTATCGATGCTGTTGGAACCGTCGAGAGAGCTCCTCGTTCGACTCGCCGTCGTTATTGACTACCTCCATCTGTTGGACGTGGTGCATTGCGATCTGAAGCTGGAGAATTTCCGTCTGCTAAAGCATGCCCGGGGAGAGCGTCTGATCTTGATGGATCTCGACAACCTCCAGGAATCCGGAGAGCCGTCCCGGCATCGCGTATTCGGCAGTATCGACTGTATTCCGCCGGAGATTCTCAACAACGACCGTATTTGCGGCGGCTCTGACTTATTCTCCATGGGACGATCAATTCAAGCCGGAGGTGCAAGTAAAGCATCTGATCTCGAGCCCGGAAGGTCGGCGGACGTCACCTCTGAGCGCCTGCATAATCTGATTGATAGGTTGACCCAGGCCTCTCCTGCCGCCCGACCCGAAATGCTCCTGCGAGGGCTTCACTTCGCGAATTTGATCAATGACGACCAATATCAACACGGTCTAAAGACAACACTGGCCATGTTGCTGCTGACAAATTACCGCGCCCTCCGCGCCAACGGGAGGTTCAGCAAAGCCGATTTGCAGCGCGACTTGTTCCAAGCCTCGAGACTCTATTCGCTGCCCCACGATCTGTGTGAGTGTCTCCAGCAGACTCTTCTCACCGGTACAATGATCGCCTTCGAAACCGTGAAAGAAATTCTGACCGCGTCAAAGTGCGAACGGTGTGGAGAATTCTGGTATCTGGCCATCCCAGACGAGACGCTTCTGAGAATATTTTCAAGATTTCCTGACGAATCCGAGTCCGTGGAAGAGGCGGTCTGCCGGGCGGATAGCCGAGATTCTGAGAGTAGTAAAGACACTGACTCCTCAGAAATGTTTCCGACAGGGAAAGGGTTGCGGAGCTACCTCATCCGAAAGAATCGGGTGACTTCGGAGCTTGAAGCCGGGAGGTCAATTCCCCTGTCCGAGTTCCGTGGGTTGGCCGGACTGGCGGTGGCCCTGCATCGCCCATTGGAGGCGTCTGAGCACATTCAGCACGCTATCGAAGTCGCCGTCCCCAGTTCTGACGAACAACTGGAGCTTTATGCCTTCTACGCCCGAGAGCTTTGGGCTGCCAATAAGGAAGAGGCTGCTTCGGCGGCCAACGACAAAGGATTGGAACTTGCCCGGAGCTGTTCTCGAAAGGCTGCGGAACTTGACTTCAGAAAACAGCAGGCATGGAGAATAGGTCACGCGGGTAATATTGCTGAATCGGTTCGGCTCCTGGCACAAATAGCAGTGGAAGCTGAGGAGCTCCATCTGCACGAATTCCAGGCAAGGGTATTGGGTGATCTAGCCGCGATGTGGCGATCAGGCGGTCATCTGGATGAAGCGGCAGCAACTTACGACAAATGTTTTCGATTGGCCGACGCTCGTCAATACGGCCCGCACTTGACGGGTACTTTGTGTGGGGCGGCCTCACTCTGTTTCGAGACTGCGAAGTATAGAAGGGCGATCTCATACGCCAAGACAGCTCTCAAGTATATCGACCGCCGTCAGCAAAGCCATTTTCTATCTTATATATGTGATTACATGATCGCAAGTCACACGCGTCTGGCAGAGTATGACAAAGCTGATTATTGGTCCGGCCGAAGTCTTGGGCTTATCCATGCCGCGGCTCGAGATGACGGGTACGCGATACATTATTCTTTGGTGGGGTGGTCCAAGATGGTTCGCGGTGATCTGGCCGATGCCGAACTGGCCTTACAGAGGGTCCTTGAAATAAGTCCGGCAGGGCGGGCCTACTCCATTGAATGTCACAGCCTGCGCAATCTATGCGAAATTGCCTTCTATCGAGCTGAGCTAAATGAGCTTGAGCGGTTGAATGATCTAACTCGTAAAGCTCTGAAGGCATACCCCGATGTCGTCCTTTCTTTGGAACTGGATATGATCATCGGTCTAAAGGATTTCTACTACGATCAAAAGTGCGACCTCGACTACCTAGGCCGGTTGGTGATTTCACTCGATGAAGGCGGGTGCCGGTACTACGCCGCCATGCTTCTCTACATTGTGTTGATCGAATCCGATCGACCCTGGCGAGAAGAGAATCGCCTTCTTGTTCAGAAGGTGATGGCTCATGTCCCGTCGGACGAGACTCCATTGTTTCGCGCTCTCCACAATACAGTCGAGCCTTATATTGCAGATGTCGCTTCAGTCCCGGATATGATTGCGGCGTTGAGAAACGCCTATCGTTATTTCGAATCGGCTGGTCAGTGGTTTCTGGCTATGATCACTTGTGTCGGGATTGCCCGGCTGCACTATGACGATCGTCAACCCCGTCTCGGAGCGCGTTTCACCCGCCAGGCTATTTCACTTGCCGAACGTTTGGGTAACCGAAGATTTGTCCAACTGCTCAGTGATTTGCTCAAGGAAAAGGCGAGTTTGGTCCATGAGCGGCGGGTTCTGGTGCAGTCTTTTGACGGTATCGCGGAAATTCTCTCCAATATCTCACAGGAAATCGATCCCTTGCCCCGCCTCTTGAAATTCGCCGTAGATGCGGTCGAGGCGGAGCGCGGAGTTCTTCTAGTATGCAGTCATGATAGTGATGATCTCCGGGTCCGTTGTTTCGTAGGTTGCGAGGCCGAAGACCTTCAGGACGTAGTCAGCTTTAGCCGAAATATCCCCAAGATGGCGCTGTCTTCGATGTCCCCAGTGTTCGTTTCGGATGCCCTGGCCGACGACGCCACGAAGAAATACAAGAGTATTGTAGCGCATAACATTCGTTCGGTCATCTGCGTTCCGATAGCGGTAGAAGGTCGTGCCCGCGGCGTCATCTACCTTGATCATCACACCATTCCGGCCCTGTTTGACGAGGAAGATCTCACGTTTGTGGGCGCTTTGTCGAAGTTCGCGTCGTTGATATTCGATACCTACGCCAAATACCGTTCGTCAAAGAACCTTACCGAGTATCTTGAAAAGGGACTTAATGATATCGGGGTCGGAATCAGTTTTGTTACTCGAAGTGAGACGCTGAGACGTCTTCTCGGGCCGCTGCCGCAGATTGCCGCTTCTGATACGTCCGTACTGGTCCGGGGTGAGAGCGGAACCGGCAAAGAGATTATCTGTCGAATGATTCACTCCTCGAGTGCTCGAAAAGACGGACCGTTCATCAAACTCAACTGTGCTGCCATCGCTCCCACCCTGGTAGAAAGCGAGTTGTTTGGAGTGGCTGATCGGACCGCTACGGGTGTGGCCGCCCGCAAGGGAAAATTCGAAGCGGCTGACGGCGGAACTTTATTTCTGGACGAAGTCGGCGATATGCCCCTGGCTGTTCAGGCCAAAGTGCTCCGCGTCCTCGAATACCAGGAGTTCGAACCGGTAGGGAGCAATACGACTATTTCGACTGACGTGCGTTTCATTTATGCCACGAATAAAGATCTGGCCGAGATGGTTGCCCAAAAGAAATTTCGAGCCGATCTCTACTATCGAATCAATGGCGTCGAAATTGCGATTCCCCCCCTCAGAGAGCGGCCGGAAGATGTCGAGGTGCTCTGTGATCATTTCATTGCTTTGTTTAGCCAGACGACACACAAACCGATCAGCCTCTCAGGTAGAGCCCTCTCTGTCCTCGAATCTTACCCGTGGCCGGGTAACGTGCGCGAACTTAGAAATGTCATTGAACGCCTATCGCTGCTTTGTCCTGGGAAAACCATTCAAATGGGCGATTTGCCTTCAGAGATTGTCAATTTGTCCGTCGCCGATGAGCCGACCAGCCTCGCCGCCGAAGCCGCCGAAAGGGCCCAAATGCTTCGAGCCCTCACAAAGCATAATTGGAACAAATCGGCTGCGGCCCGGTCGATGGGGATGCCGCTCAGCACATTCTGCCGAAAAATGCGGAAGTACGGCCTTCGCCGTCCCTGACCCCGCCCTCAATTCTTGCCACTCTGCCGCATTCTTGCCAAACATGACACCAGGCCCCGCTTGGCTTTGAAGCGTGATATTGCGGAAGCGGCAAGAAGAGTGGTAAACCACCCCGTTACGTCATCCGTTGAAGGTCGCATAAGCTGCTGGCGATGAGATAGTTGTATCTTGATCGCGATCCTAATTCGTCCGGCACGTAAGTTGTTTTGCCCCTTGGCATGACACGAGTAAACAGAACCAGTCCACAGAAGACGACGAAAGTAGAGAGTGATTCTCAATTCTCCCTACGTCGCACCGCCTGGCTTTCGGTGATCGCGTTTGTCCTGGTTGCAGCCATGGCAGCGCCGCATTCGATTAGGGCCGATGGAGGCAATAGTGGCCTGCCCACAAATTACGAGGACTCGCTACTTGTAAGGCGGGATTCCACGGGGATACCCGATACCACCCTGGTGTATCCGGTCAGTAGCTCGCAAACGGCTCCGTCGCTTCTCTGGGAGTTGTGGGGATTGTTGTTCTAACGGGGTGAAACTTGAAAGAAGCATGACCTTTGTCATGCGGGGGAGGGGGAGGGGATAATGTCAACACGAACACTGAAAATCCTGAGCCTGCTGTTCCGGCAGCGCTCCTTCACTCGGGAGGAGATCACGAAGGCCTACGGGATTCGCGAAGAGGCAGTCGACCGGTACGTTGAGCGCCTGACCGAAGCCGGAATCCCAATCAGTTTTGACCAATCAACGGGGCGCTATCGGCTGACCGACCTAAACGGCGCCGACCATGACCCTATGAGTCCGTTCGATGTATTCGTGTTGCGTCTGGCCGTGCGATTGCTCAAAGCTCGGCTCAAAGGACAGTACAAGCCAACCGTACAGAACATCGAGGCGCATCTCGATAGCCTGTCCTCCCGCACCCTGCCGGTCAAGATCGATAGTCTTCTTGACTCCATAGAGCGATCCTCCGACGCCTCCCACCTGCTTCAGGATCTGAATTGCTGTCTGATTCTTGAGGCCATTCGGCTGGGTAGGGAAATCCAGGTCGTCCAGTCGGATCAATCGGGGCTGACTCGGGAGACCGTAGTCGTGAAAGCAAGTCTCGAATTTGGTGACGAGTGGGTGTTGCGCGATCTGGGAGGAGCCTGCACGGAAGAGATACCGATTTCAACCGTCACGGATATTCGATTAGTCTAGGCGAAATTGTCTGTTCGGTTCGAAGCCGGATGCCCGGGGCTCGAGGGGGGATGCCCGGTCATCCGGTTTCAATAGTTGTGATCACGCAAGTCCGCCAGGACAAATCCTTGCACGTTTTGATTGACAGGACCGTCGATCATGTTATCTTGAATGAAGCATCAGGAGAACCGTGCCAGGAGGGCGTGTTTTGTTTTGAAAGGTAACGGCGATGTTCCAAAGAGTCTGTTCAAGATTGTCGTCCAATTTCCGTTGGGGAGTGAGTCTCGTACTCGCGGCGCTACTTATTAGCGGTTCGGTTCGGGCGGCGGGAGAAGACCCGCCGGCGACTGCTCCCACCGGTCCTGAAGGCTGCGCCTGTATCGGCACGGTCGGCAACGTTAACTGTGACTATAAAGACGAGGTCACGGTGGCCGACTTGGCGCTGCTGATCGACCATATCTTCATAAACGGAACCCGGCTGCCCAATCCGGCTGAAGCCAATATCAACGGCGACCCTGCCGGTGAGATCACCCTGGGGGACGTCTACATGCTAATAGACCATCTCTTCATTTCAAGGGTGCCGCTGCCGGACTGTCCTAAACCGTACAACAACCCGCCGGACACGCGATTTATCGGCTTCTCAGAATACTTGCCGTTTGTCAACAGTGTCGGGCCGGGAAACTGGGCCACGGGTGTGCGCCTGAACTGGGCGGCGAACGATCTGGTCGACCACGCCTATGACGATCCCTCGTTTGCCTTCGAATACCGTCTTTACGGACCCTATACTGATTCGGTCTACGATCAGATAATACATTCATTTCAATTCATAGTGTTCAGGTCGTACGACGGTCAAATGCTCAAGACGAGACAGTACCCATTAAGTATGTACATCACTTGTGACACGACCTGGCTTCCGGGCGGTATTCGCCAGATAGATTGCGATACAGTTCTCGTAGATACTATTGATGGCACAACTTCCTTCGGCTTTTTCGACACCTTGTTGGATGTTGAAGATCCGAGTTTCCTGGCCAATCCAGAGTTTAATCGCCTGGTTCCGATGCCTAGGATGGGTGACAACGCCTGGACTTACGCCATGGGGGACACGCTCTACAATCTTTTCGCCGATCACCCGTCCGATACGACTGTCAGGGCCAATTTCATCGCCTGGGTGCGGGCGAGAGACCCGGAGGATTCGACCGTATACGATCCTACGCCGGCGTTCAAGAGAGCGCAGGTGATTGAACCCAAATTCGAGCGCGATGTGGCTGTTATTGATTTTGGCTCACCGGCATATGAGAATACCGCCAAATACAGCTGCCAACTTGCTTATTGGGCAGGTGCAATACCCCTATGGGCGGCACATGCCGGTCTAACGTCAGATATCCAGTTCGACAAGGCCTTTGATATAAGAGATTACGGAAGTTTCATGCAATCTTTGTATGAGAGCGCGGAAACCAAGTTACTTGCTTTTGCTCTAAAGCACAAAGTAGTCATCATCATCCAAGATGCAGCCATGTCCGGCGCCTGGAGTTACGGAGGCGTCCGACAACTGGTCTTGTATCAAGCCATCGACGTTGGTACGAACGTTTGGGTGGCGGCCAGAGTACCGCTCGGCAGGCACGAGTCTGACAGACCTCCCGCAACCGACACTGCCACGTGGGCTTATCAATACTACTTTGGGGTCCAACAAGTCGCGTTCCCGGGTTGGGGTTCCTTTCTCTATAGCGCTTCGCATTGCGGGCTACCGCGCACTGAACACTTTATTGGGGCCAACTCCCTTGATACTTTGCGCTGGCCAAACCTGTCAATTGACACCGCCCTTCTTCGGACTCAATACAAGTGGGCTGGATGCGTGCCGTCAGAGGCTTGCTATACTGATCCTGAGTGCAATCCTAACAACTGTTTTCCATTCTTTCCATTCGCTGATTCTGCTTTTGCTTTCCTCGGCGCCCTGCCGCAGGTTGGATGGATGGTGCGGACCTATGACTCCGAATGCATGTACACCTTCAAGTCGCTCTATGGCGCGGTACATCCAATTGATCCCCAACTGAGTTATGATGGTCGCCCGGTTATGGTCCGGATGGACCGGGGGAGTTTCCGGACAGTACACTCGCTCTTTACTCCGTTGGCCCTGGAAGCAACGTCAGGGCAGCAGTTGGTGGATTCAATCCTGAGCTGGCTCTATGAGAAATGGCTGCCCGGCAATAGCGGTCCAAAGGTCAAGACCGCGGTTGAGGGGAGGGAGTAGTGATGAAGCGACTGATCAACTTAGCGATGACGGCCGCTTTGATAGCGGTGGTGTCGGGGTCAAGTGTAGCCCGAACGAATTTCGAGCGCGAAAAGAGTATTAGTCAGGCGGCCACTCCTTATCCGGCCTGGTGTAGCGTGAATCACGATATAGGCAAGATCGGATTTACCATCAGCAACGACGGCACGTTGGGCAATCTGAATTACGGAGAATGGACTGTCGACTGCTTCACTGGAAAGCCGCTTCTTCAGGGCGAGTACCCAATAGGCAGTAATAACATGTATTTCTGGGGCGGGGCTCTCTGGATCGGCGCTGTTGTGGGAACCGATACTCTGGTCTCTACCGGCGCCGATGGCTGGGCCGTAAGAGGCAGTGAGCTCAATCCCGATTTCTATGAATACGGTGGGGGGATGCAATACCGCTCCACGATCGACCCAGATAAGCCTACTTTTGAAGGAGCGATATCCGAGCAGGATTACATCGCTGTCTATCGCGACACCTGCAAGTCTTGTCAAGGGGGCGAAATAGATGAAATAGAACATCGCGCTCACATCCCGATTAACATTGAAGTCACCCAGCGTTCTTTCGCCTGGAGCTACCCGGTCGCCGAAGACTTCATCCTTATAGATTATTCGATCAAGAACATTGGGAATAGACCCCTGGAAGATCTGTACATCGGCTTGTTAATGGATCTGGATATTCATGACCTGTTCAACCAAGGAAATGGTGCTCTAGATGATATTTCCGGACTCTGGTCTGGAACATATTCAGCGTCCAACGGATCAGGATGTCAGACTTCGCTTGATGTCGAGATGCCCTGGAGCGCCGACAACGACGGTGATCTTAATCAGCAGACTCCCGTGTGGAACACGGTGCCTCATGTCTCCGGGATTCGACTGCTCGACATGGGAGGAAACGCCCCTCAGACCACTTTCAACTGGTGGGTATCAAACAATAATAGCCCTCAATACGACTGGGGGCCGATGCGGCGAGTCAACCCCCGTGATTTCAGTACTGGTGGTATGGGAAGTCCATCCGGCGACAATAACAAGTACTACCTCCTCAGCAATGGTGACCGTGACTACGATCAATACAGAACGGCCACAATTCCGGCGGACGATTCGATCTGGTTGCCGCCCCCGGTTGATGGGGCACAATTATGGTCTACAGGTCAGGACACGAGGTATCTGGTTTCCAGCGGCTCAATCAATCTGGAGCCGGGGCAGTCCGTGCCGCTGACTCTGGCTTTCGTGTGCGGCGAGAACCTGCACTCCAGCGGCGCCAATTTCCTTAATCTGCCGTACAATCCCGACGCCTACTTCGCGGGCCTCAATTTCAGCGATTTCATTTCCAACGGCGTTTGGGCCGGATGGGTATATGATAATCCCGGTATTGATACCGATAGCGATGGCTACGCCGGCCAGTATCAGCTATGTGGCGACGATACGCTCTGGTACAAGGGTGACGGTGTCCCCGATTGGCGCGCCGCGTCAAGGCCTATGGCTCCGGTTACCTGGGTTGAGCCGCGAGATCAGGCACTGTATGTTCGCTGGAACGGCTTCCAAAGTGAAAATCAACTTGATTGGGCCAGCCGCCAGACGAACTTCGAAGGGTACCGGTTGTATTTGTCCACCACCGGGGTTGCCGGGAGTTTTGCGGCCATTGGCTCCTATGACATAGAAGACTATTACCGCTACTATTGGGATTTCGACCGTTCGAACTGGACCCGCTCTCTGGGACGCTTGACTCTGGAGGAGTCGCGATGTCACTATGCTCCTTCCGGCTGCACCGATCAGTCGTGGTATCCACTGGATTTCACGAGACAGGCGCCGTATGTCATGCCCGGTTTTCCCGATTCACTGTTCTACTTCGAGCCCGTTATGACCAACTCGTCCATATTTGGTTTGGAGACGCCTTTTCTCAAGAGGTTCCCCAACGCCCCTTGTCCAGGCTACGGAAGTCCTTCCGATGTTCCGTCGGATTCGACGGACGTATATCTTACCGAGGATGGCTTCTTCAAGTACTATGAATACGAAATGCTCCTCGAAGACCTCATTGTCGGACAGCCGTATTGGGTATCGGTAACGACGTTTGATTTTGGTTCGATGGCGGCCGGAGCCGCACCGGCTGAATCCCCGATCCTTGGAAACTCCTTGAAGCGATGGCCGGCCGGTGATTGCTGCAATGGTACGGTCGGCAATGTCAACTGTGACGCTGGGGAAGAGATTGGGATAGGCGATGTGTCAGTGCTGATCGATTTTCTGTTCATCACTGGCGAACCCCTTTGTTGTTTGCAGGAGGCTGATGTCAATCGGTCGGGGGGAGCAACTCCTATCGCGAGCGACATTTCGCTATCCGACATTTATGTGCTCATCGATTATCTGTTCGTAACCGGACCGTCGCTCGGACTGCCCAGTTGCCAATAGCGGAGTATGTCGAGCAGTCAGAACGCCCGGAAAGACAATAAGTTACAAATCAGTCCCTCTATTTTGGCACTTGACCTCGCGGCAAGATGGGCCCTCAGTCCGTTTGTCGGGGGGCGTGCTTCCCAGACGCACATGTCTCTAATCATCTGGTAGTGGGTCAGTTTGAAATAGTCATGCACACACTATGCTTGACAGTTTAAGGATAGATGTTACCTTGAAGGCATGAAGAAGATCGAGCACAGCAAAAAGAAACGTGACGTGAATCAGTTGGGCGCGGCCATTGTGAACGCCGCCACAAACGATACGCCCGAAGAAATTTCCCCCGTCGATCCTACTAAGAACCCCGAAGCAGTCAAATGGGGTCAGCTTGGCGGAGCCAAAGGCGGCAAGGCCAGAGCCGCCGCACTTTCTCCCCGTAGACGCAAAGAAATCGCCCGCAAGGCCGCACAGGCCCGTTGGCAGAAGCAAGCCGATTCCGGCGAATAGCCCCGCTCTTTCCGAGTACATCGTAGAAAGCAGACTCAAGAAATCTGCATATTTTCTAATAAACTGACCGATTATGCTTGACAGCCTAAGTACAATAGGTTATATTAGAACTATGAATAAGCTGACACGCGAAGAAAGAACCAGAGTGATCGCCGCCCTCGTAGAGGGCAATTCGATCCGCTCTACCGTCCGCATGACCGGAGTCGCTAAGAATACGATAGTCAAGCTCTTGGCCGAGATTGGTACAGTCTGTGCCGAGTACCATGACCAGACCGTCCGTAACCTGACCTGCAAGAAGGTCCAGTGTGACGAAATATGGTCATTCTGCTATGCCAAGCAGAAGAATCTACCCGAAGATAAGCAGGGAGTATTGGGGTTTGGTGACGTGTGGACGTGGACGGCTATCGACCCGGACAGCAAGCTAATGATTTCATGGTTAATCGGCTGGCGTGACGCCGAATGGGCTACCCGGTTTATGAAAGACGTAGCTTCTCGGCTTGCCAATCGCGTACAGTTGACCACCGACGGCCACAACGCCTATCTGTCGGCTGTAGATGAAGCCTTTGGTTGCCAAATTGACTACGCTATGCTTGTGAAGTTGTACGGCAAAGAGGGCGGTGAAGGCCGCTACAGCCCGGCCAAATGTGTCGGAGCTCGTAAGGACAAAGTGACGGGCAAGCCGGACGAACGGCACATATCCACGTCATTCGTGGAGCGTCAAAACCTGACCATGCGCATGAGTATGCGGCGATTTACTCGGTTAACCAATGCTTTCTCAAAGAAGATTGAGAACTTGGAGCATTCCGTTGCGCTCCACTTTATGCACTACAACTTCTGCCGGATACATCAGTCCTTGAGGATGTCCCCCGCTATGGCGGCAGGAGTCACGAAGAAGCTGTGGAATATCGAAGACCTTGTTAAGCTTCTGGAAGACCGGGAGACCGCTTCCTTAAAAGGAAGTCCGATAGTCTGACGAACACGTTTACATTCGGAAGAAGTTCATCTAACTCCTGCTTATTAAGGCAAAGGGAATGATAATGCCCATGAAGGCCAGAATTACCTAAGGCTGAGTTTGCATGGCATACATCCATGCGATAGCCATATTCTGTAGTTGGCCTAGCAAAAGTTGATATGAAGAATCTGGGGGGGATCACATCGGGGAACTCGCCCTCTGAGAGTCTACTCGTTCTTTCCAAGCCTTGACCGCCAGTCGCAATTCCTCGTATCGTTAGGTTTTCGTCTACTGCCAATCGCTTGAGGAGGGCAAGCACATATTCATCACTTTTCCCCCGTCCTAACTTCTTCTGTCGTTGGACAAACCGTATTGCATCTCCAAACTCCATATTCGCGGATGGCCTCACCGATTTCCCGCGCAATCTACTTTTGAGTTCTCTGATTACGGAAAACTGATAGCTGACTCCGAACAGCAGGCCAATGATTATTAATCCCTGAAACCCACTATGCGGCATAATATACCCCAGCAGGTCGCGAAATATCTGTGGTCCGATGTCCTTGTAGTCCACCAACCAAAGCAGCGTCCAAATAACGCTGGGGATAAGGCTTGTAAGGAACCTCGTTATCTGCACGTTGGCTTGAATCCCGTAACTGGATTTTCCATGCCCCCAATATATGCTTACCCCCCTCAAGCATCAATCTGCAATTTCGGACGCTATTGTAGCTCATTCCCGCCCCCTTTTTGAAACTGACCCACTACCAATCATCTAATTGGCTTGACGAAATTGGTTTTTATTCGTTTCTTTGATATTGAGAAGGACTGAACAATCGCCCCGTTCGATTGTGGCTCCATTCGAGATAGGTCGAACCGGCGCTTGGGCTACTTCGCTTTATTGTACACACTAACGAATCACGGCACCGTACAAGTTGCAAATTGATAAGTACGATAGGTTGAACTATCGACAAAATGGAATTCAGGCTTTGTCTGACATCAAGAGAGGAGGCGTATCTACCGATTGTGTCTGGTCGACTGTCCGCAACCTGGATCTGATCGGCGCGGCGGGATCTTTCCGAGCCGTCAGAGGCAGGCGCGCGGAAAACGAGAAGATTTACTCGAAAGGAAATTGGACTAATGAAGCGACTTCTTGTACTGACATCGCTGTCGGCTCTGTTGCTATTGATGTTGTCCGCCGCGGCAGCCGCTCGTAGCAGCACCAGGGCTGACCTTGAAGACTCCAAACGATCGGCCGATATCGGCCAGTTTAATCTTGCCGGGTCTCGTCCCTTGATGGGAAAAGAAGAACCGATGTCGTCTAACCACGTCCCGGCTCAAGCCGGTCGAGTGGTCAAACGGCCGGTGGGTAGCTCCCAGTCTCCCGAGGCCGGCATTGGAGTAGGTGTGAGCGTGGCGCTCACTTTTGACGACGGACAATACGGATTTCCGATCGGCCGCCATGTCAGCCATTACTGGAATGGCGAGGTAGGCGAGACGGTTCAAGCCGGTGTGCACTTTGCCTATGAACTGTGCTCCGACACCGTGCCCGGCAATGCAATAGCTTCCCCGATCATTTCCGGATACAACGTTTACGACGCGACCGTCACCTCAGGCAACTGGCCTCGCGGCCAGGATTTGGGCTGCGGTCTGCAATCGGCCGATACAGCGGGAGCCGGGAAGTGGGTCAATCTCGACGTTCTGGGGAACCAGAATGCCGTCATGACCGCAACAACTTCCTTCTTCCGCCCCCTCCGGCCGGCGGGCGACAATATGTTATTCTTTCAGGGGGCTCAGTTCAACTGCACTTACGATCCCCGGACTTCCCTGAACACTACTTTCATTGACTCGACCGTAGCTACCGGTTACCGGGCCAACTTCTCCAATCCGGGCGTAGGTAACTACAGCGTCCAGCCCGAGGTTGCCACGCAGTTCAACGGCTCTACTACGATTACGCACGTGCTGATCGGTGAAAGCGAAACCGTGGCCGGTCCAGCGGGTAACGACTCTTACGTTACCGCTGCGGAGTATCGTATTTTCCAGTACTACCGTAAGACGGGTAATACGTCTGGGGGAAGCTGGGGCACCGGCAAGATCATTGATAGCGTTATGGATGTGTACGGCACCAACGGGGTCACCCTGGCAACGTCACCCAATTCCGGTAAAGTGTGCGTCTCATACTCCAACCCGGGATATTGGGGGTGTCGTCTTGACGGCGATAATGGACAGTACGATACCGATGTCTTTTACCGTGAATCTCTTGACTACGGTCTGACTTGGAATCCGAAAGTAAACATTACGACGTACCAGAACGCGATCGCAGGCGATCCCAAGCACTACAAGGCCTGGGTCGAATCACCGGCGCTGTACGATGCCAACGACGATCTTCATATTATTTGGACCGGCACCCGGACCTCGGCCGATCCTTATTTCGACGGCTACAACTGGAACGATTTCGACACCGATATCTACCACTGGGCCCGTTCGTCGAATGAAATTGTCAAGTTGGCGAAGGGCACTTACCTGAATGATGACATGCTGACCGGTTCCATCAACACTCTTCATTGCGGTTTTGGCGGCGTCATGTCAGGGTACATTGCCTTTATCTGGTTGTCGGAATGCGATGGCAAGCTGTATTGCGTCTGGAATCAGATGCACGAGCTGGCCAATCATGGCGATTACACTACGACACCTTCTCTCCTCGAGGATTGTGCCTACACCGGCAGTACGCGCAGCAATGCCAACTGGGAGATTATGATGTCGGTCGCTCGCATAAATTCTAGTTCGTTGTGGGATGCCGCCCGCCACGTTTCTGGAGCCGGAGCCGGAACTCATACTCCGAATTGCGGTCTGGCGGGTGATCCGCTGGCCGTCGGTGGCCAGTGTGGTAACGAATTCAAGCCTTCGGTCGAAAAGTATGGCTTGGATGAGACCGGTCTGGGTTTGACCTGGCCGGCCGCCTCGAAGGTTGACTTGACCCCCGCGGGTCAGCCGGCCTACACCGGCGACTTCTACTTGAATATGGAGTACATGGACGATCAGTTCCCCGGATATTTTGTACAGGACCTGAACGGACGAAACGATGTCGGAACACTCAACTCCGAAAAGTGGGTCCGGTTGGCCTGTGTGAACCCGGTGGAAGCCTCTCAGATCAACATTTCTCCGAAGAGGCTGGAATGGCCGCTGTGGGTGGCGCTTAATGCCAGCAATAACCTGACCATCACGGTTGTCAATGAGGGAAACGTCACGCTCAACGTTACCGAAATTGGGACCGCCGGCGGAAGCTGGCTGGACGTGAGTCAGCATCCCACCACAGGCAGCCCGTTCCAGGTTCCTGCGGGTGTTAACAACACCGCCAGCTTTGATGTGGTTGTCAATGCGACTGGTATATCTCAAACCCAGTGGCTTGATGGCCAGGTCTGGCTGAAGTCGGATGCCGCCAACAATGACTCAATGGTGGTGCCGATTCATATTCTGGCCGCCGACAATGTCGAAGCGGTTCGCTGGGATACTGTAATGACCCACGCCAACATGTTTGACGAATTCTACGAGCCCACCGGCGAATGTATCGCTCTTGCGGTCGGTAACCTGGGCGAAGTCGGCTATGGTGCTTTCAGTCAAGGCAGTGTAAATCTTGACTACGCTGAGTCAGGCTTGGAATGTGGCACTCGCGCGCGTGACAAGCAGTACCTTATGAGTGGGACGGCCTTTACTCTTCTGGCGACCAATTCCTCGGGAGCCGGCGCCGAATTGACGACGGCATTCAACGATCCGAATCAGGCAGACGAGGCCGGGTTCGATCCGACATCCGCCAAGGGTTCCATCGGCGGCGGTCTGGCCGTCACCGGTGACTATGACTCTACCTACACCGGTCGGTTTGTAAACAAGGATACGACTATCGCCATGGAGCGGACTGTGTACGGTCCTCGGTTGACACCGTCCAATTCAGTTATCAATTTCATGGTTGTGTATACCAAGGTGTATTCGGCCGATGGCTTAGGCCACAATCACCTGACGGTTGGAAACGCCTGCGACTTCGACGTTCCGGCCGATAGCCCGCCGAACAACAACTCGGCGGTCTCGACAACCGGTGGATTCGTGTACTTTCAGGGTACCGACACTACCGGAGGTACACCCTGCCAGACGAACTTGAACCGCTTCGCGACCGAAGCGTTTGGCGGCGGTTACACATCGGCCGAGTTGACCGGCAGCCCGTGCGCCAATAACACGACATTCTACGGCTCCAATTCGCTGTATCAGTTGATAATGGAGGACACCACTCATCTCCGGAATGGTACTCCGCTGGTGCCGAGTCAGCCGAACCCGCTGGTCTGGTGGGCCGAAACCGGTATCGGCGGTACTAACGCTTCCGCACTCCAGGACACTGACCTGGCGTTGATCACGACCTACGTTCGGGATTATAACCTGGGCGCATCCGATACCCTGCACTACTGGACAATCCTGTCCACCGTGCGCAATGGCACACTGGCCAATCTGGAGAGCCAGGTTGCCTACGCCAAGAGCTGGTATATGGGCACGGTTCGTGATTGTTTTGGCCCACCGCCTTGCTGCACGGAAAGAGTCGGCAACGCTAACGGTACTGGCGGCGAGACTCCGACGATCGGTGACATCAGCGTGATGATCGATGCCAAGTTCATCACGGGTGCCTGTATCGGCTCCGGTGCGGGCGCCAACATCGTTTGTCTAGGTGAAGCTGACATGAACCTGTCCGGTGGTCAACACCCGACCTGTGGATCCATTACGATCGGTGACATTTCGCTGTTGATCGACTGTCTGTTCATTACAGGCGAGCCGCCGTTCGTTCGCAGCACCTGTATGTCAATAGACTAAGCATGTCTCTTGACTGAAGTTGAGCTGGCGAAATCGCTGATTTCGCCGGCCATGAATAAGCGGCCATCCCACATAGGGATGGCCGCTCTTTTTGTGATAGCCGGCCATAAGCGGTCACTGCAATTTGGTTTTGTCGGTATTCTGGCTCTTCAACCAGAGACTTTTTCCACACGGTACGAACCCTCGCAGTGAGCGAAATTCCATCCCCCGGGGTAGATTAAGTGCTTGACAAACAGGCTCTTAGATGCCATTATTACATAGTAGGTTCTCAATTGTTATGACACCTTCGCACTGCTTCGGAAGGACCTCGGAAGAGGTTAGGCCGGTCCTTGTCCATCTTTGCCTTGCCACCCTGTCTTCAGGGATCCACGGCTGACTAATTCATATATCGGACTAATATGCTGAGTCTTGCGACCCGCCGTCGCGAGGCCGGCTTTAGAATGCTGGAATACTGCTTTATTGGACACGCCAGCCATTGACGCTCCGTCGGCTAACGCCTCGGAAGAAAATTGGTGGGTCTTAATGATAGTTGGACGAGTGAACCATTTATCGAGGAGGTAATCCACACGAGGAGAGTAACGACTGCGCGGGACAGGCAGACACCTCGGAGTTGCCGCGTGGGAAGATCAACTGGGGTAGGTTTCAGTGTCCAAGACACTGAAGCTGGAATAGGCTAATCTCTTGAAAGGAAACTAGCATGACGAGAAAAGCACTAATTACGTTGTGCGTAGCAGTGCTGTTGACCGGGTTGCTGACTTTGTCGGCGTGGGCGGCCACGAATACTAAGGTCGACATTGCTGACGGCAAGCAGCTCGACAAGATTAACAGCTTCAATGTTGGTCCATATCCGATGGAAGACCGTGCGGCCTTCGAAGAAGATGTGGCATTGCAAAGCACGGCTTCTTCTTCTGGCGCCCTCCGCGTACCGGTCGGTTCGGCCGCTTCGCCGAACGTTGGCACCGGTGTGGGCGTCAGCATCGACCTGACCTGGCATGACGCGCAGTGGACTCGTGGCCAAGGTCGCCAGATCGCTCACTGGTGGAACGGCGCTACCGATGAAACCGCCGAAGTGAGCGTTCATTTTGCTTACATGACTATGCCGGATAGCCTCGAAACCACCGCCCCGTATACCAACACCGGCTACAACGTGTATGACGCCACGGTGACGTCGGGTAACTGGCCGCGCGGCCAGGATATCGGCTGCGATCTGCAGTCGGCTGACACGATCGGACAGGCTGTCGCCGCAAGCATGGATATGACGTATAACGGTCGCGCCGTCATTGCTTCACAGGGCCAACATTTCCGCACCAAAGCCTCCGGTGCCGGTGCCGGCACACGTCTGAGCAGTAACTTCATCTACTATCAGGGTTCCGAATTCAACTGCACTTACGATCCGCGTTCGAATTTGAACGTTACCTGGATTGATTCTACTGTCTACCGGCCGTTGTTCCTGGATCAGACCGCCGGGAGTTATTCGCGTGAGCCTCAGGTCAAGACACAGTGGGATGGCACCAATACGGTTGTGCACCTGCTGTTGGGCGAGAATACTGCCGGTGTCACCCTGACCGGTGATGCCTACGCCGATGATCTCTCTTCATACAAGACCTGGAGTTACTTCCGCAAGGTCGGCAATACGTCCGCCGGTACCTGGAGTTCAGGCCAGATAATTGACTCGATCTGGTTCTCATGGACAGAACTTGCCGCTGCGGCATACCCGAATACAGGTGTGGCGGTGGTTTATGTCAACCCGTCGTACTACGGGTGTCTGCTTAACAACGGCGCCGATTTGGATGTCTGGGCTCGTGAGTCGTTCAACCGTGGTGTGACCTGGCAGCCGGCCTATAGTGTTACCAACTACACCAACGCTATCGCCGGAGACCCGAATCACTTTACTTGCTGGTTGGAAGCCGGTTGTATGTTCGACAGTGAGGGTGACCTTCATGTTTACTGGACGGCCAAGCCGACCTCGGCCGATCCGTATTTCGACGGCTTTAACTGGAGTGATTTCGACGAGAACCTGTATCACTGGGAAAAGACCAACGATGGCGCTGTCCCGGGTATTGGCGATGCCGTCAAGGTTGCCAATGGCAACTTCATGAACGACGACATGCTGACCGGTTCGATGAACACCTTCCATTGTGGTTTTGGCGGCAGTAACGCTGGTTACCTCGCCTTCTCTACGATGGGTGAGTGCGATGGCAAGTTGTATATGGTCTGGTCGCAGATTCACGAGCGTGCCAACCGGATGGCTTGGCGCAACGCTGCGACGCAGCCGGCTCCGGGCGTCCTGGACGACTGCTCCTACACGGGCAATCGGTATGCCATGGCCAACTGGGAGATCTTGATGTCGGTGGCTCAGCTCGGTTCTTCCACTCTGTGGGACGCCGCGCGTAACATCACCAACACCTATACTCCGAACTGCGGTTTGGCGGGCGATCCCGATGCCCAGGGGCCATGCGGTTCCGAATGGAAACCGTCAATTGAGCGTCAGGCCCTCGATGAGACCGGTCTGACTCTGACCTGGCCGGTCGCGGCCGCAGTCGACATGTCCCCGACGCACGACTATGCTGCTGGTCATTACTTGAACATGGAATATATGGACGACCAGTACCCAGGCCCGACCAACTGGAGCGATCGCACCAATCCTCCTTCCACTCTGAACTCTGAGAAGTGGGTTCGTCTGGCCTGCGTGGAGCCGGTTGAGGCTTCGCAGATTAACGTAATTCCTAAATCAGTAGCGTGGCCGCAGTGGGTGGAGCTTGGCACGACCAAGAACTTTACCATTACGGTCGTGAACGACGGTAACGTGACTTTGAACGTTACTGAGATCGGCACGGCGGGCGGTTCCTGGCTGGGTGTGTCACAGCATCCGACAATCGGCAGCCCGTTCGCGGTAACGGCCGGTGTGGTTCGCACCCGGACGTTCGACTTGATTGCCAATGCCACCGCGCTGTCTTCGACCCAGTGGCTGGACGGCGAGATCTGGTTGAAGTCTGATGCCGCCAACAGCGATTCAATTTCGGTCGCGATTCACCTCCTGGCTGCGGCCAATGTCGAGGCCACGAAGTGGGATACGGTTACGACCCATGCCTATATGTTCGACGCGTTCTTTGAGCCGGCAGGCGCCTGCGTAGCTCTGGGCGTTGGTAACGACGGTGACCTCGGATGGGGTGCCGGAACCAGCGGAAGTATCAATCTTGATTATCGGGAATCCAATCTCGAGTGCGGAACCCGCCAGCGCGACGCCATGTATTTGGCGAGCGGCTCGGCCTTTACCTTGATGGCAACCAGTTCGACTGGTACCGGCGCGGAATTGACTCAGGTCACAAACGACGCCAACCAGGCGGACGAAACCGGTTTCGACCCGACCCCGGAAAAGACCATGACCGGCGGTCTGGCGGCGAGCGGCAAGTACGACTCGACTTACACGGGTAAGTTCGTGAACCGTGACACGACCATCGCTTTTGAGCGGGTAGTGTACGGTCCGCGTTCTGCCACTCCGGCAACTTCCACCATCAATTTCGTGATTGTCCACACCTGGGTCTATTCGGCTGACGGTGCGGCCCACAATCACGTCACCATTGGTGATGTTCGTGACTGGGACGTCCCGGCCGACAGCGTTCCGCTGAACACGACCGGTGTTTCCAGTGCTGGTTTCGTTTACGTACAGGGTACTGACACGGTTCTTCACACTGCGTGTCAGACGAACTTGAACCGGTTTGCCACTGAGGCTTTTGGTGGCGGTTACACCAAGGCTCAGTTCAATGCCGACCCGTGCGCGAACGATTCCACCGGCTATTTTGGTTTCAGCGCAGCCGACCAGTTGATCATGGTCGACACGACGCATTATCGCAATGGCACGCCTCTCGTCCCGGTCCAGCCGGATCCGTCTCGTTGGTGGGATGTGACGAAGGTGCCGGGCCTGAACGCCGATGCTTCGACTCAGGATCAGGCCGTCTGGTTGACCTACAAGCAGGATTACAACTTGTTGGCCAGCGACACGCTGCACTATTGGACCGTTATGACTACGGTTCGCAATGGTTCGTTGTCTGATCTGGAAGCTCAGGTTGCGTATGCCAAGAACTGGTACAAGGAAATTCGAGGCTGCGTACCCATAAATCCGGCCTGCTGTATAGGGAAGGTCGGCAACGCCAACGGTACAGGCGGCGAGACTCCGACGATCGGTGACATCAGCGTGATGATCGATGCCAAGTTCATCACGGGTGCCTGTATTCCTTCGGGTCCGGGTGCCAACATCGTTTGTCTAGGTGAAGCTGACATGAACCTGTCCGGTGGACTTCACCCGACCTGTGGATCCATTACGATCGGTGACATTTCGCTGTTGATCGACTGTCTGTTCATTACAGGCGAGCCGCCGTTCGTTCGCAGCAACTGTATGTCGGTGGACTAGAATCGACCTCGCAAAGTCTTTGACTTTGTAGGGTGTGAATAAGCGGCCATCCCACATAGGGATGGCCGCTCTTTTTGTGCCAACCGGTACGGAGCGCTATCTGAAATCAGGTTCCGTCGGTATTCCAGTACTTCACACAGAAATATTTTCCACACGGTTCGAACCCGCGTGGCGAGCGGAATTCCAGCCTCTGGATAGATTAAGTGCTTGACAAACAGGCCGGTAGATGCCATTCTTAAGCAGTAGGTTCTCGATTGTTTTGACACCTTTGCGCTGCTTCAGAAGGACCTCAGAAGAGGTTAGGCCGGTCCCTGTCCATCTTTGCCTTGCCACCCTGTCTTCAGGGATCCACGGCTGACTAATTCATATATCGGACTAATATGCTGAGTCTTGCGACCCGCCGTCGCGAGGCCGGCTTTAGAATGCTGGAATACTGCTTTATTGGACACGCCAGCCATCGACCCTCCGTCGGCTAGTGCCACCGGAAGAAAAATTGGTGCGTCTTAAGGACAGTTGGACGAGTGAACCTTTAGCGAGGAGGTAATTCACGCCCTTAGAGTAACATGACTCGTGATGCCAGGTGTTAATTTGCAGGCATCCGTGAGGTATTCAAAAGGAGAATAGGTTCTCGCGTCTGGAGTGCGGGGACTAAAATCAGCTAATCTTGAAAGGAAACGAGCATGACGAGGAAAGCACTACTTACGTTGTGCGTAGCGGTGCTGTTGTCAGGGTTGCTGACTTTGTCGGCATGGGCGGCCACGAATACTAAGGCCGATATCGCTGACAGCAAGCAGCTCGATATGATTAACAGCTTCAATGTCGGTCCGTATCCGGTTGAGTATCGGCAAGCCACCACTGAGATGGGCTTGGAGCCCGTCACCCCGGCCTCTGGCGCTATTCGCATGCCGGTCGGTTCGGCCGCTTCGCCGAACGTCGGCACCGGTGTGGGCGTCAGTATCGATCTGACCTGGGACGATGCCCAGTGGACCTGGGGCAAGGGCCGCCAGATTGCTCACTGGTGGAACGGCGCTACCGATGAAACCGCCGAAGTGAGCGTTCACTTTGCTTATCGGGCCAGCCCGGACACTGTCACCGGATATCCGTTTGGAAATACCGGCTACAACGTGTACGACGCTACCGTGACGTCGGGTAACTGGCCGCGCGGCCAGGACATCGGCTGCGATCTTCAGTCGGCCGATACCCTGGGTACCGGCAGCAGCCCGAGTATGGACGTGACCTTCAACGGTCGTGCCGTAATTGGCACCCTGGCTACGCATTTCCGCAGCATCGGCACTGACCGTCTGTATGATAACTTCATTTACTATCAGGGTTCCGAATTCAACTGCACTTACGATCCCCGTTCGAACCTGAACGTTACCTGGGTCGATTCGACTATGTATCGGCCGCTCATGATGCAGAACGTTGCGGGTACCTACTCGCGCGATCCGATAGTCAAGACTCAGTGGGATGGAACTAATACGATCACTCATTTGCTCCTGGGTGAAAACGTGGCTGAAGCCACCAATTTGACCGGTGATGCTTACGTAACCGATCTCGGCTACTATACCTGGACTTATTTCCGCAAAGTCGGCAATACGTCCGCCGGTACCTGGACCAACGGCCGGATCATCGACTCGATCTGGTTTGTGTGGACGGAACTGGCTGCCGCCCCGTACCCGAATACGGGCGTGGCGGTGGTTTACACCAACCCGACGTACTATGGCGCGCTGTTGGAAAACGGCGGTGACATGGACGTCTGGGCTCGCGAGTCGTACGACCGTGGTATTAACTGGGCGCCTTCTTACAGCGTTACCAAGTACACCAACGCCCTGGCCGGTGATCCGAACCACTTTACGGCCTGGTTGGAAGCCGGCTGTATGTTCGACAGTGAAGGCGATCTTCACGTTTACTGGACGGCCAAGCCGACCTCGGCTGATCCGTATTTCGATGGCTTCAACTGGAATGATTTCGACGAGAATCTGTATCACTGGGAAAAGACCAACGACGCTGCCGCCGTGGGCCTGGGCGATGCCGTCAAGGTTGCCAATGGCAACTTCATGAATGACGACATGCTGACCGGTTCGATGAACACCTTCCATTGTGGTTTTGGCGGAAGTAACGTTGGTTACCTCGGTTACTCCACGATGGGTGAGTGCGATGGCAAGTTGTATCTGGTCTGGTCGCAGATTCACGAGCGTGCCAATCGGTACCCGTGGCGCGACGCTGCGACGCAACCGGCTCCGGGCGTACTGGACGACTGCTCCTACACGGGCAATCGGTATGCCATGGCTAACTGGGAGATCTTGATGTCGGTGGCTCAGATCGGTTCTTCCACCCTGTGGGACGCCGCGCGCAACATCACCAACACCTATACTCCGAACTGCGGTTTGGCGGGCGATCCCGATGCCCAGGGACTATGCGGTTCCGAATGGAAACCGTCGATCGAGCGTCAGGCTCTTGATGAGACCGGTCTGACTCTGACCTGGCCGGTCGCGGCCGCAGTCGACATGTCCCCGACGCACGACTATGCTGCTGGTCATTACTTGAACATGGAATATATGGACGACCAGTTCCCAGGTCCGTACGCTTGGGGGACGGGACGTACCAATCCTCCCGGTACTCAGAACTCTGAGAAGTGGATTCGTCTGGCTTGCGTCGAGCCGGTTGAGGCTTCGCAGATCGACGTAATGCCGGAGAACATCGCGTGGCCGCAGTGGGTGGAGCTTGGCACGACCAAGAACTTTACCATTACGGTCGTGAACGACGGTAACGTGACTTTGAACGTTACTGAGATCGGCACGGCGGGCGGTTCCTGGCTGGGTGTGTCACAGCATCCGTCGGTTGGCAGCCCGTTCACGGTGACGGCCGGTGTGGTTCGCACCCGGACGTTCGACTTGATCGCCAATGCCACCGCGTTGTCTTCGACTCAGTGGCTTGATGGCGAGATCTGGTTGAAGTCTGATGCCGCCAACATCGATTCAATTGCGGTCAAGGTTCACATCCTGGCCGCGGCCAATGTTGAGGCCACGAAGTGGGATACGGTTACGACCCACGCCTATATGTTCGATGCGTTCTTTGAACCGGTAGGCGCTTGCGTAGCTCTGGGCGTTGGTAACGACGGTGACCTCGGATGGGCCGCCGGAACCAGCGGAAGTATCAACCTTGATTATCGGGAATCCGGTCTCGAGTGCGGTACTCGTCAACGCGACGCGATGTATTTGTCGAGCGGCTCGACCTTTACCTTGATGGCGACCAGTTCGACTGGAACCGGCGCCGAGTTGACGCAGGTCACGGGCGACGCCAACCAGGCGGACGAAACCGGTTTCGACCCGACCCCGGAAAAGACCATGACCGGCGGTCTGGCGGCGAGCGGCAAGTACGACTCGACTTACACGGGTAAGTTCGTGAACCGTGACACGACCATCGCTTTTGAGCGGGTAGTGTACGGTCCGCGTTCTGCCACTCCGGCAACTTCCACCATCAATTTCGTGATTGTCCACACCTGGGTCTATTCGGCTGACGGTGCGGCCCACAATCACGTCACCATTGGTGATGTTCGTGACTGGGACGTCCCGGCCGACAGCGTTCCGCTGAACACGACCGGTGTTTCCAGTGCTGGTTTCGTTTACGTACAGGGTACTGACACGGTTCTTCACACTGCGTGTCAGACGAACTTGAACCGGTTTGCCACTGAGGCTTTTGGTGGCGGTTACACCAAGGCTCAGTTCAATGCCGATCCTTGCGCGAACGATTCCACCGCCTATTTTGGTTTCAGCGCAGCCGACCAGTTGATCATGGTCGACACGACGCATTATCGCAATGGCACGCCTCTCGTCCCGTTCCAGCCGGATCCGTCTCGTTGGTGGGATGTGACGAAGGTACCGGGCCTGAACGCTGATGCCTCGACTCAGGATCAGGCCGTCTGGTTGACCTACAAGCAGGATTACAACTTGTTGGCCAGCGACACGCTGCACTATTGGACCGTTATGACTACGGTTCGCAATGGTTCGTTGTCTGATCTGGAAGCTCAGGTTGCGTATGCCAAGAACTGGTACAAGGAAATTCGAGGCTGCGTACCCATAAATCCGGCCTGCTGTATAGGGAAGGTCGGCAACGCCAACGGTACTGGCGGCGAGACTCCGACGATCGGTGACATCAGCGTGATGATCGATGCCAAGTTCATCAGCGGTGCCTGTATATCTTCGGGTCCGGGTGCCAACATCGTTTGTCTAGGTGAAGCTGACATGAACCTGTCCGGTGGACTTCACCCGACCTGTGGATCCATTACGATCGGTGACATTTCGCTGTTGATCGACTGTCTGTTCATTACAGGCGAGCCGCCGTTCGTTCGCAGCACCTGTATGTCAATAGACTAAGCATGTCTCTTGACTGAAGTTGAGCTGGTGAAATCGCTGATTTCGCCGGCCATGAATAAGCGGCCATCCCAACTGGGATGGCCGCTTTCTTTTCTTGCAAGCCTCGTGCGGTTTCACAAGAAGGTCTCCCAAATTGGGGCTTGAGTATCCCCGGTGGGTCTGTTACCTTCCCTGCCCACATGACCGAGTCCGGAACATATCTAGGTGAAGCGCTGGCCCTGATAACGGCTGTGGTCTGGGCGCTAGCTGTAGTTTTCTTCAAGAAGAGCGGCGAGCAGGTACATCCGGTCGGTTTGAACGTGTTCAAGAACCTGCTCGCGGCTGTTCTTCTCATTCCGACCGCCTGGCTGTTCGGTGAAACGCTGCTTCGTCCGGTACCGGCCAGCGAATATATGCTGCTGCTGCTCAGTGGCGCACTTGGAATAGGCATCTCCGATACCCTGTTCTTCATAAGTCTGAACACCCTGGGGGCAGGACTTTCGGCAATTGTCGACTGCCTCTACAGTCCTTTCGTTATCCTGTTTTCGATCATTCTCCTCGATGAACGGCTGACCCCGTGGCAGATCGTGGGCGTCGTCATGATTCTTTCGGCGGTGCTGTCAATTCTGGTGGAACGGCACGACGCCAACGTTCCCCGTCGAAGGATATTCCTCGGCATTCTCTGGGGAGCTCTGGCTATGGTGACCACCGCTCTGGGGATCGTGATTATCAAGCCGCTGTTGACCCGATCACCTTTGCTGTGGGCCACCGAAGTCCGCATGGTCGGAGGGTTGATAGTCCTCGCCCTTGTCCTGGCGGTTCTTCCGTACCGACGCCAGGTGCTCAAGTCGATTCTGTCTCGACGGAGGTGGCAGTTCACGGTCACCGGATCCCTGCTGGGAGCCTACGTCGCCATGATCCTCTGGTTGGCGGGAATGAAATTCACACAGGCGGCGACCGCGGCGGCGTTGAACCAGACCAGTAATGTCTTCGTTTTCATATTTGCCGCCCTGGTTCTAAAAGAGAAGATCACCAAAGTTAGAATGATCGCCATTTCGCTGGGCATAGCCGGAGCCTACCTGGTTACTTTCGGCGGTCCGTTCTGAGGCCTGGGACATCCCTGTTGACTTGCCGGCGCGGGCCACGTTTCTTTACCAGGATTGTTAATTCAAACCGATAGGATACTGCTACATGTCAGATGTTGTTCCCGATCCGCTGGCGTCGCCGAGCGAGGGGCTGTGGGGTCAACTCCAATCCATGAGTCGGCCGTTCTGGATGGTCAACATCATGGAGATGTTGGAACGCCTGGCCTACTACGGCGTCCGAGTCGTCATCCCGATCTACATCGCTCAGGCTGACGAAATCAACGGTTTGCATTTCTCCCAGGCCGACAAAGGGACCATCTTCTTCTGGTGGGCCATCTTTCAGTCGTTGACGCCGATGCTGTCAGGTGGCTTCGCCGACCGTTACGGCTATAAACGAACCATTGCGACATCGATCTTCATCAAGATGCTCGGCTACATTTTGATGGCGACTCAGCGCGAGTTCTGGCCGTTCCTGATCGGCTGTTGTGTTCTGGCGCTCGGTACCGCAATCTTCAAGCCGGGAGTACAGGGGACCATGTGCCAGTCTCTGACCAAGAAGAACTCATCGGTCGGTTGGGGCACGTTCTATATGGTGGTAAATATCGGCGGTTTCCTTGGCCCGCCGCTGGCGCATTACCTGTATGGCTTCTCGTGGCCGACAGTATTCTACGGTTGTGCCGGGATCGTATCGCTCAACTTCCTGATGCTGCTGACCTATAAGGATCCTTCCACAGGTGGCGTCCAGAAGGGCGATCCATTTCATGTCTTTTGGATCACACTGAAGGAATTTTTCAATCTCCGCCTGATCATCTTCATTGTCATCATGTCGGGCTTCTGGCTGATGTTCATGCAGCTCTTTGACCTGCTGCCGAATTTTATCGTCGATTGGGTCAATAGCTCGCGGGTTGTGAGTGACCTTGGGATTCCGGACTGGATGCTCCAGCTCAATTCGCCCCGAGCGCCTCAGATTTCACAGGAGTGGATGATCAATATCAACTCCGGTCTGATCGTTTGTGCGGTTGTGCTGGTCTCATTCATGGTTTCCCGGATGCGGCGCGTGATGTCGATCTTCATGGGCATTACGGTGTCTTCGGTCGGTCTGGCGCTGGCGGGGTTCTCGACTTCGGGGTATCTGTGTCTGGGCGGCATCATGTTCTTTTCGATCGGCGAAATGCTGGCTTCGCCCAAGATGAGTGAGTATCTCGGAGTTATTGCACCGGAAGGGAAGAAGGGGCTGTACATGGGATACGCCAACATCCCCAACGGGATCGGCTGGGCGCTCGGTTCGATCTATGCCGGTAATGTGTACGAGGAGTTCGGCGAGAAAGCGAGCCTGGCGGTCAAGTATCTGGATGCGAACTATCATATGGCCGGAGTGGATCGTACCGTCGCGATGAACAAGCTCATGGAAGTGACCGGCCTGAACGCCCAGCAGGCGACCGATCTGCTTGTGGAATACTTATCATCCCTACGAGCTATGGTATCGTTTCGCGGCAATTGGCATAGCCGCGGCCGTGGGGATATTCTTCTACGCGCGATGGGTGCGCAAGTTCGAAGCGGCCGACGTATAGACAGTCATTCGAATTAGATGCCGTAGAGCCGAGCGTCGCCCGAAAGTGGCGGCGCTCGGTTTCTGTTTCTGTGCGGACCCCACCAGATAACTCTTGACATTGCACCTCCCACCTTGCCATACTACCTTTGAAAGCAGTATAGATTATCGCGGGAATGCGACCCTTTGAGGGGAATCGCCTGTGGAAACGCACAAATCCGGGACGGTACAAAAGACGAGCCTTGCTCTGAGGCCCGGTGTACAACCAATATATGGGAGGTATAATGAAAGATCGCAGCAAGATAGCTTTCGGCAATGCACTGAAATGTGTGGGTAACGCGCACGGCAGGCCGATGGTAAACACAATTCTGGAGACGGGAGGTCAGAAGTGAGAAGATCCGTTATTGGTGTATTACTCACTTTTGTATTCGCGGCGGCAACGACAGTCGCCTCAGGCTACGAAGTTACCAAAGTAATTGAGATCGGTCCGGCTGTGCCTCTCTTGACTGGGGGTGCGCTCAAGTGGAGCCCCGACGGTACCATGCTGGCGTATTTCGCGAACAACTACCTGATGGTCTCAGACACGCTGGGGAATAGCCGCCAGGTGGTTGGCACAGAAGGACTTACTCCCATGCGCGCCGAATGGGCGTCAAACAATGAGTTTGCGGTGAATCTGGCGAATCGTGAGGACACCGACTCGATGCTGTATCGTCTTGTCGTATATGACATCGTGAGTGGCTCTCAGAGGTTGGTGCGGGAATGTTGGAGGACACGATGGAGCCTGCTTCCTGGCCACAGCGGCTTTGATGGCCCCTATGTCACGATGGAGGGTAACGCCTATTATGAGGAAGTCGTGATTTCCGGACTTGAGGAAGGAGAACTCAAGGAGAAGCTCAAGAGCACGGTTGTTAACAAAACCAAGACTCCTTTGTCATCGGCCAAGGGGATCTCAGAGGTGCTGGCAAGTAATCACCTACAGGTCTGGGGGAAGGATGGCCTTTACTCTGTGAATTGGGCTGGCGCAGATTCGACGCAGCTTTCTTCCGAGGACGCTAGCGGTGCGCTCAAGGTTGGTATCACAGCGTCACCAGACCGCACTTGGATCTTCAGACGCGGCCGCCTCATGAACAGAATTACGCACGATACAATTGATGTTAGACAATTTACAGGAAGTGTGCCGGCGGGCACCGATTTGTGTGGATACAGCCGGATAAGCTTCAATCCGCGTTCTGAAGAGATTCTCTTTCAGCACTATTGTGAAAGTGGAGATACTCTTGTGATCGACAGGATTGCCACTTTCGATTATTCCAGCAAAGTGTTTGCTTTGCTTGATACTCTGACAGGCATCGAAGGAGGTACGTCTCCGGTTTATGCACCGGATGGGCGGATGATTTCCTTCTGTGCCCGTGGCAAGGCTTATATCATCTGGCGTGGGGTGACGCCATGAAACAAATAGCAATATTTGGTGGCATATGTCTACTTATGCTATTCCTTGGCGTGTCTGAATCTCGTGGGGATTTTTCCGGGCCTTGGGTCATGTTTGATCCGGGACACGGAGGCGATGCTCCAGGGAGCCTCACGCCCATTGACAATTACTTCGAAAAACACATAAATCTCGAAGTGGCCGACTCTTTGATAGCGTGGCTAGATCGGTTTGGTTGGAAGGATACTTTGCACTATGTCTTCACGAGATACAGCGATTCCACGGTCTCGAATTCCGATAGGGCGGAGAGGGCGGATGACCTCGATGTTGGCAGGTTCGTTTCAATTCATCACAATTCTGCGGACACATGCCCACCAACTCAACGTACCGAAACGTTGTATTCAACACTCAGCAACTGTGACAACGGCTCCTATGCCGGTCATGTACGTGACACAAGCGAAACCTTAGCTCTAAAGCTCGGTTATCGTATCAGGGACGATGCCTTTAGATACCACCTTCATGATCCCACTAATACCGGTGCCGCGCACACTGTTCTCAGCAGGACCTTTATGGAATCGGCGATCACTGAAGCCTCCTATACCTGTGATGCTGAGGAAGCAGGCAAATTCCATAACAATTATGACCTGCACGTTGACAAAGAAGCCGTCGCAATCTATAATGGTTGGTACAGCACTCACATTGGGCAAGGCTTGGGAGTTGTTGAGTATGCGTATCTCGATCGCTTACCTATCGACTCCTTGGATTGCGATCAGCACGTGCAGATTACAATAGGAACTAATGGTGACCCCATTGATTTACGCCCCCCGTACGAAGGGTGCTGGGCTCAGGAAGAGAACATACGCCTCTTTGCATACCCGTTTGTCAAAGACGGATATCAGTACTACTTTCATCATTGGGAATGGGTTGATTGGGAGACGCGGGATGTCTATGAGATCGCCAGCTACAATCCGTATGACTTCCTTGTGTTTCCGGATTGGAACAGCGTGCACTACTATCGTGCCGTATTCACCGGAGGTCGGTTTACAGGTCAGTTTGTCACCCCTTGGATTACTCCCACAGCGATTCAGAACAATAATCCATATCTGATTCAGTGGAACATAGGAGAGGGCGTGCTAAACACCTGTTCCCTTTATGTTGATTTCAGTTCCAACGGCGGTTCGTCATGGTCCACAATACTGGGTCCCGTGCCCTACGACTATGGCTATGCGAGAAGCGCCCAATCCGTTGATGCTGCGAACCCCGAGGATAGGGCCGGAAGATACTTGTGGAATGTCCCTGCGATCCAGTCTGACAATTGCTATCTGCGTATTCGGGCGAGTGACTACGTTGATAATCAGACAACATTCCAGTCAAACAAGTTTTCGATTGCGTCCTGCCTGCTGGCTACCGGCTGGCTTGGATGGACGAAGCTGGCCTCGCCGGCAAGAACTTACACATTTAGCGCAAACCCTGCACCGGGAATCCCTATCACAAGTCGCACGTTCATTTTTGGTGATGGTACTACTTTGAACTCGACTAGTAACCAGGTGAATCACACCTATGTCCATGGTGGGAGGTTTGAACCGTCCTTAACCATAACCAACGGTTGCGGCACGTACACGTGTGAGTCAACGGATCTGCTCTATGTTGATTGTGGATATGTCACCCCGGACGCCGACGGTGACGGAGTTGCAAACGACTGTGACCGATGTCCCACGGTATCAGACCCCTTGCATCTCGATATCGACAATGATTATGTGGGCGACGTGTGCGACAATTGCCCTGCCTTGAGCAACTGGGATCAGCTCGACAGCGATGGTGACGGCAAAGGTGATGTCTGCGACAATTGCCCGACGGTTTCTAACAGCAGTCAGACTGATACTGACGGCGATGGTATCGGCGACGCATGTGACAACTGTCCATCGGCCTATAATGCCAACCAACTGGATACGGACCATGACGGCAAAGGGAATTTGTGTGACAATTGCCCAACCGTTTACAATCCGAACCAACTCGACAGCGACGGTGACGGCATAGGTGATGCCTGCGACAACTGTCCCACCGTGAGCAACGCCAATCAAGCAAACAGCGACGGCGATGCTCTTGGCAACGCCTGTGACAACTGCCCGCAGGACACGAACGCGAATCAGGCTGATTTCAATAGTGATGGTATCGGTGACGCCTGCTGCTGTGTCGGCAGGGTAGGCGATGTCAACGGGATTGGAGGAGATGAGCCGACAATAGGTGACGTGCAGCTACTGATAGATGTCCTATTCGTTAGTTATACTTGTGAGGGATTGATAGGCTGTTTCGCCGAGGCTGATATCAATCAATCCGGCGGTGCCTCACCGTCCTGCGTCGATCTTTCTATATCAGACATATCCGTTCTTATCGATTATGTCCTTATCACCGGGCCGTCAGCAATCCTGCCGAACTGTCAGTAATCTCCTCTTGAACTCCCAGGGGGCCGGTTCTTCACCAGTCCCCTTCCCGTCGAATTCGGACTTAATTAAGCCTGATTTTCTTCACGCTTAGTCAATGAACCCCTCCAAATCCGGCGATTTCTGCCGAAATAGTCCTTATCAGGCAGGCCTTGGCCTGGCCCGCGTGGCACGAGTGTATCAGCCCGGGTCGGCCCCTGCCGGGATGGCTCAAAATGCGTCTGGACCAAATCATCATAAACCGCCGTCTCGCGACCGAGGAACAGGTCTGCGAAGCTCTCGACTATCAAAAAGAGTACGGGGGCCGCCTGGAAACCCACTTGTTTCGGATGGGGTATGTCGACGAACCGGGGCTAGTCGAGGCTCTTGCCGAGCAGTTCGCTTGCCCGAAAGTGGTCCTCAAAGGTCTGGACGTTCCGCCCGAAGTGCTTCAAATGCTGCCTGCCGAGACCGCGTGGACCCGGCTGGCGTTGCCGTTTGCTTTTGATTCTTCAACCCAGACGCTCAAAATTGCCTGTGAAAGTTCCCGGCGTACCGGTTTGCAGGAAGACCTGGAAGCGGCTTGTCCCGGATCGAAAATCGAGCTGCATATCGCCCTGGGCGTGGTCCTGCAGATGGCCCTGGTGAAGTACTACCGGGAAGTCCCCAGGATAGTGGAAAACGCACCGACAGATATTCCATCGGCGATGGATGCGGTCTCGGTGCCTATCGAATGGATGGTCTCCTATTCCGCCAAATGCGAAATCCTGGTGTACGAAGAAGAGGGGAGTGGCGCTCCGGCGATGGGCCCACTGCTGCGCCATCAGGGATTCATCGTTGGCATCGTGCACACGGCGGATGAACTTGCGACAGCGGTGCGAAAATCCGAACCGGATGCTATTCTGTTCATCATGCCGGACGGACCGGAGAGTGTGGACAACCTTCTGGCGCAGTTATCCGACCGAGCCATCTCTATTCTGGAATTCCCCAGCTATCTGGTAATTGCCTCCGTCGAAGATTCCGAAATTGGCGGACTTCTCCAACTCGGGTTCGAGGAAGTGATCCGCGTCCAGAACGTGCTCGACCTGCTGATGATAAAGCTCAAGCGGCTGAAAGAACGCTTGGTCAGTCAGCGCAACCAGCGGCAGGAAATCCTTCAGGCTATGGGCACGCACGGCTCATTGCAAGACATGCACGTTGTTGATCTGCTTCAGGCCATGGGGACTATCGGCAAGACGGCCCGCATCAGCGTGACCGCTGTCGGCAAGCAGTTGACGATCTATCTGGATCGCGGACGAATCATCTACGCCGACTGTGACGACGTTGCCGGACCGGAGGCGGTCTACGGAGCGATTGGCTGGAATCAAGGCGTCTGGAATGTCGATCCTATCCAGCCGGAAGAACTACCCGCACCGAACATCTTTATCTCCAGCGAAGGAATCCTGCTTGAAGGGTGCCGTCGCATGGATGAAAAGACGCGCCCAGACGGTGTTAAATCCCAGGACGATTCCGGAGCCTTGCTCCTATTCGAAGCCCTCGATCGCGCTTCAAATCACGCACCTGACGCACTACCTGAATAGGGGAGGGTGCTGCCGATGAAAATCGGTAGCCTGCTGGTATTTCCACGCAACCGCCAGCAGAGTGCCTTCGTCGAATAATCTCCCGATAAATGTCAGACTGACTGGCGAACCCTCGGCATTGAATCCATTCGGCACCACTACACAGGGATGACCGGTCAGATTGGTCAGCAGCAGGTTGTCGCCTTCGAAAGCGGGTGCCAGGTACAAATCGACGCTGTCCATAATCTCTCGCCATGTCAGCAATCACCATCGATCTCAGCCGATTGGCCTGGATGTACTCAACCGCCGGAATGAATCGGGCACTACGAAATACATTGGGCCATGAATCACGGGTCTGACGAGTCATGAGGCTGTCCCGACCGGTGCGCGTGAGGTCGTCGAACGCGGCGGCCGCTTCCGCCGACAGGATTATCGACATAGGGTAGATCGGCAAACTCGGCACTTGTATCTCTATCAGGTTCGCGCCCATCTTTCGAAGGCGATTCAGTGCAAACTGATTTTGCACCGTCAGACTGGTGTCGTTATCAAAATCCGACTTGAGATAACCAATGCGGAGCTTCTTGAAGTCTGCTTTGGAATCATAGTTGAAGGGGAGACGCACGGTTGACGGATCCTGTGGATCGGGTCCGTAAATGGCGTTGAATACCAGCGCACAATCTTCGACGGTTCGGCAGATCGGGCCAAGTTTGTCCATGGACCAGCTCAGGGCCATCGCTCCGGCACGACTGACTCGGCCGAAAGTCGGACGGAGGCCCGTGACGCCGCAGCGTGTGGACGGTGAGACTATCGATCCCCAGGTTTCCGAGCCAATGGAGAACGGCAAGAGCCCGGCAGATACCGCCGACGCCGGTCCGGCCGATGAACCGCTCGAGCCTTCTTCCAGATTCCATGGGTTACGCGTCGTATCACCGTACCAAACATCCCCCCAGGCCAGTTCACCCAGCGACAGCTTGGCTACAAGAACCGCGCCCGCATCCTGCAAGCGGGTAATTACGGCGGCATCCTTGTCGAATGTCTGATTCTTGTATGGTGTCGATCCCCAGGTGGTAGGGTATCCCTTGACAGCTAATAGGTCCTTCGCTCCATACGGAATCCCGTGGAGCGGTCCGCGATAGTTGCCGGCCGCAATTTCGCTGTCGGCCTTTGCCGCCTGACGCAAGGCCAGGTCTTCAGTCAGTGTGATTACACAATGAAGCTGGCCGTCAAACTTCTTGAGACGCTCCAGTGCCAAATTGGTAAGCTGCATCGAGGTCACCTGGCGCGTGCGGATCAATTCAGATAGCTCGCGCACCGTGAAGTAGGCGAGGTCTCCCAGGTTGGCAGGAAGTTTCACGTCCGGCGCGGGACCGAACTGAACCGGGCGCTGGACCGTATCAAATACGGTTCCAGGTGGAATCGGATCGAATACCAGGGCGGGCGCAACAGAATTGGCGATGCTTACCTGTCGCATCGAAGTATAGCAAGACAGGTTGTCTTCCAAGTCAGGCAGGAGGGAGTCTCGCTCGGAAGGGGTCAGTTTGATCCCGATCAGTTTCTCCGCGTCGGCTACGTTTCGATTTTCGATTTTGACGCTGTCGGAATCCGCACCGAGAATTGTTTCTCCCAATCCGATCACTAATCCGACAGTAACAATTATGCTGAGATTCTTGAGTAGACCCATTGTACATCCTTTCCCTGATCAGGGGCGTTCGTACGAGCTATTTGCAAGAGTCCCATTCCCCGTCATTGCGAGCGTAGATGGCCCGACGCAAGGCGGGTCATCGTAGTGCGGCAATCTCAAGAACGTGGGCGGCACACTGCCTGCCCTCGACTTGATCGGGGGCCCCGTGTGTCCCTCACGGAATTGAGATCGCCACGTCTCGCCCGCGAAGCGCGGTCGAGACTCGCGATGACAGATACAAGGGTTTCTTCAACGCCCCGTACTCAGGAAGTATAGCGTGTTCAACGCTTTTGGGCCAGCGTTCACACATCACGAACAGTTCGTAGATAATTGCCTGACCGGTGAGAGATCCCAGAAAGTCAGACCCAGAGCGGGCTTTTAGTCTGCCCGGGGGGCTTATGGAAGCTTTCTTACGGTGCCCGCTCAGCCTTCAGAAATTGTCAGTCTGAAGCCAACACCGTGAATGGCGGAGATTTCTATACGTGGGTCTTCCTTGAGATACTTGCGCAATTTCGACACGAACACGTCCATGCTGCGGGCGTTGAAGTAGCTCTCTTCGCCCCAGATTTCACGAAGGGCCAGATTGCGGTCAAGTGTCTTGCCCAGGTGGGTGCACAGCAGCCTGAGTAGTTCGGCTTCCTTGGGAGTCAACCGCCGATCTTCAGGGCCAAACCGAAGCACGCGCACTACCGAATCAAATGAGTATCGTCCGATGTCGAATTTTGTCCGAGTGTCATCGGCAGTTGTTCCACCTGATCGGCGCAACACCGCCTGTATCCGCAGCAGGAGTTCCTCGACCGAAAACGGTTTGGTGATGTAATCATCGCAACCGATGCGGAAGCCTTCGATCTTGTCTTCCTTGAGCGACTTCGCTGTCAGGAATATGAGTGGCATCTCGCGATTCCGCCGTCGTACCTCACGCGCGAACGAGAAGCCGTCCATCTTGGGCATCATCACGTCCACCAAACAGAGTCGATAATGCTCGCGAGCAAATCTGGCCAACCCGGCCTCACCGTTGGGGCATAGATCGACCTCAAAGCCGTTCATTTGTAGATGTTCTTGCACGATGAGCCCCAGGTTGGGGTCGTCTTCAAGTAGTAGTACCCGCTGTGTCAAGAAATCACCTCGTCAGGTTTGTTTCCATTTTCGCAGGATGGAAACCATAAGATCATTCTCGTTCCTTTGCTCGGTTCCGATTCGACACTGATACGACCGTTATGGGCTTTGACCATCAGGGCTACGTAACTCAGGCCGAGGCCGAAGCCCTTCACTTCGTGGATATTGCCGCGCTGAACCCGATAGTATTTGTCAAAGATTCGACGGCGCTCCTCGGGTTTGAGTCCGAGTCCGTGATCGGCCACGATGATGCGAATGCCGCCGTCCTGATCCTTGGTTGTCACTTCGATAATCGGCGGTTCCGGAGAATACTTGTTGGCGTTGTCGAGCAGGTTGAAGATCACGCCGCTCAGGTGAAGTTCATCCGCCGCTGCGACCGGATGGCTACAATTGAGGTCACAACTGATTCGACCACCCCGATGCTCGACTTGCAGTCTGACGCTTTCGACAGCATTCTTGATTACGTCGTGAACGTTGACCGGCATCATCTGGAGCGCCCCACGCTGCTCTTCCAGAGCCGCCATTTGCAGGATCTTCTCCGTCTGATTCCGCATACGTCGGTTCTCGTCATGTATCATGGAAGCGAAACGCTTGACCCGCTGGGAATCGGCTATGACATCGGGGCGAAGTATCGCTTCGCACGCCAGTGCCACCGTGGATATCGGGGTTTTGAATTCGTGGGTCATGTTGTTGACGAACTCAACCATCTGGCGCGCGGCGCGTCTTTGTCCGAGGATAGTCTTTACGGCGTACCCGAAACCGGACACTATGACCACCATGAACAGTACGGTGGCTGCGAGCATCGGACCGATCTGTCGAAACAGGAATGAGGCCCGATCCGGGAAATACAGTAGAAGTTCATGAGACGCCGACATGAAGTCGTTGGGAAAGAGGCGCGTTCTAAATTCAGTACGCGACAGCTCGGCGTCCAGCCCTGAACGACTCAACATGCTAAGAACTGGTTCACCTTCGGTTGCGACAGCGTAAACTGGTTCGAGAGTTATCCCGTACTGGCTGAGTGCCTGGTGGACTACCGAATCGAGCTGGGCCGGCCTTAGCCGGGTTTCTATCGGAACGCGTTCCCCTGTCGCCAGCCTCTCGATGACTCTCTGGATGACATCCACCCGGCCAGAGTCGTCCGCAGTCTGTCCAAGACCTATGGTTTTCGGCCATGGAAGGCTCGGCATCCGCTCCACGGTCGTATCTGATAATACTTTTATCATTAGCGTTGCCGGTGCACCTCCGGGGAGAAGGCACTTGCCGCTCGAATCGACAAGCGTCGACTCGTCAAAGCTGAGTGAATCACAGTACGTTCGGAAATTTGAATGGGCGCCATCGCTCGTTCCGGGACGGATCACGCCAATGGCAAAATGGTCTGATGAATCCCGTTGGATAGTATCGAACGATACGCCGCCCGAATCACTGCTGTGCTGTAACGTGAACTCATAGTTGCTGCCGACGACGTGCAGAGTCGCAGTGACAGTCTCGGCCGTTTCAAGACTGCGTGACACTTCGGAGAGAGCCGCTTGCACGTTTTGGCGGAAGGATTGTTCTTTCAGGGCGAGGGCGCTTCTCAGCAGCGACGCCTGCAGACAGACCAGGCCGCCCAGTGCTACTATCATCACCGTAATGATGATCCAGACCATTCTTCTCGATAGACCCATAACCGCTTTAGTATACGACATTGATCATAGTTTCTGCACCCCTTTTAACATCTCTTAACAGGCCCTAACAAACGTTAACTGCCGATCCGGAAACCGGGGAAGTATCAATACCGTAGAAATTTGCAGATGCCAACATCGAAACAGACAGGAGCCATGTCGATGGCTATTTTGAGACAACGCGGCCTTTCCGCCCAGTCGGACATCTGGTGTACAGTCGATTGCTCGGTTATGGCGCTGAATATCCAGATGCTGGAGAGGTGACGTGAAGTATTTTACTGCTATTGCCATTGTCATTGTTCTCGCCGTGCTAAGTGCCGGCAACCTTTGCGGCCAATCCTCGAACTTCTTCAATCAGCGCGATGATCAGTACCGACTGCTCGGACTCAAGCGAGCCAAGGAGGCCTACGATGTCGCCCTACAGGATTTCGATAGACAGAAAGAGTTGTTCTCGCGACAACTGATTTCGGCCACCGAACTGGAGCAGGCCAGAAGAGCCTTTTCGGACGCCGAGGTCAACTACCAGCAATCGCTCCTCGCGGTGCTTTTCGAGAAACAGTACATCTCGGTCAGCAAGGCGGTAAAGTATCAGGCACCGGACGGCCGCAAGCACGTGCGCCTTACCCTGGCCAATACTTCGGGCGGATCCGAGGAATTCGCTCAGCTCGTGGGAGTCGAGGACGACTTGTTTCGATCCCTTCAGCCGAATATCACACACAACATATACGTTAGCGTCCTCAACGACGAGAACGCGATCATTAGCCAGCCCTACGAGGCCAAGATTGACGAACTGCGCTTCGGCGAACCGAAGGAACTCGATTTCACTCTCCTGCAGGACCTGGATGCCGTGACGGTGTATCTGATCTATGCCAACGGCAGCCAGCGCAGTATGAAGATATTCCTGCAAAAGGATGCGTCGGTCAACCGCGTGATTGTGCAGTCAGAACAGTTTTCTCAGGAGATCGATCTTGGCAGGACGGCCACTTACGACCTGAGTCTTGAGTTGTTCAGCGGTTCGGACAACACGTTCTCACTCGAAGCCGTCAATCTTCCCCAATCGGTAAACCGGTACTTCGCCGATTCAATCGGAGCGGCCCGACTAAGCCAGGTCAGATTTACCGAGAGCGGTCGTTCCAAGCGGGCGTCGCTGAAAGTGACCTTGCCTGATCGCGACGCCGGCAACGTGGTCATGGACAAGGCGATTCCGTTCTACGTGCTGGTGTTCCCGAGTGACAAACAGGAGACGATTACCGCCCACGGTGATCGGCCCTGGTCCGAACAGGAAGTCGAGGCGCTCAACATCGGGTACGCCAAACTGGAATTGGTGCCGCGAGGCAAGGGACAGATCCTCGTTCGTTCACCCATGCTGTTCTATTCGATCCTGGCCGATGACTCGGTGTCCATGGCGGTGGATATTGTCAACGAAGGCAGTCGCCGGCTGGACAACACCGAAATGCGCGCCGATGTGCCTCTGGGTTGGACCAAGCAGGTCTCGCCGACTACCATTCCGAGCATCGAAATCGGCGCCGAGTCACGGGTTACCTTGTCGTTCCGACCGCCGGAAGACATAGCGCCCGGCAAGTATGAAGTACGTTTACGCACTACTGCGATGTCCAATAACCAGCCGGTCAACGCCCTCGATAAGACGGTCACCATCGAAATTCGTCCCGATTCCAATATCTTCGGTACGATTCTCATCATCCTGGGCTTGATCGGCCTGGTGGGCGGCATCGTGGTATATGGAATACGTCTGTCGAAAAGATAACAATCATTGAACGAGATACGAGGCCAAAGTGAATCAGAACCTTACATCTAACGGGCCGCGACTGGAAGCGGTCAACCTGACCAAACGGTACGAGGACGGTGTGCTGGCCCTCGACCACGTGAACTTCACCGTCATGCCGGGGCAGATTTTCGCCGTGCTCGGCGGCAACGGCGCCGGGAAGACAACCGCGATCAATCTGTTCCTGAATCTGCTCGAACCGACCGAAGGCGAAGCTCGCATTTGCGGCATCGTCTCGCATCGGGAGCCGCTCCGTGCCAAGGAACTGGTAGCCTACGTTTCGGAGAATGTGATGCTCTATCCTAATTTCACAGCGTTGCAGAATCTGGATTTCTTCGCCCGCCTCGGCGGCAAGACGAGCTATACGGCCGATGATTATCACCGCGTGCTCGATCGAGTCGGTCTGGGGCGCGAGGCGCACCGCAAACGGCTCAAAGGCTTCTCGAAGGGGATGCGCCAGAAGTGTGGCATAGCCATCGCCATACTGAAAGACGCTCCGGCCATTCTTCTGGACGAGCCTACGTCCGGACTCGATCCAAAAGCGGGGCATGAATTCCTGACCCTGCTCGATGAACTGCGCGCCGAAGGGAAGGCGATCTTGATGTCAACCCACGACATATTCCGCGCCCGCGAGATTTCGGATGTGGTAGCCATTATGGACAGCGGCAGAGTTATCATGCAGAAGAAGGCGGCCGAGCTGGCCGGCCATGATCTCGAAGCCTTGTACATGAAGTACATGGCGGGCGCTAACGGCGGTACCGTTGCGACGGCGGAGGCCGGTCATGCTTAAGACGCTAATCGAAAAGGAAATTCGTGACCTGATTGGATCGACCAAGTTCGCAATCACGTTTGGCGCCTGCGCGGTCCTGATCATAGGCGCCTTCTATGCCGGTGGCGCCCGCTACGGTCTCTATCGCCAGCAATATGAAGCGTCCAAGGCTCAGGAGGCGCAACAGATAGGGACCAACACCGACTGGTTAGCAGTCGGCTCCGCCAAAATCTTCCTGCCGCCCGATCCGCTCGCGACACTTGTCTCAGGCGTCTCAAACGACATCGGCCTCGACGCCGTCGCGACCGGCCGCGGCGAACCGGATATCCAGGACAGTCGCTACAGTGAAGATCCGATCTATGCCGTGTTCCAGTTCCTTGACCTTGAATTTCTATTCAAAGTCATCTTGTCTCTGTTCGCCATTCTGCTTGGTTACGACGCCATTAGTGGCGAGAAGGAACAGGGGACGTTGCGACTCACCTTTGCCAACGCAGTACCGCGACATATGTACATCATAGGAAAACTGCTGGGCGGGACGATCGTTCTCGGCATCTCGCTCCTGGTGGCTTTCGCAGTCGGGGCCCTGCTCTTTCCGGCCATGGGGGTGCCGATGTCCGGCGGTGATTGGGGGACACTCGCCCTCGTAATCTTCACGGGGTTCTTGTACTTTGGTGTGTTCCTTACTTTGTCGGTCGCCGTATCGGCTCTGACTCAGCGCCCCTCCAGTTCCTTCCTGGTACTGCTGGTTGTTTGGATTGCGACGGTACTTATCATTCCGCGCGTGGCCGTAATTACTTCCGGCCGGGCGGTCAATGTGCCGTCGGTTGACGAAATCGCGTCGCAAAAGGCTGTCTACTCCAGTCAGTTGAACAACGAGTACTTTGATGCCCTGGGGCGTCTATCGTTTAGCATGCCTGGAGCCGGTGGGGATCCCACGACGCAGATAACCAAGGCCATGGATTCTCTTACCAACGTCAGCCAGGTCAAGTTGGATGAATTTTCCGGCCGCCTTAACGAGCAGCGACATAACGCTCAGGAACAGCAGGTTGGACTGGCGATGTCTCTCGCACGGCTTTCGCCCACCGCGTCTTTGACTACGGCGATCTCTCAGTTGGCCGGCACTTCGCTGGCGCTCAATGATCGTTTCTATCAGGAAGCATTGGATTACAGTCGCAGTTTCGGAAATTTCAAGCAGGAAAAGACCGGCTTCAACTCCGGGGTCTCTATGCGTGTAATCAAGGTCGGCGATAGCGCCGGCCAGGAAGATCCCAAGCGAATCGACCCTGCCGAGCTGCCACCATTCGCGTACAGACGCTGGGGCATATCCCAGGCGTTGGATGGGGCTGCGGTCGACATCGGCCTGCTCGCATTCTTCAACCTGTTATTCTTTGCCGGAGCCTTCGTCGCCTTTTCCCGCTACGACCTTAGATAAAGTCAGGTGATGGAGAAATAATATGCTTTCAACATTGATACAAAAAGAACTCAAGGCCATCATTCAGAGTCCCAAGTTCGTCGGGTCGTTTGCGGTTTGCTCGATACTGATTCTGCTGTCGATCTTTACCGGCATTCGTGAATACAAAGCCGCCGTGAAACAGTATGACGCCGCTTCCACGCTCGTGGATGAACAACTGCGCCAGGAGAAGTCCTGGGCTCATTTTAGTACGAAGACCTATCGAGCCCCCGATCCGATGCAGGTATTCGTCTCCGGCCTGAGCTATGATATCGGTCGCTGGTCCAATATCTCTTCCAGGGATGGCGTCAAACTGCTGCACAGCGCTTATTCCGATGACCCAATCTTTGCGGTCTTCCGCATTATCGATTTCTCATTTATCGTTATGTTCGTGCTGTCATTGATGGCCATACAGTTCACCTATGATGCGGTCAATGGAGAGCGAGAGTCCGGCACCCTAAAGCTGGTTTTCTCCAACTCCGTCCCGAGGGCAAAGTATTTGTTTGCCAAGTGTGCCGGTTCCTGGCTTGGCCTGGTTGCGCCGCTGGGAATCCCGGTCTTGATCGCCCTCTTGATGGTAATTGGAGCGGGGGTGCCTATGACTTTCGGGCACTGGATGAAAGTCGGCGTTCTGCTCGGACTCTCGCTTCTCCTATTCACGGTCTTCATATTACTCGGAGTGTTGGTATCTACTATCACACGACGCTCCTCAGTTTCATTTCTGGTGGCGCTCCTGCTCTGGGTAGCGTTTGTGATGATCATTCCGAGATCGGGCGTCATGGCGGCGGGCGGATTGGTGGATGTGCCCCGCGCGACCGAGATCGAGGCTCAACGTGACGCCTTTGTCAACGAGAAATGGCAGGGATACATCGGTACTGTCAATACGCGATGTCCGGTCAAAGGGACACTCGAGCACAACGCCGATAGCCGGGATACGCTCAAGGAGGCGATGGATGCCGAAATTGAAGCCTATGATACGCAATTGCGAGAAGGATTCCGCCAGCGTAAGATCCAGCAGGAGAGTGTTGCCTGGAGCCTGGCTCGACTGTCGCCCGCATCGGCGTACCAGTTGGCGGCCATGTCCCTCGCGGGCACCGATACGGAATCCAAGGCTCGAAACGAAGATGCCATGAATCGCTATCGAAGAGAGCTAAACAAGTACACAAGTGACAAACAGGTTGAGACCGGCCAGTCCGGCGGCATCCGCATTTCAGTATCCGTCGACGACAAGGGAGAGGCCAATCTTGCGGTCGACGCCTCTCGTGCCCGAGACGGACTCAACACGACCGATATGCCTAGATTCAAAGCCCCCGAAGTAAGCCTGGCCGAAGCGATCGGTCCGACCGTTGTAGATTTCGGCATTCTCGGATTCGACATCTTGTTCATCTTCGCGCTTGCCTTTGTGGCCTTTCTGAAATACGACCTACGATAGTCTGCCCCCAACCGCGCACACCGGCTCGGCTTTCCAGACTTGGCTGGGCCGGTGTCGCACCCATTCCCCAAATACACCGATTGACGGTGACGCTGTCTACCTGTATATTGAAATGTGTTTACGTGGCCGGTCGGTCCGAATTCCACGCAGCCCGCTTCTCTAACTTACTGTAGGTCGTCGCACGGAGCGAAAATTCTGCGCGAGAACTGTGCCGACTCAAAGCGGCGATGAACGCGTCAGGAGGACATATGCGAGTCAGAAATTCCTTGAGGGCGATTGTTATCTTTTGCGCCCTAATCATGTCAACCCCGTCTGTCTTGATTGCCGGCGGCGGTGAATTTCACCGTGTACCGGCCGGCCCAAAGAACGAGACTGCTATTGCTAAGAATGCCCTTGCCGGATGTGAACTCCTCCGACACTGGGTCGATGATACCATTCTTGGTTACAGTTCCTCGTACGAGACCGGCGAGCGCACTGTTACCTATTTCGACCCGGCTGCGTGCGGATCGGGGCCATATCCGTTCAGCATCACCGGCTTTTCGTTCACTCTGCTTGACCCTCTGAACATCTACGATTCCAGAACCTACAAATGGCCGGTGCAACTGGCGGTGGTAGTCTACGATATGTATTCGCCCGCCGACAGTTGCCTCGGGCCGGGTATGGAATTGTATCGCCTTCCGGTCTTGTGCGACTCTGCTTCGTTCGCCTATCCGGCCGTCGGCCAGGTGACATTTCCAGCCCCGCTCTGTGTCGACCGTCCGTTCTACATAGGCATCGAATACACGGATACTTTCACTGGTTTATTGCCGTCAGTGATGTTCGATGTCAGCTCGCACCCCGGGCTTTGTCACATTTACCAGTATTTCATGAACAACTGGTACGGTTGGTATTATTTCTGGCCCGACCCAAACCACATGCCCGGCTTTCCCTTCTACTGGGTCCAGGGGGAGACGCAAGCGGTAAGCTGTCTTCCCGATGCCGACTTGGATGGCGTCCCTGATTCCGAGGACAACTGCCCGTCGGTTGCTAATCCCGATCAAGCGGACAACGACGCCGATGGTCTGGGCAATGCCTGTGATAATTGTCCGTCCATTGCAAATCTGGATCAAGTCGATAGCGACTCCGACGGTGTGGGTGACGCCTGCGACAATTGCCCCTCGGTCACCAATCCGGAACAGCATGATAACGACCATGACGGACTCGGTGATGTGTGTGACCCCGACGACGATAATGACGGGGTGCCGGACGCCTCGGACAATTGTCCGATGGTGGCCAATCCAGCGCAGGAGGACGCGAACGCCAACGGTATCGGCGATGCCTGCGAATGTCTGGGGACTACTGGTAACGCCAACTGTGATCCGGCGGACGACGTGACAATCGGCGATATATCTATGTTGATCGACCACCTATTCATTAGTGGAGTCGATCTATGTTCGATCCCGGAAGCGGATGTCAACCAGTCGGGTGGTGTTGCGCCGACTTACGATGATATTACTATCGGTGACATCTCGATGTTGATCGATCATTTGTTTATGTCGAATATCCCTCTGCCGAATTGCCTGTAGCCATGGGTGGTTCACCATTTAGGGTGGGGGACAAGCACCAGTCGGTCAGGAGCCCTTAGGCTCCTGACAACACAGGACAATATCTCGCGATGTCGGGATGGCAAGCATCCCGACCTGCCAAGCTGTTGAAAAACTGCTCGAATGTTGTTGCGGCAGGTCTTGCGTCGCCGAAGGCGGCGTGTGACCTGCCGCGTTGCATTATTGCGCGAAGACAACATTGTCAGGAGGCTAAGGCCTCCTGATCTACTCTTCCTAATCGTCATTGCGAGCGGAGATGGCACGCCGCCAGGCGGGACAGCGTAGCGCGGCAATCTCAAGTTGGTTGTGGTAGCGTCATTTGAGATCGCCACGTCTCGCCCGCGAGGCGCGGTCGAGACTCGCGATGACGGGATAGCACGGTCGCGCCAGTCAGCGCGTCGTTACCTTCGTCTTTCGCACTACCCTACTGCGGTAGCCGGTCTTGCTGTTCAATTCGAGATAGTTGTAGATGGCTATGTCCTGATCGATGAACGACACGACATTGTTGACTTCGCGGGCCACGACGGCCGCTTTGCGCAGGGTCGAGATTTCTTCTTTGATGTTGACTTCGGCCAGAAATTCGGGGCTGCCCGTCTCCATGAAGACAATGGCTACGATGTAGCGGTCGAGATAACGGGCGTCGTGGTAGATGTCTTCACTCCGAAGCATCTTCACGGCCTTTTCGGCTATCCGAACGAGCGGCAGGCGGTAGTCGAGGCTGACCTTGAACGTGATCAGGTAATGTCCGGACCCAAGGTCTTTGACGCGTTCGTCGCGGGTATATTCAAACAAACCGCGGGCGGCCTGGAGGGCCTCCCGTGGTCCCGCGGCTTCGAGAAACGCGCGGCCAAAGTTCCGGCAGAACTCGACCACGCCTTCATTGAAATTTACTTTGTAAATCATGGCCTATAACGGATTATCGGCGATTGGAGGGGGCTACTTGACCGCGGACGTGTCGCGGTCGCCATGCCAAGACCAATGCCACGGCTCCCAGAAGCCGTCATGGTCGGGTCTTTTCGGCATGGTTTCGTAGAAGCCAAACCGGGAGGCGTTTAGTTTCAACCAGCGATATATTTTCGACGAGGCAAAAGTTATCTCGCTGGGCGCCAGATCAAGCGCCCGACCGGTATGATGTTCCGAGTATCCCGGCGGAGCCACCGACAAGAGAACCTCACGAAACGTTTTCCCGGTCGCCATTCGGTCACGGATGATCTTGCGCTGATACGAAAGCGATCGAAACCCCGAATCGGCGATCAGTTCCACCGAGTCTTTCTTAGCTGCTTCGGCCATTTTTACGAACGCGTCTCGGGTCGACGGCAGCACGGCTATAAGATAGTTATCGAAAGACAGTGACTTGGGGAGAAGGACCAGGTCACGTTGTCGCGGCAGATCGACCTTGGGGATCGCTTTGCCACACCAGTAGTCGCTGACCGGATAGGTGACCGAATCGATCTTCACCGAATCCGGGCACGGTTCGGCGAATGCATCAGCTGTAGCGAATACTAACGTAATCGCAATTACGACGGCGATTAGAAGAAGTAAATGTCTGTCTATCTTGGTCATATCGTCTCTCGTCGAGAGACGAACGATACTTCGAGTGAAGCCAGTTGTCAGCTATAAAGTAGGATCACTACGAAGCTCGATAATGCGCTACAGCGAGGCGGTTCGGCTAGTTGGCCGCACTGTCACGTACCCAGTATCGAACCTGCAGGTAGTACACGCTGCTATCCATCCTCTGTGTGATTGATGAGTAGTTGTATAGAATTGGTACCTTCACCGCCAGCGTGTCGGTCTGCTCTCTATTGGCATTCTCAAATATTCGATTGGAATTGAACGGTTCCCGTTCAGGGAAGATAATCAGCCCCTGATCAGGGCGAAATACGTCAACGCGATCGTCTAACTTCCCGTCAGGAATCTTTTCACCCTGCAGGTTATATTGGTCGAGACCGAGAATTTTGATGAAGGAGGCTTGCACGATGTTATCAACCTTTTGATAATTCAGGCAGGAGACAGTTCCCTCACTGCCAATGGGGCCTTTGAATATTTTGAGATCGATGTCTTCGCTCCTATCGAACCATGGAATTCTGTAGCAGTTGCGCCACATCAAATTCCAGGCAGGGTTCGTCGGAAAGTTGTCTTTCGGCGTGGGCTGGACGATCCGCAACGTGTCGCCTTCCGGGCCGGTGTAACCAATCGTATCGATTACTCCGGTGGGAACACCGGGCGAAGAGTAGCGCGTTATCTCCATGCTGACCCCAATGCCGTAGCGGCGCCCGTTGTAGAACACCAGAGCCACCGGGCAGTGAGCCGTGTCCTGATCGTAGAGCAACTGCCACTGGTCGCGGGTAACTTCTATCGTAAGCACGTCTGATGCGTCGTAAGTGTCGCTGAACCCGGGTCCGATATCCATGTACGTCTTCTTGGCGTCTGGATCCCGATAGTCGGGTTGCTCTTCCCGTACCTTAACATTGACACAATCATACGGGCCGATCTCTCCTGGATAGGCAAGATCGAAAATCCGGCCGTCAGAATACAGGCCGTCTCGCACATACTCTGTCTCCCAATGTCCGGACGGCGGATTACTCTTGGTCAGGTTGTTGTCATCCGAACAACCTAACGAACCCAGAGAACATAACAGAGCAATCCAAGTGGCAAGTCGCTTCGAAATTGTATGGTAGCCCATCACCGCCTCGCACAAGAGTATGTAGATTGTCTGGTCTAATATACATGACCGGCTGAATTTCGCCAAATTCCTTTGAATCCAGCCTGTTGAAAAGTATGTGGAACGGCAGCGACCGCAGGCCTAAATTGATGTTGCAACCTCTTGCCGCACAATGTGATAAAGTCGTCAATCGACCCGAATTTTAGTTGCTTTGTCTTGTGACTGGGGCTACTTTTAAGGCTGTGTTAGAATAAGCTAACCTGTTACGATTTAAGGACCTGCGCATGAATCTGGACCGCCAACGCATTGAGACCGTCTTCCTCGAAGAGGAGATGAAGTCCTCCTACCTCGACTACTCCATGTCGGTCATTACCAACCGCGCTCTGCCAGATATACGCGACGGCCTCAAGCCGTCGAATCGCCGCATCCTGGTAGCGATGAACGACCTCGGCCTCGCGCCCGGCAAAGCTTTCCGCAAATGCGCCAAGATCTGCGGCGATACTTCCGGTAACTACCATCCGCACGGCGAACAGGTAGTGTATCCGACCCTCGTCCGCATGGCGCAGGATTTCAACATGCGCTATCCGTTGGTGGACGGCCAGGGGAACTTCGGTTCGATCGATGGCGACGAAGCCGCCGCCATGCGATACACTGAAGCACGTTTGACACCAATCGCCATGGAGATGTTGCTCGATCTCGAAAAAGAGACGGTCGACTTCATGGACAACTACGACGGCACTCTGAAAGAGCCGATCGTGCTTCCGGGAAAATTCCCCAATCTGCTGTGTAATGGAACGACCGGTATCGCAGTCGGTATGGCGACCTCGATTCCGCCGCACAATCTTCGGGAAATCGCGAAGGCGATTATCACCGTAATCGATGATGCCGAGTGCACCAATGAAGATCTGATCGAACTGGTGCCGGGTCCGGATTTTCCGACCGGCGGTATCATCAACGGCCGCGAAGGTATCCGTCTGGCGTACACTACCGGACGGGGGCACGTGCCTGTCCGCGCCAAGGTCCTGATCGAACACATGCGCAACGGGAAAGAAGCCATCATTGTTGCCGAGCTGCCCTTCCAGGTCAACAAATCCAACCTGTTGGAAAAAATTGCAGACCTGGTGCGCGACAAGAAGATTGAGGGGATCTCCGATCTCCGTGATGAATCCGACCGCGATGGTATGCGAATTGTTATTGAGCTGAAACGTGACATACAGGCTGACATCGTCCTGAACCAGCTCTACGCCCACACTACTATGCAGACAACGTTTGGCGTGATGATGTTGGGTTTGGACAAAGGCGTGCCGCGCATGATGACGCTAAAGGAGCTGATCCAGGCGTTCATTGATCACCGGCACGAAGTAGTAACGCGTCGCACCCAGTATCTCTTGCGCAAAGCGGAAGAGCGGGCGCACATCCTCGAAGGATACAAGATTGCGCTGGATAATATCGACGCCGTTATTGAGCTCATCAGGAAATCGAAAGACACCCCAACCGCCCGCGATGGCTTGATGAAGAAGTTCAAGCTGAGCCAGATTCAGGCCGACGCCATTCTCGATATGCGTCTGGCGCGTCTGACCGGGCTGGAACGGCAGAAGATCGAAGATGAGTATCTCGACCTGATCAAGCGGATTACCGAATACAAGGCCATTCTCGCCTCCAAGGCGCTGCGAATGCAGATCATCAAGGACGAAATCGCCGAACTCGAAAAGAACTACGGCGATGACCGTCGCACGGAGATTCAGGACACCGCTGAAGAGTTGACGGTCGAGGATTTGATCGCCGAAGAGGAAATGGTCATTACCATTTCTCATTTAGGTTATGTAAAGCGGCTTTCCGTATCGGCGTATCGACGGCAGGCGCGCGGCGGGCGCGGCGTTATCGGCATCGAGACCAAGGAAGAGGATTTCGCCGAACATATCTTTATCGCTTCGACCCACGACTATATCCTGTTCTTCTCCGATCAGGGGCGCTGCTACTGGGTGAAGGTGCACGAAATCCCGACCGGCGGCCGTCTTACCAAGGGCAAACCGATCGTAAATATGTGCGAGATGCTCAAGGGTGAGCGCGTGGCTGGATTCGTTCGCGTGCGCGATTTCAGCGCGGACAAGTTCGTTGTTCTGGCGACCCGTCAGGGCATTATCAAGAAGACCTCGCTCGATGCCTTCTCGCATCCGCGCAAGGCGGGCGTCGCGGCCATGAACATCGGCGACAGCAAAGACGCTCTGATCGGTGCGACCGTCACCGACGGCAACTTCGAGATGGTTCTGGCCACCCGCAAGGGCATGGCGATCCGATTCCCGGAAGAGAAAGTTCGTCCCATGGGCCGCGCCGCTTACGGCGTGAAGGGTGTTGACCTGGCCAAGGGTGACTATGTAATAGGCATGGTCGCAGTACGTCACGACAGCACCCTGCTGGTCGTGACCGAAAACGGCTATGGCAAGCGGACCTCGATCGAGGATTATCGCGTTACCAACCGGGGCGGCAAGGGTGTGATCAACGTCAAGGAGTCTGAACGCAACGGCGAGGTGGTCGCCATCAAGGAAGTAATAGACAAAGACGAGTTGATTCTGATCACAAGCAATGGCATCACCAATCGCCAGGCGGTCAGTCAGATCAAGGTCATCGGCCGCAACACCCAGGGTGTTCGCCTGATCCATCTGGACAAGGGTGATTTGGTCACCGACGTCGCAGTCGTGATACAGGAAGAATAGCGGCTCTGGGAGTGTTGAAAATACTCCACGGTTGTCATCGCGAGCCCGCCTCGGCGGGCGTGGCGATCTCGTCCCCGTGTGCCCCTATTCACGGGGCAGACCGGGAGGTCTGCCGCCACAATATTTTGTGATAGAAACTCGCGACGGGTTGCGTCAGATCTTGTCCCCCGCTCGCCGTCAGCGAGCGGGGGATGTGACCTGCCGCTTCTTGCTACCTAGAGAGCCACGCGAAGGCCGATCATGGGCAGGATGCCGGCGTCGTAGATCAGACCGGCTGAAGAATAGACGACAGGGTTGGCGCGGTTGGTGACGTTGACTATCGCCATCAACAACTCTACCCGTCCCATTCGATAACTACTACTGAGATTCACGTACGCATTGGTGGAAAACCGGCGGCTGTTTTCCTCCTGCAGGGTCGCGCGATAGTATTCCCATTGGTAAAGCTTGGACTCGTCGGCCGTCCAGTCGGAGTGCAGCGGCGAGAAAGGATACCCGGACCGGATTTGTACTTCGGCTCCGAAATTCAGCTTGCGCGAGCAGCGGTAGTCGATCTGGGTCTGGAACCGATGGGGCACGTCGAGATCATAACGTGATATGATGCCGTGGTCATAGGTGTGGGAAACCGTATAGGCGTAGGAAGCATTCAATCCGAAGCGATCTCCGAACAGACGATTCTCCTGCACCGACATGAATATGCCTTGGAACCGCGCGCTCCCTTCGGACTGCACCATGATGAAATCATTGCCCACAGCACTATGTGATGTAGCCACTGCTCCAAAATCAGGGGAGACTATCGGCAGGTTGCGGAGCGTCTTGCGGAACACCCCGACACCAAGTCCGCGCCATGAGAATTGTACTGTCCGCAGCTCGGTAGTGATCGGTGTCAGATTCTCCAGGTTGGTGCGCACCATTACCTGATATGATTCAATAATGTTGTCCAGCGGGGCATTGGAGTAGGTTCCCCAGGCGAAACTCAGATTCGTTTGCGAGCCCAACGCGTATCCCAGCCTGGTCCGAAAGCCGGTGAAAGCGCCATTACGGAGCGGTGTATAGTTGTCCTGCCGCACACCTACTACCAATGTGGCGGCGCCGATCGGTAATTCGCCCGAGAGATATCCGGAGGTACGGCTCAGCCGGGCGCTGCCGGCCCTATCGCCATAGGTCTGGTTGAGGGCTTTCTGATAAACGAATGGATTGTCGGTACTGGCGAACGGGGGAAGGAAATTCCAGTTGCGCTGTTCGAGCGAGTAATCGCGATGACTATCCTGTTCCGTTTCCAGTCCCGCCTTGACTACCAAGCGCCCTGGATTGTAGTCAACCCCGGCCTGGGCAAAATCTGTTCGGTAGTCTTCACTTAAGTTTACTCTTATGCCACCAATTGAAGCAGCATTTGTCGGTTCGGCCCTGTAGTCGCGATTCCCATAGCGGGTCGCGAGGGCCAGGTGCGTGAAGAATCGAGAATGGCGGTCTTCCAGACGGATCCCGAACTGATTCTCGTGGCTCGATTGGTACGTATTGACACTGGCAACGTCGGCGATTCTCGACGCGTTATAGCTCAAGAAATCACCGACCTCGTAATGATCGACCATCAAACGAGTCGTCTTCGACAACTTCAGGCCGAACGAACCGAAAGCGTCCTGAAAATTAGTTGGCGGCAGCGTCGCCCGGTTCGTGCGGATATCCAACTGGCGGACCAGTCGGTCGAGCAACGACTTCCTGAGAGCGCCCTGCACGTAGAATCGATCAGTCGCCAGCGAGAAAGTACCGGTCGCCTCGAGTGTCGATAAGGTCAGTTCGCCGCCGGTCGGATGACCGAACAGCTCCGCCGTACTGAACTTTACCGTTGAAGGTAGTTGTTGATCGGCGGTTGTTCCCATCGGCTGAAATTCCATCTTGTCGACAATCGACGCCGGTACGTACGAAAACATGCCGTAATGCGACGGATCAGTACCGATCGGAAGGCCGTTGAGATAGTACACGGGACTGGTTCCGTAGACTCTGATCTGTGATGAAAGATTCGAGCCGACCCGGCTCACCTGTGATCCTTTGATAGCTGCAATTGGATTGGTCATCACCAGCGACTGCGCCGCCCGAGCCAATACGGCATCGTGCTTCATGGCCGGCTGGGTGGGGCCCGAATACTGCGGGGTGACTCTCATCCCGGAGACTTCAACCGCAGTCTCGGATAACGACACCGTTAAGGCGCTCTGTAATTCACTCGCGGCAATGGTCTGCGTCCGGGTATTGTACCCGACCGAGGATACCCGAAGATCAAGCGATTGATGATTCGTATTGGGAAGAGGCAGATTGAAATGGCCGTTGTTGTCAGTAGCAACACCCGCGACAACTTTCCCCGAGTCCAGAACAATAACCGTGGCGCCAGGAATTGGCTGACCGTTCTCGGATCGGACCTGTCCGCTTATGCTGACCGAAGCCGACAGACCGGACGCCTGGGTCAGCAGGACCACAAGGGCCAGAAGGGACAACAACGCGATCCTATGCATTATAGTCATAATCATATCCTGAGAGGTCTCAGGTCAAAATGTATGCCAGTAAACGGACTTCCAGCGGGTCCGTGTATCTACGGGTATCATAACAGCTTACGGTGTGCAAGAGTTTCCCACGGGGATGCGCAGGAATGCAGCTTTGTGAAACGAGGCGGCAATTCTGCAATCCGGAGCATACCCCTCCTCTTTTCCTGAAGGGGGTGCTGGCAGAGGCCGAGATTTGCACCTATATTGACCGCTTCTTTGGCTCCCCGGATTGGGCCAGGTTGAATGACAGGAAGCAGGCAAGCAGAAGCATGAATTACAACGGAGAACTGGCCGCTCTTACCACTGCTGTGTGCTGGTCGGTGACCGCGATTTTCTTCGCCGAGGCTGGGCGGCGCATCGGCTCGTTTCGGGTTAATGCGATCCGGCTGCTCTTTGCGGTCGCAATCTACTCCGTAGTCCTGCTGCTGACTCGCGGCTACCTGTTTCCCCCAGACTTGAACCGCATGCAGGTGTTCTACCTGGCGCTCTCCGGGCTGGTGGGACTGGTTATTGGCGACGGTGCCGGGTTCAAGGCGCTAGTGATGATTGGTCCGCGACTCAGCACGCTACTGGCAGTGACAGCCCCTGTCATGGCCACGGTCATTGCGTGGATATTTCTCGGTGAACGCCTCCAGATTGTCGATCTGTTTGGGATTGCGGTAACTATCGGTGGGGTGGGATGGGTGGTGGCCGAACGGCGCTACCAGAACCACAACCATTTTCAACTTCACGCCGACCATCCCGACTCCGGCACTCTCGGCCGGGGGGTTCTGCTTGCGCTGGTAGCTGCCCTGGGTCAGGCCGCGGGACTGGTCTTGTCCAAACAGGCGATGCTCAACTGCGGGTCGCCGCTCGATCCCCTTCCGGCGTCGTTTCTGCGGATGCTTACATCGGCCGTCATGATCTGGCTGTTTGCCGGCCTGCGGGGACGCCTGATCGACACGCTCAAGGGATTTCAGCACCGCACCGGGATTCTATGTGCGGTCGGGGGCGCCATATTTGGTCCTTTCCTGGGGGTGTGGATGTCGCTCGTAGCCGTGGCGCGCATTCCCGCCGGTATTGCCGCGACCCTCAACGCCACGACCCCGGTCTGGATCATTCCGAACGTGATGTACTTCTACAAAGAAAAAATCTCGCTTCGCGCCGTTGTGGGTGCTATACTGGCCGTGGGTGGCATAGCTATCTTGTTCATGGCCGATGAAATATTTGGAGTATTCTAGACTACGCGCTTTTGTGGCCAGGTATTTCGCCTGTTCCAATCCGGACCGGCGGGTTGGCCGCTTAGGTATATTCGACTCGGATTATATCGATATCTTCCGCTTCTTTGGTCCGGAGGGAATGCGACCATCCGATGTACGCGTCTTCTACCTCGACGAACCCTTTCAAATTCAGGACCCGCTCATTCGCGAATTCGCCCTGACTACGGCGCAACAAATGCGCGCCGAGGGTCGTATCTACGACGGTGGCCCGGTCATGAAACTGGCGTCGTGCACACTCGGGGCCGGTGAACCGCATATCACGGTGCAGCCGTGCGATTATTCGTTGCAGGCCGGAACTTGCTTTGCCCTGGACCTGCCAGACGCCCGCTTTGAATCGGTGGGTGGGACGTTACGCGACTACTATCGCCGGGGGTGTATCGTCCCGACATTCGAGAACAATCCGCTGGCGATTTGCCTGGGCGTGAGCGGCATGCTGATGGTCGAAGAAGGTAGCGAGAGGTTCATCCTGCGGGCCGAAAGGGCATCGCACCTGGCGTCCCTGGAGGAGTCGAGCGGGCCGTCGGTAGCGGGTGTAGTCGATTACATTACAGGTCACCCAAATCTGGCGGAGTTGATTGTTGCGGCTATGAGCAACGAAATCCAGGAAGAGCTAGGCCTGCTTCACGGTGAATACGAAATCATCCCCCTGGCCTGGGCCACTGAGCTGTTTCGTGGCGAGCGACCGCAAATATTCTGTCTGATACGCACATTGCTTGAACGCGACGGAGTGATGGCGCGTCTCAATGCAGTCCCGAAGGAACGTCGCGAATTCGAAAGTGTCCGCTTCATGCCTTTGTATGGCGGAACCATGCTCGACCAGAAGGACCTTGATACGTTGAACTTCGAAGCGAAGATGAATTTCTATCTGGCCGAAGAGTATCTTGGTTTGGGATAAGGTTTTGTTCTGGAATAAGGTTTTGTTTTGATCGGCAGGGCTCAGCCCCTGCCGCTTGGGTGGCTAACTACCGTGCCCGGCAGATGTCCACATCTGCCGGCTGACAGAGTGCCTGGTGGCCCACCTGCTTGCAGGTGGGGGATAGACAGAAGCGACGGAAAGAATGTCGAAACCGTCCGAAGCGGCCTGGTTTCGACCTACAAGACAGTGGCACAGAAAGTACATATGATAGACTCTTGTCAACAACGTCTGATGCGCTTTGAAAAGAAGAGAGATTGGAAGAACGCCGCTGCCGCGAACAGAACCTTCATTGCTCAGTATCCTGAAAGCCACTGGTTCCTAACAAAGCAGTCAGAGTACTACTACGAACTCAAGCAGTACGGAAGAGCACTGAAACACGCGCGGAAGGCGTTGCAGTTGGCCCCCCATTGCCCGCTGGTTCTCTGGGATTATGCTGGAGCCTTGCATATGTTGGATCAGACAGAGCAGGCCAGGCTTGTTTACAGGAGGCTGCTACGCAGAGGTGTTGAACACATTGCATATGGTCAGTGTGGTGAAGGATATAGATGGGCGGAGAACCTTCTTTGCGATTGCCTCTACAAGATCGGAACGGGGTACGCTGATGAGGGTAAGACGAGACTGGCAATCCGATACCTGCGCCGTCACCTTGTCTCTAGGAGACCGGGACTTCGCAGCCTGTTTCCGGCGAAGAATGTGCGTCGGAAGTTGGCTGATCTTGAGAAGAAGACGGAGTAGTTTCCGCCTGCTTGCAGGTGGGGGATAGATGCATCATATGAGAATGTAACCACCCACAGCAAGCTGTGGGGTACCAAGCTATTTGATGAACAAACAGAGAGATTATGAGCGAATCAAAAAGTAACATAACATCAATCAAGACAGTCGGGACCTTTATCAAAGTTGGGGCATGTTCGAGTACGCTATGCAACGTCCTCAACCGCGCCTATGAACAGCCTTTGATCAACGAGGAAAGCGCCGCCATTCCTCTCGCGGGCGGTCTAATGCAGCATGGTTACCAGTGCGGCATGATCTGGGGCTCGACCCTCGCCGCCGGGGCGCAGGCATATCGACTTCATGGCGCGGGGCCGAAGGCCGAAACCAGGGCTATTGTCGCGGCCCAAAGGGTGGTGGCATCTTTCCGTACTCTCAATAACTGCATTGACTGCTTCGATATTACCGAAATGAACGAGACTTCAACTGGATGGCAGTTGACGAAGCACTTTCTGCTAAAAGGCGGCACTATACATTGCTTCAGCATGGCCTCAAAATATGCCCCGGTGGTATTCAATGAGATCAACGCCGCGCTCTCCGAGAACCATATCGATACATTCTCCGCGCCCGTGAGTTGTGCGGCGGTGTTGGCTCAGAAGATGGGCGCGTCCGACATGCACACAGTCATGGCGTCGGGACTTGCGGGCGGTATTGGGTTGAGTGGCGGCGGCTGTGGGGCGTTGGGGGCGGCCTTATGGATCACCGGTTTGAACAGCCTCAAGGCGGGCAATAAGAAGATCGATTACAAAGCCCCCGAGAACTTTGCGCTGATCGACAAATTCCTGAAATGCACGAACTACGAATTCACGTGCTCCAAGATAGTCGGGCGGAAGTTCGAGAGTGTCGGTGACCACGCCGCTTATGTGTGCAACGGCGGCTGCTCGAAGATCATTGAGGTGTTAGCGGCGAAGTGATGGGAAAGATGATCGGGTAGGTGGCCCACCTAGCCATAAAGAGCAGAAGGCTAAACGTTATACATGGTTGACGAGCCATACACAAATCGACAGCGAGAAGATATTGACGTATTGAAGCGCTCGCAGCGAAGACTCGCGGAAGCAAGTTCGTTGTTGTTGCGTTATGTGCCCACGCTCTTCTGGCTGTTTCTTAGAACACGAGTGATGCCGCTTCCATCAATTCTTGAACCGTTGCTCAATACGATGCTTTGCAGCTACATAATCTTTGCGCTCGGATTCGGACTGATGTTCGTTTTCTTCGTGATGCAGTTAACCATTAGACTGCATAGGTTCTATATCTGGCAGAAATATGGTTCAAATGAGCTTCCGCCGTATCCAGTTGTCGACCCTGGGTACAGACAGTACTTTCGTTATGTCTTGAGAATCACCGTCGTTGTAGAAGTAATTGTGGACTCGTTCTTCGTTGTGGATCTATTTACCACGACGTAGATTACGCGCTGTCACCGGGTAGCCCACAGCTCTGCTGTGGGTAAGATCGCCATGAGGCCGAGCTATGATATTCAACGATTCGCTGTTGGTATTCGAAAACGAGATTCGTGAAAGAAGCCGCTGGCAGGCGTTTCTAGAAGTTCTCAAAAAGTACACGTTCGATCTGAGACCGATTCATCGATATCGCGGTCGCGTGACACTGATTGGTGATGTTCTCGGAATCGACATGCACCACGTCCACACCTCGGTCCCGCTCGTAATGAATATCCCTCTGCTGAGCATCGTTGGTCTGGACATAGGGTACAACGACGTTCTTACCTCCCTCACGGTCCCCCGGTGGCACTGGCGGCTCGGACCCATTGGTGTGCGTTATGAAGACGAAAACGGAAAGGATACCACGATCTACCTATTTGCAGCCTACGATCACGGATGGACTGTGAATCCGAATTGCAGGAATGACGATCTGTTCAAGGCTATGAGTAGCCGTATTATGGAGTTGAAGGCAAAGAAGAATCAGCCATGAGCTACCCAGATCGTCTAAGTAGCGTCATCGTCGGGTTGCTCGTGTCTCGCTTCGCGAGACCCTCGTGAACCCGACCTACATGAACCTACGGCCAGTATGAATGGCAGAACCACCAAGGGGTTCTGCCCTACGAACCTGCGACGATTTGTTTAATCCCACCCGCAAGTAACTATGATACTGTTCGTGATTTGAGCCTCTGTTCGGACAAGGTATCGTATCGTGGTCTGAAGACAACGATAGATCCTTAGAACAGGAGGCTCAGATGAGAAGGTACGAAGTTGGAGCGGAAGTGGGAAGTGCTGTTTTTGTTGGCGTGGATGTTCACAAGCGTCAGTGGTTTGTCACGGTGAGGACGTTAGAAGTGGAACTGTTCTGTGGCAGCATTAACGGGGATTGGGCGTCTTTGCGGTGTTTGCTGGATCGGTATGATCCTGGGTGTGTGTCCGTGGTTTACGAGGCGGGTTTTTCTGGTTTTTGGCTGCACGACTGTGTGGTAGCGTGGGGTGGTCAGTGCGTAGTAACGCCGCCGAGCTTGGTGCCGATGGCCTACGGTAATCGGGTGAAGACGGACAAGCGGGATAGCCGGAAGCTGGCCTGGTTGCTGTCGTTAGGGTTGTTGAAGAAGGTCTGGGTTCCGGATGAGAGTCAGCGGGGTCACCGAGAGGTCTTACGTCGTCGTCGTCAATTGGTTCAAGATCGGGTACGTCTTCAGAGTCGGATCAAATCGGAGTTGGCCTTATATGGTATTTCAGTGTGCAGTGGGACGGGTCGGTGGACCGGTCCGTTATTAGAGCGTCTGAGACAGGTGTGTTTGGCAGATGTCTGGGCTCAGGCGAGCTACGAGCGGTTGTTGGAGATGTACGATCTGGTAAGTAACCAGCTGGCGTTGCAGACACGACTGTTGCGGGAGTTGTCACGACTGCCACAGTATCGTGATCGAGTTCGGCTGTTAAGTAGCGTTCCCGGCATAGGGGTTATTACGGCGATGGCTCTGCTGTTGGAATTGCATGAGGTCGGTCGTTTTGGACGGGCTGAGCAATTGGCGGCTTATGTGGGACTGACACCTTCGCAGTATTCCAGCGGTGATCATGTCCGGATGGGTCGGATTACCGGCACGGGCAACAGCTATCTTCGGGGCTTGTTAGTGGAATCGTCCTGGATTGCCGTTCGGAAGGACCCACACTTACAACTGGTCTATAACCGGATCAAGCAACGTGCCGGCGGCAAACGAGCCATAGTGGCGGTAGCTCGACGACTGGTCTTGGCAGTCAGGCGGGTTCTGCTTGATAACGTTGCCTATGAGCCGTGTGCGGCCGCCTAAGATAACCAAGGAGTCGGAACCGTACCAAGCTAACGCGAGAACAGCGACCCACCCGCTGTGGCTCGGGCCAACCGAGACCACGTCCGCAAGTCTGCTGCCTCGCCAGGTCACGAGCGGATACATTGCCTGTGGCGCTGCCAGTCAGCGACCACGAATAGCAGACTGGTTCGAGTCCTATGCCTGAACAGAAAGCCCTTGACACAGTACATAGCAGCGGGTGGGCCACCCCACGTCGTTTCAGAGAATGTAACAACCCACAGCAAGCTGTGGGGTACCCGATCCCTGCAGTCAATTTCTGTCACAAACGCAACCGCCGGGACCTTCAAAGAACCCGGCGGCGTAATTGTGTATCGTCCGACTTGAGTGAATAGTCGTTACTGATCCAAACCGTCTACATCCGTATCAGGACGTGACCGCTCACTGGCAAACTCGCTGATCTCCTCCGGATCCTTGTCTTTTAGTTTCCCCTTGAACTTCTTCAACTGCACGATGATCTTCTCGGACGCCCCCGTCATCGCGGTGATCATGTCGTTGGTCTCGGCCTTCGCCGAAAGCATGTGAGCATGCACCTTCACCCGCAATTCGGCGGTGCGACGGTGCCGTTCGGCGTCGAGCACGTACTCGGCCGAAATTATCCGGTCAAAGAAGCGAGTCAGGCCGTCCATCTCCTCTTCCGCCTTGGCTCTGATTTCCGGCGTAAGGTCGAAATGACGAGCGGTTACTTTCTTCTGCATACGTGACTTCCTTTCTGTGACCTCTATAAATTCAATAAGTAGGATGGTCTTCAAAACAGTGTTCAGCAATAATAAAACGCCTCGTGCGCGTTCGTGATCGTATCACCAGCGAATGAGTCGTGGCCCCGTCCGGGCGGTAACAAACACCGTTCAGGACATCACCGTCGGTAATTCCGGTGGCAGCGAACATGACATTGTCGCTTCCGGCCAGGTCGTGGGTCCGGTAAACCCGCGCCAGGTCGGTGTACCCGGCCTGCCGAAGGTGGGAGCGCTCGTTCTCGTCGGTCGGAGCCAAGTGGCATTGTATCTCGCCGCCCAGGCAGCGCAGGGCCCCGGCCGCCAGCAGTCCGGCCGCCGAACTGCCCGTGCCCATGAGAATATCCACGCCGCTTCCGGGAATGGCCGTGGCGATAGCCGCCGCGACGTCGCCGTCCGGAATCAGGTGAATCCGCGCGCCGACCCGACGCACCTCGGTTATAAGGCCGGCGTGGCGTTCACGATCGAGTATTACCACGGTCAAATCCGCTACGGAGTAATGCAAAGCCTCGGCGACCCGGTATAGATTTTCTTCGATACTGCGGTTAATATCGATAGCCTGAGCCGCGGCCGGTCCGACCGCCAGCTTATTTAAGTACTGCGATGGGGGGAGATGGAAGCTGCCCCGGGGCGCTATGGTTACTATGGCTAGCGCGTTGGAGCGCCCGAAGGCGACCGAGCGGGTGCATTCCAGGGCATCCAGGGCCAGATCGTAATCGTTGCCGCCGCCGGCACCGACTATTTCGCCGGTGTAAAGATGGGGCACCGTGCCCGGTTCACCCTCACCCAAAGCTATTGATCCTGAGAATTCAATCCAGCCGAACGCCTTGTGCATAGCGTCGATAGCCGCCTGATCGGCTGCGATGGCATCGCCTTTGCCCATCCATCGGGAGGCGGCCAGCGCCGCGGCTTCCGTGACTCTTACCAATTCGAGGGCGAAATTGCGGTCCACCGTGATCTCATCCCGTGACCAAAGGGTCACTTAATGGCACCGATCTTCAGGCTTTCCGATAGCGGTCGGTGGGGCGGATTTTCGATCCGCCGGTACTGATTTATACAACCGTTTTGCGGAACCGGGCCGCCTTGATACCCAATTCCTCACGATATTTTGTAACAGTCCGACGAGCCAGCTTGATCCCTTCGTCGTTCAGCAGGCGGTAGATTTCCTGGTCGGAGAGCGGATTCTCCGAATCTTCCTTTTCGATGATTTCGCTGATCCGCTGTTTCACGGATCGTTTCGACATGTCTTCGCCGTCGGACCGGGATATGCCGGTATTGAAGAAGTACTTGATCTCGTAGACACCCAGCGGTGTCTGGACATACTTCCCGTTGGCCACGCGGCTGATGGTCGCGACATTCATGCCGACTTTCTGCGCGATATCTTCCATGATGAGCGGCTTCAGGAAGGCTGGGCCCTTATCAAAGAATTCGCTCTGCTCTTCGACGATTGCGTTCATCACGCGAATCATGGTCGTGCGGCGCTGGTTGAGGGCGTTGAGCAACCAACGCGCCTGCTCGAGCTTGGAGCGAACATATGCTTTGGTATCCTGCGACGTAGTCGAGCCGCGACGAATCAGTTGCTTGTATCCGGAATTTATCCGTAAGCGCGGCACGTTACGGTCGTTCAGGAAGACTTCGTACTCGTCGCCGACCTTGTCGACCACGAGGTCAGGCGCAACCGGCATCGCTCCGGAATCAAACCGACCCTGCGCCGGCGTCGGCGAGAGGCTCTTGATGATCTCCATCGCCTTCTGAGTCCGCTCGAACGGGACATTCATCATCCGGGAGATCTGAAGCGTCGACTTGCGTTCGAGTTCCTGAATGTGTTCGTCGACTATTCGGTACGCCAGCGAGTTTGCCATGCCCTTTTCGTTCAATTGGGCGAGAAGAGATTCGCGCAGGTCGCGGGAGCCGACCCCGATCGGATCAAAAGTTCTTATCTTCTGGAGAACTTCGTTTATCGGCGCTTCATCCATTTCGAGTTCGGCCGCCATCTCGGCTACCGAAATGGTCAAGTAACCATGGGTGTCGATGTTGCCTATGACGTATTCACCGATCAGGTGTTCTTCCTGAGTCAGCTTGAGAAAACTCAATTGCTCTAACAGGTGATCGTAAAGTGATTCGACATGGGTCGCCGAGCTTTCGAACGTGGATTCTTCCCCTTCGCGTTGTTCGCGGACTTTGTACCCTTCGTCGTCGTCGGAGAGAAACTGATCCCAGTCGACATCTTCCTTTTCGGTTTCCTTGGCTTCCGCCAGATCAACCTCGGTGTCAGTCGTTTCGGTAGTATCCGGTTCGAGTTCCTCGATCTCCTCCAGCATCGGATTGGTCGACAACTCCATTCGGAGCATCTGTTCCAGCTTGAGAATGGGCGCCTGCACCATCTTCAATGACTGGATAAGCTGGGGAGCCAGAGTCTGCTTGAGTCTGAGTTGAAGGCCGAGTTTCATGACAATAACCGCTTCCTGAAGCTGTTTTTATTCTCCTATCTATCGGTATCGGACCCGAAAAGGAACGGATTGACCGGATGCCGCGAGGTAGTTCATTTATTCAACAGCCGTCTCAAACTTCCTGTCAATTCAGCCGGAACTTCTCTCCCAGATATATTTTTCGCGCCTCCGGATCATCCGCGAGAAATTCCGACGTCCCTGATTTCAGAATCTTGCCATCGCACATAATGTAGGCCCGGTTGCAGATCGATAACGTCTCGCGAACGTTGTGGTCGGTGATCAAAACGCCGAGTCCCCGCTGGACCAGACGCCGGATGATGTTCTGGATGTCTTCGACCGCGATCGGGTCGATCCCGGCGAACGGTTCATCCAACAGGATGAACTGCGGTTCATTCACCAGGGCCCGGGTGATTTCCACGCGACGACGTTCGCCGCCGGAGAGCGTATACGCCTTGTGCTTTCTCAAGTGATCGATGTCGAGTTCTTTCAGGAGATATTCGAGTCTGGCGCGACGGTCCTTGCGGCTCATCCTGCGGTACTGCAGAATGGCCATGATGTTGTCTTCGACCGTCATTTTGCGAAAGACTGACGCTTCCTGTGCGAGATACCCGATACCCTTTTTGGCGCGGCGATACATTGGCCAGCGCGAAATGTTATCCTCGCCGAAAAAGACCTTACCCCGGTCGGGCCTGATAAAACCTATGATCATGTAGAAAGTCGTGGTCTTACCGGCCCCGTTAGGGCCAAGTAACCCAACAACTTCGCCAGGCTGGACCTGGATCGAAACGTCGTTAGCAACTGCTCTCTTCCGGTAGAACTTGAAGAGTCCCTGTGATTCTATCGCTGCCATACTACTAATATACGCCCGACATGAGGCGATGCCACATAAAAAGCTCTATTGTCAGCACATTATTTGCTGTCGGCCATAACATTATTTAATATAACAGCTTAGCGCAATGAGATGGTTCCGGACAGGACGGAGGCCTGTTATCTTGTTGCAAATCTGAAGGTTTCTCGGTAATATATGAAGATAGACAGGTGGGCATGACTAATCAGGAATACACTAATCTGACTGCGGTAGTTCTGGCTGGCGGCAAAGGAAGCCGTCTGATGCCTCACACGGCGGAAACTCCCAAGCCGCTGGTAGAGGTGGGCGGGCGACCGGTGGTCGAATATCTCCTGGCTCAGTTGAAGAAGGGCGGGGTACGGCGGGTCGTCATGGCGGTAAATCATATGGCTGATCAGATTGAAAACCGTCTTGGCGATGGGTCTCGGTATGGACTTGAAATTAGCTATTCGCGCGAGCCAAAACCGCTTTCGACCATTGGGCCATTGTCTCTGATCTCTGACCTGCCGGAAAACTTCATCGTGGCCAACGGCGATATCCTGACCGACCTCGATCTCAGCGCGTTGTATCGTGCGCACGTGGAACGCGAGGCCGAACTGACAGTCGCTACTTATGAGGGGACTGAGAAGATCGACTACGGGGTTTTGGAGATCGACCCGGAGAGCCGGGTGGTGGCGTTCTCGGAGAAACCGGATTATTCGTTTATCGTCTCGATGGGGATTTATGTCTTCAACCGCTCGGTGCTGGAACTGGTGCCGCCGGACAGCGCGTACGGATTCGATCGGTTGATGTTCGACATGCTGCGCCTGCAGCGAGGGGTGTTCGCTTATCCTTACGACGGCTACTGGCTGGATGTCGGCCGTCCTGCCGACTATGAGCGCGCGCAGGCGGATACGGAGATGCTGGCGCGGTTGTTGTGAGTGCGTAACGAACCGTTGACTTCTGACATGTCATCTACAGACTCGTCTCAACGTAACTGAAAACGAGAGTCGTGTTCCTGTCATTGCGAGCGGAGATGACTCGCCGTCAGGCGGGACATCGTAGCGCGGCAATCTCATGTCGATCATGAAGAAATGTCTTGGGAGAGGTCGAGCCACTCGGGGTTCACGGAGTCAATAAGATCTATCTTCTTCCGTCGTGAGCCCGCCTTGATTTGTTTCTCACGTTCTATGGCCGAACGTATACTTCCCGCAATCTCGTAGTAGACAAGCTTTGTCGCGTTGTACTTTGCTGTGAACCCAGGCTTAGTTCCACTCTTGTGTTCGTCAATCCGCCGGATTAGATCGCTGGTCACACCAGTGTAGAGAACCGAGTTTGACTTGTTCGTAAGGATGTAGACGTAACCGTTCTTGGACACGATTCCTCCGAGATTTCCACGGCCGCCAAAGGCGGCCTCGCAATGACGTTGGGTGCAGGCTGCATAATAATGGCAGCTTTCTGTTAGTTCATAAATCAAGGTGCGGGTCGGTCTAGTTGTCTATCACATTTGCGTTGGACCCACGCGATGTGAGATTGCCACGGCCGCCAAGGGCGGCCTCGCAATGACAGTATGGGCGGGCGGCCTCGCAATGACAGTATGGGCGGGCGGCCTCGCAATGACAGTATGGGCGGGCGGCCTCGCAATGACGGAGCGAAAGTCGTTCAGGGCAGTGTCGCAATAACTTTACGAGAAACGCCTGCGGTTGGAGCGTCAAGAATTCATCGAACTACCCCCCTCGCTTCAAACCTTGACTTGAAACTGGCGTACCCCTATGTATGCCTACCCGGTCGGTGAGGGCGAGCCGATACGATTAATCGCCGTTGTTGTCCGGGTCATATAAGGCGTGACATGAATAACCGCAAAGGAGAATTGATATGAAATGGATTCTGATCACCGCCCTGTCTCTCACCCTGCTTGGTTGCGGAGGTGGGGGCAAACAAGTAACCCGTCTCGACGCTAACAGCCAGACCGATCTCAGCGGCAAATGGAACGACACCGATTCGCGCCTGGTCGCTCAAGAGATGATAAGCGACTGCCTCTCTCGTCCCTGGTTGACCGATTTCAATCGCACCAAGGGTGCGAAGCCGGTGGTAACGGTCGGCACGATCGACAACCTCAGCCATGAACACATTGCCACCGAGACGTTCATCGCCGATTTCGAGCGCGAGCTGGTAAACTCATCGCAGGTTCGATTCGTGGCCGCGTCCAACTGGCGGGCCGAAATTCGCAAGGAACGTCAGGAACAGCAGGAATTCGCTTCGCCTGAGACTATGAAGAAGATGCGCAACGAGCTCGGCGCCGATTTCATGCTTCAGGGAACGATCAATTCCATCGTCGATCAGGAAGAAGGCAAGCAGGTCGTCTTCTATCAGACCGATCTGACGCTAGTCAACATCGAGACCATGGAGAAAGTCTGGCTCGGACAGAAGAAGATCAAGAAGGGAATCTCACAGGGTAAGACCTCCTGGTAGCCAATGTCTGACCAGCTTCGATTCTTCATTCGCTCCGGTTTGATCTTGCTCGCGACCTTGTCGCTTTCGGGCTGCGGCTCCATGGCCACCCGGGTCAGCTTCTACGAGCCGATAACAGCATCGGCCCGCCTGGGGCAGTATGATTCCGCGGCGGTCTATCTGGAGAAGGCCAAGGCGAAAGGCAAGTATGACACGAAAGACCGGGTCGTGTATTATGTCGATGCCGGTCTTGCGTACCACTATGCCCGGCAGTTTGATTCGAGCAATGTCCGCCTGACTGCCGCCGAGAACGCCGCCGAAGAACTATACACCAAGAGCATCTCCAAGGCGGCGATGTCGCTCGTGCTCAACGACAATGCTCTCGACTACGCCGGGGAAGATTACGAAGTTCTCTACACCAATCTGATCAAAGCGCTCAACTATCTCGGCGAGGACAATTTCGAGGATGCCTTTGTCGAAATCCGTCGCGCCAATCTCAAGTTGGACTTGCTGGATCAGAAGTACGCCGATGCTGCCCAGGAATTTCAGCGAGAAGAAGAGTCGGATTCCAACTCTGTGAAGATCAACTACGACGTCAAGCCGGTTCGATTCTACAATTCCGCGCTGGCCCGTTATCTATCGATGCACATGTATGCGGCGTCGGGGAAAGACTTCGACGCCGATCTCGATTTTACGTTTCTCGGCCATGCGTTTGAGACTCAGCCCCACATCTACAATTTCGCGCCGCCGAGGGTGTCATACCGCTCCGATTCAGGCGGGGTGTTGTCGGTGGTGGCGCTGGCTGGCATGGCTCCGGTTAAGCAGGCGATGAACCTCCGTATTCGCACCGACAAAGACCTCAACCTGGTGCAGGTGCTGTACACCGATCCGAAAACCGGTGAGTCAGAGTACGGTAACTTCCCGATTCCGGTCAGCGAGGATTACTATTTCGATTTTTCAATTCCTAATCTGATCGATCGGCCGTCGCGGATTGCCCGAATCGAAGTCTACGCCGACAGCAACCTTGTCGGTGAGCTGTCACTGCTCGAAGATGTTTCATCGGTGGCGCGCGAGACCTTCGAAGCCAAGAAGACCCTGATCTACATCCGGACCGTCGCGCGCGCGGTTGCCAAGGGGCTGATTGCGCATCGTCAGAAAGAGAAAGCCGATACCGGTGGCCTGGGGGGATGGCTAAAGAAGGCGGCGATTGATGCCGTCAGCGACATCTCCGAGAGCGCCGACCTTCGTTGTGCGCGTTTACTCCCGGGGAAAGTGTATGTCGGTGATTTTGTCATGCCGCCGGGGAAATACAACGTGACGGTCGAATACCTGGATCAAACGGGGGCGCGCATCGCAGGTCAGTCATATCCCGATTATGAAGTCACTCCCGGCCGGTTCAACCTGGTCGAGGCTGTCTCGCTGCAGTAGGCTTGACGTTATAGCCCAATCTTCTTAAATTCATTCAGTACAACCTTGCTAAAGGGGTCTTGTGATGAATCTGCGTGCGCTGTCAGTCCTCATTCTTGGAACTCTCCTGCTTGCTTTGAGCACCAGTGTCGGTATTTGTCAGACGCTTTCATCTCAGGCTAGCAACGAAGAGACATGTGACACACGCCCAATAAGCTGGGGCTGGGCGCTGACGGTCGGGGGGCATTATACCACTTCGTTAGGCACATACTATACCAAGGTCGAACCAGGTATCGGAATGGACGCACGTCTTTCGCGAGCCATCTCACAACACGTAGCATTGCGCGCGTCCTATTGCCACTATGGTTTGCATATCAATCGCCCAACCGAGTTCTTGATCGGTAGGGACGTGTACGGTTCGGTAGTAGGACGTCGTCTCACTGACGAAGTATATACTCTTACCGTCGGAGTGGAGTATCAGCGGTGGATTGATCGATCCGGACGCAATCGCATCAAAGCATATCTCTCCCTGGACATCGGTGTCGCCCGACACACTACCACGGGTGACGTCACTGTTCGGGATAACGGAGCAGTCATTAATTGGGTAACCACCTATCCCGGTGCTGAGGATTATTATCATGGCATGCTATCTACAGGTAGCGGGCTCATACTTCCGGTGGGCAGCAAGTTCCAGGTTTATACCGGTGCAAACGTTGACCTACTCTGGGTGAAGGAGGACAGCGGCAGAGATTTTCGACAATATGTCTCCGGGAACATGAGATATGTCTTCAGGCTGACCGCCGGCCTGACCTTTACGCTCTAAGCCTATGTATCAAGAGGACAAGCCCCCTGGCCTTCAGCTTGCATAATCCCTAATTTCAAGTATATTCCCATTCTAAGGTACCCCGTTCAGGTCCCGCGACCGTACTGCCGAAACACTAAGTAATGCTCTACAGATAGCACCGATTGAACAAAACATGACATCAAACCGCTTTACCCCCCTCGCCATTCTTGCAGCTGCCATCATAGTATTGACCGGTTTATCGGTTTCAAAGGCGCGAGCCGATTGATCCGTCCGGACCTTACGGAAAGAACTCAAGCGGATGGTATGTCGGCGGTACTTCCGGACGCTCCGGGATCGACTCCTTGCGCGGATACATCGATTCGATTTTCTACGCCAAGGCGGCTCAATCGATGGGGGGCGAGACAATCGCCGGTCCGCAGAGGGTTATATACGGCGACGATGACCGTCGCGACATCTACACTCTATCCGATCCCAATTTGCTAAAGCTCGCTCAGGCGACCTGTGTCGTGGTCGAATCGTATGAGATCACCAACAACGGCAACGGAACCTTCACGCTGCATACCACTCCCTGGACTACCCAGAGCGGCTACCCGCTTTGTGCCGGAGAACGTTTTGTCGGTCAGCGTCAGATCGGTTTCTGTTCCGGTTTTCTGGTTGGCTCGGACATCGTAGTCACGGCCGGGCATTGCGTGGACGCCTGTACCGGAGTCGCGTTCGTATTCGGATTCCGAGCAGGTCGATTCACTTGACACCGCCGGTAACTGTCGTTTCTGCGGACAACGTCTACTTCTGTTCCCAGGTTATGGACCGGCAACTTCAGGGTGATTACGATCATTCGGTCGTTCGTCTGGATCGCGCGGTGGTCGGACGTACCCCTATTCCGATCCGTCGCGACGGTCTCGTGGACAATGGCTCGCCTCTTGTGCTTGTAGGGCATCCAAACGTCCTGCCCATGAAAGCGGCGGCGGGGGCCGAAGTGAAAAATAACCGGGGGACTACGCCCTGGTTCGAAGCGAACACCGACTCCTACGGCGGCAATTCCGGCTCGATGGTGGTAAACACCAATACCTGGAAGATCGAAGGGATTCTGGTGCGTGGTGAGCAGGACTTTGTGGTACAGGGTAGCTGCATCAAGTCCAATGTCTTACCCAACTCCGGCAGTGGTTCTGGATTCGAAGAAATCAGCAAGATCACGACCGTGGCGCATCTGATCCCCGAGCTTCTCAGCAACGTGGGAGAATTGGCTTTCGACGCGGCCTCCTATCGCTGCAGCGGCATCATTGCGATTGAGCTGCGTGATCAGGACCTGGCCGGTATTGGTAGTATGTCGCTGCCGATTGCGACTTCGGCCGCCGATTCTGAGATGGTGACGCTCACTGAATCAACGACGTCTCCGGGGATATTTACCGGGACAATCTCGGTCGCTGCCGGGGGAATAGTGAAGTGGGATGGCCTGCTTCAGGTATCCGACGCTGATATCATTACGTCCACTTACAACGACGCTGATCACGGCGGCGGTATTCCCGCGACCGTGACCGCTTCGGCTACGGTCGATTGCTCTGCTCCGTTGATTTCCAATGTCACTATCACTCAGATCGGAGTAACGTGGGTCAGGGTGACATTCAATACCGACGAACCAGCGACCGGTCAAGTCAGAGCAGGCTCAATCTGCGGTTCGTACACGACTTCCGGTGCGAGTGCAGCCGGCCTCAGCCATGACGTCACAGTAAGCGGCCTCTCTCCGGCGACCGGATACCGCTTTGAGATCGAAGCTTCAGACGCTGCGGGCAATGTGTCAATTGATGACAATGCCGGAACCTGCTATGAATTCACTACCAATGCGGCCGCCAATTTCTTCACGGAGCAGTTTGTATCCGGATTCGATCTGGCAGGGAAGACTCTGGCGCTGATTCCGGACGTCTCCGCGGATTTCTACCGCGCCTGTCTGTATGATTCGCCGACTTTTCCGGCAGTCCTGCCGGGAGAAACGAATCTAAGTGTGACTGATGACGATTCTAAAGCCGTTGCAATCACGGGCGGCCAGAGTGTCTCGCTCTACGGCACGGCTTACAATCAAGTTTATGTAGGCTCCAACGGATTTGTGACATTTGGTGCGAGTAGTACCGACTGGTCTGAGACTCTGGAAGAGCATTTCGCCGCTCCGCCGCGCGTTGCGATTTTTTGGGACGATCTCGATCCGACCGAAGGGGGTACGATCGGCTACCAGCAGTTTGACAACCGTCTGCTGGTCACCTGGAGGAGCGTTCACGCTCATCTGTCAACACACGAGATCAGTGCTCAGCTCGCGTTGTATTTCGACGGCACCATTACGATAACTTACGGGGTCGTGCAGGAGGAAGATTGTATCGTCGGTCTCTCACGTGGCACCGGGATGCCGGCCGATTTCATTCCGTCCGATCTGAGCACATACGGTGCATGCCAACTAGTCGTGTGCTATGCCGATGCCGACAGTGATACCTTCGGAGCAAACAATGATCCTGGTTCATCACAGTTTACCGGTCAGTGCCCGCCCGGCTACGTGGATAATTCGTTGGACTGCGACGACACGAATCCCGACATACATCCCGGTGTGTCCGATATCCCCGACGATACCATCGATCAGGATTGCGACGGTCGGGACGCTTCGTGCTGCCAGGTCAGAGTAGGTGATGTCAACGGGGTAGGGGGAGACGAACCGACCATCGGCGACATTTCAATGCTGATCGATCATCTGTTCGTGTCGGGTCTGACGCTGAACTGCCTGCAGGAGGCCGATGTCAATCAGTCGGGTGGACGGTATCCAACCCTCGACGACATCACGATCGGTGATATCTCGACTCTCATAGACCATCTCTTCATTAGCCAAACAGCTTTGAACGATTGTCTCTGAATGCTATCGACCGAGTTTCTTGAAAGCGAATAGTCTCACTAACGCAGCCGGAATCACCCCGAACAATACGGGCAGGCCGAAAGCGTTGCCTTCCTATTTAATCTAGTTCAGCGGAGGAGTAACGCGATCAGGACGACTGCGACCAAAAGGAGTCCGATCAGGAGTGCCAGTTTCGACCCCATGATATTGGAATTGGGCGAAGTGCGGTACGGGTCGATTCGTGCAGAGTTATCTCCAGAGCGGTGTTCTATCCGCCGCTTGAACCTGAGGCGGTACTGGTCGAACTTCTCCAGAAGTTCCCAGCCGCTTTCAGCTTCTTCGCGACAGACCTGCTGAACCTCTTCCAATTTACTGAAGCGTCCAAAGTTGGAGCGAATGATTTTGAATTCCCAACCGCTCAGGTCGTTTCCACTGTAGGTTGTCATCTGTTCTTCCTCTTTGGCGCGTTGTGCTGCAATCACAGCTGCGGTTATGGCGGCATGCGGAAACATAGGGTGCTTTCTCCTTTGAGTACTACGAGAATACTCAAAGCAGGTTACAATATTCAGTGAGAAATCAGACTTACACCCTTACGACTTCACGCCACGAAACCTCCGGCGCACTTTTCGGACTGACGACTTACCTCCGGGACGACCAAATGTTGGCAGTCACCTTACGGTTCTCGGTTCCTACTTTGGGGTGCTCTTCGGCTGCTTGTCCTGCTTCGCTTTCTGCTCCTGGTTGTGTTTGCTCTGTTGCTGCTTCTTGCTCTTGTCCTTGTCCTTTTTTCCGCCTTTGTCACCCATGAGGCACTTCCTTTCCGAGTAATTCTTTCAGTTTGCTACTACTTAGGTAATGGTATAACCACGACCTGGGGAACATAGTTTGTCATGTCGTTGGTCAATTTGGACAACTCTTTCGAATTGCAGGTGTACAGGATCACGAGATGGGAGCGGTCCCGGTCAAAGTACTGTGTCAGCACTCTGGCGCCGTAGCAGAAATTGTCCTTGTCATATTGCGGCGATCCCTCGACCAGCTCGGGACATTCATAGAGTGTCTGTCGGTCCGACCAGGGTCCGGTAATCTCTTTGGCCGTACGATAATAGATAACCTTCCCGCCGAAATGCGGCCCATACACCATGAACCATCGTCTCGAATCCGGATGATACACGATTCTGCTTACCAGTCGATCCTCGACTACGGTACGGGCGTCAGCCGAGTCCGTGCCTGGTTTCCACTTCCCATCGTTCGCAAAATATTCAAGATGGCCGTCTGGTGATTCAATGTAATCAAGCGGTACGCGCACGACGTAATTCTTCGAGTCCGCTTTCACCAGCAAGAGATAGATGTACCTGCCGTCTTTGGCAAAGCCGCCGTCGTATGAGACACCGTCGAAGATTGGCGACAACGGGAAGAGATCGATCTTCCATTGATCGGGTGGTGTTGATCCCGGGTCGATCACCCTCGCCAAAGAATATCCGGGGGCGGTCCAATTGAAGATATCGTCCGGGGACGCCCCCGGCTTCCCACCGACCTTGCCAAGTAAGACGTAGAGCTTATTGCGATACATGAAACCGTCAAAGGGCCAGAACTTATATCTATCGGTGTGGGTCTGAAAGAAATGGTCCGGGTGATCCGTGTACATGTTACGCCAGTAATACTGCATGTCCATGGTACCGTCGGTTCGGCAGGTTGACACGCCGATAGTTGTCACCATGCCCGCGCCTGAGCGGGTTGTTTGATCTTTTCTGCCCACGTAGGTATCACCGAAGAGCCAGAGCATCTTCGAAGAGTCCAAAGGCACCGCCAGAGCGCCGTCGCCCCCGAGCCAGCCGTCTTTGATCGGGAAGCTGGGCATACAGTCCTGCCGGTGGAGAGAGGGCTTGGACTTCTCAGCCGACGGCACAGGATTCTTCGCCGGGGGTTGACCTTCTTCGTTCCGACTCTGCTGCGGTGTCACTATTCGTCGCAATCCGACGTAGTCTTTGGGGAAGACGGGTTCGTTCTCGGGCTTGGCCAAGAAGTCTCGAAGCTCTTCAGTCGGTAAGGTCAGGATTACCCTCGAATCGGACAAGAGATAGCTCCCGGAAGTATCTTTCGCTATAACACTATCATAGAACCAGCGGTATTTCAGAACGCCGATATACAGAGAATCTTCTTCAAGTCTCAACGGAATACAGGAATGAACTTGCAGAAGATGTCTCCTGAAATCCGAGCCGCCCAGGTCGCTCGTCAAGACGGGTAGAAGATCAAGCAGAATGCGATCGCCGAGGCGTGTGAATACTCCTTCGTAGCGAAAAGCGGGTCCCTCCGAGCTAATTCGAACCTCATAGAAGTTGTCACCGGTCTTTTCGAATGATATCGTGTCGCCGCCGAATTCTGTTATCTCCCAGGAGCCTTCCATCTCCGGCAGCAAGATAGCCTCGCGCTCGGTAAATAACGGATGGAAAGAGAATACGTCCTGGGCCGGGGAAGAGGGGGGGGCGGCAAACATCAATACCGAAATTATCTCAAGTCTCTTCAGTATCTGCATACTTGAAGTCTCCATCGACTGACGACGAGGTCGCGATACCAATAAGCACAGGTACCGCTACACGTTGTCCGATTTCGATACCGGCGGTTCAAAACTTCAAAGAACCTCGAAGGAAGTGAGCCGATTGTCGCGGAGATTGGCGACGAAACTTAGCCTCTTTGTGAAGACGAAAAATCCACGCGAAGCAAGGCAGGTTAGTTCTATGTCGCTGTCGGCGCTCTCCTTGTTGACGTTAATGAAGATCACACTGACTGGCACATTCATCCATTTCTCGCCCTGGCGGGCTTCCGGGCTGGCGAGATACGAATGGTATTTCTCTTTCAGCGTATTGTAGACGCTTCCAAAGGCCTCACAAAGAGAGTGATACCGATCGATCTGAATCGGGGTTGGCCCTGTCTCGCCCGCCGAGAAGAACAGTTCGTAGGATTGTTCTCCGATAGAATCATCACCGCCCCAGAAATCGCCGATATCAGAGTCTTTGATAAACACAAGACCCTTTTCAGTTATGAAATCCTGCGTCATGGCCTTCTCCACTATAACAGTTCGAAAGCGTCGGGGTCGCCCGATGATGTATGGAATTGAATTAACGGGGTAAGCGGTCCTGACAACCAACAAAAAATACGCCCAGCAGGAATCGAACCCGCAACCTTCTGATCCGTAGTCAGACGCTCTATCCAATTGAGCTATGGGCGCATTACCCTCAAATACAGGCAGCCGGAATTACGTTATCAGGTCACCGGTTGTCAACACTTTTGAGCCCGCACCGCCGGGGGATCATTTTCCGGGAAGAAACCAGATTATCAGGACGACTACCGCCAGGAACGCCAGGACAAGGCTCAAGAGCACATATTTGCTGGTCCCCGACCCGGAAGCAGAACCGTTCGGCCGGGTTTCGACCTCAGCGTCGGACAATCTGACCAACCATTTGTTCTCTGCTTCGCCCGTTTCGGACGATTCTTCCTCAAGCGTGCAGACTTCCAGTTCCGGCAAAGGTGAAGCCTCGACTTGACCGACTTCCAAAGCGACCACCGTTACATTGTCCGAGCCACCCCGATCGTTGGCCAACTGGATGAGGGAGTCTACCAGTTTCGGCAAATCTTTTCGATGATGCCGGGCCACGTCGAAGATTTCAATATCGTCGGCGAAACCGCAGAGGCCGTCTGAGCACAGCAGGAATTGATCTCCGGGGTGGACCTTGACGGTTCGAAAGTCAATCTCAACGGTGTTCCGTACACCTAGAGCGCGGGTGATGACGTTTCGGCCGACCACCGACGATGCTTCTTTCTCCGACATGTTGTGAGCAGTCTGGATCTCGGCCATCCAGGAGTGGTCCCGGGTCAGCGGCTCCAGACCCTCGTCGGTGATACGATAGGCGCGGCTGTCGCCCACGTGGGCGACCGTCATGATATCGGCTTCGAAGGCTGTCGCTACGATGGTAGTCCCCATGCCCGTGAGTTCCGGGTCCCCCAGGGCCCTTACATAAATGGCCCGGTTGGCCAGGCGAATCGCTCGAAGGAGAATATCGCCGTTCGGTAGCAGCGATTGGCCTGTCGAAAGCAGGGAGTTATTTGCCAGTTCATCGTGGAAATGCTTGAATGATTTGGAGAGAATCTCGGAAGCCGTCAAAGACGCTACTTCGCCGGCCTGATGCCCCCCCATGCCGTCGCATACGGCGTAGACGTGGTTCTTTTCGTCGAGATGCAGGCAATCCTCGTTGCCCGAACGCACCAACCCGATATCGCTTCGGCCTGCAACCGCTATTTGAAGAGCCACCTGTAAATCCCGAGGGTATCGTCCTAAGTCGCCGATGATCCGCCATGGGGTGATCTCGGCTCGTTTCGGGTCAAAATATACCCCGTTCACACGGTCGGGAAACTAAAAAAAGACCCCTCGGCGCGAAGCCGAGGGGTCTTTGCCCGGTCGATGATGTGGGCTGATACTACTTGAGGAGTATCATTTTTCTTGTCTTGGCGAAAGTCTCGGTCGACAGGCGGTAGAAATAGACGCCGCTGGCCAGATCGGAGCCATCGAATTTCAGCATACCTTCACCGGCTGATAACCAGCCCAGGTCGCGGCTCTCAACAACCCGTCCCAGCACGTCGTAGACGTCCAGTTGCGCCCGTGAACCGGTCGGCAACTGGTAAGCAATATTCGTAGTTGGATTGAACGGGTTGGGGTAATTCTGGTACAGGGCAAATGAGCCCGGCATGACCACGCCGTCTTCGTCGATATCGGTCAGCGACATAATCATATTAAACGACCCGGTCACGGTTACAGTCGTATCAACCTCTGAGAAGACGGTATAAGAAACCGTGTTGATAGTGTCATCAGGGGTGCTGACAAAGATCGGGGCACGGGCGGAGAAATAGACCGAAACGGTCTGGCCAACCCCGGCGTAAATCACACTGTCCGGCGGGAAAGACTCCCAGTCAAAATTGGTCGTGCCGCTCGTATGCGACATCGACATTTTCACGCCGTAGAAGTCAGTTCCGTTGCCGTCATTCCGAACTTCTACGTGAAACCTGCCGGTGTCACCCGGCATCACGAGAGTGTCGGCGGGGTAGCTGATCCCAGTCATGGCAATAGTCGCAGTGGCAGACAAAGTAACTGATTTTAGAGATTTGTCAGTCCAGGTAGCGTCGCCATGAGTGACCGTTGCGGTGCGGCCGTTGATCTTGAAAGTGATGGTTTCACCGGCCGAAGCTCCCTCGTCAAGCAGCGTCCCCGGGTCGTCACCGTAGACCGAGAAGTAGCCGAAGATCGCGTGGCCACCGCTCAGACGGACGGTGTCGGTCCCGCAATAAATGCCGGACGGATCGTAAGCCTGAATGACAGTGCCTACTGCCAGCAACTGGCCGTTATAAGTCGATGCGATCAGGGTGTCGGTAAACGACGTAAAATACGGCGTTGGAGTAATCGTCTGTGCGGAAACGCCGATTCCAAGACCTGCGGTCAGGACAATCGCGAATGCCAGTTTCAACAAGTACCTTTTCACTTTGTCACCATTCTGCTGTGACCCGGCCGAGTCACAAACTCGGCCGGATCAATAGTTGCGTATTCTTGAACCGACGCTTCTACTTGAGAAGCATCATCTTCCGGGTCTCGGTGTAGTTATCGGCAGTCAGACGGTAGAAGTAAACGCCGGAGGCGGTGGCATTGCCGTCAGAATCGCGGCCATCCCACACCACGCGATGTTCACCCGCTACAGCCGGGCCGTCGAATATTACTGCCACGGAAGCTCCGAGAACGTTGAAGATTTCAAGTCTGGCATGACCGTTGACCGGCATGCTGAACTTCATCTCCGTGCTCGGATTGAACGGGTTCGGGTAATTCTGTGACAGCGCATAGCTGTTCGGAACTACCGTATTGTTCGAATTAGCCGTCGCCAGTTCGGTAACCTCGATGCGGTCGCCGTTGGCGTTCCAGGTCAGGACTTCGGACGTCATGACATCATCAACCTTCAAATAGAACTGATCACCGGCCCTCAGACCGACCACGTTCTCACCAGCGCCATCAGCGTAAACCGGCATGAAGCCGAACTGACCGGCGGTGGACATCGTAAAGCTGCCCACTTGATGATCGCCCGCTACGGAGTAGGCCGTGATATGAGCGCCCGAAGCTACCTGCTTGCCGTCAAGCAGCAGATCGCGCGAGTACAGGTTGATCCAGTTGGTCGTGGCGATTGTGCCGTCACCGCCGAGAGCCACTTCCGGGGTCTGAGGACGAATCTGAAGCGGGGCCGTGGGGACGTCTTCATAAACCAGGGTGCCCGGAGCGTTCGTCTTGATCCAGTAGCCGTTGCATGGATCCATGGTTTCGAGTTGGTTGAACTGGCCGCCCGGTTGCCAGACTTCAATCTGACCGTTCGGGAAGCCATAAGCAAACATCGTGATGCCGGAAACCGTAGAAAGAGCCTGTTCGACCGACCAGCTCGATTCTGGCAGATAGCTGACCAGGTTCCAGCCGGTCGTCAACGGAATCTGCGTCGATTCCACCACCGGGAGGCCCGTGATGGTCAGATTGATCTCGCTGACACCTTCGATCTTCACCCAGTAACCGCTGAGGTGATCGACATCGTGCAGGGTCGAGAACATCTGAAGATCCGGATCAAATGTCAATCCGCCGCGCTCGAAACCGAGGACGACGTCGACATTGTTCATGATCGGTGCCAGGACGTCCAGGATATTGTCGCTGTCGGTGTTGACGTTCCAGCTGATCAGATTCCAGCCTTCCATCAAGGTGCAGACCTTCTCAACCGTACCGCGAACTTCGAGACAGACCTCGACTTTGAAGTACTCGGCCGGATAGAAAACGTTGCCGGACGTAACAGCGTCCATGCCATTGATAGTGAAGTGAAGCCGGTCGCCGGTGCGGGCGCCTGGGTCACCGAATTCATCCGAAGCCCGGTAGACGGGCATGAACCCGTACTTGCCGCGTTCGGTCACCATGACCTGGCCGACCAGCAAATTGGCCTGCGTGTAAGCTTCGACCACGGCCCCTACCGGCACCGGGGCGCCGAGGAACCAGTTGGACACTTCCGGACTTTCCGGACAGAAGTAATCCACCCACTGGCTGGTCGGAGTGACAATTTCCGGCAGGGGCTGAAGCACGATTTTGATGCCCTTGGCACCGAAGTTAATGTCTTCTACTTTGCCGGGATAATAACCGGCTTTGTAAGCATAGAGGTCGAATGGAATGACATTGATACCGTCGAATGCAAAGCCGCCGATACTCGACGACGTGGTAAACATCAGGGGTTCGGTGAGCGGGTAATCAGCCCACAGTTCGACATTGGCGCCTTCGATCTCGTTGTCGTCCGGGTCAACTACGTAACCGCAGACAAAATTCGAGGCGTTGCCGACTATGACTGCGCCCGGGATGTATTCAGGGAACTCCGTCTGGATACCATCGCCACAATTGCGATAGAAGTAGACGTCGCCCGGAGTCAGCGGCGGATAGGCGCCGAGCGCCAGGCCGTGCGTACCGGCTTCGATTTCCGGCCGTAGAGCGAAATACAGCGTAGCCAATAATTGCTGAGAACCGATCGGCACTTCCGCCTGGCTGCCGACCGCCATGGTAATCGTTACGTCACCAAGATCATTGTTTATGGCTGCGTTCTTGTCGTCGATATTGGCCAGCTGCGACCCGACGAATGACACCGAATCAAGGTGCAATCCGGTGGTGGTCCAATTGAGCGACAGGCCCAGGCCGGTCAACTGACAACTGTTGCTGAAGAGTACCGGGACGGCTACGCGCATGCCGGGCACGGCCGGCGTGTTCACCACGATAACCGTATCCGCGCTAGGCGCGCGGTTGACCGTCACGTTGACGATAACCAGCAATTGGGTCGGACACTGCAGGCCTGACTGACCGTAATTGTCAACTATACGGGCGGTATCAGAATAGACGCCCTGCGCGCTAAACGGTCTTACATAGCTTACATTCACGTGCCCGGAGGTTTCCGTGTTGCCGGAGATCGGGTCAAACGAAAAATACTCGGCCGGGACTACCGCCCACGGGATTGAGGCGCCGGTGCTGCCAATGTTGAAACGACTCACTGACGATCGCCGTCTCGCCCGCGAAAGTCTGGACGTTGTAGACAACGGCAGTCGTGAGGAAAGTCGGGCACGCCGTCACCATGAAGCGCACATACACTTTCAACGGTGAGTTGACCGCGGCCGCAGATGTCACCATGATAGAGTCAAAGTAGTTGCCCGGAGCGAGTTCAGTGCTGAACGTTACCTGGACATCGCCCGAAGTTGTACCCGACATTGGGTTCATGGTAAACCAGGTCGCACCTGAAGAAACCGCGAAAGCGATGGCACCGCCGCCCGCTTCGGAGACGGTAAACGACGAAGTGGCCGCCGCTGGAGCCCCTTCGGACTGAACCATGTCAATCTCGGTCTCGGAGACGACCAGTTCGTTGCCGATCGTCAGATTCACCTCTACCGTAACCGGGGGGTACGCCGCGGGCGAACCTTGCGGCGTCGTGGGAATATTATCCATTATCTGGATGGACCCGTGGTAGACTCCCGCCGCGAGGTCAGCGATGTTCACGCCGACCGCTATATCGGCCGGAGTTGTAGCCGGCGCCGGATCGAGCACGATCCAGCTATCGGAGGTAGTGGCAACAAACGAAGCCTGGGAGCCGTCACCGATAGTTACGTGGACTGTTTGCGGAGCCGGATTGGTACCGTGGAAACGCCCCGAGAAATTCAACGTCATCGGATTGACTACGAACCCGTCCATATCGAGCACTTCGACTGTGACGAATTCGCTGTCCGCCAGACTGCCGTCGGAGACAATCACCCAGAAAGTGTGCATGCCGGCGTCGGTGTTGTTCGGCGTCCAACTAAAAGTAGCCGTGCCGTCGCCGTGGTCCGTAAACGTGGCGGTGGACGGTATGCCCGGGGCGCTAAGTGTTAGCGCTGTTTCGTCCGGATCGGTGCCCGATGCAACAAAAGTGAGATTCGCACCTTCGTTTACCATCTGCGGACCGATTCCCGCCAGTACCGGCGGACGGTTCACGTCCATTACGGTAATTGTTATGGCTTCGAAATCGGTCAGGCTTCCGTCGGAAGCCGTGAAGGTAACAGGGTATGACCCGGCGGCATTAAATCCCGGTATCCAGGAAAAGGTCCCGGTGCCGTTACCATGGTCGACGAAACCGGCGCCAAAAGGCAGAGCCGAAGTAGTCAGTAGCGGTGTCGCTCCATCCGGATCGGTCGCCGTTACATCAAACTGCAACAGGCTGTTTTCATTGACCTGCCGGTTGCCTATAGAAGCCAGAACCGGCGGTTGGTTGGGCAGGGCCAAGTGGAGATTTATCGCGACCGTATCCGCATTGGTGGCCTCGGCGGAGGTTACAATCACTCTACCCTGGTAGTCGCCCGCGGTCAGACCGGTCATATTGATGCCCACGCCAACCGTGCCGGGAGTCGTGCCGCTTGCATTGGTCAACGTTATCCAGCTAGTTGACGCGGCTGCCGTAAAAGGGATGTTGTCACCCACGGCTTCAGATACATCGAATGATTGATTTGGTGGAGCTGAACTTCCCGCCACCCCGGTGAAACTCAAATTGTTAGTATTCGTCTGCAGTACGCCGGTGATGTGTGGCCTGTTGGCGTCGTAGATCACCAAGCGGGACTTCCAGATAGGCCGGTATTCCGTATTACTGAAATCCACAAATGTAAATGTGGCCCCCAACACCTGCATGCTATCAAATACGATCGAATCAAGTACCGACCAGCTAGAAAGAACGAAGTTGTAGGTGGCTACATGTTTGGCGGTCATGCTTGCTACCAAACCCGGCGATTCACCGCCACGGGCCCCTGTACATTGAAAAGCACGGTATTTGTTAGTGCTGTCAATCCTGCCGTTGCGATAGACCATGTGCATCATATCAAAGATCACGAGGCCGTCGGGCGTAAAAGCCCCACTTGTCATGCGCAGGTTGTTGTTCAACCATCCGAAGCCAAGAGCTATGGAGTTGAGGCTTTGAACATCGTTGAATAAGTACAGATTCATCGAAACGTTCAACTGGTTGGTATTGGCGTCCGGTACCACGGTAAAATCCATGCGCACCGTGTCCGCGACACCCTGATCCAGCGGATCCTGCTGGGCCATAGCGGTGACCCCAAACAGGCTAAACAGGACAAGTAGTCCCGCAATTAGTTTGAAGTTCATATCTTTACAATCCTCCTCAAGTATTGATTATAACTACACTTACATATTTGCATCTAGTCGGGCGGGGATGGGCACAATTCAAAAACCGGTGCGCTGAATGAGGCTCACCGTTGATTTTGACCCATACTTACAAGTTTACTAACATCACAGGTCGAAAGACATCCGTCTATCTAAACCCAGTCCTGTTAGACCAATTTGAAGTAACTGAAAGGAGTAACTGCAGCGGTATTGCAGGGTAACCCCTTACCATCATCGACCGCTCGGAATATATGTGAAAAGCCCCGGATGTCAAGGGATTATGGCCATTTTCGATGTTCAAAATTGGAGCAGAATGGTTACGCCGGGAGCCGTTTTCGGCCGCGAAGATACCCTGCCACTGCCAGTACTACCAGGCCGCCGCTCAGGTCGGCCGCATAGTCCCAGATATCAGCCGTCCGACCGGGGATAAACGCCTGCAGGACTTCGTCTACGAGCCCAAAAACCACGAGGTAGGAGAGGCTCATCAGGAAGATTACGCGGTTGCTGGCCGGTTCCTTCAGATGAGTCAGAGACCGGTAGACGAGAAACGCAAATATTGCGTATTCAAGGAAATGCGCGATTTTGTCGGTGGCGAGAATCCGGATTGCCTGAGTCCGAAAACTGGTCAATGAGGGAAGGACCAGGATCGCCACGGCGTAGACCATAGCCGGCAGATGGTATTTGAAAAATGCTTTCATACGTAGTTTGCTTTGCGACTACAGTCTAAACGTTCCGGCCGAGTCCGGTCAACCAATGTTCTCCCGATAATCGGCTCCGGCCGCAATTTCTGTATTCCTTGTGTCGAGACCAAATCTGGGCTGGGGTGGCCCATCCGCCTGCGGGTGGGTTTATAGCATCACGCGCTCACCTTGTGACCCCCTCTCCGCCCCCACTCTGTCATGCCACGGCCGCTCCCGCTACGTCATGCCCCGGCTTGACCGGGGCACCAAGGGTGGTAGGTCAGGCCTACTCGGGTTGACGTAGAGTGCCCGGCCCGACGCGGCGGGCCCACATCTGGCGGGTTCTTATTGACTGTCTTAGGAGGAGACGGGTCGTAGACCCGTCATTCTGGCGGAAGCCAGAACCCAGTTGTGTTGGTAAGTGCACTGAAGCTAATGTCAGAACCTCCGTGCGAACGGGGGTTTCGAATCATGACCGAAATAATTCTGCAATCATAACTGGGCACCGGTTTTCACCGGTGTGACGGCCTGGTGGCCGTTTCAATTTCACTAGGCAGAACCCCTTGCGGGTGGGTTACAAGGGATTTGAGAACGAACGATTTGAACGCCTTCGTCCGCAGAACCACTCGCGGAAGCGTCGAGGGTTCTGCGCTACGCGTTTGCTGTGCCCCCGCACGCCGACAGGGGTCACGATGTAGCTCTTCGTTTGTGAACTTAGGGGGCATCCAAGGGCTGTAGGTCAGGCCTACTCGGGTTGACGTAGAGTGCCCGGCCCGACGCGGCGGGCCACATCTGCCGGACTTTGGCGGGTTCGAAGCGGACCCGCCCTACCGGTTCAGAGTAAGTAGGGCAGAACCAATGTACTCCTGCCATCAATGTCAGGCGTCGAGTCCGCCTGACCTACGATTTGCGAACGAACGATTTGAACGCCTTCGTCCGCAGAACCGCTCGCCGAAGCGTCGAGGGTTCTGCGCTACGCCAATGATGCCGTGGAATTGAAAAGGGCGCCGCGTGAATCGCGGCGCCCTGAACAAAGAAAGTTAGTGATTCTATTGGACCAATTCGCGACTACAGACAGTTCGGCAGGCCAAGTTCCGGACCGGTAATGAACAGGTAGTCGATGAGATATGAGACGTCACCCATTGTTATGTCACTTTGGGCAGGGTTACCTCCCCCAGATTGGTTGACATCGGCTTCGGACATACAATGGATAACGCTCCAATCCAAGCTGATGAACAGTACATCAATTAGAATATTAACGTCACTAATGGTCGGCTCGTCACCACCCGATTGATCGGCGTCCCCTGTTCGGCCAACGCAGCAACTTGCCGCCTCGATCTTGGTGATGAAGGCATCGATGTTCTGATACGTGCCCTGGTAGGCATTGACTATGGGAAAATCGCTTGACCAAGTAGTACCGGTAATGTATACACCCCCAGACGCGTCAACCGCGATGGCGTTACCACCATCTGAGCCGCTTCCGCCCAAGTACGAACTGTAGGCCAAGGAACCGCCTTCGCTTGAAAGCCGGGCAACAAAAGCATCAACGTCACCTTGATCCGTCTGGAATTCGTTGACAGTCGGGAAGTTGTTGGATTGAGTTGAGCCTGTCACATAGACTGCTCCAGACCCATCCACCGCAATGCCATTGGCATTGTCGCGCCAATCGCTCCCCCCCAGGTAAGTGCTGAAAACAAGACTACTGCCATTGACTGAAAGTTTGGTCACAAATGCGTCGTCGGATCCTTGAAATGTCTGGTACGGATTGACAGTGGGGAAATTGGTTGAGGTTGTCCAGCCCGTCACATACATATTTCCTGAAGCGTCCACCGTGATGTCACGGCATACTTCCGCGCTGTCCCCCCCCAAATAGGTGCTGTAGAGCAGGTTGTTGCCTGTGCTTGAGAGTTGAGCTACAAAGCCGTCTTCACCTGCCTGATTTCCCTGGTAGGGTGAGACGGTGGGAAAATTAGACGAAACAGTCGAGCCTGCCACATAAGCCACTCCCGACGGATTCACAAAGATACCCTCGGCTCCTTCGCTTAAGGATCCGCCAATATGGGTACTATAAGCCAGGCTGTTGCCTCCGGTCGAGAGTTTTGTAACAAACACGTCACAGGCTCCCTGGTTCGTCGATTGGTACGCATTGAGTGTCGGGAAATTCGAAGACCAGGTCCAGCCTGTCACATACGCAGCTCCAGACACTACAGCGATGTCCGCGCCGATCTCAGAGTCACTCCCGCCGAGGAATGTGCTGTAGGAGAGACTACCGCTGCTTGAGAGTTTTGTGACAAACACGTCAATGACTCCCTGGAACGTCGATTGGTACGCGTTGAGTGTCGGGAAGTCGCTGGAGTAAGTGCTGCCCGTCACGTAAACAGCTCCAGAAGCATCCAATGCAATGCCGTAGCCAAAGTCCCAACTGCTTCCGGCAAGGGTGGTACTGTAGACCAAGCTATCGCCGCTGCTTGACAACTTTGTGACGAATATATCAGTGTATTCCGGAGTTATCCCCTGACCATTCTTCTGTCCCGGATCAATAATAGGGAAGCTGCCAGGAGCCTTATCACCCATCACATATACGCATCCTGACGAGTCCAGAGCGATGTCGTAGCCTTTTTGAGAGCCATTTCCCCCCAGATACGTGCTGTACACCAATTCCGGATCGATAGTCACCGGCTGAGTACGATCATATTCCTTGCCGAGCTGGAATCCGAACGTATTGTCATCCTGAACCGTGAACTCGGATGTCACCGCCCGCCGTTCGCCGTTTACGTTCTGGTACACCACCGGGGCCAGTTCTTTGATCTCGCCCCAGGCCGTAGTGACCGTCAGCGAACCATCGGTAGCTACCGCAACCGACTCAGCGCCATCGTACTTGACCTGTATCTTGGAGTAATCGGCACCCGGACTGACTACAAAATCATACTCCATCCGTTGACCGTTGCCATAGTATGTAAGATCGATCCCAGGATAGACCTCCTCCAATACGACCGCTTTGTAGCTGGGAACATCGGTCCGCCATTGAGATTGATCGTTGCCGACGAAATAGTTGCACTTATAACTCATCAGGTCGTTGCCGCGCGAAGCGAAATTAGCATTCGCGCCGACTAATACCGCTTTGACAATCATTGTTTCGATACTGTCATTCGCAGCGTCCCGGCGAGAGTCCATCCCCTCGGACGTCATGCCGGATTGCCCGGCCACATCAATCCTGTATAGCAGAACCTCATGGCCTGCTCGCTGTGGCGAGGTTCTGCCATTAGAGTGCCCGGCAGATGTCCACATCTGCCGGTTTGAGTCCAGTAGGGCAGAACCCCTTGGGGCTGCTCGCAGTGCCGAGGTTCTGCCATTAACGTCAGGCGTCGAGTCCACCCTGACCTACGATTCGAGGACGAACGATTTGAACGCCTTCGCCCGCAGAACCACTCGCCGAAGCGTCGAGGGTTCTGCGCTACGGATTAGCTGTGCCCTGACTGCCGTCAGTGGGTACGAATTATGGTGACGATTTCAATTCGGCGGCATTAAAACGAGTCGGCAGATGTGGGCATCTGCCGGGCACGGTTGGGAAGTCTTGTAGGGCAGAACCCCTTGTGGTGTATAGTATCATGACATCCGTTACAGGTTGTGTCAAGACATGCGTTACAGTTTGACGGTATTATACCTTCTTAGCGAAGGAGGCGGATATGCCGTGGAAGGCGCAGAGTGTAATGGATGAGCGGATACGATTTGTGATGGAGGCGGACCGGTGCCAAGAGTCGATGTCAGGCCTGTGTCGGGAGTTTGGGATTAGTCGGCCTACCGGGTACCGGTGGTTATCGAGGTACCGGGAGACCGGGCGGGTGAGTGATCTTCGGGAACGATCTCGTCGGCCAAGTTGCAGCCCGCTACGGTCGGCAGAGGAGATCGTTGATCGAGTAGTGAGTTTACGGTTGGCGTACGACTGGGGAGCTCGTAAGCTGCAGGTTCTGTTGCGGGATGCCGGGGTCAAGGTAAGTGAGAGCACGATCAACCGTATTTTGAAGCGTCAGGGTTTGCAGCGTGAGCCGGAGGTTACCGGCCAGGCGACGACACGATTTGAGCGGCAGACCCCTAATGAATTATGGCAGATGGACTTTAAGGGACTCAGCCAAGCGGTTGTAGGGCGGTGTTGTCCCTTGTCGATTATCGATGACCACAGCCGGTATGCGGTTGGCCTGTATGCCCTCGGCGACCAATTGGGTGTGTCGGTTCACCAGTCGCTGGTGCAAACCTTCGAACGCTATGGAGTGCCACAGTCGGTGTTGATCGACCACGGAGTTCCGTGGTACAGTCCCAACGGTCACGGCCTGACATGGCTGGGGGTCGCGTTGATCAAGCAAGGCGTCCGGCTGCGCTTTAGCGGCCTGCGTCACCCCCAGACACAGGGGAAGGTGGAACGGTTCCACCGCACCTTGGGTGACCGGCTGCGCCATCGGGGCTATCCGTCGCTTCTGGCTGACTGGCAACAGACCTTCGATGATTTTGCCAAAGAGTATAACCATGTCCGGCCACATGAATCGCTCGACATGGCGGTACCCGCCTCTCGTTACCAACCCAGCTCCCGACAGTATCAACCACAGCCGCCAGCCTGGGATTATCCCGCCGGTGCCATAGTCAGGCGACTCAATGTGAGAGGTCTGCTGTCATGGAAGAGCCGGTATTACTTTGTCAGCGAAGCTTTGGCCAAAGAAGACGTCGAGATCAACCCCTGTGCCGACACCCTGCTGATTCGCTACCGACACATGTGGATTAGAGAAATTGACCTCAAAACAGGTCGTTCAGAGACTCTGATCGACAAAACCAGAAACCCTTATGTGTAACGGATGTCCTGACACACACTGTAACTCAAGTGTTGACACTGTACACCCCTTGTGGTTCTGCCATCGGGAGTGTCGAAACCACGGGGGTTTCGATCTACAAAAATTGAAAGTCTTCGTAGGTCGGGTTCACGAGTGTCGAGCGGAGCGAGACGCGAGAAAACCCGACATCTCACAAACGGCCGACAGGCCGTCATTCCTGCGAGGGCAGGAACCCAGTCAAGCACGATCCCGAAACAGTCATGGTTTTCCAATCGTCCGATGGCAGAAGGCTCTGCAAACTTCGACACTCATGTTTGGGCGACCTTGTCTGGGTACCCGCCTCCGCGGGTATGACGTGACTGGCGTCCCGTTTCTATATCGCAACTCAAGCGGCATAATTGTAGCAGAACCCCTTGAGGTTCTGCCGTGAACTAATCGCCGTCAGGCGGGTGCGACGTAGCTCGGCAACTTCGAATTGGTGGCATTAGAACAAGTCGGCAGATGTCGGCATCTGCCGGCATCTGCCGGGCACCTGCAGGATACTCCGTAACGGATCGCCCACCATGAGTAAATCTCCACGGTCCCGATCAAGTCGGTCAGGTGGCCCTCGCGATTGCCGGTGGGTTTACAAGCGTTGTTAGCTCGGATTCAATGAGTTGCGGGGGGCAGGCGGGTGTCGAGATTCTCCTTGCCGCGCTCTTTCAAGCGAAGTATCTTAAAAAGCTATAAGTGAAACTCGCAATGAACTCATTGTACAGCAATCTGGTCCGCTGGATACGGGGTTCGGCATAACTGGAGCAAGTTTAAGGACATGACCGAGAAAAATTCTGGACTTATAACCCTGTTGATGCTCACCGGCGCGATTCTGGGCGGCCTGTGTGGGTACTTTCTACCTCAATACGCCTTCGCGGTAGGTTTCCTGGGACAATGGTTTCTGGGCGCCCTGAAGATTCTCATTATTCCCGTACTCGCAGCCGGAGTGATTACCGGCATTACCTCTTTTGGAGAACTCCGTCGCGCCGGCGGACTCATGAAGACCCTCGTCTGGTATTTCCTCGGTACGACAGTTGTCGCAATCGTAATTGCGTCCGTGGTCGGCTGGATTTTTGCCCCGGGGGCCCAGGCCGGTGTCTTCATAGGCACGTCCGGCGGGACCCTGTCGACCGCCTGGCAGTCGCTTTCTCAGGCGCTCAGTTCACTTGTTCCGGGCAATTTGTTTCAGGCCGCGGTGGAAGGAAAATACATCGGTCTTGTTCTCTTGACCGTTCTGCTAGGCGGCACGCTGGCTTCGATCGGTCTACACGGCCGAACCATCGTGACATTCTTCCGGGGGCTCAGTGACGGTCTTCATCGGGTTGTCGACCTGGTTCTCTACGCGGCGCCGGTGGGCATCTTCGCGCTGGTAGCTTCGGCCGTGGCGGGCAGCACCCGTATGCCGGCCAACTGGTCTGACGTAGCCACTTCGTACTTGTCAGCTTCGTTGATTGCGCTCGGAATCTATGGACTGGTCGTTCTTCCTATGGCCATGAAGCTATTTGGCGGCCGTTCGGTATTCAGTTTCTTCTCCGACTTGTCACCCGCTTTCTTGACCGCGTTCGGGACATCGTCCAAGACGGCTGCTTTTCCGGTGACCATGCGCTGTCTCACCGATCGCACGCGGATGGATAATCGGTCGGTCACTACGGCTTTGCCGATTAGCACTGTCCTGGGCTTCGACGGTACCATCGTTCTTCCTATCGTAGCCACTATTATCGCAGCCTCAGCATGTGGGGCGCCGGTCGGTCTCGTGCAGATGATTGTCATCGGTCTACTGGCAGCGATTGCTTCACTCGGGACGGCCGGGATGCCGCTGGCTTCGTTGCTTGCCGCCCCATACTTATTCTCAGCAGTAGGACTGACCTCAGAACAAATCGGTTTTGCTCTGGCGGCTCTAGTTTCAGTCGAATGGATAGTGGACCGGGTAAGAGCGGTAGTGAATACGGGCAGCGATGCCGTTGCTTGCGCCCTGGTAGCCGGAGCGAGTGATGCGCGCGGCCCGATAGCGCGGCCGTCGCGTGGTCGCCGTCCGGAACGGTTCGAGCGAGACTCCGAAGAGTCAGGTCGCGAAAGATTTGGTGGACGGGGTGAAGGCTTTGGCGATACACGCCGTCGTGGTGGACCGGCCGGCCGTCCCCAGCGCGGACGACGCGAAGAAGTTGGTGGACGGTTCACGCCTCCGGGAGCAGGACCGGGAGCCGGACCAAGACCGCGCCCGGACCTGGCGGATCGCTCTCCATTTCAAATGAAAGCGGGGCGCACTCCCGCCCTGGGTATCGATGCCGATAAGCCCGCAGTCGCCCCGGATCGCCCCGCAAGAGAGATCGAAAGACCGGTGCGCGAAACTGAGCGCCCTCAGCGCGACACTGAACGTCCGCAGAGGGATCGAGATGACCGCCGTGAACCCCGTCGGCCAGGCTCGCGTTTTGGCGAAGGTCGTGGTCCTCGCGGACGTCACCGCGGCGGTCCCGAGAGAGTGCCGGAATCGGCAGGACGGTTGGGAGCTGAAGAGCCGACCGAAGAGTCAGAGTCGCCCAAAATGGAAACACCGCGAATCAACCCTGAAGTTGTAGCGAGAGATCTGTCACGGGTCTCCGCCCAGTTGCGTGAACCGCAGCCGATCGAACCGCGCGAGCCGGAGCATATACAGCCGGTCGAACCGGACTTGTCGAATGGCTCGGAAGACGATGTCTTTGAGACGGGACGTCGCTATGTCGACGATGAACTTCCGGAATTCGATTCCGATATGTCCGACAACCAGGAAGACGCCGTCGACGGCACCAGTGGGGAAGAAGCGCCTTCCGAAGCTGAACGGCCGATTCGTGACGAGGAACCGTCTGGAGCCGATGAAAACGAACCTTCCGAATCACGCGAAGCGTCATTTGGGCGGGGACGGCATTTCCGTGGATCGGCGTTCCGAAAGTCCGAGACTCCTGAAACCGAAGCGCCTGAAGCTGGCACGCCCAAAGAGCCGGATACTGATTCGGGGACAGGTGGCTTCTCAAACGAGGATGCTTCTTTCGGTCGGATGAAAAGAAAGCGGACTCGTTAGTCGATCCAGGTGGCTGTCGCGCAATAGGTTGAATGGTTCCGCCAGTTCCCGGTCGCGATGATCGGGAACTTCGCTCGTAATTCTACGATATATTCATTGGCGGGCGCGACTAACAGCCAACCGGGTGACTAAAATTGTTGATCCGTGGGTCGCCTCGTCGTATCGGTTCGGCCGAAGGATACTGAAAAATGAATACGATTAAAGTTACGATGATGATGCTGGTTCTGATGGCCCTGTTTGTGGCCGTCGGATATATGGTTGGTGGCGAAGGCGGCATGGTGATGGCGTTTGTCCTGGCCGCCGTCGTGAATTTTATCTCCTACTGGTTTTCGGACAAGATGGTCCTGTCGATGTACAAAGCCCGCGAGGTAAAGGAAGCTGATCATCCGCGTCTTTTCCGGGTAGTAAGTCGGGTAGCGGCTCAGGCCATGTTGCCCACCTCGCCGAAAGTGTACATCGTTCCTACTCGGGCTCCCAACGCCTTTGCTACCGGTCGCGATGCCGATCACGCTGCGATAGCGGTGTCTGAAGGATTGCTCGAACTGCTCACTGAAGATGAACTTGAGGGCGTGATCGGTCACGAAATCTCTCACGTAACCAACCGGGATATTTTGGTCGGCATGATTGCGGCCACCTTCGCAAGCGCGATTGGTACGCTTGCTTTTATGGCTCGGATGGGGGCCATATTCGGCGGCATGTCGAACCGCGACAATGACCGGGGTGGCGTGATTGGAATGCTGGTCGCGGCGATTGTCGCGCCGCTCGTGGCCATGATCATACAGACCGCCATTTCCCGCCAGCGCGAGTACAAAGCCGACGCCGAAGGTGGGCGCATTACCGGAAAATATCTGTCGCTGGCCTCAGCTCTCGATAAACTGCACCGCTCGCCGATTCGAATGAATCTCGATGATCGTCCCGCGACCGCGCATCTGATGATCGCCAATCCGCTTTCGGGGCGGAGCTTCACTAATCTTTTTTCAACCCATCCGCCGGTGCAGGAGCGGATCAAACGGCTGCGCGAAATGGCGCAGATGCCGCCTCATGGATGAGCCGGGTGACACCAGGCCAGGCGACCTTGTTCGACAACCATCAATGACGCCGGGGTCGTGACATGGATCGCGACCTATTTGTCGAACTCCTGGCGATCTTTCTCCTGATTCTGGCCAACGGTCTGTTTGTGCTGGCGGAATTTGCGATTATTTCCAGTCGAAGCAGCAGGTTGGCTCAGAAGTCATACGAAAGGAAGTGGGGTGCGCTGAAAGCCCGCTGGCTCCGCTCCGACATGGATCGGTTCCTGGCGTCGATGCAGGTCGGCATCACTCTGGTCACCGCTTTGTTAGGAGTCTTTTCCGGAGCTACCGTGGTTGACCGAGTGCAGGCCCTGTTGGCACAGTCGCCCATTGGACTGATTTCGAGATCAGCACCGTCCATAGCTGTCGGCCTGGTTGTCGTGGGGATCACGATCTTGTCGGTATTGCTCGGCGAATTGGTGCCGAAGTACATTGCCCTGACCTACCCGGAACGGTATGCCCGATATGTGTCAGGCCCGGTCGGCCTCTTCGTCACCCTGACCTCGCCGTTTGCGCGCGTGTTCAGTTGGGTCGCCAATCGGATCGTTCGATTGCTCGGGTTGAAGAAGGTCGAGCATCAAGTGACGGAAGAAGAAATCAACCACATGGTTCTGGAGGGCCTGCACGGCGGGATTTTTGATCATACCGAGCACGAGTTTGTTCGTTCGGTGTTCGATTTCGCTGATTCGACGGCCCGTCGCGCCATGACTCCGAGGCCCGATGTTATCGCGCTGGAACGGTCGCTCGATTCCAACGAGATCCTTCGAATCGTCCGCGAACAGGAATACAGCCGGTACCCTGTCTGCGAGGATACGATCGACCACGTGGTGGGCATCATCCACACCAAGGATTTGCTTGAACCACAGGTCGATCTGAACCGGATCGATCTGGGAACGCTCGTTCGTCCTGCCCTCTTTGTTCCTGATTCGATGCCGTTGCCGAAGCTGCTCAAGGAGTTCCAGCGCGGCCGGAATCACATGGCGATTGTTCTGGATGAATATGGCGGCACCGCCGGAATTATCACGATTGAAGATATTCTGGAAGAGCTGGTCGGCGAGATTCAGGACGAGTACGATACCGAACCTGCGCCGCTGGTGAGACAATCCGACACTATTCTGTTCGCCGATGGCGACGTTTGGCCGGGCGACGCCAACGAAGTCATTGACTGCCATCTGCCCGAAGACGAACACGACACGCTGGCCGGGCTGATCATGAAAACTCTCGGGCGGCTGCCCGACAAGTACGAATCGGTTGATATAGCCGACACCCGGTTGACCGTCCTCGCCAAGAGCGAAAACCGCATTATCCGAATCAAAGTGCAGAAAGTAGTTCACGAGAGCCGCGAAGACGCCTGAGCCTACCAGGCTACGTCGCGATCTCAGTGGGCGGCAGACGTCCTCGTCTGCCCCTTGACGCGGGGTACACGAGGATCCGCCGCGGCGGGCCGCTCTCTAAATGGATCCGCAGCTTAGATGCCCATTTCATAATAGTGCCCGGCAGATGTCCACATCTGCCGGCTCGTATTAAGTCCGCCGAATTGAGATTGCCACGCTACGATGTCTCCCCAAACGACGGGCCATCTACACTCGCAATAACGCTGAAAAAGGGCCCCCAGCAGGTCAGCTATCATAAATTCGGACTACGCATCGAGTCTCAGTTTTTCGTACCTTTAATATATGACGAATGGACATCACCACCCGGTTTCCGGCCAGCGCCTGTTTTGGACAATTGTCCTCAACGCGATAATCACGCTGGCTGAATTCGTTGCTGGATTGATGTCGGGTTACCTCGCACTTACGGCCGATGCTGTCCACAATCTTTCCGATGTCGCCGCGCTCGTTCTGGCCTGGCTGGGAGTAAAGGGTTCGCAACGGCCCGCTACTAAGCGGTCTACCTATGGCTATAAGCGCGTAGAGGTTATGACAGCGTTTGTATCGGCGGTGGCGCTGGTAGTAATCGCTCTGTTTATCATCTGGTCAGCATACCATCGATTTCTCCAGCCTCAGGCGGTTGAAATGCCGGTGCTATTTATGACGGTCGCCGCGATTGGTCTTCTGGGAAATTTGGCGTCAGTTGGCCTGCTTCTTCGCGAGAAAGACAAGTCGCTCAATCTCAAGACAGCTTTTTTGCACATGGCCTACGATACTCTGTCGTCGGTAGTAGTGCTCTTAGGCGGGGTAGTGATTCTACTCACGGGCTGGACCCTGATCGATCCGATTCTCTCGGTCGCTATCGCAGTGATGATCTTCTGGTCATCCTATCTGGTCATCAAAGAGGCAATGCTGATCCTGATGGAGGCCGTGCCGCCGGGAATCGATTTCGACGAAGTCCACCGAGCCATCGAGAAGGTGGATGGCGTGTGCGACGTCCACCATCTCCACATTTGGTCGCTCTCGTCTTACGAAATCGCACTCTCTTGTCACGTCGCCGTGTCCGAGGAAAGCTTCACGGGAACGACACGCATCACCGCTGAAATTGATCGTCTCATGCACGATCGGTTCGGTATCGGTCATTCGACCATTCAAATTGAACATCAGGAATGTGGCCGGCCGGGTTTGCTGTGTGATCCCGATCATCGTCACGCCGACTAATGCAGGAAAAACAACTTCATCAACTCATCATCGAAGATCTCGCCTTTGACGGCAAGGCGGTGGCGCATCTGGACGGGAAAGTCGTCTTCCTCGACGCCGGTCTGCCCGGTGAAACCGTACTGGCCGAGATAACGCTCTCGCGACCGCGCTACAGTCAAGGGCTGGTGAGGGATATAGTTACGCGTTCACCGCGACGCATCGACGCGGCCTGCACCCATTTTGGAGTTTGTGGCGGCTGTTCTTGGCAGGACCTGGATTACTCCGAGCAGTTGGCGTTCAAGAAACGACACGTCGTCGAATGCATCGCCCGTATCGGCGCCATCAAGGACGCGGTCGTTCACGACGTTATCCCGTCGGAGAATGTCTTCGCCTACCGCAACAAGATGGAGTTTTCGTTTCACGCCCTGGGCGATGACCGTTTCCACCTGGGATTGCACCGACGCGGGCGGTTCGATGACATCTTCGATCTCGAAGCCTGTCTGCTTCAGGATGAGACCGCCAATCGGATAGTCTCGTACGTGCGAGAGTTCGTGAAGCGCGAACATCTGCCGATCTATGACGTCACTCTGCACACCGGCTACATGCGTTTTCTCGTAATCCGCCGGGGCGTTCGTACTGGACAGGTGATGGTTTTCGTGGTGACCAACCGGGGAGATTTTACCGCGTCAGATAAGCTGGTGTCCGAATTGCACGAGGCGTTTCCGCAGGTGGCGACGATTGTCCACGGGCAGACCGGAAGCAAATCGAATATCGCCGTCGCCGAGGTTGAGACGGTGCTCTACGGTCCTGGCTATATTGAAGAGATGCTCCTCGGCATGACGTTCCGCATTCGGGCCAGTTCGTTCTTTCAAACGAACACGGTGCAGGCGGAGCGTTTGTATGAGGCCGGATTCGATCTCCTTCAGCCTCAACCGACTGACCGTCTGCTGGACCTCTACTGCGGGACCGGGGCGATCGGGCTGTTGCTGGCTCCTAAAGTGGCGCAGGTAGTCGGGGTGGAACTGGTTCCTGATGCCGTGGTGGCGGCCGGCCAGAACGCGACTCTCAATAGTGTCCAGAACATTACGTTCATAGAGGCCAACGTCACCGATTTTCTGCGAAGCGGCGTCCCCGAAGTGACCGATTGCACTGCGGTGATTCTCGATCCCCCGAGGGCCGGCCTGCATCCGAAAGTACTGAAACGCTTAATAGCTGCGCCCCCTGCGAAGTTGCTGCATTTCTCCTGCAACCCGGCCACTTTTGCCCGCGACGCTCAGGCGTTGATCGGCTCCGGCTATAGGATGTCCGAAGTGCGCCCGGTTGATATGTTTCCCCACACCCGGCATATTGAACTGGCCGCGCTGTTCACACGCTGATTCATTTGTTGCGCCCACCGTCATGAACTCGGTAAATTAGCCGTCTTAACAATGGAGGTTTGATGGTCCGCTGGATTTTGACAACGCTGAGTACGCTGGCTTTGGTGATTACAACCGCGGGGGATATCTCCGCCGCCCGGACCAAAGAATCTTACGACAAGTTGACCACGGAAATTCTGGAAACGCTTCAGGCCTACTACCCGGTTCAGGCCACCGAAAAAGGCATCCATGCCTACGATCACAGTCTGGCCGATTTTTCGTCAGGTGCGGTAAAGCAGATGCGCAGCAAGCTGACCAATTTCAGTGAAAGGCTGTACCAGTACCGTAACTTCGCGTTTGATACTGCCGACGCCATCGATTTCAAGTTGATCCGCTCCAATGTAGAGACCGCTCTGCTCGACCTGAAAGAAATCAAGTGGCACGAACGGTCGCCCCAGTTGTACGTCGATGAAGCCGTCAACGGCATATACTTCCTGCTCCTGTCGCAGCATGCTCCGCTGTCGGAGAAATTGCTTTCCATACTGTCGCGGATGAAGGCTGTTCCTGACCTGTTCGAGACCGCCCGCCAGAATCTCAAGCATCCCCCCAAAGTCTATCTCGATCTGGCCGGCGAGTCATTGGAGTCGGCACAGACTTTCTATCAGGATGTGGCCGGCGAACTGATGCGCCAGATTCCCGACCGGGCCGATGAAATCCTTCAGGTATCCACGCGGGCGCGTGAATCCATGAATGATTTTGCCGGTTTTCTGAGTGGCCTGCAGGCTGGTCCCGACACGGCCATCGCTATAGGGAAAGTCAATTTCGACTACATGCTGTCGCACACCCACTTTCTCAATTTCGGTTCTGATTCCCTTCTGGCGCTGGGAGAAAATCTGCTCGCCCAGGCGCAGAACGATTACGCCGAATATCAGAAATATGTCGACGAGAACCGCCAGACCGGGCGCGACTCCATTTTTGTCCCTGCCAGTTTCTGCAAGAAAGACGTCCTCGACTATTACCAGTGGGAAACGAATCAACTGCGCGTGTTCCTGACAGATAATAACATCCTCAATATACCGGACGATATCGCGCCGGTAGAAGTCGTGGAGATACCGCCGTTCCTTAAGAGCATGGTGGCCGGAATAGCCTATCAGGGAGGCGGTCCTTTCGATCAGGTGCAGCGTGGTATTTTCTACGTACGTCCGATTCAGGATACCCTGGATCCGATACAGCGCGATGCCTGGTACCGGTATGTGCATCGTCGCGGCTTCAAAGGCTCAGCCGTGCACGAGGCCTATCCGGGTCACCACCTGCAGATGCAAATGGCCGGGCGGAACCGGTCCCCGATCCGGAAATGGCAGTCGAACACGATGATGATCGAAGGTTGGGCGCTGTACTCCGAAGAGTTGATGTACCAGGCTGGACTCTATGGTGATGAAGACCCCGCGATGTGGCTCGCCATCCTTGGGGGAATCCGCTACCGCGCGGCGCGAATAGTCGCCGATGTCAAACTTCAGACCGGTCAGTTCACCTACGATCAGTGTGCAGAGTGGATGATTCAGACGCTCTGCGCCGAATCTGAATCTGACAAAGAGTACCATCGGAAGATGGTCCGCAAGTACACTTTGACGCCTACCAACTGGATGGCTTATCTGGTCGGCAAAATCGAGATCGAGCGACTACGCGATGACGTCATGAATCGCGACGGCGACGAGTACAACGAGGGCATGTTTTACGATCAGTTGCTGTCGCTCGGTTCGATCCCACCCGCTCTGGCGCGGGAGGCGTTCGGACTGTAATAATGCCGACCTGAGCGGCTGACTCTCGCTCACAGGCTGGTAAGGTCGTGTTGCGGATTTGAGACAAGCCCGTAACCAGCTTTGCGCCAATAAAATACCGGAAACGCTTTCAGGGCAGGCTAAGAGAGGAAAATGATTCCTGGTCTCTTAGAACCAAGCTCCTACCGGGCAAGAAGATAGAGGATAGAACTCCCTTTTTCGCTGTTGCACACTCCAACCGCTTCGTATATTGAGACATATGGCTGGGAATATGATGTGGGCTCCTTGGAGAGCCGCCTTTATTTTGGGCAAGAAAGAGAAGGGGTGTGTCTTCTGCAACCGGCTCGGGATGAAGGATACGGTCGAAAGCCTGATACTTTATCGCGGCGAGAAGAACTTCGTCATTCTCAACAAATATCCTTACAACTCCGGTCATACGCTGGTGGTCCCCAATCGACACGTGGGACAGCTCGAAAAACTTACTGAAGCCGAAGCCGTTGAGTTCTTCGATCTGACTCGCAAGAGCGTCGCGATCATCAAGAATACTCTGAAGCCGCAGGCTCTGAACGTAGGTATGAATCTCGGCCGGATGTCCGGCGCCGGCATTCCGGGACACTTGCACATGCACATCGTTCCGCGCTGGAATGGTGACACTAACTTCATGCCGGTTCTCGGTCGTACTTCCGTAATTTCTGTTCCCCTGGAGCCCATCTGGAAAAAGCTTCGTCGGGAGTTCAGCCGCCTATGAAGAAGGGTACGATCCCGACCAAGTCGGAGCTGCTCCGACTTCAGAAGCTTTACAAGACCGACGAGAAGATCGGTGAGCGGTTGGGTGGCGCCCCGGCCTATCTGGTGGCCTACTGGCGGCGCAAGAAGGATGTCCCCAAGTATTCGCTGCCCAAGTTCTCTGAAATTGAAGTCCGAAATCTCTGGGAGCGATACGGTGACGACGAAAAGGCCGGACTTGAGTTGGGCATTTCCAAAGCCGCCTTTTACAATTGGCGCCGTCGCTATGGATTGCGACAGAAGCCGGAATTTCTCAAGCTCGAGCAATTGGAACTGAATTTCCCCGGCATGGTGGTGCCGTCGCACGCCAATTCTCTTTATGGACATCGGACCGTGGCGCAAAAGATTCTCGCAAGGCTGGCTGAACTTGAGCAAGTAGAGGTCGGACAGGAAGTGGAAATCGAGCCTGATCTGACCGTCACGCCCGGCGGCGCAGCTCCGGCAGTGCGAGAGTTCCTCCGCCAGTCGGAACATGTCTGGAATCCATCCCGTATTGTTCTTCTTCCCGGTCACGCCCCTGAGGATGCAAGCAGTTCGATCTCCGAGGGACATCAGCAAGTGCGGGATTTCGCCCGTAGGCAGAGTATCAAAGCGTTCTACGATCTTCAGGAAGGCAACTGCCCGCAGATTGCTCTAGAGCGTGGTTATGTTACCCCGGGCAGTCTGATTATCGGTACCGGACGACAGACCCTTGTTTACGGTGCGTTGTCGGCGATGGCTGTGACCGTCAGCCCCGCCGAGCTGGCAGCCGCGTGGGTAGGAGGCAAGCATCGTATCGTCGTGCCTGAGACGGTTCGCATTGTTATCAGCGGTCGCCGGGCGCGTGGTGTGAACGCGGTGGATATCGCTCTTTGTGTGATCAAACGACTGGCCGGAGAGGATCTCTCGGGCCGCGTCATCGAATACACCGGCGGTGTCATCTCACAGATGTCAATCGGCGAGCGCTGCACCCTGGCGGACGTTGTCCGCCGACACCGGGGCGTTCGCGGCGTGTGCGCCTATGATGCCACGACCCGTCGCTATCTGACCGGGCGAACTATGAATCGGTTCCAGCCGGTGATCCCGGACAAGGACGCCGAGTACCGGCAGATGTACCAGATTAACATCGATCAACTGACTCCACAGGGAGCGCCGCTCAATAAATTGTCGGAGGCTCGCGCCATCGCCGAGTTGCGAGACCTGCCGATCCAACACATTCTGCTCGGGGGCTGTACTTGCGGACGTTTAGAGGATCTTCGGATCGCCGCTGAAATTATTCGCGGTCACGAAGTTCACGAAGGTTGTCGGCTTTATATCGTCCCCGGTTCACGCGCGGTCTTTCTCGAAGCGCTAAAGAAGGGGCTGATCCGGGTATTCGTCGAGGCCGGAGCGATTGTGGATCACCCCGGAAGTCTGATCGCTCTCCCTGCCCACACCGCGGGGGAGAAGGGCTTGACCACGTTTCGACTCGACTCTTCCGGACTCTCCGATGCTGATATAACGTTCTGTTCACCCGCGACCGCGGCGGCGTCGGCACTCCACGGTGTCATCACCGATCCGACCGGGTACGGACGGTAGGACTTTACCTCGATTCATCGGGTCTTCGGCCCTCGAGCGTATTTCAAATAGACTCGGGACTCTTGCTCTTCATCATTTTTTTATTTACAGCCTCATTTGAGGCTTGTAGGTTCTTTGCCGCTGAAGCTCTATTTATGTGTGGCTCGGCGAATGGAAACTTGGCTGTACGACAGAGACAATGGACAGATAACCGATAGCGGGAACACGGACGAACCTTTCAAGGAGGTGTTATGAGAAAAGCAATAGCGGTGACATTGTTGATGGTGATTCTCTCAAGTGCCAGTGTCGCACTTGCCGGAGAAATGAAGCCCGCCTTTTACTTAGGTGGCGGCCTGACTATGCCGATGAGCCCGAAGTTCCTTAGCGACAACTATAACATGGGTATTAGTGGGGCAGGTCGTGTCGGTTTTGCTCTCTCTCCAGCGGTTGAATTGGGTTTTTCAATTGGCTACAACATCATCCCGATGGATGATGCGAAGCGTACGGCATGGATCGAGTCAGCGTTGGGAGAGCCGCTTCCAGTAGGTGTAACTGTCGATGGTCTTAGCGGCAAGGCCCTCGAATTTTTGGCTGATGCCAAATATGTGTTTGGTGAGAGCGCCGAGGCAAAACCGTTTGCCCCGTACATGCTTGCGGCTCTTGGGATGACCAAGACTTCATGGGGTGACATTACTATGTCCGGTGGAGGACTAAGTGTATCGATTCCGGTCCCCGGAAGCTCGACTGATTTTACTCTGGGATTTGGCGCCGGATTCCAGTACATGTTCGGCCCGAAGGTCGGGTTCTGGCTTGACGGCAAGTATATGGTAATCTTGACCGAAGGCGAGAGTACGGCTCATCTGCCAATACGCGCCGGCCTCAAGTTCATGCTCGGCCAGTAAGTCAATCCGCGTTCTTCGAGGTCTGAAAGCCCCGCCCTTGTGCGGGGTTTTCTTTTGCCAGCTTTTTGTTGCCTCCTGGACCAAGTGCGCTGCTAGGTAAGGGGTGGAAACGAGAGACGCGGTAGCCTTCGATCTTACCGATGTTCGCACCCGAGCCGAATTGCTTCCACTTTGTCGTCTCGGACCCGGTGAACTGTGGCGCGACCCGGTCAACGGCCATATCGTCGCCTGCGGCGACGCCACCGATGCGGATTTCATCCGTTCAATATTCTCTGATGAGACGCGCCCGACCCTGGCCCTTCACGACCCACCCTACAATATGGTCGCGTTTGATCGTCGCCCTGTTACGGAATACGTCGACTGGTGCCGCAAGTGGATCGACCTTACGCATGACCTGCTTGCTGATGACAGCGCTCTCTATATCTGGCTGGGGGCGGATCAGAAGAATCATTTCCAGCCGTTGCCGCAGTTCATGGCGATGATGGCCGATACCAGATTCGATTCGCGGTCATTCATCACGATGCGCAATCAACGTGGATACGGTACGCAAAAGAACTGGATGGCCGTACGTCAGGAGCTGCTGTATTACATCAAAGGTCAGCCGTCGTTTCAGGTCCAGTACACTGATATTCCCAAAATCCTTCGCGGATATTACAAAGAAGTCAACGGCGCCCGCACCGAGAATCTGGAACGCTCACACTCCGATTGTATTCGTCCGGGCAACGTCTGGGTGGATATCCAGCAGGTGTTCTATCGCATGGAAGAAAATGTCCCCGGTTGTTACGCGCAGAAGCCGCTGAAGGCGATCGAGCGGATCGTGGCGTCGTCATCACAACCGGGGGATACGGTGATAGATTTCTTCGCCCATTCCGGCACGACTGTGCTCGCGTGCGAGCGACTGGGACGGCGCTGTGTGACGATTGATATTGATCCGATCTTCGCGGAGATTACCATCCGTCGACTGGAGCATTATCGTGCGACCGGTAGAACCGGCTGGCAGAGGGAGAGCCCGTTTAGTGCGGACGTAGTCCCAGAGAAGTCGGCAGATGTGGGCATCTGCCGGGCACGCTGATCCCATAGGGCGGGTCCGCTTCGAACCCGCCATCTTACGCTCTTGGGGCAGACGAGGATGTCCGCCGCCCACGCATGACCGCAGAGAAGTCGGCAGATGTGGACATCTGCCAGGCACGGTGATCCCGTAGGGCGGGTCCGCTTCGAACCCGCCATCTTACGCTCTTGGGGCAGACGAGGACATCTGCCGCCCACGCATGACCTCAGAGAAGTCGGCAGATGTGGGCATCTGCCGGGCACGGTAATGTTGAAAAGTCACGATAGCGGGCAGGAACAAGGGGGCGAGTCAATAGTCACTTAGAGAAGCCGGCTTGTAAGCATGTTTGGAGCGACAGACCGCTCGCTTCGGCTCAGAAGTGATAAGTAAGTTGCGCCCCCACGCCTTTCTTGGTTGGCCCAAGATCAAAACCCAGAACTTCTTCATCGCTTTGTATTTCGATGAGATGGCCAAAGCCGGGGTTAGCTTTCTTGTTCATTCTGCTCGCGGTAATAGGGGCGTCAATCATTGACCAGATGGCCGCTCCTCCCGCTAAGCCCAACCCCACATACCACCAGGTGGTAGTTTCGGTCACGACATGATCGTAGTACCCACCCCGGTTCGGGTCGAAGCGGGACTCCGTGCGATTATCATACCCCAGACCGAATAACGTAACTGCACCGCCGACGTACACGGTTGTCTGTATAATACCTTTAGTTGTCTGGCCATTGTAGTATTGACCACCGCCTGGTATCAAGAAGGAGAGCAGAAATGACAGGGTTGGTGATTTTGCTTTGGTTCCTGCCGCAGGTTGAAAGGATTCGATCTCCTCTGTATATATCTTCTGGACATTTGCCATTTCATAAGAGAAGATCTTGCCGTCGTCAGTCTGAATCTTCAGCGACACATTCGGTACTTGTTCGATTATCGTGCCCCGGACAACGGAGCCATCTTTCAGTTGCACCACATCTTGCGCGGTTTGTTGAGCCAGGGAGCAAGTATTTGCCAGCAGCATTCCGAAGAAACACAGCAGGAAACTCTTGAACATACCTTCCTCCAAATCATGTCGAAGTCGCGAACCTGTCTCCACTATAGACTAATCACTTGACGTCCACACGTCAAGGGGTATTGGTTTCGCATTGTATGACGAGGTCTTGTAGATCGAAACCAGCCCGCTTCGGGCGGATTCGACACTCACGATAGCAGAACCACGGGGTCATGCTCTGCAACTAATCTACATGTCGAAACCGTCCGCCAAGGGCGGCCTGGTTTCGACCTACAACTATCGAAACATCCAAATCAGAGCTGTGAACTACGGGTTGCAGAGAAGTCGGCAGATGTGGACATCTGCCGGGCACGTTAGTAAGTCACCCTGAGCCCTGAGCTTGCCGAAGGGTCGAAGGGTGATTCTACAAAACGACCTGCTTCAGATAACGCAGATCGATCCCCGCGTCGTCCACGCGTCCATATGAGAAGTGTTCGATAAAGTCGCCGGTATTCACATATACGCCCTTGTCAAACCTCTTCAACACGGGAATATGCAGGTGGCCGATGAAGACGCCGTCATAGCCATCGCGAAGTTTGTTCTCTGCGAACCGTTCGTAGTCAGCGGCGAAAGTGTTTTCGCGCCGCGACGAGTATCGTCGCGATGATCTCGACACATACTTGGCCAGGGGGATAGCCCAGTCGGGCGGGAGCCTGCGATACAGCCAGATATTCACCGGATTGCGCAGGACGCTTTTCAGAATTCGATATCCCTTATCGGCCTCGGCGATACCGTCACCGTGAGTCATGTGCAGTCGAAGGCCGCCGTACTTGAGATCCAGGTTGTCGCGGTGAAGATATACTCCTATTCGCCTCTGGAAATAGTCATCCATCCAGAAGTCGTGGTTGCCGCTGACATAGTCAACCCTGATGCCGTCGCGAACCAGCTCCCGCAATTGAAGGAGCACGTCGGTGTGTTCTTTCGGGATGGCATGTTTGTATTCGAACCAGAAATCGAAGAGGTCACCAAGAATGATCAGCCGGTCACCGTCTTTACGGACCAGCGCGATCAGTTCGCTGATCTTCCTGACCTTAGCGTTTTCTTCTTCGTCCGAGCCACAACCGAGATGAGCGTCGGAGAATACGTAAAGGGCCATGTCTTAACCCTTGGTTATTTCCTGCATCATGTGCGGCAGGGCGTTGTACCAATAATCATCGAGCTCGCTCAGGGGTAGGTCGATCAAACTATTGATCTTCAATCGGTCGCCGCCGACCCGGCCGATTTCCGCCATCGGCAAACTGAGGCGCGAACAGAGTTCGCGAATGAAGCTGACTTTCTGCGGATCGCACGAGATGATCACTCTCGATTGACTTTCGCCGAACAGGAGACAATCCGGGCGCAGCTTGTCTTCGAGCTTGATCGTCGCGCCAATTTGATCCTCACGGTTGCTGATGCAACCTTCGGCCAGCGCCACCGCCAGGCCGCCGTCGCTGACATCGTGCGCCGACTTCACCCATCCGGATCGGATCGCCGCCAGCACCGCCTGCTGAAGCCGCTTCTCGAAGGCCAGGTCCAGTTCGGGCACCGGGCCACGTGTCTCACCGTGGATGGTGTGTAGATATTCCGACGCTCCCAGCTCCTCTTTGTTGACGCCGATCAACAGGATGACGTCGCCGTCGCTCTTGAACCACTGGGTCGTGATGTGATCCACGTGCTCGACCAGGCCGATCATGCCGATGGTCGGTGTCGGAAAGACCGCGCGCTGCGGGTCTTCGTTGTAGAACGAAACATTGCCGCCGGTGACCGGTGTCTCGAACACCCGGCAGGCTTCGCCCATCCCGGCGACGGCCTCGGCGAACCCGTAATAGATCTCCGGCTTATACGGATTGCCGAAATTCAGGCAGTTGGTAATTGCGAGCGGTTTGCCGCCGGAACAGACGATATTTCGCGCCGCCTCGGCCACGGCGCTACGGGCGCCCAGACGCGGATTGAGATAGCAGTAGCGGCCGTTGCAGTCGGTCGCCATGGCCAGCGCTTTGTCGGTCTTGCGGAGCCGCAACACGGCGGCATCTGAGCCGGGCCCGACCACGGTGTTGGTGCGGACCTGCGAATCGTATTGTTCGAACACCCATCCTTTGTGGCACAGGTTGGGGGATGAAAGCATCGTCAGCAGGGTCTCATTCCAGTCGCGGTTGGTCGGATATCGGGAGAGATCGATTTGGTTAAGTTCATCGATATACGCCGGCCGCTTGCTCTCGCGATGGTACACCGGCGCGCCGCCACCGAGGACCAACGAGTGCGACGGAATCTGGGCGACAATTTCGCCGTTCAGACGGACGGTCATTAGTCCGTCACTGGTGACCTTGCCGACGATTGTCGAATCGAGTCCCCACTTGTCGAACACGGCGCTGACCGCCTTCTCGTTGCCCTTCTTCACACAGACCAGCATCCGTTCCTGCGATTCGGACAGCAGGATTTCGTACGGGGTCATACCGGTTTCGCGGACGGGGACTTTGTCGATGTCAAGCAGGATACCGGATTCACCTTTGGCGGACATTTCCGACGACGAACAGGTGAGCCCCGCGGCGCCCATATCCTGAATGCCGACAATCAAATCCTGTTCGATGATTTCGAGCGTGGCTTCGAGCAGGAGCTTCTCGGTGAACGGATCGCCGATCTGCACCGAGGGACGTTTCTCCTGTGAGGCTGCGGTGAGTTCTTCCGAAGCGAACGTGGCGCCATGGATGCCGTCGCGGCCGGTCTTTGAGCCGACCATCATGATCGGGTTGCCCTCGCCCTTGGCGACCGCTGAAGCCATCCGGTTGCTCTTGACAATCCCGACCGCCATCGCGTTGACGAGCGGATTGCTGGTGTAGGCATCTTCGAAAATCGTCTCGCCGGCGACGGTCGGTACGCCGAACGAATTGCCGTAGTCGCCGATCCCGCGCACGACCCCGTCGACCAAATACCGCACACGTGGATTCTTCAGCGAACCGAAACGGAGGGAGTTGAGCGAAGCAATCGGGCGGGCGCCCATCGTGAAGATATCGCGCATAATGCCACCCACGCCGGTGGCCGCACCCTGATATGGTTCGATTGCCGACGGGTGGTTGTGCGATTCGATTTTGAAGACGACCGCGAGGCCGTCGCCGATATCAACCGCCCCAGCGTTTTCTTCGCCCGCCTTGGCCAGCAGCGCGGCACCGTCGCGGGGGAGAGTTTTCAGAAGCGCGATCGAATTCTTGTAGGAACAGTGTTCCGACCACATGACCGAGTAGATACCGAGTTCGGTGAAATTCGGTTCGCGGCCGAGAACTTTCTTGATTGATTCGTATTCTTCGTCGGTAAGCCCGTGCTGTTTAATCAGTTCGGGGGTTACTTTCGGTTGGAGAAAAGCTGCGGACACAAGCGACCCTTTCGTAATAGAAAGGGCGAATATAGACCCCCCTTGGGGCAGGGTCAACAGGTAAAGCGACTTAGAATTCCAACGCGGTCAGAGACGCGTAGGTCGGGTTCACGAGCCGTGAGCACAGCGAACGACGAGCAACCCGACACTCGCCTCTATAGACACTCCGGCAGCATGCCCGCCTGCGGCCCCGTGATAAACAAATAATCAATCAGCATCGAGATATCCCCTATCGTAATGTCGTCGCAAGTGGGATTGATTCCGCCGGATTGATTGACATCAGCTTCGGCCAAACAACCTATGATTGCGTCGCAGGTTCCTCTCATAAACTTCGCATCAATTATTCGGCTAATGTCAGCGATCGTCGGTATATTCCCGTCGCTGCCGTCGGGGTCACCAACGTGGTAAGTGCAGCAAGAAGCGCAGTCGCCGTTGGGTGCTGCTGCCGCGTTTGGTGGTGCATTGACGGGCAAGCACGGATCAAGTAGTTCCCAGCAGCGTGGTCCGCTGACACCAAGGCCGTTGTCCCACAGAGGGAAGTCAGATCCCGTGACAGGTGCAGCCCACTCCCAGGCGACATCAGATGCCATTGTATCAATACATAAGTGGAGACCGATATCGGCACGATTGCTCGTAAATTCCAACACCACTGCAATATCGTTGTCTGTTCCTCCGACAAAGCCTACGTCATAAAAATCTATGACGCAAAGAGAGTAAGCAGCGCGAGTATTAGATCCGGCCGAGCCTCCTGCGGAATCTGCCCCGGTATGTTCCGTCTTCCGATAGCTCAAACCGTTGTCGGTCGAGTATCGGTGTATGCGCATTGGTCTAATAGTTTGTGGCAGGGCGGTTACCAGAGGCCCGTCCGACCCCTTGAAATAGCCCCAATCAGCACCATCAGGTGAGTAGATTTCAAAACCGTTTTGGGTATTCCATCTACAAATAGAGGGATTGTTTCTGAGGTCGAAGCGAATGCTCGCACGGTGTATACGTCCGACCTGAAGTTGAGTGTCAGAAATTTCGTTTGTGACCCCGTCAATCGAGAGCACGCCCAAGTGCGTCTGTGCGAACGCGCCTGAGGCAGCAGCCAATGTCAGAAGTAGAATCCAGAGCTTCATCAACGCACCTCTTCCTGTGTTGTGTTTCACATACACGCCGGCAGTGTGCCCGCCTGCGGACCGGTTATGAACAAGTAGTCAATCAGTGCTGAAACGTCGCCGATAGTGATGTCGTCTGCGTAAGGCGTGGCACCGCCCGATTGGTTGACGTCAGCTTCCTCAATACATGTGAGTGTCCCACCGGAGATGAACAGGAAGTCGATCAAAGTAGAGATGTCTCCAACTGTAGGCTCATCATCTCCACTGTTGTTGGCGTCCCCCACACGAAGATTGCAGCAGCCCAGGCAGCCTACCCGCGACATTGCAGTTCCCTCAGTCCCGGGCCTGCCGGCGGTCTTTACGCAGGGAAGATGATATATATCCCAACAGCGGGGGCCGCTTACACCAAGACCATTATCCCATATCGGGAAGTCAGAACCGACGACCGGCGCCGCCCATTCCCAGACAGTAACGACTTGGGTTGTGTCGAGACACATGGTCTTCCCGGCATCAGTGGCAAGTGTCTGAAACTGAAGAATCACGGCAATTCCGTTAGTGCCACCAGGCCCGCCCACAAAGCCTGACGCGCCGGTTCCATCAAACGTTGCGAGCATATAGGCTACTCGGCTGTTAGGGCCGGTGCTACCGCCCGGCTGGGTGTGACCGCCGGGTATTGTCGACGCGTAGAGGACGCCGTTGTTTGAGGATGTAAGATATTTCTGCAATTTGGACACTGACGGTGGCAGATTGTCTACCATCTGACCGAATGTTCCCAGCAGGTTTACCCAATTGGCGCCGTCGGGGGAATACAACTCAAAAGCGTTGGAACTGTTCCACCAACCTGACGGCAGCGCCGTAAAGTTGTACCGAATGCTCACATTGTGTAAGCTGCCGGCAATGAGCTTGAGTTGGCCCGCGTCATTAATTTGGTTTGTCACGTTGTCAATTGAAACCCTGCCCAGATGCGTCTGAGCGGATGTTCCCGAGGCAACAACCAATGTTAGAAGTACAATCAACAGTCTCGTCATAGCCCGTCCTCCTTTTTCTTCCACTACATGCACGCTGGCAAGGCGCCCTCTTGCGGACCGGTAATAAACAGGTAGTCGATTAACGCCGAAACGTCGCCGATAGTGATGTCGTCTGCGTAAGGCGTGGCACCGCCCGATTGGTTGACGTCAGCCTCTTCAATGCAATTCAGCCAGGCACCCGAAATAAACAGGTGGTCAATTAAGGTCGAGATGTCGCCAACCGTCGGTTCATCTTCGCCGCTACCGTTCGCGTCGCCAGTGCGGGCGACACAGCAGTCGCATCCGTTAGTGGTGGAGGTCACATGGAGTGTGAAGAGATTGTACGAATCTCCGTCGGCTAGGAACTTAATATCAACGGAGCTTCCCGGGGCAAGCTGAGGATTGGGCCATGTCCACTGACCGCTCTGAGCATCCACCGAACCATAGTCGCCGTTATTGTATGGCGGCATCAGGCGGTACTCGACGGGCAAGTATTGGCAAGCCGGGAGGGCGCAAAGACTGTACGACGGCGAATGACAGTATCCGAAAGAAAGATTGCCTTCATTTCCCATGCACCACTGCGGACAGCAGTTGGGGCAGACGCCTATCACCCAGCAGCGGGGGCCGTCCACACCGAGACCGTTGTCCCAGGCCGGGAAGTCCTCTTCACCGTTGGACCATTCCCAGGCCGTGATGGCTGCACAGGTGTCGAAACAGATGGTCTTGCCTTCGTCGGCCATACGGCTTTGGAACTGGAAAATCAGCGATATATCATTGTCCAGTCCACCTTCGTAACCGTCAGTTCCCTGCGCGTCAAAGGTGGCCAGAGAGAAACCTGCCCGGCTGAAAGGTCCGGTACTTCCACCGGCCGCATCTGCGCCGTTGTTGCCAGTGACAGTCCAGTTAGTACCGTCGTAATTGAAATACTTATTGAATTTACTTACCCCGGCACCAAGTTGGTTTACCAGAGGACCCCGAGTCCCTGTGAAACTGACCCAGTCGGCACCGTCGGGCGAGTAAATCTCAAACCCGTTAGAACCATACCAGTGGGACAAGGGCGAGGTTGGGTTGCCGAGGAAATTGTATCTAACGGAAACGATATGGGTGCTTCCGGCCGACAGAGCGCTTGCACCCAAGGAATTGGTGATCCCGTCAAGTGAGACAACACCATTTTGGGCGAGCGCGTCGGTTCCGCAAGCGGCCGTGATTAAGACCGCCGCAAAGATTACAAGAGAGCGTTTCATCGCACACCACCTTCCAGGCAAGGTAAGAGGCTCGAGCCGTAGGGGCCGGCAATAAACAGGTAGTTTATCAACAGGCTGACATCACCAATCGTAATATCGTCGATAGTTGGATTGGCCCCGCCGCTTTGATTTATATCTGCCTCTCCTATACACGGTATGAAGGTGGGTGTGACACCTTCGATGATGCCGCCGAGGATAGCGAGATCGACGATATCGCCGATGGTTGGCTCGTCACCGCCGGTTCCGTTGACATCACCTACGCGACCGATACAGCACGAAGCCAAAGCAGACACGGGGAATCCATTTCCGCCAACGTTGTCGGTCGCAGGATCGATGTCACTGCTGCGGGTTGCGGCGGTAGTGGTCGAGCCCCAGGCATCAGTCTGTGCCATCAGACTGCCTGGCAACATCCCCACCAGTAAAACTACAAGAATTAGCGACCAGTACTCATGATAATTACGCTTCATGATTTCTTACCTCCTTGAACCCCATGATCCAGCAGGGTTGCAGATCGGTCCTGATATGTCTGTATTTCTAACGAAAAGATACACTATCGAGGTATGACGTGTCAATGATTTTCTTTGATGAATCCGATCGGGATTGTGTGAAGTCTGGTAGGGCGGGTCCGCTTCGAACCCGCCATGAACGATGGCGCAAGACGGAACCGCAGGTTCCGTCATCCCGACGAAAGTCGGGAACCAGTTGTGACGGCTATGGCGAGACAGCCAATGTGAGAAGAGACTGAGCGAAAGGAATCGAAATCATGAGTCTGGTGATCGGCTAACACAACTGGGCCCCGGTTTACACCGGGGTGACGGCCTGGCGGCCGTCGCCTGATATCGTAACGGTCACTCATGACCACGCTGCAACGAGTTATGTAGGGCGGGTCTGCTTCAAACCCGCCATGAGCGAAACGGCGTTTTTTTGTTCCGTCTACAACTGTGATGCATATCTTTCACTCATGACCACGCTCCAACGAGTCAAAGAAACAATCATGCGTTATGAGCTACTAACGCATGGTGATGCCGTGCTTGTCGCTCTCTCCGGCGGACCCGACTCCGTGGCGTTGTTACACATTCTGTCACGATTGAGAAAGAACTTTAAGCTTCGACTAGGCGCGGTCTACATCAATCATCAGATGCGTCCTCGCGCGGCAAATAAGGAAGAGAAGTTCTGTCAGAGTTTATGCGATGATTTGAAAGTGCCGCTCATCATCATCCGCGAAGACGTCCCGGCACTTTCGCGCAGACTACATTTGGGTCTTGAAGAGACGGCGCGACAAGTTCGTTACGCCACGTTCGACCGTCTGGCCTCCGCCTATAGTTATGATCACGTAGCGCTCGGGCATCATGCCGACGACCAGGTTGAGACGATTCTGTTTCGTCTGGCTCGGGGAACCGGACCTTCCGGGCTGGCCGGGATGCCGATCAAACGAGGGAAATACATCCGGCCGCTCCTCGATCTAACTCGCGCCGACATTCTCGATTACCTGAAAGAGCACTCACTGGATTGGTGCGATGACGCCAGCAACCGCTCGATCCGCTTCAAGCGCAACTGGATCCGCCATCGCCTGCTGCCGGAGTTGCGACGTCATCTGAACCCAAAGGTAGATACCGCTATTCTCGCCCTGGCCGAAACCGTTTCAGAGGAAGAGGCCTATTTCGATGCCGAAGTAGCTCGTCTGGCCAAACAGACTCTAAGAGTTAGCGCCGGCGGCAAGATTGAGCTTGCTTTGAAAAAATACTCGCATTATGCTATCGGCGTCAGGCGCAGACTGTTAAGGCATTGTCTGAAAGTGACTTGCCCGAACGAATCCGGCTTGGACAAGGAAGTGATTCAGCGTCTTGACGGTTTAGCGTTGAGCGGAAACGGATCATTGTCGATGCCCGGTCGTGTCCAGGCGGTGGTTGTCGACGGTCGGTTGTTTCTCTGGCGACGGGCTCCCCGGCAGGTCTGCGAATCGTTCCAGCCGGGTAAGTCAATGAACCTCAACTGGCCGGCCGTGAGAGTCGCGGGACGCGTCGTCGCGAAGAAGACGACGAAAGTTCGATTTCCTGACGGACCACGAGTCTGGCTTGATTGGGATCGAATAGAACCGCCGTTCGAAGTGAGAACGGCGCGCCCGGGTGATCGATTTAGGCCACTCGGTATGAAAGGGCACAAGAAGGTCAGCGCATATTTATCCGACCGAAAAGTGCCGCGTCCGTTGCGGGACGAAGTCCTGTTGTTGTGTGACCGGTCGGGACCGGTGTGGCTAATAGGTTATGAAATCGCGGAACGAGCGAAAGTTGATGATAAGACCAGGAGGGTATTGACCGTTGCCGTCAGTATCAGAAAAGAAACGCATGGCGCAGCCGTTTGAGCTGCTCCTGGATCAGCAGACGATTCAAAGACGCGTGGTCGAATTGGGAAATCAGATTACCCAGGACTACGCCGGGAAGACGCTTCTCTTGATCGGTGTCCTGAAGGGGTGTGTCGTCTTCATGTCCGACCTGATCCGGCACATCAGCCTGCCGGTGGAGCTGGAATTTGTGTCGGCCGCCTCGTATCGCAAGGGAGCCAGCCGTGAGACCGAAATAGTTTTCAGCGGCGGCGCTCCGTTTCCGGTCAAGGGACGGCATATCCTTCTCGTGGACGGGATAATCGATTCGGCCCGTACGGCGGTGACCGTTCTGCAGTGGCTGCAAAAAGAGGAACCGGCCACGGTTGAAATTGTTACTCTCCTGGATAAACCGGCCAGCCACCGGACTCGTATAAACATCAAGTATCGCGGTTTCACGGTCGGTAACGACTTTGTGATAGGGTACGGGCTGGACAACACCCAGAAATACCGTAACCTGCCCTTCGTGGGGCGAATGATTGATAAGTAGAGCGACCGGTAAAGTGTCCGATAATATGAATTATGCTCAGGTTTTCGAGTATTTCTTCAAGTAACCGGTCGGGCAAAGAACGGAGAGAGATTGGATAGTCCTGAAAACAAAGATCGTCGCCGTCCGGGCGCGCAGCGTGGACGCGACGACCAGAAACCACAGCCGAAACTCTGGGGTTCGGGCCGGTCGATGATCTTCTGGCTCGCCCTGTTTTTGCTTGTTTTTGTCGTATATCAATACTTCGCCGGCTTCGATCAGACGACGGCCGAGCTGACTTACACCGAGTTTGTCCAGGAAGTTGATTCGAGCAATGTCGCCGAAGTCACTTTCGCCGATCGTGAGATCGAAGGCAAATTTGTCAAGCCCAAGACGTTTGCGTCGTCGCGCACCAACGAGCCCGCGACCCAGGTTTCAAGTCGCGCATTCCTTTTGCGGACCTCAACTACGAATTGATTCATCGGCTCGAAGCCAAGAAAGTCAAGATTACTGCCAAGGTCGAAGGGCCGGACTTTCTTCTCGATTCTCATTACGGTCGGTCCCTGGCTCCTGCTGGTTCTGGTCTGGGTGTTCTTCATCCGTCAGATGCAGGGCGGCGGACGGGGCGCGTGGTCTGTTCTCATTCGGCAAGAGCAAGGCAAGACTGCTGACCGATGAACGGCCGAGAGTGAATTTCAACGATGTTGCCGGCGCTGAAGAAGCCAAGGAAGAGCTTCAGGAAATTATCGAATTTCTCCGCGAGCCGGCCAAGTTCCAGAGGCTTGGCGGCAAGATCCCCAAAGGGGCGCTTGCTGCTCGGACCTCCCGGAACCGGTAAGACGCTTCTGGCGAGAGCCGTGGCGGGCGAGGCCGACGTGCCGTTCTACTCTATGTCAGGTTCGGATTTTGTCGAGATGTTTGTCGGTGTCGGCGCCAGCCGGGTGCGCGACTTGTTCGAGCAGGGCAAGAAGAACGCGCCGTGCATAATCTTCATAGATGAAATCGACGCCGTCGGGCGACACCGTGGCGCCGGACTCGGCGGCGGCCACGATGAGCGCGAGCAGACGCTCAACCAGTTGCTGGTCGAGATGGACGGATTCGAATCGAATGAAGGCGTTATTCTGATTGCCGCTACGAACCGCCCGGACGTGCTCGATCCGGCCTTGTTGCGGCCCGGCCGCTTTGATCGTCAGATTGTGGTGGACGCTCCGGACGCTAAGGGACGCGAGGGGATTCTGAAAGTCCATTCGCGCAAAGTCAAGACCGCGCCGGATGTCGATCTGAGCGTTATGGCTCGCGGCACTCCCGGTATGACCGGCGCTGATCTGGCCAACATGGTCAACGAGGCGGCTCTATTGGCGGCACGACGTAATCACGACGCCGTAAGTATGCGCGATTTCGAAGAAGCCAAAGACAAAGTGATGATGGGCTCCGAGCGTAAATCGCTCGTTATCGCTGAGAACGAGAAGAAAGATTCTCGCCTATCACGAGGCCGGCCACACGCTGGTTTCCAAGAGACTTCCCAAGGCCGATCCGATCCACAAAGTGACGATTATTCCGCGCGGTATGGCGCTGGGCGTGACGCAGTCACTCCCGGTCGATGAACGTCATGTGCACTCCAAGGATTTCCTCGAGGCACAGCTCGCCGTGTTCATGGGCGGCCGGATAGCCGAACTTCTGGTCTTCAACCAGATCGATACCGGCGCCGGAAATGATCTCGAGCGCGCTACGAAACTGGCCCGCAAGATGGTCTGCAACTGGGGCATGTCCGATAAACTTGGACCGGTGACATTTGGGCGCACCGAGGAGCATATTTTCCTCGGTCGCGAATTGCAGCGAAACCAGGATTACTCCGAATCGACCGCGGTAGTGATCGACGAAGAGATCAGGAGTTTCATCGAGCATGCCGAGGAGACGGCGCGCCGGATTCTAAGCGGCGATATCGAGAAGCTGCACTCGCTCGCGAAAGCTCTGCTTGAGAAGGAAATTATGGACAGCGTCGAAGTCGACGCGATCATTAATCCGAAGTCGGGGAACTCGGCACCGGTAGAGAGCCCTTTACCGGCCCCCAGCCAATAGGCTTGAAATCAACGCCCGGTCGCTTTCGCGACCGGGTTTTTCTTGTGGCTTCAGTTCGGTGGGATTCTACTTGCCAGAATACCGGTTGTTTTTTGGGTGTGAATCGTATACTTTGAAAATACGTCTATGATGCAGGAGCAGGCCATGGTCAAACCCGAAGAGATTGAACGAGTTATCGTCTTATCCGACGACCGCCGCATCTCTTTGGCTCCTCCTCTGGTCGTGGGCGTGCTGAACGTTACTCCCGATTCGTTTTCCGATGGCGGCCGGTTTGACACTCTGGAAAAGGCGCTGGCTCATGCTCACCGAATGGTCCGGGAAGGAGCCGGTGTCATCGATATCGGCGGGGAGTCATCCCGTCCCGGTTCGAAGCGCGTGACTCCTGATGAAGAATTGCGGCGGGTGATTCCGGTTATCGAGCATCTTTCGACCGAGATCAAAGTACCAATCTCGATAGACACCTGTCGAGCGTCGACTGCCCGCGCGGCCTTAGCCGCCGGGGCATCAATCATCAATGATATTTCGGCGTTGCGATTTGATCCGGAGATGACCACCCTGGTCGCTGAGGCGGGAGTGCCTGTTATCCTGATGCACATGCAGGGGACCCCACGAGTCATGCAGGTAGATCCGTATTATGATGATTGTGTCGACGAAGTGGGCGTCTTCTTCGATGAGCGCATCAAGTATTGCATCGCCCACGGGATCAACCGAAGCAAGATTGTTCTCGATCCGGGTATAGGTTTCGGCAAGAGGTTGTCCGACAATCTGGCACTCCTCTCGAATCTATGCACCTTCCGGCGATTCGGACTCCCGCTGATGGTGGGCGCGTCTCGTAAGACGTTCATAGCTATGTTATCGCCGACCACAGAGATACCGGATCATCGGCTTGGCGGATCGATTGCCGCAGCTGTGGCCGCGGTCCAGAACGGAGCGGACATTGTGAGAGTGCACGATGTCGCTGAGACGGTCGAGGCGCTCCGCATCATTCAGGGAATAGGAACGGCGGGCTGAGCGATGCGTTTCGAATTTCTCGAATTCAGCTTCAAGGACCTGATCGACGTACTCATCGTCTCGTTCATCATCTATCAGGTTCTCCGACTAACCAGGGGCACCCGTTCGGCCCAGATCATTGTCGGGTTGCTGCTGCTGGCGGTTATCGCGGTTGGATCGTATTGGTTTCAGCTCGAAGGTCTGGCGTGGATGTTCTCCACGCTGGCGACATTCGGGATTATCGTGCTGGTGGTGGTGTTCCAGCCGGAACTCCGCTCGGCCCTGGCCAGTATCGGGCAGAATCGACTGATGCGGGCGCTGGTGCCGATTGAGCAGAAGAGGGTTCTTTCGGAAGTTTCCCGGGCGGCGTTGAGGTTGGCTGAACTGGGCTACGGTGCGCTGATCGTCATCCAGCGAAGCACCGGCCTTCGCAATTTCGCCGAGTCCGGCAAGGCCGTGAAATCAGAACTATCCTCAGAACTGCTGATAACTCTCTTTACGCCCTATACGCCCTTGCACGACGGAGCCGTGATTATTACAGGGGAGACTATCGAGGCCGCGGCCGCCTCGCTGCCGCTGACCAACAATCACCGCTACCACAAGCTCTACGGTATGCGCCACAAGGCGGCTATCGGGGTCAGCGAAGTCTCCGACGCCGTGGTGGTGGTAGTGTCAGAAGAAACTCATCAGATATCGGTGGCGGTCGACGGCAATCTGCACTCCGATATCCCCAAAGCGGAATTCCGCGACCGCCTGGCGGAGTTCCTTCACGGCTAGCGGCAATCTTGTCGCCGGACCTTCCTCAATTGACAGAACGCCTCTTGTTGACGTTATTGGCGCGCCTGATGTATCGTCCGGTCTAATGCCGGTCAACTGAAAAAGTGAGAGAAATGTACGACCTGAATCACATACGCAATTTTTCGATTATCGCCCATATCGATCATGGCAAATCCACCCTGGCCGACCGCCTGCTCGAAGCTACCCATACGCTGGGCATTCGCCAGATGCACGCCCAGGTGCTCGATTCGATGGACCTCGAACAGGAGCGCGGGATTACTATCAAGGCTCATGCCATCAGGCTGATCTATCCGGCGCGCGATGGCGAGAAATACCAGCTCAATCTGATCGATACCCCGGGACATGTCGATTTTACTTACGAAGTCAGTCGTTCGCTGGCCGCCTGTGAAGGTGCCATACTGGTGGTAGATGCTTCTCAGGGGATCGAGGCTCAAACGCTTTCTAATCTGTATCTCGCGATGGAAAACGATCTCGAAATTCTGCCCGTCATCAACAAGATAGATCTGCCCAGCGCCAACCCGGATTCGGTTCGTCGCGATCTGGTCGAACTGATCGGCTGCAAGCCCGAAGATGTCCTTCAGGTTTCGGCCAAGGAAGGTAAGGGGATCGCCGAATTACTGGAACAGATTGTGCAGGTGTTTCCGCCGCCCAAAGGTGATCCGGACGCGCCGCTTCAGGCGATGGTGTTCGATTCGGTATTTGATACCTACCGGGGCGCCATGCCGGTGATCCGGGTGAAGAACGGGACGTTGAAACGCGGCGATAAAGTCAGGTTCTTCTCCCACGATACGCTTTACGATGTGGATGAAATCGGATTCCTGCGCCTTCAGCCGATGCCTCTGGAGCAACTTCGCGCCGGCGAGGTAGGATACTTCTTTGCATCGATCCGGCGGGTGCAGGATACGAAAATCGGCGACACGGCCACCGTGGCCAATCGCCCGGCCGACGCACCGCTGCCGGGATTCGTCAATGTCAAGCCGATGGTCTTCGCCGGGATTTACCCGGCCGTGGCGGAAGATTTCGGACAGCTTCGTGACGCCCTCGAAAAGCTCGGTCTTAATGACTCCGCGCTTTCGTTTGTACCTGAGTCCTCAGTTGCGCTCGGGTTCGGATTCCGCGTAGGATTTCTGGGACTCCTGCATATGGAGATCGTCACCGAGCGGCTCTCGCGCGAGTTCAACCAGACTACAGTCAATACGGTCCCCAGCGTCGAGAATCATGTCTTCGGCACGGATAGCACGATGATAGTCGTGGACAACCCGGCCAAGATGCCGCCGGTCGGGAAGATTGAATACATCGAAGAACCGTATGTCGACGGTCAAATAATCATGCCGGCTGAGTATATCGGCGCGATCATGAAACTCGCCTCGGAACGGCGCGGTGAATATCGGAACACCGAATATCTGTCACCCACCCGGTGCAGTGTGACTTTCCATTTCCCGCTGACCGAGATCATTTTCGATTTCTACGACAAGCTTAAGTCGATCACTCGTGGATACGCCTCGTTTGACTACGGCCTGCCGTACTATCGCCGCTCGGATCTAGTAAAGCTCGACATCCTGGTCAACGGCGACTCGGTGGATGCTCTCTCGGTGGTTTTGCATCGCGACAAATCGTACGCCTACGGCCTTAAGTTATGCGAGAAGCTGCGGCAGTTGATTCCACGGCAGATGTTCGAGGTGGTGGTGCAGGCGGCTATCGGAAGCCGGATCATCAGCCGGGCCAGCATTCGACCACTTCGCAAGAACGTGACGGCCCGTTGCTACGGCGGTGATATTTCGCGCAAGCGCAAGCTTCTGGAGAACCAGAAAGCGGGCAAGAAGCGGATGAAGCAGATCGGCAGTGTGGAGATTCCGCAGGAAGCTTTCCTGGCGGCGCTGCAAGTGGAGCAGTGAGGGATTTGGTCTTGTAGATCGTTTCGACCTACAAGTCGCTCGTTTTTGTAGGGCGGGTCCGCTTCGAACCCGCCAGTTTACGTTCTTGGGGCAGACGAGGATCCCCGATCAAGTCGGGGGCAGGCTCTGCCGCCCACGGGGGAAAAACGGGACGCATGTCCCGTCATCCTGGCGGAAGCCAGGACCCAGTTGTGATCGCAAAGGCACCGTCGTAATACCTATCCACTCCCTTCGACAAGAAAGCTTGAACATTGGCGTCCGTGCTCTATCCGAGACAACTGGGCCCCGATTTTCATCGGGGTGACGGAGCTAGCGCTCCGTAATATTCCATCCCCCACGGTACCCCACAGCTTGCTGTGGGTTGGCCTGCTCATGAAAAGTGCCCGGCCCGCCGCCGCGGACCGTCCACTAAGACACAAGCGGTTCTGCCCTACGATTTATTGCTGTGTCAGGCGTCAAGTCCGCCTGACCTACGAAACTCTCCCTCTGCATTTTTCTCGCAACCGATCTTGAAATCCTTCGTCTAATTACACTAGCGCAGGCGCTGACCTTCGAAACAGAAGGTACACATCACGAACAAACCCGGCCCGGCCGGGATGCGGTTGGAGGAAACACGATTGAGGACACCGTCCCCACTCTGTGTACTGGCGTGGCTGCTGGTACCAAGTCTGGGCACTCCGACCTATGCAGGGGTTAACGACAGTACGAAAGCACCGGAACGGGTCGTTCCGGAAATCCACGCCTACCGTGTGAATCCGCACGCGCCGGTGATCGACGGCAATCTCGATGATCCGGTGTGGACTGGTTCGCACTTACAAAAGGTAGGCAACTTCACTCAAACCGATCCCGATGAGGGCAAGCAGCCCACCGAGTCGACCCTGGTCGCCGTTTCGTACGATGAGAATGCGCTCTACGTCGCGTTCTGGTGCTACGATTCGGAGCCCGACAAGATCGTGCGTCAACTCGTGCGGCGGGATCGATCGTCACCGTCAGACGCGGTAAGCCTTCGGGTCGACGCTTACCACGACCATCAGACCGGATTCGTATTTACGGTCCATGCGGCCGGGAACCAGCGTGACCTGCGGGTCTACAACAACACCAACATGGATGAATCCTGGGACGGCGTCTGGAGCTCGGCCGTCCGCGAACAACCGTGGGGATGGTCGGCTGAAATCGCAATTCCCTACCACTGTCTTCGGTTTCCCGAACAGGCTGAACACACTTGGGGGATAGACTTCATTCGCACCATCGGGCGCAAGAACGAATGGGAGTCCTGGGCCTTTGTGCCCAGCAAGGTGGGCGGGTTTGCGTCGAACTTCGGCCACCTGACCGGACTTACCGGAATTGTACCGACACGACACCTCGAGGTGATGCCATACGCGGTTTCGAATCTCGAGACCAAGCCGTCGGGTCGTTGGGTCGAAGGGAGTAATGTATTCGGAAATGCCGGAGTTGATGTCAAATACGGCATCTCCAGCAATCTTACGTTGGACGCCACCATCAATCCCGATTTCGGCCAGGTCGAGCTGGATCAACCGGTTTTGAATCTCTCGACTTACGAGACCTGGTTCTCCGAAAAGCGACCGTTCTTTATTGAAGGCTCGGATCTGTTCGCTACTGATTTCACGCTCTTTTATTCTCGACGCATCGGCCGCTCACCGGTTTTCCGGTGAAGGACCCGTTTCTGTTCAAAGAACTGGAACGCCCACGCGCCTCGACAATCCTCGGTGCCGCCAAGCTGGCGGGGAAATTGGGAGACCGGACGTCAATTGCGGTTCTTGCAGCAGTCACCGACCGGGAGAAATCAAGATACGTCGATACCGTAGTTCATTACGAACAAGACAGCACCGGCCAACTTGTCCCACGCGACACTACTTTCTCCTTCCATACCGGAGTGGTCGAGCCGCAGGCGGGGTACACGGTCGTGCGGGTCAAGCAGGACTTCCTCGCTCGTTCGTCGGCAGGTCTTATGCTGACGGTCGCAAGTCAGGATACCCGCTATCCAGCCGTGACCGGTGGGGGAGACTGGCGGCTCTACACGAACGATGGCAAATGGTACGTGTCCGGTCAGTCGATATTCAGCCGGGTAGATCCGAATCACACCGGTTTCGGCTTGATGATGAGTGCCGGAAAGGATGCCGGCGAACATGTACTCGCTCAAGTCAGCCTGACTATCGAAGATCCGTACCTGAATATCAACCGGCTCGGTTACATCTCGCGCAACAATCGCCGTAGTTTCGGGTCGTGGGTGCAGTATCGTACCACCGACGATTGGTGGATTATCCGGAACTCATACAACAATTTCAACTTCTGGTACGAAAAGAACTACGAGGGAGTTGAAATCAGCAAGGGGGGAAACTGGAACCTCAATCTGGACTTCACCAACAACTGGTATCTAGGATGCGGAGCGAGCATTCAGGCGGAGAAGTACAACGACCTCGAAACCCGCGGGCATGGTATTTGGCAGTGGCCGATTGCGCCAACTTACAGTTGGTGGTTCAACCTGAGCACTGATCCGCGCCGCATGTTTTCTTTCACACTCAACCCCGGTTCCGGTGGCGATCGCGGCGGTCTTTGGTGGGCGAATTATATCGGGGTCAATTTCCGTCCCCGATCCAACATGGAATTTTCGCTCGGCACGAACTATACCCGCAATTTTCACGTCACCCGGTGGGTTGATAATCCCACCAACTCCACGACCGTTTTTGCTGACCTGGATCGCGACGAGATCAGCCTGAGTGCGAGCGCCGGCATCATGTTCAGCCGCAATTTCTCCTGCCAGCTTTCGGCCGAGGGACTCCTTTCGGGGCTGGACTATCGAAACTATCGACCCTATCTCGGCGGCAACGAGTACGGACCGCCGGGGTCATGGCCTGAGGGAACCTATTCGGGAGTGGGAAACAACCCCAACTTCGATTCCAACCTGGGGGCTCTCAACTCAACCTTACTGCTGCGGTGGGAATACCGACCGGGAAGTACTATCTATTTGGTTTGGACCAGGTCCAAGTCGGATTTCGATTCCAGGCGGAACCACCTGGATGTGAAGAAAGATATGGAGCGATTCTTCTCCGCCGGGTCGGAGAACCTGTTTCTGGTCAAGGCCAGCTACTGGATGAATATCTGACCTCGAAAGGTAGGCTTTGAATACCCCGGCAGATGTTGACATCTGCCGGGCACGTGAATATTTTAGGATTCGGCGTCCCACCTTCATCGCCCTTTCGACCTGCTGCCCTCGGGCGGCAGGTCGTTTGATATATAGCCGTGCCGTTGGGCGTCTCAATCTTTGTAGGGCGGGACCGCTTCGATTCCGCCAAGCAAAACGGCGGAAGCCGCCGTGGCAGGTTCGAAGACGGACCTGCCCTACAGGTGTGGACATGCTGGTGGACGAGGACGACCACCAGCCACGGAATCCGTTGCGCCCGCGGCCCTCTTTCCAGTTGCGTATCTCCCTAAAACATAGCAACTTAGCTGTAGCAAACCACCTTCGCCGTTAAGAAACGACGAGGGGAAACCGATAATCTTTAGAGTATGGATCAAGACTTCCTTATCCAGGAGATAACGCAGGCCGAGACCCAGAAACAGGCCCGCAAGGTTCTTCACAAGCAGGAACACAAACCGCTTTGGAGAGAATACCTTGAAACAGCCACCCTCGCGCTCGTGGCGGCAGTGCTGTTGCGCCTGTTTGTGGTCTCAGCTTATCGCGTCAATTCCGCGTCGATGGAAGACACACTGCTTGACGGCGATTACATTTTCGTCAACAAGCTCGCCTACGAATTCGGCACCGAACCACAGCTCGGAGATATCATCGTCTTCGAGTACCCCAACAACCCGGAGAAGAAGTACATCAAGCGTATCATCGCCGGGCCGGGGTCGCAGGTTCAGATAGCCGACAAGGTGGTGTTTGTCGACGGCAAAGTGGCCGCCATACCGGACCTGTCCAAGCACATCGACCAGCGGGTTATTCCCGGTGACCTGTCTTTCCGCGACAATTTCGGACCCTACACGGTGCCCGACGGCAACTATTTCGTCATGGGCGACAATCGCGATGACTCTCGCGACAGCCGTTTCTGGGGTTCGGTTCCTCGGGCCAATATCCGGGGCAAAGCGGTCTTCATCTACTGGTCGTGGGAACCGGACGCCAATCCTCCCGGATGGAGCTTTCCATACGTACACCATGTCGTCCAGTGGGTAGGGCATTTCCTGTATAATTTCCCGACCCATATTCGCTGGGACCGACTCGGTGTCTCGATCTGACGCATGCCGCTCGGACTCTATCTCCATTTTCCCTTCTGTCGCCACAAGTGCGCCTATTGTGATTTCTACAAGGAGCACTTCGACGTCTCTCTTGAAGCTCGCTTCTACGATGCCCTTCGCATCGAAACCGACTTAGCGGCAGAATCACTTCGTGACCACGACTCTCGTATTGCCACGCTCTATATAGGCGGCGGGACGCCGTCGCTGACGTCGACCGAGCGCTTTCGCATCTGGCTGGAGCAGGTGTGGAAGTTGTTCGGACGCGAAAGTCGGATCGAATTCTCGTTTGAGATCAATCCAGAGTCATGTAGCCGCGAGTTGCTACAATCACTGTTAGAACTGGGTGTGAATCGTCCGGTCTTCGGGATACAGTCGTTCGACCGCAAACTGCTCAATTTGCTCTCGCGCAGACACGAACTCCGTCAGGTGCATGAGGCGGTCTATCTGGCGAATGCGCTCGGCTTTGATAGTTTCGGATGTGATTTGCTATATGCGATGCCGGGGCAGACGGGGAAGATGCTGTCATCGGACCTGGACCAGTTGACCGATCTCAATCCGCCGCATATTTCGTTCTATCAACTGACGGTCGAAGAGGGGACCGAGCTGGACCGGATGGTCGAGCGGGGGACGGTGACACTGCCGGATCAGGATTTCGCGCAGGCGCTCTATTCGGCCGGGTATGAACATTTCAAAGACCACGGCTATGAGCGCTACGAAGTTTGCTCGTTTGCAAAAACAACCAACGCCCGAGTGGCCCACCCAAATGACAACGTGCCCGGCAGATGCCCACATCTGCCGACGCAAAAGGATGAAAACAAGGTTGCGTCAGTTCCTGCGACCCGCCGCGGGTCGTGTGAACTGACGCCTTTGGATTTGCCTCGCTCAAGGCGTCAGGTCACAACCCCGACTTCGTCGGGGTCAGGACCCCCGATCAAGTCGGGGGCAGGCTCTGACGCAACAATTCCATCCAGCCTCGTGAGTGGATATGCCCTTCCCGCGCACGCCTGCCGCCATAACATGAACTACTGGACCGGCGGGGAGTATCTCGGTCTCGGCCCGGCAGCGCATTCGTTTCTGGACGGCCGTCGCTTCTCCAATGCGGCTAACCTGTACGAGTATCTTGATGCTCTGGAGAAGAGACAACGTCCCACAATCGAAGACCGCTCCGGCGAGAAAGAGCGAATCTTCGAAACTATCATGCTCGGCCTGCGGACGACACAGGGGATCGACCGGGTGTCGTTCGAGCGACGGTTCCATCGTCCGTTGTCCGACGCGATTGATCCTCGTCAATACGAACTTCTGTTGAACTCCGGCCACTTAGTTGACGTCGGCGATTTCCTTCGCCTCTCCGACGAAGCACTTATTCTGGCCGACGAAATCACGCAACGATTGTCCAGGTAGGTCAGGCCTACTTGGGGCCTGACAGAGAGTGATCGGAATGTCAGGCGTCGAGTCCGCCTGACCTACGAATCACACGGAGCGCCAGCTCCGTCACCCCGATGAAAATCGGGGCCCAGCGTGGGCGTTGGGGCCTGTACCCGGCTAACGTCTCCCCACACGCGCGAATTCTTCGCGCTGCTGTTCGGAAACCCATTGAGCTACTTCCACGGATCGAGCCAAGTCGACCACCCGCAGGCACACCAGGAGCCCCCATGCCGTCTCGTTGACCACTTTCCCCCGGCCGACGTTAGTTCGTCCTACTACCTGTGTGGGCAGACACGGGTAGAACCCTTTGGCGAGGGCGGTAGGCTCGACCGCCGCGCCAAACTGAGTGGCAACGAGCTTCAAGAAGTCCCTGGCTCGATCTCGGTCGCGGCTTCGGAATTGCATCGTGACAAGGTCGGCCGGAAGACTTTTCGGTTCTTCCATCTTCAGAAGGCTCGACGTATCCACGTAGGTACATATCCCGGAAATCAGATCCATTTTGAACACGGCCGTATCGGTTCTGAGAATCACCCGGAGGGTAAACGGCTTCTGTGGAAACCATATCTTGTCTGTCGGGCCGAATCGATTACGGGCCCGGAGCTTCAGGACAACCTCCGAGTCGGACTCGTTATGTTCGAAATCAACCATCGTATACTGACTCATGATCTCGAACCAGTAATTGCCGCTGGTGAGAGTGGGAACGTTGGGAGAGTCGCACACCTTGTAGAATATGAACGTGAACGGTTTGAGAGGGGTCGGTTTCGGCAACGGTCTCGCGTTGTCGGTCGGCGGCGGGGTGTCTTTGTCCACGTCCCAGCGTCCCTGGGCGTGCGATGTCGACATAAGGATGAGGAGGGCCGGTACGATGACAGCAATTGGTCTCAAGTTGTCTCCGCGGAGCAGTGTCGCCGGTTTATCAATCTGATAGAGTAACGTCTGAGATTCGATTCTGTCCAGCCAAATTTGGTGGCGGGATTATTGTGCTGGTCGGCAGGTTTCCGCCCCTGCCGCTTTGATGCCTTTCTGCGGCTTGACCGGGCACCCAAGGGTTGTAGGTCAGGCCTACTCGGGGCCTGACAAAGAGCGATCAGAATGTCAGGCGTCAAGTCCGCCTGACCTACGAATTACGGAGCGCAAGCTCCGTCACCCCCGAGACGTCGGGGATCTATGGGGTAATCAAGTCCGATAGACCTAGGTCGTTACGCTTGGGGCCTGGCGGTCGCGAGTGGTCATGGATTCCCGACTGAATCGGGAATGACAGGACTGGCGTCCCGTATCAAACTCCACCGGCAAGCGGGCGGGCCACCTGACGCTTGATCTACGATTGACTTCACGAAAAGATCACATTATGTTATCTAATAATGGCATTATTCGAGGCCAAGATTCCGATCAGACTCTGTTGGTGTAGTCATTGTGGGAGTTGAGCCATGCGTAGACTTCGGTGCTCACTAGTTATCAGTTCGTTGCTCTGGGCCATCTGCATTACTAATAGCAGCGGCGCTTTGTCGTTGGACAGTCTTAAGAGTGCAGTTGCGCCGATTCTATCTACGTTCCGCGCCTACAGTGGGAGTGGCAGTCCCATGAGACTGGCAAGCGGAGTTCTGGTCGGCAACGATATGATTATGATCCCTGAGGACATGTACGACTGTGAATCGATGGACATGGAGGTCGCCGGTGATAAGTACGACCAGGTGTCGGACCTATTCGTCGCGGCAAGGAGGGGATTCGCAGTTGTCTCGATAGATCATGATTTTCCCGCGACTATTCGTTACGATACGGCGTTTCGCTGGGCAGCTGGTGACACGGTATACCTGGTTGCGAGGGATAGTGTCAATATCGGTTTGTATCCTGCTGCAATTCGCAGGTACGGGAATTTCGGGGAACCACCGTTTGCTGACACCAAGTACATGAGAACGAACCTGGATGAATTCGAGCTGCCCAATGATTTTGACTTCATGTTCAATCCTATAATGGCTGGCGACGGCAGAGTTGTCGGTGTATGTATTTCTCCTTATAGGGTCGACAGTACCATAGTCTTCGTCTCGGCTTCAGAAATCGTCAAGTTTTCGGCCGACCGCTATCGTCCTATGCTTAAGCCGAGGGCAGGATCCTTCAATTGGTGGACGTCCGCGCTTGCACTGGCTACCAATCTCAGTTACAGGGCGATGATGACAGCGGATATCTGGTTTGTGCCATTAGTGGTTTTAGTCAGCTTGATTGTAGCGGCCTTTGGCCTCGCTTCGAATTATAGAACAGAAAGAAGAATGGCCACAGGGGCTGCATCTGAGGGGTCAACAGGTCGCTTCCAAGGCAGAAGAGCACGGATAGGCATCTGGCTGCTAATGGCTGTATTAGTCTCGATTGGGATTCTCTCCTTCCGGTCAAATAGTAGAAGAGCCGAGCTCAAAATATCCGAGTCGGCCAGAGAACTGGCAGGACCGCTGCCAACAGAGGAGCAATGGAAGATGGCTCTTAATCAATTCTTAGAGGCTGAAAGTCGTACCGGTCTCTTCATGCTGTTGACCGGTGACGAATGTGCTCTCAAGTATGACGTCGTCAAGACCAACGGACGTTGGTTCTTCTGCATAATCAGCAAGCGAAAAGACACCCGGGCGGTCTCTGTAGCTTGTGTAGGGAAACTTGAAGGCGATGAAATCTACTCTGTTTGGTTGCGGACCAAGAACAACCGTCTTCAAGGGGAAGCCCTTCAAAGCTACCTTCGCCTATCTGAACGTGATTCGCTCTGGTCGATGTACGGAAAGAGAGGATTCTGGGAAGAAGAGAGCGCGCTAGAGGCGATGTATGAGGAGTGCGAGAAGAATGGTGCAATGATCTCTATACTCAGCTTGCACCCATAGTTGAGCATTCGAGAGTCAAATCGCCCCCCCCCCCGCACTAAGTGATTGCCCCACCTTAACCAATCAACCCTATATTCCCGGCATGGATTTCTTCGAAGAGGAGCAACCCGAACATAAGCGCGCGTCGGTCGCGCCACTCGCCGGCCGGTGGCCCACCCTTCGGGTGGGATTGCATACGACGGAGCGCTAGCTCCGTCACCCCCGAGACGTCGGGGGTCTATGGGGTAATCAAGTCCGATAGACTTAGATCGTTACGCTTGGGGATTGTCGGTCGCGAGTGGTCATGGATCCCCGACCAAGTCGGGGATGACGGGATTGGCGGCCCGGTTCAATTGAGAGCGGTCTCTTTCTGCGTCATGCTGAGCCTGTCGAAGCATGACGGCGGACGAACCTAAGCCACACTTCGACAAGCTCAGTGTGACTTGTGGGGTACCGGGTTCTACTTGCGTGCAGCCCTGTCATTTAGTAGCTTCTTCCATCATGCAAGAAACATTTGCGAGGACTACAGTTGAAGCACTCAGGCGACTCGTTGAGTCCGGGATGACACTCATTGTCGAGGCAAATGAGCACAAGTTCCCAACCGAGATGGCAGAGCGTTTGCGTGTTGATGACCAAGGAAATCTTGGTATTGCTAAGGAAATCCGGCCGAATACGTGGGAGTGCGCAAGTACCTTGTCACATCTCTTACAGGATCATCCGGATTGTGAGATAGCCAAGCGGGCGATAGAGGCGGATCCGCTGATTGCCTCCCACCTGGGAAAAATGGTGGGCACAGAAATGGAGTGCATTCGTCTCACGTCAGAAGATGTAGTTATGAAGTTTCTTTTGGAATTCCTTGGTGATGGAAATGTTGGAGGACTGTTGGACTGCGCGGTGTGTGAGGGAACACGTCAAGATGAACTTGAAGAGGCCTCTTTCACACGAGCGCTCAGCCGCTTTCAGAATGCCTTTGCAGGCAAGTCGGTTGAGACCGAGATTTTTACAATTCTCGACAGTTTCCAGATGGAAGGCGGCCGGTTGGAATTGGAGCCGGGTCTTGTGTTAGAAGGGTTGAGCAAAGAGGCGGTGGCCCTGCTTTGGAATACGAATTCTCACGTCCGTCAGTTCTATTCACTTTGGGAGTTTCCTCGCAAGGCAATCGAGGAGGTTTCCGGCGTGCTCTGGCTACGGGTCCAGACTCCTAAGATCGTGTACGATGAGAAACTGCCGCCGCAAGATACGAAGTACACAATCAAAGACGCCATCGACTCTCTGCTATTGGTGACGAACGCATTGCATCTAGTCAAGGCGGGGGCTGTCACGATCGGTCCGATATTCGCCGGTGCCGCGTTTCCATTCCTGCATGAATCGACCTACACGCTCCCGCGATATGGTTTCAGTGCGTTCGGAGGACAGAGATACAAGCTAGAGGCGACAGATCATCAGTTGCTAATAGCAATCGTTGGGGCTTTGCGCAAGGCTTTACAAGGCACCCGCAATAATCTGCTGACGGGTGTGAAACGCATTGGATACGCGAGCGAACGTGTCTCCAGTGAAGACGCTCTACTAGATACCATGATTGCGTTGGAAGCGCTTGTACTAAGTGGAAAGGGCGATTCGAAATATCGTGGCGAACTCAGGTTCAGACTTTCGCTTTATGTAGCTCGGCTTCTTGCCGAACACGAGAATGAACGAAAGCGTTTGTTCGAGCTTGTACGAGGGGCCTATGATTTGCGAAGCAAAGTCGTGCACGGCGATACGCTGGACAGGCATGAAGAGGCAAGAGTAGGTGAGATTTCAGAAATAGCCCGCAAGGTTGCCTTGGAACTCCTCAGGAGGACGGCTGCGAACGAATCTCCTCCTGACTGGGATTCGCTGACTCTGAAATGAGCCCTTAACGCTACCCCCTCACTAAGTGATTGTCCCGCCGATTCGTAACCCCTATATTCCCCGCATGGATTTCTTCGAAGAGGAGCAACCCGAACATAAGCGCGCCTCCGTCGCGCCCCTCGCCGACCGCATGCGGCCCCGCTCATTCGATGAGTTCGTCGGCCAGCAGAAAATTGTCGGCAAAGGCGCCCCGTTGCGCAAAGCGATCGAAGAAGACCGGGTGCCATCGATAATTTTCTGGGGCCCCCCCGGCACCGGCAAGACCACTCTCGCACACCTGATCGCCGCCCACACCAAAGGGCAGTTCGTGCCGTATTCGGCAGTTACGTCCGGCATCAAAGAAATCAAGGCGCTCATCAGCAAGTCGGGCGACTACTACAAGATGTCCGGCCGTCGCACCTACGTGCTCGTCGACGAAATCCACCGCTTCAACAAGGCGCAGCAGGACGCGTTCCTGCCGTATGTCGAGAAGGGGGACATCGTCCTGATAGGAGCCACCACCGAGAACCCGTCGTTCGAAGTCAACGCGGCGCTCCTCTCACGAATGAAAGTGTACGTGCTCGACCGTCTCGCGCCCGAAGATATCGCGCATGTCATAACGACCGCGCTCAAAGACGACGAGCGCGGGCTCGGCAAGGCGGGCATCGAAATCGACGCGGACGCGCTCGAACTAATCTCAGTCGCGGCGGACGGCGATGCACGGCGGGGCCTTTCGTTGCTCGAAGCGGTAGCGTCGTTTGTCGGCAAGGAGCACAAGATCACGCTCGACGCCGCACGCGAGGTGCATCAGAAGGGGACGTTCGTTTACGACAAAGTGGGGGAAGAGCATTACAACCTAATTTCGGCGTTGCACAAAACTTTGCGCGACGGCGATCCCGACGCGGCGCTCTACTGGCTGGCGCGGATGCTCGAATCGGGGGAAGACCCGCTCTATGTAGTGCGGCGGTTGATTCGGTTCGCGACCGAAGATATCGGCCTGGCTGATTCGTACGCGCTGACACTCGCGCTCAACGCCCGCGACACGTACCACTTTCTCGGTTCACCTGAAGGAGAGTTGGCCATCGCGCAGTTGGTGATCTACATGGCCTGTGCACCGAAATCGAATTCGGCCTATATCGCGTTTGACAAGGCCAAGAAGGACGCCGCCGAATTTGGTTCGCTGCCGGTCCCGCTGTGGATTCGGAACGCTCCGACCGGGTTGATGAAAGAGCTCGGCTACGGCAAGGGGTACAAATACGCGCACGAATTCGAGGGGGCGCTGGTCGAGCAGGAGCATTTCCCCGATCAGCTTAAGGGGCGAATCTACTATGAGCCCAAGGGCGTCGGGCGGGAAGACCGGCTGGCGGAGTATGTTCAGAAGTATCGCGCCTTCCGTCACCAGGCGGAGAAAAACCCCAAGCCGAACCCAAAACCGACCGATAAGACTGAATGAACCGACCATCCGTTCGAGGGTTTAATAGAATTATGCGCCGATTCCTGCTCAGCCTTGCTGTCTTGCTCGTCCTGCCCTGGTCAACCCGGGCGGCCAGTATACTCATCCCGATGGATTCGACTCAGACCAATCATCTCAAGGCGTACGGCGTCGTTTTCAAATCCCTGCAGAAGGGGTACAAGTCGGAATGGCTGCTCAACTATCGCGGGGGATCGTTTCTGATCGATGAGACCCAGGACGTGCCGAACATGTGTCTGCTGATGGGGGTCTCGTACGAAAGCGCCGATCAGGGCAAGATCGCGGACATCTATCGCACGATCGAGGTCGAAAACATGGAGCGGGTGGAACTGGAGAAGGCGCCGTCGATTGCGGTCTATGTCCCGCCGTCGAATCGACCCTGGGACGATGCGGTCACACTCGCACTGACTTACGCCGAGATCAAGTACGATGTCATCTGGGACGAGGATATCCTGACCGGCAAACTGAACGATTACGACTGGTTGCATTGCCACCACGAGGATTTTACCGGGCAGTACGGCAAGTTCTACGGCGCGTTTCGGAACGAGCTCTGGTACCAGGCCGACGTGAAAGCGAACGAGGCGATGGCGGCCAAGATGGGGTACACGAAAGTCTCGGAGCTCAAGCGTGACGTAGTTAAGACGATTTACGACTTCGTGCGCCGGGGCGGGTTCCTCTTCTCAATGTGTTCTGCGCCGGAGACAATGGATATCGCGCTGGCCGCCGACGGAGTTGATATCGTGCCGCGCGAGTTCGACGGCGACCCGGTCGATCCGGGATGCCAGGAGAAACTCGATTTCAGCAAGACGTTTGCCTTCGAGAATTTCAAGATTAATACCGACCCGCTGGTGTATGCCCGGTCGGATATTGACACCTACCCGGACCGGATTGTCAGATTTCCGTCCCCTGAGTTGGATTACTTCTTGCTGTTCGAGTTCTCGGCCAAGCTCGATCCGGTGCCAACTATGTTGGTGCAGGATCATGTCAACACGATCAACGGCTTCATGGGGCAGGTGACCGGGTTCCGCAAGTCGCTCCTGAAGAAATACGTGACAGTTCTGGCGCAGCCGGAGAATTTCGACGAAGTTCGGTACATCCACGGCAATCTCGGTCGCGGGACGTTTACGTTTTTGTCGGGGCACGATCCGGAGGATTACCGTCACATGGTGCACGATCCGCCGACCGACTTGAGTTTGCATCCGAATTCGCCGGGGTATCGGTTGATTCTCAACAACGTCTTGTTTCCCGCCGCGAAGAAGAAAGAGCGGAAGACGTAGGGGAGAGGCTCTGCCGGCTTTGATCTCTTCTACAGAAGCAGGTCGAAATGCAGACCAAGAGTCAGGTACAGGCGCTCCACCAGGTTATCCTTTTTCATGTTGTAGAACAGGGACACTTCCGAGCTGACACCGAACTTGCTGGTCGGAGTAGGCACAAACTGGAGGCCTAATGAAGTCGTCCCGATAGCAGTGCTGCCGCTACGAGCATCCAGGACATAGCGATTGGGGATGTCCGCCTCAGAAGTATCTGCAGATGGTGTCAGCACTACGCATTGTGCTTCTTTCTGGCTGTATCCTCTAAGCCCCACACCCAAATCAACATACGGACGGAGGCCTATGGACGAACGAAACAGATACCGTCCGCTCACCGAGGCATACCAGTGACGGACATCGAAGGCGGTCGAGAATGAACGCGGATCGAGTTTCGTCGTGAACGAATATTTGACTGTGTACAGCGTTACCCCGGCCTGGAATTTCTCGCTCAGGCTTCGCCAGACTTGAATTCCTATCGCGAAAGGAAAACGGGTTTCCTGCTCGGACAAAGTGACCCGAAGGGTCGACGTGTCGTTGTGGATCGACAGCGGCATCGGTGTGCCGGGCGTCTGGACGGCGAGGTGGGTAATGAGCGAGAAGGCATATGATGACTGTACAACCTCGTGTTGCTGCCAGAGATATTTTCGCTGCTCGATCCGCGCCAGGGCCCGGTTAACTTTTCCGCTTAGCGCATTCAGGGAGTCGGCCAGACCGGGCTCGGTCAGTCGATGTTCCGGATCCCAGGTTATGGAATATAGCTCTTTAGCGGCCCGGTTGAGATCGTTTTGATCGAAGGAGCGACTGGCATCCGCCATCAAGCGTCGAGTGTTAGACAAGGTTCGATCAGTGTAGATTATTTTGAGCATGCGCGCAATGCGGAGAAACTTGGTCGCCTCGACCGAAGGCCCGGACTTAGAGAGCGCTTCGAATTTCGAATAAGCGGCGGCCGCACTTCTCCCGGCGCGGCTTTCGGTATAGAGATGAGCCGACTTCCTGCCGTCTTCGGCTATAAGAGATAGAGCCGCAGGCTGTGCTTGGCCGGCCTGGGCAACGTACTGGACCAGGTCATTGAAGAGCACCCGGTACTTTCCGAGTTCCTTCAGTTGTAGGGAATCGGGAGGGTTGCTGGTGAATTCAACTTCAGTACTCTTCAAAATAGAATCAACTTGTTCCAACCTACCCAGAACAAGCAGCGAGTCAGCGGTCCGAAAGTCGGGGGATTGTCCCAGGGCTATGACTGGAGAAGACATCGCAACGCCGAGAACGAATGAGACCGTGATGATCTTCATGAGAGTCTCCTGTACTGATTGTCGATTTTCTTCCCGTAGCACCATGCCGTAAAGTCGATGGAAGAAATCAACCACTTGTTGAACAGAATCCTTAGCTATATTATTCGGATCAATGCTTCGGATCAAGTGAAAATCTTGGTTTCGGGATTTTCTATCGTTAGTGCAGGTTTAGTCGTGCGCAAATCGGGCCGTATTTATTTTTGACAACGGCCGGTGTGTCGCGTACCTTTTCGCGCATGGCCGAAAGCACACGTACATTTCTCGCCATCGACTACGGCGTCCGCCGGATCGGGTTGGCCAAGAGCGATCCGTCGGGGATCATCGCCACGGCGCTCGAAACGCTGCAGGTTAAATCGGACGACGAAGCGATTGGCAAGCTCAAACGTACAATATCCGAGATACAACCGTCGGCGCTCGTAATCGGATATCCGGTCAACGCCAACGGGACGATGGGTGAGGCCTGTCGGAAAGTCGATGCGTTTGTGCTTCGGCTGACGAAAATATTCGATGGGCCGATTCACAAAGTGGACGAGTATGGGACGTCCGAGGAAGCCGCTGATGTTGTCCACGCCCACGGCATGAAGATCGGCAAGAAGAAGGCCCGGATCGACCGTCTTGCCGCGGTCATTATTCTTCGGAGGTTTCTCGATGAGCAGCAGTGATACCGGAATGCGAGTGCGCCTGTGGGAATATCCGGTCTGGCTGTTGGTCACAGTTCCGCTGTTGTTAATTGGCATTGTGTTGTGGATATTTGGGCGATTGTTTGGTTTAGTAAGCATGATTGGAAAGCGCCGTACTGATGGTTAGGGCTGTCTTCATAACGATCGTTCTCTTGGTCTTGATCGCTGCGGTCTGGGGCTATGTGTCGTACGTTACGACCGTCGATCTGGGTGATCGGGTTGTCTCGGTCATTATCGCTCCCGGCGACAGTTTCGAGAAGATTGCTTCCTACCTGGTCGATAGTGGAGTGGTCCGTTCAGGGGTCGTGCTAAGGTACGTGGCACAACGGCGCGGACTCGATCGGAAACTCATCCCCGGTCGGTACGATTTCATGGGGAAGAACTCCTGCCGCTCAGTGCTCGGCAAGCTGGAGCGCGGTGACGTGGTCACCATTCGAGTAACCATCTACGAGGGCGCCCCGATCTGGAAAGTGGCGTCGATTTTGTCACGTCGGATGTCGGTTGACTCGGCCGAAGTCGTTCGCCTCAATCGCGATTCGGCCTGGCTGGCCGAACTGGGCGTGCCTTCACTCGAAGGGTATCTCTTTCCCGAAACGTATTTCTTTCTCTGGGGGACGAGTATCCACGGCATGCTCAGGACCATGGTCGAGATGTACCACACCAAGACCGATACGATATGGCCGCCGACACTTCCCGATGGCCTCACTCGGCAGGATGTGATCGTGCTGGCGTCGATAGTTGAGTCCGAAGCGCTTCTTGACGCCGAGAAACCGCAGATAGCGTCTGTCTATCATAACCGGATCAGAGAGAAGATGAAACTGGATGCCGATCCGACTATCATCTATGCGCTCGGTGGGCTGGCCCGTCCCCTTACCAAACGAGATCTCGAAATCGAATCGCCCTACAATACTTACCGAAGGCGCGGCCTTCCGCCCACACCAATCAATTCACCCGGACTGTCCGCCATTCGCGCGGCACTGAATCCGGGCCTGACAGATTATTTCTTCTTCGTGGCTGACGGGAGCGGTGGTCATCGGTTCTCTCGCACCAACGACGAGCACAATCGGGTACGTCAGGAGCTACGACGGGCTTTGCGAAAGTGACCGTAGGGCAGAATCCGCCGCCGTTTCGGTGGCGTGATTCTGCCGACACCAAGACATGCTGAGCTTGTCGAAGCATGGCAGAACCGCTCACCCGCCGTGGTGGGCGCAAGACCTAACGCAACGACGTTCGTGCGTTTCAGCCCCACATTTTTTCAGATAGGAGAGTGTTCTGTTTGCCGGCGACCGATTACCGCCGCTAATTGATCGAACGCTGCGTCGAGCTGACCTGATTCAACAGTTGCGAACGCTTCAGGAACGTCGGAACTATATCCCAACATGCCTACAAGCTGACCGTCGTGCTTCAGCGGCCGAAGCATGAATGAAACCGTGTCGTCATCGAACAAGAGCCGGCGCTCGATCGAGTTGCCGTCGAAGAATTGGGTGATGCTTTCGGAGTAGAGTTGGCCGTGCTCGGCAACTTTCTCGAAAAACGAAGGAGTTTGCGGGAGTCGGAGTGATAGAGTCTTGTGGGTGCCGTCGTTCTTCCAACTGGCGATGGCCAGGAATCGTGTCCGGTCACCTTCGCGCAAGGCCAGAAATCCTTTGCGGATTTCCAGGAAACGTTCCAACAGACGGGAAAATTGCACGAAAGCGTTCCCCGGATCAGCCGCGCCCTCGAGAGATTGGCCTAGTTCCGAGAGCACTCGCACGGCGGGATCGTTATTGGCGTTCCTCGCCTGCTCGCTATGCTTCCACCGGTTCATCGACCTCCTGCATAGGCGATCCATCCGGCTGCCGGTTGAGATCGTACCTCTTGATCTTGCGCCAAAGAGTCGTGCGACCGATTCCGAGGTCGCTGGCCGTTCTGGTATAGTTCCAGTCGTTTTCGTTCAGAGCCTGAACGATCAATTGACGCTGATTATTGTCGAGCAGATTCCCCTTCAGTCGGAGGGTGGTGCGAGTCGGGCCGATCGGTTGTACCAGATGATTGTTATCTGTGGCCACGAACATTATATCCGTCGCCTCGAGATGGTTCGACGGACAAAGCGCCGCAGCTCTCTTGAGGGTGTTTTCCAATTCCCTGATGTTACCCGGCCAGGTGTGGGCGAGCAGTTTGTCCACCGCGTCCCGACCAATAGTCAGGCTGGGGCGGCCGATTTCGGAAGCGATCCGACGGAGGAAATAATCGGTCAATATTTCGACATCCTCGGCTCTCTCTTTCAAGGTAGGCAGGTAGAGCGGGATGACATTCAGCCGGTAGTAAAGGTCTTCGCGAAATTTCCCTTCGGCCACCATGCTGCCCAGGTCGCGGTTGGTGGCGGCCACGATACGGACCTCGACTTTGCGGGAGGTTGAAGCGCCCACGCGTCGAATCACCGAATCCTGAATGAAGCGCAGCAGTTTGACCTGAATGCCGGGCGGAATATTGCTCACTTCGTCAAGGAATAACGTGCCGGTGTCGGCTTCTTCAAACAAGCCGGCCCGGTTCTGAGAGGCCGACGTAAATGATCCCTTCGTATGTCCAAAGAGCTCGGACTCCATCAGAGCTTCCGGGATTGCGCTGCAGTCGACTGCGACAAACGGCTTGTGACGACGATTGGAGTGATGGTGGATGGCTCGGGCGAAAAGCTCCTTGCCGGTACCGGATGCGCCTGTGATCAGGACCGTGATGTCGGTGGGGGCGATCCGACGCGCGGTTTCTTTTATCTGCGCCAGTTGCTTGGATATCCCCACGATATTGTCGAATCCGTAGTTCATGGCGACACGCTGCCGAAGAGAGACGATTTCCTGTTTGAGCTGTCGGCGTTCGAGCGCTTTGGAAACTCGAAGGAGGAACTCGTCGTTGCTGAAAGGCTTCGTCACGTAATCGAACGCGCCCGCTTTCATAGCGGCCACCGAACTTTCGATCGTGCCGTAACCGGTCAGCAGAATAGCCTCGGTGTCGGGGTGTCTTTCTTTTACAAGGCGGATAAGGTCGATGCCGTCTTCGTCACCCAGTCTGAGATCGACTATGACCAGATCGACCGATTGTTCTCCGAGCAACTGTGCGGCCTGACGGATGTTGTCCGCGTCCAGTACCCGGTAATGCACGCGGCGCAACAAGACCGTCATGGTGCTGCGCACAGCCGGGTCGTCGTCTACGATCAGTATGGTGCCTTCGGCCTTGTTGTTGACAATTTCAGACATGAGTCGGTTTTCCTTCGACAGGGATGCTTATGGTTGTAGTCAGGTTGCCGTCTTCCAGGGCCTCATACGAGCAGGCGAATCCGAGTCGATCGGCCAGCCGGGTCGCATATGTTTTCCACTGAGAGTGAAACTTGGTGGTCTGGGAGCCGTCGCCCAGAGTTGCGACGTCCACTACGATGTTGTCGTCTTCCTGACGCAATCTTATGCGACTTGAGGCGCCGATGCCCTGAACGGTGTGCGAACGCAATACCGCCTCTGCCAGCGTGGACAAGGAAGATCCGGGAGCGGCCAAGGTAGTCTGTTCGGTCATTTCGTCGGGAACGATAGTAATGGGTCGGTTCAAGCGAGATCGGGCCAGCTTTACGGCGCCACTGATCTCACCGACCAGCGAGACATGTCGCCGGGCAGGGCGTTGGCCGCCGGCGAGCAGATCGAGACCGTCAACCAATCGATCCAGCTCACCCGTTTCGGATGAGATTATCTCAGCGAGTTTGCGCCTGTCTGAAGCCGCGTCTTTGCCCGTCAGCCCTTCCAATTGACTGGAAGCGGTGGTGATTACCGAGATCTTGTTTCGCATGGCATGAACAAAGAATTCTGAGAAGAAGTTGTCGCCGGCTTCGCGGGCCTGGCGGCGTCGCTCCGGAAGCAAGGTCATCACGGCCAGATGGGTCTCACCTATGGTGACATTTTCCAGATGCAGACCGCGGGTATTCACAATTTGGTGCAACTCGTCGGAAAGGGTCGAGAATTCCTTATCGACCACGGTTGTGTTGTCTCCGCCCAGCAGTCGGCACAACTGTTCGTCGGCAGCTACGACTCGGCCGGAGGCGCGGTTTACCACCAGATACGGATTCCCTTGATTCAAATGGGAGTGCAGTTCCGTGAATGTCCGAGCGGCCGATTTGAGGGCGGTCCGCCATTCCGCTATTTGTGATTCGAACCCTGTAACTCGCACTGAACGATCCCACTGGCGATCAGGTTCGGCCAGCCCCAGCATCAGTTCGCAGCCGCCGATCGTGCCGATTCGAGCCGTGTGCATCTCACACGGAACGGTATCCGGTCCACCGAATCGAACCCTATGTGTGAACACTGCGTCGGGATGATGCAGAATCGAGGGGGCGAAATCCGGGACACACAACGCCTCAGTCTCGGTAGGAAACAGCATGTGATCGTCAGCCATGAGCAGGATTCGGCCAGGAGCCAACCACCTCAGAAAGCGCTGGTCGCTCTCAGTCAGCCAGTCACGGAAATGCAGACCCAGCAACAGAGTCTCCAGGGCAGGTCGTGAATCTGTGTGGACCGAGAATTCAGGATTTGTCACACAGATTGTGTGGGGCACGTCCGCCTGAGTCGGTTCAGTATGAAACCTGGGATGTGGCACGAAGGGCTCCTGTTTCAATATGGGACATCATGTCAATCTTATCGGTTTCGATTCAGAACACTTTAGGCCACACCCGAGGAATGTGGTGAAACTGACCCGCGGATTCTTTTCAACCTTGACGCCGCCCACGCGCCGGCGTATCTTGGTCAATGCCGCTAGGTTTTCTAAATTCTGTCGCTGCTTGTGAGCGGATTTCCGACCATCGGGAGGTCACATTGACCACTCTTGCCGTCAGTGAGTCGTACGGCACCTTCTCGTATCTCTCGGCTACACAGATAGTTACGAGGCGATTTCGATTTAGCCTGTCGGCCGTTCTTGAAGGGATTCGGAATGAAGACTGACGTTGTTGCGGTGATTCCGGCCCGGCTCGGCTCTACGCGATTTCCAGGCAAGCTTTTGTACCGGCATCGCGGGAAACCGCTGCTATTCTATGTCTGGCGGCAGGTTACCAAAGCGAAGTTGGTTGATCGGGTCGTGATCGCTACGGACAGCTTCGAAATCGCCTCTGCAGCAGAATCGTTTGGGGCCGAAGTTGTTAAGACGTCGAACCGTCCCAAAAGCGGCACTGACCGGGTTGCAGAAGCGGTAGCTTCTATAAGCGGCAATATTATTGTCAATGTTCAAGGAGATTGCTTCGGTCTGAATCCCGCACTTCTGGATCGGGTCATACAGGCCATGAAGAAGGAATCTCGTATCAAGTATGCTACTTTGGCCCGCCCCGTTGCTTCCGACGAAGAACTGTTCAATCCCTCCGTTGTCAAGGTGGCGGTGGGACGGGACGGCCGTGCGCTCTGGTTTTCGCGGTTCCCGATCCCGTATTTGCAGCGGCCCGACGAAAAACCCCGGTGCAAGCAGTTTGATTTTCTCGCCCATATCGGGGTCTATTTCTTCCGCCGCGCGGGTCTGGAATCTTTCGCGGGCTGGAAACAATCCCCGTTCGAGAAAGCCGAGTCTTTGGAACAACTTCGGATTCTTGACAACGGCGGAATAATTCAGGTCTTTACGACGCGCGCGGCTATTTTTTCCGTGGACACGCCCGCCGATTTGAATAAGATAGGCAAGTAACACAGACAGGGTATTGATATGTCCGATGCACCCAAAGCCAAGTATATATTCGTAACCGGCGGTGTGGTCTCGTCGCTCGGAAAAGGAATCGCCGCGTCGTCGATCGGTACGCTATTGCAAAAGCGCGGCCTGTCGGTACAGATTCTGAAAATGGATCCATATCTGAACGTCGATCCCGGCACGATGAACCCGTTCCAGCACGGTGAAGTCTTTGTGCTGGACGACGGCTCGGAAACCGATCTCGACCTGGGGCACTACGAGCGGTTCTTGGATAAGTCGCTAGACCAGGCCAACAACGTTACGACCGGGCAGATCTACAATACGGTCATAACCCGGGAGCGCCGCGGAGATTATCTGGGCGCCACGGTCCAGGTGATTCCGCACATAACCGAAGAGATCAAGGCGCGGGCGCGCAACCGGGCCAGGGCGGTGGACAATCCGGACGTGGTGATTGTCGAAATCGGCGGCACCGTGGGTGATATCGAGTCGCTGCCGTTTCTCGAAGCGATCCGTCAGATGGGGCTCGAAGAGGGCCCTCACAACACCATGTACATTCATCTGACCCTGGTGCCGTTCATTCCGACCGCCGGAGAGTTCAAGACCAAGCCGACCCAGCATTCGGTCAAGGAACTGCGCGAAATCGGTATCCAGCCCCACGTGTTGCTGGCGCGTTGCGCCCAGCCGCTGCCGGAAAGCCTCAAACAGAAGATTTCCCTGTTCTGCTCGGTGCCCACGACATCCGTAATCATCGGCCAGGATGCCTCGACCATCTATGAAGTCCTGCTCAATTTCCACCAGCAGAAACTTGACCAGATCATCTGCGATCATTTCGGCCTCCAGACACCCGAGCCGGACCTGACCGAGTGGAAAGAAATGGTCGGGAAGATCAAGAATCCGCACAAGAAAGCCCGGATCGGAATCTGCGGAAAATATGTCAAACTGAAGGACGCCTACAAGTCGATCATCGAAGCTTTCGTGCATGCCGGAGTCTACTCGGACGCTCGGGTTGAACTGGTCTGGGTCAGCTCGGAGGATATCAAGAAGGGTGGTGCGGCCAAGTTCTTGTATGACGTCGACGGCCTCCTGATACCGGGCGGGTTCGGTGAGCGCGGAGTGGAAGGCAAGATCGAGGCGATTCGATATTCCCGCGAGAATAACCTGCCGTTTCTGGGTATATGCCTCGGAATGCAGTGCGCCGTCATAGAGTACGCTCGCAATGTGTGCGGCCTTGAGGACGCCCACAGTTTCGAATTTTACCGCGATCTGAAACACCCGGTGATTCACCTGATGGCCGACCAGGAAGGGGTGACCGAACTGGGTGCGACGATGCGTTTGGGGGCCTATCCCTGCGTTTTGCCCCAGAAGTCCAAGTCACTGGAAGCTTACGGGACGGATCGCATTTCCGAGCGGCACCGCCATCGCTACGAGCTTAACAACTCTTACCGCGACATGCTGGCCGAACACGGTATGGTGATGGCTGGGACGTCTCCCGACGGACGTTTGGTCGAGATTATCGAAGTGGCCAACCACCCCTGGTTTGTCGGCGTTCAATTTCATCCGGAATTGAAGTCCAGACCGCTGCGGCCGCACCCGCTATTCCGTGATTTTGTCAAGGCGGCGGTCGCGTTCCGGGATGCCAACGGCGAGCGGGAGAGTCTGGTCGATACGAGTGAGCCCGATATGAGCGAAGTCGACCGGTAGACACCGCCAACCCCGCAACCTGGGGCATTGCAGGCCTTTTATCATTCCGGTTGACAACGATCAACCTCAGGGCTATCGTGCCATCTACTAACGCAAGGTATTGGAATACAGTGAATTCGCAGATACGATTGATGCTGTTAGCCGCCTCCGCGGCAATTCTGTTCTTGGCCACCCCAGCCGTGACCGCCCAGATCAGACTTGATACCGGTTTTGTGACTACCGGAGCTCCTCCTTTTGACGAACCGATCAATCCCGATCGATACTTGATAAGACCTGGGGAGCGTCTGGAAGTCACTTTCATCGACGTGAATCTTCCACCCCTGACTCTCACCGTCAATCCGGAAGGCCAGGTTGTTTATAGCGGGTTGGGTGTGATTGAGCTGTCCGGTTTGACCCTCAACGAGGCCAGAAAGCTGCTTATTGATGATCTGAAGAAGCTCTACAACACGAAAGAAGTAGCGATTTCTGTGAGCTTGATCTATCCGGTTCAGGTGCAGGTTCTCGGCATGGTGAATCGTCCTGGCATCTACCGAGGATATACGTCGCAGCGCGTGAGAGACATAATCGACTCCGCCGCCGGGATAGCTCCCGGAGGATCATCGCGTAGGATTCTCTTCCGTGGCGGCCCCAACGACCTTCAGGCTGACATAGATTTAACCACCTACACTGAAAAAGCCGGGTTCAACCCGTATCTATATGGCGGTCGCAAAGTAATCGTCCCGGAACTGACCGATGTTCCGGTGACCGTGATTGGTGCGGTAGTTAACCCGCGCGATATCGAGCTGTTGCCCGGCGAAGGTCTGGCCGACCTGGTCACGCTTGCCGGCGGTCTCAAGAGTGGGGCCGATACAGCCTCTGCCGTGGCCGTCAACGAACCGTCCCGTGATATCCATCGGCCCGGCGGCATCAAACCGGGCGATCAAATTTCAGTTCCGTTCGCAGGCCGCAGCGCGGATGGGGGCGCGGTTGTGATTGTCGGCGCCGTAGCAAATTCTTCCCTTCGCGCTCCCATCGGCAGTGTTGTTACCGTGGCGGACGTGATAGCCAAGGCCGGCGGCGTGACTCCTGAAGCAAATCGCGATCGTATTGCCGTCTTTCGGCTCATACAGCTTGAAGCGGCAACATCTGCTCCACCCCAACGTTTTCCGATCTGGATCACTCCCGGCTCGGAGACGACTTTTCATTTGAAAGCCTCCGATTCGGTTTTTGTGCCTGTCCGACTGGGGTTCGTCGAACTAAGCGGCTCAGTAGTGCGTCCAGGATTGTACCCGTACTCTGACGGTCTCAAGGTGGTCGACTGTATGACCATGGCCGGAGGACAGGTGGCTGGAATAGTGCGGGTATCTTTTGAAATTACTGATCATGTTACGGGCGTCACCCGTTTGGTGACCGCATCGACTCCGGTAAGCGACGGCGACAAGGTGATGGTTAAATCGCTGGCGGAGGAACAATGAACGGCGAATCCAAGACAAATGTGTGGGTGTTCCTGGAACTGCTCGCACGCCGTCGCGGCTTGATTCTTTCGCTCGTTCTTGTAGTTACAATCGGCGCCGCTATCATCTCGTTCCTGCTGCCGCAATGGTTCCTGGCTACGGCACTTCTCTTGCCGCCACCGGATGAATCCACCCGCGGGGGGCTGAGCCAGCTCACTGAGATCGCCACCTATACAGGCGGTGTAAGACTCCCCGGTTTGGTCACTCCGAACGATGTCTACGCGCGGATGCTGCGCAGTCGACGCGTCGCTGACAAGATCGTCGAGAAGTTCAATTTGATGGAGCGTTACGAAGCTCCTAACGCCACCGCGCTCTATCTGGTGTTAGGCCAGCGAACGGTGGTAGGTGTAACCGAAGAAGGTCTGCTGAGCATTTCGGTGGAAGATCGCGATCCGAAGATGGCCGCCGACATGGTAACCGCCTATGTCAACGAGCTCATCCAATTGAATCGTGAGTTGCTCTCATCGACCGCGCGACAGAAACGCGAATTTATCGAAGCCCGTCTGAATGAAATAAAGGGCCAGCTCGATTCCGCCCGGAAGGAACTTGAGAGCTTCCAACTCGAAAATCGGACGGTCAATCTGGATGAGCAGGCCAGCATGGCGCTCAATCAGGCGGTGCAGTTGAAAATTCAGCAGGCGAGCCTTGAACTCGATATCAATATGAACCTCAAGGTGCTCGGCGAGCATCATCCGAGTCTGATTGAAAAGCGTCAGCGACTCAGTCTCATAAACCAACAGTTGGCCAAATTGGAATGGGGTGGCGGGCGCGACAGCTCGTTTTTCTCGGTTCCGATTTCGGCCATTCCAGAACTTCGGGGACGTTATGAATCGCTCTTCGCCCGGGTGCAAGTGAATGAATCGCTCTACTCGACCTTGCTGGAACTGTACGAACAGGCGCGCATACAAGAACAGGAAAACAGCCCGACGATTGCGGTGCTCGATTGGCCGCGCGTACCGGATATCCGCTATCGGCCACAGCGGACGGTGATTGTTCTCGCCGCTTTCATTTGCTCGTTGATACTCGCCGTCTTTCTGGCGGCCTGGCTCGAGTTCGTGAAACGTATGAAAGAATCGCAGCCCCGCGACTACGACCGACTGACAATTTTCTACCGGGCGTTTTTCGGCTGGCTGCCGGGCGTCCGACGAGCCCCAAGGTTATAGCGACAGCGATTATCGCTTCAGGTACTGACAGAACAGGGAAGACCGACGTGACCAACTCTTCGATATCAAAAACGGCATTTCTGGGTGAGAACACCCACCTGGGCGAATTCTGCCGCATCGGCGATAATGTCGTCATCGGCCAGGGCTGCGAAATCGGACACAATGTCGTAATCCACGACGGCACCACGATAGGTGATCAGGTTCGAATCGACGACGGCGCTGTGATCGGAAAGCAGCCGATGCGGGCCGCCAATTCGGCCGTCACCAAAGATCAACAATTGCAGCCCGCCCGGATCGGCCCCAATTGCATCATTGGCACTGGGGCAGTGATCTATCGCGGCTGCGATATCGGTCGTAAGGTTCTGGTGGCTGACCTGGCCACTATACGAGAAAATGTCACGGTCGGCGACTTTACTATTGTGGGGCGCGGCGTGGCGATTGAAAACTACTGCCGCATCGGCCGGTACGTTAAACTCGAAACCAATTCCTATATCACGGCGTACTCGGAACTTGATGATCGCGTGTTCATTGCCCCCTGTGTGGCGACGTCCAACGACAATTACATCGGGCGCACCGAAGAACGATTCAAGCATTTCAAAGGCATCACAGTCAGGCGAGGCGGACGCATCGGGGTCAACGCTACTATCCTTCCCGGTATCGTCATCGGCGAGGATGCCCTGGTGGCAGCGGGTGCGTTGGTCACCAAAGACGTGCCGGCGCGCAAGATCGTTGCCGGGGTACCGGCCAAAGTGTTTCGTGATGTTCCGCCCGAACAGCTTCTGGAAAATCAAAACTGGAAAGACTGAGGTTTCGTTCGATGGGTATTCCTCTTCTTGATCTACATAGACAATACGAAAAGATCCGGCCCGAAATGGATCGGGCGGTTCTGGCTGTGCTCGAAAGCTGTCATTTCATACTCGGCCCTGAAGTCAAGCAACTGGAACAACGGATGATCGAATTGTGCCGGACGAAATACGCTATCGGCACCGCGTCCGGCACCGATGCCCTTCTGCTGGCTCTTCGCGCTGTGGGTGTGAAGCCGGGCGACGAGGTCATCACAAGTGATTTTTCATTCTTTGCCTCGGCTGGAGTGATTTCCCGTCTGGGAGCCCGACCGGTTTTTGTCGACATCGAGCCCGACTCCTACAATATCGATCCGAAACTCATCGAGGCCGCTATCACACCGCGCACCCGGGCGATTGTTCCGGTGCACTTGTACGGTCAAATGGCCGACATGGATCCGATCATGGAGATCGCGCGTCGTAGAGGCATCAAAGTAATTGAAGACGCTGCGCAGGCGATTGGCGCTGAGTACAAGGGACACAGGGCCGGTTCGATCGGTGACCTGGGCTGTTTCTCATATTATCCGTCGAAAAACCTCGGAGCGGGAGGGGACGCTGGTATGATCGTTACCAATGACGATCAGTCCGAGAAAGATTGTCGCTCTCTGCGTGTCCACGGCGAAAGCCCGAAATATTTCCATCACACCGTCGGCTACAACTCGCGCCTCGATACACTTCAGGCGGCCATGTTGCTCGTTAAGTTTCCCTATTTGCAGGAATGGTCGGAAAAGCGGATCGAGCACGCACGTATATATGATAAGAGTTTCGCGGGCGTGCCTAATCTGACGGTACCGGTGGTCAAACCGTACACGACCTTCCACATCTTCAATCAGTACACTCTGGCCTCGCCGAAACGGGACCATATCATTGACGGTCTCAACAAGGCCGGCATCGGCAATTGCATCTACTACCCGCTGCCGTTCCACAGCCAGAAGTGTTTCGCCAATCTCGACTATGCTCTGGATGAATTCCCGGTTTCGACTCGGGCCTCCCAGCAGGTGTTCTCCATACCGGTCTATCCCGAACTGACTCCTGCAGAACAGCAGGAAGTGATCGCCACTGTGAGTCGACTGGCATCCGAATGAAGAAATCTCCTCCCGACCCTTCAACGAATTGCCCGGAGTAACGGCATGCCGGGTCGGGTGGTCATCTTTGGCTGGTCAGTATCAATTCACGTTCGTCGTTGGGTCGCTGGTCTGACCGAGCGGGGTTGGAGTATCCGTCTGATTTCCCAGGGGGGAAGCCCGATACCGGGAGTCGAGACCTTCAATCTCGGAGAGTACGGGAAATTCTCATACCTAAGACATGCCGCCGAAGCCGCTCGGCTCGCCCGAGAATACAAGCCCGATCTAGTACACGTTCATTACGCCGGTGGCTTTGGCTGGTGGGGACTGAAGTGTGATTTCGCACCGAAGCTCGTATCGGCCTGGGGATCGGATGTCGTCGGATTGGAACGAAATCTGTTGCAGCGGTTTCTGGTCCGGCGAGTCCTTCGAAAGGCTGAAGCAATTTCTGTAACCAGCGAGTTTCTTCGACGGGCGTGCAACAATCTGAGCGATGACCTGGATAGCAAGATTACCGTTATTCCTTTCGGGGTGTCGATTCCAGAGACCGTGACCCCGCTGCCACCCCCGCCCCTGAAGATTTGTTTCATCAAATTGCATCGCCCACAGTACGGACCGGATATTCTCCTGCAAGCCATGGCGAAGGTTCGGGGTCATATTCCCGATGTCCATCTGACGATGGCGGGTGACGGAATCATGACTTCTCGACTAAAGCGGATGTGTGCGGAGTTGGGCCTGGAATCTAACGTCGATTTTGTTGGTTTCATTCCGAACGAGCGGATATATTCGCTGTTGAGCGCACACCATGCGATGGTGATGCCGTCGCTGGCAGAGTCGTTCGGCGTAGCGGTGCTCGAGGCCGGCGCCTGTGGACGACCGGTCATCGCCAGCCGCGTCGGCGGAGTGCCCGAAGTGATGCGTGATGGTGAAACCGGGCTGCTGGTTCCGCCGGGCGATCCGAACGCACTGGCGGACGCGATTATCAAGCTTGCCGGTGATCGGGCGCTCTGTGCGCGCCTGGGTGAAGCCGGACGCAACTTCGTGGCCGCCCACTACCTGTGGAAGAACTCGCTGGATCGGATGCAGGCCCTGTACGAGAGTATGATTAATGGCTGAGAAACATATCCCTCTTTTTGATCTTCAACTGCCGGCCGCGTCTTTACGCGGCGTGCAGGATGTCCTGAAATCGGGCTGGCTCAATACCGGACCGAAGGTGGCCGAGTTCGAAAAAGCCATAGGGTCGCTGGTCAAAGAGAAATACGCTGTAGCAGTCAACTCGGCGACCGCCGGGCTGCAGGCGACTCTCGAGGCTCTTGGCGCCGGGCCGGGTCGCGAGGTCATTACCACATCATTCACTTTTGCCGCCACCGCAGCGTCGATCATCCGCTCCGGGGCGATGCCGGTGCTGGCCGATATCGACCCCGCCACTTTGAATATTGATCCCGACGAAGTCGCGCGCAAAGTGACCCCACAGACTATGGCTATCCTGGCGGTCGATATCGCCGGGCATCCGGCCCAGTATCCGTCACTGTTGGCTATCAGCGCTAAACGACGCCTGCCGCTTATAGCCGATGCCGCCCACTCACTGGGGGCGACATACGCCGGGAAATCTATCGCCCAGTTGACCGATGCCGCAATTTACTCGTTTCAGGCAACCAAGAATCTGACCACGGCCGACGGTGGCATGGTAGTCACACGCCATAAGCTTATTGCCGAGCGGGCCCGTCTGCTCACTCAGCACGCCATGACCTCGAACGCCTATCAGAGGCGCAAAGATAATCGTTGGGAATACGATGTACTTGCGCCCGGTCTGAAAGCTAATCTAACCGATGTACATGCCGCGATTGGTCTAGGCCAGCTTGCCGGTTTCGAGGCGACTCAGAAACGCCGCCAGAAAGTCGCCGACCGGTATCTCCGTAACCTGGCCGACCTGTCCGACTATCTGGCGATTCCGGAAGTGCGGCCGGGGTGCCAGCATGCCTGGCATTTGTTCATTATTCGACTTCACCTGTCCCGTCTTAGAATCGGTCGGACCAAGCTAATGGCACTTATGTCCGAAGCTGGGATCGAATGCGGTGTCCATTATAAGCCGTTGTTCGAGATGAGTTTCTATCGTGAGCTCGGGTTCGAGGCGAAGCATTTCCCGAACGCCGTCTACGCCGGACGAAGGGTTGTCAGCCTGCCCATGTATCCTCACTTGAAACCGGCCCAGATCGACCGGGTTTGCGATGTCTTGCGCGATCTGGTCGTGCGGCACCGGCGGTAGCGACCGGGATATTCTCAGACTTGTAAAATCGGGCGGGAGTGATTATTAATCCGGTATGCCTGCCAACCTTCCGCCACAATATTACGAACTCGAGCGCGAGTTCAGCAAAGAGAAGGACCCCAAAGAGCGTCTTCGGATGGCCGAGGAACTTCTCCGCATCATGCCCAAACACAAGGGGACGTCGCATCTTCAGGCCGACATGAAGACCAAGATTGCGAAACTCAAGCAGATGGTCGAGGCTCCCAAAAAAGCGGGCGGTACGAGGCAGGCGACACTTGAGGATCACATCGAACGGGAAGGCGCAGGACAAGTTATTCTTATAGGTCCGCCCAATACCGGCAAGTCATCACTGTTAGACGTACTTACGAACGCCCACCCACTTATCGGTGACTATCCTTTCACCACGCGCGAGCCCGAGGCCGGTATGATGGAATTTGAGACAGTCCAGATACAGCTTATCGACACCCCGCCGATTTCTGTGGATCACTACGAAAATTACCTCGGCAATCTAATCCGCAACGCCGATCTCGCAGTGCTAGTCTGCGACTTGACCGATGCGGGGATGCTGGACAATGTCAAGATTCTCATCGATGTTTTGGAGACGAAACATATCATCCTCAAGCCGGATGTTACGGAGCTTCCCGAAGACCCCAAGTACAAGTACCAGAAGACCTTGATCTGCGCCCACAAGGGGGAAGAGGACAGTTCTGGGGAGCGCCTCACAATGCTCAAGGCCCGATTCCCTGGCTTTCCAGTGACGCCGACTTCGGTGCTGGACGATGCCAGCTTGCAGGAGTTCAAGCGGGCGGTGTTCAACGGCCTGGGCATTATGCGGGTCTACACCAAGCAGATCGGGAAAGAAGTTGATCGCCACGATCCGGTAGTGCTGAAGACCGGCGGCACGGTTGAAGACGCCGCTAATTCAATTCACAAGGATTTCGGGCAGAGACTCAAGTTTGCTAAGATTTGGGGCGAGGGGAAGTTCGATGGCCAGCGAGTCAAGTCCGACTATGTGCTAAGCGACGGGGATGTGGTGGAATTTCACATCTGACGTTACTATTCTCTTTGGTGGCTTTCGCGCTATAGCTTCGTCCCTTCTGGGACGCGTGCAATAAATGCTTGACATTGAAGCAGTTCCGGGAGAAATTCATTCCTATGGAGCATCCGCCCCACTTCAATTTCAAAGATGTGCTTAGAGCTCCGGCTGTAGCTCTGTCGGCCAAGCAGATTCTGGTGATGAGTCTGGCGATCCTTGCGTCGCTGGTCGTCTATGACTTTGTGGCCTATATCGCGATGATGGCTCAGGGGGAACCGCTGTTTGATTCGATTGGCGCCTATGGCCTATTCCCGTTCGAGAGTCAGCCGATCGATACATTTCTGTCCGCCGCAATCTACTGGATCGGAGTAGGTCTGGCGGTGCTGACCTTGATGCTCGGTTTCTTCGCGGTTTCGGCCATCAACATCGAGGCAGTTCGGGGCAACCGGTTCCTTTCTCCCGGCCAGGCGATTCGATTCGCGTTACAACGTTTGCCGCAGATCTTCCTGGCCGAATTGTCAATCATCCTGTTTGTCGGGTTGATCGTACTGGTGTTTGCCCTGCTGGGCCTGGTCAGCCGCTTACCGTTGATCGGTGAGTGGTTGTATGTCCTGCTGTTTGCCGTCCCGAATTTCATCATCGCCCTCTTTGCGATCTTCGTAATCTTCGTGCTGACTCTGTCGGTGTTGTTGATGCCGGCCGTGGCCGCCGCGGAACGTCGCGGCGAGACCTTTACTGCTATCCTGGAAACGTTCTCGACCATCATCCTGCAGCCCTTTCGCTGGTTCGGATATACGCTCTACTCGCTGAGCGCGGCCAAGATATGCGGATTCATCTTCGCCTACTTTGCCTATCGAGGGGTCGAATTCCTCGTTTGGTCGGCTTCGCTGGGCGGAGGCGGACGCATCGTCAATATGGCCCGTTCCAGCCTGACCCATCTTCCGGTCAGGTCGGAGTTCGTCCACGAGATCCTAAACATCTTCCCCTGGATTCCATTCGGGTTCGATCTTCGCACTCAGGTCGGCTATCCTTCCGGGAGTGTGATCTCCTATGTGATGGCTTTCATGTTGTTCCTGATCTTTGTTGCGGTCCTCGGGTACATTTTCTCGGTAGTAGCGGCCGGACAGGCGCGGGGGTATGTCGCCCTCAAGTTCATCAAGGACAAGTATTCGATCGCGGCCGAAGAGTCGCTCTTCTTTAAGGATGAGCCGATCAACGACCCGGTCGATCAGAGTCCCGAAAATCAATAAATCGAATTGCCGGCAGTCTCATCGTTATCGACTGACTCGACCCACTTTTACACGTTTGACATTTCTGTTATCTTAATGAAATTTGGTAAGTTACGCATGTGGTACAAGACCGGCCTGAGCAGCCGTGTAATCAACTGAAAAAAACTTCCAACCTAAGACCAGTTAGAGCTTGACTTTAGCGGCCTTCTTGTCTAATATAGAACATCTGACAATTGGTCTAACGCACGTTTTACGCGAATAAATACACATGAAGCCGTTCTTGGCTAGTTTTATAAGTTGGACAGGAAAATCGGGACCGCCCTAGACGTATGTCTTTGGTTGCCCGTTTTCTATGGACGAGAAAACAGGTAACGCACAAGAGAGTAACACGGAGTGCACATGTATCAGCCCAAACTTTTCCGGTTTGCGTTCCAGCCCCTCTGCGCCACATCGAATTTCACAAGACCAATCAAGACGCTGTTCTTGCTTGGTCTTTTTGCTGTGGTATTGGGTGCCGGTTCCTCGGTTAATGCCGCGGCAACTATTCGAACTGATTCGCTGGCCTATGAACCGGGTTCGACCGTCGGGATCATCGGCACCAGCTTCATGGCCGGTGAAAACGTTAACCTGGTCGTGACCTACATTGACGGAACCCCGCTTGCTCCGGAAGTCCAGAGCAGCTGGACCGTCGTGGCCAGCGGCACCGGCACGATTGAAACCGGTGGTACATCCGGTTACAGCGGTCTGGACGGAGGAGAGTTCAAGGGGTTTTCCACTTTCTGGACGATGTTCACGGGTGCGGCACCGGGGGATTCACTCCTGCTGACCGCCACGGGCGGAACCTCGGGATACGTGGCAACTACGACGCTCCTTTGTCCGTCAAGCAACTTCGACCAGCTTCAAAATGGCACTCCAACGAACCCGTCGTGGGCAAATGGCAACATCAACCAGAATAATTCCTGCTATACTGAGGGAAACTCAGTCCCGTTCCGATTCTTCGTGCAAAGCCTCAGTTCCAATTCCACGCATACATTCCAGATATCGTTTGCTGCCACGAACGGTGGAAAGCACGCTTACGACTATCTTACCCAGTACAACCTGAGCGAGTCGGGGGCGATCATCACGGTGGGCGGTGAATGTAGTTCGGTAAGCCAGGCAGCGCCGGGTGATTGTGCGACCCCGGTCGCCGTGGTGGCGCTTCGTGATCCTCGTCTAAGCGCCAACTACAACTCCACACCCGGACCGGAGTTGTCGGGTATCCTTAATCTCTCGTTCCCGATCGACGGCCCTGGCAGTCTGTTTGCCTACAACGCCACCAACGTTACGATCAGCAAGTTCACGATCGGAGGAACGGTCTCCAATCGCACCTTGACGGCGACCGTTACCTTCAAGACCCTTCATAGCGGCAGTGCCGGTTTCTTCTGGGGCGGGCACATGGCTGAAGGTGTGACTCCCGGCTGGGGTGTCAACATGGGGGCCGGTTCGATCACCGGTTCTTCATGGCATATGGATGCCGGTAAGGTCGACGGGTCCGGCGGGATGGTTGGCCGATCCGTTCAGAAGGGTACTATTTGTGTCGCCCCGACGGTTACTCTTTCCTGCAGTGCCGGTCCTTATTGTACCAACACCACCCAGACCTGCTCTGCGACGGCCGGAGCTGGGACTTACTTCTGGACGATCACCGGTGGTACGCTTCTCACCGGCCAGGGTACCAATTCGATCACTTATAAGATTACCGCCTTGGCCGGAAGCCCGGTTACCGTCGCGGTGAACGCGAGCAACAATAACGGTGGCTGTGCCGGGAGTACTTGCAGCACCGACGCGAGCACACAGTTTACGGCCGAGGACTGCTGTACCGTGGCGATTACGTGCCCTCCGACCGCTACCGTTGCTTGCAATCAATCCATCAATCCCAGCAATACCGGAACGGCTACTTTCACGACTACCGGTTCCTGCCCGCTTCCGATAACTGTAAGTTACACCGATACCGAGACCGCCGGTGCCTGCCCGCAAGCGAAGACTGTTTCCCGTCTGTGGAAGGCCACCGACGCCAACGGCCAGGTACGTGCTCAGTGCACCCAGACGATCAATGTTATTGATAATGTCGCGCCGGTGCTTTCCAGCGCTCCGGCCAATGTGACGGTTGAATGCAGCAGCATTCCGGCTCCGGCCACTCTGACCGCCACCGACAACTGCGATCCGTCGCCGACCGTTGCAATGACGCAGACCACGACTCCTGGTTCCTGCGCCCAGCGGTATACTTTGACCCGCACCTGGACCGCGACCGATCACTGCGGCAACGCTTCGTCACGCTCGCAGGTCATTACGGTACAGGACACGCAGGCTCCTACCATTACGTGTCCGCAGACAGTCACGGTGCAATGCGCCAGTCTGGTGCCGGCGCCTAATACGGCCCTGGTAGTAGTGAGCGACAACTGTGATCCGGCTCCGGTGGTTGCGTTTGTGAGCGACGTTTCCAACAATCTGACCTGCCCCGAGACGATCACCCGCACCTATCGGGCGACCGATGCCTGTGGCAACTCGGCCACTTGCACCCAGCAAATCGTCGTTCATGATACGACCGCGCCGGTTGTGACTTGCCCTGCTCCTGTTTCGGTGCAGTGTCTGGCCGACGTGCCCGCTCCGAATCTGGCTTTAGTGAGTGTGACCGACAATTGCGATCCGAACCCGGTCAAGGCCTGGGTGAGCGATCAACTTGGCACCACTACCTGTCCCAAGACCATTACCCGGACTTACAAAGCTACCGACGCCTGTGGTAACATCGGAAGCTGCACGCAGACTATTACAATAGATGATACTACGCCGCCGGCGATTACCTGCCCGGCTAATACGTCGGTGTTGTGCGGCCAGTCCAGCGATCCTGCCCACACCGGCTATGCGACTGCAACCGACAACTGTACCCCCACTGGCAGTATCGTGATTACATACGCAGACGTAGCCAACGGCGTAATTACCCGCACCTGGACTGCGACCGATGCCTGTGGCAACCAATCGACTTGCGTTCAAACTATCAACACTCCTCCGGATACGGCTCCGCCGGTAATTACATCCTGTGCGGCGCCGGTAACGGTTGACTGCTTCGCCGATGTTCCCGCGCCGAACCCGGCGCTGGTCGTGGCCACTGATGCCTGTGACCCGAATCCGGTGACTACTTTTGTAAATGACGTACAAACCGGTTCGAGCTGTCCGTATACGGTTACCCGGACTTATCGCGTAACGGACGCTTCGGGCAACTCGTCAACCTGTACTCAGACAATTACAATCGACGACAACACGCCGCCAGTATTGGTCGGCACGCCGGCCAATGTAACGGTGAGCTGCGATGCTATCCCGGCCCCGGCGACAGTGACGGCGACCGACAATTGCGCCGGAGTGACGGTCAACTATGACCAGTCCGATACTCCCGGCGCCTGTGCTCAGGCCAAGACGATCACGCGCACCTGGACCGCGACCGATTTCTGCGGCAACCAGACGGCCTACTCGCAGACTATCACGGTTGTAGACAACACCGCGCCGGTGATTACGAGCTCTCCGGGTGCTGTCTCAGTACAGTGTGTAGCGAATATCCCGGTTCCTAATACTACCCTGGTAACGGCCACCGACAATTGCGATCCTGCTCCTGTGATTTCGTTCGTGAGCGATGTTTCCAACGGCCTGACTTGTCCGGAGACTTTCACGCGCACCTACAAGGCCCTGGATGCCTGTGGCAATGTGTCGTTCTGTACGCAGACGATAACGGTTCACGATACCACGCCGCCGACGATTTCCGGTCCGGCACCGGTCTCAGTTCAGTGTCTGACAGCAGTCCCGACACCCAACCCGGCTCTGTGCTCGGCGAGCGACAACTGTGACCCGACGCCCACTATCACCTTCGTGAGCGATGTGCCGAACGGTTCCGGCTGCCCGATAACCATCACTCGCACCTACAATGCGACTGACGATTGCGGCAACTCGGTGACTTGTACTCAGACAATTACGGTTCACGACCAGACCGCGCCGCAGATCACCGACCCCGCGCCGGTCTCCGTACAGTGTATGGGAGAAGTGCCTCAGCCGAATCCGACCCTGTGCACGGCTACTGACAACTGCGACCCGACCCCGACCGTCACGTTTGTGAGCGACGTCCCGAACGGCTCCGGTTGCCCTATGACTATCACTCGCACCTACAAGGCGACCGACGATTGCGGCAATGAGGCGACCTGTACGCAGACGATCACGGTGAATGACCAGACGCCGCCGCAAATTACCTGTCCGGCGCCGGTTTCGGTCCAGTGTCTGTCTCAGGTGCCGACACCTAACCCGGCTTTGTGTGTGGCGACCGACAACTGTGATCCGAATCCGACCGTTGCTTTTGTGAGCGACGTTCCGAATGGCACCGGTTGCCCGATGACCATCACTCGTACTTACAAGGCGACGGATGATTGCGGCAACGAGGCGACCTGTACGCAGACAATCACGGTCAATGATCAGACCCCCCCGCAGGTAACTTGTCCCGCGCCGATATCGGTACAGTGCGCGTCGCTGGTGCCGGCTCCGAACACGGCTCTGTGTATGGCGACCGACAACTGTGACCCGAATCCGGTTATCGCTTTCGTGAGCGACGTCTCCAACGGTCTGTCGTGTCCGGAGACGATCACCCGTACTTACAAGGCGACCGACGATTGCGGCAACGTCGCGACCAGCACTCAGACGATTACGATACATGATTTGACTGCGCCGCAGTTGACCTGCCCGGCGCCGGTAACGGTTCAGTGTATGTCGGCGGTTCCGCAGCCGAACCCGACACTGTGCACGGCCACTGACAATTGCGATCCGACTCCGACCGTTACTTTTGTAAGCGATGTTCCGAACGGTTCCGGTTGTCCTCTGACCATCACGCGTACCTACAAGGCGACCGATGATTGCGGCAACGAGACATTCTGCACGCAGACGATTACGGTGAACGACCAGACCCCGCCGCAGATTTCCTGTCCGGGTCCTCTTGCTTTCTCCTGCGTAGGCGACGTGCCGCAGGCGAATCCGGCTCTTTGCACTGCCACCGACAATTGTGATCCGAATCCGGTGGTGGTGTGGGTGAGCGATGTGCCTCTGGGCTCGTGCCCGATGACCATAACTCGCACTTACAAGGCTACTGATAATTGCGGCAATCAGGCTACCTGTCAGCAGATCATCACGGTGCATGACCAGACGCCACCACAAATGGTGGGATGTCCGGCCAACGTGACCGTGGAATGCAACAATATCCCGGCGCCGGCCAATGTGACGGCCACGGACAACTGTTCCGGTGTAACGGTTGCCATGGTGGAGACCACCATTCCCGGTGCGTGCGCTCAGTTCTACACTATCACTCGCACATGGACGGCTACCGACGGCTGTAACAATCATGCTTCATGCCAGCAGACCATAACGGTCCATGACACCACGCCGCCGCAAGTTACCTGTCCCGATGCGATTACGGTTAACTGTCTTGGCGAGGTGCCGTCGCCAAATACGGCGCTTGTCATAGCCAACGACAATTGCGATCCCAATCCCACGATCACTTTCGTGTCCGACGTTCGCGAAGGGACCGGCTGCCCGATGTACGTCGCTCGCACTTACCGTGCGGTCGATGCCTGTGGCAATGCGGCTACCTGCACGCAGATGATTACTATAGATGATCGGTTGGCGCCGCAATTGTCCGGTTGCCCGCAGAATGTCACAGTGAGCTGTGGCCAGATTCCGCCGGTCGCTACCGTGACGGCCACCGACAACTGTGACGGTACGGTGAGCGTCACTCTCAACGAGGTTACTACTCCCGGGAGCTGTACTTACAACTACACGGTAACTCGTACCTGGACCGCGTCGGACATCTGTGGGAACCAGGCGCAGTGTCAACAGGTCATTACGGTTCGTGACGACACCGACCCTGAGATGACCTGCCCGGCCCCGCTCACGGTACAGTGTATCGGCGAAGTGCCACAGCCGAATCCGGCATCGGTGACCGTGTCCGACAACTGCGATCCGCATCCGGTCGTCTCGTTCGTGAGCGACGTGCGCGGGCCTCAAAGCTGTTCGACCCTGATCATGCGTACTTATCGGGCCGTGGATGCCTGTGGCAACGAGGCCACTTGCACGCAGATGATTACGCTGAACGATGAGACACCGCCTGTCTTTACAACTTTCCCAACCGATCAGAACTTGTCCCAGTGTCAACCGACTCAGATTTGTTTGCCGGTGGTGGCTTCCGACAATTGCCTTGGCAGTGTGGTCTATTCCGTGACGGCCGGTCAGGGCGCCATAGCCAACGGGCAATGGTGTTTCACACCGACCGCTTCGACCTCATTCGCGGTTACCGTCAGAGCGGCTGATACCTGCGGCAATTTTGTAGAGAGAACCTTTAACCTGGCCGTTCAAGTCAACCGGGTGCCGTCGTTCACCAATTGTCCGACCAATGCCCAGGTTCACTGGGGTCAGACTTACACGGTTGATCTTGATGCGACCGATCTGGATGCCGGTCAGACTTTGACCTACAGCCTCTGTCCGAGCGCTCCGGCCGGAGCGTCGATAAACCCGACCACCGGCGTGCTGACATTTGCCGCGACCGCGCACGACATCTGCGATCCGAGCCTGTGTGTCATCGTCAAGGACAACTGCAATTCGGCCGATACCTGCTCGTTCGACATCTGTGTCACCAACGATCCGCCGGTGATCACGTGTCCGGAATCGCAGACCCTTTGCTACGGCTATCCGCTCGAGACCCAGGTGACTGCGACGGATCCCGACCACGGCCCGTACCAGTTCTTCCATCTGGTCAACGGTCCGGCCGGTCTGCAGGTCAACGCCACTACGGGTCAGGTGACCTGGCCGAATCCGGTTCCCGGTTCGTACCAGGTGTGCGTCACGGTTACCGACAGTGCTGCGGTCTGTTCGCCGTGCAGCCCGTCGAATTCCGATACTTGCTGTTTTGCGGTGAACATTGTATCGCTCGACCTGGTCATCGAAAAACTTCACGATCAGATTCAGGGTCAATACACTGACGTCAGCATTGATTTCAAGAACCAGGGCACGAACTGGCCGATAGCCGGTTTCGACCTGCTCATACAGTATGACGGCACGGCGCTGAGCTTCCAGATGGCGACCGAAGGCAAGTTCTTCACCGACTGTGCCTGGGAGTATTTCACCTATCGCTTTGGCGCCAATGGCAACTGCGGCGGTGGCGCATGTCCGTCGGGTATAGTACGCATCGTCGGGATGGCCGAAACTTCGGGCGGCAACATGGCCAACCACCCGGACTGCTATTCCAACGACGGCATTCCGAATCCAGGCCCCGGATCGACGACCTCAACCGAAATGGCGAATCTCAGATTCCTGGTCTCGGATAACCGTACGCTGGAATGTCAGTACGTTCCGATTCGTTTTGTCTGGTACGATTGCGGCGACAACGCCCTTTCGAACGTGCGTGGCGATACCATGTACGTATCACACTTCGTCTATGACTACGCCGGCGAGACCGGCCTTCCCCCGGTGGTGCAGTGGAACGACATTACCGGTCTGGACAATGACATGCCGACATTCACCGGTGCTCCGTCGCCGCAGTGTGATACCAGGTTTAAGTTCTGGCCGGTACGTTGTGCCAACTTCTACAACGGCGGTGTGGATATAATTTGCGCCGATTCGATCGACGCTCCTGGCGACATCAACCTGAACAACGTGGCGTATGAAATCGCCGACGCCGTAATGCTGACCAATTACTTCACCATCGGCATGTCGGCTTTCGAAGGACACATTGAAGGCTCAATTGCGGCGTCCGATGTCAACCGTGACGGTCTCACGCTGTCAGTCGCCGACCTGGTTCTGCTGATTCGGGTGGTGGTAGGTGACTGCCTGCCGTACGCCAAGGAAATGCCGATGGCGCCTGTGGCCGCGGGATATTCCGTCGACGACGGAGTGGTGGCGGTATCGACCGACGTTGATATAAGCGGCGCTGCTCTCGTGGTGCGCGGAAACGTGGCGCCGGAGCTGCTGGCTACCGGTATGGACATGGCTTACGCGTACGACGGCACGGTCACACGGATCGTTGTAACACCGCCGGTCAACGCGACTTCGATGCATTCCTTCCGCGGGGCCTTCATAAAGGGTATATACGGCGACATCGTGTCGCTTGAGTTGGCCACGGCTCAGGGTGTCCCGGTGACGGCTCGAAACGTACCCGCGCGGTACTCGCTGAGCCAGAACTATCCGAACCCGTTCAACCCGATGACGACAGTCGAGTTTGCCTTACCGGCGGCCGGAGACTACCGTCTGACGATCTACAACATTGAAGGTCGCCAGGTGGATGTGTTCGAAGGACGCGCGGACGCGCCGGGTGTATTCCGGATTGACTGGAATGCAGTTGACCGGGCCAGCGGTGTGTACCTGTACCGACTTGATGCCGGGAAGTTCTCACAGACCCGCAAGATGTTGCTCTTGAAGTAGACGTTCGATCTCGTCCTATGAAGGACGGCTGAAATAGAAGGCCCCTCGGTCACGGCAACCGAGGGGCCTTTATCTTGCTTACACTGTTCGAGGACGAATTAGAGACGGCGGCAACCGGAAGATTCCCTGCGTTTACATTATCACCACCAGCTTGCCGATCTGGACGTTACCTTTGTCGTCCTCGACGGTCCAGTAATAGAGTCCCGCGACCACCAATTGGGCGTTGCGGTTGATAAGATCCCAGGTGTCGTGGTTGGCGAGATAATCATCGGCATCCCGTTCGTGATGCAATTCTCTGATCAAGTCGCCGTCGAGTGAGAAGATGCGAATGTCGCATTTGGGCGGAAGGTTAGCGAAGTGTATCAGCCGGGTCTTGTCTTCGGGTACCGTCATGTGCCCCCGACCCTCGTAGCCGGTCGCGCGATAGTCGTCATCTATACGATACGGATTCGGATACACGAATGCCTTCAGGTCCTGGTTCGCGATGTCGTCCGAAGAAGCGAGAGGGAAGACCGCCTTGGGGAGCAGCGCCGGGCTTGTCTCAAGACCGGGCAGGTCCAATTCAGGAAAGCCATAGTCAAAGGCCGTTACGTTGACATAATAGGATACTGTCGGAAGCAGATCGTCGAAAGTGTACTCGTATTCATAGTACTTAAGATAGCCGTCGGGTGTGAAGTAGAGCGTGTCACCGCGATCGGGGAAGTAGTGTTGGAGAGAATCGGGATTGACGTACGGCGGTTTGGGCGAATAAGGATATACCTTTCGGATCTGGGTCGTGGCGATTGACGGGTCGTCCGACATGACCGAGCGATTGTCGCTCTGCGGAGTGAAGAAGTAGACCGCGTCTTTGCCCTTGGGGCCTCCGAGAATAACGAGCGGTCGGGTCCGGGGATAGTTGTCCGGGTGCCAGGTAACGTCATTGCACGAGTCTCCGTAAATGCAGCGAAGTTCCTGGAGGGTGAACGGGGGATCGGTCAGAACGAATCGTTTCGACGCGCTGTCCCAGCGCCAGCGATTGTAGTCTTCGCGATCGTACGAATCAACCAGCGAGAAGCTGGAAGGGCGGTCGTCTCTCGCGATGTAAACGCGATAACCTTCGAAGTCATATTCGCGGGTAAACGGGTCGGCGGTGTTTTCGGCCATAACGCCGTTCCAGACTAGTCTTATGCTCCCAACTTCGGGATAAACCCTCAATCCGCGCAAGGTATCGCCCTGCGCATTTATGAACGTGTAGGTCGACGGATTGGGCGGGGGGGAAGCGCCGCGCAAATCAGGAATGCCGTCACCCTTGCGCCAGACCGTGTCCACCGCGGCGTAGGCCCAGTGACACTCAACATAATTGGTGTCCGGGGTGGCGTTCGTATCTACAAGGGTATCGCAGACCAGCACGGAGTCGTCGCCCAGGTTGCAGAGCGTATACTCACCGGCGTAGCCGTCGCTGTCAGTGTCCACGCCCGGATTGTCGTACACCCACTCCGCCCAGGTAGAGCTGGTGAAAAGGGAGTCGAAGTGGACGTTCTTGTACCACTGCTCAGGGTTATCGGGGAGATTCTCGATGTTGTCCGGGTCGCGATGAAACTTCATGCCCGCGACATAAGCGAATGCCAGCGGTAGAGTTTGCCCCGGGTCCAGGGCAAACGGACCAAAAGACAACAGGTAGCGGGAGTCCAACCCCGAGACCACCGAGTCTATCCATTGCGGTGGAGGAGTCACCCAGGTGCCGTCAAGAAATTGAATCTTACCGATCATGACCTGATCGTAGTCGTGTTCGCCGTTGCGAAGAAAATGGTACGAGTTGCGGTCACCCCACGGCGTGCCCAGGTTTCCGAAGCCGAGATCGCGGTAGCTGGCGATCGCCTGAGGTCCGAAATCCCGATAAGGGGTTGACCAGTCTGTCGACCACCAGTTGAAGGAAACTCGGAGCGAGTCCACGGGGGTGCGGATAATTCTGGCTCCGGTTATGTTCGGCATCCATGCAAAGTCCTGTGGTCGCTTCAAGTCGCCGTCGTTGTCGGCCATCCAGGCCAGGTTTACGAGATCACTGTCGGGGGCACACGGTTCCTTGAGATATTGGGCCGGCTGGTATTCCTTGAATCCGCAGAGATCATCGCGACCGTAGTCGGCCTTGCTTATTGGTAGATTGACAAACACATCGGCGTCGATGTAGAGACCAATGTACACCTGTCGCAGTCGTTCTTCCCCAATGTTCTTGATGTCGCAATCGAACAGCACGAAATCCTGGGCATACGAATACGACCAGGAATAGGAACGCTGGGTAACCTCCACGTTCAGCGGTTGATGGGGCCGATAGTCGAATGCGTCAGGTCGCACACCCGGACAACGATGGCAGGTGTCAGAATAAGTCGCAATGAAGTCCTGCTCCGAGATTGCTCCTTCAAAGCGGGGGCTGGTCGGATCGAGCGTCGAACGGGCGATAAGATTTCCGTACGGGGCTTCTGCCGGATGAAATTCGCTGCTGCGCCCGGAGGCGTCAATTCCGGTAGAAACCAGCGTATCACGCCCCACGACCGCACCCACCCAGAGCGCTCCGGTCGAAAGATAGATCGCGTACGAACCTTTCGGGTAAACACACATCGAAATGATATGACCGGTAAAACAGTCCCGCGTGAACATGCCATCGTGACCATGGCCGAAATATCCGGCATTGGTGATCGGAAGCGCCAGACGGCCGACATCGTGAATCGACGAACAGTATGAGGGTGACGAGAACAAGGCGCTTCCCTGAGTCCCTCTGGCCCCCCCCGATTGCGCATTTGCGAGCGTTGTCATACCAAAAAATGCAGCGAGTATGCTGCCAATCGTCTTCGAGGTGAATATCTTCATGGTGCCTGTTTCGGTCATTATGGTGCGGGTGGCCTCAGCGTGAGTACGGTTCGCAGGGCCGGGCAATTCCCGTTCATCACATGATTAATACGAGTTTGCCGATCTGAGTGTTGCCCGCATCGTCTTCAACCGTCCAATAATATAGTCCGGAGACGGCCTGCTGGGAATTGCGGGTTATGATATCCCAGGTGTCGTGAGTGGAAAGCGGGTCGGACGGGTCGAACCGGTGCTCGATCTCTCGCAGAAGATCACCGTCGAGCGAGAATATCCTGATCAGGCAGTTGGGCGGCAGGTTGGCGAAATGGATTAGGCGAGTGCGATCGACCGGAAATCCGGAGCGAACAGGATCTTCGAAACCGCTCTCACGGTAGTCTTCATCCACCCGATACGGATTGGGGTACACGAAGATGTCGAGTTTTCTTGCATCAACTTCAGCGCGGCCGGGGAGGGCGTAGGTATTGAGCGGCAATAAAGTGGGGCTCGTCTCCAGGGCTCCGAGACCAGACTTGGGAGAACCATAATCAAAGGCCGTGACTCCGACCCAGTAAGGTACTGAAGGTAAGAGATTGTCTATGGTCAACTCGTACTCATAGTACTTGATGAACCCCTCCGGCGTCAGATAGATCGAGTCGGCGCCGTTGGGGAACTGCGCCCGGATGGAATCTGGGTCCAGCACCGTGGGGCGGAGAGCGTCGGGGAAGACTTTCTTTATGTTGGTCGTGGCATTATTCGGATCGTTACCCAGAATAGAACGGTTGTGATCCTGAGGCACGAAATAGTACACTCGCTCCGGTTCACCGCCGGCCGCCGGAATGATGAGCGGATGGGTGCGGGTATAACGCTCCGGAAACCAGGTCGAATCAGTGCACGTGTCGGCGTAGAGACAGCGTAATTGCTCGAGCGTGAACGGGCTATGGACCAGCACGAAACTGCCGGTGAGCTCGGACCACTCCCAGCGGTTGTAGTCTTCCAGGTCGTAGGAAGCAATCACCGAGTAGCTAAGCAAGCGTTCGTCGCGAGCAATCCAGACGCGATATCCTTCAAAATCAAATTCCCGCGAGAAGATGTCCCGGGTAGTTTCCGAAAGAACGCCGTTCCATCTGATCCGTACTCGACCGGTTTCAGGTTCTACTCTGAAGCCCCGGACCCGATTCCCGTAGGCATCGGAGATCGAATAGGCGGCCGGGCTGGGTGGCGGGGCGGCTCCTCGAAAATCCGGAACGCCGTCACCCTTGCGCCAGACCGTGTCTGCCAGCTCGTACACCCAACGGCACGAAATAGTCGCGGTATCGGGATTGGCAACGGTGTCGATACCCGTATCGCATACCCATTCCGAATCTCCCCCCAGGTTGCACAGAGTGAACACTCCGGCGTAACCATCACTGTCGGTGTCCACTCCCGGATTGTCGTACACCCAGTCAGCCCAGGTGGAGTTGACGCCCAGCGAGTCGAAATTGACACCTTCATACCAACTGTCCGGGTTGTTCGGAAGGTTGGCAAAATTGCTGGGATTCTTGTGGAAGTTCTTCCCGCACACATAAGCCAGTGAAACGGGCAGAGTCTGCCCCGGATCGATGTCAAACGGTCCAAAGGAGATCAGATAACGGACATCCAAACCGGTCGCCCAGGCGCCGACCCGATCACGCGGCGGTGGCAGCCAGATACTGTCCATCTCGGTGATTGTCGCGACCCTGGGCTGGTCATAATCTATTTCGCCGTTTCTCAGGAAATGATACATGTTGCGATCACCCGAAGGCTGGCCGATGCCACCGGTCCGAAGAGGACGGAAAGTCTTTCTGGCCTGCGGGCCAAATTCGAGCGCCGGATTGGAGTTTCGAATCCACCAATTGTAGGATACTACCAGGCTGTCGGAAGGAGTGCGGATGATCCGAAGCGCCGCGGCATGAGGGACAGGCGCAAATACCGTGTTCCTGAGATCGCCGTCGTTGTCCACCGTCCAGGCCAGGTTGACTTCATCGCTGTCGGGCGGGCAGGGTGGTTTCAGATATAGCGCCGGAACCTTCTTCTTGAATCCGCTCAGATCGTCTTCGTAACCGTTGTCCATATTGGCCAGCGAATGCACGTCGGCGTCCACATAGAAGCCCATGTAGACCTGGCGAAGGCGGTTGTCGCCGATGTTCTTGATCCCGTAATCCATCAGAATGAAATCCTGAGCGTATGAATACGACCAGGCAAAGGATCTCTGGGTCACCTCTATTCCCAGGGGAATGTGAGGTCGGTTATCCAGATAATCGGTACCCATTCCCTCGCAGCGGGTGCAGGTATCAAAATAGACGGCGACAAAATCCTGTTCTGAGACGGCTCCCTCGTACTCAGGTTTGGCGGGATCAATCGTGGATCGATACCGCATACTGCCTTCCGGGGCTTTGTCAGGATGAAATTCGTGCCCACCCATACCGCAGGTCGAGACCAGTGTGTCGCGATCGCGTACGGCGCCTACCCAGAGATCAGCTCCCCACAAGTAGGTGGTAAAGCTACCCTTGGGATATTCACAGGACTTGAGCGTGAGATGAGTGAAGCAGTCGGTGTAGCCGCCCAACGACCAACCGTTTCCGAACGATCCGTCGTTGCTGACCGACATGACAATATTGCCAACGTCGTGCTGGGCATTACAATAAGCCGGGCCACCGGCGCTTGCCGAGGGAAGTGGGGCGGTGACGTTTTCAAACGACCGGGCTTCTACCAATACTGAGCAGAGTACTACCAGAAAGGCGGTCAGACTCGAAATGATTCGGGAGGGGTTAGTCAAAGCTCTTATTCTCAATCGCGGACGGGCGGCTGGTATTGGGCATCCTCCAACCGCGCACACCGACAAGAAAGGGTCTTCGACCCGGTTTGGTCAAGTTCTATCTATTCTGAGACGGACAGCCGGCCGAATTCGTTGATAGTCTGGATCGACCCACTTGGGCCATAATCGGCGGCTCTTGGCGCGACTGCGAATCGCACTTGATCCGGGCCCGGCGTAGATATTATCTTCATGTAGCCCAAGCTGAGCGTACTCTGAAGTTCTTTTCCACGTTAGGAGCTGTTCATGCGACGCTTGATTCTTCTCTCGGTTCTGGTTTGTATCCTTGCGGCGTGTAGCGCCAATGATCCCAACAAGTATATGTCGTTGCATCGTGACGCCCTGGTGGTCGATTTGCACAGCGATGCCGTCCTCAGGATGATGCAGGGAGCCGATTTCGGTATCCGCGATACGGTCGGGGATATGGACCTTCCGCGTCTGCGCGACGGCGGGGTCGATCTGCAGGTAATGGCCTGCTGGATTTCGACCGAGACACCCAAAGCAGAGTGTCGCCCCATGGTTGATCAGATGATCGATTCAATCCAGGCCCAGGTTGGTCGCTACGGTGATCAGGCCGGTATTTGTCTGACTGCCGCGCAGGCCGAGAAGATCATCGCGGATAAGAAGCTGGCTGTCTTCATCGGAATCGAAAACGGTGTGGCGCTCGCCGATGACATAACGAACCTCAAGCATTTCTATGACCGGGGAGTCCGCTACCTGACGCTGACCCACACCGGCTCAAGCGACTGGTGCATTTCGTCGGCCGATACCGCTCCGGCTTTCCCGGGGCTGACCGATTTCGGCCGGGACGTCGTGCGCAAGATGAACGGGCTCGGCATGATTATCGATGTCTCACACGCTTCTCCGTCCGCTGTCGAGGAAGTCCTGAAAACCTCCACCGATCCGGTCATTGCGTCGCATTCGTGCGTACACGCTCTCTGTCAGCATGACCGCAATCTCACCGATGATCAGATTCGCGCCATCGCCGCCAAGGGAGGCGTGATCGGCATCAATTTCTACAATGGTTATCTATCACAGGCGTGGAATCTGGCGGCCGATTCACTTTTCAAATTCTACGGACCGACGTTTGATTCTATCGATCAGGTCTATGCCGATGACAAGGCCAAGCGGCATGAGGCCAAGGGATCGATCATGGCCGAAATCGACCGCGAACTCAAGAAGTGTAATGTCAATGTCGCGACCGTGGTTGATCACATCGATTACATTGCGAAACTAGTCGGTCCTGATTACGTCTGCTTCGGCTCCGATTTCGACGGTGTCTTCAGCCTGCCCGAGGGGCTGAAAGATTGCACTTATGTTCCGAATATCACCAAAGAGTTGGTGACGCGAGGGTATTCCGATGAAGATATCCGCAAGATTCTCGGCGGCAACTTTATGAGGGTGTTCAGGAAAGTCTGCGATAGTTAGGACTTCTGAAGAGCTGCCGGTTTCCGGCGGTCCCGCTCCAGAAGTATCTGGTTGGACGACGAGCGCGATTCGCCCACTGATGTAATGTAGATCGCCTTCCGGTCATTGACGGGGCAGGCGAACTCACAGGCGCCGCAGCCGGTACACAGTGAAGCGTCAATGTAAGGTCGCTTCACCTTGACCTGCCGCCCGTGACTATCGACCGCCACTTCCTCGATGAGATATACAGACTTGGGAGCGGTGGGGCACCATTCTTCACACACTATGCATGGGGTGGCCATCGCCCAGGGGAGGCAGCGGCCCCGATCAACAAAAGCGGTGCCGATACGATTCGGCGGCGTTTCTTTGTCGCCTACCTTTTGTTGTAGTGTCAGCCTTTGAATCGCTCCGGTCGGGCAGACCTGCCCGCATAGAGTGCAGGTAGGTTCGCAGTAGCCTATCCTGGCGATTAGATACGGTGTCCAAAGTCCCTCGAAACCGGCCTCAGAGAGAGTGGGATGCAGGGCATTGTTGGGGCAGACCCGCATGCACTGGCCGCAACGAATACATCGACTCAGAAAATCGCCCTCGGGCTGAGCGCCGGGTGGGCGAATCAGAATTGCAGACGGATTCACTTCGAACGAGTCGCCCGCGCGAAGCATCGGTATCAACGCGACTCCACCGACAACCGAGGCCACCACTTTGCGCCGGGTCACGTCGAGTGACGAAGTCCCGGCTGGATTTTCGACCGATGCGATTTGATCGGGGAAGAATTTGAAACTCAGCGAACCTTTGGGGCACGAAGCCTGACAGTTCAGGCACATGTGACATTCGGCCTGTCGCCAGACGGCTCCGATATCGGGATTGTCTGCTCCCTGACACGATTGCAGGCACAGGTTGCAGTGGTCGCAGTGTGAGGTGTCCTTCCTCAGTCCGAAAATGGCGTATCGGGAGAAGATGCCCAGCATCGCCCCGAGCGGGCAGATCGCTCGACACCAAAAACGGGTGAACACCCGGTTGAGCACCAGTATCAAAACGAAAAGCAACCCTATCAACAGTATGCCGTGAAAATGAGCCTGGCGGAAAGTCAGCAGGACCGGTGCAATGAGATCATAGAAGAATTGTGCCAGCCAGGCCAACGGCAGGATGCCGGTAGATCCTGTCCACGAAACCATGCCAGCCATGGCTGAATGAAAAGCCGGGAGTACTGCCGTGCCTATCGACCGGGCCAGGAGTGGCAATGGATCCAGAAGTCCGGCCTGCAACGAGCCAAGTACCGCCGCTCCCACACATACAAAGAAGACGTAGTACTTGATGCGTTGATATGGCCGGTACCGATTGGTCTCCATCTTCCCTTTGCCACGGAAACTTCTTCGTTCAGACTTCACTTCGGAAAGCCAGTGATTCAAGCTTCCGAGCGGGCAGACCCAGCCGCAGAAGAACCGGCCAATAAATATCGTTGGAATGAGGATTACCAACGACCAGAGCATTCCTTTATAGACAGTCCCGCTGGCCAGCAGAGCCATCAGAGCGGCCAGTGGATCGAATTCGAGAGCCACTGAAACCGGATAGGGGAGGGTAATCTCAGACGCGCTGGCGCCGCCGAACGAAACTTCAAAAGTTGTCTTCAGGATCAGCCAGAAGAATATGATGAAGAATATGATTTGAGAGAGGCGACGAAGATTTCTGACGACCCGGATCGTCATCAAGCCACCTCAAGGTATCCGGCCGCTCTGTAGTCGAGATTGCCAAGGCCGGATTGCGCCGCCAGAACAATGTGCTCGACTGCATCGCCCCTGAGACCGAGGAATTCCGCCGCCCGCGAGTCGGCGGCGACCAGATCGGTAGCGCACATTACTGTGTTTTCAATCGCGACATCATCGAGGGATCCCCCGGTGGGCCCCCCTCTGAGCAGTACGCGGGTGGCATCGACCACCGTTAAGGTCGGTTTGCAGAAAGCGGCCAGATCGACAATCGCCTGATCGATCTGTTGATGCAACTGATTGCGTCGTCCGCCGATGATGCCGTACAGATTCTTCATCCCAATCGTACAGCGTGACAACGAATGCTGTTTGACAATCGGCATGTTGATAAAACGATCCGTTTCGATGAAACACTTCGCCACCGGCCAGCGGGTAAGCACTTTGCCGTTAAGTTCGATCTCGACCAGATCTTCTTCGGCCGGAAGAATTACGCGTGCACCCGCCTTCTCGGCCGCTTCTCGAATACCGGAGCGAAGAAAACAGCGGCGGGGATCGTTGCAGGTGATATCGGCAACCACAACTTCTTTTGCTCCCGCTTCCAGGCAGAGCCGGATCATTTTAGCGACCAGTTCGGGGTTCGTATTGGCCGCCTGGGCGGGGGTACGGTCCCAACCGACATTTGGCTTTATTGTTACCCGTTCTCCCGATTTGACAAATCTGGAAATGCCACCGATAGCATCCAGCGATGCCAAGAGAGCTTGGCGAGGATCTTCGCGCTTGGCGAGGGTTAGTTTGGGCAACTGCGATGCGGGGTCGACCTCGAAACTCGCTTTGCGGGCCAAAACCGGCCGGTAAACTATGCTCTCGCGGTTGTGGAATAACCAGCCTGTTCCACCCGTTAGGGCGGCCAGAGCTGCTGCCTGACCGGTTCTTTTGAGAAATTCACGTCGTTGCATTACATATTCCGACCGCTTGCTTCGTTTAGAATACTACTGGACTTAGTCTGATGCAAGATAGTATATGACGAATAGGTGGAACCTGACATACCATCAATACTGTATTAGTTGAGGTGGACAATAAGAAGCGGACGCGTTTCTAAGAATGGTATTCTGACAATGACCGAAACTGAACTGTTAAATGCAAGTGAGCGAAAACTTACCGATTTAAGGGCCCGGCTCAAATCGATGGGGCGGGTTCTAGTTGCCTATTCAGGCGGCGTGGACAGTGCCTTCCTGCTCAAGGCTGCGGTGGATGAACTCGGCGCCAACACCCTGGCGGTCACGGCTGATTCGCCCACAATCCCGCGTATGGAACTCGAAGCGGCAGCCAGTCTGGCGCGCCAACTGGGCGCGAAGCACCTCGTGGTGAAGACCGACGAGATGGCCAACCCCGCCTTTATTGAAAATACTGCCGATCGCTGCTACCACTGCAAGACGACCCTGTTTTCGACCCTGACCAACCTGGCGAATGAGAAGGGATTCGGCTGTGTGCTCGAAGGCTCCAATGTCAGCGATCTGGCCGACTACCGTCCCGGCATGAAAGCGGTCAAACAATTCAACGTCCGAAGCCCCTTGCGTGAAGTCGGTCTCACCAAAGACGAGATTCGGCTTCTGTCGAGACAGGCTGGACTTCCGGTGTGGGACAAGCCGGCCGCACCCTGTTTGTCGTCGCGCATCCCGTATGGTTCGCCGATCACTCTGGAGAGACTGCACCGTATCGAAGCGGCGGAGGGGTTCGTTCGGCAATTGGGCTTCCCGATTCTCCGTGTACGGGATCATGGCCAGGTGGCCCGCATCGAGGTGCCGTCGGTTGATATCACGAAATTGCTCGATCCGGATGTGGCCGCACAAATACAAGAGCGTCTCAAGTTGCTCGGTTTCCAATATGTTACGATCGATATGGCTGGTTTCCGCTCCGGCAGTATGAATGAGGTGCTGGGGAAGGCGACCGATGGACCGCGCTAGCCTCCGTCGACTTCTCGAAGAGGTTCAATCCGGCAAGATGGAAGTCGGCGCGGCGCTCGAACGTCTCAGGACCTTTCCGAGCGAGGACCTCGGTTTTGCTAAACTAGATACCCATCGGGCCCTTAGGCGCGGCTTCCCCGAAGTGATCTTCTGTACGGGGAAGACGGTCGAACAGATCGTGACGATTTTCGGGTCGCTCGCTCGTGACGGTCACCAGGTGATGGCCACCAGAGCCGGTGCTGATGTCTTCGAGGCGGTCAAACAACATCATCCCGGCGCGGTGTACCGGAGCGAAGCGCGAATTGTCCTGGCTTTGGAACCGTTGCCGCCGCGAACGGAAAAGAGGGTGGCGGTGGTTTCCGCGGGAACATCGGATATCCCGGTCGCCGAAGAAGCTGCAGTCACGGCTGAAGTAATGGGCTGCCCGGTGGACCGGATCTACGATGTCGGTGTGGCGGGGATTCATCGTCTGCTTGGCGAGCGCGACAAGCTCGCGACTGCCAACGTGCTCATAGTAGTGGCCGGTATGGAAGGGGCGCTGGCGTCGGTGGTTGGCGGCCTGGTCAGCCGCCCAATAGTCGCGGTACCAACTTCGGTGGGATACGGCGCCAGTTTTGAAGGTCTGGCGGCGCTCCTGGCGATGCTCAACAGTTGCTCGCCGGGCGTGGCGGTCATGAATATTGACAACGGCTTCGGCGCCGGCTACTTTGCCGCGACTGTCAATCTCGATAAGAACGAATTATGAAACTACTCTATTTCGACTGCTTCTCCGGCATCAGCGGGGACATGATTCTCGGCGCCTTGATCGACGCCGGTGTTTCTCTGGACAAGCTGAAAGCCGAACTGGCGAAACTCAATCTCGCCGGATTCTCCATCACGGCCGAGAAGTGTGTCAAGAACGGCATCTCCGGGACGAAGGTGACCGTCCACACCGAAGACCAGAAAGTGCATCGCCACCTCAAACATATTCACGAGATAATTGAGCCGAGCGGGCTGTCTGATAAGGCGAAGAAGACCAGCCTCAGAGTATTTCAGACGCTGGCCGAAGCCGAAGCCAGGATTCACAACACCAGCCCCGAGAAAATTCATTTTCACGAAGTAGGTGCACTCGACGCGATAGTCGATGTGGTCGGTTCAGTGGTAGGGCTGCAACTTCTGGGCATTGATCAAGTGTGGGCCTCGCCGGTACATGTCGGGACCGGTTTTGTCGACTGCCAGCACGGCCGCATACCTTTGCCGGCACCGGCCACAGTCGAAATCCTCAAGGGAACGCCAGTATATTCCACCGGCCTCGACGCCGAATTGGTCACACCTACGGGAGCGGCGTTACTGAAGACTCTGGCCGACAGTTTCGGGCCGTTGCCTCCGATGCAACTCGAGACTATCGGCTACGGTGCGGGCACACAGGACCTGCCCATTCCGAATCACCTTCGCGTCATAGTTGGAACGACGCAAGGTCAATTCGAATTCGATCAGGTCGATTTGATCGAGACCAACATCGATGACATGCCGCCGGAACATCTCGACTACGTTGTCGAACGCTTGATGAAAGCCGGTGCGCTGGATGTCTCGATGACACCACTGATCATGAAGAAGAGCCGTCCGGCCGTCTGCCTGGGGGTGCTAGTCATGCCGCAGGATACATCGCGTCTCCTGACAATCATATTCTCAGAAACGACGACTCTGGGTGTGCGCATTCAGAAAGTAGAGCGACGGAAACTCCCGCGTGAGATACGTACGGTGAAGACACGTTTCGGCGATATTAGGGTCAAAGTCTCGTGGCTTGAAGGTTCCGTCAGAGACATGTCTCCCGAATATGAAGATTGCCGTCGATTGGCCCTTGAACACAATGTACCACTTCATGAGGTCTACCGGGCGGCTAGTCACGCAGCGGAGCAGGAATGGCCGGATGATTCGCGGAAAGGATAGTCGGATGATTCGCTTCGGTGTGGTGTTTGGATCAGTGTTCCTCTTGGGCGTGCTTCTCGTTGGATGCGGCGGAACAAAATCTTCTCAGGCCGATGATCTGACAGGATACTTCCCAGACAAGATCGACGATAGTCTCCAGAAGACTTCCGAAATCCGTACTTTCGTGGGCGATTCGCTCTGGCAGTACATCGACGGTGGCGCCGAGCTCTATCACACCTACGGTTTCGTCAAGGTCTCCACCGCGGACTATCGAAGTGGTGGAACGGAACTAGTGCTCGATCTGTACCAGTTCAAGACTCCCGAAGGGGCTTACGGACTCTACAGTGCGCTTCGGCCGGATGAGCCATCGCTGGTAACATTGGGGGTAGAAGGGTACGTCACCGGGGCGAGTCTCGAATTTGTTAGTGGTAACATCATGGCACGAGTCATGGGGTATGAGGCAACAGAAGCGGTCGGGAAAGCGCTTCGCGCCCTGGCCGGACAGATGGCGAGACGTTCTCCCCGGGACCACCCAGCGCCCGGCGATGTTTTCACTCTTCCCAGACGATCATGTCGTGGCCAATACCGACAAGATCATTGGCGCTTCGTTCCTGGGGCAATCATTTTTCAACATGATCTACACCCGCGACTATCAGTTTGAGAATGAAAAGCTGACGCTGTTTATGGTAACGGATACTGCAGGGGCGGCCTTCGCCAACTGGGTGTTGGCGACAAGCGATGCCGACAAGGCCGCCGGTAAGGCTACGGGATTGCCGTTCGACGAGAACTACTGTCTCCTGGTGGCCAATAATTTCTACGGCAAGGTTCTCGCCGGTCTACGAAACGGCAAACTCGCCGGAGTCGTAAACTACAGCGAGCTACATCGCGACTTCATAACTGCCTGGCTCAACAGCCTTACCAAGTAGAACTCGCTAATCAACCGTAGATCAGCTTAAGCTCACCGATCTTTCTCGGAATATTCACCGAGTTTGCACACCGGGCGACACAGGTGTCGCACGATGAACAGGTCTTGACCGACCGGCGATTGTCTATTTCATCCAGAGTCTGACGTGCAAGCTGAAAGTCGGCGTACTGTACGGCATACATGTGTGTCCGCATCAGGCTGGGGACGTCGGCGTTGCGTGGACAACTGGCCAGGCACTTGCGGCATTGGCGGCAGAATTCCATACCGAGCGTGATCTGATTGTCGGCCAGAAAACGTGATTCCTCGTCGGTCAGATTCAGATTACTCGCAATGGGGAAATTGGCCCGAAGGTGATCGAAATTACCTGTGCCCGGAATCGCAGTGCCGACACTTTCATTTCGCAAGACCCATTTGAGGGCGGCTGAATTGACGACCGTGCCCGGGTACTGTCTGAGCGTTTCCGGATTGGGAAACCGCGCTCCTCCCGCCAGCACTTTCATCGCGATTATGCCCACACCGTGCGACGCGGCGTTGGCGATCGCGCCCATCATGGCGGTGTCGGAAGCCATCGTGAAATTGAACGAAGTCAGGATGACATCGTAAATACCTGTCTCGACCGCGGCGTTGATGACATTGGCCATGTCCTGATGAGTGGAGAGGCCGACAAACCGCGCCTTGCCTTCCTTCTTCAGCGCTACCAGGGCATCATTAGTGGCCTGATTCTTAACCGTGGCGGGCTCACGGACATCGTACAACTGCAGAACATCAACGTAGTCCATCTTCAATCGTTTCAGGCTGGCCTGCACGGATGTATCAATGGCCGCCTTTACTTTTTCGGGGGCAGTGGCGTTGCGCTGTGGTGGGCCGAAAGCCTTGGTGACGATAATCACTTTGTCGCGAACTTTCATTTGCTGCATGACCGCACCGATCATCTGCTCGTTGCGGCCGTAGGCGTAGGTGTCCGACGTATCAAACAGCCTCATGCCGGCGTCATAGCAGGCTTGCACCAATGTCGGGTCATTGCAGGCTCCCGCGCCCATGCTGACAATCGGCACTTCGATTCCGGACCGTCCCAGCTTGCGGGTGATTGTCTTGCCGGTCGTGGTTGATTTAGGTGCGGCTTTTTCTTCGGCCCGGACCAAACTGGGAGTGACGGTCGTAAGGCCGGCGGTCGCCAGACCGGCTGTCGCCAGGCTGGCGAGCGAAGTCGTTACAAATTCTCTCCGACTGAATTCCTTGTTTTCCATTGTATTCAATAACTCCTTTCGGTCATTGGCAGCGTCGTTCGAAATTCTTCTTCGATGTTCAATCGGGAAATCTCACTTGCTCTCACCTGCGGGTTTGCCCTGCGCGGCAATTTCCTGCTCGAGTCTTTGTATGTTGGCCGGGATGCTGGTCTCGAGTTGCGTGCGCATGGCCGGCATTAGCTGAGTGTCATTCGGCAAGATCTCCAGAGCTTTCCGGTAGTTAGCCAGGCCGGTTGCCAGATCGCCGCTGGCCGCGCAGGCTTCGCCGTAACTGTCCCAGGCGTTGGCTGAAGTAGGCCAGGCGGCTACACCCCACGCGAAGATTTGCACCGCCGATGGCAGGTCGCCGCGCTGCAAGAACTGATAGCCCAGTTGGGTCCAGGCACCGTCGGCCAGAAGAGGTGTCTCCACAGTGGGAATCTTGAAACTCTCACACAACTCTCTGGCATGTGTAAGGCCGTGGGTTTGTATTATATTGAGGAATTGATCTCCGGTCGGGGGGAGGTCCTCCGCATCCCTGCGATAAAACACAGTGCCCTCTCCGACCTGGCCTACGGAGCCGGGTCGAGGGCCCAACCAGTCAAGGCTGGCTTGATTATCGTTCAACGTGGCGTCGAAAAATCGCCGCAGGTACTCACCAAGGACGGCCTGCGCCTTACTTGCCTCCTCAATCGTGCGAGTAGTGTCAATCCCAGCGACGGCGCTGATGATGCCATAGACGCTGAATTCGGCCGGTCTGACCGAAGGTACGTAGGCCGAATAGAGTCGGCAATAGCGCATCCCACCGTCTGGGTTCGGATCGGGATTTACCACAAATTGGCTTGGCCAGAGCTGAAGCCAGGGAACCCTCATGCGCTTTGGATCATAGCTGTTGCTCTTGTACAGAGCTGCCCACTCACCGTCACCTACAACTTCCTTACCATGGAGAGTTGCGACCGCATTAACCGCAAAATTCCGCATCTGATGGATAAATGCCGTAGTGACACCGTAGTTGTATCCGATCAAGCCCAGCTTTTCGGTATTTACGAATTCGAGGCCGCGCATGGTCGCGACCGCCTGCTCCTTGTCGCGTGTGACAGCTTCGACATCCGATGCTTGTTCGGTAGCGTTGACCGTCGCCCCGCCGACCGTGTGAGTCGTGGCCACTACAAACCCGTGAGTGGCCAGGTACTCACAAAGCACTACGTTCTGGTTGTAACCGCCGTTCTCGCTCCCGTGATAAACTATCAGAGGGAAGACCCCTCTCGCCGGGGAAGCGTCACGGATAGCTCTCAATTCGTAATTCATAATTTGAGAGGCCAATCCCTGGTTGTTGCCGATCCTTGCATATATTGACCCTATGTCGCGATTTTGGAGACTTGACAGTAACGCGAAGAGTCTCGAATCGGCCGGATATGGGAATGAGTATTCTCCGTAGGTCATGGCCGTGCCGTTTGTGTCGACCGCCGGGTACCAATAACAAATCTGTATCGGTCGGGCGGTTTCTCCTTCGATCGGAGTCCCGAAATAGTCTCGTGCCGGTTGAAAAGTCCGCGAGTAGTCAAAGAGCTCGATCGTTTTGAAGCCCACGCCGTACGGCCCCGGCTCCAATCCACCCCAGAGAGGCGGCTTCTCGCCAAACGTCGATGTCGCCGTCAGCAGGAACGCGAACCCAACGAGCAGCATCGTCTTACGAACGGTTGCAGTAGATTTGGTCATTTGTTTATCCAACCTGATTAAGGGTGCCCTATAGCAACTGAGACGGACGGAACGGACTTCCCGTGCAATCGTCGATCAGCAAATATACTAATGCTTCGATTCCGAACGCCGCAGGTCTGAAAGCTCGTCATATTTCATAACCAGAGCCGTGGCAACGGTTTTCGTTAGACCATTCTTTATCGCCAGACGATACGCTCGCACCGCCAATTCCCGCTGTTTTCTAAACGAGTAGCGGTCGCCCAGGAGCCGCAGTTCGTCGGCGGAAATGTCTTTCATAGATTCCAGCGCGTTCAAATAGACCACTGAACTGTCAATGCGACCCACAAACAACTGAATTGAGGCCAGTTCAATCAACGCCTCAGACTGCTTTGGATCCATCTCAAGAGCTCTTTGAAGATACTTCTCGGCTGTGGCAAACGAAACGTTGGATCGAGCCTGATCCGTATTCACCTGGTCATAACCTTCACTCGCCCACGCCCGGCCCAGACGGCATAACACCAGCGGATCGTCCGGGTGCAAACTTACCGCTCTGGCAAGATAGTACCGCGACGAATCAGGGAAACTCAACTTCTCATAAGCGAACGCCATGTTGACGTAGACACGGGACTGCGTACTGTCCAGGCTCAACGCCTGTTTGAGCGGGGCAAGTGCCGAATCAGCTTTGTCGGTTCGCGTGAGACTTTCACCAATGCGGTTGAGCATTGAATAAGTGAACGGCTGCATCTTGCCGTGGACGATGCGATCGACCCAAAACTGTTCGGTTTCTTTGATTTCCTCAGTCGAGATTTCGTACTCGCGACGGATGAAGGCGGCCGACTGGTTCGCGACCATACCGTAGTTGAGCGAGAACGATTCCAGATACCACTGTGGCGGCATGCGGTCGTGAGCCATGTAGCGCATGTGGCGCGGACGCTCTGGATTGCGGGCGATGACATAATCGTTCAGCCCGAACGCATCTAGAATAGCCACCTTCGGAAACACCCAGCCCGGCACCCCGACCGATTGAAAGGCCGCGATCGGGTGCTCCCCGGCGCCCGGGGGTACATCCATCGACCGAGAGGGATAGTGCTGCACCATGAATTCGTAAAAAACCTTGTGCTCCTGATGACGCATGCAGACGTGATGCTCAATCAACCAGAACTGCAGCTCGTCAAATGCGCTCGCGTACCAGCGGACCGGGGCCGGGAATTCCGGAGCGACTGGGACCCGCATGATCCAGGTATCTCCACGGCCGACATAATCCCGGGTCATAAGCCAGTGCGTCCATTGAATAGGCCACGACAACACCACAAAGAACGCCAGCACACAGGCGGCGAGGTAGATGTCGGTGAAAAGTCGATTCAACAACCAGAGCGATGACAAGAATATCAGTGGAATGAGGTAGCTGAAGACACGGTATTCGAAATGGTCGCCGCCTATCAAGATTGTGTAATACCCTATGTGGGCCACGACAGTGCCAATGATAACCAGCAGAGCGAAGTGGCGACCAGATTCGCTTTCCTGTGGAGGAAACATCAGGCTGCGCAATGACCGCATCGGTCCAAGCAGCGACCTGCCTTCTCTCCGCTGTCTACGGACCCACAGCGCAATTACCCACCCAAGCCCCAGCACCCAAACCCACAGACCGTACTCCAATATGAGTGACGCCAGATAGCGCCATCCGGACTCCGGCCAGGCAGCCAGATATTTGGCATAGTAGGTATTGGGCAGCCACTCTCCATAGAATGACCGCCGCCAAGCTAGATGAATCACCGGTATTATTACGGGCGAGATCGAAATCAGTCGGGACGGCGCGAGCTGGCCCGCCCGCCTGAGTTCCACAAGGCGATGTATTACCAGTACGGCGGTGCTGAGAAGTATCAGCAGGCCGTCGGGACGGGTCAGATGCGTCAACGCGGCAATCGCTGTCAGTCCGAACAGCCAGAGACTTTCACGACGTTTCGGGAAGACCGCCACGAAGATCCAAAGCGTGACGAAAAAATTAAACATCGCCGTTTCCAGGCCGGAACTGGTCCACGCCAGGAAGGTTCGATTGGTAAGTATCCCGAGTAACCCCAGCGACACGAGCAACAGGCGATAACGCGCCAGACGCTCGTTGAGCGATATCCGCATGAACATCCAAACCGTTAGGAACAGTGTGGCATAAGAAAATACTAGCGCCACGGTATTCGCGATAGAAGGCGGCTCGGTTCCGAACAGCCGCCAGATACCCTCCATCAGGACGACCCATAAGAAGCTGGTGTAACCTTCGACCGGCCGGAATGGTGGGGGATTCCAGACATAACCGTAGCCGAGCAGACTGTTGCTGGCGTACCGGAAAGCAATCATGGCGTCATCGGTCATGAACCAGAAGAGCTTCCACCCCAGATAAAGTAGTACGGCAGCCAGGGCTACAATTATCGCCAACCAGATGGTTCTCGAATTGTCGCGCAGGCCAGGTTGTTCCGTCATAGTCATTCCGGTTAGAATTCTTCGTCGGATTATACTCATATCGGGGCTGGGGAGCAACCGGACTTACGGACCTTGCCAATCAGCCCATTTACACTTATGAATCTGGACGTGTGCCCGCCCGTTTAGTATTGTAGACCATGCGCCACGCCGTACTGAATCGATTTCATCAGATACGACCCTCATGGGACGGGTCGATCACCGACCCTTTTCTAGTGCCCGATATCACGCCGTTGCATCGTTCGATTGACGGTTATGCGCCTACGCCGCTGATCGAATTGCCTTCCTTGGCTGAGCGTTTAGGTGTGAAGCGAATTCTCGTGAAAGATGAATCCCATCGATTCGGATTGAAAGCCTTCAAAGCCCTCGGAGCTTCTTACGCCGCCTATCGATTCGTGAGGGAATACCTCGAAAGCAAGGGACGGCGCTGTCCCGAAGCGAGTGAATTCTATCGCCAGGGCGGGGTCCTGGGCCCGTCGGAATTCACATACTGTACGGCAACCGACGGCAACCACGGCCGTGGGGTGGCCTGGACTGCGCGGCAGTTGGGACAGCAGGCGGTAATATATATGCCGGCTGGATCAGTCACGGCCAGGGTCGAAAATATCCGCCGGGAAGGTGCTCGCGTAGTTCTGGTAGATGGCACCTATGACGACGCGGTTCGACAGTGCGCCCACGATGCCCGGACCGAAGGCTGGCAGGTGATCTCCGATACTTCCTGGCCAGGATACGAACAGATCTCGCGCTGGATCATGGCCGGTTATCTGACTCTGTTCCGTGAGATTGAGGAAGTTCTTCCCGACGCCAAAGTCGATTGTGTCATAATTCAAGGCGGGGTGGGGGCGTTGGCAGGAACGGCTGCGTGGTATATTCGTCAATCGTCACCCTGGCCCGAGGCGAAACTTGTCTCGGTTGAACCGGTCGAGGCGGCCTGCCTTCTGGAATCTATCGATTCGCCGACGGGCGAACCGGTACAAAGCAAAGGTCGACAGGACAGCATCATGGCCGGGCTCAATTGCGGGTATCCGTCACCGGCGGCCTGGCCCCTTATTAAGCCGGCTTTTGACCTGTTTCTGGCTGTACTGGACGCGGCCTGTGTACGGGCCATGCGGCAGTACTTCTACCCCGTGGACTCGGATCCGAGAATCATATCGGGCGAATCGGGAGCTGCCGGCCTGGCCGCGCTCATGAGTCTCATGCAGGACAAGGCGTTCGAGACTTCCCGAAAGCAGGTTCGGCTCGGTCCGGAATCCACCGTTCTGTTGGTCAACACCGAGGGAGATACCGATCCGGCCGGGTTTGAGGCCGTTGTAAAGTCTGGCGATTCGTGGTGACCGGGATATACAAGTGGGCAAAAATACCGCTTTTCAGGATCGAATAGCGGCTATATCCTTGGGCCATGTTCTACTCGTTCTACAAGAGGTTGGTCTCATCATTATGATCCGGGTTCCCGCAGCCGGGTCGCTTTATCCCAAGGAGTATTGTCGTTGAATCGCTTCCCCGATAGTCTTGCTACCGAGACCCCAATGCAAAGCTGCAAAGAGACTTATGAAGCCTCACGTCGCCGGGTGGGCTATGTGCCCCGGTCCGAGGCCGTTTCGGAGACTTATTCAGCCCTGGGTTTCAAGAGTGGGTTGGAAATCCACCAGCAGTTGCTGACCGCGAAGAAGTTGTTTTGTCATTGTCCGGCCGGACTTTATCAGCACGGTGAGTACGATGCCGAAGTTGTCCGTCACATGCGCCCGACTCTCAGCGAGATGGGGGAGTACGACGGCACCGCCCTTATGGAAAAGCGCACGCGCAAGACGATCATATATCGCATCAAGAAAGAAACCGCCTGCACCTACGATATCGATGACACGCCGCCGTTCAAGATTGACCGCACCGCGGTTGATATCGCGTTGGAAGTCGCCCTCATGCTGGGCTGCAATCTTGTGGGCGAATTGCACGTGGCTCGAAAGCAATATCTCGACGGCAGTATTCCAACCGGATTCCAGCGGACCGGTATCGTTGGAATTGAAGGCCAGATTCCGCTCAGCCACAAGAAGGTCCGCATCATCCAGCTTAGCATCGAAGAAGATTCCTGCCGGGAAGTCTCCGATATCGGTCATCTCCGGATATACACTACCGACCGCCTCGGCATGCCGCTGATCGAGACCGTCACATACCCCGACATGCTTACCCCTGACGAAGTGGCAGAAGCGGCTCACTATCTCCGCCTGCTGGTAAGAACTTCCGGTAAAGTGCGAACCGGGATTGGCGCTGCCCGCGAAGATGTCAATGTCAGTATCACCGGTGGCACGCGAGTGGAAATAAAGGGCGTTTCGCACATTCGCTTGATTCCGGAATTGACCCACAACGAAGCTTTCCGGCAAAAGGCGCTTCTGCAAATCAAAGATATCGTCAGGGAGAAGCTGGGCGATCCCAAGAACTGGAAGGTGAGATCAAAAGAAATCACGCCCGGTCAATTCGAAAGCCTTCCGACCGTCATCTCCGAGCATCTCAAACCGAACGATCATGTGGTAGCCGTCAATCTCCCGGGGTTCCTGGGTCTGCTCTCGTATTTCACTCAACCGGGGAAGTGCTTCGCGAATGAGATCAGTGAGCGCCTGAAAGTTATTGCGTGTATCGAAAGACCCAATCTGGTTCATAGCGAATCGGAAGGCTGGTTTGATGATCGTGACGCATCGGAGATCAAACGCCTGCTCAACGCCGGTGACGCCGATTCACAGATCGTCTATTGGGGGCCGGCCGACGATATGACTACCGCTACGGAGACGATCGAAGAACGCTGCAAGATGGCTTTCGACGGCGTTCCTAACGAAACCCGCAAGTCATTCCCCGACGGTACTACCATTTTCGAGCGGGTGTTGCCGGGTCCTGACCGCATGTACCCCGACACGGACTCGGCGCCGATTTCGATTCCAGCCGAGCATATCGAAACCATCCGAAAGCGCATGGTGAAAGTCCTGCCGGATTGGATCGAGCGGCTTCATCGCTGGAAGGTGCCGGTCGATACGCATCGCTATTTGATCCGGGGCAATCTGGTTCCGCTTATAGAAAAGATCGCTCTGACTACTGGATGGACTGAGAAGTATGTGGCATTGCTCTTCGGACATACATTGAAAGGCCTCGAACGTCGTCGGCCACGCGATGAGCGCTTCAAGCCGGAATTGCTCGCGTCACTCTGCGAGACTGTCCAGGCTTGCGGATGCGATCGCGCCTTGGTGAAAGAAGCGCTGTCGATTCTCTATGACGATATTTCCCGTTCACCCGAGGAAATCGTGAAGACGCTGTACGCTGACAAGCGTTCACTCCCCGACGCTATTGGCGGTGTGAAGACGCTGTCAGAGGAGTTCGACCGCATCAGTAAATCGCGGCATCCGGAAGCGCGACAGCGCTGGATTGTCGGAGCGCTACGACCGGCGGTGCTGGGGAAGGCCGATCTTAGACAACTGGCCGAGGCGGTCACCAGGGAGTTGAGTCATGTCTGAAGCACTTAAGGGATATAAGGGACCCGCCCTCAAAATGCTGGAGAAGCTGGGCGCATCGGTCTGGGACAACTGTACGGTAAAGACGACCCGCGGCGAGTTTAAAGGAATCGTCCTGCCTCGCTCGGAAAACGACGATGACGGTCATCTGGTACTCAAGTTGATCAGTGGATACAATGTCGGGATCGCAGTTGACAGCATCACTTCTATCGACGTCGGTGGCCGAAAGGAAGCCCACTACAAGATTCCGGAAAAGGAATTCCCGAGTTCACCGAACAAGCCGAACGTGAGGCTGCTCGGCACCGGCGGCACGATTGCCTCGCGGCTTGACTATCGCACCGGGGCAGTCATCCCGGCGTTCTCTCCGGGCGAATTGTACGGCGCTGTTCCGGAACTGGCCGACATCTGCAATCTGACCACCGAGAAACTGTTTGCGGTCTTCAGTGAAAACATGGGCCCGGAGCAGTACAAGAAACTGGCTATTCAAATCGGCCAGGAAATCGAGAAGGGCGTTGACGGCATCGTCATAGGCCATGGCACCGATACCATGCACCACACCGCGGCGGCGCTGTCCTTCATGGTGCAGAATTCGCCCGTGCCGATTGTGCTGGTGGGTTCGCAACGGTCGTCGGATCGGCCGTCTTCTGATGCCGCCCTTAATCTGATTCATGCCACGAAGACCGCAGCCGATTCGGATATCGCCGAAGTAGTCGTCTGCATGTTCGGACCAACTTCGGATGAATACGGCCTTCTGCACCGGGGCACCCGGGTGCGCAAGATGCACTCATCGTATCGTTCTACTTTCCGGACGGTCGGAGATATTCCCCTGGCGATGGTCAATCGGGAGAAAGTCACGCCGCTGCACGACAACTACAACAAGCGGCGCAACGACCGTAAAGCGACCATTCTTCCGTATTTCGAGGAACGGGTAGCGATGGTGTACTACTACCCGAATATGCACCCCGACATGATCGATTCGCTGATTCAGAACGGCTACCGTGGGATTATCATCGCCGGCACCGGCCTGGGACATATCAACAAGCCGCTCTATCCAGCTATCGAGCGTGCCGCCGCGGCGGGCATCGCCGTCTACATGACCGTGCAGACCCTGTGGGGATACGTCCACATGTTTGTATATGACACGGGACGCGATCTTATGGCCAAGGGGATTATCCCGGCGGAGAACATGCTCCCGGAAGTGGCCTATATCAAGCTCGCCTGGGCGCTGGGCCAGACCGACGATCTCGACAAAGTCAAAGATATTATGCTCACTCCTATCTGCGGCGAAACCACCGAGCGCGAACCGTACAACGGCTACCTGATTCTCCAGGGCGGCGTACCCGAAGTTGAGGCGTTCTTACATACGATTCACAAGTAACGACGGAGTCTATTCGCGACAGATCGACCATGCCCTGCAATTTTCAATACATAGACACCGGGGACGCCCTTGAGGCGCTGGTCAAGCGTTTGGGGTCGGTCGAGAATGTGGCGGTCGATACCGAAGCGGACAGCCTGCATCACTATTATGAGAAGGTCTGTCTGATACAGCTTACGGTCGATCATGAAACGTACATTGTCGATCCTCTGGTTGAAATGCGGCTTGGCCCATTCCTTGACCTACTGTCCGGAAAGAGACTCCTGTTCCACGGCGCCGAATATGATCTCCGGATGTTGCGTGCATCCTATGGATTCAAACTCCAGGGCGAGGTCTTTGACACCATGCTCGCCGCGCAACTGGTTGAAGGCAAGGCGTGCAGCCTGGTCGCGCTGGCCAAGAGCTATCTCGGAATCGAACTGACCAAACAGAAACAGCGTTCCGACTGGTCGCGCCGTCCGTTGAGTGACGAGCAATTGGTGTACGCCTGCAATGATACGTGTCATCTGGCCGCGATCACGGCCCATCTGGAAGGCGAGCTGGAAGCGACTGGGCCGTATGGACTGGCATCGTGAATCTTGCCGTCGCATGGTGAAGGGCTACCAGTAAGGACAAATCACCGGTCGATCCGCAGCGCGAATGGCGCATCAAGGGCCTGAGTGAACTCGAACGCCATCAACTCGCGTTCGTGCGGGAAATCTGGTACTGGCGCGAACACGAGGCCCAGCAAGCCGATGTACCTCCGTTCAAAGTCGCCGGTAATCAGTTGATTCTCGATTTGGCGATGTGGGCTTCGGAAAAGCGGGGTGGTTCGACCACCGCTCGACCCAGGCTTCCGCGCAACTGTGTGGGGGGGAGACTGGCCGGCCTTGAAGACGCCATCAAGCGCGCTCGCTACATGCGGGAGCCCGAGTGGCCGCCGCTTCGAACCGGTAATGGGATCATCTTGCCGGAACACGGACCCGAAGTTGACCGCCTGCGCGCTGACAGCGCCGTCATTGCCGAGAAGCTGGGCATAGAGGCGTCGTTGCTGGCCTCGCGGCGACAACTCGAGGCGGTCTCGATTGCCCGCCCCACCACGGCTGCGGCGCTTCAGAAAGCCGGCAGCTTCATGGACTGGCAGACCGAGCTGCTGCTGCCGGTGGTCAAGAAGATATTTGGTTCCTGATTCCTAAGCACAAAAAGTACATTCCCTGTCCGGGCGAGTAGAAAGTAAACGTGCCCGGCAGATGCCCACATCTGCCGGGCACCCCATTAAATCACCCTTGCCCCACTACGTCACCCTGAGCTTGTCGAAGGGTTACACTCTACCTTAAATGATGCTTCGACCCTTCGGCAAGCTCAGAGCAGGCGTAGCTAAGCATGACTTTCGGGTGGCAGAACCACCCGCCCAAGGGACGGGGGTTCTGCCCTACGAAGGTCACTCTATTGTACTGTGGCTGGTGGACGTCCTCGTCCACCAGCCCGAGCTCTCTACGCCTGGCCGACTTCTTCTGCCAATTGATAGCGCCGATATATCTTCGAATACTGACCACCCTGATCGATCAACTCCTTGTGCGTGCCGGATTCGACAAGACAGCCATCCTCAAGCACATAGATCCGATCAGCCAGTGCTAGCGTGCCCGGTCGATGCGTTATCAGCACCGCCGTCAGTCCGGGCATGACTTCATGCAGTCGACCCCACAGCGCTGCCTCGGTGTGCGAGTCGAGCGCCGACGTGCAATCGTCCAGCAGGAGAATCTGCGGCTTGCCGACCAGCGCCCGCGCCAGGGCGAGGCGTTGTTTCTGGCCGCCGGAGAGCATCATACCGTGCGTACCCACCGGAGTATCGAGCCCTTTCGGGAACGATGCGATCTCGTCTTTCAACTGAGCAATTTCGACCGCCCAGTCAAGAACGTCCTCGCTGATTTCATCACGTCCGAGCAGAATATTATTCCTGATCGTATCGCTGAACAGTATCGGCTCCTGTGGAACATAGCCGATCTGTCGCCGCAGGTCTTCGAGACGGAACTGCCGAAGCTCTCGGCCGTCCAGCTTGATGATGCCGCCGCTCGGGTCGACCAGCCGTGGAATCATGTTCACGAGCCAACTCTTGCCCGAGCCAACCCGTCCCACCAGCGCGACCGTCTGTCCCGCATCGAACTCAAGGCTGACATCGTTCAGCACCTTCCGTTCCGAAGGCGGAAACGAAAGACTTACCCCACCCAGCGCGATCTGTCCTGCCGGAGTTTCAGTCATTGCCTCGGCGCCGTCATCGCCGACCATCGCGGGCACATCTTCCATAGCGCGAAGACGATCAATCGACACCGCCGATTGGCGCGACTTGACCAGGAACTGGCCGACATCGAACATCGGGAAGACCAGCCATGAAACATAGTAGATGAACGTCGCCAGTGAACCGATCGACAAGTTTGACGTGATGACCTTATAGCCGCCCAGAATAAGCACCGTCACCAAAGCGATCTGCCAGATGTACTGGTACATCGATTCGACTACCGCGGTCAATCGGACTGTCGCTATTTCGGCATTCCGTCGGTCTACCGCCGCCTTTTCGAACTTCGATTTCTGAGCCTCATTGCGCACGTAAGCTTTCACAACCCGGATGCCGGAAAAGCAGGCTTCCATGACATCGTTGAAGCGCGAGATGCGCGTTTGCAGATGTTCGTATCGTTTGTCGAGCGCCGACGAAGTCTTAAAGAAGATGAACACCAGAATCGGCAGCGGTCCTGCCGCCCAGAGTGTCAATCCCGGATCGAGGCTGATCATCATCAGGGTGATGAAGATGATGTAAAGCGTCGCTTCGTACAGGCGAAAGATACCCGAGCAGGCAAACCAGGACAGTTTCTCTGCAACGTCGTCGGTCAACCGCGTGACAATATCACCGGTGCGGAACTTATTGAAGAAGTCCGGCCCCTTGGTCGTGATCTGGTCGAACGCCTCCTGGCGGAACTCCCATTCCAGCCGGCAGTTCATCCAGGCGCGGTTCGACTGCACGAACACGTAGAAGGCGCTGGAGAAGATGCCGATCAGGATGAACGCCACGCCGTAGCTGGTCGCAGGCGACAGTCCAAACGATGCCCCCACACTGGTGACCCAGCGGGACACCAGGTGATCCGAGACATTTCCCGTACTCAGATTGTCGACCGCGAACCCGAACAACTGCGGAACCGTCACGCCGACTATCGCCTGCGCCGGAGTTAGTAGAACAAGAACCGCCAGCACCCAGGGGTGGCGCTTATAGTATTTCCATAACCATTTTATCTTACTTAGCATTGGCTAACGCTCCATTCGTGTTCTTGTACTGCAGATGGAACAGCTTGGTATAGTAGCCATTCATCAGCAGCAGATCGCTGTGCTTGCCGCGCTCGACAATCTCGCCGTCGCGGATCACGAGGATCTGATCGACATCGAGAATGGTCGACAGACGATGGGCGATAATCAGCGACGTTCGCCCGGTCATCAGCTTGTGCAGCGATTCCTGAATCGCGCGTTCGGTTTCCGGGTCGACTGAGCTGGTAGCTTCGTCGAGCACGAGTATCTCCGGGTCGAACGCCAGAGCCCGTGCAAACGAAAACAACTGCCGCTCGCCCCGGCTGAAATTGGCGCCCTTCTCGGAAACCTCCGTCTGGTACTTCTGCGGCAGACGTTCGATGAACTTGTCCGCGGCTACAGTGCGCGCCGCCTCGGCGGTACGTTCGAGCGAGACTCCCTCGGCTTCGAGACTGATGTTTTCCGCCACGCTTCCGGGGAACAGGAAAATATCCTGAAGCACCAGCGCAAAACGTTTGCGGAGTTCCGAGACCGCGATTTCGCGAATGTCGATACCGTCGATCGTTATGCGCCCCTTCTGCGGATCATAGAAGCGCAACAAGAGGGATATTACGGTACTCTTGCCGCCGCCGGTAACACCCGCGAGAGCCACCCGCTGACCGACCTTGATTTCGAAATTCACATCCTTCAAGACCCACTGATGGTCATCGCCGTAAGAGAACCAGACGTTCTCAAACCGGATTGATGACTTCATGCCGTTCCATGCCAACGGTCGGGGCGAATCGAGAATCTTCGGTTTCGTTTCGAGCAGTGCGAATATCCGCCGCGCGCCGGCTATTCCTTTCTGGAAACTGGACAACTGCTCCGACATGCGGAAGATCGGGTCAAACGACCGCCAGACGTTGACCAGAAAGAGCACCATGAGACCGGCCGTCAGTCCAAATTTAGCCCCAAATAGGAGGATCAGGCCGATCTTGATGTATTCGAACATAAAGGCGGTATTGAAGAACACGCATACCGCCACGTTGACGAACGCATCCTGGGTAAATTTCGCCTCACTGACCCGATAGAACCGCTTCCGGGCATATTCGCCCCGGTGGAATATCTGTATGATAGACATCCCTTGCAGAAATTCGGTGGCGGTCGCAGTCACTTCGGCCATGAGCTTGCGCACGGCCAGAAAGCGGTGCGAGGTCAGCCGATGGAATATCCAGACCAGCAACGCAATCACCGGGATCAGTGACGCCAGTATTGCCGCCAATCTCCAATTGTAATAGAACAGGACGCTGTACAGCCCGACCACCAGCAGGAAGTCGGCAATAACCATTAATACAGTGTTGGTGAACAGCATCCGAAGCGATTCGGTGTCGGATTCAACTCGCGCCATGAGCCGACCGACCGGGTTCCGATCGAAGAACGACACGTCCAGCGACAGGATGTGATCAAACAATCGTCGCTTCAAATCTAACATGAAGTCCTGAGCGATCGTCTCCAGACGGATGCGTAGCGTATATTGGGCGCCAATGGTCACGATCTGGATGACGGCTATTCCCGCGGCGAGGAATATCAGCCCGCGGACATCTTCGCCCGCCAGGGGAACGTCTATGGCCCGCTTGAGCAGAATCGGCCACAGCAGCGACAACAGCGTGGCGGCGACCAGAAGAGCCAGGCAGCCGGCCAAGCGCCGACGGTGCGGCTGCAAGAGCGGCAGCAGATATCCAATAGCCTTGCGGCCTCCGACTTCGGATGCCGAACCGGTAGTCTTTTCGTCTTCGTAAAAGGAGCTAGTCATTTCATTGCCCTTGATAGAAAGTGTAACAACGCTCGGACCGATTCCCGGCGGACAATGAAAAAAGCCCGCCAGGTTCTATCGGACCGTGGCGGGCATCGCTTTCGCGCTTGGGTGTGTCGCTATCCGGACATACCCGTCCCGCCACCCGGTACCAATACCGGCATATTCGAAATACGATTCTGGAGGCTGATCATCGAATCATATACTCCTGTGCAGCGGGTTAAATATATCTAAAGCTATTTCAGCATTATTCAAATTATTGGGAACAAGTATAATTGGCGGCCATTGTTTGTCAACACATTTTCTTTGTCCTTTTGACGAGGCTTATCGAATAAGTGCCACTCCAAGTCATTGCGAGTGGAGATGCCCGCCGCGAGGTGGGTGTCGTAGCGCGGCAATCCCAATTCGACGGTATCGATACGAGTCGGCAGATGTGGACATCTGCCGGGCACTTGTACTCCCGTTTCTGTGGCCGGCCCGGCGCGGCGGGTCCCCGTCTGCCGCTCCAGAAACTGCTTCCGCGAAGTTGCGCGGTTGCCTATGTTTCCAGTCCTGAATTGTGGAAAGCGGAGTATAACGATCATGTTCAATAGTTCGACTTTGCGATGGCTGTGGCTCGGATTGGTAATAGGTGTTTCTACTGTTACGGTTCGAGCCGAAACCCGTACCTTCCGGGTGGGTTTCTTCGAAGGCGGCCCTTATGAGGCACACGCTGAATTCAGAAATGCTTTCCGCGCCCAGATTAAAGCCATGACGCCGCCGGGAGTCCAGATTGTCTTCGAGCCGGATGCTTTCTATTCGGCGGAATGGAACCGCGAAAAATCGAAGAGCATGGCTCGCGAAATTGCCGCCTTCAAGAACCTTGATCTCATTGTTGCCACCGGTCCCTGGACTGTGGAAGACCTTCTGGCCGCCGGGTTTGATAGACCCATCGTGGCCGCGTTTCGTTTCGATCCGGTAGCCGAGGGACTGGTGAACGCCAAGGGAAGACCCATTATCGACAACCTGACCGTCCGTGTCCGCCCCAAGAAAGTCGAATCTGATTTGCTCTATCTGGCCAACCTGGTTCATCCGGATACGGTGGGGGTCCTGTATTTCCCGTCGGGCGATGAATCCGCGAAGGCTCTGGATTCGATGCGGGTCATCGGACGCAGACTCGGTTTCGAAATCGTCACGGCACAGGGATTCGACACCGACGGCGCGTACGCCTATTTCAAAGCTTATCGGCAGCTGAGCCGAAGCGCTGACGCAGTCTATTTATTACCGCTTTGGGGATGCGAGGGAGAAAAGATCAAGAGTTTCTATCAAATGATCGAGCGCGATCGGAAGGCCGCTTTCTCTTCGGAAGGAATGTATCATGTGGAGCGCGGCGCGCTCGCGTCGGGCTCGGCCGAGACCGCGATGGTCGAGGCGCATCTCCAGGCCTGGAAAGTCATGCGGATCATTCAGGGAATGGTTCCGGCCGATCTGCCGATTACGCTGGACGACGATCCGGTCCTGACCCTTAACGACCAGGTGGCACGAAGTGTGCAGGTAAGAGTACCGTCGGGGTTGCACTACGACATGGTGGTTGTCGAAGGTCTGATGCCGGACAGTGTGGAGCGCGTGACCCTGGTCGATGCGATTTCAGTGGCTGTCAACCAGAACCCCGGCTTTCAGGCGACCTATCAGACCATGGCGGCCGCGGGACAGGCTGCGAAGGAAGCTCGTTCGTCTTATCTGCCTCAACTCGAGTTGAACGGATCGGCGGCATACTTCAACAACAACGCCGTCAACAATGATCCTCGGTATGACAACAATCGTCTGCAAGCTCATCTGAGCCTGCGTCAGGACCTGTTTGCGCTCGATGCCATCAGGGACATCCGCACTGCGGCGCTTCAGCGGGATCAGAGCGGTGTCGATCAGAAACGCGCCCAGCTCGACCTGGAACTGGCCGTCACACTGGCCTATCTTGATCTGGCAGCCGCTGATCGGGAGCGACTTATCGAGCAGGCCAACCGGAGCCAGGCGAACGAGTGTCTGGAGATTGCGCGTGTACGCCTGAGTCTGGGCGAGACCGAGGCCGTCGATGTCTGGCGTGCCGAGCAGGAATTGATGTCGTCCCTTCAGGCGTTGCGCGCAGTGGAAAGTCGCCGACAAATCGCCAGAACCCTGTTCAACACTCTGCTTGGACGGCCGCCTGACTATCCCTTTGTCGCTGACCTGGGGCAATTCTCAGACGAGCGATTTGCTAACGAGCAATCTCTCATTGAGCAGCTCACCGGAAGCTCTGCGAAACGTGAGAGACTCAACCAGCTCATTGATAGCCTGGCGTCCGCTAATAGTCCCGAGGCGAAAGCATCGGACCTCGACGTTGCCGTACAGAAATCACAACTTTCTCGCACCAACGCCGGTTTCTGGCCCCGTATCGGTTTCTTCGCCGATTTCGGTGTGACCGATCAGTTGTCCGACAAAGTGGGGTACGATGAAGCCAATCCGAGTTGGACGATCGGTGCCGAAATCAAGCTGCCGCTCTTTCTCGGTGGGCGACGTCTGCACGAACGGAGCCGGATGCGGCTGCTGATCGATCAAGAGACTTTCAAGAAGGATCAGGTTTCATTCGAGACGGTCGCAAGAGTCCGAGTGGCGCTTGAGAAGGCTTTGAGCAGCGCCGATGAATTCGCGCCCGCCGCGCGGGCGGATGAGCTCGCCAAACAGGTTTATCCCGAAATGATTTCGCGTTATTCGAACGGGGAGGAACGAATGACGGATTTGCTTGACGCGATTCGAACTGATCGTGAGGCATCTCTTCGGGCCGTGACCGCTCAGATCAACTATTATAGAGCGGCGGCAGAGGCTGTACGGGCCGCTGGAATCTCGACCTACGAGTCGGGGAAGAACGCTTTTGACGAAATGATACGTGTGTTGGCGTCGATCACACCCCAACCAGCGAAGCAATGATGTAGACCGAATCGGGCTTGATATTGCTGGGCTCTTGGTTACCTGAGGAACTCGACCCAGAACATCCAGAAATGGGCCGCCGCCACAACAACGCAAAGCGATATTCGGGCCAGCTTCAGGCTGGCCCGATCTTTGAACGGGGTCACCGTCTCACCGTGCCACAATCGCAGGAAGTTGCGCGCATACACAACCAGCGAAGCTATCCACAGAACCGTCACAATCGGCGTCATGAGTGAGATGCTGAAGTCAAATCGGATCATGTGAGCCCCCAGCAGCACGACTAGTGACGCGAAGGCCCATTTGCCGGTCAGATTCGACGGCAGGGTCAGGTTACGACGCGCTCGGATAAGAAGAGCGCCGCCGATCAGAATGAGAAGATCCCGGCCTATGACCAGAGCCGCCAGCCACCAGGGGAAGTCGCGGAAAAATATCAGACCGACTACCAGAAGGGCTGCAAAGAGTTTATCCGCTACCGGGTCGAGGGCGATGCCGATCGGGGTGACCTGCTTCATGCGCCGGGCCAGATATCCGTCCAGGCCGTCAGTGATGGCCGCCAGAATCACCAGTCCAATGGCTGCTCCCGTAGCCCAGTTCTCCGGTCGCCACAGCAGATAACATACGAACGGGGCAAGGGCCACCCTCGACAGGCTGAACAAATTGGGCAAGTAGCGCAATTCTCGAAGGTTCATGTTCGGTTTTTCGGGTACGATCATTCTTCGGCTAACGTACAACTTCAAATGCTGTCGTGCAACTTGATCAATCCCGTGCAGACACTTGCTGATGAATTGGCGAAAACAGATTCGGGCAGCCCGAATGTCCACAGGGATAGACAAACACGGCTGCCCGAATACCTTTTAGCGGTACGGGGAATCGAACCCCGGTTTGATGGCTGAGAACCATCCGTCCTAGGCCACTAGACGATACCGCCGATTCAATGCGCAATGCTAAAGGGTAGCATCGGCCAACATGATCACACATTCCTCAAATACTGTCAAGCTAATTTAATGTATTGGCCCACAAGACGTTACGGCGACAATCTTAGGTAATACTATGACTGCTAAAGGCTTACTTGGGACTCTTTTTTCCACATTTTTTTTGATCCAGGTGGCAAATGTGAGACAACAAGACCTCCTATTGCATCGGCCATATTGGCGGTTGCGTGTGCCATTTAGGCTTATTTTCTGAATCTTCGGCTTAAGCTAATCTGGTCTATCCCAATGCGAGCAACAGGTTATGACGACCAACTCACACCCAATCTGTTGCGTCGAATATCGGCGGACGCACCAAATGAGCACTGGTCGGGTTATTCAGATATGTGTGAACGGATCGCTGATACACGCCCAACACCGGATTACTGTGTGTCAGACCAAGAATTGGATTCCTGGTCGCAGTCAGGTCCCGCGTGTGGGAAAAGCGCCAGCAATCGCCCGGCCTTTTTAGTTTTCGCGCCGTCGGGCCGCCTCTATATTCCAATTCAGAACAAGCAGGCGATGGAGGATTGATGCCGAAAAGCCGCACTACTCGCACCAGAACGCTACGTGAACTTACTGCCAAAGAGCTCGAATACACGGTCAGTTATGCGCCGGGGAAAAAGGCCGGCTCCGATGATTTCGAAGCGTGTGAAGATATTATCGGCCAACAGCGAGCTATCGACGCCATCCGGGTCGGTCTGGCCGTCCACAGCCGGGGCTACAACATTTTTGTCACCGGTGTCGCCGGTACCGGCCGTACGGCTACTATCAGCCTTCTGCTCAAACAGCTCGAGCACGACGATCCGAGGTTGTCTGACGTTTGCTACGTCAACAATTTTCGCAAAGTCGACAATCCGCTGGTGTTGACTTTTCCGGCCGGTGACGGCAAGCACTTCAAGAAAGACATGGAGTACCTGATTCATTCACTCCGCAAGGTGGTCCCCAAAATATTCATGTCCGAGGATTATAAGGACCGTCAGAACCGGGTAATGCGCGAATTCGAGAATCGGCAGAAGGAGCTAATCGGGGTATTCGAAGGCCGGTTGAACGTGGCCGGGTTCGTGATGGTCCAGATTCAGGGCGCCAACTCGGTACGCAATGAGATTCACCCCTTGATTGACGGTGAACCGGTTTCGATCGAGCGGATCGAGCGTCTGACGAAAGAAGGGAAATTCGCCGAGGCGCGTCTCGACGAACTTCGGCGCGCCTGGGACAGCCTGCGTCGCGATTTCGACGGTACCACCATAGAATCTAAGAAGATCAGCGCCAAGCTGGAAGACGCGCTGGAGAAGTTGAACCATTCGCTGGTGGCCCCGTTGGTCGCGGACAAGATCAATTTGCTCAAGCGACGTTACCCCGATGCCAGAGTTGTCGGCTACCTCGAGGACGTGGACAACGCGTTGATGAGCGATCTGGATCGATTCCTCGAAGCGCGGCCGCGACGGGGCGAGGAAGATGCCCCGGCTTTTCGCAAGCAGGAGCCTTTTGAAGAATTCTCGGTCAATCTGATCCTGGACAACTCCGAGACGCAAGGGGTGCCGATTGTTATCGAGAAATCCCCTTCCTATAAGAACCTATTTGGCTCTCTGGAGCGCGTAGTAGACCGGTTCGGGTACTGGCGCACCGATTTTACCCGAATCTTTAGCGGCTCGCTTCTCCGCGCCAGCGGCGGGTATCTGGTCATGAACGCGACCGATGTCTTTACCGAGCCGGGCGTATGGGTGTTTCTGAAACGGGCGATCCGCAACGGCGAGCTCGAAATTGCCGCCTACGATCCATTCTCGATGATGGCCGGTTCGGGGATCAAACCGGAACCGATTCCCCTGAACGTCAAAGTCGTGTTGATCGGCGATTCCAATATCTACAACATTCTCTGGCATTACGACGACGATTTCAAGAAGATCTTCAAAATCAAAGCCGAGTTTGACACTGTAGTGCCGTTCGACCACGGCAGTATGGACAACTACTATGGTTTCATCGCGCGCCTGGTGCGCGATGAAAATCTGCCCTCGCTGGATCTTTCGGGCATGCACGCGGTGGTCGAATACGGCCGACGCCTGGCGGGACACCGCGACAAGCTCAGCGTCCGGTTTACGCCGGTCGCGGACATTATTCGTGAAGGATCGTTTTTCGCTCGGCAGCGGAAAGCCAAACAGATCTCCCGGCGTGATATCCAGGAAGCGGTCGTGAATCGCCGCCGCCGTCTCAATCTGATCGAAGACAAAGTCCAGGAAATGTATGATCACGAAATGCTCCTGGTCACGACCACCGGCAAGGCGGTCGGGCAGATTAACGGTCTGGCCGTGTATTCATCGGGTGAGTATCCGTTTGGACGTCCGGCTCGAATAACGGTCAACACATCGCTTGGCAAGGCCGGGATTATTAATATTGAGCGTGAAGCCGATCTGTCCGGGCCGCTGCATACCAAGGGAGTGGCGATTCTGGCCGGCTACTTCCGCCAGATGTTCGCCCAGGACAAACCGCTCTCGATGTCGGCTTCGATCTCATTTGAACAGTCGTACTCCGGGGTTGACGGCGATTCGGCATCATCAACAGAGATTTACGCCATTCTCTCCTCTCTGACCGGACTGCCTATCAAGCAGAGTATCGCCGTCACCGGGTCGGTCAATCAGAAGGGCGAGATTCAACCTATCGGCGGTGTGAATGAAAAGATCGAAGGTTTCTTTGACGTATGCAAAAGCCGCCGTCTCACCGGAAGTCAGGGTGTAATCATTCCCTGGCAGAACGTGCAGGACCTGCTACTTCGCCCGGATGTTATCGATGCCGTCAAGGCCGGCAAGTTTCATATCTATCCGATCAAGACGGTGGCGGAAGGCATTGAGATTCTCACCGGCGTGCCGGGAGGGAAACGTCTCGTGCGCGGAGGCTTCACACCTAAATCGGTCTTCGCTTTGGCCGATGAGAAGCTGCGACAGATGGCGTTGGATTTCGAGCGTTTCGGTCGACCACCTTCAGGCAAGGACAAGAAGAACAATCGCGGCAAGAAGGCGGGCAACGGAAACAACAACGACGATTGACGTGTGTAGCGACTGCGTCGCTCCGATCGCACCGGGCCAAAACACATTTTCCCCTTGACTTATTTGCGAGTGGAGCTTTGTTTCATTCGAACCAAAGAGGTTCAATGCGCAAAGCTAACGAGATCAGTGTCGTCGGTGATTCACTTGAGCGATCAATCTCTTAGCAAAAATAAGGCGCGGCCTTGATTCAGCCGCGCCTTTTCTATTGTGCAATTACTCTTGTATGACTCGTTGCACTTCGAATAACACCTCTTGTCTCGATCAAAAATCCGCGCCGAATGAGAAATAGTGGGTGGGGTGGGCGCTGACCGTATTAAAGTCGGTCGCCCAGGCAACGTCATAGCGCAGCAGTGCGAAACCGAACAAGTTGACTCGCATGCCCCAGCCGAATCCGGTCTTGATGTCGTTGAGGCGGCTGACACCATTCTCCTTAACCCGCCCCTTGAATTTGTCCCCGTACCAGGCCGAGCCGATATCGGTGAACAGCGCGCCGGTGATATTGCTCAGTAAAATCGGCAGAGGATACTTCATGGCGAAATACTGTACGAGCGGGAAGCGCAGCTCCCAGTTGATCAAGCCGTAGCGGTCGCCGGAGAGGCCGTAGTTTTCCCAACCGCGCAATGGCGTAATGACGTCGGAGAAATATAGATTCTCGACATCATAGACCTTGGGTTCAAGCGTGCGGTTGCCGAGCCAGTTGGTGGTGCCGCCGAGAAAATACAGTTTCGGTGTGTGGCCGAATGAGGCACCGCCGCTGAAGCGAAGCGCCATCGATACCGTACTGGCAATGTGCCAGTATTTGCGGTAATCGAAACCGGCGGAATAGAAGCTGATACCGTTATTGTCAAACAGGTCGTTGCCGCCATCGAGAGTAAATTTCACTCTCCGTCCGTTCATCGGCGCGGTATAGCCCCACAGGACGTTGTCGAAAACGTACGAACCTGAGACACTGGTTATTCGCGAACTGCGGTTGGGACGAGGGTCGCCCAGATCGCGATCGTAGTACTTGCGGTCGATGAATACTTCGCCCAGCGATGCTTCCAATCGGCTGAAGGTGGAAAACGGGCGAGAGGCGAATCCCTGTATACCGTAGAAACGATCGGAGAACAGAAAGTTGTAAGAATCCACGTAGTAGTTCTTGGTGTGGAACCCACCCACCCCCAGACTCGTCCGATGAGTATTGTTGAAATAGAATGACTGAATGAACGACTGATCGAGGCTGTTGACAAAATCAGTAGCGACATACACCTGATGGTCACCGACATAGTCCGAGAAGAGAAAGACCGTCTGGCCGCGTACGCCGAAGAACGTGTCGTAGGTGAAGCCGCCCCCCACAAAATCGGTCGTCAGTCTGGCCTTGTAGCGATTGACGGTGTATTCGCCGCTGGGCAGCCGGGAAGGAATCGAGTCAAACGCGGCCGGTTCTGCTCGACGCCAGTTGGCCTGGGAGCTGTCGCGGTCCTTTTTGACATCCTGTAGGACTGAATCGAGTGCGATTTCATCGGCGCTCGCGACCCGCACAAACTCGTCGTTATATATCCCGGTCTTGGTCTCTGTCTTAGTCGTATCGGTCTTGGTCGGAGGAGTTGCCGCGACAGCCGAAGTAGTGTCCGTCAGGCTGGTATCCGTCGAGGCCGTCAAAGCCGTGTCCTGAGGCGGAATTATGGTAGCGACGGAACTGGTGTCGACCGTTATCACGCTAACAGTGTCAACCTTCACAGAATCGGCTGCGGCTATCGCGCCTGACTTGGTCGAGTCTGCTTTCGCGACTGGTCCGGCCTGCGATTCTTCCTTGGGCGGCTCGGGAATATTGTATTTGCCCTGGACGAAATCCGTCTCGGCCAGAACGCCGTTATTGCCCGCGGGCACCAGATTCTCGAGCATGAAGATATCAAAGGCGCCCTTATAGAATGCGGAGAACGCAATCTTTCCTCCGGTGGGCGCCCAGCAAATGTGTCGCACTCCGGTCAGGATATCGGTCACCGCGTAATAGCGCGTCGAATCAAGTGACCCGACATAGATATTGTCGATCCCGTTTCGATTGGAAATAAAGGCTATCCTGGTGCCGTCTGGGGATACCATAGGCTGATGGTTTTGTCCGGGCCCCACATTAACCGGCCGAAGGTTGGTGCCGTCCACATTGACCCGAAACAGATTGTACATGCCGTACTGGAAGTCACCGGACAAGAGTGTGTCGGCCGGATTCGTCTTCGCGTGGCCCTGCTTATTGCCTACGATATTCGCCGGATGCGGCCGATCGGACGAGAATACTATCTCGGCGGAATTTGGCAGCCACGACGGCTCCACATCGTCGTAACGGTCTTCGGTTATCCGGCTGATCTGGTCGGTGTCTACATGGTAGATGTAGATGTCCCGGGTGGGCCCATCGAGCGCCGAGAAGGCAACCATTTTCCCGTCGGGTGACCAGGACGGATCGGTAACGTTCTGATAGTTGAAGCGACGTTTCAGATATACGTCGCCGTTCGAGACTTTGACGAAGAAGAGCGATTCCTTGCCGTTGGACTTGGCCACGAATACGATGTTGTTGCCGTCGGGCGAAAACGACATCCCCGACACGTAGGCATGAAGCGATTCCAGGTCGCCCGAGCGCTCCGCGTGAACCAGGCGCTTGATTAGCTTGCCGTCGTAGGGTGAGATCAACACGATTTCGGTGTAGTCGGATTTGTCGGTGAAGATCGCGATCTCTTCGCCACCCGGAGCGAAGGCCGGCTTCTCGTTGAAATAGGAACCGTCCTCGCGGGCCTTCGTCAGTTGTTTGCCGACTTCGTTGGCTTCTTTCAAAGTGGCAATCGACGGCCAGTAGCGCCGTTTCATTTCCTTGGAGAAACCCTCCCAGAAATCCTTTTCCTCAACTCCGAGCACCGCTTTCAAAGTCTTGCTCATGGTGAGGAGGATCTTGCCCTTCTGGATGATCTTGTAGATTTTGTCCTCACCGTATTTGTCGGCGATATACTTCACCATCGCCTGACCCTGTCGGTAGGCGAAGTAGTTGTATTCGAGATATTCCGGAGGCACCAGGTAGTTGTTGATCGTGGCGTCCCGCATAAACATGTCGGAATTGTAGTCCCAGCCGTGATTCGATGAATATTCGGCATACCCTTCAGAATACCAGGTCGGGAGATCAAAGAATCTCTGACGGGATATTATCGAGGAGAAGTTGGTTCCGAAGAGCATGTTGTGAATTACCGCATGGGTCAATTCGTGGTGAAGCACATGACGGAAATCCTCATAGGATCCGGTAAACGGGACGGCGATACGATTCTTGAAAGGTTCCGTGAACCCGCCGATCCCCTCGCTCAACATGCCTGAGATAATGTTGGTCTGCTGCATCTCGTTCTGAGAGTTGTAGAGAAACACCGGGACACGATTCTGGAGATTGTAGTTCAATTGGGCCGAGACCTCTTTGTAGGAGGACTCCAATACGTCAGCGGCGAACTTGGCTACGGAATAGGCGCCCGCGTAGAAATAGATGTCGAAATGGCGCGTCTGGATGTAACTCCACTCGAAGTCACGGTAGCGGACCTTGTTCTGGCCGAAGTAGGTTTCCTGAGCTCCGACCGTCGCTGCAAACATTACTAACGCTACTACCATCACCAGGACTTTTCGCATGACACGCAGCCTTTTTTCAGTTGACGTTTCCTTGACCCGATCGTTCAGGCGAGTCGCCGCGATCAAGCCTTGACTCTCTCAATATCGGCTCCCAGGCGGGCGAACTGTTCCTCGATCCGGTAATACGCCCGGTCGAGATGATACACGCGTGACAATTCAGACCGGCCGTGGGCAGCCAAACAAGCCAGAGCAATCCCTGCTCCGGCCCTTATATCAGGTGCCATAACCGCGGCGCCCTGGAGTCGTTCCACGCCGTTTATGATGCCTTCGCCGCCCGAGGCGTTTATGTCGGCGCCCAGACGACGGAATTCCATGGCATGGGCGAATCTATCTACGAAAACAGTGTCTCTGATATGAGAGGTTCCCGACGCTACGGCGCAGGCGGCCGATATACAGGCCTGCAAATCGGTCGGAAATCCGGGAAAGGGGAAGGCCGTAACGTTGGTTGCGGTCAGTCGTTTCGGGGCTTTGACCACAAAACTCTCTTTGCGATATTCGATCGTACAGCCCATTTCGACCAACTTGTGGAACACGACCGTGAGTTGATCGGCCGGGACGCCGGAAATTTCCAGTTGCCCGCCCGTAACTGCTGCGCCAATGGCAAACGTTCCCGCCACCAGACGGTCTCCCGATACAGTATAGTCAGTCGCTTTCAGTTTTTTTACCGGTTCAATCGTGATTTCCGGTGTCCCGGCGCCGTAGACCTTGGCTCCGGCGGCGTTCAGGAAATTGGCCGTGTCGACCACTTCCGGGTCGCAGGCGGCATTCGTGATGATCGTGCGTTTCTTGGCCATCACAGCGCCGTACAGCAAGTTTTCCGTGCCGGTGTGGGAAGGTTTATCGAAATAGACCGACCCACCTGCCAGTGGTTTCCCCTTGGCGATCACATAGCCGCCCTCTTCGGTGACCGTCGCTCCGAGAGCCGCGAAGCCTTTTATGTGATAATCGACCGGCCGCGAACCGAGGACACACCCGCCGGGGAGCGATACTCGCGCCTCGCCCAAACGGGCCAGCAGCGGTCCCAGCACTAGGAACGAGCCCCGCATTTTGCACATCAGGTCGTACGGAGCGGTGGTCTCAGTAAGCTTTTCGGCGTTGATCGTGACAATTCGTGTCTTGCCGTCGTAGGTCACTTTCGCGCCGATATATTCCAGCATTTTTGACAGGGTATAGATGTCCTGGAGAGGCGGGACATTTCTGATGATCGTTTCCCCTTTGTCGATGAGCAGGGTGGCGGCGAGAATCGGAAGCGCCGCGTTCTTGGAACCATCAACCTTGATCTTGCCCTTGAGCACCGTTGGGCCGTTAATAACGAACTTATCCATGTCGTTCCTTTGTATTGCGAGTGATCGGGAATGTTCCCCGGCGCCGACGAAACTACGCCCGGCAGGCACACCTCCACCCACTAATTTCCCCAAAAGTGACCACTGGAAGCAAACTAAAGATTAATTGGATGGGCACTGGCGCAACAGAGTTAGGTCGCGTCAATGGAAAAACAATCCCACCGTTGGGTGGGTACTGTATCAGGCGGGTGGCTCTTCGGTCACCATCTCGGCGGGTTCATCGACCATTTCAAACGATTCCCGCACCCGGAGGAAGAACTCAATCGCTTCGCCCTGACAGAAATCAACCACCGTCCACGGGAGCCGCACGAACCGACCGCGCGAATAGACCAGCGCCAGTTCCGCGAAGACCCCGTCGCGAAGGTAGATGCGATGGTTGTATTCCCGGTGGGTCGCCATGATGAGGTTGTCGGGGGTCAGAATGCCGGGGTCGATGTTGACCGTGCGAAAAGCGTAGTCCTGGACCAGGTCGCCGAACTGATTTTCGACTTTATGACAGGCCGCCTTGATTTCCGGCAGCCGGTCGCGCTCGACCAGACGCTCGAACGAATAGAACCGACGTTGCAGGCCGCTTCCCATTTCTTCGGTGTACTTGTCCGAAGTGTAAGCCAGTTCCATGGTTTCGCACTGGACCCGGCCGAACTGTTTTTCGAGCAACTTGAGCGCGTCGGCGAGACCGTCGAGGGAGTTGTAGATGATGGAGACGACGAGGCGTCCTTTGGGAGGTTTTTGAATCCGTGCCATGGGGTGAGAGATACGCGGGGGAGGGGCCGATGCGCAACAAAAACTCAGGGTGGAAGCGGATTTTGCGGGGGTGGGGGCAACAAACGATTTCGCCTTTATCGGCTCTTCCACTCCGTCCGCACCACCGAAAACAACATCAAATCCCGCCAGCGACCACGATGCTTGATCCGTTTGCGTTCCGTCCCCTCATAAGTGAATCCGCACTTCTCCAAGACCCGCACTGACGACCCATTCCCCTCGAACACATGCGCCTGAACCCGCATCTGCTTGAGGTCCTTGAATGCTACCCGAAGCGCCAATTTCACTGCTTCGGGCACGATCCCGCGACCACGATATGACTGTCCGAGCCAATATCCCAACTCCACACAGCAATGTTTCCGGCTGATAACTTCCAGACCGATCCCGCCGATAAATTCGCCCGTCGACGGGTCCTCCAGCGCGTAATGATACGCCTCACCTTTGCGCCAGAACTTCGCCGACCGTCGGATAAATTCATGAGCTTCGCCCGGACCGTACGGGTACGGTATGAATGTATTGCGAGCGACGGTGATATCGTTGGCGTGGCGGGCGATGTCGATGAAATCGGTGTGTCGAATCCGTCGAAGATTGACCAGGTGTCCCTGTACTTGCTCGATCATGGGGTCTATGATATTGCGCAGTTTGTTTCACGGCAAGGCACAAAACGGTGTGCCGTCGGGCTGCGCTATCCGTGGGCGGCACACGTCCTAGTTCGTACCGTGCCCCTTCTCTTTTGATCGGCAGGGTTCCAACCCTGCCGCACGTTTTCCGGCAGGCGCTGAGGCCTGCCGATTGAAATAGATGCGGTGTCGGGTTGCTCACGCCTCGCTTCGCGAAGCGTTCGTGAACCCGAATTACCAATTCATCGACCGCGGTCAGGCAGAGGCGCCTGGCTGCACACGAGCCGGCAGATGTGGGCATCTGCCGGGCACGGCACTATGGGTGCCCCGCCTGAAGCGGGGCAAGACAGAAAAGGTCCATGACGAGGTGCCGTCGGGCGTCTCTGCCCGACGGTTGGTGACAGGTCATCTGCGGTCAGGCAGAGGCACCTGGCTGCACAAGAGCCGGCAGATGTGGACATCTGCCGGGCACATTCACGGCATGCAGGGCGATGCCTGCGAGACTCCTGACCGTACGATACCCACCCAAAACGACCGTTTGACTAAGGCCCACCATTCCCCGTATATTCCACGGCGTAACAAGGTTACCAAGGAGCCAGGAATGCCGCCGAAATCCGTCAAAGCTGCGCGAGGTCTCAAGATCTCCTGTAAGGGTTGGGCCCAGGAAGCCGCCCTCCGCATGCTTAATAACAATCTCGACGCCGAAGTCGCCGAAAAGCCAAAAGAACTGATCATCTACGGCGGTTCCGGCAAAGCGGCCCGCAACTGGCAGTGCTACGACGCCATCGTCAAGTCGCTCAAGTCGCTCGGTAACGACGAAACGTTGCTGGTACAATCCGGCAAACCGGTTGGCATTTTTCGTACGCACGAGTACGCTCCCCGCGTTTTGATTGCCAACTCGCATCTGGTACCGAAATGGGCGACCTGGGAGAACTTTCGCGACCTTGAAGACCGAGGGCTGATCATGTACGGCCAGATGACCGCCGGAAGCTGGATTTACATTGGCACCCAGGGGATTATCCAGGGGACCTACGAGACCTTCGCCGCCATCGCCGACCAGCATTTCAAAGGTGACCTGACCGGACGCTGGATCCTGACCGGTGGTATGGGGGGGATGGGTGGCGCCCAGCCGCTCGCAGGCACCATGGCGGGAGCATCGATCTTGTGTGTCGAAGTCGATGAAGCGCGGATCGACCGTCGCGTCAAAATCGGTTATTGCGACATCAAAGTGAAAGCGCTGGACAAAGCCCTCAAGCTGGTCAAAGAGCACGCCAAATCAGGCGAGCCGATCTCAATTGGTCTGGTAGGCAATTGCGCTGAAATATTCCCAGAAATCTACCGTCGTGGGATTATTCCCGACATCGTCACCGATCAAACTTCGGCCCACGATGAACTAAACGGTTACGTTCCCGAACGATTGACAATTCAAGAGGCCGGGCATCTTCGCAAGAACAATCCCAAAGGGTATATCGCACGTTCCTTCGAGTCGATGGTCAAACATTGCGACGCGATGGTGAAGTTTCTTCGGGCCGGTTCGATCGTATTCGACTACGGCAACAACCTGCGCGGACAGGCGGAAACCGGTGGCTTGAAGACCGCTTTTTCGTACCCCGGTTTTGTCCCGGCGTATGTTCGCCCGTTATTTTGCGAAGGTCGCGGCCCGTTCCGCTGGGTGGCGTTGTCGGGCGATCCCAAAGATATAGCCGTTACCGACGAGAGTCATCCTGTCGACTTTCAAGAAGAACAAGTCACTTGTTCGCTGGATAAACAAGGCGCGCGAACGGATTCCGTTCCAGGGCCTTCCGGCTCGCGTCTGCTGGCTCGGTTACGGCGAGCGGGCAGAGTTCGGTGACATTATCAACACGTATGTCAAGAACGGCAAGATTTCGGCTCCGGTTGTCATCGGCCGGGACCATCTCGATTGCGGCTCGGTGGCGTCGCCGTATCGCGAGACCGAGGGCATGCTCGACGGTTCCGATGCTATCGCCGACTGGCCGCTCCTTAACGGCCTGCTCAACACGGCGTCGGGGGCAAGTTGGGTGTCGATACACCACGGCGGCGGAGTCGGGATTGGTCTGTCGATTCATGCCGGAATGGTGATTGTCGCCGACGGCACGAAAGAGATGGGGGATCGACTCAACCGGGTGCTGACTAACGATCCGGGAACGGGTGTGATGCGCCATGCCGACGCCGGATACAAAGACGCCCGGGCGTTCGCTAAGAAGCACAAAGTGAAGATCCCGATGGCGGGAAAGTAGCCGCTCAGTCAGCAATCTGTTCGGGTGGCTGGTGGACGTCCTCGTCCACCAGCTTCGGGCGTGAAGAAGCGGAGCCATGGTGTTGGCGCACGAGGACGTACGCCAACCACGTCAGTGGCGTAGCGGCAGGTAACTTGCCGCTCCAGTTTATGTTTGACCCTTTGCACTATCGCCGTATATTCCCCCAATGCCACGTGAGAAGAAAGCCACACTCTTAATCAATAATATCGGTCAGTTGATTACCATGGCCGGACCGGTACCGCGCACCGGCGCTTCCATGAACGACCTGGGTCTGTTCGAAAACGGCGGCGTGGCGGTAGCCGGCGAAGAAATCCTGGCGGCCGGACCCTGGGAAGAAGTCCAGGGGAAGGTCCAGCTTTCGGAAGGGTGTCGAGTAATTGATGCCGGCGGGGGATTGGTGACGCCCGGTCTGATCGACCCGCACACGCATCCGGTTTTTGCCCGCACCCGCGAGCGGGAATTCGAGATGCGGGCCCAGGGCAAGTCGTACATGGAAATCGCGCAGAGCGGCGGTGGTATTCGGTCCTCGGTCCGCGATTTGCGCGCTGCCGATTCGGAGACACTCAGGAAACACACCCGGCAGGTTCTCGACCGCATGCTGGCTCACGGCATCACGACGGTCGAAGCAAAATCCGGCTACGGTTTGTCACTCGAGGCTGAAGTCAAATCACTCGAAGTAATTCGCGATCTCAACCAGGTACACCCCATCGATCTGGTCCCGACTTTTCTCGGCGCCCACGAAGTTCCCGACGAATATCGCAAAGACCGCGAAGAGTACATCCGCATTATTGTCGAAGAAATGATTCCGGCGGTCGCCAAGCAGGAACTGGCCGAGTACTCGGATATCTTCTGCGAAGTCGGCGTGTACAGTGTCGAAGAATCACGGGGTATCCAGCAGGCGGCACTCGATGCCGGTCTGAAACTCCGTTTTCACGCCGATGAGTTGGCCGGTACGGGCGGTTCCGAGTTGGCCGCCGAGATGGGCGCGACTTCGGCCGACCATATTGTCTATATTTCTGATGTTGGCATTAAAGCTCTGGCCCAGTCGGGTACAGTTGCGGTACTGCTTCCGGGGACGACTTTTTCACTGGGCGGGACCAAATACGCGCCGGCCCGAAAGCTGATAGAGGCCGGGGCGACCGTGGCGTTGTCCACCGATTGCAACCCGGGTTCAAGCTATACTGAATCGCTGGCAATCATAATCTCGCTGGCGGTGCTGCAATTGAAAATGACCACGGCCGAGGCATTGTCCGCCGTGACCGTCAACGCGGCCGCCGCGGTCGACCGGGCCGGCAAGATCGGCCGTCTCGTGCCGGGGCTCCTGGCCGATCTGGTCGTCTGGGACATGGCCGATTATCGGGAACTCCCGTATCATTACGGTGTCAACCTGGTTTCGAAAGTCGTCAAACGGGGCAAGGTTGTGGTCGAGCTCTGAACGACGGAACGTGAACGCGGCTCGCGGGTTTAAGATATAACGATGCGCACTTACCGAGGAGTCATCATGACGGTGTTGGTACTGGCTTCGAGCCTGATGCCGGTAGCCTGTGGGGTGTACTCTTTCAATTCCAGGGGCAAATCCGATACCTCGACTTTGGCCGTTGAGCCGTTCGAAAACCAGACCACCCAGTACGATCTGGCCGACCGGATGACCGAGGCCGTGGTGGATGCTTTCATCACCGACGGCACCATGAAGGTCGTCCCTCCGGATGTAGCGCAAGCGCTGCTGGTGGGCAAGCTGACGCGGTATGAGCGGGTGGCCCACGAGTTTGACCAGAACGATCAGGTTTCGAAATACAAAGTCATTGTCGGGGTTGATGTCGCGCTCAAGAACCCCAAAGATCAAAGCGATATCTGGACGATTCAATTGACGCTGGACGGAATTTACGACGCCGTAAGTCAGACCGAAGAAGATGGACAGCTGCTGGTGGCCGGGCAGCTAGTCGAGGCGGTTTTGAACAAAACGACCAAATCTTGGTGAGGAGAAAGTCGATCGAATCCAATTGCTATCGGTGAAACGACTTGATATCCTAACTCAGGAGCGACGACAAAGATGCAGATTTCCAGATTGAATATGGCGGTTCTGTTGACCGTTCTCACCCTGATCAACGGTGCCCGCGATGGTATACGGCAAGACCATCAATTCCGGCGCCGGGACCAGTGCGTTTCTCGTTCTTGAAAATCAATGTGGGCGCGCGCTCGGTGGCCATGGGGGGCGCGTTCACCGGTCTGGCCGACGATGAAACGTCGCTGTACTACAATCCGGCCGGCATAATTTCGTTTGAAGAGTCCCGGTTCATCGCCGAGTACAACAGTTACATTGCCGATCTTCAGTCAGGTTTCGCCGGATATATTCATCCTATTTCCGACAGCAAGGCGATCGGTTTGCAGATTTCATATCTGAATTACGGCGACTTCATTCAGACCGATCGTTCCGGCAATATCGAAGGTACTTTCGGGGGCGGCGATCTGATGGTGGCCGGAAGTTTTGCTTTCCGTCACGGCTATTACTTTTCCGCCGGAGCGACCGCGAAGTTGATATACGAGAAGATTCAGGATTTTTCGTCCACAGGCATAGCAATGGACCTGGGGCTGCGATATGCCGGTGATCGCAATCGATACTCCGCCGGTCTCATGATTCAGAATATCGGCTCCCAGTTGTCCAGTCTGGGGACCGGCGAAAGCGACGCGTTGCCGACTACCGTTCGTATCGGTGGCTCAGCTCGGCCGCCCGGATTAAATACCGTCTTTACGAGTGATTTGATTCTGCCGTTCGACAACGATGCCCTGGTGGCGGTCGGCGCCGAATATTTCAAGCTCGATCCGCTCTTTCTTCGAATGGGCTGGAACAGTTTTGGTTCCAACTACCGGACTCAGTATGCCAGCGCCGGTGCGGCGGGAATGTCATTTGGTATCGGTCTTCGCTATCGGACCATGCAATTTTCCTACGCCTTTTCACCGGCGGCCGATTTGGGTGATTCTCACCGTGTGACTCTCACCGGAGGATTCTAGGCGATGTTTCGCGTGAACACTGTTTCAGCAATTACGCTGCTCGGTTTGATCGTCATCGGGCTGCTAGCCAATGGTTGTGGCGGTGGTGTCCGATATGACTGACCCTCGTAAGGTAGTAATTTCCTTGTTCGGCGCCATGGAGAAGAACGACGAAGCTGCATTGACACATCTTCTGGACTTGCCGGAGTTGATGCGTAACAGCCAGAAAGATTACGCCATTCAGCAGGACCAGGCCCGTGTTTTTACCAATCCTGAAGAAATTCTCAAAGACCTGACCGGTGATGGTGAGACGAAAAAAGTCTGGTTCGCTCATCAGCGGATTGTCGCCAATTCACGCATTACCGGCGAGACCGCCTCGGTGGAAGTTACTTTCATCGACAAGGCAGCTTCGCGCGGATATCGTACCCTGTTCGGGTTGCACCTCAAGAACGGCGAATGGCGCATCTACTCGTTCAAGACGGTATCTGAATAGAACAACTACCCGCCGATCTTCAGCAAACGTCACAATAATCCGGCTCTGAGGACGAGTTCTTGGGCGCATCCTTTATCCCCTGAACTCATACCAACTCCGCTTTTGGGCCGCCCAACAAGCTATTGACTTCGGGGGGCGAAGAGCCTACCATACCCGGCGCTATGAGCAAGTCGTGTGCGGCCTCAATCTTTGGCGAAATCGGCCGATAAACCTATAAATTACAGGAAGTTAAGGCTTGACTGTGCCTCCGTATTCCGAACTTAAACGCACTCATACCTGTGGCCAACTCAGAGCCGCCGACGTTGGTGTTGAAGTGCGCCTCAACGGCTGGGTTAACAGCAACCGTCACCTTGGCGGACTGCTCTTTATAGATCTTCGCGATCGGTACGGTCTGACCCAGGTCCTGATAGACCCCAAGACGCTCGATCCACAGATGTTGTCAGAGGCCGAGCGTTCCCGCCACGAGTTTGTCGTGGCCGTGGCCGGTACCGTGCGCCTTCGGCCTGAAGGAACCACCAACCCCGGCATGCCGACTGGAGAAGTCGAATTAGTCTGTCGCCAGTTCCACATTCTCTCAGAGTCGAAAACGCCACCGTTTGAGATCGAAGACGAATCCAGCGCCAAAGAGTTGTTGAGACTCGAATATCGTTATTTGGATTTGAGACGCCGCCCGCTTCAGGAAGCTCTCAGAATCCGTCACGAGGCGACCCAGATTATCCGTCAGTACATGGACAAGGCCGGATTCTACGACATCGAAACGCCGCTGCTGATTCGCTCCACTCCGGAAGGCGCCCGTGACTACGTCGTGCCGAGCCGTATCCAGAAGGGAAAATTCTACGCCCTGCCGCAGTCGCCGCAGCTCTTGAAGCAGATCCTGATGATTTCGGGCTTTGACAAGTACTACCAACTGGCCCGCTGTCTGCGCGACGAGGATCTCCGCTCCGACCGCCAACCGGAACATACTCAGTTGGACATGGAGATGTCTTTCGTTACGCCGGAAGATGTCTGGAATGTTATCGAAGGGGTCATAGTCGAACTGTACGGAAAGCTACTTGGGGCAACAATACCGCGTCCATTCCCGCGTTATGAATATTCTGAAGTGATCGCTCGCTGGGGTATCGACAAACCGGATCTTCGGTTCGGAATGGAAATTGTCGACTTGACTGAAATCGCTGGGCAGAGCGAGTTCAAAGTGTTCAAGGATAACGTTGCGGGTGGAGGGGTAGTCAAAGGCATAGTACTCGAAGGCGGCGGTTCATACAGTCGCAAGCAAATTGACGATCTTACGGCGCTGGCCAAGGAAAACGGCGCGGGTGGCCTGGCCTATGTCCTGCGCGCTTCCGACGGCGACAAATCGCCCATTCTGAAATTCATCGGCGATTCTATCAAAGACCGTCTGATCGAAAAAGCCGGGGTCAAACCGGGCGACGCTCTGTTCATTATCTCGGACAAGCGTCTCAAGACGGAAATGATTTTGGGCCAGCTCAGACTTCATCTGGGACGTGAACACGGCCTGATCAAGGCGAATGACTATCGTGTCCTGTGGGTCACGAATTTCCCCTTGTTTGAATTCGACGAGGCGACCGGACGCTTCAATGCCATGCATAACATCGTTTCACATCCGGTCGAAGCAGATTTGCACATGATCGACGAAGGCTTTCATACTTCGTTGCCCGGTACAAGTCCGGACCATCCGTGGCGTCGGGCCCGCGCATCGCAGTATGATATAGTCATAAACGGTTGGGAAATCGGTTCCGGCGGACAGCGAATCAATCGACGTGAATTGCAGGAGCAAGTGCTTGCGATCCTGGGCATCGATAAGCAACGGGCCGACCGCATGTTTGGATTTCTGCTTAGGGCGCTCGAATACGGCGCCCCGCCTCACGCCGGTGTGGCATTGGGTGTGGATCGACTTGGTAGCCATGATCTGTGGTCGGAGTTCGATCCGCGACGTTATCGCGTTTCCCAAGACCACTAATGCATCATCGCTCATGGACGACGCTCCATCATATTTGGATCCGGAGCAGCTTGAGGAACTCGGTCTTATAGTCAAAGAGGAGCCGCCGAACAGGTAGCTTATGAATCTGGACGAGCAAGACAGGAAAACGGTCGTAGTCGACCTCCACGGAGTGGATCAGAGACTGTTGTTCGGGCAGAACGACATGTTTCTTCGCGCCATCGAGACTCGTTTTGTCGCCAACATAGTCGCCCGGGGAGATCGTGTGACAGTGGAGGGAGACCCGCACGAAGTCGATCTCGTGGTGCGTTTGCTTCAGGACCTGGTAACACGCACGCGGACGGGGGATCACATTACCGATCAATACCTGAACTATGCGATTTCGATGGTGCGCGAGAACGGTCGCGGGCCGGCCGCTGATATCGCTACTGAAGCGCTGTTGACCAGCGCCCTCAAGAAAGTCATCAAGCCGAAAACGGTCGGGCAGACTCGCTATGTCGAGACGGTCGATCACAACGATATCGTATTTTCCATCGGCCCCGCCGGCACCGGCAAGACTTATCTGGCCTGCGCTATGGCGGTGGCGGCGCTGAAGAGCAAGCGGGTCAACCGGGTCGTCTTTACCCGTCCGGCAGTCGAAGCCGGGGAGTCGCTGGGATTTCTCCCTGGTGACGTTCGCGCCAAGGTCGATCCATACCTGCGTCCGGTGTACGACGCTCTCTATGATATGCTGCAACCGGACAAGATTCGCAATCTGCTCGAGATCGGTGTGATCGAAATTGCTCCGCTCGCTTTTATGCGCGGGCGGACGCTCAATGAAGCGTTTGTCGTGCTCGACGAAGCTCAGAACTGCACCCAGGCTCAGATGAAGATGTTTCTGACCCGCATCGGCGAGAACTCCAAGGCTGTTATCACAGGCGATATCACGCAGATCGATCTGGCGGACCGTAAGGATTCAGGTCTGGTGAGGGTGCAGGGAGTACTGAAGAACATTCCAGGAATCGAGTTTGTTTATCTGACCGAGAAAGACGTCGTGCGCCATCATCTGGTGCAGAAGATCATAAAAGCGTACGAACGATACGAAAAATCCAAACGGAAGAGTTAAGGCGACAAGGACGCTCGCCCCATGTTTACGTTTCTGCTGAGAGTGAAGCGCCGTATTCGGCGCCTCTTGAAGGTGCAAACCGAGGCACGTCAGGCCCAGGCCGTGACGCTTCGGTCGCGTACTTTGCGGTATTTGATGCTGGTACTCGCGGCGGTGACGATTAGCGTCTTTTATCCCGGTGAAATCTTCTACGACCCGCTCGATATGCCTCGCCAGGGTGAGATTGCCCGCGAGGATGTCACGGCTCCTTTCCCCATAACCATTCTCAAGAGCGAACAGCAGGTCAGGGAAGAGCGGGAGCAGATTCGGCGCTACACACCGTTCGTGCTGGATCGTGATACCCAGGTGGTGGCTGAAGCCGTCGACCGTCTCCGTCAGTTTGCTGATCTAGCTTCATCTTTGCGTCGTCATGCGAACGCCTCACGAGTGGGGCAGCGGTCGGATTTTCTCGATTCACTGACCAACGCTTTCCCCGGCCTCGGCCAGACCGCACTGGTCAAGGCTATCGATACCGACGTCAATTTCAAAGAATTGGCTGGCCGCTTGAGCGCCATATACCGCGAGCAAATATATCGGGTCGGCGTCATGGCGGACATCGAGGCGCTCCCCCGCTACGGCAACCCGGCGGTGTCGGTTCGGGAAGGTGATCGCGAAAGCCAGTATGATCGCTCGCGCATCCTGGATATCAGCCTGGCGAATGCGCGTCTCACGACCGTTTTGAATCGCATAGCGGTCGATTCTGCGCTGGATGTCGACTTCTACTACAACGTAGGCAAGTGCTTTATTCTCCCCAATCTCACGGCCAATCCGGTGGAGTATGCGCGCCGGGTCGACGAGGCCCTGGGGCATATCTCTCCCGTTCTGAAGGAAATCAACGCCGGCGACATAATTGTGTCGGTGCGCCAGAAAGTGACGGCCGAGCAGGAAGAAATTCTCAAGGAAATGGTCCAGATGATGCGACGGGAGGAGGCCGGTCGTGGCTGGTGGATTCCACTCATGCCGGTACTGGCCCGTTTCATTCTCGTGTTAGCCGCGCTTGCGGCGCTCTATTTGTTCCTGAAATATTTCCGGCCGGATGTGGCCAAGTCGAACCCCAAACTGCTGGCCATTTTCCTGGTCTTCGGTTTTCAGATATTTCTCGTGTTTCTGCTTGATAAGTTGGGACCGCATTCGATCTACATCTATCCCGTCGCAGTGCTACCCGTGATGATTACGATTCTGTTCGACTCGGAAATAGGCATCCTGTCGACCTTCGTTCTGGCTATACTTCTGGGGATAATGCATCGATTCAGCTTCTCGCTGACTCTGGTAACGGCGGTGGTGGGATATGTCGGCTGCCTGACTTCGAGCAAAGTACGCAAGCGATCCGATTTCTATCGCATCATGCTTTCAATCATACTGTCATACATCTTGCTGATTCTGGTGGTTGAGAAGCTGAAGCTCACCCCGAACGACGAGATGATCGTGGAAATGGTGTACGGCGTGGTAGTGGGCGCGCTCTCTGTGATACTGGTGACGGGTGTGCTTCCGGTATTTGAATCGCTCTTCGGGATAACCACCGACACAACTCTGCTGGAACTCTCCGACTTGAATCATCCGCTCTTGCGTCGTCTCTCGATCGAGGCCCCGGGAACCTATCATCATTCGATTTCGGTGGGGAATCTGTCAGAATCGGCGGCCGAAGCAGTCGGAGCCAATGCGCTACTGGCGCGGGTGGGCGCATACTACCACGATATCGGCAAAATCGAAGTGCCGGAATATTTCGTGGAAAATCAGTTCAGCGTACGCTCGAAACACGACGCCCTGACCCCGTCAATGTCGGCCATTATTCTTTCTTCGCACGTCAAGAAAGGCCGCATGCTGGGTGAGGAAGCGGATATACCCGACGATGTACTGAATTTTATCGAAGAGCACCACGGCACGATCGTGATGGAATATTTCTACAGTCGGGCGCGCGAACACGAAGGCGATTCGGTCGACATTAACAAATTCCGGTATCCGGGGCCGAAGCCTCAGACGAGGGAAACCGGTATTGCCATGTTGGCGGACGCGGTCGAAGCAGCCAGTCGAACGCTGGACGATCCCAAGCCGGCCCGGATTGACGCCCTCATACAGCGAATCATCAATGCCCGCTTCCAGTCGGGCGAACTCGACGAGTGCCCGCTGACCCTGCGCGATCTGGCCGGCATTCGAAAAGCCTTCACCCAGGTGTTGATTGCCGCCTTCCATCATCGTGTAAAATATCCCGGCGATCCGAAAGGTTAGACCTCTATGGAATTGAAAATCTATAAAGAGATACCGGCCCGACTGCCGTCCCAACAGCTTCAGGAACTTTTTGGCAGAGTAGTTCGCTCCGAAGGGAAAAGTCGCTGGGCGGCGCACGTGAACCTGATTGTCTGCTCCGACGCCCGTATTGCCAGCCTCAATCAACGGTTTCGCGGGATCGACCGCCCCACCGATGTCCTTTCTTTCAACCTGGATTCCCCGGAAGAAGCGGGTGACACTTTCGGTGAGATCTATATCGCCTGGCCGTATATTCGTCGTCAGGCGGCCGGACTGGGACGGGGACTCCATGAAGAATTTCTGCTACTGGTTTGTCACGGTCTTCTGCACCTTTTCGGACACGATCACGACATGCCGGCGCGCGAAGCGGCCATGTTCAAGCGGCAAGCCCGCTATCTCAAATCCGGCAAGGGAAGGAACTGACGGCTCGTGGTATCCCTGCTTTGTCTGATCGTGATTATCTGGTGCTATGTCACCGCCTACATCGTCTCGGTGTACGCGTCCGCGATCTATATTGATCCTGAAGAAGTGTCGGAGCTGTTTCCCGGCCTCTCGCATAGACGTCGTCAGGCCTTGATGCGGCTCGTTGGCGACCCCCGCGCCTTTGTTCAGATAGCCACGATATATCGATACTTCGCCCTGGTGGTAGTGGTGGGGGCGACGATTCTATTGACCGAACAGACTGTAGGCAAATACTCCGGATATTACCAATGGTTCACTCTGCTGATGGTCTGGGTTCTCTTTGTGCTGGTGGCAGAATTTCTGCCCCGACGAGCTTCACGCGGGCCGGTCAATCGAAGAATGGTCCGCTGGCTATGGTTGATCAGTCTTCTGCGTCTCTTGCTGCACCCGTTTGTAGCAGTCTATCGCAGAGGGTTGCTCCGGACAAATGGCGATCGTCAGGTCACCGAGGACGAGAAGGAAGAGATTGTCGAACGCGCCATCGAGACTCTGGCCGAGCAGGCTGGAATCGGCGAGACCATTGTCGAAGAAGATGAGAAGGAAATGATCGGCCAGATATTCCGGCTCGACCAGACCACGGTGAGGGAGATAATGTCGCCTCGAATCGATCTGGTTGGGATCGACAAGACCTCACGTTTTGCCGACATCCAGGACCTGGTGCGTCGGGACGGCCATTCGCGCTATCCGGTCTACGAGGGTTCGATCGACAAGATCATCGGCATTTTGTACGTCAAGGACCTTTTCAATAATCTGCCCAAACCGGGCGAAGAATTTGTGATTACCGATTATCTGCGGCGACCGTTTTTTGTGCCGGAAACCAAAGTCATCGGAGATCTCCTGCGCGAATTTCGCGCGCGCAAGCTTCATGTAGCAGTGGCGGTTGATGACTACGGTGGCGTAGCAGGACTCGTGAGTCTCGAAGATATTCTTGAAGAAATCGTCGGTGAGATTCAAGACGAGCACGACAGCGAGTCCGAGGAATTTAGTCGCCAACCCGACGGTAGCCTGGTAGTCGACGCCGGCATGCGGCTGGAAAAGCTCCAGGAGGTTCTCGGAACCGAGTTTGAGCAGGACGAGCATGCGACGGTCGGAGGTCTCATCTACGATCTGGTGGGCTCGGTACCTGAGCCTGACCAGGAAGTCTGGTGGCATCGCATTAGATTCCATATACTTAAGCTCGACGGCCAGAGGATTCTCTTGGTTCGCGTCAGCTACCCATCAAAGCCTGTCTGATCTCACCCCCGGCGCAGCTTGTGCGCCTCGTAAAATACTGCTTGACACAGTGATAGGGATATCCTATCATTCCAATGGCAGAATATGCGTTTAAATCGACTCGCACTTAGTTCCCGTTTACGTAGTTTTGAAATGTAGGAAGGTATATTCGGGACGGAGTGTGAGTGGATCATAGGAGACGTTGTATGGGCAGTAAGGTATTGTTAGTTGTGGCTGCAATGTTGGTGCTCCTAATCGTTGGTCTGACGTCCGGTCCCGCTTTCTCCGGGGAACATCCATGGGATTCTGATCGCACAGGTGGCGGGTCAGGTACCACGACAGGTGTTACTCATGACACTGTAACCGTAGTTGGGACAGACACTATGACTATCAACGGTAGCAGCACACCGACCACAGTAGTGGCCCCCGGCTGGACCGTGATTGTTCAGGCCGTGTGGTCTGCAATGATGACCAGGTAGCTTCCCGACTATGGCGGGTCAATGTGGAGAGCAAAAGTCAGTTGCCGGCCCGCGACGAAAGGACGACTGCTAAACAAGAACCTTTAGATCTTAAACGACATGGGCACAACCTCACTGAACTATGTCTTGGATCACCGTCTATTGCTGATTGAGGAGCTTCTGCTCCAGCGGAAATATGACGAGGCCAGGAAGGGCCTGGCTAATCTTCGAGAATCTGATTTCGAAGCTGACGATACACAACACGGTCTGTACCTGTCATTGTCTGCCGATATCGCATTCCTCGACGGTGAATATGAGAATTCTCTTGAACTAGGTTTGAAAGCGGCCCGGCTGCTGGCCGGTTCGCCGCACCATCGCCAATACGGGCGCACCCTCCATGTATTATCAAAGACTCACTGGGCGGAGGGCAATTTCAAGAAGGCTGAAGAAAAGGCTTACGACGCTATGGCGTCGTATCGTCGGGCCAGCGACAGCGCCGGTCAGGTCAGTGTTCTGAACGAACTGGCCCACATTGCTTTCATGCGCTCCGATTTTAAGGCCGCCACCGCTTTTCTGGATGAAGCGGTGACTCTGGCCGAGAATCATTCCGCCAAAGCAGCGATGCTCGCCGGCAACGCCGGTCGTATTCGCACGCTCCAGGGTGAGTGGGCTCGCGCCGAGCAGGATATCAAATCTTCTCTGCAATATTATACTTCGACCGGCGATGAGACCTCTGCGGCCAGCGCACTGCTCTCGCTGGGTTATTTGCATCTGCGAAAGAGGGAATTCGTCTTCGCCGACGGGTGTTTTGAGAAAGCCCGTGAAATCATTGAACGCCTCGGTCTGAAGCGTCCGAGAGTATATCATCGCAAATATGCCGGTGAACTTGCTTTCGAAAAAGGCGATTTCTACCGGGCCAAGGCGCTTCTGAGCGAGGCCTACCGTGAGGCCACGCAACTTGCGCCGGAGTCGGCTCTGGTAACTCAGGCCGGCAGGCGGCTTGCCGAAGTGGAACTGGCACTGGACAATGTTGATTCGGCATCGAAATTCGCTCACAAGACCCTCGAATTGGCTTTGAAGATTGGTGAAACCGCTGAAATTGGGCAGGCACGACGGGTTATCGCCGCCGTGTTCGCAGCGCGCTCGGGTTGGGATGAGGCGTTTCGAAGTGGTCGCGAGGCTGTTGAAGTGGCTCGCGCAGCCGGTGACCCGATTGATCTGGCTCGTACCCTGCTGGCGTTGGCCGATATAATGGTACAAGCCGGCTCGGATGATTATGATCAGGTGAGTGGTCTCTATGACGAGGCGGCCAGGATGTTCCGTCGCTTTGACTTGCCCTTCTGGTTCGCCGAAGCAGGTTATCAGGCCGGTACGTGGGCCTGTCGCCATGGACGACTTTCCCAGGGATTCAAGCTTCTGAGTCGATCGGAAAAGGTCTTCTCGGAACTCGCTGAAACCAGCAAAGTGCGCCGGGTGGGGCAGTACCTGACAGCGATCGCTGATCAGGCCGTGGCTCTTTCCGTGTCCGACGACAACCAGTTCAAATTGTTCGGCAAATTGATCAATCCGGCCGAACTTACCGATCTGAATTCCGGCGCGATGGATGATCTAGTCGACATATTGCGTCGGCGCACCGGAGCGGACCGCGTAGTGGTCGTCAGTCCTGACCTTGACGCTACCTCTCTGGTGTCTTCCGAACCCATGACGCCTCAGAAAATGACATTATTCATCGAAGGTTTCCGTCGATTGTTGGGTCAGGAGATTTCCACAATCAAGCCTACGCTTATGCTGGACTGCCGTCGCGATCCCTACGTAGCGGAGTTGTTTGCGGATTCGCTAGATGTCATCGCCAGCGTACTGGTGGTACCGTTCAAGATGGGCGACGGCTGTGTCAGCTTCATCTATCTCGATCGTGTCGCTGCTGACAATCGCCTGAATCCTTTCGATCAGGACGCTCTCAATTTCGCGGTAGGATTTTCGGATGTGGTGGCCTTCAAGTCGGCCGAGTTGCAGAGGCGGAAACTCCTCGAGGACAACCGTCGCCTCAAGGCTCAGATAATGATGGAAGCGGCGTTTCCGAACATACTTACGCGAAACCACGAGATGCTTCAGATTCTCGATCAGGTCCGGCAGGTTATTGACTCCAATATCTCGATAAGCATCCAGGGACCTACCGGAAGCGGCAAGGATTTGCTGGCCCGGGCGATTCATTACAACTCAAAACGGCGCGACAAACGCTTTATCTCCGTAAACTGCGCCGCTCTGCCGGAAACTCTTTTGGAATCAGAACTCTTTGGATATCGCAGGGGCGCCTTCACCGGAGCGGATCGTGACAAGCCGGGGCTTTTTGAGGAAGCCGACGGCGGCACGTTCTTCCTTGACGAAATCGCCGATATGCCTTTGAGTGTCCAGGCCAAGATTCTTCGGGTGTTGGAAGAGAAGGAACTGGTTCGTCTGGGCGAAAGCACACCGCGCAAGGTGGACGTTCGGATTGTCTCGGCTACCAATAAAGACCTCAAGCTGGAGATGGAAGAACGACGCTTCCGCCAGGACTTGTATTTCCGTCTGGCGGCGCTGACATACCGTTTGCCGGCGCTATCCGACCGTCGCGAGGATATCCCGTTGCTGGTCGAACATTTTGTTCAGGGGAGTGGCAAGAGGATTTCTCCTGAGGCCATGCAGTACCTGGTGGCGTATGATTGGCCGGGCAACGTCCGCGAACTGGACAACGAAATCAAGAAACTGATTCTGCTCGCCGGCTCGTCTGAAGTCATCCCATCCGACATTCTCTCGACCAAGATCGTTGCGGAGAACCGTTCGAAATCGCTCAACAGGCCGGGGAGCGACATTTCGTCGGGCTATGCGGTAGAGTTTGATGCCCAGCATTCGCTTTACGATTTTCTCGCGCAGCATGAGCGGCAGTTCATAGTCAGGGCTCTCAAGGAGCGCAACGGGGTCAAGAAACACGCTGCGGCCCTCTTGAATATCCCCGAATCGTCACTCCGACTCAAGATCAAGGAATATAATATCGATCTGGATCGCCTCGACGCGATTAACTAAGATCGATTCGAAAATCGATTGCGCCCCGTCCGACGGGGCGCTTTTTTTGTCTATGTCAGTTCTCCAGTCGTTCTGTCACTATGCTGCCGACCCCTGGTTCAATATGGCTTTCGACGAGGCCATGCTGGAGGAAGTCGATCAATGTCCCGAGAAGATTATTATTCGTCTGTATACTTGGGAGCCGGGTGCGATCACGATCGGTGTGAACCAGCAGGTAGAACGAGCCGTGCGACTTGAGAATCTCGGTGATACCCCCTTGCTCCGGCGGATCACCGGCGGACGCGCTGTCTACCACGATGTTTCCGAACTGACTTACGCCATAGCCCTGAATTTGGAGAATCCCGATCTCGCTGGTTGGCGCCCTTCGGTGAGTAGCGTGTACCTTCGCCTGGCCGAAGGACTGCGTCTGTTTCTCGACAGGTTAGGTCGACCGACGCAAATTGTGCGACGTGGTGTCGGCGAAAATCCCCAGCGGGCTGATTACATTACGGCACCATGTTTTGAATCTGCTGCCCGCTACGAACTGACCTTTGCCGGAGCGAAACTGCTGGCTTCAGCTCAGCGGCAAGCCGGCTCGGCAATCTTGCAGCACGGCTCAATCAAGCTCCACGGGGCGGTGGTTCATCCGGCTCTGCGGGGAGGTGTTACGATTTCTGAACATGCCCATCAAGCGATTGAGCAAGAACGCCTTGAAGAGTTTTCCACACAGTTCATCGAGACTTTGGGTGGGTGGTTTGGAGTGGAAATGTTTGATCGCACAACAGCCACACCGTCCCTTCACCGCCTGGGTGCTCGTCTGGCAATGATTCGTTCTGATCCCTTGGGCAAGCGCATTCCTGTTGAACGCTGAGCCCCTAATGTCAGTCTATAACACAGATACCGTAAAGGTCGGAATGTCCGGCCCTGCGCAAGAATTCGCTTGACTTGCCAGTTCGGGAGAGCCTATTTTCAAAGGTTAGTTTGTATGGTGTGTTGGTTTGGCGTAACCGTAAGTGAATGTGGAGGTTGGCGGAAATTATCCGGCACTCGAGAGTCGCTTCGCCCTTCCCGCAGAGGTTACATATAGGACAAATGGTAAGTTACAATTGCAGGCATCAGTGGGTTCACGACTTGGCCCGCCGGCTTTTCTGGCGCACCGGTGCTTGAGCGTTTTGTGGTTTAGGAGGAAGAGCTAATGGCTGGGATTGGCAAAAGGCTGCTCGCATGTATTTTGTTGGCAACGATGGCATTGCTGCTCTTGTCAACTTACTCTTTTGCTGGCACCACCGGACAGATCAAAGGACGGGTCGTCGACGAGTCCGGCAAACCTGTGATCGGAGCTTCGGTGCTGATCGTAGGAACCACTCAGGGCGCCATGACCGATGTGGACGGGAATTTCCAGGTCCTGCGTGTAGATCCGGGAACATATGTTCTGCGCATATCGAGCGTGGAATATACCACCGTCGAGGTCACGAATGTCATCGTCAAGATTGATGAGACTTTCGAAGTCAATCAGAAGATGGCGGCCAAGGGTGCCACCGACATTAACAAGACCATCACGGTGGAAGGCACCCAGGACATTCTGGACAGATTCGTTACTGACAGCCGTGTGGTAATAAGCCAGGAAGCGATCAGGCAGCGTCCGGTGCTTACCGTTGACAACTTGCTGGAGCAGGTGGCGGGTGTCCGTACCACGGCCGAAGGCGAAGTGTTCGTGCGTGGCGGTCGCGCCGGTGAAGTGGCGTACATCGTTGACGGTGTCCCGATCGGCGATCCGCTCGGCAGCGGTCGCGGTCAGATCGGCGCCTCGCTCTCACTGGTGTCAGGTTCGATTGCCGAAATTCAGGTCATCAAGGACGGTTTCGATCCTGAATATGGCAATGCCCTTTCAGGTATTGTCAATATTCGCAGTTTCACCGGCGACAAGAACAACACGCGAATGGAACTGCAGTGGATCACCGACGACTTCGGCAACCGGAGTCTCAACAAGTATTCTCGCAATTCCGATTACTTTCAGGCGACTCTTTCCGGTCCGGACCCGCTGATAAGTGACAAGCTTCTGCCGGCTATGGGACTGAACTTCCTCAAGGATCAGGAGTTTACCTACTTCCTCTATGCCAGCGTGGACAAGAACGACGGCATCTACAAGATGCAGGATTACAATACTCCGACGACTGTGCGGAAGTGGCCTACTTTCGGCATTCTCGGCTTTGATGTGCCGGAACGCCTCAAGAACAATTACCACGTCGAGTCCAATTTTAAGTTCCGTCCGCGTCAAAACCTGAAGTTCGTACTTTCATATAAGAAGTACGTTAACAAGATAACGCTTTTCTCCCGCAGCGAATGGGCCTATCGATATTCGAATTCTACGGCTCCAATTTACAACCAGGACTGGTATACGCTGTCTCTCGAAACCACGCATTCGGTTTCGCGAAACATGAACTATGAGCTGATCTTCTCAATCTACAACGAAAAGAACAGCGAAAAACCTTCCGACCCCAATCATCCGGGCACGACCCTTGATCCGTACGATATGTATACCGATGCCGGTTGGGAAACCTTTCAGGATAACAACGGCAACGGTGTTTACGATCCCCCGGAACCGATCATCAATCTGTTTGGTGACACCGCCAACTACGGCACCGGTTTCAACGGTCCGGCCTATACTTTCGGAGAGAACAACAGTTACACGAACCAGCAGGGCGGAACGCCCATCCGGAGCAATTTCCGTTTCAATAATAACGGTGTCATAGACAACCTTGAAGGTGAGCCGTTTATCGACCTCAACGGAAACGGTGTCTGGGATCGGGGCGACTATTTGAACGATCGCAACGGCAATGGCATTCTCGACAGCGACCGTCGTCCGACCGTCCAAACGCCCAGTGCCGAACCGTTCGTTGACGGTGACTCGATCATCGGCGAACCGTTTGTCGATCTAAACTACAATGGTGTGTACGAACCGCGCATAGATGTGTTCTTTTTCGACGCTGATCCTGCCAGAAATCAGGATCTAAATTACAACGGCATATACGACGGCCCCAATTCTCCCTGGACCCCGGGCGTGCCTTTCCTGGATCGTGACGGCGACGGATTGTACGACTACCCTAACAATGTCTACGATCCGGGTGAGCCGTTCACCGACGTTAACGGCAATGGCAAGTATGACTACGGCGGCTCGAGTACTTTTCTGGAGCCGGGGACTTATGCTTCCGGTTTTGTCTGGTCGGAGCAGACCGTTCGGCGAATTCGCGGCGAAGTAAAACTGACGCGCCAGATGAATCGCCACGAGGTCAAGGCCGGTTTCTTCTTGCAACGAGAGCAGTTGTATCAGGGAGAGATTACCAACCCATATTTGCAGTACAATGGTCGTCCGGACTATAGTAACCCCTACTCGACTCGCGGCCTTTTCCGCGATTTCTATCGGTACGATCCGATCTCCGGAGCCGTCTATGCTCGTGATAAGATCGAATACGGTTCGATGGTGGCGTCGCTCGGTCTGCGCTGGGATTTCTTCCTGCAGGATACGAAGGATCTGGCGCGGGCGCTCAAGAGTGATGACCGCGGCGGTAAGATTCTGGGTGATCGGCAGCAGTTTGCTCCAAGAATTGGATTCTCTTATCCGATTTCCGACAAGGCCAAAGTGTACTTCAACTATGGTCACTTCTTCCAGTTGGCCGGTCTATACACGATGTACAAGCGCAATACTATCAGTGCCGACCAGAACAACGTTCTGGGTAATCCCAACTTGAATTATCAGAAGACGATTCAGTATTCGTTCGGCATTAAGTACGCTATGAATGAGAGCTATACTATTGACGCCCAGGGGTACTTCAAGGACGAGTTTGACAAGATCAACGCCGGTAACATTTACGAAGGCGAGCTGGTGCGGCAGCAGTATCTCAACAAGGACTATGGACGCAGCCGCGGATTTGAAGTCACGCTGGAGCGCTCCGGCGGCGGCCTGGTCAACGGCAACATCAGTTACACCTACGCTTTCGCGTTCGGCAAGGATTCGAAGTCGGCCGAGCAGTTCAACCGGGACCTGGAGTCGCGTGAGGCTTTGACCGAGTCTCCCATGAACGAGGACATCCGCCACACCGTCAAGGCTGCGGTTACTATCGACATGCCGTCAACGGTTAAGCCGAGACTCTTTGGTGTCCCCATTCTAAACGGCTGGAGTCTGGCTATTGAGGGTCTGGTTGAGAGTGGCGCGCCATATACTCCGTCCAGCACTTTCCCCGGTCTGGCTGGTTCGACTACCTCACCGCAAAAGAATTCGATGCGTTTCCCGATGACCGCGGCGTTCGATATCCGTTTTACGAAAGACTTCGGACTGGCGGGGCTCGACTGGAAAGGCATCCTCTGGGTTGAGAACCTGTTCAATCGGCGCAACGTGGTGGCCCTGGCGGGCGATCCGAGTTCCACCGGACGAGCTGACACCAATCAGAACATTAACGGAGTCGTGTATGGCGGCTCAGAGTTCGACAAGAATCCCTATAACTGGGGTTATGGTCGCCAGATCCGGCTCGGTATTCAAGTGAGCATATAGTCTGGAAGAGATTTGATGAGCATAAACGAGGTAGACATGTTAACGCAACCAGGTCGGACATTCCGACGCCTTCGATCCGGGCATGGGTCAGCAATGATCCTGTCCTTGTTACTCGCAGCCTTGGTTGTTTCCCTGACGCCCGCGGGTGTTTACGCTCAGGCGAAGGTCGGCACGACCGGAGCTCAGTTCCTGGAACTGGGTGTCTCGGCACGATCTATGGGAATGGCGGACGCTTTTGCGGCCGTGGCTAGCGACGTGTCGGCGGTGTATTACAACCCGGCCGGACTGACGTCGCTGCTGGGAACAGAGGTGATGGCAACTTACATTGATATGCCGGCCGATGTTCAGTACGGCTTTGCGGGCGTCGGTTTTCCGCTCGAATCCGTAGGCGGTGTGTTGGGTGTGGGAATATATGCCCTTACATCGGGCTCGATGATAGAGCGTACCTACGAGAGCGGCGTGGACTATCCCGCCGAGGGAAAATTAGGCACCGGTCGGACGTTCGCCTGGAACGACCTGGCAGTCTCGGTCGGATATGGACGGTATCTCACCGACCGTTTCTCGCTCGGCTTCACGGTCAGGTACATCGGTGAATACGTGCATGACTATACGGCCAGCAGTTGGTCGGCCGATGTCGGTACCTGTTACAACACCGGTTATCACAATTTCAAGCTCGCTATGGCGATCACCAATTTCGGACCTGACTTGAAATTCATCGAGAAGCCTGCGCCTCTGCCGATCAATTTCAAGTTCGGCGGTTCGATCAATGTCATCGACGGCACCAACCATGTGTTGACACTCGTTGCCGAGGGTTCGCACCCATCCGACAACCTGGAGAAGTACAACGCCGGTATGGAGTATCTCTTCATGGACCGGTTTGCACTGCGCGCCGGGAGCCGGTTCAACTATGACGTTGACGGCTTGACCTTTGGCGCCGGGCTGCGCTTGCCGTACGGCGAGGACGGACAGATCACTTTCGATTATGCCTATCAGGATTTCGGCATACTCACTGAAGTGCACCGATTCTCGATCGGTTTTGCATTTTGATAGGCTAAAGGCGGAAACATGAAAACATCGAAATTAATCATTATAGTTCTGGCGCTCGGCGCTCTGGCGTTGTCGGCTCTCTGGATTGGCGGTTGCGCCAAGAAACTGGAGGGTACCGCCTATGAAAACGAGAAACCGATCGTATGGTTCGTGAACGTTCCTCCGGAAGGTGCCCGTTCGTCGGTAAATCCGATCATCAACTGGTATGGGCAGGATCGCGACGGACAGATCAATTTCTTCCGGTATATCGTTATCCGGGAGTCCGACTTGGGTGTCACGCTGGGAAAACCTTCGGATTGGAATCCACTCTCCGAGCCGCTCAGCGAGACTGAGATGCAGACTTTCGTCAATGATCACTTGGCGAATATTTCGGACACTCTCTGGACTCGTCTTCTGGTGCGGGCCGATTCGGTCGATCCGCACACGAGCAACATCATTCCGATGTCGGCTCAAATCGACAATCCGGTACTTACTTTTGTGCCGCAGTTTGTTTTCGTGCAGGCTTTCGATGAGAAAGGGCTTGGCTCTGATATCGTCTACCGTCGCTTCCTGCGCAATGACAATCCTCCGGCGACCCGTATCGTTGGCTTCATTGACGGTGTAGCGTTCATTAATGCCGCCGTTCCAACCGGCCCGGCGACGGGAGTTCGCATAAGATGGTCGGGCAGTGATGTAATCGACTATCCCTCTGAAGCACCGCCATTTGAATTCGAGTGGAAATTGTTCGGACCGTACACTCAGGCGCAATACGACCACATACTTGACTTTTCCATGCGCGGGCCTTTCTTGAAGAAAGTGTTTGTGACAAACGATGCCCGGGTGTTCAAGTTCTACGAACCGGCTGTCACCATAACTGATACTATCTGGAATACTGAGCACACGGCCGAAGATTCGATCATTACGTACTTGCAGGGGACTATACTGGTCGTTTGTGACACTACGTTCTCGGGCGGTATCGAGACGGAGCACTGCGACACGATTCTCATCGATACTGTACCCGGTAGCAACATTTACGGCAATGTCGATACCCTGCTTCAAGTGTGGGATGAAGTTTTTGACACGAGTTCTTACTATATCGTAGCGGACAGTTCTCACGACGAGTTCGGCAACAACTGGACGACCGAGTTGAGTGACTCCATATATGACGTATACAAGGATCACCCCGCCGATACGACTCAGGCCGGCAAGTACATCTTTGTTATCCGCAGTCGCGACGATGCCAAGGTGCCGGATTTGACCCCCGCTTTCAAGGGGTTTACGGTCATTAATCCCCAGCATGAGCGGGATATCTTGGTTGTTGACTGGCTGCCGACGGGTGTCGAAAACAGAGCCAAGTATAACTCATCAAAGGGCTATTGGAATGCGGCTATTGCGAATTGGATGAGCGTCGATTCAGTCCCGATAGTATATTCTGCCGCGATCGATTACCACCACATTGGAGACTACAATAACTACCCCGAAGAAATATTGATTGGCCTCCTGAAACATAAGGTTGCAGTCATGATTCAGGACGGCGCCGGAGGCGGTACTTGGGGTGCTCAGGGACCAATGACCAGATCGGTGTACACTGCTCTACAGTCTGGCGTGAATATCTGGGTTGCTATGCGTGTGCCTCTTGGGAATTATGCTTGGAATTCGCCTCGTGCTACTGACATTGCCAACGGCGATTACCAGTACTTCTTCGGAGTGCAGCAAATTGCTTTCCCCGGCTGGGGCAGCTACTTGTTGGGAACTCCTCTGGGGGTCCCGCGTGTTGAAGATTTTGTTGGGGCGCTGTCGCTTGACAAGGACCAATGGCCTGATCTGTCGGTAGATACAACTCTGCTTAGAATTCGCTATGTGTGGGAACCTGATTCTTCTACTACTGGAATTCTTTCAGGGTGGGGAGACGCCACTCTCTTCCCGTGCTATCCATACAGAGATATTAATGACGCCTTCGCATTTCTTGGCGCCATACCACAGGTAGGTTGGTGCGTGCGCTCCTACGACACCGAATGTATGTATCTTTTCAAGTCGCTGTACGGCAATGAGCACGCTATTGTCCGTGATCTTAGCTACCATGGCCGTCCGGTCGGAATTAGGCTAGATCGTGGGTTGTTCAGGACGGTGCATTTCATGTTCACGCCGTCTGCTCTCGAGGCATCCACCGCCTACCCTATGACGAGGAGCGTATTGAACTGGTTGTACGAAGGCCGCAATCAGGGCTTGGCTCTGGCTAAGGGGGACGGCTCCAGTGATGATACCAAATTGGCCGCAGATCTCAGCAGCCGGTACTGGAAAGCCTATTGGGAGGCCAATGGCGACAAAGACAAGTTTTACGAGTTGCTGAAGAACGCGTACTAACTTGTATCGAAATGGAATTACCCGAAGGGGCCGAGAAATCGGCCCCTTTTTCTTTATACGATGACAATGGAATTGAACGCTGTCAATGTACCTGCGTGGCCTGACGCACCATCGGATCATCGGGGAACCGGCGACGTGCTTCAGCAAGCACCGAGTCGGCTTCAGCTATTCGACCCTCTGACATATAACCTGCGCGCAGATTGATATATGCTCCGACCAGCACGCTGTCGGCAGATATCGCTCTTTGGGAATAAGTGACCGCCTCGGGCAGTCTCTCCAACCTCGCATAGCAATAGCCCAGAAGGTAGTAGCTGGTGCCGCGAAGGCGTTCCATATCGACACGCCGGTGAGCGAAAGCGGGGCCGAAAGCGTCGTCGTCAGTCTCGATGTCCGGCGCGCGTGCGGTAAGCGTACGCTGCAGAAGGGGTAGGGCTGCTTCCGGCTTGCCCTGGTTAATCAGCAGAGAGCCGCCCTCGTTGAGCACCGTGAGATCGTCGTCAGTAGCGATTGCTGCTTCTTCGACCGCGGTTATCAGCCGGCTGTCATCTACCGAAGGATCACGACCAAGAGCCCGCAGCCTTACGAGATTGGAGAGAACGTCGTAAGGGGCGATCTGCAGGCTTGTCTCGGCCAGCTCGACGGCTCGTTCGAAATCTTGCCGCACCAGGGCAATCGACGCCAAATTCTGGTAAGCCTTGTAGCGTTGCGGGTGGAGCTGGATTTCTTTCTCGAAGCACAATTGCGCCGAATCTACCAGGCCGAGGCGCAGGTAGGCGGAGCCTCGGTTCAGGTTGACTTCGGGAAACTGTGGCTGGGCTTCGGCCGCTCGCGCGAAGACGAGCTCGGCCTCACGCCATTGACCCCTGGCGTACAAGAGCAGCCCCTGTGATGTCAGCCCCTGCACCGACAGACTCTGCGGGTAGGCAACCGGGGGTTTGAAACAGAGCACTCCTACGGCCACAACCAGAATTACCGCACCGAGCAACATCCGGGGTTTCTTTCGGGACTCATGGACGAGCCACAAGACGCCTCCGGCGGCCATCACACAGAACCAGGGCATCAATGGCAGGCGGAAGCGACTATTCACGAAGAACAGGGCTATCCCGAGCATGAAGACGGCCACTACGATTGCTATGAACCGGGCTCCCGGTTCACGCTTCCAGAGCGCCACAAAGCCCAACAGCGCCAGGGGGAATATCAGTCCGAACACGAACGGATTATATCCAAGAACTGCGAACGAGGCAAAATGCGTATCCAGTGATCGTTCGTTTGGCACCTCGCGGTCTGCTATCAGATAGATCAGTTTCCTGGCGTAGAGACGGGCAAAGTCGCCGGGGTGGGCCCGGATCCAGTCGACGGCACGTTCCTGCCAGTATTGGGATACTTCTCCCGGCTTCAAGTTCCGCCCGAAAGCGGTCTCGGCGATGTGAGTGATCTGTCGAATCTGCCAATTGTGTCCGAGCGGTTCCGGCATGACCGCAGAGAGACCGTCGGCAGGTCTCATTGTTTCCGATGTAGAGATTTATCCCTCCCTGTGAGGCTATCATAACCGGATCACCTGCGACGATCAGATTGCGGATGAAGATCGGCCCCACACACACTGCCATACCGGTTGCGAAGATGGCCACGCCGGTCAGCCTCGATCTCAGCCGTAGCGTTGGCGCATACTTGCGACGAGTCAATACAATCCAGGCCATCGCCACGGCAGCCACCACTAATGCCGTTGGGCGACAGATCGATGCCAGCCCGAACGCCAGACCGGCCCAGAACAAGTCGACTTGCTTCTTACCGTCCATCCAGATCAGAAAGCGCCATATAGCCAGTTGAAGCAGCAGCGTGAACAGGGGATCGAGCAGCAGTTCCAACTCGAAGTAAATGGCTATGGGCAAAAGCGCGTGTAGGGTCGACGCAATCAACGCTCCGGTCCGTCCCAGGAGTCTCTTGCTGATTACGTACGTCATCGTCACGGACGCCAGACCGACACACAGTCCAAAGAGTCTTCCCACCCAGAGTGATGAGCCCAGAACTGCATAGAGCAGGCCCAGGCAGTAGACGTACAGAGGCGCTCGGAAGTAAGTTGTGTCACCCAGGACATTGCCATCGGCCAGCGATTGTGCCCAATGATGGTGATACCAGTTGTCGACGGTTAGCTGTTCCCAGGCGGGGGAGTCGTTGTACTGGGATAGATAGATCAGGCGTAGGATCAGCGCCGGCAGCAACACTGCCAGAAACCAAAGATCCGATTTTGACATTCTCTCGCGACTGTCGGCCATCGTCCGGAATATAGATTCGGGACAGTCGGACCCATCGCAAAAACTTTGCACTACGGCAAAATGGCGACGTAGGCCTGCTGTCCACTTGCACATGGGCGCAATCTGACATCGCCTTGCCAATGCCAGTCATGCAGTGATCGACTATCGTAACAACAAGAATAATAACGACTTGTGCGGACGGGTTGAATTGCCGGTGCACTCCATTGCGCAGGCGGTCATATCCGGCGGGGCGGCACCTTCTTTGCAGGGAGGGGGTACGGAGAACGCAAAAGGAGTCCGTATGAAATTTCTAGACAGCCCGCAGATTTCAATCTCGACCATCATTATAGCTTTCGGGCTGAGTCTGTCCGCGCCGCCGGGGAGCGCTAGCGCGATCTCGCGGCCGGACTGGCTGGATAAGCCGGAGTTTGTCGGTAATGGCTCCGTGCAGGTCATGGTGTTTCTGGACAACGAGACCATCTCCAATCAAGTTCGTGCGGCGGCCTCACCCAATATGACTCGTAGTTCGCGCCTCCAGTCAGTCAGCGCCCGTCTCAAAGCTTATCGCGCGACCGGCGACAGCGCAGTGGAGAATTTCCTCAACGCCCATTCTCAGAGCAAGATAGAGCGGTTCTGGATCGTTCCGTCGTTCAAGGCGACTCTCAACAAAACCGACATAGAAACCCTTGCCGCCATGCCTGGCGTAAGCAGCGTGGTCCCGAATATATCGATTGATGCCATCGAGCCGGTTGACACGAAAACGGCCGCACCGACAGCATCGTCCAGCTCGGCTCAAGTCCAGTTGATGAATATCCCTTACCTCTGGGCCCGCGGTATTACCGGAGCCGGTCGGTTGGTGTGTTCTTTTGATACCGGCGTGGAAGAGAGTCATCCGGCGCTGTCCGGCAACTGGCGTGGGAATCATAGTTCCTTGTCGTCGGCCTGGTTCTCGACCAGTTCGCCGACTTCGCTTCCGGCCGACAAATCCGGTCACGGCAGCCACACCATGGGCACCATGGTAGGTATAGAAGGTACCGATACGATAGGTGTAGCTCCCGGGGCTGAATGGATCACGGCCGGAGTGGTAGACCAGGGCAAATCGCTTACGTCAACTTTCGCCGATATACTTGCGGCTTTTCAATGGGCGCTCGATCCGGACGGCAATCCCGCTACTACCGATGATGTCCCCGATGTCATCCTCAATAGCTGGGGCGTGCCGGCGTCGCTGTTCGGTCCGTGCGACGCGACCTTCTTTGCCGCCATAGACAACGTTGAAGCCGCCGGCATCGTCTGCATCTTCTCCGCGGGCAACGAAGGTCCGGGCCCGTCCACGCTTCGCAATCCCGCTTCCCGTGCGACCACGCCGTTGAACGCTTTCTCAGTAGGCGCTGTCGACAACTCCAAGGTGATTGCCGGTTTTTCGTCGCGCGGTCCCGGTGGCTGTGGTCTCACAGAGATCAAACCGGAAGTCGTAGCTCCCGGTGTCAATGTGCGCTCGGTCAACAAAGACGGTGGCTACAAGACGATGTCCGGAACGTCCATGGCCGCGCCGTTTATAGCCGGTCTGGTAGCACTGTGTCGGCAGTACAACCCCGACGCGACCGTCGACGAGATCAAATGGGCGATAATCCACTCATGTCAGGACCTCGGCCCGGTCGGCGAAGACAACGCCTACGGCTACGGTTTGCCCGATGCTTCGGTCATTCTGGATTACCTCTCTACTCCCGATAATTCGCACTTCCAACTGGCCGGTTATTCTATCGCCGATGACGGCATAGCGCTCCCCGGCGAAACCTTCACGCTTCGTCTGACCCTGACCCGCACGAGCGGCCTGACCGAAAGTGTCAGTGGAATGCTCTCGGCCGCGAACCCGTCTCTGGTCTCCATACAGAATGATTCGGTCTGCTTCTTCTTCGGCCTGAACGGGACTACTTCGGTCGGGCTCGATGCTTTCAGCATTCATTACGATCCGACCCTCGTTCATGGTGACAGCGCCGCGATGACACTTCTTATTACCACGACCAATGGTCAGGTGCTCGATACCCTGACTTTCGAACTGCCGATAGGATACAGCCCCAACGGAACGATAGGGGACGTTTCTGGCGGGTTGGCGAAACTGACGGTTTCTGACTTCGGACAATACGGCCTCGCTGCCGGTTCGATTTACAATCTCGGCGGCCTGGGCTTCCGCAGTGGCAACAGTTCCAACCTCCTCTATGAAGCTGGAATCGTCGTCGGACGCAGCTCGTTGCAGTTATCTACTTCGGTGCGCGCTCAGGACGGGAGCTTCACTCCTTCTGATTTCGCGCCGGTCTCGACGCTGTCCGATCCCTGGCAGGCCGATGACGGCGCCCAGTGTCGCACGGCCCGATTCAGTGATTTGTTTGCCGATGTGTCCATCCCCGTGGCCGTCACTCAGCAAGTGGCCGACTACTCGATGGTCGGTGACGATGGTATCGTCATCATACGTTATCACCTGGTGAACACTTCGCTGTCCAGTCTCAACGATCTGTACTTCGGCTTCCTGTCCGATTTCGATCTTCCGGGTGGATTCGAGACCGCTACTTACGATACGAGTCTGAATCTCTTGATGCAGACCGGTGGCAACGCCCCGTTGGTCGGTGTAGTGGGTCTGTCGCGATTGCCGGGGCATCAGACGCTGGCCAATGGCACCGCCAAGACCGGGTATACCAAGAGCCAGCTCTATGGCATGATTTCGTCCGGGGCCGTCTCCGATATGACGGGTTCGGGCGACCTGATGTCGCTTTTCACGGGTGGCCCTTATCGTCTGGTGCCGGGTGATTCGGTCGAAGTAGCTCTGGCGCTGGTGGTGGGCAATACGCCCGCGGAAATCCGCGATCGCGCCGCCAAAGCCGCAACTTTATATCAGCAGCCGACTGATGTCGAGAATCCTTCCGGTCTGCTTCCGGTCGCTTATGAATTGTATCAGAACTATCCCAATCCGTTCAACCCGACCACCACGATCGCGTTCGACCTGCCGGCTTCGGGTGACGTCACGCTGGAGGTCTTCAACCTCCTTGGTCAGCGTGTCAGAGGACTATCGGCCGGTCGAATGAATGCGGGCTCGTACTCGGTGGAATGGAATGGTTGTAACGACGACAGCCAGGGGGTAGCCTCGGGTGTTTACTTCTACCGATTGACGGTCGACGGGCTCAGCCGCACGAGGAAAATGGTCCTTTTGCAGTAGGGCTTCCGGGCTTATATTAGTTGGTGAAATATTTTGTCACTTACGTCGTCTGCAGACGTTAATAGGAGTAGTCGGATAACCTCCTCAGGTAAGGAACAACTGATGTCCATCAGACTTCGCACCATCTTGCTATTGCTTGGAATCGTAATCGTATCCGCCGCAACCTCTTGGTCGGTACCCCCGTCACCTGAAGCCAAAGCCCAATTTATCCAGGAAGGGATCTGGGACCAGGTCGTGGCCAATCTGAAGGCTTTCGAGGCGTCACAACCGCCCGATATGCTGGAGACAAACCGCCAGATGAATCTCGGCAGGTATCGCGCCAAGATGGCGACTAGCGCCGATGCTATCGATACCGTGCGGCTCTGTGTCATCCTGGTCGAATTCCCTGATTTTAGTCATACCGATAGCACGTATGCTCCGGCTGGGCCAACCTTCAAGTGCAGGCTTTCCGCTACCCCGCAGATGTTTGACTCGCTGCTGTTTTCTGAACAAGGGAAAGACGACGTCTTCAATCCCACCGGCTCGATGACCGAATACTACATGGAAGTTTCTTACGGCCACAAGTTCATCCAGGGGAATGTATTCGGCTGGTACAAGGCTCCCAACAATTATTCGTATTATGTGGGGGCGGACAATGGTATGAACAAAGGTCGCCAGCTTGCCCGCGAAGCAGTGCTGGCCGCTGACATCGCCGGCGTTGATTTCAGTCCGTATGCCAATGGCGGTACGAACGTGCCGAGCGTTATTATCATTCATGCCGGGCCGGGTGCGGAAGAGGACGCCTACGGTATCTGGTCGCACAGCAGCGCCATGAGTGTTTCAGTGAATGCAGACGGTGTATCTCTGAGCCAATACACTATGCAGCCGGAAGAAACGAGAAATCAGGCCAGAGTGTCCTCTATCGGCGTTTTCTGTCACGAGTATGGCCACGCTATCGGATTCCCGGATTTGTACGATGTTAATTACAACCCTGGTTCGGAAGGACTGGGAGCTTGGAGTCTGATGGCCAGCGGAAGCTGGAACGGGGGCGGTCAGCGGCCGTCGCATCCCGACGTCTACTGCAAGTGGCTGGTTGGTTTCAACAGTGTCCAGGCGCTGCCTGCTAACATACTAAATGCGGAGATTCCACAGGCGGAAACGTCGCCCGTCGCTTATCTCCTTCAGGACAATCCGGGCGGAGCAAAACCCGGAACAGTGGTGGGTAGAGAACCGTCAGAAGACCGGCTTTGATGATGCCCTCCCGGGCAGTGGGTTGATTATCTATCATTGGGACGCGGGAGGCCATCAGACCGACACCACTCGCTATTTTTTCGCAGTGGAAGAAGCAGACAACAACAACAGCCTAAGACGCGGGGGTATCGCCGGACAGCCCGGGGACCCTTGGCCGGGTTCTTCGAACAACCGCAACTTCTTCGATTATTCGTCGCCCAACTCTCGTACCTACGACGGCGCACTTACACAGATCAGTGTACTGAATATTTCCGACCCTGATTCAGTTATGCACGCCGATCTGGGCATCTACTACGCAATCCCCTGGGTGCTGTTGTCGGGAGATTCACTGACACTCTCTGACGTGTCAGGTGGTAACGGTGATGGAAAATTCGAGCAAGGCGAGACGATTGACGTCAAACTCGACGTTCGAAACGTCATGAAGATGACGTATTACCCCATGTTGCATCTCGACGTAGACAATCCCGGTGTCGAGATTCTTCAAAATGATCAGAACATAGGGACTGTGCTCGGTCTGGATCTCAGCTACAATACTATTCCGATCAAAGTTCATATCCCGGATGATTTCGCGTCATCCAACGTAACTTTCACTCTCACTGTAAGATCCGATAGCTCCACGCGGGTTCACGACGGCTGCTACAAGACCAGCTTCAATTTTGATGTGACGCTCGGTAAGCTGCAGATACTGCTGGTTGACGACGACAACGGGTACGGTGACGAGCAATACTATGAAGATGCTTTGGATCGGCTCAGGATACCGCATGTTCGCTGGGACAAGTCGGCGCAGGGTCCGCCTGAATATGCCAATCTTTCTCTGTATCCGAACGTGCTCTGGATGACCGGCTCGTATTACCCTGGAACCAATCCCCCTACGCCCGGCGGAACCCTGACCACGGAAGACATAACTTTTCTCAAGCAGGTTCTGGACAACGGCGGTAATCTTCTGTTGGGCAGTCCGACAGCGGCCATTCAGCTTCAGACGCTTGATCCTGATTTCCTCGCGAGTTACTTACACGCCAATGTTACCGGGAGTGGCACTCGGATTTACTTCAAAGGTGTTGCGGACAATGTAGTAGGGGGAGGTCTTTTCTACACACCGCGCAATGAGGTCATTTGGGACGGTGTCTCACCGTACATAGCTCCTATCAACGGCGGCGCCACAGCTTTCTATCAGACCAAGGCCGACGGCGTCGGTAATCCCATTACGCAATCGTGTGGTGTGATCTATGACGGCACGTATCGAACTGTCCTGCTTTCGTTCGGCATCGAGTATCTTGCGGCAAACCGCACCGCCGAAGGCTTTGCGCCGCCGGATTCATTGATTGCGCGTTCGCTTCGCTTCTTCGCTCGCGGGGCGGCGACCGGGGTGGACGATGAACCCACCGCTTTGTTGCCGACCGAGTTTGCGCTGGATCAGAACTATCCCAATCCGTTCAACCCAAGCACGACCATCAGGTATCATATCGATGCCGGCACTCCCACCCGCACTACGTTGGCGGTGTTCAACGTGCTGGGTCAAAAAGTGGCCACGCTGATTGATCGGACCGAGACTGCCGGCGACTATACTGTCACCTGGCAGGGCGCCGATGATAACGGCGGCAAGGTGGCGTCGGGTATCTACTTCTACCGTCTGAGCCACGGGACAGAGGTGGAATCGCGCAAGATGGTGCTCTTGAAATAACCCTCCCTTCTTTTGTATTTCTCCACGGCCGGCCGACCCTCCTCGACCGGCCGTATATGTTTGTGCGGCAGCGAGTTCGCTGGCATCGTAAAATTCGACAAGAATTGTCTTAATTTGATTGACAGGAGCGCCGATATCTGTATATTGGGCGTGTTGAAAATGAGTTTCGTTTTCATTTAGACTTGCCAGATGAAAACGAGTGAACGTCAAATCAGACGAGGCAGTACCATGCGCGAATTTCTCCGGACCAAAGGCTTTAAGATGACTCCCCAGCGGGAATTGATCTTCCGGTCGTTCTTCGAGATGAATCGCCACGTCTCGGTGGACGAGATTTACGACCGGGTCCGCCAGCAGGATGCGACGGTTGGTTATGCCACGGTCTGGCGCAACATGAAAGTCATTTGCGAAGTCGGGCTGGCGCAGGAAGTGAATGTCGGTGATGGAGTCACGCGCTATGACCGCGTAACCGGGGCGCCGCATGGGCATCTCTACTGTTTACACTGTCATAGCCTGACTGAGTTCGACGCCGGCAAAGTGATGGAATTCTTATCGACGGTAGCAAATGAGAACGGCTTCTCAGCGGACGGATTCAAGGTCGAAATACAGGGATACTGTCCGACGTGCCGCGAAGCAATGACCAATGAAGATCAGTCGCTGGCAAGCAATGGTGTCAGGCAACCGACTTCGCCTCGGAAAGGGCGGCGATCATGACCTATCTCGACAAACTTCTCCCGGGGCAGAACGCCCGAGTAATCGGATACTCCACCGATGGACCGATTTGCCGTCGACTGGCGGAACTAGGTCTGACCCCTGGACGTCAGATAAGATATCTTCGTAATGCGCCTTTGAGGGATCCGCTTCAGATTCAGATCGGCAGTGGCAGTCTCACGTTGCGTCACGCGCAGGCGGCGCTGGTGATGGTCGAAATAGAGGAGACGTAGCCCGAGGCTGCGTTCCAACCCGATGCATCAGCGCGTTTCTCAGTCGATCCCTTGCCGTGAACTGACCGTCGCCATTTGCGGCAACCCCAACTGCGGCAAGACCACGCTTTTCAACGCGCTCACCGGCCTCAGCCAGAGGGTGGGGAATTATCCGGGTGTAACGGTTGAAAAGACGACCGGAGCGTTCACCGTCCCTGGCCGGGAAGACCTCAAGTTCAGCCTGATCGATACTCCCGGAAGTTATTCGCTGTCGGCCTTTTCGCCGGATGAATACATCGCGACACAAGTGCTTTGCGGCGATATCGAGAGGAATCCGCGGCCTGATATCGTGCTGTGCGTGATCGACGCCACCAATATCGAGCGGGGGCTTTATCTGCTGTTTCAGGTGATAGAAGTCGGACGGCCGGTAGTTGTGGCGCTGAATATGATCGATCTGGCTGAGCGTCATGGGACGAAGATCGACGTGGCGCGTCTGTCGGGGCTGCTCAAGGGGATTCCGGTTGTACCCGTAGTTGCCAGCAAAGTACAGGGGATAGATTCTCTGAAGGCTGTGCTTGCCGAAACCGCCACGGCAGAGGTCCTCCCGCAACTTTCCGGATATGATGAAATCGCCCGGACATTGGTTGAGAAGTTGGCCGCGAATGCGACCGACAATACTCGTACTCCGGCTCAGTACTTTCGCGTTTTGTTTGACCGCGGTGGGCCGGCCGAGAGAGAGTTTCTCAAACGCGAGGGAGAAAGCAAGCTGGTACTGATAGAGGAGACTCGTCGAGAGATTATCCGTGAGTACGGCGCATTGTCCTCCGGCGAGACTTATCCACTTACGAGAAAAGCAACCGAGATAGCACGTCTCGTAGTCCGGGAATCGGGTCATAGAGCCAACACCAAGTCGGAACGGATCGACCGCTTTCTGCTGCATCCGCTGCTAGGCCCGCTCTTTCTTGCGGCGGTGATGCTGTTCATGTTCCAGTCGGTGTTTAGCTGGGCCGAACCGATCATGCACTTGATCGACGGCAGCTTTGGACACCTGGGCAGCATGGTGCAAGGTGGAATGTCCGATGGCCCGCTGAGGTCGTTGCTCGTTGACGGTTTAATAGGGGGTGTCGGTTCGGTGCTGGTGTTTCTGCCTCAAATTGTAATCCTGTTCTTGTTCATCGCGCTTCTGGAAGATTCCGGCTATATGCCACGAGCGGCCTTTCTGGTTGATCGACTGTTCGGCTGGTGCGGGCTTTCGGGGAAATCGTTTGTGCCGTTGCTGTCGTCGTTCGCCTGTGCCGTCCCCGGAATCATGGCCACCCGCACGATTGAGAATAGGAAGCTCCGTATCATGACCATCATGGTGGCGCCCCTCATGAGCTGTTCGGCGCGACTACCGGTCTACACGATCATGATTGCCGCCTTCATTCCGCAGCGCAGCTTTCTCGGCGTGTTCAACACGCGGGGGCTGACGCTCACCGGACTCTACGCGTTGGGGTTGATTGTCGCGGTGGTCGTTTCGTTCGTTATGAATCGACTGTTCTACCGCCAGGAACGGGCAACGTTCATGATGGATATGCCGTCGTACACGTTTCCCACTCTTAGATCGGTGTCTATTCGCATTGTGAACCGGTCGAAATCGTTCTTGCTGCGTGCCGGGACGGTCATCCTGGCGATAACGGTTGTCATCTGGGCGCTCAGCTATTATCCGAGATCGGAAAGCCTTGACAGTCAATTCGCTGCTCGCACGGTGGAGATACAGTCAGGATATGCCGCGAAGCGTCTGACTGCACCGCAGTTGTCGCCAGACGCCTTGGCTACTTTGGACCATGCCGAAAGGACAGAGACAGCAGACTTGGGGCGGGAACGCGCGGGGGCTCGGCTTCGCAATTCCTACTTTGGCCGCATGGGACGCCAAATCGCACCGGTCTTTGCGCCGCTTGGCTGGGACTGGAAAATCACCATGGCGACACTGGCCTCGTTTCCGGCCCGCGAAGTGATAATTGCCACGCTCGGCACGATCTACAATCTGGGCGCCGATGGAGAAGAATCGTCGAGCACACTCACCGAGAAGATGCGGCAGGCGCGCTGGGAGTCTGGGGCGAAATCGGGCGAGCCGGTTTTCACCACGGCAGTGGCTCTTTCGATCATGGTCTTCTTTGCTCTCTGTGCTCAATGCGGGGCCACGTTGGTGACGATTCGCCAGGAGACGGCTTCCTGGCGCTACTCCGTAGCTGCATTCGTCTATATGACCGGCTTGGCGTATATATCGGCCTTTGCGACCTATCAGCTTTTCAGCAGGATAGGGGGGTGATATAGTGCTCTGGCAAGATGTCCTGACTGTCCTGGTTGTAGCCTCGGCCATACTCTATCTGACGGTTCGTCTGATCAGGCTGCGGAAGCGGCGAAACGCCTGTTGCGAATGCCGTCTGCTGCAGGGAGTTACGGGTAATAGACGTAATTCTCGCGACCGGTTTACCCCCGATTGACATTTGCTCCGAGTCGCCCCATATTCGCGGCACGGAGACCATGAGTGATTAGCACCGCACCACTTCTACTGGGGCACTATTACCCCCTCGATTCATTTCTGCACCGGCTGGACGCGCGCGCCAAGCTGGTGCCGATTATGGCGGTGATGGTGCTAGGTCTATTGACCGAATCGGCCTGGTTCTATCTGACTGTACTGGCGGCGCTGCTGGGGGGATTGCTCCTCTCGAAAGTAGAGCCGAAAATAATCGCGCGTAACTTCCAACCTATCCTGATTCTGGTCGCCATCACGTTTGCTTATCACATTGTCTTCAGTGGCCATGATAGCCGCCCGGTGTTCGAAATCTTCGGCCTGACCTTGAGAGCCGAGAGTCTCTCGATGGCAGTGTTCTATTCGCTTCGATTACTGCTGTTTGTTAGCGTCGTCTTTCTCGTCACCCTCACGAGCTCGCCGTCGGATCTGGCCGAGGCAGTTACGCGACTTCTGAGACCGTTGAAAAAGCTCAGGGTGCCGGTGGACGATATCGGCTTGATTCTATTTATAGCGATCCGCTTCATTCCAGTGCTGCATCAGGAATTTCTGGCGGTCAGAAACGCTCAAGTCATCCGGGGGGTCGATTTCTCCGGCGGGCTTTTGAGCAGGGCTCGCAAGACCGGAACGATTGTTGTCCCCGTGCTGGTAGCGGCTATCAGTCGGGCCGATGAACTGGCGCTGGCCATGGAAGCGCGGGGGTACCGTAGCGGCGCGCCGAGGACATTTTTCACCCGAACCCATTTCGATGGCGCTTCGTGGCTGTTTGCTTTCGGCAGTCTGGCCGTCTTGATCATCCTGTTCTTGGTGACGGGGAAATGACTTGAAGAATATCAAGCTCATAGTTCAATACGAAGGTACAGCCTATTCCGGCTGGCAGGTCCAGGAGAACGGGGAGACGATCCAGGGGCGACTGGTAGACGCTATTTTCAAGACCACCGGTCAGCAGGTCAATCTAATTGGAGCCGGTCGCACCGACGCCGGCGTGCATGCTCTTGGGCAGGTGGCCAATTTTCAGATTGAACACAATCTTCCGCCTGAACGCTACGCCCCGGCACTGAATTATTATCTGCCCGAGGATATCCGCGTGCTTGAATCTGAGGAAGTCCCGGGATCGTTCCACGCCCGCTTTGATGCCCGATCCCGGCACTATCGCTATCTATCATCCCACGAATTGTCGGCGCCGTACCGGAACCTTCGCTATCATTACCGGCCTAAGGTCGATTTTGAACTGCTGCAGCAGGCAGCCGCAATGGTCAAAGGGGAGCACGATTTCTCGCCATTTTGTGTCGTTTCTTCACTCAAGGAAAATAATGCCTGCCGCATTGAGTTTTCCCGCTGGTACCGGTTTGGGCCGCTCCTGGCTTATGAAATCCGGGGCAACCGGTTTCTGCACAGCATGGTTCGTTCGCTGGTAGGAGCGATGCTGAACCTGGCCACGCTGGAGCCGGATAAGAATCTGCTCAACTTGACTTTAGCCTCCTTTTCGGATATCATTCAGGCCCCGGTCGGACAGAGGGTGACCTTTACCGCTCCGGCCTGTGGCTTGTACCTGGTAAAGGTGATCTACTAAGCGAAGGATACGCTGGTGAAATTTTTCATCGACACCGCCAATCTCAACGAAATCAAAGAAGCGGCCGCGATGGGCATACTCGACGGGGTGACTACGAACCCGTCCCTGGCGGCCAAGGAAAACGCTCCGTACCGGGAAATACTTCAGGAAATCTGCCGGGTTGTCGACGGTCCCGTCTCGGCCGAAGTGATCGCTACCGACACGCCCGGCATGATCCGCGAAGCCGAGGAACTGGTCAAGATCGCGGACAACATCGTAGTCAAAATTCCGACAATTCTGCCTGGCCTGACCGCTATCAAGACTCTGCATGATCGGGGTATCAAGACCAATGCCACGCTGGTCTTCTCGCCGATGCAGGCACTGCTGGTAGCCAAAGCGGGAGCCAGCTATGTGTCGCCGTTTGTGGGGCGGCTCGACGATGTCTCATCCGACGGTATGGCGCTGATCGCCGATATCGTGAACATCTATTCGAATTATGTATTTCAGACCGAAGTGCTGGTGGCCTCGGTACGAAACCCGATGCACGTCGTTGACGCCGCCCGCATCGGTGCCGATGTCTGTACGATCCCGTTGAGTGTAATCAAGCAGTTGATTCAGCATCCGCTGACCGATATCGGTTTACAGAAATTTCTCGACGATTACAAGAAAGCGCCGAAAGCCCGATGATAGAACGCTACACGTTACCGGAGATGGGGGCGGTGTGGGCCGACCAGGCCAAATACCGGGCCTGGCTCGAGGTCGAAGTCGAGGCGGCCCGCGCCATGGCCAAACTCAAGATCATTCCGGCCGACGCCGCCAAAGTCATCGCGGCCAAGGCGAATTTCGATGTCAAACGCATCAATGAAATCGAGGCCGAAGTCAATCACGATGTCATCGCGTTTCTGACATCCGTGTCCGAGTTCGTGGGCGAGCCGGCGAAATATCTGCATTTCGGGATGACTTCGTCAGATGTGCTCGACACGGCCCTGTCGCTACAACTGAAACGCGCCTCGGTATTGATTGACAAGAAACTCGATGCTGTGTTGCGGCAGATCAAACAGTTGGCCCGCAAATACCAGCACACCCCCTGTATCGGACGTACCCACGGCGTGCTGGCTGAGCCGACCAGTCTCGGATTGAAATTCGCCGTCTGGTACACCGAACTGCAGAGGCGTCGGGATCATTTCCGACACGCAGTGGAAACGATATCGGTAGGCGCGATTTCCGGCGCGGTCGGCAACTACGCCAATCTCGATCCGAGGGTCGAACAGGAAGTCTGCAAGCGACTGGGATTGAAGCCGGCCCCGGTAACGACGCAGGTGATTCAGCGTGACCGGCACGCCGAGTATGTATGTTCGCTGGCGCTGATAGGTTCATCGCTGGAAAAATTCGCGACCGAGATACGTAATCTCCAGCGTACGGAAATCGGTGAGCTTTCAGAGGGATTCGCCAAGGGCCAGAAAGGGTCCTCGGCCATGCCGCACAAGCGGAATCCTATCACGGCTGAGCGGATCACCGGGATCGCTCGCCTCTTGCGCGGGTATACAATTCCCGCCATGGAAAACGTACCGCTCTGGCATGAACGCGATATCGCTCACTCTTCGGTGGAGCGGATCATCCTGCCCGATGCTACTATCATTCTGGATTATGGGCTTCAGAAGTTCCATGGACTGCTCAAAGGACTGGTGGTGGACGAAAAGCGGATGCTCGAAAATATCTACTATCGCGGCGGAATTGTCTTCTCGCAGCGAGTGTTGTTGAAGTTGACCGGACCGGTCGGGTCGCGCGAAAGAGCTTACCGTATGGTCCAGCGCAATGCCATGGCGGCGCATGCCGGGAACGGTCTGTTTCGGGAGACGATTCTAAAGGATGCCGAAGTTATGGGGTATCTGAGCCAGGCTGAAGTTGACGAGTGTTTCGATCTTAGCTACTACACACGCTACGTCGACAAAATCTTCAAGAGGGTGTTCAATCCATGATAGCTCGCGACGGCTGGTCATTCATTCTAATCGGTCTGCTCCTGACAGTGGCATTGCTCTGGACGGCAACACGCTGGGACAGCCGGACGGCGTTCATCGCCAGTCTGGTCTTCGCGATTCTGACGATTTTCACAGCCTACTTCTTTCGGGATCCCGACCGGACAGCCGTTATAGAACCGGGTGCCTTGATATCCCCGGCCGATGGGCACATAGTCAAGATTGACACCCTGGCCGCGCACCCTTTCGTGGGTGAGAAAGCCATTCAGGTTTCGATTTTCTTGTCGGTATTTGATGTGCATATCAATCGTGCCCCGGCGGCCGGCAAGATCGGACAGGTGAAATACATTCCGGGGAAATTCTTCAAGGCCTACGAAGACAAAGCATCTCTCGAAAACGAGCAGACCGAAGTCTGGATGACGACCGATTCGGGGCGACGGATCGCTTTCAAGCAGATCGCCGGTATTATTGCGCGGCGTATCGTTTGTCGTCTCTCGCAGGGTGATCGGGTGGAAGCCGGGGACAGATTCGGACTGATCAAATTTGGCTCACGGACCGACCTGCTTGTGCCATATGACACGAGGATTGACGTGAAACTTGGCCAACGCGTAAAGGGGGGCGAAACCGTCATGGGATACCTGAGAACTCCAGCGTATGGTTCTGAAGCGCCGCAACCCGGAGAGGGGAGCCATGCAGAACTATAAAGTCATATTCCCGGGTGTTTTCACCATGGGAAGCGTGGTCTGTGGATTTCTGTCGATTCTGTCTATTTTCGAAGGCCACGTTACCGCCGCTTGCTGGTTTGTAATCCTGGCAGGAGTGCTGGATGTCCTCGATGGCAAGGCGGCCCGCATGGCAGGGGCGACATCGCAGTTCGGGGTCGAACTCGATTCGCTGGCCGATTTTCTATCTTTCGGTGTGGCGCCGGCGGTGATAGTCCATTCGATCAAACTCAATTCAATCGGCAAGTGGGGTTGGGTCATTTCGGTTGTATATATAATGGCGGCTGCGTATCGACTCGCGCGGTACAACATCATGGCCGACAGCGAAGAGAAGAAGGATTTCGTTGGGATGCCGGTTCCCCTGGCGGCTTTCGGGCTGGTCTCTTACGTCATCTTCAGCTACAATGTCTGGGGCGGCTTGGAATACGACGAAATCCTCATCACGATGATCGTGGTCTTCTCGTTTGTCATGGTTTCGCAGATTCAGTATGACACGATGCCAGAGAATTTTTCAAGTCCCTGGGACCGTACCAAAGCTCTGGCCCTGGTGGTGGGAGCGATCTGCATGGTCATCCGGCCAAGACTGCTGTTGTTTCCACTGGTTTCCACGTATATATTGTTCGGATTGGTAAGAGAAGGTTACCGCCTATTTTTCCTCGGTGTCGGCAAGGTAACCGGGCGGCCGTACGGTCGCCGCAAGACCGATAGAAGGAATCTTGATGACTCAGAATAAGAAAGCCGTTGTCTACGTCAAGCTCAAGGACGGCGTTCTGGACCCGCAGGGCGTGACGATTCAGAAGGCCCTGGCTCAGATGGGGTTTAGCGATTTCGTGTCGGTGCGCTCCGGCAAGTTCTTCGAATTGGAGTTCTCGTCGAGTGCTGAAGGCATCGATCGCAAAATAGAGGAAGTTTGTTCGCGACTTCTGGCCAATCCCGTCATAGAAAAATTCGAGATAGAGCGCGGCGCATGAAATTCGGTGTCGTTACATTCCCGGGGTCCAACTGCGATTTCGACGCTTACGCCACGGTCAAGCACGTGTTGCGTGAAGAGGTCGATTTTCTCTGGCACCGGTCGTCCGACTTGATGGGTTCAGACGTCGTGATACTGCCGGGCGGATTCTCGTACGGTGATTATCTTCGGGCGGGCGCCATTGCCCGTTTCTCACCCATCATGCAGGAAGTAGTCAGGTTCGCCAATTCGGGCGGTTTGGTTATCGGAATTTGTAACGGTTTTCAGGTCCTGACCGAAGTTGGTCTGTTGCCCGGGGCGCTGATCAGAAACGTCCATCTGAGATTCGGCGGCAAGTTCATTCATATGCGAGTTGAAGACATTAGTACGCCTTTTACCTGTGAGTATGAACCGGGTGAAGTGTTAAAGATTCCTATCGCGCACGGCGAAGGGAACTACTACAATTTTGACGGTGACATTAAGAAACTGGAAGACGCAGGACAGGTGATGTTTCGTTATGTCGATCAGGCGGGCAATGTCAGTGCGGCGGCCAATCCGAACGGGTCGCTCAACAATATTGCCGGTATTCGGAATGCCCAGGGCAACGTGGTAGGGCTGATGCCTCACCCGGAACGGGCTGTCGAGAGCATTCTGGGATCGGTCGATGGTCTGAAGTTATTTGAATCGTTGCGGAGTTCCTGTCGCTCAGCCAAAACTGCGGGGGCGCGATGAAGAGACGTGAAGCTGCATTTCTTATTACGGCGCTGCTTCTGGGCGCCCTGTTGGGCGGGTTGTTAGGCGATATAATCGGCACTTTCCTGCCCGATGGAGCCGCCAAGACGGTCTTTGCCAAGTCTATCCAGGTGGGGGTTGGGCCCAGTCAGGTTGATTTCTACACGATTTCGCTGACTTTCGGTTTTCAGTTCAAGGTGAACTTTATGTCTATCCTGGTCGTACTATTAGTGATTGTGTACTTTAGATGGTGGTATTTGTAGACGCCACGCGTCTACGGAGGTTTGAAAGATGCCTTTTGGAATTGGATTCCCGGAACTGTTGCTGATTTTCCTGGCTATCCTCCTGCTGTTTGGGGCCAAGCGGCTTCCCGAATTGGCTCAGGGGCTGGGGAAGGGAATCAGAGAGTTCAAACGCGCGATGAAGGATACCGGCGACGAAGTCAAGGGCCAGAGCCCCGACAACAGCCGACCGACTATTCCACCGCCTCCCGAGCAACGCCCCGGAACGGAAGATAAGAAATAGACTCAGGTGACTGAAAGCATGGGCGCAACGTTCAGCCGCAATGATCTCGACCGCATCAGCACCCTTCTCGGAGCCGAGAAGAGTACCGATGAGAAGGATCATTTTCGCTTGAAGATCACAAATAAGGAAGAGAAGCGTATTCTTATCCTCGAGGTTTATCCTGAAGTTGATCTCGGCAAGAAGCGCGGAATGCTGGTGGTAGTCTACACCGGTAATTCCCATCTTCAGCTTCACAACTGCACGGGATACGTAGTGTCGGAAGATCTCGGCGAGGTTACTTTCGTGGCGGAAGCGTCCGAGCAGCTTTCGGGACTGGTGGTAGAAAAGGGAGCTTCTTGTTCCCTCTACGCCAGTATCAACCGCTCTCTGATTTCATCGGACTTCACGACCTTGGGTGTCGAGGTCATGCTTTCGGGTGTAGCCATGTCGCTGGCCGAGGATATTCTCGACAGTGACGACGCCAGGCCCGGCGCCAAGAAGTCCTGAGCGGTCTGTAGATTGAAAAAGCCGCCGTGCCTGAAGGCGCGGCGGCTTTTGTGTTCTCCCCGGAACAGCCCCCTAGTGAGCGGCAAAGGATTCCATGAAATCGTGCAAATCGACGATGACATCGGAAGCCTTTTGATAGCGCTCAGCCGGGTCCTTCTTCAGTGCTTTCGCGATAATATGATCGAACAGGAGCGGTACCTGCGGACGGATGCTCGACGGTTTCTCCGGATCGTTATTAAGAATGGCGTACATAAGCGACGTGAGATTCTCACCTTTGAACGGTCGCCGTCCGAGCAGCATTTCGTACATCATGACGCCGAGCGAGAAGATGTCGGCGCGGCGATCGATTTCCTTGCCGCGGAGTTGTTCCGGCGAGATGTAGTTGGGCGTGCCCATGGCAATACCGGTCTTGGTCATCGAGTTGGAGTCGACACGGGCGATGCCGAAATCCATCACCTTGACCCGATAGTCAGACAGCACCATGATGTTGGCCGGTTTGACGTCGCGGTGGACGATACCCTGATCGTGAGCGTACTGCAGGGCGGAACAAATCTGTGAAATCATCTGGGCGATTATTTTGTAATTGAAGCGCGTCTTTCTCTTGATCAACTCCTCGAGCGTCTGCCCTTGAAGGTATTCCATTGCGATGTACTGCAGGCTTCCTTCGGAACCGACGTCATAAATCGTCACGATGTTCGGATGTGAAAGCTTGCCGGCAGCCTGAGCTTCGCGGTGCAGGCGCTCCTTCAGCTCCGCCAATTCCTCAGGATCGCTGACGAAATCGAGGCGGATGGTCTTGAGCGCCACGGGGCGATTGATGGCCGGATCGATGCCCCGATACACGGTACCCATGGCCCCTTTGCCGAGAATGCCCTGAATCTGATAGCGCCCCAGACTCTTGAGGTCGCTCGGGGCCAGCGTGGCGCTGGGGCTTGCGCCGAACGAAGGCGATACGTCCAGCTTTGAATCGCTTTCGGAGAACCGGTCGCCCAGCAGGGCGGCGGCATCGCTGTCAGAAAGTTTCGCCACCGGTTCAAACCCGCCGCTTTCATGTTGCTCATGCTCGTAGACGGCGGAGCGTTCGTATGACTGCTTCTTTTCGGCGTCATCCAGGCTGATGGTTTGGTGGTCGTAGCTTACATTGCGGCCGGAATCCGACGAAGACATCGCCGAAGTCGCCACATTTTCGGCATCGTGAGGTGTGGCTTTGATTTCACGCGCGGGCGTCGCCTCGTCGAGCTTCTTGTCAGCCTTGGCGGTCTTGACCTTGGGACGAGCCGTCTTGTGGTCGGCCCGACCCCCCGAAAGCAGGGCGGTATCCAGCAAGGGCGAGACTCCCATAAACAGGAGCAGTTCGACGGCCACGAAGGCGGTCGGCAGCATCATGCCGTAAGACGAGAATAACCAGAAGTTGATATTTGCCAGAAGTATAAGAGCGACGGCAAGAAACACAAACCGGTACATCATGCTTATCCGGGGCAGTATTAACGCCGACACCACACCCAGACCAACCAGAATCATGAGAAAGATTTTGGCGAGGTCGGCCCGTGGCGCAATGATATTGTTGTTAATGATATTCTCTATGACAGCAGCCTTCACGAGCATTTCCGAGGCCCGATTCTGGACCGGTGTCGCAAAGTACTCGGTTTCCGCGCTGTTGAGCAGACCGACGATCACCGCCTTGTTCTTTAGGACGTCACGCTTGAAGTTGTCCGACAATACCTGTTTGGCGCTGTATTTGGCGAAGGGAACTCCCTCGGAAAATCTTATCTGGAACTCGCCGCGGTCGTTGATCGGGATATATTTGTTTGCGCCCAGTTGTACTTTTTTGTTTTCCGTGACCTTGATGTTGGCCGGTGACACCCCCAGGTAAGCGGCCGCCGTAAGGAGGCAGCTCGACGGGTAATAGTAACCTTCGTAGTTCATCACCAGGGGCTGGTGTCTGACGAAACGATCCGGATCCGGGCGGTTGTAGTCGAAGCCCAGCAGCGGATGGTGTTGGAGCAATTTCTGAGCGGGCAGAAACACCTTGCGAACGAGCAGGCTCGAGCGTTCGTCCATCACGCCTAGAGGGTTGTCGACCGCGACCGAATTGTTGAAGAGAAATTCCGGGGTGCTCGTCTTGCTGCTTCGGAAAGTGGTCTCGGCGATGTCGTATCGAAGTACCGCCTGTTTGATCCAGCTCAGCTGGCCGGCCAGGACGTCGGTGCGTCCGGCCGCTTCCTGCGTAGCATCCTCATTCAATTCGATGTCGAGCAAAATCGCTTTGGGTTCGCCGGCGGCCACGGCCGCACTAAGATCGGCAATCAGGTCCTGGCCCCAGGGCCATTTCCCGAACTCCTTTTGAGAGTCGGCGTCGATGTCGACCAGTACCACATTCGGACGCGGGCTCTTGGGCGCCGTCATCCGGCACAGAAAGTCATCCGATGAGCGCTGAAGGCTGCTGATGGGGCCAAAGTCATTGACCGCCAGCACGACCATCAACAGGGCGATCACCAGATATAATATGTATGGTGAGTACTTGTTCATAGCAGCATCACTCTATCTTCCCACTTGAAGCCGATCTATCAACGTCTTCGGCATATCGGCCTGGCTCATTTTGGCCTGAGTAGCCTGAATGTCATATTCCACTCGATGAAAGCTGATGGACACTTCGCCGGCATCGTAGACAACGTAGCAGGCGCGCGGATCATTGTCGCGCGGTTGTCCCACCGATCCGACGTTGATGAGATAGCGCGACTCCTCATCCGGATCGAAATCGTGTGCGCCGATCGTCCGAATCTTGCCCACCGGCGGCTGGCAATAGATTACCGGCAGATGGGTATGGCCGTAGAAAATCAACCGGTGCTTTGATTGCCGGAAAGCTTCTTCCGCGTCGCGGGCCGACAACACGTAATGCCACTCATCGGGCTCAAATGGCGACGAATGCACGAGCAAGGCGTTGTCAATTTCGGCAGTCATTTTGAATCCGGAAATCAGCGATAATTCCCGATCCGACAATTGCGACTGGGTCCAGAAGATCGACTGTCGAGCATTCAGATTCATGGAATCCGACGATAGCACGCCGATGGCGGCGTATTCATGGTTACCCATCAGTTTGATCCGGCACCGTTCTGTCACCAGGTTCAGACAGGCCAACGGATCGCAGCCGTAGCCGATGACGTCGCCCAGGGAACACACCTGGTCAACCTGTCGTGTCGAAATATCATCGAGCACCGCTTGCAGGGCTTCGAGATTTCCGTGGATATCCGATATCAGGGCTGTTCTCATCAGGCGTTACCTTCGACGAATTTGAAGACTGACTTACCGATCTGAATCAGGTCGCCGTTTTTCAACACCGCCCGATCCACCGACTCCCCGTTGATTTTCGTCTTGCCCGACTTCCCTATATTAGCCAGATAGAAACCGTCATTCTCTTTCACGATCTTGGCCTGGATTCCCGCCAGGAACATGCCTTTGGCGCGGACGTGAACAAATTTGGCTTTGCCGATCGTGGTAACTTCGCGGTCCAGTTTGTATTCGGCGAAATCCGAATTCTCTTCGCCCATCAGAACCGACCCGCCGAACTTGGCCACGATCTGGCGTTCCATCTTATCCCGCTCGACCAGATCTTTTTGCTTTTTCGTGTTCAGCACCATGGTGCCGTCCATCGAGCTCAGCTTGTCGTCGGCAGCCCGGGCTTCGGTATGGTATACGAGAGTATACTTGCCGATGGTGATGATGTCTTCGTCGCGCAGGACTTCTTCGTTAACCTTGCGGCTGTTGACGAACGTGCCGTTCAGTGACTCATTGTCCATGATGACCGCGGCGTTGTTGTTGAACTCAATCGTGGCATGCTTGCGCGACACGCCCCGGTTTTCGAGCACGATGTCGTTGTCGTTGGTGCGCCCGATACTGATGCGCTTCTTTTCAGTGACAACGCGTTCGATCACCTTGTCATCGAATTTGACTACTATTTCGGCCATACCCGAGCCCTTTCGGTTCTATGTGCACGGCTACCGTTTTCGAAGGCCTTACGAAAGTGGACTGAACAGGCCCGAGAGGGTGGCCGTAAAGCGCTGCTCTGTCTATGATTGTCGGCATGATGGGCTCGATTCTGAACCGTCACTCTGGGACCACGTTTTTCTGGTTGCTCTGGCGGTACATCATCCCCTATATTTGCCGCTAAACTGTTGTCACTCAAGAGGTGAGTTGATGAATATACTTGTTGTCGCCCTCCAGAAGAGTTCCCAGCTGATGCCGGTATCTTTTGAATTGCTGACGGCCGCTCGGCAACTGGGTGGTGGGGTCACGACTGTTGTTTTGGCCGCCGATGCCCAGCCCCTGGCTTCCCAGCTGGCGGCTCGTGGCGGCGGGAAAGTGCTGGCGGTCTCCAATACAGCCCTGCAGCACTTCAATGAAGAAGTCTTTGCGAAGGTTCTTTTGGAAATTATGGGACGAACCAAACCGGATGTCGTCCTTGGTCCGGCCAATTCCTACGGCAAAGCCTTGTTTGCTCGTCTGGCCGGTCTGGCTGGAGGGGCCATGATTTCCGACGCTACCGGTTTAGAGCTGGACGGCGACCGGGTAGTGGCTACCCGACCCTGTTTCGGGGGTTCCGTGATCGCGAAGATGGCGGGCAAGAATGGAGCCGGGCCGCTCTTTATAACCGTGCGCCCCAAGATTTTCGCAGAGTCCAACACCGGAGCCGGGGAAGTGGTGACTGAAACGGTCGCGGCGGGAAGTCTCACCTCGCGAACGATCGTGAAGGATGTCAAATCGGAGTCCGGTGGCACCAGGAACCTGGCTGAGGCCGACCGGATCGTTTCCGCGGGGCGTGGTATTCGAGGCGCCGAAAATGTCGCCTTGATCAAAGAACTGGCTGATTCCCTCGGGGCGGCCTTTGGTTCCTCGCGCGCCGTAGTTGATGCCGGCTGGACCGAGTATTCGACCCAGGTAGGGCAGACCGGACGGACCGTCAACCCCAAGCTGTATATCGCGGTCGGAATCTCAGGTGCGATTCAGCATTTGGTCGGGATGCGTTCGTCATTCCAGATCGTCGCCATCAACAAGGACAAGGATGCGCCCATTTTCAACGTGGCTAATTACGGGATTGTGGGGGATCTGTTCGAGATCGTCCCGGCTCTAACTAAGAAATTCCAGGCCGAACTTAAGTAGCCTTTGTCCCATGCGAATAAGAAACGGCCCGTCGGTCTCAGACCGGCGGGCCGTATTTGTTGTCATGTTATTCGACGGGCTATTATGGAGCGGATTGAGCCACAACTCTGACGCTGGCGCTGTCGACGAGTTCGCCGCAATAATTAAAGCGGGTGAGTTTGACCCAATACGTTCCGGCAGTGCTAAAACTATGCGATCTGGTACCGTTATCGGTCGTGTCAGGGTTCGCTGTGCCGAACTTGAATACCCTGCGAACGACGGCCATCGAGGCGGATGAATCGGCCGCAGTGAAAGAGAAATTCGTATCTACAAGTGTGTCCGATAGCCACAAATTGATCGGAGTCAGCTGATCAGAGTAAGAAACAAGGGACTTTCGTTCCATAGAGATCGCCGTGTCCGCTCCACACGCCCCACGTACAGTGAGCTTGACTGTGTAAGTGCCAGGATTAGTGTACGCGTGGTAGGGGTTCTGAGCGTGCGAAGTATCGCCATCGCCAAATTCCCATAGCCAAGTGGTATCTCCGGTGGGAACCCGGTTAAACGCCACCAGGAATTGCCGCCCACCAACCTGACACCCAGAGTCCGGCTGGGCGGTGAAATCAGCGGACGAACTTGGATAGGCCACAATGGTATCCTGGTAAGAGGTCACTCCTCCGGCATCGGTTGTTACCGTCAACGTGACCGGGTAGGTCCCCGCCGTGGCGTAGCTAATATTCTGGACGCCCGGGGGGCCGTTAAACTCGTAGGTAATGCCATTTCCGAAATCCCATTTCCATTTGACAATGTTACCGATCGGGGCACCGGCGTTATCTACCGGAGCTTTGGAAGAATCGGTGAACGCTACTACCAGGGGAACGCAGCCGATATCGGGGACGGCTGTGAAACTAGGAGTTGCACAGTGCAGGACTTGAACGGAATCGGAGACAGAGTCGATACCGCATTCTCCGGTCACGGTCAGTTTGAATTTGTAATAGCCGGGTTCTGCGTAAGAGTGCGTTTGGACGACAGAGTCGTCGGTCAGGATGGTCCCGTCACCGAAGTCCCAACGCCACGTGCGTACAATGTACGGATTGTGGGCTGTGAATTTGACCTCTTCTCCAGGGCAAACCTTGGCGGATGACAGGGATACGCTGTCGACACCATTTCCGACAATCACCGCCCGTTTTTTGGTTTCGTCATCGACGCCGCCGTTGACCGAATCGATTACTACGAGCTTGACAGTGAACGCACCTTTCTTCGAGAAGGTGTGAGTGACGCCGCCATTGTCGTCCGGGGATACCCTGATAATCGTATCCGCCTTGGTGCTGTCACCGAAGTACCAAATCCAGGTCTTGATCGGGCCGCTCGAGGCGTCCGTGAAGGTGGCGGTAAGGGGGACACAACCGGAGTCCGGCGTAACGCTGTATTCCGCGGTCGGGTCGAGCCGGACGTCGGTCTTGATGGTCTGCGTTACGAGGTCGTCGCAGCCCAACGATATGAAAACGATGCCGGCGGCTCCGGCCAAAAGAAGGATTAAGAGATTGCGTCTGAGCATTTCGGTTTCTTCCCGTGAAAAATGGCTGTCGCCGAGGGTATATACGCCGGAATGGCGACGGTGTCAATTTATAAACGCCACGGGGGGGAGAGGTTCCACGATTGCGATACAATCCTATGCGAACCTGAAGCGGGTCAAAACGATATAAGAAGAGATGGGAAGTAGAGGTTGCCACGGGGAGGTCATTTGGTTATGTTTGAGGCTTGATGTGCGGCATGCGGCCGTGGGCCCAGAAGGGAATCCGCCTTCGACCGTTATGCAAATCCGACCGGACCGGTTTCTCGGTGGACCGTGAAATTGGCGGTCGATACTCGCAGAGGTGCAGGGTGAGATTCTTAACCATTCTTAGTGCAGTTCTCGTTTTGTCCGCCGGCCAGGTGTCGGCGCAACTGGCCGAAACCTACCAGGTTGAGGCTGGACGATTGACCGGGCTCGGCTCCAGCGTGGCGGTGGCTATTACCGACCACGGAGCTAATCCGGCCGGGGTCTGGCTGGCGACAGGTCACGGGGTAAGCTATTCATTTGACCAGGGGGTGAGTTGGTATGTGAACAACTCAGCCAGCGGCCTTCCGGCCGACAACCTTTCGGCTATCTTTTCCCTCCCGATGTCATCCGGCCCAGGACGGATCTGGGTAGCCAGCAATCACAGCAAGCTTATAAGCGGACTCCTGACCACTTTGTCCGACGGGCTCAGCTACTCGGACGACAACGGCGATACATGGACCACGCTGGATTTCAGTCCGAGTGGCTTGAACATCCCATACGTCATCGGGGGAGATCGCATTACCTATGACCTCACAGGTCATCACGATGTCGGCTTCCTGAACAACTTGACGAATGATACTACCGATTGGATGTTTGCCGCATCTTTCGCCGGAGGGTTGCTGGCCTCTCAGGATGGCGGTATTCACTGGCGGCGGATCTACGCATCGCGCAGTGATTCGATTCAGTACAACACCACGACCCAGGCCCCGTCGCTGCGCAATCTCTATTTTTCTTGTGTGGCCGATACTTCGCACGGCGATTCGCTTTTCTTGTGGACCGGCACGGCGGCGGGCATATTCCAATATGTCTTCGCTCCTCCGCGTGAGAAACTGTATTCTCGCTGGATCAACCGGTTAGATATAGCCTCTTGTGACACGTGCCCCGCCGGGGAGGGCTCTCGCGTCTTCATCGGCGGCCGATCCGGCTTGAGTCTGGCCTCGACTTTGGGCGGAGCGATTCAGTCGCGCTTCGCCGTAGATGGACTCCCGATTGCGGGTACGGATGTTGTATCGGTTTTCAGTATCGGTGACAAGCTTCTCGCCGGGACAGTGAAGCCGAACACGGACAGTTCTACCGGGATGGTGGTCTCAGCCGACGGAGGCCAGACGTTCGAACTTGTAGCCGGCCAACCTACGGCGTTCATTGGAAACGATGTCATCTCAGACTTCGCCAAATTGGGTGGCCGCGTTTATGCAGCGGTTCAGTCGGCGGGATTGTACGTGTCCCCGGATTCCGGGTCGAGCTGGTCTAAGTTGCCGCTCGATCTGTTGTACACCAGCGACGCTCTTCTTACTGCGAATTCAGTAAGTGCTGCCGGTGACACTCTCTTCGTGGGCACCGACTCAGGGCTCGTGCAATTGACTCTCGATCCGACCGGTGATATCGTGGGAAATTCTCACGTGCCTTTCGTAGACAGCGACAGCTCCGGGGCCCGGATAGTACGAATCAGGCGCCAGGTGTGGGATAGTCACCTACATGATACCCTCACTCCGGTACATGACGAAATTCTCTGGACGGTTCATCAGCCGCTTTCCGCCAGCGGCAGGTCCATGGTCGGTCGGTTCGGCCCGGAGCTAGATACGATTATCGCCAAGATCGATACTCCGACCGTGATTCCGCTGCATATCGACACGACCTATGCACTTGACACCCTCGGTTTCTCGTGGCGTCATTTTCGAATCGGGGCTGATGTTTACGATGTGAATTTCTTCGGCGATACGACCTTCTTCACGGGCGAAAACAGCATCATGTTCACACCGCGCATCGCGGAACCGACCAATTTCTTCTATGCGCGCCAGCTCTTCCATGATACGCTGGTGGTTGACAACCTCGACAATGATACCGTCACGACGATGGAAGTTCGTGGGGATACAGTCATCTTCGGCTGCTCGAACGGAATTGCAATTTCCAATAATCGTGGTGCCAACTTTGTAATCTACCGCGCCAATCGCGATACACTCTCGGCCGATTTTGTGGTAAACCATTCGTATCTGACATCGCTCGGCGGTCTGGCCGGCGATTTCGTTCCGTCCCTGGGAGTCCAATATCGAAGCGGCCAGCCGGCTCGTATCTGGGCGGGGTGCCGGCCGGCAGACTTCGGTGATATCGGAATTTCCTACGGTGAGTATGATACGGCTGGGATTCTGAACTGGCAGACGGTGTTCTCCGACGACTTCGCCTGGAACTTCGAATTTCTCGGCGATACGGCTTTGGCTGCGACCAACGTCGGACTTCTTCTCAACAATGGTGTTCTGGATAGTCTGAATACTGATTGGGGCACGGTGTCGCTTACCGATCCGACCGGCCAAGTACTTGTCGAGCCGGGGACGGCCGCGTATGGTTTGAGTCTGGTCGATTCTAACGTATGGGTCGGGACCGATGGCGGTACGGTAAGGCTCAGTCGGAATGAACTGGTCGCAGAGCAGCTTTACAAACGGGTTGACTCGACCACGCCATCCGATGAGATATACGCCTTCCCGGTACCGTTCCGGCCAGGTCTGGGACAGACAGTCGATTTTCACTTTGTGGTCAAGAAGTCGGCTAACGTTACCGTCAGCGTTTATGATTTCGCTATGAATCTGGTGGCGACACCTATCGATAATGTCTATCTCGAAGCCGGTATCTATCCTCCCGCCGACCGTCCGGGCTCGGCCTGGAACGGCTACAACGACAAGGGGGATCTGGTGGCGGTTGGAGTGTACTATTTCAAGATCGAAGACGGCTCGGGCGAATCTCGCTGGGGCAAACTGGCCGTGATACCGTAAAGGAGTTTGGTATGATCAGATTGATTTATTATCTGGGACTCTGTTTGCTTGTGGCCGGTGGTGCTTGTGCGGGAGACGGTGACGGTGGCTATGCCGCGCCGTGGCTCCAGGTGCCGATAGGCGCACGGCCTACTGCGATGGGCGGTGCCTACCTGGGGATTTCCGATGACGGGGCCGCGCCTTTGTTCAATCCGGCCGGACTCGCCAGGCTTGAAAAGTCCATGTTTTCATCGTCCTACCGGGCTATGACGCTCGACCGGAAACTCGGCTATGTGACCGCCGTTACGCCGGTGCGGGGGGAATCCACGCTCGGAGTACACTGGCTCTACGCGGGAAGCGGTTCGGTGCCGGCACGCGACGGCGACGGCTATCTGACCGGGCACGACATTTCTATGAACGCCCATAATATCGCGATTGTCTTTGCCAAGATGCTCACGCCGTACTTGTCGGCGGGAGTGAACCTCAACTACATTCTGATCGATATGCCGGAACTGGACGCCAACTCGGTTGGTTTTGATTTTGGCGCCATGCTCTATATCGAGCAGCTTTTCGATCGCGAGAACCGCGACGCCCTGGCTGTTCGCGATCTGCAGGTAGGCGTGGTAGCGAAGAACTTCAGCAAGAGTTTCAAGTACGTCAGCGATAAGTACAACATGAAATATACCTCCTTGGCAGCCGGCACTACGCAGGAAGACAAGGCGCCTATTGAGATGGGCATAGGCGCGTCCGGTCGCTTCCTGGACCGGACCCTGGTACTCGCCTCCGATTTGGTCAAGACGAAGAACCAGAGCCTACGCTTCCACGGGGGCGCCGAGTATTTCGTGACCGAGCAGTTCATGCTCCGGGGCGGCTATTCGGATAAACGTCTGACCGCCGGTACCGGATACCTGTTCAAGCTGGGGCAGAACGCTCTGGCGATAGACTATGCGTTCTCTACTGACAAGGTCGACGAAGGATCTGAACACATATTCTCCTTCGACCTTATGTTCTAAGAGGTGACATTTGATGACGAATCGTGTGTTGGCGGTTGTGCTGTTGATGTTCGTGCTTACCGGTCTGGCCTATGGCCAGGACGGCCTGGCTCTAATGAAAGTCGAGACGGGAGCTCGTGAGGCCGGTATGGCCGGGGCGTCGGTATCATTGTCGGGTGCGCCGAACGCGGTCTTCTACAATCCTGCCGCCGCAGCCGGCGCCGAGAAATTCGGCTTTTCATTCGGCCACAACTCCTATTGGGAGAACATTCGCATAGAGACCGGCTACTTTGTCGGCAATCTCGGCGAACGCACGGCCATCCACGGGGGCATCCGCTACGGCGCGGTCGACAATCTCGAGAGCCGCCTGATTCCGTCCGCGGAGCCCGACGCATTCTTCTCCGCGTACGATGTTTCCTTCAAGGGTGGACTGAGCTACGAAGCCACTCAGAAACTGGCCTTCGGACTCGCGGTCGGATGGTACATCGAAAAGATCGATATCTACCGTGGCTCCGCCTTCAACATCGATTTCGGAACACTCTATAGGGCCACCCCTCAGATGACCCTGGGGGCGTCGGTGACTAATCTGGGTTCGACGCTTTCGCTGGCTACATCAGGGAAGCCGGGCTCCGAAGACATATCGCTCCCGACTACTTATCGCTTCGGCGGTTCGTATCGGTATCAGAGGTATCTCGGCGCGGTGGACGCAGTGATTGTCGATGATGAATTTCATCTCCATGTGGGAGCCGAAGCCGACCTGCACGAAGCCTTTGCGGTTCGCGCCGGGTATATGTTCGGTTACGACACGAAGAACCTGACCGCCGGGGCCTCGTTCACGCATCGCAACGTGACGGTGGACTACGCTTTCGTGCCGTATTCAAGTGATCTCGGAACGTCCCATCTATTCAACCTGACCTTTACGCTTTGAGATAGGAGAATCACTGTCATGGCGAAGTACAAGATTGCCTGGCTGCCCGGTGATGGAGTCGGCAACGACGTCATGGAAGCGGCCAAGATTGTCCTCAACAGGATCAAACTCGATGCGGAATATCCACACGGCGATATCGGTTGGGAGTTCTGGAAGAGTGAAGCCAATCCGCTTCCCGATCGGACCATCAAACTCCTGAAGGAGTGCGACTGTGCGCTGTTCGGTGCGATTACCTCGCTCCCAAAAGAAGAATCCGAAAACGAACTCGCCCCGCAATTTCGCGGCAAGGGGCTGGTGTACAATTCGCCAATCGTGCGGATGCGCCAGGAGTTCAATCTTCGCACCAATCTTCGCCCGTGCAAGGGATATCCCGGCAATCCGTTGAACTACAAAGAAAATATCGATCTGGTGGTGTTCCGCGAAAACACCGAAGGTCTTTATGTCGGGATTGAGTTCCATCCGGTGCCGGATGAAGTGCGTCAGGTGCTCAAGCAATACAATAAGAAGATGGCTCGGTTCGACGCAGTCGACGGCAAGGACATGGCGATTTCGCTCCGCCTGAACACGCGTCAGGCCTGCCGGAACATCATAACTGATGCTTTCGAGCACGCCAAGAAACACGGCTACCAGAGTGTGGCGATAGTCGAAAAGCCGAACGTCATTCGTGAGACCTCCGGCCTAATGGTTCGCACCGCCCGCGAAGTGGCGAAGAAATATCCTGGCATTCCGCTCTTTGAGGCCAATATCGACGCCATGTGCATGTGGCTGTTGAAGAATCCGCTCGACTACGGCGTGATTGTGACGTCGAACATGTTCGGCGATATCATTTCTGACCTGTGTGCGCAGTTGGTGGGTGGGCTCGGTTTTGCGGCGTCGGGGAACATCGGCGACAAGCTGGCGGTGTTCGAGCCGACCCATGGTTCGGCGCCGAAGTACGCCGGTCAGTACAAGGTCAATCCGATGGCGATGCTGCTTTCAGTGAAGCTGATGCTTGACTGGTTGAACGAAAGTTCGAAAGCGCACTCGCTCGAAGATGCAATTGCGGCGGTTGTCCGAGAGGGAAGAGTCCGCACCTACGATATGGGCGGCAAGAATACGACCCTCGAGGTGGCCGAAGCCGTAGCGGCGAAGTTGTAGGATTGTAGGTCGAAACCAGGCCGCTTCGGACGGTTTCGACATGCTTCGTGACGTGATCTATATGAAACGGCTAATCGCAGTGTCCATCATAGCGCTTGCATGCGCGGCGTGCCAGCGACCACGGCAAACTGCCTGGGAAGGGCAGAACCCTTTTTCGCCTCCGACATATCGGATCAGTCTGGCGGGTCTTTCCGGAAAGGAAATCACGGTCACGTTGTTTGACTTGGCTGGCAAGGAAGTAGGGATTGTCTTTCAGGGGATAGTTGATTCGAGCGAGTCTGTCGATATCACAAGACTTGTCAAGATCACCGCCGATAGCCTAAGCGCGCCCGACACAACTATTGTATTTATGGACAATCTTCCCGGTGGTGTGTATTTCTACCGGGTCAAAACGGCGGAATCATCTTATACGAAGCAACTGGTTGTTGTGAGGTGAGGAGAGGTAGGTCGAAACCCCAGTGGTTTCGGCAATCCTCTACTTCAATTCGATCTTCCGGTTCAAATGCTCGATGATCAACGTCCGCGCTTCTTGAAAAGCGCGGCCCCGGTGCGACACAAGATTCTTCTCCTCAAGCGTCATCTCTGAGAAGCGCTTCCCCTTCGGTGGATAGAAGAATACCGGATCGTACCCGAACCCTTTCTCGCCGATTACATCCTCGGTGATCATTCCCTCAGCGACTCCTTCGACCGTTTCGACATTGTCATTATCCCATGCAATCGCAATCACGCAGCGAAAGCGGGCGGTCCGTTTCTCTTTCGGGACGCCTTTCAGTTCGCGAATCAGCTTCTCGTAATTGTCGCGGTAGGTGACATCCGGTCCGGCGTAGCGCGACGAATACAGCCCGGGCGCGCCGCCGAGGGCGTCGACTTCGAGCCCGGAATCGTCGGCGAGCGCGGGAAGGTCGCAGAACTCGGCGATGGCGCGTGCTTTGAGGATGGCGTTCTCTTCGAGGGTGCCACCGGTTTCTTCCGGATCGGGGAATTCGAGGAAATCGGCGGAGGTGAGGATCGTGACCGGGAGATCGTCGAGGAGATGTTTGATCTCTCTGATCTTGTCTTTATTGTTGGTCGCGAGGACGAGTTGCATGGGTTGATATCTGTCTTCTCGCAGGTCAGGTCACACCATCGCCCTGCCGCGGCGGGCCGTTGGCAAACCTGACGCAACGACCGTATTCGCGATTCGCGGCATGAGGACATCTGCCGGACGGCCTACACAAGTCAGGCTGAGCTTGTCGAAGCCTGGCTTAAATTTCGCTCGTAGTCACCCTTCGACAGGCTCAGGGTGACTTAGTATACATCAATACCTCGTTATATCTATCCGCGTGATGCGGTCGACCGTGTGGCCCAGGAAACGCGTTGCCACCTGCGCGAACTTGTCCGGCACGTCGGACACGAAAAACCTGTGATCGCCTTCCAGCGCCGGCGTCTGCGACGCTCGCGTGTTCAACAGGTTCGCTTTCGCCAGTGCGTTGTACGCCGCTCGCGCCGTCTCACGGCCACTATCGACCAGGGTCACTTTATCGCCCATGACGTCGGCAATGACATGCTCCAAGAGTGGGTAGTGTGTGCACCCCATGATGAGCGTATCGACCTTGACATCGATCATCGTCTGCAGATAATCCCGTGCGATCAGGTAGGTCGCCTCTTTGTCAATATACCCTTCCTCGGCGAGCGGCACGAACAGGGGACAGGCGAGCGAGAAGATCTTCAGCTTGGGGTCGATTTCGTGAACGACCCGGGCGTAGGCGTTCGACCCGATCGTCGCCTGAGTGCCGATTACCCCGATCCGACCGCTCTTCGTCTTCGCGACCGCCGCTTCGGCGCCGGGATGGATCACACCGATCATGGGGACATTGTAGTTGCCGGCGATTTCATCAAGCGCTACAGCCGACGACGTATTGCAGGCGAAGACAATGAATTTCACCCGGCTTTCCATCAGGAAGGCCACATTTTGGGCGGTGAACTGGACGATGATCTCCTTGGAGCGGGGGCCGTAAGGGGCGCGGCCGACGTCGCCGAAATAGACGACGTCTTCACTCGGCAAGATTTTGAATACTTCACGGGCGACGGTCAACCCGCCGACGCTGGAATCGAATATGCCTATGGGTCTATCCATGTCATTTTCTCATTCTTGTAGGTCTGGACCCTTGTGGTCCCGACGCTCGGTGCAAATTCGTCGGCAGATGTGGGCATCTGCCGGGCACGTATCCTACGATGTCGGGTTTCTCCCCCGGATCAAAGTCCGGGGTCGGAACCCGACCTACTAGTTCTTCGGACGGCGTCAGGTCACACCGCCGCCCCACCTACGGTGGTCCGGCGGCAAGACCTGACGCAACTTTGAAATTCGTCGGCAGATGTGGACATCTGTGGGCACGGTTCTTCTCGCTCAATCTCAACCCACCGCAAGCGGTGGGGCACCAACCATCCATCCTTGGGCCCCCGTCTTCACGGGGGTGACGAGCAAGGGCCTAGTTGCTCTCGTACTTAGCTTTGAATCGCTTTATCGATTCGTATATACCTTCGACGATCTTATCCTGATAATCCTTATCCTTGAGCAGCTTCTCTTCCTGTGGGTTCGAGATAAACGCAGACTCGACCAGAATCGATGGCGTAAATACTTTGTTCAGCACGAAGAACCCCGCCTGGTCGATCCCGCGCGAGGGCGTTTCGAGGCGGCGACGGAACTCCCGCTCGACCATCTGCGCAAAGTCGAGTGATTCGGCCTGGAATTCGGTCATCAGCATCTCATTCAGGATCGAAGTCACGGGATCCTGTGACGTGCTGTCGGCGTCCTTCTCATTGTACGATTCTCGCAGAAAGAAACCGTTCTCGAGCTGAGCCGCCGCGCGCGCCGAGTCATTGAGCGCGGGCGCGAGGAAGAAAACGTTCCACCCGCGCACCTGTTTGCGCGGCGAAGCGTTGGCGTGAATCGAGACGAACAGATCGGCGCCGGCATCGTTGGCGATTTTCGCCCGCTCTTCCAACGAGACTGTCTTGTCCCGGTCGCGGGTCATGACCACTTTGAACAGCTTCTCCTTGCGGATCAGGGCGGCCAGTTTCTTGGCCATGCTCAGCGTGACATCTTTCTCACGCGTGCCGTTTTGTCCGATAGCCCCGTAGTCGTCGCCGCCATGACCGGCATCGACCACCACCACGTCGATCTTGTTCCCCGGCCCCAGCAGCGGCACGGTCGACGACGTGTCCATCTGGAAATTCGGGTCCTTGATGATGATCTCAATGCGAGTCGGGTTGTGCTCGATCTGATGGCTCCAGTCTGTCACTTTCCGCCGAAGCCGCATGGAAATCTGCCCGGTGTTGTTCTCGATCTGGTGCACTTTCAGGTCGTACATGTAGCGTGCGTCGCGACGAGATAGAACCCGATTGCGATTGATGGTCGCGTTTCGCATCGAGATGTTGACCCAGTCGCCTTCGCTGACAAAAATTTCATAGGCCAGCGGCGCGCTCAGATAGATTTCGATCAATAGGCCGTTGGCTTTGGCCTCGACCGAAATATCAGTGACATTGAAGTTTTCAGGGTCCACCCGCACGGTCGACTGATTGCTCTGCCAGGTTATCTGTTGAGACGTGACCCGATCGAGCAGAGGCAGGAAAGTAGCCGCCGGAACAAATAGCTGTCCGTCGCGATAAAGCGATTCATAGGTCATGTTGTAAGTCGTGTCGTTGAGGCGCACCCAGGGGGAGCCGATCAGAAATTCGAACTTGAACCCGGCGTCAGCGTAGGAGACCGTATGCCCGATCGTTTCCCAATTGGTTGTCCCGCCGATGGCGTCAGACAATCCCGAGAGTGAGATGTAGTTGACGTTCTGTTCGGACAACCCCTTGATAGTCTCAAATCCACCTGCCACGGCGACTTTGATATCCTCAGCCGAGGCCGACACGGTCAATACTGACATCACCACCAGGGTGATTAATCTCGCGGTAAGTCTACTCACAATTCAACGCTCGGTGTTTCTTCGTGTGGCCTGTTTTATCCGACGATCCGATTCGGCCTTGGCAATCGCCTGACGTTTGTCATATTTCTTACGTCCGATCGCCAGGGCAAGTTCGACTTTAGCCAACTTCCCTCTGAAGTATATCGAAAGAGGGATCAAGGTCTGGCCCTGCTGCTCGGTCTTGGCTTGCATTTTACGGATCTCGGTCCGGTGGAGGAGAAGACGGCGCGTCCGGACGGGGTCATACCCCTGAATCCCCGTTTGTTTGTAAGGGGAGATGTGCAGGTTCTTGAGTACCACCTGGCCGTCTTCGACCACTGCGTAAGCGTCGGCGATTTGAACTTTCCCCTCACGGAGCGATTTTACTTCCGAACCGTGCAGAGCGATGCCGACCTCGACTGTCGCGATTATCTGATAGTCAAAGCGGGCCTTCCGGTTACGGACGACGACCTTGATATTCTCCTTATCTTGTTCCACGCAAGCAGGATAGCCCCAGTTGCCTCAAGGGGCAATCAAAAACAGTCGACCGCGCCAACAGCCATATTCTGTCTAACCGTCTTGAGCGTCAATGTGGGCCTACTCTCCGGGATGAACAGCCCGGCCACTAAGGCGTAGCAAGATGCTGTCGATATATAATGTTGTGAATCCGAAGTTGGTTCGCTGCGAGAAATCGTAGCGCAACAGGAGCTCTTAAGAAGATGTCCGATGTAAGTGGTAGCCGGGGCGCGACTATCCTGGTAGTCGACGATGAGTCTCATATACTTGAGTTGTTGGAGTCTGTCCTGACCAAGGCTGGACACAACGTGATTACTACCACTTGCGGACGTGCTGCCGTAGAAATCGCTTCCGCCTGCCGGCCTGATCTGATTCTAATGGACATTACCATGCCGGACATGGATGGCTACGAAGTCACCGTGCATATCAAGAGGGACCCGATGCTTCAGGACATACCGGTCATTTTTCTATCGGGTCGTTCCGAGGAAGAAGACGGGGGGCGGTCGCTGGCTATCGGGGGAGCGGTATTCTTGCGCAAGCCGTTCAAGGTCAATCAAATAAGAGACGTGGTCGGCCTCGCGCTGCGGTCTCAGCCCAAATTCCATAGAATGGCTCCTCACTTGTAGTCAAAGTTAAGGTTGCGGTGAGATTTGCCGACCTTCATAGTTAAAGGGCAGAAGAAATAATATCCTGGTGAAAATATTGTGTCTCATAAAGTGAAGATCCCTGGAACCAGAGTCCTGGTAATAGACGACGAACCGGAAATCACCGAGATCGTCGAGGCTTTCCTGACCGAAGCCGGTTATGTTGTCGCCTCGGAGAATTCCCCCAAGAACGCCGCCGCCAAAGTTGTGGAATTTCACCCCGATGTCATCCTGCTCGATATCATGATGCCCGGCATGGACGGTTACGACGTCTGCCAGCAAATCAAGAAGCAGCCGAATTTCGCGCACGTGCCCGTCATCTTTTTGACCGGCAAGGATCGCGCCGACGATATGGGCCGCTCGTTCAAGGTGGGCGGCGATATGTTCATCAAGAAGCCGTTTTCCTGCGAGCGCCTTCTCGAAATCGTGAATATCGTCGTGATGTCCACCGCCAACCGATAAGCCGGTTTCCCCTCGCCTCTACAATAACTAACGGGAGTACTGATTGACCCACCGGGTCTGTCATCGCTAATACTCCGACCAATTCCTCCCGTGTCATCGCGAGGCCGCCCTTGGCGGCCGTGGCGATCTCAATTCCGTGGGCGGCAGACCTCCTGGTCTGCCCCTTATGCGGGGCACACGGGACCCTCCGATCAAGGGTTTGTCTAAAGAGTCTGTTTTGCATCAATTCGTAGTCTTCAACGCGTGATGGCGATTCCCTAACTCACTTCAACGCGTCAGGTCACACGCCCCGCAGTGGCGGGGCGCAAGACCTGACGCAACAACATTCAGGGGGTTTTTCAACAGCCATCAAATCGGGGCAGGCAGTGTGCCGGCTAGTATTGATGTCGCCGTGGCTGGTCAGGACTCAATCATCTGCAAAAACCGAGCTTCATCGATCACTTCGACACCCAACTTCTGGGCCTTATCAAGCTTCGATCCCGGCTCGGCGCCGCAAAGTAAATAGCTGGTCTTGGATGAAACCGAGCTGATCACTTTGCCCCCCTGTTCTTCGATCAAATTCGCGAAATGATCTCGCGGCTTCGACAACGTCCCGGTAATGACAAACGAGCGTCCCGCCAGTTTTCCACCGACCTGCTTAATGGCGAATTCTCGAAACTCCACTCCGCCATTGCGAAGTTTCTCAATCATCTTCCGATTAGGTGCTTGTTTCAGGAATTCAGTGATATGCCGCGCTATTACCGGCCCGATACCGGGGATGGCTTGAATCTCATCCTCCGAAGCCTTCTGCAAGGCCTCGAAACTGCCAAAGTGTTTAGCCAACACTAATGCAGCCGACTCACCCACGCCGGAGATTCCCATCGCGTAGATGATCCGTGGTAGTTCCGCTTGCCGCGACCGATCGATATTGTCGAGCAGATTCTGAGCTTTCTTGTCGCCCATCCGTTCGAGGGGTACGAGCTGTTCTTTGGTGAGGAAGTAGAGGTCGGCCGGGTCGGCCACTAGTTTCCCTGAAATCAACTGGGCCGAGAGTTTGTCGCCCAGGCCTTCAATGTCAAAGCCCGGTTTCGAGGCGAAATGAAACAGGCGGGCTTCCGATTGAGCAGGACAGGCGATATTCAAACACCGCCAGGCTGCTTCGCCTTCAGGACGGACTATCGGCTGACTACACGAAGGACACTCACGTGGAAAGTCAACGGCTTTGGTAGTTCGGGGTCGCTTATCTATGATGACCTCGACCACTTCGGGGATGACATCTCCGGCGCGTCGGACAACCACCGTGTCGCCCAAGCGGACATCGAGCAGGCGCAATTGATCTTCGTTGTGCAGCGATGCGTTAGAGACGGTCACCCCGGCGACGCGTACCGGTTTGAGTTTGGCGACGGGTGTTATGACTCCCGTGCGGCCCACGTAGAATTCAACGTCTTTGAGGATCGTCTCGGCCAGTTCCGCGGCGAATTTCCAGGCGACCGCCCAGCGGGGGGCGCGGGCGATTTGACCTAATTGTTCCTGCAGGCTGAGCCGGTTTACTTTGACCACCATGCCGTCGATTTCGTAATCCAGCCCCGGTCGAAGCTGTTCCAGATTTTCGAAACGCTTCTTCACTTGATCCGGGCTCGTCACAACCGATATATGCTCGTTGACACGAAATCCTTCAGCCCGTAGAAGCTCCATGGCATCGTGCTGAGTCTCGATACCGGATAGACCGCTTTCTGAAATACCGTAGGCATAGAACAAGAGCGGTCGCGAGGCGGTTATCGATGGGTCCAGTTGTCGCAACGAGCCGGCGGCACCGTTGCGGGGATTGGCAAGCGGGGGGACACCCTGCTCGGAAAGTTGTTCGTTCAGTTTCTGAAACGCCGAGCGTCTCATGATGACTTCGCCGCGCACTTCAAGCAGAGGATGTCGTTTGGCAGCGGACTCAGACAGCCGAAGGGGGATACTTTTCAGAGTCCTCAAATTGGGGGTTATGTTCTCGCCGGTTTGGCCGTCGCCCCGTGTTGATCCTATCGCGAGCAGACCGTTTTCGTAGACAAGTTCCACCGCCAGTCCGTCGAGTTTCGGCTCGACCGTGTACTCGATTTCGTCCGATGTCTCCAGGCCGTTCTTTACGCGGCGATCAAACTCGGCGAATTCGTCGACTGTTGTCACTTTCTGAAGCGAAAGCATCTGCACGCGATGTTTGACCGATTCGAACTTCTTCGATGGTTTCGCTCCGACCCGCTGGCTGGGGGAGTCCGGTGTGACAAGCTCTGAGTGCTGTGCTTCAATCTCCAGCAGGCGGTCGAAAAGGCGATCATAGGTCGCGTCGGAAATTTCTGGACGGTCCTCCACGTAATACAACCGATTATGATGCTCGAGATCGATCTTGAGCTGATGATATTCCGCCAGCAATTGGGAATCCGGCTTGGCCATGGCGAGAAAGGTAGCGATCATGCTGGAGTGCTGTCAACCACATACAGAGGGTGTGACGAGTAGGACTTCTTCCGCGACAAAGTGGGCGGCACGCTCAAGGGGCAGACCAGGAGGTCTGCCGCCCACGGAGAAGAGATCGTAGCGGCGTGCCGGACATTATGAGTAGACGGCCGCCAGGCCGTCACCCTTGCGGCGGCAAGGGCCCAGTCAAGATCGCCCACCATAGATGGGTTATTTCAACATGCTCTCTCGATCTCCGGTCTTCTATGACAACCGCGTCGCAAGACTTGCCATCTTGTCTGGGTTCCTGCCTCCGCAGGAATGACGGGGCTGGCGCCCCGTTTCAAATCCCACCCGTTGGGTGGGGTACCGGAACTGAAGCAAGTCGGCCGGAAGGCCGTCACCCTTGCGGCGGCAAGGGCCCAGTCAAGCTCGCCCATTAATGATGTGTGATTTCAACATGTTCTCTCGATCTCCGGTCTTCTATGTCAACCGCGTCGCAAGACTTGCCATCTTGTCTGGGTTCCTGCCTCCGCAGGAATGACGGGGCTGGCGCCCCGTTTCTTTCCGATGCTTCACGAAGAAGAAAACCGGCAGGGTTGGAACCCTGCCGATTGTGTGTTTGCGGCAGATGTGGACCCCGGATCAAGTCCGGGGCAGGCTCTGCCGGGCACTCAATCGCTTGTTGATCTGGCGCCGGAAAGCGGCAATTTGCTGGCCCGCCAGGTCGTCTTCGATGGACGTGATCATGATCGCGCTCAGGCGGCTGTTCCGGTCGGCTCGCAGAAGAACGGAGTCGGCCAGTCGGTACCAGGCACGGGCGCTGTCGGGTGAAAATCGCACCAGCAGACGGTCATAGCGCGGGTTGGTGATCAGTTCCGGTTCAATTATGTCCGTGCGGAAATCCAGCCAGTGAATATCCGCCGGCTGTGCGATGGTGGGGGCGGTCAGGTCGGGATCCACAGCCCATTGACGGCGCGCTATCGAAACCTCGATCAAACTCAGACGGCCCGAAAGATCGATGTCGAATCGCACCGTCTCCGATTCAAGGTAGTTGAAGAAAGTGCGGCCGGAGCAGAAAGCGCCCACCTGGACGTACAACGAATCTTCTTCCAGTTGATAAAAACCCCGGCCGGGAGTTACCTCGCCGGTCGGGGCATCGATTTTGAGACTGATTGACGTCAACGCCAACGTTATTTCAAGTCCTTAAGGCGCTGGGTCGCCTGTTCGGCTTCCAGCGTGCCGGGGTACTCTTTCACCAATCTCTGGAACAGCTCTTTGGCTTCCGGGTTCTTGCCCAATTCCTGTTTGCAGCGGCCCAGTTTGTAGATGGCCCGCCCCAGGTTGGGTGAGTTCGGGAAGTTCTTTAGCAACTGCTCGTACTCGGTGATGGCTTCAGAGTACTTCTCCTGCAGGTAGAAGCACTCGCCGATCCAGTAATAGGCGTTCTGAGCATCGGCGTGCGACGCACAGTCGGACAGGAATTTACGGAAGCCCGTGATGGCGCTCTCGTACTCACCTCGCCGCACCTGTGTGAACGCGGCATCGTAGGTGTTGATGCAGTCAACCGACGTCTGCGCGCCCGCGGGAGGCTGGCCGCCTGCAGAGGGCTGAGCCCCCGGTGATGAGGCCGGCATTGGACGGGTAGGCTGTTGTGACAGCCGGTCAATCCGCGAGATCAGGTCGTTGTAATTCTCCAACAACTGCGAGAGTTGCTGGGCGATAGCATCGGTGGACAAGCGGACGTCGTTCTTGAGCTGCGTGTTGGACTCGGTCGTGGTGGCCAGAGAAGAGTCCATCCGGGCCATCATGTCACGCGTCTCCCGGGTTTGTGACTCGACCATCGCCAGCCGATTGTTGATCGCGTCCACGTCACGTTTCGTGGCGCAGCCGCCGATCAGCCCGATCAATATGACCACCGTCGCTACCACGGCGGTCATCGTCTTTATTTCGCGTTTCATGATAAGCCTGATTTCCCGAACGGTTACTGAGAAACTACTTTGAACTCAGCCCGACGGTTCTTCGCCCAGGCCGCTTCGTTGTGAGCCGGGTCGACCGGTCGCTCTTTGCCGTACGAAATAACTGACATACGAGCCGGAGCGACACCGCGTCCAACAAGGTAGTTCTCCACGGCCTTGGCGCGTTTCTCACCGAGCGACAGGTTGTATTCAACCGTGCCGCGCTCGTCGCAGTGACCCTCGATCTTCACGATCGCATTCGGGAATTCCTGCAACAGCGCGAAGTTGGCGTCGAGGGCCGCTTTGCCGTCGGCGCGGAGGTCATACTTGTCGAAATCGAAGTAGACCGTTTGGAACTGGGTTTCCTGAAGAGTCGGCTTCGGCGCGGGCGGCTCGGGTGGTTTGGTCGGCGGCGGCGTGACTGGCGTGGTATCAACAGTTGTCGATGGCGGTGGCGGTGGTGGCGGCGGAGTCGGGCAACCGGCGATGGCGAGCGCTACGGCACCGAGTAGTAGGAGCAGAAGTGCGTTTTTCATAATTGTTCTATTCCTCCCTGAAGGGATTGTTACACGTTATTTCCATAGTCATATCTAAGAATCTATCACTCGTCCAATAGGGCGGTCAATAAAAAAAGGCTGTTTTTCGGGCTTCAGCGCCCCGACCGAACCATAAAAAGACGGTTCTAAGCGGAGGGCGTTCATCTCGTTATACACGCCGGGGCGTTGTTGAGGCGAATTGTGGGCTCGTCGAAGATTGTCCGGCGGGGTTGGAACCCTGCCGATTGGTTTATGTGAACGAAGCGGAGCTTCGTCATTCCTGCGGAGGCAGGAACCCAGACAAGACGGCTACCGGGATACAGTGGTTGCGTCAGGTCCTGCTCCCGACAAAATCGGGGGGCGTGCCGAGTCCGCCAGCGGCGGACGAGGTGAGACCTGACGCGCATCCTCCATGTTCGGCCAACGTGTCAGTTCACACCCCGCCCCCGCCGTGGGCGGGGCCGGGGCAGGAACTGACACAACCGTTGCTTGTGATTGCCGAAGACCGTCCGGCAGGGCTGGAACACTGCCGATTAGATTAACGATGGGTGCCCCGCCTGAAGCGGGGCAAGACAGAGTGGAATGGGTGGCCCGCTTGAGGCGAGACTAGGCAGAGAACTTTCGTCGCTCTGTCAGGCGTCAAGTCCGCCTGACCTACGGGATGGGGCCCCAGGTTGGATTGGAGCAGTTGCCGCTGTGGGTGATCCGTCTCTCGTTTTCGCCGGACAGGTCCATCACGTAGATATCCGCCTCGCTCAGGCGCGACGAGCAAAAGATCACATGCTTGCCGTCGGGGGCGAAGTGCGGATTCTCGTTCTGGCCAACTTCGGTCAGTTCCCGATAGTCCGTCCCCGATGTGTCTATCGATACCAGATTGAAAAGACCCAGTTTGGTGCGGCTCACGAGTGTGATCCGGTCACCTCGTTGTGACCAGATCGGCGAGTCGTTGTATTTGCCTTCATAGGTCAAACGTCGCACTCCCAGGCCGTCGGAATCCATCAAGTAGATCTGTGGGGCGCCGGTGCGGTCCGATGAAAACGCCAGCATGCGACCGTCCGGCGACCAGGTCGGGGCGGACTCGATCGAATTGCCGGTAGTAAGCCGCTTGATCACCCGCCCGTTGAGATCGATCACGTAGATTTCCGAGTTGCCGTCCTTGGACAGTACACACGCGATCTTCATGCCGTCGGGCGAGACAGCCGGGGCGGCGGCGATGCCGGGAAAGTTGGTTATTTTCTTCACCAGCCCGGATTCGACCACTACGCTGTAGATCTGCGGGTCGCCGTCGCGGAAACTAGTGAAATAGATCGTTTTCCCATCCGGGCTGAAAACCGGGGAGATGCAGATACTGCCGGTCTTGGTGACCTGACGTTCATTGACCCCGTCGAAATCGGAAATGAAAACTTCCTTGGCCTTACCCACTTTCTTCATGTAGGCGATTTTGGTGCGGAAGATGCCCCGGTCGCCGGTCAGATTATAAACAACCTCGTTGGCGATATCATGCGCCAGCTCTCGCCAGTACTGACGGCTGTACTCAAGCGTGCCGCGCGCCACCTGGGTCTGGTTGTTGGTGAAGAATACCCGCCAGTAAATCCTCATGTTGGGACCTGGGAATTCCGTCTCCAGCTTGACCACATAGTCGGCTCCCAGCGCTTTCCATCCGAGAAGGTCAACTTCTTTGATCTCATAAGTGCGCAAGTAGAAAGTATCGAGCTGAACGAGCTTGAAGTCGGCGTAGAAGTCGATGTCGTTCTGCACGACCGTGGTGACATAACGCATCAGCGCGGAATCTTCGGAGGCGATATAGCTGGTTCCGATGTATCGTGCGGCATCGACCCCTATCTCGGTGGCTTGGAATCTGCCTTTGATTGTGTCGATACGGACGTCGCGCACACCCTGGGCGAGGGCACACAGGGGAAGAAAGACCAGGGCGAGGACGGCTGCTATGCGAAATAATTTCATGGGTTAGGCTCTGAGATCAATTGGTGAAGGTGACATATATCCCTATGATTTCATCCACGAATTCACGGGGTAGGGGAGGAAACGGAGCTGACCGTTCGATGGCCGTCAGGCAGGCCTGATCGAATTGAGGAATGCCTGACGATGTTACTACTTTCTGCTCGATAACACGACCGGACTTGATCACTTGAAAATAGACGTCGCACGAGACGGCACCGTCGATCACGACGGGTATGCGGAAATTCTGACAGAGTTTGTTAAAGGCCAGTGTAAACCAGTACGGGTAATTGAACGAGGCGTTGTCAACCCCCATGCCGGAAACACTGGAACCACTGGGCGCATCGACATCTATCTTACCTTCAGGAGTTCCGGGTTGATTCTGATCGCCGGTTTCGGTGGCGTCGGTAGTTGGTTTGGCCTTGGGCTTCTCAGCCTGTTTCTTCGGCTTGTCCACCGGTTTGACATTCTTGGCCGGCTTGGTGGACGGGGCCTCGATGGGGACATCTTTCGGCTGGGCCTTGACTGTCTTGGGAGGTTCCGGTTCCGGCACAGGTTCAGCCGGTTTAATCTTGGCTCCGGGGAGATCACCCGCGCTGATCATTCCCACCCGGATGACATCAGTGAAATCGTGCGGTTTCTTGATATTCAACGGCGAGGCGTACACGGTCACGAAGATGATTACCGCGTGCAGGATAAGTGAAGCTGTAAGATCGCGCCCCATGGGAATCTATCTCCGCGGGCGGCCCGTAGCGGCTTTCTCTTCGTAGGCGGTGACTAGGCCGATGTTTTCAATTCCGGCCGCTTTGATCTTGCCGATCAGATTGATGGCGTTGCCGTAGGCTATCGTGGAATCGCCGCGCAGATAGACCGAGGTGGTGCCTTTGACTTCCATCTCATGCTTCAGTTTAGCGACGAATTCATTCGGATTAGAGAAGACGTCGTTGATGTAAATCCCGCCCTTCTTGTCGATCGTGACCACCACACCGGTGACTTCGTCCTGAAGAATAGCAGCCCGTGTCTTGGGCAGATCGACTTCGATTCCCGATTGCAGAAGAGGCGCCGAGATCATAAAGATAATCAACAGTACCAGCACTACGTCCACCAGGTTGGTGATATTGATATCAGCCACGGTGTGGTAGTCGCGGGTGTGAGGGCGACGGGTCATGTTACATCGCTTCCTTGCGGGCGCGGGAGAGGAACTCCAGTATGAAGCTTAGTGCTTCGTTGTGCGCGACCTTGGTGTGGTTGTTCGCCCAGTTGTAAGCAATCACGGCCGGAATAGCGGCCCCGAGGCCAACGATAGTAGCCAGAAGCGCCTCGGCGATACCGGGGGCCACAATCGCCAGCGACGCCGAGCCGCGCTCGCCGATAGCCCAGAACGAATCCATGATGCCGACAATCGTGCCGAGCAGGCCCAGGAAAGGCGCCGCGCTAGTGGTGGTCGCCAGATAGATCACCTGGCGTTCCTGTTTGGCCATCTCTTCGTTGAGACTGCGCTCCATCGACATTTCGACCAGATCGAAATCCTCGGTGCAGAGCGGGACAGGGCTGCCCGCCAGACCGCTGATTTCGTTCCGCTTCTGCTTCAGAATCGCAATTTCCTTGGAGCCCGCCTTGTAGATGCTGGCTACCGGGGCCTGTTTGTACATCTGCGCCTGACCGGCGGCGTCGTCGAGCTTTTGGGCCCGGTGGAAGAAGGTCATGAAACTGTGGCTGTCCTGCTTGACCGCCCGGAACTGACGAATCTTGCGAAAGATGACCATCCAGGAGATCAGCGACATAGTCACGAGGATGACCATGATCACCGCTCCAAATGTTGACAGGCTCTGAACTATCTGCCAGAGTGATCCGTTGGCGATTAAGACGGGCAATCCATTGTCCATATTTCTTGTACAGCCTCTTCGGGGTTTGGTTTAACTGCCGTACCCCGGCAGCGGGAAAATAGTTCCATTCAAGCCTAATAACCTACCCCTGAAAGGCAAAAACAATCAACAAAAACCGGGATTTGGGTATTTGCGTCGAGTTTGTGCGTGGCGTACCTCCCGGTGCGCCACGTGGTCTCGTGGTAAGTCCGTCTTTGAACCTGCCACTGAAATGTTGTGTCAGGTCCTGTCCCCGGCCCACCGGAGGTGGGGTGGGGATGTGACCTGACACGGCAACTCACTCGCAAGCGGGCGTCAGGTCACACCTCCTCGCTCGCCTGCGGCGAACGAGGAGGCAGGACCCGACGCAACCTGGTACGGCAGCTTTTCAACAAGTCAAACGCATTCGGCTTCCTGTCCCCGCCTCCGCTTTTATGTTGACGCTCATCACCGGCCGGGACACTCTTTGCAATGTAGGGCTATAGGGAAGAATAGGTATATGTCGAGGATTTTTCTGATTCTGGTTTGCGCTTTGGCAATTGCCGTGGCGATGCCGGGTTGCAGCAAGAAGAAAGATCAGCCCCGCCCCGGAGCAGCCGGTCAGGCGGAAGAAGTCGCTGATTCGACCCGTCTCGATTCGGCCGTAACCAGGGATAGTAGCGAGCCGCCGTTACAGGACAGTATCGCCCCACGAACGCGGCGTGGGTATCGTTGATTGCCTCGATTCGGAGGTAGAAGACTTGTGCGTGGCGTACCTCCCGGTGCGCCACGTTTCTTGTTGGCGGGCCAACCACGGAATTGTTGGTGCACGAACCCGGCAGATGTGGACATCTGCCGGGCACAAGATCAAATAGTAAAGGGCTCTCGGCGTTAGCCGGGAGCCCTTTGATCATATGCGGAAGTACGGCTTAGCCTTCGATCATCTCGACATTGGCGCGTGGAACGATCGCTTCGGTGTTGTCATCGAACCTGACACCAAGAATACGAGCCTTCGACTCCGATTCCAGCTTCTGTAGCGGCGACGGGAGATCGGTGACCGTGCCCAAACGACCGAAGTGAGGGTGACGGATCACGCGGATCGGCGAACCGATAACCAGTCCGCCCGGTTCCTGTTCGAGAGCATCCGGGGTAATGGCCACACCCGGGGTCGGGATGACCAGTTCCGGTCGAATAACGCCGGCGCGAATCTGAGTGGCGCCGTTGATGCAGGCCATCTCGCCTTCATGTCGTTTCAAGAGCTCAAACGTCTTGGCGGCCATGTTGATTTGGCCAAAACCTTCGGTGACTACCAGCGTGGTCGCGGTGTCTTCGGAGCCGGTAATAGCAACGCCAATGTCATAGCCGAGAAAATCGCGCAGGTCCTTGTCGTCAAATCCGCCGACCACAATGCCTCGCACGTTGAGCTTGATTGCCTTGCGCAGGGCGCCCGCGGTAACCAGCGATCCGCCGACAATGACTTTACCGGTCATCGATTCGAGCACGAGGTTTTCGTCCAGAACGACCGTCGGGTCTTTGACTGCGATCTGTATCGGACCGTTCTTTTCGCCGCCGATGCCAAAAATCCCCTGCACGAAACTGGCCATGCACTGGACTTCGACCCCTTCGGACGGATACACCTGGGTGACCTCGCCCTTCAGATATGCTTTCACCTCGACCGGACTCGGCGCTCCGCGCTGCAGGACCTGGCCTGTAATCGAAGATATCGATTCGATCGTACCGTCGATAGTAGCGTTGCACTGGTTCTTGAAGATGAAAAGAGTCTTGGAAACCGCCATCAACTCGCCGGCCTTGATTCGGTCGCCCACTTTCTTGAGCATCACCATTTCGATGTCTTCCGGCGGAATGCCCAGCTTGTTGGCGACGTTTATCGGGACAACACTACCCGGCAGTTCGGTGCGGGCTACGACATCGTCGGGGTTGACTTGGTCGCCGACTTTTCGAAGGACGTTTCCCTTCAGTGGCAGTATTCTATGTTTTTTGACCAGGAGCTTTTCTTTGACTTTGAGACCCGGTGTATATGCGTGACCCATGGTTTAACCCTTTTGCGTGTTCGAGCTGTTAGCCTGTTGTCTCTTCTTCCTCAAGCGTACTATCAAGACGAGGAGTATGATGAAGAGGGGCGTTCCGAATATGAGCGGATAGTTGAGGGAGCCTTCGGGCTTCTTTTCAATGTCTGCGACCTTTACCGGTTCGGCCGTGGTCGCATTCGGAAGCGGCTCGGTTGAGACCGACATAATCATCTCACGGTACAACGGAAGATTAGCTGCATACTTGAATGTGGGTGAATAAAAATAGAAGTTGGCGATACCCTGCTCGTAGAACGTCATGACCAGAAGATTGATCTTGGTTCCGGAACTGTCGCCGGGGACCTCTGATTCTACCGAAGCACGCTTGCCCGCCCGGTCGAAGACGACCGAATCCTTGCAGTATGACCTCAGAAAGACATCGGAGGTGACTTCCTTGATGGGGCGCTTGAATTCCGTAGACAAGCTGCCGATGACCGAATCGATCTGGTGGGGGGCAAGATTGCCGACCGTATCGACTGTGAGGATGAGGTACTGATCCTCGAAAAGGACCATCGCATTCTTCTCACAGAAGACGGCCTCGAATTCGACTTTCTGGGCCGTATCGCCGCGTGACAGATAGAACTGGGCGGTGGTGTAATCGAGTTGAGTCCAGGTGTCGGGATAAGTAAAATGAAACCGGCCGTTGTAGCTGACAAAAGTCTCGGCCGAGGCCGACACCGTCGCCAGGCACAGCGACAACACTACCAGACTCAGCATCAGTCCCAACCGTGTTAATCTGATCGAATACATTTAGGTCACTCCCTATTTCTGATCCAGCACGCCGGTCGGATAGATGTCCAACTCGGTCATCCACTTCTTCAATTGAGCCACGCGATCTTTTTCCGGCAGCGAGGAGAGGTCGAACGGGCGTCCGCGTCCGTCGAGAATGATTCCCACCACACCACCGTGCAGTTCGCGCTCAACTTTGTTGCCGGGGCCGGCGCCGACATCGAACCCGCGTTCCGGTTCGAGCACCGCGCGGGCCATCTGAGGCAGGCCATTTTCCTGCAGCCCCAGCTTGAACAGTCTCATATCGAGATAGTTCAACGTTCCACTGACAACGCCATCGGGCAGATGGATCTGATACTTCATTATCGGCCCCGGCTTCTTCATTGTCCCAACCGGAGCGACACAAGTGCCCAGATGAATCAGGCAATCCTTTTCGAATACTTCAGTGGCGGCGCGCGGTTGAACCTCGGTCAGCACACCCAGTTGCGGCATCATGAAGATAGAATCCACCGCCAGTCGGGTGACGCCTTCCGGCATGAAAGCATCGATCAACATCAGGCCGGACTGTTGACGGCGCGGCGCGTGAGAGAGCACGCCGCCCGAACCGATCAGCATGTCGAGCGTCATCATGTTGACGATCGTTCCACCGGAAGTTGACTGCTCGAAAGCATCGGCGATAGTGCGCTGCTGCTGGACACCTTTGAGCACCGTGGCGAAATTCTTGTGCTGAATAAAGGCGAGACGCAGCGCTTCTTTGGCGATGGCCTGTTCGAAAATCAACTCTTCCATCGACTGCGGAATCGTGGTCGGACGGATCATCTTGTTCTTGACCCGGTTGCGCAGGTCGCGCTCGTTCATCTCGAACGGCACCCAGCGCATGACCATCGGAAGCGTCGCCTCGGCGAAAACATTCGAAATCGAGTAGGACATGCCCAGGTTGGCCGAGACCGTACGGTTGAAGACGCCGGTCTTGCCGTCCGGACGGAATACCGAGAAGACGTCAGTCGTAGCGCCGCCGATGTCCACACCCACCGCCTCGATGCCGTACTGGTCGGCGATGGTCTTGATAATCAAACCGACTGCGCCCGGAGTGGGCATGATCGGGGCGTCGGTCCATTCCATCAGCTTCTTGTAGCCGGGGGCCTGCGCCATGACGTGTTCCATGAAGAGCTCGTGGATTTCTTCGCGGGCCGGGCCGAGATTTTCCATTTCGAGAACCGGGCGAAGATTGTCGACCGTTCTGAGATCGACCTTGCTTGACAAAGTCTTCTTGACTGCCTCGGCGGCATCTTTGTTGCCGGCGTAGATAATCGGTAATTTGTATCCGGTGCCCAGGCGTGGCTTGGGATCGGCTGCGGAGACGAGTTCGGCGATTTCAACCACGTGGGTCGTGGTGCCGCCGTCGATACCGCCTGAAAGAAGGATCATGTCGGGGCGGAGGTGGCGGATGCGTTCGATCTGCTGATGGGGGAGACGCTTGTCATTCGAAGCGATGACGTCCATGACGATCGCACCGGCGCCCAGAGCCGCCCGCTCGGCCGATTCGGCGGTCATCGAACGAACCACACCGGCGACCATCATTTGAAGACCGCCTCCGGCTGATGATGTTGAAATATAGACGTCAGTGCCGATTCCGCCCTTGGCCGGAGATATGAACCGGTTGTTCTCGTCGAGTAACTTGCGTCCCGCCAGCTCTTCAAGCTCTGCGACCGCATTCAGCACGCCCATGGTTACATCTTCAAACGGGGCTTCCACGGTCGTGGGTGCTTCGCCGCGGGAGATAAGACGGTATTCGCCGTTCACATACTCGATCAGAATCGCTTTGGTGGTGGTTGATCCGCAATCGGTGGCAACAATTACCTTGATGTCTTCTGGGTTGTCGAACTTAGCCATCAGGAATTCATCTCAGCTTTCTGTGTTGTGTCGCGCCTCACAGTTTGTTGTCTCCCAAGCGACTAACTTGGGGCCAAACCAGTGAGGACTATATTACAGTCAAGTCGAAAATAATACCACAAGCCGTCTACCTTGTAAAGGTCGATTTTGGACGCGCTTATTGACCGACTGATTGACGGCTGCATTTGTTGACAGAGAAGCGGGGCGTTTTGGGACTCTCGATTTCGGGTTAAAGCGGCTTATCCAATCGAAGCCCCCTTATCGCATTCCATCCTCGGATCCGGTTGGGGGTTTTCACTTGACTTGACCCGCAAGTGCCGATAGATTGGCCTGTTCGAGGTTCCACAGGATTGCTCAGGCCTCCCCGTCGAACCGAACGGTTGTGGTTGCAGGTTGGATTTGACATTACCGGTCCTGGTTCGTCCCTTGGTGGGCTCGGCCTTCGCTTCCCTTTACAGGATGCGGGCTTAGAGTAGAAAGATTGGACTCTTCAGTTTGAGTGACCGTCTCCGACATCCCTTGACCTTACTGGTTGTCCTCGTACTAGTCGCAGTCCTGCCAATCGGCGCGTTACTGGCTCAATCGCCTCAACCGAATACATCGACCCAAACTGCATCGTCGAATCTCCCCGTTCTCCGTCCGATCGATAGTCTGATCGGGAGCGATCTACCCAACGACGATGGGGGTGAAGTCAGACTGCGCTGGGCGATTTCTCCCGATGATGTCAAAGGTGGGGTGGTCACCGGATATCGCGTTCTGAAAGCTGTCGATCCCGACAGTCCTTTTGTTGAAGTCGGCGACGTGGCCTCGGGGACAACCCAATTTGACGGTGGTGACATCGAGAACGGCCGACCGTACTTCTTCAAAGTTCGGGTGATGGGATTAGCGACGGGCGAAAATGGTGTCGTCAATGAGATCTTCACCGATTCGAAAATTGCCGGCCCCGTTATTTCATCGGTGCAGTACTTTCACGTGGGTCGACTGAATGTTGCGGTTGTCACCGCCCTGGTGATTTTCCTGATCATCTTCTGGATTCAACGCGCGCGTTCGGGGGCCAAGCTCTACATTCGCAAGATTGCCGGACTGGATGCGGTTGACGAAGCCATCGGTCGGGCCACCGAGATGGGCAAGAAGGTTATTTACGTACCGGGCATCGATGATATGGACAATCTCATGACCATTTCCTCGATGATCATCCTGGGTTACGTGGCCGAAATAACCGCCACCTACGATACGTATTTGGAAGTGCCTACCTGCAAATCGATGGTCATGGTGACGGCCAAGGAAGTGGTGAAAGAAGCCTATACGAAAGTGGGACGGTCCGATTCTTATCATCCCGACCAGGTGCACTATTTAACCGATGATCAATTCGGCTATGCGGCGGCCATTGACGGCATCGTGGTACGTCAGAAACCGGCTACCATGTTCTATATAGGGTCATTCTATGCAGAATCGCTGATTCTGGCCGAAATCGGCAACGCCGCCGGCGCCATTCAAATTGCAGGCACGGCCCAGGCCAGCCAATTGCCGTTTTTCGTGACGGCTTGTGACTATACTCTCATCGGCGAGGAGATGTTCGCCGCTTCAGCTTATCTCTCCAAAGAGCCGAGGCTTCTCGGTTCGCTCAAGGGACAGGACTACGCCAAGGCTCTGATCCTGGCGGCCATACTTGTCGGTCTGATTCTTGAATCCTTTCATCTCTGGGGTGGTTTCCACAGCCTCTTTACGGTGGTGTAGCAATGCGTAGAACAGTACCCCTGATTATTACCGGAGTCGTAGGCATTGTATTCGTAGTCTCGTATTTTTCGCCCCCCCTTACTATTCTCAACGACAAGTTTTCCGACTGGTTCTCGATCGTGGCGGCTTGTTCGATTGTATTGGGCTCGCTAAATCTGGTACTGATTTCCACTCAGAAGGTCATTAGTCGCAGAGAAGATTGGTTCTACGCCGGTGTCATCATAGCTTGCTTCCTGGCGATGCTCATATCGGGTCTCTGGGCCGGCCGTGACTTCGGGGGTGGGAACACCGGAACCCCGTTCGAATGGCTCTATAACTATCTTTACAACCCGCTGTCGTCTACTATGTACGCGATCCTGGCCTTCTATGTGGCGTCAGCGTCGTACCGTGCGTTCCGCGCCCGTAACATCGAGGCTACCATGCTTCTGGTTGCCGCGTTTCTGGTTATGCTTGGTCGCGTTCCCATTGGCGACGTTCTGACCGGATTCCTTCCCGAGGGCTCCCGGATGTCGGATCTGCAGCAATGGATCATGGATTATCCGCAGACGGCCGGACAACGCGCCATCATGATCGGCATTGCGCTCGGTATCGTGTCGACCTCACTTCGCGTAATTCTCGGCGTTGAACGTTCCCACCTTGGGGGAGGCGACTAAGCCATGAACCGCAAGGCAATCGAAATAGCGGTGTTGCTGACAGGCTTGATCTTCTGTATCGTCGCGTACATCGGCAAAGAGAGTATCCTCGGGTGGCATAAAGGGTATGTCTTTTCGTATACGACTTCGGTCATAATAATCCTGCTAATCATGCTCTCTCTGCTCTGGATTCTTATTCGGACCATTCAGGACAAGCCGGTCGGCCGCCGGATTGTCTTTCTTTACGTTGGCATCGCCATCACTCTCCCGCTGTTTATGTCGTACGATCAGAAGATCGTAGTGACCGAGAGTACTCAGCAGGTTTACGACGCTGTTCAGGCGCTTCCGGCCGGGGCGAAAGTCCTGGTATCTTTCGACTACGATCCAGCGTCGTCGCCGGAACTTCAGCCGATGGCGGAAGCGTTTCTGGCCGAGTGCTTCAAACGTCATTTGAAAGTTATAATGGTGGCCCTCTGGGCGCCGGGCGCACTCCAGGCCAACATTGCTATCGACACGGTCAAGGTTAGACTTGGCCTTGATTCTACTCAGTTGGTTTACGGTGTGGATTATTGTAACCTGGGTTACCAGGCAGGACGTGAATTCGTGATCGCGCGCATGGGGACCAGTTTTGAGGCGATGTTTGGTAAGGATGTTCGGGGTACGCCGTATCGCGAGATTCCTCTGGTCAGAAACGTAAGAAATTTCTCCGATATCGACTATTCGTTCAATATCTCGGCCGGTTTCCCCGGAACCGTGGAATGGGTTCAGGTGGCGGTAACTCGTTTTGCCCTGAAACTCGGTGCCGGCAGCACAGCCGTGCAGGCGCCGCAAGTCTACCCTTACCTGAGGGGGGGACAGTTACTCGGTCTCCTGGCCGGCATGAACGGCGCTGCTGAATTCGAGAAGCTGGTCGGACTCAAAGCCGAAGCTACTACGTACATGCTGGCGCAAACCTTCGCTCACGTCATCGTGATCGCCTTTATCATCATCGGCAACGTGGCCTTCTTCCGAAGTGGGCGCAAGTCGGCTAAGGGAGGGGCGAAGTAACATGGATCATCTCGGACTCTGGGTAGCAGGCTTATTGACGCTCGGAATTTACTCATTCTTGTATCGTGACAACCCGTGGTACAAGTTCTCGGAGGCGGTGTTTGTCGGGATCTCAGCCGGATACTGGGTCGTCTACGAATTCTGGAACAATTTTGTCAACAAGTTCTGGGATGGAAGGAATCAGGATCCCTGGCTCTGGGTAGGCGCCATTCTTGGTCTGATGATGCTCATGCGGCTGGTTCCTAAGATCGGTTGGATTTCCCGCTGGCCGCTCGCGTTTATCATCGGTGCAACCTCGGGACTCTGGCTCATGCTCTATCTTACGACCAACTGCATGTCGCAGGTGGAAGCGACTATTTTCCCGTTGTTTGGCATTCAAAATGAAGCTTCAATGATCACGATCTTCAGCAGCATCGTACTCATTGTCGGTACGGTCAGCGGCGTCATATATTTCTTCTTCTCCAAAGCTCACACCGGTGCGTTCGGGGCGACTGCGCGGGTAGGCATATGGACGATCATGATTACGTTCGGAGCGATGTTCGCGCTGACAATCATGAATCGTATGTCGCTTCTGATCGGCCGCACTTCGTTCATTTTTGGCCAGTGGCTGGGGCTAATCAAGTAATGGCATGTCGGCGAGGCACTCAGGGTGGTGGAGCTCGCAGCCCGTACAATAAATTCTGTCTTCTGGTTCTGCTTTCAATCTTCGCGTTCGTAGTCGGTGTCACAGCTCAAGAACAATCAGCCGGCATGGTGATCGAGAAGGAGACCGGCGCCGAGGCACCCGCTCCGGTCACTTCACTCATTGCCGAAGACTTCAAATACGACGACGGCGAAAACCTGGCCCTCACCTGGATACCGTCAATAGATGACCGGCCCGGCTCGGACCGTGTGACCGGGTACCAGGTTTACCAGATCGCCAACAGCGGCCCGCCCGTCAAGATCGCCGAGCTATTGCCGGGCGCGAATTCCTACCGCGCCCAGAATCTGTTTCGCGATACAGTCTATCAATTCAATGTCAAGACGTTGGCGGAGGGGGCTTCCACAGAATCCGTTCGCACGGAAGCCATTTCGCCCCGGCGTGAGTGGATCGACTGGAACCTCTGGAACCTGATGCTGATCACCCTCGTGATAGCGGGCGCCATTCTGGTATTCATCGAAACCGCCAAGAGAGGGAAGAAGCTGTTCGTGCGAAGGATCGCCGGGCTCGAAGCTGTAGACGAGGCCATCGGACGCGCCACCGAGATGGGGCGGCCGATCCTCTTCATACCCGGCATTCAGGACATGGATGATGTCCAGACTCTCGCCGCTCTGACAATCCTGGGCCGGGTGGCCGAGCATGTCGCAACTTACGACATCAAGCTTCGGATGCCGGTATCCCGGTCGCTGGTGATGACTGCCGCGCGCGAGACGATTAAGACCAGCTTCTCCGCGGCCGGACGTCCCGACGCCTATAACGAAGATATGGTCAGCTACGTGACCGACGAGCAGTTCGGATACGTGGCGGCGGTGAGTGGCATCATGGTGCGTGAGAAACCGGCCACCGTGTTTCTGCTCGGCGCGTTCATGGCGGAGTCTTTGATTCTGGCCGAGACCGGCAATTCGGTCGGTGCGATTCAGATCGCGGGCACCGCTCGCCCGGCTCAGCTCCCGTTCTTTGTAGCCGCCTGCGACTTCACACTGATCGGCGAAGAATTGTTTGCGGCATCGGCGTACTTGTCCGGCGAACCGCGGGCGCTGGGTTCACTCAAAGGTCAGGATGTCGGCAAGGCAATCGGCATGGCCGCGATTGTTCTCGGCACGGCCGCGGTCACACTGTATGCCATGACCGATGCGGTCTGGCTCAAGACTGTGGCGGACTGGTTCCAGGCATTCTTCACGGTGGCATCGGATTAGACTATGAGACGCGAGATCCCGCTGGCCATAACCATTTTCGTCGGACTACTGGCGATTGTCTCATTCTTCAGTCCTCCCATGGAAGGTCTGGGCGAAGATTTCACGCTGTTCTTTGATATCATTGCCGTCTTCGCGTTCTTCCTCGGTGGTGGCAATCTCGTTCGCATACATGCCGACAAGTTGATTCGGAGAAAGAAAGAGTGGGGCTACTCGGTAGTCACGCTGGTCGGCTTCCTGGGGATGCTGGCCGCGGGTCTATTCAAGATCGGCAATCCGGGAGACATATCAACTTCGGTAACAGCCCCCGGCTCTTTGTTCGCCACCCTCTATTTCAATTTGAATTTACCGCTGGGAGCGACCATGTACGCACTGCTGGCGTTCTATGTGGCCTCGGCGTCGTATCGGGCGTTTCGCGCTAAGAATCGTGAAGCCACTGTGCTGCTGGTAGCAGCGTTTGTCATATTGCTCGGCAGCACGCCGTTTGGCACGATGCTCACTTCCTGGATACCGTCATCATTCAGTTGGCTGCAGATTCCGAATATGGCGGTCTGGATTATGAGCTCGCCCAACCTGGCCGGACAGCGGGCTATCATGATCGGTATCGGTCTCGGTGTAGTGTCGATGTCACTGCGTCTAATTCTAGGCATTGAGCGCACTTATCTTGGAGGGGACGAACGTGGGTGATTACCGCGTCATAATTGTCCTGCTCCTGATTGGTGGGGGACTGGTCTGGCTGTTGGTGCGGGCGCTGCGCGGCAAGGAAGTTGACCGCCGGTTGGTGTTCGCGTTCATTTTCATCTCTGTAGCAGCCCCGCTGCTTCTAACGATTACGTTCGAGATGAAACCGACCCCGGTAGTCAAGGCGCTCTATGACCGGATCGATACTCTTCCGCCAGGATCACGCATTCTCCTGTCGTACGATTTTGATCCGCCCATGGCCCCCGAAGTACAACCCATGGCCGATGTGGTCAGCCGCCATTGTCTGGCGCGGGGACATAAAGTAGTCTTTATGACACTCTGGGCGACTGGGCAGGCGCAGTTTCTCGCGACCCTTCAGGATGTGATTCGCCCCGACTTCCCCGATATGAAGGATGGCGTCGACTACGTTGATCTCGGCTACAAGGCCGGCAACGAGGGTGTGCTGAACGTCATCCGCACCGATTTCAAGAAGATGTTTCCGACCGATGTCAACACGGTGCCGTGGGACAGCATTCCCATTCTCGACGGGATTCGATCCTGCTCCGATTTTGATTTGATCGTCTCGCTGGGCGGCGGCAAGCCGGGTGTCAAAGAATGGGTCCTGTTCGTGGGTGATCCGTGCGGCGTTCCGACCGCCGGTGGCGTGGCGGCAGTGGTGGCCCCGATGCTCTACCCATACTATCCGACCCAGATGTGTGGTCTGCTCGGTGGAATCAAGGGAGCGGCCGAATACGAGAATTATCTGCGTGACAATTATCCGCGTTTCGCCAAAATGAAAACTCCGGCGATGGTCATGATGGGGCCTCAGACTGTGGCGCACGTAGTAATCCTGGCTTTCATTGTCATTGGTAATGTTCTTTTCTTCGTCCAGCGTCGCAAAGAGGTGAAACGATGAGCCGCCTGAGTATCATTGTCCTCGCGGCGGTCTGCCTGCTCTTTGCGGTGAGCTGGGTGGTTAGAGCGGGTGTGACCGAAGGCGACACGGCGGTGCGCGATGCGTTTCTCGTGACCCTGTCGGCCTTTATGACCCTCGCGATCATGTCGTTCATGTACAAGGACAATCCGTATTACAAATTCGCCGAGCACCTGTTCGTGGGGATTTCGGCCGCCTACTGGATGTGTGTCGGGTTCTGGTCAACGATTGTTGGCAACCTGGTCCCGCGGGTGTCCGAGAGTCTGTCGGCCTTCTTCAGAGTGCCGTACTCAGGTGGCGGGCTGGATTTCGGTGCGATCTACCTGCCGTATCGCTATTTCTACATGATCCCGGTCATCCTGGGGATCTTGTTACTGATGCGCCTGGTGCCGAAGGCGGGCTGGCTCTCGCGCTGGCCACTGGCGTTCATCGTCGGCACGTTTGCCGGTCTTAATTTGATACGGTATCTCCAGTCAGATTTTGTCAATCAGATCTCCGCGACATTCATACCGCTGGTTACCGACTGGCATGGGTTCGGAGCCTTCTTCTCAGGATTGTCACTATCGTTTGACGGCCAACTGGTCGCTATTTTGACGAACCTCGTGATTTTTCTTGGTGTATTTTGCGGATTGATATATTTCTATTTCTCGAAGGAACATACTGGATGGTTCGGAAATGCGTCGCGCTTTGGTATCTGGATTCTCATGATCACTTTCGGCGCGTCTTTCGGCTATACGGTTATGGGACGCATATCGCTCCTGGTGGGGCGGCTGACGTTTCTGTTCCAGGACTGGTTAGGAATTAGAGGCTAAATCATATGTCCTTGGTGAAAGGTCGCCAGATGAGACACAAACTCAGACTTGCGATTGTCCTGATGCTGGGCCTCGGGTCGGTCGCGGTCGCACAGACCGATCCGGCAACGGCGGGTTCGGCTGCGGTCGTACAGCCGGGAGCCGAGGTTCGAGCCGTCTCGCCCCCTGCCCCGATAACCAACCTGCAGGCAGTCGACAAGAAGGATGACCATGGTCACGCTATCACGTTGACCTGGACGAAATCGGCTGACGACGGCGCAGGCGCCAACTCGGTTATCTCGTACGAAATCCAGCGCTGGTTTCCGTTCCAGATGGACGTAGTCGAGTCGCTGCGTAAAGATTTGGCGGCCACACGGGACGCCGTCAGAGCCTTCCGAATCGATCTGCCTCGGGCGGAGCGGGCGCTCGAAGAACTCCGCGAGGATCCGGGCAAGCTGAATACGATTCGATTTCAGGTAGCCAGACCACCTGATACGAGCTTCAAACCAACGGTCGACTATGCGATCAAGAAGCTCGAAGATACTATCGGGTATATGCGCGACAATCGGCCGCTCCTGATGAGTCGGATAAAGCCAATGCAGCAGGATCTTGACAAGGCGCTTGATCGTCTGCCTGAGGCACATGTCGCTTATCCCAAAGACGGGGAATGGCGATCGGTAGGGAAGGCCCTGGTGGGAGCCACCAGCTTTGACAACGTCGGTTCTAAAGATAATTTGTCGGCCGACTACTTTCCCGACTATACCGATCTGTACTACCGGGTACAGGCTGCCACGGCCGATGCGTCGGTAAAGTCGGTCGCGGTCACGGTTGGTCCGATCCAGAGCCGGGGGCAGTGGATTCACATGGGCAAGCTCCCGGTGCTCGGTTTCGTGCTGCTGTTCTTTGTTCTCACCGTGACTTTTGTACAGAAGGCGAAGAGTGGGGCGGATCTTTACGTCAGACCACTGGCAGGAATTGAGGCTGTCGACGACGCCATCGGTCGCGCCACCGAGATGGGACGCCCCATACTCTACTTGCTCGGGATCGGGACTGCCACCGATGTATCCACTATCGCGTCGTTCTCGATTCTGGGACGGGTTTCCAAGCGGGTGGCTGAATACCAGACACCGATTATTGTCCCCTGTTATGACCCGATCGTGATGGCGGTAGCTCAGGAAGTGGTTAAGTCATCGTATCTGGACGCCGCCCGGGCGGATGATTACAGGCAGGATTCGGTGTTCTTCGTTACGAACTATCAGTTCGCCTATGTGGCGGCGGTCAACGGCATTATGCTTCGCGAGCGCCCCGCTACCAATATATACATGGGCAAATTCATGGCTGAGTCCTTGCTTCTGGCCGAGACCGGAACGCTGGCCGGGTCGATTCAGATCGCGGGCACCGATGAAATCGCTCAAATTCCATTCTTCATCGTGTCGTGTGACTATACCCTGATTGGTGAAGAACTCTACGCTGCGTCGGCGTATCTCGGCCGGGAGCCGGTGTTGCTCGGTTCGCTCAAGGCCCAGGACTGGGCCAAGGCCGTCGTGATGTTGATTGCCGTTATCGGGATGATCGGTACCGCTCTCGGCTGGGCCGATTTCGCACATTGGTTCCAGGTAACGGAGTAGGAGGTAAACTGAATGAAACAACAAGTGCCACGTCTAATAGTACTCGTATTTGGAGCGTTCCTCCTATTTCAATTCTTTGTTCCCCATGAATCGTCTGAGTGGATCTACGAATTCCTGCTCGATTGGACCATCATCATAGGTGTGTTCGCGCTTGCGGTAGGTATCTGGTCGATCTTCAACGTTCACGTCGAGAAGATTCGGACCAAGAAATTCGGCTGGAAGTACTCATACGTAACGCTGACCGGATTCGTTGCTATGGTGCTGTTCGGCATGACCAGCCAGAACGGTCAGGAATGGGGCTGGTTCTTTCCGTTCATAGCCGCGGCGATCCTGACGGTACTTATGATTGTGCAGGCCAGTGCCTCCAAGGGGAACGCCGGACCGTTTATCGGTGCCGCCTTGCTGTTCGTCGTCGCAGCGGCGGTCATTGCCTGGAGAGACAATACCTGGAGTTTCTACTTCCAGACGCCGGTGCCGCTCCAATCCTTCATGTTCCGGAGGATGTTTGATAACGTTCTGATTTCGCTTCACGCCACGACGTTTTCGCTGCTGGCGTTCTTCATAGCGTCGGCGGCGTACCGATCTTTCCGGGCCCGCAACGTTATGGCCAGTCTGTTGCTCATCGCGGCGCTGGTAGTGATGTCCCGGTTCAACCCGTATCTCGAACCACTCTTCGGCGAGAAAGTAAATCGGCTGTCGAACTGGCTGATGAACGTCCCCAACCTGGCGGCTCAGAGAGCGGTCATCATGGGGATCGGGCTGGGTATGGTGGCGACAGCGCTCAAGGTGGTGCTGGGTATTGAACGCAACTATATGGGCAAAGGATAAGGAGTCCGGTCATGAATATATTCGATAGATTGATGCAGCTTGACCGGCGTTGGGTGTTCCTCTTTCTGGCGATTGTGTGTGTAATCGCCTACGCTTCCCAATTTGAGGTGCCCATTCTGGTTGAGCCCGAAGTGAAGGCTATTTTCACGTTCATCGATACCTTGCCCAAGGGGTCGGTGGTGTTTGTTCCAATGGATTACGATCCCGGCTCGATGGCGGAGCTGCATCCCATGACTTATGCCATTGTCGAGCAATGCTGGCGCAAAGAGTTGAAGGTACTGATTACAGCGTTATCTCAGAACGGACCCGGCATGGCCGATCAGGCCATTCGGGAAATCGTCGACTCGCTGAAAATGCCCCGTACATACAATGGTGTGTCCTACCCGGCGCGGGAAATTGTCAACGGTGTTGACTACGTCTTCCTGGGCTACAAGCCGTATCCGGCCATTGTTATCCTTGGCATGGGGCAGAATTTCCGCTTGCCGTTCCCGCTTGATTATTACGGGACGCCAATCGATTCGCTTCCAATGATGCGAACGATTCAGAACTACAATGACATCGCCTGTGCGATCAATATCTCGGGCACGAACGCCACCGACTATTGGATATCGTACGGTCAGGGCAAGTTCGGATTCCCGCTGGCGATAGGTGTCACCGGCGTTTCGACGGCCCAGTATTATCCCTACTATGGCTCGCGGCAGATCTTCGGCATCATGGGTGGAATGCTGGGCGCGGCGGAGTATGAGGATCTATCCGATAATCCGGGCAACGCCAAGGATGCCATGCGCGTGCAGCTTTCGGCGCATCTGGTCATTATCGCCTTTGTCGTTATGGGCAACATCGCGTACTTCGTGACCTTGCGAAAACGGAAACGCGGTCAAACGGAAGGAAGGAGGTAACGCCGTGGATTACACGACTTTCCTGTGGACAACTGCCGGAGCCTTCCTGACGCTCTGCATCTTCTCGTTCTTGTACAAAGACAATCCTTTCTATAAGTTCGCCGAACATCTCTTCGCTGGACTCTCGGCCGGGTACTTCGCCATGATTCTATGGCACAACGGCCTGATTCCCAAGCTGATGTATGATCGCTTGGACGATGGCAACTGGTATTTCCTCTGGCTGGATTCGTCCAAGCCCTGGTTCCTGATTCCGGCGCTGCTAGGGGTTCTGATGTGGACCCGCTTCTCGCAGAAATACCAGTGGATATCGCGGTTCCCGCTCGCGATGTATATCGGCATCGGCGCCGGCATGGCGATACCTCTGGAGATGCGCGCCCGAGTGAACGAACAATTGTCGGCCATGATGCGCACGGCTCCATGGAATCAAGCTTATTGGGACCACTTCTTCGGTAACGGCGGGTTCAACCTGCTTGACACGATGTCCGGTCTCTCGCAGTTGATCGTCTTCATAGGCGCCATCTGTGCTCTGGTGTACTTCTTCTTCTCGAAGGCCCATACCGGGGTCGTTGGGGGCATGGCCAAGTTCGGTATCTGGATATTGATGATCGGTTTTGGTGCGTCATTCGGTTTCACCGTGATGGCGCGTGTATCGTTGTTCATCAACCGGATGCAGTTCCTTGACCAGCGGTGGATCAAGACCGCGACTGCTGAGGCCGCGCCATGGTGGTACCTGGGGATTCTACTCCTCGTGGTGACGGTGGCTGTGGTCTACGCGGTCTGGGAGATTGTTGCCTTCATGGGTCGCAAGAAGAACGCGGGCGCCAATCAAGCCGGCTGATCGAAAACAGACTGACGATTAATCTCGAAACCCTGCCTTTTCAGAGGCGGGGTTTCTTTTTTTCGACGCACGAATATTCTTGACCCGCCCACAGGTTTAGTCGTATAATACGATAGGAACCGTTGGCTGCTCTCTAACAGTAAGGGAATGGACTGCAATAGGTTGATGAAAGTCTACTCGTTCAGACATTTTCGACCGCTACAAATGTCAGTGTCCCAAGCGGTTGCAAATCGTCGAGAATGAGGCCGAAGTTAACCCGTTATTCGGTAGACGGATACTCGAAAAAAAATCGAGTAGGACTGAAGATTTTCCTTGACATACAGGCAAATATTTCCTTACATCGCGATGTGGAAGGGCGCTTGCGCCATGGATTTGTTTTAGGGTAGCAGAACTTACACAGGGAAAGTGAGGTGGCTGATGGCTCGGACTAGTGTACCAGCCCAAGCCGAAAGCAACAGGGAAGCTGCCGACCAGAGAGAGGATCAGGCCAGAGTCAAAGCCCGCCTGTCAACGGCAGAGGCTCGACGCGATTATCAGCGGCGGTACTACCAGATGCACAAGGAAAAGGCTAAGGAGTACCAGCGTCAGTACAATCTGACCCACAAGAAGAAGGCTCGGGTAGGGCGCGGCAAATCGAATATGCTGGCGTCACGCGAAGTCATTCGGGGAACCTTCAATACCGCTGACATCATGCACTCGCCGGTCGAAAAGACCCTGAAGATTCTGGAGAAGATCATCAGGGGCGAGCGAATGTTTACGATGTAAGAGCCCGGCAGCAAGATTAAGGGCGACCGGAGGCATCGGAGTCTCGGCCGTCCTTTTTTATTGCATTTCGGCCCGATCGCCTGTTACTTGCCGAAGCTAAATTGTGAATATAGCATGAGTTAGTGATATTTACAGGGGGCGCTATGGCGACACCTAAATCTACCGCGACTAAGGAAAAAACGCCGCGGAAAGTGAAAACTGAGACCAAAGGCAAGGATAAGGCCGAAAATATGGTCACCGGAAAGAAATACTACTACTTCTTCGGCGGCGGCAAAGCCGAAGGCAACTCCGAGATGCGCGATCTTCTTGGCGGCAAAGGAGCCGGTCTCGCGGAGATGACCAATGCAGGTATCCCGGTTCCGCCGGGATTTACGATTACCACCGAAGTGTGTGCCGTCTACTACGATCACGGCATGAACCTTCCCAAAGAGCTCGACGCCGAAATGAAAACGTTCCTGGGCCGTATCGAAGCGGCTACGGGCAAGACGTTCGGCGACCCGGCCAATCCGCTCCTGGTGTCGGTTCGTTCGGGCGCGAAGTACTCCATGCCCGGCATGATGGACACGATCCTGAATCTGGGACTGAACGAGGAGACCGTCGATGGTCTGACGAAGAAGACCGGCAACGAACGCTTCGCGCTGGACAACTACCGTCGCTTCATCCAGATGTTCGGCAACGTCGTACTGGGTATCGACAAGGACCAGTTCGAGGAAGTGATCGAGAAGAAGAAGAAGGATCGGCGCATCCGTCAGGATAGCTCCCTGCAGCCGACCGACCTGAAAGACATCATCAAGAAGTACAAGGCGATAGTAAAGCGCAACTCGGGCGAGGCCTTCCCCGACGATCCATACAAGCAGCTCAAGATGGCCCGCGACGCCGTATTCCGCAGTTGGAATAATCCGCGCGCGATTACCTATCGCCGCTTGCACGGTATCCCGGCCAATCTCGGAACCGCGGTCAACATACAGGCGATGGTGTTTGGCAACATGGGCAAGGAATCCGGCACCGGGGTGGGTTTCACTCGCAACCCCTCGACCGGCGAGAAAGAATTCTACGGCGAGTTCCTGATTAACGCTCAGGGCGAGGATGTCGTGGCCGGCGTGCGTACGCCGCAGCCGATCTCCGAGCTTAAGACCGAAATGCCCAAAGCCTACAAGCAGCTCAAAGAGATTACAGACCGGCTGGAGAAGCACTATCGTGACATTCAGGACTTCGAGTTCACGATCGAAGAAGGCCATCTGTATATGCTTCAGACCCGCACCGGCAAGCGGACGGCACAGGCCGGAATCCGGGCGGCTGTCGAAATGGTGAAAGAGAAGCTGATTACAAAAGAAGAGGCTTTGATGCGGCTTGAGCCGACTCAGCTCGACCAGTTGCTGCATCCGCGTCTCGATCCGAAGGCCAAGTACGAAGTCATCGCGGTTGGACTGGCCGCCTCTCCAGGCGCCGTATCCGGTCATGTGGTTTTCACTGCCGAGGATGCTGTCAAGGCCGGCGTCAAGCAGCCTACTATTCTGGTGCGGCAGGAAACCAGCCCGGATGATATCGAAGGCATGAATGTGGCCGTCGGTATTCTCACTTCGCGCGGCGGAATGACCTCCCACGCGGCAGTGGTGGCCCGCGGCATGGGCAAGTGCTGTGTCAGCGGCGCCGAAGCGCTCCGTGTCAATGCGGCCAAGAAGTTGTTCCAGGTCGGCAGGTTGACCATCAAAGAAGGCGAGACTATCACGCTCAACGGTTCCACGGGTGAAATCATTGTCGGCAAAGTGGACACGATCGAACCGGAACTGTCCGGCGAGTTTGCTGAATTGATGAAATGGGCCGACGAAATCCGGACGCTGGGCGTTCGCGCCAACGCCGATATTCCGCGCGATGCGCGTCAGGCGGTACTGTTCGGCGCCGAAGGGATCGGCTTATGCCGTACCGAGCACATGTTCTTTGCGGAAGACCGCATTCCGGTCGTCCAACAGATGATTCTGGCCGACACCGCCGAGGAACGCCAGGAGGCTTTGGCCAAGTTGCTGCCGTTCCAGAAGAAAGACTTCAAGGGACTTTTCGAAGCCATGGAAGGAATGCCGGTTACGATCCGGACGCTCGATCCGCCGTTGCATGAGTTCCTGCCCAAGCGGGAAGAGATCGAAGAGAAGATCACCGCTCTGGACGACAAAGACGATGACTACGAAGAGAAACTGGCGGCGCTCGAAAAGACACTGCATCGGATTGATGAACTGAAAGAGCTCAATCCGATGTTGGGTCACCGCGGTTGCCGGCTCGGTATCGTCTTTCCGGAAATCACGGAGATGCAGGCGCGGGCCATTTTTGAAGCGGCCTGCGAACTCCAGAAGCAGAAGAAGAAAGTGTTCCCCGAGATCATGGTTCCGCTCGTCGGACACGTCAACGAGTTGCGCCATCAGCGCGAGACGATCGACCGGATCGCGCGCGAAGTCATGGCGCGCAAACGGGTCAAGGATCTCGACTATTTGGTAGGAACGATGATTGAGGTTCCTCGCGCCGCTCTTACGGCCGACCAGATCGCCGGGGAAGCCGATTTCTTCAGCTTCGGTACCAACGATCTGACCCAGATGACGATGGGTTTCTCCCGCGACGATGCCGGACGGTTCCTGGGTGCTTATGTCGAGAAGGGCATTCTCCCTAAAGATCCGTTCGTCTCAATCGACATCGATGGAGTTGGCAAGTTAGTGAAGATGGCGAAGGACCTTGGTCGTTCCGTCAAACCGAATTTGAAAGTTGGCATCTGCGGCGAGCATGGTGGCGATCCGGCTTCGATTGATTTCTGCCATCGGGCTGGACTGAATTACGTTTCCTGCTCCCCGTTCCGGGTGCCGATCGCGCGCCTGGCTGCGGCCCAGGCGACGATTCGTCAGAAGAACGAAGAGGCCGCGGCAAAGAAAGGTAAGCCGGCGGGCGGTAAAGGCGCCAAAAACGCGACGCCCGAACCGGGCACGGCATGAGGCACGAGTTAGACGCAATCTTCAGGCCCCGATCACTGGCGGTTATCGGGGCCACTCCGAAGAAAAGGACAATCGGACGCGAGACGCTGCATAACATCTTTTCCGCCGAGTATCAGGGAAAGATCTTTCCGGTCAATCCCAACTACGAAGTTATCAACTCCGTCAAGTGCTACTCCACCATTCTTGATGTTCCCGACGCGGTCGATCTGGCCGTGATTATCGTCCCCAAGCAGCACGTGAAAGAAGTCGTGCGGCAGTGCGGCGAGAAGGGTGTCAAAGGGCTGGTGGTCATATCGTCCGGGTTCTCCGAAGTGGGCGCCGAAGGCAAAGCGCTCGAGGCGCAGGTGGTCGAGGTCGTTCGCAATTACGGTATGCGGTTGGTCGGGCCGAACTGTTTCGGTGTGGTCAACGCCGATCCCGAAATCAGTCTCAACGCGACCTTCGGCAAGACCTTCCCCAAGCATGGCAACGTTGGATTCATAACCCAGTCCGGCGCCATGGGCGAGGCGGTTATGAATCAGGCCGCCGAACTCGGTATCGGATTCTCCAAGATCGTATCGATCGGCAACAAGGCGGATGTCTCGTCCAACGACATACTTACCTATTTCCGCGATGACAAGCAGACTCAGATTATCCTGCTCTATCTCGAGAACTTCGGTAATCCGCTGAACTTTACGCGTATCGCCACGGAAGTCTCGCGAATCAAACCGGTCGTAGCGGTGAAATCAGGCCGGACCAAGCTTGGCGCTAAGGCGGCGTCATCGCACACCGGTGCCCTGGCCGGGCTCGATGTCGGTGTTGATGCGTTGTTCGATCAGACCGGCATTATGCGTGTAGATACGACCGAAGAGTTGTTCGATGTGGCTGCGCTGCTCTCGCGGCAGCCGATCCCCAAGGGGAAACGAGTGGTGGTTGTCACCAACGCCGGCGGACCCGGCATTCTGGCCACCGACACGCTGATTGCCAACGGGCTCGAAATGCCCGATCTGGCGCCGGAGACTATCAAAGAACTCCGGAAGTTCACTTCCGCCGACGCTTCCTATTCCAACCCGATGGACATGGTGGCGGGGGCAGGACCCAACGAATATCTCAAGACACTCAATGTCGTCACGAAAGATAAGCGCTACGATGCGATCCTGACGATTTTCATAGCCACGGTGACCGTCGATGAAATGGAAGTGGCGCGAAAGATTCATGAAGGGCTGCAGGGGTGCGACAAGACGCTCCTGGCCTGTCTCATGGCGGCGGGCGAAAGACGGGCCGGGATCGAGTTCCTGAACTCGAACGGCATTCCGACCTACATCTTCCCCGAGGCGGCGGCCAAAGCACTTGTGATCGTAGAGCGGTATCGTCAGTGGCTCGAACGCCCAATGGGCAAACCGAAGACCTTCCCGGTGGACACCGCCCGCGTGCGTGAGATCATTACGCGCAGCCTCAAGAGCGGCAAGAAGGCGATTGTCGGCGAAGACGCTATGGAGATTCTGGACGCCTACGGCATTCAGGCGGCGGGATACAAATTTGCCTTCACTCCGAAAGAGGCGGTCACGGTCGCGAAAGAACTCGGCTATCCCGTAGTGATGAAAATCAACACGCCGCCCATTCTCCACAAAACCGAAGTCGGCGGGGTGATGGTCGATCTGCGGTCGGACGCCGAAGTGAAGAAAGCCTGGAATGAGCTTCGTTCCCGCGTGGGCGAGATCAAGAAGGGCGAGAAGTTTTCGGTGGTCATGCAGCAGATGATCACCGGTGCGGTCGAGACGGTGATCGGCATGACGACTGATCCGTCGTTCGGTCCTCTGATCATGTTCGGTCTGGGTGGCATCTACGTGGAAGTCATGAAGGACGTTGCTTTCCGGATCAACCCGCTGACGCCGCAGAAGGCCCGGCGCATGATCGAATCGCTCAAGTCGTATCCGCTGTTGACCGGGTTTAGAGGAGCGCCGCCGGTTGATCTCGAAATTGTCGAGGAGACCCTGTTGAGAGTCTCGCAATTGGTCAAGGATTTCGATTGTCTGTCAGAAATTGACATAAATCCCTTTATCGTTTCGGCCGAGCGGGAGCGTTGCATCGCGGTGGACGCCCGATTTATCGTGCGCGAACCCTTGACGTGAAGTCTGAATTGACGGTGGATAATATAGTGGTGAGACCCTTTATCCGGGGGATATTGCATGCGTTATGAGTTGCGATCGATAGGCGTTTGGGCGTTTGTCCGGACCTCGTTCTTCATTCATCTGGTTTTCGGATTTATTCTCGGACTCTTCTATGCCGCCATATTTGGATTGATCATGGCCGTGGCTTCCTCGCTGCCTATGGACGGTACGTCCGGATTCGACCCCACGACTCTGGGCCCAATCTTCATCATTATGCTGCCAATTCTATTTTCAGTTGGTTCCGCGGTGTTTGGGACCCTGTTTACGGCCATCCTGGTAATCGTCTACAACATGATTGTTAAGATGACCGGCGGTGTTGAGTTTGAACTGGAGGCGACTACACTGGACCAGATGGCGATCAGTCGTCCATCACAGGGATCACCTACGGTAATCCCGGCGTACGCGCCACCACCTCCACCACCCTCGTCGATGCCGCCCGCACCACCCACACCGCAAAACGGGCCATCGCAGAATCCACCCCCGGCACCGCCCAAGTACGACTGGACGCCGCCGCCATCGAGCGATCAACCGCATGGTCCTGAGTCGGAGAATCGATGAGCGAGAATCAGGTACGCGTCCGCATAGCTCCGTCACCTACCGGCTATCTTCATGTCGGCACAGCGCGCGCTGCCCTGTTCAACTATTTCTATGCTCGTCATACGGGTGGCAAGTTTCTGGTGCGGATCGAAGACACCGACCAGGAACGCTCCAAGAAAGAATTCATCGAGCCAATTCTCGAAGGCCTTCGCTGGTTGGGATTGAACTGGGATGAAGACCTGGTGTTTCAATCGCAGCGGAACGCCCTCTATACATCCTATGTCGAGCGGTTCATAAAGACCGGCCAGGCCTACTACTGTTTCTGCTCGCCTCAAGACTTGCAGGCTGATCGCGAGAAAGCGATGGCAGCCAAACGGGACCCGCGATACAATCGTAAGTGCCTGGGACTTTCAATAGCTGAGATCGACGCTCGTCTGAAGGCGGGCGAGAAGCCGGCCGTGCGGGTGAGAATGCCCGATGGTTCGGTTGAATACGACGATATTATCGCCGGCCCACTCAGCCGTCAAAGTGACGATCTCGAGGATTTTGTCGTGGCCCGCTCGGATGGTACGGTCACTTACAACTTTGCGGTGGTGGTCGACGACCACGAGATGGGCATCACCCATGTCATCCGTGGTAACGATCACATCACCAATACCTTCAAGCAGGTGGTGTTGTATCGCGCCCTTGGGTTGACCGAGCCGAAATTCTGTCATCTGCCCTTGATTCTCCGGCCGGACAAGCGCAAAGTTTCCAAGCGACTCGGCGATAAAGACGTGGGTGAGTATCGCAAGGAAGGCATCCTGCCCGAAGCGATGGTCAACTACCTGTCTCTGTTGGGCTGGTCGCCCAAGACCGACAACGAAATCTATTCGGTCGACGAGTTGTCGGCGATGTTCGATATTGTGAATCTCCACGCGTCCAATGCTGTCTTCGATGACGAGAAGCTGTACGCGTTCAACCGGTCCCACATTCAGCGCAAGAGTGACCACGAACTAGCTACATTGGTTGCGCCGCTGATTGTCGAAGCCGGGCTCTCTACCAAGTACTGGCTGGAGACGCGCTGGGAATTTCTGCGACAAGTAATTGCGTTGCTGAAGCCGCGCGTTCAGTTCCTGCCCGACTTTGTCGCCCAGAGTGGCTACTTTTTCAACTCCGATTTCGTGTATGAAGCCGAAGCCGAGGCCAAGAGTTTCAACGCCGAGAGTGCCGATCTAATGACGGCGCTGGCCGATCGCTACGAGTCGTTGGCCGATTTCACTCACGACTCCACCGAAAAGACGCTCGCTGATTTGGCCGTTGAACGAAATGTCGGGAAGGGCAAAATCATTCATCCGGCGCGTCTGGCGGTCTCGGGATCGTCACGCGGTCCGGGACTGTACGAGATGCTGGTGACGCTTGGCAAGCCGATCGTAGTCGAAAGACTTCGCAAAGCAGTGGCGTACATTCGTAACAAGACTTAGCAATTGAGGCAATTGCCTATGTCCCTAGATACGAAGATTCCACAGGTCGGGGATATCGCTCCCGACTTCACTCTTATGAGTCACAACGAAGGCCAACTGAATCTGGCCTGGTATAGAGGCCGCAAGAACGTCATCCTGGCCTTCTATCCCGGTGACTTTACTCCGGTCTGCTCGGTCCAGATTCCCGGCTATGTCGCTCTTCAGGATTCTTTCGATAAGCACGACTGCCAGGTAATGGGTATCTCGGTTGATTCTACGGCCTGTCATCAGGCCTGGGCCAAGTCATTGGGGGGGCTGTCATTCCCGCTCATGGCCGACTTTTATCCACACGGCGCCGTGGCTGAGAAATACGGCATGCTGAACGACAAGGGATATGCTGAGCGGGCGGTGTTTCTGATCGACAAATCCGGTGTGATCCGCTACAAAGAGCATGTCCATCCCGCGTTGATGCCTGACAGCCAGAAGATGCTGGCGGCCCTGGCCGCGCTGTCAGGAAAGTAGCGCTGGGCCGGGGCACGTTTTGGCCGGATCGTCTGTTACACTTCACGAGCCGGTTTAAATCTCCAAGCAACCGACCGGACGGTTCATAGGTCTGATAGAATGTACTTTTCGTTACCCAAAGAATATCGCGAAGCGGCCACGCCCCAACTTGAAGAGCGCATTCAGGCGGCCCGACAGAAGCTGGGCGCTCGCCTCAAGATACTCGTGCATCATTACCAGCGGATGGAGGTAGTCCGCTTTGCCGACTATGTCGGCGACAGCTACGATCTTTCCAAAACTGCCGCCGCCCAGAAAGAAGCGGAGATCATTGTCTTTTGCGGTGTGCATTTCATGGCCGAATCGGCGGACATATTGACTTCGGCCGCCCAGAATGTCTATCTGGCGAACCCGCTCGCCGGCTGCCCGATGGCCGACATGGCCGAGATGGCTGACGTTTTCGAAGCTTGGAAATACCTCGAGCCGTTCGGCGGCGCCGAACGCATCATGCCGGTATCTTACATGAATACGACCGCCGGATTGAAAGCCTTCACCGGCCGCAACGGCGGCCTGATTTGTACGTCGTCGAATGCCGACGCCGCCCTGCGGTATGCTTTCGAACGCCGCGACAAAGCGTTCTTCTTCCCCGATGAAAACCTCGGTTTGAACACCGGACGCAAGATGGGACTGAAACCGGACGAGATGATCGTCTGGGACTTTTCTCGTGACTCCGGCGGGCTGTCCAAAGATCAAATCGAACGAGCCAAACTGATCCTCTGGAAGGGCCACTGTCACGTCCATACGAATTTCACGCCGGATCACGTTCGACTCATGAGGCAGAAGTATCCCGGTGTAGGGATCGTTGTGCATCCGGAGTGCATTCCCGAAGTAGTCGATTTGGCGGACGCGGCCGGTTCGACCAAGTTTATCGTCAAGTACTGCGAAACCGCGCCCGCAGGCTCGGTGATCGCGATCGGAACCGAAGTCAATCTGATCCACCGGATGGCCGAAATGTACCCCGACAAGACCGTGCTGCAGTTGTCGGGTGACATCTGCCCGGTCTGCGCCAACATGTACCGCACTACGCTCAATGATCTATCTTACTGTCTGGATCATTACGCCGACATCAAGCCGGTGGTGGTCAACGAACCGGATCGAAGTGACGCCCTGCTCGCCCTGGAGCGGATGCTGGAGATCGGGCGCTGATCGTTCGTTCTTGATTCCCGTCTCATAGGTTCACATATTGCGCCGTCGCTACAACGATGGAAGCAGACTATGTCCAGTTCCCAGGATGAACCCATTGCCGAAAGACATTTGAATAGACAGTCGCAGGCTGAGCCTGGCGCCTGGGCGCTGTGGCTGGTATATGGCTGCACGGTCTGGTTCATCTTCGCCGCTGCTTTCTTTCCGGAAGATCGCCTATGGGGAATCAACTGGTATGGGTATTTCTCCTGGTACGGACCGCTGATTCTGTTGCTGACGGGCACCGCGCTGCCGCTCGTATTGATTCTGCGGAAGGGAACCCCTGATTCTGAAATAGAGAAGCCATTCTGGCCGACCGCCTTGCTGTTGACAGCCCTTTTCGGGGTCGTCTATGTAGTATTCTCCGCCCGTTTGCATTTTCTCGGGGACGGCTATCAACTGTTGACATCGCTGCAAAGCGGAGTCAACCACAAGCCGTGGGAAAGCGGAACGTTTCTAATCCAGAAATGGGTGTATGCTGTGCTGGGGAGTGACGGGGAGAAGATGGCGGAGTTTGCCTTGCAGATCGTGTCCTATGCCTCTGGTATCGCCTTCGTCTTAGTCAGCGCCTTAGCCAGTGTGAGATTGTTTTCAAGCTATGGGAGGCGAGTACTCTATTTCCTTGGGGTGAATACGGGCGGTTACGCACTCCTGTTCTTCGGCTATCTGGAGTCTTATCCTCTGTTTGTTCTGACCGTAGGATCCTTCTTTCAAATCGGGCTTCTGGTCAGTCAGGACAAACTATCTCGATGGCTTATCCTGCCCCTTCTGGGAGCAGCGGCGTTCTTTCATATCTTCACGGTCGCACTGCTGCCGGGGGCGCTGTACCTGTTCTTAAGGGGCACTCCTACCGGAAAACGCATTGCGGGACTGACAACAAGAGTAAAGACTGCTCTGGTGGCAACCATATTTACCGTCTGCGCAGCAGTGTTCCTGTACTTCTACATCAATTCGTATTTCTTCCGGTTCACGATCGTATCACCGTATACGAGTCGATTTACGGTGGAAGGTTACAATCTGTTTTCGGGCAAACATCTGCTCGACTACGTCAATCATTTCTTTCAACTCTTTCCCGGACTGGCGGTCGTCCTGGCAGTATTATGGCTGAATCGAAAAAGTCTTGTGCTTCGACGGCCGGAAATCACATTCACGCTCCTGACCCTGTTGCCGTCGATGGGGCTCGTATTCATTTTCAATCCAGGGCTGGGATTCCCGCGCGACTGGGACCTGTTCAGCTTTGTCGGCATACCGCTTGTGTGCGGAGCGTTCTATGTGCTGCTCAATGAGCGGTGTCGTTTCACCCTCGGCAAACAGGCCGCTGTCCTGACGATTGGGATTGGTTGCCTGCTTCTGGCGCCGCGTGTGGCCACTCAGGCCATCCCTGACAAGGCGATCTCCGTCTTTAACAACTATGCTGCCCTCGATGTTATCAGAAACGAAACGGGACGATTCATCCTGCTGACTCTTCTGGAAAAGCAGGGTCGTCTCGACGAGAAAGCCGAGCGTGAGCGCCAGAACGTCTTCCAGTTACCACATCAAATCTGGTATCAGGAGGGAGAGATTCTGTATCGTGATGGCAAGATGGCGCAGGCTGAGCAGAAATTCCGACGGTCGATTGAATATGCCCCGAGTTTCGCCTATGCCTGGGCGAACATCGGCGTCTGCTTCTCGCAGCGTAAACAGTGGGATTCGGCCCTGGTTTACTTTCAAATAGCCGACGCTCTGAATCCATTCAACAGTGATACTTACAACTCACTGGGCTGGGTCTATTTGAACCAGGGTGATACGGTAAGCGCCGACAAATACTGGCTGAAGGCTCTACGGCTGAGTCCTGTCAACTTTCTGGCGCGGGCCAACCTGGTGAACCTGTACCGGCAGCAGAACCGTCGCGACGAAATGAAGAAGCTCCTTATTGAAGTCCTTGAACTGACCGATGTGCCGTCTAAGGTTTACTATGAATCGGCCGAGCAGCTCCTTCAACTGGGTGACAGCGAGGCCGCAAGCCGCATTTGCCGACGTGCCCTCGATACCGGAGTCGACCGAACCGTGTTTACTCGGCTCGAAACCGAATATCCCGGCTTCAAGGTGCCCGTTGCCACACAGTGATGGTGATATGATGATGTCAGGCAAGACAGACGAAAGATTCGGCGTAGTGGTCTGGGTATATTGTGCCACTCTGGTGGTGATAGTGGCCTCGTCGTTTGTTCCTGATCTCCGTCTCTGGGGATTCAACTGGTACGCCTACTTTCCCTGGTATTGGCTGGCATTGTTGGCGGTGGTTGGCGTCGGTGCGCTAATAATCGCCCTTCAAATGAAGGGCAGTGTCGCCGCCGAAGATACTGGCACGAGATCGTTCAAGACGTTTTGGCTCACGGCATCACTTCTGACCGCTTTCTTTGTCATGGCGTTCTTCCTATTTTCTGCCCGCACGCATTTCCTCGGCGACGGGTATCAGTTGCTCGCCTCACTGCAAAGCGGTGTGAATCACAAGCCGTGGGAGATGGGGACCTTCATGGTTCAGAAGTGGGTCTACTCGCTCTCGGGCGGAGGAGGGGAGAAGTCGGCCGAACTCGCTCTGCAGCTTGTCTCCTGTATTGCCGGAGCGTTGTTTGCTCTGGTCAGTGCCTTTGTGGCGTCGCGCCTATTCGCGAGCTATATTAGACGACTCCTGTATCTTCTGGGTGCCACTACCGGCGGGTATGCGCTGCTCTTCTTCGGCTATTTCGAATCTTATCCACTTTTTGTCTTGTCGGTGGGCTGTTTGTTTCAAGTCGGCCTGCTTGTAGTGCGAGACAAATTATCGCGCTGGTATATCCTGCCGTTCCTGGCTGTCGCGGCATTCTTCCATATATTCGTCGTAGCGTTGTTGCCAGCGGTCATCTATTTGCTCCTGAGGGATACCGTCGTTGGGAAACGGGTTTCAAGTGCAAGTGTTCGAACAAAGACAATCGCGGTGACCGCTCTGATACTATTTGCCGTCGCGACATTCGCGCACTTCTACTATCACTCGCTCTTCTTCAGATTCACTATCGTTCCGCTTCTAACCGATCGCAACACGGTCGAAGGGTACACGCTCTTCTCGGGAAAGCACCTGCTCGACTATCTGAATCACCTCTTCCAGTTGTTCCCCGGAATGGCCGTGGCATCAGTCGCCTTATGGCCTGTTCTAAGAAGCCAGGCGATACGGCGTTCGGATGTTATCTACGTGCTCTTGTCGCTTCTACCGTCAATGGGTCTCGTCTTCATCTTCAATCCCGGCCTAGGGTTTCCTCGTGATTGGGACCTGTTCTGTTTTGTGGGCGTACCACTGGTGTGTGGCGCGTTCTACCTGCTTCTTGACGAAGCACGGCCTTCAAGCTCCGGAGTCAGTGGAGCAGTGCTGTCTGTGGCTTTGGGCCTTCTGATCCTGGCGCCGAGAGTTGCGAGTCAGTACATCCCCGAGACGAGTATAGCCGTGTTTGATCGATACGCGCAGCTCGACCGAGTGAAGAACAGCACGGGTCGTTATCTCGTACGGCAGTATCTGGAAAGCCGCGGCGAAGCCGAAGAAGCAGAGCGGAGGCGCGTGCTGGATAACGCGACCCTACCGGAAGGGGAATGGATCGACCAGGCCGGCCGTTTGATTGCCGAGGGGAAGGTTGACGAAGGTATTGTCTTGCTGCGCAAGGCGACGGTCTCTGATCCGACCCACTATGCGGCCTGGGGGAATCTTGGCATTGCGTATGGCATCCTTGAGATGAATGATTCCGCGGCGCTGTTCCTCGAGATCGCCGACGCTCGCATGCCGTATAACGCCGAGGTCAAACGCAATCTTGGCAGCATCTACTTTGCAGAGGGCAAATATGAATCAGCCGAGCGATTGTTTCGTGAATCAGCCGCGATAGCACCAGACAATCCGAAGACCATAGTTCGGATGCTCCTGCTGTATGAGAAGCTCGGTCGGGAAGCTGACCTACTGGCACTTCTTGATGCTTCTCAGGCAAAGCAATTATCGAGTGTTCTGCTACTGATGGAGTCAGCTGAGCTCGGTATGAAATCCGGTGAGGACGCCGTGGGTGCGGCGCTGCTTCGGCGGGCGCTCAAGATGGGTGCGGACACAAATACTATCTGCGAACTGCAACGTCGCTACCCCCGGATTCACCTGATCAATTGCCCGTGAACTAGGGATTCGTCGATGAGTCCGCTCTATTGATACGATTCCGTTTCATATTCATCAGATAGATCAACAATCCGCCGGTAAACAGCCCATAAGATACCAACTGGTTCCAGGTCGGGTTCATCCCCCACAACGACAAATGCATCTCGCTCTCGTAATATCGAACGTACTCAATCGCCCAGCGAAAGACCGCCTCGACCATCAGGAATATGGCCACGGCCTGGCCGATGAAGCGTCGATGCTTCACGAGAAAATGCAGGGCTATGAAAAGTCCCAGGCCGTAGAGGGAACTGTAAATCTGCGCGGGGTGGAGATGCTGCGACCCGAAGATACTGGCCGGGATCGAGTCCGGTGGGAAAACCACCCCCCAGGGAAGGTCGGTGGGGGTGCCAAAACAGCAACCGTTCAAGTAACAGCCGATGCGGCTTATCCCGATGCCTAGCCCGAGGGCCGGAGCGAAATAGTCAAATACGTCCAGGACTTGCAGGTGTTTGATACGGGCGTAGACGAACGAACCGATCATGGCCAGCATGACGCCGCCGTACAGGTTTAATCCGGCAATGCCGAACTGACCCGACTGGAATGGGTTGATGATGCCCAGAAGGTTGTTGGAAAAATCGGCCCAGTGGAGCACCACATAGAACAGCCTGGCTCCGATGATGCCGCCCAGGATCATGATATAGGCAAACGTGAGGTAGATGTCGAACGGTTTCCGGTCGCGGGTTGTCACCTTCTGGATATAGAATACACCCACCAGAAACGACAACGCCAGCATGAGTCCGAAAGAACGAACAGGGATAGGACCGATATGAAACAACTCAGGGCACATCTTGCGTCCTTATTACGTTAGATACATTCACGGCGATAATTCGCTCGCTCGGCCGCTCCAGGAACTTCCATACGATCCATACCGAAATCGCACCGAGCAGCGCGCCGATCACCATATCGCTCATATAATGGAACCGGCCCCAGAAAGTTCCGAGTGCCAGCCCGGCCGCAATCGGTAGCAGCCACCATGCAGCGCGTCGGTAGTAGCGAAAACAAAACATCAATGTCACCAGGGCCACGCCCGTATGCGACGAAGGCATTGCGCCGCCCCGGATGGCCGCGTGCTCGATCACAAAATCCACCAACTTGCGAAACAGCGGGCCTTCGATCGGGTTCACATACTCGCCGGCCAGGTACCAGCGCGGTCCCTCTACCGGATACAACCAGAACAGTAGATAAGAAACAAAAAAAGTCAGGCTCGCGGCGGCCAGATAGTCGCGGATGATCTTGTAGTCGCGACGGACAAACGCCGGAATCAGGAAGCCGGGCAGCATCAGGTAATAACAGAAATAGCAGAAAGACAGGATTTCAGTCAGCCCCTGGTAGAGCAGATGGCGGTCGATGAGAAGCGTTACTTCTTCACCCAGTAGAGTTCTTTCCCAGGCTACTACCTGACCGTCAAAGAAATGATCAAAAAGCAGAAAGATCTGTCCTCCGGTCATGCGATAGAAGAAGATGAACATGATGGCGGGATAGAGGATGCGGAAGAAGGCTTTGGTCCGATTGGCCGTTTCATCTACAAAGCGAACTATCAGGACAGTCAGAAGAGCCATGCCCATATAGAATAGCAGTTCGCCGATGTATTCATTCAGGGGTCTTCCCAACATCGCGATAACCAGAAACATAAGGAGGCAATAGGCGAGTACGATCCGGTCGACCGGATACCAGACGACCGGTCTTTGCAAGGCGGGCTCAGTCGTCACTCACATCATCCTTGGTCCGATCGGCACCGCCCACGACCAGCACGATCTCTCCCTTGATCGCTCGTTTCGAGATTTGGGTAGCAATTCCGCTCAGGGTTCCTCGAATGAATTCCTCGAACTTCTTGGAGATTTCACGCGCCAGGCAAGCCGGGCGGTCGCCGAGTACTTCGTGCATGTCGGTGACAGTCTTGACTACCCGGTGGGGGGATTCGTAGAACACCAGCGTATGGGGGAGTTCGCGAAGTTGCTCCAGCCGTCGGCGCCGAGCTGCGCCTTTGTTGGAAAGGAAGCCCTCGAAAAAAAATCGGTCGGTTGGCAGCCCGGAAGCGGTAAGCGCTGGAATGATAGCACACGGCCCCGGCAGTGCGACCAGATTGAGACCACTGTCGATTGCGGCCCGGACAATTCGGTAAGCCGGATCGGATACACCCGGCGAACCGCCGTCGGAAACCACGGCCACACTGAGCCCTTGGCGTACGGATTCCACGAGTTGTTCGGCGCGTTCGCGTTCGTTGAATTCGTGATAGCTTACCAGCCGCTTCGAGATTCCCAATTTATGCAGCAGATTGCCGGAGGTTCGGGTATCCTCACACGCCACCATATCTACCGAATTGAGAATTTCGATGGCCCGCGCGGTGATGTCGCTCATATTGCCGATCGGCGTCGGGATCAGATAAATCGTGCCGGGATTGATTGACATCACAGTACCCGTGTCAGGTGAGTTGAATGCGGGCAGGCACCGCTGCTCGTCCCAGTGAAGCGAACGGCGGGGGAACGCGCTTGAAAGCGTTTTTGTTCATGAGCGTCACCACGCGCTTGACATCTTCCGGCCGAAATCCCTCACTTACAAGAGCCGCCAGCGATGTTTCGCCGTCGTCGACAATTCGCCTCAGGATGCCGTCGATCTTCTCATAAGTTACGCCGATTTCACCCTCGTCGGTCTGGTCGGCCCAGAGATCGGCGGTTGGCGCCTTAATAAGAATACTCTCAGGTACTTTCAGCTTGCGAGCCAACTGGCGTACCTCGGATTTGTAGAGTTCGCCGATTGGGTCGACCGAGCAGGCAGCGTCGCCATAAATGGTCGTATAGCCGAGACAAAATTCCGTGCGGTTACCGGTGCCCAGTACGAGTCGATTAGTCTCATGAGCGATATCAAACAGGATCGACATCCGCTCGCGGGCCATTTTGTTACCGGCCCGAATCCGGTTCGAGGCGTCGATCTTGGGAAAATAAGCATCCACCATTGGGGCGATCGGGATTTCGCGCCACGGAAGCCCGAGCGCTTTGGCCAACTCCAGGGCGTCACTTCGGGAATGGGCCGACGACGTGCGATAGGGCATGAGCAGGGCCAGAACCTTATCTGGTCCGACTGCGGTGGCAGCCAGGGCGGCGCTCAGAGCCGAGTCAATGCCACCGGACAGGCCAACCACGTAACCATCCAGCCCCGAAACAGATAGCTGTTCGGCGATGAACCGTTCGATGAATGTGATTGACTTATCCACTGAAAACGTATAATTCACAGGCGCACTCCCGGGTGCGACACAATAGCAAAACGGGAGGGTGGATTCAAGTGAAATATCCCTCGCTTGACCAGGTGTCGGCGGAGGGTTATATTCGAACGGCAACACTTGATGGAGGTTTGGGGTAATGAGCGTAAACAAAGCGATTTTGATTGGAAACCTGGGCCGGGATCCGGAACTGAAATACACCCCCGGTGGCCAGGCCGTAGCGTCATTCTCACTGGCAACGACCGAAAAATGGAACAGCCAGGATGGGACCAAGAACGAGAAGACTGTCTGGCACAATATCGTGGCCTGGGGCAAACAGGCCGAGCTGGTGAAGGAATATCTTCACAAGGGACGACAAGTCTATATCGAAGGTCGAATTGACAACCGGAGCTACGACAAGAAGGACGGCTCCGGCAAAGGATACATCTCGGAAGTGGTCGTCCAGAATATTCAATTTCTCGGCAGTCGTCCCGAGGGCGGCGCGGCCCCGTCAGCCGGTGGCGATATGCCCTCAACGCCTCCGCCTGAAGGATCTACCGGCGGCGACGACGATCTTCCGTTCTGAGCAGCCTCTGAACAAGACTCCGCTAAAGGCCCTGGTGACAGGGCCTTTCTTCTGTGCGTTCATTGCCCAGCGAATGTCGGAAATTGGACTAAGCCGCCTCCTATAATTGACCGAATCTGGGGATGACAAACGGACGTGGGTGATTATGTCACCTGTGCCGTCTGAAACACGAGAGGAGAACTTTGTTATGTCTACGTCGCTGGTATCGACCCAGAATATTTTCGACAAAACCCGTCTTTACCGGAAAGCGGCGTTCATGGGTCTGTCGGCGGTACTGGCCTCGGCGGCCATTATAGCCATCTATAACAACACCGTGGGCGGGCTGCTGTCGAGCACTCTCCGAGGCGGTCTGGAACTGGCCGTAATCACGATGATGCCGTACATGATCGCGGCTGTGATCGGCATGCTGACCTCTTTCGGTGTGATGGCGATCCTGCCCAGCGCCAGAGTAGCCGCCCCGGCGGAACAGATCGTGCACCGTCTGCGCGATGTATCCGACGGCGACCTGACAGTTCGTATCAGGTTGGAAGCCGACGATCCCCTCAAAGAGGTGGGTGTCGCTTTTAACGCCGCCGCCACCAGTATGTCCGACCGTATCGCTCACTGGAAAGTGATCAATCGGCAGCAGTGGGGCGCTCTGTGCATGATCCGTCAGGCCATTGAAGAGGGTGACCGCGAACGAGCCCTCCGTCACGTCAGCGAAATGGAACAGAGCTGGGATAGAATTGCCGAGATCGAACAGCAACTAGTCTGTTGATTCGACGCCCAGCTTCTTCTCGATTTTCCGGACTCGCCTGAGCAACTCAGGGAGTCGCGCCAGCGCGGCGTCGATCCGCATGGTTTCCATCGCTTCCCTGGCAGGAGAACCGAACACGCTCCTGCCGGGGGGGATGGATTTGGCTACGCCCGATTGCGCGCCCACTCGTGCCCCGTCGCCAAGCTCAATATGTCCTACCAGACCGGCCTGCCCGGCCAGGATTACTCCATTGCCGAGCTTGGTCGAACCGGAAACACCCACCTGGGAGACGATGATACAATGCTGGCCGATTTCAACGTTATGGCCGATCTGCACAAGGTTGTCGATTTTGGTGCCGCGTCCGACTTTAGTGGGGCCGAGCGCGCCACGGTCGATGGTACTATTGGAGCCGATTTCGACGTCGTCCGCGATCTCTACCCATCCGACCTGCTTGATCTTCTTAAGTCCCGTCGGTGACTCAGCGAACCCGAATCCGTCCGAACCGATCACCACGCCGGGGTGCAATATGACCCGGTCGCCGATGCGGCAACCTTTCATGATCCTGACACCGGGGTAAATCAGGCTATTGCTGCCGAGCTTGACATTCTCACCCAGAAAGACCGACGAGACCAACTGGCATCCGGGGCCCACTACAGCGCCACGGCCGACGTGACACAAGGGCCCAACTGCCGCCGTGGGGTCTACCGACGCTTCCGGGTCTACAACTGCTGTTGGGTCGATACCGGCCGCCAGGAGCGGCTTGTCCGGATAGAGGAGATCGACAATCTGAGCGAATGCAAGATAGGGATTGGGATGGCGTAAGACCGGAAGGCGGTCACACGGCACGGCCGGTGCGAGAACAACCGCACCGGCCGTGGTGGTATCCAGAAATTTGGTATACTTGGCGTTGGCGACAAAGCAAATTTGCTCAGGTCCGGCCAACTCAATGGGGGCGGCGGATCGGACAATTACCTGACCGTCGCCTTCAATTTCGCCGCCGACTCTGGCAGCCAGATCAGCCAGGGTGAAGTCCTGGCTATTGCTCGAGGGTTTCAAGCTTCGCCAGCACCTTTTCGGTCAGGTCGTACGATGGCTTGATGTAGCCCAGTCCGGATTGAAGCGTGAAGACTACGTCGTAGCCGCCTTCTTCCGCCACCAGTTGAATGGCTGAGTTGACTTTATCCAGGAGGGGCTTGATCAGCTCCATCTGCTTGGTCTCGGCGGAGCCGCTGGGACCGTAAACCTGTCGGGTATACGCATCGAGCGCGTCCTTCTTGACTCTGATGGCCGCCTCGCGCTCTTTCTTCTTGTCTTCGGATAGGATCAGCTTCTGCTTGTCATATTCCTGTTGCAACTCGTCCAGTTCGGTCTGCTTGGCCGCGGCCTCGTCATCCCAGGCCTTCATTTCGATATTCATCTGCTCCTGTGCCCGCGACCATTCGGGATAGGCGGCTTTGATCTTTTCGTCGTTGATGAAGCCTATTTTGACACCCTGCGCATGCGCCTGGTCGCCCGACACCAGAAAGAGCGGGGCCAGGGAAAGAAGGGTGAGCATCAGGTTCACTACACTGCGCATCCTTATCACTCCTTTTGTTGAATAAGCAACTACCTAAATGTCGTACCTATTTGGAAATGCGGCTTCCAGCCGCGACCACGTCCGTTGGGGGGCGTATCCAACGGCTTGGCGAAATCAAAGCCGATGGTGCCGATACCCGGAACCACCACTCTAAAGCCGAGCCCGGCGCCTTTATACAATCCACTTATGGGCTGTATATCGTTAAAATGCAGCCAGGAATTGCCGGCATCAAGAAAAAGTAGCATGTAAATTTGATTTTCAATGACCGGGAGCTGAACTTCCGCGTTGGCGACAATCATATATTTTCCGCGTACCCGGGTAGTGAAACTGTGGCTAACGAGCATCGAGTCCGGCTTCGTGACGCGGGGATCAACCTCGGTAGTGTCTTTGTAATACCAAATTGCCGTGTCGGTGCCGGTCACCGTGGAGTCGGGGGTCAGAGTGCCGTCGTCATAGCCGCGCACAATGCCGTCGTATGCCGTACCGCCCGGGTTGAACCGATCCGTAATAAGAATATTGTGATCCTTGGTGTCGTTCTTGCCGCCTATCACCGCACCGAGCTGGAGCTTGGTCGCCAGGGAGAATTTCCAGAACAGTGGTACAAACTTGGCCAACTCGACACTATGTACTTGATACCGCCAGAAGCCGCCCAGGAAGCCGGTTTTGTCCCAGGTGTACGACATGATCGAACCCTTGGTGGCAAACTCGGGCAGGTTGCGCGAGTCCCGAACGAAGGAGAGAGATATTCGAGAGGCGGTATTCCAGCCTTCCCGGTAAGACAGGATTGAACCCGGTAGAGGCTGGCCGACCGTAAGCTCGTCTTTGGACAGATTCTCGACCGTGCCGCTGTCAGTGATCTTGGTCCAACGATAGTGGTAACTTGTGCTCGACGAGTTCTGTGCGGCAAAAGCCTTGTCAAAGTCGGTGAACCGGTTCCGCTCAAGGCGATACGACGCATATACCCGGGAGTAGTTGTCGGGCCATCTCAGGCGACGACCGAGGCGTATCGAGCCGCCCTGGCGTTCTTCGGTGTACTCGCTATACCAGCGCTGATTCAGGCCGAACAGATCAATCCCGAGGAGAGTCGGGCGGCCAAACAACCACGGCTCCGTAAAGGAGACCGAAAGGGAGCTGCGGGTGCTGCCGAAGTCGACATTGAAATTCAGGGACTGGCCGTTACCTCTGAAATTGGGGATACCCATACCGACCGTGCCAACTACCTTGTCCTGGCTATTGTACCCGGCCCCCGCCGAGACCTGACCGGTTTGCTTTTCTTCGACTTTGAACTCGAGGTCAACGTCGCCGTTGGGGAGATTCACGGGCACCGGCTCGACGTTGGTAAAGTAGTTCAGCGCCATGACTTCGCGCACCGAACGGATCAGCAAGGACCGGTTGAAAGTCTGACCGGGCCGCACCGGGATTTCCCGACGGATCACGTTTTCCTTGGTGCGTGTGTTGCCCTTGATGTGGATCAGGTTGATACGCGACGGGGTCCCTTCGGAGATGATATACTTGATATCGATAATAGAATCAGCCCGGGTCGTACGCTCATCGAGAACGCGGACGTGCAAATGACCGACTTCCTGATAGGCAGAATAGAGTTCGGAAAGTGATTGGTCGTATTTTTCGGAATCGAATACGGTGCCGGGCTTGTGTTTCAAGACTGTCGCGAGAAGGGGTGTCTTGAGTACCTCGTTGCCTTCAAAAGAGGATTCGCCAAAATAGTATTTTGGGCCTTCGTAGACGTCCAGGTAGATCGTCATCCGGTTGGCGATCGTATCGATATGCATAGAGTCGGAAATCAGAAAAGCGTCGATGTAACCTTTCTTCTGGTACTCCTTGATGATCTTCTCTTTGTCCTCCTCGTACTTCTCCTGAGCGAAGGTAGAACTCTTGAGGAAACCGCGCTTGCGATTGCGCATCTTGCCGACCAGGTCACTCGCTTTGACCCGCTGATTGCCGGTCATAACCACGCTCTCAACCTTGACCTTGGACTTTTCTTTGATGTCGTACTTTAGAGAAGCTTCGGTGGAATCGGCATTGTACGTCAGGGCGCCTTCAACCTCGGCCTGGAAATACCCCTTCTTGGCGTAAGTGTCGAGGATCGTCTGTCTCTTGGAATGAATCAGATAGGGGGAGATATATCCGCCGACTCCAAGCCCGAGGTCCTTCTTGAGGTCATCGGATTTGATCTTCTTATTGCCGCTGAATTCGAGCCCGGTCAGCTTGGGGAGCTCTTTGACGACAATGAACACCTTCAGACCGCCGGGAACTTCCCTGGCATCGATCCGGACATCGGAGAAGATATTGAGACCGTAAAGGCGGTGAAGTGTATTCTGGATGATCGTCGGGGTCAGGGGAGACCCCTTGGCTATCGATGACACTCCGAGGACGAGGGAGTTAGTGGCAATTCGGTTGCCGACCACCTCAATGTCCACCACGGTATAGTCAGTCTGGGCTACCGCCGCAGCGGCCAGTGCCAGAAGAGAAATCAAGATGACAAGAGCGGTCCCTGCTCGGGGTGTCATGAATCAGTCCGCAACCTTAGTGAGGCGCCACGATTTTCTTGATTTTGATCTCAGAGAAATCCTGGCGATGCCCCTGGGTGCGGCGATACTTGGTCCGCCGTTTGTACTTGTAAATCAGCACCTTGTCATCTTTACCGTTGGAGATAAGCTCAGCCTTAACCGACGCGCCGACAACTGTGGGGGCGCCGATCAAAGTCGTGTCTTTGTCCTTCAGCATCAGGACCTGATCGATGTCAAAGGCTTTGCCGACTTCGACCTTTTGGAGCGGCACTCTCAGGGTGTCGCCTTCCTGAGCGCTGTACTGAAATCCGGACAATTGGAAAATAGCCTGCATAGGCATCCTTTCAAACCTACTAAACCGTTACTTTTCTGAACAAGCCTCAAAAGGTAACGGATTGGGCTGACAAGTCAAGTTCAATCTTGGTACGAGTACCACAACGCTTTGTTACGTCTACCATTAGACGTCCCAACTAGAGCCGGGTTCCATAGTGTTCGAGCCGGTCGGGCCAAAAGTGACCGAAATCTTTCGCCCGAAGGGGAACCGGAGTACTATATTATGGGGTTTGACCCCGAAAGGAAAGTGCGTTGGCCGATACAAGTCGCAGATCGATTCTCGAGACGCCGGATGAGTTTCGCCTGGAGTCGCCCTACCCGCCCAAGGGGGATCAGCCGACCGCGATCGTCGAACTTCTTGAGGGTCTGAGGGCCGGCCGCAAACATCAGACCCTGCTGGGCGTGACCGGGTCCGGAAAAACCTTTACGATTGCTAACGTCATCGCCCAGTACGGCAAGCCGACCCTGGTGATCTCCCACAACAAGACCCTGGCCGCCCAGCTCTACGGGGAACTTCGGGCGTTCTTCCCACACAACGCCGTCGAGTTCTTTATCAGCTACTACGACTACTACCAGCCCGAAGCCTATCTGCCCACGACTGATACATATATAGAGAAGGATACCCAGCTAAACGAAGATATCGACCGGCTGCGCCTTAGGGCTACCGCCTCGCTTCTGCAGCGCAAGGACGTAATTATTGTCGCGTCGGTATCTTGTATCTACGGCATCGGTTCTCCCGAAGAATATAAGCGGCAGATGTTTACGCTCGAAGTAGGCACTGAGACCGACCGGGATGCTGTTATCCGCCAGCTCATTTCAGTACACTACAACCGGAACGATGTCGATTTCAGCCGGGGCAACTTTCGGGTGCGCGGTGATACCATCGAGATGATTCCGGCCTATCACGAGAACGCTCTTCGGTTCGAATTCTTCGGCGACGAGCTGGAGCGCATCTCAGAAGTCGATCCCTTGACCGGAGAGATTCTGAACGAAAAGCCGAGAGTATCGATCTACCCGGCCAAGCATTTTGTGACGTCACGGCAGATTCTGGACGACTCGATCGGTGAGATCGAGCGAGAACTGGCCCGGCAACTGGAAGTGTTCCGTCGCGAAGACAAACTCCTCGAAGCTCAGCGCCTCGAAATGCGTTCCAAGTACGATCTGGAGATGCTCAAGGAGATCGGCTATTGCTCCGGCATCGAAAATTACTCCCGTTACCTGACCGGACGCAAGGAAGGGGAGCGCCCGAAATGCCTGATGGATTTCTTCGAAGGGGATTTCCTTACGATCATTGACGAATCCCACCAATCAGTCCCACAGATCCGTGGCATGTTCGCAGGCGACCGCAGCCGCAAAGAAGTTCTGGTCGCTCACGGGTTCCGGCTGCCATCGGCGATGGATAATCGGCCGCTCTTTTTCGAAGAGTTCGAGCAATTGCAAAAGCAGGTGATATATGTCTCGGCCACTCCGGCCGAGTACGAACTCACGAAATCGGAAGGCTTGATTATCGAACAGGTGATCCGTCCCACCGGATTGTTGGATCCCATTATCACTGTCAAGCCGCTGGCGACTCAGGTGGATGATCTGCTGGAGGAAGTGCGGGGACGGGTCGCAAGGAACGAGCGTGTGCTCGTTACCACTTTGACCAAGCGGATGGCCGAGGACCTCACCGATTACATGAGCAAGCTGGGCGTGAAAGTCCGGTATCTCCATAGCGAAATTCATTCGATTGAGCGAACCGAACTGATTCGGGATTTGCGGCTGAAGAATTTCGACGTGCTGGTGGGTGTCAACTTGCTACGCGAAGGGCTTGACCTGCCGGAAGTTTCTTTGGTGGCGATTCTCGACGCCGACAAGGAAGGATTTCTGCGCTCGGAACGGTCGCTGATTCAGACTGCCGGACGGGCGGCGCGAAACGTCAATGGCGAAGTGATCTTCTACGCCGACAAGATCACTGATTCTATGCGAAAAGCTATTGACGAGACCAATCGCCGTCGTACCAAACAACAGGCGTACAACCAGGAACACGGTATTGACCCGCAGACCATATTCAAGACCCGCGAGGAAATCCTGCTGTCGACTCAGTTTGCCGATACCCGGTCGGCCGAAGTTCCGACTTTCGAGAAACCGAAGAATTTCGAATTGATGTCGGCCGAGGATCAACTCGCGTTCCTGGCGCGCACGATGAAGAATGCCGCCGAAAACCTCGATTTCGAAACTGCGATTCTTATTCGGGGCGAGATTGAAGAACTTCAGAAGAACACGAAAAAGGGTCGCACAAAACGGTTCGGGCGGAGTCATTAGGTGTGTAAGGTTAAGTATGAAAAGAAGTGTCTTGATCGGTAGTTTTGCGTTTTGCCTCTTGGGATTGGTCGCACTTTCGTTTTTCGGGGGCTGCAGTGAAAAGGAAGTGCCGGTCGTAGTTGATGAGGACGAAATTTCTAAATATATCAGCCAGGTGGGTATTGCCAAGGAGCTCTTCAGGACGACCGGGTTGATAAATGAGACCCCTTATTCCGTACCCTTTGACAGCGCCATTATCACCGATCGTGTCCTCAGTAACACCCGTTCTATCGAAGTGCATCTGGTGCCACTGAAAATCGTCAACTACTACGGCGACACGGTTGAAAACGCACGCGAACATGTCTATGTCGATCATGGTTATCTGGGACAACTGCGCGAGAGTCTGGTTCAGGTCAAGGATCTCATGGCAGTTGAAACCAAGTTCGCCTACTCCAAAGACACTCTGTTTGACACCAACGAGGTTACGCTTAACCGCTACGGCTTCTTCCTCAAGATGGGTACGGATGCACGCGACTACGCAGGCTGGATTCTTTGGGGCTTCAACGGCTTGGGCAAGAAGACGAGAGTCGGAGTCACTCTGAAAGGTTCGGGCGGTGTCCATTTCCGGGGTGATCTGGGTCTCTACGATGAAGAACCAGTCTCGGATTCCGGGCACATCCCGCATATACACTATAGACGCCTTACAAACATGGATACGGTGGCTCTGGGTAGTCGTCTGCTCGTTTCAACCGAATGGGCGTCGTACGACAGCACACCTACATACCAGTTGGCGTCCGATTATGACGTCGATGGTTCATTCACGCGTCCGATGTATCGATATGACACGGCGAACTTCGTTGACAGCCTCTCATATCAGACTCCGGCTTCTGATCCGCGTCTATACAACGAGTTGATGATCCAATCCATAGATTCGTTGACCTTTCCGAGACGCAGATTGTTCGTTGTTCCCTATAGAAGATAGTTGCTTTCGACATACTCTCTCAGATTGGATGCGTGTCAACGGCCCGGTCCAGAGGTTCCTCACTCTGATTTGTCGAGATTCACGGCTTAACGGTAGCCCAATAATCGCAGATGTTGCGTCGGCAGAAGAACCGTAAACAGGCTCCAACACGCAGATATGCAGTCGTCAGCAGGTCGGTGTTTCTGATCAGCGGACAGTATCAATTGGAAATCGGCCAGGCGATCAAGCGGCTCCGACGCGAGGCAAGAGAGGCTAAGATTCTGTTAGCCAACGAGAAAGCTCAGGGACACGTGGGCTTGATGCGCAATACCACCGACATAAATGTACACTCCGGTTCACAGTTGACCGGAAAGCCTTTTATGAACCCCTTGCGGACCACCCAGTTAACCCTTTGCTGAACTTGGCGTGATTCTTGCAGCCACCGGGGATAACCGGGCCTATACCTTGACTTTCCGGCCAAAAGAGCTATATTGAAATGCTTGTAGGAACTGACGGCTTTACTAATCAAGCCTTACTGCCCCTAGGTCCCACGAGAAGCTCTTGGCTGATTGAAAATAGCAGAGTCTTCCGGATGAGGTCCGCTGGTTTTTTTTGGGATTACCGAGCCTGACCGATTCGTGTGGGATCGGATAACCGGTTCGGAATCGCGCTTGGAGGAAAGATGACGAGACGAGGGTTGCTCCTCTGCCTACTGACGACACTAATCCTTCTGACCGTTCCTAACACCAGTCTATTCGCACAGACCGGTTCATATGATCCGGACTGGGCGCCGACCATTACCCTGCCGAACGATACCTCGGTGGTATGGTGCCAGGCCAATTCGATCTGTTATCAGATCAGTGGCTCGGACCCGGATGCGTCTGACTCCATCTGGATGTCGCTGGTGAGCGGTCCGATCAATTTCACACCGGTGCTTTTTGGGAATCAGTTCACGACGACGGTTTGTTTCCAGCCGGAAGGATCAGGTGTCTACGCGTTCATCTGGCGTTTTGTAGATCGTCAGAACCATGTGGTCATAGACACCGTGACGTATACGGTCGAACTGGGCGCGCCGCCAGTTATCAATGACCAGCAGTTCACCGCCGAGTTGTGCGATCTGCACGCACCGCGCGTACTGCCCCTCAGTTATTCAAGCCCGGGGAGAGCGGTAGCTTTCGAACTACTTTCCGGTCCCGGGACAATCGATCCTCTGACAGGTGTCATTACCTACCAGCCGGACACGTCCGGTGTTTTTGCGTTTAATGTCGCGATTCAGTCCGACTGCGGTGGAGACACCGCCCTTATCACCGATCACCTGACTTTGAACATGCCGCCTCATTGTATCGGTTTCGATACGACTATTTACCTGTGTAATGTAGAAAAGATTTGCTACGATGTTTTCGCCTCTGATCCCGAGGGAGATCCGATTCAGATCACGATGCCGGAAGGCGCCGGTACGTTTGTCCAGCTCAGTGACACCTCGGGCCAGACCTGCTTCACGCCGCGTAACCTTGATTCAGCGCGTTACTACTTCATCTTCCGCGCGGCCGACAGTTGCGTTCTGCACGCGGGTGGACAGGCGGGAGAGCCGTATTGTTGTGTCGATACGGTCGTCATAGATGTGGTTATCACTCAGCCGGGCCAGATTGCATGCCCGACCGATTCTACTTTCAAGCTGTGTGTTCCTCCGGAGACGATGCCTGCCTCGATCTGCTTGCCCGGCTTCTCCAGTACCTGGAAGAATTCGGCTCTATCTTTCGGCACTCTCAAGGGCGACACGCTTTGTTTCGAGGCTGACACGCTCGGGACTTACACGATTCGTTACGTCGGTTCTGACACCTGTGGTCACGCCGACACCTGCGAGACCAAGGTCAAGGTTGAAGGCAATCATGTGCCGTACGTAACCATGGCCCAGGACTATAGTATCAGTCTATGTACTTCCGAAGCGATCTGCTTTGCGGCGTCGGCCGATGATCTCGATTTTGACCTCGAAGGCGTTTCGGTCAATTACGGTCAGTTCACGCAGTCATCCGGAACGATATGTTTCGACGTGGACACTTCCGGCGTTTACCAGATCATTATGCGTGCCTGGGACAAGTGCGGCGCGGATGCTGTCGATACCACCCTGGTTACCGTGCTGAGACACGACCCTCCCACGATCAGCCTGGGCGAAGACCGGGCGATTGATCTTTGCGAACAGCAGGAGATTTGCCTTGATGCGACCGTGACCGGGGCGGACGAAGTCAAGTTCTTCTCCACGTCGTCCGGTGCTTACTACAATCAAGAAACCGGCAAGGTTTGTTTCACACCAACCCAGAGCGGACGCTATGAAGTGTTCCTGCAGGCGTTGGACAATTGCGAGCGCGTCGTAGCTGACACGGTCGTGCTTAACGTGACCGTAGGCCACGCGCCGACCATCTCCAGCTTCCCCGATAGCACAATCTATCTTTGCTACCCGCGTGAGATTTGTCTCGACCTGAACATTGCTGACCAGGATAATGACATCGTCAGCGTCAAAGTAAACCGGGGCAAGTACACCAATAACCAGTTCTGTTTTATTCCGTACGGCGAAGGCGACTATCCGTTGATCGTGACCGTGACCGACAACTGCGGCCATATCGTGATAGACACCGCCCACGTGACGGTCAAGACCGACCAGGGTATCAAGCTGGTGACGCCGGGCGATACGACGATCTTCCTCTGTCAGCCGGACACTATCTGCTTCCCGATTGGGGGCGTTCCGGACGGCGCTAAAGTTACCGTCAAGGGCATTGCCACCTTCTGGGACGATGCCACCAAGTCAATCTGCTTCTACTCGGACTGCTGTCTTGAAAACAAACTGACCGTTTCGGTAACGACGGACTGCGGCACTTACTCCAAGTCGTTTACGGTCGATGTCCAGACCAACAGCAAGCCGCTTGTGGTGCTCCCGAAGGACACCACAATATTTCAGTGCCAGCCGGCCACTATCTGTCTGCCGGTAGGGATGAGCGACATCGACGGCAATATCGCGTCGGTTTCAGTCACGAGTGGTCGTTACGACGCTTATGACCGGACTATCTGCCTGGATCAGCTTCAGGAAGGCGCCAATACGATAGGGGTGACGGTTACTGATTCCTGCGGTGCGACGTCGACAGACCAGATCGTGGTGACGCTTGATATGAACGACGCGCCCTGGGTCAATTCGACTTTGCAGGATACGGTTTTCAGACAGTGTGAATTTACTGAGATTCTCGTCCCGATTGAGTACGGTGACCCGAATGGCCCGAATGTCACGATCACTTTTGACGCCGGTACCAAGGTGGCGATTGATCTCAATAGCGGACGCCGAACAGGTGTTTATTACCTCCCGACCAAATACGGCGACCAGTGCTTCCACATCTTTGCTACCGACTCTTGCGGTCTTGCGGACACGGCGACTGTCTGTATTAGCGTGGTCAAGCCCGAACCGGTCGTTATCACTTGCCCCGAGGTCATCAATAATACCCAGTGCGGCCCCGGTTCGGTCTGCGTTGACGTTCCGATCACCGGTGCATTCCAGACAGTAACTACGAACTACGGCACCTGGTCAAACGGCAAGTGGTGCATCGACGTAACCGAACCGATTACGGGCAGTCTCGAAATTATCGCGACCGGCGAATGCAACACCGATACTTGCTCCGTCCCATTGAACCTGATCCCAGTCGAGTCGCCGCAGTTGACCTGCCCGGCGAATCTCGACACTCTAATGTGCGGTCCGGGTACGCTGGTATTCGACGTACCACTATTGAGCGCGGCCGGTCCTGGTGAAATGGTCGTGGCTACCGCTCCGGCGACAGTCGAAATAATCGGCCGCACCGCGAAAGTAAGCGTGCCAGTTACGTCGCCGGGTGAGCAGATCATTACCCTGACTTATGACAATCCTCCGTGCCAGCCGTATACGTGCAGCTTTACAATCAATGCTCGTTTCAATTCAGCACCTATTCTGGCGATTGAAAACATCTCCATCGAGAGCTGCAGCCTGAGCCAAATATGTGTTCCGTTCGCGTATTCGGATGTGGAGAATAACATTACGAGTATCTGGAGCGAAACCGGTCCGGTGAGTTGGTCCGGAGGTACTGGCGAACTTTGTTTCACGCCAGCTACTTTTGGCGTACATCAACTGGTACTCACGGCCGTAGATACTTGCGGTGCGCAGTTTGCAGCTCCGTTCACAGTGACAATCAACGAGCTCCCCAAAGTTACCATCCAATGCCCCGAGCTTCTTACGCCGCTTACGTATTGCGGACTGGGCGAGCATTGTATCGATCTGGCAATCGACGGTAACCCAACCAGTGTCACATCTAATTACGGGACCTGGTCGAATGGCAAGCTCTGCTTCAGCTTCGACAAGACCGGCCGCTATGATGTCCAGGTCATCGCCACAGGACCCTGTGACGCGGATACCTGCACTATCCCGGTAGTGATCAATGCTCCGGCTGAGGTTACTTGCAGCGTCCCCGACACCAGCGTTATCATGTGTCAGGAAATACCCACGACCGTCAGTGTCCCGGTAATTATCACCGGCGACAACCTGCAGTACCGCGTCTATCCGGAGAGTTATACCTACGCTGATGGCGTCGTGAACGTGACCTTCTCGCAGGTCGGCACGTACCCGGTCAGCGTGGTAGCGTGGAACGATTGCAGCCGCGACAGTTGTGAGTTCGTTGTGAACGCTACGCTCAATGCGGCGCCAGTGCTCGTCCTAGGTGAAGATTTCCAGGTGACGCAGTGCGGTTTGCAGGAAATTTGTGTGCCGTTCACGGTGTCTGATCCTAACGGTGATTTAATGGAATTGCGGGCATCGCTCGGTGTCATCAACGGCAATACGGTTTGCTTTACGCCCAAAGATTACGGCGAATACGATATTACTCTTACGGCGATAGATCGCTGTGACGCCTCTGTAAGCGACGTCATCAAAGTAACGGTGGTCGAGGGCACGTCCGTGACTCTGACCTGCCCCAGCGAGCCGATCTCGAGCAACATTGATCTGCCGGGGACGGTGCGAGTGCCGATTGGTGTCGTACCCGCCGGAGTCCCAGTGACTATCAGTCCTGCCGGTTATTACGACGCTGCTACGGGTGAAGCGGTTGTTCCGATTGAAACCGAAGGCACGCACCAGTTCACGGTGACCGCCCAGGCCGACTGCAACGCCGATACCTGCGGCTTTACTCTTCAGATAGGGCAGTATGTACCTCCGATGGTAGAATGCGTCGGAGCGGTCGACACGCTGCTTTGCCTGTCGCGCCCAACTGACGTTTGTATACCGGTGAGCGTTCATGGCACCGGGGTGCAAGTGGAAGTCACTCCGCCGGCTGTGTTTACCGGCACCGCGGTATGTATGAACGTCACGGCGCCGGGCACTTACGTAATTGACATTGTAGCCCGAACCGATCGCGACAGTGCGAAGTGCCAGACCGTACTGACAGTAACTGGCGGTCAGCCGCCCGTGTTGCGTATGCCGGAAGCCCTCAACTATAAACTTTGTGCGGCCGGTGATATTTGTTTCGACGTCGTCATGCAGGATGCCGAGTTCGACATTACCAATATCAATCTTAATTACGGCACATACGACGCAGCCAGGGGGACGATTTGTTTCGCCGCCGATACGGCCGGAACATACGTCATCAACATGACCGTCGCTGATTCCTGCGGCAATTCTACCAGCGGAAGTACCCATGTTACGGTGGCTTTCAACGCTCCGCCGCAAGTCGATCTGGGCGACGATGCGAAAGTATTCGGCTGTGTTCTGTCAGAGGTGTGTGTTGACGCGGGGATCGTGACCGACGATCAGGTGACGGTGACGACCAGCCTGGGCACTTACAACCCGGCCACGGGGAAGGTCTGCTTCCTGCCGACCGCTCCCGGTAATTATGAAATTATTATCGAAGCCACCGACGAGTGCGGGCACAAGGCCGCGGATACGTTGGTTATCACTGTCGATGCCAATGATCCGCCGGCTATTGCTCCGATGCGCGACACGACCATCTATCTCTGCTATCCGCAGGAGATTTGTATTGACGCTCCGGTGACTGATCCGGACGGCAATGTGGCGAGCATAACGCCTTCACGCGGTCGCTATGTGGACGGTCGGGTATGCTTCATCCCGTACGGCCAGGGCGACTACCAGGTCATCCTGACGGCCGTCGATCAGTGCGGCGCCACCGTGAAGGATACCGCGATTGTAACGGTCAAGACCGACCAGAACATAACGATCACGTGTCCGGGCGATACCACGGTCTTCCTCTGTCAACCGGACACTCTTTGCTTCCCGATCAGTGGCGTTCCCGACGGAGCCGCCGTCAAAGTAAAGGGCATCGGCGCCTGGTGGGATGCCGAGACGAAATCGGTCTGTTTCTATTCCGACTGCTGCCTTGAGAACACGCTCACAGTTTCTGCCACGACCGCTTGTGGCACTTACTCGTGCAGCTTCACGGTCAGCGTACAGACCAACAGCCGCCCGCTGGTGCTTCTCCCGCGCGACACGACTATCATGCAGTGCCAGCTTGCGAGTATCTGCCTGCCGGTAGGCATCAGTGATATCGACGGCAACATCCGCAACGTAACAGTTGTCGGCGGTACCTATGACGCCTATTCACGCACGGTCTGCGTTACGCCGACTACCTCTGGCGCGTACAATCTTAGCGTGACCGTGACTGATTCTTGCGGAGCGGTTGGCACCGATCAGATTATTATAAACGTGGTGGTTAATCAGCCACCGGTTATCGTCTATACGCCGGATGTTACGGTACACAAGCAATGCGAGCCGGAAACGATCTGTCTGCCGATCGGTATTTCCGATCCTGACGGCAATCTCTCAGGGGTAAACGTCACCGGCGGCACCTATAACGCCCAGGCCGGAACGATCTGCATCCTTCCGACCGGAGTCGGTACTTTCTGCGCCCAGGTCACCGCTACCGATAAATGTGGTCTGACGGCACAGCAGGAAGTTTGTGTCACCGTGGCCGAAGGCGATTTTGTGGACATTCAGTGTCCGCAGGGACCGATTGCGCCGATAGTGCTTTGCTCGGCCCAGACGGTGTGCGTCGACCTCCCGATAACCGGTACGAATTTCACGATCCATCCCGCGGTCGGTACCTGGAGCGAAGGCCGGCTTTGCTTTGCCGCGGATTCATCCGGTACTTACAATATAAGAGTGGTGGCGTTGGCTCAGTGCAACGCCGATACCTGCACCGTCAGTGTGCCGGTGACTATCCTCCCGACCTTGAGCGTCACTTGTCCGGCCAACGATACTCAGTTCCTGTGCGCGGCGGACACGCTGTTCTATGCCTTCAGTTACGCTCCGCTATCGGCCGACGTATCGGTCAGCGCCCCGGCCTTCCTGAGCCAGGGTCAGATAGGAGTGCCGGTACTTCAGGCGGGCACGCAGAATATCAAGATTACCGTAACCAATCAGTGCGGTACGGTGGATTGTTCCTTCAGCGTCACGGCGAACTTCAATACCGACCCGATCGTCAACGCCGGAGCCGACAAGAGCTATACCGAATGCAATCTTCACGAAGTCTGCCTGCCGATCAGCATATCCGATCCCAACAACAATATCGTAACTCGAACCACGAATCTGGGCCGCCTCGTGAGCGATGTTCAGCTTTGCTTTACGCCGCCCAGTTACGGTATACACCGGATTATCCTAACGGCAGTAGATGCCTGTGGTAAGTCCGATGTCGATACAGTCGTTGTCACCTACACCGAGGGGGCTCGCGCGGCGATACAATGTCCTCAGGGCACCCAGTACGCATCGGTATGCGGCGTCGATACGGTCTTTATCCTGGCGCCGATTACGCCCTCGAACGCCACGATTACGATAACTCCTTCCGGATTCTACCGTCCGCAGACGGGCGAGATCGGTATCCCGGTAACGCGCGGTGGAACGGTCGCAGTCACGATCATAGCTGCCTCGCAATGCGAGTCCGACACGTGCCGTTTCAATCTGGAAGTGGATATGGGTGTGCCGCCGGTTATCACCGCCCCGGCCAAGATCGATACGCTCCTATGTCTGGCCACGCCGGATACTCTGCGCGTGCCGGTGACTGCGAGCGGGACCGGGCTTCAGGTGAACGTCAACCCGAGCGGTTACTACGCCGCCGGATACGTCTACCTGCCGATATCGGCCGCTGGGAAGCAAGTATTCTCGGTCATAGCCTTTGGACGTTGCGGCGCAGATACTTCTCTGATCGAAGTGAACGTCCGAGCCAATCAGACGCCGGTGCTTACCTTGCCGGCCACAATGACTTTCGAGCGGTGCCCCGATGACATAACCGAAATTTGTATCGGCGGTATCTTTGCGCGTGATATCGAGTCTCACGTGACTATTACCAAGGTTTGCGGCCCTGGAAGCTTCATCAGCCAGTCCGGTGACAGCGGCTCGGTTTGTTTCATGCCGACGACCTTTGGTCAGGTTCAATTCTGTTTCGAGGCGACCGACGGCTGCCATACGGTGGCGCAGACGTTGACGGTCAACGTGATCAGCAAGCCTGATTGTGATGTCTGTACGCGCCTGACCATCGATGGTGGCGTCGACACGCCGGTGGGTTTGCGCAAGAAGGTTGCTATCAACATTCAGACCAACGATCCGGTGGGCGGTTTCGATATCCTCATCGGTTTCGACGAGTCGGCCCTGATATTCCAGATGGCCTCAATGGAAGGAGGCGACGCCGAAAGCTGGGAGTATTTCACCTGGAACCAGCTCAGCCAGACCTGCAGCGGCTGCCCGAGCGCCCTGACACGCTTTATCGGGATTGCCGACCGGAACAACGGCCCGGCGCACCCGCCGGATTCAGCGTATGTTCTGGACGGCACGCTTTTCGATATTGATTTTCAGGTCGTCAACGACCAGAACCTCGGTGACGTTTTCGTGCCGATCTCATTTGTCTGGACCGATTGTTCCGACAACGCCCTATCGGATAGGTCTGGCTCGCTGTTGTACATCGACAGCCGGATCTACAACCCCGAAGGCGTGCTTATGTGGGATGAGTTCGACAACACGTTGTTCCCCGAATCGAACCGACAGCTCGGCCTCGGCGCTCCCGATACGTGTGTGGTTGCCGGCTCCAAGACTCAGGCGCTTCGTTGTGGCGAGTTCCATAACGGCGGCATCAAGATCATTGCCCCTGAAAAGATCGATGATCGCGGAGATATCAATCTCAATAAGATTGCCTACGAAATCGCAGATGCGGTAGTGTTTACCAACTACTTCATCAGCGGGCTCAGTGCTTTCACCATCAGCATCCCGGGCCAGATTGCCGCTACCGATGTCAACGCCGACGGCGTGACGCTTTCGGTGGCTGATCTCGCCCTGCTCATCCGGGTTATCATCGGTGACTGCGAACCGATACCGAAGATGAGTCCCTATGTCGACAACGCTGAGGTATTTACTACTCAGTCGGACGGTATGCTGCACATCGGTGCTCAGACCGGGCACGGCATCGGCGTAGCCTACTTCGTGTACGACGTCGCTCCTGGTACCTCGATTGGTGAAGCGACGGGTCTGGCGGCCGCAAACGGAATGAAAGTGATCAGCTCCTTGCAGGACAACCAACTGCGCGTCCTGATCTATGATATCGGAACCGCACGGGTCGAGGCAGGGACGCACGATCTGATAGAGATTCCGTTCTCCGGTGACGGTGTCCTGAAGCTGACTCATTCGGAGATTGTCGATTACCAGAGCCGGCCGTATGTGTCTTTGGCGGCGGAAATTCTGCCAGACAACTACGAGTTGATGCAGAACTATCCCAACCCATTCAACCCGATTACGACCATCAGCTTCGCGCTACCGACCTCCGCTGACTGGAACCTGAAGGTCTACAACATCAACGGCGCCATGGTCTGGGAGCAGACCGGCCATAGCAGCGGTGGGGTCGTGAATGTCACTTGGAACGGACGGAGCGTTAACGGCGAAGACGTCGCCTCCGGTGTGTACTTCTACCGTCTTGACGCCAATACCTATACAGATACTCGGAAGATGATTCTTCTGAAGTAATTCGTTCTCATCTTTCCTCGAAAAGCGTTCGTGTCTCGGCAGTGGCACGAACGCTTTTCTTATTTGTGGTAAGATGTGCCGTGCAGAATCGAATACGCTCGATAGAGCTGTTCCAGCAGAATCAGTCTTGTCAATTGATGCGAGAAGGTGAGAGGGGAAAGCGACCAGAGCCAGTCCGCCCGCTTCAAGATTTTCGGATCGAGGCCGAACGCTCCGCCGATCACAAACGAAACCGGACCGCGCGCTTCCACTTCGGTCTTCTGCAGGCGCTTCGCCGCTGCCTGAGAATCGAGTATCTGGCCGCGCTCGTGCAAGGCTACCAGGTAGCCGGGGCCGATTGCCTTTTCGAGCCGCTCGCCTTCGGCCGCCTTGGTTTCGTCCGGCGAGAGCGAGCCACTGTTCTTGAGGGAGGGGAGAAGCAGAGACTCGATCCGGGCATAACGGGACAGCAGCTTCCGATAGTGCTCACACCCGTCGCTGATCCACGGGTCCTTGTCTTTGCCGATGGAAATGATCCTGATATTAAGCAAGGCGTCCTACCTTGACGATCAACTGGCGCTTGCGGGGACCGTCGAACTCGCAGAAGTATACTCCCTGCCACCGTCCCAGTACGATTCGTCCCTTTTGCACCAGAAGTTGAAGTGAGCAGCCCATGAGTGAGGCTTTCAAATGGGCGTCGGAATTCCCTTCGGCGTGATGATAGCCGTCCTGTTGCGGAATTTCCCGACGGAGCTTATCTAGAATGTCCCTTCGGACATCCGGATCGGCCGCCTCGTTGACAGTTATTCCGGCCGTAGTGTGGGGGACAAAACAGACGACCACGCCTTCGTCGACACCCGATTCTTGGACTGCTTCTTCAATCAGGGGCGTAACGTCGATGAATTCTTCACGCTGAGAGCTTGCTACACTCAGAGTCTTCATCAGGCCAGCAGTGCCTCGGCAAATTGCTTCGGATCGAAACGTTGAAGATCTTCTACCGACTCGCCGAGCCCGATAAAATCCACCGGAACCTTGAGTTCCTCGGCGATGGCGATTACGATACCACCCTTGGCGGTGCCGTCCAACTTGGTAATGATCAGACCGTCGCACCCAACCGCTTCGGAAAACACGCGTACCTGAGACAGAGCATTTTGTCCGGTACTGCCGTCGATAATCAGCAGGCTGCGCACGGAGGCGTCAGGCGCGGCCTTGACCACCACCCGTTTGATCTTTTTCAGCTCTTCCATGAGGTTCGACTTGGTATGCAGGCGTCCGGCAGTGTCTACAAGCAGCAGATCAATTCCCCGCGCCCGGGCGGCGCTGGCGGCGTCGAATGCCACCGCGGCCGGATCGGCGCCTTCCTGGGAGCGAATTATCTCCACCCCGGAACGCTCCGCCCAGATTGCGATCTGATCAATCGCCGCCGCACGAAACGTATCGCAGGCAGCGATAATGACTTTCTTGCCATCGGTTGCGAACCGGGTCGCCAGCTTGCCGATGGTCGTGGTCTTGCCGACTCCGTTGACACCGGTAATCAACCAGATCGCCGGTTTGGCTGCGCCCGCCGGAAACAGTTCGCGACTATCGGCTGACAAAATGCTCCGGATCTCGTCTTTGAGCAGCGTCATGACCCCGTCGCTGTCGCTCACACTGCCGTCGCGAGCCCGTTCGCGCAATCTTTCTATGAGACGTCCGGTAGCTTGCACGCCGACGTCGGCTTCTATTAGTATCTCCTCGATTTCGTCGATGAGGTCGTCGTCGATGCTGCGTCGGGTAATTACCTTGGCGATCTTGCCCAGCAGGCTGTCCTTCGTCTTGGACAGAGAATTGCGCAGACGTTCAAAGGCACTGAACATGAAGGGCGTTCCGCTAAGGACTAGGTGTCGCTGTCAGGGTTTATTGTTACCGTAGAACCGAGCCGATCACGAATCGCCTCAGGCAAGTCGACGGTTGTCTCGTTGGCCACCGCCTCCGGCAGAGTCTCCGGGAGCGCCTCGGCTTCCACCGTGACCAGTTCGCCGGTGCCGTCCGACTGACGGGCAAACTTCACCGCTACCAGCTTTGAAACGCCGGGACGTTCCATCGTGATGCCGTAGAGGTTATCCGACGCTTCCATCGTGATCTTGTTGTGAGTGATCGTGATGAACTGCGTTTGCCGCGAGAAGTTCTTTATGATCTTCAGGAAGCGCTGGCAGTTGGCGTCATCCAGCGGGGCGTCGATTTCGTCCAGGATGCAGAACGGCGACGGCTTGACCAGATAGAGGGAAAACAAAAGCGAAATAGCCGTGAGCGCGCGTTCGCCGCCGGAAAGCATCGTGATCGGTAGCAGCTTCTTGCCGCCGGGGCGGGCAATAATCTCGATATCGGATTCCAACGGATCGTCCGGTGTGACCAGACTGATGCGGGCTTCGCCGCCCGCAAAGAGATCCACAAACAATTGACTGAAGTTGTGACTGACCTTATCGAAGGTCTCGGTGAAGAGTTGACGAGCCGTCTTGTTGATCTTGGTAATGGTCGCCTTCAGATCGTTCTTGGCGACGGTCAGATCGTTCAACTGCGTGGCCAGGAATTTCTCCCGCTCCGCCGTGACTTCGTATTCTTCGAGAGCGAGAAGGTTGACCGCACCAAAAGTCTTCAGTTTCTCGCGAAGGTCAGCAATCAACGCCGGCGCCTGTTCGTCAGTGATATCATCCTTGGGGCGCTCGACTCCCAAAGTAGTGACGTCAATGTCGTATTCCGCCCTGAGACGCTCTATCAATGCTTCCAGAGCCGACCCGACCGCGGTGAGTCGAACTTCCGCCTTGTGGAGCTGTTCGGCGACCGTCTCGCGTTCCTGACGGAGCTTCTTGACATTCGCCTCGTGCTCGGCCGCACGATTCATTACCTCGGCCTGCTGGGCGTGAAGACCTTCCTGGGCGCGAGTTTGTTCATCACGTTTCTCGAACGACTGTTTCAGGCCCTGCTCCATCGAAGCCAGAGTCGTCTCGGCCAGTTCGATTTCTTTCTGAGCCTGTTCCAGTTCCGCCGATTCGGCCAGACGGTTCTGCTCGATTTCGGCAATCAATTGACTCAGATGACCGATCTGGTGCTGGGATTGCTCCACGCGGCTGCGCGCTTCAATCGAGGCGACCTGAAGGTGCGAAACCTCCGACGCCGCGCCGCTCGCCCGCTGCTCCAACTCCTGGAGGTGCGTGCTGGACTGATCGATACTTGCGACGAGGCTGGTTTTCTGGGTAGCCAGGTCGTGTGCGTCCAGCCCCAGAGAGTACTGGCGGCCGCGCATGTTTTCAATTCGGGTCAGAAGATTCTGCTTCTCGCGATTGAGCCGCTCAAGTTCGGTGCTCAGGGCGCGGGCGGCGTACTCGGCCTCGGTCACCCGGTGCTGCTGCTCTTCGATCTCCTGGAACGTATCATCGAGTCTGGAGGTGAGCTGTTCGGCCTCGGCGCGAAGCGCCGCGAGTGTGGCGGTGTTGTGATTCTTGTCGGCCGTGGTACTTTCGATCTTCTCTTGAAGCAGTTCGATCTCCCTGGCCTGGTCGGCGACCCGCTCTTTGCGTCGGAACAGGGGGAAGACATCGTCGGAACCGCCGGAGATTAGATTCTTCTGATAAAGCACGCCGTCGGTCGAGACCGCCCCAAACCCGTAGGGGAGACGCTCTAGAATCTGATCGACGTTGGCCGATTTATCGAACACTACCATGCGCGAGAGGACGGCTTCCTTCAGCGGGCGCAACGATTCATCCGTGGTGACCAGATTATCCAGCCAGCCCAGGACGCCGGGCATATCGAGTTCCGGTCGTTTGACTCCGGGGGTGATTGTGCCGCTGCGGAGAACCAGGATGCCGACTCTGCCCTTACCCTGAGACTTCAAATAGGCAATGATATCTTCGGCCTGCGCCCGGTCGTGGCAGATCAAATATTTAGCCATTTCGCCGAGTGCGGCCTGAAGAACCGTTTCCATGCCTTCGACGGGGACGAACGTATCGGCCACGGTGCCTGCTAACTGAGGCCAGCGCTCGCGGGCGCTCATGGCGGCCACTACGCCGGACTCGTACCCTTCGTAGTGAAGCATCATGTCCTGAAGCAGGTTGCGGCGCGCCTCGCAGGCTTCCAGCGACGCTTTCAGGTTCGATATCTGCAGGGCGATTTCTTCACCGCGCTCGATACCGTCTTCGATTTGTGCAACAATCTCTTTGCGTCGTGTCTCTATCTCGGTGCGGGTGCGTACGGTTTGTGCCAGTTGATCACGGAGCTGTTCGGCCTGCTCGATGACTTCTTTCTGACGCGGCATACTAGTGGCAATTGTCTCTTCCACCTGCCGCACCGTAGTGGCCAGTTCATCGGTCTGCACTCGCAGAGAGCTTTCCTCGGTCATACCCGACGACAACCGTCCTTCGAGCTCCAGCAGTCGGCGGTGTTCTGTCTCGCGGGCGGTGCGAGCGGCCAGAAGCATCTGATCGGCTTCCGCCTGGCGCGTCTGTGCCTGAACCAGTTCCTCGTTCAATGCCTGTAGATGATTTCGGCGTTCGGCGAGTTGCTGCTCGATAGATACCAATTCCCTCTGCAACTCGACCGTGCGAACATTGAAGCCCTCGATGTCCGAGCGATTTCTCGCAATCAATTGACGGGCATTGGCCTTCTTTTCATTCAGGACGGAGATTTCGCGCTCGAGACGGTGCGCTTCTTCGGATATGGCGTAGATTTCGTTTCCGATTGCAGTCAGTCGCTGCTCGATATCAATCTGATCTTTGCGATCGGATTCGAGCTGCGCGGACGCCAGGTCGAGCGCGGAGCCGCGTCCCGACTTTTGATCGGTCAGCGCGTCGTACTCGGCCTGAAGTTCGCGTTTCTCCTGCTGCAGTTCGCGGAATCGGGTGGCACCGAGGTAGAGCTCCCATCCCCGGATCTGATCCGACAGCGACTGGTAACGCTCCGCCTTCTTGTGCTGTCGATAGAGCGAATTGACCCGTGTTTTAACCTCGGCGTAGATATCTTTGAGGCGGAGGAAATCGTTCTCGGTCGCTTCGAGTTTCCGGAGAGCCGCCTTACGCCGCTGTTTGTATTTGGTGATCCCGGCAGCCTCTTCGAACAGGAAACGGCGTTCCTCGGCTTTGTCCGAGATAACCGAGTCGATCATGTGCTGTTGAATGACCGAATACGAATGTGCCCCCAGACCGGTGTCTACGAACAGATCGATAATGTCCTTGAGGCGACAGGGGACCTTGTTCAGCAGATACTCTGATTCACCGCTGCGGAATAATCTCCGGGTGAGCTGAAGCTCATGGTATTCGGTGGGGAGGACGCCGTTGTTGTTGATGATGGTCAGAGTGACTTCGGCCATGCCGAGCGGCTTGAGATCGGCGGTGCCGTTGAAGATGACCTCTTCCATCTTGCCGCCACGCAAGAGGGTCGGCTTCTGCTCGCCCAGCACCCAGCGAAGAGCATCGAGAATGTTCGTCTTGCCGCAGCCGTTCGGGCCGACGATAGATGTCAATCCGGTGGAGAACTTGACGAGGGTTTTGGTCGGAAAAGACTTAAAGCCGAGAATTTCCAATTGCCTGAGATGCACGCAGCCTCCGATGCCTAGTACGCCGTGACCGGGCTTAGCCCGTCCACCGGCTTCTTCATGACCGCCGCCAGCGTAGCCAGCAGGGAACGATAGATATTGCGCTCGTCCCGAAGATACTTGGTCTTGATCTCCAGGTTGTAGAAAGGACACCCAAGGTGATTGCCCCGCCCGATCCGGATCGCATCCGGGAACTTGAGAAGGACGGTCGAGGTGAAACTCGACGCCTCCAGGTTCAAATCGAGGATGGCATCGAACTTGTACTGCCCGAGCATTTCCAGGTAGGTCTTCTTGGGCAGCCCCGTCCAGGTTACCTGGTCGAGCGACGGAGTCAGAATCTGAAATCCCTTTCGGGGGTAAATGTCATAGACTTTGATGCCGGGGAGAGTCAGGAGCGTAATGTCGGCCGGTTTGAACAGGTGTGCGATAACCGGCAAGAGTTGCTTTACCATGGTCAGTTCGCGGAGACCGCCCGGCAGACATATCAGGAGATGCCGGGGACGCAGGAGATCGTCCGGGATGGACAATTGGCGACCTGTCACCCGTTTCTTAAGGTAGCTGATCTGTGCCCTGGCTATAAAGTCTCTGAAACCCATGGTTACTTTCTTCTACTGTCCGCCCGTCTTTTCGGTTGCAGACTGTGTCCGGGTGCGGCGTACAGCGGATGAGTCCGTAGCGGCCGGCTGAGCGCCCGAAGTATCGGCGGAATCAGTCGGAATCGCAAACATGTCGACCGTGCTGCGGTCGATCTCGACCTGGTTTACTTCGCCCGTTTCCGGATCGGCCAGCGATGCGGGATTGCCATTCAATGTGGCGTCGACAACCAGCGGGTTTCCAATCGTCACTACAAACTGTTGGCGAGCCGTGACATTATACGGACGACCCGGGGTCAGCATCTGATACACCATCGTGTCGCCATCGGCCAACACGGTCGCCCAACTTCCAACTCGCGCAGTCAAGGTCAGCAGCATGCTGTCCCGCTGCTGAGCGGTGGAATCCCAGCCAAAGTCGGACTGGTTGGTGGAGTAGTCAGAGGGGACTGTCGCCGGCTGGACTTCGGCCTGCGGCTCAGGCTTTTTCGACGAAAAGATGAAATATGCCGCAATCGCCAGCACCACAACCGCCGCCGCAGAGACCCATATAAACAGACCCTTTTTACTCGACGGTCCGGTTTCTACCGGTTCCGCAAGCGCTGCCGCCTCGGCCTTGAGCTTTCGCCCCGCCTCAATGGCCTGCTCCGGAGTCTGGGGCTCGATCAATTCCCCGAGTTCCTCGCGGATGGCCTCAATGGTTTTCGTAAAGTCGATCCCGAGATACTCGGAATATGACTTGGCGAAGAGTCGGAAGTAGAGCTCCGACGGCAAAGCATCCTGCTGCCCGGCTTCAAGATACTGAAGAGTTTCAATGGGAATCTTTAAGTCGCTGGCGATCACTTCCAGCTTGGCTCCCCGACGTTCTCTCTCGGTTCTTAGAAGCGCTCCGAATTTGACGTATGACTCACTCATCAATGGTTAGTACACTATTGCAAAAGGTGTAAGGCATCCCTGGCCAAAGAATCTAGCAATGTCCTAGGCAGGCCGACAACATTATCAAGATTACCCTCGATCCTGTCAACCAAAAAAGCCCCCATGCCCTGGATACCGTAAGCTCCCGCCTTGTCCATCGGTTCGCCGCCGTCGACATATGCCTCTATCTGACTCAAAGATACGGTGTGGAAATAGACTTCGGTACGTTCTTCGCCGGAGCAGAGGAGCTTCGTTGAGTCCGCCAGGGCCAGGGCGGTACAGACCGTGTGCCGTTTCCCGGCCAGCTTCTTGAGCGTTTCGATAGCTTCAGTGCGATTCGCTGGTTTCCCCAGAATCTGGCCGTTGAGCACGACAATCGTATCTCCGCCGATCACGATTTCGTCGGATTGGGAAGTCGCGGCCACATCGAGTGCCTTTTCTTGCGCCAGACGCACCGCGCAGGCGTACGGGTCCTCACCGGGCTTCTGGACCTCGTTTACCTCAGATACGGCTCTGCGAAAACTTACGCCCAACTCTTCGAGCAATTGGATGCGCCGGGGGGAGCGGGAACCAAGAACGAGCGGGCGCTTGTGCCCCAATGTGATCAGAGCATCAAACGTCATGTTCAAGCAGGATGGTAACAGGGCCGTGGTTGGTGAACTTGATATCCATCTTGGCGCCGAAGACACCCGTACAAGTCACCAGTCCCGAAGCTGCCACCAGCGCGACGAATTTTTCATACAGGCGCTCCGCCTGGTCTGGTGCCATGGCGTCGGAGAAGCCGGGGCGCCGTCCCTTGCGGCAATCGGCGTAGAGGGTGAACTGTGACACTACCATTATCTGAGCGCCGGTGTCCAGAGCGGAAAGATTCATTTTCTCTTCGGCATCTTCGAAAATTCTCAGATTGACCGCCTTATCCGCGAGAAAGGCGCAGGAGTCTTCAGTATCTCCGCTTCGAGTCCCAAATAAGATGAGCAGACCGGGTCCAGTGGCGCTGTGAAGCTTACCGTCAATCCAGACTTCGGTACCGGTAGTTCTCTGTAATAGCAATCGCATATTCAATTCCTCGGAGCGGGCCAATATACGATCCCCGGCGAAGACATCCAACCGAAACAAGGTGATTACTTGGACACATTCGCTTTCGGATGGTTCAGAGATATTTTCCTATTGGTGCTTCGTTGATGGGCGGAGTATATTTGGAGTTAACAGTCCCGGTGTTCCCGCTTGGAAGTTGGTATTGGCGGGGGCGGGGAAGACCGGAACTTTGTCCCGCTCCGAGACGTTACAACGGGACGATGTGTTAAGAAACGACCTGACGGAGGATGTATATGAGCAAACCGGTTAACATCACTGACGTTACTTTTGAAGCGGAAGTCCTGCAGTCGGACTTGCCGGTGGTAGTTGATTTCTGGGCCACCTGGTGCGGTCCGTGCAAGATGATTGCCCCAATCCTCGAAGAAGTAGCCACCGAACTGGATGGCCGCGTGAAGATTACGAAGCTGGACGTGGACTCCAACAACAAGACCGCCGGCAAGTACAATATAATGTCGATCCCGTCGCTTCTGTTCTTCAAGAATGGCGAGGTCGTCGATCAGGTCGTCGGGGCACTTCCGAAAGCACAGCTACTGGCTCGTCTCCAGAAGGTCTTGAACTAACCTCGATTCTGATTGACCGGTCTCCGATGAGACCGGTTAACGCCTATCAGGTGGTCACTTATGGATTGGCAGGGATTGCTCTATTTCGGGTTGGCCGCCATCGTCTGGTATCTATTGGTAACCAGAGTTCTGCCCAAATGCGGCGTCCCTACATGAGTCAATGCCCTTCAACGGCCCCCGGAGGGTGTCGATCAGAAATCTCCACGCGACAAGACTAACTGCGGCTAGAATCCTGCCGATAAACATGATAATATGAGTCAGTATCGTTCCTACGATCAAAGTGAGCGGACCGGCGGCTTTCAGTTTGGCCCCGGCGCGATATCTCCATTTATCAAGTGGATGCTTATCACCAATGGCTGCGTCCAGGTGCTGCAGTTGTTGGTCGGCGGACGCCTCGAAATAATGTTCGGTTTGACCCCGGCAGCTTTCTTTGCCGAGTTCCCCCGCCTGATCTTTCAAGTGTTCACTTACATGTTCCTGCACATGCCGTCGTTCCCCTTCCTCCATCTGCTCTTCAATATGTTCACGCTTTGGATGTTCGGGACCGAAATCGAACTGACCTGGGGTACGAAGTCTTTCGCCAGATTCTACATCCTCTCCGGCATTGCGGGAGCGGTCTTAACACTCGCCTTTTTGTGGTCAAGCGAAGGACCGGTGATCGGCGCTTCGGGAGCGATCTATGGTGTACTAGCTGCCTATTGGCTGATGTTCCCTGACAGGAAGCTCTATTTCTTCCCGATCCCAATCGCCTTGAAAGTCAAGTGGGCCATTCCCGGCATGATGCTGATTGGACTGTTGTTCGGGGGCGGGGGAGTAGCGCATCTGGCCCACCTGGGTGGAGCGCTGTTTGGTGTCCTCTACCTCAAGGCCGATTGGCGCTGGCTCAAGGTGACGTCCTGGATTAAAAGCTTGCGATACAAGCGGAACCTCGCTAAGCTGGAACGCAACCGCCGTCACGCCGATGAAGTCATGAAGAGAGTCGATGCCATATTGGACAAGATCAACGCCGTGGGTATCGATAAACTTACATCGGAGGAACGTCGGTTTCTGGAGGAAGCCTCCAGCGAATTGTCTAACAGGAACCATCATTCCAATCGGAATAATTAGCTGATATGCATCGAAGAGTCCTCATTGCCGAACAGGCCGACACGGTTCGCGCCGTGGCCGAAGCTGTCTTGAGGCAAAACGGGTTCGATGTGATCGCTGTAACCGCGGCCGAGAAGGCCCGCGAAGTGCTTGAATTATCCAGGCCGGACCTGCTGATAATCGGAGCCGATCTGGCGTCGGTCGATGGCACACCCTATTACCAGCGTTTGCGGCAGGACCCCCGCACGGTCAAGATTCCCACGCTTCTCATTGAACCGGCCGATAAATCGCAAATCGCAGCCTCGGACCTGACCGTTATCCCGCGACCCTTCGATCCGCAAGACCTTCTTCAAAAAGTTACTATGGCTCTTTCGGTCGGAAGCAAGCCTGCCGCCCAGGTCGTCGCGCCGCTCGCCGGGGCTGAAATCGACGATGATTTTCTCGACGCCGCCTTGGGATTGGGCAATATCGATGTTACCTCGTCCGAAGTCATGGACCGGACCAGTCTGGGGTTGAAGAAACCGGTGTCGGGAGCAGGAGAAAAATTGATTGGTATGGAAACCAATCATAACCGGAAGCTCGACGAGACCGGAGCTACGAAGATCGAAGCCGTGATTCTCGAGGAAGACAAGAGCCGCGTCATCAGCCAGAACCCCGATCGAAAGTCGCCCGTTGAAGGCACGGGGAAACTCGAAATACTGGACGATCAATATGGGATGGAGAAACCGCTCCCACCGCTCCAGCACGAAAAGACTGATCATGACTACGACTGGTTTGTCGACGCCATTAAGAGCGACAACGCTCCGTCACCTCAGAACAAGACCACCCATCACGACAGCGGCAAACCTGCTACTTCGACCAGGTCGGTGACGGTCGATCCTCACGGAACACCTCCGCCCGAAGGGGTGGAGAAGTTTATCGATGAATTCAAGAAAGAGATGCGGCAACTGCGGGACGTCGAGACTGAGCCGGTCATACCTGAAGTCAAGACGATCAAGACCGCTGCTCTGGGCGACAAGCTCGAATGGGAAGAGAAGATCGAGCAGATCGGCCCCGCCGAGATGGAAATTTTCACCCGCGAGTTTGCCCAGGAACTGGGTCGGCGGGTGGCCGAAATCGTCGTCGCCAAGATTGATCCCGACAAACTGATGCGTCTTATCCGGGCTGATGTCGTTGAACGCTATCAGAAGAAAAAGTAATCTCTTGAACCCCGACGGTACCTGGGGTGCTATAATCTACCGACTGACAATTCGGTCCAAGGGAATAGGTAATTGATGCGTCTTTCTGTTATAGCCTTCTGGCTTGCATTATTGTTCGTCGGAGTTCCGGCTCTGGCCAATGTGGAATCGTTCGATTTCGGTGACGAGAGCAGCGATCTCGTTACCGTTACGGTGGCGTCATCGGTCTCGGCGGCCGAAGCGGGGCAGACGATCAAGGCGGCGGTAATCGCCGACATGGCCCCCGGTTGGCATATCAATTCCGCCCGGCCTTTTGCGGATTATCTCATCCCGGCCGCGGTGGCTTTCGATACTACGGCGGCACTCACGCCGACAGATATTCTCTATCCCGAAGGTTCCAAGACGAAGCTGGGCGAAGAGGTTATGTCGGTCTATTCGAACCGGGTGGTGATTCCCTTTTCGGTAAAGATTTCTTCGAGTGTAACTGCCGGTGAAAATACTCTTCCAGTTCGCTTTACCTATCAACCTTGTAACAACAAGGAATGTCGAGCTCCTCAGACCGTCGATTTGCTTTTGAAGATAGTAGTTGGTCCCGGCGGTACGCCGATCAACGAGGCAGTCTTTGGCTCGGCGAGCACGCCGATTTCAACTCCTGCTTCTGCTCCTGCTTCGACCGAAAGCGCGCCTCAGCAGTCTGGCCGGTCGGATCAATCAGATTTGGAGCGGATCATCAGCGAACACGGGGTATGGGGTTATTTCATCGTTCTGGGGTTGGCGTTCGTTACGGGACTCTTGCTGTCTTTTTCTCCCTGCACATATCCGATGATTCCGATTACAGTCAGCATCTTCGCTGGGCAAGAGCGAACGGTCGGCCGAGGTTTCTTCCTGTCACTTGTCTATGTCGGTACCATGGCGGTGATCTACGGACTGATGGGGTTGGTAGTAGCGCTGGTTGGGGGAGTGTTTGGCGCCTGGCTGGCCAGCCCACCGGTTGTAATTGGAATCGCCGTAGTATTCGTGATATTCTCGCTCTCCATGTTCGGACTCTACGAACTGAACGTTCCAAGCGGGCTCCGACAGAAATTGGGTACGCGGAAGACCAGCGGCGGCGTGACAGGGTCAATCGTTCTTGGCGTCATTGCGGCACTGGTGGTTTCTCCATGTGTGGGCCCGTTTGTCGCAGGGATTCTACTCTATATTGCTACCAACGGCTCACCGATCATCGGCTTCCTAACCCTGTTTGTCTTTGCGCTGGGGTTGGGAACGCTGTTTGTGATAATAGGAACTTTCTCTTCGGCAATTAGCAGGATGCCTCGCTCCGGCGAATGGATGGAGACGGTTAAGAAATTCTTTGGGTTTGTCCTTCTCCTGATGGCGATATTCTTCCTGCGCACTCTCGTTAGCCCGGCGATTATCGCCCTCTTGACTGCGCTCCTGCTGCTTGCTTTCGGGGTTTTCGGTGGAGGTTTGGACAGACTGACACCCGAGTCCGGATTCTTCCTGCGCCTTAAGAAATACCTCGGTGTGATCGCCCTTCTGATTGGCGCGTACCTGCTTCTGGGACTTCTCTTCAGTGAAGGTTTCATTCTGCCATCGATGGCGGGAAGTTTTTCGTCAAATGGAACACGAGTGGCTGAGACAGCCGGCATCACCGGTTGGGAGACCGATCTGGAAACCGGGTTGAGCCGCGCGAAAGCTGAAGGCAAGCCGGTTATTATCGATACCTGGGCCACCTGGTGTGCCAACTGCAGGGTGTTGGAGAAGGAAACGTTTCGCAACCCCGAGGTGGGTCGCGAGGCAGCCCGATTCATTCCCATCAAGGTCCAGTTGGAAACCGAGAACTCCCCTCAGACGAGGGCCTTCAAGGAACGCTTTGGTCTCAAGACTTATTCTCTTCCTACCACTATCATTCAGAGCGCCGACGGAACGGTACGTCGCACCCTGCCCGGTGTTGTCAGCCCGGCTGATTTCATCGCCGAACTCAAGAAGATTCGCTAGTATACCGGGCCACTCTCTTTTCTGATTCAGCGAGTTATCGATAACCCCCTGTCCCGAATTTCTCGGGCGAGCGGCATCCTCTACAAATTAATTGGGGCTGGATTTCATTGGCGTACGGCTTGACGGCCATTTCGCGGCTCCCTATATTATCCGTCAGAAAAGAGTAACAGGCCCGAACATTCGAGATACCATGCCTTCGAAAAAGACCAATAACGCCGTCGTTGCCATCTGTATTCAGGATCCGACCGAAGACGGTTCGATGATGGATATGGGTGCGATCCAGGGTGACGATCTGAGATTCCTGCACCAGGCCTTCATCACTGATACCATCTTCAACGCGCTCACGGTGCCGGCCGCCGATACCCGCCTTTACTATATAGACGAACCCGAGCGGGCGCGTCTGATCAAGATCGTCACCGACTATGTCGCAAAGAAAGCGGCTGGGAAGAAAAAGGACGGATCGATCGAGCGCTTCACGGCCCATCCGATGGTCCACGAGGGTTGGGGGGAGCGCATTCAGAAAGTTCTCACCGATTGCTTCGCGCAAGGTTATCAGCATGTGCTCCTGCTGGGCAGTCGCACGCCGACCTTCACCGGCAGCATGATGAAAACCGCTCTTCGCATGTTGCAGCAATCGGACGCTGTTTTCGGGCCTACTCCCGATGGTCGCTATTACGCTATCGGCATGTCTGGCTCCAATCGCATCGATCTTTCCAAGTTCGATTGGAAGTCACCGTCAATCTATTCTGAAGTCGCTTCCGCTTTTACTAAAGACCATCTGAGCTGGGCGGAACTGGAAATCTGGTACGCGGTCGAAAGTTCCGAAGAACTCGACCTGATGGCGCGCGATATCAATCAGTACCGATTCGAGGAAGACGACAACACCGCGCGCGAAACCGAGCTCGTTATGGAACGGCTCATTTCGAAACTGGACAATTAGATGGAACGCCGGCTTCAGAAGCTCAACTGGCTGCAGGTCAAGAGCCTGGTGCCCGGTACCATCGACACCGTAATTCTGCCGGTTGGAACCGTGGAGGCACACGGAACCGCCTGCATCGGTACCGATAACATCATCCCCGAAACCATCGCCGACAGCATAGCCGAACGATGCAACGCTCTGGTCGCACCGACCGTCAACTACGGCATCACGAAGTCACTCTATCGTTATGCGGGCGGGGTGACCATAACGCCGGACGTTTTTCGCAAATATGTCGGCGACGTGCTGACTTCTTTTGGAAGCAGCGGCTTTCACAATGTTATTATTATGAACGGACACGGCGGCAACAACGCCGCGCTGAAAGAGGCCGCATTCGAGTTCCACGCCGCCGAGAAGAAGAATATCGCAGTCGTGCACTGGTGGGAGCTGTGTGACAGCCTAGACCGCAAGTTCTGGGGCCATCCCGGTGGCCACGCTGGAACTAACGAATGTGCGGTAGTGCAGGCGATCGATCCGAAACAGCTCGACCGCGCGTCCTACTCGCCCGATATGGCCTGGTGGTTCCGGCCGGGTGCCGATGTATACCCGGTGCCGGGGACAATCCTCTTATATGAAGAAGGTACCGGCTATCCCGAATTCGACCTGGACAAAGCCCTGCGCTATCGCGAGGCGATGATCAAAGAAGTCGGTGATTTCGCGGAAGAAGTCCTGAAGCGCTGGCGCCAGTTCGGTCTCTGACCATCCCGGTCAGAAGTGATCAATGTACATCATGCGGACCTCACGGGTCACCGTCTTGGCTTCTCTCCGATTGACCAGTAGATCCTTAATGAGTACTTCCAGCTCAAGATTCTGGGCGAAGAGCCACTTGATCGACGTATTCAAATAGCCGCGTCCCTTGCCTGAGATGTCGGGGCGCTCGCCACGATCATCATTGAGACCGGCGTCGTATTCGAGCAGTAACGCCATGTTGTAGTTGAAGGTGGCGTCGAAACCGGCGAACAAGTCGAAATCGTGATCGCCGTCGCCTTCATCTTCGCGCGAATAGTTGATTCCGCCGTGCCACCCCGAAGTCCACTTGTAGAAGTAGAAGTTGTGGCTGGCCACAGCATAGAACCCGCGCGACTTGAACGTATAGCGGTTGTACTTGGCATTAAAGACTCCGTAACCCTGATCGGTGTAGCCGATAGAGATCGCGGGGAAGTATTCCAGTTCGTCAATAATGCGGAACTTGAGACTGAACCCCATGTGCGGATTCCAATTTGGTTCGCGATCGGAAACTATCTGCGTGCCGCCGAACGAGATGCCCAACTGGAAGCGACTGGACAGCCCGATGTCGGTATTGCCCATCGCGCCGCCGTCGGAGTAAAGCCGAAGACCGATCTGATAGTTTCCGCGCGGCAGGGTACCGGCAGTGGGGAGATCGACCAGTTGGCGGGGCGCTATATCGTAAAGCGTGTGGCTAGTCGCTTCCATGTCAGTCCCGGCGTCGGTGCCGGTCTGAGCGTATCCCCGTCCACCCGTTGATATTAGAACCGCGACACAAGTTGCCAGAAATGTTGACTTGACCATGCTTATACCTTCTACTTCACGATTACACACGCCTATTCCACAGCATCGATCAAACCCTCCGAGGAAATACAAGTCAACTTAAAATCGGGCGCGAGGGTTTCGGCGTCTCACGTTTCGGCCGCTCCTGCCAGATCTATTTTCGTTGTCTTTGAGAGCCATGAGGCTAACACGCGAGTCGTATCACCTTCGGCAAAATTGTAGCGACGGCGCCCCACCGCAATTTGCGACACACCGAGGATTAACTTTAACGAGCTTGATATCATGACTTCGTCGGCCTTAAGCATCTTCTCGAGCGATTCGCTCATCTCGATTATCTTGATGCCCAATTTCGCTGCCCCCTTCAGCACGATTGCGCGAGTTACCCCTTCGAGACAACCGGCGTCGAGCGGCGGCGTGTAAACTTTGCGGCCGTGACGCCAGAAGATATTGGCTGTGGTTACTTCGGCGATTTCATCATCTTGGTTGAGCATGAGGGCATCGTCGTATCCGGCGTCTTTCGCCTGCTTGAGCGAAGCAGCATGAATGGCATACGAAAGAGTCTTGATCCTTCGAAATTCCGAGTTCTGGTCGACCCGGAAGTCCGACACTCGAAGACGAAACGGTGTGGTCGGCATTTCGTGCGGTGCAGCCGACAAGATCACCTGCGGTTTGCCTTGTACTCCAACCCATTTGGAGGCCTCGCCGGAAGTCATCGTCAGACGAAGTTTTTTGATTCGGGCGGGATGAGCCCGCAGGGTCAGTTTCATCCAGCGCGCCAGAGTATCCCGGCTGACGGGCGGTTTCAATCCGATGACGCGGGCGCCCTTGTAGAGTCGGTTGAGATGTTCCTCGAGGAACAGCACTCGGTCTTCGCAGGCGAGAAAAGTCTCGAACAAACCTTCTGCGTACAGAAGGGAGTTGTCGAATACTGATATTTTGGCCGATTGTCGCGGGACGATGCGACCGTTGATTGAAGTAACCGTCTTGATTGTCTGTGATGTCATGAGTTGATTCCAAGCGAGCGAAACAGGTTGTGAGCCTTCAGGAGCATTTCTTCGTACTCGGCCGACGGGTCACTGTCCGCAACGATTCCGCCGCCGGCATGGATCAGGTAGCGGCCATCCTGGTGCGTCATTGTCCGAATTGCTATGTTGAAATCAGCCGTGCCGCTTCCCACATAGCCTATGTACCCTGTGTAAACCGAACGGGGGACCGTCTCGAAATCCTGCAACAGTTGTACCGCACGCTTCTTGGGAACACCTGTGACCGAACCACCTGGAAGTAACGCGTTGACGACATCGGCCAGAGTACACTCGGGTACCGTCCGCGCGGAAATGTCCGCCACCAGATGGATCAACGAGGAGTGGATTTCCGGTCGGCAAAGACTATCCACCTGTACGCTGCCAATCTCAGCAATCTTGCCGAGATCATTTCGAACGAGATCTACTATCATCAACAATTCGGCGCGATCTTTGGCGGAGTGCATGAGTATGTCAAGATTGCGGGCGGTCTCGTCGCGGTTGCGTCCAAGGGCGATTGTCCCCTTTATGGGTGAACTGATGATTCGTCCATCATGCCAACGGAACATTCTCTCCGGCGACGACGATAGCACCTGATATTCACCGAAATTCAAATACGCTCCGTACCACGAAGGGTTCAAGCTCCGCAGTCTCAGGTAGGTCGCGAACGGATCGAGAGGGGAGTGGCATTCGAAACGAGTGGTGAAATTCGCCTGGTAAATATCGCCTTCATGAATATGATGTTTGATCCGTGCCACTTTCGCCAGGTAGTCAGATCGTGATATTGCCGGATGCAACGTCGCAGAAATTTCGGGCGATACGGCTTTGTGTCTGCCAGATTCGGAGTCAGGGTGTGACCATGAAGAGACCAGTTCGGGATCTGAATAGCGGTCGAGTACGTGATCGTACTCAAGAACTTTGTCATAGATACAGAAATGAAGATCGGGCAAAGTTGCCGATCTCAAAGGCGTCACGCCCAGGTTGCGCAACGTGGCCTCATAGCTGATAAACCCTATCGCCCAGAGACGAGGGGAGAGCCTGATTGAATCGAGCTCGTGCAAAACTCCATCTAAATCTGATGATCGTTCTTCGCTTGCGTAAGTAATCTTCCCTCGCCCCAGATGTAATACTATTTCGCCGACCGGATTCCCCGCCATAAGCGAAATCTGACCGACATCTCCGCGCGAGAGGGAAGAATCAAGCCAGACCGATCCTTGCTGTGTCGAGATTGGGGCGAAACAATCCACGGGAAGGAGGGTCAGCCCGCGCGATGTCAGCAAAGGTGTGGTCATGTTGTCGGGGAAACTAAGACGCATGGGGCCAAAGTCAAGTCTGCATTCGCGGCTAAGATTGACAAACCGTGTCCGGTATGATTTCTTGCCCCGATGGACGCCGTCAAGCTCGGTTTCATACTGCTTGCTATCATCTTCGCTCTCAAGCGCAAGATGCCGGTCGGCTTAACACTGCTGGCTATGGGGCCTCTGACCGCGCTCATATATCAAGTGCCGCTGGGGCCGTTGCTGGAGAGTTATTGGGAAGTAACACGGTCGCAGCAGTTCTATTCTCTGACGGCATTAGTCGTTCTAATTACGATCATGGGGAACCTGCTCAAGACCCTGGGCTTCCTGGATCGCCTGGCCAATGCCTGTCAGGGTTTGTACGGCGGCGCTCGCACGGCCGTCGCGGTGCTCCCGCCGCTGGTCGGGTTGATGCCCATGCCGGGCGGTTCGCTCCTGTCAGCGCCGCTGGTGAATTCAGTCCTGAGAGGACCCCAGTACACTCCACAATTCAAGTGTGCGGCGAACTACTGGTTTCGCCACATGGTCGAGATGACCTGGCCGCTCTACGCCGGTATCGTGCTGACATCGGCCATGACCGGAATGTCGATTGCCAGCGTCTCACTCCTACAGGCACCGTTCACTCTTACCATGCTCGCGCTCGGACTGATCTTCTTTACGAGACGGATCGCCAGTGAGCCATCAGGAGAACCTTCACTCTGGCGCCCTCTTCGGGGAATTGCTCTGTCGATCTGGCCGGTGATGGTGGCGGTGCTTCTCTATGGTATACTGAAAGTCGAAATGTCGCTGTCAGCTCTCATCGCCCTGGCCTTGCTAGTCATAGTGGGAAAGCCATCAAAGCCGGTGCTCTGGAAAGCGATCAAGACCGGACTTGAGCTCGACCTGCTCGCCCTGATTTACGGCGTCCTGACATTTCAAAAGGCCCTGGACCTCTCCGGTGGGATTCAATCGATCTCCAGCCTGGCGACCGCCTATCATCTGCCCGAGGAGCTTCTGATCTTTGCGGTCTGTTTCACGATCGGCCTGTTGACCGGGATGGTCTCGGCGTACATAGGGTTAGGGTATTCGCTTCTTTCCGGCCTGCTCTACCAACCGCAGGTCAATCCCGGTTACATTATGATAGCCAGTCTTTCGGGGTTCATCGGGATGCTGGTTTCGCCGGCCCATTTGTGTCTGATTCTGACAAATGACTACTTCGGCAGCGACCTGCTCAAAGTAATCCGAACGCTCTTATTCCCACTGTTGTTATTGGCTATAATGGGTTTAATGTTGTATCTTGTAGGGTATGGCACGCTGTTTTTGTAATGTATTGCGGGACAGCGCGTTGACGAATTTTGTTGAAGTATTGCGCAGAGTGAAACAAACCGTTTCAGTCAATTGAAGCGGTTGAAGGGCATTGGGTTACCGAATTCTATTCCGGTAGATTTAGTGGAACTTTCCTGATCTCAGGCGGTAACATAGTTAAACCTCAAAGAGGTGTTGCATGGACAAGCCGACCGAAAAAGACATCGACTTTACTTTGATGCGAGCCATCCAAAAGGGCGACATGGTTTCGTTTAACGCCATGGTTGACCGGTACAAGGACCGGCTGATGAATGTCATTGGCCGTATGCTCTCATCTCAGGAAGAAGCCGAAGATATCGTTCAGGAAACGTTCGTTAGGGTTTACCAGCACCGTCAATCGTTCAACTTCCAGCACTGCTTCAGCACCTGGATTTATACGATTGGCCTGAACCTGGCCCGCAATGAACTTCGCAAGCGTCGCCGATTCAAGTTTTTCGAGATATCGGAGTTGCAGGGCAACGAGAAAGAACTTGCAGTCGAAGCCAAGGTGCCTAGCCGGTTACCCGAGATGTTGAATGAAGTAGTGGACACACTTCCGAGTAAGTATCGCGAAGCGTTTCTGCTGCGGGACATCGAGGAAATGCCGTATGAAGAGGTCGCCAAAGTGCTGGATGTACCTCTTGGCACAGTGAAGTCACGGGTTAATCGCGCTCGCTTGATGCTGCGCGAAAAGCTGCAACCCAGGATGGAGGAACAGAATGCGTTGTCGAAAAGTACGCTCCTTGCTGTCAGCGGCTTGTTCTGACGAGTTGGATATTCGTCGTCAGGCTGCAGTGAGGGATCACCTGTCGTCATGCTCGGCGTGTCGCAAGGAAGCGTCCTTTTATACGACTGTCCGTCAGGCCGTCGGTCAGGTACCGCAGAAGTCGGTCAGTCAGGATTTCAATGCCCGGCTGCTTGATCGGGTGGCTCGGGAGCGGTTCCTGCAGACCCGTACGCGGGCTTATCTGGCGCATGGAGCGCCACGTCTGTCGTGGGGTATACTTGTCCCGGTGGTGGTGACAGTGGCTCTCGCCGTGGTGGCGGTGAGCAACTACGACCGCTTCAATTTGACAGTTCCGGGATCGACCCCGATGGCTCAGAATCCGGGCTCGATCGATGATTCATATCTTACCGCCCAACCGACCGCCAATCACAAAGCGGCTCTCGGCATGGGCAACGATTGGTCATTGGGTCAGCAGTTGGCCCGCTCTGAACGGCTTGAGACGGTATCGCGTGAGATGACCAATAATTCCGGTTTCGGCAATATGCACCTCGCGGGTATGACTACCCCGGCAGGTGTGCCGTACCCGACCACGTCGCAGTATTACATGATGCAGCGACCGGTGTACCGAGTTTACCGCATTACGGGCGGTACGAACGGCAGGGAGGATGTACAGGCATACTAAAATGGTAAGGCGAAAGCTTCCGACCGCCGCGAGGTTCTGCACGGTTCTCTTGTCGGCGGTCTTTTTTTCTTTAAGCAGCTTATCAGCCCAGGAGTCGCTCGACAATCTCGAGTCCGGCCTCACCGACCTGGTATATCGTCTATCCCGGTCGGTCGTAACGGTCGAGGCCTCTCGTCAGGTTCCGACCAGCCGCTTTGGCTCGGCTGTTGATCAGACCTATCGTCGGGAGACAACGACCGGTATCGTCGTGGACTCCAACGGCCTGGTGTTGGTGGCAGTGCGCCCGATTCTCGGTTATGAACATCTCATGGTGCGCTATGAGAATCGCACCGTTCCGGCCGAGATGGTAGCGGTCGACTATCAGACCGAACTGGCCCTGCTTCGGACCCGCGAGCACGGCGGTGTTGCCCCAGATTTCGACCAGCAACATGCCTGTGCGGGGCAGGCAGTGCTCGCCCTCGGACATGTATCTGGGTTTCGATCTTCGCCCGCGCTAGGTTTTTGCGCCGGACTGCGCGACGACGGCGTTCTGCAATTTTCCATACCGAGTATGGGCACCCGGCTGGGGGCGGGAATTTTTGACCTCGGCGGCCATCTTCTAGGGGTTGTCTCCGAAGCCACGCTGAATGATCCGTCAATAGTATTTGCGGTTCCGGCCTACCAACTGACCGGGATCGTCAGTCAACTTCTAAAGCACGGCGACCGGCAGTCCGGCTTTGCCGGCATTACTTCGCAGGAAATCGAGATCAGCCCCGGACTTGTCTTACCGCCTGGAGGAACCAGGACGGTGTCATCCGGCTCGCAGTCGGATGTTATCGACCGTGGCGTGGTAGTGACTTCGGTTGTTATGAGTTCGCCGGCTTCACGGGCCGGGTTGATGATCGGCGATCTGGTCTATGCCGTGGATCGGATGCCGGTCAATTCGGCTTCGGGGTTGGCCAGCCTGGTAAAACACAGCCTTCCCGGCACCCGTCTGCAATTCGATTTCATACGCCAGGGGCAGATTTTGTCCGTCCCCCTGGTAGTGGGACGCAAGAGCATCCAGCTCGAATCGACCATGGGCGCCGACCAATCAGGATATGGACAAGCTCAATTGGTTGATTCTCTTCGCCAGGCTCTGGACCAGATGCGCCAGCAGATCAACCGCCTGGAAAATCGCCTCAATTCCCTCGGCCAAGATTAGAATTGCCAAGAGACGCCGGATCGCTCTACATTAAGACCATGTGCCGGAGCCGGATCGAGGACAATTTCATTACCCGACTGCAGGGGTTTCAGCCCGAAAGACACGGGACCACGCGGGCGCTGAGCCTGTACTCGGCCGCGATCGCCCTGGCCGACACCGGATGTCTCAAGGCCGCCGAGAATACCTGTCGCCATTCCGGCGTTACCCATCAACAGCTCTACGAGACCATGCTGCAGTCTTATCTGTTTCTGGGATTCCCGCGCATGCTGACCGCGGCCGAAGCGTTGACTGGAAACAGTCATTCGCACGAAGCCGTAGATGCTCTTAAAGGTGAACTCCGGAGTGAGCCCGAGAAGTGGCGGGAACGGGGACGCGAGCTATGCCGTCGTGTCTATCAAGGAAACTATGAGGCTCTGAAAACCAGGGTCGAGACGATGGCGCCAGAGGTGTTCTTCTGGATGGAGCTCGAAGGGTACGGCAAGGTGCTCTCACGCCCGGGACTTGATATAATTGACCGCGAGATGGCTATCGTCGGCTGTCTACTCATGGAGAACCGCCCGACCCAGCTTCATTCTCACCTGCGCGGCGCTTTGAACGTCGGCGCTTCACGCGAACTGGTGCAGGACGTCTTGTCCGATATCGCGCCGATTGCCCCCGAAAAATACGCCGGGGCGCGGATCGTACTCGAAAGGCTGGGGTTGAACTAATGCGCCGCTGGCTCAAATGGTTCCTGGGACTGGTCGGCGCCTTCTTCCTGGTAATGATCGGTGTCTACGTTTACATCTTCTATCTGGGGGGACTGGAAAACTACGTTGTGAAGGAAGTTAACCGGACATTGGCCGGGCCGGAGAACCTGCGAGTATCACTCGATCGCATCAAGGGAGACCTCTACAGCGGTGTTCAGATCGAAGGACTTTCAATCGATTATATAGATTCGACTCGCCGATTCAATCTGGTCCGCGTGGCACGTGTAACAGCCCACTACGACTTCTCCGACCTCTGGCAGGGAGCTCTTCGCTTCAGTTCGATCGACTTGCACGGGCTGGAATTGACGGTCGCCCAGGGGACAGATGGCCGATGGATCGTTCCAATCGCGGGAACGCCTCAACCAACGGAAAGCGGCGAGACCAAATCAATTGCGATCAACCGCGTGGCGATTGACAGTTCCAGGATTACCATATTGCGAACCAACGATACTCTGTCGTTTGAGAATCTCAATCTGGTGGCAGGGGTGGAGCGCGAAGGGCCGTCGCTGTCACTCGCGATTCAGCGCCTCAGCTTCTCTTCACCCGATTCCGCATTGACTCTCGACAACCTGACGGGTCGCGCCACTTTGACCGGTTCCATCCTCTTGTTTCAGGACCTGCAGGTTAAGAAGGGTGACAGCCGTCTAAAGGCCAGCGGAACATTTGATATCAAGGCGATGGCCGGGGAAGTGGATGTTTCGGCAGACGGTATCAGGCTGGATGAAATCAGCAACCGGTTCGGTGGCAAGTTGCGCGGTGTGATCGACGCCGACGGCAAGATTTCGTTTGCGGGCTCGAAGCTCCGCGGGCGAGTTAATGTGGGTGGAAGCTTCCTGTTTGCCGATCTCGGCAACCTCGTGATTGATTTCCGCTTTGCCGATAAAGTCCTCGATCTCGACACGGTTTATGGCACCGTGTTCGGCAATTGTGGTATCGACGGGTCCGGGGAAGTTGATTTCCGGCCAATGCCGGAGCAGTATCGACTGACGGCTGATGTGCGAAATCTGGACCTGACTCAGATCGAGCCGGGGACGTTTCGGTCGGACCTTACTGGACACATCGATCTTCGCGGCGAGTCGTTTTCGAACGCCACGCTGGTTCTCGAACTCGACGTGAATCTGTTCGAATCATCGTTCGACGAATACCCGATTCAGCGCGCCCAGGGGCCGCTCAGGATCACCACCGACTCGCTTACTTTCCCCACGACTTTCTCCGTGGACTATTTCGAGAATCGATTCGACGTGGTTGGTGTCATCAACTACAAGCGGAACATGAATCTGGTGGTCGATGCCGAGCTGAACAATCTCGATCGATATCGCGACCGCTTGTTTATCAATCAGCCCGGCGGGCGCGGCCGGGCACACGCGACCTTGTCGGGCAAGACATCGGACCCCGATCTCTCCGGACGCTTCTGGTCCGACTCGCTCTGGATTTACGGACTCTATACCGACAGCGCCTATTCGGAATTCGACATAGCGCGATTTCTCACAGGTCGAAAGGGCAAGGTCACCGTTGATCTTGGCGCCGGCGCCGCCTGGCAGGTGCCGTTTGACAGCAGTTTTGCCAGACTAACCATTGATTCCACGAAGCTGTTTATTGACACGGTTGCCATGGCAAATTCTTATGCCAAGGTTTCTTCGCGAGGGCTGCTGGATCAGGGCGCTTATCCGTGGAAGCTGACTCTGGATACTCTCGACCTCGGATTGCTGGATCGCTTGTATCACAACCGGGCTCAGATGAAGATCGAAGTCGACAGCCTGGGATTTAATTTCGTGGATGCGACTCTGGTCGAAGGGGAAACGTCCATCAGCGCCGAACGCCGGCTGAACTTCGACGAAACCATGGATATGAATGTCCGGGCTTCGGGAATCGAGGTCCAGCCATGGTTGAAATTAATCAGTCGCGATTACGGCGTACACGGCATCTTCTCCGGCGAGGCCACGCTGGGAAGTAGTTTCGTCAGTCCGGTAATCGACCTGAATGGCAGCCTGGATTCCATTCAATATTGCGACGAAGAGTTGGGTAAGATAACGGCCCTGATGCGCTATCGAGACAGCCTGGTTACCATCGACAGCCTGGTGCTTCAGTCAGAACATGGGCGGTATCGTGCTGATGGGAAGTTCTATGCTGATCTCTCTTTTGCCCTGGGTGTGGAGAAGCGTCTACTGGACCGGCCCTTCGATCTCAGGATCACGGGAGAAGAAGTCGATTCAGCGTTCAAGCTCATTCCCTGTCTGCTGCCGTCGGTCGAGCAGGCCGGAGGCGAATTCCATGTCGATTTCAATCTGGAAGGCACTCCGAGCAGCCCACACCTGAACGGTCAGGCATATCTCAAGAACGGGTGGCTCAAGTATCTCGATCTGGCGGATATTCTCAAAACCGATTCCGTATCGGTGGCAATGCAGGACAACAAAATACTATTTAACAATATCGATATTTACGTAAAGGATGAAAAGACGAAGAAGCGGGCCGACGCATTCTTATCCGGCGATCTTACTGTCAAAGCCATCGATAGCTTCTTCTATAACGTTCAAGTTGCCATCCCGCAAGACTTCCCGGTCATCTATGAACTCGATGACATTGGCGGGGTGGTGAAGGGTACGCTATATGTGAAGGGCATGACCCCTCCAGTCGTCTCAGGTGATTTGACAGTGCCGGAAGGTCGCTATCTCACCGAGTTCGCGGATGAACAATCCGGATCACCGCTCATGTTGGCGCTCTCTGGTGAAAACACGTGGGACCTGGATATCAATTTCGAGATTCCTTCCAATTATTGGATAAAGAACCAGGACATCGATGCGGAATTTGGCGGTTATTTGAACATCGTTCGCGAGAACGGCAAGTACCGCTTTGTCGGGAACCTGGACATACTCCGCGGGCGGGGCTTCCTGTTTGATAAGACTTTCCGCATCAGCACCGATTCAGCCAGCGTAATTTTCGAAGATGTCGAATACTTTGACCCGCGTCTGGATATCTGGGCCAGCACGCGCATACCTCTGACCGGAACCACAAAGAATGAGCAGAAGTACGAGGACCTCAAGGTGCACGTCACGGGTACGCTGGAGAAACCGGAATTTGCGTTCTATCTGGCGGGCCAGGAGGACACTCCAATAGCGTACGATGCCATTCTGCCGCTCATCGTAGCCAACTACTACGGTGAGTCATCATCGAACGGGGCTTTTGAAGAGCGTGTGTCGCAACTGGTATCCTCTCAGGTGTCCCAGATAGGCACGCGGCAACTTGGGGTGGAGACTTTTGAAATTGATCCCACTTACGAGGGATATCTGAACCTGGCGCAAACGCGGGTGACAGTCGGCAAGTATGCCGGGTCGAATCTCTATCTGTGGGGACGGTCATCGGTGGAGTTCCAGCAGGCTCTGGAAGCCGGCTTCGAGTATCGCATAAGCCGCAACCTTCTGTTTGAAGGATACCGCGAAGACAGCACCGATCCGGAACTGGGTGAGACCTATCATCTCAATCTGAAGATGCATTGGGACTATAAATGAAGCGGCTGCTGCTCATAGCCATGCTGATTCTTGCGGGATCAGCTTTCGGAGCGCCGCCCGTGTCCAAGACGATTCTGCGTTGGGCGCGCAATCGTCCGATTGGATCGATTCAGATCGACGGCAATCGCTACTTCACTGAAGGGTACATACGCAAGCATCTATATTCTCGCACACGGAATGTCTGGCTGGCGATCAAGGGCGACCGACGCAGCCGCGTTCAGGCGGAGACTCTCCAGCGTGACACGCTGGAAGTCAAGTATCTGTATCTCACCAACGGTTTTCTTGATGCCCATGTCGATCACACCTACGAGCCGCGTCTACCCGATTCGGCTGCCGTAGTGAAGATACATATTGAAGAGGGACCTCAATACCTGGTCGGTGGCACCGCTCTTGATGGCTCCTATGACCTTCAATATCATCCCCGATTTGTGGCCATGCTTACCAAGCTGGAGCGTGGCAAGCCGGTCAATCTCTTTGTGCTCAAGGACACTGAAACCGCGCTTAAGGCTTTTCTGGCCAATCGGGGATTTCCTTACGCCCGGATAGCCTATACTGTGGATACTTCCGCCACTCCTGCTTCCTGTCTGATAACTTTTTCGGTGCAGTCGGATTCGCTCGTGCATTTTGGCAATGTCACTGTGGAGGTGGCCAACCCGAAGCCGGACAGCACCGGTAGGTATGGCGACAACGCCGCGCTTCGTGAACTGAAAATCAAGCCCGGGGCCGTTTACCGACGGGACGACATTATCGAGTCACAGCGGAGGCTCTTCGAGTCCGGCTATTTCACTACGTTTCAATTGTCTAATTCAACGACTTCCGGTGACAGTCTAAAACCCGATTTCCTGCTGCGCGTGACGGAGCGCAAGAGCTCTTATACGACTATTCGTCTGGGCGCTGCGCAATCGAATGTCAGAGACCTGGTGTGGGATTTTTCGGCCGTGGCCGGGAAACGCAATACCTGGGAAACCCGGACTTTGGAAGGTTCGATCGATCTGTCGTTTGCCGCAGGCAGAGATACCCGTCTGCTAACCAACGTGTTCAAGGCGCAATTCCAGGAACCCTGGTTTCTGGGGACGAGAACCAGGATGGTCCTTTCTACAGAGTATCAGCCGCGCATCAAGGACGCCGTTCAGGACTTCGACAAGGAGTACTGGGCGATGTCGGCCGCCTTCTCGCGATGGTTCGGACGCAAACTGCGGGGAACGATGGGACTGGAATACCGCAAGGTCCGCATCTCGAATGTGGCCCCTTCGGAAATTCCCATCATCAAGGAGCAGCAGGGGCTCTCGGCGAGGCGCAGAGTGTATCTTACTACCCGTCGTGATGTTCGTGACGATCCGTTCATCCCCTCGAAGGGTTCCGTGACGGAATTCAGCGGCGACTTCTATGGCGGGTTTCTTCGCGGTGACGCCAACTTCTATAAGGTCCAGGCCAGTTGGTCCCGATACCAGCGAGTCTGGCCCGGCTGGATATTGGCCTCGCGGATTCGAGGCGCTTCAGCAGCTCCCTTCGGTGGAACTCCCGCCGTACCTGCGGACGAGGCCCTGTATCTGGGTGGGGCCAACAGCATTAGAGGTGTCGCCGAAAACAGGCTTGGGCCGCTCGATTCTCTCGGCAATCCGATCGGTGCCCGCTATACAGTTGTCTTCAATCAGGAGCTTCGCTGGCGGACGCTTCAGGTGTTGACTGTGCTACCCTTGATAGGTGACTTGATGAGCAAGTTTCCGCTCTGGCAGTCTTTGTTTGTCGATGCGGGCAACGGTTTTCGCAACGAAAAGGAAATGCGCTTCGAAAATGTAGCCGTAGCCTATGGTCTGGGATTTCAACTCGTTTCACCCGCCGGTCCTATTCGTATAGACTACGCCGAGCTGGTCAAACACGGCACTTTTCGTTACTCCCACCGCTGGCACTTCACTATATTGTACGCGTTCTAAATTCCGGTCTATGAATCATCCGCCGGGCACTAATATCTGTCCAGATGGTTTCAGACCTTATGGGAAATACGATGGATAGAATTTATCTCGATCATAATGCTACCACCCCGGTCGATCCGGAAGTTGTCGACACTATGCTGCCGTTTCTATCAGCGCGGTTCGGCAACGCCAGCTCAGTGCACGGTTTCGGCCGTGAAGCCAAAGTCGCGCTGGAGCAGGGGCGCGAACAGATTGCGGCCTTCATAAACAGCGAACCGGCCGAACTGTATTTTACGTCCGGTGGAACAGAATCGGACAACATTGCCGTTCTCGGATCGGCATATCAATACAAAGGGAAGAAGAATCATCTTATTGTCGGCGCCACTGAACATCACGCCGTACTCGAACCGGCCGAGCACCTGGCGCACCGGGAGGGATTCAAAGTTGATTTGCTTCCGGTCGACGGCGACGGGTTCTCTTCTCCCGATGATCTCAGACGTCTGGTGAACGACCAGACCGTGCTCGTTTCGGTCATGCACGCCAACAACGAAACCGGCACGGTGCAGGACATTGCGGCACTGACTGAGATCACCCGGGCGAAAGATGTGCTGTTCCACACCGACGCCGTACAGTCTACGGGCAAGATCAAGGTTGATGTCAAGAAACTCGGCGTGGATTTGCTCTCTCTTACCGGACACAAAATATACGGCCCCAAGGGAACCGGCGCGTTATTCATTCGCAAGGGTCTGAAGATAGCGCCGCTCTTCTATGGTGGCTCACACGAGAAGAAACGCCGCCCCGGCACTGAGAATATCGCCGGTGTGGTCGGTCTTGCTAAGACTTTGGAAATTGCCGAGCGTTGCCGCGAGGCTGATTTCGCCCGCCTGCAGGACCTGGCGGATTATTTTACAGACAAGGTGACGGCGAGCATTCCCGATGTGCATCTCAATGGCCCGCGCCGCAACCGGATTCCGCAGACCGTAAATCTCTCGTTTGCGGGCATTGAAGGTGAATCGATCGTGCTGTCGCTCGACATCGAAGGGATCGCCTGCTCGGCCGGCTCGGCGTGTACTTCCGGCGCGACCGAACCGTCGCACGTACTGATCGCAATGGGCAAACCGAAAGTCCGCTCTCAGGGAGCGATTCGCTTTTCAATGGGGCGCTCGACCACGCGTGAGCAGCTCGACCACGTAATCTCGAAACTCGGCCCGGTGGTGACCAGACTTCGCAATCTGTCACCGGTCTATGGTAAACAAGCGTAAGATACTGTCGTCAGACGAACCTGCCCGGGGTCGTCATGACGACCCCTTTTTGTTGATATGAGCACGAACAAGAGAGTCATGGTGGCCATGTCCGGGGGCGTGGATTCGTCCGTGACGGCTTTCCTTCTGAAGGAACAGGGGTACGAGATAATCGGCGCTCACATGAAGCTGTGGGATTATGTCGATGTCGGAGGCGATATCCATCGTGACGGCCGTTGCTGTGGGCTCGACTCGATCACCGACTGCCGCTTTGTCTGTGACAAGATCGGCGCGCCGTTTTTCGTGCTCAATCTGTCGGAACCGTTCAAGAAGACAGTTATCGAGAATTTCGTAGCCGAATATTCCGCCGGTCGCACACCCAACCCATGCGTGCGCTGCAACAGCGAAGTTAAATGGGATGCCTTTCTCGCCAAGGCCTATGAACTTGGATGCGGTCACATCGCCACCGGACATTACGCCATAGTTGAACGAGGTGAAAACAATCGCTGGCATATTCGCAAAGGGGTCGATGACACTCGCGACCAGTCGTACGTCCTGTGGGGTCTGAGTCAGGACGCCCTTTCGCGCACTCTCATGCCGCTAGGCGGACTGCTCAAGACTGAAGTGCGCGAAATCGCCCGAAAGCACGGCCTTCGGACGGCCGAAAAGGCAGAGTCACGCGAAATCTGTTTTGTAGCCGACGATGACTACCGCCGCTTCTTGCGCGAATACGCCGCCAAGCATGAGGTCAAGTTTCATCCGGGGGATATCGTCGATGATTCCGGGGTGGTGCTAGGTTCGCACGATGGCACCGAGTTCTTTACGATCGGCCAGCGCAAGGGGTTGGGAGTGAGCCACCCGACGCCGTTGTACGTCCAGAAGATCGAGCCGGAGGAGGGTCGGGTGGTGGTTGGTGACGACCGCGGCGTGCTGAATCGTGAATTGGTTGCCGAGAGTGTCAACTGGGTGAGCATGCCGCCCACGAGCACTGGCACTTCATCGGAACCGGTCACATTCGCGTGTGAAGTCAAGATCAGGTACCAGCACCAGCCGGCTGCGGCCAAGGCCTCGATCCTGCCGGACGGGGGGGTGCGGGTGACCTTCGAGTGCGATCAAAGAGCCGTCACACCGGGACAGTCAGCGGTATTGTATCAGGGTGACCGGCTGCTCGCCGGTGGCGTGATTGCCTAGGCGAGAGAAACCTCGCCTTCGCATTCGGTTGACAACGACCAACCGCGATATTAGTATCCACTATAGAAAGGACCTAAGAACTCAGGCGCGAGGAGAAAGTATATGCCAAAAGCCACTTTCATGGGACATTCCTGTGTGATGTTGATCGACGGGAAACACCGCCTGATCATCGATCCGTTTCTGTCCGGCAACGATAAGGCCGCGGCGAAACCAGAAGATATCGACGTCACCCATATCCTGGTCACGCACGGTCACGGTGATCATATCGGCGATGCCGTCGCTATCGCCAAGCGGACCGGTGCCACGATAGTCGCCAACTACGAGATCGCGATGCTGGTCGGTCGGCAGGGGGCTAACACTCATCCGCTGCATATCGGCGGCAGCGCCCGGTTCGATTTCGGCCGGATCAAGCTGACTATCGCCCATCATGGCGGGGGATACGGCCCCAATTCCGACATCTACACCGGTCCACCCGCCGGATTTCTTGTAACCATCGGTGGCAAGACGGTCTATCACGCCGGCGATACCGGCCTGTTCTATGACATGAAGCTGATCGGCGAAATGAATAAGATCGACCTGGCGTTTCTGCCCATCGGAGACAATTTCACTATGGGTGTCGACGATGCCGCCAAGGCGGTGGAGTTTCTCAAGCCGAAACAGGTCGTGCCCATGCACTACAACACATTCCCGATTATTCAAGCCGATCCAAACGAGTTTGCCCGAAAAGTCACCGGCAGCAAGGTCGTGATACTCAAGCCGGGCGAGTCGGTCGAATTCTGAGCAAAGACAGGCCAGAGACCCGACATCCCCGCGAAGGGGCTCGTTGAAAGACTTCTCGAACGTTGTTACGTCAGGTCTTGCGACCCGCCGCGGCGGGGCGTGTGACCTGACGCGTAGCAAGATTATTGTCGAAGCTATCGATGCGAACATGGACTTCAGTCAGAACGTCAGCGACTTTGCAACCACAACTGGGCACCGGTTTTCACCGGTGTGACGGCCTCTCGGCCGTCTATCATTCTCGTGGTGAGTACTCTCATAACCGCACCTCGTCCCTCGTTTCGAATTTCGGACACTATTTGTCGGCTTCATGCCCTGTTCAAACTTGTTCTGACTCAGTCGGGAACTTTTGTTCCGTCGTGTGAGTCAAAGTCTTAGCTATTAGTCTATTGGAAGTGGGTCGATATGAAGAAGTTTTCGAAGATACTGCTCTGGATAGTCGGCGTCATAGTGGCGCTGTTCATACTGCTCGTCGTGGCCGTGAAGCTCTTTCTCCCCGCCGACAAGATCAAGGCGATGGCGATTGAGAAAGGCTCCAAGGCTATCGGTCGCGAAATCCAGGTCGCCGGTCTCGATATCTCTGTCTGGGGCGGTTTGGGGGTCGAACTCCAACAAGTACAGGTCGGAAATCCGACCGGATTTGACGCCACGCCCTTTCTGACGGCCGACAAAATCGATTTGAAACTGCAGTTGCTCCCGCTGATTACAGGTGATGTCAAATTCGACCGTCTGGTCATCGACAAGCCCACTGTCCACATGGTGAAAACCGCGACCGGTGCTGTCAACTATACCTTCAAGACCGCCGACACGCTTAAGCTACCGGAAGATGTCAAAGCCATTCCGCCGGAGGGTCAGACCGCCGCCATGGCCATTTCATTCGGCGAACTGGAGATCAAGGACGCTCTCGTAACGTATCGCGACGATAGCAGTAAAGTGTCGCTCGATGCCACCGGGCTCGACCTGGTCTCGTCGCTGGAGTATCCGCGCACGGGAGTTTATCTGAGTTCCGGGCGGCTTCGGGTCGACACGGTGCTTCTGGCCATGGAGAAACCGTACCCGCCGCTGGCCCTGGACATGAGTTATCGCGCATCGTACGAACTGCCGACCCACACCCTGGCAATTGAGAGTGTCACGGCCAATATCAATGCCATGCGTCTGAAGCTGTCCGGCCAGTTGTCCGGTTTGCCTGAAATGAAGTCGGCCAGCCTGAATGTATCCTCGGATCAGATCGCCATTACCGATGTACTCTCGCTCTTGTCGCCGGAGCAGCGCGCCAAACTGTCCGACTACACGATTGCTGGCAATTTCCTGGTCGACGTTGATCTGTCACTGGACACAACCAAAGTGAAACCAACCTGGCTGTACTCAGGTAATCTGGCGTTGACTGACATCAAGATGACCGGGAAGAAGTTCCCCGGCGAACTGGCGTTCCGTCGCTGTATGCTCGACATCAAACCGAACCAACTTCGCCTGAATATCGAGGACGGTAGTTTCGATCAGCAACCGCTCAAAGGATATCTGACAGTCGAAGATTTCGCTGCCCCGCGCATTTCCGGTGAGTTGGCGGGCGGGCTCGATCTGGCAGTCATTTCACCGTTCCTGCCGTCGGGCAAGTCCCAGGAACTTTCCGGACGCAGCAATTTCAACCTGAAGTTCTCCGGGCCGGTGAAGAAACTCGACAGCCTGGACTTCTCGGGTGACCTGAAAGTAACTGGAGGCAAGTACAGCTCGACCGTTGTCCCTGAGCCGATTGAAGAATTCAATCTCGATGCCTACTTCGACCGTCGCGTGGTCAACATTCGTAACCTCGATTGCCGGTTCCCGTCAGGTTCACTTACCATCAAAGGCCGCGTTTCCGATTTGATGCCTTATCTACTGGCCGATTCGGCTTCCCCTGTGAAAGTGACCCCGGCGGTCGACGCCGATATCAAGGGGACGGTCGATCTGGCTATGGTAAAACGGTATCTCCCTCCCAAGGGGAATCCTCAGGTCTCAGGGCAGTTGGTCCTGGATGTTAACGCCATGGGCAATCTCAACGACTTGACCAGTTTCCGTCCCCGTGGTCAGGTGGACATCCGCAACGCCAAGTATAACGACTCTCTGCTGCCGGAACCGATCCAGCGGTTTGAAGCGCAACTGCTTCTCAAACCCGATACGATCGACATCCGCAAGTTCGAAGCTCAGTTCACTACCAGCGATGTAGCCCTTACCGGGCAGTTGACCAGACCGTTCCCATATTTTCTGCCGGTGCTGGGAGTGAATCGAGACAGTCTGCCCAAACCGCTGCTGGTGTTCGAGCTGACCTCGCATCGTTTCGACACCGACAAGCTGTTTCCTGAAGCTGTGCCGGGAGCGGGTGAAGCCGGGATGACTATCTCGGCCGATTCCGTATCGCCAATGATACTTCCGGACATCGAAGGACGGGGCACAGCCAAAGCCGATACGGTTATCTACTGCAAGGTGGATTTGAACCAGGTTACGGGCAAGATCCGCATCAAGGATCGCAAGATCGAATATTATGACGCCACCGCTAAAGTCTACACCGGTTCGGTTACGGGCAGCACGACCATTGACCTGTCCGATTTCGAGCATCCCAAGTACGTTGGTGAATTTGCCGCCACTCAGGTTGAGGCGAATGATTTTGTGTCGCGCTTCTCAAAGTTCGGTGGGTTCATATTCGGAAAGACCGATTTTACCGGCACCTACAATGCCGCCGGCTGGGAACCGCAGGACTTCCTGAAATCGCTGACTCTCGACGGCAAAGCCAATGTACACGACGGCCGTCTGGTGACTTCCGGTTCGATTCTGTCATCGTTCAACGATCTGGCCTCGAAACTCGGCAAGTCGTTCGACAAGGAGCAGACTATAAGAAGCCTCGTATCCAAAGTAGTCGTCCGCAACGGGCGGGTCGGAATCGACAGCCTGATGACCTCGCTGGGACAACTCGGCGACATGGGGTTGGGGGGTTCATACGGATTCGACGGCACCCTGGACTATTCGGGCTCGCTCAAGACCAGTGTCACAGCCACCGATCAGCTTGGCGGTTTGGGCAAGCTCCTGGGCGGCGGACAGGGCGATGCCAAGCGGGTCAATCTGCCGTTCAAGGTAACCGGAACGATTACGGCGCCAAAATTGACTTTCGACTACGGTGCTTTGAGCAAGCAAGCCGGGGAGAGTCTCCTAAATCAGGCCGTAGATCGACTTAAGAAGAAGTAGTAGTTGCCGAAATCGAGCTACTTCATAAGCCCGATTTCTAGTTTTCGAAAAGAGTCCCCGACTGCGTAATTCGCGCGGTTGCGGGACTCAATCTTTTCCCGTAACAACCGATAACATAATGAGTAACCGGCCTTGGTACTGACCTACCGGGAGTTGCAGTTTGACCGTGATCATACGGATGACTGAAGGATCAGTGTGCCAGGCTAAGCCCCAAGTAGTGTGTTATGGTTGTTGCACCGATTGATCAGGCTGTCAGCGTCAAGCGATGCGGTCTCTGCAAAATAGATCGCAAGGGTCGATTTATTCTTGCTAATTTGGAAGCCCAGCGGCTTTTCGGTTTGAGCGAAGTCGAGTTGTTCGGGCGACCGTTCGTGGATTTCCTCCAAACCTCCGACCGTCCTGTTTATCAGCAGCTCATCAAGAATCGCAGTCCGTATGACACCGGGTATGACTCGGCCGGGATAACTATTGTTGGAGCCGGGGGGCAGACCCAACCGGTGACGATGGTGGTGTCCGTGAATTTCGGCGGCGGCAATCCCTCCAACTATCAAATCATCTTGCGGCCCGACGATCTCCCCGTGGTCGAAGAAAAATCAGAATCCGAAAGCGGATTGTGGGAAACGCTCATTCGCCTGCTCGTGATGGAGTTCGATCAACCCGACCTCAAGAAGCTCGTCGATCTTCTGAAGGACATCACCGACGCTCACGGTGTGGGGATCTTCGATCTTAATGACGAACACCATCGTTGCCTTGCCCTGACAGAAGAAGTCTTGAAAGATTCGGCCGATCTGGACAATGTCTGGAAAGAGGATGGCGACGCTGAATCCACGCCGAACGAGGTTCGCGCCACTTTCCGTCTTGGCTCAGAGCATACCGGCCTGGTGCGTTTCAATCTTGGACATTCCGACTCGGCCGAAAACGACGCGCGCATACGCTGGCGCTCCGAGTTGGCCGCTTCCCTGATTCACGCTGTCCGCTCGCCCCATGAAATCGAACCGGTTCCGGTGGAACGGCCCTCGGTCTATCCGTCACAGGTTCTCGACCAGCTTCGGATAGGTTTCGTGGCATTCGATCATGACAGCAAAGTGACCCAGCATAATCATACGTTCGAGACCTTCTTCGCCCCGCAGAATGAAGTTGTCTCGGTCGGTCAGTTGATTGAGTTGATCGGCGCCTCCTGCGGCGAGTCGGCGTCTTCCGCCATTGCCGGCTATATTGCGGTTCTGGCCGGATGCGATTGCCTGCCCGGATTCAAAGCTACTTATGAAACGACTGACGGCCACTCGTTGAGTATAGAGATACTACCCCTCGAAACCGTTACCGAACCAACCTCGCATTGCTTCCTATTCTACGAAAGCGGAAGTGTCCTGGCCGGTCCGAGCGCTTTCCCGGGCGTGTCGTCTCAGGTGGGTTTGACGGCTATAGACTTGCTGAAGTCGACCATGAACGCGACAGAGTCGGTCTGGCAGAAGCTGGAACATGAGCATCACGACCGACTTGATCGTGACGGCGGTTTCTATCTCGGTTGCCTCAATCACCATCTGGAGACCATGTCCGACACAATCCGCGATTTTGAGAAGATGCTTCGGTTAATCGGGGACGGCGAAGAGCCGCAAATTGTTGATTTGGGATTGGTGGTGACTCGTCTCGGAGACACGCTTCTGGCGGAACATCCGGGAGCCCGCCTGGCGGTCCGGCAGAGCGATCTCCCCAAAGTAACCGCGCCGCTGCGGAAGCTGACTGCCGTATTGCACGACGTCCTCACTCTGGCCGTACAGGCGTATTCCGATCGGGCAGTCGAGGCGACTGTGACGGCCTCAGTCGAGAACGGCAGTTGCGTAATCTGGGTGCGGGACAACGGCCCCGGCCTGTCCTCGCGCCAGAAAAAGACTCTTTTCACGCTCCGTCGAAGTTTCTCCAAAGACAAGTCGGGCAAGCCGGGCGGGCTGAGTGTGGGTGTGGCCGTGGCGCGGGAAATTATGGCCTCGATCAACGGATCCCTCGAACTGGACTCCCGACCGGGCAAAGGGACAATCGTCAAGATTGTCTTCCCGACTTGATCGATAGAGTACGAAGAAACCCGATTCCCGACGTCTCTGCGAAATATCATCCTAATATTGGTCCGATCATCGGACCCTCAGGGGAAGAAGCGTTGTTGCCGTGAACCGCTTGGCGTTCTTCACGTTCACCAACGTGAACAACGAGGTTTCGGTCAGCTATTTCAGTTTAGCGGTTGACAAACGGTCTCAAGCCTCTATTTTGCGCCCTTGTCTTTGTAGACGGGTGGATTATGAATTCAATGACCGGCTTCGGTCGCGCCGAAATCGACAGCAAGTTCGGAAAGTTTACCGTCGAGCTGTCCAGCATCAATAGTCGTTTTCTCGAGGTTGTGGTGCGCCTGCCCCGTCCGTTCGGGGCGCTCGAACCACAAGCGCGGGAATTGCTTAATGCGGAAGTGGGGCGCGGCAAGGTAAGTCTCTTCGTTAATCTTGCAGACAACGGCGGGGCCGCCGGACATCCCCTCATTAATAGGGAGCTGGCGAAGGAATACTGTCGCGAACTGACCAAGCTCAAGAAAGACCTTAAGCTCGAAGGCGAACTGACCGTCAGTGATCTACTTACGCTTCCCGACATAACTCGTCCCACTGCCGTTGATCCCGATCAGGAACAAGCCTGGCCAATAATAAAGGGCGGCGTCTCTAAAGCACTGAAGGCGATGCAGGCCATGCGGGCGCGCGAAGGCAAGAACCTGTCTGTCGACATGCGCGAGCGGCTCAAGACCATGTCCGGGTTGATGGATCAAATTGAAAAGGAAACGACCGGGGCCGTTGAGAAATACGCCAAGAAACTAGCGGTGCGGATAAACGAACTTCTGGGCAGTCAGAGCATTGACCGGGCCCGGCTCGAAGAAGAAATCGCCGTCTTTGCCGACCGTACCGATATCGCCGAAGAGTGCCTGCGGTTTCGTAGTCATATCAGTCAGTTCCAACAGACGTTGCGCCAGACCGACGCGGTCGGCCGCCGTCTGAATTTCATCCTCCAGGAAATGAATCGCGAAGTCAACACGATCGGCTCCAAGGCCTCCGATTTTGACATCTCCGCGAAAGTGATTTCCCTCAAAGAGGAAATAGAAAAACTTCGCGAGCAAGCTCAAAACGTGGAGTAGGCTTCCTGGAGCGAATGGTGCGATCAAAAGAACTGGGCAAAATAGTCATTATATCTTCACCTTCCGGCGGCGGGAAAACGTCGATTTGCCGACGTTTGCTCTCACCGTCGCGTCGGCGCCAGGGTTGGACTTTTTCCGTTTCATATACGACCCGCTCCAAGCGCCGAGGCGAACGTGACGGCCGGGAATATTTCTTCGTGACCGAAGAGCATTTCGGGCAACTGGCGAAGCAGGACTTTTTTGCCGAACAATTCAAAGTGCATCTTTATCGTTACGGCACCCCTCGTCGGCCGATAGATGCTGTGCGTCGGCGCGGTGGTGTGATGCTTTTCGACGTTGACGTCAAGGGAGCCGGTAAACTCAAAGCGGAATATCCCGATGCTATTTCGATTTTTGTTCTTCCGCCCTCCCAGGTCGAATTGCGCCGTCGATTGAGGCAGAGAGGTACCGAGACTAAAGAACAACTCAAAATAAGACTACGTAATGCGCTGCACGAGTTGCAGTCTTTCCGCAAGTTTGGATTCGACTATGTCGTTATCAACAAAGAGCTTGACCGAGCCGTGCGGGAAGTTCTTCATATTGTGGAGTCACACGGAAACCGGATTGAACAGTTTGATCCGGAACAATTAAGGCGCATAACAGGTTAGGCCAGCATAACCAATGGAGAACCGAAGACATGATTATTAACTACAGCTACAATGACAAGATCGAGACGGTTACTGAGAATCGTTACGAGATGGTGCTCGTAGCTTCCAAGCACGCTCGTCACCTCAATTCCAAGCGCTTAGCCAAACTGGCGCGCCTTCAGGAAGGCTCGACCGAAGTCGATATCGAAGCGCGGAAAATGACCATGGTGGCGTTGAAAGAAGTAATTGAAGGTAAAGTAAACTTCAAGCGAACCGATAGGGAATAGCAACATCATAAGCCGATCGCATAGGAAAGTCCGATGGCCAAGAATCTTGTCATAGTCGAATCACCCGCCAAATCTCGCACCCTGAGCCGCTTCCTGGGGAAGGATTTTGATATCCTTTCGACGGTCGGTCACGTGATCGATCTCCCCAAGTCGTCACTCGGGGTGGATGTAGACAATGACTTTCTACCGGCTTACACGGTCATCGACGGCAAAGAGAAGATTCTCGCCAAGCTCCGCAAAGCGGCCGCGAGCGCCGAGACCGTTTATCTGGCGCCCGATCCGGACCGCGAGGGAGAGGCTATCGCCTGGCATGTGGCCAACAATCTGACCGGCAAGGCCAAGGTTCATCGGGTTACTTTCAACGAAATCACCAAGACCGCGGTTACCGAAGCGATCAAGAATCCCCGCGAGATTGACATCGACCTGGTCAACGCCCAGCAGGCGCGGCGTGTGCTCGACCGTCTGGTCGGCTATCTGGTATCACCTTTCCTGTGGAAGACCGTGGCCCGCAATCTTTCGGCCGGGCGCGTTCAATCGGTCGCGCTTCGTTTGGTGTGCGAGCGTGAAGTCGAAATCGCCGCCTTCATACAGCAGGAATATTGGAGGATTAGCGCCAATCTTTCCAACGGCGCCAAAGAAATGTTCTGGGCGTCGCTGTTCAAGATCGACGGCCAATCGGTCGTAAAGGCCGGCGAAGAAACCAAGAACAGCATTGTTATCACCAGTGAAGCCCAGGCGCGAGCCATCGAGAAAGATCTCGGTTTGCAGAAATTCAAAGCGCTCGAGATCAAGCGCACCGAGCGAGTCCGCCGCCCACCGGCGCCTTTTATTACTTCGACTCTGCAGCAGGAAGCGGCCAAGGTTCATGGTATGTCGCCGAAACGTACGATGGCGGTCGCGCAGGCTCTCTACGAAGGTGTGGAACTGGGCAAAGAAGGGCCGACCGGTCTGATAACTTACATGAGAACCGATTCGACCCGTGTGGCCGCCGAGGCCCTGACCGCGGTTCGCGAACACATCGTAAGCGAGTACGGGAAAGACTATCTTCCGGGTAAACCCAAATTCTACGGCAAACAGAAACAGGCTCAGGATGCCCACGAGGCCATTCGTCCTACCTATCTGAATCTGCCGCCTGACAAGATCAAGAAGAACCTGACCGCGCAGCAATACAAACTCTATCGTTTGATTTGGAATCGGTTTGTCGCCTCACAGATGAATGACGCCCTCTACGATGTCGAGACGGTCGATATCTCCGGCGGCAAGTATCTGCTGAGAGCCAGAGCACAACGTTTGAGATTCGACGGCTTCCTCAAGGTCTACCAGGAGGAAAAGGAACCGGACGAGAATGGCAACGGTGAAAACGGTGAAGAGACCCTTCCGGAACTGAAGAACGGCGAAACCGTCAAGCTGGAAAAGACCGAAGCCGAGCAGTCATTCACCAAGCCACCGGCGCGATATTCCGAAGCCATGTTGGTGAAACGTCTCGAAGCCGATGGTATCGGCCGCCCGTCGACCTATGCCATGATTATTTCGACGCTCAAAGACCGCAAGTATGTCGAACTGACCGAGAAGAAACTGCATCCGACCGATCTGGGTACCACTGTCAACGGGATCCTGGTCGAACATTTCCCGAAGATTTTCAACGTGCAATTCACGGCCGGGATGGAATTGGAACTCGACCTGGTGGAAGAGGGCAAAGACAACTGGGTCGACGTCATCCGCAAATTCTACGATCCGTTCAGTGAACAGTTGGCGAGTCTGAAGGGGAAGGAAAAGCAGATCAAGGCGGCGATGGTCGAAACGACCGATATCGCCTGTCCCAAGTGCAGCAATCCCATGGTGATCAAGTGGGGTCGCAACGGTCGTTTTCTGGCTTGCTCGGGTTGGCCCAAGTGCAAATCGACTCAGCCTCTGCCTGAAGAAGCCGCCAAGAATCAGACCGACGAAAAGTGTGAAAAGTGCGGCTCGCCCATGGTTGTCAAGTCCGGCCGGTTTGGGCGTTTCATGGCCTGCTCTGCCTATCCCGACTGCAAGAACACGAAGCCGCTGACTTTGAAAATTGGCTGCCCCAAGAAAGACTGCAACGGCAAAGTTATCGAGAAGACCACGCGCACCAAGCGCACTTTCTACGGCTGCACCAACTATCCCAAATGCGATTTTGCCAGTTGGGATCGCCCGGTGGCCACCGCCTGCCCCGTCTGCAACAGCACTTATATGCTGCAGAAATCTTCGAAGGTTAAGGGCGAGTACCTGAAATGCCCCGAGTGCAAGCACGAGATGGTCGAAGAACAGGCCGCCGAAAACACCGCCGAAAACACCACCGCCTAGTGATAGGTCAGCCTTTTTCAGTGTCGCGGTGTTCTTGACACGTCAGCCACCCATCTATATCTTTATCTGTAGGCACGCTGAATCATACGAAGCGTTTACTATGTGCTTCGTAACATGATCCGCCGTCATTTGGGCCCGAACTAATGACTGGATCCTCATCGAATAACCGACCGCGCGACCGCGCCAACCAGGCAGGTCGTGGAGCGTCAGCGACGGCCGGTCCGGCAATTGTCATCCCTCAACCGACCGAATATTTGCTTGCAGCTCTTCATGACGTCCAGGACATGGTCTATTTCCTGGACCTTAGGGGTCGAGCTTGCCGCTTCAATCCCGCCGGCTCCACACTGACGGGATACACGACTGACCAGCTTGACAACAAACTTCAGTTCATACAAGATCTCGTTCATCCGGACGACTTGCCGACGATGCGTCGGGCTCCCGAGAACGACATCCCACTGGTAGAAATAGACTATCGTCTTAAGAGGTGCAACGGGACCATACGGTGGATGCACTCACACCGACTGGCCGCCAGAGACGAATCCGGCAAGCTGTGCGGCTACTTTTGTCTCGACCGCGATGTTACGGCACAGAAGGAAATTGACGTAGCTCTACGGAACGAAAGAGACCGCGCGCGCGAATACTTGAATATCGCCGGAGTCATCCTGGTAGCTATCGACGCCGAACAGAAAGTCACCATGATCAATCGCAAGGGGTGCGATACTCTGGGTTGCTCGGAATCCGAGATACTCGGCGCCAACTGGTTCGATACTTTTGTGCCGTCCCGGGATCGCGAGGCGACTCGCGATGCCTTCATACACCTGATGGGCGGCAGTCTTGAGACGGTAGAACACTTCGAGAATCGGTTGCTTGGCCGCGACGGGAAAGAACGCCTGGTATCCTGGCACAATACGCTCTTGCGCGGACCCGATGGAGCCATTGCCGGCACGCTCAGTTCGGGCGAGGACATTACGGAGAAACGACGGGCCCAGGAGCTGCTCCGACAGACCGAAGAACAATTCCGGGCGCTGTTTGAAGGCGCGGCAAGTTGCATCCTCTTTCTCGATGGTCGAACCATTCGATTCGCCAACGACGCCATGCTCAAGACGTTCGGATACACCCGCATCGAATTGATCGGTGCGGATATTGAGCTTCTGCATGTTTCGTCGGAGATGTACGAACGGGCCTACGCTACCGCTTTCCAGACGATTACGCAGAAAGGCTCCTGGCGTGGCGACTGGCCCCTAAGAAAGAAAGATGGTTCCGAGATATGGATGGATAACTATCTCACCCGTCTCTCCGGCGGTGGGATTGTGGCAGTTCTTCACGATATCACCGAACGTTTGCACGCGGAACGGACCTTGCGCCATCGTGAGGCCGAGCTCAGCAGCATCTTTCGCGCTGCCCCGGTGGGTATCGGGCTCACGGTGGAACGTGTCCTCAGGCAGGTCAATCAAAGGCTCTGCGACATGGTGGGGTACAGTCGTGAGGAGTTGATAGGGAAGAGCGCTCGCATACTCTATCCTGCCGACAGCGATTTCGAATACGTCGGCGCGGAGAAATATCGACAGATGGGCGAATGCGGTACCGGGACAGTGGAGACCCGCTTTCTTTGCAGTGATGGCCACATCATGGATGTCCTGTTAAGCTCCACGCCGGTCGATCCGGAAGATTGGGCCAAGGGCATCACCTTCACGGCGATGGATATCACCGAACGCAAGAAGAATGAGCAGGCTTTGCTCGAAAAGAACATTGCGTTGCGGGAAGTTCTAAACCAGATTTCTTCGGATCAGGAATCTATCCGCGAACAAATCGCCACCAATATCGACGAAGCGATTCTCCCGATGCTCGGTCGCCTTCAGGAACGGGCCAGTCCCGCCCAGGAAGTTCTCATCAAACAACTGCGAAACGATTTCGAGCAGGTCAGCTCGCCGTTTCTGGAATTGCTGAAGAGACGACAACCACGATTGACCCCGCGGGAGACCGAAATCTGTCGCCTCATCAAGAGCGGTATGACCTCAAAGCAAATCGCCGAAACGCTGAACGTGTCCCTGGGAACCATACACAAGTACCGCGAGTTGATTCGCCGGAAACTCGGCCTGGCCAATGTCGATGTCAATCTAACCAGCTATCTTCAGTCGCTCTGATTTCTAGTCAGTAAGCCGCTTGTCCCCGGAGCCCGGTCGGGCCGAAACCCTTTGACTGACCTGCTAAACTTTGATATTCTGTTACTTATGCTGAAGAAGATGCTCGCAGAATTCATTCAGGATCTAAGCGATAATCGAGGCCGATCCGCCCGGACGGTCGACGCGTACCGTCGCGACCTTGAACCGTGGGTGCAGTTTCTCTATCAGCAGCACACAGCGATGCCGAACGACCCCATGAACGCCCCTCTGTATTTGCGCGTCTACCTACGCAATCGCGGACAAGCGGGAGTGTCAAACCGTTCTTTGGCGCGGTTTCTGTCGGCACTCTCATCGTTTCAAAGATTCCTGTCTTTACGGAGCGGTTTGGAGAAATATCTCTTTCAGATTCCGCGTATCAAATTTGGCAGTCGACTGCCGAATTTCTTGCCCCAGAGCGATGCCGCCCGGCTTTTTGAGCACGGCAATGCCCGCGAAGACAAGCAGGGTTACGGTTACTGGCGCGACTACCTAATGATCGCCTTGCTGTACGTGACCGGGGTCCGTCGCGAAGAATTGGCCCACATAAAGCTCTCGGATATTGATCTACGCCAGGGGTTGATTCGCGTGATCGGCAAGGGGAACAAGGAACGGGTCGTTCCAATCGGCGATACCACCCTGGCTGACCTGAAAGCATATATAGAACGCCGCCGGGAATTCGTGGGCGATTCGAACGTGCACAACGGTGTGCTGTTTCTGAACCTGAAGGGGGGAGCGCTGTCGGTCCGCTCAGTCGACCGACTGGTGAAGAATTTCGGGCGAGGGGAAGGACTCGATTTCACACCGCACACTTTGCGCCACTCATTTGCCACGCACCTGATGGAGAACGGCGCCGACATGATGCTCATCAAAGAGATTCTCGGCCATGCGTCGCTGTCGACCACGCAGAAGTACACTCACGTCACGGCGGAGACACTGAAGAAAGTATATCGGACAGCACATCCCCGCTCCGGTTCGCGGAATTAGGACACAATATGAAAACCAGATCGACGACAATTATCGGACTTATTCACAACGGCAAGGCGGCTATGGCCGGCGACGGTCAGGTATCGATGGATGATACGATCATGAAGGCCAAGGCGACCAAGATTCGCACGATGCAGGACGGCAAAGTGCTGGTCGGGTTCGCCGGTTCGGCGGCTGATTCGCTCGCACTGTTCGAACATTTCGAGCACAAGCTGGAAGAATATCGGGGCAATCTGCCGCGTGCGGCCATTGAACTGGCCAAGGAATGGCGCACCGACCGCATCCTGCGCCGACTCGAATCGGTCATCGCCGTGACCGATGGGGAGCACATCTTTCTGTTCAGCGGTAACGGCGACGTGATCGAGCCCGATGACGGTATCGTGGCGATAGGCTCCGGCGGGCCGTATGCACTGGCCGCCGCCCGGGCCCTGATCTTCGCCAATCCGAAATTGACCGCCGACAAGATCGTCCGCAAAGCCATAGAAATAGCCGCGGACATCTGTATCTTCACCAACGACAACATTGAGGTTGTTAACGTCAAATGAACGACAATTATCCGCAGCCACGCGAGATCGTGGCGCATCTGGACAAGTACATCATCGGTCAGGACGCCGCCAAGAAATCCGTGGCCATTGCTCTGCGTAACCGCTGGCGTCGTCAGAACGCGCCGCTGGAAATCCGCAGCGAGATCATGCCCAACAACATCATCATGATCGGCCCCACCGGAGTCGGCAAGACCGAAATCGCCCGGCGACTGGCTGATATGGCTGGCGCGCCGTTCCTCAAAGTTGAGGCGTCGAAGTTCACCGAAGTCGGTTATGTCGGCCGCGATGTCGAATCCATGGTCCGCGATCTCGTAGAAATCGCGGTGAACATGGTCAAGATGGAAATTGCCGGGAGCCATCATGTCAAGGCGGAACAGGCCATGGTCGAGCGACTTCTCGATATGCTGGTCGGTCCGCCGCCACGGCGCCACCCGCCGGTCGATATCGGCAATGAGGGCGCTCCCGTTGACCATTCGGACGAAGCCGAACAGGCGGGTCGCACGCGAGACAAATTCCGCGATATGTTGATCGCGGGCAAACTCGACGAACGAGAAGTGGAAATCGATGCCCCGCAGCGGAGCTTCCCGATTGTCGAAGTCTTTTCGCCACAGGGAGTCGAAGAGCTCGGCGTGAATTTCCAGGAAATGTTCTCGGGCATGATGCCCAAGCGTACCAAACGGCGCAAGATGACCGTCCGCGATGCCCGCCAGTTCCTGCTCAACGAAGAACTCGATCGTCTGGTCAACATGGACGAAGTCATACCGTCGGCTCTCGACCGGGTGCAGGAGTCCGGGATCATCTTTGTCGATGAAATCGATAAGATCGTCGGCGGCGACAGCAAGGGCGGCCCCGATGTCAGCCGCGAGGGTGTTCAGCGGGACATTCTACCTATCGTCGAAGGGTGTGCCGTCATGACCAAGTACGGTATGGTACACACCGACCACGTTCTTTTCATCGCGGCGGGCGCCTTTCACGGCACTAATCCATCCGACCTGATCCCTGAACTACAGGGCCGTTTTCCCATCCGGGTCGAACTGGACAGCCTCACCGCTCATGACTTCGAGCGTATCCTGGTGGAACCCAAGGCCTCTCTGGTCAAACAGTACAAGGCGCTCCTGGCGACTGAAGGAGTCAATCTTGAGTTCGATGAGGGCGCCATTCGGAAAATCGCGGAGATTGCCGAGCAGGTCAACACGCGTACCGAGAACATCGGGGCGCGACGGCTGCACACGGTTATGACAACGCTGCTTGAAGATCTACTATATGAACCACCGGCAAAGAAACGCCGGGTCGTCATTACGGCGCAGGCGGTAGACAAGAAGCTATCGGACATCGTCGAAGACGAAGATCTGAGTAGATACATTCTGTAAGAGGGGAACGGAGGGGACAGGGCTCAGACGATATATACGCGAACGTCACCGATGAAATGGTTGCTCGCGATATAAAGCTTGGCCTCGGCGTCGCCGTAGTTGGCCGTCTGGGCATCCAGCGAGTTGCCGAATCCTGATGACCGCTTGCCCATCATTTCGATATCCCCGATAAAATTCGAACTCTGGGCAAACACCGCCATACCTTCCGGGGCGAGCACGCGCACGTCACCAATAAATCCGGATATGATCATCCGATTCAAACCGGGCGCCAGCTTGCCGCCGTGCAGCTTGACTTCGACATCCCCGACGAAACTGCTGACTTCGATATTCTGAAGGTCGAGACCACCGCAATCGACAAACATATCCCCGATGAACTTGTTGTATCGCAGCCGGCTGTCCTTGCCCGATTCGGGCGTAGCCGAAACTCTGGGATGGTCTGTGATCGAAGGGGGGACTGACGGTATTCCGGACGGTGGCATGCCGGGAGGCATGGTTCGGTCGTGTAAAGGCGATGACCCATGACGGGCGTGGGGGGAGGTTTCTGCTTCTCCGGCTCGGTCGGCCTGCTCACGGCTGCGAGACCGGGCGAGCAACCAGAGCCCCATGGCAATCAGAAAGAGCGGAAAGAGATAGCCGAGTATTTGACCAAAAGTGAAAAACACAAAGCCCATGGTCCGGGCGAGCAGGAGCAACCCCAGGACTATGAAAACCACACCTATGATCCATTTCCGGCCGGACATGACTGCTCTTTCGATCCTTTTCTACTACTTATTAGTACGCAATATCGTTGGCCGGGTTACGAGCCGCAAGGTTTTTGACCTCCTTAAGTGACCGGACGGCAAGCGGCTTTGTTCAACTTATGAACAATCGCGGCGTAAACGAGGTCATATCGATCCGGCCTCGATCTCGCCTTGACTTGCTGCCGGGCTCAGATTTTATTCGGGGGATTTTGAGTAGCGAACATCAGCTTCTTAGGAGGAATAATGCCCCGAACACTCTGCGAAATAACCGACTTCACGACCCAGGAAATATATGAGATCATGGATTTGTGCGGTCGGATGAAATCCGGTCAGATCCGGCCGCGGCCGCTTGAAGGCAAAGCCGTCGCCTGTATCTTTACGAAGGAATCGCTACGGACGCGAATCTCATTCGAGGTAGGCATCAACCAGCTCGGCGGACACCCCATTTACATTACCGACAAAGAAATAAAGCTCGGCCAGCGCGAATCGGTAGCGGACGCCGCCCGGGTGTTGTCGCGTTATGTCGGATTGATCATGATCCGGACCTTCGCCCATACCGACGTCACCGAACTGGCCAAATACGCCACCGTTCCGGTCGTTAACGGCCTGACCGATCTGGTCCATCCGTGCCAGATTCTGGGCGATTATTTCACGGCTATCGAACATCTGGGCAAGAAGGAACGATACTCGGTGGCGTACCTGGGTGACGGCAACAATATCACCAATAGCTGGCTGAATCTGGCGTCCCGGCTGCCGTTGGACCTCAGAGTAGGCACGTCCGGCGATACCCTCCCGAGCCCGGTTCATGTCGAGCGGGCCAGGTCAAATCGGGCCAGCGTGGTGCTGATTACCGACGATCCTAAAGAAGCGGTTCGGGGTGCCGATGTAGTCTATACGGATGTCTGGGCTTCAATGGGCCAGAAACATCTGGCAGAGGAAAAGGCAAGTAAACTAAAGAAGTTTCAGGTTAATAGCGCTCTGCTGGAGGAGGCCGGACCCGGGGCTATAGTGATGCACTGCCTGCCCGCCGAACGCGGCAAGGAAATCACCGACGAGGTGATGGACGGACCGCGATCGGTGGTGTTCGACGAGGCAGAGAACAGACTGCACATTCAGAAGGCAATCATGACCTTCCTGTTGCAGCACTGAGCCCGGATCCAATCCCGCCGGCTGGAGCGAGCAAATGAAAGGAGACGCTGCATGCGTTCCAAGAAATCACTCCTCCTGGCGGGATTGGCCGCCTTCGTCGCAGTCACCTTCCTGGCGTTGGGGTGTTCAGATGACGACACAACGACGCCGTCCACACCGACCACGCCGGCCGACAACAACGGCATCGAGACGGTCCTGCCGTTAGTTCAGACCCAGGTGCACCAGTATCTCGATTCTATAGTGGTCGAGATGGAAGCCGGTCTGAAGGTCGCTACTTTCACCGAGGCCGGAAGCAATAACGATATCGGCGATCTGTTCATGGGTGGAGGATACCCGGATTCTACCCGGACCGCCAATTCCTGGATCGTTTCGTATCTCACTGACCTGGGTTCAGGAGTGGGCACGAAGACTATCGTCGACTCCATTGCCTACATCGTCGGCGGCAATCTTAGCGTCACCGCGCATAACGCCGAAGCCATGTTCGCCCGGCACAAATTCAATTACCAGACCTCCGACACGGTCAACTCCTACACCGACCTGACTAATCACGGCGATCTGCATATTACGGGCATCAATACCACGACCGCTACCGTCAACGGCACGTTCAACGTCGTGGTGGACAGTAAGCACATTTCCACTGATTCTCTCGTCTGGAACAATTGGACGATAGACGTGACGACTAACAACCTGACCTTCGTCCGCACCAGTGATTCCTGGACGAACGGCTGTCCTAATTCGGGCACCGCTACCGTAAACGTAGTCTGGGAGCGTACGCTGCCCAACAGTGTCCCGACCTACACGCAGTGGCAGTTCGACATAACTTTCACTGATGGCGTCATGGAAGCTGATGTAACTACCGGCAGTCTATCCGCCACATACGGCCGTACGCTCTGCACTCCGTAGTCAGTACGAGCAGCAGTAAATAAATGCCCGGCAGATGACTCATCTGCCGGGTTTTTTCTTGGGATTGACTTGACGCTTCCTGACGGCTATGCTCCGATCATGAAGGAAATAGTTCGATACAAGAATTGCTTTGTGTGCGGCCACGACAATCCCCACGGTCTCAAAGCCCGTTTCTTCGAGCATGACGGCGGAGCCGTGACCGAACTGACCGCCGAGCCGCACTTCGAAGGATATCAGGGTTTGTATCACGGCGGAATCCTGGCGAGTCTGCTCGATGAAGTAATGATCAAGGCGGTGCTGTCTCGAGGGGTATTCGCGGTAACCGCCGAAATGACGGTTCGGTTCAAGAAGCCGATTCCGACCGGCACCAAACTCCGTCTCACCGGAAAAATTACCGGCGCAAAGAAGAGAGTGTACACTACAACCGGAGAAGCTCTAGGCCCGGACGGTACCATCTTCGCCACCGCGACCGGCACCTATATTCAGGCACGAGAAGAACTCAAGGACCAGCTTGTCAGGTCAATCGACTCCTGATTACCAATCTGGTTCTCAAATAGTGAAATCTAATGACCATCCGGCAGGTTGCGCTCCAAATAGATGGCGTAACGTGTTGATATGCCATAGCATAGGCACAAGCCCCGGTCGGCACCAGGCTTGCTCCATCAACCTGTAATGAAATCTGAATCTCCCCGAACCGAGTGCTACATTGGGTCATTTTGCCGTCCTCTGCAGGAGGCGTGGCTAGAGGATCGTGGTTTCGGCCACGGTATGATCATGTTCGCTATCCCCAGCCAGGGTATACTCTTCAAATGTCGGGCGGAGGGGAGGCCGATCGATCTCGAATTCGGAGCGTTTTTCTCTTTGTTGCGCTTCATCAAAACCTCTCTGTCGAAAGAGAAGATCAAAGCGGTAAGGGTACTTTCCTCAAATCCTGAGTTTGTGTTTGCCATCCTTAACGCGGGCAAGCCATTGAAAGCCAATCCCCAGCGCCTCAAAATTTATCGAAAGTACCTGGCCAGCTTTGATATTGAAGTGGCCTATGTTCCGTCGCGTCGTAACAAGACCGGCGTTTCCCCGATCGATTATCCCTCGGTTCCCAGGGATGCTACTCCACCGCTGACTTCTCCCAAGCGGGGCCGGGGCAGAATCAGACTTCGCCCCATCCAAAAGGGCGTTCACCTCTGAGTTGCCCGAGTGTCGCCTCATCGGCAAACTTCTTGACAACATCGCTTTCGACGGTACCTTACAGATGTGGCCACGTACTTAGCCACCGGTCCCACAACTCGTTGCACAGGAATGAAATCGAATTCGTCTTGTGGACAACAAGGGTTTATGGCATAAGAAGGACACCGCTACTATGTTACTTCGCACTCCAATCGGCAGGATCCTCACGGGATCTATTGCGTTCGTCTCGATTCTTGTCACTGTCTCGGTCGGGGCGACCGAACCGATCGGCATGATCACGATCCGAAACGCCCAGGACGCCGCGACCGCACGCGAAGTTGTCGGTACCGCGTTCGGGCGAAGCAGCAACAAGTTTCTGGTGTCCATCAACGATGACCAGCGCGCCCAGTTGACGGCTGTCGGAATCGAGTTCGAATCGGTCATCGAAGACGCCGATCCGAGCGATGTTTACCAGATCCTCGACATGAATCGCAGTCCGAGACTAGAGATGGTAGAGATCGACCGTCTCGGCACTGTAAACGATCTTGGTCATGGCCTGCGTATCATGTCGCTTACCAGAGCTGAGGCGGCATCCGTATCAAATGATCCCCGATTGAGAGCTATACCCCTTACCGCTCGGTCGATTCGAATCTTCTATCCAGCGACCTCAGTAGCATCACCGCTGGCGGACGAGTACCCCAGCGATTCTTTGATATCCCGCATTAATCAGGATTCACTGCAGTCATATGTCCAGAGACTGGAGAATTTTCGCACCCGGTACACTTTTACCGACTCATGTGAAGCGGCGCGAGATTGGCTGGAACAAAAATTTCGGTCCTGGGGATATACCGATGTTACCAAACCGGGGTACTACGACTCCTATCTTAATAGTTGGGTCTATAATGTTCAGTGCGTGAAGCCCGGAGTGACACAACCGGAAGAATATATTGTCATGGGTGGTCACTACGATTCCTGGACCGACGGTCAACAGTCACCCGGTCCCGGGGCGTATGCGCCGGGAGCCGATGATGACGCTACAGGTGTAGCCCTGATCCTTGAGATGGCGCGGGTGCTGGCCGATGTCCCTCTCCGCAAGAGCATTGTCTTCATACCTTTTGACGCCGAGGAAGTCGGGTTGGTCGGCTCGGCTTTTGCTGCCAACGGTTTTGCCAGCAGAGGTGATAATCTCGAAGTCATGTACAACTTCGACATGGTGGCATTTACCGACGATCCGGTGTGGGACTTGAATTATGCGGCGGGCGATATTGCTGTGTATCGTAATTTCTCGACCGCTACGGCCGCCCGGGTCAGCAGCCTTATTCCCATCGTCACTTCCATGGGACAGAGCTCAGATCACGCCACTTTCGACGCGGCCGGTTTCCCAATCGTTGATCACATCGAATCCGATTTCAATACTATCGGTTGGCACACCAATGCAGATATATCGAGTCGTCTCAATTTCCCCTATTTCAAGGAAGTCGCGAAGGCCGCACTGGCCTCGGTGGCCGTAGTTGCCGATGCCGCATATCCGGCCACTGTGAACCAAATCGCTGATCCGGGCGACGGTCAATCGCTTCAAGTGTCCTGGTCGAATTGCGACTCCGACTGCGACTACACGGTCTACTGGGGAACTCAACCGGGCGTGTATGTCGATTCCTCGTCTGTGCCCGCAGGCGACTGCAGCTTCACGATCCCTGCCCTGACTGACGGGGTTGAGTACCATATCTTGGCGGTGGGTACAGCGCCTCAGGGATATCGCGCCTTCTACGGTATAGAGGGGAGCGGCACCCCTTACCTGTATCCCCGGGTGCCGTTCGGTTTGGCCGGGAGTCCGTCCCCCAACCAGATGCGCCTGTACCTGACCTGGCAGCCTAACGCCGAACTGGATTTTTCTCACTATCGAGTATACCGGCGGCCGGGTACGGTAGGAGAATGGCAACTGTATCAGGACGGAGTTACGGGAACAACGTTTTCAGATGTGAACGTCCTGCCTCATGTGGGGTATGAGTACGCCGTGACAGCGGTGGACATGACGGGGTATGAGTCGCCGAAGTCGTCGACGGTGACGATCTTCCCGGCCACTTACGACGGCGGTCCGGTGGTTGCGGACGGATTCGTGAAGGATCATGACTATGATCCGGACCAGGCCTGGCAGGAAGCGTGGTTGGATACGATCTTTGGCCCGATCGGATTCAGTGTGGCGCCGTCGGATGAGAACGGTGGACCGGTAACGCTTTCGACCATCGGGCAGTACGGGACGTTGGTTTGGATTGACGACGACGTAATTTACAAGAACATCAGCCAGAGCAACGCGACTTTGGACGAATACTCGAAACATGGTACGAACATGCTGATATCGGGGTACCGGACCTGGTTTACCTGGGCGGCCAAGTCGGTGCCAACCAGTCACCTGCTGTATCGTGAATTTGGGCTGACCAGCTATGACTACACGCCGTATTTCGATTTCATCGGGGCTGTAGGGGAGAATGGGTGGCCGTCGGTCCAAATCGATCGGACCCGGGGTATGCGCGAATGGCGAGACATTGCCAAACTGGCGGGGCGTCCGGGATCACAGGTGATTCTGCGTTTTGATTCAGAAATGGATCTTCCCGAATGGGAAGGGCAGCCGGTGGGGATTACCTATCAGACCGCAAACGGGAAGCGGGTCCTGTTGGCGTTTCCGCTATACTATTTAACTCCCGCCTCGGCGACGGCTCTGATGGCCAAGGTGTTTGAGTATTTTGCCGTCACGAACCAGTTTGACAAGGGCGATCTGAATCATTCCGGGACGGTGGATATCGGAGACGTTTCGATATTGATCGATCATCTGTTCATCAGTCTGGACCCGTTGGCATACCCCGAAGACGCTGATATGGACGGGGTCCACGGAGTGAGCATCGGCGACGTAATGTACCTGATCAGCTACCTCTTCCTGGGCGGCCCGGCGCCCGTGCCGACGGGAGGAACTGGTACAGGAGGGCTTCCCTTGCCGGGGGGCGACGGCGTACACTAGACGCCAAGATGTACATAGTGTAAGTTACTATCTCTTCGACGGCGTTCCCGCAGGACACCGTGCGGAGAACGAATAGCAGAGGAAAGGGGTTGCTGTGAAATCTCAGCGGCGTTTCCTTTCAACGGCCGTGTTGGTCGGCCTAATAGCCGTACTTACGCTGGCCACGAGGGGACGGGGGGATGATCTGGTGCGGATCGTCATTAATAACCCGACTGAGGGACAAATCGTAAATGCAATCGCTGGAAATGCCGTCGCGCGTGATAAGAATGCTTTTTTGTTAGTCTTGGACGAAGCGGGGCGGCAATCCATATCTAATGCCGGAGTAGCGCTCCAGACCCTCATGGAAGATGTTGATCTTTCTGAGTTGTACTACATTCCAGACCGTGGTCGGTCAATTGTTCAGCAGTCGCTCGATTGGGGAAAGGTGGGCCGAAGTGCGACCGTGGGGGAAAGCCGACTGATCTTGCAAATGAGTCGTGCAATGGCAGCTTCACTGGCTGAAGGTTACCGTGTCGGGGCCGTGCCGTTGTGTCAACGCGCCGTACCCGTCAGGTACGTACCGCTCTCAAGCGGAAGGAGTCAGCCCGAGGATTTTGCACACGATACCCTGGCTACACTGGTCAATCAGGACTCCATCTACTCCTACAATAAGCGTCTTGAAGAATTCGCCACCCGATACGTATTCACTGACTCCGTTGATCGTGCTCGCGACTGGATCGAGGAAAAATTCCTGTCTTTCGGCTACGCGGACGTGACTGTCCAACCTTTCTTTCATAGCAGTTGGGCCGGCACGGGATACGGTTACAACGTCATTACCGTTAAGTCGGGAAACGTCGAGCCGGACAAGGTCGTTCTTATTGGTGCCCATTATGACTCATATAGCACGATCGATCCTTTTAACTTCGCGCCGGGAGCAGACGACGACGCTTCGGGAGTAGCGTTGATGCTCGAGTTGGCTCGCATCCTTGCCGATCAACCCCTGCGCAAGACGGTAATGTTCGTGGCCTTTTCTGCGGAAGAACAGTGGATGTACGGGTCGGGGTATCTGGCTAATCAAATGCACGCCGCCGGCACAGAATTAGAAGCTATGTTCAACTACGATATGGTCGCCTACACCGCCGACAATTACTGGGACCTCGAAGTACATTCCGAATATCAGGATGTCTATCGAGCGGTAACCGCTGCTGCGGCAGGGCGTGTTACTCTGCTACATCCGGCCGAGCCAGGCTTGTCTCGTCCCGGAGACAATTATCCATTCGAGGACCTGGGTTACCCGACAATTCGCATAGAAGAATCAGATTTCAATACTCCTAACTATCACCTTGAAACCGACCTTTGCTCAGAGCTCAATTTCCCTTATCTGACCGAAGTCGCGAAAATGGCAATAGTAGCTCTCGCTTCGGTAGCCGATGCTCCGTATCCGATCATGAATGTCAGCCTGGCAGATGTCGGGGACGGCCAGTCACTGCAGGTTTCCTGGCCCAACTGTGCCACCGATTGCAGTCACTGGATTTGCTGGGGCGGCGGTTCCGGCCAATATACCGACTCGACGTTGGTTCCTCCTGGACAATGCACCTACACGGTGACCGGGCTCATCCCTGAACAGGTCTGTTATGTAGCAGTCTACGGTTTGTCTCCACAACTGCAGAGGGCAATGTACGCGGTAGAGCGAAGCGGAACGTCAATGCTCTATCCCCGGATACCTTCAGGTTTGGGGGGGAGTCCGTCCCCCAACCAGATGCGCCTCGACCTGGCCTGGCAGCCTAACGCCGAACTGGATTTTTCTCACTATCGATTGTACCGGCGACCGGGTACGGTAGGAGAATGGCAACTGTATCAGGACGGAGTTACGGGAACGACATTTTCAGATGTGAACGTCCTGCCTCATGTGGGGTATGAGTACGCCGTTACAGCGGTGGATATGACAGGGTATGAGTCGCCGAAGTCTTCGACGGTGGTGGTCTATCCGGCCACTTACGATGGTGGTCCGGTGGTAGCGGACGGATTCGTTAAGGATCATGACTATGATCCGGACCAGGCCTGGCAGGAAGCGTGGTTGGATACGATCTTTGGCCCGTTCGGATTTAGCGTGGCGCCATCGGATGAGAATGGCGGGCCGGTTACTCTTTCGACCATCGGTCAGTATGGGACGTTGCTGTGGATTGACGACGACGTAATTTACAAGAACATCAGCCAGAGCAACGCGACTTTGGACGAATACTCGAAACATGGTACGAACATGCTGATATCGGGGTACCGGACCTGGTTTACCTGGGCGGCCAAGTCGGTGCCAACCAGTCACCTGCTGTATCGTGAATTTGGGCTGACCAGCTATGACTACACGCCGTATTTCGATTTCATCGGGGCTGTAGGGGAGAATGGGTGGCCGTCGGTCCAAATCGATCGGACCCGGGGTATGCGCGAATGGCGAGACATTGCCAAACTGGCGGGGCGTCCGGGATCACAGGTGATTCTGCGTTTTGATTCAGAAATGGATCTTCCCGAATGGGAAGGGCAGCCGGTGGGGATTACCTATCAGACCGCAAACGGGAAGCGGGTCCTGTTGGCGTTTCCGCTATACTATTTAACTCCCGCCTCGGCGACGGCTCTGATGGCCAAGGTGTTTGAGTATTTTGCCGTCACGAACCAGTTTGACAAGGGCGATCTGAATCATTCCGGGACGGTGGATATCGGAGACGTTTCGATATTGATCGATCATCTGTTCATCAGTCTGGACCCGTTGGCATACCCCGAAGACGCTGATATGGACGGGGTCCACGGAGTGAGCATCGGCGACGTAATGTACCTGATCAGCTACCTCTTCCTGGGCGGCCCGGCGCCCGTGCCGACGCCGTAGATATTATTCTCGGTGGGGTCACCCCGCCGATGGCCCTCAAAAACTTGTTGAATCAACCCGGGGGAGAGAGCTACGTTCGGTTATGCCTGCTCCCAATAGACAAAGGTTCGGGTCTGGAAAACAGAAACCCGCGCCAAGGGAGGCGCGGGTTTGGTATTTTATGCTGTCAGAGAATGTCAGACTAAGCGAGTTTGGAGACGAACTGCGTGAGCCGCGATTTGTTTCGGGCTGCGGTGCGCTTGTGAATCAAGCCGCTGCCAGCCGCTTTATCGATGATCGAAGTGGTCTCCTGGAGAATCTTGGCCGCCGCTTCGCGATTAGTCGCAGTGCGGACGTCTTTAATGGCCTGACGCAGACGGGAACGGAAAGCCCGATTCCTCTCGCGCTCTTCTCCGGCGATTCTCATGCGCTTGACGCAGGATTTATGATTCGGCAAAGGTCTTCCTTTCGTTATTTCACCGATAACTTAGCTCGGAAATATAGCCGACGGAGCTGTTTTGTCAACCGATAAGATCAAGAAAAGCTCCAATGTGGCTTCGGTCGGTAAAGTCTCGGCCGCAACGGCCGTTTCCCGCGTTCTGGGGCTGGTTCGCGAGCAGGTCCAGGCCTATCTGTTTGGCGCCTCGATGGCTACCGATGCCTTTGTGGCCGCTTTCCGGATTCCCAACCTGCTGCGTGACCTGTTTGCCGAAGGGGCTCTTTCGGCCGCTTTTGTCCCGGTTTTCAAGGAACAGCTGGTCAACGACACGGAACAGAGCGCCTTCGATCTGGCCTGCACGGTCGCAACCGCCATAATGGTAGTCGTGGGCGGAGTGGTACTCCTCGGGATTGTAGCGACCCCGGTCCTTATCTTTGTCTCGGCCAACGGGTTTACCGACGAACCGGAGAAGTTTACTCTTACCGTCGAAATGACCCGGATCATGTGGGTCTTTCTCTTGCTGGTGTCGCTGTCCGCCCTGTTTATGGGCATGCTGAATTCGTTTGGAAGGTTCGGAATTCCCGCTCTTTCGCCGGCGTTATTTAATCTCGGCATTATTGGCTGCGCGGTTCTGATGTATCGCTGGCTGGACATACCGGTTTACGCGATGGCAATCGGGGTGGTCGTCGGGGGGCTGGGTCAGTTGCTGATCCTGGTGCCTCAATTACGACGAACCGGTTTTCGGTTTCGATGGCGATTCAATTTCCTGGATCAGAACTTCCGCAAAGTCATGCGATTGTTCTTACCCATGGTGGTCGGGCTGTCGGCCAGCCGGGTCAACATCCTGGTGAGTACTCTGCTTGCCTCGTATCTGGCCGAGGGATCGATTTCTTATTTGAATTATTCGTTCCGCCTGATGCATTTTCCGCTGGGAGTATTCGGAGTGGCGCTCGGAACTGTCTACTTGCCAAATGCTTCCGAACTGGCAGCCCGGAGGGAAATGGATCGCCTTACCGCGGCCTTTCACGAGTCAATAAATCTAAACATGTTTCTTGTGGTGCCATCGGCCGCGTTTCTGGCAATCATGGGCCACGAGTTGGTTGATGTCGTCTATCGCTGGGGCAGATTCTCCGAAGCTGATTCCGCCAATACGGCAATCGCCCTTTTTCACTATTCGTATGGCCTGATAGGTTTTGCCGCGGTACGCGTAACGGTGCCAATCTACTATGCGCTAAAGGACTCATCGCTCCCGATGCGCTTTTCAGTAATCTCGGTAATCGTAAACATCGCGCTATATTATCCGCTTATGAAGATGTTCAGCTTCGCCGGACTGGCGGCTGCGACTTCGATTGCAGGTCTGGTAAATTTCGGTTTGCTTCTGGGATTTCTTCCGCGCAAGGAAGTGAAGCCGGCTTATGGGCGGCTCTTGCTCGTCTTCCTTCGCGTCACGTTGGCCAGTGTGGTCGCGTTCTGGCTGGCGTCAATGTTGCCAATCCCGTCACCCGACAGCTGGTCCGAAAAGATTCAGCGTATCTGGGAATTTGGCATACGCACGTGCGTCGGAGCAGCGCTCTATTTGGGTCTCTGCGCGGTGCTCCGAGTCCAGGAGCTGCAATTGGTGCTCAACAAGGTAATTCGTCGCAAGTGAGGTAATTACGGGGAGGGTGTGATGATCAAATCCCATCCAAGTTTGTTTCTGCTCTTCTTCGTCGTAGGTGGCATTCTTCTATCCGACTATCTGGACGTATCCCCGCTGGTTGGTTTTGCGTTCGCTTCACTCTCGGCCGGGCTGGCCGTAATAACGCTGACCCGTCAGCGGCGAGCTTCAGCCGCAATGCTTGCGGGGTTAGCACTTGGACTGATCGCCGCGGTCAACTTCGGCCTCCAGCTTCGCGGCCTTGGACCGAACCATCTCGGCAACATTGTTCGAGAACCGCTTCTCTATGAAGTGTGTGGTCGGGTGGCCGATTGGCCGGAGTTGAAGCCGGGGCGCACGGAGATCAAGATCGATATCGATTCGCTCCTGCCCGCGACAGCGCCGGGTCAGGTCAGCCGCAAGGTGGATGGTCGTCTGCTCCTAAAGATCACCGACACGACGACCGCATTCCAGCGCGGCGACCGACTGGCTTTTCAGGCGCGGCTCTATCCTGTTAGATCCGAAGGGCGCGAGGATTTCGGCTACGCCCGCTACCTCAATTTGCAGGACATCCATGCCCAGGCGTTTCTACCGACGGGGCTCTACATCCAAATTGATCGACGCCCGTCGGTCGGGTTCTGGCCGCTGGTAGACGGGATACGCAACGCTGTGTGCGGGAGTCTTCAGAGCGATCTTAGTCCTACCGCGTCGGCGTTGGCGCGTGGCTTTTTGATCGGCGAGACTCGAGATATTCCAGCGGACGTCTATGGCCGCTTTCGCGACAGCGGCACGCTGCATCTCTTGGCCGTGTCCGGAGGTAATGTCGCCTTGGTTCTGCTGTTCTTCCTCGGGTTGATGCGCCCTCTATGGCTGGGTCGGGGTGCGCGTTCTCTGGTTCTGCTCGTAGTGATAGTCGTGTTTGCCGGTGTCTCCTACGGGGACCCCTCGGTGGTAAGAGCGTGCCTGATGGCAGCGCTGGTGGTCGGCGCTCGCCTTCTGGGACGGGTGTACGACCTCAATAACATCATTGCCGTCGCCGCGCTGATAATCCTGTTGGTACAGCCGACACAGCTATTCGATATCGGCTTTCAACTGTCGTTCGCCACCGCGTGGGGGCTGATATTCTTCGTCCCACGAATTGGCCAAGCCTTCGGCCGGCTTCAGGAAAGCCGCTGGTATCGCTGGCTGGGTATGCCAATCGTAGCTTCTTTGGTGGCGCAGATCGTTTCGACGCCGTTGATACTGCTCTATTTCGAGCGCGTTCCGTTGATATCAGTCGCCGCCAATCTTGTCATCGTGCCGATGGTTTCGGTCGGTGTGATCGCAGTCATGCTTCTTCTCGTTGCGCATCTGGTCTGGCCGCTTCTGGGTACGATGGTAGGGAGCCTGGTCGATCTGTGGCTGCGCGGGGTACTCTCCATGCTCGATTTCTTCGGCGGGGGAGAGGTCCCGGTTTGGAAGTCAGGCCTTCTATCGAAGTCCGACTGGGGTACGTTGATAATTGTCCTGGCGTATTTCGTCATGATCCTCTTCGCGGTGGCGTTCACTCGCCGCTGGGCCAGGAAGACTCTGCTAGTATCGGTGGCCTTAACGGTCAACGTTGCGTTGGCGGTCGGTGTAATCGCTCAGTTTCGACAACCGACCGGCGAACTCCGTATTGAGCGGATACCGGGCGGCCTGGCAGTTCTTACCTGCGACCAGAAATCCTCGAATGTCGATCTGGTAATCACCGATATGTTGTCCCGCGACGACGGTTCATCGGGAGTGACCATATTGAACGGACTGTTGAGCAGAAACGCGGTGACCCGTCTTCGCCGCCTGGTAGTCATGAGCGCCGACTACAATGCGCTCGCCGATATTCTCCGGGTCGCTCGAACCATGGAAGTAGAGTCGGTTCTGGTCGATCGAAGTCTGGAGCGCTCAGCGGGCGATTTGCAAGTCAGGAGCGACTCGGCGGTGTATCACGGGCCGGTCTTGTTCTTCGGGGGAAGGCTCGGTCAATCGAACGGGAAGGGCTGCTATTTGGGCGACGAGGCCGTGCGCCTGAATCTCGGCAAGCTTCAGGTTGACATCTTGAACCACCCCGACAACGCAAGCCTTCCGCCCGAGTCTCTCAGTCTATCCGGCGTCTTGATTGTTGGTAGTCGCTGGAAGCCTGAGCCTCAGGAGTGGATCGAGCGTCGCAGGGCCGGCTATGATCAGATTATCTGTGCAGCTTTTGAGCAGCCTGAGCTGACGTCCGGGCCGGACACGGAACTCGATCCCGATGCCGCCCCGCCGGACTACGTAATCGATCTGTCACGATCCGGGGCTCTTAAGCTAAGTTTCGATCTATAAGCGGTTTCGGCCCAAAAGAGCGGGCTGCCGCTAGTAAGTCTTAAAGTAAAGCCCGTATTCTCCCGATAAATACAGAGAATTGGTATGAAAACAGGATAGGTCTGCCGTTTGACCTACGTCCAGAAAGATACCGCCATGAGTCTGTCAGGAAATCTCAAGACCGTTGCCTTCTCAGATATTCTGCAGTTGCTGGCCACCGGGAAGAAATCCGGCATGCTGGAATGCCATACCTCGACCCGTCAAAAAGAGGTAGCCTTCAAGGATGGCAACATTGTGTTCGCTTCATCGGTGAACGCCTCGGAAGACCTGCTGGGAAACATGCTCCTGAAGCGGGGGCGCATTTCCAAGACCGATCTGGAAAGAGCCATCGCTCTGCACAAGCAGACCGGCCGTCAGCTCGGCACCACTCTGATCGACATGGGGCTGTTCGATAAGAACGAAATCGCCGAGTGTCTTAAGCTTCAGATCGAAGAGATCGTCTACAACCTGTTTTCCTGGCAGGAAGGCGATTTTGTCTTCCACGAAGGCGTTGCCCCCAGGAACGCGCCGTTCCTCGTGGAATTGGCTACTATGAGTGTCATCATGGAGGGGACGCGTCGTATAGACGAATGGCTGGAAATCCAGAAAGTACTTCCGCCCGATGACGTTCTGCTGCGCATTACCAAATCGCCCAAGTCCAACCGTGAAGAGCTCACGATGTCGCTCGATGAGTTCCGGTTATTGTCGCTTATCAATGGTGAGAGAACTCTGCCCGAGTTGATCAATCTCTCGCCGATGGGAGAATTTGTCACCTGCCGCGCCTTGTATCGTTTGATCGTTCAGAATCTCGTGGAAGTGGCCGGCAAGTGCGAACGGGCCCAGGATGCCGAGCAGGAAGATGAAGAAGAGGCGGTGCTGAACATCGTCTTTCGCATGTACTCAAATTGTTTTTATCAGATCCACGCCCGGGTGGAGCAGGTGCTCGGCAGCGACAACTCAAGGTACCCATCGTTCGCTTCGAAATTCCGCTCGGGTCTGACGAATTATTTCCCGGGGGTCGATCCGAAGTCGGACCTGATGCCGCCGTTCGAAAAGTTTCTCGCGTCGGTACGAACGCTGCCACCGCAGATTCGCTATCACACTCTGATGGCCTCGCTGGAACAGATGCTCTCGGAGCAGCTTCTGTTCGTATATCAGTTGCTTGGTGACGGCGTGTTTCACGACACCGCGTCCAAGGTGAAGATGGAAATATCGGGCCCCCTGGCGAGTCGCCGCGATCTGGTCAAGCGGTTCAATCTTGAGGATGATTTCTACGGCACGCTCAAACGGGCCGACAAAATGGTTAAGCTTTTGAGAGGTTCTGTATGAAAGCCACTATTGTAACTACCGCGCTACTTATTGCCGGGCTCGCCGATCGGGTCGATGCGGCCAACCTGGCGGTCATTGCCAGCCCGCCGGCGTTCCTGAATTTGATCGTGCTCGGCCTGGCGGTTGGGGCCATCGTAATCGGCTTGCCGATGCTTCGGACGATCAAAGGCGGATATCTGAGCCGTCCCTGGCAGTTGTTCCTCGCCGGTTTCGCATTGATGGCTCTGGCGCAACTTCTGGGACTCATCCGGACGTTGGAAATAGCGGACATCCCGATGTGGATATCTCCTGCTCTTACGGCTGTCTGTGTGGGGGCGTTTTTCTACGCCGTATTTGAGACGAAAAAGGTGCTGGGATAAGCTGATTTGTGTTGACATAACCGCTTGGGAGATATATAAATAACGTTACGTGAAATAGTCTCCCGGGTAACCGATTGCAAATGTTGTACTTGTGAGCAAATACCGATGACGGTCAATGTCGAAATAGACAGCCGCATATTGAAGTGCCAGAAGATCTTGGAGATGGATCCCAACTCCCAGATCTTTGCGGCGCTGGCTGAGGCCTATCGGAAGAAGGGCGAGCTTGAAAAAGCATTTCAGGTTTGCCACAGCGGACTCCGCATTCATCCGAATTACGGCGCCGCGCATCTGGTAATGGCCAAAGTCAATCTCGATCGCGGTCTGTACGATTGGGCTGCGACCGAAGTGGAGAAAGCTCGTGAGGCCGGGGGCGACCTTCGCACAATCGAGTTGCTTTTGGCCGAGATCAATATCTACAAGGGCGAATTTCAAGCGGCGATCAAATCCCTCAAGCGACTGTCAACCTCCGATCCGGGCAACATGCACGTGAAGCGGCTTTTGGAAATTGCGACCCGGATACCGGAAGAGCAACAGGAGCAGACCGGCGAGCCGGCGGAAACGAAATCTCCCGACCCGGCCGTGATTCCTCAAGCGGAATCACCGAACCGCATCATACCGGCGGATCTGTTGGCGGAAGCGCTTCGCATTCGCGGTGTCGAAGGCGCTCTGTTTATCAACGCCGAAGGTCTCGTGATCGAATCCCGGTGGGAAGCCGGTGTCGACCAGACCACTTGTGGCGCGGTGATGGCGGAAGTGAATACGTTCGTCGAACAGGAATTGATGAAGATATCTTTCGGACGGGTGACGACGGTTCTAATTGAAACTTCCACCCTGGTGTTTTATATCATGATCGTTCCGGGTGGGATGTTTTTGATAGCAGGCGGAAGCGGGATCAATCTGGGTTCGTTGCGGATGAAAATGGCCACGCTGTTGGATAGGGTTCAGACCAGCTAGGTAGGGCGCATATGGAACTGACCGGTCAAATCAATCGTCGGATCATTATCTTCTCACTGGCGGCGATCATTCTGCCACTCGTGGCGTTTCCCGCCCGGCTGGGGACTGATCTGGCCAGGGCGGCGTTCATCAACGCCCTGTACGAAGTGGTCTTTTACGGGGCCGTACTCTTTGTCTTTCACCGCCGCACCACGCTGCTAAAGCTGGTTCAGGGAGCGGGCGTTTGTCTCGTTTACCGCCTGGCTCAGGGAGCCGCCTTCGGTCTCTTGATTGCTGCGATTCATTCCATGCAATTGAAAGCCTCGTTGTCTCTGGGGATGTCCGCCTATCTGCCGGCGATCTTCTTCCAAATCATCCTCGCGCCGTTTGCTTTGAAGCCGGCGCTCGATCAGTTGTATGAAGAAAGCACTCCCCGGCAGCGCGCTTTGAACGCGCCGGCCATGAATGACCGCGCCGACATGAGGCGGACGTCACTGGCCGTATCGAGAGACAGGTCACACCAATCTGACGAAGATTCCGTTCCTCGTGCGTTCCGACCCATGCCGCGTCCGGACAGTGCGAACTCGTCGCGGTCCATGGAATCGTCGACCGGTCACCTTCGAATCGATCAAAATGGGTTTGATCGCGCCGTGAGATACATCGGCGAACACGCCTCGGTTCATCTGGCGGTCGTGCTCGACAACGAAGGCTTGGTGTTGGGCCATTACCGGCGGGGAAACATCGAGCCGGAAGAATGGGCGCCGCTGGCCCTGCTTCTGGTGGATGGCGGTGATCGTGTCCTGGCGCGCGGTCATCTGAACGGGCTCGAAAAGATGGATCTGGTTCTGAAAGATAAACGTCTGATCGTGGCTCGTCCCGATGGTTGTCATTTGATGGTGCTGTCCGAGAGACATGAGGATGAGCTCCTGAATATTCGTATCAATCAGTCGCTCGACATGATTAACAAGTTTGTCGCCGAGCGTTACGGCGCGAAGTTGAACCCGAACGCGGAGAGAGTACATGTACCAAGTGCTTAGCAATCTTAACAAGACTCCCGGGGTCACCGGATCGATGGTAGTCGGTAACGACGGCATCGTGATTGCCGCCGACATGGCTTCCGGTTTCGAGGGAGAAACGGTCGGGGCCCTGGCCGCTTCGATCACTTCCAACATCCAGAAATCGCTGGATCGGCTGGAGGCTACTCCCTGGGCTCAGGTGACAATCGAAGCCGACAGCGCCAAGTTGTTCTTTACCGATGCCGGTCTCGGTATACTGGTGGTCACTACCGAGAAAGTGGTGAACATCGGTTTGATCCGTCTGGAGATAAGAATGCGATCGACAAAATAAAACTGCCGTCCTAAACGGAGAGAGGAATAGGACCGCTCAACTATGGTATCAATCAACTACTCGGCCCGCGAGGTCTGCTGCAAGATCGTCTATTACGGTCCGGGACTGTCCGGCAAGACGACCAATCTGCAGTACGTCCATTCCCGGGTGCCGCAGAACACGCGAGGCAAGCTGATCTCGCTGGCGACCGAGGCCGACCGGACGCTGTACTTTGATTTCCTGCCGATCAACATCGGCACGATCAACGACTTCCAGGCGAAGTTCCAGTTGTACACCGTCCCCGGCCAGGTCTACTACAACGCCACCCGCAAGCTGGTCTTGCGCGGCGTCGACGGTCTCGTCTTTGTGGCCGACAGTCAGCCCGACAAGATGGACGAGAACATCGAATCATTGGCCAACCTCGAAGATAACCTTCGGGAATACGGCTACGACATGGCCCTGTTGCCGCTGGTGATACAGTACAACAAGCGCGATTTGCCCGGTGTCCTGAGTCTCGATGAACTCAACGCGCGGCTCAATCCGAGAGGGGTGCCGTTCTTCGAGGCGTCCGCTCCACAGGGCAAGGGCGTGTTCGATACTCTTAAGTTGATCATCAAACTCGTGCTCGACAAAGCCAAGGCGACCGGGGCTTCGGCGATGCCTCGTCGCACTGAAGCTGTCGCGGCGCCACCCGCCGCCGAGGCGCCGTATCCGTCGGTCGAACGAGTTCCGATCATGGCCCATGTCGAATCGGCTCCGGTGCAGATTCCGAAGCCGACACCACAACCGGTGGCCGCTTCGGCCAACTGGGAAGCGACCGCACAGGCGACTCCGACGGCCTGGGCCGGCGAGCATGAGGCTCATCCGCATGATCCGACCGCTTCCGAAGAGATGGGGGTTCGGCCGTATCCAGGCACGGATCGTGGCCACACCGGTGAGCTGCGTCGTACCGGCCGTATAGGGCTGGGTGCGGTTACAAAGGAACTTCCCGCTGATTCGATAGGAAAGAATGTTAACTCCGAGGGTGCCGACCAGGTCCCGGGGATGTCATCGATGAACACACCGCAGATGGCTCCCTCTCTCAGGCGTCGCGGTCTGGCCAAGAAGCGCGGCTTCTTCAGACGCCTGTTCGGAATGAAATAGATAGGTTTGGAGGACGTTATGTCTGATGACGGTTTGATCATTTACGAAGAAGAAATCGCAACCATTGACACGCTTCTCAAGAAGATGTTGAAGGGGGCCGAGGCCAAGTGCGCGCTCCTCGTGGACAAGGATGGCCATCTGATTACGCGCCAGGGCTTCACCCATTCGCTCGACACCACGGCGCTTGCGGCGCTTCTGGCCGGGTCGTTCGCCTCGACGAAAGAGATCGCGCGTCTGGTCGGTGAGCCGGAATTCTCCGTGTTGTTTCACCAGGGCAAGAAAGACCACATCCACATGTCGATTGTGGGCGAACGGTCCATTCTGGTGGTGATCTTCGACGATCGCACCACGATCGGTATGGTGCGTCTGTATGCCAAGGAGACGTCGGAAGAATTGTCCCGGGTGTTTCGCACCCATACTGAGCGCAAACAGCCGAACGAGGCCCTGAGCGACGATTTCTCGGACAAGACGCAGGAAAGGCTCAACGACATTTTTCAGGACTGAGTGACGCTTGTGTCCGTCCATTGCGGGTGCGTGGCTTCACGTGCAAACCGGTTACCGCTTGAATAAATGTAAAGATCACCTATGTCTGTCGAACTCAGCGCCATTCTCGTAAAGGCAGGGAAGATTTCTCAGGAACAGGCCAATGCGGCGCTGGAACGTTCCAAGATATCCAAAGAGCAATTCTCTAAAGTCCTGGTCGATATGGGGGCGGTCACCTCGGAAGAAGAGGTCACCAGTTTTGTCGGCAAGCATCTCAAGATCGGCGCCCTGAGGCTGAGCGACGTCGAACTTAATCCCGAAATCGTCAAGCTGATTCCGCTTGATATCGCCCGTAAATTCAAAGTCATCGCGATCAGCAAGATCGGCAAGACTCTACTCGTGGCGATCAGCGATCCGAACAATATCTACGTCCTCGACGCCATCAAGTTCATAACCGGCTGCAATGTCCAGCCGGCCATCGCGCCCGAAAAAGCAATCGAAAAGGCGATCGAGCAGTATTACACCGATGCTGGCGCTCTCTCGGAAATCGTCAAGGGGATGGAAGACGATCCCGATCTCGAAGTCGTATCCGTGGAGGACGGGCCGTCGGAAACCGACCTGATGTCGCAGATCCAGGACAAACCGCTGGTCAAGCTGGTCGATTCGATCATCGGCGATGCCATCCGGATGGGTGCTTCCGATATTCACTTCGAGATGTACGAAAAGCGGATACGTGTTCGGTATCGTATCGACGGTGAACTTCGGGAGATGGCCCCGCTGCCGTTCAAGTATCGGGCGGCGATTGTCTCGCGTATCAAGATCATGGCCGAACTCGACATCTCGGAACGCCGCCTGCCGCAGGACGGACGCATCAAGATCAAGATCACCGGCCGCACGGTCGATCTTCGCGTCTCGGTCCTGCCGACAATTTTCGGCGAAAAAGTCGTGATGCGAATTCTCGATCCGAAGGCGCTGAAGATCGACATGACCCAACTCGGTTTCCGCCAGGAAGATCTCGACAAATTTGCGGACAAGATTCACTCGCCCGTACGGGATCATTCTCGTGACCGGGCCGACCGGTTCGGGTAAAACGACGACGCTGTATTCGGCGCTTCAGCAGTTGAACACGATCGACGTGAATATCATGACCGCCGAGGACCCGGTGGAGTTCAACTTCGAGGGCATCAACCAGGTGGCGGTGAAATCGGAAATCGGCCTGACCTTTGCCGCGGCGCTTCAGGTCTTTCTTGCGACAGGACCCGGATATCATCATGGTCGGTGAAATTCGTGACTCCGAAACGGCCGAGATTGCCATCAAGGCCGCCCTTACCGGACACCTCGTGTTTTCGACCCTGCACACCAACGACGCTCCGTCGTCGGTCACGCGTCTTATCGATATGGGCGTGCCGAACTATCTCGTGGCCTCGGCAACCCAGTTGATCATGGCTCAGCGTATGTGCAAGAAGATCTGCCAGAAGTGCAAGGAAGAGGTCAACCTGACCGTCCGGAGCAGGTCGAGACGCCTGAAGATGCCCCCGGACATGCTCAAAGGTATCCGGGCATTTCAAGGGAAAGGGATGCAGCGCGTGCAACGATACCGGAAAGTCGGGACGAACCGGTATCTACGAAGTTATGCCTATCACCTCGGCCCTTGAGGAATTGATCCTACAGGAAAGCCTCTGACACCGAGATACGCAGACTCGCCATGGAGGAGGGGATGTTTTCACTTCGTATGGCGGCAGTCGATAAAATGAAGCAGGGCATGATCAGTATCGAAGAAGTTTTTGCGGTCACTGGGACCAACTAAGTCCGGCCACTTCTTGGTTTTCCGGCAGAATCCGCTGCCCATCAATCACTTATCATTGACAAGTAGGCTCTTTTCCGGTCAAGATTCGGCGATTTCTAGCCGATATACTGACAGTGGACCTTTATAGGTGTGAAGACTGTCCTTTTTCGGAATAGGAGATTGTCAATGGTTTCGTTGCGCGAGCTTGCTGGATCAAATGGTTACGTATGGGGGCATCCGACTTGCACTTGACCGTCGGGTCGCCGCCGGTCGTGCGTGTCGATGGCAAGCTTCAGAGAATGACCAGTACGACGTGCTCACCGGTGAAGAAACCAAGAAGCTCGCTTACTCCATGTTGAACGAGAAGCAGAAGCTCAAATTCGAACAGAATTGGGAACTGGATTTCTCGTTCGGTATCGAACAGTATGAGCCGTTTTCGCTGCAACATCTTCATGCAGCGCGGTAACGTGGCGGTCGTGCTGCGGCAGATTCCGTATAAGATGCAAGACCTTCGATCGAACTCGGCCTGCCCAAAGTGATCGCCGAATTCTCCAAGCTGCCGCGCGGTCTGGTGCTGGTAACCGGTCCGACCGGCTCGGGCAAGTCCACCACCCTGGCGGCGATTATCGACAAGATCAACAAAGAGCGCCCGGTTCATATCATTACGGTGGAAGACCCGATTGAGTATTTGCACCGCCATCAGTTGGCGTTGATCAATCAGCGTGAAGTGTACTCCGACACCCCGTCGTTTGCGTCGGCGCTGAAGTACGCTCTCCGCGAGGATCCGGACGTAGTGCTGGTCGGTGAAATGCGCGATCTGGAAACGATCGAAGCGGCCCTTTCGATTTCGGAGACGGGTCACCTGGCGTTCGCCACGCTGCATACCAACTCCTGCGCCGAGACGATCAACCGTATCGTCGACGTATTCCCGACCAACCAGCAGGAGCAGATTCGGGTGACGCTGTCGTTCACGCTACAGGCGGTGGTCTCACAGGTGTTGATCCCCAAGATCGGGGGCGGGCGAGTTCTGGCCATGGAGATCATGGTCGCCACGCCGGCGATGCGGGCGATCATTCGCGACGACAAGATCCACCAGTTGTACTCGATGATTCAGTCCGGACAGAAATACGGCATGAAGACGATGAACCAGTCGTTGTCGGAACTATACCAGGGTGGCAAGATTTCGCTGAACGATGCCATGGGCACAGTCACAACCCGCAGGAACTGGGCGAGATGCTTTCGCGTCAGAAAGCGCCGGCCTACACTTGATGCGGCGACGTGAGATAGGAACGAGAAAGGAATAGAGATATGCCAGTTTTCGAGTACAAAGGCAAGACGCTGGCCGGGGCGGCCGTCCAGGGGATGATGAAAGCGAATACCCGCGCCGACCTTGAGCGGGTCCTCCGTCAGAACCGCGTCCTCGTATCTTCGATCAGCAAGCAGGCTCCCGAGATCAACATCAAGTTCGGCACCGGTATCAAGCGGGTCGAAATCTCCCGGTTTACGCGTCAGTTCGCGACCATGATCGGCGCCGGGTTGCCGATGGTGCAGTGTCTGGAGATTCTCGGGTCCCAGACCGAGAACAAGGAATTGTCCAAGATCGTAAACCAGGTTCGCGACGGCGTCCAGGGCGGTGCCACGCTTTCCGACGCCATGAAACGTCACCCCAAAATTTTCGATGAGTTGTACACGAACATGGTCGAAGCGGGTGAAGTCGGCGGTGCCCTCGATTCGATTCTGGTCCGACTGGCCGTCTATCGCGAGAAATCGGATCAGCTCATCCGCAAAGTAAAAGGCGCTATGGTTTATCCGACCGTGGTTATGGCCGTCGCCGGACTGGTGACCTTCGCCATGCTCACGTTTGTCGTGCCTACATTCGCCAAGATGTTCTCCGGCCTCGGCGCCGACCTTCCGGAACCGACCAAGATAGTGCTGGGGATATCGAATTTCCTGAAGGCCAATATTCTGTACATCTTTCTCGGTGTCGCCGGATTGTTCGTGGCCTTCATCTACTGGAAGAAAACGCCCACGGGCGGTATGGCCGTCGACAAGGGTATGTTGAAAGTCCCGGTTCTCGGCAACCTGATTCGCAAGTCGGCCGTCGCCCGCTTCACCCGTACGCTGGCGACCCTGCTGGCTTCAGGTGTCTCGATTCTGGAAGCGCTCGATATCACCGCCAAGACGGCCGGTAACCGGGTCGTGGCGAGAGCTATCAATCGCTCGGTGCTGGCCATTGCCGAAGGCGATACCATCACCGGTCCGTTGAAGGCGTCCGGCGTGTTCCCTCCGATGGTGACTCAGATGATCGGCGTTGGTGAAAAGACCGGCGGATTGGACGACATGCTGAACAAGATCGCCGATTTCTACGACGAAGAAGTGGACGAGGCTGTCAGCGCTCTGACGTCGGTTATTGAGCCGATTATTATCTGTTTCCTGGGTGTAGTGATCGGTGGCATCATGATTGCCATGTATCTGCCGATGTTCGACATCATCGGGAAATTCAATTGACCGCCGGAAGACCGCTGCGATCTTAAGAGATAAAGGAAGAGCGGCCCGCCGGTGCGGGCCGCTTTGCTTAAATGGACAAAACGCGCGTCCCGAACCAGCTCGGACTTTTTCTCCCGCTCCGATTGGCGACGTACATGGTGCTTATTGCCATTGCGGTCGCCTGGATGCACGATCCGAAATATCTGCATTTTCCGGTTATCATCTATTCGCTCGTGACCCTGGCCTTTGCGGTCGGACTTGCCCTGGAACGGAAACTAGGCCTGAAGGGTGTTACGCGAGTCTTGACCGCCTTACAGTTCCTGATCGAAATCACGTTGGAATCCGGCATCATCTACGTTACCGGCAACATCCACTCGCCATTTTCGGCGCTCTTCGTACTGACAATTGTTTCGGCAGCTCTGGTGTATCGGCTGGTGGGAACATTGGTGGTGGCGTCGATTGTCTCAGTCGCCTATGCTTTTGTCATCTGGCTCGGTCTTACCCAGGGCGCGGGTGACCTGAGCGTCCAGGCACTGAAGACGATATTCTCTTCGAATGACCTGGCCTTCTACGGCATACTGCTGCACATCCTGATATTCTATCTGACCGCCTTCGTCTCTGGATACCTGGCCGAACGACTGAGCAGCAACGTGCGACAACTGCAGGACGCGTCCAGCGCTTTGAAACGAGCTCAGTTGGAGACGGACGACATCCTTCGCCATCTGAATTCAGGTCTGCTTACGGTGGATGCTTCAGGTCATGTCATCTACTTCAACCGGGCTGCGGAAAAGATCCTCGGTTATCACGAAGAAAATGTGAGAGGAATGCCCTGTGTCGACGTCTTCTCCGAGCGAATGCCTGAATTGGCGGCCTGCCTGATGGACGGTGTCAGGTCACGCATGGGGTATCCTCGTCGTGAGCTAGAGATTAGGAATCAGGCCGCGAAGCAGGTGCCGCTGGGGTTGTCCACTTCGATTCTGACCGAGGACTCAGGCGAACTTCGGGGCGTCATAGCCATATTTTCGGATCTGACCGAAGCAAAGGAACTGGAAGCCAAGGTTCGCAAGAGCGACCGTCTGGCGGCGGTAGGCGAGCTGTCGGCATCGATTGCGCATGAAATCCGCAATCCGTTGGCCGCGATCTCGGGATCGGTCGAGTTGCTCTCGCGCGAACTGGCCCTGGACGGGGAGAACCAGCGGTTGATGGCTCTCATTATGAAAGAATCCCAGCGTCTCAATCGCATTCTGACCGATTTCCTGACCTACGCACGAATGGAGCGTCCAGCCTACAACAAGGTTGAGTTGTGTCATATCGTCGCCGATATCCGCGAGCTTCTCAAACGCCACGAAGCGGTGCCGGACAATGTGACCCTGCGCTTTGACACCGACGAGTCGTTTGCGTATGTGGTTGGGGACGAAGGGCTCGTGCGACAATTGGTTATGAATCTCGCCCTCAATGCCTGCGAGTCGTTCGACGGAAAATCCGGGGAAGTGGTCTTCCGTTTGGGGAGGATGGCCGGTAGCGGGACGGTCTGGCTGAGCGTCCGTGACAACGGCCCCGGGATTGATCCGAAAATAGTCGATAAGATCTTCCAACCCTTCTTTTCCACCAAGAAAACCGGCACTGGTCTGGGGCTGGCGATTGTCCATCGCATCTGCAACGCCCTGGGATTGAGGCTTCATCTCCACACCCGGCCCGGCCAGGGGACGACTTTCACGGTCGCTTTCACCAGCTACGCTCCTGGGAGCCCTGTCGCCGAAGGTCAGGTTCCTGATCCAGACTTCACCGAAATCGGGGTCCACTAGTCTCGTTTGGCCTTGATTTTGTCTCCAGGTTGTATAAGTTGCGTGTTCGTTCTCGTTTTGGATGGAGTAAAGAATGCGCATTTCGAATCGATTAGTCTTCTGCTTCCTGGCCTGTGCTGTGATCTTGGTAACCTGTGGGGGGCCGCCCAAAGTACAATGGGAGACCCTCGACCGCTACAATTTCGACGTGGCAGAGGCTTCGCCCAATTTTCGTATGCCGGCCAAGCATCTGTATGAGTTGATGTATTTCTCCAGAGTTGCGGCGGCCGGAGGACCGGTGACTGATTCGATGATCCGTGCTTTCCGCGACAGTGTGCTCGTCGATTCCTTCATGGTGATGTCGGTCGATAAGTACGATTTGCACTCCAACTGGTACCAGTACCGCGACTACCGAGATCGATCCAACGCCACCTTGAGACAGGCCTTTTGGGATGACAGGGTCGGCTCCAAGATTGTTGTCGATACCCAGGAAGTAATCAAATATTACAAAGACCATCCCGATGAGTTTTCGTATCCAGAGCAGGCTGACATTTATCACATACTAAGCAGTCCGCTGGGATTCCGTCAGGGGCCCGATTCGGTCCTGGTTGACCGTTGGACCCGTGAGGACCTGTCCCGATTCTCGGAAGTTTACGCCTGGCGTCTGTACCAGCTTCTGCTGTACGGCGAGGCTTTTGAAAACGTCGCCCATAATTACTCTCATGACCTTCAGTCGCGTGATCGAGGCGGTCATCTCGGCTGGGTGAAGCGGGGAGTCTACGTCGACCCCTTCGATTCTATCGCTTTTTCATTGAAAGACGGTGATTTCTCCAAGCCTTACAAGGACGATGACGGCTGGCACATAATCCTTCGTGCTCGCTATAATCCCGCCGGCCCGCTTCCTTTGGATACTCCTTCGGTCTACGTGAAGGCCCGCAACGCCGTCTTCAGCGTCAAAGGAACGGCTATGGCCGCTCAAATAATGGACAGTCTACACAAGGCCGCAACTGTCACGATCAATCCAATTGTTCTGACCGATACTGTCATCTACCTGATCGATGACTCGGTGTGGGCAGCCGTGATCAACGGTACCGATACGATAGATGCCCTTCGACTGAAAGGTTTCGAAGAGGATTATCGGCGCAGCTACGGGGTCGGCAACACGCCTCCGGATATTCGCCGGCTGATGGTACTTCACGCCACCGGCCCGGTTCTGGTAGAAGAAGCGGCGCGTCGTCTGGGATTGGACACGTTGCCCGCGCAGGTCGAAGCTGATCGTCAGGTGTGGAAAGAAACAGTCAAAGCGCTCATGGTCGCCAATCTATATACCAATGACAAGTGGGCCCCGACCGACTCCGCCATCGAGCAGTATTATCAGGACCATTTCGACGAATACAACCCGGACCCTCATTTCAAGGCCGAGCAACTGGTAGTACAGGACCGCGAATTGGCCGAGTTCCTCCGGGAGCAGGTCAATTCGGGATTCACACTGAAGTACTTATATGACTACTACGCTAAGGGCGAAGGGTACGACATCAAGTACGAGGAACTAGGCACCGTCAATAAGGGTACCGTGGATTCGGCTCTTTACGAGGCCATGCGGCGTACCCACGAGTATCGTTTCACCAAGGTAGTCAAGACGCCCCGCGGATATCATATTGCCCGGATTCTGGAGCGGAATTACGCCCAGCCGTTGGAAGTCGTTCGGGCGAATATCCGAACCATATTGGTCGACGTACACCGCCACCAATACTGGAACGAATACAGGGATAGTATCTTCCAGGCCTGGGATGTCAAATTCCCCGGTACTTTGCCGCCTTTTGAATTGCCCAGGCTTTCTCTGAGGAACCATAAACGGACGTTGCCCAGATTACCCGTTGCTGACTTCGAGTGAAATAAAGCCCGCCGAGCAGATCCCGTTTTCGCAGGAGCTGTGGCGCAAAGCTACTCACATGGGCGCCCTCGTAATTCCGGGCGGCTATTACGTGCTGGGCCTGTCACGCCCTGAAATGATAGCGATCATGGCGCCAATCGCGCTAGCGATGTTCATGATCGATGTTTCCCGACTCCGTCAGTGGGCTTTCTGGTGTAACTTCGCCGAGCGTATCGGCGGCAAAATGGTTCGGGACCACGAGAAATCAGGCGATTTTACCGGTGCTACTTATATCTTGATCTCGGTCTGTCTGACCGTCGCCCTCTACTCCAAACCGATCGCGATTGCCGCTCTGGCGTTTATTATTGTCGGCGACACGTTTGCGGCCCTGATCGGACGCAAGTTCGGCCGTCATCGGTTCGGCCGCAAATCGGTAGAAGGCTCGCTGGCTTGTCTTGTGGGTACCGGGATCGTGGCTTTTCTAGCTCCTGACCTGACCATACCTGTGGCCCTGACCGGGGCGGTGGTTGCAACCTTCACCGAGGCGGTTTCCTTGACCATCGACGACAACATCACCGTGCCCCTGATGTCAGGCTTGATAATGACCCTCGTTCAGCGGGTTCTAGAAGTGAGTCAAGGCACAGCTTCGCTCGTTTAATCACTTGTCCTGCAATAAATTGCAATCAAATCGCTGGCCGGAGGGAAAAGATTTCTGGGGTTGGGGCCGGGTGGTCGTTTCTGAAACAAATTGGAGCGGGACATATCAATTAATTTGTTGGCTCAAATGCTGCCAGTTGGTATAATAATCATGGAGCAAGAAGCTCAGTCGAGAAACCTCACGCACGGTACAGGAGGTGTACTTGTGTCTAAGGGTCAAGTGAAGTATTTCAACGAACACAAGGGTTGGGGATTGATCGCTGATCGGGATTTAGATCGGGACATCTATGTCCATCACAGCGCCATCAAGATGGATGGCTACAAGACTTTAAGAGAGGGACAATTGGTGTCATTCGAGATCGCCCATACGGAGCTTGGGCCGCAGGCATGTAATGTGACACCGCAGGCCTGATCAGCCTTTACAATTCCGCGAAGCCTCCCGGGCAGTGTGCCCCGGGAGGCTTTGTATTTTGTGTCCGCCTGCTCCCTAAAGTCAGATCATTAGCGCTTAACAAGTGCATTCGCACGCCTTATATTGTCACCCATGAAAAACATAGATCTACGCTCCGATACCGTCACGCGGCCGTCGGCCGCCATGCGTGATGCCATCGCCCGGGCCGAAGTAGGCGACGATGTCTTTGGTGATGATCCGACCGTCAACGAACTCGAAAAGTACGTGGCCGCGCTATTTGAGCGTGAGGCTTCGATGTTTGTACCTTCGGGGACAATGGCCAACCAGATCTGCCTCAATGTCCAAAGCCTGCCGGGCTGGGAACTTCTCTGTGACCGCGAATGCCATGTGGTCAACTATGAGGCCGCTGCTCCAGTGCTGCACTCGCAACTGTTGATCAATCTGGTAACGACCGAACGTGGCATGCTCACGGCTGATACGGTCCGCAAATTGATTCGCCCGAAGAACCTCCATCACCCTGAGACCAAGATGGTGGCGCTCGAAAACACCCACAATCACCAGGGTGGGACCATTCTGCCTCAGGATGAAATCGTCAAGCTTCGCAAAGTCTGTGACGAATTCGGTCTGGTGTACCATCTCGACGGTGCGCGCATCTGGAACGTGCACGTCGCCACCGGCATGTCTCTTCCGGAATTGACCCGTCCCTTTGATTCCATTTCGTGCTGTCTCTCCAAGGGGCTGGGCGCTCCGGTCGGCTCAATGGTGGTCGGTTCGGCTGAGTTGATTCTCAAAGGCCGTCGCCGTCGCAAAATACTTGGCGGCGGTATGCGCCAGTCCGGGATTCTGGCGGCCGCCGGACTATACGCGGTGAAGAACAACATTCCTCGCCTGGCCGAGGATCATGCCAACGCCGCGTACATGGCGGCGCAGTTGAACCAACTACCGTCATTTAAGGTCGATTTGTCGCGCGTGCAGACAAACATCATTCTGGCCAACATTGTTACGGGGCAGACCGGCGAGCAGGTGCTGGCCCGTCTCAAGCAGGTCGGTGTGCTGGCCGTGCAATTCGGCCCGGCCACCCTTACGCTTTGTGACCCATCTCGACGTCTCCCGCGCCGATTGTGAAGAAGCCCTGGGACGCATAGCTGACGCGATGAAGGGATGAAACGGAATTCGTTTACGGTACTCGGTTCCTCGTCGGGGCTGCCGCAGGCCGACCGCGCCTGTTCCGGGTACGTGCTGGAAACAGGGGAGAGTCTAAGCTTGATAGATTGCGGGGGTGGGGTGGCCTCGTCGTTTCTTCGATTCGGTTTCGATCCTATGAAGCTGGACCGGGTCTTTATTACCCACACCCATACCGATCATTGTTGCGAATTGACGCTCGTTATCCAGATGCTGCACGTGTTGAGATCGACACGCAGTCTGGAAATTTACGTACCGGACGAGTTCGTTCGGCCATTTCTGGCATACCTGAACGCCGTGTATCTCTTTCCTCAGCACATTACTCCCGACTTGCATATACACGGATATGCCGACGGATTTCGGTATCAGGGCCCCGGCTTCGAGTTGACGGCGATAGCCAATCAGCACATGGCTAAGTCGGCTGACATTATCGAGCAGTATGACATCCCCAATCAGATGCAATGCCACTCCTTCCGGGTTGAGACTGAGGAGACGGCGTTGCTGTACTCGGGTGATTTGGCTGATTTTCAGGAACTTGTCCCGTATTTGGACGACGTGAGCGATTGCCGTCGTCGAAGCCACTCATATAGATCTGAACCAGCTGTTCGAGCACGCTCGTACGTCGGAAGTGCGAGACTACGTTCTGACTCATCTGGGGAGCCGGGAAGAAGTAGCCGCTTTGGAGGTAAATATTAAGAGGTCGGGTAGTACGAAAATCAGGACGGCTTCAGATGGACTACGAATTCCTCTTTAGCCCACAACGAGTTAGTGAGATTGGACCCTTTGTTTACCTAAGGTGTAAAAAGAGAGTTGAAAAGGATCGGTGAAGATTGTATTTGGAACGGGACCGGGACCGAATGATATTCCCGGCCAATAAACTATGGACTGGGCTTGTCGTAGGCAGGCCGAAATGGAAACTTCAGGAGGTATTCGATGAAACTTCGTTGGTCACACGTTTTGATCACGATGGCAATGGTTTTGGCCTTTACCTGCGCTTTGATGGCTCAGGAAGCTGCCAAGACTGAGGCTCCCAAGCATCAGTTCGTTGGCGAGAAGGGCTGCAAGATGTGCCACAAGAAGGACGGAATTGACAGCAGCTGGGCAGCCACCATCCACGCCACAGCCTATCGACAAATTGGCTGAAGCCGACAAGAAGAACGAGGCTCTGATTCCGTTCTACACCACCGGAACGACCGCTGAAGGCGAACTGCTCACCGGTGTACAGTGCGAAGCCTGTCACGGCGCTGGATCAGACTACAAGAAGATGACCGTGATGAAGGACAAAGCGGCCGCGATTGCTGCCGGTCTGGTGATGCCGGACGCCAAGGTTTGCGCGAAGTGCCACAATGACAAGGCCCCGGGCAAGCTCGGTGCCACGGCCAAGGACTTCGATTTCGCCAAGGCGAAAGTAGCGGGCGTGCATGCCAAGGCTATCAAGGCGACCACGACTCCGTAGTTGGCCGTCTGCAGACTTTGCTTTGACAGTGACTAAAGCGCCCCCATTTCGGGGGCGCTTTTCTTTATGGCCAATCGCTACCAATGCCTGGGGACGAATCAGAATCCGGATAATTGGAAGGGGAAAAGGGTATAATCGGGGTGAGAGGATTTGAACCTCCGACACCATGCTCCCAAAGCATGTGCGCTACCAGACTGCGCCACACCCCGAGTAGGCTGCCATGATACCGCTATCGACATAAGTCTGTCAAGGGACGAACATTGTTGCTTGCCAATCGGTTCCGGGCGCGTAGATTATTATGATGTCCAGATCGAATTTGCTCGGCTATACCCTCCAACAAATGGAGGACCTGCTGGTTCAGTTGGGTGAACGACCCTTCCGGGGAAAACAACTGTTCAAATGGCTGTATAACAACAGGCAATACGATTTTCAGGCTATGACCGATTTCACGAAAGAGCTTCGGGCCAACATTGAGGCGAATTACGAGTTTCGCCCGCCCACTTTGCAGGTGAAGTCGGAATCACAGGACGGCACGATAAAATTCCTGTTTCAACTGGACGATGGATCTCCGGTGGAAACGGTTCTGATTCCGGACGACGAACGTCAGACCTTGTGCGTGTCTTCTCAGTCAGGTTGTGCTCTAAAATGTCGTTTTTGCGCCACCGGGACGATGGGGCTAAAGCGCAACCTGTCGGTGGGTGAGATGGTTGGGCAGTTGATCCACGTGCGAGACAATTACGGTAACGAGGCTTTCTCGAACGTCGTCTTTATGGGTATGGGTGAACCGTTCAACAACTACGATAACTTGATCGCCGCCTTACGCATTATGAGCGACTCACTTGGTCTGGGTATCGCCGCCAAGAAAGTGACCGTATCTACTTCCGGCATCACACCGATCATTCGCAAATATGCCGATTCCGGATCGAAAGCCAATCTGGCGTTGTCGCTTCACGCCGCCACGCAGGAAAAACGCGTAGCAATTATGCCGGTTGCCCGGACTTACGATCTGGATAATTTGATGGCGGCCATCCGGTACTATACCGAGAAGACCGGACGACGCGTTACATTCGAGTACATTCTTTTCGACGGGTTTAACGATACGATGGAAGACGTCCTGGCGCTGACCAGACTGGTGCAGGGGATCCCTTGCAAGATTAATGTACTGGCGTATAATCCGGTGCCGGGGCTCGATTTTGCCCGTCCGACCGACGAGAAAGTTGACTGGTTCGCAAAAATGCTCTATCCTCGGACGCCGGCTGTTACCGTCCGCAAGAGCCGGGGACAGGATATCGACGCCGCCTGCGGCCAGTTGGCTGCCCGGTATGACCAATAGGAGGTTTGCATGTTCGACCGAAGAATAAGACTGGCTCTCGCGCTTCTCTGTCTGGGGTTCGTTTCTGGAGCCCTGGCCGCCGAGCCGGAAGTGATCGTCGGAGACATCGGTTTTCCCAAGAATTCATGGGGGGAGCAGATTCTGCCTTTCGACGTAACCAACAAGACCGAATGGTTGAAGTTTATAGTCGTAGAGACAGACGTCCGGTTCGAAGGTTCATACGTCAACCCGCACCGCGTAACACGCACCAATTTCATTCTGGAACCAGGCGCCAGGACTAAGATAGAGCCTCGGCTGGACATACCGCCGAATTTTGGACAGATGATATTCGTGGTCAAACTCTACGATGTGGTCGACACCCTCGATGATCTCGCCATGGGCGTTCAGGTCTACGAGCAACCCTTCCGAATCAAGTTCCCAATGCCCTCGGCGGTAGTCCCTTATTTTCAGGAGCGGATAACCCTGCCACCCTTGGTCGGTCAACATGGCTTGTTCGACAACGAGTTGGTCCGTCTCATGATGGTAATGATCTCGGAAGGGAAGAAGATTTCCGAGATCGCGGCTATCTGTGACGCCGACTCGACCTTTGTGGATGGTGTCGCTATCGATCTTGATGCGGAGCGTTATATAAAGAAGTCCGGCGATACTTGTTGGACGCACGTGCCCGTAATTACTACGGCTGAAGCCAAGGTCGGTAAAGAACTTTCAGACAAGATATCAGCCCGATTGGTCGAAATCCTGACGAAGAATCTCAATCGTCGCCAGCCGGTTATTGACTCCATGAAAGCTACCGGGAAATTCAGCGGTGACCCGACCAACTTTGTCGAAGGAGGAACGGTTCTGTTCAATCCATACCCGCTGATCGGCGGACTGTATCTCTGGCAAGTGTTGGGTCAGAAGTTTATCGTAGGCAGCAGAAACATGGAGATTTTCCCGTACGGCAACTATTGCGACCCCAAGATAGGCGCCTACATGTATCTGGCTATTGGCGGCGACTATCTGAACGGGCACCATTTCTTTTCCAGCACGGCGATGAGCAGTGGCTATCATTCCCAATTCGGGGATACGATTCCTGTAATCAACTGCAAGACCGGTTTCGAGAGGAAATTCCAGTTGGCTGAGAATATTGACTGGAACTACCCGCCCGGTTTAACTCCGGAGACATTTCCGTACGACAGCACTTTTGTCAATCCGGTCCTCCGTGCCCTTGATGAGGGAGTCCAGCCGATTCTGCTGGATGCTATCAGCGAGTTGAGGAACATCGACAAACAGTATCGTTCGAGCGATCTGCCCATGGGTGTTCTTTACTGGTTTTGGAACCTGACAGCGTCACGAACCCTGGATGATCTGGCCAGTTCCGGAACGATCAAGCGCTCGGGCAACGGTCAGTACAAATATACGGAGAACAAGTAGTGCGAACAGGTTGGGCGTTACTATCTGTGGTTGCGCTGGTGACCTGGGGATGCAGCGGAGACGATCTGCCTTCGAGGAATCAAATCCCGGTCATCCGTCAGCGGGTCTTTGCTCTCGAAGAGGGGATACGCGCTCGCAATCGGGCAGGGATCGATTCACTCCTCTCGGTGGACATACTCGACGCCAAAGAGAATACCGATTCGCTGCTTCGATTCGTGTACGGTAGTGACGACCGCTTTCCTTTCAAGAAGCTGGGCGATTACACGATTTTCTTCAGCAAGGAGATCGGGGTGGTGGATTGCTTTATAATGGACAGCACTCAAAACCACGATCGCCCACTGCGCCTAAAATACAAACTCAGCCACAAGCTCTGGCTGCTTACCGAGTTCGCCGCCGGAAATCCTGACTCGACTCTGCTCAAGTGAGATAGCCCAACGGGACACAAACAAAAGAGCGCTCGCCTTGAAGGCGAGCGCTCTTCGTATATCCGGTATTAATCGCCAGACCGATCTCTACAGCTCGGCCTTCTTCTTGCCGTCGGTGATCAACTTCGAGTACTCGCCCGGCTGAGTCAGGATTTCTTTCGCCTTCAGCACGGTCTTGTCGGATTGGAAGAGGATGTCCTCATAGACACCACGCTCGCCAAAGACGGACGAGATAACTTCGCGCTTGATCGCGCGTCTGATGTAGTCCTGAGAGCGACCGAAATCGGCGTCCTTTTCGGACTGAACCAGGGCATCCATATCCTTGAGCGACTTGTCGAACTCCGGTTCCTTGTCCTCTTCAGTGACCGTGGTTTTTAGGTCTTCTAGGGCTATCTGAAGGGCCGATTTATAGGTAAAGTCCTTGCTCTTGATATACTGGCGGAACTGCTCGACGATTTCGTCCGTAACCTGGAAATCCGGTCTTATATCAGGGTGGGCGGCCACGTATTCGACCGCGAAATTGAAGAACATGGAGCGGCGTTCCAGGTTAATTTCGATCGGTTTCCAGAGTTCGCGATCCACGTCAACATCCGGGGCGATACCGCCACCGCCGTACACGACTCTCCCGCCGTTGGTGTAGAAGACTTCCTTATCTGAAACCACAAGGGAGTCAGTCTTGGCGCTGTCGACCTGCATGTCGTTCGGATGTTTCGATTGGCGTTCCGGCTTTTGGATGCAGCGGCCCGATGGCACATAGTACTTGGCCGTGGTCAGCTTCAGAGATTCCTGACCGTCAGCCGAGATCGGGAAGATCTGCTGCACAAGGCCTTTTCCATAAGTGGTGCTGCCGATAAGCAATCCACGATCCCAGTCCTGGATGGCGCCGGCGACGATTTCGGAAGCCGAGGCGGTGCCTTCATCCACGAGCACGACCAGCGGCTTGTCTTCGGGATAAAGGGGCGGTCGTTCTGATTTATAATGGCGTTCGGAACTCTCATCCCGTCCCTTGGTGTATACGATCTCACGACCCTGGGTGAGAAACAACTCGGCGGTTTCCTTGGCCTGGTCGAGCAGCCCGCCGCCGTTTGATCTCAAATCGAATATCAACGATTCGACATTTTGATCGTTGAGCGCCGAGACGGCTTCACGGAGTTCTCGGCTGGTTTCCTCGGCAAAGCGCGATAGCCGCACGTAGCCGATCTTGGTGCCGGGCAGGACGCCGTAGTAATTGACCGACTTGAGTTCTATGACAGCCCGTTCGACTTCGAACTCGAGATTTTCGTTTATGCCCATGCGCTTAATGTCGAGCTTGATCGAAGTCCCGGCGGTGCCGCGCATGAGACTTACCGCCTTGGTCGACGTCATCCCTTCCGTGTCCTGGCCGTCAATGGCCATAATCACGTCGCCCGCATGCAACCCTTTCTTGTAAGCCGGGGTGCCTTCAATCGGCGAGATGATCATGATGCGACTGTCACGCTCGTCGATCTGCATTCCCAGACCTTCGTACTTGCCGTGGGTGCTTTCCATCAGAGAACTGTAAGCATCCGGCTCCATCAGGACGGAGTAGCGGTCGAGGTCGGCCAGCATGCCGTCGATACCGGCCTGCACGATCTTGTCTATGTCAACATCTTCCATGTAGTGATTGCGAATGGAAAACGCGGTCTGCGTCAGCTTGCGGACACTCTTAAGAAACGTATCGGGGCTCTGCGGAGGCGCCACTTCGACTGTAGCATTCGGTTTCTCCAGGTTGATCTGCACAGTATCAGCCCATAGCACCGGCTCCGGTCTTTTGGCCGACATCTGGCTGGCGTCGCCGGGATCGGCGAACCAGATAAGGGCGAGAGCAAAGAGCGTAATTCCGAATAGTTGGACCGTGAAACGGTACATGGCAAACCTCTATGTTTATGAGCCTCAAGCCAATGTATGCGGTAAAGTCCCGATGTCAAGCAAGGATGGTACCGGGGCCGCGACGTATCTCATTGCTAATATATACACTTATGTTGATCCGAACGTTTCCGTTTACCTGTCTGCAGCCGATTGCAATTTCTATTGTACTGTCACACAACTGCTTAGCCATCGACTATGTCATGTGATCGCAACATTCCGGGCATCCGAATCGTCCAATGGAGCAAGGCATAGTCTCGAACCTGATAAGTAATATCGGCTTACCATCTATATGCTGGACGGAAGCCGAACCAAATTGTTTGTTTTTGGCACAGTGGGTACATCACTCTTGAAACGCATTATCAACCACCCCGGTTTCGCCGTTCTCCTAAGTCTTTTGATGCCCGGTCTGGGGCATCTGTTCTGGCGAGAATACCTCTTTGGAGTGTTCGTCTTTCTCGTAATGATCATTGCCTCGGTGCTCGTCTTCTTCTCGTATCTGGTCGAATTACCACTGTTCTTGAAATGGGTGCTTTTCGGTCTTCCCGTCTTGTTCTACCTGTTCACCTTCTTAGACCTCAAACGGTCAATAAGTCGAAAGACGGCGGCTTCTACGAGAAGCCCTGAAATTGCGATAGTCTTCCTTCTCGCGGCAGTCGCGGTCAATCTTTGTCTGCCTCTGTCGCCGACAAACTTCATCCTCCGCAATCACCCGACTCTGAGCACGATTCGTGCCGAAACTTTCAAACCGCTTTTCAATAAAGGCGACTTTTGTTGGATTGGCAGCACGGCCTATCGGGTCAATCTGTTCTTCCTGGACAAACCGATAATCTTTCGCCAGCCCGACCGCTGGGATCTGATTTCTTTCAGGGATGAGGGGGAAATCGACCAACTGGGGCTTGTGATCGGGTATGGGGGAGAAGAAATATCCTACACCGGGGGAGTTCTTGTTATTGACAGCCTGCCGAACAATGACCAATCCTGGATTCCGGCCCCGGAAGGGGAGATTCCGTTGACTCGGGTGGAGGCTGGAAGTATCTTGGTCGCCACCCTTGAGAAGGGCACACTGGCCGGAACCAGGCAGATTTCCGACCGCAATATTATTGGCAAGGTGCACCGACTCTTTTGAAAGCTATTCACAACCTGGTCTTTGATCTCGACGGTACTCTGATTGATTCCTCGGAAGGAGTCGTGGACGCCGTCAATTATTCGCTACGCATGATGGACTGTCCGGAGCAGCGGCCGGAGCGGATCAAGCGTTATATCGGTTTTCCCCTTTCGCAGATGTATCCCGACTTTACCGATGCCCCGGTCGATCAGTTATATCATCACTTTCAAAAGCGGGCGAGCGACACCGTGGTGTCATCGACCGTGCCGCTCGACGGTGTAGCCGAAGCCCTAAAGACTCTTCACGCCCAGGGCTTTCACATGGCCATAGCCTCGACCAAGATTCGAAAACATGTTGAGGGAATTGTCGCCAAGCTGGGGTGGAGCCATTACTTTGAAGCGCTGGTGGGAGGCGACGACGTTGCCGAAGTCAAACCGGCGCCTGACGCTTTCCGGGTCGCTCTGGAAAGACTCGCCGCAGCATCCGACCAAACCCTGGTTGTCGGGGATACGATCAATGATATTCAGGCGGCGAGGGCCGTGCCTATGCGGGTGATTGCGGTAGAATCCCCCTATCGCGAGCGAAGCGAGTTGGTGGGCGCTCGGCCCGATTATCTTATCGAGTCTTTGAGGAGACTGCCTTCGCTTTTGAAGCAGATCAATCGCTAAGTTGTCTGGTTATATCGCTACGCGCACATGAGGAGAAAGAATATGGATCCGCGGGTTCAAAAACTGGCTCGACTACTTATCAACTACTCGTTGGAATTGAAGAAGAAACAACTCGTCAAGATTCAGGGCGAAATAGTGACGATGCCTCTGCTTCAGGCCGCCTATGAGGAGGCCCTCGCCGTGGGAGCTTATCCGTACATCGAAGTGACCTGCCCCGATGCCAACGAAGCCATCCTGAAACATGGCAGCGCCGATCAGCTCTCATTCATTTCGCCCATGAGAAAGCTGGAGGTCAATAGGATCGATGCCCTGCTCGTAGTCTGGGGTACCCACAACACCAACTATTTGTCCGGGGTCGATCCCAAGAAGCAGTCTTTGCAGCGTAAGGCTCGCACCGCGCTTCAGAAGACGCTCTTCAAGCGGATCGCCGATAAATCGATGACCTGGGTCGGGACGGCGTTTCCAACTCAAGCCGACGCTCAAAAGGCTCAGATGTCGCTTTCAGATTACGAAGACTTTGTCTATAGCGCCGGCAATCTACAGCAGACCGATCCGGTCAAGCATTGGCGGAAAATAGCCGGCGAGCAAATGCGCCTGGTAAAGATTCTCAATCGTTTTAACCGTCTGCACGTGCGCGGCTCCAATGTCGATCTGAAGCTGCAGGTAAAGGGACGCAAGTGGATCAGTTGCCACGGGACCGAGAACTTCCCGGACGGCGAGATATTCACGAGTCCGATCGAGAATACCGTCGAGGGATTTATCAACTTCACCTATCCGGCTGAATACGACGGACGCTCGGTGAATGACGTCCGGCTTGAGTTCAAATCAGGGCGCGTGGTAGCTGAGAGTGCTTCGAGCAATCTCGACTTCTTGCAGGCGATGCTGAACACCGACAAGGGGGCGCGTTCGGTCGGTGAGTTCGCTATCGGCACCAATTACGAGATCCAGCAGGCAACCGGCAACACCCTGTTCGATGAAAAGATCGGTGGCACTTGTCACATGGCCGTAGGGGCGTCGATTCTCGAATCGGGCGGCAAGAACCATAGCGCCATCCATTGGGATATGGTCTGCAATCTCAAGAAGGACGGCGAAATCATAGCCGACGGTAAAGTGATTTACCGAAAGGGCAGATTCACCATCTAATCGATCCCAGACTCCCTACAATAATAAAGCCGGCGCTGCGCGATGCAGGCCGGCTTTTCAGTTTTCGGAGAATAACCTATGGGCAGTCGTTCAAGGGAACTCCGCTTATGAAAATGTGATCGATCAACATCGAGATATCACCAATAGTAATGTCGTTCTTCAGCGGAGCCGCTCCGCCAGAAAGATTAACATCGGCCTCACCCATACACGCCGGAGGAGTGCCGGACACGAACAGAAAGTCTATCAGTAGCATGACATCGCCTATGGTTGGTTCCTCGCCGCCAAGCCCGTTGACATTGCCGACCTTGCCGGTGCAACAGCCGGTGTTGATCCGAAGCGCTGAATCGACTCGGATGACTCCCCAGCCATAATTGTTGTCCGGACTGACGGCGTGATTACCTGACGCCTTTAGAGCCTCACGCACCTCGCGTGGGGTCCAGTCAGGACGGGCCTCAATCACCAGGCAGGCGGCTCCGGCCACCAGGGGGGTGGCAAAGGAAGTACCGCTGCCGGTCGTGTACATGTTAGTGACGGTTGGGCTTGGAAACGCCGTAGTGACGGACGTTCCGCGAGCACAGACTTCCGGTTTGATCCGGCCGTCAAAAGTCGGCCCTCGGCTTGAAGACGCCGCGATAGTCCCGTTGCCATCCACGTTTCCGACGGCGAGAATATCGAAGGCGTCGCCCGGAGCAGACATCGAACCGGCCGAAGGACCTTCGTTTCCGACCGACTTGCAAAGGACTATGCCGAGACCATCTGCCATACTTGCCGCAATCGAAGTGGTAGCGGTCGCGCCATTCATGTCGGCATAGGTGTAATTGCAGCCGCAACTGGCGTCGAAGATTCTGTAACCCAACGAAGTGGTCAAGACATCGGTACCGATTGAGTCGGCGAATTCCATCCCGGCGACCCAGTTGTCCTCTTCGATGGGCAGTTCGTAGCGGAGGCTCTCGGTCTTGCAGAGGATGAAATTGGCGCCATAGGCCGGACCATAAAGCTGCCCGGGAGCGTTTCCACCGGCTATCGACCAGACCTGTGTGCCGTGATTAGGTTGGCTCGCCATGGAATCGGTAGCTTCCGCATCGGTATTCCCATCATTGTGTACGAAATCCCACTCAGCCAGGAGGCGTCCCTCAGCTATGGCAGCGGCGAGGGCCTCGTGGTTCTTCCGAAATCCTGAATCGAGAATGGCCAGAGTCACGCCGGCGCCGGAGTAGCCCAGCGCATGCACGGCCGGTACACCGATCTGATTCAATTGGGCGTATGAAGCACCGTAATCCAGAACTTCTACCGATTGTGCCCCGCCGGGTGCAGGCTCTCGCGACTCCACGCCAATCGGTTCCTCCGGAGGTGTTCGGAATTGGGCCATCGGTTTGATCTCGGCCACAAAGGGCAGTTGGGCGATTTGGTCCACCCTGCTCGCTGCAACCTCGAACGTGGCTGCGTTCAGCCAGCGCGAGGACCGTCGATGGCGGGCGCCGATTTGCTCTATCGCATTGACGTAGCCCTGAGCCACCGGAAGATCGGCGAATACCACATGATTCAGGTCCACTTTGGCTCGACGATGAGCGGCGCGCTCGGTTAGAGTCACCGAAGTTGCTGCACTCTCGAAAGCGGCCTTGCTATTCACGCCTTTGTTGGTGAAGAACACCCATATTTTGACCGTATCTGTGCCATGAGATTGGAGACAGTCGGCAAAATCAGGAGTGACTACTGAACTGAGGCGAGGCCGTTCGATGGCATCGCTCACAAGCGATGCTCTGAACTCAACCGGAGCGGCGGCCGTTCTTCCGGCGCCTCCGATCAGAACCGAACCAAGTATTAGAATCGACTTGAGTAAGTAATTAGTCATTTCGCCTCGTTTGGTCAGAACAATCCGGGCAGGCACAACAGATCGCTTTATCATAATCTAAGCCTGTTTTCCTGACCGTCAATCCGAATCTACCCAGAACCAATACCTGTGGGCGCGTTCCCACACTTTGTATAACGAACCGCGTATACCTTCTGTTCGGCGGTCAGTCGAGCGGTTGATCCTGCCGTTGTAACATGTTATCGGACATCGGGAACTAAAGTACACTCAGTTTCTCTTGCGTGGGGCAAGGGTGGCAAGCCTTATGCTCACCATGAGACGGCGACCCCGCTTAACGCTATTCCCCGACCTCGGCCGGGAAGGGGCGTCCGGGCGAAAGAAAGAGGTAAGTATATGGTCATGAACCGGAAGAACGAAACACCGTCGATTCAGAATGGGTTTACCCTGATTGAACTGATGGTGGTCGTGCTCATTTTTGGCGTCTTGTCGGCTCTGGCCGCTCCAACGTTTCAGCGGTCGTATGACGGCTTTAAGTTTCACGAGGGCGAACGTTCCGTCACTTCCTCATTGAAGAAGGCCCGCTCTTTCTCCGTGAGCAGCAAGGCGCCGGTGGGGGTTCATTTCAATAGCGGCTCCCGCGTTGTTACGATATTCAAGAATACGACCAATCCGTCGCAGACCTCGTTTGAGGACACCGACTCCGTCTATTCGTCAGATACCCTCCCGTCCGATTTCTCCTATGTCTATGCCGACATGGGAAACAGCGCGGTTGTCTTTCAGCCCAACGGGTCTGCAACGTACTCTGGATCGGGAATGGTATTTTTGTTAGGCGAAACCAACAAACTGACGGCTACTTTCACTATTAGCATCCTGGCTTCTACAGGTCGGGTCAGCTCGTACTCTCATTTCTACAACTGGTAGTAGGAGCCTTCCGGCCCCAAAAAAGGCCAAAATATAGCGTTTGACCTCCCCGTCCCCCGGGGAGGTCGTTTCCGGCGGGTTCGATTCCTTAAAGACTTCAGATTTTCCTCAAGATACTGTAGGGGCGGGCCGATATGAAGACTATCGGCCCCGAACCATGGCTGGTGGTCTGTACTAAGGTTCACCAGGTCAGGAGCCGAGGCCCGTCGTTGAGCCCCGATATTTCAGGCACCGGCTCGACAAAGGCAAAGTCGGGATGGACATGATTTTGAAGAACAGGTACACACAAATAAAGAGAAACTCATGATCTTCTCAGGCAGACGAAAAAGCGCAGTGGGGTTGGACGTCGGCTCCAATTCCGTCAAGCTGGTCAAGCTCGAGCATGGCAGGGATGGCTATACGGTCTCAGCGATAGGGATCCGCGAATTGCCGCCCGAGGCCATCGTCGGCGACGAGATAAGGGATCGCGAAGCCGTCATCTTCAACATCCAGTCGCTGATCGACCAGACCGATCCCAAGATTAAGGAAGTAGTGGTCTCGGTATCCGGTCACAGTGTCATCACCGACCGCTTCACGATCGATAAGAAAACCGGTCCGGAAGCGGAGCAGGCGATCTTGTTCGAGACCGAACAACGCGCCCCGTTTGACGTTGACGACGTCAGTCTGGATTACCACATCATAAAGACCGACGACGACATTAATAAGATGGACGTCCTCCTGGTCGCGGCTCGCAAGGAATACCTGCGGACATACCTGGACCTAATTGAAGATTGTGGGCTCCAGCCGGTGGTGGTCGACGACGACGCGTTTGCCGTGCTAAACGCTTACGAGGCCAACTACGATATCGACCCGACCAAGGTAACAGCACTGGTCAACATCGGTTACGATGTCACCAATATCACCTACCTCTCGGAAGGGCTGTTTGCGGCCACTCGCGACGTTTCGGCCGGTACGCGCGAAATATTCGAAGCGGTCAAGAAAGAGTTCCGTCTGAATCCGGAACTGACGGCTAAGGCGCTCAAGGGTGAAATGAGCGATTCGATCGATCAGGATATGTTCAAGGCGACCGTCATGTCGGCGGCCGACGAATTGATGTCCGGTATCGAGTTGGCGTTCTCATACTTCCGCTCCCAGACCAAGATTGAAAATATCGACTGGATCGTTCTGTCAGGTGGCGGGGCTTTGATCCCCTATCTGCCGGAATTCCTGCAGTCAAAGATAAATATCCCGCTGGAACTGGCTAACCCGCTTCGCAACCTCGACTACGATCCTGAGCTGTTCCAGTTTGTTCAGCCGGAAAAGATCGCGCCGTTGTTGACGGTTTCGGTCGGCCTGGCCATGCGAAAGAGTAAGTGAGGCACGGCACCATGATAGAAATAAATCTACTGCCAAAAGATCATCGGAAGGGAACCGGCGCCCTTCAGTTCGGGAAGACCGGCATCTATGTCGCCTCGGCTGCAATCGGTGTCGTGCTCATGCTGGCGGCCATCACGTTCTATCAGATGAGCCAGTTGGGCAGTCTCAAATCCGACATCGAACGCGCCAACCAGCGGGCCGAAATGCTTCGCGACGATATCCGCGTGGTGGATGCCCTTACCGACGTCAAAGACAAGATCCATCGCCGCATCAGCGCTGTCGAAAAACTCGACCGCCATCGCTCCGCCTGGGTGAGAATCCTCGAAGAAGTCTCACGCAATATGCCGGAGTTCGTCTGGCTCGATCAGTTCCGGGAACAACCGCTCGACGCAAAAGAACCGGCCGAAAAGGGCAACAAAGGGAAGAATGAGAAGGCCGCCGACAAGAAGGACGAGAAGACCGCTGAAGTGAAAACAACCGAAACGTACGAACCGCCATCACAGCGGAACGTCGAGATCAAAGGTTTCGCCTTCACGCTCAACGCTCTTGCCGCCACCATGATTAAGATGATGCGCTCCGAGTATTTCGATAAAGTCGAGTTGATCGACTCCCGGGACACCCTGTACGGCGGTGAAAAGGCTTATATGTTCTCGCTGTCGGCCAACGTGCAGTACCTCTCCGACGAGGAGCTGCGGGCCCGGGTCGCTCAGAATCAAGAAGTAGTCGATTCCACCGCCACCAGTCACGCGACTCTGAATTAGGGAAGGATGTCCTATGGATTTGAAAGATTCAAAAACTCAGAAGATCGTGATCGCGGCGCTGGTGTTCTTCGTAATCGTCTATTTCTGGCACAGCCGGCTGTATTCCAACTACAACAGCCAGATCAATACCCAGCGCCAGGAATTTGAGACCATCACGACCGATCTGCGCAATGTCGAGATGAAAGCCAAGTCGCTCGACGCGCTCAAGGTCGAGTATGCCGATCTGATCGATCGCTACCACGAGATCGAAGCGCTGCTTCCGGAAGTGAAGCAGGTACCGTCGATACTGGTGCAGCTCCACACGGCGTCGTCGATAACGGGCACCCGGATCACCAAAATCCACCCGCTGCCGATCGAGTCGCAGGAGTTTTACGATATTGCGGCCTTCGAAATCGAAATTACCGGCACCTATCACGATTTTGGCAAGTTCGCCAGCTACGTGGCCAATTTTCCGTTCATCGCCAACATGATGGATGTGCAACTGAAGGCCATGAAGCATCCCGGCGCGAAAGCGCGGAATGAAGCCGAGGAGCCGGTGGGCGAGGTGGTTGATGTCGGCCGCAAGGCTGCCAGTATAACCGCCACATTTACGCTTTCGACGTATTACGTCAAAGAGAATGAACGGCTCGCGGAACTGACGCTGTAGGAAACGGAGATGTCATGAAGAGAATCGCTGTCATAGCAATCATCGGATGGCTCCTGCTCGCGGGCTTTACCTGGGCGTCCGAGGTGACCAATGTGGCCCTCAACTACCAGGACGGTAGCACGGTTGCGCGAATCGATATCAAGGGGCCGGTCCGCTTTGTTCATCAAACCGAGGTGCCCAAAGACGGCCGCCCGGATCGGGTGATTGTCGACGTCTTGTCGGCCACGCACGCCCTCGGTGCGAAAGCATTCCTCAATCTGCCGGCCTGTGTCGTCACCGGAATCCGCAGCAGCCAGTACGCCGTCAGCCCTGAGAAGATCGTCCGCATCGTGTTCGATCTCGGCACGACGCCGTTATACCAGATCGATTCTGACGACCACAGCATAACCTTGAAGTTCAGCCACAAAGAGCCGAGCAGCTTCACCTCGTGGTCTTCCAATAGCGGTTCGGCCGGCGCCTCCCCCGCGACGGCTGATTTGCCGGTCATCGAAAAGCCGGCTGCGCTTTCTATTACACCTGCGACCGTTGCCGCCCGAAATGAAATCATCGAGAAAGACCGCGTAGAAAGTCTGTCCACCGCCGCGAGCCAAAAGCCGCGCGTCGAGACGCCGGCGTCAAAGGCCGATGAGGCGACTCCTCTTGAGGCTCCCATTGCAAAGAATCTTAGCGGCCTGGCTTTCTCTGAAGACTGGGGTTCGCCACAGGTTTGGAAACCGAAGGACTTTACTGCGTTTCCGTCGGCCATTCCCCAGGTAGAACCTCAAGCCGTAGCTCCGGCTCCGGCGCCGGTTCCGACGAGCGTCGTAGTAGCAGAATCAGAGCCGGTTGAACCGGATGTGACCGCTCCGACACCTGAAGAACAGAAGATTGTGGAGCAGCCAGAAGTTGTTCCTGAGGCCGAGCAGCACCAGGAAACCCTGGCAGTGGCGCAGCCTGAAGCTGTCTCTGCAGAACAGCCGGGTAATGAAGAACCGGACTTCCCGCCGATGGAGACGTTTGATTTCCCGGTACAGGATTTTCCGGCCACCAGCCCGATGACGGCTTCTGTCGACGACGAGCCGGTCGCTACCGCGACTCCGCAGCCTCAAGTTACTCAACCCGCTCCGACCAACGACAGCGCCGAGCCTACGCCGGAAGCTGTGTCGGTGAAGCCCGTTGAGACGCCTGTTCAGAATGATACGAATGAAGCTGGGCCGACTGCGGCTACCGGTGAAGAGAAAGCGAATATTCTCGACGAGGCTGATTTCAAACCGGCCGTCGAGTTGCCGGCTACGGTCAAGCCTGAAGACTTGAATAAGATAGCTGCGGTTGATGATTCAACGTTCAAGAGTGACGAGAACGCGCAGCGTACTACGTCCCGATTCCGTCGCGACGTGCAGTCTGACAAGATCCGCGGTACCATGGTCGCCGAATTCCCGCAGCGCCTGGTGATCCAGTATCAGGCCCAGGATCAGCGGGATCCGTTTGATCCGTTAATTGACGATAGCAAGAATTTCAACAGCCCGGTCGAAAACCGCATTCCTAACGTCGAAGGCTTGAAGCTGGTTGGTATTCTCGAATCAGAATCAGGCAACAACCGAGCCCTGTTCGAAGACAAGGGCGGTTTCAGCTACATCCTGCAGAGCGGTGACAAGGTTCGTAATGGTTATGTCCTCCGGGTGGAACTCGATCAGGTCTATTTCCAAATATTCGAGTACGGTTGGTCGCGTACCGTCGCACTTACGATGGAATACTAATGAAAGGCTGGTAGGAATATGTGGTGGAGAGACCAATTTGCTTCGTGGAAACAAGCCGGCGTCATCCTGTCGGTTTTGTTGATGCTGTCGCCGGTGATGGCGCAGAATCAGCCGAAAGATCCTTCGGTGCCGATCAAAAACGTCGAGTTCCAGGGCAGTGACATCCGTGCCGCCCTGACTTTCCTCGCCGACTATGGCAACGTCAACGTTGTGATTGCACCGGATGTAACGGGTACCGTTACGATCCGACTTCGCGACGTCAACTGGCGCGACGCCATGGACATCATCGGCCGGACCTACGACCTGTCGATCGTCGATGACCAGGCGGGATATGTCCGCGTGCTAAAGTCGGCGACCTATCGTGAGGAACTGACCAAGAAGGCCGAACACGACGCCACCCAGCAGAAACTCGTGCCGCTGGAGACCAAGATCATCAAGATCAACAATTCCGTGGCGCAGGACATGCTCGAAACGGTGAAGAACCTGCTTACGGAACGCGGTAGAGTGGTGGCCGATCTCCGTTCCAACTCTCTGGTGCTCCAGGAAGTGCCGGACAATATCCCGGCCGTGTTGGACTACATTACGCGGCTGGATTCGCCGTCCAAGCAGATCAAGATTTCCGCCCAGCTTCTGGAGATCTCCTCCGACGGGTTGCAGGAGCTAGGTATTAACTGGATGGTCAACAGCAATTTCTCCTCTACCGGCGGCAATACCAACGGCGATCAGACGGGCCAGGTCATGGCCGATATCGGCTCCACCGACCCGATTGGTCGCTATACCGTTAAGGTGGCCGGTAGTGACTGGAATCTCAATGCGTTCGTAGAAGCCGTCGTAAAGAGCGGCAAGGGCAAGATTATCGCCCATCCGGAGATTACCACGGTCGAAAACAAAGAAGCCCGAATTCAGATGGGCTCGAAGGTGCCGGTCAAGCAGTTCGATGAATCAGGTAACGTCGTGATCAAGTTCGAGCAGGTCGGCACGATTCTCACGGTTACTCCCCATATCACGGCCGAGAACCAGGTGCTGATGCACCTCAAACCGGAACGTTCGACTTTCGAATATGACGCCGCCGGCGTGATTATCAATACCAATAACGCCGAAACCAACGTCATCGTGGCCAACGGCCAGACGGCTGTTATTGGCGGCCTGACTACTCAGGACGAATCCGACACCGAATACGGCGTGCCGGTTCTCAAGGATATTCCGCTCCTGGGCCAGCTGTTCAAGTTTTCCACCAAGAACTGGGAGAGCAAGGACCTGGTGATTTTTGTGACTCCGACCGTAGCCGAAGGTGACCTGGCGTCGAACCAGAACCCGTAATAGCCACGGCTGCAATAGGCAAATTGAGAGCCTCCACCATGTCATGGTGGAGGCTCTTTGTCTCTAAACCCGCAGAGGAATTCTGCCGATTAATACAGAGTGTCTATGGATGGAGCCAATATTAAGCAGGAAATCTATTAATCGTTGTCAGGAGATAAAAGGACCATGCGCAAGGAAATCCGGATTACATGGCTGATGGTTGTGCTTGCCGCTGCAGCGCTGTTTGTTTTCGGTTGCAGTTCCAAGAACACCGTCGATACCAACCCTACGCCGACAGGCGCCTCGATTGACGTGGCTGCATCACCGACCTCGGTGGCGACCAGCGAGACTTCCGTGGTTGAAGCTACCCTGACGGTCGGCAGCGAAGCCGTAGTCGGGCAGCAAGTGCGCTTCACCGTAAGCCCGGCAGGGGCCGGCACCGTCACCCCGGAGTACGACACGACCGGATCTGATGGCGTAGCGGCTACCGTCTTCACGGCCGTCCAGGCCGGGGCGGTGGTTGTTCTGGCACAGGTTACCGGCAGTGACGTTTCGTCCAGTGTTGGACTTTCAGTTTCTGAAGGCCAGACCGGTGGCAGTGGTAACGTCAACGTGAGTGTGTCCCGCAACCTGCTCGTAGCGGATGGCAAAGATTCTTCGGTAGTCACGGTTGTCGTGCGCGACGCGCTCGGCCAGGTAGCCCCCGCCGGTACCCTCGTGAAACTGGTGGCCGGGGAAAAATTCGTGGATAAAGACGCCAACGGCTACTGGTCGCAGAATATTGACTCGCTGGTATTCGACGCCAACGGCAACGGTTTTTGGGACGGCATCGGCATGATCCCTTCGACCGTTACCGTGGCTGGTGCGGCCGGCGAAGCTACGGTGGATTTCGTCTCGGGCGATGCTGCGGGCACGGTCTACATCAAAGCTACGATTGACGACGGCGGCATTACCGGTTTCGGCGAGGTATCAATTCAGATTTCGCCTAACGCCGTAATGCATTCGATATTCCTCGCGTCCGATTCCATGACGCTTGCGGTCGAGGCAACCGGCGGCATGGAGACCGGGACGCTGCGCGCGATTGGTTATGATACGCACGGCAATCCGGTGCCGCAGGGCATGCCGATTGTGTTTGTGATTCTGGACGGACCCGGCGGCGGCGAACATCTCGACACGCTGGGCGACGGTCCCGATACCGCGTACACGAACGGTCAGGGCGAAGCCACCACGACCATTTCCGCCGGCACGATTTCTGGAACGATCAGAATTAGGGCCTATTCCGGAATCGTTCTTTCAACGGCTACCCAGGTACTAATCTGTGCCGGTCCGCCCGAACACATAGTGGTAGGCGCAGAAGAGTGTAACGTTCCGTGGTTGGATAGAGTGGGAGACTCCGTGGCGATTGTCGCCATGGTAGCGGACGTCTATCTCAATCCCGTGAATGATTCAACTGTAGTCTATTTCAGATGTGACGAAGGAACCATGAAGGCCGCTTGGAAGAGATTGATGACTGACAATGGCAAAGCCGTCACATATTGGTACTGCGGCAACAATGTCCCCACGGCCGACGGTATCGTCTGGATATATGCAGAAACGGCCGGCGGCACGGTTCTGGATTCAAACTTCTTCTACAACAGTTGGGTACCGGCGACGCTTAATATCACGGGCTGGGCCACTTCCATATTGGCCGACGGTGAGTCTAATTTCTCAGGTTGGATTGATGCCAGAGACATAAATGGTAATTACGTCTACAGTGGGACTCAATACTCCGCAGAATCGAATTACCTCACGGTGTATGGTGGTGCCTTTGAGAATGGTTGCTACTCCTCAATAGACCACTTTAATGTAATGTCAACTACGCTAAAGGTCGATGCTTCACTTACCGGCGCCAATGATAATGGCATAGGTGCCGTAGACACCGTGACATATTGGTGTGGAAGTGGTGCGTCCGTGATACGCGTATGCTCCTTGTTGACGGGCAACTCCTACAGTGGCTCTTCCACAATCAACGGTTCTTCAAGTGTTATACCAGGCGAAACAGTAAGCTTGTCGGCCAAGATTGGAGATCGGTGGGGTAACCCGCTGGGTGATCACACCCTCAACATGACCGCTTCCGGCGGAGTTGTTACGGGTGGGACCCAGGAAACCGACGGGTACGGTGAAGCCAATGGCTTCATTTGGACTGCACCGGTGACAGAAGGTGATTACAACATCAGGGTTACCGACACGGATCCACGTGGGGGTGGCATGGGGCTGACGCTGAAGATCACCGTCAAAGCTGCCGCATAAGACTTCGTCTCCTAGAGACGCGTTCATTAGGGACGCCGGAGGGTCGCCAGACCCCTCCGGCGTTCTTTTTTTGCGCTATCGAACCTCCGCGAATAACGTTATTATAGGCTATGATACCCGCTGGAACCGAAACCGGCGCCGCGCCGGAATCAGTCTACGAGGCCTTTGCTCGAGCCGCCTCCAGATTCCCCGATAAGCCCGCCTTACGGGGCAGTGGCGACAAAGGACTCACCCTCACCTACGCCCAGGCGCTCGACCAGATACAGCGTCTGGCGGCCGGGCTTCAAGCTCCCGCCTTTTCGGAAGTGAGCGAGATCGGCCTCCTCAGTGAGAACCGTCCGGAATGGGTACTGGTTTATCTGGCCGTGCTAGCTTCGGGCAAGATTGTCGTTCCGCTCGACGCCACTCTTAAACCCAATGAAGTAGAAGCTCTCATTCAACACGCCGGCCTAAAGATGATGTTTGTGTCCGGCCGGTGGGAGAAGATAGTAGCGGAGTCTGTTCCCGGCGTCAGATTACTGTCTTTGGAGTCTGGTTCACCCAACCATTGGCAAAGCATGGCCGACAGCCCGGTTGACTTCACTCCGGTCGGGTCAAGGGACGCCACGGCTGTCCTGATCTATACTTCCGGGACAACCGGCTCCCCGAAGGCCGTCGTCCTGACCCACGGCAACCTCCTGGCCAATGTCGAGGCGATTGTCGAGGCGATTCTGATCGACGAGAGCGACGCCTTTCTTTCGGTGCTACCCCTGCACCATACTTTTGAGGCGACCTGCGGCTGTCTTAGTCCGCTGACGCAGGGCGGGTCGATGGTATTTGCTTCGTCGCTCAAATCCAAAGAACTCCTCGAAGTGATCTCCGCGAACGGCGTCACCAAGATGTGCGGTGTGCCGCTGCTCTATGAGAAGATGTATCAGGCCATCCACCGAAGACTTGAGACCACTTCATTTCCGCAGAAGATATTGATCAAATTTCTATTTGCCTTGTCAGGCATGGGCTGGCGATTTGGATGGCGATGGGGGAAGGGGTTGTTTAGAAGTCTCCGGAACCGGGCCGGGATGGGTAGCCTGAAGATATTTGTTTCGGGGGCAGCCGCGTTACCGCCGTACATCCATAAGTATTTCGTGCTTCTGGGTTTCGATTTCATTCAGGGGTACGGGATGACAGAGGCCTCACCGGTCATTTCTGTGCAGCGACCGAACGATATCCGTTTCGGTTCGGTTGGACCGCCCCTCAGCGGGGTAGAGGTCAGGATTGACGCCGCCGATAACTTCGGTGTCGGGGAAATAGTCGTGCGAGGTCCCAACTGTACGCCCGGCTATCGCGACAACCCTGAAATGACCGCCGAGTTATGGCGTGACGGTTGGCTGCACACAGGTGACCTCGGCCGAATTGAGCACGGCCATCTCTTGATCACCGGGCGGGCCAAGAACCTGATCATATCGGCGGGAGGGAAGAATATCTATCCCGAGGAGATCGAGGAGAAGCTCATAGCTTCTGACCATATCCTCGAAGCGGTTGTTATCGGGCGGCCGAAACAGGGGCGGCAAGGTGAAGAAGTGTGGGCTCTTATTGTGCCCAACCTGGATCACATCGTCGCCGAACTCGGACTGGATCAGTCGCACCCCGACGAGAACATGGTTCGGGAAGTCATAGATCGGGTTGTGACCGCTATCAATTCTCAGATGGCCGAATACAAACGAATTGTCGGATTCGATATGCAGTTCCAGGAGCTGGAGAAAACCTCTACCAGGAAAGTCAAACGGTACGTATACCGTTGAACCCTAAAGGAGGCGAAACGCTATGGTGGAAACGCACGTCGTCAAGTTCAAGACCAAGGGTGTCGGGGCGATTGTCGACCTGACGCTCGAGATGAAAGAGGCGGTGGCGAATTCGGCGGCCGTCTCCGGGACAATTACGGCCTTCGTGCCCGGTTCTACCGGTGGCATTACGAGCATGGAGTACGAGCCGGGGCTGCTGAAAGACGTACCTGCCATGATGGAGCGATTGATTCCATCGCAACCGGACTACGAGCACGACAAGACCTGGCACGACGGCAACGGCTACGCGCACCTTCGAAGTACGCTGATCGGGCCTGACATTACCGTTCCGTTCACTCAGAAGAGCCTGTACCTGGGCACCTGGCAGCAGGTTGTCTTTTTGGAGTTCGATAATCGGGCGCGTGATCGCGAGGTCATTCTTCAGATAATAGGCGAGGCCTGATGCAGGTTAGGGCGGTTGAACGAGTCGGTGACCGACTTCGCATAATTGACCAAACCAGGCTTCCCGGTGAACTGGTCTATCGCGACCTTGATGACTATCGCGAAATCATCGGGGCAATCCAGCGCTTGGAAGTCCGTGGTGCCCCCGCGATTGGGATTGCCGCCGCTTACGCTGTGGCAGTAGGCGCCGCCCAGACTGATCAGTTGGATTTTGACAAGCTATCATTAGTCGCGGCGGAAATCCGGGCGGCCCGGCCCACCGCGGTTAACCTGGCCTGGGCGGTTGACCGTGCTATGGCTTGTTTCAGCACCGAGCGACCGCATGATCGCGAGTCGATGTTAAGACTGCTCTGGAGTGAGGCGGAGGCGATCCACGAAGAAGACCGTATCATGTGCGCCCGGATCGGCGAAAACGGGGCCGCTTTAATCAACGACGGCGATACGGTCCTGACCCACTGCAATGCCGGGGCTCTCGCCACCGGAGGGATCGGCACCGCTCTTGGGGTCATCTATACCTGTCGCGACCAGGGGAAGAGGCTCCATGTCTATGCTGACGAGACCCGCCCGCTCCTCCAGGGGGCCCGCCTGACTGCCTGGGAGCTGCTAAGGGAAGGGATCGACACCACTCTCATCTGTGACTCTGCCGCCGCCGTGCTGATGGCTCATGGGAAGATCAACCATGTTATAGTCGGCGCCGACCGGATCGCTCGAAACAGGGACACCGCCAACAAGATTGGCACCTACGGGCTGGCGGTTCAGGCGAAAGCCCACGGCGTGCCGTTCTACGTAGCGGCGCCGGCATCGACTTTCGACGACCGAATCGCCGATGGCCTGAGTATCCCGATTGAAGAGCGCGACGGGAGCGAAATTACCGAAGGGTTCGGGCGGCGGACCGCCCCGGTAGGTATCAAGACTTACTCGCCGGCCTTTGACGTCACCCCGGTGGAACTGATTACTTACTTCATTACCGATACCGGTCTTCGTCGCGGCGGGCGTTCGATTTGAGAACAGGCGAGCGCGTTCGCCATTTTACCATTGCTCCGAAGCGTCCGATATCTTACTATATGCTATCTGATCTATTGGCAGTTGTAATGAGCAAGAGTATCAAGCGACACCTGAGAGGTCCGTCTTCACTTAGTCTCGATTTGTTCCAATCGGACTCTATGCAGGTACCCGCGCCGGCGACCCTGTACACCAAGATCAGCCAGCAGGCCGCCCCAACCAGAGAGACAGCAGCACTATTGGATAAGCAAATTGCCCCCGCCAAACCGGGGTTGCCCGAATTGGAAGAGCTCGAGCGGATGTTCGACCATTACAACTGGCTCTATTTCCGCGGGCGTCTCCGTAAGCCGAAAATCGAATATTCAACTCGGATGACAACCGCCGGGGCGTTCTTCCCGAAATTACGCCTGATCCGGATGAGTCGCCGCTACCACGAGATCTTCCCAGAAGAAATCGCCGATACGCTCAAGCATGAGATGATTCATCTGGTGCACCTGAAACATGACGCGAAATTCCAGGCCGAGGCGGCCCGGATTGGTGCCTCGGTAAAGGCCCAGACTCATCCGCTTCTGGGACGCCCCCCCAGGTTATTGTATGAGTGCCCCAAATGCGGGACGGATTTTCCCCGTCAGAAGAAGCTGGTTATGGCGTCGTGCGGGTACTGCTCCAAGGGTGGGCGCTACGACGAGCGGTTCAAGCTGGTATTGAAGCGATCATTCCGGAAGAAGTAGAGCTACTCGCCCACTTTTTCCATTTCGGCCGAAATTTCCGTGAGGCGTTGAATGAGGGGGCCACAGGCGTCCAGGGCGGCCATGTTGCCGTCTTCGGTGAATGACCGGATCAGTCTAAGCAACACAACCATGGGGTTTCCGGCGCAGGCTACAATATGACCTTCACGGGAGACCGTCAGCCCGGCTTTCTTGGCCTGAGCATGGGCAGTGGCCTCGCCGACTACTTCGGCCTGCTTCGCCACGACGCCTTCGAACAAGACCAGATAGTTTTCCACGGTTGCCGTTTCCTCCGGTTAAGGCCTACGAATGCTGGTACTTATTATAGAATCGGCTGTTTGGGCCGGGTTCTGAACGGGGGGAGAGAGCGGCTCCGCAGCCAATCGCGGCACCGTCGAAGTAATTTTTTCTGGAGACAAAATCGATCCGACAGCACGTATATTAGTCGGCGCATAACCGTAAGCGCTTGGACTGCATATTGTTAACGTTGCGACTGTCCGCCGATTAGCAATGTCGGCCGTGAACAAGCATTTTTGGGGTCTTTGCTTGACAATTGAATCAAAGGGCGTATATTCTTGGGCTTTTGAAAAATGGAGTATTACCGGACTTGATGACGCTATGAAGACTTTTGTGCCTAAAATCGAATCCATGGACCGCAAGTGGTTCCTCGTTGATCTCGAGGGAGTAACTATGGGTCGGGCTGCCGTTCAGGTGGCCAATATCCTGCGAGGCAAGACCAAGCCGATCTTTTCACCGCACATTGATTGTGGTGACAACGTAATCGCTATCAATGCCTCCGGTATGCAATTTTCGGGGAATAAAATATCCCAGAAGACCTACTACCACTATTCGGGATATCCGGGTGGTCTGAAGAAACTGGTCCTGGGCAAGGCGATGTCGACGCGGCCCGATCGTGTCTTCACGACGGCGGTGAAGCACATGCTGACCCAGAATCGCCTCGGTCGAAAACAAATTAAGAAGTTGCACGTCTACGCGGACGACAAGCATCCTCACACGGCTCAGAAGCCGGTGAAAATGAAATTGACCTTTTGATGGTTGGTAGAACTTGATGGAGCAAAACTTTATTTCAGCCACCGGTCGACGCAAGTCGGCAGTCGCTCATGCCGTGCTCACGCCGGGCAAGGGCGGATTCACTATTAACGGACGTCCGGTTCTCAGCTATTTGACCCGTGAGACGTTGGTCAACCATGCCGTGGAGCCGCTCAGAATCACGCAGAACGACGGAACGTTGGATATCGTCTGTTCGACTCGTGGTGGCGGTCTTTCCGGCCAGGCCGGTGCAGTACGGCTGGCGGTCAGCCGTGCTCTCTGTCTTATGAATCCCGATCTGCGGCCGTCGCTTCGCCAGGGCGGTTTCCTGATCCGCGATGCCCGCGAGGTGGAACGTAAGAAGTACGGTCGTCCGAAAGCCCGTAAACGCTTCCAGTATTCGAAGCGATAAGAGATTTGAATTTTTATCCCCGCCTTCGGGCGGGGAAATAAGCAGTCCCGATTGACCCGCCGTCGGTCCCAACACGCCTCGGGTGGCGGCCGGGGATGAGATCGGGATGAAGTTTAACCAAAAACTCAAGGATTCCGATGTTCACTCCCAAGATTCGCGAACTGCTTGAAGCCGGGGTACATTTTGGTCATCAGACCAGCCGCTGGAACCCCAAAATGAAGCCGTTCATTTTCGCGGCGCGCAACGGCATCTACATTATCGATCTGCAGAAGACGGTCAATTCCCTCGAACAGGCCAAGAAGAAAGTGCGTGAAGTTGTTCGCGGCGGTCGTTCGATTCTGTTCGTCGGCACCAAGAAACAGGCCCGCGAAGTGATCCTCGAGGAAGCTCCGAAGTGCGGCGGTTTCTATGTGATCGAACGCTGGCTGGGCGGCATGCTCACCAATTTCAACACCATCAAGAGCGTCGATCAAGAAGCTCAAAGACATCGAAAAGATGCGCGAGTCCGGCGAACTGGAGAAGTTCACGAAGAAAGAACGCTCCCAGTTCGAAAGCCAGGCGGCCAAGCTGCAGAAGACTCTCGGCGGCATCAAGGATATGAACTACCTTCCCGGCCTGATGATCGTAGTCGACGCCCAGAAGGAAAAGATCGCCGTGGCCGAAGCTCACAAGCTGGGCATTCCGATCATCGGCATCATCGATACCAACGCCGACCCCGACCAGATTGATTTCCCGATCGCCGCCAACGACGACGCCATCAAATCGATTCGCATCCTGCTGCGCGACCTGGTTGACGCCGCGACGGAAACTCAGGGAGCCGTGACAGTGGCCGAGATCGAGGCTGCGGTCGATGCCGAGCGCGAAAAGCCGCTCGAGACCTTTACAATGGAGTCGGAAGACAACGGCCCGCTTGACGCTTTTGAGCCAGAAGGATAAAGGACAATGGAGATATCAGCTGCTCTAGTTAAACAGCTTCGGGAACAGACCGGAGCCGGAATGATGGACTGCAAAAAGGCCCTCGGCGATTCCCAGGGTAATTTCGAGGAAGCGGCCAAACTGCTTCGCGAGCGGGGCATTGCCAAAGCTGCCACCAAGTCCGGACGCGAGACGTCCGAGGGACTCATCGCTTCATACATTCACCCCGGTGACAAGCTGGGTGTGCTGGTCGAGATCAAGTGCGAAACCGACTTCGTGGCCCGCACCGACAAGTTCCGTCAGTTCGCGCACGATGTGGCCATGCAGATTGCGGCGTCGTCGCCGGTCTGCGTACGCCGTGAGGATATCGATTCCAAGTTGATCGAGCAGGAACGCGCCATCTACCGGACCCAGGCCCAGAACGAAGGCAAGCCGGAAAAGATTCTCGATAAGATCGTCGACGGTAAAGTCGAAAAATACTACGCCGAAATAGTCCTGATGGAACAGCCGTTTGTAAAAGACAACGACAAGACCATTGGCGACTATGTGAAGGAAACGATCGGTACTCTCGGAGAGAACATCCAGATCAAGCGGTTTACCCGTTTCCGACTGGGCGAATAATATGGATTCCGAGCCTTCAAAGCCTGTCTATAGCAAGATCCTGTTGAAAATTTCCGGTGAGGCCCTTATGGGTGACGGGAAATACGGGATCAGTACTCAGGCTTTGGAGGCCATCGCACGCCAGATCAAGCAGGTCAAAGAGCTCGGGGTTCAGATTGCCCTGGTAATCGGCGGCGGGAATATCTTCCGCGGCCTTCATGCTTCGGAAAGAGGCATGGACCGGGTAACGGCCGACAACATGGGAATGCTGGCGACGGTTATCAATTCGCTGGCCATGATGGATCATCTGGAAAAACAGGGGCTCTATACCCGTCTGATGTCGGCGGTGCGCATGGAGGCGTTTGCCGAACCGTATATACGCCGCCGAGCCGTCCGTCACATGGAAAAGGGACGCCTTGTGATTCTGGCGGCCGGAACCGGGAATCCGTTTTTCAGTACCGACACGGCGGCGTCACTTCGCGCCATGGAACTGGGCGTTGATATAATGATCAAGGCCACCAGGGTCGACGGTGTCTATTCGGCTGATCCGGAGAAAGACCCCAATGCCGAGTTTTATCCCCGGCTGACTTACATGGACTTGCTCACACGGGAGCTGCGGGTGATGGACGCCACGGCGATCTCGCTACTTAAGGAAAATAATATCCCGGTGTTGGTTGTCAATCTGAACAAACCGGGACATCTGGTCGGCGCCATCTGCGGTCAGCAGATCGGCACGATGATTACCTGATTATGACACGGGACGTTTAATCATAATTCGAGGACGGTTGTCATGATGAACGAAATTATCAAAGACGCCAGGAATCGGATGATCAAGACGGTCGAGGCGGTCAACAAGGAACTAAGCGCGGTACGCACCGGAAAAGCGTCACCGCACCTGCTCGACTCAGTCAAGGTCGATGCCTATGGCACTACGATGCCACTCAGCCAACTGGCGACCGTTTCGGCCCCGGAAGCCCGGTTGCTGGTTGTCCAGGCTTTTGACAAAGGGACTATCGGAGACATCGTCAAAGGGATTCATAAGGCCGACCTGGGCCTGAATCCCAACGTTGACGGTCCGGTTATCCGTCTGGCTGTGCCGGCGCTGAACGAAGAGCGTCGCAAAGAACTGGTAAAGCACTGCAAGCATCTGGCGGAAGAAGGGCGAGTTGCCGTGCGCAACATTCGCCGCGATGCCAATGAGCACATCAAGAAGGGCGAGAAAGACAAGAAGATCTCCGAGGACGACGGCAAGAAGGGACTCGACGAGACCCAGAAGCTGACCAACGAGTTCATCGCCAAGATCGACGATATCGTTGAGCGCAAAGAAGCCGAGGTAATGGAGGTCTGACCCTCCGCCACTAAATTTGTCCGAATTAGGCCGTGGCCGTCCGTCAGGACGACCACGGCTTCTATTTGTGGTGTCTATCCGGGATATTGATCGTTGATATACTGCCGCAGGTACCGATTTTCGGTCTGAATGTGCTTCAATTGTGATTTTACGATATCGCCGACCGACAGCAGGCCCACCAGTCGTCGGCCCTCGACAATGGGAATGTGACGGATACGGTTATTGGTAATGATGCCGGCGATGTAGTCCAGGTCATCGTCGGCCACACCCACGATCAGATCGGCGGTCATCAGATCGCCTACCGCCATAGTGTTGAATCCGCCCGGATTCTTGAAAGCCGCCCGGAAGATATCTTTGTCGCTGATAATTCCGACCAGATAGTCGCCTTCGCCGAGAACCGGCAGGCAACTGATCCGATTGTCGAGCAGCATGGCCATCGCCTGCTGGATCGAGGTCTGTGCACTGGCCGTCAAAACACGGCGGGGGTTTCGTTCCAGATACTCCCTAACGTTCATCGGCTGTCCTCCGGACTTCTCCGGGCCGCGACCTCGACGACGGCGTATAAACTCTTGAGGCCATCGGGCCGGACGATTATCTTGGTTCGTCGGCTGGGGCGCTGTCGCCACTCGTAAAACACACTATGGACCTGTTTTGTTTATGTCAAGTTTGATTCCCCGGCTCGCGCTTGTTGTCGGGTTGCTACTGCCGGCGTCTTTGGTGTTGGCTATCGAAGACGAGACCGATCCTGTTATTCAATACTACTGGGGACATGCCCGCACTGCCGCGCCGAAATTCGATCCCAACGTCCCTGGAGTGAGCTACTGCTTCAAGGCCAGGACCTATCGCCACACCGTGACGTCGGATGGAATAATCCGCAAGACCGATTCGGTCGAGCAGGTATTCTACTATCGTGACGGCAAGCTGGATTCGGTTCAGCGTGTTCGAGGTGATGCGGACCGATTCAAGAAGCTCGATCTGACTCACCCGACTGTGTTCGAGAATCGGTACCATTTGAATTTCTATCCCAACGACGCGGGCGGGCCGAAGCTGGCGATCGGTATGAATTCGGATTCAACGCTTCAGGATCAGCCGGACGGTCTGGTGTTGATCGATCGCAACCGATACTTCCTGCGCTCACTCTACCTGTTCTATCCGAACAAATCAGGTTACCGGCGGTTTTCCCGCTCGTTCCGATTCACCCTGGTCGACGATCTGGTGTTCCCGGATTCGGTTTGGGAGGTCGCTACTCAAATCGGAATATTCTTCACGGAAAGCTATCGCCTCGAAACGGGCATCTCTGATATTCGGGTGGAACGGACCGGGCCGCCACGATAACGTCGCCGACCTTGCTTCTAATCAGACTTGCCAACCGGCCAATTCCCAAGTTAGCTTGCTATTATGTCTGAAGAATTACAGCAGCTCGAATCGGAAATACGCGCCAAGCCTGACCGCATTCCGCGCCATGTGGCGATTATCATGGACGGCAACGGGCGCTGGGCGGCGCAGCGCCACAAGCCGCGTACTTTTGGTCACGAGGCCGGAGTTCGCGCGGTCAAGGAAGTGGTTCGGGCCTGCTCTGATTTCGGCATCAAATACCTGACCCTGTACACATTTTCGATAGAAAATTGGAAACGCCCCAAGCTCGAAGTCAGTGCTTTGATGTCTCTTCTGACGCGTACGACCGTCAGCGAACTGGACGAACTTAATAAGAACAACGTCAAGCTGATCGTCACGGGTCGGGTAACCGGGCTACCCAGGGAACGTCGGGCGATTATCATGAGCGCGGTCGAGAAGACCCGTCAGAACAGCGGGCTGGTGCTCAATCTGGCGCTTAACTATGGCGGCCGTACAGAGATTCTGGATGCGGTCAAAGCAATCTCGGAGGCGGTCAAAGGCGGGATGATCGAGGTGTCCGACATCGATGAGGAACTGTTTTCCAGCTTTCTCTATACTGCGGCTATACCTGACCCTGACCTGCTGATTCGCACGTCGGGGGAGTGGCGCATTTCCAACTTCCTGCTGTGGCAGACCAGTTATACCGAGCTTCACATTATCGACACGCTCTGGCCTGATTTCGGTCGCAAGGAACTCTACGAGGCGATCATCGACTATCAACAGCGTGAACGTCGGTTCGGCAAGGTTTCGGGAGGAGATGATGAGTCGTAATCTGGCTGCCCGTCTGGCCGTAGCGGCTGTCGCCATACCATCGATACTCTGGATTTCATACCGGGGCGGAATCTGGCTGTTTGGCATGATCTCGTTATTTGCGCTGCTGGGGATGGTGGAATATCTCTGGGCCGAAGGTTGGCGTCCGCGCGATGTTCTGTTCTGGTTTTCGCTGGCCACCGTGGCGGCGGTGTTGATTTTCGTTTTTCAAGGTGGTGCGATAAACGAAGGCCTCGACCCGACCGGCTGGTATACGTCGGTAGTTGGTCTCTTCGTTCCCTTCTTCTTCGCGGTAAGTGCTCTCTATGTAGCGGCCGGTCGACAAGAGGCGAAGGAGATGTTCGCGTCGCATTCACGCCTCGTCTGGGGGGTGGGCTATATCGCCTTTCTCTACCCGCTCGTGTACCTGGTAGGGGAGATTGGCCCGGGACCGGGGACCGACCTGCCGTCGGGTGGCGATAGCCTCCTGTTCTTGTTCGCGGTGCTCTGGGTTGGCGATACCGCCGCGATGTGGGTCGGTTCGGCTTTCGGCAAACACAAATTAGCTCCTACTGTATCACCAAATAAGACGATCGAAGGGTTTGTCGGCGGCTTGCTGGGTGCGCTGGCGATCGGGCTGATTATGCTCTTCTGGAAGTTCTCGGGTGTGCCCTGGTACCATGTGATGATACTGGCGTTCGGTTGTTCGTTCTGCGGGCAGATCGGCGACCTGGCGGAATCGGTATGGAAGCGTTCCCTGGGTATCAAAGATTCATCGGCGCTTATTCCCGGCCACGGCGGAGTGCTCGACCGGTTCGATTCACTTCTGTTCGCGGCTCCGTTCATGTACTGTTACTTTCGGGTAATCGGACTAACGTGAAAGCTCTGGACTATTTCTTTGCGGCAAGGCCGCTTCTACAACTGCCTATCTGGACGGTCTATCTAGTTTCGCTTCATTTCCATGCTGAGTTGTCGGGGGACAGGTTCGGTTGGATCGATCTGGCGATCATGGCCTGTATCAGCTTGATCTTCACGGGGGCGGTTTATCTGAATCAGGTTTTCGATTTCGAAACCGACCGGATTAATCAAAAGGTCGGCTTTCTACAGCGAGGTTTTCTGGGTCAAGCCTCGCTGTTGCGATGGTGTATGATACTCATAGTGCTGTCATTGGTCGTATCGTTCTTCATATCGAGGCTGACACTCTTTGTCTGCGCCCAATTGGCAGTGTTGGCCATTGCCTACTCGGCCTCGCCGCTTCGTCTGAAAGATCGCCCGATCGGCGGCCTGCTCGCCAACGGCTGGGGTCACGGGTTCCTGGTGTCATTCGCGATAATGCCGGATATGACCCTGAACAACACCGGGCTTCTGGGCTGGGATAACCCCATCTATTTCTTCTTGGCCGTGGGAGGGACCTATGTCTTGACGACGATCCCTGATCGCTCCGGTGACGCCGAGGCCGGTAAGCGTACCCTTGCGGTAGCTCTGGGACGTAACGGTGCCCTGGCCATCGCGGCGATCTTGTTCGGCCTGGCCGACCTGACCGCGTGGCATTCGGGATACCTGTTGCTGTCGACTCTGGCGGTTGTGGCGGTATTGTTTGTGTTGGCGGCGCTGATTCTCAAGAATGACGCCTCGGTCCGCTTTGCTACCAAGATGCCTTTGCTGATGCTGACGCTTCTGGCCGGATACTGGTACCCGGCATATCTGGTGTTTGTTGTTGCTCTGCTTATTCTGACGCGGGCATATTACGGGCGCAGGTTTGGTCTCGTTTATCCGGAGTTGGCGTGAAGATCGGTCGATTCATAGTAGTGTTGTCGGTGATGCTCACAAGCATCGGTTGTGTGCCCTATCCGCGCTACAACCCGGAAGCGGAGTTCACTCCCCGCGAGCAACGCGCGACCGATCAGTACATGACCACCCATGAGTATATCCAACTGGGGATGATCCTTCAGCGTCAGTTGGGCAAACCGTACGCCGGACGCTCCAAATGGGAAGAGGGGATCGATTGTTCGCAGTACATTCGCGATGCCTTCCGCGAGTTCAACGGCCTGCAGCTTCCGCGCACGGTCGCAGAGCAGTTCGCGCAGGGGACCGACGTCGCCCGTAGCCGTCTCCGTTTCGGCGATCTGATCTTCTTTCGCACCAATCGTGAACGCGTCTCTCACGTAGGTGTCTACATCGGATTCAATGAATTCATCCACGTTTCATCTTCCAACGGTGTGACTATCAACAATCTGAGCGAGAAATACTGGGCGAGCGCCTTTGCCGGTGCCCGGCGAATACTTGTTCCCCAGGCGGAGCGAACTGCCGCTCCCTGAAATCGTTCCAGACATTATGACTAAGCGCAGCCCGGAACTCGCCCTGAAGCTGCAGAACCTGCCCACCCACCCAGGGGTGTACATGTTTCTGAACGCCAAGGGGAAGCCGCTCTATATCGGCAAGGCTAAGAACCTTCGCAACCGGGTGCGGACTTATTTTCAGGCCTCCGGCCCGGTGATGGAGCGTACGCGGCGGATGGTGGCGCAAGTCGTGGATCTCAATTTGATCGTCACCGAAAATGAAATTGAGTCCCTGATTCTCGAAGCCAATCTCGTTCACGAACACAAACCCCGCTACAACGTCTCGCTCAAAGACGACAAACACTTTCCGTACATCAAGATCACACATGAGCCATTCCCGCGCGTGCTCGTTGTCCGACACTTCGAAAAAGACAAGGCAACCTATTTCGGTCCGTACACATCGGCGAAAGGGATGCGCCGCACGCTCTCGATGCTAAACCATCTCTTCAAGATACGAACCTGCAACTTCCAGATTCCGCCGCCGGAAGGGAAGAAGCTGAAAGTGTGTCTCGACTATCGCATCAACCGATGTATGGGACCGTGCGAGGGTCTGCAGTCGCAGGAGGATTACGCCGAATCGATCAAAGCGGTTAAGACGGTTCTCTCCGGCCACAGCCGGCGCCTTATCGACGAGTTGACCGAGAAGATGCATGCGGCATCCAAAGAGACGCGATTCGAGGAAGCCAAGACCTTTCGCGATCAAATCGAGGCGCTGCAGAGCATCATGATCAAGCAGAATGTCGACATCGGCGAGATGGTCGATCGCGACATCGTCGCCGTGGCGCGCGAACGCAGCGACGGGGTAGCGGTGGTGATGCAGATTCGCGACGGGGTCCTTATCGGCCGCCAGGATTTCCGCCTTCAGGCTGACGTTGACAACGATGACGCCGTGGTCGTGGAGACATTCTTCGAGCAGTATTATAATCATCAACCTAACCTGCCTGAGGAAATCTGCCTGCCGGTGGAGATACCGGAGACCGGACTTCTCGAGGAATGGCTGACACAGTCCAGAGGATCGAAAGTGCGGATAGTGACGCCCCGTGCGGGACAGAAAGTCCGACTGATCGATCTGGCCGCCCGCAACGCCCAGCTATTGCTCGACGAGCTCCTGCTGCAGAAGCGCCAGGTGAAGGACCGAACGTCCAAGATGGTCACGGCGCTCAAGGACGAACTCAAGCTCTCCCGCGCGCCGCGCCGCATGGCCTGTTTTGATATTTCCAATACCGGCGAGGCGGATTTTGTCGGCTCGTGCGCTTTTTTCGAAAACGGCAAGCCGCTCAAGAATCAGTACCGGCATTTCAAGATCAAGGGGGTGACAGGACAGGACGATTTCGCCATGATGCGCGAAGTCATCGGGCGGTACTTTCACAATTTCCGCGAGGAAAAGAGCAAGGCCCCCGATCTGGTCGTGGTCGACGGCGGCAAGGGGCAGTTGTCTTCGGCGCTGGCCGAACTGAATTCACTCGGCTTTGCCGAACAACCGATTATCTCGCTCGCCAAGCGTCTTGAAGAAGTGTATCTGCCGGGTTTCTCCGGTCCGATCACAATTCCGCGCGGTTCGCCGGCACTGATGCTTCTGAAACGTATTCGTGATGAGGCGCATCGCTTCGCGGTCAATTACAACCGCAAGGTGCGCCAGAAGCGGACGATTACGTCGCAACTGGACGACATCGCCGGTATTGGCCCGACTCGGCGTGACGCTTTGCTGACACATTTCGGTTCGGTGACGCGCATCAAGGAAGCGACGGTCGAGGAGATTGCGGCGGTGAAGGGGATCACGGCCAAACAGGCCGAGGCGGTCAAGGCAGCGCTGGGGCAAGCGTCTATCGCTTGACAATTCCGGCGAAACAAGTATCTTTAATCCATAATCGATTTATCTGACCGGCAAACTTCAAGCTGAATGGAGTATCGCCATGAACTCCCCTTTGAACCGCGCCGCGTGGGTTTTGCTATTAGTAATTCCTGTGTGCAGTCTACAAGCTCAGTCGATTGATACCCTCTGGACCAAAACGTACTGGTGTGGCAATTATGATTCGGTGGGTAACGTGCAGGAGACTTCCGACCACGGCTTCATTATGACCACCGTGTCCGCCCTTCCCGGCCGTACCGATTTCGATATGACCCTCACGAAAACTGATTCTATCGGAGTGGTTGAGTGGACTAAGTATCACGGCAGTACTTTGGGTGAAGGCGGATTTCACGTGTTTCAGACTTTCGACGGCGGTTATCTGGTCAGCGCCCAGAGCAAGCTAACCGGCAGCTCAGGCGGCGCGGGCGGAATCTGGGTTGTCAAGACCGATGCGGCCGGCGACACGGTGTGGACTTTCCCGTACTGTCCCGATAATCGCGTTGGCTACGCCCTCCATGCGATCCAGCTCCCCGACAGCAGCTACGCTATCACCGGGTTTATCAACCGATCCGCCACTTTTGGCGATGCCTTTATCCTTCGTTTGGACAAGGACGGCAATTTCCTCGATTACGATGACTACGGCGACGGCTATACTCAGGAGGGGAAATATATCGCGCTCATGCCCGACAGCGGCTTCATTCTGGCCGGGACTTTCCGACATACCTATACGACCGAAGAAGACTGGTGGGTGGTCAGGACCGACAAGTATCTGAATACGCTCTGGGACTCGACCTACGTGCTGACTTCAGGGAACGATGAACTGGGCGGCGCCTGCATGACCGACGATGGTTTGGTGATGGTGGGCTGGACCATCACGATTGGTCACGTGCTCAAGATCGATTTCGACGGTCATACGATGTGGTCAAAAGAGTTTGCCAAGGGCCGTAATGAGGAGAAATACAACTCGATTGCTCGGACCAGCGACGGTGGTTTCATAGTGGGCGGTCTGGCCAACGAACCAGGGTATCGCAGAGACTATATTTTCGTGAAATTTGATCCTGAAGGCGATACGCTCTGGACTTTCATGGTCGGAGGCGGGGATGACGACCACGGGCGGAGCGTGATCCAGACCTACGACGGCAACTTCGTCATGGCCGGAAAGAGCTCCTCGTGGGTCAACGGCACCCTGACCTGGCTGGTCAAGATCGGCGCGCCGGACTGCTGTGTGGGAACAGTCGGCGACTCAAACGGCGACGGTAATCCTGTGCCGACCCTGGGTGACGCCGTCAGATTGGTTGATGCCGTGTTTATTAGTCTGAACGCTGACGAGTTGCTCTGTCTGACCGAGGCCGATGTCAACCAATCGGGGGGAGCACAGCCTGCGACGAACGACATTTCGCTGGGCGACATAATGGTTCTAGTTGACTATCTCTTTGTAACCGGCCCGACATTGATATTGAATGATTGTATGTAGAGTTGAGATGTTCGAGTAGACCCTCGCTCTATCTTGCGCGCTACCGTGAGCCACTGGGCACGTTGGTCCCTAAAGGCACTCGGAACCCTAATATATTCGTCAGATGCCCTAAACCACCTATACGTCACCCTGAGCCCTGAGCTTGTCGAAGGGTCGAAGGGTGAGGTAAGCTTCGGCAATGTCCTCGCCCCTCACAAAATGATTGCTCCGGTCTGAAAACAGCCCCTATCTTTCGCCCATGCCCGAGCAGCCAAAAGCCTATACCGTAACCGCCCTTACGCGGATGATCAAAGCCTCCCTCGAAGAGCAATTTCAAGGTGTTTGGGTTGAGGGAGAAATCTCGAACTACCACCTGCACTCGTCGGGTCACCGCTATATCACACTCAAGGACGAGAACGCCGTCATCAAAGTAGTAATGTGGCGCTCGGTGGGAGCCACGCTCAAGTTCGAACCCGAAGACGGCCAAAAAGTGCTCGTCTATGGTGACGTCACGGTGTACGAAAAAGGGGGACAGTACCAGCTTCAGTGTCGCAAAATGATCCCGTCCGGCATCGGCGCGCTCGAACTCGCTTTCCGGCAGCTACACGAGAAGCTCTCCGCCGAGGGCTTATTCGACCCTGACCGAAAAGTGCCGCTGCCGCAGTATCCGACTCGAATCGGGATTGTCACATCGCCCACCGGTGCCGCTATTCGCGATATCATTCAGATTGCCCGCCGCAGGAATCCGTCGGTACAGTTGATAATCTACCCGGCCTCGGTACAGGGCGACACCGCCGCGCAGGAAATAGCCGCCGGTATAGCTTATTTCAACACGCGCGAAGACATCGACGTTATCATCACCGGCCGGGGAGGTGGTTCGCTCGAAGACCTCTGGCCGTTTAACACCGAAATAGTAGTGCGGGCGGTGGCAGCATCGCAAATTCCGATCGTCTCGGCAGTTGGGCACGAAATCGACGTCACCCTCTCCGACTTGGCCGCCGATCTTCGCGCCCCGACTCCGTCGGCTGCCGCCGAATTGACCGTATGGTCCCGGCGGGAGTATCTGGATCAGGTGAATTCACTCGTTCGAGCGCAGGCGGCTCAACTCGCGACTTTGGTTGAATATGCCCGGCAGCAGCTTCGTAGTATCATAGGACGGCCAATTTTTCGCCGACCGGAAAATCTGGTCAACCAGCGCCGGCAGGAATTGGACAGTCTTGTCAGGTTCGCCGGAGTCGCCGGAAAAAACCTCTTTGAGAGGTTCCGAAACGGGCTATCTTTAGGGTTGTCCCGTTTGGACGGTTTGTCGCCGCTCAAGATACTAGCGCGCGGTTATTCGGTCAGTCGGCGCGAAAACGATCAAGGGCTGGTGCGGTCGTTTGAGGATATCGGCGAAGGTGACCGGTTGGAGACCATTTTGGTGGACGGTCGACTGGTTTCGGTGATCGAATCCACCCGTAAGGGACAATAGGTGCAACTATGACTACCCCGAAGAAATATAAAGACTATGAATCGGCCATGTCGCGGCTGGAAGAAATCACCGAGCAGCTCGAATCCGGGGCACCCAAACTCGAAGATGCCATCAAGCTGTACACCGAGGGACTTGAGATCGCCCGGTTCTGCAACGAGAAGTTAAATGAAGCCGACGCCAAGATCAAAGTCATCGCCGAACAGAGCGGGCGACTTGAGGAAGAAGAATTCGACGAAGGAGAGCAGTAGCTTTGCCGCCCATGACCCGCGTTGACGGTCGCAAGTACACCACGGAGGTCAAAGACCTCACCGACCAGCTTCTGGAACGATATCTCCCCTCGGAAGAGATCGAGCCCAGGACGCTTCATAAGGCGATGCGGTATTCGGTGATGGCCGGCGGTAAACGTCTCAGACCGATTCTGACTCTGTCGGCCTACGAATATTGTGGTGGCGCCCCCGATCGCGCCGAGGCTACGGTATACAAGGCGATGGCGGCGCTCGAAATGGTGCACACTTACTCGCTCATCCATGACGATCTGCCGTGCATGGACGATGATGATCTTCGGCGCGGTCGCCCAACCTGCCACAAGATGTTCGGCGAGGCGGTTGCTACTCTGGCCGGTGATGCCCTTCATGTAGTGGCGTTCGAGTTGCTCGCTGAGACAGGCTCTGTCGACGTCGTCAAGGAGCTGGCTCTTGCCGGTGGGACCGCCGGCATGCTGGGCGGGCAGATGGCCGACATGGAAGCGGAAAACCGGCGGATTACTCAGCCGGAGATTGAAAATATCCATCGTCTCAAGACCGCCGCGCTCATTCGCGGCTCGGTTCGAATCGGGGCGATGCTGGCTCAGGCCGACCCTGACCTTCTTAGGCGACTGAGTGTTTACGGCGAGAAGATCGGACTCGCCTTTCAGATCATCGATGATATCCTTGATATCGAAGGCGACCCGGAGATCCTGGGAAAGAAAGTCGGCTCCGACACCCGCAACAAGAAAGCCACTTACCCCGGTGTGGTCGGTCTTGAAGTCGCCCGCAAAGACGCCACGCGTTTGATCGATGAGGCCCTGGCCTGTTTCGGTGCGGACGAAGACAACATTCTTATGTGGCTGGCTCGTTATATCGGCCAGCGGGACAACTGATTCAGGATAAGCCGTGAAACACCTCGGACGCATAAACAGTCCCCGCGACGTCAAGAGCCTTTCTCAGGCCGAGCTCATCGAGCTCGCCGAGGAAGTGCGCCAGACGATCGTGAGCGCGGTCTCGGAGACCGGCGGGCATCTCGCGTCCAACCTGGGCGCGGTCGAACTGACGATTGCGCTTCATTACGTGTTCGACACCCCGAACGACAAGATTGTCTGGGATGTTAGTCATCAAACGTACGGTCACAAGATTCTGACCGGACGACGCGATCAGATAAGTACGCTACGTCAGTACGGCGGCCTGTCCGGTTTCCTGCGCCGCGACGAATCGGAGTACGACGTCTTTGGCGCGGGTCACGCATCGACTTCGATTTCCGCCGCTCTTGGCTTTGCCGTGGCCCGCGATCTGAGAGGGGAGAAGCACAAGGTGGTCGCTGTCATCGGCGACGGCGCCATGACCGGCGGGCTGGCTTTCGAGGGTCTGAACAACGCCGGTTCGCTCAAGAAGGACTTGCTCGTTATTCTGAACGACAACACCTGGTCGATTTCGAAAAATGTCGGCGCCATCTCGAAGTATCTGACCAGCATCATGGCCGACGAAAAATTCAACAAACTTCGCAACGAAATCTGGGAGCTGACCGGACGGTTCAAACGCCGCGATGTATCCGCGAGACGATCCACCGGATCGAAAACTCGATCAAGGGCTTTCTCGTGCCGGGGATGCTGTTCGAGAAACTCGGCTTTCAGATATTTCGGACCGATCGATGGCCACGACCTGTCCGCTCTTGATCAAGACGCTCAAGAGATCAGCAGTTATCACGGGCCCGATCATGCTTCACGTGGCCACCGTGAAAGGGAAAGGGTATGCCCGGCCGAGGACGACGCGTTGAGATATCACGGCGTCGGCAAGTTCGACAAGACCACCGGGAAGCGACTCCAAAGGGACTGCGCGGCCTGCCAGCCTACACCGAATGTTTTCGGCCACACCATGGTCGAGTTGGCCGAAAAGAACGACCGGGTGATCGCCATCACCGCGGCCATGTGCCCGGAACCGGTCTGGTGAATTCGCGGAGAAGTATCCCGATCGGTTTTTTGATGTCGGCATCGCCGAAGGACATGCCGGGACGTTTGCGGCGGGACTGGCCGCCGAGGGCATCAACCGTATTCTGGCGATCTATTCGACCTTCCTGCAACGAGCCTACGATCAGATCATTCACGATATCGCGCTTCAGAACCTGCCGGTTGTGATGTGCCTGGATCGGGCCGGTCTGGTCGGCAACGACGGGCCCACTCATCATGGCGTGTTTCGACCTGGCCTATTCTGTCGTCCGTGCCGAATCTCACGTGTGGCTGCGCCCGAAAGACGGCAACGAACTCCGTGCGATGATGCACTACTCTTCCGATCATCCCGTGAATGGCGTGGTAGCCATCCGTTATCCGAGAGACACAGTATCTTCACCCATGACCAAACCTGTGCAATCAATCGAATGGGGTACCTGGGAGTGGCTGACCGAGCCGGGCGAAATAGTTGTACTGGCGGTCGGAACGATGGTTGCCGAAGCCCTGAAGGCGGCCGAGACGCTCAAAGCCAAGGGCATGCACGTGGCGGTCATCAACGCCCGATTTGTGAAGCCGCTCGACGAAATCACGCTCGGACGAGTTTTGCGCGAGGCTCGCCTTGTATTGACCGCCGAAGAGGGAACGATACGCGGTGGCTTCGGACAGGCTATCGCCGAGTATCTCTTGTCCAGACACTATGAAGGCAAATTCGGTGTGATCGGTCTGCCCGACCGGTTCATCACTCACGGTACGCGCAAAGAGCTGCTTAAAGAAATCGCGCTAGAAGCTGACAGTATCGCATCCGCCATAGAGCAGCTTCGATCTCTGCCCGAGAAACCGGCAGATGGAATCGTGAAGAGTTTTGTTCTCCGTCGCAACGGCGAGACTAAGACCGAGATTGAAAATAGTCGGGTCAGCATGACCGGCACCGACAAGGAGTAATCCCCGCGATGCGGTTCGGCTTGATGGCAAATCTTCACCGTCCGGGTGCCGTGGACGCAATCAGCGCGTTTGTCCAATGGGCGCACGACAACGGTCACGATCTGCTTCTGGCCGATAACCTTCGCGAGATTGTCCCCCAGCATGGGGAATCCGTACTGATAGACTTGCTGGCCGAGAGGGTAGAGGTGCTGGTTTCGATGGGCGGTGACGGCACCCTGCTGTCGGCGGCTCGGGCCGTAGGGCCTCACAGTACGCCCATACTCGGTATAAATCTGGGTTCGCTGGGTTTTCTCACTCAACAGACGCCGCGTGAACTGGTCCCGGCCCTTAATGCTATTGTTGCCGGCCAATACAAAATCGAAGAGCGGATTCTGCTGAAGGCTACTATAGAGGGACGGCCTCCGCTGCCGATGCCTTACGCATTGAATGAGATTGTCCTCGATCACGGTGGCACCACGCGTGTTTTGAAGATCAATCTCAAGATCAACGACGAAGCCGTCGTAACTTACATGGCGGACGGTTTGATCATCGCCACCCCGACCGGCTCGACTGCTTACAATCTGGCGGTGGGCGGACCGATTGTTTGTCCCGACATGGATGCCATGATAGCGTCGCCGATTGCGGCCTTCTCGCTGACGACCCGCCCGATGATTATCAACGGTCGCGACAAACTCGAACTCTCGATAGGTACCGAAGGCCGCCAGGCGCAGTTGACGCTCGACGGACAGGTAGAAATACAGGTCAACGAATCCGAGCGGGTGCTGGTCCAGAAGGCGGATTTCACGGCCCGCTTCATTATATTCCCCGAGAATTCGTTTTACAAACTTCTCCGCACGAAACTCCACTGGGGCGTCTCCCCCTACGCATAGGGGGAATGTCGAGTCAATCACGTGCCCGGTCCGCCACGGCGGATCCACATCTGCCGACTCGTACAATTTCCTCGAACATCAGGGTGGCCCACCCGCTTGTCGGGTGGGGGGAATGTTGTTTGATCGCCTCAAACTCGGTTGCGTCAGGTCCTGCCGACTCGCCTCGGGCGAGGCGGTGTGACCTGACGCCGACAGTGAGACCCATTCTGTTCACGTGCCCGGCAGATGTCCGCATCTGCCGACTGACAAAACAAACGTCTTGCCCCGGTTAAGCCGGAGCACCCAGGGGTGAACATGTTTACCCAAAAACCGCTTGCCCGTCACGCGTTGTAGCGGTAATCTTGTAGACTTGTAGGTCGAAACCAGGCCGCTTCGGACGCCTGCCCGCCGTGGCGGGGTTTCGACACTAGTAGGTCGGGTTCACGAGACGTGAGCGTAGCGAGCGTCGAGCAACCCGACACTGTCTGACAAGCGGGAGTAACTCAGTTGGTAGAGTCACAGCCTTCCAAGCTGTTGGTCGCGAGTTCGAGCCTCGTCTCCCGCTCCATATCTTAGAATAGTGAAGTCTAGTTAGGGGGGGTCCGCTTCGAACCCGCCAATCAGTCTTGCTGTGATCGCAAATCGTCCATATAAGCGAACCACTTCTGTTGTAGCTCAGCGGAAGTCCACCCAGTTTCCTTTTCGATAGCCTCCTCGACAGTCATCTTGCCGAGCAATGCACATATGTTAGTCAGAGCGTCCGGTCGTCCGGATGACTTCACAAGCTGCACGAGCGCCCGACATTCTTCTATGCCGCCGAACGATAAGACGTTGGCTGTGACTGTATCCATTTGATCCAACGCGATGTATTTCCCGTCGGGAAAGGACTTCTGGAGATCCAGCGACAGGGGATCCCGAGTAAGTTCTTCCTCCTCCGCAATAGCCTCGCAAAAAATATATAGGGACTTCAAATGAGTACTCAGCTTCTCGTCGGTGCGCGGGTCGATTTCTCCGCTCACCAGCCAAAGGATAAGGTGACACAACTCGTGCGTGAATACCACAGAAGAGGCCGCCGAATCCGGCGAAAAACGCCCTGCGTCGATGAAGATGTGATTTGGATAGCGCAGGCTGGGACCTACCATTATGCCACCGCTGTTGCCTTTGACAAACGACTGGTACTGGTAGTGATTTAGATAGTATATGATGGGCCGATACCTGGTCATTTCAAATCCGAAGTCTTTGGACGTACGTTCGTAGCCGTCCTCAGCCCACTGAACCACCTTTGACTGTGATGAATCGAGCTCATTACTAATTGTCAGATCGCAGTGTTCGGTTGCAATCTGAGTGACGTTCAGGACGTCGGTGTCAAGGTCCTTGATCTGCTGCTCAAGCACCCGGTAGTGGTAAGTGCGACCGCCGGCTGTGAATTGACGTTGGGTTCCACCTTGACCAGAACAGCTCAGGTGTAAAGCTGCAACCAACGTCGCGAGCACGACCGCCGCCATTAGTAGTTCACGCCCGAGGCCATTTGATCGGTGGCCGGTCAATGCGTACCCGCTTTACCAGGGCTTTGTACGGTGGGCGCCATCTTAGCAATGTACTCGGTGGATTGCTGATTCACCCTGCTGAGGACCGCGAACGGCGGTTCGCCGTACAAGTTAACAAATAGGCGGCGGAAATCGTCCGCCGTGTGGGACCCCTTGTATAGAGTGGCAAATCGATTCGCGGAATCGCATCGGATCATGTCACTTACCAACGCAGCGGCTGTGGTCTGTTCCATCCGGCCAAGACTATAACGCAGGGGAGAATCGCTCTTGTCCAGATTCAAGAGAAGATCGAGCGTGTCAGGTGTCAGGCGGGACAGGTACTTCGAGTAATTGGCATATAAGCTCAAGGTCGCTCGCGTGGTTCCTTCCAGCAGTATACGATTCGTCTCGCCGTACCCGCACAAACCCAGCCGGAGGAATTCAATCGGGTCGGATTGTTTCAACAAAATCGTGTAGGCTACTTCGGAAAAATCATTGGATCGTGTCGTGATAACACATGATCCGATTTGGCTTCGAAACGCGTTCTTGCTACCCGAGAGAAGGCTCACGACCCCGGTGTCGGGGCAGAGGTAGTAATCGATCGGCTGCGTCAAGTCGAGGTCGGTCAGTCGTAGCAGATGCGCCATAAATTGCTCGTAAGGCAGCGTATCCAAGAGAGCATTTTGGCTGCCTTCAACGGCGAACAAATCGTCCACGGCTGGTGAGACGTGAAACGTGAAATGGGCGGACTTGAGGATCGGCCAGTCGGAAGCAAACAGGAGAAACGGATATTGGAAGAGATACTTGTCATGCTGCTTGACCAGGTAGTAGAAACGAGCCTCCTGCACGCCGCGTGATTCAACTAAGACCTGCAGCCTTGTGTACTCTTGAAACTGGTTGGCCTTGATCAGGCGGCAAGTCGTGCTCTTGAGCGAAAGCGAGTCTTTCGCCAGAAGCTCGAGAAACGGCGCAGATTCGGCCGTCCACAGTGCCCTGGCAGCCGCCTCGTCGCCCGACTTAGCTGCTGTAACATAGGCGTCCCAAACGGCTTGCACATCGCTTGGAATGCCATCATGTGAGCAAGCGCATAGCCCCAGAGCTATCGCTAATGCTACACCAGCCAGAATTTGGCCCAGTTTGGGGAACGGGCGATCAGACCCCGAGTTCTTAGAACGCATAGGTTTAGGATACTTCCTGTAGTTGATCGTTGTCAAGAGAAGACCGAATTTATTCCGCAAAACGTTGTGCAATGGCGGGTTCGCCCGCCCCGGCTGGGGAACCGCCCCTACTAAACTAGGCCCCAAACCACCCCAAACACCCCGCCTAACTTCCGTTCGGGCAAACCCTTAGAAAGCTCAATTCAACCCTAAAAAGGCCTTGACAGCCGAATCCACGTCTCTATATTTGGGGTTCCCCGCCGGACGGGTACGCCTGTCTGTATGGGTTTTATTGGGTCGCACCAAGAATGCAGACTTTTTGAGCAGCCCAGATAGCTCAGTTGGTAGAGCACATCCTTGGTAAGGATGAGGTCACCAGTTCGATCCTGGTTCTGGGCTTTTGTGTGGATAAGAAATGTCGGTGTGATAAAGGAGAGCCTCTGGTATGGCTAAGGAGAAATTTGATCGTACAAAGCCGCACGTGAACGTTGGCACAATCGGTCACGTGGATCATGGTAAGACGACGTTGACGGCGGCGATCACGATGTGCATGGCGAAGAAGAACAAGACCGCGATCCGGACGTTCGATTCGATCGACAACGCGCCGGAAGAGCGGGAACGCGGTATTACGATCGCCACCGCGCACGTCGAGTACGAGACGGACAAGCGCCACTATGCGCACGTTGACTGTCCCGGTCACGCCGACTATGTGAAGAACATGATCACGGGCGCCGCCCAGATGGACGGTGCGATCGTGGTGGTGTCGGCGGCAGACGGCCCGATGCCTCAGACGCGGGAGCACATTCTTTTGGCGCGTCAGGTGGGTGTGCCGTTCATCATCGTGTTCATGAACAAAGTTGATATGGTTGATGATCCGGAATTGTTGGATCTGGTGGAGCTCGAAGTAAGAGACCTGCTGAACCAGTACAAGTTCCCGGGTGATGATATACCGGTTATCCGTGGTTCGGCGCTTCAGGCGTTGACGGCGGGCACGGCGGACAAGCCGATTGATGACCCGGCGTTCAAGTGCATTCTGGAGCTTCTGGAAGCCTGCGACAATTACATCCCGCTGCCGAAACGTGAGAAGGACAAGCCGTTCCTGATGCCGATCGAAGACGTGTTTTCGATTACGGGTCGTGGAACCGTAGGCACGGGTCGTGTGGAGCGCGGCATCATCAAGCAGGGCGCTGAAGTTGAGATCGTGGGTATTCGTGACACGCGCAAGACGGTGGTGACCGGTATCGAAATGTTCCGGAAACTACTGGACGACGCGGAAGCGGGCGACAATGTCGGGCTTCTGCTGCGCGGTATCGATAAGGAAGACCTGGAACGCGGGATGGTGCTCGCGGCTCCGGGTTCGGTGAAGCCGCACAAGAATTTCAAGGCGGAAGTGTACGTTTTGAAGAAGGAAGAGGGTGGACGTCACACGCCGTTCTTCACGGGCTATCGTCCGCAGTTTTATTTCCGGACGACGGACGTGACGGGATCGGCGCATCTGCCCGAGGGTATCGAGATGGTGATGCCGGGCGACAACGTGACGATGACGGTGGAGTTGTTGACGCCGATCGCGATGGAGAAAGAGTTGCGGTTTGCGATACGAGAAGGCGGTCGCACCATTGGCGCAGGTGTCATCGCGGAAATTTTGGAATAGTACGGAATCCTTCGGAAAGTGAAGGTTGGATAAGTGAGAGATAGAATTACTCTGGCGTGCAACGACTGCAAGCAGCGCAATTACGACACGATGAAAAATAAGCGGCTGCATCCGGAACGGGTGGAGCACAAGAAGTATTGCCCGTTCTGCAACAAACATACGCTGCACAAGGAGACCAGGTAGCTTTGGACTACAGGCCAGTAGCTCCAACGGTTAGAGCGCCGGTCTCCAAAACCGGATGCTGGGGGTTCGAATCCCTCCTGGCCTGCCAATAGACTGGTTGGATAACTGATATGGAAAAACTACAAAGATACCTCAAAGAAACCTCGGCCGAGCTTCGCAAGATGACCTGGCCGACCAAGGATGAGTTGATCGGTTCCACGGTCGTGACGTGTGTGGTCTCCTTCGTGGTGGCCATCTTCATCGGTATTGTGGACCGAATTCTCACATACGGTATCCATGCCATCTTTGGCGGCGGAGTTGGGGGATAAATGGCTCTGAAATGGTATGTTGTACATACCTATGCCGGTCACGAACAGAAGGCCAAGAAGTATCTCGAATCGGCGATTGAAAACGCCGGTTTGACCGACAAATTCGGCCAGATTCTGGTTCCGACCGAGCAGGTCACCGAGATGCGGCAAGGTAAGCGGTCGACCTCGACCAAAAAATTCCTGCCGTCGTATATTCTCGTTGAGATGGATCTCGACAAGGTGACGCAGAACCTGGTGATCCAGACTTCGGGCATCACAAATTTTGTTGGAGCCGGCGGTCGCCCGACGCCTCTGAAGGAAGACGAAGTCAGACGCATTTCGGGACAGATCGACAGCAGCCGTGAAGAAGAGGCCAGCGAGATTCCGTTCCAGGCCGGCGATCCGGTGAAAGTGAACGATGGGCCGTTTGCCGATTTCTCCGGCACGGTGAGCGAAGTGAATCTTGAGCGCAGGAAATTGAAAGTTATGGTGTCAATATTTGGCCGCCCGACCCCGGTCGAGTTGGATTTCCTCCAGGTGGAGTTGATCAAGGCCAAGGCTTAAGTTGCAAAATAGGACGCAAACGGAAAGATAAAGAGTCGTGGCAAAGAAGATAGCAGCGTACGTGAAGTTACAGATTCCGGCCGGTCAGGCCAATCCGGCGCCGCCGGTGGGTCCCGCCCTGGGTCAGCGCGGTATCAATATCATGGAGTTCTGCAAGGCGTTCAACGCCCAGACCCAGTCGGGCCAAGGCGTACTGACGCCGGTCATCATTACCGTCTTCGAAGACAAATCGTTTACATTCATTACGAAGACGCCGCCGGCCTCGACGCTTCTCCGGATGGCGGCCAAGATCAAAAAAGGGTCCGGCGTCCCGAACAAAGACAAAGTCGGCGCAGTGACCTCCAAGCAGGTGCGCGATATCGCCGAACAGAAGATGGCCGATCTGAACGCCGCCTCGCTGGAAACCGCGATCAAGATGGTGGAAGGTACCGCCCGTTCGATGGGTATTGAGATTCAAGGCTAAGCAAGACGAAAATAACAAACTAAGAATAATGTGATATTCGTTTGTACCTCGGTTGCCTCAGGTGACCGGGAGGGAGAATAAGCACAATGAAACATTCCAAGAGATATCGCGCCCTGCGCGAGAAAGTCGACCGCAAGAAACGGTACATGTTGCCGGATGCGGTCAAGATTCTGAAATCCGGAACTCCCGCGAAGTTCGACGAGTCGGTGGAGATAGCGGTTCGTTTGGGTGTCGATCCCAAGCAGGCCGACCAGATGGTCCGCGCGACGGTGTCATTGCCGCACGGCAGCGGGAAGACCGTTCGCGTGGCGGTGTTCGCTCAGGGCGACAAGGCCACCGAAGCCAAAGAAGCCGGGGCCGAATTTGTCGGCGCCGACGATCTGGCTGAAAAAATCCAGGGCGGCTGGACCGATTTTGATATCGCCATTGCCACCCCGGACATGATGAAAGTGTGCGGTAAGCTGGGTAAAGTCCTTGGCCCGCGCGGGTTGATGCCGAACCCGAAAACCGGCACCGTCACCATGGATATCACTCGCACGGTCCGCGAAGTCAAGGGCGGCCGTATCGAGTTCCGTGTCGATCGTCAGTCCAACGTGGCGGTAGCGGTCGGCAAGTTGTCCTTCGACGAACAAAAGATAGTCGAGAATGCTCAGGCTTTTCTGGATGCGTTGATGCGCGCCAAACCGGCGGCGGCCAAAGGCTCGTACGTGCTGGCGGCGTCCATCAGCTCCACCATGGGCCCTGGGATCAAGCTCGATCACGCCGTACTTCTGGCGGATCTGAAGCGATAAAGAGGAGTCGGTAAAGATGCTTAGACAAGAAAAACTCGATCAAGTCGCCGAGATCAAAGCGTTGTTCGAAAACGCCGGCGCGTATTTCGTCACCGACTACCAGGGTTTGAATGTCCCGGACATGACCAAGTTGCGGAAGAATCTCCGCATCAACAAAGTGAAGTTCGTAGTGGCGAAGAATACCCTGCTCTCGAAGGCGGCTCACGAAGCCGGCCAGACCGGGCTGGATGACTATTTCAAGGGTCCGACCGCGGTGGCGTTTGCCGCCGATGACCCGTCGGTAGCGGCCAAGATTCTCTACGACTCTTACAAAGAGAAAGAGAAGCCGCGCTTCAAAGTATTCGTGGTCGAAGGTCAGATTCATCACGCGGATGAAATCAAGATGCTGGCCGAACTGCCGCCGAGAACCGTCCTGTTGTCGCAGGTGGTGGCCGCCGTCGAGTCGCCGCTCACCAGCCTGGTGGGTTCTTTGGAAGGATTCTTCCGGCCGTTGATTGGTTCAATCGACGCCCTGGCGGAAAAACGAAAGGGCGAAGCGGCCTGATTTATCAGGGCCGGTGTGGCGTTGTAATTAAGGCTTTTATAGGGTCGGACCACCCCAAGCTTCTAGGCGGCGAGCCTTGCCGTCTGGGGAATCGGCCGCTCCTGATAGAAGAAGTAGCAAAGACAAGAAACAATATTTGATGTTAAGAGGTTAGTACTGTGGCTACCGAAGCAATCAATGAAATCGTAGAAAAGATCTCCGGCCTGACCGCTATGGAGTTGGCCGATCTTTCGAAAGCTATTCAGGAAAAGTTTGGCGTAACCGCTGCGGCGCCAGTGAGTTATGCTGGCCCGGCGGCTGCTGCTGGTCCGGCCGCGGCTGAAAAGACCGAGTTCAAGGTCATGCTCAACAGCGCCGGCGACAAGAAGATTCAGGTCATCAAGGTGGTCCGTGAACTGACCAACCTTGGGCTCAAAGAAGCCAAGGACCTGGTCGAAAGCGCTCCGGCTGCTATTTTGGAAAACGCTGCCAAGGCTGATGCCGAGGCTGCCAAGGCCAAGCTGGAAGAAGTTGGCGCCAAAGTCGAGCTGAAGTAGTTAGTTGACTTTTCACCGGCCGGAAACCTTTCTTATACTGGCTGGTTATGTACTTGCGGTCTCGGAGGCGTGTGCAACGCCTCCGGATACTGCTTTTATTGGTGAGTGGTCTGCGTTAGCAGCTCCCTGTGTGTGCCCGCTGGGCACCGGGAGAATAATGAAACACTTAGCAGGATCACCAGTGTCCTTTTGTCTGTCGTTTTCAACTATTAATCCTTGTCGTCGAATTATGCCCGCGACGAGGTTTTTTTCGTTACGGTAGGAGGGTAGAGTTTTGGCTCAATCACTGACGCCCCGTATCAATTACGCGAAAATCCCGGATGCCTGCGAAATGCCCAATCTGCTGGACGTGCAGTTGGAGTCGTACAATGATTTCCTCCAGACCAACGTCCCGCTCGATAAGCGGCAAACCACCGGCCTGCATAAAATCTTCAAGGAAATCTTCCCGGTGACGGACGTACACGAGAACTTCTCGCTCGAGTACGTCAATTACTATCTCGGACCTCGGCGTTATTCGATCGAGGAATGTCGCGAGCGCAACATGACGTTTGCGGCCCCGCTGAAAGTTACCATGCGGCTGATTTCGCGTCAGGGCGAAGGTGAACAGAAGGAAGTCAAGGACATCATCGAACAGGATGTTTACCTCGGCGAACTCCCTCTGATTACCGAATGGGGCACGTTCATTATTAACGGCGCCGAACGCGTTATTGTCAGCCAGCTCCATCGCAGCCCGGGTGTATTCTTCGATGAAACCGTCCACCCGAACGGCAAGAAACTCTATTCCGGGCGTGTGATTCCGTACCGCGGTAGCTGGGTCGAGTTCTCGCTCGACATTAACGACATCATGTGGGTCTATATCGACTCGAAGCGCAAGCTTCCGGCGACCACTATCATGCGCGCCATCGGCTATTCCACCGACGAGGACCTGGTCAATCTGTATCACGATGTCCAGGACATGAGCCTCTCGACGCGCAAGAAGGAAGCCCCGATTGCGGCGTTCCTGGCCGAGACCATCATCAATAAGGAAACCGGTGAAGTTCTCTACGCCGTAGGCACCGAGCTGAACGATGAAGTCATCGAGGCTATCCGCGACGCCGGCAAGAAGAGCATCAAGGTCATTCCGAAAGACGAAAAGCGCACGGTCTACGTCGTCCTCAATACGTTGGTCAAGGATCCGACCAAGTCGCGCGAAGAAGCGCTGCTGAAGATGTACGCTCTGATGCGGCCGGGTGAGCCGCCGACGATGGAAATGGCCGAGTCGCTGCTTGAAAAGCTGTTCTTCAGCAACAAGCGCTACGATCTGGGCGAAGTCGGACGGTACATGATCAACTCCCGTCTCAGACTCGACATCCCGCTCGAACACACGGTGTTCGATAACAAAGATTTCGTGGCGATTACAAAATATTTGATCGGCCTGACCAACGACGAAGGCTTCACCGACGATATCGATCACCTGGGCAATCGTCGCGCCCGCACGGTCGGTGAACTAATGGCCAACCTGTTCTCGGTCGGTCTGTCGCGCGTGGCTCGTACCATCCGCGAACGTCTTTCCTTGAAGGATCAGGAAAACGTCACGCCGCAATTGCTCGTCAATGCCCGCACGGTGTCATCGGTGGTTGAGAGTTTCTTCGGATCATCCCAGCTCTCGCAGTTCATGGATCAGACCAACCCGTTGTCGGAACTGACCAACAAGCGTCGTCTGTCGGCTCTGGGCCCCGGCGGTTTGACCAGAGAGCGCGCCGGTTTTGAAGTCCGCGACGTTCACCACACCCATTACGGCCGGATGTGTCCGATTGAGACCCCGGAAGGTCCGAACATCGGCTTGATTACCTCGATGGCGACCTTCGCCCGCATAAATAAATACGGCTTCCTCGAGACCCCGTATCGCAAAGTGGTCAAGGGTCATGTAACCAAGGAAATCGTTTACTTGTCGGCTGATGCCGATGATCGGTACCTGATCGCCCAGGCCAACGAGCCGCTGGACGAGAAGGGGCGATTCGTCAACTCGAATGTCGTTGCCCGCCGTCGTAGCGATTATCCTCTGGTAACGGCCGAGGAAGTCGACTACATGGACGTTTCGCCGCGGCAGATCGTATCGGTGGCGGCGTCTTTGATTCCGTTCCTTGAGCACGACGACGCCAACCGCGCCCTTATGGGTTCCAACATGCAGCGTCAGGCAGTGCCGCTCCTCCGGACGGAAGCGCCGGTGGTAGGAACCGGTATGGAACGCAAAGTGGCCCTCGATGCCGGTGTAGTGGTTCGTGCCAAACGGCCCGGACTTGTGATCTACGCCGACGCCGAGCGCGTCATTATTAAGCCCAAAGTTCGCGCGCGTCCCGGATCGCTCGGCTATATCGAGGACGATGAGTACGTACTGACCAAGTACCGCCGCTCCAACCAGGACACCTGCGTCAATTACATTCCGGTTATCCGGGTGGGTGAGTTGGTCGAAGAGGGCGATGTTATTGCCGACGGCCCCGCGGTTGAACGCGGCGAGCTGGCCCTGGGCAACAATACGCTGGTGGCCTTCATGCCCTGGCGCGGTTACAACTACGAAGACGCTATTATACTTTCCGAGCGTCTCGTTCATGAGGACATTTTCACCTCGATTCATATCGAGGAATTCGAATTACAGGTCCGCGATACCAAGCGCGGTGCGGAAGAAGTCACTCGCGAAATTCCGAACGTGTCGGAAGAGGCCCTGTTGAATCTCGACGAGCGCGGCATTATCCGCGAAGGTGCCGTGGTCGAGGCGGGTGACATTCTGGTCGGCAAGGTGACCCCCAAAGGCGAGACCGAACTTTCGCCTGAGGAACGCCTCTTGCGAGCCATCTTCGGGGAGAAAGCCGGCGATGTGCGCGACGCCTCTTTGAAAGCGCCGCCTGGAATGAAGGGGGTCATCATCAAGACCCGCGTTTTCAGCCGTAAGGAACGGACCGAAGAAGCCAAGAAAGACGAAAAGCGGCTTCGGGCCATCATCGATAAGAAGTACAGCAAGATTCTGTCCGAGATCACCACGCTGCGCAATCAGCGCCTGGGTGAGTTGCTCGACGGGCAGTCTTCGCGTACGATCCGCTCGCAGGCGGACAATTCGGTCCTGGTCCGCTCAGGCCACAAGTTCAAAGCCGATTTCTATACCGAAATCGATATGGACAACGCCGTCGCGCCGGAAGGATTCTGCGGCGATGACACGATCAACAAGCAGGTCGAGAAGATCATGGCCGAGGCGGCCGAGTTGATCAAGTCCAAGCAGGAAGAACGCGACATCGAGATCGACAAGATCGTCCGCGGTGCCGAGCTTCCTCCGGGCGTCAAGCAGTTGGTCAAGGTGACTATCGCGATTCGCCGCAAGATCGCCGTCGGTGACAAAATGGCCGGACGTCACGGTAACAAAGGGGTGGTGTCCAAGATCGTGCCGATCGAGGACATGCCTTACATGGCTGACGGCACGCCGATTGACATCATCCTCAATCCGCTGGGGGTGCCGTCTCGTATGAACATCGGCCAGATTCTCGAAACCCACCTCGGCTGGGCCGCCACAAGACTGGGACAGCGCATCGCCACCCCGGTGTTCGACGGCGCCTCGATTGTTGACATCAAGGCCAAGCTGACCGAAGCCGGACTGCCGACCAACGGCAAGTTGAAGCTGTTCGACGGTCGTTCCGGTGAATCGTTTGATAATGACATCACGGTCGGCAACATCTATATGCTCAAACTGTCGCACCTGGTGGACGACAAGATCCACGCCCGTTCCATCGGCCCGTACTCGCTGGTTACCCAGCAGCCGTTGGGCGGCAAGGCACAGTTTGGCGGCCAGCGTTTCGGAGAAATGGAAGTCTGGGCGCTCGAAGCCTACGGCGCCGCCTACACGCTGCAGGAAATGCTGACGGTCAAGTCGGACGACGTGACTGGACGCAGCCGTGTGTATGAGGCGATCGTCAAGGGCGAGAACCCGCCCGAACCCGGTTATCCGGAGGCCTTTAACGTGTTGATCAAGGAACTTCAGGCACTCGGTCTGGATGTCACCCTGGTCGAAAAGTAAGCGCAGTACCCTTAGGTAGAAGAGCCGTTCCAGGGAACTGGAAAGATAAAGGAGTCAACAGTGGTTGATTTCAGCAGTCAGACTCGTGGACCGCAGAAAAAACCGTCGGATTTCGCCGCCGTACAGATTCAGATAGCCTCACCGGAGGTCATTCTGTCTTGGTCGTACGGTGAAGTGACCAAGCCCGAAACCATCAACTACCGGTCGTTCAAACCGGAGCGGGACGGCTTGTTCTGCGAGCGCATTTTCGGCCCGGTCAAGGATTGGGAGTGCAACTGCGGCAAGTACAAACGGATTCGTTTCCGCGGTATCGTCTGCGACCGTTGCGGTGTCGAAGTGACTCAGTCCAAGGTGCGCCGGGAACGCATGGGCCATATCGAACTGGCCGTGCCGGTCTCGCACATCTGGTACTTCAAGTCGCTGCCGTCACGCATCGGCAATATGCTCGATCTGTCCATCCGGGAACTCGAACGCATTCTCTATTATGAGAACTACGTCATGATCGATCCGGGCAACTCCTCCTACGAACGGGGCAATGTCCTGTCAGAAGAGGAATTTTCCGAACTGGAAGAGGCCGGGAAGCAGTTTGACGCCCGCATGGGCGCTGAAGCCATCTTTGAATTGCTGAAGGAAATCGACATCGACGAAATGGTAGCGACTCTTCGCGCCCAGATCAAGGTCGAGACCTCGGTCCAGCGGAAGAAGGACACCCTGAAACGACTGCGCATTTTCGAGTCGTTCCGTCACTCGCAGAACCGCCCCGAGTGGATGATCATGAAGGTCATTCCGGTTATTCCGCCGGATTTGCGTCCGTTGGTGCCGCTAGAGGGCGGCCGCTTTGCGACCTCCGATCTTAATGATCTGTACCGGCGCGTTATCAACCGCAACAATCGACTCAAGAAGCTTATCGATATTCAGGCTCCGGAAGTCATTCTTCGCAACGAAAAGAGAATGCTTCAGGAAGCCGTCGACGCCCTGTTCGACAATGGCCGTCGTACCCACTCAGTGCGCGGCGATTCCAAGCGCCCGCTGAAATCGCTGTCCGACCTGTTGAAAGGGAAGCAGGGGCGGTTCCGTCAGAACCTGCTCGGTAAACGCGTCGATTACTCCGGCCGCTCGGTGATCGTAGTCGGTCCGGAACTGAAACTGCATCAATGTGGTCTGCCGAAGAACATGGCCCTCGAATTGTTCAAGCCGTTCATCATTATGAAGCTGGAAGAGAAGGGCTACGTTCAGACCGTCAAATCGGCCAAGAAACTCGTGGAGCGTGAGCGTCCGGAAGTCTGGGACATTCTGGAAGAGATCATCGAAGATCATCCGGTGTTGCTCAACCGCGCCCCGACTTTGCACCGTCTCGGTATCCAGGCTTTCTACCCGGTGTTGGTAGAGGGCAAGGCGATCCGTCTGCATCCGCTCGTCTGTGCGGCCTTCAACGCTGACTTTGACGGTGACCAGATGGCGGTACATGTGCCGTTGTCGTTCGAGGCTCAGCTCGAAGCCCGCATCCTGATGTTGTCTACTAACAATGTGTTGGTGCCGTCGTCCGGCCGTCCGATTGCCATTCCATCTCAGGACATGGTGTTGGGCTGCTACTATCTCACCAAGTCCCGTCCGGGCGACAAGGGTGAGGGGATGATATTCCACGGCCCCGATGAGGTGTTGGCGGCGCTTGACAATCACTATGTATCTCTGCACTCGATGATCAAAGTTCGTTTCGAGAACCAATTGATTGAGACCACGCCGGGCCGGGTCATATTCAACAACTGCCTTCCGGCCAAGCTGCGTTTCTTCAACAAGGTTGCCAAGAGAGCGCAGCTCGAGGAACTGGTGCACCAGACCTTCTGTTTCTGTGGCCATGTCGAGACCATCCAATTCCTCGATCGTCTCAAGTTCCTCGGTTTTGAATACGCCACCCTGGCCGGTGTGACGGTGTCGATTGACGACCTCGTCGTTCCGGAAGAAAAGGCCGCACTTCTGGAGACCGCCAACAAGCAGGTGGCCAAGATTCAGAAGCAGTACGAGCGTGGTATTATCACCAACAGCGAGCGCTACAACCAGGTGATTGATACCTGGACGCAGACTACGTCGCGTGTAGCCGAAGAAATGTTCGAGAATCTGGCGGCACAGGATCAGGGCTTCAACCCGATCTACATGATGGCCGATTCCGGCGCCCGAGGTTCCAAAGAACAGATTCGTCAGTTGGCCGGTATGCGCGGTTTGATGGCCAAGCCGCAGAAGAAGATCACCGGTGGCGTTGGCGAAATTATCGAAACCCCGGTGACCTCGAACTTCCGCGAAGGTCTGTCGGTACAGGAATACTTTATTTCGACTCACGGCGCGCGCAAAGGTCTGGCGGATACGGCTCTGAAAACCGCCGACGCCGGTTATTTGACCCGCCGGTTGGTCGATGTGGCTCAGGACGTAATCGTCAAGGAGCCGGATTGCGGCACCATTCTCGGGCTGGACGTCGCCGCCCTTAAAGAAGGCGAAGAAATTATCGAGTCCCTGCGCGACCGTATTCTCGGACGCGTGGCCCTCGAAGACGTCGTTGATCCGATTAACAGCGAAGTTATCGTGCTCGGTGGCGAAGAAATTAAGGAAGACGCCAGTTCCAGAATCGAAGATAGCGGCATTGAGACGGTCAAGATTCGTTCGGTCTTGACGTGTGAAGCAAAACAGGGTGTGTGCGCCAATTGCTACGGTCGAAACCTCGCCACCATGAACATGGTGGATATCGGCGAGGCCATCGGCGTAATCGCGGCTCAGTCGATCGGCGAGCCGGGCACCCAGTTGACCCTGCGTACCTTCCACATCGGCGGTACCGCGGCCCGTATCGCGGAACAGTCTCAGGTGGAAGCGAAGTACAGCGGTACCTTGCGGTTTGAGAATGTTCAGGTGGTTGATCGGGAAGACAACACGGCGGTGGTGACCAGCCGCGATGGCGCCGGCGAGGCTCACATTATTGATGACAATCAACGCGTCCGTGCCCGACTCAAACTGCCTTACGGCGCCCATTTGTTGATGAAGGATCAGCAGAAAGTCAGCGTGGGCGAGATCGTCTTCGAATGTGATCCGTACACCGGAACCATCGTGGCCGAGCGCTCAGGTAAGATCAAGTTCAAGGACATCGAGAAAGACTTGACCGTTCGCGAGGAGATCGACGATCAAACCGGTTTGCGCCAGTTGAAGATTATCGAACAGCGCGACAAGAACATGTTCCCGACCATCCAGATCACCGGCCAGGCCGGTCGTGTGGTGGCCAGCTACCGTATTCCGACCGAAGCCCAGTTGCAGGTGCAGGACGGTCAGGACGTCATGGCGGGTGACCATCTGGTGAAGATGCCGCGTATGATCGCCCGATCCCGCGATATTACCGGCGGTCTGCCGCGCGTGGCCGAGCTCTTCGAAGCCCGGCGGCCGCACGATCCGGCGGTCATCACTGAAGTTGACGGCGCAGTCGAGTTTGGCAAGGTCGTTCGCGGTCAGCAGCAGATTATCGTGAAGGACGAGGCGGGCGATTCGCGCGAGTATCTGGTACCTCACGGTAAACACATGATGGTGCATGATGCCGATCAAGTGCGTGCCGGAGACCGGCTGTGCGAAGGCTCAGTCGATCCTCACGATATTCTTAAGATCATGGGCGTGTACGAAGTGCAGGCCTACCTGGTGAACGAAATCCAGGAAGTCTATCGTCTGCAGGGCGTGAAGATCAACGACAAGCACATCGAAATCATCGTCCGGCAGATGCTTCAGAAAGTTCTGATCGATCACCCCGGAGATACCAATTTCCTCGAGGGCGAGAAGGTCGACAAGATGAAGTTCCTCGACGAAAACGCCCGAATTATCGCCGAAGGCGGCGAGCCGGCTACGGCCGAACCGCTGTTGCTTGGGATCACCAGGGCGTCGTTGTCGACCGAGAGCTTTATCTCTGCGGCGTCGTTCCAGGAAACCACCAAGGTGTTGACTGAAGCGGCAGTAGCCGGAAAGATCGACAACCTGATGGGTCTCAAGGAAAACGTTATCATCGGTCACCTGATTCCGGCCGGAACCGGGATTGAGCGCTACCGAAGCGTATTCCTGCAGCACGAAGATGAGGAAGAGGCTGAAGTTGCGGTCGAGGTAGCTGCCCCGACTCCCCGGCCAAAGGAGTCAATGGCCGACATATTTGAGGAAAAACAGTGATTTTTCCCGAAAGGCCTTGACAAACCGAGCGTTGTGGATAAATTGCGAGTCTCTTATAGGTTTATTGTACGAGTATGTGTCTTAGGAGCAAATATTGCCGACTGTAAATCAACTTATCCGCAAGGGTCGCAAGCGGATAGTAGGTAAGACCAAGACCCCCGCGATGGGTAGATGTCCTCAGAAGAGAGGCGTTTGCACAAGAGTCTACACTTCGACCCCGAAAAAGCCGAATTCGGCTCTTCGCAAAGTCGCGCGTGTACGCCTGACCAACAAGATGGAGGTCACGGCCTACATCCCGGGTGAAGGCCATAATTTGCAAGAGCACTCCATCGTGCTGATCAGAGGCGGCCGCGTCAAAGATCTGCCAGGTGTGCGCTACCATATCATTCGCGGCACCATGGATACCGCCGGCGTGGCGGATCGTACCAAGAGTCGCTCCAAGTACGGAACCAAGAGGCCGAAAAAGTAGCTGGGTAGGTAGTCTCAATGTCAAGAAGATCCAAACCACCGAAACGCCGTTTGAAGCCCGACCACAAGTATCGTGATATGTTGGTCGCCGAATTCGTATCCTGCCTGCTGAAAAGCGGCAAGCGCTCGACGGCTGAGAATCTGTTTTACGATTCGCTGACACTGCTCGAAAAGAAGTCCGGGCATGCCGGTGTCGAAGTGTTCCACAAGGCGATGGAAAACGTCAAGCCTACTCTGGAAGTGAAGTCCCGTCGCGTCGGCGGCGCCACTTACCAGGTTCCGGTGGAAGTCCGGTCGGATCGGCGCATTGCCCTGGCTATTCGCTGGCTCATTGCCAACGCCAGTTCCAGAAACGATAAGTCGATGTCTGATAAATTGGCGGCTGAATTTCAGGCCGCTGCGAACAACGAAGGTGGAGCGGTTAAGAAGAAAGAAGACACCCACAAAATGGCCGAGGCAAACAAGGCCTTTGCCCACTTTAGGTGGTAAGGTGTCACTCTCTTGCGCGTTGAGAGTGGTCGCTTGATGCAACAGTCGGATTGACTGCGAGGTAATGACTTGAGCCTCACGAATTGGTGACGCTCAGAAGCTGCCGTCAAGGTTCCCCAACCCTGCTGACCGGGTAACCAGGATCTCGGCTTCGAGTGAGATTCTTTTTTTGTTTAAGGTTGGTTACTCAGTAGGGTTTTTTCATGTCTGCTCGTCCGAATTTAACAACTGTCCGAAACATCGGAATCATGGCTCACATAGACGCGGGTAAAACCACGACTACGGAGCGGATTCTGTTCTATACCGGACGTACCCATCGAATCGGCGAAGTCGACGACGGCGCCGCCACGATGGACTGGATGGCGCAGGAGAAAGAACGCGGCATCACCATCACTTCCGCTGCCACGACCACGTTCTGGCGAAATCATACTATTAATATCATCGATACCCCCGGACACGTCGACTTCACCGTTGAAGTTGAGCGGTCGCTTCGGGTTCTCGACGGTGCCGTGGCGCTGTTTTGCGCGGTCGGCGGTGTCGAGCCTCAGTCCGAGACGGTCTGGCGTCAGGCTGACAAATATCGCGTTCCGCGCATAGCCTACATCAACAAGATGGATCGCACCGGCGCATCGTTCGCGAATACGCTGAAGTCGATGAACGAGCGGTTGGGCGCCAACTGCGTCGCAATCGCTGTCCCGGCCGGTGAAGGCAACATGTTCAGCGGCATTATCGACCTTGTGACCATGACCCTCCGCGTTTTCCACGAGGAAACCAAGGGTGTTACCTTCGATGATTTCCCGGTTCCGGACGACATGATCGAGCTGGCTAACGAGTACCGTGAGAAGCTTTTGGAGGCGGTGGCCGATGTAGACGACCATCTCCTCGAACAGTTCCTCCACGACCAGCCGATCAATCCGACGGACATTATTCAGGCTGTCCGCATGGCCACGATCCAGAACAAGATGGTCCCGGTCCTGTGCGGCTCGTCGTTCAAGAACAAGGGTATTCAGAAGCTGCTGGATGCCATCGTCGATTTCCTCCCGGCGCCGACCGATATGCCCCCGGTAATCGGCCACGACATCAAGAATCCTGAAAAGACTATCGAGCGGAAACCGTCGGACGAAGAACCTACCTCAGCGCTGGCTTTCAAGATTGCCACTGACCCCCACGTTGGGCGCTTGACTTACCTCCGGGTCTATTCGGGCGCGGTGGAAGCCGGGTCGTATCTCCTGAATCCCACCAGTGGAATCAAAGAGCGGGTCGGCCGGCTATTGAGAATGCATTCGAACAAGCGCGAAGATATCCAAACCGCTCCGGCCGGAGACATTGTGGCCGTGATCGGATTCCGCAAGACCACGACCGGCGACACGCTTTGCGATCTGAAGCACCCGATCATTCTGGAACGTCCCCAATTTCCAGAACCGGTCGTCATGGTCGCGATTGAGCCCAAAACCAAGGCCGACCAGGACAAGCTGGCGGACGGAATGGCGCGCCTGGCCGAAGAAGACCCGACTTTCGTGGTAAAGGTCGACGAAGAAACCGGCCAGACCATCATCTCCGGAATGGGCGAATTACACCTCGAAATACTGATTGACCGCCTCCTTAGGGAATTTGGCGTCCAAGCCGGGATAGGCAAGCCTTCGGTGGCCTACAAAGAGGCCATTACCAAGGAAGTCGAGTGCGAAGGTCGATTTATTCGTCAATCGGGCGGAAAAGGCCAGTACGGACACGTCAAATTGCGTCTTTCGCCCCTGCGGGACGGCACTCATTTTGTTTTTGTTAATAAAACCATTGGCGGAACCGTTCCCCGCGAGTATATTCACGCCGTTGAAAAAGGCGCCCGGGATGCCATGGGCAACGGTGTCCTGGCCGGCTACCCTCTGACCGGAATCCACTGCGAGTTGTATGACGGCAGTTATCATGAAGTCGACTCGAGTGAGTTGGCATTCAAAGTAGCCGCGTCAATGGCTCTGCAGGCCGGTGCAAAGAAAGCCGGTCTGGTGTTGCTCGAACCGATTATGAGTGTGGAAGTGGTCGTGCCTGAAGTTTATCTGGGTACAGTGGTCGGCGATTTGAATTCGCGACGTGGAAGAATCAGCGGCATGCTGCCGCGTAATGATATGACCGTAGTTGCGGTCCGTGTGCCGTTGTCCGAAATGTTCGGCTACGCCAACACGCTCCGCAATATATCGCAGGGACGTGCCGTGTTTACGATGGAATTCTCCCATTACGATCCGGTGCCCAGCGAAGTGACCAAAAAAATGTTAGATGGTGCGATTGTCTAAGCGAGGAGAGCCTCTGGTATGGCTAAGGAGAAATTTGATCGTAGTAAGCCGCACGTGAACGTTGGCACAATCGGTCACGTGGATCATGGTAAGACGACGTTGACGGCAGCGATCACGATGTGCATGGCGAAGAAGAACAAGACCGCAATTCGGACGTTCGATTCGATCGACAACGCGCCGGAAGAGCGGGAACGTGGTATTACGATTGCCACCGCGCACGTCGAGTACGAGACGGACAAACGCCACTATGCGCACGTCGACTGTCCCGGTCACGCTGACTATGTGAAGAACATGATCACGGGCGCCGCCCAGATGGACGGTGCGATCGTGGTGGTTTCGGCGGCGGATGGCCCGATGCCTCAGACGCGGGAACACATTCTGTTGGCGCGTCAGGTAGGTGTGCCGTTCATTATCGTGTTCATGAACAAAGTTGATATGGTTGATGATCCGGAATTGTTGGATCTGGTGGAGCTCGAAGTACGTGATCTGCTGAACCAGTACAAGTTCCCGGGTGATGATATACCGGTTATTCGTGGTTCGGCGCTTCAGGCGTTGACGGCGGGCACGGCTGACAAGCCGATTGATGACCCGGCGTTCAAGTGCATTCTGGAGCTTCTGGAAGCCTGCGACAACTACATCCCGTTGCCGAAACGTGAGAAGGACAAGCCGTTCTTGATGCCGATCGAAGACGTGTTTTCGATCACGGGTCGTGGGACTGTGGGCACGGGTCGTGTCGAGCGCGGCATTATTAAGCAGGGCGCTGAAGTTGAGATCGTGGGTATTCGTGACACGCGCAAGACAGTCGTGACCGGTATCGAAATGTTCCGGAAACTACTGGATGACGCGGAAGCGGGCGACAACGTTGGACTTCTGCTGCGCGGTATCGATAAGGAAGATCTGGAACGCGGGATGGTGTTAGCGGCTCCGGGCTCGGTAAAGCCGCACAAGAATTTCAAGGCGGAAGTGTACGTTTTGAAGAAGGAAGAGGGTGGTCGTCACACGCCGTTCTTCACGGGCTATCGTCCGCAGTTTTATTTCCGGACGACGGACGTGACGGGATCGGCGCATCTGCCCGAGGGTATCGAGATGGTGATGCCGGGCGACAACGTGACGATGACGGTGGAGTTGTTGACGCCGATCGCGATGGAGAAAGAGTTGCGGTTTGCGATACGAGAAGGCGGTCGCACCATTGGCGCAGGTGTCATCGCGGAAATTTTGGAATAACCAGCCGGGAAGATTCCGATGGACGTGCAAAAAATAAGAATTCGGCTTAAGGCCTACGATCACTATTCACTGGATCGGTCGACCAAGGAAATCGCCAACACGGTGCTTCGCACCGGGGCGCGTCTGGTCGGACCGGTGCCGCTTCCGACGAAGCGGACGGTGTATACCGTGCTGCGTTCGCCCCATGTCGACAAGAAATCACGCGAGCAGTTCGAAACCCGCGTACACAAACGTTTGATCGACATCTATGATTCGACGCCGCAGACGGTCGATGCCCTCATGAAGCTCGACTTGCCCGCGGGAGTGGATGTAGAGATCAAGACTTGATGGATTGACGCCATGAAAGAAATTCTCGGAAAAAAACTAGGTATGACGCGGATATTCGCCGAATCGGGCGAGATGCTCTCGTGCACTGTGATTGAGGCCGGTCCCTGCTCCGTGGTGAGCAAGAAGACGACCGAAAAGCATGGCTACGAAGCTTACCAGGTGGCCTTCGGCAAAGTCAAGAAGACGCGCCGCATCCTCGACGGCAAACGCAAGGTGCGGTCACACGCCACCAAGCCGCTGTCCGGTGTGTATACGAAGGTCGGCCAGGAGCCCCGCGAGTTCCTCCGCGAGATCAAGTTCGACGAAGGTCAGCTTGAGGTCGGAGCGGAACTGAAGGTCAGTGTCTTCAAAGAAGGCGAACGGGTCGACGTGTCCGGCGTTTCGCGCGGCCTGGGTTTCCAGGGCGGCATGAAACTGCACAACTTTGGCGGCGGCAGCAAGACCCACGGCCAGTCCGATCGTATGCGCGCTCCGGGTTCAATCGGCTCCTCATCTTATCCGTCCCGCGTATTCCGCGGCCAGCGGATGGCCGGTCGGATGGGGCGGAACAACGTCACGGTTGTGAATTTACCGGTCGTAAAGATTATCGAAGAAGAGAACCTGATGCTGATTCGGGGTGCTATCCCAGGTAATAAGGGGTCCCTCGTAATGGTTCGTAAGTCCAGTCGTTCTCGTAACGGAAGATGACCATGAAAGTTAAGATTTACAATCAGGAAGGTGTTGCGGTCGGCGAGACTGAGTTGAATCCCGCAATTTTCGGCATTGAGCCGAACGAAGCCGTGGTTCATCAGTACATCGTCAACTTCCTGGCGCGTCAGCGTCAGGGCAACGCCGAGACCAAGACCCGTCATGAAGTTCGCGGCGGCGGTGTCAAGCCCTATCGTCAGAAGGGTACCGGCCGGGCTCGTATGGGCAGCTTGCGGACGCCTCTGAGACGCGGCGGCGGCACGGTCTTCGGACCCCACCCGCGCGATTACGGCTCGCGGTTTCCCAAGCAGATGAAGCGGCTGGCAATGAAATCGGTCTTTTCCGAAAAAGCACGCACCGAGAAGATCAAGGTGATCGACAAATTCTCGTTCGCCGAGGTCAAGACCAAATCGATGGTTACGGTGCTGTCCAAGCTGGCTCTCGAAGGTCGTCGCTGCATCATTCTCGACGAAGGCCGCAACGACCGCTTGAATCTGTCTTGCCGCAATATCCCTGGTGTTACCGTGCGTCACGCGGCTACGGCCAGCGGCTATGAACTGTTGAATGCCGACTACCTGGTGTTTACCAAGGCTGGTCTGGAGAAGGTGGGAGAGGTGTTCGTATGAGTCTCACTCATCATCAAATTATCAAGTCACACATCGTGACCGAACGGACCACGATGTTGAAGCAGACCCTCGCAGAATACGTCTTTGAAGTCGACAAACGCGCCAACAAGCACGCTATCAAAGAAGCCGTTGAAAAAGTATTCAACGTCAAGGTCGATGAAGTACGCACTTTGATCGTGCCCGGCAAGATCAGGCGCCAGGGACGTAACGAGGGCAAGTCCTCGACCTGGAAGAAGGCGATTGTACGCCTCAAAGAAAAACAGGTCATCGGCATGTTCGAGAACATGTAAGGTTGGTGAATTAGTATGGCTATCAAGAGATTTCGCCCCCTGACCCCGTCGCAGCGGTTCCGCACCGTCCCGGATTTCGCCGAGATTACCTCGACCGTTCCGGAGAAGTCGCTGTTGGAGCCGATGAGCAAATCGGGCGGCCGTAACAACAAGGGTCGCATCACCGCTTATCATCGCGGTGGCGGACATCGCCGGCATTATCGCCTGATCGATTTCCGTCGCGAAAAGCACGGCATCCCGGCCCGCGTGGCGTCGATCGAATACGATCCCAATCGCTCGGCCCGTATTGCTCTGCTTCATTATGCCGACGGTGAGAAACGCTACATCGTCGCCGCCGAGGGTATCGGTGTCAACGAAGTGCTGCATTCGGGCGGCCAGGCTGAAATCAAGACAGGGAATTCCATGCCGCTTGAGCGCATGCCGCTCGGCACCATGATCCATAATATTGAAATGCGTCCCGGCAAAGGCGCCCAGATGGTACGCTCGGCCGGCGCAATGGCGCAGTTGGTCGCGAAGGAAGGTAACAAAGCCACCCTTCGCATGCCGTCGACTGAGGTCCGCACCGTACCGATTACGTGCTATGCGACCATCGGACAGGTCGGCAATCTAGCTCACAAGAATGTCGTTTGGGGCAAAGCCGGTGCATCTCGTTGGCGCGGCTGGAAGCCGATCACCCGTGGCGTCGCCATGAACCCGGTTGATCACCCGATGGGCGGCGGCGAAGGCCGATCGTCCGGCGGTCGTCACCCTTGCAGCCCCTGGGGTCTGCCGACTAAGGGCTACAAGACCAGGAGCAAGCGCAAGACGCGTGCACATCTGGTGGAACCGCGCAGAAAAGGTAAGTAATCAGGAGTTTTTTCTATGCCGAGATCGCTGAAGAAGGGCCCGTACGTTGAGGCCTCGTTACAGAAGAGAATCGACAAGCTGCTGCAGTCCGACGACAAGAAAGTCGTCAAGACCTGGTCGCGGCGCTCCACGATTACGCCCGATTTCATCGGCCGGACTTTCGCGGTGCACAACGGTAACAAGTTCATCCCGATTTATGTCACTGAAAACATGGTCGGCCACAAGTTGGGTGAGTTCGCTCCGACCCGCACCTTCCGTGGACACAGCGGCAAACTGGTTGAGCGGACCACGCAGTTGAAAGGTTAAGAAGTAATGGCGCAGAAAACCGAACAGCAGCGTATGCCCAAAGATCCTATCCTGGTCAAGATTCAGGAACAGGACAAGGCCGAACGTCGGAAAGTCATCAGGACCAGGGCTCGGCATTCCCGTATTCGCAAGGAATTCGTCGGCCGCACTCTGGGCGTGTTCGACGGTCAGGGATACACCAGCGTGCATATCACGGACGACATGGTCGGCCGTCGTATCGGCAAGGTAGCTCCGAAGCATATGCCCACCGCCCAGTCGCGATACCTGAGCATTCCCGCCCGTAAGATGCGGCGCGTGGCCGCTCTGGTGAAGGGGCTGCCGGTCGAAAAGGCTCTGAATATATTGAAATTCACGCCCAAAATTGCGGCTCATGAGATGGCCAAGACGCTATCCTCGGCGGTGTTCAACAAGCTGTCAATCGAGGGCACGGCGCATCTTGATGCGGAACATCTGATCCTGAGTAACATCGTGGTCAACGAAGCTCCGACCGCGAAGCGGATTCGGAATCGCTCGATGGGTCGGGTCTATCGCATCCGCAAGCGGTATTGCCATCTCGCCATCTACCTGGATGTTGATGAGCGCAAAGAGGCGGCCACGGTTGCCGCGGCTGAAGTTAAGGGTGACAAGACCAAGACTCCGGCCAAGAAGACCGCAGGCAAGACCACGGTAAGAAGACCGGCTAAGAAGAAGACTACTAAGAAGACCGCTGCCAAGAAGAAGACGACCAAGAAAGTCGTCGCGAAGAAGACGGCGGCCAAAAAGTCTGGATCGGCCTCGACCGGTAAGGCCGCCAAGACTGAGAAGAAGAAATAGCTAAGCGCTGTAGGAGTGAGCATTGGGACATAAGACACACCCAATAGGTTTCCGCGTCGGGATTAACAGGCCCTGGAACAGTCGCTGGTTCGCTTCCGATCGCAATTTTGCGGACCTCGTCCATGAAGATATCATGGTCAAGCGTTATATCGCCAAGCGGTTGGACAACGCCGGTATTTCCAAGGTCGTGATTTCTCGGGCACCCAAGAGAGTTACCGTCGATATTCACACCGCTCGTCCGGGTATCGTTATCGGTCGGCGGGGCGCCGAGGTGGACAAGCTGCGCGAAGAGCTGCAGATGTTGACCAAGAAGGCGATCCTCCTGAATATCGTCGAGGTGCGCAAACCGGAACTGAGCTCTCAATTGGTGGCCGATTCGATCGCCCGTCAGCTTGAAGGTCGTATGTCGTTCCGTCGCGCCATGAAGAAGGCGCTGGCGGCCACGATGAAGATGGGTGCGCAGGGCATTAAGATTCAGTGTGGTGGACGTCTGGGCGGCGCCGAAATAGCGCGCACCGAAAAGTATATGGATGGACGCGTACCGCTTCACACTCTGCGGGCCGATATCGACTACGCCACGTCGACCGGTCACACCACTTATGGAACGATCGGCGTGAAAGTCTGGATCTGCCTGGGTGACATCATGGGCAAGGGCTTGTACCAGCGCGAAGAAGATGAAAAGAAGAAGGCTGAAGAACCGGAAACCTCGGCCGCTCAGGCCGCTCGGTCACGTCGGGATCGTCCCGGTGGACCGTCGCGGGGTGACAAGGGTGGACCGCCGCGTGGGCGGGTGAGACGTCCGGGTGCCGGGCCGAGAGGCGCCGCGCCTCGGGGCCGTCGCCCTGAAGATGAAGCGTCAGGTGGACGGCGTCCGGCTTCGCACGAGAGAACCCCTGAAGCGGCTGGTGGTCAAACCCAGTCAAAACCGGGCGAAGGCTCGGGCGGTGAATCGAAGGCGTAAGGCGACGGCCAGCCAATTTGGAGACTTAAGTCATGTTGATGCCAAAAAGAAGTAAGTATCGCAAAGCGCAGCGTGGACGCAGGACCGGCAAGGCCAAGGGCGGTTTCTCGGTAGATTTCGGCGAATTCGGGTTGAAGGCGACCGAGCCGGCCTGGATGACCAATCGCCAGATCGAAGCGGCTCGTGTTGCGGTTACTCGGCATATTAAGCGCGGCGGCAAAATCTGGATCCGTGTGTTTCCTGACAAGCCGTTCACCAAGAAGCCGGCTGAAACTCGCATGGGTAAAGGCAAAGGAGCCCCGGAATATTGGGTGGCCGTCATTAAGCCCGGCCGCGTGCTGTTTGAGATAGAAGGTGTGTCGGAAAAAATGGCCCGCGAGGCCATGAAGTTGGCGGCCAATAAGCTGCCGATGAAGACCAGATTTGTTACCCGTGCTGAAATCGAGGCGATTTAGTCATGAGAATCGACGAAATGCGGATCTTGACCCGCGAAGAGCTGGAGCAGAAACGGCGCGACCTGGCCGAAGAGCGCTTCAATCTGAGAATGCGCAAGTCGTTCAAGCAGCTCGATAACCCGCTCCGTCTGCGTGTGCTGCGGCGCGAGATAGCCCGAATCAATACCGTGATTCGCGAAGATGAAAAAGGCGTGCGCGCTTTGGCCACTGCCAAGAAATCGCTGTTGGAAGAGCTCAACACTTCCGGCAAAGAGAAGAAGTGAGTTCGGAGAGTCATAAATGACACAGGCAATTGAGAGAAGTAGCCGCAAGGTTAGAACCGGTATCGTCACCTCCAGCGCCATGAACAAGAGTATCGTGGTCCGAATCGATCGCAAGATCAAGCACCCGCTGTATAGTCGGCCGGTGATGCGTTCGGCCAAGCTCTACGCTCATGACGAAAAGAACGAGGCCAACATCGGCGACACCGTTCGTATTATGGAAACCCGACCGCTGTCCAAGCTCAAACGCTGGCGTCTGTTGGAAATTGTGGAGCGGGCCAAGTAGCCCCGGTGTCGGTTGGCATTGGAAAGGGTGTCTCAAGATGATACAGGAATTTACAGTTCTGTCGGTTGCCGACAACTCCGGCGCTAAACGGGCGATGTGTTTCCGCATTCTCGGCGGAAGCAATCGGAAGTCCGCCACGATCGGCGACATCATTGTAGTCGCGGTCAAGGAAGCCATTCCGGGCGGCACGGTTAAGAAATCGGAAGTTTGCAAAGCGGTCGTAGTCAGAACCAAGTCGCCTGTCAAACGCAAGGACGGGTCAGTGATTCGATTCAGCGACAACGCCGCTGTTATTATAAATGAACAACTGGAGCCGCGCGGCACCCGTATTTTTGGCCCGGTGGCGCGCGAACTCCGCGATAAGAAATTCATGAAGATTATCTCCCTGGCACCTGAGGTTCTTTAGGAGACAGGCGGAGCACGATGATCAAAAAAGGTGACACGGTTTTCGTAAGATCGGGCAGCGACAAAGGGCGGAGCGGTCGCGTACTGAGAGTCAACCGCAAGAAGATGACGATCCTGGTCGAGGGCGTCAACAAGCGGCAGAAACATCAGCGCCCCACCCAGAAGCAGCCCAAGGGCGGTATCATTACCATGGAACGCCCCATTCATTTGAGCAACGTCGCGCTGATAGTCCAGACCGACAAGGGCCCACGCCCGACCCGGTTTAAGATGAAGACGATCGACGACGGCGGTAGAAAAGTCAAAGTGCGGGTCAGCTGTCTGACCGGCGAGCAGATTTAACTAAAGAGATTCCCATGGCAAGACTGAGAGACAAATATCTCACTGAGATCAGACCGAAGCTGATGAAAGACAATCAGTACCGGTCGGTAATGGAAGTGCCCCGGGTAGTCAAGGTCACGATCAATATGGGTGTCGGCGAGGCTACCCAGAACGCCAAATCGCTTGAGGCGGCGGTGGAAGACCTGACCAAGATTGCGGGCCAGAAGCCTATGATCACGCGAGCCCGCATGAGCATTTCCAACTTCAAACTGCGCCAGGGAAACGCGATCGGCTGTGCGGTTACCCTGCGTCGTGACCGCATGTACGAGTTCCTGGACCGCCTCGTCAACATCGCCATGCCCCGCATTCGGGACTTCCGCGGTGTGAGCCCCAAGTCCTTTGACGGTCGTGGCAATTACAATCTCGGTCTGCGGGAGCAACTGCTTTTCCCCGAGATCGATTATGACAAGATAGATAAGGTCCGTGGGATGACCGTTTCGATCACCACCACCGCCCGAAATGATGACGAAGCTCGGCAGTTGCTGACCGAGATGGGTATGCCTTTCCGCAAGTAGGAGTGCAATGGCTAAGAAGTGTCTGATAGAAAAGCAGAAGAGACAGCCGAAATTTCAGGTTCGGACCTATAACCGCTGTCGTCGTTGCGGCCGACCGCACGCCTATATGCGGCGTTTCGGTCTCTGCCGTATCTGTTTTCGCCAGTTGGCCCTCGCCGGTGATCTGCCGGGAGTGACCAAGGCGAGTTGGTAGTGGAATCGAAATGACGGACTTTTGGAGATCTGATATATGTGTATGACAGACCCGGTAGCGGATTTATTGACGAGGATCAGGAACGGATCCAAAGCTCGTAAGCCGGCCGTCGATGTGCCGAATTCGAAGCTGAAACGGGAAATCGTCAAGATTCTCAAAGAGCATAACTTCATCCGTGATACTATTGAGCTCCCGGATAAGAAGCAGGGCATTCTGCGGGTATACCTCCGCTACGCCAAGGGCGACAAACCGGTCATCCTGGGATTGCAGCGGATATCCAAGCCGGGGCTCCGGCGGTATATCGACGCCGACAAAGTGAGTCGCTCGATCCACAACACGCGGGGCATCTCCGTTCTGTCCACGTCGTCGGGCGTTATGAGCAACCTTGAAGCCGCACAGAAGAAAATCGGCGGCGAAATTATCCTCAGGTGCTGGTAGGCATAGGAAGGGCGACATGTCGCGCATAGGCAAAGCACCGGTAGTGGTACCGGACAAAATCAAGGTCGAAATAATCGACTCCCAGATTAATGTCAGCGGCCCGAAAGGGACGACGACGTGGGCTTTTCCCGCCGGCGTCTCCGTCAAGCTGGAAGGACATGAAGTGCTGGTGAGCCGGGACAGCGACCTCAAGAAGCATCGGGCCCTCCACGGCCTCACCCGGGCGTTGATCGCCAACATGGTCGAAGGCGTTTCGGTCGGCTTCAAGCGGCAGTTGAAAATCATCGGTGTCGGCTACCGCGCCGAGCTGAAGGGATCAAACCTGATTTTCTACCTGGGCTTCTCGCATCCGATCGTGTTCCGGCCGCCGGTCGGGATCAAGCTGGAGTACGAGCCGAAGGAAAACCTGGTCACGGTTACCGGCGTGGACAAGGATGTGGTCGGGGCCACGGCGGCCAAGATACGTTCGCTGAAGAAGCCGGAGCCGTACAAAGGCAAGGGCATACGCTATATAGATGAGCACGTTCAGATCAAGGCGGGCAAGACCGCCGGTATAATGTTCGGATGGTGTGAAATAAGATGGCTGATAAGAACAAATTCAAAACGATGACGGCCGAGCGGCGACGTCGGCGGGTCCGCAGCAAAGTGAAGGGTACATCCGAATGTCCCCGTCTCACGGTGCGTAAGAGCCTCAAGAACGTCACGGTTCAGATCGTCGATGATGTAAAACGTATCACGCTGGTCGGAATTGCGTCCAATTCGAAAGCCATGCGTGACGTGCTGGCCAAGGCCGACAACAAAACCGTTGTCGCCAAGAAGACCGGCGCCAAAATCGCCGAGCTGGCCAAACAAAAGGGTATCGTGGCGGTCGTCTTCGACCGTAATCGCTACCAGTATCACGGCCGCGTGAAAGCAATTGCCGAAGGCGCGCGCGAAGGCGGCCTGAAGTTTTAGAGAGATGGTTTCCGTTTATAGATGAGGTAGGCGTTGGCTAAGTACGAACTGGAAAACTTCGAATTCGAAGAAAAAGTAATCGCCGTCAACCGCGTCGCCAAAGTGGTGAAAGGCGGCCGGCGGTTCAGTTTCACGGCGCTGGTAGCGGTCGGCGATAAGAAGGGCAAAGTCGGGATCGGTCTCGGCAAAGGCCGTGAAGTCGCTGATTGCATCCGCAAGGGTTCCGATGCCGCCCGTAAGGCAATGGTCTCCGTCAATATCGTTGGCGGTACCATTCCGCATTACATCGACGGCAAGTTCGGCGCCACCACCGTCATGATGCGCCCGGCTTCGCCCGGTACCGGCGTAATCGCCGGAGGTGCCGTGCGCGTGGTGCTCGAAACGCTCGGTGTCCAGGATATCCTGACCAAGGTTCTCGGCAGCCGCAACGTCAACAACGTTGTCAAGGCCACCATGGACGGTCTCCTGGCGCTTCGCACGCTTGAGCAGGAAACCAGTTTTCGCGAGAAAGCCTGAGGTTAAGCGTCATGGGAAAACTGAAAGTTACTCAGGTGAAGAGCACCATCGAGCGCAAGGAACCGCAGAAGCGGACCATTGAAGCGCTCGGTCTGGGCAAACTTCACAAGACCGTCATTCACAATGATACCCCGCAGATTCGGGGCATGATAAGAGCAGTCTGCCACCTCGTTGAGGTGGAAGAAATAGATTAGGATTAGGAATAGGGGCTCCGATGGACCTGCACAATCTTAAGCCTGCAAAAGGCTCGACCAAAACGCGTAAACGTGTCGGCCGTGGTACCGGCAGTGGCCTGGACGGCACCGCCGGCCGGGGTAACAAAGGACAGATGGCCCGCTCCGGAGCGAAGAAACGCTCCAATTTCGAGGGTGGTCAGACCCCCATTCATCGGCGCCTGCCCAAGTTCGGCTTCAAGAACATCTTCAAGAAGGAATGGCAGATCGTCAATATCGGCGATTTGTCGCGATGTGAAGGAACCGAAATCACTCCGGAAACGCTCAAGGCGGCCGGTCTGATCAAGGGGACCGCCATACCGGTCAAGATCCTGGGCGTCGGCAAGGTCGAGAAAGCTTATTCGGTCAAGGCAGCGGCCTTCTCAAAGCCGGCGCGTGCCCGGCTTGAAGAGGCCGGAGGAAAAGCTGAGGTGCTCTAGTGTTTGGAACTTTTGCCTCAATCTTCCGCATCACAGAACTAAGAAATAAGATCCTGATAACCCTGGGTCTGCTGGTCGTATATCGTATCGGCGGACACATCCCGTCGCCCGGTGTCGACGGCTCGGTTATCAGCGCCGCTCTTTCGTCCGATTCGATTTTCGGACTCCTGGATTTGTTTGCCGGAGGCGCGTTCGCCAAGGCGACGATCTTCGCACTCGGCATCATGCCGTACATTTCGGCGTCGATTATGCTGCAGCTCCTGGGTGCGGTTTGGCCGTATCTCCAGCGGTTACAGCGCGAGGGAGAAGAAGGGCGCCGTAAGATCCAGCAGTACACCCGCTATCTGACAGTGATCATCTCTGCTATGCAGGCGTGGGCCACCGCCGTATTTCTGACCACGATCAATTACAACGGTATGCAGGCGGTCCACATGAACCACTTCTGGTTCATCTGGCTCACCGTGCTGACGTTCACCTGCGGTACAATATTCATCATGTGGCTCGGCGAGAAGATCACCGAGAACGGCATCGGCAACGGCATATCGCTCATTATCTTCATAGGCATCATCGCCCGCCTGCCGGAGGCCATCATAATCGAAGGTCAGATGGTCTGGGTGGGAACCCGCCCGATCTGGCTGGAACTTGTCGTGGTGGTTGCGATGCTGGCCGTTGTCGCCGCGGTTGTCCTGATGACCCGCGCCCAGCGCCGCATCCCGGTGCAGTATCCGCGCAAGGTGATCGGCCGCAAGGTTTACGGTGGCGCTGCCACTCACCTGCCGCTGTCGGTCAACTCCGCCGGCGTCATCCCGATCATTTTCGCCCAGTCGATCATGTTCCTCCCGTCGACCGTAGCGCAGCTTTTCCCCAGTGTCGAATGGCTGCAGAACCTGGTGGCGCTCAGCCTCCGACCGGGTGGACTTCTGTACAGTCTGATCTACGCGACCATTATCATATTCTTCGCGTTCTTCTATACCGCCATCGTATTCAATCCGATGGACATCGCAGACAACATGCGCAAGAATGGCGGCTATATTCCCGGTATTCGTCCGGGTAAGAACACCGCTGACTATATTGAAAAAGTTCTGACCAGAATCACGCTTCCCGGTGCGGTTTTCTTCGCGGCCATCGCAATTCTGCCCTGGGTGCTGATCTCGCAGTTTAACGTCAACTACTTCTTCGGCGGTACCGGACTGCTGATCGTAGTAGGTGTGGCGCTGGATACGCTGCAGCAAATCGAATCCCACCTGATCATGAGGCACTACGAAGGCTTTATGAAAAAGGGTCGTATTCGCGGGAGATCGATGTAAGCATGAATCTGGTCTTTCTGGGCCCCCCAGGTTCGGGCAAAGGTACTCAGGCGATTCGTCTGGCGCAGGCCAAAGGACTGGTACACCTCTCTACGGGTGATGTCCTCAGAGCCGCTGTCAAGGCGAGCACGCCGCTCGGCCAGAAGGCCGAAGGATACATGACCCGAGGGGAACTGGTTCCGGACGACTTGATTATTGGATTGATTGAAGAGAAAGTAGCCTCAGGCGCACTAAACGGCGGGTTCATTCTTGATGGTTTCCCGCGCACAGTGCCTCAGGCGACCAGCCTGGACGAGATGTTCCGTAAGAATCGGATCAAGCTCGACAAGGCGATTTTACTTAACGTCGACGATTCCGAGATTCTCAAGCGGCTAAAAGGTCGGGCTGAGAAGGAGGGTCGGGCCGACGATACCGAGGCGGTCATATTGAACCGGCTCGAAGTTTATCGGCGTCAAACCCGGCCGATCGAAGACCTTTATCGCAAACAGTCGATTCTGGTCAGCGTCTCGGGCGAAGGCTCCGAAGAGAATGTCTTTGCATCGTTACTAAAGGTGCTCAAATAGAGCAATTGATTGAAGTGATACACTTGAAGTCGAAAGAAGAGATCGAAATCATGCGCCGCGCCGGAGCGGTGGTAGCCGGGGCGCTCGACATGGTCGGGCGTGAGATAAAACCCGGTCAGACCACCAGCCAACTGGACGCGCTGGTCGAAGATTTCATTCGCTCCCAGGGAGCCATACCGGCTTTCAAGGGGTATCAGGGTTTCCCGGCTGCGGCCTGTATCTCGATTGACGATGAAGTCGTGCACGGGATTCCGGGGCGGCGCGAGATTAAAGACGGCGATATGGTTTCGGTCGATGTCGGTAGCCTGGTTGAAGGGTTCTATGGTGACTCCGCCCGGTCTTTCGGGGTAGGCGAGATTTCTGCGGAAAAGCAGCGTTTACTGGACACAACCCTGAAATCGCTGATGAGCGCTATTGACAAAGCCCGGAAAGGCAATAGATTAGGCCAGATATCGGCTACGGTACAACAAGTGGCTGAAGAACAAGGCTACGGCGTGGTGCGACGTCTGGTCGGTCACGGCATCGGTCGTGATTTGTGGGAGGAACCTCAGGTACCCAATTTTGGTTCTCCCACCGACGGCCCCATTCTTAAGACCGGGATGGTTGTGGCCATCGAGCCTATGGTGAATATGGGTACCTATGAAGTGCGTACGCTTCCTGACGGCTGGACCGTCGTAACGGCCGACGGACAACCGTCGGCTCATTTCGAACACACCGTGGCCATTATGGACGATGGGCCGGACATTTTGTCGTTAGCCTGAAGGAGCTTATGGCCAAGGAAGAAACTATTACGGTCGAAGGTGAAGTAGTCGAACCGCTGCCAAATGCAATGTTTCGTGTGAAGTTGGATAATGGTCATATAGTGTTGGCTCATATTTCGGGCAAGATGAGGATGCATTTTATTAAGATTCTGCCGGGTGACAAGGTGACTTTGGAACTTTCTCCGTATGATCTCTCCAGAGGCCGCATCACATACAGGTATAAGTAGCCGGACGGAATTAGGGCGAAAGAGGCTGCCATGAAAGTACGGTCGTCAATTAAGAAGCGTTGTGAACACTGCAAGATCATCCGTCGACGTGGTGTGCTTCGCGTAATTTGTAAGAAGAACCCCAGCCACAAACAGCGGCAGGGTTAGGGTTGATGAAGCGGTCGGAAACGACTGATGGAGGAATGAGTTTTGGCTCGTATCGCCGGAGTTGATCTCCCCAAAGACAAGCGGATTGAGGTCGGTCTGCAGTACATTTACGGCGTCGGCCCGTTCATAGCGCGCCGGATTCTATCCAAGACCGGTGTAAGTCCCGATCTTCGGGTGAACCAGTTGTCGGATGCGGACGTCGCCAAACTGCGCGCCGCGATTGAAACCGACTTCACGGTCGAAGGCGCCCTGCGGTCGGAAATCTCGATGAATATCAAGCGCCTGATCGATATCGGCTCGTATCGCGGCCTGCGTCATCGTCGCGGCCTGCCCGTTCGCGGACAGCGCACCAAGACCAATGCCCGCACGCGTAAAGGTCCGAGACGCTCGGTAGGCGGCCTGAAGAAGAAGGCGCCGGCGGCCAAGTAACCGGTGAAACTGAGGTTTTAAGGTGTCAGAACTCAAGAAGAAAACGAAGAAGAAGGCCTCGCGGGTCGATTCCAACGGGATCGTGCACATCAAGTCCACGTTCAACAATACGATTATTACCGTGGCCGACTCAACGGGCAGGACAATTTCCTGGGGCACGGCCGGCAAGGTCGGCTTCAAGGGTTCGAAGAAATCGACTCCGTTCGCCGCCCAGATGGCTGCCAGCTCGGCCGCCAAAGAGGCGATGTCGCTCGGGTTGCGTCGGGTTGAAGTTTGGGTCAAGGGTCCCGGTTCCGGACGTGAAGCGGCCATTCGCTCGCTCGCCTCGGCCGGTCTCGAAGTGACCATGATCAGAGACGTCACGCCGATTCCGCACAACGGTTGTCGGCCGCCCAAACGGCGTCGGGTGTAACACATCGAAGAAGACGTTTGTAATACTGGAGAATAGATGGCTCGTTATCGTGATGCTAATTGTAAGCTGTGTCGCCGGGAAGGCGAGAAGCTGTTCCTGAAGGGCGCCCGTTGCATGGGTCAGAAGTGCGCTCTGGAACGGCGGGAATTTGCCCCCGGTCAGCACGGCCAGGGTATGCGCCGCAAAGTTTCGGCCTATGGCCAGCAGTTGCGTGAAAAACAGAAGATCCGTCGCACCTACGGAATCCTGGAACGTCAGTTCCATAACTACTTCCTGGAAGCCTCCCGTCGGACCGGCATTACGGGCGAAGCCCTGGTGCAGTCGCTCGAACGCCGCCTCGACAATGTCGTGTACCGTCTCGGCTTTGCTCCGTCACGGAAAGCGGCCCGCCAGCTCGTGCGTCATCGTCACATCCTGGTCGACAGTCATATCGTGGATATCCCGGCTTATCAGTTGAAGGCCGGCCAGATCATCCGCGTCAAAGACAAGTCCAAACGGCTCGATATTATTCACGACGCCATGAAGATCGGCCGCGGTGAAGAATACACCTGGCTCCGTCTAAACAAAGCAGCCCTGGAAGGTGAACTGCTGCACATCCCGAACCGCGCCGACATCCCGCTGACCGCTAATGAGCAGTTGGTCGTCGAGCTCTACTCGAAGTAGTGGCGCATATCGCCCCTGGAGGTCTGAGTCGTATGAAATGGAAGCCATTGACAATGCCGAAAGAAATCGTCAGCGATCAATCCTCGGCCACCGATAATTACTCCCGGTTCATCGTCGAACCGCTGGAACGTGGTTACGGGACTACCCTCGGCGCGGCGTTGCGCCGTGTCCTGTTGTCTTCAATTCAGGGTGCCGCCGTGGTGGCTATACGGATCAAGGGTGTACAGCACGAATTCTCGACTGTCCCCGGCGTATTTGAAGACATCACTAACATCGTTCTGAACATCAAGAGAATGATCATGGTCATGCACGGCGACGGCCGTCGCACCATGCGGCTCAAGGCCACCCAGAAGGGCATGGTTACGGCCGGGTTGTTCGGTGGTGACACCGAAGTTCAGATTCTCAATCCTGAGATGCACATCTGCGAGCTCACCGACAATATCGATTTCGAAATGGAAATCGACATCGAATCCGGTCGCGGCTACAGCAACGCCGAGGCCAACCAGTGGGACGAAGCTCCCGCCGGTACCGTCTTTGTCGACGCTCTTTTCTCGCCGGTCACCAAAGTTGCCTTCCAGGTAGAGAACACTCGTGTCGGTCAGAAGACCGACTACGATCGCCTCATCCTCGAAATCAACACCAACGGCGCCATCAGCCCTGAAGATTCCCTGAGCTACGCCGGCAAGCTTTTGAAAGACCATCTCCGTCTGTTCATCCACATGGATGAAGAGGTCATGGTTGAAGAAGAGGCTCAGGAAGACGAAGAAATCGTGCGCGTTCGCAATCTGCTCCGGACCCGTGTGGACGAACTGGAGCTTTCAGTTAGATCGTCTAACTGCTTGCGGGCAGCTAACATACAGACACTGGAAGATCTCGTTACCAAGAGCGAGGCGGAGATGCTGAAATACCGCAACTTCGGCCGCAAGTCTCTCAATGAGATTGGTCAGCTGCTCGAAAGCATGGGGCTTTCGTTCGGCATGGACATTTCCGGATATTTGGAACCACAGAAACAGATCTGAGTTGAGAGTAGACCATGGGACACCGAGATAAAACCAAGAAACTGGGCATGAAGCGGCCCCACCGCATTTCTATGTTTGCGAATATGGCTATGTCGTTGGTCGAGCATCGGATGATCAAGACCACCGACGCCAAAGCCAAGGTGCTGCGCCCGATCGTGGATCGCTTGATCGTGACCGCCAAGAAAGGCACGCTGGCGTCCAAGCGCCAGGTGGCCGAGACGATTCACGTCCCGGAGATCTTCAAGAAATTCTATGCGGAAGTGGTTCCGCAGTTTGCTGACCGCCAGTCCGGATTCACGAAGATCATGAAGTTGGGTGTGCGTCGCGGTGACGGTGCGCTTGTGTCGGTAGTCGAACTGATGACTGCCAAGCCGGTGGTTGACAAGGACGCCAAGGACAAGAAGGTCGCGAAGGAAAAGAAGGCGGCCAAAGAGGTGCGTGCAGATAAGAAGGCTGACAAGTTGAAAGCTGAGGCCTCGGCCAAGTAGCTTCGCACAGTAGATAGACTAGTTATGAAGACGGGTTCGCAGGAAGGCGAGCCCGTTTTTTTCTTTGTAGGGCGGGTCCGCTTCGAACCCGCCTCGGGTGGCCCACAGTCGGTGGCGGGGTGTGACGACGGTTGACAGGGCGACCTCGTATCGCTAATATTCCTTCATGCGAATCGAGGATGCGGGGCAGCGACGACGAATCTCAACCCACCGCAAGCGGTGGGGCACCCGGCTGCCGCTATTCATGCCGCCCTGTGGCGGCACAATTGAACGGAAATTTGAAATCAAGGAGCCAATGCCATGCGACTGTCGATGATGTTTCTCTGTATGCTCCTGATAGTCGGTGTGATCGCATCCTGTTCTAGGGTATCTCCTGATGAAGTGCCCGGTACCTATGCTATGCACTCACCCTATGGGATTGAGCTGCTAAGGTTGGGAACTGACGGTCGCTATATCCAAGTCGTTCTCTTGAATACGGATTCTACGGCGATCACGCATTCCGGTAGCTGGTGGTTTTCTAACGACAGCACGTCAGTCTGTCTGTGGGACGCGTTGATGGTCGTTGGGCTTGACGGTAAGTTGAGGAATGATGTTGCGGCTCCAGTCAAGGGATCTGTTAGTGCAGGTATCATTTCCAGATATGGGAGCACCGTTTGGCTGAGGGGGGACGAAAACTACGCATGGGAGATCTACAAAAAGATCGAATGCAATTTTGATCCTGTCGGCGGATAGAATCGGGTAGCCCACAGCTCTGCTGTGGGTTCGATTGCGGGTTCGAAGCGGTCCGGGCCCTACAAGAGCTTCCTCCCACCCATAAGGTGGGTCACCGAGCCCTGCAATGAGACGACGCGTGTGCAAGTTGTGTGACCTGCAGAGTTGAAGTAACATGAAATCGGCAACCAACATGCTCTTGAAGCTGACTGACCGCGAAGTTTGGATTCGCGGAGAGGCGTACGCGCGTAGTCCGCAGGTTGAAATCAATGCCTTCGATGATCGGGAGATTCATGCGACTGTCCGTGGCTCGGAACTGTACCGAGTGAGCTTGAGATTCGCATCAAACGGCATCAGCCGGGACTGTGAGTGTGCCTTCTACAGGAAAGCCGGAAGCATCTGTAAACACATTGTTGCGGTTGCGATCTGCTGGGACCTGCGGCGAGGTCTGGCGGCCCCCGACTGCGACGAGGTCGAGAGAACGGCTCTCCAGCGCTCGACTGTTTCAAGACGCGACATTGACAACATCTTCAGAAAGCCGAACAAGGCTGATCTCGCTCTTGTCAGGATTCTTCCGGAGGTGACCGCTTTGGGAGGTCGTGGCAGGCTCCATAGCAATCTGCCTGAAGCGCCCAAGGCTTTATCGGACATTACTGACACTCTGACAACTTCTCAAATCAAGAAGTGCTTTTCCGAGATCCGAAGCTGGTCGCGACGCCGAGCCTATGATCCGTACTTCTGCGCAGGCGAAATGATAGCCGCGTTCTGTCAGGTCATGAGGACCGTAACACAGCACCTGGAAGTCACGCCTGTAGAGGTTTCCGCGAAAGTGCTCGTCGACGCTCAGTCGTTCCATCAAGTCCTTGTCACCGAGCTTATAGACGACAGTATGGGGCTTCGCATCGTATCAGAAGCGCAACTGGATGAAGTCTTCGCGCAGATTCGGCAGAGATGCTCCGACGACGGAGGGACCGCGCGCGTCGAGGTTCTACTTCAGGAGTACGAACGCCGCAGGGGAGAGTATTGAAGTCCCGCAACTTATAGCTCTGCTGTGGGTTCGATGGCGGGTTCGAAGCGGACCCACCCTACAAGACTAATCTTATGTAGGTCAGGCCGACTCGCGGCCTGACATCTTGCCCGTGACAAGCGGAGTCAGGCGTCAAGTCCGCCTGACCTACGAATCATAATCCCACACATAGGGTGAGCCACCTATCGGTAGAACCACCAAGGGGTTCTGCCCTACAAGACCTCACCCCACCCGCAAGCGGATGCGCCACAGCAGCCAATGAGGGGCAGACGAGGACGTCTGCCGCCCACGATGCATCTCCCACATCCACAATTTGACTTGCGACACACCCCATCCCGGATATATACTCCTTAAGCTGGGACTTCAGTTTAGGCCCTCAAGTGGCGAAACCGAAAGCCCTTGGCAAAAACGCTACTGATATTGCGACATTGTTTACGAGGTGACAGGAATGGAAACCACTCCGCGGAAGGGATTATCCAAAGGCTGCCTGGTCGGGCTAATCGTCGGCCTGATCCTAATCGTCCTACTGGTCGCTTTCTTCGTAATGGTCTATGTCTTTCGCGATTCCCTCGTCAAAGCGGGTGCTACCGCGAGTGTCAGCGAAGTCAAGAAAGTCCTGGCGACCGCGCCCCCGGCTGACATCGACACCGTTCAATTCAATGCGCTCGCCGATGCCTATATCGACAAGGTCAATCTGGATACAGCCGTTGAGTTCGAGCCGTTGGCCGTGTTCGTGCAGCAGATGACAGGCGCGGTCAAGGACCGGCAGCTTACGAGAGAAGAGGTCATGACAGCGGCGGCTGCCATGATCAGTCGTTACCCGGATCTGGAGCAGTACTGGGTGACGAAGAAAGAAGAATCCGCCCCAACTCAGGACACTCTCGGCGGCAAGTAGTTTCTCAGCCCGGCCCAGGCCGAGAATGATTGAGCCGCCGATTTTGCTATCGGCATGATTACGATCCTTACTGCCATAGTAGTCGCTTACCTGATCGGCAGTATCCCGTCCGGTCTGTTGATCGCGCGACTTTTCGGCGTGAAGGATATCCGTGACACCGGCTCGGGGAATATCGGCGCTACCAATGTACTGCGTTCACTGGGGATGAAGGCCGCCATCTGGGTGTACGTTTGCGACATCGGCAAAGGCGCACTGACCGTATTCCTGGCGCCGTTGATGGGGCAGAACCTTCTGCAGCCGGAACTCTATTACGTGCTCGTCGGTCTTGCGACCATTTTGGGTCACGTGTTCCCGGTGTATCTCCACTTCAAAGGTGGCAAGGGAGTCGCGACGACTTTCGGAGTGTTGTTGGTCTTACTTCCATGGGAAACGATTCTGGCCGGTCTGGTCTTCCTGGCCGTGGTCCAGTGGACCAAGTACGTTTCATTGGCCTCAATTGCGGCCGGACTTACTTTCCCGATAGCCGTGACGGTCGAGCGAACTCTTCTGGGGGAAGAAGTCTCTACCATCCTTTGGATTCTGACCATAATAGTAGGGTTGATGGTTCCGATCACACACATCTCGAACATCAAGCGCCTGATTGCCGGTACCGAGCACCGGTTCAGCCGGTCGTCCGGAGACAAGGGACGCCATGTCTGATCGCGTGACTATTCTCGGCGCGGGCGCCTGGGGACTGGCGGTCAGCCGACTTCTCACGGCCCGGGGCTGTCGGGTTGTTCTCTGGGAGCACGATCCCTCTGACTATCGCTGCCTGGCGACCACGCGTGCTAATCCACGCAAGCTGCCCGATTTCCATCTCGATGATCGGGTGTCATTGACCGATGACCTTGCGGTTGCTATGACCGGAGCCGATGTCGTAGTTGTCGCTATCGCCGCCCAGCATGTTCGATCGGTCGTGGGCCGTTTCAAACCGCATCTGAACGTCCGGGCCATTCTGGTCAACCTGGCCAAGGGAATCGAAAGCGGCTCTCTCATGCGAATGTCAGAGGTTATAGCCGAGGAATCGGGCTTAGTGGTTGAACGTATTATTACCCTGTCCGGGCCCTCTCACGCGGAAGAAGTCGCCATGAACATGCCCACCACTGTGGTGGCGGCATCGGCTTCTCCCGATCAGACCACCCGGGTTCAGGAGTTGTTCTCGGGGGGCAATTTCAGGGTGTATCATTCTGAAGACATAATTGGGGTCGAACTCGGGGGTTCGCTCAAGAATATCATTGCCATCGCCTCGGGCGTGGCCGACGGCCTCTCGCTGGGCGACAACAGCAAGGGAGCCTTGATTACGCGCGGCCTGGCGGAGATCACCCGCCTCGGAGTCGCGCTGGGGGCGCAGGCCGAGACTTTTGCGGGTCTGTCCGGTGTTGGAGACCTTGTCACGACTTGCTTCTCCAGGCACAGCCGCAACCGGTACGTGGGGGAGAGGATCGGCCGTGGTGAGAAACTGGCCGCGGTCCTCGCGGGTATGAGTCAGGTGGCCGAAGGTGTCGAAACCGCCCGCTCCGGCCGCGATCTGGCCCATCGGCATGGGGTAGAAATGCCAATTACCGAGGAAGTCTGTCGGGTATTGTTCGAAGATAAGGATGCCAGGGAGGCATTGGGAAACTTGATGGGACGAAAGCTGCGCGCTGAAATCTGGCAGTAGCGCGGATAATTACGAGGCGCCTATGAAAGAATTGGGATCTGACGAGAAGAGATACTATTCCATCGGCGAAGCGGCCCGGATGACCGGTCTGGAGCAATACGTCCTTCGCTATTGGGAAAAAGAGTTCCCCAGTCTCCGACCTCGCAAGAACCGAGGTGGGAACCGTCTCTACACATCGAAAGACATTGAAGTAATCAACCAGATCAAGCATCTCCGCAAGAAAGAAGGGCTCACCATCTCGGGTGCCCGGGCCAAATTGACTATGAGGCGGGGCGGCGAAGAAAAGGCCGAGACGCAATCCCGTGCCAAAGTAAGAACCATTCTTGGTAAAATGAGGAAGGACATCGAAGACCTTCTCAAACTTTTCTCTTGAACTTTGGGCCTTTTAACCTACATTTCAATATGTCGGAGCGTAGCGCAGCCTGGTAGCGCACTCCCTTGGGGTGGGAGTGGTCGGCCGTTCAAATCGGCTCGCTCCGACCATTTTTTTGGTCGGTCTTTCAGAACAGTCGAGGGGGTATAAAGGCTGAGATGAATAATACTACTGCCAAACGAATTCTGGTGGTCGTACCCGCCTACAATGCCGGTAAATATCTCAATGAACTGGTGCCGCGGATTCGTCGTTTTGTTCCCGACTCGGATTTGCTCTTGGTCAACGATGGCTCCACCGACAACACCCTCGATTTGCTTCGTGACCTGCACGTCAACTTCATTTCCTTCAGGGAGAATCGAGGGAAAGGGGCAGCGCTGAGTGCCGCTTTCGATTACGCCATCAGAAACGAATATCGCTCGGTGCTGACCATCGATGCCGACCTTCAGCATCTGCCCGAGGAAATTCCTGCTTTTCTGGCGGCTGAGGACGGCCGACGGTTGATCATCGGAACCAGACGCATGAATCTCAAGATTATGCCCTTTGCCCGATGGCTGACCAACAACCTGACCTCGCTGATAATCTCAATATTCTCGAAGGCCCGCGTGCGTGACAGCCAATCAGGTTTTCGCCTGATCCCGACCGCTGTTCTCAAAGCAATCCCCCTGAAAACAGTCCGGTATGATTTCGAGTCTGAAATGCTTTTCAAGGCCGGGGCGCTGGGCTGTGAAATGGGTGAGGTGCCCATTAGCACTGTCTACGAAACGTCCCGCTCCTATATCAATCCTTTTCGCGATACTCTTCGCTTCGTGCGTCAGATCTGGAAACGTATCTGGTCCTGATCTGAACCCACCCAAGGTCAGAGTTGCTTTTGACAATCGCCTGCTCTACCTTCGTTACGGCACGCCTAATAGGCTGCACAGTTAGTCCACGATAGTCTCAGGAGTCCTCAAGTGGCAAGAAGATTGAGAATACTTATCACCAACGATGACGGGTACTTCTCAGACGGGATTAACGCCCTGTTTGAAGAAATGTCTCGGAAGTACGATGTATTCATGGTGGCGCCCGACCGCGAGCAATCGGCGTCGTCTCACTCTCTGACGTTGAGTCGTCCGCTCAGAATGCACAAGCTCGACAAGTGGCATTATTTCACCGATGGCACCCCAACCGATTGCGTGATGCTAGCGCTTCATCTGGTGTTCAAAGGCAAGCACCCCGACTTTATTATCTCAGGTATCAATCACGGCGCCAATATGGGTGACGACGTTACCTACTCCGGGACCGTGGCCGCGGCGACAGAAGGGGCAATCCTAAAGATACCGTCAATCGCCGTATCTATGGCGGGCTACAAGCCGGGAATGTCCATGACCAGAGGGGCTCGATTCGTAAGCCAACTGGTTAGTGTCTATCACTCGATGGAACTTACCCCGGCTACTTTTCTGAATGTCAATCTGCCCCCCGACAACGGCCAGCCGTACCGAAAATACGAATTCACCCGCCAGGGCGACCGTGAGTACAAGGACGTAGTTATCCGCAAATACGACCCCCGCGGGCGTGATTACTATTGGATTGGCGGCCATCCCCGGTGGAAGAGGCTCAAAGGGACCGACTTTATGGCCACCCGGGCGGGCCTGGTGTCCATAACCCCAATGAAACTGGAGTTCACCGATACTGAAGCTCTTGATCGGCTGGACGCCCGGTCTTTCAAACTGTGACTTTCAGGGCCAAATCAAAAAGATCAGCAAACTCTCACCAATATTCGTTGTTGTTGGCTTATAAGATATTGACAAAGGACAGAAAAGGCTTATTCTTGGGGTCGCTCGTAAATTCGGGGCGTGGCGCAGTTGGTAGCGCGCTTGGTTCGGGACTAAGAGGTCGCTGGTTCAAATCCAGTCGCCCCGATATTTTGAAACGGCCCACCTAAACATTCGTTATGGAGAACGAGTAGCACACAAATTCTAACGGAAAGGTCAGTGGCTCATGCCAGTAGAAAGAAAACCGATTATCGCCATCGTGGGGGCCGGCAAGTGTTCCAAGAAGCTCAGGGACAAAGCTGCCTTGGTCGCCCGGCAAGTAGTGAAGAATGGCGGTATCATCGTCTGCGGAGGCATGGGGGGTATCATGGAAGGGGCAGCTCGGGGTGCGTGGGAAGGCGGCGGCGTGTCGATCGGCATTTTGCCTTCGGAAGATCGAAAAGACGCCAACAAATTTGTAACGTTTGCCATTCCGACCGGCTTCGGAGAGGCTCGCAATCTTATGGTCATTCGCGCGGCTGACGCAGTAGTTGCGTTTCCCGGCAAGTTCGGTACTCTGTCCGAGATGGCGTTTGCGCTAAAAATCGGCAAACCGCTAATCTCTATCGCGGCCTGGAAATTGGGCGAAGGCATCATCCAGCTCGATGACGCTGTTGAGGCCGCGGACAAAGCGCTGGAACTGGCCAAAGCCGCCATGGAATGAGCCGTCGCAAGGTCGAAATCTTTATCTCCGGGGTAGTCCAAGGAGTCGGATTTCGTTACTTCGTTTGTCATCAGGCGCAGGACCTGGGGGTGGTCGGCTTGGTCAGGAATCTTCCTGACGGCCGCTTGATGATTACTGCCGAGGGGGATCAGGAGCAGTTGGATGCATTCATCGACGACGTAAAATCCGGTCCAAGGTCGGCCGTGGTCGAAGACGTTGCGATTCGCTGGACTATGGCCGAGGGCCGTTTCACTTCTTTCAATATGATGTGAGTGTTATGACTGATCTGAAGCAGTTCATACGCGAAGTGCCCAACTTTCCCAAGCCGGGGATCAACTTCTACGACATCTCCACGCTTCTGCAGAACGAGACCGGTTTCGGGCTCGCGCTCGACCAGATGGAAGAATACGCAGTGAGCCGAGGGGCCGAAAAGATTGTCGCCATTGAGGCGCGCGGGTTCGTGTTCGGCGCCGCTCTGGCCGACCGAATGAATATCGGTCTGGTGATCGCCCGCAAGCCGGGCAAGCTGCCCTACAAGACTTTCTCCCAGGAATACGCTCTCGAATACGGCACCGACAGCATCGAGATCCATATCGACGCCGTCGACAAGGGAGAGCGCGTGTTGTTGGTCGATGATCTTGATTGCTACCGGCGGGACTCTCGCCGCCGCCTGCAAGCTGGTTGAGAAAGATGGGCGGACAGGTGGTAGGAATTTCATCGGTGATCAGTCTGGATTTCCTGCCGTATCGAGAAAAGCTCAAAGGGTACGACATCAACTATCTGATCTCGTACGATTCGGAATAATCTTCCGGTCGAACTCTCCTTGCCAATATCAGGCGTGCGGTGTAGATTCCGGCGCGTCTTACATGCCCCCGTAGCTCAGTTGGATAGAGCAGCGGTTTCCTAAACCGTTTGTCGCAGGTTCGATTCCTGTCGGGGGTATTTCTACAGAGCATCAAACACTGGCGGGAAGCCGAACCTTTTTTCCCCACGATTTGTAGAAGGACTATCACTGGTATTTGGCATTCTGTGACGAGGTGGTGAAATGGGTGAAAGTCCGTCGCGAGCCGCGAATTGGCGAATTTGCATACTCTTCAGCTTGATCGGGGTATTGTGTGGATGTGAGCCTTCATACCACGTCGCACCGGCAGACGAATTCAGCTCGAAGTATAGTTGGGCCTGGCCAGTTGACACGCTCGGGCCGTATGTCTTTACGATCAAGCTTGGCGAGGACGAATCTGTCATACGAGTGGACTCCTCAGATTTTCTGAGAGGATCGGTGACTTCATCATACTATTCCAAAGCAGGGGCACCTCGCGATTGGTCGCTGGTTCCTGGATTAAGGATTGATTCCGTAAAGCTCGGCTTCGCAGGGGATCAGCCGGGCTTGTTCTTCACTTTCCATGAGTATCCAGCTTCTTTTCGCACCGACGATAGCTGTTTCTTTTCCGGACCTGGTATACGTCTCAATCCTCTCGCTTTGCCAGATGATCAAGTGCCGCTCGCATATACCGTTGTTGCCAGTCTTAGTCAGTCTGGGACAGATTCAGTTCTGACAAGGCGTGTTTATCATCACACTCTCAAGTCAGATGGTCAGCCCGGAGCCCGGATGCGAAACATTGCGTCTTCGTACCGCTGGCCATTCGGGCCAACCAACTTGATTTCCTATGAAGTTCCAGATTCCTGTGCGGTCAACTGTGTGGTGTACAACGTCACAGGCCAGGCAGTCGATACCCTTGTGGACGAAGTCCTGCCGCCGGGACTCTATCAGGTTAACTTGTATGATATCAACATGCCAAGCGGAGTCTTCTTCGCCAAGTGGATCATCTGTGGAGCCACTGAGACCAAGAAGCTTCTGTTTCTCCGGTAATTGATTAACAAATGCATGTAGGGCCGTCTCTTGAGTCGGCCTCCAGAGAACTTTCTAAACAACGCGAACTCCAGTGTCGATAAATGGGTATCAGAGTTATTCAGGCTCAGAAGCACTTTGCCCTGAGTCTATAACATGGAGGTGAAAATGATTCGCTATTTCTCATTGGCAATCGCCGCGTTTGTGGCCCTGGTAGGTTTCGCGTCTGCCAGTCAGGCTGGAGTCCAGGTCAACGTTTCGGCCGATCAGGACGGCATCAAAAGCTTCTATCTGGAGATCGGCGAACAGTACCGCGTGCCGGAGAAGGAAGTAGTCGTCATCAGGGAACGCAGGATTCCCGACGATGAACTCCCGGTCGTGTTCTTTCTGGCCCGCCATGCCAGCGTCGAACCCGATGTCATCGTTACCATGAGACTGGGCGGCCAGTCGTGGATGGACATTGCCTTGCACTATCGCCTCTTGCCGGAAATCTTCTATGTCCAATTCGATCGCGATCCCGGTCCGCCCTACGGCCGCGCCTGGGGTCATTTCAAGCATCACAAACGCTCTGAGTGGAAAGAAATCCGGCTCGAAGATGACGATATCGTCAACCTGGTGGACCTGAAGTTCGTCTCGGAGCGGTACGGGTGCACGCCGATGGAGGTTGTCCGGTTGCGCGAGAAAGAGAACAGCTTCGTGGTCATCCATCGCGACATTAGAGCCGAGAAGGAGCACTCGAAAGTGCGCTCCAAAGAGCATTCGAAACATAAGTCGAAATCTGAAGGTTCTTCGGAACATGGCCACGGCCATGGCAACGGCAATGGCGATCACGATTAGAAGCTGAAGACAATCTATTGGCATTCAAGAGCCGGCCTTCGAGTCGGCTCTTGGCGTTTTGGGCCTCGAACATGTCCATGTCATTCGTGACATGACCACAGTGTGATCCCGGAAAGATGCTTGACACACCCGTGGTCGTAGTTTATGCTGTTCAAAACGATCCTGCAATTCCGGAGGTATCACCTTGCGCGCAGCGATTACAATAATATTCATTGCTGCTCTGTTACCGGGGGCGGCCGTCAATGCTACCGTATTTTCGTCCCAGGAATGGGGAACTATAACTCCCGAGGAGCGCCAACTCCAGGCGCCCGCTGGGTCTCCGGATGCCGGTTCCGTCTTCATTTTTGACAAAGGGATGGTGGTGACCGAATTCGACGGTCCGCAGTTGAAGCGGCACGTTCGCATCAAGATTCTTAATTCGTCGGTCATTCCCAGACTAAATCCGATCGTTATAGAAAGCGTGTGGTATGACGAGATTTTCGACGTCGAAGCGCTCGTCCACCGTGCGGACGGCACTCAGATCAATATCGACAAAAAGAACATCACCGAATTCAAGGACGAAACCAGGCGTACTCGAACCATTACATTTCCCGACCTGAAGGCGGGAGACATAATCGAGTACCGGTATGCGATCCTGTACTACGGTGGCTATGACAAGCTGGGAGCAGAGAAGTATTTTCTGTTCAGTCAGTCCGTCAGTTGGCGATGGGTCAAGAGTCGCAAGAGCAAAGTAATAGACTATGACGATCCGGATTTGCAGAGAGTTGCCAATATTCCGGCGTGGTATTTCGACAACTTCGGGCCCACGCTTTTTTCTCAATACATAGCTAAGATAGGAGCAAACCTCGACTACACCTGCGTGCCTTCCAACGTACCGAGGGATAAACAGGTTCCGGAGTCGCATCGGGGCAAGGGAATCATTGATCGCGTTTACGTCTATTACACGTGGACACTCGAAGACGTCCCGGCCATTCGTCCTGAACCGTTCATGGCCCGTCCGAACGACTTCCGCCCTTCGCTGCATTTTGATCTATTTTCCAGTCCGGGTGAAAACCGAATTATCTTGGGAACCGTTTCGGATGGCCACTGGAACTATGTTGGAAAGAACTTCCAAGGGTATCTCAGCATGTATGTGGGAAAGCAGCGCGAGATACGAAGTGAGACAGCTAAGATTCTCGCGGGGCAGACTTCCGACGAAAGCAAAGCAGGGCGACTCTATGGGTACGTTCGCGACAACTATTCTTTCGACAGTTCGGGTTATCGGATGAGGTCATCCAATAAGAATCTGGCCGAATTCAGGAAGAAGAAGTCAGGATCGCCCTTCGAGATGAATATTCTGTTGGTTGAAATGCTGAAGGCGGCGGATATCGATGCTTGGCCGGTGTTGATAAATACCCGTGGCGAAGCCGATTTTCATCGCACCGGCCGATTCAATCATATTATCGTCTTTGCGAAAATGGATGCAGGCTCACTCTATCTCGATGCCTCTTCGAAAACCGGCCGCTATGGGGTCCTGCCGCCGCCATGTTTGGTAGACGAGGGTGTGTTGGTGGATTTCGACAACTCGCAACTTCAGCGGGTATTGTCGCCCGCTCAGGACAGCTATCGAGTAGATTCGATGCGTCTCAGTCTGGACGGCACCGGCTGCGCAGCCGTCTCAAGAGTATCCTCACTCAGTGGTTACCCGGCCATGGAACTCGGGCTACATCTGGCGCCGTTCGCAGGGGCACGGCCGAAACCGGACATTCGATTGGTGCTGTCTGACCTGATTACATCAGAGAAGATGCGCTGGAATTGTGATAGTCTTGGATTCTGCACGGTCGAAACTGATTTGCCGGCCGGTGCTTCGCCGTCGTCTGCGAGTGAAGGTATGACTATGCCCATAGCCTCATGGCTTAATTCAAATCCACTTCCCGCTGAAGAGCGCAAACAACCAGTAGATTTCGTCTATCCTTTCAAGTACGAAAGTACCGCCATTTTCTCCGGGAGTGACAGTGTGATGTCGATTGTCAAAGCCAACGATGTCGCCTTTGGGATAGCCGGGGCGTCGTTCCTGCGTGAGACTCGACAACTCGGCGATTCGGTGGGTGTTACGGTACGGCTGGTGATTGAGAAGCCAGTTTTCCCGGTGGCCGAATACAGCGCCCTGAGAGGTTTGTTCGAGAAGGCCGTCACAGCTTGCTCCAAGCCCATCTTCCCGGCGGTTGCGAAGCCGTAAGACCTAGAGGCCTGCAGAAAACTACCTCGCGAAGGCTGTAACGTCAGGTCTTACGGTCCGTCCGCTTGAGGCGAAGCGGGAGCGTTTGGCTCGGCCGCGCTGCAACATCTTTCAATCCCCTGCGTAACTCCAGGTAGCACGACCTTCGATAGACACGGTCGCTCTGGCGGCCGCGGTTACTATCGTATTACGGGAAGATTCGACAGCGGAGGCAACTATGAGACTTTCCTGGATCGGCGGCCTGACATTGGCGGGCCTGGCAATGTGTCTGGCTCCCGGCACTCGGGCAGATGATCAGATCGAAACCCACGCCTACAGCGGCATCAAGATCATCAAAATCAACACTACCAGCGGCGAATGCATCGTAAGAAAGGGGACCGACAATCAAGTCAAGGTCGAGGTGACCTGGTCATACCGGCCTCACGAATCGTACGAGCCGCGCTTTTCGGACCGGGGAGAGGTCCTCAAGTTGTCCGAAGAAATCTATGAATCCAACTCCGGCTATTCCAAGTGGACCCTGACAATTCCGGACAGTGTGGAGATTCGGTTCAATTCCGCATCGGGAGGACTTGATGTCGCCGACTGGGCGGGCGAAATCTCCGGACAGACGGCTTCCGGTGATTTCCGGATGGACAAATGCCAAGGTGATTTCAGTCTCAGTTCCGCCTCGGGGAACGTCGAAATGTTTTCCTGCAATGGCGAGTTTTCCGTCAGCACCGCGTCAGGTGATATCCAACTGATAGAATGTACGGGAAAGTTCGAGACAAGCAGTGCCTCAGGCGATGTTGAAGCCGAAGCGGCGACAATCGATGCGCCCAGCTCGTTTTCCGCCGCCTCGGGCTCAGTGGACGTATCGCTGGCCAAGCCGGTGACCCACGATCTGGTACTATCCAGCGCCTCTGGCGATGCCGGACTCAACTTTGGCGGTAACCCGATACAAGGATATTTCGAATTCCAGACCAGATATCGTACTGGCCATATTGAGGCGCCATTCTCGTTCGATGATGAAGAAGAGTTCCGTGATCACGGCGACCGGTACGTCCGCAAATGGTTCACCCGGGGAGGGGAGAAGCCGGAGATATTTATCCAAACCGCTTCCGGCACGGCGGCTCTGACCGAACGCTGACAGAGATCATTTCCGTTCGCCATCCGCGAAACGGTGAAGTGTCAATGAATACAAAATCTATCCGCATAAAATAAGCGGGGCGGCCATTCCGGCCGCCCCGCTTGACTAACCAAACCCGCCGCGTTATCTCTTCTTGTGCAGATGGCACAACTTCGCCGGCGGCGCTACCATCCGCTTGCACTTCTTGCCTTCCTTGGTCTTCCCGGTGCAGCGGATCATCTTCTTTGCTACTTTCTTCTTAGTCTTACGCATTGCTGGACCTCCATGATCCAAAAGGTTAACGACATCCATACCTAACATCCCCCATCTATTGAGCGTCAACTAAAAAAGACAGGTTACTACATAAATTAATTTGGATGAACTCCCTGATCATTCCCGGGCGGACACAGGCAGGCAGGATGCATCCATCTTCTAATGTGGTAGGCATGAGACGAACAGTGACGTCAGTGTCTATCGATGGCGCCGGATGCTGCCCGAACCGGCTATATTACGGTCGTCGTCTTCAGGATTTCCATAGACATCAATGTCGCCGCTTCCAAAGATTCGACCCTCGAACGAATCCTGTGCGAAGACGCTTATATCACCGGAGCCTCGAACTTCAGCCGAGGCAATGGCGGCTTCAAGGCCGGCGGCATCAATATCGCCGGAACCGGCAATCATGCAGTCAATTTCAGTGGTTTTGCCGCGCAGGTCGACGTTGCCGGAGCCGGACATCTCAATCCGGACGGTCTCGGCCGCCAGATCGCCTGAAGCCACGCTACCTGAACCGGCTATCGATATCCGTAGGTTCTTGATCTGTCCATCAAGCTCCACGTCACCAGATCCGCCGAGTTCAATTTCAAGAGACTCGGAATTCAAACCGGCCAGATAGACATCCCCCGAGCCGCCCACTTCCAGCATGCTCAGTCCGGGAACGGTGATTTCCACCCGCACACCTCGATGGCTGCTGAAAGATTCCTCCGACGTGATGACCAGCGTCCGTCTTCCCGATACTTCCGTGACGATGTTGTCCTGCAGGTTGTCATCGGTGGTAACGCTCACTTGAAAGGTGTCGCCGATAGTAACATTCAGGTCGGCCGAGCAATCCAGGTGGATACGTTCAAAGTCGGATACATCTCGTTTCTGGGTGGTGATGTTCCCGGAGCCGCGAATATGATCGTGGCCGAAGATGGACCAGCCGTCGGCTGAAGCAGATCCGGTCAGGGCGAAAAGAATTGCCAGGGCCGTCAACCCGGATACAGTGTGATTCGATTTCATAATTAATCTCTCCTCGCGAAATTCTCAATTCACTCTAATCCTTAGACTGCCTCTATCGATACAATGTTGCGGCTGAGCCGCGAATTTTCCGGGCGGCTAAGCAAAAGCTGTCCAGAGTCTTAGGCAGTGCGGCAGCGGTGGGGGGGAGACGCCGGAGACACTCGGTATCGACAACCGGTCCTCTTACGGTGCGGCTTGCGAGTTGTCCCCGACGTGTATCTGGTTGAATTGTGGTACGTTGCGGGAACTGACGGTTAGAGGAGGAGAGTGCGATGAAATCAATTGACAAGGGCAAAACGAAGGACCTATATTCTTTGGTTATTTTTGGAAGTGATACGTCTATAAGGTGAACTGCAAGCTTAACTGGTGTGAGAACTTAGGAGTCCGAGCGATGAGAGGAATTTTAGTAAAAAGCTTTCTGGTGGGTTTCCTGCTTGTTTCTTCGGTGACTGCTCAAAATAGTGCTTTTCCGGTCCCTGACCAGCAGGGTATAGTGGAACGTGCAACGAGTCTGTTGTATTACTATCCGATCATCCGCGATTTCAGCGGTGCCGGTGCCCGGGCTAAAGGGATGGGTGGGGCTTTTCTGGGCGTTTCGGATGATAATTCTGCCGTTACGTGGAATCCGGCCGGTTTGTACCGTGCGGACGACCAATATTCTCAGCCGGTCGTAGGTCTGGGTTACAGGTCGATTTCGTCGGATGCCACTTTCCGCGATCGCATGTACCCGAATCTGCCGGTATTTCAGGCGGTCAACCAGAATGCCTTCAAGAGTGTCGATCTTATGACCCTGGTTGTGCCGGTTCGTATCAAGGGGCACAGCTTTGTAGGGTCGATGGCTTATTCCCGGCTTGGCGACGAGTATCTGAATTCGGCTATGGGGATGAACATCATGATGCCCTTTGACAAAGTTGATACTGTTACCAACTTCTTGCGGCCGTTCTCGTATCGCTACTATACGCAGTATCAATCATGGGTGAGCGCTTACAATTTTGGTTTTGGCACCCGTATCTATCGCAATGTATCTTTTGGTTTGGCGGTGAACGCCTACGGCGGCGGGGCCGCCGGGAGCGTGGATGAAGTTGTCGGTTGGGACAGTCTGAGTGTTTCAAATGGACAGCGCGCCAATGTTAGAGTGACGAACACGGTCGTTGATACCACCGGCTACTCCGGTATCTACCTGACCCTTGGCTTTAAGATCACTGCCGAACGATTCAGCGGCGGCCTTGTTATCAAGACCCCGCATGTGCTGAAGGAATCAACTGACTTCTTAACCAGTACCCAGGCTAGTGCCAACGGATTTCAAATGTCCGGAAGCTTGACCAGCCGCCACAATGACGACGTCCTGATCGAAATTGACCAACCGATGGTGTTGGGGCTTGGCGCCGCCTACAAACTTCTGGAAAACTTGACAGTGGCCTGTGATTTGGAATATCGTCCTTATTCCGGTGGAATGATCAACCGGCGCGACTCTTTGCAGCTCGTTCCGGGAGGTACCAATGTTGAGTACTTTACCGAAATAGACCCGCACTGGAATAATGTGGTCGCGCTTCGGGCGGGCACCGAATATGTGTGGAATACCGGCAAGATCCTTTTCCCGACCATACCGTTGCGGGCCGGTCTAAGTTATACCGGTCTGCCGGAGCCGGATGTGGCAGTCAAGACGATAACCGTGGACGGGGTAAGAACGGACGTCCCCGAATATAAAAAGACATCAATGATGCGGTGGGCGTTGGGAACGGGCATACATTGGACGCAGATTCACCTGGATTTTTCCTACGAGATGTTCTCATTTGATCATAAGAACGCCTTCCTCGATCAGAAGTCCTCGGTCGACAACAAAGCGTTTGACATGACTTTCACCGGGTTCTTCTAGCAGCTTACCGGAGCTTGAAGGTCGCTTTCGGCCTGATCACCCCGGGTGTATCGGCCCTGTAAAGTGACCTTCAAGCTCTGCCCTCCACGTACCGATAAGGCCCTATAGAGCGACCGTTTTATTGGAGTAAAGAATGCAGAGCAAAGCGAAAATAACGAAAAGGCAGATGAAGGAAGACAAGTTTACGACCTTCATGCTGGCCTCCAAAGATAAACTCCAGAGCGAATTCGAAGATAAGTGGCAATACTATATCATCGGCGCGGTCGTAGTAATCGTCCTTATCTGGGCGGGGATCTGGTTTATCGGTCGTCAGTCGGGTCAGGAGTCAGGCGCGTCCGAGGCGTTCTCCAAAGCCATGGTATCTTATCAGGGCGGCGATAACCAGGTGGCCATTCTCGAGTTCGGGCAAATCATCGAAAACTACGGCGGTTCGGATTACGCCGCGCAGGCAGCTTTCATACTTGGTAACTTGAACTTGGACAACCGGAGTTTCGACGAGGCGACGCGGTACTTCAATAAGTATCTGACAGATTACACCGGGACACCACTCGATCGGGCGGCCGCACAGGCCGGTATTGCCACGGTCGCCGAGGACCAGGGTAAGTATGCGGATGCCGCAGCGGGATTTGTCAAGGCCGCCGAGGCGTATACCGATGGCCCGTTGCGACCGGATTACGAATTGGGCGCCATACGCAATTTTATCGCCGATGGCAAGATAGATCAGGCTGAGGCGCGATTGGCGATACTCAAAGAGAAGTACGCCAATACTGACTGGACGACACGCGCTATCCGATTGATTACCGAGAAGAAACAGAGCGGCTGAAATCAGAACCTATGAAGGGGGTTCGGTGGCCAGACCAGAGACGATAAAAGTTGCGCTCCTCTGGCACATGCACCAGCCTAACTACCAGGAACCTGGTACCAACAGGCTGGCCATGCCGTGGGTCCGTCTGCACGGACTCAAGGACTATCTGGACATGCCGCTCGCCGCAACTGCGCGCGACAACATAAGAGTCACCTTCAACCTGGTTCCGACTCTTCTGGACCAATTGCAGCTCTATGTCGGCGGAGCTGTCGACCGACACCTCGAACTTTCCCGGTTGCGCCCCGAAGAAATCTCGGCCGAGATCAAACTCGAAATTCTCAGTTCCTTCTTTATTGCCAATCCGACCCGGATGATCATGCCGTATCCGCGGTACCATGACCTGTATCAAAAGTACCTTTCGGCGGCGAGCGATCCCAATACTCTGGTAAGTCTCTTTTCATCGGAAGAGATAAGGGACATTCAGGTCTGGTCCAATCTGGTGTGGGTGGACCCGCTGTTTCGGCCCGAAGAACCGATTCGTCGTCTATACGCTCATGCCCGACAGTACACCGAAGAAGACAAACAGGAACTGCTCGAGTGGCAACTTAGTCTGATTGCCCGAATCGTTCCGACCTATCAGAAGCTGGCGGCCGAAGATCGACTCGAAATATCCTTCACGCCCTATTTTCATCCGATCTTGCCATTATTGGCCGACACCGATGTCGCTCGCGAGGCTTTGCCGAGTATCGATTTGCCACGCCAACGTTTCGCTCATCCTGAAGATGCCGAGCGGCAGGTGGCGATGTCGGTCGAGGCTTACCGGCGTTTATTTGGCCGCGAAATGAACGGCATGTGGCCGTCAGAAGGTTCGGTATCGGAAGACGTCCTGGCGATTGCCGCCCGTCACGGAATCAAATGGCTCGCCTCCGACGAAGATGTCCTTACGCATTCACTAACCAAGAGCGGTCTCTGGCAGAAGGAAAACCCCATTCACGCCGTTTACGAATCTCCCGCCGGGGTGAAAATGCTTTTCCGTGATCATGCTCTGTCGGATCGCATCGGTTTCGTCTATTCGACCTGGGAGGCGCCACGAGCGGCATCTGATTTTATCGAGCACATCAAACGCCTTCGGACTCTTTACAAAGGCCAGTTGGATCACACCGTGATTCCGATTATTCTCGACGGTGAAAATGCCTGGGAGTATTTCAAAGACGACGGCACTGAGTTTCTCCGGCTGCTCTACGAGCAGTTGGAAGAAGACGACGAAATCGAGACCGTCACTTTCACCGAAGCCGTCACCGGACTGCCGGCGCGTAAGCTGCCGCGTCTGTTCGCGGGTTCCTGGATCAATCACAACTTCCGCATCTGGATCGGACACTCTGAGGACAATGCTGCCTGGGATCTTCTGAGCAAGACCCGGGAAGACTTACTCGCTTTCGAGCAGGAGAATCCGGGTTACGACCGCGAGAAACTCGCCCAGGCCTGGAGACAGATTTACATCGCCGAAGGTTCCGACTGGTGCTGGTGGTACGGAGACGATCATCGTAGCGGCCAGGACGATCAGTTCGACCGCCTCTACCGCAAACATCTGGCGGCAGTGTATGAAATTACCGGGCGCGATGCCCCCCTGGCGCTGATGCGTCCCATTTCGCTGCCGGGCGGAACGCCCCGGGCGACCATGCCGGACGGTCTGGTGACGCCCACTATGGATGGATACCTGACGCACTTTTACGAATGGTCCGGGGCCGGGCATTTCGACTGCCGCCAGCCGGCGGGAGCCATGCACCGGGTGGATCGCATAGTTACTGATATCATGTTTGGATATGATCGCGAACAGTTCTACATTCGACTTGACTTGCGTTCGCGAAACGCCTTAGAATCACTCGCCGGTCGCTCCGTAGTGCTGGCGCTGTTTGTGCCGGAGAAGAAGACTTTTCAACTTCAGACGGCATCCCGGTGGGAAGATCCGGACGGCAACTATATCAGCGCCATCGGCGATCGAGTGGAGTTCAGTGTCCGTCGGGCCTACTTGTGGCCGGACGGATTTGGCGAACTTAGCCTTACGGTGACCCTGATGCAGGGCACTCAGGTTCTCGAGACCTGGCCTGAACACGAACCGATAACGCTTAAGATTCCGCGACGGACCGAAGAAGTGTTTTGGCCGACCTGATCCCTGCGGCCCATAGGATGGAGCCAACATGCCCAGTTCATTCTTTAACGAAACCCCCGACGACAAGCCGGTCGAGGAGACTCCGGTTCCCGAGGTGACCCCGGTCGAATCGCACGGGTTCAAGACCGACGAAGGCCGTCTGGCGGCGGTAATGTCATATATCCCGTTTCTGTGTTTCGTGCCGCTGCTGAATATGAGACACAATCCGGAGGCGGTATTCCATGCCCGCCAGGGACTGATGTTGTTCCTGGTCGAGTTGGTGGCGTTTCTCTTTCTATTCGACCGCATTTCAAATTTCGTTTTTACCGCGATCTTGATCGTGGCCGTGGCGTTGTCGATGGTCGGTATTTTCTTTGCCCTTCAGGGGCGCAACTACCGATTGCCGATAGTCGGCGATCTGGCCGACAAATCCAAGCTTTGAGAGGGTGGATGCTATGAAGCGTTGGTTGGTCTGCGCGATTCTGCTGGGCCTTTCGATCGGGTGCGTGACCACCGGTCCGGGCGGGAAAACCTCACTGGTAATAATTTCCACCGATCAGGAAGTCGCGCTTGGCCAGGCGATGGCTCATGAAGTCGATTCCACCGAAAAAGCGTTGCCCGACCCGCAATGGCAGGCTTACCTGAACGAAGTTGGGCAGAAGCTGGTGAGTGTTTGCGACCGCAAGGATATCCAGTATCGTTTCACGGTGATTCAATCCGACCAGATTAATGCCTTTGCGGCGCCGGGCGGGTACGTCTATTTCTATACGGGCGTGCTCAGCATGATGGACAATGAGGCGGAGATGGCCGCCGTGATGGCCCATGAAATCTCCCATGTAGTGGCCCGCCACGGAGCCAAACGGCTCCAGGCCACGATGGGGGCGGCGATGGCCTACGAACTCGTCATGGGCGACAGCAAGTCAAAAACCTTTCAAGCGGCGGTTGGTGTCGGGATGAACCTGCTATTCGCAGGATATTCCCGCGAGAACGAACGCGAGGCGGATGAATACGCCGTGACCTACATGGTGCGCGCCGGGTACGATCCCGCGGCCATGGAAACGATGTTCGACAAACTCGCGTCCAGTGGTACCACAAGCAATGCTTTCGAGAAATTGGTGAGCTCGCATCCCGAAACTCAGGAGCGAATCGCCAATACCAAAGAAACGATCAGGCGTCATTCACCCATGCCGGCCAATCTACAGCTCGGCACTCAGAAGTACGAGCAGATGAAGAAACGCCTGCCGGTCATCAAGCCGAAATCATGAGGGCATGACGCGCCTCGTACACTGATCCACCCGGTTGATTCACGGATCAATTCCAGGTTCTATCATAGCACGGCCACGAATTGTTTAGGTGGTTGCGATCTAGCCACGGGGGAGAGGCACCCCATAAGGGGGTATTCCCCATAGTCCCGAGACTGGGAATTTCTTTCCTCGTCGGTCTATCTTTTTGTTTGACAGGCGTATAAGGCAATGTACTATCCGGGCGAGAAGCGGTGAAACAGTCGTTCTGAAACGGTCAAGCGACTGTTCAAAATACCGACAATTAGGATGTAACTGAGCGTCCCAAGGACACTCGGGATAGTCGTTATGGTGCAGCCGATTATATGCGCCGATTGGCCTTTGCCGGGGATCATGGTTAGTTTTGGATCAATGTTGGTTTGACAGAGCTCTTCGAAAGATTCTGATACCCCTTTCAGGGTCTCTAAGTCGAATCCGTGCGCTCGACATATCTCCTTGGGAGAGAATGGATTACGCGACCAGCTTGATGCCCGTGCAACACTTTACTCTTCGCAAAATTAGAGGGGTGGCTCGGGCACTGATGTTGCCATTAGCAAGGCGAAACAGTCTTGCAAAGGTGATTGGGATGGCAACATACAGTAGTATTACAAAGACAGTCTTAGTCGCGGTCGCAACCCTTCTGATCGTACTCGGAGGCGTCTCTGTTTACGCCGCTTCTGACGTCGGAAGGACCGCCGCTGATTTTCTGATGATTGGTCACGGTGCTCGCGCCGCTTCTATGGGCGGGGCGTACACGGCGATGAGTTCCGGAGTTACTTCGGCCTACTGGAACCCAGCCGGTCTAAGCTCCATGGAACAGGCCGGTGTCTCGTTAGGTCACTTCGCCTGGTTTCAGGACATCTCGGTTGAGCAGGTGAGCATGGGGTTGCCGATCAGCGACCTGTTTGCCGGAGCCATATCGGCCACTTATGTAAATTATGGCACTATTGAAGGCTATGATGCCTCAGGTGAAGCGTCGGGCAATCTCGTCGCGTATGACTGGGTAGGCGGTGTATCCCTTTCGATGGCGTTGTCGGAATCGATCGCTTTCGGCGTGACCGGCAAGTATGTCAGTCAAAGACTCGATGACATTAGCGCCTCAGCTTTCGCGGCTGATTTCGGAATTAGATACAGCGCGGAATCATTCGCGGCCGGTGCTACAGTGGTCAACCTCGGCAGCGAAATGAAATTCGACCAAGTATCAGAGAAGCTTCCGGCGGCCGCCAAGTTCGGCCTGATGTTTCGCCCCATGAACGGAGCGGTAGCGACGTCGATAGAACTAGAGCAACGCTTCTATGGAGATCTCCTGGTTCGGCAGGGGATAGAGCTCGGTTTCGAAGATGCCTATTTCCTTAGGGCCGGGTATGATTACCTGCCGAGCCAGGACGGACGCTGGCTGGCCACCGGAATATCCGCCGGTGCCGGTCTGCGTTTTGGTCCCGCGGAAATAGACTATGCCTTTACTCCGAACGACAAATCGACGTCGGAGAACCTGCATAGGTTCACACTGACATTCCTTTTTGGATCCGGCAAGTAGCCCTGTTTCCGGCGCCTGGCTAGGCCGGCGCCGGATTCTTCCCCTTATAGTGTATATATAGACCTCCCTGTACTTGGGGCTGCCCCCAACCTGCGTCGAGAACCCTATAGTCTGATACAATGCGACTTTTTGCGCAATGGATTGCAAGCTATTTACCCGATCTGCGCAAGAATTGGACAGATGAGGGTGGAATCGCTATTAGACGTGCTTAAAATGGGTCATAATTGTCGCCAATGACGCGTGTAAGGCTTTAGTATCTAATACAATACAAAACCACACCATGCGACTCCTCAATACGTAGAGAAATGCTGCGGGAAAGCGTTTTTGGCAATCAGTTTGCTGAGAGAGGCAGTAATACCGGATTTTACTACGGATTAGTTAAGTATTCTTATAAGACAGGGCAGTTACTTTAAGTGAATCACCCCAACGAAAAGCTCGAGATTAGGAGTCACAGCTCCGTGGCCGTTCAAGCGGGCGTGCTTCGGTACGGTTCAGCCGATACCATCGCCGCTCCGCCGATAGCGTTGCCGTCGCCGCTGCCTACACGACGTTTCAACTTTTTAGTTGGCGAGCTTTCGGGCATCTTGTTTATTACTGTCTCGACACTATTTATCTTTGTGGTGCCTGCTTCGCTGGCGAAGAGAGGCGCTATAAGAGTTGCCATGAACCGCCTCATAAAGAGAAGCCTTGACATTATCGGAGCCTCAGTAGGTCTGATTCTGTCTGCTCCTTTGATGTTGGCTGTGGCCATAGCCGTCAAGTTGGATTCTCGCGGACCGATTTTCTATACTCAGACCAGAGTCGGCGTCAACCGTCGTAAGTTGGACCGCCGCTACTGCCAATTCGTCAGCGTGTCTGACCGTCGTGGCCGGGATCGTCGCCGTGATGACTACCGTGGTCGCCCGTTCGAGATCATCAAGTTCCGCACGATGGTTCAGGATGCCGAAAAACTGACCGGTCCGGTGTGGGCGGTCAAGCAGGATCCGCGCATCACGCGGATTGGCCGGATACTTCGCAAGACCCGTTTGGATGAAGTTCCGCAGTTCTGGTCGGTGCTCAAGGGCGATATGTCGCTCGTCGGCCCGCGTCCGGAACGCCCGACTTTCGTTCGCAATCTCTGCCAGGAGGTAGAGGGTTACGAGCGTCGTCTGGAAGTCAAGCCCGGTTTGACCGGTCTGGCTCAGGTCGAGAACGGATACGATTCATCGGTGGCTTCGGTGGCCGAGAAGGTCAGATTCGACCTCACTTATATCCGTGGCTGGTCGATCTGGAGCGACGTTCGGATTCTCGCCCGGACCGTGGTAGTGGTGCTGACGGGTAAAGGCGCCTGCTAAGACTCGGACAGAAATGTATCAATGACCGCTTTATGCGGTCATTTTTTTTGGGTAGAATTGACTTGTACTCGGTGGGCGATTGTCGTATGCTGTCGATAATCTGATAGACTGAAGCTCAAAGGCTGAAAAGAGTTACGTAGTTGAAAAGGATTTTGATTACAGTAGCCTGGCTCCTGATCCTGCCGCTCGCCGGTTGGGCTCAGGGAACGCTTGCAGGCGGACTCACGGTCGTGACAACACCACCCGGGGCGGAGGTGATTCTCGACGGTGAAGCTAATCTGTCCGGACTCTCTCCAATCACTTTCTCCTATCCGGCCATCGGGGAATACAAGCTGACTATTCGGAAGTACGGTTTCGAGGAATATCGAACCCGGCTACTGCTTGATCCTTCCAAACCTCAGCAGGTGGCGGTGGAACTATCGCCTAAGACCGGTATCAAGGCGGCGTTGAGATCGGCCGTTATCCCTGGTTGGGGACAACGCTATACCGGTCAAAAAGGGAAGGGCTTCTTGCTAAGCGCTTCTTTCGTTGCATCGGCGCTGGTGCTGCTGAACGAAGACACCGAATTTCGTGACCGTCGCGATGAATACGAAAGCCGTTTGTCCGAGTATGATAATGCTGTCAATCGTGGTGAGACTTACACCGATCTCTCCCGGCGCTACACTCTTCTGACCAGAGCTCAAACGAAGGCTTACGATGCCGAGAGCCGCCGACGCATATCGGCGGGCATCGTTGTCGGTGTTTGGGGGCTCAACGTTATTGACGCGCTCCTCTTCTCGTCGAGCGAGCGGGCGACTTTTTCGATCAAGGGGTTGAGTGTTGCGCCTACCAGCGACAACGGCGGACTCAAAGTGACCTTATCCAGGGCGTTTTGATCTATGAAGAAGCGCTTATCTACATATTTGACGACCTTGCTGTTCGGGCTGACGATTCTTTCCGGATGCACCCGTGACATCGAATCGAAGAACCCGATCCGGTCGCTGCCCGACATGCCCCCGGCGCCGGTTCATCTTTCCACCGTTATCAATGATCGTTCCGTGACGCTCTCCTGGGAAGTCAGCGATACTGCGGCGGTGTCTCTTTATCGAATCTATATGTCCGAAGATTCCGGGGCGACTTTCACTCCGATAGACTCGACCGGTCAATTTTCCAGGACCGTCACCGGGTTGCCTCTCTATCAAGAGATTCGTCTGCGGGTGACATCGGTCACCAGCCGCAAGTTGGAAAGCGTCCCGTCTGAGGCGGTGCGCGTGGCTTCGGGGCTGATGCAGATGTTGATCCAGGCGGGTGACAAGTACACGATCGCCCGCAATGTCGATGTGACGTTCAGTTCGCCGTTGATTCCGGTGTTCGTGCAGATGTCCGAAGATCCAACTTTGAGCGACGCGGTCGTCCTGGAATATCAATCGCCGATGCCGTTTATGCTCTCCCAGGGCGAAGGGGTTAAGACCGTGTATGCCCGGTTGACGTTTGCCGATGGTTCTGAATCCGGCACGATTCTTTCAGACGATATCACTCTCGATACTTACGCTCGAATTGATTCGGTCTATTTCACTCAGAATGTGGATTCGTTGACGGCGGGCGATACGATCTGGTTCTATGTTGCGGCCCACGGCGAAGCCGGGGGTGGATCATCGGTAATCTTTGGGAACAACACCCGCGTATTGTTGCGCGATCTCGGGTTGAACGGAGATCTGGTGGCGGGTGACGGGATCTATTCTTTTGCCTGGGTGGTTCCGGTTGGGATGTCAGTTATCAATGGACTGGTCAGCGGAACTTTCACCGATGCCGCCGGCAACAATGCCGTTCAGGCTCAGGCCGCAAGCCGGTTGAATATTTGGACGATGACTACACCGACCGCAGTCATCCTGGCGGTAAGTTTGACCGATTCAGTGACCGCTCATTTGTCTTGGACTGCCAATACCGATAACGATTTTGTTTCCTATCGCATTTATCGCTCAGTATCGCCTAATATTGACGTGAGCACTAGTATCCTCTCTATTATTACCAATCAGGGGAACACCACTCACGATGATTATCTGTCTGGCACCGGGACGTATTACTATAAGGTCTTTGTGTTCGATTCCGAGGGGCGTTTCGCCGGTTCGAACGAAGTCATTGTAGGTCGGTGACGACGCAAGGAGACGAAGGCCTTGGCTGTTCTTGAGCGTGTCAATCAATTCGTCCTTCTCATCATCAACACCTTTCGCCAGTTCAATCAGTGGCGTATTTGGCTGGTGCTACTGGCGTACTATGGCCTTCAGGGTCTGGTCCTCTACATCCATTACGCTTATCCGGTCGGCCCGTTGAGTGGCCTCATAAACGGGTGGGTGGCGCTGTTCGGCCCCGACACCTCGACTGCATTCAGCCATTATCCAGAGCATTTTCTTCTGTTGGGGAAGATTTCATATTGGGCCAAGCTGGCGGTCGGAGTGGTGCTCGAAGGAGCTGTGTTGGGCGCCGTGGCCGGACTTTTCTTCAAGAGGTTGGCAGGCTCTCGGGCCGAGGTTGGGGCCGGGAATTCGGGAGCCGGGCGTTACTTCAACCTGACTCTCGCCTGGGTGATTCTCAACGGTCTCATGCTGGTGGCCGGGCAATTTATTCCCACTCTTCTGGCGGGATCACTGTACGGCCCACGACGAATCCTGGTCTTCAGTTTCGTACTGATGCCGTTTGTCTTCACGTTCATCTTTGCGCTTTTCTTCCTGGCGATACCGGCCGTAGTCATATACCGTGAAAATGTCCTGAAAGCTTTGTTGAGGTCTTTCAAGCACTTCCTGCGCCGACCCTTCACCCTGTTCTTCCTGAGCATCGTGGTACTGGCGGTGCCGATTCTAATGGGGGCTTTTGCCAGTCGTCCTTCCGGGATTGTCGATAGTTTCAAACCGGAACTACTCTACTGGATTCTGATTGCCTCGCTGTTCAGCGAGATGATCGCCTATTTCTTCTGGATGAGTATGGCCGTCCGGTTTCTGTGGTCGGAAGACCACTGAAACTGTTTCACTGTTTCATCTCCGAAGAATACCTGCACCAAGATCGCTCAAAACGCGATTTATTCCTCAAAAAGTCTCTTCTTCAGCCGATACAGGAGGTATACCGCCGAGGACTGTTGTAGAGATGAAAAACATACTATTGGTGGACGACGACAAGGAAGTATCGCAGTCGGTAGCTAATCTCTTCGACTCGGACAAATACAAGTTCGAGTTCATGGAGGATGGAGCCGGCGTGTCGCGGTATCTCCAGGAAAACCAGAATGTAGATCTGGTTATGCTCGACGTCAATCTGCCCACCATGTCCGGACTCGAAGTGCTCAAGCAGATTCGGCAGGTCAAATCCGAAGTGCCGGTGATTGTGATCTCCGGGTTTGTCTCCACAGAGAACGCGATTGAAGCGATGAGGGAAGGGGCTTACGAGTACCTGACCAAACCGTTCCAGGTGAGCAAGCTGCTGGAGACGGTCAACAAGGCCTGCGGTTATCAGATGCGCACCCAGAGCGGAGCCATCATGGAGCGCCCGCCGATTTCCGATACCCCGGTCGATGAGATCGTGGGCAAGTCGCCGGAGATCGTGGAAATTGCCAAGATGGTCGGGCAAGTGGCCAAGTCGGACGCCGCCGTGTTGATATTCGGAGAGTCGGGCACCGGCAAGGAAGTCGTCGCCCGCGCTATACATCGTAACTCTCGCCGCAACAATCATCAGTTCCTGTCGGTCAACTGCGCCGCTCTTCCCGAAACACTTCTGGAGTCGGAGCTGTTCGGACACGAAAAGGGTGCCTTTACGGGCGCCTATTACAAGCGGATCGGCAAGTTCGAACAGACCGACGGCGGCACACTTTTCCTCGACGAAATCGGCGACATGTCGATGCTGACCCAATCGAAACTGTTGCGCGTGCTTCAGGATCAGACGTTCGAACGGGTAGGCGGCAATCAGACGATCAAGTCCGATGTCCGAATTATCGCCGCCACCAACAAGTCTCTGGTTCAGGCGATGAAAGAGGGATCTTTCCGCGTGGATCTGTTCTATCGTCTGAAGGTCGTATCATTCTATATCCCACCGCTACGCGACAGGCGGGGCGATATCACGCTGCTCATAGATCATTTCCTCTCCAAGTTCTCGAACCAGCTTGGTATTCCGCGCCGGACCGTCTCCAAGAAGGCGGTGCAGGTTCTGACGAAACATCCGTGGCCGGGCAACGTCAGAGAACTCGAGAACAACGTCCATACGGCCATGGTGATGTCGAAGAACGAGGAGCTGCAGTCGGAGGACTTCCCGAGCCTGGCCGACGATGCCCCCAAGGTCGACATTGATCTCTCGGTACTGCAGGATGACTACACCGAGACCTTCCGCAAGATAGTCGACCCGATTATGGTCAAGCTGATCGCCAGCTCGCCAGGTCAAATCTATCATTTCCTAGAATCGGCCCTGGAACGGGCTGTGATCTCGACCTGTCTGAAGCATTTCAACGGCAACCAGGTCAAGGCATCTGAGACACTGGGTATTTCGCGCAATACCTTGCGCGACCGTATTGCCCGCTACAATCTCTACTAGCCCAACGGCTGGTTACTCCCTTACCATTGTGATTGGCTCCGTGAATACAGGGGTTTATATTGCCGCCTATGAAGATCTGCCATCTTTCGGACAGCCATCTGGGGGCGGGGGAGAACCATCGCCGTCGCGCTCCCAGCGGTCTGACCGAGCGCCAGGAGGATATTCTCGCAGCCTTTGTTGAAGCAGTCGATAAGATTATCGCTCTGCGGCCCGATGTCTGTATCCACTCTGGCGACCTCTTCCACGCCGTGAGGCCCCTCAACAGCATTATGGCAAGGGCTGCCCAGCAGCTACACCGTCTGGCGGCGGAAGCGGGGATCCCGACTATTATTATCACCGGGAATCACGACGCTCCCAAGCAGCCCCATGTCGGAGCCGCTCTGGACGTATTTGCTCCGATAGCCAATCTTCATATTGCTTCGGCCGGACGTCTTGAGCAATTCCGTATCGGACCGGATTGTTTCCACGCGCTGCCGCACTGTCTGACTGCGACGGAATTGAAGACCCAGCTCGCCCAGTGTGTGCCGGACAAGAGCGCCCGCTTCAACATTCTGGTGCTGCATGGTGTGGCGGCCGGTATGCCGGAATTCTCGATGGCTGACCTCGGTGAGCAGGAACTACCGCTGGAAGTTATGGGCCGTTTCGACTATACCGCCCTGGGCCACTATCATAATTTCTGCCAGGTGGGGCCTCGGGCCTGGTATGCCGGCTCGACTGAGAGGCTCTCGCAGTCAGAGCGGGAGTCGCCTAAAGGTTTTGCCGTGGTCGATCTGGCGCCTTTCGAAGTTACATTCGTTCCGGTCGCGAGCAGAACTATGGTCGATTTGGAAGTTATCGACTGCGCCGGCCAGCGGGGAGATCAGGTGCTGGAATTGCTTCGGCAGAAGCTGGACCGAGTCGGGGCTGCTGACAAAATCGTCAGAGTGAAGGTGACAAACGTCTCCCCCGAGACTCTCAAAACGATGCCCGCAAGTCAGCTTTCCGAGCTTAGGGACCGGGTCTTTGCGCTCGACGTACGGTTCGAGAAGGTGGCAACAGAAGGTGAGGCGGGCAAGTTCGGTCGTTCCGCTATTGGGCGACTGGATCAGAGCTTTGTCCAGTTTCTCGAAACCATCGATCTGTCCGGGTTCGACCGGAAACGGCTCACCGACGCGGCTCTCAAATATCTTTCGATTGAAGAGTAAACCGATTGTGGTTGAGGCGGTTGCGGTGGCGGCGGGCTGTGTGATCGGTCGAGCCAAGCTGCGTTTACCAAAAGGCTTTTATGTTGACTCGATCATCCATCGGCGCTACTAATTCGTATAACGAAAAAAACTGCTAAGGCAGAGGAACGCATGAGAAAGAATTTTATTGTTATCGCGGTAGCATCAGCACTGACATTGGGAATCTCGGCCAACGCTTTTAGCGCGGTGGGGTCGTCATTTGGCACCCTTACAACAGCCAGCGTCCTGGGCCAGGGCAAGGGTACTTTCGGGTTTGGCGTCGGGATGGCCGACCGGACCTCGTTCGTAGGCACTTTTGCGTTCGGTCTTTCGCAATACTCCGACGGCCGCCTGAAATTGGGGTTCGCCGATCCGGACAACGGCGATACCAAATTGACTTTTGGGGTCGACTACAAGTACCAGTTCTGGAACTACGGTACCGGCAAGAATAATCCCTTCGACTGCGCTCTAGGCATGATGCTCGAATACGCCGATTTTGACGCCTTTTCGGTGCTGCAGTTTGGCGGCCAGGTGATCGGTTCGTATCCCATCAAGCTCAGGCGGGGCGGCACACTGGCGCCTTATGCCCGATTCAATGCGCGCGTAGAGTGGCTCAGTTTTGACGTGCCGGTCGATTATCATGGCGATGATTCCGAAAGCAATCTGGAAGTAGGCCTGAACGGCGGTATCCAGTGGCAGATGACACCGAACGTGGGCAGCTACGTAGAATTCCAGATCGACGGGAACGACGGGATATTCATCGGTATTGACCTGGGCGTGATGTAGACTCTGAACATAGCAAGATCGCCGGCCCTGCGACCTGGCGGGGCCTTTTTGCTTTATGTCATATTTTGACGCAATAATTCTCGGAATCGTGCAGGGTCTGACCGAATTCCTGCCGGTGTCCTCATCCGGTCATCTGGTGCTCGTGCAGGAGCTCCTCCGTGTTGACAAAGGGGTGGTGCTCGACCTGGATCTCGTGCTCCACCTGGGGACGCTTATAGCCGTCTTCATATACTTTCGAGCTACTATCTGGCGCTTGATTCAGGCCCTGTTTGGTGGCGGAACGCCTGACGATCGGAAGATGATCCTGTGGCTGGTGGTCGGAACGATTCCGGCCGGGGTGATCGGGATCTTGTTTGAAGAGTACTTCGAACAGGCTTTTGGCAGCCCGGTGAGCACGTCGTGGGAGCTTATCATAACCGGCGCTATTCTTTTGGCCACTCGCTTCTTTCGTCCAGGGAACCGGCCCGTTTCATTCCTGCCGTCGGTATGGATCGGAATCGGGCAGGCGGTTGCGATTCTTCCGGGCATCTCGCGCTCTGGAACGACAATAGCCGCCGGCCTCATGGTCGGTGTGAAACCGTCACGGGCGGCCGAATTCTCATTTCTGCTGTCGATCCCGGTCATAGCCGGCGCCATACTTCTGAAGGCGAAGGAGATAACCAACATCTCGGCTCAGCTAATGGGGCCGTTCCTGGTAGGGATGCTCGTCTCGCTCGCACTCGGGCTCCTTTCGGTTTATATCGTTCTCACCACGGTAAAACGGGGGAAATTTGACTATTTCGCCTATTACTGCTTTGCGGTGGGAGCGCTGGGTCTGTATCTTTTCTCCTAAATGCAGAGCGGCATTCTCGTCGTCAGATTCGGCTCCCTGGGCGATGTCATCCTGACTTCGGCCCCGGTCCTGAATCTCAAGCTGGCTTATCATGACCGTCAGTTGATCTACCTGACGAGGGAGAGGTTCAGACCTCTGGTCGAGAAGTTCGACGGCGTCGATCGGGTCGAGACCGTTTCGGATCACGCAACTCCGTTTGAGCTCTTCAAGAAGCTGCAGGAAGTGGAGACGCTCGAAATCGATCGAGTAGTCGACCTGCACGGTAATTTCCGCTCGTGGCTCACGCGTATGATGATCGTAGCCAATCACAAGAGCGTCTATCCCAAGCGGCGCTGGGATCGTTGGCGCGTGACTCGAAAGAAGAAGACGCTGCCGCTTGATTACCCCCATACAATTGACCTGTACAACGAGGTGGTTCTTTCCGATGGTAAGCGGGCACATTGTCGCCGACCCTTGATGGCGATACCATCTCTGTTGTCAAAGTATGCCGCTATTGTCGAGAGCTCCATGCCGATTGTGCTTATGGCTCCCGGCGCGGCCCATCCGACCAAGGCCTGGCCGGTCGGCCGGTTTGCTCATGTAGCATCATCGTTGCGTAAAATCTACGGAGCGCGAATAATTTGGGCGGTAACGTCGGCCGAGAAAGTGACCGCATCGTTGCCCGCCGAGATAAGTGATCCCGACATTATTGAACTGGTAGACTGTCCTCTCGATCAACTGGCCGCGATTGCTTCCAGAGCTCGACTGGCAATCACTAACGACTCTGGCATCGGGCACCTGGCGTCGGCGGTCGGAACGCCGGTCTTGGCGCTGTTTGGCCCTACGCACCCGGTGCTCGGATTTGCTCCGCGCGGACTCAGAGATAGAGTCATGCAAGTGGATGAATTCTGCCGCCCCTGTTCCCGTCACGGCCGGAAGCCTTGTTGGCGTGAAGAACGCTTCTGCTTCAATAAGCTGAGCCCGGAGATAGTGATCGCCGAAGCCCTGGTCATGCTGGAAGAAGCCGCCGAGCTGGTTCCGGGACTTTTGGTTGATCGGGATGGCACGATCATGGTAGATAAGGAATACCTGTCTGATCCGGCCAAGGTCGAGTTGATCTGCGGGGCCGGCGCCGCTCTGAGGCAGGCGCGGGAGGCAGGTTACAAAATCGCCGTGGTATCGAACCAGTCCGGGGTGGCCCGAGGCTATCATACTTGTGAAGATGTCGAGAAGGTAAACGCACGCTTGAAAGAACTTCTTGAAGCCGAAGGCGTGAAGGTAGACGGTTTCTATTACTGTCCTCATCATGGCAAGAAGGGTCGCGTTCCGGAATTCACGCAGGATTGCCGTTGCCGGAAACCTTCGCCCGGCATGGCAGAGCAGGCGGCGCTCGAGTGTGGTTTCGACCTTCGCCGCTCGGCGGTAGTGGGTGACTCGCTGGTAGATATCGGCCTGGGAAGGGTCATCGGGGCACGCTCGATTCTGGTCCGGACCGGGTACGGGGCAGGCCTGGTCCGCGAGCGGCGCGCTCAGTTGGAACGACACGGGGTCGAGATTGCCGATGATCTTCAATCGGCCGTGTGCTTGCTCTCACACAGTCAATGACTCGAATGGACGTGCGTAACTTGATAGATAAGACTAATTAGCCGATATATGATTCTGAAGGCCGGTTTGGTCTGTCCTGATGTAAACGAACCGAGGCGCCGGCCCGTCTGAGGTCATGTTGAATTCCTTGAGATATCAGCCAGCGGTCGGTCAAGTCATGGTAGGTCGAGCCGGGTCTTTTCAGTCTTCTCGCCTGATCGTCTTTGCCCTGCTGTTATTCACTGTGGCAGGGCTGCTGGCTCCCTGCGCTTCCGCACAACTCTACTTCGGTCAGAACAAAGTTCAGTACACCGACTTTGACTGGCAGATGATGACCACCGAGCATTTCAATATCTATTTCTATACTGAAGAGGCGGAAATCGCCCAAATTGCCGCCCGTATCGCCGAGGACAGTTATCCGAGGCTGGCGGCTAAGTTCAATCAGGAAGTCAGCAAGAAGATTCCGCTTATAGTCTATTCATCGCCGAGCTACTTCTCTCAGACGAACGTGATCCCCGGCATTCTGCCGGAATCGGTGGGAGGTTTCACCGAGTTTCTGAAGGGGCGAGTGGTGGTGCCCTTCCACGGCTCCTATTTCGATTTCAAGCATGTCATCACTCATGAACTGGTACACGTATTCACCATCGCCAAACTGGAGGAGATCAGCAGCCGTCAGGGAGTAATCCGCATGACCGGGCTGCCTCTCTGGTTCACAGAAGGTTTGGCTGAGTACTGGTCGGAAGACTGGGATACCGAAGCAGATATGATCGTCAAAGACATGGTGCTGCGCGGGGACGTTCTTCCGATGAGCGAGTTCTGGAAGGTGCAGGGCAGCTACTTCATGTACAAGCTCGGGCAGTCGGCCTGCAAGTTTATCAGTGAGGCGTACGGCCCGGAGAAGCTTGTTCTGATTCTTGAAAATTGGAACAAAGGACGCAGCTTCGAAGAAGTTGTCCAGGTCACTTTGGGGAAACGCTTCAATGACGTATCAGACGAGTGGCAGTACTGGCTCAAGAAGAAATACTACCCCGAGCTCGAGAACCTGGGCCTCCCCCGGATGGAGTCGAATCGTCTGACCTGGGACGGCTACTGTGTCAAGGGCGTACCTATTTCCTGGGACGACGGCCACGGTCTGCGGGAGTGGGTTGTATTCATGGCCTACCGCCGGGGCTACACCGGCATCTATATGAAACCGAGGAAGGCGAGCAAACAGGGCTTGCGCACGCTGGTGAAGGGGGAGCGTTCCAGCAAATTCGAATCGCTGCATCTTCTTCGTTCGGGTATCGATGCCACCAATGCCGGTCTCGTGGTGTTTTCGTCCAAATCGAAGGAACAAGACGTCATCTACGTCTATAGTCTCAAGGAAGACAGGATAGTAGGCGAATATCGCCTTGAGGATCTCGTAGCAGCTCGCTCGCCCCGGTTCTCGTCCGACGGGCGACAAATTGTCTTTAGCGGTATCCAGAAGAGCGGCTATTCAGATATCTACTTGCTCGATATTTCCAGCGGCAAGATTTCCACGGTAACGAACGACATATACAATGATGTCGATCCGGTGTTTTCGCTCGATGGCCGCCGGATCGTATTTGCCTCGGATAGGTGTGACGGCGGCGACATGGGCGCCAACAGTCTGTTCGAACTTGAACTAGCCGACCCGACTAATATCCGTCAGTTGACGTGGGGTCATTTCAACGATCAGACTCCGGAAGTCAGTACGCGAGGGGTGTTCTTTTCGTCCGATCGCGAAGGGTCCTACAATCTGTTCCTGCTCGATCCGGATGGACTTATCACCCGGCAATCCGATTTTGCCACCGGCGCTTTTGATCCGAGGATTGAATCTGATGGTAGTCATATCGTCTACACCGGCTATGAAGATTTTCAATTCCGGGTGTACGAGAAGAAGCTAAGTGACACGGTCAAGGCGATTGCCAATATCACGACTCTCGGCCACTCGACCTGGGCGCCTCGACAGATCGACCGCGGTCACGGCCGAAGTTCGGTAAAGTATAAGACCGATTATTCGTTTGATATCGCCCAATCGGCAGTGGCGTATGACCCTATCTATGGTTCAGCGGGCGGCCTACAGGCGTCGTTCTCGGATATCCTCGGCAATCACGCCTACTATCTCCTGTTGACTAATTCGGCCGAGAACAAAGACGATCTTCTGCAGTCGTTCAATTTTGGTGTCACCTATGTCAATCGGGCGCACCGGCTCAATTGGGGCGTTGGGGCCTTTCACCTCTACGATGAATATTATGATCGCAGGGATCTGTTCTATTTTGAGCGCCAGGCCGGTGTGCTGGGGTATTTCAGTTATCCGGTTTCCCGGTTCAGCCGATTCGACATCACCAGTTTCATCCGCTATGACAAGAAAGATCGCCGCTACGGTCTGGTCGATCGCGAAGCGCTGCTGGCCTCGACTTTCATGAGTTGGGTCTATGACAATTCGATCTGGGATATTTCCGGTCCTATCGAAGGACGGCGATATAATCTTTCTGTCGGCCTAAGTCAGTCGATCAGCGACGGAATGGCCTGGAATCGGATCGGGCTGGTGGACCTGCGCCATTACGTTCGGCTCGGGACCAATTCGGCCATTGCCAGTCGTTTGTTCGCGTTTGGGTCCGGTGGTGTGGAACCTCAGCGGATATATTTCGGCGGTAGTTGGGATTTTCGTGGTTATGATCGACGCGCGTTCTACAATCGCAAAGTACTGTTTGCCTCCAATGAGCTGAGATTCCCGCTGATAGATGATCTCATTATCGGAATGCCTTTCGGAGCTATAGGCTTCCGGGGAATCCGAGGCGCGGCATTCTTTGATACCGGGTCGGCCTGGGACGACAAGTTCGATCAGTTCCTGGGCTCATACGGTTTTGGCTTCCGGGTAAATGTCGCTTATGTCGTTCTGCTTCGATTTGATTTTGCCCGGCGAACCGATTTCAAGACCACCAGTCCCGGATTCGACTTTGATTTCTTTTTCGGATGGAATTTCTGATGAGAGCTAAAGCGACCGTTGCTCTGATATCGGCGATCATTATTTCTATAGTGACGGTTTCGTGCGGCCGGCTTTATCGTCTACAGCCAGAGTCGAAATCTCAGGGGCAATATGCTTGCTCCAGAGGTACCGAGGCTCAATTGGGCGCTCTTGACTCAACGCAGATTATTGACGGTTTCAAACTCCTCTGGAAGGCATCGGTGACCGGCAAACCGGCCGGCCCACTTTCAATACACAACGGGGCGCTGGTATACCCGGATACGCGGAAGAAGATCAGGTTCTACGATGTCACTACCGGGCATCAACTGGGCCGGTGGAAGGCCAAGGGCGTACCACAAACAGGTATGGCGGTTTTCGACAGCATAGCTGTCTTTGGTGTGGCCCCTCGCCGTGATTTTCTAAGGGCGGTCGATCTGTTTTCGGCTAAGAGATTGTGGCAGAAGAAGGTGAAGGATGTTGCCGCAGGGCCGATAATAGTAGGTAACCGCCTTATCGTCAGTTCCGGAGACGGCACATTACGCGCTCTGGACCTTGATGATGGAGCATTGGTCTGGACGTTTGTCGGAGATCAGCGACCCGCCGCTGCGGCCAGTTACGGCCACGAGAGGATTTTTCAACCGGCCGAGCGAGGTTGGTTGTATGCGGTGTCGCCGGACAGTGGTCGTGAGTTGTACCGGGTTCGTCTCGACGGATCTCTGGTGAGTCCGGTGGCCGTCGCAGACTTCGTGTATGCGACCACCGTGACCGGCTGGGTGTACGCGCTGAATCCGGGTGACGGTTCGGTCGTGTGGAAGACCGAGGTCGACGCTCCGATCTGGACCAGCCCTTCAGTAGGGCACGGACGGGTGCTGGTCGGTGATAGTCGTGGCAAAGTGATCGCCCTCGATGCGGCGTCCGGGCAGGAGCTCTGGCGCTTCGAGATCGGCGAAGTCATCCGTGCCTCGACACTCTTGGTCGGCGACCGGGTCGTAGTCGGAACCATGACCGGGCGTCTGTTGATGCTCAGGGCCGACGACGGCAGCGTCGTGGATTCGACCCGAGTCAAAGGCGCCGTGCAGTTTGCTCCGGTGTCTGATGGAAGGCGGTTGTTCGTAGCTACGCAAGCAGGCAAGATTTTCTGTTTCGGAGACCGCAATGAACAAGCCGAACCCGCCCGTCAAGGAATCAACCCTCAGCTTCAATCTCAATGAAGAAGCCCACAACTTTGTTCGCGAGCTGGCCATGGCCGGGCGCAAGGTCGCCATTTACGGCAAGGGCCATCCGCTCGCGATGAAGGCTGTCGAGAAGCCGTTCTTCTCACTCGGTTACATCTTTCGCTACAAGTTGCTCGTCAATGTCAACGTCCAGCGCGGCGAACTGTATGTGCTTAACATCCGCCTCAAGGATTCACCCTTCTCGACCCAGATTATTCAGTTCCTGCAGTCGCTCGACGTCAACGCCATCCTGTTCGAACGCCGCATGAACGTCAATGAATTCGGCCGCTTCGTGCAGATATTAATTGACCGCCAGGCGCAATACAACGCCACGTTCAATTTCGCGGATCAACTCGCTCGAGAAGGCATCGAGAGTATCCAGGTAAACTCCGATGATGGTTGCGCACTGTTTGATGATCACAAACAGTACCGCGGAGACGTGTTCGGTGATTTCTCGGTACGTCGGCTGGCGATGGATCAGCTCGGCGACGATCCGATCAGGCTGGCCCGGATACGCAATGTCAACGAGGAAGGACTGCGCGATCACGGCATCGATTTCGATTCGGCCATCGTGGCGTACCTGATTCCGGAGCGAATGGCCTCGATTGATGCCGGACGGATTCGACGCGTTCTTACGCAACTGGCGGATCAGATCAACAACTCTGATTCGGGTCAGATAAAGGCCCGCGAAGCCACGTCTGACTATATGTCGTTGTTCAAACTCGTGGAATTCCATCCTGAGAAGAAGCGTATCGTTGAGAATCTGGAAGATCGCCGTGAGTCGGAAGGGTATGGCGACGCCATGACAGAGACCGGTGCGATCCGTGTTCAGACCAGCGCCTTTGTGGATCAGCTTTTTGAGCGGATGTTTTCCGCCCAGCCAGCCGAATTCGAACCGGAATCGTTTGCGGATGCATTCGTACGCCTTCTGAAGACCGGTCAGCAGTCGAAAGCGGCCGAGGTGGTGGGGCGATTGACCGACCTCATGAGCGCGCCCGAACCGGAATTCCGCCAGCGCGCGCTGCACCTTCTGGGTTTCGCGACCGCCGAACTGACCCATGCGGTCGATACGGTCGTTCTGGAAGAAGCTGTGAACAATGTCGTGAAACGTCTGAAAGCGAAAACCGAGACCTACGAGTATTCGGAATTCCTCTGGCTGCTTTTCGTCGCCTGTCAGGAAACCGCACGCTACGATCTGGCGGCGCGTTTGACCCGCGCGATGGCCACCCGCCGATCCATGAGTGAAAATGTAACCGTGTACGATTCGATGGCGGTCAAGAAGGGGTTTGAGAATATCGGCCGTCGCAAAACGATTGATCGCTTGATGCGTGAATTGATCTCGGCTCAGGGCGAGACGATGGTGCATTTGAAGGATATTCTCGTAGCAATCGGTTCGGAAGAGATCGCGCTGGCGCTTAGTCAGATTATCTCGCATCCGGTTCGGACGGTGCGCCAGTTGACTCTCAAAATACTCGCGGAGTTGGGCAAGTCGTCGTTGATAGTCTTTTCACGAATCATCTTCGATGACACGATGTTCGCCCGCGAGGCTCAAAAGTACGAACTGCCCGACGACAAATGGTACGTAGTTCGCAATTCAATTTTCGTAATAGGCTCTTTGCGTGATCCGGGCGGCGTGGCACCGTTGCGAGTTCGGATCGACGATTGCGATGTCCGGGTGCGGCGGGAAATCGTGAGCGCCCTGGAAAAGATTGGCGGGGAAGAAGCTCTCGACTGTTTGACGCTGATGGCGGACGATCCTATTGTCGAAGTTCGCGAGGCGGCGATTATTGCGATCGGCCTGGCTGGACGACCCGAGGCGGCTCCGATCTTGATTGACATCGCCAAACGGAATCCACGCAGCGCCATGAAGGCCGTCACCGCTCTCGGCAAGTTGGGCGGTTCGGAGGCGGGCAAGTTCCTCGGTCGTCTCTTGAACGACCCGCAGGCCATCTCAGAACTGGCCCACGGGGCTGTTTCAAAGGATGATCTCAGGCTGGCCGCGGTGAAGGCTCTCGCCCAAATTGGCGATCCGGAAGCGGTCGAGCAGGTAAGGCAGTTCCGGGATAGCCAGTCGGCCACGCAGAAGATTCTTTTCAAGACATCGGCGCTAAACCGGGTTGTTGCGGACGTATTAGCTCGCCACTAGACCAATCGATTGATTCGCTTGCGCCACAATGGCAGAAAGATGCCATTGTGGCGCTTCTATTTATGTCGTAATGGCATTTGATAGTGCCGTTATGGCAGTCGTTGTCGCTACCATTCCTTATCAGATTTCGTATCATCCTGTCGTTCAGACACTTAGTTGTCTTGGCACACGGGTTGTAATATGTCTGGCAGAAGTTAAGAAGTATCTGAAAGACAAAACGACTGAAGAACAATAGGAAATGAGGTTACCAAAATGACGTTCCTAACCGTGAGACCGAAAAGAGACCCATGGGTCGGCGAGATTGACAACTGGTTTGAAGATTTCTGTCGCATGCCGATCAGGATCAACCAGGACCAGGCAGGGTTCTCCCCGCGCGTGAATGTCGACGAGACCAAGGAGGAAGTACGGCTGACGTTCGAACTTCCGGGCATGGAGAAGAAGGACATCAAGGTTACCATGCACGACGGCATGCTGACCGTGTCAGGGAAACGCGAGATGAAGCAGGAATCCAGCGACGATAGCTGTGTGCGTCGGGAAATTCGCGCCGGCGAGTTCGCTCGCTCGTTCACTCTTCCGGAGACGGTCGATGCTGAAAAGATTTCGGCGGACTACAAGAACGGCCTGCTTGAGATCAAGCTGGTCAAGCGGGAAGAGGTTAAGCCGAAAGAGATTGAAGTCAAGGTCACCTAAGTGCCTCGAGACAACACTCCCACATGCTCAAGAGTGCGCAGGGCTGACCGGTTATGGTCAGCCCTTTGTCTTGAATGGCTAGGAGATGTCAGCAAGAAGCCCTACATTGATTGGGGCACGACAGGATCGGAAGAGTGTTAAGAATAGAGATGTTGGTCGGGTTTGCCACAGTAGGTCGGGTATGAAGAATGTAGGTCGGGTTCACGAGGAGTTCGCAAAGCGAACGCCGAGCAACCCTACACATAGACCGAGTCGTAGGGCAGAACCCTCGGCCGCTTCGGACGAGTGGTTCTGCCGCCCGAAACGGAACCGGAGGTTCCGTCACCCCCGTGAAGACGGGGGTCCATGTGGTAAAATGGTTGTCGGTAGATGCGGTCGCGAGTGGTCATGGGTACCCGCCTTCGCGGGTATGACGGCCTTGCGGCCGTTGCACGATGTCGCCTTTCGACAGGCCCAGGGTGACAAAAAGTAGGTCGGGTTTACGGAGTCGTGAGCGAAGCGAGAGACGACAAACCCGACACTATGCTACGACATGGTTGAAGATGTCGGGTTGCGCGCTCCAAGCGTCAATACGCGTAACCCGACCTACGAAGATGGGTGCCCCGCCTGAAGCGGGGCAAGACAGAAATGAAGCGCAGTGGAATTTGATCTTGTAGGGCGGGTCCGCTTCGAACCCGCCATGAACCGGCAGATGTGGGCATCTGCCGGGCACGTGAATGAGAATCGATGTGATAGTATGAAGAAAGATTTCTACAACATACTCGGCGTGCCGGAAGACGCGCCCCAGGACCGCATCAAGAAAGTGTATCGTTCTCTGGCCAAGAAGTTTCATCCCGATCGCAACCAGGGTGACACGACAGCCGAGGCGAAGTTCAAAGAGGTGCAGGAAGCGTATTCGGTCCTCTCCGACCCGAAGAAGCGCGAAGAATACGATATGATGCGCAAGTACGGCAACTACACCGGGGCCAGCGAGGCCGGGTTCGGTGCCGATGGCATGAATGGCTTTGATATCTCGGACCTTTTCCGAGGCGGCGCCAACGGGGGCCGGGTCTTTCACTTTTCAACTACTGGTGACACCGACGGCGCGGAAGACATGGACGAGCTGCTCGGTTCGTTGTTCGGAAGTCGCGGCAGGCGTCGTGCAGGTGCGCATCGAAGCGGGGAAGAGATATTCGCTGGCAACCGCACTCGTCGCGGCGCAGATCTGTCGACCAGCGTAACAATACCTTTCCTGGAGTCGGTCACGGGTGTGACAAAGACCTTGCATGCGCACGATTCGAATAAGACTATACGTGTAGCTATCCCGACGGGGATCGACGACGGCGGCCGGATTCGTCTGAAAGGGCAGGGACTGCCCGGCCTTTACGGCGGTCGCGACGGTGATCTGATAATTATGGTGAGGGTTATGCCTGATCAGTATTTCAAGCGCGAGGGCAACGACGTGCATACGTCGGTGGAAGTGTCGTTTATCGACGCTATCAAAGGGTGCAAACGGGAGGTGCGGACGTTGTCCCGCACGGTCTCGCTGACGATTCCGCCGGGCACGCAACCGGGGACGAAACTTCGGTTGAAGGGCATGGGCCTGGAAGTCGGTGGAGTGGCCGGTGACCAATATGTCGAAGTGAAAGTGACGTTACCGACGACGCTGACGGAGAAGCAGAAGAAATTGGTGGAAGAGTGGGGCGACGAGAAGTAACCGTAGGTTCCGTCATTCCCGCGAAGGCGGGAACCCAGTCAAGGCGGCTGGTCAGTGAAGCAGATTGAATATGAGAGCGCTTTGGCGAATGACACATGGATGATGATGCGATGGTGATCAGCGGTCTTGGCTGGGTACCTGCCTCCGCAGGTATGACAGTCTGGCGGCCGTCGTCAAATGTCGGGATGACAAGCATCCCGACCTACGAAGATGGGTGCCCCGCCTGAAGCGGGGCAGGACAGAGAAGGAACGCAGCGGAATTTGATCTTGTAGGGCGGGTCCGCTTCGAACCCGCCATGAATCGGCAGATGTGGGCATCTGCCGGGCACGTTTAAGGGGCAGACGAGGACGTCTGCCGCCCAAACGAAGATGGGTGCCCTGCTGAAGCGGGGCAAGCTCAGAGATGAGGCCCACGAAGATTACTGAGGTGATACATATATGAACTTGAACAGGTTTACACAGAAATCAATCGACGCCATCAGCGAGGCGCAAGGCTTGGCGCAGACCGCGGAACATCCGCAAGTCACCCCCGAGCACTTGCTCAAGGCGTTACTTCGACCAGGAAGACGGGCTCGTGCCGCAGGTCATCAAGAAGATGGGCGCCGACCTGAATGCGCTCAGCAACGAAATCGACAATGCGCTCGCCACGCTGCCGCATCAGACCGGCGGACAGGTCTATCCGTCGAACGAGCTCAGTCAGATCATGCTCAAGGCCGAGAAAGAGCTCAAGCAGTTCAAGGATGAATATGTCTCGGTCGAGCATCTGCTGCTCGCTATGCTCGAAGTCAAATGTCCGGCGTCAGAGGCGCTCAAAGCGGCCGGAGTCAAGCGGACCGAACTGCTCAAGGCGCTGGCGTCGATTCGCGGCGCCACACGCGTGACCGACGACAACCCGGAATCCAAATATGGCGTGCTGGAGAAATACTCCCGCGATCTGACCGCAGTGGCTCGCGAAGGGAAGCTCGATCCGGTGATCGGCCGCGACGACGAAATCCGACGCATCATCAAGATTCTCTCCCGTCGCACCAAGAACAACCCGGTGCTGATCGGCGAGCCGGGCACGGGCAAGACCGCGGTGGTCGAGGGACTGGCGCAGAAGATCGCTATCGGCGAGGTCCCGGAGACGCTCAAAGACCGTCAACTGGTCGCGCTCGACCTCGGTGCGCTGATTGCCGGATCGAAATTCCGCGGCGAATTCGAGGAACGGCTCAAGGCGATTCTCAAAGAAGTTGAGGCGTCCGACGGTCGGATCATTGCTGTTCATCGACGAAATGCACACGATTGTCGGCGCGGGAGCGGCCGAAGGCTCGATGGATGCCTCCAACATGCTCAAACCGGCGCTGGCGCGCGGGGAAATCCGATTTGTCGGCGCGACCACGCTCGATGAGTACCGCAAGCATGTCGAAAAAGACGCCGCGCTCGAACGTCGGTTCGCACCGGTGTTGATCGAGCCGCCGACAGTCGAGGAGACGGTTTCGATTCTGCGCGGTCTGCGCGAACGGTACGAGGTGTTCCACGGTATCAAGATTTCGGATGCGCGCGATTGTCGCGGCGGCGAAATTGTCGGATCGGTATATCGCCGACCGGTTTCTGCCGGACAAGGCGATTGATCTGGTCGATGAAGCCGCGGCCGAGCTGCGCATTTCAATCGACTCGATGCCGGAAGAACTTGATGCAGTCGAAAAGCGGATTCGTCAGCTCGAAATCGAAAAGGAAGGGGTCAAGCGCGAGAAAGACGCTCGCCGAACGCCTCAAACCGATTGAGAAGGAACTCAAGGAGCTCTACGCCCAGCGCGACGATCTCCAGACGCAATGGGAGAAAGAGAAAGACACGGTCGAGGCGATCCGCGGCCGAAAAGTCGAAATCGAAGAGCTCAAACATCGGGCGGCCGATGCCGAGCGGCGCGGCCGACTATGAAGCGGCGGCGAGAATCAAGTACGGCGAAATGGCCGAAGCCGAAAAGAAGCTGGAGTTTCTGACCCATTCGCTGACGGCGATTCAGCAGAAACGGCAGCTTCTCAAGGAAGTGGTCGACGCCGATGATATCGCCGAGGTCGTCTCGAAGTGGACCGGCATCCCGGTGACCCGGCTGACCGAATCGGAGACCGGAGAAACTGCTTCGTCTCGAAGATGAACTGCACAAGCGGGTGATCGGGCAGGACGAAGCGGTCGACGGCGGTCTCCAATGCCGTGCGTCAGTCGCGCGCCGGTCTGTCCGACCCGAATCGTCCGATCGGCTCGTTCATTTTCCTCGGCCCGACCGGCGTCGGGAAGACCGAACTGGCGCGGGCGCTGGCGGAATTTCTCTACGGCACCGAGGAGGCGATTGTACGGATCGACATGTCCGAGTACATGGAGAAACATTCCGTGTCGCGACTGATCGGCGCGCCGCCCGGGATATGTCGGCTACGACGAGGGCGGGCAGTTGACCGAGGCGGTGCGGCGACGTCCGTACGCGGTGGTGCTGCTCGATGAAATCGAGAAGGCGCATCCGGAAGTGTTCAACATCCTGTTGCAGGTGCTCGACGACGGCCGTCTGACCGACAACAAGGGGCGGACAGTGTCGTTCAAGAACGCCATTCTGATCATGACGTCGAATATCGCGGCGGAGTATATCCAGCAGGAATCGGCCAATCTCGGCGAGTTCAACCGCGACGTCATCTATGAGAACATGCGCAAGACGGTGCTGGAGACGCTGCGGCGGACGCTTCGTCCGGAGTTCCTGAATCGTATCGACGAGACGATTGTGTTTTCGGCGCTGACCCTCGACGAGATCAAGGATATTGTCCGCTTGCAGTTGAAGCATCTGGAACTGTTGCTGGTGGACAAGAACATTGCCCTGGCGGTAAGTGACGACGCGGTGGGTTGCATTGCTGAAACGGCGTTTGATTCATCGTTTGGTGCGCGCCCGATCAAGCGATTCATCAACAAAGAGCTGACGCAGCGGGTGGCGCAGATGCTTTTGTCCGGTGCAGTCAAACCGGGGCAGACGCTTGAAGTCGACCGCGGAAAGAGCGGCGAGTTAGCCTTAACGGCCGCCAATGATTCACCTCGGGCGGAGACGGTCGAGAAATAGGATGAAGAGTAGGTCGGGTTCACGAGGAGTCCGCGAAGCGAACGCCGAGCAACCCGACACGCGTAATCCGGGAACCGGCAGATGTGGACATCTGCCGGGCACGTTGAAGGGCAGGCATCGTAGGGTATAACCCCTTGGTGGTTCTGCTGGACAAGACTGGACTCTTAAGTATAATCTGTGTATAATGGGCGGAGAGTCACAGCGATATAGCAGGAGGTCTGGGATGGTCGCCAATATTGTTAAGTGGAGTGTCATGGTGCTTCTACCTCTGTCCGCACAATGCGCTTCTTTGTGCGAACAATTCTTCACAGTACAGGGCAAGTCGTACGGCACAATGTCGGTCCTGGCCTACCAGGAGCAGTTGACGGGAGATTGCGAACAGTATCGACTACACTTGGTATTCATAAACGATTCCCTGACCACGTCAATTGAGACTGAAGGGTTGTCATCGCCACCTTCGCAGATGGATGGCTTCTTTGAGTTGTTCGGAAGAGAGCGATGTGACACCCTACGGGATTCGAGCGGGGTGTTCATAATCGGTTACAGGGAATCTTGTTCTGTTCCTAAGGAAGATACAAGTTTCAATCGCAAGTGGGTCGATTTCTTGAGGTCGGGAGGCAGCAGCTCCCGAGATTGGTGCGAACTTTATCCTCTCGAATGCACAGAATACCCTGCTTTTCATGGCGTAGAGGCCGCTCTCCTCTACAAACACCCAGGTGCACTCTATCGGGGATACTCCATTGCAACCTCCCTTTATTATCCGACTTCAAAGATCCTAGTTCTTATTACCCACCAACCGCGCAAGGCAGTTGGCCTAGATACGATGCACGGAGTGCTGGTGTATCGACTCAAGTCATCGACCGGTCAGGAGCCATAGGCTCCTGAATATACTCTATCGTGCGTCGCGCGAGCGTCAGGAGGCAAAGGCCTCCTGACCTACTAGCTAAGACTCGATTCAAGACTGCCGATATTAACCAGAAATACTGATACTTTGGGGGAGAGCTTATGAAGATACTATTCGTGGAAGATTCTGCGCTTCTGCGACGCACTATGGTCAAGATGGCCAAAGAGAGCGGTTTTGTGGCCATTGAGGCAGCCAACGGGGCAGAAGCGCTCGCTACTCTGCGCAAGCATGGCAACAGTATCGATCTGGTGGTTCTGGACTGGAATATGCCGGTAATGGACGGCATCCAGGTCCTGAACAAGATGCGTTCCCAGGAAGAGTTTCGTAGCGTGCCCGTGCTGATGGCGACGTCGGCCGGAGTCGAAGAGGACGTCAAGACCGCTCTCAACGCAGGAGCGTCCGGGTATATGGTAAAACCGTTTACGGCCGATGCGTTGGTCAAGAAGATCAACTCGATTTTGCACCCCTATCGCAAAGTGGTCAAATAGCCATACAGCTTCCATGCACCGACTTCTGTCCAGTCAGTCAAGAGGACGACGGGGGTGAAAGACTTCTACTACATCGAAGATGGTAACGCCAGTCGCGCCATTCTGGATCAGCTTCTGGAGCGGTCCCAGGTTGAGTTCCTGACGAAGAAGATTGACAGGGACGAACCCGAAACGGTCCGGCGGGTTCTTTCACTTGTCTGCCAGTCTGTCTGTGAAGTAATCGCAACCCTGACAGGAGTGTGTCCGATTCCTCGCGAGGCCGTCAAGGTGGCGGTCAATGCCCGTCCGCTCGGCAAAATCACAGCTTGCATGAAATTCCAGGGCGAAGTCACGGGAACAATAGCTCTCAGTCTGAATCCGGGGCTGGCCCGGGCGCTGGCGGCAGGAATCGCCAGGTGCGACGAAGCAGATTTAACTGATGACGATGTCCGTGATGGGGTGGGCGAAATAACCAACCAGACGTCAGGGCTGATGCGGACGCTGCTCAGCGACTGCGAATTGGTAACCTGCATCGATCTGCCCGAAACCCGGACTGACAGATGTGCCGCCGGCGAAAGCGCAGGCTTCGAGCCCTGCTATGTGCTCATCTTCGAATGGTGTGCTCAGCGCTTTGCCGCCCAGGTGATGTTGCTCGAGCCGAGAGAAACCCGTAAGCCGTCGTAGGGCAGAACCCTCGACCGCTTCGGGCGAGCGGTTCTGCCGAACAAGAGTAGCTACTTATTCCTCAGGGTATCCCGTATTTGTCGCAATAAGAGCGCGATCACGAATATCACCAGAATGGCGGCGAATTCCAGAAGACGTCCCGGCTGGTACGGCATCGAGGCCAGGCGATAACCGAACCATTCAATGATCCACTCGATCAAGGCGACCAACAACAATAGAGAGGCGGCCGCAAAGAGCAGCCGGCTGATCAGGCTGTAGTGACTGTCTTTCATGATTTCATGCCTCCTTCTACAAGCCCGCGGTTCGGTTGATGGTTTTGACCTGTTTGTGCATCAGGTTATTGGCCATGTGCACCCTGACTATGCGGATCGTCCCCGTGTCGTCGGTAAACCAGAGCTGGAACCAGCCCGGATACTCCGGCGCCGAGGTCACCGAAACAAGTTTGCCGTATGATGCCGGCAGGTCACTGAGGGGGGTGGTCAAATCAGGGCTGGCGGTTTCTGTGGAGATTTTCTCGCACGAAAGGCCGAACCCGACTACCAGGACAGCGAGCAAAGCCGGCGCGACAAGTCTTCTCATCTGAGCCTCCATATGTTTGCGCTTGCCTCTAGATGTCGTGACCAGACAGACATCGGACGATGCCTGTCGGATGTATCCCTAAAATGGACTAAGATGACGTTTTGAGCAAGGGGAAAGTGGGGGTGGATGCGGCACGAGAGGGACAGTGCAGTGAAGTCGGCAGATGTGGACATCTGCCGGGCACGTGGTACGAGAGCGTGAAGCCCGGTGAAGTCGGCAGATGTGGGCATCTGCCGGGCACGTGGTACGAGAGCGGACAGGCCAGTGGTGAAGGCGGCGGACCGGGCACTACAAAGGTGGACGACAGTCTCAGGCAGGCGTCAGGTCACACCCCGCCAAAGGCGGGGCAGGACCTGACGCAACCAGGTGAGCGTCACTTCTGGCCGAGTTCGCCGATGGGGAGCGCCTTCAGGCGGCTGAGGCATTCTGTGAAAGCGGCTTCAGCTTCAGCTTTGGTGGCGCGCTTGGAGATGACCAGTTCAAACACCAGCATCTCGGTGCGGCCATCGACATATGCGATCATGGCATTAGGAATGAAACGTCCCGGATTATCGATGTAGAAGGTCCGCACTGGTTGGCCGGACGCGGCGCGTAAGTGATCAGCCGCCGATATTGAAACCCCTTTGCCGTAGTGCTCGCGGAGAGAGGTCGTATCCCGTCCGAGAACGTCAGCGAAAACCAGACCACGGATCTTGTAGATATTGACGCCGATGGTAATGTCGGCGGAGTCGTAGGCCTGATTGTCCGGGATAAACGCGAATGAATAGCCGTCGGCGGCCGCCGCAGAATCGACCATGTCAAATCGATCCGGAGGCGCTATGACGTAGTTGAGCGACTCGCCTTTGTAGAAGGCCGCGTGAAGGTCGGTCGTTTTTTTGGGTTGGCCGGCCAGCACGGTGGCGCACAAAGCCAGTATCAGCAGGGGAGTGGTTAGCTTCATATTTGTGGATTATCGGCCGTAAGGCAGGCCCGCTTGGGTCTAAGTTAGGAGTAGTCCGGTGGGCTGCGAAAACCTGTTCAAAAACCGCGCTTTCCCGTCTTTACACGGCCCCGAAACCGATGTATACTGGCCCCGGAATGTCCCGAACGAAGCTTTGAAATGGCTGTTACGAGAGACGAGTATATAACCTGTAACTGAGGTAAGACATGGCAGGAATAGTTGGTTATGGTGCCCATTTGCCGAGGCACCGAATCAAAGTCGAAGAGATCGCCAAGGTCTGGGGTACCGACGCGGCCAGCTACAAAAAGGGGCTGATGTTGCGCGAAAAATCGGTTCCACCACCGGACATGGATACGATTACTCTTTCGGTCGAGGCGGCCAAAAACGCCTTCCGACGGGCCGGCAATATCGACCGCTCCAAAGTGGGAGCGATCTACATCGGCTCCGAATCCCATCCGTACGCCGTGAAGCCGTCCGGCACGACGGTTGGCGAAGTAATGGGTATTTTCAATGATTGTCACTGCGCTGATTTCGAGTTCGCCTGCAAGGCCGGCTCGGAAGCTATGTTTGTCGCTCTGTCGCATGTCAAGGCGGGCGAAATGAAATACGCTCTGGCCATCGCGGCGGATACGTCGCAAGGAGCTCCGTCGGATGCTCTCGAATTTTCGGCGGCGGCCGGCGCGGCGGCGTTTATTATGGGCACGGACGATTTGATCGCCGAATGTTTGTTCACCCATTCCTGGATGCACGACATGCCCGATTTCTGGCGGCGCGAACACGAGTTCTATCCGCAGCACGCCGGACGCTTCACCGGTGAAGAGGCGTATTTCACGACCACCCGGGGCGCGTCAGAGGCGATTCTGAAGAAATCCGGAATGAAACCGTCCGATTTCAAGTACGCCGTCTTCCACCAGCCGAACGGCAAGTTCCCGCAGCGAGTTGCCCTTGAGCTGGGTTTCACGCAGGCCCAGATCGATCCGGGCTGGCTGTCGCCCCGTCTGGGCAACACCTATTCCGGAGCGTCGCCGATTGGTTTGACCGGCTGTCTGGACGTTTCCAAACCGGGCGATTTGATTTTCATGTGCTCTTACGGTTCCGGCGCCGGGTCGGATTCTTTCGTCTGGAAAGTGACCGACCGGATTGACAAAGTTCGCAATCTGGCCGTGGGTACACACAAGTTGTTGGATGAGAATCTGACCTATATCGAATACGGCACTTACGCCAAGTTCCGGCACAAAATCATCAAGAACAAGTAGGAGATGAGTATATCATGAGACCTGTTTGTGTTGTTGGCGCCGGAATGAGTCAGTGGGGCGAAGTCTGGCGCAGATCACTTAGAGATTTATATGTCGATGCGGCCCGCGCGGCTATTAAGAACGCCGGAGTGGACCATATCGATTCCATGTATGTCGGTTGCATGACCGGCGGGTTGTTTGTCGGTCAGGAACATATCGGCGCGTTGATGGCCGACTATCTCGGCATGCCGGGCATTTCTGCCACGCACGTCGAGTCGGCTTGCGCGTCCGGCGGAATAGCGTTCCGTCAGGCGTTTATCGAAGTCGGTTCCGGGATGTCAGAAATTGTCCTGGCGTCCGGTGTCGAGAAGATGACCGACTGTTCCGGCGACGAGGCGACGGCCGCTCTGGCGACCGCTGCCGATGCCGAATACGAAGTTTTCAACGGCGCGACGTTCCCAGGGCTGTACGCCCTGATGGCGCACGCCCATATGCATAAGTACGGGACAACCCGCGCTATGCTGACGGCGGTGTCGGTGAAGAACCATTTCAACGGTTCGATGAACCCGTTCGCACAGTATCCATTCAAGGTGAAGGCCGAGACGGTGGAAACGTCGGTGATGGTGGCCGACCCGCTTCGGATTCTCGACTGCTCGCCGATTACCGACGGCGCTGCTGCCGTGATCGTCTGCAGTGAAGAGGTCGCGAAGAAACTCAAGAAACCGTACATCAAAGTGCTCGCGTCGGCGCTTGCGACCGACATCATGCAGTTGGCCCAGCGTGAAGACATCACGACGATCAAGTCGGCCACGATTGCATCGCAGAAGGCGTTGCAGATGGCTGGGAAGAAGATCACCGACATTCAGTTTGCCGAAGTGCACGACTGCTTCACGATCGCCGAGATCATGGTAGCTGAGTCGATCGGCCGTTACAAACCGGGCCAGGCGGGTCCGGCGTTTGTGGCGGGCGAGAGCGCGCTCGACGGCAAGTTCCCGATCAATCCATCCGGCGGCTTGAAATCGAAGGGCCATCCGGTCGGTGCGACCGGTGTCGCACAGATCGTCGAAGTGTTCAAGCAGTTGACGGGTGTGGCTGAGAACGGCCGCCAGATCAAGGGCTCGCCGAAACTGGCCATGACTCAGAACATGGGCGGCACCGGGGCCTCGTCGGTGGTCCACATCATGGAGGTGGCATAATGTCGATATTTCCATCAAGAGTATGGCGTGAATTCCCGCAGCGGTATCGGATGGAGGCGGTTCGCTTCAAGAAGAGCGGCAAGACCTACTTCCCGCCGCGCCAGGTGGACCCGATCAACGGCGACACCGAATGCGAGAAAGTCATCCTGCCGGAAACCGGCAAAGTGTCTACTTACACCGTGATTCGTGTTGCTCCGTCGCAGTGGGGCGACCTGTCACCGTACGGACTGGCGATAGTCGAACTGACAGACGGCACGAAGTTGTTCGGACAGATGACCGACTGCAATGTCGATCAGATCAAGATCGGCATGGAGGTGCGAATCGAGTTCCGCAAGGTGCAGAGCGAGGGTTCGCACGGCGTCCTGAGCTACGGTTACAAGTTCGTCCCGAAGTGGTATTGAGTTTGTAGGTCGAAACCAGCCCGCTTCGGGCGGTTTCGACATCGTGTGATACAACCGGCAGGCCTGCGGGCCTGCCGGTTTTGTTTTGTGATTGCGTACCATCGCGTTACATACTATCTTGATTGAAGTCTAACTAGAACAAAAGGGACAGGACATGTCGTGGTACGACGCAATCAAAGACGCAATTGATGTCGCAAAGAGGTTCGATCAGACAGAATTGTACGACAAGCTTCTGAAATTGCGTGAGGAAATGAGCGAACTTCGCGATGACAACATCGCTAAGACAGAGAAGATTCGAGAGCTTGAGGAACAACTGAAACTCAAGGCACTAATCGAGTTCGACAAGGGGGTTTACTGGATCCGAAATGACCCTGCAGCAGGCGGTGAGTGCGATACCCCAATCTGTCCGAATTGCTATGATTCGGAGAAGAAGGTCATGCGCCTGCCCATATGCACATTGTCTAGTGGTCCCGTGGTATACTGCTGGAACTGTAAGCTTGAGCAACATGTGAAGTAATAGATAATCGTCTCAAAATCACAGAGCGATGACTATACATGAAAGATCGTTTGAAGAGTGACTGTGGTTCCGCTGATTCTGTAATGCACAAAGACACAAGGAAGCGATTCGCGACGGTAGAAGTAAAGCATGGCCCGTTGCAGGTGCGCGAGAATTGTGGTCAGGGCGTTAACGCCGAGCTTGGGTTGGACCACGAAATCATCGCGCACGAGTACTTTCCGACAGACGTGACGGTTGACTTCTATACACTAACCCTACGGCGAGCAGTTTACTCAATTGACGACATTCCACAGGCGGCAAATAACCTCACGGAGGCCCTCCATCGCCTCTGCTATGTCTGGCCTTTCGCTGCGGAATCTCCGATATTCTTTGAAGCAACGCGCACTCGGAGAATCCTACTGTATCGAGACAATTTCTAGGAAGTACGGGAACAGTTTCTCGCCGACATCGGCAGGCGATCCGTTAGAAAGGACCTGTCGGTTCGCTGGGGGAGGAGGAGATATCTCTGGTCGAGCTTCCCACTAAGCGCGGCTGTTGGCCTGTATGACAGGGCGGTCGAAGATGACTGCCTTGCGCGAATGGTCAAGTACTACTACCAAGCCCAGAGCGAGCCAGAGACTTGGTACGTGAATCTGTACAAGGTAATGGATACGCTCAAGAAGAAGTACAGAACAAAGAAGCCTTCGAAACTACTATCTCTGGACGATAAAGATTGGGAGTTCTTCGAAAAGACTCTGAATACCCACGATCTTCGGCACGCGGACTCTCTGAGAAGTAATCGGGAGAGTATATCCCTGACTGACGAGAAGCGCGCGTTTCGGATAGCACATGGTTTTGTGCAGGCATACATAGACAAGACCAGATAATCAATAGCCTGTGGGGCGAAACCATTGCGGTTTCGATATTCTCTCTCGTAAACACCGACAAACCGAAATGGTCAAAACCACGTCTCCCGCCTGCGGCGGTTGACTCAGGGGTTTTGACCTGGCGTGCTAGGCGTCAGGTCACACCTCGCCCGACTCCGTCGGTCTCGGCAAGACCTGACACAACAGCGAACCGGCAGATGAGGATATCTGCCGGGCACGGCTTACGAGATCCTATCTGCCCGGAAACGGCACACACACTAAACGCATATCCGCATGAGACCGTCTTTCTATTAGGAGTTGGACAGGTGCCCTTATAGTCTATGGCGTTAGGAGGTTCATATGAGAGGTCGGATGCTTATCGCCGGAGTGGCGGTGCTGCTGCTCGTTGCGGGCTGCTTTCCGTTCAAGGGTGGATCGAAAGACACCGGCCGCGTTGCGGGGATTGTCACCGCCCAGGCGACTAGGGAACCGATCTTCTACGCGGCCGTGCTTCTGGAAGGTACGGTTCTGGGGGCGATGACCGACAAGGATGGGGAATTCACTGTCAGAGACGTGAAGCCGGGTACGTATGACATCCGGGTGTCGCAGGTGGGATATCGCTCAACCCAGGTGAAGGGAGTCGTCGTGACGGTCGGAAAGACCACCCGCATCACGGCGGCACTGTCCCCGGGGCCGGATTCAATACCATGACATCTTGTCACGGTCCCGAGTCAGATCACACGACGCTCGCCTGTCGTTGACGGATTCGTCGGCAGGATCCCGATCAAGTCGGGGGCAAGCTCTGACGCAACAAGCGACGGGTCGCGAGACCCGTCATTCCTGCGAAGGCAGGAACCCAGTCAAGTTGGAGCGGGGGCCTAACGTAGTTCTCTAGGACGTTCTACTCGTGGAGTTCTGCTACTGTCCAGTTCAGTGACATAGCGGTCTTGGCTGGGCCCCTGCCTTCGCAGGGGTGACAGAGAGGAGCGCAGGGTAGAATTGAGCTCATGATAGCGAACTCGGGTTACGTTCGTGAGGCACCCACCCGTTGGGTGGGGTACCGGACAAGCTTCAGATCACACCTCGTTCGCTGTAGGCGAACTCGGGAGGATCCCGATCAAGTCTGGGGCAGGCTTTGCCGCCCACGGACAGGCCTTTGCGAAATCACGAGAACGGGTCGCAAGACCCGTCATTCCTGCGGAGGCAGGAATCCAGACAAGATGGAGCGGGGGCCTAATGTAGTTCTCGAAGACGTTCTATGCGTGGAGTTCTGATATTGTTCAGTTCGGTGACATAGCGGTTTTGTCTGGGCCCCTGCCTTCGCAGGGGTGACAGAGAGGAGCGCAGGGTAGAATTGAGCTCATGATAGCGAACTCGGGTTACGTTCGTGAGGCACCCACCCGTTGGGTGGGGTACCGGACAAGCGTCAGATCACACCTCGTTCGCTGTAGGTGAACTCGGCAGATCCCCGATCAGGTCAGGGGCAGGCTCTGACGCAACAAGCAATCATGTCGGGTTTCTCGCCCGCCAAAGGCGGGCTCGGAACACCGACCTACTTTTGAATAGTTGTCACGCAATCCGCAAACATCCTTCAATGGTCGGACTGGACGGTGTGCAGAAGCTGAGTGTTGTTGGTCCAGGTGACCGTGTCCATCACATGAACCGTTACGGTCGGCAGAGTGAATCCCGTAATGTTGAGATCCAGACTTTTCGGTGTCCCACCCGTCACGACGGTAATAACACCTGCCATGCCCACACCACCGGGGCCGCCGTGGTACTTGCAATAGTACGGAATGACCTTGGCGGTCTTGAACACGTGAGTGAACGAGGCTCCCGCCTGCATGTCACCCGAGACAAATTCCGGTCCACCACCGCCCATACCGCCGCCACCTGAAGGGCCCGTGGGATTAGAATTGTTCTTTGACGAACACCCCACGACTATGCCTATCAGCATCAGTGCCAGGGCGGTCAGCAAGATCCTTCTTGAGTTCATAGCGTCTTCATCCTTTCCTGAATTCAGACTACGCCAATTTGATATGGACCAAAACAGGCCATTATGTAGAATTGTTCCGCGATACTTAGGAGGGCAGCTCATGGAAGGCGGCCGATGTAGGTCCGCCGCGGCGACTGGAGACGCCTTTCTGCGGGCGAACCCACAGCAAGCTGTGGGGTACCAGAAAGGCGTCAGGTTACACCTCGCCCGCCCTGGGCGGCCTCGGCAGGACCTGCCGCAACTTCATTGGTGCCCGATTCAGGTTTGAACGGTTCGCGCCGATATACGGATAAATGGCGACTCCAGGCTGCAAACAGCTCAGGGGGCAGGTTTGATAAAGCAGAAGATTTCCGACGAGGCCGAGGCGATTCACGAAAACATGCGCGTTATCCGCGCCAAGTTCAAGCCGCTGCTGGATACTGAAGTTTATCTCGAAGATGTTTCGATGTTGGTCGAGGTCGTTCCCCGGATGATGGACAACATCGAAGAACTCTCCAAAGAACTCAACCACGCCTTTACGATTCTCAGCGACACGCCGAAGAGGGAATAGACGACCGACGGGTCGCCAGACCCGTCATTCCTGCGGAGGCAGGAACCCAGTCAAGTTGGAGCGGGGGATGCAGGGAGTTATCAAGATTGCTCTATGCGCGTGATTCCGAAATTGTATGCGCCATCTCCACAGCGATCTTGTCTGGGCCCCTGCCGCCGCAGGGGTGACGGAGTAGTGGCGAAGGGGTAACAACCCCTACGGCTCCTCCGGCAGAATACCTTTTCTGACATATATGGGTCGGATCGCTTTGCGCAGGGCCGGGAGGCTTCTCGCAAAGAAGGCCGCGCCAATCAAGCAGGCGATACCCCCTATGAACACGGTCCACGGAGCGCCGATACGGCTCGCCATCAAGCCGGCCATCAAGCTCCCGATAGGAACCATCCCCATGAAAGCGGTGACATAGAGACTCATCACGCGACCTCGTTTGTCATCGTCGACAATCGTCTGCAACAGCGTGTTCGATGAGGCCATCTGCACCATCTGTCCGAATCCGGTGAAGAGCATCAGTGGCAGGGAAATCCAGAGGACATGCGAGAAGGCGAAAGCGGTCAAACTCAGTCCGAAAATCGCGGCGGCTATCGGAATCATACGTCCGAGTCCCAGAACCGTTTTACGCGACGCCAAATACACCGCGCCGCCCAGCGCGCCGAGCCCGACTGAGCCCATCAGGAATCCGAGCACTCTCGGTCCGCCGAGCAAAATGTCTTTGGCGAATACCGGCATTAGAACGGTATACGGCATCCCGACCAGACTTATCAAGGCCATCATCGAGAGGATCGAACGGATAGGCACATTTCCAGCCGCGTACGCCAGGCCGTCCTTGAGTTCCTGCCAGACCTTGGGTCGATGAGATACCGCTTTCTTGACGGCGAGGCGCATCATTAATAATCCTGCGATGACAGCGATATAGCTGAGGCCGTTCAGCAGGAAACAGATGCCTTCGCCGACGACTGCTATCAGGATGCCGCCCATCGACGGCCCCAGCAGGCGGGCGCCGTTCACAATCGAGGAGTTGAGCGCGATGGCGTTGCCAATGTCGTTTTTGTCGTCGAGCATTTCGATCATGAATGTCTGGCGGGCGGGCATGTCGAAAGCGTTGACCACCCCCAGCACCGTGCCCAGGACGAGTATTTCCCAGACCGTGACCGTCTTGGTCATGACGAGCACGGCCAGGGCGAGGGCCTGAAGCATCGCTATTACCTGCATGGCGATAATCAAACGATGACGGTTCCAGCGGTCGGCGAGCACTCCGGCGAACGGTCCCAGAAACAACGTGGGGGCCTGTCCAACAAATCCGACCACACCCAGCAGGAATTCTGAATTGGTGAGGCGGTAAATGAGCCAACCCATGGCGATACGCTGCATCCAGGTGCCGATGAGCGAGATGCTCTGGCCGATGAAGAAGAGCCGGAAGTTGCGATGGCGTAGGGCACGGATGAGCGAGCGGAAGCCGGTTTTCTCAGGCGTGCTCGATGTTTCGTTCGGTTGGGTCATCGGTGACAAAAAGGGCCGGCGAGATCGGAAAGTCAATTCTGAGTTGGAGCCAGTGGGCCGGGGTAGGGGCGGAAGAAGCTATGCATTCGAATGAAATTCTTGTCATACCGAACCGCCCAGACTTGGACGGTCTTTCGAAGATCAGATAGCGGCAGATCTTTGTCGAGATATAGTTGCATCCGATTGCGGAATCCTCGGTGGTCGGTCGCGCTGAGGAAAGGGGAGTAGTGCTCAAGGGCGAGTTCTAACGGCACGATCGTAGCTGTACGGCGCGGCGGTTTTTGCAGGATGCGATGAAGCAGGGCCTCATATCTCTCGAATATTTGTACCCCGTTCTGCGGGTGGGACTTCCTGCCTGCACCGGCAGATGTAGGCATCTGCCGGGCACGGAACTGTTCGGATTCTTGTACCCCACCCAACCGGTGGGACTTGCTGCTCGCCAGGGAAGTCGGCAGATGTGGACATCGGCCAGACACGTGAACGCAGCCACTGCATCCACCCGACGAAAGATCCGCCTCGGCGGGCGAGGTAATAAGCCGATCCATATCGCGCACTATCCGTTGACTGTAAACACTGAATGACATCCGATGATACTCATGAAATCGTTTCAGTGATTCCGCACTGCCCCGTTTTCGAACCGCGCGCCAGGCCGCGAGAGTGAATACTTTCGTCAGAAAGTGCTCACGTATGTGCGAATCGTCCAAGCGCTCTTCATCATCAAAGGCGACGTGCGGCAGTTGTCGTATAGCGTCTGCTGCAAACAGGCCGACACCCTTCCGCACATAAGCCGCATCGGTGGCGGTCGATGCGTACAACTTCACACTCCGAAGGCCGCACGAGGGGGATTTGTGTTTCAGAATGAAACCGTCAACTTCGCCACACTGTGTCAGGAAGCGGTGTGCGAAGCTGTTCATTTTCTGCGCAAGTCGGAGGCCGGTCGATTGTTGATACAATTCCACACCCTTGGCGCGTCGCACCAGAACGATGCGATCTCGCGGCACACCCAGGCCGATTTCCATTTCGGGGCAGACCGGAATCACACGGGCGTATGGTTTCAGCTCTTTCACGAGATCGTATCGGCACGAATCGCCATCCCAACGGCAGCGCGCGCCGCACAGACAGCGGGAAACGACTATCGTAGGGCGTGAAAAGCGAGAGGGTTTTGTCATGGTACCGGTCTTCGTAGAAGGCAATCTGTCGGGCGCAAGGATACGCATTTGGGAGCCTTTCGGAAAGACCCGATCCGGCTCGTGAAGCAATTAACAAGGCCTTACCTCTTTACAAACCGGCGTTGGGCGCATATATTCCATTTCATCTGATTTGGTAGCGATCCTGATTGTTGGGACGCAACAACTTAAGCAGGACTGCCGGCCCCGCCGCAGGTCCGCGGTGAGATGTCTATGTTTCGCATTGAGACCAAAATCGACACCAACTCCCCTGAATTCAAAGAGAACGCCCAGAAGAATCGTGAGCAGCATCGGCTTTTCAAGGATCGTCTGGAGCAGATCAAGTTGGGCGGCCCGGAAAAGTCCCGGCAGCGACACGTGGAGCGCAAGAAGCTGCTGCCCCGTGATCGTCTGGCCGGACTCCTCGACAAGAATACCCCTTTCCTCGAACTGAGCCCGCTCGCGGCCTATGACATGTATGACAACGAGGCGCCCGCCGCTGGAATTATCACCGGGATCGGAGTCGTTCATGGGCGTGAAGTCATGGTGGTAGTCAACGACGCCACGGTCAAGGGGGGCACGTACTACCCGATCACGATTTTGAAGCATGCCCGGGCGCAGCAGATTGCCGAAGAAAACCGGCTGCCCTGTGTTTATCTGGTTGATTCAGGGGGGATATTTCTGCCGTTGCAGTCGGGGACATTTCCTGACAAAGACCATTTTGGCCGCATATTCTATAACCAGGCCCGCCTTTCGGCGCAGGGGATAGCGCAGATCTCGATCGTGATGGGTTCCTGCACGGCGGGCGGGGCGTACCTGCCGGCGATGTCTGACGAGACAGTCATTGTCCGCAAGCAGGGGACGATTTTCATTGGCGGACCGCCGCTGGTCAAAGCCGCCACCGGCGAAGTGGTCACCGCCGAAGAACTAGGCGGCGCCGATGTCCATTGCCGCGTCTCCGGAGTCAGCGACCATTACGCCCAGAACGATGCTCACGCTTTACAGTTGGCCCGCAATATTGTTGAGAACCTCGACAGGCCGTATCGCGAGCCGATTGAGAGATCGGCCCCGGAAGACCCATACTACGACCCCGAAGAACTCTATGGCGTCGTGCAGAACGAACTGCGTCGGCCTTACGATGTGCGCGAAGTAATCGCCCGCCTGGTCGACGGCTCTCGGTTCCACGAATTCAAAGAACTCTACGGCATCACGCTGGTGACCGGGTTCGCGCGAATCATGGGGTATCCGGTGGGGATCATCGGCAACAACGGGGTTCTATTCAGCGAATCCTCGCTCAAGGGAGCGCACTTTATCGAATTGTGCACGCAACGGAAGATTCCGTTGATATTCCTGCAGAACATCTCCGGCTTCATAGTCGGTCGTCAATACGAGGCGGGCGGAATTGCGCGCGATGGGGCCAAGATGGTTCATGCGGTGGCCAACGCCCAGATTCCGAAATTTACGCTGGTGATCGGCGGCTCGTACGGCGCCGGCAACTATGCCATGTGCGGACGGGGGTATTTCCCGCGCCTGATGTGGATGTGGCCTAACGCCAAGATCTGTGTCATGGGGGGCGAGCAGGCGGCCGATGTTCTCGCCACGGTCAAAATCAATCAGCTCGAAGCGGAAGGAAAGAAGCTGACTTCGGACGACATCAAGGCGATTCGTCAACCGATCATCGACAAGTACGAATCGGAGTCTACTCCATACTATTCCGGAGCGCGGTTGTGGGATGATGGTATGATCGGCTTCACGGAAACACGTCAGGCACTGGCGCTGGCGATTTCGATGTCGACTAACGCGCCGTTCCCGGAACAGAAGTACGGCGTCTTCAGGATGTAGGCTGGCGCGATGAAATATACGACACTCAAGTATCAGAAAGACGGCCGTATCGGGCGGGTCGCATTCTGTCGGCCCGAAATACATAATGCCTTCAATGGCACGGTCATCAGTGAGATGGCGCACCTGTTCGGCGAACTGGCTAAAGACAATGACCTTCGGGTGGTGCTGCTGACTGGAGAAGGAAAGTCATTCTGTGCCGGGGCCGATCTCAACTGGATGCGCTCAGTGATCAACCAGTCGTTCGAGCAGAACTTGGCCGAATCCAACGCGTTGGCGAATCTCTTCTATCAGATATACACGTTCAAGCGTCCGGTCATAGGCCGGATCAATGGCGCGGCTATCGGTGGTGGTACCGGATTCGTGGCGGTGTGCGATATAGCAATTGCGGCGCGCTCGGCCAAGTTTTCGTTCTCCGAAGTGAAGATCGGCGTCGTGCCGGCCTGTATTGGGCCGTATGTTATCCGCAAGATGGGTGAGGGCAAGGCGCGCGAGTTGTTCATTACGGGCGAACGAATGAACGCGGACCGCGCTTTCGAAGTCGGTTTGGTCAACAAAGTTGTCGATGACGACAGACTCGACACCGAAGTGGAAACGCTGGTGCAATCGATTCTGACTTCGGGGCCGGAAGCCGTAGCTATGGCTAAGAAATTGGTCAGCGAAGTTCCGTTGATGGAGCCGTCGCAGTTCAAACCGTATACGGCCGAGATGATCGCCCGCCTGCGAGTATCGCAAGAAGGACAGGAAGGGATGGACGCCTTTCTTAACAAGCGGCCGCCTCGCTGGACGTCAGACAAATAGCTCAGGCATGTGGTTATGGCAGATAAATTGTTCAAGAAGATCCTGGTAGCCAATCGGTCGGAAATCGCGGTGCGCGTTATGAACGCCTGCCGCGTGCTCGGGATTCCGTCGGTGGCAGTCTACTCCGAAGCCGACAAGAGCAGCAAACACCGCATGATGGCAGACGAGTCGGTGTTCATCGGCCCGCCGCCGCCGCGGCAATCGTATCTCGATATTGCGAAGATCATCCAAGCGGCCAAAGATACCGGGTGCGACGCCATTCATCCGGGATACGGTTTCTTGGCCGAAAACTGCGAGCTGCCGAAGGCGTGTCAGGCGGCCGGGATGGTGTTTATCGGCCCACCGCCTGACGCGATGTTGCTGATGGGTAACAAGGTTGAGTCGCGCGTCAAGATGTCCAGCGCCGGAGTGCCGCTCATTCCGGGTATGACCGCCTCGGCGGTTGATCCGGCGGTCTTTCGCGCCGCCGCCGACAAAGCGGGCTATCCGGTTATGATCAAGGCGGCGGCTGGTGGGGGCGGCAAGGGGATGCGGATCGTCCATGAGCCCACCGAACTCAACGATGCTCTCGAAGCGGCCCAACGCGAAGCGCTCAACGCCTTCAATGATGACACGGTCTATCTGGAAAAGTATATCGCCAACGCCCGTCATATCGAATTCCAGGTGATTGCCGATTCGCACGGCAATTGTGTTCATGTGTTCGAGCGGGAGTGTTCGATTCAAAGACGGCATCAGAAGATTATCGAAGAGACCCCGTCGGTGGCGCTCGACAACAAGCTTCGCGCCAAAATGGGCGCAGCTGCCGTGGTGGTCGCAAAAGCTGCTGGTTATGTCAACGCCGGGACGGTCGAGTTCCTGGTGGATGAAAAAGGCGGATTCTATTTCCTGGAGATGAATACCCGCATTCAAGTAGAACATCCGATTACCGAAATGGTCACCGGGGTCGATCTGGTAGTCGAACAAATTCGGGTGGCGGCGGGGCTGCCGCTGTCGGCGCAGATGCATAATCTGTCGCAGCGCGGACACGCCATCGAGTGCCGTATCTACGCCGAGGACGGCGATAACAACTTCCTGCCAAGCATTGGGCGGATTCTACACTATACGGAACCGCTTGGACCGGGGATACGGGTAGATTCGGGCGTGGTCAAGGGATCGGAAGTCACGATCGACTACGATCCGATAATGGCGAAACTGATCGTACACGCCCCCGATCGTGCCTGCGCCATTGGCAAGATGATCAACGCCCTGCACGACTACAAGATACTCGGCGTGAAGACTTCAAAGCGATTCATGATTGATGTTCTCCGGCATCAGGAGTTTATAGCAGGAAGGACCTACACAAACTTCATCGGCCAGCACATGGCTGATCGAGTGGCAGACTCCGACAGTTATCACGCACCGGCGGCGGCTGTCGCTGCAGTGGCAGCGATGACGCAGCGAAGAACGATGGCTACCGACAGGGGCGATGGACGGCAGGCGGTTCCGTCACCCTGGCAGGTGCTCGGCGACTGGCAGATCGGAGGGTCGATCCATGAGTAGGCACGACTTCACGATCGCGGGGAAAGAAATTACAGCCCAGGCAGATAAGTCCGGCGATGGATACAAGGCCAAAGTGGGTGAATGCGAATTTGATATTCGTCCGATATCCGACGGATTGTTCTCAATCGTAGTAGACGGTCATAAGAAGATCGTTGCGGCCGCTGTTCACAATGGCACGACGTATGTCGATATCGATTCGGTCGTGCTGGAGTTGAAGGAACCGTCGCAGGACGGGTTCGCTGGGGGGGCGGGCGATCATGGCGAAGCGCCGGACAAGATTTTCGCGCCGATGCCGGGCAAGATTGTCAAGCTGATGGTCAAAGTGGGGGATACGGTTTCGCCTAAGCAGCAGGTGGTGATTGTCGAGGCGATGAAGATGGAGAATCCGGTGGTCGCCAAGGCCAAGGGGACGGTGAAGGCGGTCAATTTTGCGGTCGGCGACCAGGTCTCGACTGATAAGCCGATAGTCGAGCTTGAGCTGGGGGAGTAGGTTAGAAGAGCAGGTGATATTATGCCGGTCGCTCTCTCTGATACGCTGACATTTTTGTCCGTGCCCGGCAGATGTCCACATCTGCCGACGAATGTGATTGAAGCCATTTGTTGATCTTCATAGTCTTGGGTAATGCCAACTCGAACGCGCCTGCAACTTTCCGGCCCATGTCTGGTCTTCGTTACAACTACTGTCACGGGATGGATTCCGGTATTCAACGATAGAGGTATCGCCGAAAGGACGCTATACCAATTCTGCGAGGCTTTGGAGACTTATCAGGCTTCTTGCGTTGCGTTTGTGCTGATGCCATCTCATTTGCACGCGCTACTCGGTATTCGGGAGTACGCTCAGGTCCCCAAGTTCATGCAGAGCTTCAAGATTCTCACCTCCAAGAGACTCAAATCTCACCTCAGCGCCGATATGCTTGCCCGTTTGAGTCAGGGAGGAAAATACCAGTTTTGGCAGCCTCGATACGATGAGCTTGTGATCAAGAGCGAAAAGCAATTTAGAATCAAGGCCGAGTATATCCATACCAACCCGGTCAGAGCTGGTTTGGTCGACCAACAGACCGAATGGGTGTACTCGAGTGCAGGGGTTTGGGGCGGGAAGGGGGCTGGGATGGTGCCAATAGATCGTGATTTCACGTTTCAGAAGTAGGAGATGGCTCTGTCGCTGGCAGATGTGGACATCTGCCAGGCACATGAAAGGGCGAGCTGTGGTGCAGTTCGCTGGCAGATGTGAACATCTGCCAGGCACGTGAAAGGGCGGGGCAGTAGTACAGTTCGGCGGTAGCAGATGTGGACATCTGCCGGCGCCTGAAAATACAAGCCAACCATCGATCATAATCGGCAGGGTTCCACCCCCGCCGTGTCCGTAGAGAAAGCACGGCAGGCATGGAGGCCTGCCGATCATATTTACTCCTGCCATACGAACAAAAAAGCCGGGGCCCAAGAGAGTCCCGGCTTTTGTCATTTCTTGTCGCGTCAGTCTAGAAGAACTTGAAGCCAACCGTTACCGGTATGAACGATGACGTCTCGTTATCGGTCGCAATGCTTACATAGCGGGCCTGCGCAAAGACGCTGAACTTCGGACCGTTGAACAGATTGGCGCCGGCACCGGCGTTCCAGTAGAACTTGGTCTGGTCCTGAGCCACCACCGAATTCATAATGCTCAGAGTCAGAGAAGCCGGGCCTTCGAAATCGGTCTGCTTGATATTCGCAAAACCGGCGCCACCAAGAATATAGGGGCTGACCGGGAAACCGGGCACGCTCGGGTTGAACTTCAAATCGCCGCCGAACATCATCATCTTGTTGGTGCCGCCGGTGTACTCGGAATTGGCAGCGTCAAAGTTGAACTTGAAGGCGTGGTATTCAGCCTTAGCAACAAACTCCAGAACCGGGTTCACATGGAAGCCGATGCCGACAAAGCCATGGTAGCCGTTCTTGAAGCTGTTCTTGAAGGCGTCCGGAGCGGTCGGGAATGACATCGCTCCACCGGCGTAGAAACTAACCGGGCTGCTCATCTGGGCCGAAGCGACGGCGCTCAGGGTAAGCAGGATCGCGAGAATGGCGAGAATCTTCTTCATTACTACCTCCTGAAACAGGACTAAGGTTATCTCATGAAATACAGATCGGCTTCTGTGACCGTTTCTTTAGTCAATCCTGGGGACCTTTTTCTACCGGCGGGCCAGTCCAGGCAGGAACCCCGCCCGAATCGTTTTGTAGGCTAAGCAGATGCATTATGGGTTGATTGGCCCCCGTAACCAGGAGACGGGTCGGATACGGCGCGAAACGCCATTTGACCCCGCATCCTGGCTCGCATATCGTCAGGAATCTATGGCCTGGCCGACTTGATTTGGCTGGGGGATTTGGTTATATAGCCAGCCGCGATTCATTGGGTTGAAATAACCGTTCGAAGGAGACTTATATGTCTGACAAACAAGATGCTTATATCGTCTCCGCCTGTCGCAGCGCCATCGGGACACTGCACGGCGGGTTGGGTTCGTTCACGGCTCCGCAACTGGGGGCTCTGGCGATCAAAGAGGCGGTCAAACGCTCCGGCATTGATTCGAAGGATATCGAAGAAGTAATCATGGGCCATGTGGTGCAGGGCGGGGCAGGGCAGGCTCCGGCTCGCCAGGCCGCCATTCACGGGGGGATACCCTCGAACGTTCCCTGTCTTACCATCAACAAAGTATGCGGCTCCGGTCTGAAGGCGGTCATGATGGCGGCTCAGTCGATCCGTGCCGGTGATCAGCATGTCGTAGTGGCTGGTGGTATGGAGTCGATGTCGCAGACGCCGTATGTGATCCGGGGCGCCAAGACCGGCACCAAATTCGGACACGGCAAGCTGGAAGACATAATGATCTCCGACGGTCTCTGGGATAGTTTCAACGACTTCCACATGGGCAGCGCTGCCGAGTACACTCAGAAGAAGGCCGGTATTTCACGCGAAGAACAGGATCAATTCGCATACAATTCACACAAGAAGGCAGTTGCGGCGCAACAGGCCGGCAAATTCGACAAGGAAATATTCCCGATCGAAATCCCCCAGCGGAAGGGTGACCCGATTGTATTCAAGAAAGATGAATGCCCCCGCGCGGACGTATCGGCCGAGAGTCTCGCTAAACTTCGCCCGGCATTCCAGAAAGACGGCACCGTGACCGCCGGCAACGCCCCGGGTCTGAACGACGGCTGTTCTGCAGTAGTCGTGGTTTCCGGGAAGTATATGAAGGAACACGGGCTGAAGCCTCTGGCGAGAATAGTCGAGTACGCCTCGGCGGGAACCGACCCGATCGACCTGTTCTTTGCGCCGATCTATGCGGTCCGCAAACTATGCGACAAGATGGGTGTCAAAGTGGGTCATTTCGACTTGATCGAAGCCAATGAAGCGTTCTCGGTGCAGGCGCTCGCCGACGGAAAAGAACTCGGCTGGGACTGGAACCGGGTTAACGTCAACGGCGGGGCGGTTGCTCTCGGCCATCCGATCGGTGCCTCGGGCACGCGTATCCTGGTGACGCTGATTCATGCTTTGAAAGACCGGAACTTGAAAACCGGTATGGCTACCCTATGTCTCGGCGGCGGCAACGCTGTCGCGCTGGCGATTGAACTGGTTTGACGTTGGGCGATGTGGAAGGAGCTGAAAGTTGAAACTGGATGATATCAAAAAAGTGACAGTCATCGGGTGTGGCACCATGGGCAACGGTATCGCCCAGGTTTTCGCCCAGAACGGTTACTTCGTGAACGTTGTCGACGTTGACAAGGCCTTTTTGGAAAGGGCCGTGACCAATATTGCCGGATCGATGGACCGTCAGATCAAGAAGGGAATCATCACCGACGATGCCAAGAAGACGGCGCTGGAGAAAATAACTACCAGCACCGATCTCCGGACGGCTCGCGACTCGCAGTTGGTTATCGAGGCGGTTACTGAAAGGCTCGAGGTGAAGCTCGAGATATTCCGGAAGCTGGCCGATATCTGCTCTCCGGACATAATACTGGCGTCGAATACCTCGTCTCTGCCGATCACCAAGCTGGCCGCGGCTACCAGCAACCCGGCTAATTTTATCGGTATGCATTTCATGAACCCGGTGCCCATGATGAAACTGGTGGAACTGATTCGCGGTATCGCCACTTCGACTGAGACCACCGAGGTTGCGCGCGATCTGTCCAGGAAGCTCGGCAAGATTCCGGTGGAAGTGAATGACTACCCCGGCTTTATTGCCAATCGCATTCTCATGCCCATGATCAACGAGGCAATCTACGCGCACATGGAAGGGGTCGGGACGGTCGAGGCTATCGACGAGGTGATGAAGCTTGGAGCGGGGCATCCCATGGGCCCGTTCGTTCTGGCCGATTTCATCGGTCTCGATGTCTGTCTGGCTATACTGGAAGTTATGCACGACGGTTTGGGCGATCCGAAGTACCGCCCCTGCCCGCTGTTGAAGAAGATGGTGCAGGCAGGATACCTGGGTCGCAAGACCGGTCGTGGGTTCTATAAGTACGAACAATAAGGAGAGGCGGATGGATTTCTATCTGACCGAGGACGAACAGGAACTGAAAAAGATGGCCCGCGATCTGGCGGAGAAACGTATTTATCCGCGTGCTCTCCATATGGACGAAGAGGGCGTTACGCCTCAGGATTTGATCGATGAATGCGCGGAGCTGGGTTATTTCGGTTTCACGGTTCCGGAGGAATACGGCGGACTGGGCATGAGCGCCACCGCGTTTATGGGCGTGCTGGAGGAAATCTGCGCGGCCTGCGCCGGGTTCGGCATCATGCTCTCGGTTCACAATTCTCTCACCTGTGAGATCATCAAGCTCTATGGATCGGATGCGCTGAAGCAGAAGTATCTCCCGTCGATGGCGTCGGGAGAGAAGATCGGTGCGTACTGTATCACCGAGCCCGATGCCGGAACCGATGTTGCCTCGATCAAGACCACCGCGGTGAACAAGGGCGACCACTTTGTTCTCAACGGTACGAAATCATTCGTCACCAATGCCGGGTTCGCCGGATTGTTCATCGTCTTCGCCAAGACCGATCCCGAAGCGAAACACAAAGGGATGTCGACTTTCGTGGTGGATGCGGGAACCCCCGGACTCAGTCTCGGTCAGCCGGAAAAGAAATGTGGTATCAAAGCCTCCGATACCCGCGAAATCAGCCTCAACGACGTCAAGGTTCCGAAAGAGAACCTGATCGGCAATCTGGGCGACGGTTTCAAGATGTGTGTCGGGATTCTCAATTCCGGTCGCATCGGCGTGTCTTTCCAGGCGATTGGGATCGCCCAGGCCGCTCTCAAGGAAGCCATCAAGTATTCCAAGGAGCGGGTTCAGTTCGGACAACCGATTGCCAATTTCCAGGCGATACAGTGGAAGCTCGCCGAAATGGCCACCCGGCTCGACGGCGCCCGCTTGTTGGCGTATCGCGCCGCGCAGTTGAAAGACCAGGGCAAGCCGTGCCATCGGGAATCGTCCATGTCGAAGCTGTTCTGTTCACAGATGGCTAATTTTGTTTGCAACGAGGCGGTGCAGATTCACGGCGGCTACGGTTATATCAAAGAGTATGCGGTGGAGCGGTATTTCCGTGACGCCCGGGTGACCGAATTGTACGAAGGCACGTCGGAGGCCCAGCGGATGGTTATCGCCAAGGATTTGTTGAAGGATTAGTCTGTGCTCGATAAGAAACATTTGGAGTATCGCGAGAAGATTCGCGCGTTCTGTTTGGAGAAGATCGAGCCGCAAGCGGCCACGCTCGATCGGGAACAGCGTTTTCTCGATGAACATATCAAGCCGCTGACCGAGATGGGGCTGTTCTCCTGTCTGATTCCCGAAGCCTATGGCGGGCGGCCGGTCGACACGCTCAGCTATATTATCGCGGTCGAAGAAGCTTCGCGCGTCTGTGGCGCCACCGGTATCACACTGGCCGCCCACAACTCGCTCGGCTGCTACCCGATTCTGGAATTCGGGACCGAAGATCAGCGTAAGAAGTATCTCCCTCGGGCCGCTAAGGGCGAATTGATCGCATTTGGTTTGTCCGAGCCGGACGCCGGTTCCGATGCCGGCGGTACGCGTACGGTGGCAATCAAGGGACCGGATGCCTGGGTGATGAACGGCTCCAAGTGCTGGATTACGTCGGCCACCAAAGCGTTCGCCACGATTGCCACGGCTCGTACTAACGACAATCCTGAAGACAAGCAGATCACCTGCTTCATTGTCGAGAAAGCCTGGAAAGGATTCGCGGTCGGGAAGAAGGAGAACAAGCTGGGACTGCGCGGCTCGGACACGGCTTTTCTCCATTTCGACGACATGAAAGTGCCGTTCGAGAACCAACTAGGCAAGGTCGGCGACGGTTTCAAGCAGGCCCTTATGACGCTTGATGGCGGCCGGATTTCGATTGGCGCGATGGCGCTCGGGTTGGGGCAGGGGGCGCTGGATGTAGCGCTCAAGTATGCTTCGGAACGAGTACAGTTCGGCAAACCGATTTCCTACAACCAGGCTATCCAGCACCGTCTGGCCGATATGGCGACCGAGATTCAGGCCGCGCGCCTGATGATCTACGAGGCGGCCGTCATGAAAGACGCCCACGTGCCGTTTGGCAGGCAGTCTGCCATGTGCAAGCTGTATGCGTCGGAAGTGGCCACCCGCGCGGCGTCGAGCGCCATGACTGTCCTCGGCGCGGTTGGTTACTTGACCGGCCCATATCCTGCGGAACGTATCTGGCGCGACGTCAAGCTGTGCGAGATCGGCGAAGGGACGTCTGAGATTCAGCGACTGGTGATCGCCCGCGATCTTCTCAAGACGATGCAAACAGTCTAAACGCAATACGGCCCATCGTTGGCATTACGCAATGATGGGCCGTGGTCTATCAGACATTCAGGAAGTGGTTCACCTGCAAGTGGGGATAGGTCGCTGGTTGACAAATAAGCAATCGATTAGCACGACGATGTCGCCTATCGATACCTGGCCGTCGCAATTGAAATCACCCGGGGGATATATCTTAGCCTCGATCACGTTCAAGGCGACGTCCAGCGTCGAGGGAAGGAAGCTAGCGTCGGCCGGACTGACATTAGAGAACGTTATCTGACCGGCATAGCTTCCGGGCGCAAGCGTTGAGGCGTCAGCTCTTACGTTGATCGTGGCCGGCGTCGTGTAGGTTGCTGAAGGATTCTCAATGGCGATCCAACTGTCCGAAGCTGCTACGTTGAATGATACCGACCCCAGATCAGAAGTAAAGGTCACAGGGTAAGTTGCGGTGGACCAGTATCCACCCTCTGATTCCATACTGAGAGGAGCCGGCGAAACGGTCACGTTAGGAGTTGGTACCGGATTCTGATAATACTGAATTACCGGGGAATAGAGATCGCCGCCTTTCGAGACCGCCGGTCTTAGTTTCAAGCTGTCGCTTCGGACTATGCCTTCGCAGACAATGTTGGCCGAACCTGGGGCGACTCGGCGGAAGACTAACTCGAAAAGCGAATGACGACCGGCCAGTTGCGGTTCTGGACTATCCCACATCGGGTCGCACCCCATCATTATGGCCGTATCCGAGGCTATCTTCTGACCAACGCACATCAACCCGTGCTCAGTATCAATGCGACTAAGATTGAACAGCCCTGGACCATTTGTCTCGAAGGTCTGCGTTGGTAAGTAGATGGCCCGCGTGCCGGTCTCAAGAGATGTGATGATGGGAAGCGTCACCGAATCTACATTATCCGGTATGCTCACCATGTAGGGCAGGAAGATAGTGTCGTTCAGTGAAGGTTGGAAGGTATAGACGTCCTGAATTGAACAATCGGGAATGGATCCCGCCGTAAAAATGTAATCGGTTATCCACTGGGCATCGCCAATCGTTACTCCCAAGCGATTGTCACAGTCGGCCCCCGGACTTAAGATATCTCCATATGAAAGGTATTGAAAAATCTTTACGACATCCCCGATATTGACAGTCCTATTACCGTCAGCATCGCCACAGACCGTCTGTGATTGTATCGCCGGGGATCCACATAACAGTGCTACCGTTACCAAGAGAATGTATTTGAGTCTCACAGTATACCTCATAGTCAAATTTTGTCTCAGTCGTATCCGAGTGACTTCTCGTCGATCATGGCTAGTCGCCTACTCGCAAGTGGGTATCGGTCGCGTATTTATGAAGAGGCAATCGATCATCAAGACGATGTCACCAATCGATACCTGGCCATCGCAGTTGAGATCACCCGGCGGGTACACGAGGGACGGGGTGACTGTCAACGTGATGTCAATCGCCGGCGGAATGAAATCAGCATCGGCCGGACTGACCTCAGAAAACGTGATTTGTCCCGCATAGCTTCCGGCGGTCAGCGCCATCGCGTTGGCTCTGACGTTGAAAGTAGCCGGAGTCGTGTAGCCGGTCGGAGAGGGATCCTGGATAACAATCCAATTGTCAGATGCGGTCACCTTGAACGAGACCGGCCCCATATTTGAAGTGAATGAAACGGGATATGAGGCGGTCGACCAGAATCCGGCTTCAGCATCCATGCTCAGCGACGAAGGGGTGGTCGTGACGACCGGAGTAGGCAACGGAAGCTGATAGTACTGAATGACCGGCTTGTACAGGTCGCCGTTCTTTTCGACGGTGGGTATCCATTGCTGCGAACGCAAAACAGCGTTACAGTTTATCGCCGCCAGCCCGTTCTTAATCCGGTGAAACACGAGACCGAAGAAAGTGTGTCGTCCTCCGAGGACTGCACCGCTCAAACCAACTTCCGTACCCTGCATGATAGCAGTGTCGGGAATATCTTTCATCCCCATGCCAATCGAGAAATCTTCCACATTCGTGACCGACCTGAACTCGAAAAGTCCCGGGCCGTTGGTCTCAAAGGTCTGGCAGGGGATGTAGAATGCCCTGGTGTCACTGGCAAATGAGGTTATGACCGGCATAAACACTGAGTCCACTTCATCGGGGATGGCAACCATGAAAGGCAGAAATACCGTATCGTTGGGGGCCGATGCCATGCCGTATGGGGCTTCTAAGAAACAGTCAAGAGTGTAGTCCCCGTAGAAGAGATATCGTGTCATCGCCTCGACATCTCCGATAGTGATTCCGTAACGATTATCGCAGTCAGCCGAGGTATCTATCGTGGTGGGGGGACCTTGCCACAAATAAGTGAGAGTTTGGACAAGGTCACCAATTGAAACAACGCCGTTGCCGTTAACATCTCCGCACACGTCTTGAGAGAACGAGGGAACCGACGACAGACTCAGAACCGACAGTGCGATCAGGAACGTTCGGCACTTCACAACTTCACCTCCTGGGCAGACGCGTTTCCCCGACCTTAACGTGAAGCTCCAAGTTTGTAAAAAAATGCCCTTGGACCGAGATGTATTGGCCGGGCTGATTTTTCTGGTATCCTTAGCTAGTAATACTAGTTTGCCGATATTCTTGCAAGGTTTTTCTCAGAGAGTGGGGATGTCCGTGCGGTTTCAAAAGTCCTTGTTGCGCGGAAAGATCGTCAAAGTTATAATCTCCCTGATAGACTACCTAAGGAGTGTAAGTTCATGTATAGTAAGGCTCGTAGCATAACAATATTCGATCTGGTCAAACCATCCAGCCTCTGGATGGAAATCCCCATCCTGATCGGATTCAATCTTATTCTGGTCGGATGCGCCTACCTGACCATAAATCTTCCTTTCTCGCCCGTTCCGATTACCGGGCAAACGTTCGGCGTGCTTCTGGTTGCCATGGCACTCGGTCGGGTACGGGGGAGTGGGGTCGTACTCGCGTATCTCGCCGAAGGTGCTGCTGGATTGCCAGTGTTCGCGGGTGGCGCGGCCGGAGCCGGAGTACTAGTAGGTCCGACCGGCGGCTATCTGGTCGGCTTCCTGGCCGCCGCGTATGTGACCGGATGGATGGCGGATCTTGGATGGGACCGTGGCTACATCAAGTCTACGGTAGCTATGCTGGGGGGCACTTTGATCATCTTCGCCTGTGGCTTGGCTCAGCTTAGCGTCTTTGTTCCGGCTGGTGTGGTGTTGACAATGGGACTTTACCCGTTTATCGCCGGTGGAGTGGTCAAGATCGCGGCCGCTGCCATAGTGCTGCCGTCGATTTGGAAGTTCATTAACCGCAAATAGATAGCAATAGCAGCTTCAAGTAGAAATTCTACTCACCGAGGCCGACCGGTTCACCCCGGTCGGCCTTTTGTTGTGGTGTGGGGAAACCGGTTGAAACGAAGCCTTTGTTCTAGTATCATCTGACGTTGCGACAGTAGTGTAGAACAACCCGGAGGTAGTTAGCGAATGCAGACTTGCGAATATATTTGGATGAACGGCAAGCTGGTGAAGTGGGACGACGCCAGGATACATGTCCTTTCTCATGTTGTCCATTACGGCTCATCGGTGTTTGAGGGGATGCGGGCGTACAAATCGGATAGCGGTCCGATCCTGTTTCGCCTGCGCGAGCACTCGGCCCGGCTTCTCAATTCGGCCAAGATTTACCGCATGGCGGTCGAATATACGGTCGAGCAGATCGACCAGGCGATCATCGATCTGATCGACGTCAACAAGCTTGAAGCCTGTTATGTCCGTCCGGTCATATTCCGAGGCTACGGTGCGCTCAAAGTTGACCCGGTTGATTGCCCGGTCGAATTTGCGATCGCCGTCTGGCCCTGGGGGAAATACCTCGGCGATGACGCCATCGAAAAGGGCGTGCGGGTTTGTGTGTCCTCGTGGCGGCGTCTTGCACCGGATACCATGCCGGCCATGGCGAAAGCGGGCGGCAACTATATGGGCAGTCAGCTCATCAAGCTCGAAGCGCGCCGCCTTGGTTACGACGAAGGCATCGGGCTCGACTATCACGGCTGTGTTTCCGAAGGGTCCGCCGAGAATATCTTCCTCGTCAAAGATGGCGTCTTGATCACGCCGCCGTTTTCATCGTCGGTGCTTCCGGGCATTACGAGAAACACCGTGATGACAATCGCGAAGGATCTCGGCATTGAAGTCAAAGAGCAAAGCATCCCGCGCGAGTTCTTATATATCGCCGACGAAGTATTCTTCACCGGTTCGGCCGCTGAAATCTCCCCGGTGGCAGAGATCGATGATCTCCCGGTGGGCGCAGGGAAGCGCGGTGCGATGACCAAGCGATTGCAACAAGCGTTCTTCGACGTTGTTCAAGGAAAGACAGTCGACAAGTACGGCTGGCTGACGTATGTTCGTCAGAAGGCGAACAAGAAGATAGAGGTTCCAGCGTAGAACGTGGGCACGCAAGAGAGCGTGCCCGGCAGATGCCCACATCTGCCGGTAGATGTGGCGCCTATAGGTTGTGTCAGTTCCTGCGTCCCCGATTTCAATCGGGGACGTGTGAACTGACACTGCTGGGTTCTAAAGAACGCGTCAGTTCACACGCTCTCGCCTCGCTTCGCTCGGCCCGAGCGCAGGAACTGACGCAACCGGTTTAGATCGGCTTGCGGCAGACGAGGACGTCTGCCGGCCACAGAATCGCTGGCTACGGAAAAGGAGTGTTCGTTCACATGAAAATCGCCGTCGGTGCTGACCACAAAGGGTACCTGTTCAAAGAACGGGTCAAGGCCATGCTCGAGAAGTGGGGATACACCGTGCTCGACATGGGGACCAATTCCGAGGAGTCGGTGGACTATCCTGATTTCGGGGCGAAGGTGGCGCACGCTGTCGCCGACGGCAAAGCCGATTTCGGCGTGAACATCTGCTGGACCGGAAACGGGATGGATATCGTCTCGAACAAGGTCAAAGGAGTGCGCGCGGGTATGGCGCTGAACGTTGAGATGGCCCGCCTGACCCGACTTCACAACGACGCCAACGTCCTGGTGCTTGCTGGTAAGTACACACCTGAAAAAGACTTGGAAGAAATTGTTAAAGTATTCGTCGATACTCCCTTTGAGGGCGGCCGTCATGTCGCCCGTGTGAATAAGATCAAAGCGCTGGAGAAGTAGGGTTTTGGATGAGGGCGTGGCGTACCTCCCGGTGCGCCACGTTTGCTTGTTGGCGCACGAGGACGTACGCCAACCACGGACTGTGATCGGCAGGCCTCTGTGCCTGCCGTTTTGCTTGGCGGCAGGGCTGGAACCCTGCCGATCGGTGGGCGGAGGGTATGAGTGCGTGGCGTACCTCCCGGTGCGCCACGTTTGCTTGTTGGCGCACGAGGACCCGCCGCGGCGGGCCAACCACAAGCCCTGACACAACGATTTCTTGCTCGATACCACCCCGCAACCAACCGATTGCCCCTTTGGAGCGTTTTACCTACATTACTCTTGCGAAAACGTTTACGCGGAGACTAAAGCTATGTCATATTTGAAACAAGTCGATCCTGAAATCTACGATGCCATATTCAAGGAAACCCGTCGCGAGGCCACCAAACTCGAACTGATCGCGTCGGAGAATTTCGTCTCCGAGGCGGTCCTCGAAGCCCAGGGCGGTGTCATGACCAACAAGTACGCCGAGGGGTATCCAGCCAAGCGGTACTACGGCGGGTGCGAGTTTGTCGATATCGCCGAGAACTTGGCCCGTGACCGGGCGAAGCAGTTGTTCGGCGCCGAGCATGTCAATGTCCAGCCGCACTCCGGTTCGCAGGCGAACATGGGAGTGTATTTCACCGTCCTCAATCCGGGCGACAAAGTCATGGGGCTGGATCTTTCGCACGGCGGCCACCTGACCCACGGCCACCCGATCAATTTCTCCGGCAAACTATACCAGTTCAAAGGGTATCAGGTTGACAAAGAAACCGAAGTCATCGACTACGACAAGCTGCTCGCCGACGCCAAAGAGTACCAGCCCAAGATGATTGTCGCGGGGGCGTCGGCCTATCCGCGCTTCTGGGATTTCGACGCCATCCGCCGGGCGTGCGACGCGGTTGGCGCGTACATGATGGTCGATATCGCGCATATCGCCGGATTGATAGCGGCGGGTCTGCACCCGTCGCCGGTGCCCATGGCGGATTTTGTCACCACGACCACGCACAAGACGCTACGCGGCCCGCGCGGCGGGATGGTCATGTGCAAGGAGAAATACGCCGCCGATCTCGACCGGACGATCATGCCCGGCATCCAGGGCGGCCCGCTCATGCATGTTATCGCCGCCAAAGCGGTCGCGTTCAAGGAAGCGCTTCAGCCGGAATTCAAAGCGTATCAGAAACGGATTATCGACAACGCCAAGACGCTCGCCGAGGAATTGAAGAAGCGCGGGTATCGTCTGGTCGCCGGCGGAACCGATACGCACTTGATGCTGGTTTCATTCATCGACGTCCCCAAAGTCACCGGCAAGAAGGTCGAAGAGGCGCTCGACAAGGCGGGGATGACGGTCAATAAGAACACGGTCCCGTTCGACCCGGAGAAACCGTTTGTGACCTCGGGCATTCGCATCGGTACCCCGGCGGTCACCACGCGCGGCATGGGGACGGATGCCATGAAGCAGATCGCGGAGTTTATCGACCGGGCGATCAAGAATCGCAAGGACGACGCCGCTTTGGCGGGGATCGCCGACGAAGTCGCGAAGTTCTGTCTGAAATACCCGCTCTATGCCGGGCGGATGTAGGGAGCGTAGACGTGCTGTTTCAACTGACCATGTTTCCCACGGTGAAGTCGAGCCGCACCGGTTCGTCTTCGAAAGCAGTGGCGAAAGTGATCGATATCATCGACCGCTCCGGGTTGCCGTACAAGCTGGGGCCGATGTCGACCACGATCGAGGGCGAGTGGGACGCGGTCATGAAAACTATAAACAAGGCGCGGTTGGCGCTTCGGCGCGAATATCCACGGCTGTATATAAGTATTACCATCGATGACCGGGCGGGCGCAAAGAAACGGATCACGGGTAAGATCGAGTCGGTGGAAAAACGGCTCGGTCGGAAAGTGAGCAAGTGATGGAAAACGTCGAGGCCGGTTCGATTCGGGTGGTGTTTATCACGGTCCCGCGAGGCGAGGCGAACAAGCTGGCGCGCGATCTGGTGGAACAGACGGCTGGCGGCGTGTGTCAATATCATGCCGAAGATCGAGTCGTATTTCTGGTGGGACGATGCCGTCCAGCACGACGAGGAAGCGCTGTTGATCTGCAAGACGACCGAGGCGAAATTCCAGGCGCTGATGGTGTACACGCAGGAGGCGCATCCGTACGATCTTCCGGAGATCATTTCGTTTCCGCTGACCGACGGTTTGCCGGAGTATCTCGCGTGGGTTTGTCATGAGACGGAAGGGTAGGTGGATATGAGTTACGACAATCAGGAACCGCGCAAATTCTTAGGCATGAGCGGCAAGGGGTGGGGGATCATCGGTGTGATCGTGGGCATCCTGGCCGCGATATTCTACATAGGTAAACGCCGGAAGAACTCGCATGTCGGCAAGTCGTGAGATAGAGGGGTAGGGATGGAATTCTTGGGGCTCGAATATTGGTGGTGGGCAATCATAGCGGCGGCGGGTATCGGGGTTATTACCGTTATCTCTAATATCATCATTCATCATAGGCAATCGAAACACGCAGGCCACGTCGACCAATGGATGGCTTTTGCTTCCAAGATTCTGGAAAAAGTACCGACGCAAATATCGCCCAACGTGATCATTGTTCCACCTGCAGAGTATCCTCAGATTGAAGAAGAAGCGGGCAAGCGCCTCAAGAAGGGGGAAGAAGTCGACTGCGACGTCCTGCTCAAGATCGGCAACATTGAATTTGTTCAGGGAAGGTTAGACAGTGCTCGACACTATTATCAGGTTGTCTTGGATCAGGGTAGAAAGAAGAGCAGCAAAGTTGAAATTGCCAATGCTCTTGGCAGCATCGGTCTGATCTGCCACTCAAAGGGAGATTGGGATGCGGCTTTGAAGCACTACCACGAAGCACTGGAGCTACACCGTAAGGTGGGCTACCGTCAGGGTGAGGCCAGTGCTCTCGGCAACATCGGTCTGGTTCACAGTGACAAAGGGGAGCTGGATGAGGGCTTGAAGTTCCACCAAGAGGCGCTGGCGATAGATAGGGATAATGGTTATAGCCGGGGTGAGGCGATTGATCTCAACAACATGGGTCTGATCTTCCAAGCAAAGGGTAGTTTGGAAACAGCCTTAGAGCGATATCAGGAGGCGATGGAGATAAGTCGGAAGATCGGATATCGCCAGGGTGAAGCGGACGCACTTGGCAATATAGGCAACGTGCTCGGTAAGAAGGGGGATTTGAAGTCGGCCCTGAAGCACCACCAGAAGTCGCTCGTGATTGTTCGAGAAATAAGTTATAAAGAAGATGAGGCGGTTGTCCTTAGCAACATCGGCCTAGTGTATGAGTCCTTGGGTGACTCAGCCAGTGCTCTTGATAATCTGCGGGCTTCGAAGACTATTTTTGACGCCCATGGTTTCGCATATGGACGAGACATAGTTGAGCGCGCGATAGCACGTCTTGAAGTCAAGCAAAAGCCATGAAATGCCCTGAATGCGGACATGAAGAAGATAAGGTCGTCGACAGCCGGCCCCACCAGGACGGCCGCGCCATCCGACGCCGTCGCGAATGCCTCCAGTGCGGCAAGCGGTATACCACGTTCGAATACATCGAAACCGGTTCGCTGACCGTGATCAAGTCGGACGACCGTCGCGAACAGTTCGACCGGAACAAACTCCTTCACGGCCTCAAGCTCGCCTGCAACAAGCGGCCGGTGACCTCGTTCGAGATCGACAACATGGTGGCCGAGATCGAGGCCGAGCTGAACGCCACCGGCAAGAGCGAGATCCAGTCGAAAACTATCGGCGAGCTGGTCATGGCGCGGTTGAAGCTGGTGGATGATATCGCGTACGTGCGGTTTGCGTCGGTCTATCGCAAGTTCGCCGACACGGCGGAATTCCTCGAAGAGATGAAGCGGCTGCTGGAGAAGTAGCGGCGGGGGGGGAGGGTAGCGGACGAACAAAGTCAGGCTTCGACCCTTCGGCAAGCTCAGGGCTCAGCCTGACTTGAGGGTGGGCTGGATCTGTCTTGTGCGTGCATAGAGTATGGCCAAGTCCGTTTCGAACCCGCCAACAGCCTGCCACTCGCACCAAATGGCAGAATCACCCCGCCGAAACGTCGGGGGATTCTGCCCTACGAAGAAATACACATACATCCCCACCATAAATGGTGGGCCACCCGCCGGCAGATGCGGATCCGCCGCGGCGGATCGGGTACCGGTTCTTGCGGTCGTTTACTCTCGCCGATTGACAACACCCCGTCCTTAGGCCTATCTTCCGCCCCATGACAACCCCGTCCGACCAGCCTACAGACCAACCAGAAGTCCTCCGAAGCTCCATGCCGTTTCTGGAGCATCTCGACGAGCTCCGTCGACGACTCCTCAAGGCGGCGGTGGGGGTCATTATCTGTGCCATTCTGGCCTTCTACTTCTCCGATCACATCATGCGCTTCCTGATGGCGCCGCTCAACGGCACCCCTCTGTACAACATGAAGGTGGTGGGCACTTTCTACGCCTACATGAAAGTGGCGCTGTTCACCGGTTTGCTGGCGTCGCTGCCGATCGTTTTCTATCAGATCTGGAATTTTGTCGCCCCCGGTCTCTACCGCAAAGAGAAGTCCGCTGTCGTGCCGATAGTGGTGGTTTCGACCTTTCTGTTTCTTCTCGGGGCCGCTTTCTGCTATTACCTGGCGCTGCCGATTGCCCTCAAATTCCTGCTCGGTTTCGCCGACGAGTTGATCACCAACTACATCACCATCGACGACTACATAAGTTTTGTCGGGTTCCTGATGCTGGCTTTCGGGCTGTCGTTCGAATTGCCGGTGGTGGCCTATTTCCTGGGTAAGTTCGGACTGATTAAGTCGTCGATGCTGGCCAAGGGGCGGCGGTATGCTATCGTGATAATTCTCCTCATTGCGGCTGTCGTGACACCCACCCCGGACATATTTACCCAACTTCTGCTGGCGGTTCCCATGTACGCGTTGTATGAAATCTCGATTATAGTGATCAAGATGACCGGAAAGCGGGAAAAACAGGCGGAGTAGGCGTAGAATAGACCCGTTGGGCAGAACCCCCGACCGCACTTTCAAGTGCCCGGCAGATGCCCACATCTGCCGGCTCGTACAAATACCTCCGACTAGAGATTTTTGGGTGGTGTCAGGCGTCCCTGCTTGACGCAAGCAGGATACCGGCGGTCCACGGTCGGGCGGAGACGCCCGACCGCATATCGGGTGACCCACCCTACGGGTTGTGGTTGATTCTATCAGCACACACGATGCGCAAGCTTCGTCATTCCTGCGGAGGCAGGAACCCAGACAAGATAGCAGGGGATAGAGTGCTTGCAATGAAAGCTGTTGGTCGCGGAAGGATTCTATGGATCATCTCGTTTTCTTCTTGGCCATCTTGACTGGGCCCCTGCCTTCGCAGGGGTGACGGCCTTGCGGCCGTCGTCTATTTTTGAAATCTCGCTTCCGTCGAAATTCGGATGACAGAACCCCCGCCCCTTGGGCGGGGTGGTTCTGCCACTCAAGAACATTGATGATTTTAGCGTAGCGAGCTTCGGTAGGTCGAATCCAGCCCGCTTCGGGCGGATTCGACAATGGGATTCCGAACGTGCGCAGGGAATTGTCGAAACCGTCCGCCAAGGGCGGCCTGGTTTCGACCTACGAACTGCTCCCAAATCGGCGTTTCCGGGCCCACTTGACTTTGAACTGGCCCCTCGTTACCTTACAAGTCGAACGAAGCGGGTGTAATTCAGCGGTAGAATGCCAGCTTCCCAAGCTGGACGTCGAGGGTTCGACTCCCTTCGCCCGCTTTTTTTTTGCCTGTGGAAGAATTACTGAAATGAGAGTAACCGAGATACATCCCAGTTCGCCTCTTTTTGGCCATGTCCGGCCTGGGTATACCCTTGTCTCGGTGAACGGTCACGAGGCTCTGGACGGGATCGATTTCCGGTTCCGGACCACCGACGAGAAGGTCGAGTTGGTCTTTGCCGATCTGTCGGGGGAGACTTCGGTGTTCCGTCTCGAAACTTCGCCGGGTGACGATCTCGGTTTGACGCTCGAAGACCCGCCGGTCAAGACGTGCCAGTGTAACTGCATTTTCTGTTTTGTGGTGCAGCAACCCAAGGGGATGCGGCGCTCGCTGTATGTCAAGGATGAAGACTATCGGCTCTCGTTCACGCACGGCAATTTCGTGACGATGTCGAACATGACCGACGATGATCTGAAGCGGATTGTCAAACAGCGGCTGTCGCCGTTGTACATTTCGGTTCATACCACCGACGACACGCTCCGTCGCTGCATGCTGCAAAACGAAAAGCTCGCGCCAATCTTGCCGCGCATCAAATACTTGACCACGCGGGGAATCACGGTCCATACACAAGTAGTACTGTGCCCAGAGATCAACGACGGCGCCAGTCTGGATCAGACCATCGACCAGTTGTCGAAATTACATCCGGGGGTCAGCAGTCTGGCGGTAGTGCCGGTTGGTCTGACCCGCTACCGCGACCGTCGACCAAAACTTCGCACCTATACGAACGACGAAGCGGCCGCAATCATTGACCGAGTCGAGATGAGGCAGAGCGGATTCCTCAAGACTCTCGGCAGTCGGTTCGTTTGGGCGGCGGACGAATTCTATGTCCAGGCGGGGAGACCGTTCCCGTCGGCCGCATCTTACGAAGAGATGACGCAGTTTGAAAACGGGGTCGGGATGGCAAGGGAGTTCATTGCGCGGTTCAACCGTCGTCGGACCAGACTGGGCAAGCTAAGCACGCGCCGCCGGGCGATGTTTTTCACCGGCCACTCGGCCTATCCGTTCTGGCAATCACAACTATTGCCGTATATGAAGAAGCAGCTTCGGCTGAAGCTCGAAGTTGTCCCCGTGGACAACCGTTTTTGGGGTGACAAAGTAACCGTCTCTGGTCTGCTGACCGGACAGGACCTACTCAGAGAGGCCCGGTCGCACGAAAGCAAGTACGATGTCTGCGTCCTGCCGCCGAATTGCCTCAACCAGGATAATCTCTTCCTGGATAACCTGTCGCTCGACCAATTCCGTCGTACCCTTAGTAAGCAAGTAGTTGTCGGCGGATACAACCTGTCAGAAACCGTCCGGGAAGTATTCGCATGAGTCTACCAATAGTAGCCATAGTAGGCCGACCGAATGTCGGCAAATCATCGCTCTTCAACCGCTTTCTAAAGAAGAAACTGGCGGTGGTTGATCCGATCTCAGGCGTAACGCGGGATCGCAACTATGCAACCTGTGATTGGAACGGACGCTACTTTCATCTGGTGGACACCGGCGGCATGGTGCCGGACACTCGCGACTCCATGGAAAAGGCCATTCTTGATCAATCGGAATTTGCCATTCACGAGGCCGATCTGGTGATGTTTGTAGTCGACATACAGGTGGGGGTGGATCATGTCGACGAACGGCTGGCGCGGATTCTTCAGAAGTCAGCCAAGCCGTGCATACTGGTGGCAAACAAAGCCGACGACGAAAATCTCGCGGCCCAAAGCTATGCGATGAGTCGTCTGGGGCTCGGCGATGCGTGGCCGGTCTCGGCGACAGCCGGGCTGGGGGTTGGTGAAATCCTGGACGAGATCGTCCAGAAACTCCCCGAAGTTCGCGCCGACGAAACCCCGGCGGAGGCCATCCGAGTCGCTGTGGTGGGGCGCCCGAATGTCGGCAAATCATCGTTCATCAACAAACTGATCGGCGAGCAACGGCTGATAGTTTCTCCCATGGCCGGGACCACTCGCGATGCGGTCGATACGGCATTCGAGCACGATGGCCAGTCGTACGTGCTCATCGATACCGCCGGATTGCGGCGACATTACAAGGTTCAGGAGAACATCGAGTTTTACACGAATCTTAGGGCCGAGCGAGCCATCGACGCCTGCAACGTGGCCGTGGTCTTGGTCGATGGCGGCCCAGGGGTTCACGGCTCAGGATCAACGCGTGCTTGCCCAGGTGCTGGAAGCCCGGCGACCGGTGGTGATGGCGATCAACAAGTGGGATCTGGTCGAGAAGGACACGCATACGGCTGATCGTTTCTCGGAAGCGATCAAAACCGGACTGGCTAAGTTCTCATTCGTGCCGCTCATCTATATCTCAGCCTTGTCAGGTCAGCGGGTGTCTAAGGTACTGGAACTGGTCAAGAATGTCCACGCCGAGAACAACAAGCGGATATCGACCTCGGCGCTCAACGATTTTCTGCAGCGGGTCTTCGGCCAGCGTAAACCTCCGGCGAAGCAGGGAAAGTACATTCAGTTCAACTACGTCACTCAGACCGAAGTGGCGCCACCTACGTTCGTCTTCTTCACCAATCAACCCATGCTGGTGGACAAGAGCTATCTCGGCTATCTGAACAACCAGCTTCGGGCTGAGTTCGGTTTCGAAGGTTCCCCGATCCGTATCAAGTGTCGGCGCAAGTAGCGCTCGACCGGTCCGTTCTCCGTCGTTTCGATAAATCAGCCTGGTGAGGGGTCACACCCGTCAACTGTATGGCGTATCTGTCGATACTCTGACAGATGACGATTCTCGAACAGACCGCCGTGATCGAAGAGCTGGAGACCCGGCTCGAGGCGAAGAAGGCGCAGCTCCGCGATTTTGCCACCATGGGAGCGGTGGTGACATCGATTCTGGAGATGGACGCCGTCTTATCCGTGACTATCGATATGGGTATCCGTCTGGTGGACGGTGAGGTCGGTCTGATCCTCCTTGAAGAAGACGGCGAGCTGAAGACCAAAGCTTCAATGGGGGTCGGCGAACAGTTCGTAAAATCCCTTCAATATGAAGACGGTTTAGATATCGCCACCTACTGTTTCAAGCGACAGAGTCCGGTCATGCTATCCGAGCTCGAACTCGTCTCTGAAAACGGCATTCTGATACAATCGGTCCTGGCCTGTCCCATCCGCGCCCGCGACAAGTGTCTCGGCATCATGATCGTCATCAACAAGTTCGGCGGGGGAGATTTCAAAGAAGAAGACCTCGAATCTCTGGGGATGTTGCTCAATTTCGTCTCGGTGGCAGTGGAAAACTCCTACCTGGTCAAGGACAAGTTGAAGCAACAGAAGATGGCCCAGGAGATGGTGATCGCCAAGCAGGTACAGGAAACGATGCTGGCCGCCAGGGTGGACCAGATTAGCGGGGCCGAAATCGGCGCCGTTTATTTTCCGGCGGGCGAAGTCGGCGGCGACTTCTACGACTTCCTAAAGCTGAGCGAATCCACGTTCATGGTGATTCTCGGCGACGTCTCCAACAAGGGAATTCCGGCGGCGCTGATCATGTCGGCTTGCTCGGGGGTCATCAAGTCCGTCCTCGACTATAATCCCGCCATTTCGGTTTCGGAGCTGGCGGCGACCGTCAATCGACTCATGGCCAATTCGATCATCAAGGAACGTGAGATGTTCGTGACCATGTTTTTCGCCCGGTTCGATCTAGAAGCTCACGAATTGACTTACTGCAACGCCGGACACCTCCCCGGATTGTTCTGGAACGAAACCGCGCAAAGCATCGAAAGTCTCTCCGAAGGAGGCTCGATTGTCGGTCAGTTTAGCGAGGCAACTTACCGCCAGGGGCGACACTCGATCAAGTCGGATGACCGCCTCTTCTTGTTTACGGACGGATTGACCGAGGCGGCTGATGCCGAAAAACGTCTCTTCGGACGCGAGCGCGCCGAGCAGGTATTCATAAGTGAGATTGATCTGGCCCCGAAAGAATTCTGTCACCGCGTTAAGGAATGGGTGGACAGGTTCTCCGAGGGGGCGGCTGAAGAAAGCCACGATGACTTCACTATCGTACAGATACGCGTGAAATGAGTTATGGCTAACTACGAATTTACATATCCGTCCAGCCGTCAGGCGAACGATATCGCCCTTGATGATCTGGATCGCTGCCTGGACGCGGAGCACGTCGAAGGCGCCATACGTCACGCGATAAGCCTGTGTGTTTCAGAGGCTTTTACCAACGCGGTGGTCCACGGCAACACGGAGAGTCCGACCAAGAAGGTCTTGTTAACGATAGAAGTTAATGAGCGTGAAGTTATTGCCGATATAACGGATCAAGGAAGTGGAGGGATGAGACGGATCAGTTCGAAGAAACCGGCTGCCGTCCAGGATGAGGGAGGCCGGGGCATTGATCTGATACGACACTTCGCCGACGCCTGCTACTTCAAAGAAACGGAGAGCGGCGCGTTGCGGGTTTCAATCCACTTTCAAAGATCCGACAAGAAAGAGTATACGACATAGTCAATTGGGTTCAGGAGGAAAGAATGGAAATCCAGATGCGCGAACAGGACAACGTGGCGGTGCTGTGTCTCAGCGGCCGGCTTGATCTGGCCAGCGGCGCCACGCTGAAAGAACACCTCAAACGCCTGTCGGAGAAGAACATCGTACAGGCACACTTGAATCTGGCCGAGGTTGAATTCATCAACAGTTCCGGCCTGGGAGCGCTGGTCTCTATAATGAAAGAGATTCGGCTTCAGAAAGGTCGTTTGACGCTCTCCAATCTGGCCAGCTACGTCCAAGAAATTTTTGAAATTACCCAGTTGTCTCACATTTTCGAAATCTATTCCACTGAGGAAGAGGCGCTGGCTACTTATCAGACCACGGTGGTTCGCTAGGACCGGGGGGTCCAGGAGGGGTCCTGAATGAACCAAGTCGCGGAGAAAATCGGCCAGCTGCTGATGCGGCTGCAGTCGCCTGATTCCGGTGAACGCGAGGAAGCGGTCCACGGGCTCGGCGCCAGCGAGGGCGATGAATCAATCGCCGGACTGGTGCTGGCCATGGAAGATCCCGATCTGGGGATCCGCGAAATTGCAGCCGGTTATCTGTGCAAGCGTAAGGTAGACACTACCTCGCAGCTGCTCATTCGGTTTCTGGCTCATGACGACATCGGCACGCGCAACCTGGCCTCGGAAGTGCTTGTCAAGATCGGGGCCGAAGCGGTTCCCGCACTCATAGAGAATATCGAGGCCGACGACCACGACGTTCGCAAATTCATCGTCGACGTACTGGGGCTCATCAGTGATTCCAGGGCGGTCGACGCGCTTAACCAGCGTCTGTGGGACGAAAACGTCAACGTAGCCTGTGCTGCGGCCGAAGCGCTTGGAAGAATCGGATCATCCCGCGCTGTTGAGCATCTCATCAAAGCCGCGGACAAGATTCCGGACGCCATATTGCCGGCTATCGAAGCGCTGGGCAAGATCCGCGATCCACGCTCGCTGGATTATCTCTATCGCCAGCTTGATTCGTCGGATCCAATGGTCGTTTTGGTGTCGATCGAGGCGATCGGCCAGATCGGTCAGGCCTCGTCGGTGGCAAGGCTGTCTTCTTACCTGGATTCTTCGGAGCGCACAACGGCTGAGTCGGCCATGGCGGCGATCATTACGATTACCCGCCACAACGAAGATCGCATCAATTTCGATTTGCCCCTCGACCGCTTTACGGACTTTCTGTTCGAGGGAATCAGAAACCGCGACAAGGCGATTACCGATTTTACTCTTTCGCGTCTCTCGCACTGGTATGGAAGCAAAGTCATCGCCGGCCTGCTTGATGTCGTGGAAGTAGTCGAAGAAGAAGAATTGAAGCGAATCACGGAGATGCTGGTCGAAGTAGGACCGTCGGTGGCGACAATGATTATCGATCGGCTGCCGAAGTCGACCACGGCGCATCAGATTCGTCTTCTGGACATTCTGACGCATCTGGTGGATGAAGCATCGGCGACTACTCTTCTCCAGTATGCGCATCACGAGGATCCGGAAATTCGTCAACGAGTAGCCCACCTGTTGGGGGCGTCGGGTTTCTTTGGGGCCATCAAGACGCTCAAGGCGCTGGCGACGGATACCAACGGGCACGTTCGCGCCGCGGCCTACGCTGCGCTGGGCTGGCTCTGTTCCGAAGAAGAAGCCGACTTCATCATGGGCGGACTGGATGACAAGTACTCCGATGTGCGCGAAGCGGCCGTCGGCGCCCTGGTCATTATCGGGGGACCGCGAGTGGTCGCCAAGCTGACCGCCGATCTCTACCACGAAGACACGGAGAGACAGCGACTGGCGGTAACATCGCTCGGCTGGATCGGTGAACACGAAGTGGTTGGGCCGTTGCTGAAGGCCATCAATCACCCTGACGCCAGCGTGCGCAAATCGGCCATTAATTCGCTGATCAGAATCGGCAATGTACCCGACGTCGATCCGATCCTGCTCGCTCTCAGCGACGAGAACAGCGGCGTGCGCAAAGCAGCCGTCTCCGCTCTCTTGACTCTGCGCGGGGTGGAGTCAATCAAGGACGTCGTGGTTCTGCTGAACGATGACGACGTCTGGGTGCGCTATCATACCATAAGCTGCATCGGCGAGATGGGCCGGTCGGAACTGGCCGATTATATTATCCCGTCACTTCAGGACGATCTCGATATCATCAAGCTGGCCGCCGCCAAGGCGCTGGCCCAGATGGGTTGTCGGGAAGCGGTTCCCATTCTGAGCGAGCTCAAAGACGACAAGAACCGGGACGTAGCTGACATCGCGGAACGAGCATTAGATAGTATTGGAGGCAAAAGAGCATGACCAGACCTTCCATCCTGGTGGTCGACGACGAGCTCCTGATTCGTGATCTGCTGTACGATTTCTTCACCGGCCAGGGCTGGGAGATTTCAGTGGCAGAGGACGGCGAAAAGGCGCTGGAAATGTCGAGAGCCCGCAAGTACGATGTGGTTCTGTCTGATATAAAGATGCCCGAAATGGACGGATTGACGCTGACCGGTCACCTCCGGCAATCGCAGCCGCAATTGCCTATCGTCCTGATGACGGGCTTTCCGTCGGTGGACACCGCGGTCGCCGCATTACGTAACAAAGTAGACGACTATGTGATTAAGCCGTTCAACATTAACCAACTGTACAAGCTGTTGGAAGCCACGGTGAAAAGCTGCCACGACTAGCGGGGATGCGCAAAGGGGATCTTAAGAGGGGCGCTGTATGGTTTCGGATGTCCAAAAAGGCCTTGAAATGACGCTCGAAGATTTTACGATGATCCGCGATTTCATTCATGAAAAGAGCGGCATCTATTTTGCGGAAAATAAGATGTATCTGGTTCAGAACCGGCTGGAAAAACGCATGGCTGAACTGGACATGAAGAGCGTCCGCGATTATTTCTACCATGTCAAGTACGATGCATCGCAGAAGGAGTTCAATCGTCTTATGGTGCTGATGACGACTAATGAGACGAGCTTCTTCCGCAATGAGCCTCAATTGTTATGCTTCTCGGACGAGGTGCTCCCGTTGATTCTGCAGGAAAAGATGCAGATGCGGGGCCTGAAGACGCTTCGCATCTGGTCGGCCGGCTGTTCCACCGGTGAGGAGCCATATACGCTGGCCATGATCATCCTCGACCGGCTGAAAACAACGACCGGATGGAACATCGAAATCATCGCCAACGACATCTCCGAGGACGTTCTTCAGAAGGCTCGTCTGGGGAGCTATTCCGGAATCACCATGCGCAACGTCAGCCCGGATATGCTTACGCGCTACTTCATGAAAGCGGGGGACACTTATACGGTGAAACCCGAAGTCAAGGCGATGGTGAAGTTTTCGCACATAAACCTGAATGATCCCCGCAAGATCGCTCTGGTGAACAATATGGACTGCGTGTTCTGTCGCAATGTCATGATCTATTTCTCGGACGAGGTCAAGCGGCAGATCGTGCGTGGGTTCTACGAGTCATTGGTCCCCGGTGGCTACTTCTATATCGGCCACTCGGAGACGTTGCATGGAATTTCCAAGGCGTTCAAACTGGTCTATTTCAAGAACGCCCTGGTGTACAACAAGGACGCCGAGCGAGTCATGCCGGCGGGCGCCGGTGAACCCGGAGTTGCTGTCGCCGTGACGGCGTCGGCCGGCCTGGCCGGAGCCGCCGGGGGCGCCGCCAGAGCCATGGACCTTTTGAGCAAGATTAAGCCGATGACGCTTAAGAAATAGAAAATGTGTATGCCAACGATACAGGGATGAGAAGATGAGTCAGACGATACTTGTGGTCGATGATTCCCCAACCGTGATTAAGTTTCTGGCGTTTTCCCTGAAGAGCCAGGGCTATCAGGTTGTGTCCGCGTGCGACGGCATGGACGCTTTGGAAAAGATGTCGTCCTTGCCCAAGGAACCGGACCTGATCATAACCGACCTCAATATGCCCAACCTTGACGGCTACGGCCTGATAGAGACGGTAAGACAGAGTCGCCGCCAGGTGCCAATCATTATTCTGTCTTCGGAGCAGGACGCCGCGGACCGGGATCGGGGTATGGCGGTCGGCGCCAACGCCTATCTGGTCAAGCCGTTTAAGCCGGCGGTGCTTATCTCCGAGGTGGCGAAACAGTTAAAGAGTCAATGACGCAATTGCAATAGAAGAAGGAGATCGGCTGTGCCTGAACTCAAAATACTGGCCGTCGACGACAGCCCCACCATGCGACGGATCATCATCAACACGCTCAAACGAGCGGGATTCAATGACGTGATTGAGGCCAGTGACGGCAAGGACGCTCTGGCCAAAATGAAGGTCGAGAAGCCCAACTTCGTCATCACCGATTGGAACATGCCGGAAATGGATGGCCTGACCTTTATCACCACTCTACGCGGCATGGACGAGTACAAAGAATTGCCGGTACTGATGGTGACCACCAGATCGGTGAAGGAAGACATCGTGGAGGCGATGAAGGCCGGGGTAAACAATTACATTGTCAAGCCGTTTACGCCCGACACCCTCAAAGCGAAAATCGACCAGATGCTCGGCAAGTAGGCCGGGATAGGAGAACCGACAATGGCAACGTCACAAAGCCTACAGACACGCATTCATAAAGAAATATCCGAGCTGACGGAATCCATCACCGGCATGGTCAGCAGCTTCAAGAAACTGCAGCGCCCCTTGATCGAATCGAGGGAAAAAGTGCCGCAGGCCACCACTCAGTTGGACAAGATCTCCCAGCAGACCGAAGCCGCAACTTCGCAGATGCTGGACGTGGTCGAGCAGATCACCCAGCGGGAAGAAGAAGTCGTTCGCGGGATCGAGATCATCAGGGAGAAGGTCAAGAGCGGCGACACCAAAGACATCGATACGCTGGCGCAGGGATTGGTCGTGAAAGCGACCGCTAACCTCAACAACGCCTTCCAGATCATGGAATCGCTGCAATTCCAGGACATCACCGCTCAACAGATGGACCACGCGGCATCGTTACTCGAGGAAATCGAAACGAAGCTGCACAGTATTCTGGAGAACATCGGAGGTTCGAATACGGCTGCCGATATGCAACTGGGACCGCGCAAGACCAGAGCCTACGACCCGCATGCGGACTTTGTCGATCGCCGGACGGATCAGAAGGATATCGACTCACTGTTTGAAAAGAAGAGCTAATAACCCCCCTGAGAATCTAAACATGACCGAAGATAACAACGTGGCCCTGGATGAGATGAAGGAAATCATCGATGATTTCCTCATCGAAGCTGACGAGTTGATCGCCTCGCTGGACACCAACCTGGTGGCGCTGGAGTCCAAAGCCGACGATCTGGATTTGCTCAATTGCATATTCAGGGCAGCACATACGATCAAAGGCACCTCGAGTTTCCTAGGCTTCGAACAGGTCACCAGCCTCACTCACAAGATGGAAGACATCCTCAATCGCCTGCGTAAGGCCGAACTCAAGGTTACGCCGGAGATTATGGATGTCCTGCTGGAATCACTTGACGTACTGAAAGTACTGTTGGAACACGTCCGCAGCCAGTCCGGCGAGCAGGTCGATCTGGAACCCATTTTGGCCAGACTGATTGAAGCAAACGGAGGCGCGTCTGACGCCGCACCGTTGGCGACTGCTGCGACTTCGGCAGCACTGCCGGAGGCAAGTGAAGGCGATTCTGCGGAGGCCGTCGATTCATCCAGTCGGGGGGCTGGAGAGACCGGCGCGGACGCTAAGACTGAGACGAAAAAGACGACGGCGCCGGGAAAGAGCGTTGACAGTCAGACCATCCGAGTGGATGTAAACCGTCTTGACTCGCTCATGAACTTGTCGGGCGAACTGGTGTTGTCACGCAACGGCCTGATTCAGACCATCAATACGATGAATAAGTCGGGCGAGGCCAACGCGCTCACCGAGCAGCTTAATAGGGCGGCGGCCGGTCTCAATTATATTACGACCGAACTGCAACTGGCCGTCATGAAGATGCGCATGCAGCCCATTGGGAAAGTCTTCTCGAAGTTCCCAAGGCTCGTGCGAGATCTGTCTCGCGAACTCCAGAAGAACATCGAATTGACCCTCGAAGGCGAGACCACCGAACTCGATAAGTCGGTCATTGAAGAAATTGGCGATCCTCTCGTGCACATTGTCCGCAATTCCTGTGATCACGGTATCGAGATGCCGGAAGAGCGGGTAGCCAAAGGCAAGCCCGCCATGGGACATGTAGTGATGAGCGCGAGCCAGGAAGGCCCCAACATTGTCATCAAAGTATCCGACGACGGCAAGGGTCTGGATGTTAACGCCATCCGTGCCAAGGCCGTGGAGCGCGGGATGGTTTCCGAGGCCGATGCGGCCCGCCTGACGGATCGTGAAGTCTTCAAGTTTATCTTTGCAGCCGGACTGTCTACCGCCAAGGTGGTATCGGACGTTTCCGGACGCGGCGTAGGGATGGATGTCGTCCGAACCAACATAGAGAAGTTGAATGGTTTGATCGAACTCGATTCCGCCCTCAACGCCGGAACGACTATCACGATCAAACTGCCGCTCACGTTGGCTATCATACAGGGTCTGTTGGTCGAATCCGACGACGAGGTCTACATTCTGCCGCTGTCCAGCGTGCATGAAACCGTTCGAAGCGAGCACACGGCGATCTACTATATCAATCGGCGACCGGTCATGCGGCTCCGCGACGAGATCATACCTATGATCAATATTGGTAAGGTTCTTCGTGAGAACGTTGCCGGCTTCACGTTGACCGAGAAACCGTACGTGGTGGTGGTAGGTCTGGCGGATCGCAAGTTGGGAATCCTGATCGATCGGTTCCTGGGTCAGGAAGAAGTGGTGATCAAGTCGCTCGGCCGGTACCTCGGTGCGACCGATGGCGTAGCGGGCGCCACGATTCTGGGAGACGGCCGAATCAGATTGATCGTCGATCTCATCGGACTCTTCAATGTGGCAGGCAGATTACACTGACAAGGCGGGCCCGGTGACAATCGCAACCAAACAAATTCGAATAGTAGTAGTCGATGATTCCGCCTTCATGCGCAAGGCGTTATCCATGATGCTCGAGTCCGACCCGATGGTCAAGGTGGTCGGTACGGCCAACAACGGTGAAGATGGTCTCGAAATCATCCGCCGTCTCAAGCCCGATCTTGTCACCATGGATGTCGAAATGCCGCGCATGGACGGCCTGACCGCCCTGCGACATATCATGGAGTCCGATCCGGTGCCGGTCATGATGGTCTCATCAATCACGACCGAGGGCGCTCAGGCGACTCTGGAAGCGCTTGAACTCGGCGCCGTCGATTTTATTCCGAAACAGATGTCGTACGTCAGTCTCGACATTGTCAAGATCAAGGAAGACCTGCTCGACAAGATCAAGAATATCGTTAGCCGCAAACATATCCTGATGGCGCGGGCGAGGGAGAAGCGCCGGTTCAGCAAGCTGACCGGATCGGCCACCGCGCAGGCGTCTCTGGCGTCTTCACGCCCTGCGCTTCCCATGCGCCGAAAGCAGCACAAGATCGATCTTGTCGCTATCGGCTCTTCGACTGGCGGGCCGCCGGCCCTTCACATGCTTATGTCTCACCTCCCCGGTAACCTGCCGGTGGGAATCGTCATAGCCCAGCACATGCCGCCGATGTTCACGAAGACACTGGCGGAACGTCTCAACGGCTTGTCGCCGCTGACTGTCAGAGAAGCCGTTGATGGCGAACCGATCGAACCGGGACAAGTCTTGATTTCTCCCGGAGGCAAACACCTGCTGGTCAGAAAGTACGGCGGGCGGGCCAGAGTATGCGTATCGGCTGAACCGGCCAACACACTATATAAACCGTGCGTTGACGTGCTCTTTGACTCGGTTGCCGAGGCCTGTGGCGCTACCAGTTTGGCCGTGGTCCTCACGGGTATGGGCAGCAATGGCGTCCACGGCGCCAGGCATATCAAGGAAAAGGGCGGCGTCGTTATCGCCCAGAACGAAGCGACCTGCGTCGTATATGGTATGCCCAGAGCGGTGGTGGAAGCCCATATTGCCAACGAGGTCCTGCCAATCGAAAATATCGCCCCCGAGATCTCGAGTTATTTCTAATCCAAGTTTTAGTTGAAGTATGCGCTTAAGTCGGCCTCATTCTTCTTTTGGAGATAAAGGCCGGAAATGGGCGACAAACCAGACATTTTTCCAGTTCCTGAAGTAGAGACCCCGGCCAATTTGGCCGACTTCGCGGATTCGTACGCGTCTTTCAACCGTATTGTTAACAGTCTGCAGCGCAAGTACATAGAGCTTCGCGAGGAGTTCTCGTCCCAACAGGAGAAGTTGGTCGAGTCCAACAAGCGATTGGTGGAATTGTCTGCCCGCAACCTGACCGCCACGGAATTTCTCGACGGCATCCTGAAAGCCATGGCAGCGGGAGTCATCGCGGTCGACCACGAAGGACGGATTACTCATTTTAATCCAGCCGCCTCGATGATGCTCGGCATTCCGGCCAAAGAGCCGTTTGGCAAATTCTATCGCGACATTATCCCGGTCGGCGACCCGGTCGAAGCCAACGCCCTGCGTGCGTCCCAGATCGGCAAAGCGGTGGAGTCGGTGGAGAAGATTTGGCGACTCGCCGATGGCAGCCGGCTGATCGTCTCGGTGTCCACCGCTATTATGGCCGACGAAACCGGAAACCCGATTGGCGCGGTTGAGGTGTTCCACGATCTCACTCGAATCAAGAAGATGGAGCAGGAGATCACGCGCCTGAACACGCTGGCCGCGCTGGGCGAGATGGCGGCGGCGGTGGCGCATCAGGTCCGCAATCCGCTCTCCGGCATCTTGGGCTATGGCTCACTGCTAAAGCGTGACATGGAGGAGGACGATCCCCGCCAGAAGCTGGTACAACGCATCTGCGAAGGGGTCGAAACTCTCAACAAGACCGTTACTACTTTGCTCGACTATACGCGCCGGGAAGAGATCAGACGCCGTGATGTCGTGTTCCACGAATTTATGGCCGACTCGATCCGGCAATTCCGCCGCGAGCATGATCATCTGGCCAGCGGAATGGACATTCAGCTTCCACTCCCGCAAGCTGAGGGGACAGGGGATCTGGTGCCGGTTGATCCGGTGCTGTTCCGTCAGGTATTGTTCAATCTCTTCTGCAACTCTTGTGAAGCCTGCTCCGGGAAAGGTGTAATTCAGATTACTCATCGGAAGCTGGCGCGCCAGGCCGCGCTTTCACAATACGCCGATCGATTGCTGCTCGGCCTTGACGAGACTGTTTTCGAAATCACGGTCACGGACAACGGACCCGGCGTGGCGACGGAAGCACTCGAATCGCTTTTTGCGCCGTTCTTCACGACCCGCGAAGGGGGGAACGGCGTTGGATTGGCCATGGCCTGGAAAGTCATGAAAGGCCACGGCGGTGACATCGCTCTGGACAGGGCGCACCAGGGAGGTGCGCGCTTCGTAATACTGATTCCGGTTAGAATCGGCACTGCCGTAGTATCTACCCCTTAGTGGAATCTGACATGGAGAGTTGGTAATGCAGTACTCAGTTTTGATAGTCGACGATGACAAATACGTCAATGATGCCGTGACCGAAACCGTGGCCCGTGCCGGATATGAAGCCGTCCCTGCTTTTTCGGGCGAAGAAGCGCTGGTCAAATTGAAGAGCCGTACTTTTGATGTCGTGCTCACCGATCTTCGTATGCATGAGATGGACGGCATGGCGGTGCTTGAACACACCAAGCGCCTTCATCCGGAAGCGGCGGTGGTTATCATGACGGCGTACGGTTCGGTCGAGAAAGCGGTCAGCGCCATGAAACTGGGCGCGTATGATTTCCTGCTGAAACCGGTCACGCCGGTGGCCGTCGAGCATATCCTGAGCCGCATTACCGAGGTCATCCACCTGCGTCGCGACAACGAAATCATGCGGCGCGACCTGACCGTCAAGTTCCAGAACATGGTTGGCAAGTCCAAGACGATGCGGGAGATTTTCGACCTTATACAGTCGGTCGCCAAAGCCAGGTCCACTGTGCTCATCACTGGCGATTCGGGCGTAGGTAAAGAGCTGGTGGCCCGTGCCATTCATTATTGTTCAGATCGCTCCGAGGGACCGTTTGTAAAATTGAACTGTGCCGCAATTCCCGAGACTCTGGTTGAGGCGGAACTGTTCGGTTTCGAAAAGGGCGCCTTCACCGACGCCAAGCGAACCCATCGCGGACGTTTCGAGTTGGCCGATCATGGAACGTTGCTTCTCGACGAAATTTCCGAAATGCCGCTGAACCTTCAGTCTAAACTGCTGCGGGTCCTGCAGGAGCGGGAATTCGAGCGGGTCGGTTCGGCGCAGACGCTTTCGGTTGACGTGCGCGTGATCGCTACTTCGAATCGCAACTTGCGTGAGTTTATCATGCGGGAGAAATTCCGCGAGGATCTGTTCTATCGACTGAATGTCATCCCGATTCATATCCCACCGCTACGCGAACGAAGCGAGGACGTGCCGTTGCTGGTCGAGCATTTTGTCGAGAAATGTGCGAAAGAGAACAACAAGACTATCAGTGGCGTCGATCAGCACGCGATGAAACTGCTTGTCAGTTACCCCTGGCCGGGCAATGTGCGTGAGTTGGAGAACATGATCGAACGCGCGGTTGTGACAACTCGTGCCGAAGAACTTACGGAGAATGATTTCCCAATCGAGTTGTCGTTGGGCACGATCGAAGCCATTGAAGGCGGGGCGTTGAAGATTCCGATGAGCCTTGAGGAGGGGAACAAGTTCTTGATTCTTAAGACGCTCGAGAAATTCAACGGCAACAAGACGCGGGCCGCTGAAGCGTTGGGGGTATCGGCGCGGACGATTCGCAACAAACTGGCCGAGTACCGCATCCGCGAGGACGTGAAATCGTAATTCTCGATTTAAAGTAGATGTCTTGCCCGGGTATCCCACAGCTTGCTGTGGGTTCGACCGCCTATGAAAAGTGCCCGGCAGATGCCCACATCTGCCGGCTCGCATTAATACCGCCCCATGTCCGTCTTGCCCCGCTTCAGGCGGGGCACCCAAGGGTGTGATCGGCAACTAATTTGATCGGCAGCTAATTTGATCGGCAGGCCTCTGGGCCTGCCGCTTTTGTATGTCTATCGATGTGCATCGGTTTTCCCCTTGCATCACGTAGCGGCGAAAGTTATCCTGCCTAGCAGGACATAGCATCCCCTGTATCTTGAGGGTTCCGGCACGACACCGCGTTAATTGGTCCTGGTGGCCCACCTGCTTGCAGGTGGGGTTCAGGTATGACACCGCGCAATGCGCCATTGTGATCGGCAGGCAATTGTAATCGGCAGGGTTCCACCCCTGCCGGACAGAATCGTAGCGCAGAACCCCTTGTGCCTGCTCGCTGCGGCGAGGTTCTGCCATTCAGGGTAATAACGATGTCGAAATATGTGCGGCTCGCTCCCATAGAACCGCCTTACAAACCCGGCAACCGACACCGAAAAGTGTTTTGGACTCTTCTTACGCTAGCGACGGTAGTCATAGCGAACCCTTGTATTTTGGCTATCGACAGAAACGCCATGACGGCCGCTCACAACCAGGGTAATATTCAGTTGACTGTAGAGCCTGGGACTTGGGGATATCCGGTTTGGCATGGTTCAGGAGGGTTCGGTGAGGAAATCCCGTATGTAGATCCAATCACCGGTGACTCGATCTACGGCTCAATCTACCCTCGTGGAAGTAGAAACGTATTTATTGATGGGTTTTTGCACACAGGTGGAGTTTCGGGTAGTGATACTTTGTTAGGCTGGGGAGGGGCAGACGTTGACTCATTTTCCTATGGTGGCATTTGGCGTGTGCTTTCGAGCGATGTCACCAGCGAGTATTACTCAGCACAAGCGAGGTCAAGTCTTGATCTGTTATGTCGGTACGCAGATACCATGGCCGGAAGCAGCGGCGGCGACTATGACATTTGGGATTGGCGGCGGCCAGCTCCCTTAGGAACTGTCGTGTCTCAACGGTCGATGGCCTGGAGCGGAGCGATGGTGGACGATTTCGTGCTGATTGAATACGAGATTATGAACATGGGTCATCAACCGCTCAAGGATTTCTATGCCAGCATCTGGTCTGACGATGTTGGGGGTAGCCTTATACCCTATCCTGTTCAGGATAATCTCACCGGATTCCTGCGTAACTATGGCTCCGAAGAGAATTGTGACTTTCGCGACAATTTGAATGTGGCCTACAGCATGGATAACGATGGCGATCCGGTTGACGGGCGATTCACCCGGCAATCGCGGCGTGGCGCCGTGGGCATGATGCTGGTGGGCAGTTCTGCTGAACAGGTGAACGTAGGATATACCTGGTTTTTGTGGGACCCCGCTGTCGAAGAAGATTGGGGACCGCGACCGAGGCAGATTGGGAATGACTTGTGGCGCAGCTTCAATCCCTTCTTTGCCTGGCCGGGCAGCGACAACAACTTGTATTACGTTATGAGCCATCCTGTCATAGCGTATGATCAAATGTTCTCAGCAGTGGAACATTCTGGTTGGATGCCCCCTTGGCATTTTGCAGGACAGATTTCGGCTGGTTGGTCAGCCATTACCTTGTATTCTTTCGGCCCATTTGAAATTCCTGTTCGAGGGAAGATCAACTTCACGATTGCTGTCGTCGGTGGTGACAACGTCCACACCAATCCTTATGCAACCTTTGATCCGACCGACCCGCAGTCGTATTACGATCAGCTCGATTTCTCGGAGCTTGCCACCAACGCCCAATGGGCCAAATGGGTGTATGATAATCCGGGTGTGGACACCGACAGCGACGGTTACTTCGGCGAGTATCGCATCTGCGAAGGCGAGACGACCTGGTACAAAGGGGACGGCGTCCCTGATTTCCGTGGCAACACCCCGCCACCGATTCCATTTACCCGGTATGTAACCGAACCGGGGAAGATCGTAGTCCGCTGGAACGGGTATTTCTCCGAGACGACCAAGGATATCTTCTCGAATCTGATCGATTTTGAGGGGTACCGGGTTTACTGCGGTCTGGACAACCGCAAGACGAGTTTGTCGCTGCTGACAAGTTACGACAAACAAGATTGGCTGCGTTGGAAATACAACGAACTGGGATCGGGCGAGAGCCAATGGGTGAACGACAATCCACCGTTCAGTCTCGATTCACTCCGCATTCTTCATAACAATCCTGATCTCAACCCGGACGACTATCCCCGCCAGCGGCCGCTAATTGACAGTGACAGCGCGTTCTATTTCGCCGCGGTGGACGAGAATGTGTACAGCCTGACTACTCCGAATGGCATACACAAAGCCTATCCTGATGCCGTCAACCCCGGCACCGATTCGACCCTCTGGACCGAGGCAGATATCACAATGGAACACAATGGCCGCCGGCTGCCCAAATTCTACGAATACGAGTACATCATCGACAACCTGTTGCCGACCGTGCCATATTTTGTCGCGGTGACCGTATTTGACTTCGGTTACGCCGGTGGACGCGGTAACATGCCTCCCGATGAAACCAATCCACTGAACAATCTCACTGAATGCTACGCGCAGACTTCGTCGGAAATCGTCGAAGAAGAAGACCTCGATGCTTACGTCTATCCGAACCCGTACCGGGTCGATGCCAAGTACGAAGACGGCGGTTACGAGAACCGCAAAGGGAACATCATTCCCGACCGGGCTCGACTGATCCACTTCGGCAATCTCCCGCGCGTCTGCAAAATCAAAGTGTATTCTCTCGATGGCGATCATATTGGCACAATCGATCACAATTTCCCCGAAGGCGGTCCTGATTCGATGCACGACTGGTGGAACCTGGTGAGCCGCTCCGGTCTGGCGGTGGAATCGGGGTTGTACTATTGGGTGGTCGAATCCGCCACCCGCACCCAGATTGGGAAGTTGGTGATCTTAAAGTGACAATCCACGTGGCGGACGAGGACGTCCACCACGCACGAGTAGGTCGGGTTACGCGCATGGATTTGTTGGGCGCGCAACCCGACATTGTGTCACGTAACGGGCCTGTGTCGGGTTTTCTTCGAGACTCACTTCGCGAGCCTCTCGAAAACACCGACCTACAAAACTTGAAGTAGACCTTCATTTTGATCGGCAAGGTTCCAACCCTGCCGTGCGAGTAACGGCAGGCACAGAGGCCTGCCGATCAAAGTAAGCACTCTCCGGCAGGCACAGAGGCCTGCCGATCAAAGCAAACACTCTCCGGTAGGCACGGAGGCCTGCCTATCAAAGCAAACACTCTCCGGCAGGCGCAGAGGCCTGCCGATCAAGGCAAACACTTTCCGGCAGGCACGGAGGCCAGCCGGTCAAAGTGTTCGTCCCAATCGGCAGGGTTCCAACCCTGCCGTGCGCGTTATGCCACGCACAGCGGCCTGCCGATTAAAGTTGAGGGAACTGTGCTAAATTTATACAGCCGTCTGCCGATAAAGTCAGAAAGCGGACTCAGTGAAACTGCGCCCGCCGATAGGAACTTATCGCAACGATTCGGATAGCCATGGACCTTGCCACTATATTCGGTTTGATTCTCTCGCTCGGCGCCATCGGTGGTGCGTTCACTCTCGAGGGTGGCAAGCTCGGATCAATCCTGGGGCTCGCTCCGATGGTCATCGTTATCGGCGGCACACTCGGCGCCACGATCGTCACCACGTCGATGGACACGGTCAGAAACGTTCCGAGTTATCTCTGGCTGGCTTTCTCGCACCGGCGACAGTCGCCCGGTAAGTTGATCGAACACCTGGTACACCTGGCCGAAAAGGCCCGCCGGGAAGGGATTCTCGGCCTTGAAGCCGATCTCAAGACGATCCGCCTGCCGTTCTTCCGAAAAGCAGTCCAACTATTAATAGATGGCACCGAAGTCACCGTGCTTCGGGATATCCTCGAAACGGAAATCGCACACATCGAAGAACGCCACAAGCGTGGCATTATCTTCTTCCAGAAGGCGGGCGGTTTTTCGCCTACTCTGGGGATTCTGGGCACCGTGCTTGGTTTGGTCCACGCCCTTGGAAATACGTCGGATGCTTCCAAGATGGCCGGTGCTATCGCGGCCGCATTCATCGCCACCCTCTGGGGAGTCGGACTGGCCAATTTGTTCTTCCTGCCGGTGTCGGATAAGTTGCGGATGAAGAACGACGAAGAAGTCGCCTACCTCGAACTGATTATGGAAGGGGTCGTGGCGATCCAGTCGGGCGACAACCCGCACAATATTCGGATACGTTTGAATTCATTCCTATCGCCGTCGCACCGGTCCCGCGAGGTTTAGTTCCCATGATCAGGCGCCGCAAAGCTGCCGATGATAAAGAAAATCTGGAGCGATGGCTTCTGACCTACGCTGACCTGATTACCCTCCTGCTGGCCTTCTTTGTCGTCATGTATTCCATGTCCGCGGTCGACAACAAGCGGTTCGGCCAGGTATCGGACGCCCTCAACACAATCCTCAAAGGCGGGCCGTCGGTACTTCGTCATCAAGAAGATGTCACCAAGGTCGGCCACGGCCTGCTCCAACTGGGCAACCTCCGGATGGTGCAGCAGAAGATCGACGAGAAATTTCAGGAGCTTGGCAAGCAGGGCATTCTGAAGACTGAAATCACCGAACGCGGTTTGGTCGTACATATTATGGAATCAGCCTTGTTTGATCAGGGGTCGGCGGATCTGAAGCCTCGAGCCCTGGAAGTGTTGGACCTGGTTGCGAGCCAACTGAAGGATCGCCCCAACCATGTTCGGATCGAGGGGCACACCGACGACACCCCGATCCGCACCCCGATCTATCCTTCCAACTGGGAGCTTTCCTCGGCGCGGGCGACCGCCGTGGTTCGATACTACACCGAGAGCCATTCCATCCCGGCCGGGCGGATTTCAGCGCTCGGTTACGGCGAGTACCGTCCGGTCGTGCCGAACAACAGTATCGAGAATCGCGCCATGAATCGCCGGGTCGATATTGTTATCCTCACGATGGAGATGACGTTGACCGAACCGTCATCGCAGATGTACTATCAGACCGCCAGTCAGTAAATGCTTCCGCACACACCGGGAAAACCTTTCCTTACATGCATCTAATCGGGTAGCAAGTCCGATACCGCCAATCCATCCTAATGTGATATCACACAATCAGATGGCATTAGAGTCAGCCGTCTTGGCATAGTCCTTGCCTATACCTGCGGTGACGAAATGTGACTGGGCTATGAGTATGGACAATAAACTTACCAATTTTCTGTTTCAATCCTCCGGTGTGCCGCGCTATGGCAGGTACCTGGACTTGAGCAGTCTTCGCCACAAACTGGTATCCAGTAATGTGGCGAACGTCTCCACGCCCGGCTACAAAGCGGAAGATATCAACTTCGAAGACGAGCTGGCCAAATCATCGGGTAATACCCGGCGTCTGGCGGGAGTGGTCACACATGCCAACCATCTCCCGCTGGGCCAACATCCGGACAAGTTGCCGAAAGTGGAACGGACTAAAGTCGAAGGTGAAGAATTGAACAGTGTCGATATCGACCGCGAAGTTCCCAAGATGGCTCAGAATGAAATCGAATATACCGTGGCGGCGAAGCTGTTGCAGAAGAAGTTCGAAGGCCTGCACAAGGTGATTACGAGCAAGTAAGGATCTGACTATGGGCGGACTAATTAACGCTATAGACATTTCAGCCCGCGGGCTGTCGGCCCAGCGTGCCAAGATGAATATTGTCGCCGAAAACATGGCCAACGCCGAGACGGTGGAAACACCGGAAGGCGGCCCGTACAAGCGGCAGCGTGTGATAATCAGTTCCGAAGATACCAGAGTGCCTTTTTCTCGCGAGTTGTCGCGGGCTTCCACGCAACTGACCCGAACCAACTCGGAGCATATGCTCGGCCAAACAAATCTGAAGGTGGGTTCGGTCAACGTGTCGACCGTCGAACACAAGGAAATTGTCGATCCCAAATCCAACTTCCGGCTGGTGTACGATCCCACTCATCCCGATGCCGACGCCGAGGGATTTGTGAAGATGCCCGATGTTGATATTGTTACTGAGATGGTAGATATGATGGCCGCGTCGCGCGCCTATGAAGCGAACACCAGTGTGATAGCGTCGGCCAAGAAGATGGCAATCGATGCGCTCGAAATATAGGAGAGAGCCATGAAGGTTAACCCGTTAGGTATTCAAGCTTATCAGCAAGTCAATCGGTCCGACCGGCCGACGTCCGACGCGGCTTCGCGTACCGGCCAGACCAACAACCAGAGTGTGGTAATCGAACCACAGTCCACAGTCAGCAAGTCAGCCCTGGCCGTCAAAGCGCCGTCAGGCAACTACGCCAAGTTTCTTTCCTCGGAAGAACGCCAGGCTCTCGATCTGCTGTTCGCGAAGTTCAGCGACTCCACCCGTTTCGGTTCGGCTTATGCGGCCGCGAGTGAAGAAGCATCCGGCGGTGAACAGCTCGGACGTCTGGTGGACGTAAAGGTATAATCGTGGCCACCGTAATTCTCCCAGCCCAACGTCTGGTTCCCGGCCTGATCGAGAAGACCGGCACGGTTCCGCTCATTCCGCAGGAAGCGGTTGCGGCGGATCAGCCGAAGTTCTCGGAAATAGTCGGCAACATGCTGCAGTCGGTGAATCAGGTACAGCAGGCGTCGGCCGAAATCCAACAGGCCTTCCTGGCGGGGGAAGATGTCGAGTTGCACCAGATGATGATCAAGGCGGAAGAAGCGGGCGTATCAATGGACCTGCTCCTGGAAATCCGCAACCGTCTCGTGGACGGCTATAATGAGATTATGAAGATGCCACTGTAGGATACGGTGACGTTACTATCCGGCCATGGATGGCTGGAAACAGGAAGATATAGGAAGTCGTATGGAGTTCTTAAAAGACACCTTTAAGAACCTTGCTAAATTCGTCGGACGCATGACGACGAGCCAGGTGATGATGCTTTTCGGCATTCTGGCCGGCACCATCATTGGTATCGTCGTGGTCGTCGGATGGGTTTCGCAAGTCAGCTATTCTCGCCTCTACTCCGATGTCGATAACGCCGACGCGGGGGAGATCGTTAATTACCTCAACGACCAGCAGATTCCGTATCGTCTGACCGACAACGGCCGCGCGATCGAGATTCCATCCGGCGATGTCTATAAGACCCGGATTTCTCTGGCCGCGGAAGGTATCCCCAAAGCAGGCAATATCGGCTATTCCATTTTTGACCAGAACAATCTGGGCATGACCGATTTCCTTCAGAATCTCAATTTCAGACGCGCTCTCGAAGGCGAACTGACCAAGACCATTACCGAGCTGAGTGAAGTAGAAGCGGCTCGGGTGCATATTGTCATGCCGAAGGACCGTCTGTTCAAGGAAGACAAGAAAGAAGCAACCGCGTCGGTGGTTTTGAAACTGGCCGGGAACTCCACTCTGACCAAACGTCAGATAACCGGCATCGCTCATCTGGTGGCCGCCTCGGTCGAAGGCCTCAAGCCGTCGAACATCGCGATCCTCGATTACGACGGCAATTTGCTGTCGTCGGGGCAGTCGGATGATCCGTTGGCCGGTCTGTCCAGTTCACAGATGGAAGTTCGCAAGAATGTCGAGCAGTATCTTCAGGACAAAGCACAATCGCTTCTCGACGGCGTCCTCGGCGAAGGCAAGTCGGCTGTCCGCGTGACCGCCGAACTCGACTTCCAGCAATTGGAACGTACCTCCGAACAGTACGATCCCAACTCCGCCACCGATACGGAGCGAGGAACGCACCAAGACCAACAACACTAACAGCGATAAAGCCGCCGAGACGAGCCAATCTCAGGCGCAGGAAAACAACGAGACCACGGTTACGAACTACGAAATCAATAAGACAGTCGAACACTTGATCAACGCGGTTGGCGGTATCCAGCGGCTTTCGGTCGCCGTGATGGTAGATGGCACCTACAACCAGGTGCCGAATGCCGACGGTCAAACCGAGAGCATCTATCAACCGAGACCGCAGGAAGAACTCGACCGCCTGGCTTCGGTCGTCCGCACTACTCTTGGTCTGAATACCGAGCGCAACGATCAGATCGAAATCGTGAACATGCCTTTCGATCGGAACGATCTGGTGGCTGACCGTCAGGCGCTGGATACGATGTACCAGCGCGACTTCTATGTCGACATCGCCAAGAAGGTGTTGCTCGTGATGCTCGGCATCCTGGTGCTGTTCTACCTAAAGCGCAAAGCAGGCAAGCTGTTCAGGTCCCTCGCGACGATAGCGCCGCCCCGCCACACGGTGCTACAGACAGCCAGAACAATGGCACAACAACAAATTGAAGAGCAGGAAGAAGTACAGCCGATTGTGGCTGAGAAACGTCGACCAACTCTCGTCGACCAGATGCAGAAAACGGCCAAGGAACAACCGGAAGAGATGGCGCGCGTCATTCGCACCATTATGTCCGAGTAGGTGAGTTATGAACTACGAAAGCATGACAGCCATTCAGAAAGCCGCGGTGGCCCTGGTCGCGTTCGGTCCGGAAGTTTCCGCCCACGTGCTCAAGGGCATGGGCGAAGCCGATCTGGAAGCCATCACGATTGAAATTGCCAATCTGCGCGATGTCCCGGCGGAAGTTGAAGCGAAGGTAGTCGACGAGTGCTATCAGATCTTCATGGCGCGCCAGTACATCTCCCAGGGCGGTATTGATTTCGCATCGGAGATTCTGGAGAAAGCTGTGGGTTCGACCAAGGCGCATGAAATCTTGAAGCGCCTCGAATCCACGTTCGTCAACAAAGGCTTTTCGCTGTTGAAAGACATCGATCCCAAGCAGCTCAGCGGCTTCTTTCAGAACGAGCATCCGCAGACCACCGCTCTGGTGCTGACACAGCTTAATCCGCAGCAGGCGGCGGCGGTGCTTTCGGAGTTGGCCCCGGAACTGCAATCTGAAGTCGCCCTTCGCATCGCTACCATGGAGAAGATATCTCCGGAAATTCTGAAAGAAGTCGAAGGCACTCTGGAACACCATTTTGGAGGCGACTCCGGACGTGATCTGTCGGTTTCCGGCGGCGCCAAAGCTATTGCTGAAATTCTGAACCTGATCGATACGACCGCCGAAAAGAATATTCTACAGTCGCTCGAAGCGGAGAACGCCGATCTCGCGGCTGAAGTCAAGAACATGATGTTCGTGTTCGATGACTTGATCTTACTCGACGATCGTTCGATCCAGCGCCTTCTCAAAGAAGTGGAAACGAAAGACCTGTCAACCGCGCTCAAGGCGGCGAGCGAAGAGGTCAAGAACAAGATCTTCGCCAACGTCTCGGAGCGTGTGTCGATTATGATCAAGGAAGAGATGGAGTTCATGGGCCCGACCCGTCTGTCCGATGTCGAGGCGGCCCAGGGTCGAATCGTCGAATCGGTCCGTCGACTCGAAGAAGAAGGCCAGATCATCATCTCCGGCCGCGGCGGTAAAGAGGATATCATTGTCTAAAGTCATTCGATACAACGCCGACGGTCCAACCGTGTTTATCGGCGAGAAGCAGCGCGATGCCCAGGCGGAGAGCCGGTCCGCGCAGCGACTCGGCCAGATGTTCCCCAAGGTGTCGCTTATTACAACTCCTGACGGCGCTCGTCTGATGCCCATTTCTGAAGTGGCAAAGCTCGATGAGCGCATGTCGGAAGAATGTGACAAGTCACGCAAACAGGGTTTCGATCAGGGATATCAGGTTGGCATGGAGAAGGGGCTGGACGAAGCCCGCAAAGTGCTGCGTCAGTTCGAAAAGGCCATCGAAGATGCTGTCAACCAGCGTATCGCGCTGCTCGAAGAAGCAAAGCAGAAGGTACTCGAACTGGTCATTCAGGTCAGTCGGAAGATCACTTTCGACGGTCTTCAGGTGGATCAGGAAGCCACTCTGACCATGATCGAGGGAGTAATCAATCAACTGGTAGATCGATCCCGTCTGCGTATCAAAGTCCACCCGGATCACCTGCCTCTGATGGAACAGAACATGAATCGATTTCTGTCGAGCTCAACTTCCATCAAGGACCTTACTTTTCAAGCGGACCCACGGGTGCGGATCGGTGGTTGCTTTATCGAAACCCCGACCGGCGACATCGACGCCCGGCTTACCTCGCAATTTGACGTTATCGAGACCACCCTGCGGGGCGGAGCGGAGGGCGCGTGAGTTATGTCCTCTACGACATGTACGTCGACCGCATCAAGCGCGCCAGCACGATCAAGCAATTTGGCAAGGTCACGCAGGTCGTTGGCCTGGTGATCGAATCCGCCGGACCGGCCATTTCAATCGGCCGGTTGTGTCATATTGAAAATCACGACGGCAGCACTATCCTCGCGGAGGTGGTAGGCTTTCGCGATGATCGGCTGCTGCTCATGCCATACGGGCCGATAAGCGGCATCAACCCCGGCGCCATTGTAACATCGACCTCGGATCAACTTCGCATCCCTGTCGGCCCCACGCTTATTGGCCGAGTCCTGGGCGGCCTGGGTCAGCCAATTGATAGCAAGGGACCGGTTGCCTCTGGGATTACCCGGCCCGTTTCGTCGAGCCCAATTCCGGTACTGAGTCGTCGACGAATAACCGAACCGATTCGCACTGGCATTAAGGCGATTGATGTGATGACGACAGTCGGCAAGGGACAGCGGCTGGGCGTTTTCGCGGGATCAGGAGTTGGCAAATCAGTAATGCTGGGCATGATCGCCCGGAATTCATCGGCTGATATAAACGTGATCGCTCTCATCGGCGAGCGCGGTCGTGAAGTGAAAGAGTTTATCGAGCGCGACCTGGGCGAAGAGGGTCTGAAGAGATCAATCGTTGTCGCGGTCAGCTCGGATCAGCCTGCACTGGTTCGAATTAAAGGTGCGATGGTGGCTACGGCTATCGCGGAGTACTTCCGCGAGCAGGGGAAAGACGTCCTGCTTCTCATGGACTCGGTCACGCGCGTGGCTATCGCCCAACGCGAAATCGGTCTGGCGGTAGGCGAACCACCCGCCACGAAGGGATATACACCATCTGTCTTCGCGCTTCTGCCGACACTTCTCGAACGAGCCGGTTGTGACCAACACGGGTCAATCACAGGTCTCTACGCCGTGCTGGTCGAAGCCGACGATTTCAATGAACCGATCTCGGACGCTGTGCGTTCGATTCTCGACGGCCACGTGGCCTTGTCGCGCCGGCTCGCGTCGCTGAACCAGTATCCGGCGGTGGATGTGCTCGATTCGATCTCACGATTGATGAAAGATGTTTCGACTGAAGAAGAGGTCCAACTGGCGGGCGAAGTCAGGGAGTTGTTCTCAGTTTATACTGAAGCTGAAGATTTGATCAACATCGGCGCCTATGTCAAAGGCTCCAATCCTCGCATCGACCGGGCGATCGATAAATTCGATCCGCTGCGTCGACTTCTGAGGCAGGGCATCAACGAGCGTGTCGTTCACAACGACGTTATCGCTCAATTAAGAGAAATTCTCCACGGAGTAACCAGTGGCAGTCAAAAGGTTTCGATACCGGCTTGAACCTCTTCTAAAGATCAGGCAACACCGCGAGAAAGAGCGGCAGAAGGAACATGCTGCGGCCATTCAGCAGGTACTCAAGCAGAAACTGGAATTGACCGCGATTGATCGCTGTCGTCTGGATACCCTCGATCATCAACGCCTGCAGCAAGTGGGAAAGTTCTCTATTGCCGATGCTCTCGTCTGTTCACGCTACCTGGTGAAACTCAAGCGTGAGCGGATGGCCGGTAACGGGCTCCTGCACGGTCTCGAAAAGGAGGCCGAGAAGAAACGCCGCAAGCTGGTCGATGCCGCCCGCGAACGAAAAATCTACGAAATGCTCAAAGATAAGCAGCAGCTCCGGCATCGTCAGGCGATTGAAAAGCAGGAACAGAAAGAACTCGACGAGGTCGCTATAGTCGCTTTTCGTCGCAACAAACAAAACGGGTGACGGCGTTTAACCGTCACCCGACCCTCAAAATCAATTGGTGTCAGTCAGGGATGAGGGCACTATTTCAGCAAGAGCATCTTCTTGGTGTCCTGGAAACCGGGGGCAGTAACCCGGTAGAAGTACACTCCGGTCGCAAGAGGGGCACCGGAATCGTCGTGGCTGTCAAATATCATGCGATGAACGCCCGCCTGAAGGTCTCGATTGACCAACATCCGAACGCGACGCCCTAACACGTTGAACACCTCAACTTCGACTCGCCCGGATCGGGGGAGACTCAATTCTATTGTCGTAGTGGGGTTGAACGGGTTGGGATAGTTCTGTGCGAGATAGTAGTCGGACGGCAAGTTCAGTTCGCCCGGATTATCTACCACGTCAGTAATGGCTTTGACCGACACGCCGCCGGGACGGAAAATGGGCGTGATTACTTCGCTGCCGTCGGCAACTGTCAGGGTGAGGCGAGTCTGATATGAGATACCGATTGTAGTCGAATCTATTGTGATTATGCCGTTAGGGGCGGTCGGCGCGATCATAAAGTGCAGCGTGGCTATCGATCCCGTACCGGGGTCCAAGGGCAGGCCGTCAGCAAATTCGATCTTCGCGTACACTTGATGCACATCCGTCTGGGGTTGAATTGTCTTGCTGGGGGCTGTAAGGCAGCGAGTGCCCGTGAAAGTTACGGAATCTAGAGTCAAATCGGTGGAGCCATAGTCCAAAGCCAGCTCAATGGCCGCGACATTGCGTTCATTGTAGCCGAAAACGTCGACCGCTACCGGTGTGCCCGGCGCGGCTTCCACGTTGGCGATCCAGACCGAATCGAACGTGGTGGGAGTTTCCAGAATGCTCAACTGCCCGGGAATGAATTGTGGTTTGAAAGGCTGACTGCCTATGTAAGTACCAAAGTTATTAGAATGCTGTCTCAGGTCCACCATCCACGTGGTGCTGTCAATGCTTATTTGTTGGGGTGAGATGGTCTGAGAATAGGAGAGGTAGAGATGCCCCAGCAGGCCGCTGCCGACCGGGATCGGTGTGGTGCGCACAAAAGCGGTGATGGAGGCAATATTCGAATCGGCGTTGATCAAGACATAACGGGTGTAGGCCGCCTGATCTAGGCGTCCGCCTGCAAACGAAAACGAGTCAATCTTGACCTGACTGGAATACTGGCGGAGTGTAATCTCCACGTAGCTGAGGTCCTCATCATTGACGAACCTGACTGGTACTACCCCGATGCCTGAGACAAAGGAAGTGACGGAATCGACCCTGACCGTATCCGGAGCACCCGGGTCGGGAGCCGCCAACAAGGGGGAGATTCCCCCAACAAAGAGCTAACGCTGTCAGAAAGAATAACTGTCTTGTTTTTCGCATATTATGAGGTTCCAAAATCATGGACCCTATCAAGCAAAAAGCATGCGCCTAGTCTCTTTAACCAAATAATCACTTTCCGGTTTCAACTTACTTCTGGGCCGTTGCTTGTATCTGATTGTGAGGCTGAAGGTTTTGCGCTTGGCTCGACAACAGGAAAAGTGCCCCGGCAGGATTCGGAAATTCTCTTTCAGGCGACCGTGCGCAACAGACTTCGCAATCGAGGCGAATCGGTGGCGGTAGCTCGCTGTGCATCTTATGAGCAGACTCAGGATTTGGTGCCTGTCGCCGATAATTCAGGTATGAAGGCATCGCTCGTAATGAAGAACAACGTTCGTTGTGCATATCTGAAGGCCTGCTATCTGGGAGAGGCCCAGGAGTGCTTCGGCTTCAAGGTTGATTGTCCGCTCTACATGAAATCCAACGGTGAGCCGTGCAACGAAGCACGATTTCACGCCGCTATGGACCGTCTGATCGTGCGCACCAAGACCCGCCACGATATGATAAATAACAACCAGACGGGCCAAATGCAGCCGGATCCAAAGTCCACCAAGACACCGGCTTCATCTTAGAAAATATTTCCTCTGCCGGCAGAAGTTACTTCCGGAAAAGTCGACTCCAAGAAGTCCGCTCGACCCGACGAATTTCGTCAAATGTGTTGTCGTACAACGCGTTGACAATCTGTCGCCGGGTTCTGGCATGCTCCCTGCATTACTCTGGACGGAGAAGACTATGATTAAAGGTATTTACAAGTCCGCATCCGGCATGCTGCCGCACATCGACAAGCAGGACGCCATCGCGAATAACATCGCCAACGTCGGCACCACCGGATTCAAGAAGAACGTCGTTTTCATCAAGGAACTGGCCCGCGCTGAAGATAAGCTCAAGCCGAAGAAGTCGGATTGGGAGAATACCGTCTCCGACTACGTGAGAGTCGACCAGACTTCCGGCACTTTCGACAAGACTTCCAACCCGCTCGATCTGGCGATTGAAGGCGACGGCTTCTTTGCGCTTGCAGTCGACCGACGGAGCGACCGTCCTGACCCGCTCCGGTTCGTTCGTGATCGACAACGAAGGCTTTCTGGCTTTCGACGGCGGTTTCCGGGTGATGGGTGAGGGCGGGCCGATTCAAGTCGGTTCCGGCTCTATGGCAGTCGCGCAGAACGGCGAAGTCCAGGTTGATGGCACTTCAGCCGGTCGAATAGTAGCCCGCACAGTGCCCGACGCTACCAAGCTTCAAAGACTCGGCGGATCGCTTTTCGCGGTTCCCCCCGGACAGACACTAACCGCCTCTCCGTACGCCACGATTCAACAGGGATATCTGGAGACATCGAACGTCGACGTGGTCACCGAGATGGTCGATATGATTGTCGCTTACCGCACCTATGAGGCCAACGCTCGCGCCCTGCAGACTCAGGACAGTACGCTGGACAACCTCATGAAGAACGTGGCGACCAAAGGATAGCAAAGAAGAACTACTGAAATAGGAGTGCCAGGATGATTAAGGCGATGAGAACCGCGGCAAGCGGCATGAGTGGTCAGCAGATGAATGTTGACAACATCGCTAACAACCTTGCCAACGTCAACACCACCGGCTTCAAGAAGAGCAAGCTGGAATTCCAGGATGTGCTTTACCAAAACTACCGGGCGGCCGGCGTGGCGTCCGCGCTCGGCACCCAGGTGCCGGTCGGCCTTTCTATAGGCTACGGTACCAGGCCGGCGGCGACGGTACGCGAATTCTCCACCGGTGACCTCACGGTCACAAGCAACCCGTTGGATATTGCCATCGAAGGGGATGGCTTCTTCCAGGTCAGACTGCCCGACGGCGGCACCGGGTACACCCGCGACGGCGCGCTGAAACTTTCGGCTGAAGGCCAGTTGGTGACGTCGGATGGGTATTTCGTTCTCCCCGAAGTTACGATTCCGCAAAACGCGACCGGGATTTCGGTGGGACAGGACGGCACCGTCCAGGTCCAGCAGTTCGGCCAGACTGAACCGATTCAGATCGGTCAGTTCGAACTGGCCCGGTTCGTCAACCCGGCCGGGTTGTCGGCAATTGGACGAAATATCCTCATCCAGACGAGCGCCTCTGGAGATCCTATCACCGATGTCGCAGGACAGAACGGCTTGGGACGAATCAACCAGGGCTATCTGGAAATGTCCAACGTCCAGGTCGTCGACGAAATGGTCAATATGATAGTGGCCCAGCGCGCTTACGAGATGAACTCGAAGGCGATCCAGACGGCCGACGATATGTCACAAATAGCCAACAACCTGAAGAGATAAGCTATGAAATCACGCCATGGATGGCTGACAGTAGTTCTCGGTCTGGTGATTGTCTTCAGTAAGCCGGCTTCGGCGGTTGAAACCAATCGAGCCGTGATCGACCTCGTTCGCGAAAAATATCATCTCGATTCGAGCACTTACGAAATCGACATAGTCGCGAATCAGCTCAAGACGCGGGTTGTCAATGCGGTCGATCTGTCCTTTAGGTCGCTGACACAAACCGAACCGTCAGGTCCTTTCACAGTGCTGGCGGAAATCACGCACGACGGAGTTCTGGTCGAACGGGGCCAGGTCCGTTTGAAGATCAGCAAGTTCGCCGACGTTTTGGTCGCATCCGACCAGATCGGACGACACGAATTACTTTCCGAACAAAAATTCGAATTGAAACGAACCGATGTAACCTCCTTGCGAGAGCAGCCGGTCATATCCAACGCAGATATCAGAGGGATGAGGGCAAAGCGCAATCTGCGGGTGGGGAATGTTCTCACCATGGGGGCGATTGAACCTGTCCCTGACATTGATGTTGGGGGGGAGGTTACCATCGTTTTCACCGATGTCTGGGGTTCCATCACTGCGCCGGGCGAGGTGCTGGAGTCAGGCGTAATTGGAAACCGAGTACGAGTCAAGAACCTCGCCTCGGGCAAGACCATTCTCGCCACCGTGACATCCGGGAAACTAGTCGAAGTGAATCCATGAGCGAATAGGAATCGAGGAAACTAACATGAACTTTAAGAGATTGCTCATACTGCTGGCGGCGCTGCTACTGCTGCCGTTCTCATTGAAGGTACGCGGGCAGGATTTCGGCAAGAGCCAGTCGCTCTTTTCCGACATTAAGGCCCATCGCGTTGGTGATGTGCTCACCGTGCTCATTTCGGAGCAGAACCGCGCCTCCAATCAGGTCCAGACCAAGACCGAAAAGGCCACCAAAACCAGTACTTCGGGCGGCCCGGGGTTGGGCTCGCTGGATTTCATCCCCGTGTTCGGTGCGTCTGCTGACAACAGCAACACGTTCGATGGCAAGGGTGAAAACTTGCGCAGCGGGACGATCCGTGCGCGTATCACCGTCACGGTCGTAGGCGTCAAGGAAAACGGCGACCTTCTGATCGAAGGGCACCGCATTATCGGCATCAACGGCGACCAGGAATCAATATACGTTTCCGGCACTGTGCGTAGCAAAGACATCACTCCGGAAAACACGATCGAGTCTCATCTGATCGGGGATGCCGAGATTTCCTACAACGGCAAGGGCAACGCCACTACTGGCTCGCGCCCCGGTTTCTTCACACGCTTAATCAATTGGATCTTCTAGGAGACAGATATGCTGGGTACCGTATACGCCGTTCTATGTCGTCCCACCGGGCTGGCCATCGTGCTGACCCTGTTGCTCTGGATGAATGATATCGCTCACGCCGAGAAAGTCCGCATCAAGGATATCTGCGGCTTCCAGGACCAGCAGGAAGTCGAACTGCTCGGTTATGGGTTGGTGATCGGGCTGGACGGTTCCGGCGATGGCAACGGCACACAATTCACGACTCGTGCCCTCGCCAATATGATGGAACGGATGGGGCTGACTATCGAAGTCGACAAGCTGAAGGTCAAGAACATCGCCGCTGTGCTGGTTACGGCAAAGATCGCGGGCGGCCGGACCTCGGGTTCGTTTTTCGATGTCACGGTATCGTCGGTCGGCGACGCCAGCTCGCTTCAGGGCGGGACGCTCCTGCTCACTCCGTTGTCTGATCCCGACGGCGTCGTGCGCGCTACCGCGCAAGGGTCGGTGTCGATTGGCGGCTTCAATGTGCAGGTCGACGAGGGGAATAAGATCTTCAACAACTATACCCTCGTAGGGCGAATCCCCGGTGGCGGCAAGGTGACCAATCCGGTGGCGTCTACCGATGGCGCCGTAAGAGAATTCTACCTGTCACTCACCAATCCTGATTACACGACTTCGAACCGGGTGGCTGAGAGGATCAATATCAAGTACGGCACCGTGGCCTATGCGGTCGACGCCGCCTCGGTGAAAGTAGTCATTCCCGACAGTGTTATGTATCCGACGCTTAGATCACAATTCATGTCCGATGTCGGCCAACTTATGGTCGTACCCGACAATGTGGCGCGGGTGGTGATCAACGAAAAGACCGGAACAATAGTGGCCGGTCAGCACGTTACTATTGAGCCGGTCGCGGTGGCGCACGGGACGATCACGGTGAATATCCAGTCACGCCCGGTGATCTCACAGCCGGAACCGTTTTCCGGCGGCGAAACGGTAGTCACTCAGGAACCCAGCATCGCTGTCGATCAGCAAACCGCCAGAGTTGTAAATCTGGAGGAATCAGTGACTCTCTCCGATGTGGCCGGGGCGCTTAATAAGATAGGCGCTACCCCACGCGACATAATTGCAATCTTCCAGGCTCTCAAGCAGGCCGGTGCCCTGAGAGCGGAGCTCGTGATACTCTGATGGTACTTCCGGTGAAATCCGCGGCTGCTGGGGTGGGGGAAGGTTCCGGACTGGAACGTCTCCGTCACGGAAAGACGCCGACCGTTGAATCGGAAAAGTTGCGTCTTCACAAAGCCACCAAGGAATTCGAATCCTACTTCATGTATCAAATGCTCAAGACTATGCGCCAGACTATTCCGGACGGCTCAAAGTCCGAATCCGGGGTGCTTTCTGACGGTCTCGGCAAGGAGACCTTCACTGACATCTTCGACATGGAGATCTCCCGCAAAGCGTCTTTCGGCGGGCACAATTCAATCTCCGAGATAATGTATCGGTCCATGGAGAAGCTGGTGGATGTCCAGTTCGAGCAGAAATCGGCCCAGACTACGATGAAGCCCTTGAAACCAACCGTGATTTCGGTCCCGACAAAATTGAACACCGAGAAACTGATTCCTTTGACCAGGCCTTCTGAGAAGACTATCCCGCTTCAACCGGTCAACAATACAAATAGACCGGTTGTCTCGGAGCCGATTTCCAGGCCGGAAGCCTCAAAACCGGAGGCCTACAAACCTGCGGCTGACTCGATACAGTCTCGTTTTGGGCACTTGATTGATCGTGCAGCGCGCGAGACCAAACTCGATTCGGCCCTAATAAGTTCGGTGATCCAGGCAGAATCGAGCGGTAACCCGCACGCTGTTTCGCCGACCGGTGCGAAGGGGCTTATGCAACTGGCCGACTCGACCGCACAGGAGCTCAAAGTGAGCGACCCATTTGACCCGGCCGAGAATATCCGCGCTGGGAGCCGGTATTTGCGCCGCATGCTGGATCGGTTCGGAGACCTGAAACTGGCCCTGGCGGCCTACAATGCGGGGCCGGGGAATGTGGCCAAGTACGACGGTGTGCCACCGTTTGAAGAAACCCGAAACTACGTTCGCAAGATCACGGAGTCGCTGGACCCCAATTCCGGCAAATAGTTGGCGGATAACACTAAAGACCGTCACACCCTAAGACGACAATGAGAGTACAGGATGTTACCAGGTACATGGGACATGATCGACCAACTTATACAGATTATCAATGCTGAAGCGCTGCTGTTCGAGGAGTTTCTACGGCTTCTCGAAGAGCAAAAACTGGCCCTCGTCGCCAACGATACCGAGCGACTGGTTCAGGTAACACAGTTGCAGCAGCAGAAGCTTGTCGAGAGCGCCGCGCTCAATCGCAAGCGCAACGGTCTTATCGGCGCCCTTCAGGAAGCGAATAAGATCGAGGGCGATGTGACCATCACTCGTCTGCTCGGCTATGCGGACGAAGACCAGTCCCAGCGTCTCAGTCAACTGCGCGACGCCATCCTGGCCCTCAACGAGCGGATTACGTCCGCACGCAACACCAATGCGATGCTCTTAAACCGATCGCGGGAGTTTATCGCTCGCACGATGAACATGCTCTCGCGGATGCATACCCCCGACCAGACATACGGACGTGTCGGAGACGCGCCACGCGGCAATAACGCTGTCGCGGTGGACAGGAGGATCTAATGCCGGGACTTTTCCAGGGATTGGAAATCGGTAAACGGGCCCTGATGGGGCACCAGGTAAGTCTTCAAACCGTCGGTCACAACATCGCGAACGTCGATACCCCTGGCTATTCACGTCAGGTGGTCAGAATATCATCTTCCGCGCCGGAGATTACGGTCAATGGAGCGGTCGGAACCGGAGTCAGCGTAGACGACATTTACCAGGTTCGCGACTTGTTCCTTGGCCAGCAATTTCGCCAGGCCCAGAAGGACCTGGGTCAGTGGATGTACAAAGACAAATCGCTCAAGCAGATTGAATCGATATTCTCGGAACCCGCGGACAACTCGCTCAACGCCACCCTGGATCAATTTTGGAACGACTGGTCGGCGCTGTCGAACGATTCGGAAAACAGTGGTTATCGCAGCAGCGTGCTGGCGTCCGCCACGCAGTTCATCAATTCGCTTAAACAGCTGGCCACGGGTCTGGAAGACCAGCAGCGCTCAACCGATCGCGATTTGAGCGCGATGACATCCGACGTGAATCAGAAGACTACTGAAATCGCCAGTCTGAACCAGGATATCAAACGCATAGAGCTGGGCGGCTCAACCGCCAACGATCTCCGCGATATGCGGGATCGGATCATAGACGAGCTGTCGACGCTGGTTGATGTCAATGTAAATCAGAAGAGCGACGGCACCGCCACGGTGTACATGGGCAGCATGCTTCTGGTGGACGGCAATTCTTCTTTTGATATCGGTGTCTCCGCCGAACGGGACGGGGAGAAGATCACCCACCGGCTGGTCTGGCAGGGCTCCGAACATCAGCTTACCAACAAGAACGGTCAGATTTTCGGCCTGGTCCAGACCCGTGACGAGATCATTCCGCGTTACCTGAGCGAGCTCAACACGCTGGCCCGGACGGTTGTCGAGCAGGTCAACGCCATTCACTCGGCCGGGTACGGTCTCGACGGAACCACCGGGGTGAACTTCTTCGATGCGGATTACACCGACGCTGCCGATCTCCGCATCAATAACGCAATTCTGTTGGATCACAATCGGATCGCAGCCTCAACCTCGTCCAATCCGGACGACCGCGCCAACGGTGAAGCAGCGGCGCTGTTGTCGGCGCTCCGCGATGGTATGGTCATGTCCTCCAATACGTCCACCATCAACCAGTATTATCAGAGCCTGGTGGGCGGCCTGGGTGTGGAAGCCAAAGAGTCTTCGGCTTTCAGCGGCAACTTTGCCTTGATTTCGAATCAGGTGGATAACCAGCGTCAATCGGTGCAGGGCGTCTCGCTCGACGAGGAGATGGCCAACCTGGTCAAGAGTCAGCATGCTTTCGATGCGGCTTCGCGGGTAATCACCGTCATGGATGAGGCGCTGGATACAGTTATAAGCAAGATGGGAATTATTGGCTAATAATGTGACGCTCCACGAATAGGAGCGCCCGACACCACGGAGGGTGTTTTGTTAATTCTAACAAGGAAGTTAGGCGAATCGATCACGATCGGCGACAGCATTCGGGTGTCGGTATTGGGCATCCGTGGCCGTCAAGTTCGCCTAGGCATCGACGCTCCCAGCGATGTGGTCGTGCACCGCGAGGAGATTTACGTCAAGATCCAACAAGAGAACCGCAAAGCGGTCGGAAACGTCAAGTCGGATCTTATGGGTATGGTCAAGATGATCAAAGGCAAGATCGCCGGTGACGCGGACAAGAAGAAGGGTTCGGTGGTTGACTTCAAGGATCAGCACCCCGACCCGACCGACCTGCCCCGAGGTGGATGACCGAGCGGAACCGTGTAACCGTCGAGTGAAAGAACCGAGGATAGGAAGCCATGCGGGTCACTAACAGCATGATCACCAGCCAGGTGGTCTACAATGTGCAGAACGCTCTGGATCGCTATTTGTCATTGCAGACCCAGATGTCGTCGGGACGCCGGATCAACAATCCGTCCGATGACCCGGTCGGAACTCTGCGCGACCTGAGCTATCGGACCGAACTGTCCAAGATCGGCCAGTACCAGGAAAATGTCAGGCAGGGTCAGAATTGGCTGGGCAGTTACGACGGTATTTTCGATGACCTGAATTCAATGCTGTCGAACGCCAAAGACGTCGCTCTGGCTATGTCGAACGATACTTATGATACCGAGCAGCGCAAAGCGGCCGCCAACGAAATCGATTCGGTGATTAGCCGCATCGTTCAGCTCAGCAACAGCCAGATTGGCGGCAGACAGATGTTTTCCGGCCACCGCACCAAGCTGGAACCGTTCCGAGTCGGCGGTGAAGGCCTCACTTACATGGGCGACACCGGTCAGATTCAGTTCGAAATATCCGCCGGAACCCGGCAACCTGTAAATATCAACGCTTCAGACGTGTTCATCAAAGCCACGTCGATTCTGGGCAGTGACGCCGATCTGAATGCGGCGGTGACCCGTAACACGCTCTTGGCCGACTTGAACGACGGCGCCGGAGTTGACCTCACTGCCGGCACGATCACAATTACCGATGAGAACCTTGTTGGCGTGTCAGCCGTCATCGATATGGCAGCGGCGCCGCCTCTCGTCACGGTGGGTGACGCCATTGATCGCATTAACGCCGCGCTGACTACGGCCGGTATGAATACAACCATGTCGGTCGGCTTAAGTATTGACGGCAACTCACTAAGCATAACCACTACCCCCAGCGGACAGATTTCGACCGCAACCAAGTTGAGTCAGATCCGCGAGGGACAGGGCATCGATCTGAGCCGGGGGACAATCCATCTGACCAGCGGTACCGGCCTTGATTTCACGGCCAACTTCACCGGCGCCACGACAGTCGGCGACATCATCACGCAGTTCAATGCCGCGATGGTTACCGAAGGTTGTCCAGGTGTTACTATGGGCATCAATGCCGCAGGTGACGGATTTGTAATTAACGATGCCACCCTGCCACCCGTAGGATTGACTATCGCCGACAATTCGGCGTCCGATCAGACCGCCAGTTTATTGCGGATCGCCGGCTTTGTCGGCGCCCAACTGGTAGGAGCAGATTTGAATGTCGCGGCCTCCTTCACAGTTGGCGATACCTCGGGAACGGTCGGGTCCGGACTTGGCATAGTGGGATCGTACACCCACAATGCCGCCGGAAGAGACCTCGACCCGCGCCTGACTTTGGCTACGAATCTGGCCGACCTGCGAAATGGTATGGGGTTTGACGGCGATCGGTTCATCCTCTGGCAAGGCGAAGACAGCCACACGGTCAATCTCGCCGATGCCACTATAGTAACCGTTCAGGACCTGTTGGACGACATCAACAGTTCCGGGCTGGCCGTGACTGCAGAAATAAACGATTCCGGGCGGGGGATTCAGATCGCAAGCAATGACCCTACACGCTCGTTTACAATCAAAGACATGAGCGGCGGTCTCGTAGCCAAACAGATGGATGTTTACGGATCGAGCGACATGATGGGCTCCCTGTTGGTGCTGGCCGATGCCTTGCGCAACGACGACCAGGAAGGCATCAATCGGATGGTTGCCAATATGGATGATGCCATGAATCTGACGGTCCAGACTCGGGCGGCGGTTGGTAACAACTCCCTGCGCCTCGAAAATACGGCCAGTCAGTTGACCGATCTCGATCTCGGTTTCACCGACCTGCTGACGCAGGAAGAGGACGCCGATTTGACCAAAGTAATAACGGAACTAGCCACGCGTGAAAATAACTATCAAGCAGCGCTTTCGGCGGCCGCCAGAATAATTCAGCCGAGTCTGCTCGATTTCCTGAGATGACACTTCTATAAGGGTTACCCGGTATGAAAATAACCAGCACTCGTTTCGGTTCTCTCGAAATCCCTGAGAACAAAATCATCACCATGGAGCGGCCTATTCTGGGCTTCGAACGCCTGCGTTTCTTCTGTCTGGTGGAAGTGGACGAGTTGAGTCCGTTCATGCTTATGCATTCAACCGAAGACCCCGAAGTCGGATTCCTGGTTATGAATCCGCTGCTGTTCTTCCTGGATTACAAGGTCGAGATCAATTCTCAGGAAATCGCCGAACTTGAAGTCACTAATCCGGCGACGGTTGAGACCTATGTCATCCTTACGGTGGTCAAGAAGACCCGTGATATCACGGCCAACCTACAGGGACCGATTCTCATCAACACCGAGAACAACCGCGCCAAACAACTGGTGCTGGTGAACTCCCGTTACCAGGTGCAGCATTCTGTCGTGCAAGCGGCCGAGGAAATCTCGGGAGACCTGGTCACAGTTGAGCGCGAAGACCTGGTCCCGGTTTGATGTAGTGGCCGGTGGTCCCCGGTTGAGTTTCCGCCCTGTCGTTGACGACAGGCTCGTACAGAAGGGAATAGGATGTCCACAGATAGACGGCAGAGTAGGAAGAAATCTCTCTCGGATGCAATTTCAGTTCTTCCCAAAGAACTTCAAATTCGCCTTGCTTCAATGAAGCATGATTTTGCGGCCGCTTCAGACGCGGCTCTGTATTTTGCTCACAATGGCTATCAGTCGGTCATCGCAGATCTACTTGAGCCCCATAGATCGACCGCCTCGCAGTTGAACGCCGAGGATAACCGCAAACTTCAACTCCTTCTGGCCTGGGGCTTGATATCGTCCCGTCGCTTTACCGACGTAGAAAATATCCTCGATCAGTACATGGGCTCTAATCCGAATGATCCGGATTGCCGGTTACTCGAAATTGGAAAGAAATACGCCCTGCGTGAATACGAAGCCGTCGTTGACCTTGCCGCCTCATATCTGAAAAAGCTCGGCGACCGACGCGAGAATGCGCGTCCTGACCGGCTCTTCGCCGCGCCGGCCTTTCGAGCGCAAATATTGGAATGGTACGGCGAGGCGCTGGCTCAGTGTGAGCAGGATGAAAACGCCCTCCTGGCGTTTCTTCAGGCGGTCGATTGCGCTCCTGATAACCAGAACGCCTATATCGGACTAGTGCGGACGCTCGTGCGTCTGAATAGACGCGACGAAGCATCGCAGTGGATCGCGTCGGGAATCGAGCGGTGTGCCGATCATCAGGAATTGACTATGCTCCGCGAATATCTGCTCGAACGACCGCGAATATCGGCCTGCATGATTGTCAAGAACGAGGAACGGTTGCTGCCGGAATGTTTAGAGTCAATTCGTGATTGGGTAGATGAAATCATTGTCGTCGATACCGGTTCCACCGATAAGACTCAAGCGATTGCCGAGGAATTCGGCGCGAAGGTCTTTGAACAGGCCTGGGCGGGTGATTTCTCGAGACATCGCAACTATTCAATCGAGCAGGCCACCGGTGACTGGATATTTATAATCGATGCCGATGAGCGCTTTGTTGTCGACGATGTTCCGGCTGTAATCGACGTCATGCGGGAAGGCCGGGTGGCGGCTCTGTCCGTGGGGGTCTATAATGTTTACGGCCACGACGCCGAACGAGTGACCTTCGCCAATTCGATCCGCTTCTTCAAGAGAGAACTAAATCTCCGATATGCCGGCATAGTCCACAACGCTCTTGCTTTGCCGTCAGGGCTGGCTATAGGTCGTACGCGGGCGCGGATAGAGCATCTCGGGTATGATCTTCCGCCGGAGCAAATGGCCGCAAAATTTCAGCGAACCAGGGCACTCCTTCAGAAGCAGTTGACCGAGAACCCCGATGACACTTTCGCGCTTTTCAATTATGCCGAATTGCTGAGAGGTGTCGAGCCGATTCTTAGCGACGAAAACGCCGGGGAGATTATTCAGGCCGCCGAAAACGTGGTCAGGCTGATTCCTGAAGAAAATATCGAGCAGCGTCATCTGAGGCTCATGGCGCTGAACCAACTGGCCGTTGCGTACCTGGCTCGCAAAGACTTTTCGAACGCCGTTGAATATTGCCGTCGGGCGCTGTCGCTACGCTCGAATTACCTCGATGCGTTGTTCAATTCGGGACTCGCCTTGTACGGCCTGCGGAATTACCGCGCGGCGATAGTTCAGTTTGAAGCTTATCTGAAATTCCAGTCTACATTTGATATTGCAGCAGAGGAAATGCCGCTGATTCTGAGTTTCCCCGACGCCTCCGATCTTGCTCACAATAGCCTCGGGGCTCTCTATGAATTGGTCGGTGAGCCGGATAACGCCATAAGTCATTACCTGAGAGTCATGCAAAAGAACCCGCGCTTTCGGGAGACAGCCGTCCGCCTGGCACAGCTCTACGCCGTTAGACAGGACTTCAAATCGGCGGAGCGCTGGTTTGGTCATCAATTGTCGTTTCGTCCAACCCGTGATGCCTTTCTGGGAATGGCATCGGTTCTCTTTGAAACAGGTCGCTTCGACCAGGCGGAGTCGCATTACCGTCAGGCTATCGCCCAGTTCGGCGCCTGCTGGTCGGCCGAAAACGACCTTGGCAACAGCCTCTACAAGCAAGGGCGCTTTGGGGACGCCGAGCAACACTATCTTAGGGCGGCTGAACTGAGCCCCAACGAACCCAAGACTTTTCAGAATCTTGCCTTGGCTCAGATTGCCCAGGGACGTCGCCGGGAGGCGATTGCGACCCTGGAACATTATATTGAGGTCTGTCCGACTGATCCGGTCGGGTGGCAACTTATGGCCGAACAGCTACTTGCTTCGGGAAACTGGCCTGAAGCTCAGGCCTGTTTTGAAAATACTCTTCGCCTTAGTTCCAGGAATGTGACGGCCCTGGCAGGCCTCGCCGATTGTTATCTCAATATGGGACAAGCTGATGCGGCCGCGTTTGGATATCGGAAGCTGCTCGAAATAGATCCGAACAATACTCGGGCTCAAGAGCGCCTGGCGGCGATTGAAGAGGTTGCTGATCGTTTTCAGGGGCGATAGACCCAAACTGCAAGAAAAGCCGGGGTGGGGGTATTAAGTTCGCCAAATATGTGTCGATTATGAACATAAGAAAATGTATGAGGTCTAGACAGGCGACTAAATTGGAAATACTGGTCTCTCAGAGGAGGAAACCCCACGCATTGCAGATCTCAAGGTGTTCATGGGATACTGATCACCGGAACGAGACCGTAAACATAGGAAGTGCAGGTCATCCTGATGTGGAAACAAAGAGGGTAAGGAAACCTTAATAAACAGTCACGGAGGAGTTGACTCATGGCACTTCGCATTAACCACAACATCGCGTCGTTGAACGCCAACCGGAACCTCGGTTTGACAACCGGCAGCATGGAAAAGTCCATGCAGAAGCTGTCATCCGGCTTCCGTATCAACGTCGCTTCTGACGATCCCGCCGGTCTGGTGATTTCGGAACAGTTCCGGGCCCAGATTGCCGGTCTGAACCGCGCTATCCAGAACTCGGAAGGATCGATCAGCATGATTCAGACGGCTGAAGGCGCTCTCACTGAAATCAACAACCTGTTGATCTCCATGAGAGAACTGGCCATTCACGCCGCCAACGAAGGCTTCAACGACAGCGATCAGTTGGCTGCCGACCAGGCCGAAATTGAACAAGCGGTCAAGACGATCGACCGTATCGCTGCCAACACTCAGTTTGGCACGAAGAAGCTGCTCGACGGTTCCAAGGAAAACGTCGCCAGCATCACGTCGAACAACAACACCGATCTGACGATCAAGTCGTCCGGGTTGACGTCCGGCACGCACTATGTGACAACCACCAAGGTTGCCGATTCAACCTCAACTCTGAACGTTCAGAACTATGGGTTGACGCTGTCGAATACCGACGGTGATCCGTACAATCTAACCGGTGGCGTGCACAACATCGACGTCGTGCAGTCTTCCGCCGGTGCCGAGAAGGTTTCGGGCGTAGTTACCAACGTTGGTGACGATGCGTTCGGTAATGCCTTCCAGATCGACGCCACCCCGCAGGCTGCTTCCATCGTGGGCGGCGCTGCCATTGGCGCGGTGATCGCCGCTGGAGTAGGCACCTATACCTACTACGTGAACTATCAGGAAAACGGCGGCTCCCCGACCGGCGTGCAGTCATTGGCGATTGACGTCGAGCTCGGTGACGTGACCGCTGACTTTGCTACCAAGCTCAGTGCTGCCATTGCGGCTAACTCTGAGCTGGCCGGCAAAGTTACGGCTACCGACGGCGGTGTCGGTGTTGGTCTCAAGCTGGAAGCTGTCAACGAGGGCGCCCAGTACTCGCTTCAGACACTGGCCACTACGTCGACCGCTGCTACGGCCGTCGCCAACTCCGACCTCGGTGCAGCCGACTCCCGCGGCTATTCCAACAGCATTCTGAACTTTGATTGGAATACTTCCGCCGGCGCCAACGTCGCTACCGACCTGACGCTTACGGATGGCACTTACGCCACGCTGCAGGATCTAGTCGACGAGATCAATGTCCAGATAGCAGCTACCGCCTCTCTGGCTACTGGCTCGGCCACCGACTACGAAATAAACGCCGAAGTGTACGACACCAACAAGATCCGGTTCACCACTCGCGACCAGGGTTCACTCTACACCCTGAAGATGAATGCCGGAACCGGTACTGAAGGCGCCGACAACCTTCGCTCTGCTTTGAGTCTCACGACCGACGCGGCTGCCAACGAAGGCACCAATGCGGTCATTTCGTTTGACGGTTACACCAACACGATCGACCGGGTTGACTGGGCTCAGTCCACAACCACTGCCACTCTGGTCAACGCTGACCTGACCGATGCCGATCGCGGCACCGTGACCATGGCGGTTGGCACTGGTTTGAACGGTGGCGTTCAGGCCGGCAGCATGCTGCTGTCAGTTACCGCGGCTCAGTTTGACGTCCGTTTGGACGGCGGTTCCGCTACCCGGTTCTCCGGTGGCGATTTCGGTACCGTCTACAATTCGGATCGTAGCGGCTCGATGCGGCTGCAAGTCGGATTGACTTCCAGCGGCGGCACTGAGACCGTCAACAACACCGACCAGTCGCTGGTCTTCCAGATTGGCGCCAACGTCGGTCAGACCGAAGCCATTTCGCTGCGTAACATGGCTTCCACGTCGCTCGGCCGGAATCTGCTCGGCAACCTGTATACGTCGCTGTCACAGATTGACGTGACGTCCGTCCAGGGCGCCCAGGATTCCCAGGCGATCATTGATGCCGCCATCAACGAGGTCACCACGACTCGTGGTACGCTCGGTAGCTTCCAGAAGAATACTCTGGAATCGAACTTGAGAAACCTCGAAATCGCTTCTCAGAACCTGTCGGCTTCTGAGTCCGCGATTCGCGATACCGATATGGCTATGGAAATGTCGAAGTTCACCAAGGATCAGATCCTGATGCAGGCTGGCGTGGCCATGCTGTCTCAGGCCAACCAGGTCCCGCAGGTGGTACTGTCGCTGTTCCGTTAATCTGGCCATGTCGCTGGATAAGAGCCGGGGGGAGATTAAAGCCCCCCCGGCTCACCTTAAACAACGCTTCAGGCCGACAGTGAAGTCACAGAGTTGATAGGAAAAACATGCCAGCTTCAGGTACGATCGAAGGAATCTTCTCGGGGTTAAACACCACCGATATAATAAATTCGATCATCAAGGTGGAGCGCGCTCCGGCTTACTTGATGGAAGCCGAGCAATCGCTCAACACCAACATAATCACCACCCTCAAGTCGCTTCAGGCCAAGATTTACGCGGTTCAGTCGCGAGCCCAGCAGCTCGCCTACAAAGCGGCCTTCCAAAAGACAAATGTCACGGTCTCTGACGATCAGTATCTCACCGCTTCGGCCAGCGGACAGGTAGCGACCGGCTCCTTTGATTTCCGTGTGTTGTCGGTGGCACGCAACCACCAGATCGCGTCACAGGGTTTCTCGGCTGACGATATCAACGCCCTCGGCACCGGCACGATCCAGATCGGAGTTGGCTCCGCATCCATGCAGACTCTGACTATCGACGCCAGCAACAATACGCTGACCGGAATCAAAGATGCCATCAACAATGCCAATTTGGGTGTGACCGCCGCAATTCTGAACGACGGTTCTTCGGGTAACCAATACCGACTGGTGATTACCGCGGATAAGACGGGACTGAGCAACGACATTAACATAGTCTCCGACCTTGCCGGCGGTCCCGATTTCAACTTCGATACCGCATCGTTCGATGCTCCGGAGTCGCTTTATATGGATTCCGGATCGACTTCCCAGATATCGCTCGGCGCTTCGGCGGCATACTCTGGAAGCTCCAATAAGAATTACACTTTCACCGTGCAGGGCACCGGCCCACAGACGGTCGGCACCGACAACATCACACTTGACTGGACCGACGGCACCAACTCCGGTTCTATCGTAGTCACCCAGGCTGACTTCGAGACCGAACTGGTCGGGGCTGGCGCCGAGGGTCTCAAGTTGTCTTTCTCCACGGGTGAATTGAACGGTGGGGATACCTTCCAGGTTCAGACGTTCGCTCCGCTTCTGCAGGAAGCCTCAAATGCGGCGATTGCGTACGGCGCTTCCGGTGGCGGCGGGTCGCCCATCACGGTAGTCAGCCAGAACAACAAATTTCAGAATGTCGTAGCCGGGTTGACCCTTGAAGTCAAGCAGGAGACCCCCGCCGGCGAGCATGTAACGGTTACGACCGACCCGGATATCGAATCTATAAGGGGCAGTATCCAGGGTCTTCTCGACGCTTACAACGATGCCAATAAGTTTATCGACGACCAGAACAAATATGACGCCGAAAAGAAACAGGGCGGCATCCTGCTCGGTGATTCGATCATACAGCAGATGCAATACTCGTTGCGCGGGATGATGAGTTCGACCGTAAATTCCGACTCCGATAGATATCGCCAGCTCTCGTCGATCGGAATTCGCACCGGCATCGATGGGCAACTGAGCGTCAAGGACTCCTCGCGGCTCGACGAAGCTCTCAGGGAAGACCTCGACGAAGTCGTATCGTTCTTTACCGACTCCGGCTATACGTCCGGGGGCGGTCTGGAGTTTGTGTCATCGAGTTCGACCACGAAAGAGGGCGACAACTACAACGTCAACGTGACTCAGGCAGCTACGCAGGGAACTTATGTAGGCGCGACCATAACGGATCCAGGTAGCACTCCGCTGGTGCTCGACAGCACAAATAATCGTGTACGCCTGCGAGTGAACGGTAAGCTATCGAATGACATCGTCCTGGCCGCCAAGACGTATGACTCGGTCTCGGAACTGGTCAACGAACTGCAGCAGCGCATCGACGGTGACAGCCGGATCGGCAGTCTCGGCATCGAAGTCACCTGGGTCGATATGGGGTCCGGGCAGGGTCGCCTTGAGCTTACCAGTTCCACGTACGGCGCGAAATCGGCCGTGCTCATAGATACAACCGTGAGCAACAGTGGGACTGCCTTGATCGGTTTGGATCACGGGGTTGCTACGACGGGTGTGGACGTCAAGGGAACCATCGACGGCGAAGAAGCAGTGGGTGCCGGTCAGTATCTTACGGGCAAGAGCGATTCCAAAACCGTCGCCGGTCTCAAAGTCAAAGTTACTTTGACCGCCGATCAGCTGGGTTCGGATCCGGAGGGTTCGGTCACGCTCTCGAAAGGCATGGCCTCCAAGCTGAGTTCTCTTCTGGACGGTCTTACCGCCACCGGCAATGGACTTCTTGATACTCGCATCAAGTCATACACGAATCAGAATACGAATCTGGCAGAAAGAATCACGGAATTTGACGCTCGCTTAGCGTCGCGCCGCGAGCGACTTACGAAACAGTACCAGGCAATGGAAGACGCCTTGGCGAAGCTCAATTCCACCGGGGACTATATTACCTCGTGGGCGTCTACCCTAGCCTCCAATTGGGGCAGTAGTTCAAGCAGTTCTAGCTAATAGGAGTATCGTAACTTCATGAAGAAGCAAATGGAAGCCTACCGACACGCCGACACGATGGGGAAGTCACCCCTCGAACTGGTCTTGATGGTCTATGACGGCGCCATCAAAGCGATGCGGGCGGCCGCCGAGCATTACGCCGTGAATAAAAACCAGGCTGGCTACGAAGAAATCCAAACCGCCAAGCGGATGGTAACTCATCTGTACACTACGCTCGACCGCGAAAAGGGTGGCGAAGTGACCGAGCATCTCGGCAAGATGTACACCTGGGTAATAAGCCAGCTCTACATTCTCGAAGCGACCAAGAATGTCGATCAACTCGATAAAACCATCCAGGTGATGGTCAACCTGCGCTCTGGATGGGAGACCCTCAGGACTCAGGCGCCGCGAGGCAATGATAAGGCAGAGAAGGCGGCCACCGAAGAGACTCCGGATCATGTTATGGTGACGGCCTGAGCTATGGATAACACCAGCAATCCCATCACCCAGCTTGAGCAGACCCTTCTTCGGATTCTCAAAGAAGAATACACCTTCTATCAGTCGCTCTATATACTCCTGGACAAACAGAAGGACCTGATCAAGTTCGACCGTGACGAGAACTTGCTCGATCTGTACGCCGAGATCGAACGATGTCAGAGACGGATTCGGGAATCCGAAGAAAAAGTGACCGCTATCCGCGAACAGAACACGCGACTTTTCAAGCTGGCCTCGGTCTATCCGGAAATCCGTAAGACCGTCAACTCGATTGTCACTCTGATTAAGAAGAATCTTACGTTAGTTGAAGATAACAAGGAATACGTTGCCAGTCGTCATAAACGCATCAAGACCGAACTTGACGAACTGAGAAGCAGTCGGAAGATATTGCAGTACATGGCCGACGTCGATCCCTTACCGCATTTCATCGACGGCCAGAAGTAGAATTGGCCGCCGGGGACGCGATCCGGGTAAAGAGTCGGCAGATCACCTCCGATAGGATAGGTATAGGTGATGTTATGGAGATAGGACCTTTGTCAAATCGGACACCAGGACCGAAACCCGGTGGGGCGGAAAACCGCCGTAAGGGACAACCCGGAGAAACTCCGGATCAATCCCGACCTTCCCCCGACCGGATTGAAATTTCGTTCGAAGCCCGTGCCCGGCTGGCCGAACTGGCCGATCAGGAACTGGCCAAAGAAGAAACCGAACCGAAATCGGTCGGGTCCGTGGACGTGCCGAAACAGCAGCGGCTGGAACAGATCAGGGAGCGAATTGCCTCGGGTTACTACAATGAACCGGAGGTCAAAGCCAAAATCGTCGATCGCCTGATTGACGGTCTGGATGGCTGAAGTATTCTCAAGGACGGACTATGGCCACGGCTACAATTGACAACAAGGTAAAGCAGGTAGTTTCCAATATCAGGAACCTGCCCACGCCGCCGATCGTTTTCCATCAGATTCAAAAAGTCATTCACGATCCCAAAGTATCGGCCGGGCAGATTGCCAAGATCCTCCAGGAAGATCCGGCCATGTCGGTCAAGGTGCTGAAGCTGACCAACTCAGCCTTCTACGGATTACAGCGCGAAATCGAATCGGTCAAGCAGGCTGTCATCATCGTGGGACTGGAAGCTATCAAGAATCTGGTGCTGTCAGCCTCGGTGCTCGACATGTTCAAGGGCAAAGATATCGACCAGGAATTTCAGGAGAAGTTCTGGCGCCACTCGCTGGCAGTCGGTTTTTGTGCCCGTCTGCTGGCTAAGATGGGACGCGTGCGTGGCATGCTGGATCCCGATTCAGCCTTCTCCGGCGGCCTTCTGCACGATATAGGCAAAGTCATCATGTGCTGCTTCCTGCAGGCGGAGCACGCGCAGGTTAAGAAAGAGCGAACTACCGATCAGACTTCGGCCACCTATCTAATCGAAGAACGGGTCCTCGGATACAACCATTGCCAGATCGGCGCCATTCTGGCCGAGCAGTGGAAACTTCCGCGTCGCCTAACCGATGCCGTCGCGTTCCACCACCATCCTCAGTTGGCCGAAGGCGGAGAGATGACTCCGTACGTCACGCACGTGGCCAACTACGTCGCCAAGAAGACTTTCTTCGACAGCTATGAGCAGCATCTTATTGGGTCTCTCGAAGCCGGCGTGCTCGACTTTATGCAGCTTACCGAAGCGGACCTGGACCAACTCGCCGAAAACCTGCGACAGGAATACCTCAAGGCCGAGACCTTCATGCAGATGGTCGGACTCAACTGATTTGGGTAAACGACGAATGATGGAAGCGGCCCCGGAAGACACTTTCCGAGGCCGCTCTTCTTGTGTCATTTTGGCCACTTCGGCCAATTTATCGGTCGAAAATGAAGCGGAAGATGCTATTTTCGCCAGGGTCTCTGGCTAACGTCTTTCCCGACATGGGGTTTTGATGCAGGCCGGGGAAGAATTCTGTTGACAAATTTGTCGCTTAGGTATAAACTTATGGTCCCCTCGGAGTCCGTATGGGCCTGAGCACAGATTGTGGTATGGGCGATTAGCTCAGATGGTTAGAGTGCTTGCTTGACATGCAAGAGGTCACTGGTTCGATTCCAGTATCGCCCACCATTTGAAACCAGCCGCGGGATGTGTGGAACAGCATTCCAGACAACCCGCTTTAGGTATTGGAACGTTAGGTACTAAGACGATGGCGAAAGTTCAGATCACATTTCCCGATGGTTCGGTCAAACCGTTCGAATCGGGAACTACCGGCTTGGATATCGCCAAATCTATTTCGCCGCGATTGGCCAAAGAAGCCATAGCCGTCAAGATCAATGGTGTTGTGCGCGATGTCAGTTTCCCCGTGCCCGAAGATGCCCCGGTGAAGATTCTTACTTTCGATGATCCCGAGGGCCGCCAGGTATTCTGGCATTCCAGTTCGCATATCATGGCGCAGGCCGTGCAGGAACTTTTCCCCGGTGTGAAGCTGGCGATCGGCCCGGCTATCGACGAAGGCTGGTATTACGATTTTGACGTAGCCCAGCCATTCTCACCAGATGACCTCGCGCGAATTGAAAAGCGGATGGCGGAAATTGTCGAAGAAGATGCTCCGTTCCGTTGCACGTCAGGTAACGCGTCAGGAAGCCATCAAGCACTATCGCGAAAAAGGCGAGCCGTACAAAGTCGAGATGCTTGAGGAATTCCCAGACGACCACGTGACGATGTACTATCAGTCTCGGTTCGAGGACCTCTGTCGCGGGCCGCACATTCCCAGCACCGGAGTGGTCAAGGCGTTCAAGCTGATCGCGTCGTCCGGCGCTTACTGGCGCGGCGACGAAAAGAAACCGATGCTGCAGCGCATTTACGGCGTGGCCTATCCGAAGAAGCCGATGCTTGAAGAGTATCTGCTTCGGCTCGAAGAAGCCAAGAAGCGTGACCATCGCCTGATCGGCAAACAACTCGAGTTGTTCCATGTCGCCGACGAAGTCGGCGCCGGGTTGATCCTCTGGATGCCCAAGGGCGCGCGGATGCGCTATATTATAGAAGAGTTCTGGCGGACCGAACATCTCGCCAACGGCTACGAATTGGTCTTTTCACCGCACATTGCCAAGCGCGAACTCTGGGATACGAGCGGTCACACCGGTTTCTATGCCGAAAATATGTACGGACCGATGACCATCGACGAGCGGCTGTTCCAGCTCAAGCCGATGAACTGCCCGTTCCACATTATGATGTACAAGTCGCGGCTCTGGTCGTATCGGGATCTCCCGTTGCGCTGGGCCGAGCTGGGTACTGTCTATCGCTACGAACGTCCGGGCGTGCTGCACGGCCTGATGCGCGTGCGCGGCTTCACTCAGGACGACGCCCACCATTTTGTGGCGCGCGATCTAATAGAGGATGAACTCCACTGGACCCTGACTTTCTGTATTCACATTCTGAATTCGTTCGGGTTTAGTCAGTTCGATATTTACCTCTCCACCCGCCCCGAGGCGGCCATCGGCGACGATGCTGATTGGGCGCGCGCCGAGGGTGCTTTGAAGACCGCCTTGGAACGGTCCGGGTTACCTTACAAAGTCGATCCGGGTGAAGGCGTCTTTTATGGGCCGAAGATCGACATCAAGATCAAAGACTCGATTGGACGATCCTGGCAGTGTTCGACGATTCAGTTCGATTTCAACCTGCCGGAACGTTTCGATCTGGTGTACACCGACCGCGACGGCGAGCGCAAGCGACCGTTCATGGTTCACCGGGCATTGCTCGGTTCCATCGAGCGGTTCTTTGGCGTGATGGTCGAGCACTACGCGGGGAATTTTCCGCTCTGGCTCGCGCCGGTGCAGGTGGCGGTGTTGCCGATTTCCGATGAAGTGAATGACTACTGCCGTAATATTCTTGATAGACTGAAAGAACATGACATTCGGGCACAACTTGATGACCGTGCTGAAAAGATCGGCGCCAAGATCAGGGCTGCCGAAGTCATGAAGATACCGTATATGTTCGTCGTCGGCGCCAGAGAAGCCGGGGCAGATTCGGTCGCGGTGCGCAAGCACGGGACCGGTGATTTGGGTGTCAAAGTCGTGGAAGACGCCGTAGCCCTGCTGGTAGCCGAGATAAAAAGCAAAGGCCTTAAGGCGCAGGGCTAAGGCTCTGCCGAGGAGGATGGCATAACCACCAAGAATATCAGGGTCAACGACCGCATCAGAATTTCGCCGGTTAGGCTTATCGGCGACGACGGCTCGCAGGTCGGTATCGTGCCGATCAAGGAAGCGCTGGACCGGGCCCGGGCTCTGTCTTTGGATCTGGTCGAAGTCTCGCCGGACAGCCGCCCGCCGGTATGTCGCATCATGGACTACGGCAAGTACAAATACGAGCTGGCGAAAAAGGACAAGATGGCTAAGAAGAAGTCCCATTCGTTCCAGCTTAAGGAAATGCGGTTCCGACCCAAAATCGACGAGCATGATTATAACTTCAAGATGAAGCATGTGCGCGAGTTTCTTCTGCAGGGCGCCAAGGTAAGAGCCTTCGTGCTGTTCCGGGGTCGTGAAATGACCCGACTGGAGTACGGCCAGAAAGTTCTGGAGCGTCTGGGGCAGGACCTCGCCGACATCGCTATCGTGGATGTCCCCGCCAAGCTTGAAGGCCGGTCGATGGGTATGGTGGTTTCGCCCAGATCCGAAGTTGTTAAGCAGGCCCAGGCGGCTCGCGCTCAGCGCGCGAAAGAGAGAGGGGTCGATGAAGAAGTGATTATCGCTGAGGAACTTGACGCCGTTGATATCGACACCGATGACATTGACACCGAGCCGGAAGAAATAGAAGAATCGAATACTTGAAATAGACGAGGAACCAGATGCCGAAGATGAAAACCAAGCGTGGCGCGGCCAAGCGGTTCAAGCGGACCGCATCGGGCAAAGTAATGCGCCACCACAACTATAAGGATCACATCCTTACCAAGAAGAGCACGAAACGTAAACGTAAACTACGCAAGGCCAGTGTGGTTGATCACGCCGACCGGAAGAGAATGAACCGTTCGCTTCCGTACAAGTCGAAGTAACCGCTGGTTGATAGGAGATATTTGCAATGCCACGCGCAAAAAATAATGTCGCGGCCAAGCGCCGACACAAGAAGGTACTCAGTCGCGCCCGCGGCAATTTCAACGGTCGGGGCAAGCTGTACAGAACCGCTCTCGAAACCGTCCACAAGGGTCTGAAATACGCCTACCGCGATCGTCGCGTCAACAAGCGGAACTTTCGTACTCTCTGGATCACCCGAATTTCGGCGGCCGCCAAGATGTGCGGCACTAATTACTCGGTCCTGATTGCCGGGCTGAAAACCGCCGGAGTCAATCTCAATCGGAAAGCTCTGGCCGATATCGCTGCCCGCGACATGGCCACGTTCGAGAACATCGCCAAGATGGCGGTCGGCAAGTAGACCGGTCGCGGACTATGTCACTTCTCGACGAAGTCGACCGACTTGAATCCGAAGCGCTCGAGCGAATCGGCCAGGCTGATTCGCTCGATGCCGTTAAGGAGCTTCATATCCGTTACCTGGGACGTAAAGGTCCCCTGGTGGCGGTGTTACGTCAGTTGGGCAGTCTGTCCGATGACGAAAAGAAGCTGGTCGGCGGTCGCGCCAATCAAGTCCGTACATTACTAGAAGCCAAACTTGAAGAGGCGGTCGGCCGCTTTTCCGAAGGGGAGAAGCGCGGCGCTTTCGATCCCACTCTGCCCGGCACCGTTCAGCATGTCGGCACCGTGCACGTGGTCAATCAGGTGATGCAGGAAATCTGCGACACCTTTTACGGCATGGGTTTTCAGATTGCCCATGGACCGCATGTCGAAACCGACCATTTCAATTTCGAAGCCCTCAACTTTCCGCCCGACCATCCAGCCCGCGACATGCAGGACACTTTCTTTGTCGAAGGCGGACGTTTGTTGCGCACTCACACGACTCCGGTTCAGGCTCGCGTCCTGGCGTCATCAGGCCCGCCGATAAAGATTGTCACGCCCGGCCGAACCTTCCGCAATGAAGCTATCTCCACTCGGTCGCACGTGTCGTTTCATCAGGTGGACGGCTTCCTGGTCGATGAAAATGTCACCATGTCCGACCTCAAGGGTGTGTTGGTGGCGTTCTGCCACGCTTTCTTCGGCGAGGACCTGAAGCTGAAATTCCGGCCGTCGTTCTTCCCGTTCACGGAGCCGTCGGCCGAAGTGGACATCTCCTGCTTCTTGTGCAAAGGTAAGGGATGCCAGCTCTGCAAGTATTCCGGCTGGCTCGAGATTCTCGGCTGTGGGATGATTCATCCGGCCGTCCTCGAAGCCGCGCAGATAGATTCCGAGAAATATACCGGCTATGCGTTCGGCATCGGCGTCGAGCGCGTGGCAATGCAACGGTACAAGATAAACGACATCAGACTTTTCTTTAACGACAACGTCCGTTTCCTCAGGCAATTCTGCTAGACATGAGAGTTTCGTACAAATGGCTCAGAGAACTGACCGGCGTCGATTGGCCGGTTGAAGAAGTAGCGAAGCGCCTCACGCTCTGTGGTATCGCATGCGAATCAATCGAGCCGACCGACCGTCATTTCGACAAAGTAGTCATCGGCGAAGTCACCGATCTGAAAGCTATCAAGGGCGCCGACAAGATTCGTCAGGCGACCGTCAATGTCGGCCGTGAGACGTTCGACCTGGTGTGCGGCGCCCCCAATGTCGCGGTCGGCCAGAAAGTCCCGGTCGCTCTCTTGGGAGCGCGTCTGGCCGGGGATATTGAGATTAAGAAAGCCAAGATCAGGGGCGTCGAATCGTGCGGCATGATCTGCTCCCAGCGCGAGTTGGGGTTATCCGACGATCATTCCGGTATCTGGGTGCTCGGCGCCGAGGCCGTTCCCGGAACGCCGCTGGTCGAGTATCTCGACTATCATGATTACATTCTCGATTTTGAATTGACCCCGAACCGTGGCGACGCCATGTCGGCAATTGGTGTGGCGCGCGATCTCGCGGTTTTGGCGAAAGTGCCGTTGAAGTATCCGGTAAGTCAGCTCCGCCCGACCAAAGAAAAAGTCACCGATCTGATTAGCGCCACTTCCGATGATCCTAAAGCTTGTCCGCGGTTTACCGCCCGCATTATTCGCAACGTCAAGGTGGGACCCTCGCCCTGGTGGGTGCAGAAGCGATTGTTGGCGGCCGGCATGCGGCCGATTTCGAATATTGTCGACGTCACAAACCTGGTCATGCTTGAGACCGGCAATCCGATTCACGCCTTCGACCTCGACCGGTTTGGCTCTAACAAGATCGTCGTCCGGCGGGCGCGCGATGGCGAAAAGCTGACGACTCTCGATGGCAAAGAGCACACGCTTACAAGTGAAGTGCTGCTCATTGACAATGGTCATGTGGCCAAGTCGACCGCCGGTGTCATGGGTGGATCGGACTCCGAAGTCACCGATCAGACAAAGAACATTCTATTAGAAGTTGCCTATTTCAATCCGGTCGTGATTCGTCGTAGTCGCAAGCAACTCGGAATTGTCTCTGAGGCGTCCAGTCGTTTCGAAAAAGGTGTCGACCCCAACGGCGTTCCGGCCGCCTCGGCCCGCGCCGCTTATCTGTTTCAGGAATTGTGCGGCGGGGAAGTCCTTGACGGGAAGGTTGACTACTATCCAAAACCGATTCAACCCAAAGTTGTCACCCTGCGTCCCGAACGCTGCAACGCCATCCTTGGGACGACGATATCGGCGTCCCGGATGTCTGAAATACTCCGGCTGCTCGAATTCGAGGTGACTGACGGTAAATCGATCAGCGCGCGAATACCGACCTTCCGTCATGATATCAGCCGCGAAATTGACCTGGTCGAAGAAATAGCCCGGATCGAGGGGTACGATTCGATCCCGGATGCGATCGAGAACAAGGGCCCGCTTTTCGCTCCAAAGAATCGTCTTGAGGAATTCGAAAACGAACTTCGCACGGTACTAACGGGTGCAGGGTTCGATGAGATACTTGGTCACGGCCTGGCCGACAGCAATCAGGCGAACGCCTTGAATCCGCATCTACCGCAATTACGGATATTGAACCCGGTCTCCGCCGATCTAAACATCATGCGGAACGACCTCGCTATTTCGGCGATGACCGCTATCGCCCACAACCTGGCGCATCGCAATATGGACCTGAAGTTGTTCGAGATCGGCAAAGCCTACTGGCCTCCGAACGCGTCGGGCGAATGGATCGAAGAAGAGCGACTGCTCATGGCGGTCACCGGCAATACCTCGGGCAACTGGCGTGACAAACCGCGACCGGCCGATTTCTATGATCTCACCGGCGGGCTCGACCGACTGACAGCTCATTTCCATTGGCCGAAGCTTATCTTCGGGGCGTGTGATCAACCCTATTTGGAGCCGGATCAATCATTCACTCTGAAGCTCAATGGTACGGTTGCGGGATCGATTGGACTGGTAAAATCCGACGTTGCCCGTCGCTTCGAAGTGAAACAAGCGGTTTATCTGCTACAGCTTATCACGAAGCCGCTGTTTGATTTAAGCCACGGGCTTGCGCAATTCACTCCGCTTCCGGTTTTCCCGGCGGCTACGCGCGACCTGGCCATGGTAGTGAGCGAATCGACTCGGGCAGAAGAATTGGTAGAGACTATTAAGGGTGAGGCCGGCGGCCTCGCTGAGTCGGTCGACGTGTTCGATTTATATGCCGGCAAGCAGATAGGGCAGGGCCGCAAGTCGATTGCCGTGGCCATCGTTTTGAGGGCTTCGGATCGAAGCCTGTCGAGCAGCGAGGTGGATCAACTTCAAGAGAAGATTGTCGCTCGGCTTAAGCAGAACTTTGGGGCTGAAATCAGGGATAAGTAGCTTATGTCTGACCAGATTAAGATGTTGGAAGAGAAGATCAGCCAGGTACTTCAAAAACTGGCGGTAATCCAATCCGAAAACAGCGGTGTGCGACAGGAAAACACCGCCCTCAAGGAGCAAATGACCCGTCTGCGGCAAGAGTTCGACCGGTTCCGGGTCGAGCACAACGACCAGGCCGATGCTGTCCGGACCCGACTGACCACCCTTTTGTCGCGGATCGAAGAGCTCGAGCAATTAGGACTATAGAAGTTTTTATTGACACCTCACCCTCTGAAGTGTTAAGATATTATAGTATAGAGGGATAGGATGTCCAGACCGTTGTCTGACGGATTGAAAGAGTGTTGGTTTTGTCAGCCGAAAACAAAGTAGTCGTTACGATATTAGGAGAAGAGTACCCCATCATCGGAGCCGATGATCCTGTCTACATCTCCCGTGTGGCTAGTCTTGTCGATTCGCGCATGCAGGAAGTGGCACGACAGAGTTGCTCCAAAGCGCGCGATAAAATCGCCATACTGACTGCTTTGTCTTTAGCTTCCGAATTACTCGAGCATACCGACAAGCTCGAGCAGACCACGAACAGCCATTCCAGTTCGCTGGATGGTCTTCTTGCTCAATTGGACCGGGCGTTGGAACCTCGCTGACGAGTTCCGGTTCAATCTTGGCACTCCGTCATTTCGACCTGTCTTACATCCTTCCCAAGGCTGCAACTTTATATAGATGTCTTCACCCGGCGGCTCGGTCGGGTGGGAGGTGACCATGAACTACCTTGTTACGATCCTGATCGCGGTCGTCTCGCTGGGATTCGGATTCGGTCTGGCGTGGCTGTTGTCGCGTCGTTTCGGCGCCAAGAGTCTCGCCAAAGTTGAGATTCAGGCCAAGCGCATTATCAGCGAAGCCGAAAAAGACGCGGATATGCGCCGCAAAGAAGCGGCTCTGGAAATCCGCGAGAAGACCCTCAAAGAAAGAGCTGAACTCGAAAGAGAAATGGGCAGTCGGCGGCGTGAACTGGACGCCGCTGAGAAACTGCTCGACGAACAAAAGACGTCCCTGTCGAAAAAAATTGACGTCATCGAGAGCAAAGATAAAGAGCTCGAAAGCCGCGCCAAGGCCTTCCAGACCCGCGAAAAAGGTATCGAGCTGGCTGAAGAAGACCTGCTGAAGATTCTGAAGAAGCAGAACGAACAACTTCAGAGAATCGCCCAGATGACTCCGGAAGAAGCCAAGCAGCAGCTTGTTGACAATATGACTGCCGATGCCAAACGTGAAGCGGCCCAATTTGTCAAAGATGCCAAAGAAAAAGCCGAGAGGGACGCCGACAAAGAGGCCAAAGAAATTATTCTTCGCTCCATCTATCGTTGCGCCGCCGACCACACAGTTGAAACCACCGTGTCGGTCGTATCGCTGCCTAGCGACGAAATGAAGGGACGTATCATCGGCCGCGAGGGGCGCAACATTCGCGCTTTCGAAACCGCCACCGGGATTGACGTTATCGTAGATGATACTCCCGAGGCGGTAATCTTGTCCGGCTACGATCCGGTCCGGCGCGAAATCGCCCGCATGGCGCTCGAGAAATTGGTTACCGACGGTCGTATCCATCCGACCCGAATCGAAGAAGTCGTGGAGAAATCTCAAGCTGAGATGGAAGTGATCGTCCGTGAAGCGGGCGAACAGGCCTGTTTCGAGTTGGGCATCCACGGCGCCCATGTCGATCTGATCAAGATGCTGGGCAAGCTCAATTTCCGTACGTCGTATGGGCAAAACGTCCTGGCGCACTCAAAGGAAGTTGCCATGCTCTGCGGCCTGATGGCGGCCGAGCTGGGTCTCGACGCTACGCTGGCCAAACGATGCGGCCTGATGCACGATGTCGGCAAGGCGATCGATCGCGTAACCGAAGGTACACACACCGAAATCGGCGCCGACTTCCTGTCTCGCTACAAAGAGCCTGAGTTCGTGGTCAATGCGGCCGCGGCCCACCATGGCGACATAGCCATGACCAGTCCCTATCCGATCCTGGTTCAGACGGCCGATGCTATTTCTGGGGCGCGTCCCGGAGCTCGACGCGAGCCACTCGAAGCTTATATCAAGCGTCTGTCGCAGCTCGAAGAACTGGCCGACAGCTTCAAGGGAGTCTCCAAGGCGTATGCAATTCAGGCCGGACGGGAGATCCGGGTCATTGTCGAGCACGACAAGCTTGACGACCTGGCCTCGACCATCCTGGCCAGCGATATCGCCCACAAGATAGAGAGTGAAATGCAGTACCCCGGCCAGATCAAGGTGACGGTGATTCGCGAAATGCGGACCACGGAGTATGCCCGCTAGCTTTTCGATTGATTATCTCTGTGGGGTATATTAACCTGCCCTCGGCGGCGCCGGACGGCGTCGCCGAGAAGTCAGGCGGAGACTTCAGCCTACCGTATTGATCCGCCTTAGAAAGTTTTTGAATGTCGTCTTTTACAATTCTGTTTGTTGCGGATATCTGCGGACGTCCGGGACGACAGGTCGCCGCCCACCTTGTTAAGCCTCTCAAAGAAGAGTTCGCCGCCGACTATGTCGTGACCAATATCGAAAACGCTGCCGGGGGGTTCGGTATCACCCCCGAGATGTCGCGCAAGATGTTCACGTACGGCATCGATGTCCAGACCTCCGGTAATCATATCTGGGATCGCGTGCAGGTGTTGGAGTATCTCGACGAGAACCCGAAGCTCCTTCGCCCGGCCAATTATCCCGGCCCCGCGCCGGGGCGCGGATCGTTTGTGGGTGCGGTCGGCCTATATCATGTTGGCGTACTGAATCTGATGGGTCGTGTGTTCATGGCCAATATCGATTGCCCCTTTCGGACCGCCGATCGCGAGATCGAGAAGATGCGCGAGAAGACCCAGATTATCATAGTGGATTTCCACGCCGAAGCTACGTCGGAGAAACAGGCGCTTTGGAATTATCTGGACGGTCGCGTGTCGGCTGTTATCGGTACGCATACCCACGTTCAAACGGCCGACGAAAGAATCAGTCCGCGTGGCACTGCTTACATCACCGATGCCGGCATGACCGGGCCGCACGATTCCATTATAGGTATGGAGAAGGGGCCGTCGCTGGGACGCTTCCTGACCGGCATGCCGAAACGATTCACGACTGCGATCGACGATGTCAAATTGCAGGGTGTGCTTATAAGAATCGACACTGAGACCGGGATGGCGCAGAGCATCCAGCGGGTGAGTCGCGATTTCGATCTGGCCGGATATCAGAATAAGGGACCGAATTTCGTAGACGAACAGGATGATGTGTAGTATGACCGCCACGATAATCGATGGGAAAGTAGTCGCCGAACACGTCCACCAGGACAGTCTCAGGCGGGCCGAGGCGTTGAAACAGCGCGGGGTAGTGCCCGGATTGGCGGCGGTCCTAGTCGGCGACGACCCGGCGTCGAAGATCTACGTCAATTCCAAGGCGAAGACCTGCAAGAAAATGGGGCTATACTCCGAAGTAATCACTCGCCCCGCCGCCACCACCCAGGCGGAACTTCTTGAGATCGTGAAATCGCTCAATTCCAACGACAAGATTCACGGCATCTTAGTGCAGTCACCGGTTCCGAAACATATCGATGAACTGACCGTTACTCTCGCGATCCGACCGGATAAAGATGTCGATGGTTTCCATCCGCACAATGTCGGGTTGCTCTTGCTGGGGCGACCGCAACTGATCTCATGTACCCCGTATGGTATCATCAAGCTTCTGGAATACTACAACATCAATCCGGCAGGTAAAGAAGTAGTAATTGTCGGAAGGTCCAACATCGTCGGCAAACCGCTCGCCGCATTGTTGATGCAGAAGGCCAAGTGGGCCGACGCCACCGTTACGGTCGCACACTCGCGGACAGCCAATCTGAGTGAAGTCACTCGCCGGGCCGACATCTTGATTGCCGCGATGGGCCGGCCGGAGTTTGTCACAGCCGATATGGTAAAACCGGGGGCGTCGATTATCGACGTTGGCGTGAACCGGGTGGAAGACGCCTCGCAAGAAAAAGGTTACCGTTTGGTGGGCGATGTCAAGTTCGACGAAGTCGCGGCGAAGGCATCATATATCTCACCGGTGCCGGGCGGGGTCGGATTGATGACCATCGCGATGCTAATCTCCAACACTATCACGGCTGCTGAGCATCAAACCCGATAATCCGGCACGAATTTTCGGTGCCGTCTCAATTGCGCAAAGTTTGCACAATCCTGCATAGCGCACGAAGCTGCAACGGTTTAGAAGATAATTCAATATTAGAAAGAGACCGGTAACAGAGTACCTCCGGTCTATCTTAGTGGCACTAACCTGTTTGGGTGAGGCGGCTTAGGTGGCCTTGTGCGGCTTTGTGTTCGGGGAAGTTTTTTCCTATACCGATATGCGCGACAACAAGTTGGGGGCACGCCGTTTGCTTTGTTGCGGGTTAGCTATAAGAACGGGCTGAAGACCGCCGGAGCGAGAATTTCTACGAGGCAATGCATCGATTTCTAAAGACATTTTGCTGGTTACTTCTGCCTCTCTTATTGGCTGACTTTTCGGGACGTGCACAAGGTCAGTCTCCAGAAGAAGTTGCTCCCGGAGCTCTCGCCGCTATCGTTATTAATATTCCCCCGCACCAAATTGTAGGACATGCCTTGGTCGGACAGGCCAGTCTGCTGCTGCTGGACGAAACCGGAACGCTTCTGACGACTTACGATCTGGCCTCGAATCCCATCACTCTTTCTTGTTCCGTAGGCCAACTGACCCCAAATCTTATAAACGATCCGAGTCTGTTTGCCGGAGGGGTGGTCAATCTGGCCGGCCTTCAGGTCTCATATCGTGGTCCTTCCGGAGCAACGGCGATAACGGCATCATCCACCGGAGTGAGTTCTACCGCCGTGCTGGTTTCGTTCAGCGGCTATGACATTCTCGACGTGCCGGGACTAAGCGCCGATACCGTCTCCCACCTGTACAGCAATATTGCCACCGATATCTCGGTAACGGTTGTAAACGGGGGAGACCTGGTGGCCATTCAAGATCCCACCGTCAAAGCCTTCTTCCATTCAGGCGGCGGATCGACCTCGGTATTCTTCGATGCTCAATCAAACGGGCGTCAGACCACCGTTCGGGTTGAGCTCCCGACCTCTGGTCTGTCGCTTGGCTCAGACACTCTGTTGCTGGTTCTGGAAAGCGTTTACCAGCCTAACGGTCAGGCAGTGAATGCCGGCGATACTCTGAGGATTCCCATAGTCGTTCTCGGGGGCGAGGGACTGCACATTGCAGCCGGAACCCTTGAGCCCAATTCCGCCTATGCCGGAATACCGTTTAACGTTTCATTTCTCGTAAGCACCGGCGGCATACAACAACCGTGGGACAGTGCCTCGTTCAGATTGGCGATGGTCTCGGCCACCGATTCGGTGCTTTCGACCGTTTACTCCGGACCGGTAGTCTACACCGATATCCGGCAGGACACTTTGGTTTACGGCGGAGTGACGGTACAAGTGCCGCCGGTGTTTCCGCCGGGAGCTTATCGGACTCTGTCAGATTATGCCTTGATGGCCGGTGGGCTCAGATTCCGATCACATTTGCCCTATCGAGATACTTTGAACGTCCTTCCGGCACCGTCATTGACTTATCAAACCGGAACCCTGGCCCCGACAACGGTCATCGCCGGGCAAGAATGGTCTTTTCACTTCGAAGTGTTGTTGGATGGCGATGCTCCGGTGTCGGTCGCCTCGGCGGATTCCTATTTCGAATTGAAGCTGGGCGATTTTTCCGCTGCCGTAGGTTTCCAGTTGACGGGTAATACGTTGTATCCGGGTTTGAATACGATCAGTACCCGGCGCCTGTTTATTCCTCCGGACCTGGTCGGTCAGTTGCCGGAGGCCGCCGCGGTGCTCTCGTACTTTCATCCCGGTTCGGCCAATCGCTTGTCATTCTCCACAGACTTCCAGGGACGGACAATTTTCGTTGAAGCCGCACCGGAGATTCAAATAATCAACGCCACTGTTATTGCGCCCAACGCTCCGTCAGTAAATACGGGCCAATCTTTCAGGGTACACTGTCAGGTGGCCGACATGTCGGCGACTGCGATCGGGGCGTTCGATCTAAAGCTAACTACTGACGGTCAATCGCATTTTGATTCGCTTGCCACGGTGCCCGGGATCTCTGGCCACGACACGTCCGACGTATATTTCGATGTGATCGCGGCGTCAAATCCGAATCCGGCGGAGATCCTAAGCGTGGATATAGCCACGCCCAACATCATTAGATTGAATCCGGTCAACAATATCGCCAAAGTGACCATACAGAGTCCGGCCGAACTGTCAACTTCCTTGATTCTCCGGGGAGCTGACAGCGGCTTTGTCGAGGTGGGTGGCGGGTTCGATCTGTTGCTCACGCTTGTGAACGCGGGTGAATCGAAGGCCACTCCCGGGGTATTTCATATCAGCACCAATGGCATGGACCTCGGTTTGCCGGGGGGTGTCACGGAGCTCGATCAGTCGGTAGCGGTCGGCGACGTGCATGCGATCTCATTCACGGCGCCGTCGTATGACACGGTCATAGTCCTCGACATCGTGCTTTCCCAGAAGCCAATTGACGAAAACACCGCCCTCCCGGCCATTGTTGGCGATACGGCCTTCCATATCGAGATTGCGGTAACAACTCCCGAAATCAATCTGCACGTAGTCACATCGGATGTGCCCTCCAACGTGTTGCTGCCCGATGCTCTGTGCGATCTGGTCGTGTTCCGTGTGTCTAACCCGTCATTGTCGTCAGTATCCGACATCAAGATGCTCTCTATGAGCTTGACCCTGTTGGACCGCGATGCGCGTCCATTAACGGTTAGCGACGTGCTCAAAGTCGATTCGACCACGCTCCAGGTCGAGGGCAGAGTAGTGGCCCGTGCCTCTTCAACCGCTAATCGCTTGATACTGACTTTCAACGATTTTGTCGTTCCATCGCGTGATACACTGGACCTGGTTCTCAATACGACCACGGCAGGTGCGACGGCTCCCGAGTTCACTCTAAGTCTAGAGACATCCGGTATCGTAGCCGCCTATGCGTCTGGACCTCGACAGGGTACGGCCGTGGCCGTGACAAGTGACAGCTCCACCGGACTCGTGGTTGATGAAGTATTCACGATGGTCGACAGAACTCTGGCCGGCTCGTTTGTCGTGCGCACCAATCCGTTCGATCCGCTCACCGAACCCGCCGAATTTCGGTATTTTCTGGCCAAGGCTGAGGACGTGACGTTTGTCGTGCTCACTTTGACCGGAGAGACGGTCTACAGTCGCACTTTGTCGGCCGGCGAAACGGGCGCAGAGGCCGGCGAAAATGTGCTGTTCTGGGATGGACGCAACGACGACGAGGATGTGGTAGTCAATGGAGTATACCTCGCCATAATAAGCCTCGCCGATGATCGGGATCGCGCTACTATCAAACTGGCGGTGATCAAATGAGACGAAGCATTCTCATCATCGCTGTTGCGGTAGGGGCGGTTCTCATGACCTCACTTCCGGCTCGAGCCGGTGACGCCGGACAAGAGACTCCTTTCGTTTCTCTCGGAGCCGGGGCACGATCGCTCGGTATGGGAGGAGCCTATTCGTGTCTGGTCGACGATGCCACGTCGATTCACTACAACCCCGCCGGACTGACTTCGCTGGACTATCAGGAATTCGCCTTCATGCACTCGGCGTTGATGGAAGGCAGTATCTACGATTTCGCCGCGTGGGCTTACCCCATAAATGAGAATCACGGCATCGGCGCGGGACTGATGAGAATCGGCACCGACAATATTATCCGGCGCGTCGATTTTGCCGACCGAGGGCGTTTCAGCTATTCCTACACGCAGGTGCTGCTGTCTTATGGACGCAAGATCATCAAACCGGTATCAGCCGGCATGACGCTGCAGATATTTCAACAGTCACTTGACAGCCGTTCTGATTTCGGCATGGGCCTGGATGTCGGACTTCGGATCCGATTGTGGAAGAGTCTCAATGCCAGTCTGGTAGCACACGATCTGCTTCAACATGATCTAGTACTGCTGGAGCGTCCCGAGAAGACCAACATGGTAGTTGTAGCCGGGCTCGGATTACAGAAGCTCACTCTGAGCAAAGACCTTCGCCTGGCACTCGATTTTGATGCCGAGAAGCAGGCCGATCGCGAATACAAAGCCCGCGCCGGGGGAGAAGTCACCATATATGACGTCTTGTCACTTCGTGGCGGATACGACCGTGATAACCTGAGCCTGGGGGTTGGATTCAAGTCCAAACGCATTAGAATCGATTACGCTTACAAGTTCGTGGACTATACCGACGGCATGCATCACATCTCGCTGTCCTTCTTGTTGGGGATGTCGACGTCCGAGAGAATCCGTCAGCGTGAATTGGCCAAACTGCCGCCGGAACCGACGGCGGAAGAAAAGCAATTCGCCGCTCTGATGGAAAATGCCAATCGATTCTTCCGTCGCTTCCAACTCGACTCCGCCAGCTACTATTTCTCACAGGCGTTGAAGATGCAGCCGGGTAATGAGGAAATCATCGGGACGCTGGCCGCGATCGAAGAGTCGCGGCGAGTGCAGGCGGCCCAGGAAGAAGCTCTGCGGGCGGCCCGCGAAGATGTACAGCAGACACTCCACAGTTTTGTCGCGCAGGCGGAGCAGATGCTCGACCGTAAGATGTACCGGGCGGCGCTCGACCTCCTCAGTCTGATATTCGACATCGACCCGGGGAACGCTGAAGCGAATGCTCTCCGTGACCGAATCAATCAGGCACGGGGCGAAGAATTGGCCGTCAATCTGGCGAACGCCCAGAGCGCTGCGGCGGCTTCCAAATGGTCCGAGGCGGTGGAGGCATATAACCGGATTCTGGAAATCGATCCCGAAAACGCCGATGCTTTGCAGGCTAAACGTCAGATTCTGACGGCTATGGATCTGCCGGAGAAAATCCGCATGGGCATCACGCTCTTCGAGAAGGGCGAACTAATCGAGGCGCGTTCCCGGTTCGAAGGCATCCTGTCGGTCAATCCGAATGATCCCACCGCACTGGACTATCTGAAACGAATCCGCGACAAAATGGCTACGCGGCCGCCGGCCACTCTCGAGGACTTGCAGAAGGATCGTGTCTACTGGGAGCTCTACCTCGAAGGACTTCGCCACATGCGTAACAAAGAGTATCAGCGGGCGATCGAAGTTTGGGAGAAGGTGCTCGAGGCTTACCCGAACAACGCCAACACGCTTAACAATATCGAACAGGCCCGGCTCCGTCTCGGCACCCAGGCCCAATAGTGCCGGATTTTCCCCTTTTTACTGGCTTTTTGGTCCCACTTCAGGGATTTTGATGATCGATGTTCTACAGACCGACGAAGGAAATCAACGCCGAATTCCCGGCTGAGGAAAAGTATCTAGATAGCATCCAGCGGGTCGTCAGGGAATCGTGTGCCTCCGCCGGTATGCAGCGCAAAGATACGTCCGCCGTCCTCCTCGCGATCGAAGAGGCCGCTACCAATATTATTCGTCACGCCTATCTCTACGAAAAGGGTACGATCCGGCTCCGCGTGACTATCTTCAGTCGCCAGGTTACTTTTTCGCTGATCGACTATGGCCGGTCGTTCCGTCCCGAAGGACAGGGGAAGCTTGATCTCGACCGCCTGATCGAGTCCGGACGACGGGGCGGGCTCGGTTTCTACATGATTCAAAAGATCATGGATTCGGTCGAATACGTATCCTGGGCGGGCCAGAACGAATTACGCATGACGCGTCGGCTGAAACGCGACGATTCCAGCACTACCCCGCCGCTTTTCAGACGAATCCTGACTCTGCGCGTGAAGTTCTCGCTCTGGACTTTTCTCATTCTGTCGCTGATCATTGCCGGAGCTTTTTCCTTTGTCCAGCGTCGCACCACCGACGAGATCTACCGCCACATCGACGGCATAGCCGGGGCGCTCGGGAAGACCATTGCGGAGCAAGCAGCCCTGTACGTCATCAATCGCAGAAGTGACGTCGAGTTCGACGAGTTGGTGGTGAGCTATGTCAGCTCCAACGACTTCATCAAGCGCCTGGTATTGACCGATACGACCGGCATCATCTTGGCCCACTCCGATGATATCCATAACATCAGGAAGCGATACGATCCGCCGCCGTGGTTCCGTCCTCAGGAAGCGGGCCAGCCCCAGCGCACCCTGGCTATCGTTGGCGAGATTAACCTGCTGTCGTTGCCTATCAAGTCAGGGAATCAGTCGCTCGGGACGGTCTACCTGACCTATTCTTCTGAGCCGATAGACGAGCGCCTCGCTGAATCGCGACGCTCCATCATCCTCGTTACCGCCGGACTCATGCTGGTGGGAATCATAGGCGTTTACCTGCTCTCCAATTACTTTGTACAGCCGATTGTCAACATCACTCGTCGTATCAGGCGTTTTACCCAGGGGGACCTCGAAACCGAGTTGCCCCTCGAAGGAGCCGCCGAATTCTTCGAAATCTCGAGCGCTCTGAACGATATGATGACCCGTCTGAAGCACGATCGGGAAAGCGTGGTCGAACGGGAGCGCCTGGCCAAGGAAATCGAAGTCGCCTCACAGATTCAGAAAACGCTGCTGCCCCGGCAATTGCCCGAACTGCCCGATCTGGAAATCGATGCCTTCTATCGCGCGGCGTCGATGATCGGCGGCGATTTGTACGATGTCTTCCGGATTGCGCCCGATCGGTGCTGCTTCATTGTGGCTGACGTATCGGGGAAGGGAGTGCCGGCATCACTGGTGATGTCAATGCTCCGGACCGTCATCAAGGTCCACGCGGCGGAATCGAGAACCGCCAAGGAAATTCTCGTTCTGGTGAACGAATACATAACGGACAACATCCCCAAGGGTATGTTCATCACGGTGCTCATGGCCATCTATCATTCCGGTTCCCGGACCATGGAGTTGGTGTCGGCCGGCCACAATCCGCTTCTGCTTTATCGTGGGGCTTCGCGTCGCACTTCGAGATTCAACCCGTCCGGCATGCCTTTGGGCGTTCCGACGATGACGGGAAGCGACTTCGGGTCGTCCGTGGTTGAGATGAAACTGCAACTCGAAGATGGCGACGCGTTCATTCTGTACACCGACGGAATCACTGAAGCGGTCAACCGCGACGGGGAGCAGTATGGCCTGGATCGGCTCGAAAACTACCTCAATGGGCGGTGGAGCGGCGAGCCGGGGGAGAGTGTGAAAACCTTGTCGGAGGAGCTCATTCGAGAGCTTGACGCCTTCTCCGGGTTTACGCAGCAACGCGACGACATCACCTTTATAATGGGGCGAACCCGATACTCAGCCGCACCCGAATCAACCTCCAAAGCGGTATCCGACGCGTCTATCAAACAGCAGTCTATCGGCGGTTCAAGCCCGGCTGAATCCTGATTCCCCCAAGTTTTTTGTTGATGCCGCGATCTCAGTGCGGCGTAATTACATTTGTGATAAGATCGAATTGGCAAGTCTATGGATAATATAAAGATTTCGCTCTCTGAGGGTGGGCATGACCGTGAAGTCTCCGAGATCAGAGTTGATGGGGTAATCGACACTCTGACCGCGTCGGAATTGGAGCAGGTTTTCGATTCATTGTTGCGCCGTGGCCGCTATCGCATAGTCGTCGACTTGGCCGGTGTGGACTATATTTCTTCGGCCGGGTGGGGTATTTTCATCTCACACATTAAGGATGTGCGCGACAACGCTGGAGATGTTAAGCTGGCTAACATGGTGCCGGACGTTCGAGAGATTTTCGAATTGCTGGAGTTTGATAAGGTGCTTCAGGCTCTCAATTCGGTCGAGGACGCCGTCGCCAAGTTTGGCGGGACTTCGGGCGAGCCCCCAAAAAAAAAAGGGTCCGCGACAAGGGTTGAAGTAGTCGATGGGCTGGCGGGCGCATCCGGCTCGCGTGGTCGCACGGGTGAAGCCTTTACGACCGGCTCCACCTCCGAGCCCGACTTGGAGATGTTTGCCCTTCGCATGCTGAAAAGCGACCCGTTCGTTACCATTGCCGAAATTCAAAGAGACTATTCGCAGCAGGTGGAGGGGGGGAGTGTGGGCTGGTGGCGGGTCTTCTTTGTCCTCCGTCGACATGGATTGGTCCTCAAACGGTCGCGCTTTCGGTATGCCTGGGGTCGCGCCTGAACGGTAGCCCTTGACGCCGGTGGCTATTTAGTTATAATACAATAGAATACGGCGCTTGGAGTCGGTTCGGTCATGATGCAGACCGTGCTTCTTATCACACTCGCAGGACTTGTAGTCCTACTAACCACCCTTCTATTAGTACGGATAAGCCGCGAGCGGCGGATTTTCAAACCGCTTGGTCAATCGGAACTGGATCGATTTACTCAACTAATTCAGACGTCCATAGTCGAGGGAGATATTCAGACAGCCGCCACGCACGTCACCAATATGCTTCGCGAAAAATGCGGCGTTGAAAAAATCATCTTCCTGCGACGACGTGGCAGCTTGTTCGAGCTCAGCTACTATTCCGGCCTGGGGGATTTCAATCGACGAGTGCTGCAGGCCCGATATACGCAAGGGCTGATCGAAGTTCTCCGGTCGCATCTGGTCCCGGATTCCATTGAACATCTACACGACCATTTGCCCAGGAAACTGGTAGAATGCCTTAATTCTTGGGGTTGTAACCTCTTCTTCCCGATATTTTGGCGCGACCATCTCTACGGTATTTATTTCATCTCCGGGAACGAGCAGACTCGCACGCCGGCATTCCGTCTGGTTATTTCTTCAATGGCCCAGACGCTTTCGGCGGCCTATCATGTCAAGTGGCATGAGCACAGACTGGGGCGTCTGCAGGAGCAGCTCACGTCTCTGGAAGCGTCACACAAGACACCGGCTGCCGAGACTCCAGCAGCGTCGACCAGGCTCATAAAGCTGGTGCGTCATCGCGATTCGGAAACGCTGGTAGGGCAGATCGTTGATGAAGTCCGCAAAGATTTGAAATTGGAGCGGTGCGCGTTTCTCTATTCGAAGAAAGATGATGAATCGCCCGTGCGGCTTCATTCCGACGGATCCCGCCTTCCGATTATTCCCCCATCGAGAGAATCTTTCGACCGCCTGCTGTCCCAGCTTGATCCGGCCGCCCCGTGTGAGATTGAGTGTTTGGGGCAGGTCGATGCCGCTCTTGCACCGCTCCAGAAAGGGCTGAGCGACGCGGGATTGAGTCATCTGGTGTCCTTCCAGTTGACTCCCAAACGGTCGGGAATTCTGGTCTGGTCCGATCGGCGGCCGACCGTTCAACTGGCGGCCGAAATTGGACGCCATCGATTGACGGCGTCCGAACTGATGGCCAACGCCGAATCGTTCGAGGAGGTCGAGAGCCTCTCCTATACCGACAGTCTTACCGGTCTGGCCAATTTGCGGTATCTCATGCGCCGTCTGGAGGAAGAAATTGATCGAGCCCGGCGTTACAGCCGCTCGCTGGCTCTGATAATGTTCGATCTCGACGACCTTAAGGGGATCAATGACCACTATGGCCATCAGGCCGGCGACCAGGTGCTGAGGCAACTGGGCGATTTGCTCCGAAAATCTCTGCGGTCCATCGATGTGGTGGCTCGGTATGGCGGCGATGAATTCTGTGTCATCATGCCGGAGTCAGATAGGGCAACCTGCGAGCAGTTTGTCAACCGGCTGCAGCAAAAGATCGCCGAAACGCGGTTTCATCTGGAGCAATCGGGAGGCGATGTCAAGTGTACCGCTTCGCTCGGTGGGGCTATTTTTCCGCAGAGCGCCGACGACCCGGAAAAGCTGATTTATGCCGCCGATATGGCCTTGCTCAAGGCCAAAGAGCTGGGTCGAAATCGGGCCATGGTGTCGTAGCCGGCATAGCCCCGGGTACCAGCCCGCTTTGGGCGTATCTGTTTGAGCTTTACAGAGTTTCGGTCGGTTCGTATACTCCCTGTTTAAGTGTAGTCACAAGGCTGCCGACTTCTGTATTATACGGCGGCATAGAGGCCTGCAAGGATGGAGACCCAGAGAATGGCTCGCAAGATTTTCGGACTCGTTCTCGTTTTACTATCACTCGGAACCACGGCCTTCGGCCAGGACTATGTTATCGGCGAAGGGGACATGCTCGATATCAGTTTCTGGCAGGAGCCGACTTACAACACCCAGGTCAGAGTGGGGCAGGACGGGAAAATTTCACTGGATATTATTGGGCAGATTGAGGCCGCCGGGAAGACGGCGGAACAACTTCAAAACGAAATTGTCCGCGAAATCTCCCGTTTGAACCGGACCATTTCCCAGGCCACGGTCAGAGTGACCGAGTACAACTTCAACTTCGTCTTTGTAATTGGCCAGGTCAACCAGCCGGGGAAGAAGAGTTTCGAGAAGATTCCCGATCTCTGGACAGTCATCAACGAGTCTGGAGGCGTCAACCAGACCGGCGATCTCAGCCGGGTTACGATCATCAGAGGCGGGGACCAGGCCGGCAAGATCGAGACGGTTAACCTGGCGCAGGCCATAGCCACCGGTCAACTGGATAAACTACCCAAGCTCCGCCGTCAGGACACCATTGAAATCGGCCGGGCCCCCGGCCAGGGTGCCGCGGGCGATCTGGGCGGCCAAACCGAAAAGAAGAATCTGATCTACGTCATTGGCGCCGTCCGCACTCCCGGCTCGGTGACGTTTCAGGAGAATGTCGATGTTCTGGAAGCGGTAGCGCTGGCCGGCGGTCCAACCGACGCCGCCGATCTGAAGCATGCTCACCTGGTTCTCAAGGACGGCAACTACGCCGAGACCGTGAAGTTTGACCTGGACAAATATGTATCCGAGGGTCGTCCCGCCCGATATATCATGCAGAAGGAAGACCTCGTGATAGTCCCGGCCGTACGTCCCGGCTTTCTCGACACGAGGCTGGGTCAGATCGCCACTCTCATGACGGCTCTGTCGACCGCCTATCTGCTTTATGATCGGATTCAGACCCGCAACTGATGGGTGGCACTTCCGGGGCTATGGCGTGTTTAAGGCCTGTGACTTTCCGGCCCGCGCCAGATGACGATTATGGAAAACTACCGACTCAGCAGCAAGTTGCGCGAGAAAGATCGCGAATACCTGGTTCAGACGACTAATGACGTCGAGCACGGGTCTGTCTGTACGACCGTATTTGTTGACGGCATCAAGGCGGACACCTATAAGCAGCCGCACCCGGAGCCGCTGTCCGGCGAGGCGCTGCTGGATCTGGTCAAAACTACCCACGGTGAGCGGCGGTATGAGTTGGAAGCGATTCTTCAGGCCTATCAGGAAGTCTCACTTCAGGGTGACGCTCAGTCAATGTATCGATTGGCCACCGCGTTCTATTATCGCCGGTTCTACCACGAGGCGGCCGACCTGCTCGTGGGGGTGATTCGAACCGATCCGAGCTATCATCAGGCGCACTTTCTTCGGGGACTCACCTATCAGGCTCTGGGACAGAATGTCGAAGCGGTCAATTCCGCCGCCGAGGCCGTCAAGTATCGCCCGGGGTATGCAGACTACCGCAATAATCTGGGTGAGGCGCTGCTCTCGGCCGGAGCCATTTCCGAGGCTATCGCCGAGTTTGAAACCGCCATTTCGATCAACATGTATTACGGTGAGGCTTATTTCAATCTTGGCCTGGCCCGGCTGTTGGAAGCTTCCCGGAGCAGTGATCCGGAGCATCGGCGCGACCTCGTGGGCCGCATCTCCGACCATTTCCGCAAAGCCGCCCTGATTTATCCCGACCTGGAGAATCATACCTGGTTCCGGGACGGCCTCACGTCGCTTGCTTCTTATGATTACACCGGCGCTCTGAGTGCCTTCAAGCGGGTGCGCGAAGCCCGCCGTGAAGTCCGTCGCCTCGAATTCATAGCGAATAACCAACGGATGATGACGCCGCGCGATGCCTGGACGACTGAGGTGTTGGTCGAGCAGATTCGAACGCTGCAAATGCAAATTGCACAACATCCCGACTACCTGGATTTGCACATCGAGCTGGCCCGGTGCTATATGGAACAGGCGCGCTGGCAGTGGGCGCAGGCAATCGACGAGTGCCGCCGGATCATCGAGACGTACCCCGATGCGTCCTTTGTTGCCGACGCTCTGGAATCAGCCGGAACGACCGGTGAAGCCATCGAACGCACCTTCGCAATTCTGGACAAGAAAGGTTAGACTTAGCATGGCCCGTCCCAGTGCTCCAATTACCGATTACTTCACTCTCGAGTCACCTCTGGCGACCGAATACCGTCGTCTGCTTCAGAACCTGAAGCGGATGGAAGCCAAGGGCGAGCTTAAGGCCATTTTGATCACCTCGTCGGTGACGGGTGAAGGGAAATCGACCATTTCATCGCTTTTGTCCATCACGGCTGCGCGTAAAGGCCAGCGGACTATATTGATCGATTGCGATGTCCGGCGCCCCGCTATTCACCGGATGTTTCAGACGGAGCGTCACCCCGGACTGGTGGATGTGATCGGTGATGGCGTTTCGTACAAAGACGTCATCAGGAAGACCTCGATTGAGAATCTGGATTTGATTACGGCGGGCAAGGCGACGCCGCAACCGAGCGAGCTGTTCAATACCGGGGCGCTCGATGCTCTGTTTCGTGAATTGAAATTCTATTACGATCTGGTAGTGATCGACTCGCCGCCGGTCATCCCGGTGTCGGATCCGATGCTTCTGGCGCATTTTGTGGATGGCGTCATACTGGTCGTCAAGGCCGGTGAGACGGCGCGCGAGGTGGCGCTCCGGGCGGTCGAGATCATGACCAGCAACCGGGCGAATATCCTGGGGGTGGTGCTTAACAACTCGAGGAACAGCCTTCCGTATTACTATGATTACACTCACTACCATTACAACTATAGCCAAAATCCTCAAGACGGCGAATCGCGCGGTCCCGGGCGTCATCGCGACGGAACGCATTCTTCGGAAAATAATCGTCTCCCCGGTGAGTCGCAGGAAAAGAAGCGGTCACTCAACTAGATCGATACGGGAATCTATTCATGCAGCCCAATCTGCTGACAGTCGATCTTGAGGAATGGTTTGTTGTCGAGGCTTTGGCCAATCGGTTCTCGCCCGATGACTGGCCCTCCCTGCAATCGACACTTCAGCGCAACTGTACGAGGTTGCTCCGCCTGTTTGCCCACCACGACGTCAGGGCGACCTGGTTCGTTCTCGGATGGTGTGCCGAGCGATTCCCGGCTCTGATCGCACGCATCGCTGAGCAGGGTCACGAAATCGCCTGCCACAGCTACGCGCATCGGATGGTTGACAAGATGACTCCGGATGAGTTCCGTCTGGATACCCGCCGCGCCGTCAATGCTATTATTGAATCATCAGGTGCGCGACCGGTCGGATATCGAGCCCCGAGCTGGTCATTGTCCGAGAAGGTGCCGTGGGCGTTCGAGATTCTATCGGACCTTGGATTCGAGTACGACAGCTCGATCTTCCCGATAAAGCACGATCTGTACGGCATGCCTGAGGGACCGCGCAAGCTCTTCCGGATGGCTTTCTCCGGCGACCGTTTCCTCTACGAAGCGCCCGCCTCGACCGTGCGCCTCTGGCGCCAGAACTTTCCCATCGGCGGCGGCGGTTACTTGCGCCATTCGCCCTACTGGTACAGCCGTATGATGATCCGCAAGGTGAACAAGACGGGTATGCCGGTTATGGTCTACGTTCACCCGTGGGAAGTCGATCCTGACCCGCCGCCCGTGTCAGGTCTTTCGCCGGTGCAACGACTGAGAACTTACGGCTCTACGGCGACTCTGGAAGCGAAATTAGATCGGCTTCTGTCAGATTTCTCGTTCATGCCGGTCAGTGACTACATTCGCAGCACTACGAAACAGCGGATCGGTTTCGAGCGCTGATCGGGCCGGCCCCATAACGCGATAAACTTCATGGGCTTATAGGCGAAAAGACCCGTCGGTCCCGGTGCCTGGCCGGACTGATATGTCAAACGTCTGCGGGATTGTCTCCGAACCCACATCAGAGGGAATAAATCCTTGACTAATATGTGTATAAGAGCTTACAGTTAGTCTGATGAGACGATTTTACTTACACGGGGTCTATTTATGAAGAGAATGCTCATTTGCGGCCTCTTATTGCTTATGGCCGCACCGATGGTTGAGGCTCGCCGGAAGGAAAAGAAGGTCGGCGAAATTGCCGGCGATTTGTTCAAGGACAGCGAATACGGATTAGAAATCAAGCTCCACCAGAACTGGAAGCCAAAGATTGGCAAAGAGGGTGCGAAGGTCAGGCTCACTCTCTTACAGCGTAATTACAGTGTCCCGTCTGACTACACCAACGCTCCGGACTACACTCAGATTCCACTGGTGATCTTGTACGTAGACACGACCACGCTTGGTCCGCACGCTTTCATTGATTCGCTGGCCTCGCAGACTTTCAAATCGGGCCAGAAGAATGCCATCTATAAGGAATTCGAAATCCTCGCCGAGCCGGATCTGATTCCGTTGCAGCGTACTCGAATGGATATCGCCGGCCAGTCAGCGCTGATGTGGAAAGTCCGGGCCAACTACAAGAAGGACATCGAGACGTCGACCGGTTCCTCTACCTATAAGAAGGTGAGCCGCAGCTTTGGAGGCGCTATCGCCGCGGTCAAAGTCGGCCAGAACATAGTGCTGTTCTACGTCCGGACCGAATGGGAGTTCTTTGATCCCGTCCTGAGCGAGGTCATGCCCATGATCGAGAGCCTGAAGATCCAGCAGCAGGAGGAAGGCTAGGCCGGATTCGAATCTGAATCCGGAGCCCCGGCGCACGGACGGTTCCGGGTAAAGTCCAGCGGTTGCCAGGAGGTCATATGTGGATTATTAGGACAATTCTGATACTGCTGCTTCTTTTGTTGGTGGTGGCGTTTGCTTTCAACAACACCGGAGCCGACCAAAAGGTGGCCGTACATCTGCAACCGCTTCTTCCCAATTATGTCGATGTCCCTCTGATCACCATAGTGTTTTGGTCGTTTGTCGCGGGTGCCATGATGTGCCTGGTGCTGTTTGTCTCGATCTTCATAAAATCATCCATCGAGACCCACGCCGCCCGAAAGCGGATCAAGGCGCTTGAGGCGGAGGTTGCTATTTTGCGAAATCGACCCATCGATGAATCAGCGGATCTGCTCAAGGGCGTCGACCGTCTTAGAGATGAACGGGAGTCTCCGTTCGCGGAGAAATAGCCATGATGGTTGAGTACATGTTCGAGTTTCTGCTGCTGCTCTTGATCGTGCTGGCAGTATATCTGGTGTATGAGCGGTTTGCCGGTCGGAGCAAAGTGCCGGAGCCGACCCTTTATCAGGACGCCTTGCGCGACCTGCTGGATGAACGCCAGGAGGCCGCTTTCAGCAAGCTCCGTCAGGTGGTAGCCGAGGACGGCAGCAACCTGGACGCTTATCTTCGATTGGGTCGGATTCTCCGCGAAAACAACCAACCTCAGCGGGCTTTCCAGGTTCACAAAGACCTGACCCTGCGTCCGGGGTTGGGCAAGCCGGAACGATCGGCGATCCTAAAAGAGATCGCCGCCGACTGTCTGGCTCTGAATGATCTCACCACCGCTGAAACCGCGTTGAAAGAGCAGATCGAAATCAACTCCGAGGATCATTGGGCCCACACGCGATTGCTATCTCTTCAGGAGAAAGCCCAGCAGTGGGAGACCGCCTACGATACGGCTGCGACGATAGTCAAACTCGAAGGTACCAAGTCGAAAAAACCGCTCGCCCGTTACAAGTTCCAGCACGGTGAACAGTTGTTTCGTCAACGTGAATATCACAAGGCCAGGATCGCCTACAAGGAAGCGCTTGGCCTTGACCCGGCGCATGTCGGCGCTTATCTGGCTATCGGCGATTCCTATTGTGAGGAAAAACGTTTCGAAGACGCCGTTACTTTCTGGAACAAGCTCATAACGGCCGTGCCAGATCAGGGGCATCTGGTGATCGATCGGCTCAAACGGACGCTGTTCGAACTGGGTCGTTTCGGTGAACTTCCATCGCTGTGTGAGCAAATCCTGGAGCACTCTCCCAAGAATTTCGAGGCGCGTCGGGCTCTGGCCGAATTCTACGAGAACAAAGGCGATCTCGAATTGGCCGTCGAAATGTGGGAGAAGATTCTCGACGACAACGCCGACGACAGCGGCGCTCTGCTTGATCTGATCCGGGTCAGTCTGGAACGTCGCGACTACGGCAAGATCGGCAACTTGATCAAGAACTTGGAAAGACGGCGCGAACAACTGGCTCGCCGACCCGCCTCCGGCCCTTCGGAATCGGTTGTCCATGGGGTTTGAGCCGAGCCGCCAGAACTAATCGATAGGTCATGTGGCGAAGGATTGTCTTAGCGACATTTTTGGCAGTGACTCTGGGCAGTCTCGCCAGGTCTGAGAGCGTCTATTCTCTTATTCAACGGGGGCGACTGGACGAGGCCCGCGATTCACTTTCCCAACATACCAGCGCCGGGGTGCGCGACGGAAACGTTCTCTTTTTTCAAGGGTTGCTTGAGACCAACGGCGACGAGGCAGCTCGACTGATGGAAGCCGCTCGTACCGCGCCGGTCAAATCGATCTACCTCGAAGATATCACCTATCGTCTGGCCCAGTATTACTTCGTTTGCGGCAATTACACCCGGCTGGGTGAATTGGCAAATGGTTATCTCTCGACCTGGGCGAAGGGGACGTATCGATCCCAGATGATTCGTCTGTCAGTGCTATCCGCGGAGAAGACGAAGGCTTACGACGCTGCTTTGAAACAATGCGACCGGTACTTGTCGGACAACAGCGGTTTGGATGCCCAGCAGTGGGGCTTGATCGACAAAGCGCGCATTCTCGAAGGCAATGGGAAACAGATTGGCGCCGCCGAGACCGTCCGGCAACTCTCCCGTTCACGTAAAGGTCCGGGCGTCCCGCAGGCGTTGTACCTGCTCGGGATGCAGGCGGTGTCGAAGGCTCACGCCGACGATGCGATTTTCTACTACAACATGCTTCGAGAAGCGTATCCGTCGGCGGTCGGGTTGGATCAACTTACGGCGGGGCTCGGCAATATACCGGATCGTCCCAGTGTCGACAGCCGGGCCGACCGTGTGACCAACACCTACTACTCGGTCAAAGTAGGCGTCTTCTCGGAAATGGAAAACGCCCGACGTCAGGCGGACAAATTCAAGAGTCTCGAACAAAAGGTCGACATCGAATCGAAGCGCATCTCAGGCAAAGACTATCGGGTCGTCTATGTGGGGCATTTCCGGAACTATAACGACGCCGTGGCTTTCAAGGTAAAGTTGGAAGCTTCGCAGCACGAAACGTTTCAGGTTGTGGCGCGATGAGTCACCCGCCGGATGCTCAGGACGGCTTCTCGCCGTTGATGCGACAATACCACGCTATCAAAGAGCAACATCCCGACAAGATCCTGTTCTTCCGCATGGGGGATTTCTATGAGATGTTCGGCGATGATGCTGTCATGGCGGCGCCGATTCTCGGTATCGCCCTGACTTCGCGTTCCCACGGGAAGGGGGAACGCACCCCTCTCGCCGGTGTGCCGTATCACGCGGCTGACCGGTATCTCGCCCGATTGCTGGCCAAAGGACACAAGGTTGTGGTGGTCGAGCAGGTGGAAGATCCCAAGATGGCGCGCGGGATTGTGAAGCGGGAAGTGGTCGAGGTTCTTACGCCCGGCACGGCTACGATAGATTCCCCCGACGCCGTCGCTTACGAGACCAGTCTGGCCGCGGTTTGTGCCGACTCCAGTCGTCAGGTTGGTATGGCGCTGCTCGACATGAACACCGGATCGTTCCTGGTCGACGAAGGCCCCGTCACACCGCTGCTCGAAAAGCTTCGCGTTATGGAACCGACCGAAGTCATCTATCCTACCGGTTCACCCGAAGCATTGATCGATTTATTGCACGGGTTCGCACGGAGTGAGCGGCGATTGTCGGAATACGAAGAATGGAATTTCGATTACAAGACTGCCTGCCGCGAATTGAATGCTCATTTTGGGACCAGCACACTCGACGGTTTCGGTGTCGGGGAGAGCCGTCTGGCAGTGATTGCGGCTGGAGCGGTGTTCCGCTACCTACGGGAGAATCACCGCGACCGTCTGTCGCACATTACCCGCCTAACCCGGATCGCCGACTCGGATCACATGCTTCTGGATTACGCGTCAGTGCGCAATCTGGAACTGGTGCGGAGTGTCGCCGGCGCATCCGAAGAGAATACGCTGTTCTCAGTCGTCAACCGCTGTCAAACGGCCGCCGGCACACGCCGTCTTCGCGCCGCCCTGATACGACCTTTCAAAGACAAGGCCCGGATCGATCTTCGCCTTAGCGGTGTCGATGAACTCGTCCGCAACCGCGATCTTTGCGCCCGAATCCGCGAGACGCTCAAAGCGGCGCCGGATCTCGAGAAACTGGCCGGGCGGGTTGGCATAGGCAAGCTCCAGCCCAGACAGGCCGCCTCACTGGGGCAGGCGCTGCAAGTGGCGCGGGAACTTTGCAAAATGCTGGAAGGTGCTAAGAGTGATCTGCTTGCGCGCCTGAAGAACGTCTTCCCGGACAATTCCGTGCTGATCGATCTGCTCGATCGGGCCCTGGTCGAAGAACCTCCGTTAGTAACGAACAAGGGTGGCATATTCAAGCGTGGTCACTCCTCGCGCCTCGACGAATTGAACGATTCGATTCGCGCTGCACGCGAATATATCGGCTCTCTGCAGCAGGCCGAGCGAAGCCGCACCGGAATCACTAGTCTGAAAGTCGGATTCAACAAGGTCTTTGGCTATTACCTCGAGATAACCAACGCCAATCGGGAACAGGTGCCTCAGCATTACATCCGCAAGCAAACGCTTGTCAATGCCGAGCGATACATCACCCCGGAACTGAAAGAGAAAGAAGAACTGATCCTCGCCGCCGAAGAGAAGATATTCAAGCTCGAAGCTGAATTGTTCGAGGAATTAATCGCTCGCTTGAATCAAAATATCGGTGACTTGCAGTCGACCGCCGATTTGACCGCCGAAGTAGACCTGACCGCGTCATTGGCCGAGCTTGCGGCCGCCCAGGGTTTCTGTCGTCCGACGATATTCGAAGACACTCGACTGAACATAGTTAATGGCCGTCATCCGGTGGTGGAGTCGGTGCTGCCGTCCGGTTCGTTTGTAGCCAACGACCTCAGCCTCTCGACTGAAGGCTGTCAGATCATCGTCCTGACCGGTCCCAACATGTCGGGCAAATCAACCTATCTTCGGCAAATGGGGTTGATTGTAATTCTCGCCCAGATCGGTTCCTATGTTCCAGCCGATTCGGCCGAGATCGGATTGGTCGACCGCGTGTTTACGCGCGTCGGTGCGCTCGATAACCTGGCAGGCGGTCAGTCCACCTTCCTGGTCGAAATGGTAGAGACAGCCAACATTCTGAACAATGCCACTGAACGGTCGCTGGTGCTCCTGGACGAAGTTGGTCGGGGAACGTCTACATTCGACGGCCTCTCGGTCGCCTGGTCAGTCGTCGAGCGACTCAACGATGAATGCCACTGCCGCACCGTGTTCGCCACTCATTATCATGAACTCACTGGGATGGCCTCTCTGTACGAGCGGGTACACAATTTTCAGGTGGCGGTCAAGCGCCGCGAAGATACGGTCGTATTTCTGCATAAGATCGTTCCCGGTGGCTGCGATGATTCCTACGGCATTGAAGTGGCCCGTCTTGCCGGTCTGCCGCGTGCGACAATCAGCCGCGCCAAACAGATTCTGAGATTGCTCGAATCGGGCAAGTTCACCCAGAGCGAGTTGGGCAAAGGGCTCTACAAAGAAAAAGTACAGACGACTTTGTTCGAGGCACCTACGTCGAAAATCGAAGAACAAATTCGGCAAATTGATCTGGAACACCTGAGTCCGCTCGACGCCTTTGAACTGCTGCGCCGACTGAAGGATGAACTATCGTGAGCCCGACCCGCGATAACCGTCCCTGGATTCGCCCCCTCCCGGAGCGGCTGATCAACAAGATCGCTGCCGGTGAAGTAGTCGAGCGGCCGGCTTCGGTAGTCAAAGAACTGGTTGAGAATGCTCTCGACGCCGGTTCCACCCGGATCGAAATCATCATAGAAAAATCTGGCACCCGTCTGATTAAGATTGTCGATAACGGCTGCGGTATCGACGAGGAACAGGTCGAGATCGCTTTCTCGCGTCATGCGACTTCGAAAATATCCGAGTTCAATGATCTCGACCGAATCGAGTCGTACGGTTTTCGCGGCGAGGCTTTGCCGTCGATAGCCTCAGTTTCACGCATGCGCATGGTGTCGCGACCGCGCGAAAAGGACTCGGGAACCGAGATCATTTTCGAAGGCGGCGTGCTTCAAAGCAAGAAGCCGTCGGCCACCCAGGTCGGGACCGTGGTCGAAGTCGAGAATCTATTCTTCAACACCCCGGCTCGTCGCAAATTTCTTAAAGCAGAAACGACCGAGGCACGCCATGTCACCCGTATCGCGATGGCGCTCGCTATGGGACGCTATCAGGTCGGTTTCACCTATAACCTGAATGGAAGGCAGATATTCGCGCTCCCGTCGGGACTCGGTCTGAAAGAACGGGTACCCGCGCTTCTGGCGCCGGGGAAGGAATTCGTTGAAATCAGCGGCGAAGTTGGCCCGGTCAAAATCATCGGCTATGTCGGCGCCCCCGGACTCGCTCAGTCCAACAGAAACGGTCAGTTTATATTCATCAACGGGCGATACATCCAGTCCCCGTCACTCGCCCACGCCTTTGCTGCAGGATATGGGGAACTGCTTCCCAAGGGCAATTTCCCGATTGGGGCTTTGTTACTTGAAGTTGATCCGACCGAAGTTGACGTTAACGTTCACCCGGCCAAGACGGAAGTGCGCCTGTCCCGCGAACGCGAAGTCTATGACGCGGTTTACCGTCTGGTGAAAGGGGCGCTTCGCCAGGAAGGCGTGATTCCGCATCTGCAGGTTCCCGATGAACATCAAACGCGACCATCGCAATCAAATTGGGCGGTGCCTCCTGAACTACAAAGCCGTGGTACAATTCCCGGTATTACATCGGGCGATTCAGGGCGAACGCATTTCCTTGGCGAACTCTATCGCACGACTCCGCCCGTTTCGACGCCGGTGACGTCATCTGTAGTGCGCGTCGACGTTTCCACTGGAGAAATCGTTTCTGAGGAGGCATCAGTCCCAGAAACTTCACGCGAGGCCACTGATATCCGTTTCATTGGACGATTCGACGACCTGTATCTGCTTTTTCAGGTAGGACACGAACTGTACATCCTTGATCAGCACACTGCCCATGAACGGGTTTTGTTTGAAGAAACAATGCGCCTCATGGATGCTCAAGGTTCGGTCGGACAGCAGTTGTTGCTTCCGGTCCAAATTGAACTGGGTGCCGAGCAGATGGGTTTGTTCGATGAAGCTCACGAGGTTCTGGCGAAAGCTGGATTTACGGTCGAGCTTTTTGGTGGCAATACGGTTCGCATCGAAGCGGTCCCCGCGATTCTGTCGCGGCGATCACCAGAGAAAGCCTTTCGGGCCGTAATGGACGATATCGCCTCGCTGAAGAAATCGGGCTACGATCTTAAGAAGGCCGTGGCTCAGTCGGTGGCGTGTCGCTCTGCCGTCATGTCCGGCGACCGATTAACCGATCGGGAAGTTGTTGGTTTGGTGGAGCGGCTACTCAAGTGCGAAAACCGGTATTCCTGTCCGCATGGGCGGCCGACTTTCATCAGGCTGTCCCGCGAATACCTCGACAAGCAGTTTGGCCGTGGCTGATACGCTGTGCATCCCCGTTATTTGCGGACCGACCGGCTCCGGTAAGACCGCAGCCGCGCTGGCGCTGGCGAGGACATTCCCGATTGAAATAGTCTCGGCCGACTCGCGCCAGATCATCAAGTATCTAAATATCGGGACGGCCAAGCCGACCGCGGAAGAACAGGCACAGGTTCGTTTTCATCTGATTGATTTGATCGAGCCGGGGGAGAGGTACTCGGCCTTTCGCTTTCTCGAAGACGCTGATCGCACAATCACTCAGATAATCAAATCCGGTCACCTCCCCCTGATTGTTGGGGGTACCGGATTGTATCTGAAGGCACTGACTGAAGGGGTCGTCGAGATCGAGCGAGACGCTTCGGAAATCCGTGAAGAATTGGAAAGACAACTGATCGAGCTTGGGCCGGAAGAAATGTATCGGCGGATGAGCGAGATCGATCCGGAAGAAGCGGCTCGTACTCATCCGCACAACCGGGTGCGGGTCATTCGAGCGCTGGAGATATTCCGTCTGACCGGTCAGCCCAAATCGAAACTTCTCGCTTCCGGGGCGTACAAGAAGAGTGAGTACGATTACGCGTTCTATTGTCTTATGCCGGATCGGGAAGCTCTCTATGAAGCGATCAACGGTCGGGTAGGTCGAATGTTGGAGCAGGGTCTTCTGGAAGAAATCGACGGTCTTCTCGCTCGCGGTCTTGGCGCTGCTTTGCGCCGGGCCAACGTGATCGGGTACGAGGAATTTCTCGATTACCGTGAAGGCAAATGTACTCTCGAAGAAGCAGTTGACATGCTGAAGCAGAATAGCCGTCGCTACGCCAAACGCCAGATGACCTGGTTTCGTCATCAGATTGACGGGCAGGTCTACTTCAATTTGGAGCTTCTGGTCGCCGCCCTGGAGAAAGACCTCTCTGAAGGTCAAAAAAAGGGGGTTAGGACTTGACAGTAGGATTTGCTGTTTGTTATATGCCAAGCACTTAGCCGGTTTGCCCCTAAAGCGGACGGCCGGACGGACGATATTAAGGAAGAAGAGCCCCCGGAAACATTTGTCCGGAAAGGAACGGATGCCGTTGTTTACTCGTTTTTTGTCTCCTCGTTTTTGCCTGGTAGGGATCTCATTACTGGCGCTTACAGTCGTCTCTTGCGGCGGCTCCAAGACGCTCCGGGCCCCCGAGTTGGAGTGGTCGGTCGCTTCCGACGATCAGACCTCTTCTGACACCCTGGCTGCCCCTGACACGGACGATACGGTTCGGGTGACGGAGCAGCCCCTGGTTGACAGCCTCGTGCCGGTCATATTAGACAGCGCCAGAACTCCCCGGGGCGAGTCACCCGACGTGCTATCTCCCAGAATGGCCGGACCCGGCGAGGACGAGAGTACTCTCGGCCGCTTTAGCTGGCTCTTCGGTACTACAGACCAAAGTCAATCTTCGCAGCCGATATTCTACGCCGGAGTGGACAATGAAGACTCCGCGTCGGCTGTTGACGACGCCGCCTGGCGTATGCTCGGTTTGGCCGAGGAGTATCACTCGATGGGTGTATTGGCCAATCGTGAGGCCAACTGGGAAGAGGCCCAATACTATTTCGAGAAATCGATCAAGATCATGGCCGGCTTGGATATTGAGTCCGATACGGTGTTAACTCCCGAAGCCGCCAAGTACAATACCCTGCTCGACAATATCATCTCAGACTATCGTTTGACTCTTCGCTCGCTGGGTCAGCTCGAAGGCGATGAGACCCCGTCGGTGCTGGTGGAACGATTTGCCGACCTGGAAGACCGTCTTCAGAAAGACACTCTGTTTGTCTCCGGCAAACAGGAGATGAACATTACGTACGATCTTCCGATCAAAATGAACGACCGGGTCAAGAGCTCGATCGTCTACTTCCAGACCGTGGCCCGCGACGCTTTCTACCGCTACCTCGGGCGGAAACACAAATACGAATCGCTTTTCAGAGAGACCCTGGCCCGACATGGCCTGCCGCAGGATTTGATATACCTTTGTCTTGTGGAATCCGGGTTCAACCCGAAGGCGTATTCCTGGGCGCGTGCCTCGGGTCTCTGGCAGTTTATTGCGTCCACCGGACGGCTCTACGGTCTCGACCGCGATTGGTGGATTGACGAGCGTCGTGACCCGATCAAGGCCACCGATGCCGCCGCTCGTTTTCTAAAGGACTTGTATAAGCAGTTCGGCGATTGGGAACTGGCTATGGCGGCCTACAACGGTGGACCCGGAAGAGTGAAGGGCACCATCAAGAAGCAGGGGACAGACGATTTCTGGAAGATGCGTCTGCGCCGTCAGACGATGGACTACGTTCCGTTGATCTATGCGGCGGCCATCATTGCCAAGGACCCTGAACGCTACGGCTTCACAGAAGTTGTTTACGAGCCGGAGATGAAATGGGATGAAGTCACGATCGATCATTGTGTCAGCCTGAAGGATGCGGCTGCGGCCGTGGGATGCTCGGTCGATGAGCTCAAAGAATACAATCCGGAACTACTCCGCGACTATACCCCTCCGGGAGATAAAGGGTATCGCCTGAAACTGCCGCACGGCAGCAAAGAGTCATTTGCGGCGGCCTATGAATCAATGCCGACACCGCAAGAGACAAGTTGGGTGACCCATACTATTCGCAAGGGCGAGACTATCGGTACGATCGCTTCAAAGTATGGCGTATCGCAGTACGCTATTTTGGAATCAAACCACCTGAGTTCCAGAGCGACAATCATCGCCGGGAAAACCCTGATTGTTCCGGTACCCCTTGACGGGGAAAAGGGGTGGCAGGGCGGCACCAAGAAACGGGAATATGCGGCCGAAGGATCGGTCTACACGGTTCGCCAGGGCGACACCATGTGGGATATCGCCCGGGCCTTTGGTACTTCGGTTGACGCTCTCCGTCGGGTGAACTACATCGAGCGCGGCGGACGCCTGTATGTCGGTCAGAGGCTCAAGATTCCGGCTGACGCCTCCAATTTCAAGCAACTCAACCAGCCGCCCACTTCTCCCAGCTATGCCGCCGAAAAATCGGCAGCGGCCTCAACGCCACAAGTGGTAATGGGCTCGACCGGGACGAAAAGCCACAAAGTTCGCGTTGGCGACTCGCTGTGGGAGATCGCCCGCAAGTACGGTACTACCACGGCCAATCTTCGCCGCTTGAACAACCTGGGTCGCACCGGACGCATTTACCCCGGACAGGTGCTGCAGGTGGGGACGGAGACGTCAAGCGCTATCGACTATGTCATATATACGGTCCAGCAAGGTGACAGCCTGGCGGGGATCGCCAAGCAGTTCGGGATTTCGATCTCTACTATTCTATCACTTAACGAATTGGACGATCCGGACAATCTGCAGGTAGGCCAGATACTCAAAATTCAACCGCAGTGACAGGAGCATAGGATGGCTCGCAGGCGAGATGTCGTAATTGGAGTGATTATTGGCGCCGCGTTTCTGATGGTTTTCGGGATGGTGGCGCTGATGTTTACGGGGGCGTTGATGTCCGACGGCGATGTGACTCTGGGGTCGCTCGGCGGTTCGGTGGGCATTGTCCCGATGTACGGTGTTATCGATGAATCCTCCGGGCGTCCGGTAATCGAAACCCTGGAGCGATGGCGCGATACCAAGTCTATCAAGGCCATCGTACTTCATGTCAATTCCCCGGGTGGCGGCACGGCCATTTCGCAGGAAATCCATGACGAAATAATCCGCGTTCGCGATAAGAAACCGGTGATAGTTTCTATGGCCGAAGTGGCCGCATCGGGAGGATATTATATCTCCTGCGCCGCCGATCGGATCGTAGCCAACCCTGGAACGGTCACCGGCTCGATAGGTGTCATTATCTCGTTTCATACCTTCGCCGGGGTTTTCGACAAGATCGGAATCGGCACCGAAACGGTCAAATCGGGCGAGTTCAAGGACGTTGGCAACTACTCCCGGGATATGACCGAGGACGAAAAACTGATGCTTCAGTCGGTCGTGGCTGACAGCTACGAGCAGTTTGTCGAGGCGGTAGTCGAGGGCCGGGGGATGGAGCGGGAAGACGTCTACGCGGTCGCGGACGGGTCAATTTATACGGGCCTACAGGCCCATAATCTCGGTCTGGTGGACAGTCTGGGTGGTCTGAGCGACGCTGTCCGGATGGCCGGGAACATGGCCGGCCTGGGCGACGAACCGGACGTTGTCCGCCCCCGGGAAAAGCGCCGAAGTTACCTCTCAGACCTCCTTTCAGGGGTCCTGGGTGATATCGGCCAGCAGGTCCAGGGTGCTTCAGTCGGTCCCCGACTGGAGTATATTTACAAGTAAATGGACAAAAAAAGTGAGCCGGAGTCGAAATTTTCACTTGGCTTACTGATTGATTTTATTATCTTCCCACGTCCCAAGGGCTTAACCCTGGGGTTGCTCGACGGTCAGTTGTGTGTGGCCGTCGTTGAAAGAGGATAAAAGAGAGCTGTTGAACATAGAGAGACTTGAGAGGGAATAAGCTGTGACCAAAGCCGATTTAGTCGAGAAGGTAGCCGAACGCACGGGGCTCACCCGAACCGACGTGGCCGTTGTAGTCGATTCTTTTCTGGAGACAGTGAAGAAGTCGGTGGAGGCTGGGCACAATATTGAGATCCGTGGTTTTGGCACTTTTAAGATCAAGTTGCGCAAGGCCAGGAAAGCTCGTAATCCCCGTACGGGAGACGTTGTTCCAGTCCCTGATCGCAAGGTGCCGGTGTTCAAGCCCTCCAATGAATTTAAGAACATGATTACTAAGCTGTCGCTGTAGCAGCGGCAGGAACCCACACGGAGGCTGAATGCCAAGCGGAAAAAAGCGCAAGCGTCAAAAGATCAAGACGCACAAGCGCAAGAAACGCAGACGCGCCGATCGTCATAAGAAGAAGATCCGTTAGCAGCGGCGGAAAATAACTCCGCCGCACGCGGAACTGGTTTCCTTCGAACGGTTTTCGCTGTTTGGACCGAGACTGGGGAAGTTGCCGGCTGGAGTTCACAAGACCCCAACTGACAACGACATACCAGACATATCCAAAATGTGTGCCCGCCCCACAAGGGTGGGCATTCTTGTTGCCTTCACGGAGACCGTGAACTATGCGAAGAACTGCCTATTAACTATTGTTGTCCTGGTCGTACTGTGTGCGGCTGGCAGTGTCCTGGCGGACAAGACCGATTTTCTGGTGAACGACGATCACTCGGTTGTCGAACAGGACCACCCCCGCATCGCCGTTTCCGGCGACGGTGACTTTGTCATCGTTTGGGTGGATCGACGGTCCGGCTCGGCCGACATCTTTCTTCAACGATATACTTCCCTCGGCGCTACCATCGGTGTCAACCGCCGTCTAAACGACGACACCGGCACCGCCTATCAGTCCGAGGCTTCCGTAGCAGTCGATCTAGGCGGTCAGTACTCGGTCGTTTGGAAGGATTACCGCAACGGGACTTATCCGTTCGATCCCGATGTCTATCTCCAACGGCTCGATACTTCTTTGACGTCGCTCGGGACCAACTCCGTTCTGACCGTCGAGTTACCCGATTCATTGAAAGAAACACCCGATGTGGCCCTCTCGCAGTGGGGGAACGGGGTAGTGGTCTGGGCGGACTATCGCAACCGGAATTGGGACATCTACGGGCAATTGATTGCCGCTGACGGGTCCCGTATCGGATCCAATTTTATCGTCAACATCGATGGCGGTGTGACCCAGCAGCATGCTCCGAGAGTTGCGGTTTCTCCAGAAGGTTGGTTTGTGGTAACCTGGTACGACAGCCGTAACGGCAATGATGATATCTACGTGCAGAGATTTGACGCCTCGGCTAATCGCCTGGGCACCAATGTAAAGATCAATTCCGACCCCGGTACGTCACGGCAGGCTTTCCCCGACGTCGCCTGTGACGGCGCGGGGCACTTCACGGTCGTTTGGGTCGACTGGCGCAACGGCGTCTATCCGGCCAATCCCGATATCTACGCCCGCAAGTTCGATACTACCATGACTCCGGTGGCGGTCGACGCCATGGTCAACCGGGATGGCAGCCGTCGCGCTCAGCGCGAACCGACTATCGCCGCCGACCGCAGAGGTAACGTGGCCATCATCTGGTCTGATTCCTCGGGTGCGGCCGAGTTGTTCGACATAGTCGGACAGATGATCGATGTCGATGGTGTTATCCGAGAGGAAAATTTCCAAGCCAACACGGAATCTGATTCGGCGCAACTGCAGGCCGATGTCGCCCTCGACGGCCGCAATAGGTACATCACCTGGGCTGACAAGCGCAATGGCAACTATGACATATATGCTTCAATCACGCAGTACAACGACCCGACTCTCGTGCCCACTCCAGCAGCCCTTCAGTTCGACATGCTCGTCGGAGGGACGCTCCCACCCGCCCAACAACTTCAGATCGATCACTACGGTTACAATTCGCTCAATTTCCGGGTGCTGAGATCGCAAAGTTGGTTGCAGGTTACCCCGTCTTCCGGGGTGACTCCGGCCACGGTCAACGTATCAATTGCCACTGATACCCTGCCATTTGGAACTTATGTCGCGACATTGACCTTGCACGATGTCAGCAACAATGATTCGACGGTTCAGGTATCGGTACGACTCAACGTCGCCTCCACGATATTGCAGTTGTCCGAAGACACGCTTCATTTTCAGGTGTTCGGCGGTATTAACGATGAAGATTCTCAGACGCTAACCATATCGAATCCCGGTGTGGGAGAGCTGAACTGGGCGGCAGTTGAAGCTATCGACTGGTTGCAGGTTGATCCCGCAAGCGGACCGAATAGCTCTCTTGTGACTATGACAGTCAACGGGCTGACTCTCACCGAGGGGACGCTGCTCGATTCGATAGTAATTCAGGCTGATGGGGCAACAAACTCGCACGCCACGGTATGGCTCAGGGTGGATGTCGCCGCCAATCGGCCTTATCTCCAGCTTGACCCGGACAGTCTGTTCATAGCTACTGAGAATCCGGCGGCTGAGTCTGCCTATGCCGTTGTTCGCAACGCCGGATCAGGGTCACTGGCGTGGACGGCGGTTTCCAATGCTTCGTGGCTAATTCTGAGTCCGAGCACCGGCATAGATAACGATACGGTCAATTTCTCGATCGATAGCACCGGCTTGACTCCGGGCCGCTACGTATCCAGTGTGACCTTCTCCGATCCGGGCGCATATCACCCGATTGTCACACTGCCGTTTGTTCTCGATTATCTGGCGATTGGGAATGACACGATTATTGTCGCCGATCTCGCCATGGCCCCCGGAGAGAGCGATTCTCTTCCGGTGCTTCTGGTGCTGCACAACTCGACACACCAAGTCGAACTGCCGCTGTCATACAATGCACAATTGGCCTCGATCAGCTCGGTGAGCTTTGGGACAGGGCTGCCGGCATACATGACCGGAGCCCTCACACTCGATTCGGCCCAGGGACTGGCATCGATTGTAGTTTCAAGTTCTCCGACGGACAGCCTTCTGGCGCCGGGTAGTTATCCGGTCTGGCTTCATCTGACTGCCGGGGCCGGCACGGGAGTCTTTGAGCTTGGCGAAGCTTCTGCGGTAAATCTGGCTGCGGCAGTGGTCGATTCGGGCGGTGTGCGGTATCATCCGACCGTGTTGCCGGGTCAGGTGCGAATAGAGGGCGCCACAGCCGTCGAGCCCGATCCGGTGGTCGAGCTACCGACCTCGTTTGCGCTCGCACAGAATTTCCCGAACCCGTTCAACCCAACTACTTCAATTGTTTTTCAAGTTCCCCGTCTGGCCGAAGTCCAGGTGGAGGTATTCAATATTCTCGGGCAAAGAGTTGCTCTGCTGGCCCAGGGAATATACCCCGCCGGTACGCATACCGTGTTGTGGGACACCAGGTTAAGCGATGTTCGCGAGGCTCCGTCGGGCATCTATTTCTATCGCCTTCAGGCCCCGGGCGTATCGCTGGTTCGCAAGATGATCCTCATTAAATAGCTGCCAGTGTGGTCGCGTATTGAAAAAGTACCGACTCTAACAAAACTTCCGCCCTCATTTTTCGTATTGAAGTTCAACGACAGCTACGAAGGTCGGAGGTTGGATGGCGAAACTAAAAGTATTGTTGATCGGGTTCCTCGCGGTACTGTTTGGCGCCGCATTGGTCAAGGCCGACAATTCCGGCCGCATTTATGGCAAGATTCACACCGTCGACGGGGAGACTTTTGAAGGACTCATTCGCTGGGACAAGAACGAAGGTTCCTGGGTGGATATACTCGACGGTACCCGTGATCGTGATGACCGCGAACGAAGCAGTCATGATCGTTCCACTCGCCGCAAATACGGTCGGAAATCTACGGTCAACTTCTTCGGCATCAAAATCAATCAGGATCAGGACGGATCTTACATTCTGTCAGAGTCATCTTCGGAGTCAGGGATCAGATTTGGACATCTGAAGTCACTTGAGGCAATCGGCGATGATCGCGCTTTGCTGACTCTTAAGAGCGGGCGGGAGGTCGAGTTCTACAACGGGTCTACTGATATCGGCTCTTCGATCCGTGAAATAGTCCTGGAAGACGCCAACGAAGGCGAAATCGAATTTTCCTGGGAAGATATCGAGCTGATCGAATTCAGTGACGCGGACTTTCCCAAACCTTCGGTTTTCGGTGACCGGCTTTATGGCACGTTGACGGCTCGTCGTGGAGAATCGTATACCGGGTTTGTTTGCTGGGATGTTGACGAATTGTTCAATGAAGACATTCTCGATGGTGACGACCAGAGGCGTGGCCGAAAGATTGCGTTTAGTAAAGTGGCGTCGATTTCGCGCTACAGTTCCAGTGGGGCCGAGTTGGTCATGAAGTCCGGCGATACGGTGGTCTTGCGCGGTTCCAATGATGTCGACAGCGACAACCGGGGTATTACTATCTGCGATCCGGGATTCGGACAGGTGACTGTAGCCTGGGATGACTTCGAAAAGCTCGATCTGAAGACTCCACCGAGCGTACCCAAATATTCGGATTTTGACGGCGGTCGCCGGCTGCACGGAACCGTCTTTACTGAGACGGGCGAGAAGTATACCGGTGACATATGCTGGGATGATGACGAAGAGTACACTTGGGAAATGCTCGACGGCGGCTACCGAGACATGGATTTCAAGATTGAGTTCGGCCTGGTCAAGAAAGTTGAAAAGAGCACCGGCCAATCTTCGGAAGTGACCGTCGCGGACGGGCGGATGTTCCGGCTGCGCGGCTCCAACGATGTCGACGAGGACAACAAAGGGATAATAATCACGCCGACCAAAGGCGACGATGTCTTCGTTGATTGGGAAGATTTTTCGCACGTTGAGTTTGACAACAAGTAACCCCCTGTAGGTCTTAGTGCCTCAAACCCCGCAGTTGGATTGCCACTGCGGGGTTTTTCATTTGGCGAAGCAGTAATTGAAAAAGCCCCGGCGATTAGCCGGGGCTTCTTGATTAGACAACGGTCTTCTTACTTCCCGACGTTGCTACATTTTGGCTTTGCGATCCTGCAGATCTTTCACATGCTGCTCGGCCGTGGCCACGTCGGTCTTAGCCTTGGCGTTGTTCCTGGCGGTTCGGATGAAAGCGTTCCAGTTGGCGATATTGTTGTCGAAATCATCCGGAGCCTGTGATTCCATCGCGACCGCGTAATTGTACGAAGCCTGATATTTGTCAGGTTCGGCCTGCATGGCTGCTTTGAACGAGGAGGCAGCTTTCGTGAACTTCTGCTGGCCGAGATATATCTGGCCCAAAGCAAACTGAGCGTTGTAGCTCTTGGCGTTGAAGGTAAGCGCTTTCTCCAGAGCCGCTATGGCCTGGGTTTCCTTTTCCTGTTTTTGATAAGATTTGCCCAGGTAGTAGTAGGTCGCTTCGTTGCCGCCGCCGAGGGAATGGCACTTCTCAAAAGAGGTGATGGCATCAGCGTACTTGTTGCCGATGTACTGAACTTTGCCGAGCTCCGTGAGGATTTCCTGGTCATCCGGCTTTAGAGCCAGAGCCGACTTGAACGCCTCTTCAGCTTCGACCCGCCGCTTCAGTTGGTTTTGGACGCGTCCCAGGTTGGCGAAGCCGTCGACATTCTTCGGGTCCTTCTCCACCACTTTGCGGAACTGCTCCAGAGCTTCGTCATATTTCTGCGTCTGGAAATAGATCGCTCCAAGGTTGAGATAGGCATCGATCATATTAGGATCCTTGTTGATGGCGGCCGCAAACATCGAGATGGCCAACTCCATCTTGCCGGCCTTCATTTGGGTAATGCCCTCGTTGAACGATTCCTTGGCCATTGTGGCGTTGTCAGCTTGCGCCTGACACAAACCGGAGAAGACAAGGACGGCAATTACGACCGATACGACGAAGAAGTAAGGTACGCGACGAAACATCATGGTTCCTTTCATTATCTCAAAACCTACATTGTAGTACAATCTAACCACGCTATTTGATCCAAACCTGTTCAGAGGGCCGACCGGTGCTTTTCCAGAGCCATCTTGATTTCAGGGTATTTCAGGGCCAGAATCCGGGCGGCCAGGATGGCGGCGTTGGTCGCTCCGGGGGCGCCTATCGCCACGGCCGCCACTGGTATACCGGGAGGCATCTGGACGGTCGCCAGAAGGGCATCCAGGCCGCTGAGGGCGGCCGGGAGGGGGACGCCTATAACCGGCAAATTCGAGTGCGCCGCAACCACTCCAGGCAGGGCGGCGGCCAGTCCGGCCATCGCAATAATGACTTCGAATCCAGCCGAGGCGGCGCCCCGGGCAAGTTCAGCAGTGCGGTCGGGATGACGGTGCGCTGATGAAATCTCCACCTGCGCCTCGATCCCAAGCGCCTGCAGTTGCTGCAACGCCCGTTCGGAATATTCGGTGTCCGATTTGGACCCCAACAGAATCAGGACTTTAGGCATCATTTTCTCTTTTCTGCTCGCCCAATACCCGGAATCCGATATCGCTGCGATAATGGACGCCGTCGAATCTAATCCGTTTCACGATTCGATATGTCTTGGCCAGAGCGGCCTTGAGATTCACATCCATGCCCATGACCCCCAGCACGCGGCCCCCGGCCGTGATCCACTGGTTATCTTCCTTGCGGGTGCCGGAGTGGAAGATATAGGCGCCGTCTTCGCGTACGTTCTGAAGCCCGGAAATCCGCTGGCCGGCGGTGTACTCGCCGGGGTAGCCCTTTGAAGCCATGATCACACAGGCGGCGGAACCCCGACGCCATTCCGGTTTGGGAAGTTTCTCCAACTGGCCGTCGACTGTGGCCTTCATAATGTCCAATAGGTCGGTCTTGAGCAAGGGAAGTACAACCTGGGTCTCAGGATCACCAAAGCGGCAGTTGAATTCCAGAACCTTGGGACCCGCTTCAGTCAGCATGATTCCGGCGTAGAGAACGCCGCGATACGGAATGTTGTCCTTGCGCAGTCCGTTGATGACCGGCTCCAGAATAAACTGGGTAATCTCAGACATCGTCTTCTCGGTGATGAATTCCGCCGGGCAGTAGGCACCCATCCCACCGGTGTTCGGTCCCCGATCGCCGTCAAGGGCCTGCTTGTGGTCCTGACTGGGGAGGAGCGGAATATAGGTCTTGCCATCGGTGACAATCATAATCGAAACTTCCTGCCCTTTCAGACAGGATTCGATTACGACTTTCGCGCCGGCCTGGCCGAATTTCTTGTCCACGAAGATTTCTTCGAGCGTGCGTGCCGCATCCTCGAAATTGTGAACGATCATGACTCCTTTACCGGCCGCCAGTCCGTCAATCTTGATGACGGTGGGATATTCGAGGCTTTTGCAGAAGCCGATCGCTTCGGTGAGGTTATCGAAAACTTTGAAAGCTGCCGTGGGGATGTGATAACGCTGGAGAAATTCCTTGGCAAAAGCCTTGCTCGATTCGAGTCGAGCCCCCAGACGTTCGGGGCCGAACACTTTCAGTTTGCGGCGCTTGAATTCGTCGGCCAGACCGAGCGCCAGGGGCTGTTCCGGTCCCACTACGGTGAGATTGATCTTGGAGCTGGACGCGAATTCAGCCAGGCGCATGACATCGTCGGCCCTGATGTTGACACACTTGGCTATCCGCATCATTCCGGCGTTGCCGGGGGCGCAATACAGCCGCTGAATCTTCTTCGATTGCTTTAGCTTCCAGGCGAGGGCGTGCTCGCGCCCGCCGGAGCCGATTATCAGAACCTTCATACCCTGTTACCGCTCTTGCCAAAACTTATAATTTAGGGCACGACACGCGGTCAAAACAACCTGTTTTTTTGTCCGGGCGCCCTCGAATCTATTGGTCACACGAAGCAGAAACTTCTGGACATAAGCAGTTGACAAGCCGTCTTGCTGTAGGTTATCTTCTCCGCTCGCTGGTATCGACCGGTGGTAGACAAGGTTTTGGGATACAAAGACAAACCTACGGCGTTTGAGGTTACGGCAATGAAGATGTTCTCCCTGCTCCTGGTAGTGCTCGCAATAACCGTTTTGGGCGGTTCGATTGCAGCACAGGAAGCCGAAGAATCCGCAAAAGATTTTCTCGAATGTTCCCTTTTCGGCGGCGGCAGCCTGCCGATGGGCGGTATCGTCGATTGGAGCGTTACCCGTCCGCAGACCGGCACCGTGCAGCTGGGCACGAAGTTTGGCCACAGCTTTGGATTTGATGTCGGTCATTTTCTGACCCCTGATCTGGTGGTCGGAATAAATGTTACGTACGCCCAGTACGGTATCAAGACCGACGAAGCCGCGGCTGTCGACCCTGCACCACCGGATGATCAACCCCGGGATCTATGTCAAACGGTACTTTCAGGGCGAATCCAACTTCCTGCCTTATATAAAAGGGCAGGTCGGACTGGACGTCGTGAAGTTCACTACGAAAGCCTATGACCCCAACTTTGGCGATGATGTCTTTCGCGAGTTGTCCTACCAACCGGCCTTGTCTTTGGGACTAGGCGGTGGTGTTCTCTACTACACCTTCGATTACGGTGGTGTCTACGCCGAAGCCAACTATCACACGGCGTTCACGAAGAATGTGGTCGGCACGTACTATGGCCGGGATCAGAAGTTTGGCACAACGACTTCGATCTTCGACATCCATGCCGGTATCAAAGTCTTCTTCGGCGGAGATTAATTCCCGATCTTAGGTCCAGATATTCGAAAGCCCGCCCGAGCGGGCTTTTTTGTTGTCCCGATCCAAGGGTACGGATAGATTCCGCTATGCCCGGTGAAAAGATCATGCTGGTTGACGACGAAGTCCCGCAACGCCAATTACTGGCCGGATTTCTCGAAACCAACGGCTATACCGTAACCCAGGCCGAAAACGGCCAGGCGGCGCTGGATTTGTATCCGAAGGTCTTTGCCCCGCTCGCTGTGGTCGATATGAAAATGCCCGGCATGAGCGGGCTCGAGCTGCTTCAGCGGCTTCGCGGCATAAATCCGTTCATTCAGGTAGTGGTACTTACTGCGTTTGGATCGGTCGAATCGGCGGTCGAAGCTATGCGCGCCGGGGCTTTCGACTACATGACGAAACCGGTGCAGGACCTCGACGAATTGCTGTTGAGATTGGAAAAGGCGGCCGCTCAGAATCGGCTGGTGATCGAAAACCAAGTTCTCAGTACACGGCTGAAAGACATCTTTCCCGATACGGAACTGATCGGCCAGTCATCGGCGATTCAAAAAGTACGCGAAATTATCGCGTTGGTGGCGCCGCGCGATGCGACCGTTCTCATAACCGGACCTTCGGGCACCGGGAAAGAACTGGTGGCGCGGGCGATCCACGCCCTTTCGCCTCGAGCCAATAAGCGACTGGTGGCCATCAACTGCGCCGCCTTCCCAGAGACCCTCCTCGAATCAGAACTGTTCGGATACGAGCGGGGGGCTTTCACCGGTGCCGACCGGGCTCGTCAGGGACGGTTTGAACTCGCGGACGGCGGTACGCTGTTTCTCGACGAAATCGGCGAGATGCCGCTGACCATGCAGGTGAAACTCCTCCGGGTGCTCGAAGAGCGAAGTATCGAGCGACTCGGTTCGGTACGCGAAATCAAGTTGGATTTCCGTCTTCTGGCCGCCACGAATCGTGATGTTGACAAAATGGTTAAAGACGGCATCTTGCGAGAAGATTTGTTTTATCGCCTCAATGTCGTGAACGTTAACCTGCCGCCTCTGGTCGAGCGCACCGGCGATATTCTGCTCCTGGCGGGAAAATTCATAGAAAAATACGCCCGCAAGATCGGGAAAGACATTCGCGGGATAGACCAGGCGGCGGCCGCGGCGTTGACATCGTATTCATGGCCGGGGAACGTTCGCGAATTGGAAAACATCATCGAGCGCGCTATTATTTTGACCCGCTCCAACACCTTGACCGTCGCTGATCTGGCCGGACTTCACGAGAATGCCCCAGCCGCACAGGCCGGCGGCATCCGCCCTCTCAATGAAGTAGAAAAGGAACACATCCGGTTCTGTCTGGACCGGCTGGAATGGAATATCGGTTTGACCGCGGAAAAGCTCGGAATTCATCGGAACACCCTTCGTCTCAAGATCAAAGAGTACGATTTGACCCGTTCCGATTGAGCTGACCGCACATGACAAAACGACTGAACGAAAACGAACTTGAAAGGAGATCCGGAAAGATGAACAAGGAGTACTAAGACTGATTTGGGTGGTATGGATACTTGCCATGGTCGCAATGGCGGGATCGGCGCTCGCCGACAGCTTCCTCAAGCAGGTCACACACACGGGGGCTTACGAGATGATGGGGCAGAAGGTCGCGGCCAAGGATGACACTACCGTTATGTGGATCGGCGCGGATCGCGCTGCCAGCATCGCCGGCGATACGATGACGATTGTGTGCATACCGGCTGAGAACTCGGTGCTGATGATAAATCACCAGAAGAAGCAGTATTCCAAGATGCCGTTGAACATGAGCGAGATGGTCGACAAGGCTATTGATGAAAAGGGCGGCAAGGATGCTGACAAGGCTGCAGTGGCCAAAGAGATGATGAAGTCGATGATGGCTCAATCCAAGGCGACCGTCGAACCGACCGCCGAGGCCAAGAAGATTGAGAACTGGCAGGCCAAGAAATATCTGGTTACGCTCGACATGGGCATGATGAATATGAACATGGATCTGTGGGCCACCGAAGATATCGCGGTGGACTACAAGTTGTATGCAGATCTCAGCAACCGAATGATGAGTATGATTCCGGGAGCTGAGCCGTTGGCCAAGGAAATGAGCAAGGTCAAGGGTGTGGTCGTTTTGAGCAGTACCACGCTGAAGATGATGGGTCAGCCGATTACAGCCGAGACCCGCTTGGTCGAGTTTAGCGACAAGCCGGCTCCGGCGGGCGTGTATGCGGTTCCTGCCGGATACACCGAAGTTCCGTTCACGATGGGCCAGTAAGACCCTTCTAATAGGCGACTATACCAGAGTCAGTCCCGGGCAAGTTGTCCCGAGACTGACTCTATTTTCGTGCTTATTTGTTCACTCACGCACAAAAACAGTGCACCAAGAACGTGCTTGAGCCAGGGGGAATTCGCCTATAGTTATGACTCACTTGAACGTTAGGGGAATTGGCACGGTGCCTTGATTAACTTGTGACGGAAAGTTGAGTGAAGAATATGTTGGAGAAACAAATGAAAAGACCTGCGATGCTTCTCTTGGCGCTGATGGCGCTTCCTTTGATCGGTTGCGACGACGACAAGAACGTGTTAGTCGAAAAGGACCAGGTTCCCGCCGCTCCTCAAGGAGTCTATTCCGTCACAGGAGATCATTCTGTGGTCGTCCACTGGAACGGCATTTATGAGACTGATGTGGCTTCGTACAGGGTTTACCGGTCGCTGGACTCGATCAACGGATATGCGTCGATAGTGTCAGTTGCGGCTCGACCCAATTCGAAGTTGGACCTTCTGCTTTACAGCTATGACGATAACACGGCGGTCAATGGAACGACTTACTGGTATGCCGTGACGGCGGTCGACAACGCCGGTCAGGAGTCGGATCTGTCGGCGGAGGGTGTTTACGACACGCCTCGCCCGGAGGGGAACGCCCTCATTTATCCGTATGAAGTTGATTCTACCCACGCCAGTTTCAGTCTGGCCCTGGGGCAGGTTGTCAACTGGGGCGCGGGTAGCGCGGACATCTATGCCGATCGCGTCAATGGCATCTACTATCTGAATGCGGCGAACGATATGACCGACATCCAGGACGTCGGGTTCACCAAGTATTGGCAAGATATCGGTTGGGCTCCGGATTCCGGTTGGGTGGCCCTTGGTTACTGCGAAGCGATTCCAGGCCATACCTATGTCATCTGGACCAACGACTACCACTATGCCAAAGTGAGAATCACCTCGATCAGTGTCTCTGGAGCGATTGCTTTCCAGTGGGCCTGGCAGAGCGTACAAGATAATCTCGAACTGGCGCCGCCGGTTCGCCCGTCGCATACCGAAGAATTTGGGCAACCGAAGCGGACTATCGCCGGTCAGCTAATAAAGTAGCTACAAAGAAGGAGTGATTAGTCATGTTGCGAACAACTTTACTCACAAGCCTGGCGGCCGCGCTGATGCTCGGTATCGGCGCCGGGGTCACTCCGGCGCAGACAATCGCCCCGGTCTATGACCAGGCCGATTACGATCGGGCGCAGGTCGACCGCTATCTCGACGTTGAAGTTTGGACGTCCAACAGCGACGGCGAATTCTACGACGGCGACAACATCGTCATCTATTTCCGCGCCAGTCGCGACGCGTTCGTTTCGATCTACTCGATCGACACCCGCGGTCGGGTCAACCTGCTTTTCCCGACCTATGAAGGCGAAGACAATTTCGTCAACGGCGGCGTCACGTACAGCCTGCCGGGCGACAAGGACAAGTACGATCTGCGAGTGAGCGGCCCCGAAGGGTTCGAAAACATCCAGGTCGTTGCGTCGCGCGAACGGTTCCCTGTCCCGAATTGGTACAAGGGGCCGGAATTGGTGGTCAAGCAGGATGAGGACCGCGATTCCTACATGGACTGGGTAAACTCCAACTATTTCGTTGACTACGGCGGACAGCGCTTTGCCTACGATCGCGCGGTGGTCTATGTCAATGAATGGGAACCGGACTATTTCCAGCCGGTGTATCATCCGGTGTATCCGAGCTGGACCGTGTACGGCAACGCCTATATCGATTACCCGTGGGGCGCCTCAGTCTACATCAACGGTCTCTACTGGGGTTGCGCACCGCTCTACATCCCGCAGATCGCCTGTGGCTGGAACACGATCACGATCTACGACAACGACGGCTACTGCTGGGAGCATGATTTCCACGTCTCCCACTACAACACCGTGGTGTTCAATCGGACGATCATCAACACCAGCCCGACTGTGAAATCGAAGTACAAGGAAGTGCGTGAGGTCGGGTATCGGAATCCCCTTCAGAATGGCTATCCGGATTTCGAGCGGCGGAAGGAAGCTATCGTGACCAATCTTCGCGAGACCGGTAAGATGTCTTACAAGCCGAGTGACTCTCGTGGAAATGACATCAATATGGATAATGCCCCGAAGAAGTTTGTCCGTGGCTCTACTAAGATCGTGAAGACCGATCGCGGCTACGAGACTGATGCTTCCACCGCGATCTTTCCCGAGAAGGGTGGCAAGGTTGGCAGCACTACCCGTACGCACAACGGCGGGTTGTACGAAGTTTCGAAGGGCAAGTCGGCCGGGCCCGGCTCATACGACCCGGCTTCGTCGGAACGTCGCACTGTCGAAGGGAAGTCGGGGAAGACATCCGGCAACACTCAATCCGGAGAATATAAGAGCGGTCGGAAGAGTTCATCAGGCAACTCCGGTTCAAGTGGTAACGCTCCGGTGATCGAGCGACGGAAATCGTCCGGCAAGACCGAAGCGCCCACGGTCCAGAGACAGGCACCGCCGGAAAGACCGCAGCGACCGGCTGAGGTGACTCCGAAGAAGGAATCGAGACCGCCTGATTCGGGCGGCAAGAAGGAATCGCGGCCGGAATCTCCATCTGCCGGTAGCTCCAAGTCTAAGGGTTCCGACGGCGGCAACGCCGGCGGCGGAAGATCGCAGGGCGGCGAAAAGTCTGGCGGTAAGGGTGGCGGCCAGCAGAGCGGTGGCAGCAAACACAAATAGTCGCCACACATAGCAAGGAATTAGGGGCCGGTTGTCTTAGGACGACCGGCCTTTTTCTGTTCGGTTCTCTGTTCTCTGTTCGCTGATCTATGTAATGAGACGAAGAACTTCCAGGGAAAGGTTGTGTCAGTTCCTGCGCCCTGATTTTGATCGGGGCGTGTGAACTGACACTAACCGATGAGGGTGAGTCGTAGTGGTGTCAGGTCTCATCCTCGTCCCGCCTCCGGCGGGCCGAGGACAGGACCTGACACAACCATCTATTTGACCAAGAACTAGGCGCTCAAGGAATCTTTCTCACTTGACGAACGTTAAAGCAGGTGTTAAATATAATTTGACCTGACAGTGTGACTGCCATAATGGCAGCGTCATCGAAAGCGTGGCAGAACTCGTTGTGGCATTTGAAAATCTGACAGAACGCGAAAGACAGATTCTCGCTAATCTGATCGATCACTATATCACCACCGCCGGACCTGTGGGCTCGCGGGCGATTGCCAATAAGTTCCGGATGGGGCTGTCATCGGCGACTATCCGAAACACCCTTCAAGACCTCGAAGAGCTCGGTTTGGTGGAGCAGCCACATACGTCCGCGGGGCGAATTCCAACAGACACCGGTTACCGCTTCTATGTCGATTCGCTGCTGAAACCTGAGCCGCTTTCGCCCGAAGAAAAGAACGCGATGCGTCGACGGATCGCCAGCGATGGTCGGGGCATTCGCGAGATTCTCGGTCAAACCGCCCGCATGCTCGGCGATATTACGCATCAACTGGGACTGACCATCGCCCCCAGGTTCGAAGTCGGCATCCTGAAAGACCTTCGCCTGATTCCGGTATCATCGGATCGCCTCATGGTGATTGTGGTGCTTCACTCGGGCCTGGCGCGCAGTCTTATTCTCGAAGTGGAGACATCGCTAACAGACCAGTCTATTCCGGAAGTGGAGATAGTGCTTAATGAACGTCTGCGCGGGCTGACGCTGTCGGAGATCAGAGATACGATCAAGGCGCGATTGTCGGATATCAGTGGCCAGGGGCGGGTCATCAAGATCGTAATCGATTCCAAGGATCACATTTGGCGGGAAGATCGCTCCGATGATTTGATTTACGCCGGCACCGACAATCTGGCGGCCATGCCGGAATTCGCCGACCGGGACCGTCTCAAAGCGATGTTGAAAGTGGTGGAAGAGGGGAAAGTACTCTCGGACTTTCTGAATCAGGCGCAGCAGGAAGGGCTCGTAATTACGATCGGTCGAGAGCATGCGATTGACGAGATCATCAACTGCTCGCTGGTGACGGCGTCATACAAAGTGGGCGACATTTGCGGGACGGTGGGCATAATCGGCCCAACCCGTCTGCCGTACAGCAAGGCGGTGTCGATTGTCGAATATGCCGCCCGCTCAATTACTGATCTGCTCATGGGAATGGACAAACCAAAGGACCTAACGTAGAATGTCGGATAAGAAGAAACATACCCACTCGGAAGTAGAACTTGAGACCGGTCGAGTGACTGAGATTCCAGTCGGCGGCGATCAGGACACATCGGAGTCAGAGCCATTGACTCCGTTATCGAAGCCTGCGCCGGAACCTATCGAAGTTCTCAAGGCCAGGGTCGCCGAGCTTGAAGACTTACGCCTGCGGGCGCTAGCCGAGGTCGACAACACGCGCAAGCGGCTGAATCGACAGATGGACGAGGCGCTTCGTTCATGCAATGATCGCCTCTTGCTGGATCTGCTGGAAGTGGTTGACAATTTCGACCGCGCTTTGAAACATGCCAACGAAAACTGCGAGGCCGAGGGGGGGGCCGCCAAGTCGCTCCGCGAGGGGATGGAGCTGACCTACAATCTGTTGTTGGGTGTGCTGTCGCGTTATGAGGTCAGACCGATGGAATCAATCGGCAAGAGGTTCGACCCCACGTATCATGAAGCATTGGCTCATGTGGAGTCGGCGGATTACGGCGAAGGGCTGGTGGCGGCGGAAATTAATCGAGGCTATATGATCGGAGCGAGAGTGCTCCGTCACGCTCGCGTGGCGGTCAGCAAAGGGGCGCCCAAGACTAGTGACATTGATGAGGAAGTTGATTGATAGGCCAGAGTGAATGGCTGGCAATAAAAACGTACATATTTGGTTTTGGGATAGAAAAAGGAGAAGACGACAATGGGAAAGGTGATCGGAATTGATCTGGGGACCACCAACTCGTGTGTGGCGGTTCTTGAGGGTAAGGATCCGGTGGTCATCCCCAATCTTGAAGGGGCTCGCACGACCCCGTCGGTGGTGGCGTTCACAAAAGACGGCGAACGGTTAGTCGGCGCGGCGGCCAAACGGCAGGCGGTGACCAATCCGGAGAACACGGTATTTTCAATCAAGCGGTTCATGGGGCGGCATCATAGCGAAGTCGGCGCCGAGGAGAAGATCGTCCCGTACAAAGTTACGGAAGATGGTTCAGGCGCTGTGGTTGTGGATGCCGGCGGCAAGCGGATGGCCCCACCGGAGATATCAGCGATGATCCTTCAATACATCAAGAAGGCGGCGGAGAGCTATCTTGGTGAAGAAGTCAAGCAGGCGGTGATAACGGTTCCGGCATATTTCAACGACGCGCAGCGCCAGGCGACCAAAGACGCCGGTCGCATTGCCGGTCTTGAAGTGTTGCGTATTATCAACGAACCGACCGCGGCCTCTCTCGCTTATGGTCTTCAGAGAAAGGCGAATGAGAAGATCGCCGTGTACGATCTGGGCGGCGGGACATTTGATATATCGATTCTGGAAATTGGCGACGGCGTATTTGAAGTTCGCTCTACCAACGGTGATACTCATCTGGGCGGCGATGATTTCGATCAGGTGATTATCGATTGGATCGCTGAAGAATTCCGTAAGTCGCAGGGGATTGACCTGCGCAAGGATCGGATGGCTTTGCAGCGTCTGAAAGAAGCGGCCGAGAAGGCGAAAATCGAACTGTCGTCCAGCCTTCAGACGAACATTAATCTGCCGTTTATTACGGCCGATCAGAGTGGGCCGAAACATCTCGATCTGATGTTGACCCGCGCGCGTTTGGAGCAGCTCACCGACAACCTGATGCAACGGACAATCGGCCCGTGCAAGGCGGCACTGGCCGATGCCAAGCTTTCCGCGAGTGACATTGATGAAGTCGTATTGGTCGGCGGCATGACCCGTATGCCGAAAGTGATCGAGACGGTCAAGCAGTTGTTCGGCAAAGAACCACACAAGGGTGTCAACCCGGATGAAGTGGTCGCTATCGGCGCCGCCATTCAGGCGGGGGTGCTCGCCGGGGATGTCAAGGATGTGGTGCTGCTCGATGTGACTCCGCTCTCGCTCGGTATCGAAACACTTGGTGGGGTCTTGACGAAACTTATCGAACGCAACACGACGATTCCCACCAAGAAGTCACAGATCTTCTCGACGGCGAGCGACAATCAGCCGGCGGTTTCGATTCATGTGCTTCAGGGCGAACGTCAGATGGCTATCGACAACCGCACGCTCGGCAAGTTTGACCTGGTAGGTCTGCCGCCTGCGCCGCGCGGCATGCCACAGATCGAGGTGACGTTCGATATCGACGCCAACGGTATCGTGCACGTCTCGGCCAAGGACATGGCGACCGGCAAAGAGCAGTCGATCAAGATCGAGGTCTCGTCCGGGTTGAATGAGTCGGAAATCAAGAAGATGGTCGACGACGCCGAGAAGCACGCCGATGAGGACAAGAAGAAAGCCGAAATCATTCAGGCGCGCAACGAAGCGGATCAGTTCTTGTATGCCAGCGAGAAGATGCTCAAGGACTACGGCGACAAGGTCTCCGATGCCGACAAGAAGGCGATTGAGGCGGCTGCGGCGGAGTTGAAATCAGCAATTGCCAGCGATTCGCTCGAACGCATCAAGGCGGCCAAAGAACAACTCGAACAGGCGTCGCACAAGCTGGCCGAAGAGATGTACAAGCACGCCCAGCAGAACGCGGGTCCGGGCGCGCAACCGGGCGAAGGGCCGACCTCGGCCGGACCTGCCCCCGAGCAGCCGTCCACGCCAGGCAAGGACGGCGCAGTCGATGCCGATTTCGAAGTAGTGGACGACGACAAGAAGTAGAGGATGAATGGCCAAACGCGATTACTATGAAGTCCTGGGTGTCGACCGTGGCGCCGACTCCGATACGGTCAAGTCGGCGTATCGCAAGCTCGCTATGAAATATCACCCGGATCGAAATCCGGGTGACAAGGCGGCCGAGGAAAACTTCAAAGAGGCGACCGAAGCTTACGAAGTCCTGAAGGATCAGCAGAAGCGCCAGGTCTACGATCAGTACGGCCATGCCGGACTCGGTCAGGGCGGCGGTTTCGGCGGTGGGTATCAGGGTTACGGAGCGTTTGATCTGGGCGACGCCTTGCGGGCTTTCATGCGTGATTTTGGTGGGCAGGGCGGCGGGATATTTGACGAAGTTTTCGGCATGGGCGGCGGGCGAAGGCGCAACAATCGTGGGGAAGACCTGCGCTTGCGGATTCGGCTGACACTCGAAGAAATTACCGATGGCGTCGAGAAGACCCTTAAGGTGAACCGGATGGTCGCATGCCAGACCTGCGATGGCACCGGTGTGGCCGCAGGTTCATCGCGACAGACCTGTCATCAATGTCGCGGTGCCGGACAGGTACGCACTATGACGCGCACTTTCCTCGGGACCATCCAGCAGGTTTCTACATGCAATGTTTGTCGCGGCACCGGCGAAGTGATCGCGCAGCCGTGCAAGACCTGTCACGGTGACGGCCGCCACAAGGGTTCAAGCACGGTCACTATCAACGTGCCGGCCGGTGTGTCGAGCGGCAACTACATGACGCTCGACGGCATGGGTAATGTCGCTCCCAATGGCGGTGAGCCGGGCGATCTGATAGCGGTGTTCGAAGAAGAAGATCATCCGTTGTTCAGCCGCCACGGTGACGACATCCTGTACGAAGTGCCGATTTCATTCACGACCGCGGCCATGGGTGGCGAGGTCGAAGTGCGGACGATCAAGGGGACAGAGCGATTGAAGATTCCGAGCGGAACTCAGTCAGGTAAGATCCTCCGGCTGCGTGGTCACGGTATACCGCATTTGCATCGCAGCGGCAAGGGCGACGAGTTGGTGCAAGTAACGGTATGGGTGCCGACCAAACTCAGTGCCGAAGACAAGAAGGTTCTCGAAAAATTGGAACACTCAGAAACCTTCAAACCACCTGTGACCGACAAGTCCTTTTTCGGTAAGCTCCGCGAAACGCTGGGGGTTTGATCGATGTCACAACCTGTCCCGGAAGCTTATCTCGAAATCAAGATTGACGTACCCAAAGAGCTGGTAGAGGCGACGTGCGATTTCATAATCGAGAACCTCACCGGCGGTTTGGTCCTTGAAGACGAAGATGGTTCTGACAAAACTATGATCATCTTCTATGTTCCTGAAACCCAGTCGACCTATCAGAACCAACTATCGGAATTCTTCTCACGCGGGGAGGGAATCGGAAAGTGTGATCTGCCGGAGATGCAAGTACGGCGAGTGACCGACACCGAATGGCTGGAGCAGTATCGCGGAACCATCAAGCCGATTCGGATCGCCGACGATGTACTGGTGCGGCCGGCCTGGATCGTTCCGACTTCGGATCGATACCAACTGGTGCTGGAGCCGAAGATGGCGTTCGGTACCGGAAGCCACGCTACCACGCGGAGTTGTCTTCGCATCATCCGACAGAAATTCCAGCCGGGCTGGCGGTTTCTCGATATGGGGTGCGGCTCGGGCGTGTTGTCAATTCTTGCAGACCAGATGGGTGCATCGTACATCAAAGCAATAGATTACGATTTGGCGGCGGTGGCCAATTGCCGGGAGAATTTTGAAATCAACCAGGTAAAGGCGCCGCACGAGATCGTGATCGGATCGATAGAAAAGTGTGTCCGGGATGAAGCGTATCAGTTAGTCGTGGCCAACATCATTCGCACTACTATTCTGACCATGCTCGACCGCCTGCTGAAGCTGACCGCGCCGGGTGGATTTCTGGTGTTGTCCGGTTTGTTGGAACGTGACGAACTGGCGATTGACAATGCTCTTCGGGAATTGGGCCAGGCGGACTTCACCCTGATGCACGATAAAGACTGGCTCACCTATACCATAGCTCGAAGGTAACCGATGCTGCCGCCAGTCTTCTATGCGCCGCCGGAGAATCGCGATGATGATCGCATCGTACTTCCTGCGGATGAGGCTAAGCATTGCACGCGGGTAATGCGTTTGGAAGTCGGGGCGGTCGTCATGGTGGTCGACGGACTCGGCATGGCCTGCCGGGGCGAGATAGAAACGATTGCCGGACGTGAAGTGGCTGTTCGTGTTCTCTCTGATGTTCGCGGGTTCGGGGAACCATCGGTACGATTGACGCTGGCGGCCGGTCTTTCGGTGGGTGTCAAGTTCGACTCGGTTGTGCAACGAGGTACCGAGCTAGGTGTGTCGCGATTCGTACCGCTGCTAACTGAAAAATCAAAGGTGACAATTGAGGGGTCGGGCCGGGAGAAGACCAAACTTACCCGATGGCGCAATGTTGCCTCGGCGGCGATGAAACAGTGCCGCCGTTCATATATCCCGGAAATTGCGGCGCCGACTCCGTATATGACCTTTCTGAAACAGTTCGAGAAGTCTGACACCGGTATCATCTTTCATCCCGGGGAGAGGGTAGCTGACCTTCAAGAGGTCCCATTGTCTCCGGATATGAAGCGGCTCACGGTCATGATAGGGCCGGAATCAGGGTTTTCTGAAAGCGAAGTCACCTCGGCGGAGCAAGCCGGGTTTGTAAGAGTCGGGCTGGGGCGAAGAATCCTGCGTACGGAAACCGCCGGACCGGTGGCGGTAGCTCTCGTTATGGCTCGTCTGGGCGAATTCAGGTAGCGGTCCTTGCCGCCGATAATTGTTCTATATGCAGTACTATGATCTAATTCTTGCGCTGGTGGCCGGATTGGCTATCGGCTCGTTTCTGAACGTCCTGATTTATCGGCTGCCCCGCAATCTCCAGTTTGCCAAGGGGCGTTCGGTCTGTCCGGATTGTGGCCAGACAATCAAGTGGTATCACAACATCCCGTTGTTGTCATATCTCGCTTTGCGTGGACGCTGCGCTTACTGCCAGAAGCGAATCCCGGTTCGATACCCGCTAGTCGAGCTGTTAAACGCTCTGGGTTATCTCTACTTCTATCACAGCTATGGATGGTCGGTCGATCTAGGCATCTATCTATTTTTGACTTCAGCCCTCATAGTGATATTCTTCATTGATCTGGACCATCAGATCATTCCGGATAAGATCACACTGCCCGGGATGGTGATCGGCTTGCTGGTGTCGTTAGCACCGGGAGGGCTGACACCTCTTCAGGCGGCAATCGGATTGGTCGTAGGCGGCGGAGCGCTCTACCTGATCGCGATTCTCGGCGACTGGCTCTTCAAGAAAGAATCGATGGGGGGCGGGGACGTCAAAATGGCCGCCATGCTGGGAGCGTTTCTCGGCTGGCAGAAAGTACTTCTGGTCTTTCTGGCTTCGGCCATCATAGGTCTGGTCATATCGCTAATTCTCATGGGCTTTTCTGCCAGGCTTCGCCAGAACCGGGTCGTGCCGTTCGGGCCGTTCATAGCCCTGGCCGCGGTTGTGGCGATTGTCTGGGGCGACAAGCTGATTTCTTTCTACGTGCACCACTGGCTCCTGCCGGGGTAGTATCTCTCCGTCTCAGTTGGATCGGCGCGATGCCGATTAATACTCTATGGCCCGACGCAAGAGTAGATACGAGTCCGAAGTCCATCTCGGTTTCCTGGCGATAGCCTTCCTGCTCGTCCTGCTAAATTTCATGTCAAACTACGTTCTGCATCAGGCTCGCCTGACTCAGCAGGAAGAGACCAGCGGGCGTCTCAAATGGACGGCGCTTGCTATCAGTCGTGAACTTCAAGAACGTCCGCTGCTTGCCCCCGGAGCGCCCGTCATTGACAGAAATACGCAATCGCTACGGACTTACCGATCTGGCTCTGCTCCCGGCCAGACCGGGCGATACCGATCAGCAGGGACGTCGGGAATGGCTCAAGACCGTAACGAAATATTATCCTGCCAAGGAATGTCGTGACCTGGTCGGTAGGCTCTCCCGGTCAGAGTTCAATCAATTAACGCGCGGGAAAGACGCTGATTATTTCTATGTCCAACCGGTGGCGGGCAGTCTGAGAAGCGGTCTGCTGGTGCTTGGAGCGAGCTGCCCGGAACTGGCGTATCTCGAAGATTCCGGGCAGGTGCTGGTAGGGGTGTCTGGTGGGTGCGCTGATAATTGTCGCGGCTGTCTATGCGCTACTGGCGAGATTCATGTTTCGGCCCTTCCGGCGTATTCGCGAACGGGCGGAGCAGGCAGGACGCTCGGTGGCCAGCGCCGATGACGAGACCGAGGCGGTGGTCGAGGAATACGAGCGGGTCATCGGAGAACTCACTCAAACGCAGACGGAACTGCTTCGATTGAACGATGAGATATTGCATCGGGCGAACTCTCTCGAGACAATCAATCGTTCGCTTACCGAAACCAGTCGTCTGGGCGTGATTACTCTGGATCAAGACGGGCGAGTGGTTGCGGCCAACGAAACCGCTCTGGCGTTGCTGGACTACAAGTCCGGTGATATTGCCGGGCGTTCGTATGAAACGTTGCTGGACAGGAACCCCCAATTGTTGTCGGATGTGCGCGAGGCGTATCGCGAAGAGCGTGCTTGCGGCTACCACGAGTACGACAGACCGTCGGAGCGTGCCGGCGATACCGTGATCGGGGCAACCATTAGTCAGATATGTGAACCGGATCGGGCCATGACCGGGCTGTTGCTTATGCTCAGCGACCAGAGCGAATTACTGCGGCTGCGCCGCGAGCTCGAGAACCAGAGGAGGCTGGCGGCGCTGGGCGAGATGGCCGGTGGGCTGGCGCATCAGATCAGAAATTCACTTGGGGCTATAGGTGGGTATGCCGCGCTGGCGAAGAAACGTCTGAAGCAGGCCGATCTGCCGGTCGAAGGAGTCGAGAGCCTTCTCAGCGAAACCCAACTGGCCAATTTGCTGATAGATCGCTTTCTGTCGTTCGCCAGACCTCTGGACCTGCGCCCGGAGCAGACTGATCTCGCCGTCCTGGTAAGTGAATGCATGATGTCGATCAGAGTCCGTCAGGACTTGCACGGGGTGGAGTTCCGAGAACATCAGGAGGCGGGGGTTACCGCTTTGGTCGACCCGCTATTGCTCCGGCAGGCGGTGGCCAATCTGCTTGATAATGCCGTTAATGCCTACGGCGAATCCGGGGGAGTGGTCGAAATCTCGCTGCAAGTAAAGGGGACCAGAGCGATTCTGGAGATTCGCGACCATGGCTGTGGCATCGATCCCGCTATCAAAGACAAGATCTTCACGCCGTTTTATTCGTCTCGCCCGTCGGGTACCGGTCTGGGGCTCTCTCTGGTAGCCAAGATCGTCTCCCTGCATGGTGGATCAATCTCAGTAGATTCCGAACCCGGCCGGGGGACTATCTTTACCTTGGCGCTGCCGTTGCATACCGGTTCATTGCCGTCCCGCACCCGCTCAGAAATCGCTGTTTCAGCTTAGAAAACGCTTGGGGAAGTGGGGCTTCCTGCTATATTGACGCCCGACACTTTGGAGGATTAATGTATACTGCGTCTGATTTTCGAAGAGGCCTGCCGATTCTCGTTGATGGCGAGCCGTACTATGTAGTTAGCTACCTGCACATCAAGATGGGCCGGGGCGGCGCCAACGTCCGGACCAAGTTGAAGCACATAATTTCCGGAGCGGTGGTCGAGAAAGTCTTTTCCCCGGACGAGTCGTTCAAACCACCTGATCTCGAACGGCGCAAGATGCAGTACATGTATGAGGACGGCAACGAGCTGGCCTTCATGGATGCTACGACCTTCGACCAGATATCAATTCCCGCCGAGAACCTTGGTGATGCGCAGTACTATCTGCTGGAGAATCAGGAATACGTGATGTTGTTTCTGAACAACAAGGCGATCTCGGTCGATCTGCCGGCGTCGGTGATACTCGAGGTAATCGAGACGGAACCGGCGGTGCGCGGCGATACGGTTAGCAACGTCACCAAACCGGCCAAGCTTCAGACTGGGCTGGAAGTCAAGGTGCCGTTATTTGTCAAACAGGGTGATCGTCTGAAAGTCGATACCCGGACGGGCGAATATCTGGAACGGGCCAACTGACCTTTGACCATTGCCGGCTGTGTTATTGGGGTGGATGAATCAGGCAAGGGGGATTTTTTCGGTCCCCTGGTTGTGGCTGGATTCATCGCGCCCGAGGCCGAACTGGAACATTTGAAAGACCTGGGGGTCAGGGACTCCAAGAAGCTCTCGGACGGACGCATCATCGCGATTGATGGGAGCCTTCGATCCGACTACGCCTATGAAGTTGTGGTGCTGATGCCGGAGGAGTACAATCGCCGGTATAAGCAGATCAAGAATCTCAACATCCTTCTGGCTGACAGTCACGCCGCCGCTATCAACGGCACTATCGCCGCGGGTAATAGGCAGAATCTGAAAGCTGACCTGGCGGTATCTGATAAGTTCGGCAAGACCGAACGTCTGGAAACAGCTCTCCATCAAAAGGAATGTCGTCTGAAGGTTATTCAGATGGTGAGGGGCGAAGCCGTATTACAAGTGGCGGCGGCATCGATTATCGCCCGGGCCGAATTCATCCGGCGAATGAAGTCATTGTCGGACGAGGTAGGATTCGATCTGCCGTTCGGCGCCGCTGCACACGTCGATGAGGCGGGGAGACAACTAGTGGCGCGTCATGGCCCTGAGATTCTGACTCGTGTCGCGAAGTGTCATTTCAAGAACCACGCGCGCGCTGTGGCCGTTGATCTCTTTTCAAGAAAATAGAAAAGGCCGGAGACATTCCCGGCCTTTACTGCGTCAGATTCCTATCCGACTATCATTCACGTCCTATTCCGTGATCCTGCGGTTTGTGAGACAGGTCGTGGTCGTTGTTGAATCGATCCCTCGGATCATCCAATGCCGACCAGTTGTCACCGTTCGCCGCAGCAGTGTCATACGGGTAATAGACATAACCCGTATCGCTAGCGACGTCGGTCTGGCCGTTCGTCCCATCGATGGCGGTCGATAGAGGATCCGATTGTAACACGGTTCCGGGGCTGGTGACGCGCCGGGTGTCATCGGAGCACCCGAGCATCAAACATCCCAGTACGGCTATCAACAACGAACTGGCAAAGAGTTTTGCGAACATTCTCGTATCCTCCGTCTGCCTCAAGGGCAAATGTGACTGACTGTCTAGTGCCGCTGAGCTTCTTGGCAATCCTCATGCCATCCGAGACGTTCAAGTTAAGAGGTTGCGCCACAGTCTGTTGGGTGGTCCGAGCTAAGGCGCTACGTCTTGTTCGGACGTTCATAAGTAGGGTCGATAGTCCATACTTGGAGGGCTTTCTCCCATTACCTGATCCTAAGCCTGTGCAAAATTCAGCCGATATTGGACAGTAGTGTATGTTATTGTCGCGTACGGGGGTTACGATGATTGAAAGTCAAGTGGCCTGGGTTACAACTGGAATATTCCTGGCTGGCTTGATCCTGTTACGGCGTTTCCAGAAGGTGCTTACGAATGAAAGCCCCGAGGGTTTTCGCCGTGTCAGTTCGGGTCTGTCGTTGTTGTCGCTGGCGGTTCTCGCCAGACTATTTCATGTCGAGGGCATGTTCGCCCGGACTCCCTTCTTGTCCGAGCCGATCTTCTTTGACCTGGCCTACTGGATTGCAGTCATCGGGGGAGGATCGATGCTGGTACATGGTGCATCTGACTGGTTGCCTCTCGCCAAGCGTAGTCTTCAAGGGAAGGTCGATCAGGTTCAAGGCGCCGAACTGGTACGTCGTGTCCAGCAATTGGTGGGAGTCGAAAGTCGCATCGACACGGTGCTGGCGAATACACTCCAGTACATGAAAGAACAGGTGGGGTTGTCTTACGGCGCGGTCTTCAAGTGCTCGCTATCCCGCACGAGAATCGAACTGACCGCTACCACTTCGGAATTTCCGATGCCGCGCAATCTAATGGACGAGTCGGTGGCGCTCTGTTTCGCCGGTCGGCGCAGAGAAGAACAGATGATCGACTTTGAGAAGTGCCTGTCCCTGAGCCTACCGCCTGTATTGGGTCGTCCGTCGGCGATGATACCCGTGGAAGTTGGGAGTCGAAAAGTAAGCTGTTTTGTTCTCTGGAAGCTGGAGGGGTCGATATCATCCGATGATCGTCTGACGCTGCAATTGGCTGCGGACATAATCGCGCACAAGATAGATCGCGATCATCTGGTGCTGGCACGCCACTCCGATCGGGAACGATCTGAATGGTTTACGACAATAATCGAGTCCGTGATTGAGGCCAAGGGATCAAGCCGTCGGGTAGCGGCCCTGGCAAAAAGTCTGGCCGATATAGTCCCGTATGATCTGATGGCTGTTACGGTAGTTCCGGGCGAGGGGCGCAGGACCACCCGCTATTCAATGGCCGAGGGTGGAAATATACTGGTCGAGAAAGCGGTCGAGGCGCCGTTGTCGGACGCGCTCACGGCTCCCGCGTTTTACGGCGACGGGACCGTCGTGTTCGGTGATCTGAGCACGGACCGTCAGCCGGATCGTCGGGAAGTGCTCACTATCGGTCTGGTTCGCTCGTTGATTTCTGTCCCGGTGCATCTCAGAGGAGAGCTCGCAATTGTAATGACGCTGACGTCGGGTCAGAAAGATGCCTTCAGTGATCGCCGTCGTGAGACCCTCGAACTCCTGCGGCCGCTCGTAGTCATGGCTGTGCAGGAAGATATTCTCGAACTGGTTTCGCGCCGGGAACTGTCTCGTTTCGAGAGGATAGAGAAACTGGTCAAGGCAGCGGTCGGGGAAGAAAGCACGCAGCTCTTGCTGAATGGTATTGCCGGTCTCGCGGCCGAAGAGACCGGTGCCGAGGTGGTCCGGGTGGCCACGCTCGACAAGTCGGGCGTGTTCATCGGCTCAAGAGTGTTGATCGCTCCGCAGGGTCGGAACAGTTCGGTCCCGCCGGATGGTCAATTGATATTGCCGTTGATGCCTTTGCACGACCGCGCCGTTCGATCCGGGCAAATAGTGGCCAGCCAGAACCAAACTGTCGATGAACTCTCGGCGATGGAAGCGCATCAGATATTCAATGCTGATCTCAAACAGACTTCGGTTGTGCCGATGACCCACGCCGGTCGAACCGTCGGCGTGATTACCCTGGGCTGGCTCGATAATCGAGCTGAGGTCGGACTAGATACGTCGCAGCGCATATTTCTCGAAACGCTGGCTCAAATGTCAGCGCCGCTTCTTTCGCAAGGTCAGGAACCGGCCCGGGAAGAGCCGACGAACCGCATGCTCAGACGCGTACAGGCTTTGACATCGTCTCTGGGCAAGAGACGATTTGCGGTCCCTGGCGAATCGCGGTCTGAAGTAGAAACTGACGCTGAGGTTCACGAAATAATCAGGTAGGTGACAAGCCACAAAGGTCAATCGGCCAATTGCGGCGGTCGGAGCTGCTTCGGAGCGGCTGACAATTTCGGTTGCCTAGCCCACTTTTCCGTTTATATTTCAGAATGTATTCTTCGGGGCGAGGTGGAATTCCTCGACCGGCGGTTAAAGCCCGCGAGCCCCGCTAGCGCGGGGCAGAACCTGTGAAACTCAGGTGCCGACGGCAACAGTCCGGATGGTAGAAGAAGTGAGCAGGACGGCGTCTGCCGTATTCTGTCCATCACCCCGATCTGCCCACGGGGTTTTTTTGTGGCCGACCGAACAGACATCAAGTTCATGAACCGCGCTCTCGAACTCGCGGCGAAAGCGCGCGGCTATACTTCACCCAATCCGATGGTGGGCGCGGTTATTGTCAGGAACGGTCGGATAGTCGGCGAAGGATACCACCGTCGGGCGGGACAAGAACATGCCGAGACGGCAGCGTTGCGCAAGGCCGGGCGCCAGGCCCGTGGCGCTACGATGTACGTCACTCTGGAGCCGTGCTGTCATGTGGGCTGTACCGGGCCATGCACCGAGGCGATTATCAACGCCGGAATTTCTCGCGTCGTCTATGCCATGCTCGACCCCAATCCCATCGTCAAAGGTAAGGGAGATCGTGAACTGCGAAACGCCGGGCTCAAAGTGTCACGCGGAGTCTTACGTCGTTCGGCCGAAGAACTCAATGAAGCTTACCTCATGTTTCATAAGCTGGGTCGACCGTTCGTGACTCTCAAAATGGCTCAGTCCATCGACGGACGTATTGCTACGATCACCGGCGAATCAAAGTGGATATCGAGCCCGGCGTCGCTGAAGCTGGCTCATCGGCTGCGCGCTGAGAACGATGCGGTTATGGTCGGAGCCGGAACAGTTCGGGCCGACAATCCCGCGCTAACCGTCCGACTGGCAAAAGGGAGAAACCCGTATCGAATCGTGGTGGCCGGACGAAGTGAATTACCGACGAACTGTCAGTTGCTAACGAACAACCGCGACCTGAAGACTGTTGTAGCAAAGGTTGGACAAAAAAACAGTCGATCTCCCAACTCCAAACGAAGCGCAAGTATCGTACGATGGGAGTTGAAGGGTGACCGACGCGGTCAGGTTGACGTGAGAGATTTGCTGCAAAAGGCGGCCGCTTTTGGGCTTCAGTCGATTCTGGTGGAAGGCGGTTCAAGTCTGGCGACCGCGCTTTTGAAGGCAGAACTGGTGGATAAAGTTGTGCTGGTAATCGCCCCAAAAATAATCGGACACGGTACCCCAGCGATAGGCGATCTGGGCGTCAAGAGGCTTGAAGACGGTATCGAACTGACCCGTGTCGAGGTTCTCCGCATGGGAATGGACCTGATAGTGTCTGGATATCCTAAGTATAGTAGTTAATTATGTTTACGGGTATTGTTGAAACGGTTGGTTTAGTAGTCGAAATCAAAGCCAAGGGCAATTATCAGGTCCTGGCGGTGACATCTTCAATCCCAACTGATGAAATCCAGATCGGCGAATCAATCGCCTGCCAGGGAGCCTGCCTGACCGTGATTGGACACAACAAAGATCGCTTCGAGGTCGAGATTTCGCAGGAGACTACGGCCACAATTGATATGTCACGGTTCGAGGTCGGGAGTCGGATCAATATCGAACGCGCCTTGCAGATGGGCGGCCGTTTAGGGGGACATCTCGTTTCAGGTCATGTCGACACTATCGGACGCGTCCAGCACCTGAAACCGGTAGGACGTTCGCTTGATCTGGCGATCAGTTTCGACTCAAAATACGATTCACTGGTGATTGATAAAGGCTCCATTGCCATTGATGGTGTTTCATTGACCGTAAACGCCTGCCGACCGGGCGGGGTGACGGTCAACCTGATCCCGCACACGTCGAAGGAAACAACTCTCTCGGAACTGAGGGCCGGCGATGCCGTCAATTTGGAATTCGATCTGATTGGAAAATATGTCTTGAAGTATCAACAGTTCGGTTCTTCACAAGGTATAACGGCCGAGATATTGCGCAAGAGTGGATGGTAATTATGAGTGATGAATTTCAATTCGATACGATTCCTCAGGCAATTGATGATATTCGAAACGGAAAATGCATCATTGTAGTCGATGACGAAGACCGCGAGAACGAGGGCGATCTGATCATGGCGGCCGAAAAAGCGACGCCGGAGATGATCAATTTCTTCGTTACTCATGGACGCGGTCTCGTGTGTGTGCCGATGACGGAAGATGACCTGCACCGTCTGGATCTGGATCAAATGGTGCAAAAGAACACCGCGCGTCTGGGGACTCGGTTTACGGTGTCGGTCGATGCTCTTCATGGAACCACCACCGGCATTTCGGCCCATGACCGGGCGCACACGATTCGGGTGCTGGCCGATTCCGGCAGTCATCCGGGAGACCTCGGTCGACCGGGGCACGTCTTTCCACTTAAGGCGCTCTCCGGCGGAGTCTTGACACGCGCCGGGCATACCGAAGCGGCTGCCGATTTGGCGCGCATGGCCGGATTCCGACCGGTGGGAGTCCTCTGCGAGATCATGGACGACGACGGCTCCATGGCGAGGGTACCTCGATTAGCTCAGTTGGCCAAGACTTTTGGCCTCAAGCTTATCACGGTCAGGAGCCTGATTGAATATCGTCGCCAGACCGAAAAGCTGGTACATCGGGTGACCACGGTCGATTTCCCGACCCGGTTCGGGGAATTCAAGCTGCATCTGTATCATTCCGAGGTTGACGAGCATCACCATTTGGCGATTGAGCGGGGAGATGTGGCCGGCAAGAAGAACGTCCTGGTGCGGGTGCATTCAAGTTGTCTGACCGGCGACGTGCTTGGCTCGCTCCGTTGTGATTGCGGGCCGCAGCTTCAGGAGGCTTTGCGGTTGATCGACCAAGAAGGGCTGGGCGTTCTGCTCTACATGCGTCAGGAAGGGCGAGGTATCGGCCTGGCCAACAAGATTCTCGCGTACAGCTTGCAGGACAAAGGCCGCGATACGGTCGAGGCCAACAACGATCTTGGTTTTGAAGCCGATTTGCGTGATTATGGTGTGGGCGCTCAGATCCTTGCCGATCTTGGTTTGACTTCGATCCGGCTATTGACTAACAATCCTCGCAAGGTTGTCGGCTTGAGCGGGTATGGTTTGGAAATTACTGAACGTTTGCCGATTGAAGTGCCGTCGTCTGAGCACTCCTTCAAGTATCTGGAGACGAAGCGCGATAAATTGGGACATTTGTTGAACTTGCATAATCTTAGAGGTGAGTGATGACTGCGAAAAGACTCGAGGGAAAGCTTGAGGCCAAAGGGCTCAAATTCGGTCTGGTAGTGAGTCGATTCAATAACTTCCTGACCGACAAACTGGTCGACGGAGCTATGGATTGTCTGGTTCGCCACGGCGCTTCCGAAGCCCAGCAGACCGTGGCTTACGTACCCGGTGCGCTGGAGATTCCGGCAGTGGCGGCCCGTCTGGCGGCAGCCGGTAAACTCGATGGCATCATCTGTCTGGGGGCGGTGGTACGGGGTGACACGCCGCATTTTGAATATGTGGCGTCGGAATCGTCGAAAGGTATCGCCCGTCTGGGACTCGAACGCGACATTCCGGTGATCTACGGTGTCATTACCGCCGACACGCTGGAGCAGGCGATCGAGCGCGCCGGAACCAAGGCCGGCAACAAGGGGTGGGACGCCGCTGAAGCGGCGATTGAGATGGTAAATCTATACCGGGCGATAGGCTAAGCGATGGAGCGATCACCCCGGAGTCGTGCCCGCGAGCTGGTGCTGCAGGGTCTTTATGCCTTGGAGATCGGCGGCGGTGAGCCCGAAGATATCGCCAATCGCGTTGTAGTCGACGATGAGCTGGACCTGACCAGCATCAATTTTGCCCGCCATCTATTCAATGAAGTCCTACGAAGTCGGGAATGGACCGATCAGACTATCACAAATCTGGCCCACAACTGGCGGCTGGAACGAATTGCGGTTATCGATCAAATCGTCCTACGAATGGCCATGACCGAGCTTCGAGTCATGCCCGATGTCCCGGTCAAGGTGGTACTCAACGAAGCTATCGAGCTGGCGAAACAATATTCGACCGCGGAATCGTCCGGTTTTATCAACGGCATTTTGGATGCTTTCCTGAAGAACGAGACGGGCGCCAGGCCGGTATAAGGCCGGGTGAAGCCGGAGGTGTGCCGGTTGTACGAGGACGCCCGGAATAGTGGTTGCTTTTGGATTGATAGAGCCGCTTTTTGATCGGTCTGATTAGATGGGACTAACATGAATGGCGCGGTGTGATGGGTTTACCTAAGAAGTTTGATCGTGTCAATGCAGCGATTGCAGCCGGGGTCTGGCTGACATCGCTGATTCTTTATGTCAAAACCCAGTCACCGACGCTTTCGTTCTGGGACTGCGGGGAGTTCATAGCCTGTTCCTATATCCTGGGGATCCCGCATCCGCCGGGCACGCCGACGTACATTCTGTTCGGGCGGCTGGCGTCGATGATTCCGATCTTCGATGACATCGCTGCCAGGATCAATTTGCTCTCCGGGCTGTGCTCTTCTATCGCCGCTATGTTCGGTTACCTGCTGGGTGTGCGGGTGCTCCGGCAGTGGTTCCGAAATTCACGCGGTTGGTACAATCGGTTACTGATCTACGCGGGTGCGGCGGCCGGAGCCATGTTTCTCGCCTTCAGCCGGACTCAATGGAATAACGGTGTCGAGGCGGAAGTCTACGGGATGTCGATGCTGCTGATGTTCGCCATTGCCTGGCTGACCATGATCTACCTGGAGCATCGCGACTCCCGGTTCGCCAACAAGATCATGTTGCTGGCGGTCTATCTGGCGTTTCTTGGCATCGGCGTTCACCTGACGACTCTGCTGATCCTGCCAATCACGATAGTTGCATTTACTCTAAAGAAAGACACCCCGACAAGATACTGGTTCATACTGGGAGCCTTCTTTGCGGTCGAGCTTTACTTAATCCTGGCGCTGTCTTCGTTCCCCGGGGAAGTGAAGTACTTCGTCCCTGCCATCATATGCGGCATAGTCTTCATCTTCTACATGCTCTCGTTCGAGCGAATCCCGTGGCAATTGTTGGTCGTGGGGTTGGGGTTTGTGCTTTCTGCGATTCCCGGAGTGGCCCGGCTGCTGGAGTTCAAGGGTAATGTGTATCACGTTGTCGGAGTGGTGGGTTTCATAGCCTTGATCATATTTGGTCTGTATCTGATATTCGATCATCTACGCCGAAAGAGGAGCGACATTGAAACGGTAGAGGGCGCCCTGGTAGCGGGCATATTTGTATTGGTGGCGGCGCTGCTTTCAGGAATCTCCCAGCTCGGACTTCAGAACGGACTCGAAGGGTACCATGTCTTCATGGTGATAACCGTGTTGTTGGGCCTGTCGATCAGCATGTTCATCTGGCGGTATATCAGCTTGCCGATTCTGGTGGCGATGGTCGGACCATCGATGATTATCCTGGGTGTCAGGGAATTCTTCTGGGGAACGATCATTTCGGCTGGTGTGGTAATAGTGCTGGGTCTGGTGTGGAAAGTTTCAGGATGGCGCACCGCCCTCTTTATCATTGTCATGGCGGCCGCCGGATATTCCACACACCTGTTCCCGCCGATCAGGTCGGCGATGAAGCCGTATATCAACGAGAATAATCCGTCCAGTTCACTTCAGGCGACCATAGATTTCTACGAACGCAAGCAGTACGGTTCGCAGTCGATGACCGAGCGGATGTTCAAACGTCGGGGGGAATGGGAGAACCAATTCGGCGAACAGATCCGGATGGGTTTCTGGGGATTCTTCGAAGATCAGTACGGTTTCCCAGACAAGGGCTTTGTGGTCGCAGCTATTCTCGGGTTGTTGGGCATATGGGAGGCGTGCCGTCGCAGGCCGGAAATGGGGGTGTACCTGACGGTCTTGCTCCTTGTCACTACGGTGGGGCTGGTCTTATACATGAATTTTGCCGATGGGGCCCGGCAGACACCCTATGATGCCTGGCTGGAGGTCAGGGACCGGGATTACTTCTTCACTCCGGGGTTTATGCTCTTTGGGTTGCTAATGGGGATGGGCATTACGGCGCTCGTACAACTGGTGTGCGAATTCACGAGGTACTTCACTCCAATCGCCCGGAAGCTCATCTGGTATACTATCCCGGTGTTATTCTTGCTTCCAGTCCAGACCGTGGCGGACAACTACTTCTATTGTGATCGTTCCCGAAATCATATCGCCTACGATTATGCATGGAACATTCTTCAGTCGTGTGAACCGAATGCAGTATTGCTGACTTATGGCGACAACGATACTTTCCCACTCTGGTGCATGCAGGAGGTCTTCGGAGTACGTCGAGACGTAAAGACCGTTTGTTGCGCCCTGGCCAACGGTACCTGGTATATCAAACAAGTGCGCGACTATATGGGCTTGGATATCGGCTGGAGTGATCAGGAGATCGATGACCTTCGCCCCTATCGCACCAAAGATGGCAAGACTTTCCGCCTTCAGGATATGGTGGCGGATGCCATTATGGCCCGCAATGCTTCCAAACGGCCGATTCATTTCTCTCTGTTGGCCAATCCCGGTTCCCGTCGTTACGACGGTGTACAGATCGACAGTCTTCTGGAGATGAACGGCCTGACTTACCACCTCACCGGCACGCCGGTCAAAGAGGGGATAAGGGTGAATGTAGAGAGCAATACTGACTTGATGATTAAGTCCGGCAAGCTCAAGTACGAAGGTTGGACCGATCCAGGGGTTTTCCGTGATGAAATGACCGAGCGCTCTGTCGCCGGAGTGGCGGATCGCTTCATGGCTCTGGCGGAAGCACTCATAAAGGAAAGCCGCTGGAAAGAGGCTTCGGACGTGCTGGAGTTTGCAGCCGATTCGGTCTATAAGAATCAGGACGCTATCGAGACCCTCATGTCGGTGGTGGCCGAAACGGGCGACACGGCCCGTCTCTATGCCATCATGCGGGAATATCCGGGAGCGGACTCCCAGATGACGGCGAGGATCATGTCTCGCGCTTTCCAACGCGTCGGGAACGGCGCCGGTGCCAGGGAAGCCCTTCTGCAATTGATCGAGAAATATCCGAAAAATCGAGAGGCCCTCGATGAACTGATGAAGCTGTACATCGCCGATAAAGATGTCGCGGCGATGATCAGTGTTCTCGAAACATGGATGCAGAACAACCCTAATGACAAAGAAGTGGCCGGCGCTCTTGCAGAGCTGAAGAAACAGTTGGAGCAGGTGCGACCCAAGGGGGACACTACCCCGTGAACCTCCTGGTTCTGAACTGGAATGATCTGAAGAACCCGTATGCGGGAGGCGCCGAAGTACATCTGGAAGAACTGCTTCGACGATTGGTGGCCAGAGGACACAAGGCCACTTTGTTGTGCTCCGGCTGGCCCGGCTGCGAACGGGAAGAAACCATTCAGGGGATTCGTGTCATCCGGTGCGGCAATCGTTACACCTTCAATCTGGTGGCCCCGTCCCATCTAAGGCGTTTGGCCCGTAAATCGCACTACGACCTTCTAATTGAGGACATCAACAAGATTCCGTTCTATACGCCGCTTTATCTGAAGATGAAACGACTAGTGGTCATCCCGCACCTGTTTGCGACCACTGTCTTTCACGAGATCAACTTCCTTCTTGGCACCTATATATTCCTGGCCGAAAGGCCGCTGGTGACCGTATATCGTGATTGTCATTTCAACGTTATTTCAGAGTCGACTGCTGACGATATCGCGGCACGCGGCGTGCACCGGGAGAACATATCGGTCATTCATTGCGGAATCGATCGTGCTCAGTACTTTCGTGACGCGTCGGTCACCAAGTACGAACAGCCGACAATCTTGTATCTTGGCCGTGTGAAGAAATACAAGTCGATTCAACATTTGATCCTGGCCTTGATGAAGATCCGGGCCCTGGTGCCAAACGCCCGTCTTATGATAGTTGGATCAGGTGACTATCTCGATAGCTTAAAGAGTCTTGTCAGAAGCCTTGACTTGACCGATGCGGTGGAATTCCCGGGTTACGTTTCGGCTGCCGAAAAGGTGGAGCGGATGCGGCGCGCGCACGTAGCGGTGCTGCCGTCGCTCAAAGAGGGTTGGGGTCTGACCAACATCGAGGCCAACGCCTGCGGCACTGTGGTGGTTGCGGCCCGTACTCCGGGACTCAAGGATTCGGTCAAGGATGGTGAGTCGGGATTTCTTTACGAGTACGGTAACACCGGCGAACTGGCCGACAAGATAATCTCGCTCCTGACTGACCAGCCGCTGCGCCAGCGGCTCGAATGCGGGGGAATAGCCTGGTCGGATCGTTTCAGTTGGGACAACGCGGCTGTCGAGTTCGAGAAGCTGTTGCTTCATATTACGGGAGAGCCGGCGTGACCATAGCGCAGCGAAGAATCTTGTCGGTCGGGGCGGGGATTGTCATTTCAGTGGCCTCCATCTGGGTGCTGTTTCGTAATATCGATTTCAGTTCGCTGCTGGTGTCTTTGCGCCAGGCCAATTATTGGTGGCTGATTCCGAATATCCTCATGGTCATGTTCGCCATGCCACAGCGAGCCTATCGGTGGAAGTTCATGATCCGCCCGGTGAAGGACGTTCCGTTCAGAAAGCTAATGGCGGCGACCTGTATCGGTTTCATGGCTAACAACGTTCTGCCGCTTCGCCTCGGTGAGTTTGTGCGGGCCTATTCGCTTTCGTATCAGGATCGCGATGTGAGCAAGTCGGCGTCACTGGCGACAATTTTCGTCGAACGAATGGTGTTCGATCTGGTGGCGCTGCTCATGATTTTCGGAGTCGTGGTGGAAGTCTCGACCATCAATATCCCCGAGGAGATGAAGCTAGGCATCTGGCTGGCCATATTGGTAGCTCTGTTCGGACTCTTGCTCGTATTGTATCTGGCTCTGAGGCCGACCCAGGCGGGCGAATTGATGGCCCGGTATCTGTTCTTCTTGCCGGAACGCGCCAAGGTAAGCGTGAAGTCGGTCGTGATCCGCTTCTCGACGGGTCTGGAGTTCATGGTGCATTTGCGTGATGCCAGTTGGGTGGGTTTTCAGACCATTCTCGTTTGGCTGTTCATGGGGGCATCCAACTACTTTGTCTTTCTGGCATTTGGATTTGATCTGCCCCTTGAGGCGTCGTATTTCCTCCTGGTTGTTGTGTCCATATCGATATTGGTGCCGTCGTCACCCGGCTTTGTGGGGGTGTACCACGCCGGTACGGTATTCACATTGACACAGTACGGGATCGGTAAGGAAGATGCCCTGTCGTTTGCGCTGGTGCTTCACGCGGCTCAGTATATCCCCATAACACTCATGGGGTTCTACTATCTCAAGAAAGAGCATTTGTCGCTGAAGCAGCTCGAACGCGAAGCCAACGAGCCGGGAAACGGCTGATCTTAGGCGCTTTCTCCAAGTTCAAACTTGACCTGCTCTCTGAGCTCCGATATCGTCCACACGGAGCTTGTCTTATCATATGAAGAAGATCTTAGTCGGCATATTTCTAGTCGCGGTGTTAGCCGCCGTGGTATATCTGCAAATTTCTCGTGATGCTGAGAAGCGGAGCACTGCTTATCGCCAGGGGTATCGCACCGGCGTGGACAGCTTGAAAAACAATCAGCCTGACTTTGATTCGGTGACTCAGTTGCTGGACCGGGAGCGTCGTGCGCTCGCCGTATACAAAGCGGCCATGGCCGACACTCTTTCGACCCGCGATTCGCTCTACGATTGTACGGTTGATTCTCTTTCCGAGAAGATCGAAGCCCAGAGAGCTGATATTGGCAAGCTCAAGCAGAAATCATTGGCGAGCAAATCGCCCGCTACCACTGAGAACGGCCCCAAGAACGGTCAGAATAACCTGGCCAGCCATCGGGACATCCTCGCTCACTATAAGATGGCGATGGCCAAACTCCCGGCCGATCTTTCTCCATACGAGTACCAGGTAGCTGTCACCGAGGTCAGGACTGAAACTGCCGCGAAATTCAGCATTACGGTCGATCGTCTCAACGAGATCCGGAAGGCTAACAACATCGATTTTTGAGAAACGGCCTGGGACATGGGCGGGCGCAAGGAATACGAATTCGCGGAATTGCCGGTCGATAAGCTAATCCTTGAGTCATTTGCCGAGGCTCAGTCGGCTTACCACAAGAGCGAAGGGGAACAGGGAGGGAAGGATCCGCTTCTGCGATTCAAGCAAAAGTTGATGTGGCATGTGAGTCACTCGCTGTCGGAGCGACAGCAGCAGGTCATCCGGGCCTTTCTGGCGGGACGTCGGGAGAGGGATACGGCGCTGGAATTGGGGATCACTCAGCAGGTGGTGAATATTTATAAGCATCGGGCCATCAAGAAATTACACAAACTGCTCACGACTTAGGTGTATGTCAAAACACCTATTATATAGAGGCTAGGGCCTCAAGGTTGGCTGGAGTTTGTTCCAGTGCGAAGGGACGCTGGAGCGAGGGGTTTTTTATAGGACTATAGCGACCCTGTCACGGTCAAGGCTGCTAAGAGTAACTAACTGCGGCGGCAAATGACCTAACTGATAGGGAAGAGTGCTATGCCAAAGAGAAAAGAACCTGTCAAGTACGCCATCCTTGGCCCGAAGAACTGCTGGCACATTTACGGTCTGCAGGTACTGACGCCCAAGAAGTTCGCCGATGTAGTCGGCGAGATTCTTAAGGGGCATCATAGTCTGGTGAGAACCAGAGTACCTGATCAGCCGATTATCTGAGCCGACGCGGTCCCGAGAAGTCAACTAGTCCGACAGCCCCGCCGCTGTCATGTTGTGGTTTCCGTATAAGTGACGGAAAGCCGATGCGCTTCCGTCTCTTTTCTTGTCAACCATCTATTTTCCTTGACACTTTTCCAAGAGTGCTGGTATAGTCGCCCCCATGTACTCTGATCTGGTGCTTTACAGCACCGTGATATTCTTTACAACCTTCCTCGGCGGGTTGGTGACTCTGCTCTGGCAATGGTCGGAAGAACGCCTGCACCTCTTCCTGTCATTTGGAGCGGGCGTCTTTCTGGGGGCCGTCTTCTATCATCTCCTGCCCGAGGTCATGCGGGACGGCAACCCCCAAGTGGCAGGATTGTTCGTTCTTACCGGTTATCTGCTGATCTTTTTCTTCGAGCGCATCCTGCTTCACGGGGGCAAAGGTCAGCACGGGCATAGCCACCTGGTCGTATCGGTAACGGCCCTGATTGGCCTGTCGGTCCACGAACTTGTAGAGGGGATCGGGCTGGCTATGGTAATGCCCGACAGGGAGTTGACCAAAGTCCTCTTCTATTCGATCATAGCCCACAAAGTGCCGGCGGCTTTCAGCTTGGTGTCGCTCATGGTTCTGGCAGGTCAGCCACGTAGACGAATCTGGCTCAATCTGGCGCTGTTCTCTGCTATCGGTCCTTTCGGAACTCTGGTGCTCGGGCCGATTCTCGGCGGCGGTCTGGGAAGTCCGCTCTGGCAGATAACCGGAATCGTGACCGGATCATTCCTATATGTTGCCACGGCTGATCTTCTGCCGGAAGTATTTCATACTCGCGAACGTCGCTGGGTGAGTCTGGTTTTGATGATCTCCGGTATAATCCTCATGAGTTTGTTGGGCGGCGGGGCAGAGGCCCATTGATCGCCGGATTGGCCAAGATACCGAGTAACCCACGTCTATTTTGAGGCGTCAGGAAGAGTGAGGATGAAATCTTAGTTATGACCCTGAAACAGTTTGTTCTCTTGGCCGTGCTGGCTGCAGCGGTCGCGATGGCTGTCAACGTTGTTTCCCCCAACCGCATCGACTTGATCGGCAAGTACCGGTCGCTGTCGTCGGGCGAAGGGCCGATTGTCCCGCCCACGGCTCAGGCGGGCGATCCGCCGTTTATTGACATCAATCAGGCGCAGATGGAATTCGAACTCGGCCAGGCGAAGTTCGTCGATGCCCGCAATCCGGAGGAGTTTGTTTGCGGGACTATCCCAGGTTCAGTCAACATTCCTTTTGAGAATCTCCCCGAAGGTGAGCTCGGGAAGTATTTCGACTCAGCCCTGGCCATGGGATCTCGCGACCGAGAGATCATTACATTTTGCAGCGGCGAGGAATGTGATCTGTCGCTGCAGCTCGCCCGGAACTTCAAGTACTACGGATTCACTAATGTGTTAATCTTTTTCGGCGGCGCACGGGAGTGGGAGAAGTCCGGTCTTCAGATGGAGAGGCGAAGCGAATGCGGAAAGTAATCGACAACGACTTCTTAACGTTGATTTCACGTCTGGCGATCGGCGGCATGTATATAATTGCTTCGTACTACAAGATCATCGAACCGGCGTCGTTTGCCAAGTCGATCTGGCAGTACCATATGGTGCCGGGGATGTTGATCAACCTGATTGCGCTGATCCTGCCCTGGCTGGAGTTGATTATCGGAGTGGCGATAATTGTTGGCTGGGCCTATCGTGGCGCCGTGCTTTGGGCTAACCTGATGTTGGTCGTTTTCATCGTGGCGCTGGGAAGCACCATCGCACGCGGTATCGACATCGATTGCGGTTGTTTCAAAGCGGGGCAGACGGCCACCGGGCCGGCGTGGAAATCGTTCTGGTTTGATGTGGTTGCCATCCTGTTTTCGGTGCAGCTATGGGTTAGCCGCTCGGTGCGATGGCGGCTGCAACGAGTCTGATTACTGCAGGATATGGGGAGTGATCAGGATCATCAGGTCGGTCGAACTCTTCTCTCTTGACTTGCTGGTAAAGAGCAATGATCCGAGAATTGGGATGTGTCCCAACAACGGCACTCGCTGAATCTTTTCTATTTCGCCCTCTTTGAGTAGCCCACCCAGGGCGACGCTTTCGCCATCCTTGACCGTTACCCAGGTGTGAATCGAGCGGGACGCCGTAACCGGTTTCTGGTTCTGCTCGGTTCCAACGTATCTCAGGATATCTTCCACTTGGGGTTGAACTTCGAGAGTGATCGTACCGGCTTCATTGATGCGGGGGACGACGCGTAGCGATATGCCGACGGCCTTGTCTTCAAACGTAACGATGTCACTGGTCGCGGCGCCTTCGGTAAATCGATTGATCGTCTGTATTGGTATGATGGTCTCGAACTTGAAAACGGCTTCGTGATTTTCGAGGGTGGTGATTCTGGGGTCAGACACGAGACGGCTATTGCCGGAAGTCTCCAGCATGTTCAATATTATCTGGGCTTCATTTACGGACAGCTTGCCCCAGGCCCAATTGCCGTTGGCGGGGTCATAGGTTCCGGCCGAGTTTTGAGTCGTTGTCGTAGTTGTCGAGGATGACGAAGAGCTAGCCTTATCAGAAAGTTTCGCGGTCAACTCGGTGGGCCAGGTTAAACCGAGGTTCTTGGCGGCGTCGATGGTCGTTTCTATGATTTTCGCTTCGATCATGATCGAACGTTCGGGTATGTCGATCTCGGTGATAATGTCCACTAGTCGACCAACCAGGCTGGGGTAGTCGGTCACTACGATCCGGTTCGCCTGGTAAGTGCTATTGCTGCCACTCTGGTCAGTCTGACCGGTCTGGCCCGGTTGTCCGGCACGGTCGAGGATGGCAACGCTACCTCGGGGAGATTTCAGGCCGGAGATGGCTTTCTCGGCGGTGGACGGGTTTATGTACTTGAGGTTTACCACGCGCGTCTCAAGTTCGCCGGCGGCGTCGCTCGAAGCCGATTTGACTACAATCACGTTATCTTTGAGAAAGTAGTTATAGCCGTTGGCTACCAGGATGGCATCAAGGGCAGCTCCAACCGCGACATTTTCAAGCCGCAGAGTGACGCGTCCGCTAACTTCACCGGCCACGACCAGATTAAGGCCATTCTGGGCGGCTATCATGTTTAGGGCGGTCGTGATCGGCACATTATCCAGAGTCAGAGAAAGAGTCTGATCCTTGCGAATCTGACCATTGACGGTCGCCGCCAGGCTGAGACTGATGATTATTGACAACACCTTTGTATTCATAAACTACCCCTTGCTGACCGTCAATTTGAAGCGTCGCCCCTGATCTTCCAGAGTGACCGATCCCTTGTCTATTTCGACTACGATGGCGGTCCCGATCCGGTCTCCGACTCTGACCATCTGATTATTTATGAGAGCCATAGGTTGGTTGTTGCTGAACACGATCCCGGCCAGCACCAGGGCAAGCTTCTCGGCTCCAGAACGTCTCGGCTCGGGTGAAGTTGCTGCAGTTGGTGTCCGGAAAGGATCGCGTCCCCAGGGGGCGTCTTTGCGATATTCCAAGTCGATCCTGGCTGGTTCTGATTTGACGATAGGAGCAGGTGCGTCCGGAACCGTAGTCGCCGATGGATCAGGCGCGTCGGGCATATCCTTCTTCCCGAGCATACTGAAGGCCGCCCAGATCAATGCCAGAGGAAGTGTGGCATATATCAGCTTCTTCCGCAGAGCCTCACTCATGATTTCGTCGCCTCCGTGGTGCCCAGCAGGGCCTTAAACGACAGGGAGAGGTCAACGAAAGGGGCAGAGGGCTGAGAACGCATGCGGCACGACCTTATGGCCCGGAAGTAGGGCTCTGTCTCAAGGTCGCTGACGTATTGCCCAAACCGGAGATACTGACCTTCAAAATCCAGAGTAATATCCAGGAAAAGGGGGTTGTTCTCGACTGCGGCCTGGCGATTCAGTTCGAGCAGTTCAGAGATCGGAGGAGTGATCTGGACCAATTTTAGGTTATATTCGGCAGCATCCTGGGAAAGTTGTTGGAACAGCGATAGGACGTCTTCCTTGGCATATAGAGAAGAATTCAGAGTGAGGCGCTCTACCTGCAATTGGTGTTCTGCGTCAAGAATCGACGGCAATTCTTTGACGATTCGATTGTACTCAGCGAGTTGATTCTGAGTTTGGGCCACCTGAGCATCAGTCTCGTTTATGTGCCGATCGATAGGGCGGAAGGCAACGTAGTACAAGGCTACCAAAGTGACCAGGCCGCCCACGGCGAAATAGAATATTCGCTGATACGCCGTGGTCATATCGTCGCCTTCATACTCAGGTTGAATTCCAGCACGAACGCGTCATCTTCGCGATGCTTGACATAGTGATCGACCCGGACATCCTGATAGAATGGTGATCCGGCCAGATTCGTAACGAACTCTGCGAGGATGACTTCCGGCGGTGACGACGATGAAGTGACGGTTCCGGCCATCGAGAGGTTCCCGGCACTGTCTTCTTTCAGATATTCCAGCGATTGCAGTCTAACCCCGGTAGGCGCCAGCAGCGATAATTCTTTGAGGCTCAGGCTCAGAAACGATTTCTTGGCTGTCGCCTGCTGCAGGTACGCCCGGTTGGCGGCGAGCTGGGTCTTAATTCTGGTGCAGGTGCCGAACAGGTCCGAGGACTGAAACGCGGCCACCTGGCTCTGGAGTTCGGTCAAGCTGGTGTGCGCTGTCGAAAGATGGTTGCTCAAAAGGGCCAATTGTCCGACGGCTAGCAAAGCGACAAGGCCCAAAGCGGAGATGCCGCAACGGTTGATCGTACGCAATTGGCGCTGCAGTCTCAATGGCTGAGGGAGAAGGTCGGCGATCTGCGCCTGGTTAGTCGCCGCTGCGACCGTGGGCAGGCAAGCGGCAATGCCGGCGTCGAAGCCCGAACCGCTCACTTTTGTCAGTTTCAGCCGTTCCGACGGGAACCGCATGAACTTGAATCCCACTCGATCACTCAACAGACCGATCAATTCATCGGTGTAAGCGAGATCGCCGTGCACGAACACTTCGTGCGCTAACTGCCCCGAAAATTGGCCGCCGAAATAATCCAGCGAATTTTGCAGTTCGGTCGAAAGCGATTCGGCGAAGTATTCAAAAACGGTGGCGTCGGCCCGGCTCGCCAGAAACGATGAGCCCAATGAACTCACGTGAAAGAATTGGAGATAGCTGCCGTGATAGTATGAAATCTCGGTGCGTTGCCGGTGTATGTCCACCAGCATATACTTCCGATTGCTGTCGAAATCCGAAAGCAAAGGCAGCAATTGCCCGACCACATCCTGAGTGTGATAGACGTGATCGACTCTTATGCCGAGATCTCGAAACGGCGACAGAAGCTCCTCGACCGCTGTGCGAGTTACGGCCAGCACTGCGGCGCGAACCTGGCGGGTGGAGCCGGTAGTAATATGCTCGATAGTCTGATGATCGATCCAGCAGTCATCCACTGAAAACGGCATCTGGCGTTTGGCTTCAAAGGCGATCGCGGCGGTTAGCTCGGCGCCTTTGAGCCGAGGTAACGTCAAGAGACGAAGAGCGGTTTCTTTACCGGCGAGAGTCAACGAGACGTTTGAATGCGGCCCCCCGAATTCATCGAAGTAGCCGCGTATAGCATGGCGGATGGACTGCGCACGCGCTGCACCGTCATCGCCCGTCAGATACTGTTTCCGAACGTCGAGTAGCTTGACTTTTGGTCCCATGTGGGTGGTAGCCGCCATCTGCACTGAGTCTTCGTTAATGGTGAAGGCCAGATGGCGCGCGAACGAGTAGCGCTGGGGCGGCGCAATTCGACGAACCACCGGTCGGGTGCCGGTCGTATCGTGTACTGCTTTTCGGGACCAGAGCTTAAAGGCCGCCATATTCTGTCCAGACGCTAGAAAGTTACCTGAACCGTGTCATGTGAACTGCCCACCGAGAGAATCCGTCGCGAAGCCGGTTGATAAACGTACGTTCCACCCCAGGCATCGCTCAAATAAGCCCCGCCGGAACTATCGATATATGGTCCGTTCCAACCAAGGCGGGTCAGAGCGTTGTAAACGCCGACCGAATCGGGTTTGCGCGCAAGGTCCTGTAGTCGGCTCGGGACAAAACCAACGTCGCCCTGGAACCCGCGATCAATGTAGGCCCCGCCCGCCGTGACCGACGGATCGCCGACAATCGCCTTCTTCAAAGCCTGGAGTTCCTGTCGCGTGGCGTTGACTTTCGAGGAGTTGGCCATGTCGACAAATTTGGGCACGGCGACAGCGGCCAGGATGCCCAGGGTTACGATGACTATGACAAGCTCGATCAGGGTAAAACCTTCCTGACTGAGCTTGTCGAGCGATTTGGATCGGGGTGCTGACATCGTACCGGTTTCTACCAGTTGTTTTCTCCGGCGATATTGGTATTCGGCCAGATTTCACCGGTAGCAGCGAGGTAACACCAACCGCCCCGTCCACCGGCCACGAGCACGCCCCGAGTAACTCCCGTACAAATCGAATCCGGAGCGTTAGCTTCGGCCTGGTACGGATTCCTGGGGATGCTCTGAGCCATCACCGTGCCGTAGGTGCTTAGTTGCGGCAGAGTCGGCCAGGTAGCGGTTCCGGTGCTGACCGCCTGATTGGCGTAGAAGATCGTGATGCCGGAGCGGATCGATCCGAGCGCGGCTCTCCCGGCAGCCTCTTTGGCTTCCGACGAGATATCCTGGTACTTGGGAATAGCTACCGCCGCCAGAATACCGAGAACTACGATGATGATAACCAGCTCGATGAGCGTGAATCCCCCCTGGTTGTTGATTCGACCGTTAACCATTATTCCTCCTAATGGACCACAAAAGTTTATGACAATTCTGCCTATTCGTATTGTCGGCCCGATTTTCTATCCGCTTTACCCTCCGCCCTGGAAGACATGGATCAGATTCCACATGGGGAGGAAGACCGCCAGAGCCAGGACCAGGACAAAGGCGCCAATAACCAGGGTTAGAATGGGCTCGATAATGGCCGTCAGTTGCCGCGAGGAATACACGACCTGTTTGGTATAGTGCTCGCCGACTTCCTTCAGCATGGCGTCCAGGTTGCCCGATTCGAGGCCTACGGCCAGCATGTGCAGGGCCTGTTCGGGGAAGTGCTTGAACTGGGCTGACCCCGGGTCGATTTCCCGCCCCCGGCGGAACGATTCCCCCAAAGACTCGATTTCCCTGGCAATCGCCGTATTTTTCACGGTGCCCGCCAGGATGTCGATCGATCTGATAATCGTCAGTCCGGACCTCACCAGGATTCGAAACATCATGCTGAACCGGGCGACATTACCTTTGATTACAAGCTCGCCCAGCACGGGGATTCGCAGAAGCTGGGTATCGAACCAGAGACGTCCTTCCTTGCGGCTCAAGACCGACCGAACAATCAAGATCGCTATCACGGTCAGGGCCGCCATGAGCGGCCAATAAGTCGTAACGAAGTGGCTGATACCGACGATAATGCGGGTCGGCAGGGGTAATTCCGCCCCGAAAGCGGCATAGAACGAAGTAAAGCGGGGGACAACGAAATTCATCATCACGATGAACGCGCCGATGATCGCAGCTACTACCATCAGGGGGTATCTCACGCCCGCTTTCAGCTGACGTGTCAGTTCGGCTTCGCGTTCGAGCACTGCGCCGAGCTCGTCGAGGGTAGAGTCGAGATGCCCCGATTCCTCTCCAGCGGCCACGCAACTGGTGTACACCTGCGAGAAGATGTCAGGGAAACGAGCCATCGATTCGGACATCGGTTTGCCCGATTGGAGATCAGTTCTGATCTGATCGATGACGTAGTTGAAGCGGTCGTCTTTGCGTCCGACGCGGATAATCGTCAGGGCTCGCAGTAGGGGAATACCGGCCCGGTGCATGGTGGCCAGGGCGCCGGTAAACATGATGAGCTTTTCGTAGTCGCTTCCCCGCATGAACCCGAATAGCGACACGGGACTTTTCTGTTCGATGGCGCTGATCGCCAGTGGAACCAGTTTCTGCTCTCGAAGGAAGTCTTCGACCGAAGTAGGGTTGGCGGCAAGGAGGGTACCGGTCAGACGCCGACCGTCATCGGCGACAGCCTTGTACTTATATTGCGTTGGCATTGGCTGTCTCCGGCTTCATTTCGTCCGGACGAAAAGAGTAGTCTTCGATATTGGTCGTCTCTTTGAGCAGTTCTTCCAGCGTGATTTCACCGACGGCCACTTTCTCCAGGCCGGCCTCGAAGAGGGGCAGATAGCCGGACTTGCGGGCGGAGTCGCGAATTCGACTGAGCGAGGCTTTGTCGTAGATCAAATCTGAGATTTCCGGAGTGATTTCGAGGAATTCGAAAATACCTGTCTGACCGGCGTAACCGGTCATTTTGCAGTGGGTGCAGCCGGCGCCTCGTTTGAATTCTATCAGATCGGCCATGTCGGCCAGGCCGGCGCGCGCCAGGATAGCGTCCGAAGGACGATAGCTTTCGCGACAGTCGGGACAATTCACGCGTACCAGGCGCTGAGCCAGAACTCCTTTGAGCGCTGAGATGACGAGGTAATTTTCTATGCCCATGTCGATCAGGCGGGTAATCGCTGACGGAGCATCGTTGGTGTGAATGGTCGAGAACACCAGGTGGCCGGTAAGCGACGAGCGGATGGCCATCTGGGCCGTCTCGGCGTCGCGGATCTCACCGATCATGATTATGTCCGGATTCTGTCTCAAAATGGAACGCAGGGTAGAGGGAAAAGTCAGCCCGGCCTTTTCGTTGATTTGCACCTGATTCACCATCGGAATCGAATACTCGACCGGGTCCTCGACCGTAATGATATTTTTCTCGATCGAATTCACTTCGAGCAGGGTGGCGTAAAGCGTGGAAGTCTTTCCGCTCGACGTAGGACCGGACAAGAGCACCAGGCCTTCCGGTTTGCGGATCACGCTCTGCCAGGACGTTTTCAGTTTCGCGCGGAAGCCTAGAGCCGTGAAGGAGCGCATCATGAGGCGCTGGTCGAGAATTCGGATCACCACCTTTTCGCCATGGATGGTGGGTAGAGTCGATACGCGAAGATCGATGGGATTGCCGTCGACATTGGTCATGAAACGCCCGTCCTGGGGCAGCCGTTTCTCCGAGACATCCATGTTGGCGGCGATCTTGATTCGCGAGACCAGTTCCTTCTGCATCGCCTTGGGTGGGGAAGCTTCTTCACGCATGGAACCGCTGATGCGATAGCGTACGCGGAGGCTGGATTCATCCGGCTCGACGTGGATATCGCTGGCGCGATCCTTGACTGCTTTGGAGATGATCAGGTTTACCAGTTTGATGACCGGCGTATCGGTATCGGCTTTGGCGGCGGCCGGAAGGTCTATCGTCTTGCTTGCCGGGGTATTGTTGTCGGCCGCGATCAGGCCGTCGATAGAATCCGCCACGCTGTAGTATTCGTCTATCGCTCTCTTGATCTCGGAAATGGTAGCGACGGCTCTTTTGACTTCGCAGCCGGTCCGGTACTTGATTTCCTCGATGGCGATTATGTTGAGCGGATCGGCCATCGCCAGTGTTAAAGTATTGCCGATGGCGAAGACGGGCAGAAGCGTATAGCGGCGGGCCAGGTCGACCGGGACGCGCTGGATGACGGCCGGGTCGATGACCATGGCGTCGAGCGATAGTCGTGGAATCGCCAGGCGACTGGAGATGGCATCCTGCAATTGCTCTTCGGTGATGACACCGTTTTCGACCAGTTGATCGCCCAGACGCTGGCCTGAGACCGGTTGCTGGTCGAGAGCTTGCTGGAGTTGTTCCGGGGTCAGGAACCCCTTCTCAACGAGTATGTCGCCTAGTTTCTTGCGAGCCATTGTGGGTTTTCTATTTGCCGCTCAAACGTTACCGTTGGTATATTATCGGCTGTTTGAGCCACGGCTTGACGCTTCGAGGCGTGGGACGTAACAAGCAAGAAGACACTGCGTTAGGAATACACACTGAGTTCTTTCGCGACGTTTAGGAATTTTGGGACCAGCCTTGTTGTCTTGGTCGTTACTCTCTGGGGCGGGCCAGGCCCGATCCAGGCGTCCCCGCTGGCGGCTTCAGGCTACGCCGATACCACCAGTTCGGTGGCGGATTCGACTTTTCGAGAGTATTCGGGTTGGGTAATCGATTCCATCGAGATCGACAATCACAACATTTACGATCTGGAAGGCGAACGATACCGGGGTCTGCTTTTTCGCACGGCCAATCGCCTTCACCTGGTGACGCGCCGTCAGGTCATCCGAAGGGAACTGCTGTTTAAGGTCGGAGACAAATACGACCCTGATTTGGCGGCCGAAACGGCTCGAAACCTGCGCCAGCGCTACCCGCTCAATGACGCCTGGATCGAGGCGAAAGAACTGAGGCCGGGTTCACTCCTGGTGCGGGTGGTCACAACCGACCAATGGTCTCTTAGCGGTGGCTTGCGCTCGGCGGCTCGTGAAGCCAACGAAACCGAATATAGAATCGGGGTGGTGGAACGAAATTTCCTCGGTCGGGCGCAGTTCCTGTCTGTCAACTTCTACCTGCGCCAGAGCCTTCCGAACTACGTACAGATGCAGTATCGAGAAACGCGCTTCTTTGGCAATCCATGGTCGCTCTTTGCAACCTATCGATCTGATCCGCTCAATCGACTCCTGGGCCTGGAAGTATCTCGTCCCTACTATTCGCTTGCCCAGACTCACAGCTATCGCGCAGAAATAACGGACCAGGCGGTAGAGGGCCGTCATCTTGGAACCGACGGTACATTGTTGGCCCGATGGATGACCCATTCCGACCGTTTCGAGGCGGTTGTCGGTTTCCGCCGGGGGCCGTCACGCCAGAAAATAGGGTTGTTCGGAAGTTACATGTACACGGCGGTGCAGACCAGGGATACGGCGAAATACTCCGACGCTCTGGACACTCTGAGGTTTCCGCTCGATTCCACCTACCATTTGCTGACCGCCGGGGCAACTTTTCAGCGTCTTGTTTATGCGACGGAGCATCGCCTGCAGAGTTTCGGCTACGTGGAAGATGTGGCGCTGGGGCCTCAGGCCACGGTGTCTTTCGGCCGAGCCTACCTGTCGAGTTTCAACAACTACTACTACGACTTGATAAGAGGGGACGTCACTCTAACTCACAAGCTGGGGTCTAATATCGTAACGATCGGCTATTCGCGTTCGCAGTGGCTGAAGTTCAACGAGACGATCCGCCGCCGTTCGAGTTGCGATCTGCTTTGGTACAACAATAATCTGCCGTTTCTCACGATGGTTCTGAAGAGCCACTATGAATCGGATCGAAGTGGCCTGTCGACCCCGCTGGTGCTCGGCGGCAAGACGGGACTGCGGGGCTACGAGGCCGAATACGCTGCCGGCAGTCGGCTGCATGTGATCAACACCGAAGCGCGCTTTTTCACCAATCTGGAATTGTTGTCCGTGAAGCTGGGCGGGGCTTTGTTCAGTGATGTCGGCCGCACGTGGCAGCGGAACGAAGCCATGGCGATCAACGGCTATCACTGGAATATCGGGGCCGGGCTTAGGATATCCCTCGAGCATCTCCGACGCGGCGAGATCATCCGGATTGATTTTGTTCATACGGAGTTGTCCACCTGGGAAATTTCCATCGGTACCGGACAGTACTTCTGAAATCTGATACAATTGCGCGCGATCTACTGTGTGATCGCATGATCGAACCGGGTCATGGGGAACGGCGTCCAGATTTGTATTGACATCGATTCAACTCTCCAATATATAGCCGTCGCCAAATACCATAGACGATCCGATACCAAGGAAGGTCTCGGACGAAGCCTGAGGGGGATTCGTATGGTAGAAGGTTTTCAGTCACGGGTGTTGCTCTGTTGCGAATGCGGCGAGGAGTTTGTTTTCACCGTGGCGGCCCAGGAATATTTTACGGAACGCGGCTACACCGAAGATCCCAAGCGGTGCAAAGCCTGCTACACACAGTTTAAGAAATCTCAGCGCTCCTCAAAGCCGGTCGCAGTGACTGCGGGCGGCGGCGAAGCCGATCTTTGAGGTATGCCTGAAAAAACAACCCCCGGTTGACTAAACCGGGGGTGTTTGTGTTACCCCCTTCGGGGCAACAGGGAGTGCAGGGGGTGCGTACTATTTTATCAGCATCATCTTCTTGGCCGTCTCTCCACCCGCCGCCGCCAATCGGTAGAAATAGACCCCCGAGGCCACCGGATAACCGGCGTCATCGGTCGCGTCCCATGTCACGGATGTCATTCCCGCGTCAGCATGCCCGTCGTACAGGGTTCTGATGTGCTGGCCTAACAAATTTACTACGTCCAGGGTGACATCCGAGGCCCTGGCCAGCTCAAACCGTATTGCCGTTGACGGGTTGAACGGATTGGGATAGTTCTGTGCCAGATTGAACTCGTTCGGCAGGACGGTAACGTCGTCTTGTACGTCTGCCGATATACCGACGATCAAGTTGGCGGTCATGGTAGCCGCGGAAGCGGATATGCCGGTGACTCCGACAAATGTACCGCCGGTCAAATAAGCGTCGGAGGACGGACTGCTGCTGCCATTGAAGGTGGTGCGACTGAGGGTACCCGGCCACGGATCGGCGCCGTCGCCATAGTCAGTAGCATTATGTTCCAGTTCAAAGAGGCCGTCGGACTGCTCCAATGCTACCAAGGCATGAGTGCCACCGGGGAGGGTTGGGTACCAGGACTGGGTGTTACCGGTCTTGGCTTCGTCGATATGCCATATGCAGAGCCCGTCTCCCGGCAGATAAGAATCGTAACCGGCCCTCTGGCGATTTTCTACCAGAAAGTATTCGCTCGATGCTGCTCCGGATGTCCAGAGGCGGAAGATCGAGCCACCGGCTTCGACCGCTCCTATTGACTGGCCGTTGCGGTTGGACGTTACGTTTACGGCTGACGCGACACCAAGTTGTATCCGGCTCCAGGCGCACGGATGTGAAGGAGATCCGCCTAAGCCCCCCGGACCACTCCAGCTTCCTGACGCCATGATGCACCAGTTGCCGATACCTCTGGAACTGTAGTCGGTATCATATAAGTCGGGAAGGCCAAAGCCGTGGAGAAGCTCGTGAGCATAGACACCGAGGGTCATGTCGCCCGGCGTGTGCCAGAACTCGGGTTGAACGGTGTACTCTCTCACGTAGACCCCGTCGCCAGTCAGTTTCGGTGTAATACCCCACTTGTGAGACCATATGTCCGTTAATCCGCCGCTCATCTCGGCTCCAGTGCCGGAGTGAATGACCAGGAGCACGTCAACATCGCCATCACCGTCGTTGTCGTACGGGCTGAAATCGACTGTGCCGTCGACCATATTCACCAGATCTTCAACCAGTTTCTGCGAGTTGTGCGGGTAGGGACTATACATGGCGTAGTTGCTGTCCACGTAGTAGGCATATGTTTGGGGAGCACGCTTCCAACCGGTGGAAGAAGGCAGATTGACGGTGATGAGGTCAATCTGGGTGTTGGAGATTTCGTCAAAGTAATTGTGCACGGTCCCGGTGCCATTACCGAACACGAGGGTATCGAAAAACCCCGACGATACCTGCGACGTATGATCTGAGAAATCAACCATCAGGGCCAGTACCCGGAATGGACCGAGCGCCTGGGATGCCGAGGATGGGCCTTTTGCCCGGGCCTGTAGGCCGAAACAATCCGACGGCGTGCAGATTCCGCGCGCGTGGAGTTCGGTGGTGCTGGGAAGGTCGGCGACCATGCTGCCGGAAGCCCGCGCCTTGGCGCGAGCTTCGAGAAGGCTCGGGCTGGGCGATACGGCCATAGTAGTCGTGGCCATTATCGCTATTGCGGCTGTTCCAACGATGGTGCGGAACCATCGTCCGCGAAATCGATCAGCTAGATTACGAAACATCACACACACTCCCTTTGCACTCTAGAAAGTGATTCCGGTAGATACTGATACGTTAGCGCCTTTGGCCGAGTAGACAGACATGGTGCTGCCCGTGACCACGGCGGCGTCCAGGTAGAAGCCGAAGAAGTTCAGGCCGGAGCCGAACGAGAAGGCCGTAGCACGATCACCGCCCATGCCGTAACCGGCACGCAGAGGCAGAAATCCCAGGAGACGGTATTCGGCGCCTAAAGCCACGCGCGGCTTAGTGGAAGTGCCCGGGGCGGCGCGGAATCCCTGAGTCCAATCCAATGCCCAAAGGAGTTTGCCCGAAGTGTGGGCGAAACCGACGTTCATTACTGCCGGAAGCGACGTGGTGAAAGACGGTATGTCGATCGTATAGTCATCCGACGTGACGGCATCGCCATTGAAATCATCTACCGTGGTCGAATCGAACTGGAAGATGTAACCTCTTTCCTCGGGTTTGTTGCTCCATTTGATCCGGCTGACCACGTTCTCTATCCTCACGCCGGCGGTGTAGCTGTTATTCAGTTTCAGGGCCGCACCGACGTCCACGCCATAGCCGGATCCACCGGTGGCCGTGCGCATGATGGCTTCGCCTTCGCCCTGGAACCCAGTCTCATACGCGGCCGCCAAACCTCTTAGGCTGGTGACTTCTTCAAAGGCGATGCCTCGGATGTAGTTGCCAGTGAAGCCGATTGCCAACTGGCGCGTGGCGGACGAGTAAATCGGCATACCGAACGATAGTCCGGCAGTGGCGTAGCTGACGGCGTCGGAGTACGAACCGGTCACGTTGAGCGTGTCCGCGTAGGCCAGGCCGTTCAGCATCAGGTCGACGATGTCGCGATTCAGATTGATGTCGGCCGCGCCTACGCCGCCGAAGCTCAATACGAAGCTACCCAGGGCCAGGGACATGGCGGACGCTTTGACATCGGCGTCGAGGCTGAGACCTTCAGTCGGGATCTTGTCGAGGATGTCCTGCTTGTCGGCGGTCGACAGGGTAGCGCCGGTGTAGTTGTTGTAATCAGACAGCGAAAACGAGTTGTTGGTCACGCTGGCGCCGAGGGCTACGAATTCCAGACCGTACTGGCGGTAGCCATTCAGACCCAGGTTGGCCGGATTGTATTTGGCGGCATTAATGCCCTTGGCCAGTCCAGTGAAGGCGCCTCCCATGGCGGCGCTGCGCGCCGACGAATGTACTGAAGCGGCGCCGAGGGCAAGGTCCGGTGTCGAGACGGCCAGGATAAGCGCGCAACTCGACATGAAGATAGTTACGAGGCCGTTGAAACGGCTATGCTTGAACATATTCTGCTTTCTGGTATTCATGACATTCCCCTTAGAACTTGCCATCGAAGCGATAGTCAACTTCGATACGGCCTATTAAGGTGAGGTAGTCGTTGACGGTCAGCTTAATGGGCTGTCCGTTCGTATCTTCAAGAATGATCTCAGTGGCGATGTACAGCGAATCGTTCTTCAGGATATTGACATCAAGGCTGTCAATTACGACGGTTTGATATCCGGTGGAGATAGTGTCACTGGCGATGCCGCCGACAGTCGGCGCCGGCACGACGAAGATCTCGTCAATGAATGACACTTCAGGATTGCTGACCACGGTCGCGGAGTCTCTGCTCAAATAGATATTGACCGAGGCGCCCACCGGCAGTCGGTTGATGACGTTGTATATCAAGCGAGCTTCGATAACGTGGTCCGTTACGGGGTCGAAATCATCCTGATTGATATCTTTGCTCTCGATGTCGGGCGCGATCACCGTGCGAGGGAGAATCACTTCCAGCGGCGTTTCGATCCTCACACTCGCGTGGACAAAATCGTTGTTTCTGATAGTGCCTTCGGAAACACCGTCGCCGAAGCTGGTAGTCCCGGATATCGTAATGAGTGACGGCATCGGGGAAAGGAAGTCAGCTACGGTGGTGTCTACGATTTGTGAGACTACCGCCGCTGTCGGAGACGCGGCATCGATAGTGCCTGCGATATTGAGCGTCTTGCCGTTATTGCCCAGCAAAGTCAGATCAAGCTGGCCTTGCATCTGAACTCCGTTTTCGATTGACAGAGTCAGAACTGCCGACACAAGCTGCGCCGAGTCGAAACCGTCGGGAACTTCGATAGCATGCTCGGTCGGTGTCAGGGTCGTGCCGATCGAGGCGAAGACGCCGCTGACGGTATCGAACGCCAGGTTGCTAAGGCCGGCGTCGACTATGAATTGCTGCGACTGGTCTATGGTGACCTGCTGAGGAGCCGTACCCGGAACGCTCGCCGCTACCTGGACCTGAATTTCCTGCGGCAGAGAAGAGTCGGTGGGTATCAACTCGTATCCGGCCAGATCTGACATTCACCGTGCCAGATGAAATCGGACCTACCGTCCGGTGCAGAGTAAGCGGAGCGTCGTTAAGTCGAAGGTCGGGGAAAGTTATATCGAAACTGGTAGAGAGGTTGGTCTGATTGCCAATGCTCATCTGGAGATTGCCGCCAGAAAGCGTGGCCCGATAAACTAGATCGGATTCGGCCAAAGGCAAAACGTCGGAAAAATCAAGGTTCATTGCCGGTATCTCAGCGGTTGCAGCCCCCACGGTCAGATTCCCCGTGAAGCGGACGGCGGTGCTGATGTTGCGCCCTGAAGTGGACAGGACGAACCCACCGTCGGTAGATGCCGTGATCCTGACCTCGATCTGGTTTGAAATGGTGCTACCCGCCAGGTCATATATCACGGAATCCGTTCCTCCATCGGGAATTGGATTCGGGAAGGCCTGGGTTCCAATTGAGCGATTATAGCCGATATCCCACAACTCAACGGCATCGGCGGTAATTGCGAAACCGAGATTGTTACTTACAACGACGTAGGTCTGTCCCGAGGTAATCCCGGCGCTGGTCCAGGTCGCGATATCAGGCACTAAGCTGGTGATATTGAAACCGGTCGCGGGCACATCTCCTGGGACGAATGTCGCCAGCCCGGGCACCTGGGTGATGTCCAGCACTATCGGTGCGATGCTCGGTGCGGGGATGTCGATCTGGCCTATGGCTTGAATCAAGGAATAGGACAGGTTGCCGGTCGTCATTTCATCGGCATCCAGTTGGACCGTATCGATGTCGCGATTGATGGAGAAGACGACATTGGAATTGGAATCGATAGCGATTCCGTCCTGGTCCATCTTGTCGACAATCTCGCTCATCGGATAGGTGCGGTTAAGGAGCGGCAGAGTCAACTGGGTGTTCCAGGTCGGCGACTCCGGTTTCTTGACGGTGCACTGCAACACAGACAGCGCTACCACTACCACCACGGCTGTTAGTAACAGCTTGGTGCCAAACTTGAACAGCCAGCCGCCAACCGTAAGATTGGCGTCGTCGCTGTTCCGTCGATTCGATTTTCTTGTCATTGTGAACCCCTGGTCTCCGTTTCAAAAGTCCTTTGGGGGGCAAAGTGCAAACGGGATGCCGCCCGTTTGGATTGCGGGTAAGTGGCGAAACGCCTGTGGATTAGGTCACTCAGTTAGTGCTGGAATTATATCTGTACGGTGGGGGACAGAGGCCTACTGTAGGAGAACGCCCATATTTGTTGACTCCGACTTTAAGCGAGGCTTATATTCGCTGCTACAGGAGACACCTATGGGGATGTCCAAGTATGATCGCTTGCTCTACATATTGAATCTGCTTCGCAGTCGGAAGAGTCTGAACGCGGCGCGACTGGCGGAAGAATGCCAGGTGACTGAGCGGTCAATCTATCGCGATTTGATTTCGCTCTCGGAAGCGAATATTCCCATCTACTACGATAAGGGATACAAGCTGGCGTCGGGCAATTTCCTGCCGCCTCTGAATTTCACGGCCGAGGAATACACCTGTCTCCGTCTGGCGCTCGAATCAAGTCCGCTCGTTGCGGCCGGTCGGAAGGCCGATACGATCCGGCAGATCAAGGCCAAGATTGATTGCGCCCTGCCCGAAGCGACTCGGGAGTTTAACCGGGGCGCGATGACAGCCTCGCACATAGATATCGATACGACCGTCGCCGGCCGCGCGGCCGCCAAATTCTACGGGGTCCTGGAGCAGGCCGTTTCCGAGCAGGTTAGAGTCGACCTGGCTTATGACAGCATCGAACATGGCCTCTCGCGGCGTTCGGTAGATCCCTACTTCATAGTCTTTCGAAGACACGCTTTCTATTTCGTAGGCTACTGCCACCTTCGGAACGATTTTCGGACGTTCCGAATCGATCGAGTCAAGAAAGTGTCTATAACGGCTGAAAAATTCGTTCGCAGAAAAGGACTTTCCGCCATCAGCTATTTCGAGGGTAGCTGGGGGCTTTACCAGGGTCAGCCGGTAGAGGTGGTGGTGGAATTCGAGGGGCGGGCTGCTCGAGTTGTGCTCGGATCGCGACATCATCCCACTGAGGCGGTAGAAACGCTCGGTCCGGATCGGGTGAGATATTCCGTGACTGTCGCCGGGACTGAAGAGATAAAGAGGTGGATTCTCGGGTTCGGCCAGGACGCAGAGGTTATTGCGCCGGAAGAACTAAGGGCAGAATTCGCAGCGACAGGTTCATACCTGATACGAACATACGGGGAAGAAGATAGCGCATAGGCAGGATGTCTGTGTTTTGAGCTGCAAATTTTTTCGCTGACACGCCCTGTCAGTGGTGGCGGGCATGTTGGGGTTGGGACGGCGAAACCGTCCGGTACGATGAACTTCCGAGAAGGGGAGTATATGGCAAAATTGGAACGTTTGTTGGCACTGGCCCGGATGACCAAGGATCGGCGCGTCACTAATATCCGTGAGATGAGTCGGGTCTGTGGGGTGTCTCAGCGGACTGTCTACAGGTATCTGAATACTCTGGCGGATGTGAGCCTCACTGACAGTTTGCTGAGCGGCGCTGAATCTGGTATATCGACCATCGGAAAAGATGCCTTGTCCGCCGATGATCGCTGTCTCATCCGATACGCCCTGGACCACAATCCGCTGAGCGGGCAATCGTTTTTCGCAGGTCGCTTTGGCCGCCTCGGCCTCACGCTGGCACCGACTGGGAATCCGACTGGCCGACGCTTGCGCGGCCAAGTTTTCGAAGTTGCATTGAAGAAGGCAGCGCCTTCGAAGTCACCCTGCGATCGATGGTTGACCCTGTTCGAACAGGCCCGTCTGTCGGGTAAGATGCTGAAAGTGGTTACCCGCACAACGGGAGTCGGGCATGTTCTATTGTCCCCGAACGCGATCAAGTTGAAAGGGGAAGAAGTGCAACTTCGCTTCAAAGACCCCGCTACAGGCAGGTTTACACGGTTACGGCTTGACCAGATAGTCTCAATTCGAATCGGACCGAGTGTGCCGAGAACCCGAAGCAGGCGGCGATAGTCGCACAAAAAGGTTGACTTCGAAGCCGTCGAGGGGTTCTGTAGCCAGATGGCTCCCATGCGCTTGAGCGAAACGGCTCAGGCCGGGCTGATCGCAGCGGCTTATGCCTTGCTCAGTCTGGTGTTCTACCCCTTGTCCTTCGGGGTCTATCAGGTGAGGGTTTCCGAAGCGCTAACGGTACTCCCGTTTCTGACTCCCGCGGCGGTCCCCGGATTGTTTGTTGGCTGTGCGCTGGCCAATCTCTTTGGTGGCATGGGGTGGCAGGACGTTGTTTTCGGGTCGCTGCTGACCCTAGTAGCCGCGGTTCTCACTCTGCTCACAGCGCGTTTGAAGGGTTTTCGCTACGCCTGGTTGCTGGCACCGCTCCCTCCAGTGTTAATTAACGCTTTTGGCGTCTCGGTCTACCTGGCTCCGATGATCGGTGTGAGCTACTGGTTTGGGGTGCAAATGATTGGCATCGGTCAGTTGGCTTCCTGCTATTTGCTCGGAGTGCCGTTGCTGCGGGTCCTGCAAAAGCGTTCCGGTTTGTTTGGCACGCCCAAAGCTTAGTGCGACACAGTACTGGCGGAACCCTGTAGCGCCGATATTGATAATAGAAATGTCCCCTGGATTGTTGGCCTTCTGAAGTTGATCCGAGGGGGACTTGGAATTTTTGTTCAGCGGACGAGTATATGAGCATACGGATTTGCTTCTACGAAGATGAATACTTCAAGCAGTTCCTGCCGTTAAGTTATCTTCGCCCAGTCTATTGTCTTCGGGCTGGCATTATGCCGTTGTTTAGACGGGCGGAGCGCTATTTCGACAAACCAGAAATATGTCTGGCGGCGCGGCACGGTCTGGCGGGCGTCATTTCGTCAGAGCACAGCGATTATCCTGTCAACATCATCAAGCGCCAGGAAGGTCAAGCAGTTCTTTTCCTTAATGGTCGCCTTCGGAGTTATGGCAACCTTCCCCAGACATTGCAGGGGCTCAGGCAGATATCAAAATTGACTGACCGGTCCGGTCAAGTAGTCGGCGTCTTCTTTCCGTCGGACCAATTGACCAACATATCTGGTGTGGCAGCGCCCGAACAGTACTTTGACGAATTCAAACGCAATGACAGCGACGTTGTGGATGTTGAAACCGAGGCTTCGTTGTATGACGGCTGCTGGGAGATCATTGCCGACCTGGATACTGAGATTGCGGCTGATTTTACGTTTCTTCAGTCCGTTCTGGACAAGCACGACGACGCGAAGGTTCACACTGGGTCGTACATCATCAAGCGTGAACAAGTCTATCTGGGGCGAGGGGTGGAGGTGCTACCGGGCTCGCAGTTCGACGCATCCAAGGGACCGATATTCATAGGTGACAATACGCGTATAGAAGCGCACGTGGCAATATATGGCCCGTGCTTTATCGGGGCCAACTCCCAGGTGCTGGCGGGCAAGATAACCGGCAGTTCGATCGGTCATACCTCTCGGGCGGGCGGCGAGATCGAGGAAAGCGTCTTTCAGTCGTATGTGAACAAGTATCACGCCGGCTTCATAGGTCACAGCTATGTCGGTTCGTGGGTGAATTTCGGCGCTATGACTACTAACTCGGACTTGAAGAACAACTATTCGGTCATAAAGGTCAGCGTAGAGGGCAAGATGGTCGACACCGGCTCGATCAAAGTAGGGTCATTCATTGGTGATCACACCAAGTTCGGGATCGGTACCTTGCTGAACACCGGCATCAGTATCGGGGTGTGCTGCAACCTGTACGGAGGCACTTTGTTGACTGATCATGAGGTGCCATCGTTCAGTTGGGGCGACACGGGGCGCTACGAAACTTATCGATTCGAAAAGGCAATCGAGACGATGCGGCGTACGGCCGAGAGGCGCAAAGTGACCCTTTCGCGCGATGAGGAGAAGGTGCTTAAGGCTCTGTCGGACGGACAGGTGACCGAAACGGGTGTGATCAGGTTTTGACGCGGTAAGTCGATGACTGAGAAGGGCCGATGAGGTCCGGGTTGACAGGTCGGCATATCGACGGTATTATGCAATGTCTTAGCGGAGAACAGTGTGCCTGAACTAAGAAGAGAACCCGTAACCGGACGCTGGGTCATTATCTCGACCGAGAGACGCAATCGACCTACGGCTTACAGCACGGTGCCGCGCAATCGGGAAGCGTCGATGTGCCCATTCTGCCCCGGTAACGAAAGCCACACTCCGCACGAAGTGCTGGCCTACAGGGAGCCCGGCACCGAGCCGGATCGGCCGGGCTGGCGTTTGCGAGTCATCTCCAATCGATATCCGGCGCTCAAGATCGAAGGGGTCTTGGATCGAGCGCCGCATGGTATCTATGATCGCATGAACGGTGTCGGTGCACACGAGGTTATCATCGAGACCCCGGAACACAAGCACGATCTGGTGGACATGAGTGATCAGGCGGTCCGCGACGTGCTCTGGTCGTATCGCGAGCGTATGGCCGATCTCGAACGGGACATACGATTCAAGCACATAATTATTTTCAAGAATTACGGCGAAGCCGCGGGGGCATCGCTTGAGCATTCTCACAGTCAATTGATCGCCACCCCGATCGTGCCCAAACGGGTTCAGGAAGAAGTCAACGGCGCCAAACGGTATCACGAGTACAAAGAACGCTGCATCTTCTGTGATATCGTCCGCCAGGAGATTTCCGACCGCGAGCGGATCGTGCGGGACCACGATGCCTTCATATCGTTCGTACCGTTCGCATCGCGTTTCCCGTTTGAAACCTGCATCATTCCGAAAGCGCATCAGTCGAGCTTCCTGGAGATGTCGGATTCCGAGTACACGGTACTGGCGCGGTGCATAAAAGATACCCTGCTTCGTCTGAAACTGGCTCTCAATAATCCACCCTTCAATTATGTGCTGCACACCCGGCCGTTGTCGCGTGAGTATCACGAATACTACCACTGGCATATCGAGATTATCCCGCGTCTGACTCGCACCGCCGGATTCGAGTGGGGCACCGGCTTCTATATCAATCCGACTCCGCCCGAGGAATCGGCCGCTTTTCTCCGCGAGATCGCGATCGAGCCAAGGACCGAAGTTCGGGGACAGCAGGCTAGCGGACAGTAAATGAAGAAGCTGAAAATTCTGATGGCCGCCTCGGAGGCTGGTCCTTATGCCCGTACCGGCGGCCTTGGTGATGTCATTGGGGCGCTGCCCGCAGCTCTCGGGGCTCTGGGACACGATGTCAAAGTAGTCCTGCCCAGGTATGCGTCCATCGACGGAACTGCTCACAACTTTGAAACATTTATCGATTCGATGCCCGTACCGGATATTGGCGGAGCGGCTTTCGCCGTGGTGGAGCGGGCCGGAGATACGTCGGCCGGAGTGGAATTCCTCTTTGTCAGAAACGATCGATATTTCAGTCGAAGCGGCTTGTACATAGATCCTGAGACGGGTACTGATTTCAAAGATAACGAGCTCCGTTTCGCCTTCTTTGCGCGGGCCGTGCTGGAGTTGGTGTGCAGGATGGAATGGCGTCCGGATATCATTCATTGTCACGACTGGCAGGCGGCGCTGATTCCGGCGTATCTGAAAGCTACCAACGGTCAAAACTCGAAATTGCAGGGAGCGCCCACCCTTCTTACTATTCATAATCTGGGGTATCAGGGATTGTTCGAAGGGGAGAAGTTCGAGAATCTGGAACTTCCCGAAGAGATGTTCTTTGCCATGACCGGGGCGCTGGAGTTTTTCGGAAAGCTCAATTTCCTTAAGGGTGGAATCGCGTTGGCGGACAAGATCACCACGGTTTCGCCCCGCTATGCCAGAGAAATTCAGGTGGGCAATGAGTTCGGCTGTGGTCTCGAGGGGGTGCTTTCGGAACGATCTGCGGACTTGTTGGGAATCCTGAACGGTGCGGACTATTCGATCTGGTCGCCGGATAGCGGTCTCATGATCCCGCGCCGCTATGATTTGGCTGATATGTCCGGCAAGCAGTCGGCGCGCGTGGCTTTGATGAATAAAGCCGGTTTGCCGGTCCGAGACAGGACGCCACTGATCGGCATGGTCACGCGTCTGGCCGCGCAGAAGGGAATTGACCTGGTAGTAGAGGCTATCGATGAATTGATGTCCTTCCAATATCAGGCGATAATCCTTGGCACCGGCGACGCCGAATATCACCGCGCTCTGCATATCCTGGAACGAAAGTATCCTGATCGCCTCAAAGTGTATCTGGAGTTTAACGATTCTTTGGCGCACCTGATACTGGCCGGGTCGGATATATTCCTGATGCCGTCGCGGTATGAGCCGTGCGGTCTCAATCAGATGTATTCGTTCAAATACGGCACGGTTCCGGTAGTCCGTGCGGTGGGTGGACTGGCAGATACAGTTAAGGACTATGATCCTCGTACCGGCGAAGGCACCGGCTTCGTTTTTGAAGAATACACGCCGGAAGCCATGCTGGGGGCGTTGAGACGCGCCAGGGAATTGTATCTTAAGGAACAGGACTGGGCTAGATTGGTTGCAGCCGGAATGCGCGAGGATTTTTCCTGGAAGGCATCGGCCGTGAAGTACAGTGATCTCTACCTATCACAGTGATAAGAGACAAGTAGTCGTATGAAGCTGCCTCGTAATATTGGCAAGTATTGGGTCTTGATCGTGGCCGTGCTGATCTATGGCAGCCTGGCCTACATACACAATTTCACCCAGGACGATGCTTACATCTCTTATCGCTATGTAGCCAATTATCTGAACGGAAACGGCCTTGTCTACAACATTGGCGAGAGGGTCGAAGGGATCACCAATTTCGGTTGGACCACGTTGCTGATATTGATCGGATCAATCGGCGGTGACTACATCTGGTGGTCGAAATTGCTCGGGGCCATGCTCGGTGGCGGGATGGTCGTTCTGACTTTTCTGCTGGGCGAACATGTTTTCGGGGAAAAGAATCTACGGTTTACAGGGCTGGCCACGCTTCTGGTTGGAATCAATCAATCCCTGGCCTATTGGTCTCCGGCCGGACTTGAAACGGCCGCATTTGGCTTCTTCGCCATGCTCGCCTTCCTGCTGTTTCTGCGGCGAAGCTGGCTGCTGATATTCGCACTTGTCTGGGCGGTCTGGCTTCGACCCGAAGGGGCCGTGGTGACCGCGATGTGATCTTCCTGGAGTGGTTTCAGTCACGTCGCTGGCCGTTGTTCACTCTGTCCTGCGCAGGTATGGCGTTCGTGTTGTCTCTGCCGTTTGTCGGATTCAAGTTCATGTACTACGGCTCAATTCTTCCGAACCCTTTCTA
>CAVTJJ010000005.1:0-109192 GCA_963735035.1 uncultured candidate division Zixibacteria bacterium
AGACTCACGCCGATGCGCTCGACCACCGTCGCCGCTGCTCTCCTCGCGATCGCTTTCGGCCTGCTCACCGCGGGCTGCCTCGACGGCACCGAGACGACCGCGACGCCGGACACCGTCGTCGGCACCGTGCCGACGTCGACGACGTCCGCCGCTGACCTGCCGGCGCTCAAGCTCAAGGGTGACGCAACGGCCGGGAAGGCCGTCTTCGCGAGCGCCGGATGCGGCGGCTGCCACACCCTCGCCGCGGCCGGGTCGACGGGCAAGGTGGGCCCGAACCTCGACCAGGCAAAGCCGGACACTGCGCGGGTCGTGTTGCGCGTCACGAAGGGCATGAACGCGATGCCGCCGTTCGGCGACGAAGCGAGCGCCCAGCAGATCGCGGATGTCGCCGCGTACGTGACCCAGTCAACCGGCGGCTGACACTCCCACCCTCCTTTCCGCCCGACGTCCAGGCCTTTGCCTGTGACCTCGACCGCACGCTCGTCGGTCGCGACGGCGTGCTGCACCCACGCACACGAGCAGCGATCACGCGATCGCAGGAGGCCGGCATCCCCGTAATCGTTGCGACGGGCAGGATGTTCCGGTCGGTGCGGCCGTACCTCGAGGATGCGGGGATCGGCGAGCCGGTCGTCTGCTACCAGGGCGCCGCCGTCGCCGACCCGGCGAGCGGCGAATTCCTGCTCCACGAGCCGATCGAGCTCGAGACGGCTCGCGAGGCCGTTGCGCTGCTGGCAGAGCTCGGCCATTCGCCGAACTGCTACGTCGACGACCGGCTCTACGTCGAACAACACACCGAGTACTCGCGGATGTACGCGGAGTTCCAGCACATCCCGGTAGAACCGGTCGGACCCTCGCCGCCTGGCTCGAGCAGCGCCGCCGACCAAGCTCGTCGCCGTCGCCGACCCCGAGGACGTGCCCGGGCTCCGGGAGGCCCTCGTCGCCTCCTTCCACGATCAGTTCTTCCTGACGACGTCCCTCCCCTACCTCCTCGAGGTCGGAAACCCGGCCGTCTCGAAGGGCACGGGCATCGCGTTCGTCGCCGAGCTGCTCGGCATCTCCACCGATCGCGTCGTCTCCTTCGGGGACGGTGAGAACGACATCGAGCTGATCGCCCACGCGGGGTTCAGCACGCCCATGAGGACGCCAATCCACTCCTCCTCGAGCGCGCGGACTGGGTGTGCCCGAGCGCCGACGTGGAAGGCGTCGCCACCGTGATCGAGGCCTACCTAGAATCACGTGCATGATCGACCTCAGGGCAGCCCGGGCCGAGCCCGACAGCTGGCGCGCCGCGCTCGCCCGCAAGGGGGCCGGAGAGGCGTTCGACGCCCTGCTCGCAGCCGATGAGCGCTGGCGCTCGCTGGTGCCGCGCGTGGACGAGCTGCGCAGCCGCACGAAGCTCAAGGGCAAGCCGACCCCGGAGCGGCTGGAAGAGCTGCGGCGGCTGAAGGAGGAGCTTCGCTCTGCCGAGGACGAGCTCGCAGCCGCAGAGGCCGCGCGAGAGGAGGCACTTGCCGTCGTCCCGAACCCGCCGCACGAGTCGGTGCCGGACGGCGACAGCGAGGACGACGCGGTCGAGCTCCATCGCTTCGGCGAGCCGCCCGTGCTCACGGAGGCGAAGGAGGCGAGCGAGGTGGGCCGCTTCGAGCTCGAGCGCGCGGCGCGCCTGTCGGGATCGCGGTTCGGATACATCGTCGGCGACACGGCACTGGTCGCGCTCTCGCTCTATCGCTTCGCCCTCGACCACGTCGCCGCAGCGGGATTCACGCCGTGCTGCGGCAACCTGCTGAAGTGCGCGGAGGCGATGGTTCGCCGCACCTTCTCCACCGAGGAAGTCGAACGTCTACGAGCTTCGAGCAGGACGGCCTCTTCCTCACCGGCACCTCGGAGGTCGCGCTCGCGGCGATGCACATGACGGAGATCCTCGAGGGCGACGACCTGCCGCTGCGCTACGCCGGGTTCTCGACGTGCTTCCGGCGCGAGGCGGGCGCGGCCGGAAAGGACACCCGCGGCATGTTCCGGGTGCACCAGTTCAACAAGGTCGAGATGTTCGTCTTCACGACGCCCGACAACGCGCGGGCCGAGCATCGCCAAGACGAGTTTCAATCTCGACCAACTGAGTAATGGCCTGGAATACGCCGGGACGTTCTTCGAGCACTACGGATTCTACTATGTCGGTCTGGTGGCACCGTTGTTCCTCTTCATGGTATGGCGGCATTTGAGCCCTGGCCTGAAGGCTGTTACGCTCTTTGTGACGATGTATGTCGCCTACATCATTCTGATAGGCGGAGACGTTTTGAAGGTGCATCGCTTCTTCATCCCGTTGGTCGGCGGGTGGGCTATAGTTCTGTCTGGGGCGCTGCAGTTGGCCTTGCGGCAACTTAAGTTACGGACTCAGCATCTGGTGATAGTCCTGCTCGGCATGGTTATGATGGGCCTGACCTATCAGCTTCCGAAAGCCTTCGTAGAACGGTACGGCGAAGGAGAGATTGCTTTTACCGATAAGATGGCGTTCAAGGCGCGGGTGTTGAAAGAGGCCGATAAGCGCAACTTCTCTGTGGCGGTGGCGACGATCGGCATCTTCGGTTATGAATTGCTGGGGCATGATATAATTGACATGGTTGGTCTGACCGATTCCACGATTGCAAGATACTCGGAACCGCCTATCCCCGGTATGCAGACAACCTGGAAGGAACAGAAGCACAATACCAAGTATATCCTGCAGCGCCAGCCCGACTATATCATGTTTTCAACCGGCATTAAACCGTCGGCGCCGGCTGAGCGCGCCTTATTGTTGTACCGCCAGTTTGTCGAGTGTTACCGGACGGTGGGTTGGTACTATCAGAGAACCCCGGGATCCCAGGGCGTCATCTCAAGTGTCTTCAAGCGGGTGAAACCCGTAGAAGGCGATCTGGTGCCGTACTATCCGGTTGAGTACGTTCAAGAGTACAAGACGGCGCTCGACTTGTACAGCGCCGGAAAGCATAAAGAGGCGCTCCCGCACTACGAGGCGGCTCTCAGGGTTTCACCCCAGCCCTACAATCCGTACGTGCTCTACCAGATGGCCTTCAGTCTTCAGATGGTGGGCGAGTACGCCAAAGCGTTCGCCATCTACACCAATCTGGCGAAGAATGATTCGAACATTTTCGAGCCTCACATGGAGCTCTACCGGAAGGCGGCTTATGAGAACAATACCGCCGAAATGGCAATCCATCGGGAGGCGCTGCAGCGTCTGGTACCCTGGTACTGGCCCAAGTTCGAGGCCGCCATTGCCGAGTCGATGCGCAAGCCTCGTTAGCCCGTTTGTCCCAAGGAGTTGAGATTGGCAGGCCGGGAGAGGGCGGTCTAATTGTTCGGTCAGAACAGGTTCGCCAAAAAAAGTTGACAAGGCTCGGATCCGATGTATATTGATGGCGCCCGAGTAATCGGGTGCCGTATATTGTCTGAAAGGCGGGAATAGCTCAGTTGGTAGAGCACCACCTTGCCAAGGTGGCTGTCGCGAGTTCGAGTCTCGTTTCCCGCTTTTATTCATTTGGGCGGCATAGCCAAGTGGTAAGGCAGAGGTCTGCAAAACCTCTATTCCCCGGTTCAAGTCCGGGTGCCGCCTCTTAATTGCACTTCCAAAATATCACCAAGTCAGTCGTAATTTCTGGGGCCGTTCTTGCAGAGTCTGCTCCGACTAGTGTTTCCGGATTAGCTTCAGCCGTCTAAAGATAGTCAAATTTGTCCAGAAATGGCTTGACACCCACACAGTCCGCTTCTATCATTTAATCGAGAATCACGCATCTCGTTCTGTTATAGTCTTTCACGCATTGAAGTTCCTGCACTGATCGTCAAAGATCGCAATCAAGTATTTGGTAGAGCGTCTCAATAAGACGCCCATACAAACCTACTTAACCGTGTCTCTTGGTCCGAGAGACAGGAGCGACTCTATGTCAAGAACTCTGTTCGCACTCGCTCTGGGGATGGCACTGGTGTTAGCCGGCGTGCCCGCATTGGCTGATTGGTCTCCCCAGGATGGTCACAAGATGCATTTCCCCCAGTTACCTGACGAGCAGGGCTGGGATGTCAATGCCGGCAACCCGGTAGTCCTGGCCGACGACTGGCGCTGCTCAGAATCGGGAGCGGTAACAAAGGTCCATTTCTGGGGCTCATGGCGTGACGTCAACGGAGACGGCAATGGGGACGTCGGCACGATTACGGCATTCCTGGTTCGTTTCTGGTCGGATGTTCCCGACCCGGATGGCGCCGGGCCATTGTACAGTCACCCCGGCTCGATGCTTTGGCAGGGCGAATTCAGCTCGTTCGCGGTAGTCCCGATCGACCCGCCGACTCTCGAAGCCTGGTTTGATCCCTCGAAAGATCCTGACGTGGTCGTACCTAATGACCATCATGAGTACTTTCAATACAATCTCGATTTGATGCAGACCCCGCAGATGCCTTTCATCCAGACAGCAGGGCAGATATACTGGATGAGTGTGACGGCCATTGTCCAGCCCGGCGGGCTGCCGTATGAGTGGGGCTGGAAGTCGACCATCGATCACTTCAACGATGACGCCGTTTGGGCGATGGACGGCCTGTTCAATTGGACGGACATTTACGAACCGCCCCGAGTGAACGAATTCAACGTTACCTTAAACCCGGACGGAACGTTCGGCGGCGGTGGTGGCACCAACGCCTATGGACAGGGGTGGTACCAATACCCGCAGTCCGGGTGGTGGAATATCTGGTTTTACGATAACCCGTTCACCTACGAACACACCAAAGTTGGAATGGTTCAGGGAATGATCATGCCGGTTGACCCCGGACAGCCGTCGCTGGTAACGGTGGCGATAAACTGGTCTACGGACGCCTGGTCGTTGCAGCAGCCGCCACCGTCGGGCCCGCCCTTGCCGGGCATTGACGAGAGCCTGTATATCGGGCGTCAGATCATCTACTCGGGACCGGTCCCGCTGACGGGGATTGAGATTTACGAGCCGATTCAGCTCGCATACAACCCCGAGTGGATCTCAATTGATGTGATGGGCAATAATTTCGTGCTCGGCAATGGTAATATCTCGCACGAATGCTACCGCACCTCGCTCGACCTTGCCTTCGTGATTCAGGGCAATCCGCCGACGGGCTCGTGCTGTTTTCCGGATGGCACCTGTCTCGTTATGACCCAGGTCGCTTGCCTGGCGACTACGGGGAATCAGTACGCCGGGGACGGAACGACCTGCCTGGGCGACAACAACGGCAACGGAGTGGACGATGCCTGCGAACAGTTTGTCCCGACCGGGGCATGCTGTTTTGACAATGGCACATGCCTGGTTCGCACCCAGTCTGCTTGCGCTGCGGCCGGCGGCACATATTCTACCGACGGTTCGGTTTGCCAGGGAGATGCCAATCAAAACGGCGTTGATGACGCCTGTGAGGGTACGGTTCAGATGGGCGCCTGTTGCTACGGTGATCCGACCAATCCGAGCTGTGTGACAACGACCTCAACCGTATGCGGGCAGCAATACAACGGTACCTGGTACAGCGGGCAGAATTGCGCTACCTATACTTGTCCGGTCTCGCCGGAGCCGATCAAGTGGGAGCAGCCACCCGACCTTAGCCCCAACGGTGTAGATGTCAAAGCGACTTCGCCCTTACTTCTGGCGGACGATTTCCTCTGTGTGACAAAGGGACCGATTGTCAAGGTTGACGTATACGCGTCGTGGTATCACGACGTTCTGCCGGGTGCCAACCCTCTTAGTGTCAACTTCACCCTCAGCCTCCACACTGACATACCGGATCCGGACGGCGCTGGCCCGGGGTACAGTATGCCTGGACCGCCGCTCTGCATTCGCCACTTTATGCCGGGCGAATTCACTGCGGTGCCGGTGAACATGGTTGAGATTCCGGAAGGGTATTATGATCCGTCGCTGCCGTATTTCGAGACCCCGGCCGACTTCACCTGTTGGAAATACACGTTCCAGATTATGGATCCATGCTGGGTTCAGAGCGGGACGGAACAACAGCCGGTGGTGTACTGGCTCGATGTTCAGGCCCAACCGTTGACGCAGGACGCGACCTTTGGCTGGAAGTCGTCGCGGAATCATTGGAACGACGATGCCGTTTGGACACAGGGCCCTGAGCCGTCACAGGGGCCGTGGGGCGAGTTGCGTTATCCGCAGCCGCATCCGATGTCACCGCAGTCTATTGACCTTGCTTTCGCCGTGTACACCGTCAAGGATACTTGTGCGAGTCAGTACCCGGGTGACTTCGACAATAGCGGTACGATCACTATTAGCGATCTGAGCGCTCTCATCGCATTTGTCCAGGGCGTCGGCGGCCCGCCGTCGGTTCACGCCAACGGCGACTTTAACGGCGATTGCCGCATCAACGAGTACGACATAACTGATCTGACCAACTACCTGGCCAGCGGTTCACCGTTGCCGGTGGATTGCACTTGCCAGGAGCCGTATCCGCTCAGGAGTTGCTGTATCGGCAAGATCGGCAATGCCAATTGCTCTCCCGACAGTGAGTCCCCGACTATCGGCGACATCAGTGTGATGATCGACGCCAAGTTTATCACCGGATCCTGTATAGAATCGGGACCGGGGGCCAACATCCGCTGTATTGCTGAGGCGGACGCCAACCTATCCGGCGGCGCCAGTCCGACCTGTGTAGATATCACGATCGGCGACATTTCGATGCTGATCGATTGTTTGTTCATCACCGGTGAGCCGCCTTTTGTTCGCAATGACTGTGCCCAATAGAGGGCCGAACTTGAGCTAAGAAGAGGCTACCGGGCCAAAGAAAGGCCGTCCCGCCGCAGGGTGGGACGGCCTTAGTGTGCGGCGGTCTGGAGAGAAGCCCGTAAAAACCTTTGACAAGCGTTGTTGCGGAGCGTATGTTCAGGATGTCGACAGGGACATACCTGTGTGTGTTCTCACATTTCGCGTGCGGTCGTGTCATGATTCTACTCAGGAGATGAGCCATGAAGGCCTTAATCGCATCTACCGTCATATCAGTGTTGGTTTTGGTTGGCAGCGTGCTGGGACAGGCATCGGTGACCATTGAAAGCATCACCAACCTTGATCACGATTCCGTCCTGACCGGTGGTTCTCACACAATTACTTTACGCTTCGATCTTACCGGCGCTCCGGCGGGCATGAAGTATCTTACTTCCAACGGTTTCAAAATCTATTCGCCGGACGGCGCCGACTGGGGCACAGTTCAGGGCGCGGCTCTGGCGCCGTACTCCGGGATAGTCTGGGACAACCTGTTTGTTAATCATTTTCATAAGACGGGCGGAAGCGGCAATTACGGTCTGCCTCTGACAGAGGCGGGCGGCAATGCCACGGGCCGGGACACGGTAGCGGTCCTGCTCGCGGGTGTGAACGTGGAACCGGGAAGGGGCTTGCCCGCCGTTTTCAACGATTTGGCGCTCAGCATTACGTTCAATACCAGTCGCGGGGATGCCGGTCTTCATCTTTGTTTCGATACCTGTCAACAGGCCCCCGGGGCTGCCTGGGAATGGGCCAATTCGGACAATCTTCTCGACCCGCTCTGGAGTGGCACTCGCTGTTTCCTCATCAATTGCTGTAGCGGACGTACCGGCGATGCCAATGGCGAGGGAGGCGATGAGCCGACTGTCGGTGATGTCGTTGCTCTAATCGGTTATCTTTTCGTAGATGCCCCTCAACCAGATTGCCTGGGTGAGAGTGATGTCAACCAGTCCGGCATCACTTTGAATCCGCCGCAAGGTTGGGAAGATGTGACTATTAGTGACATTAGCTATCTGATTGACTACTTGTTTGTCAGCCATCCGACGCTCCCGACTTGTCAGTAGGCGGCGTTAACCGGTATTTTGGGTTGGGTCGACCGAATTTGGCTGATTCCGGGGGGACCTTATTATTATTGAAATATGTTCTTGATCGGGGGCTTGCTTTGCATATATTGGCCCGCGAATTTGGTTGCAAGCTGAAAGAACTTTGTCCTGGAGGATAATGCTATGGCGATGTCAATAACCGACGAGTGCACGGCCTGCGGGCTGTGTCTGCCGGAATGTCCCACGGAGTCAATCAGTGAAGGTGATATTTATATCATCAACCCTGATACCTGCAACGAGTGCGACGACCAGCCTGATGGTCCCCACTGTGTTGAAGTTTGCCCCGTGGACTGCATCGAGAAGGCCAGCTAAAATCTGCGCCTAACGAGAACGGGCCGCCCTGAAGAGAGGCGGCCTTTTTTCTGTCCTTATCAACTTAACGGAAAAGAGAGAGGGTGCTGCTCTGAAAAGGTAGTGGGGGCTGAATACTACCCTGCGGTTTCAGAGATACACCCTCGTGATAGTCGATCTGCACCGGGTGAGCGGTCCAGAAAATTTCGGATTTGTTTCTAATATCGGTCAGTACCTGACGACCTTTACCGGAATTGTAATACGAAGTGGGGGTACATCCTGATGAAGATCGATTGTCATAGTCAGGTTGCTGACATGAGTACCGGCCTCCAGGGCGGCCCTGGGCGTTAATTCCAAATCAAGGCTCTCGCCCTTGGCGGCTTCACTCCGAACGGGCTTTATGTCTACGATGTCGCTTTCTAAGTATATGTCTTTCACCGAGATCTTGTCCAGGGCGTGATTCATTATACTGGCTGTTCGGACGTTCTGGTTAGGCAGGAAAAAGACACTTACCGGCTTCGGCTCGAGTTTCATCAGCCACTGTCCCACGTTGGCGGAATAGTAGGCCTGGACCGAGGAAACTTTGGCATCTGAAGAATGAGCCCGGATATTCTTATCGATCGGACCGTAGAAGTTGGCCGTGCTGAAGATAATTTTCACGTCGGCAGTATCACCGGGGGCGAGGGTGGAATCGACGAACCGGACCTCGGTACAATCGCAATGACCGGAGACCGTATCGATATGGATTGTCGTGGTGCCCTCGTTGACCAGTTTGAAAGTGTGGAGGATTTTGAAATCAACCCCCACGCAGCCGAAATCGAATCGCTCTTCGGTGAACTTCAGATCGGCCGTCTTATCTCCGACGGCTGCAGCTCCGGCGCTGATACAACCGAACAAGATTATCGCCGAGATGATGACGAGAGAACTCATGACCTGACTTCCTCCGCGGCAGGCAGAAAACCCTGTTGCCGCATCCAACGATCGTTAAAACATTTGCTCAAATAACGGATACCCCCATCAGCAAAGATTCCTACCATCAGGGAATCGGATCCAAGACCGGCCGCAACCCGCTCCATCGCGACCGCCACCGTGCCGGATGAACCACCGGCAGAGATTCCTTCGGTACGCGCGATTTCACGGATACGCTGGAAGGAATCGCGGTCGGAGACGGTTATGACTTCGTCGACATATTGGGGGAGCAAGGCCTTGGTGATGACGTCGGAGCCGATCCCTTCGACTTTGTAAAGTGTTCCTTCGGTGATCCGCCGCGTGCGGATATACTCGGCGAAAATGGATCCCTCGGGGTCAACCGCGATAGTCCGGATGGCGGGATTCTTTTCCTTTAGAAACTTGGCTGCACCCGAAAACGTCCCACCGGTGCCAATGCCGGCCACAAAGTGGGTAACTCGACCGTCCGTACCTTCCCAGATCTCCGGGCCGGTGCTGACGTAATGGGCTTCGATATTCACCTGATTGTCGTACTGGTCGAGGTCGAAATAGCCCTGTTCCTTAGCCAGGCGGCGGGCCATCATGTAGCACCCTTCCGGGTCGTGATGCCCGGCTTCGGTAGGGGTGATGATAACTTCGGCTCCGTACGACTTGATGAGGTCGACCTTCTCCTGGCTGGTCTTTTCGGGCGTGACTATGACCGCCTTCAGTCCCATCAATGCGGCCACCATGCCCATGGAGACACCGGTATTGCCGGAGGTATTATCGACGATCGTGTCGCCGGGGCGAAGCCGGCCTTCCTGCATAGCCTTGCGCACGACATGCAGCACCATCCGGTCTTTGACCGAACCGGTGGGGTTAAGAAATTCGAGTTTGACGTACGCTTTCGGGCCGTTTTCGGGAATGCCGGTTCTGAGACGCACCAGGGGGGTGTGTCCGACCAGCTCCTGAAGATTTTCATGTAGTTGCATATTCATTTCTCTATTAAACGGATATTTTAGCACAAGCGGGGGGCGTTATCAAGGCAATAGTTTCTAACCCCTTCTCTTATATTGTTGACACGACCGCCTCATCCCTGATTTATATGCGGAGTGAGATTGGTGGTTCCCGATTCGGCAGAACGAAATTCCGGTTGATGCGGAGGTAGTATGAAGGTTCTTCTTACGCTGGCGTTGGGTGGGCTAATGTTGTTTGGCCCGGTGGGCTGCTCCCAGAAGCAGAAAGATGCCGCCCAGATGGAGAAAGAAGTCAAAGATCTAGAGACTTCGGGCGATTCTACCTCGGTCGTTCGGGACTCGGCCACTCCCGTTGAGGCTGCCCTCGACACGGTTCGGAACGCTGCCACGGAGAGCTCAAATCCGGCTGTTGATCCTTCGGCGGTTCCGCCGGAATCTCGCCCTGCCGGTGAAGCGGCTCGCCCTTCCGCAGTACCCGAAGCTCCGACTCAGGTTCAGGCCCAACCGGAAACCCCGGCGGCCATGCCTCGGGCTCCGACCGGGGTTGGTTACACCGTGCAGATTGCATCGTGTGAGAGCGAAGCTTTCGCCAAGCGTCTCGTAAGCCTCTATACGGAGCGCGGCTACCAGCCTTTCGTGACGACGATCACTTACACCAATCAGGAATACTATCGCGTTCGCGTGGGACATTTCCAGAAGGCCGCCGAGGCTCGCGCTTTGAGAGACGAACTGGCTGACCGCTACTCTATAAAGCCGTGGGTGGACCGCACGGAATAGACCCGGGCCCTGAGAGTCTTCGATAGAAGTTGGCCTTCGCGTCATTGCGGGCGGAGATGATCCGCCGCCAGGTGGTTTATCGTAGCGTGGCAATCTCAAATCAAAGTGGGCGGCACACGTCCCGTGTGCCCCTGAGGGGCAGACCAGGAGGTCTGCCGCCCACCAAGACGAGTTCGCCACGCCCGCTATAGCGGGCTCGCGTTGACGGACTCGGGGGCCTGTCTGTCTCATTCAGGATGGGGGCGCGAAAAAATATCTTTCTCCGGCGCGCCAGAGTCGTAGTTTGACGTTTCAAACGGCTATTGAAGGACCGAAATGTAATGGGCAAGAATGACAAGAAGAAACCGCAGCGAGTCAATCCGCAGCTTCTAAAGGGTTTCCGCGACTATCCCCCGGATCAACAGGCGGCCCGCGAGGCGATGATCGGCAAGGTACGCCTGGCGGTCGAACTGATGGGGTTCAGGCCGTTGCAGACGGCTTCGGTGGAAGAGGCTGAAGTCCTGCTTGGGTCGCATTATTCTTCTGATTCCCTGACCCAACTGTTTGGTTTTCCCGGTCCCGATGAAGTCAATATGGCGCTTCGTTACGAATTCACACTGTCTCTGGCCCGCTTTGTGGCCTCGCAGCCGGACCTGCCGCTCCCGTTCCGGCGCTACCAGTACGGCAATGTGTGGCGAGTGGATAAGCCGGGGCCGGGCCGTTACCGGGAGTTCATGCAGTTTGACATCGATATCGTGGGTACGAGCAACATGCTGGCCGACGCCGAGATCATTGCGGCCATGGTCAGCACTATGGAGCATTTGGGGGTCGAGCGATTCAAAGTTCGGTTTTCGAATCGAAAGATTCTCAACGGTCTGATTGAGTGGGCTGGGATTCCGGCGGAGCGCGGACCCGATGTCATGCGGGTCCTGGACAAATACGAGAAGCAGGGCACCGGTGCGGTGCTGGCCGAGCTTGGACCGGGAAGGAAAGATGAGTCCGGCGCGGACATCCCCGGGCTTCGACTGGAGAGTGGACAGATCGCCCGGGTGAAGGAGTTCCTGGATGGTGCTCTGGCATCCGAGGAAGGCCCCTTGCGGTGGATCGATGACCATTTGAGTGCTGTTACGGTGGCGCAGGAGGGGAAAGCCGACCTCCTGCAAATAGAGCGGCACCTGGCTGACATGGGGGTCACACCCGGCCGGGCCGAAATCGATCTCACGATTGTGCGAGGTCTGGGATATTACACCGGGACAGTCTTCGAGACGACCTTGCTCGATCTCCCCGAGTTCGGCTCGATGTTCTCCGGAGGGCGGTATGATAACCTGGTGGAGCGGTTCCAGACCCTGTCGGTGCCGGGAGTGGGGTCATCGATAGGGGTCGATCGGCTGATGGCGGCTCTGATTGAACTTAAGGCGCTACGGCTGCCGCGCTCGACTTCACAAGTGATAGTGACTGTTATGGATCGAGACCGGCTGACGGATTATCTCAAGATGTTGCGGGAATTGCGGGAGGCCGGGATCCCCTGCGAAGTGTATTCCGGGGATACCAAGAACCTTACTCGTCAGATTAAATATGCTGACAAAGTCGGTATCCCGCTTGCGCTTATCGCGGGGTCTAACGAATTTGAGTCCGGTGTTATCCGCATCAAGAATCTGGCTGCCGGGTCCTCCAAAGCCGATGCCAGCGCTGATCGCGAGGAATGGCTGAAGGCCGAGGGGTTCCAGGAAGACATCCCGCGCACCCAGTTGGTGTCCCGAATCAAAGCCTTGTTAGATCAAATTAATTCATAGGCGTTTGACTAAGATCAAACCGGAGTCGGATCGAAAAGTCGATCTTGACCCCATGATCTCCGGAGTCGTCAAAGCGGTGAAATCCGGCGGGCACATTCTCAATAGAAAGGCCCGCAAGGGTCGCGGGGTTCAGGGCCTGCGCTTCTGGGCTCAATTATTCTCGTTGGGAATCAATGTCTGGATCGGGGTACAGTTCTATTACTGGGTGACGTACATCCAGAGCCACGGGACCGCCTGGCAGGTGTCGCGTCCCCCCGGTGTGGAAGGCTGGCTGCCAATCGGATCGCTGGTCTCATTGCGCTATTGGTGGCAGACTGGCACTGTGAACGATATCCACCCGGCCGGACTGTTCATCTTCGCGGCCATTCTGCTGACGTCATTTCTGTTCAAGAAGGGGTTCTGTTCGTGGGTCTGCCCGATAGGTTTCATTTCAGAAATGATTGGGGCCTTGGCCGACAAGCTATGGGGGCGCCGATTGCACCCTCCCAAATGGCTGGATTACCCGCTTCGTTCTCTCAAGTATCTATTGCTGGCGTTCTTCATCTGGGCGGTCTTGATATCAATGACTCCGGACGGAGTTAAGAATTTCCTTTATTCCGATTACAACATCGCGACTGATATTCTGATGCTTCGTTTCTTCACCGATGTCTCGGTCTTCGCCTTGGTCGTACTAGTCGCGCTGTTCATATTGTCGTTTGTAATTCGCGGTTTCTGGTGTCGCTACTTGTGTCCTTATGGGGCGTTGCTGGGACTTATCAATTTCGTATCGCCTACCCGCATCAGGCGCGAAGCTGCCACCTGCATCGATTGCACGGCCTGCCGGAAAGTCTGTCCCGCCTTCATCAAAGTCGATAAGGTGACTGAGGTTGTTTCTGACGAGTGCCTGGGCTGCATGGCGTGTGTCGATGTCTGCCCGGTGGAGAAGACGCTCGAGGTCAAGCTGGTCTCGAAACAGGTCACTCTTCCCACTTGGAAATGGGCTGCCGCTCTGCTACTTGTCTTCTGGGTGACTTTGCTGAGTGTAAAGTTGTTCGGACCGTGGCAAAACAGCATTCCCGATACACAGTACATGGAGCGTATTGACGATATCAGCCGGGGTGGATATGTGCACCCGTAGGAGCAACAGTGAAGACAGAATCAGTTTTCGAAAAGTATGCTCATGAGTATGACATCCTGACCAACGCCCCGGGCAGGACCGCCAATCATCGTCTGGAAGTCAGGGCGCTGATTGACCGCTTTCATCCCACATCGGTTCTTGACGCCGGATGCGCGTCAGGTTTGACCGCGACCCTCTTTGCCGAGGAAGGTGTTCGCGCGGTTGGGCTCGATCGATCTAAGCGAATGATCGCGGTGGCCAAGTCCAAATACTCCGGGAAGAACCTTCCGGTTTCTTTCAAGGTGGGAAGTTTTGAGAGTCTGCCGGAGGGGTTGAGCGGCAAGTTCGATCTGGTCGTCTGTTTGGCCAATTCAATTGCCGGAGTCGGAACGGTTCCGAATCTCAAACGCAGCCTTGTTGGTTTCAAGCGCCTGCTGCGACCGGGGGGCGTTCTCGTTCTCCAGATGCTTAATCTTGCGGCCCTCAAAGTAGGCGAGGTCATGCCGGTCAAAGCGACCCGGTCGGGCGATGTCGGCTATCTTCGATTTGCGCGTCGCCGGGGGAGTCGGATGGAAATCACGATAGTTCGCCTTGACTTCTCTCGGGAACCGTTCGGGTTTGAACCGTTTGTCGATGAGATGGAGAGTTTCTCACCTACCGTTCTTACAGGAGAAATCAAAACGGCCGGTTTCTCGAAGATATCTCGCTTCGGGGACTTGCTCCTGACGCATCCCTTCGAGAGAGCATCACGTGATATCATCATAACCGCCCTAAAGCCATAGTTTGGCCATCGGGTCAATAAGGGCCCTGCTTTTCCGACAATAGTCATATATCCGGGCGGAGGTTGCAACGTGATTGGACTAATCAGTGCGATGGAAGAAGAACTGGTCAGGTTTCGTGATAATGTGGAACTTGACCAGACGGTCAGACAAGCTGGAATAGATTTCTATTTTGGTCGTTTGGCTGGACAGAAAATAGTGCTTCTCAAATGTGGGGTGGGGAAAGTCAACGGCGCGGTGGCGACCCAGCTTCTGATTGACCGATTTGGCGTCGACGCCGTTATCTTTACCGGTCTGGCCGGAGCACTTGTTCCGCATTTGAAGCGGGGAGACGTGGTCGTTTCAAACTATGTCGTTCAGCACGATATCGATCTGACGGCGTTCGGCCGGCGTCCCGGAGAAATCCCCGACCTGGCGCGCATGATCGAGGCACAGCCAAGACTCGTTCACCTGGCGGCCGATGCGGCCGAAGAAGCTTTGCGTGAAGACAAACGTCAGCGGAACATGATTGTCGGGACCATTGCCACCGGGGATTCGTTTGTGGCCGACCCCGACAAGATTCGCTGGCTCCAACGGGAGTTCGGAGCCGTGGCCACCGAGATGGAAGGCGGGGCGGTGGGGCAGGTCTGCCAGATGAACCGGGTGCCGTTTGTAGTGGTGAGGGTGATCTCCGACGGCTCCGGCGGCGGTGCGGCCGGTGAATTCATTATGTTTCTCGACGAGGCCTCAAGCCTGACTTTCAGAATCGTTCAGACTATGCTTTGTCGTTGGGAAGTGACTGTGCCGGTTGCAGCTCTCCAGCCGAGTCTGATTTAGTTTGACTGACGGGTGATTTGGCCTAGATTTGAACCCTATGAAACGTATTCTACTTTTCCTGACGATAATGCTCTGGTTCACTCCGACCCAGGCCCAGAAGAAAGATGCGCTTCCCAAAGGGACGGTGGCCGAGCGGTCCGTGGCGGCATCACCGAGTGTCGAGAGTTTTCGCCCCGTCGGCGATTCCCGAGGCTGGTGGTTCTTTTCTCGTCAAACGACGTTTGGCGACTTCACGTCGATCGTGACCGGCCGAAAGGACGCTGGGGAACTATCGGGGCTCGTGCTCAAAGAGTTGCTCCAGGTGGATTTCAAGAAGATCGGGCAGGAAAATCGACAGTATGTCTCTGGAGAGAGTTACGTTTCCCAGCGCGGCTTTTTTGCCGGCTGTGACTATCAAATCGGCCCGCCGGATACTTCCGAGCAGTTGTCACTCACTTCCGAGCCAACCCGGCTTACCGGATTCTACACCAATCTGGGGGCCAGGGCGGACGTCGATCTTCCATGGAAGGCCGCGCCATTCTTCTGGGATGCTTTCATGGTCGATCAACTCGAAATCTATCTGGCGATGCATGACCTGAAGATTGGCGCCATTCTCGACGATTCGGCGCTGTGTCCGCAATCGCTGGTCTTCTCACACATAAGAGGTCAGGTAACCTCGTTTATGTGGCAGGAGATCTACAAGGGGAAGCTTGATTCAGTATTTGTCATACAGCTTACTGAGCCGGGGCGATGTCAGTTATTCTTCACCCCCGACAAACGACTGGTCAAAGTAGACTTTCAGGACATGGATATCCGAGTCTATCAGAACGCAGTCAGGCAGGTAAGTCAGTCAGCATCGGCCGAGGCGAACAAAGCCAACCCGTCGACTTCGCGATCAACGGAGTTTTCCGTTCGCGCCCTAATTCTAAAACTGCCGCATTATGTAGCGTTTCTCGTGATTACCGGGGTAATGCTCCTGCTATTCGCCGCCAAGGCTTTCAAGTGGCGTGACTCATATCTGGCGCTCGGCTCAGGGATTGTGGTTTATCTCGTAATGCCCCTGGTAGTGTACCCTCTGCTGTTGGTACTGGCGCGGGATTGGTTAGGCATGGGAAGCGCCACTGCGAGCGGATTCTATGTGCGTGGTGCGGTCTTCTCGTTTGTATCAGGCCTGATCCCCGCGGCACTGATTCTGGCAGCAATTATGTCGCTGCAACGCATGACCAAATTGCCTTCTTATAAGATCGCCGGCATAGGAGCTTTCGTGGGGGCGGGGTTTGCTTTGGCTGAGGCGGCTTATGTCTCGGGAATGGAAATAACGATCCTCTTTAGCAGGCCACTGCTCGAGCGGGCCGGCTTTATAGCCCTCGGTGTAGCCACTGGGGCGCTGATCGGTCGCCTTCTCAAGGAAAATATGGTGTTTACCGTCTGGGGTGTGTTGGGATCATCGGTTCGTCATCGGTGTGGCGAGGTTCTTCCCAATGCTGGTGCAGGGGCGACTGGTTGACATTCAACTGATGCATTTCATCCTGGCGATCTGGGTGGCCGTCTTCATGGTGGTGGTGCTGATGCTTTCCCGGAAGACATTTGAGCAACCGGCTGAGGACGAAACACCCGAAAGCCCCGACCTTCAATCTTGACGTTTAGAACTTGTGACCGCTATCATTACCTGCTTTGTATAACAGCAAGTGCGCCTCATTGCAGGCGCAACAACCGTGTTTGACTCGACGTTTTGGAAGAGTATTGAATGGCTGACAATCAAGCCTTCGCCGGAATAGATATCGGCGGAACCAACATCAAGTACGGGCTCACCGACCTGAAGGGACAGGTTTTGTTCAAAGAGCAGCGCCCGACCATGGCCGAGAAGGGGCCGGAGCCGCTCTTGCATCTCATAGGGAACATCGGCGAACGGCTTCTGCTGCATGCCGCCGAAGAGGAACTTGACGTGCGCTGGCTCGGTGTCGGCACACCGGGCACGGTAGACTTCAAAGACGGCCGTATCACCGGCATGACACCCAATATCGTGGGCTGGAAGGGGACCGCCATAGGAGAGTTTCTCGGAGAGCGCTTGAATGTCCCCGTCTGGGTCGACAATGATGTCAACGCTGTTGCGCTGGCCGAACACCGGTTCGGAGTCGCGGCGGGGTTCTCGTCGCTGGTCTGCGTAGCAGTAGGCACCGGCGTGGGCGGCGGGATAATCCTGAACAACAAGTTGTGGCGGGGAGCTAATTATGCCGCCGGCGAACTGGGGCACATGTCGATCGATCCTGACGGCCCTGCCTGCGGATGTGGCAACAAGGGTTGTGTCGAAGCCTATTGCTCGTCTTCCGCAATTATTGCCCGATGCCGCGAACGTCTGAAGAAGGGTCTGACCCCGACGTTCGAAGAAGTCCTATCCGGAGATCTGGACGGATTGACGATCAAGAAACTGTTTCAGGCCGCGCGACAGAAAGATGAGATTGCGCTCGAAGTTATTTCCGAGACAGCCCGGTATTTGGCTATTGGTTTGGCCGGGGTAGTGAATCTTTTGAACCCGGAGATGGTAGTAGTAGGTGGAGGTGTCGCCGACGGCGGCGCCGGGTTTGTCGAGTCGGTGGCTCAGGAACTGCGTCCCCGAGTCTGCGATTCGGCCGCAGAAAAACTCCGGGTCGTCAAAGCGTCCCTGGGAAACAACGCCGGTTTTATCGGAGCCGGAATTCTGGGTGAAGAAAGGTAGACATGATGGAAGAACAGTCATCGGGATCAGATCAGGAGAGGCCGCCATTGACCTTTCTGGCCGCCAAGTGGTACGGATATGTCCTGGCCCTTGTTTTTCTCCTGTACGGCGGCGTAAGCCTGATCCTGAGCTTTCTAGATCGGGACTACACCCAGACTGGCAAATTCCTGGTATTCCTGGCGGTCGGGATCGTACTTGCGATGATTGCTCTGGCGTTCCGTGACCGAAGGGTCTGGGGCTGGTACGGGGAAGTGAGCCTTCAGGGACTGGTTATCCTCCTGGCCCTGTTTCACCCTACGAATCCGTTCAATTGGATACTGATCATTCTATCCGCTATTACTCTTTTTCTGCTTTGGTCTCCTCGGACGAAGGGGGAGATATTCTGATCGGGTCAATTAACCGTTGACACGGTAAGGTTTCTGGGTAAATTTCCGAGTCTTTGTAGACAGGATCATTGGCGCCCTAGCTCAGATGGTAGAGCAACGGACTGAAAATCCGTGTGTCCGCGGTTCAATTCCGCGGGGCGCCATTTTTTATTGACCCTCTGCTGACGAATCAGCCGCCAAACGAGATAGACAATAAAGCCCCGCCGGACCGGAGTCCGCGGGGCTTTTCCCTCACGTCGAGGATAAACCGGGGCGACACTCCTATGCGGTTGGAGGGTGGCTGCGCCCCTGTCTTTCGAGTTGTTTCAGCTTGCGCTGGGCAATCGGGTAATAGGCCAACATCCCAAGGCCGGCCATGAGAAACATCAGGCCGAATACGGTCTCGTCCCGCCAGTAGTAGGGCATCCAGCGCGAGACCATCCAGGCCAAGCCTATGCCTACCAATACCATACCCCACTTGAGGCTGGATAGGTTGGCGAGGTCCGGATGGGTCAAAAGAGCCTGGGCGGCTTGGGGATCGGAAATCGACTTCTCGAGAATGCGTCTCTTGATGGTGTTGTCAGAGATGATCTTGACGATCGCTACGACCGAGAAGAAAATTATGCCGACAATCAATGCGTCTTCCATAGCCAGTCCTTTCATCTACGTGTCTGTTGCATTAGACCGGGCGTAACCCCAAAAGTTGCAGCTGGAAAGATGCAACTTTTGCCTTCCCGGACCAGTCTACTATGGTATGGAAAGCCAGGTTATCCAACAGACCCGCCTTTTGGTCGACCGGATCATGACCGGTGACCCGAATGCTTTCAAACAACTGGTCAAAGACAACGAGCGGCTGGTCGGGCAGATAGTATTCCGCATGATCCCTTGCGAATCGGATAGGGAAGACGCCTGCCAGGATATTTTTGTCAAAGTCTACCAGAACCTGGGTACGTTCCGGTTCGACTGCAAGCTCTCCACCTGGATTGCCAGAATTACTTACACTACCTGCCTCAACTACCTCGACAAGAAGAAGCTGCCGCTCTACGAGGACACCAATCTCGACGGGCATACGGTCGATGATTGCGCGTCCGAAGGAACCGGTCCCGAACGATGGACCCACGCCCGGCAGTCATCGGTGCGGATTTGCGAAGAGATCGATCAGTTGCCGGTTATCTACGGCACGATACTAAGCCTGTTCCATCTTCATGATATGAGTTACGCCGAGATCGGCCAGATTCTTCACCTGCCCGACGGCACAGTGAAAAGCTACCTCTTCCGGGCTCGCAAGCTGCTCAAGGAGCGGCTGCAAGTACGTTTCAGCGCGGAGGAGCTATGCGCGTAAGACACCTGACCGATATCGAAATCCAGGCGTTACTGGATCGCCGTACCCTTGAATACCCCGGGAATGTTTCTGGCGAGCGTTATCGCAAGGATCTGGACTCGCAGGAGCACCTTGACAACTGCGTGAGCTGCCGCGAAGAGTTGGAATTGTACCGTGAGCTTTACGGCGAGTTGGGGCGGTCGTCCACTACGACGCTGCCCAGAAATTTCGCTCGCAAGGTGACCTTTTCGCTTCCGCCGTTTAGGGCGCGTCGAACCAAAATGCGCTTGCAGTTAGCTGCGGCCTGGGGTGCAAGTCTGTTAATCAGCCTGTTCTGGCTCCTCGGGCAGATAAGTTTGTCGATCCCGCTGACTCGCTTTGCAGCTTTGCTATCCGATTCGTTACGGATGGCGGGTCTGCTTAAGAGTCTCATGTTCACTTTTGTGCCGTCGCCCAATCTGGCGGTAGCCTGGAGCATGGCGAGGGCGACCGAGTTGATGGGGTCGATTCATCGGGCGTTTTCTTCGCATCTTGTCACCGTCAACCTGGTTATGTTCGCCGGTTTGGTGATCGTGATGTTCATCTGGTTTGACAGCCTCTACCAGTCGGTCTTACGCCAGAAGCGCTAGCTGGCGGCTTCATCTCATAGCCTTCCGCACGTGATAGTCTTGTAGGGCGGGTCCGCTTCGAACCCGCCAGGAACCGGCAGATGTGGACATCTGCCGGGCACGCTGTTTGGTGGACTTGTCGCGGCGGGCCGGGCACATGGTAGAGTGGGCGGCAGATCTCCTGAGGCTGTCTTATAAGTTAAGAATGTTGTGTCAGGTCCTGTCCCCGGTCCACCGGAGGTGGGGCGGGGATGTGACCTGACACTGCAACTCATTCGCATTGAACGGCGTCAGTTCACACGCCCCCGATTGAAATCGGGGGCGCAGGAACTGACGCAACTTAGTTAGGCCTTGTGGGACAGCCTCTCCAGGCCTGCCCCTCAATGTTGGCTCAGATCGTGGCATTTCGTACCTGATGGTGAGTCCCTAAGTTGCTGCAACGCGTCAGGTCACACGCCCCGCGGCGGGGCGCAGGACCTGACGCAACGACATTCGGGAGGTTTTTCAAAAGGCCCTCCACAGGTATGACGACGTGACGGCCGTCGTATTTACGCCGGTCGGAAAGATTGTATGCGGTCGAGGCGGAAGGTGCGTTCGGCCTGAGCCTTCTCGCAATAGGCGGTCACGTAGAAAACAGTTCGCAGATTGTGTACGCGCTTCGGCCAAATGATACGAGCTTGCGGCGGCTGGCCGTTGGACGCATAGACGATTTCGAGCGCACGGCCCTCTTCGGCGGCCTGAGAAATCCCTCGATACTCATCCGGCAGTGGCCGTTCGTCGCCGCGCCATTGCGACATGGAGTAGAACGTCATGGCCCGCTTGAATTCACTGTGATTATGAAACACGGGGAATTCCTGTGCGACCATAGCGAATAATTTCCACACCAGCGCAGCATCGTCGCCCGCCCGATGATTCTGATCGCTCCCCAGACCGAACTTTCTCATCAGCGATTGAAGCGCGTATGAATCAAGCCCGGGGCGATACTGCTTGAACAGATCGACCGTATCGATGATCTGGTTTTCCAGCAAAGGCAGGCCGACCCGATCGGCCTCACAGCCGACAAACGAGATATCGAAAATCGCGTTGTGGGCGATTAAGATCGAATCGGGGCCGCAGAAATCGAAGAACTTCTGAAGGACCGGCTTGATGGTCTCAGCGCTCTGCACCATGCCGTTGTTGATGCCGTGAATTTCGATAACTTCAGCCGGAATCTCCCGCTCCGGATTTACTAACTCCTGAAAACGATCAACCCGGTTGGCACCCAGACGAAACTTCACTGCGCCGATTTCGACAATCCGGTGTGCCACCGCCCAAATGCCGGTGGTTTCGGTGTCGAAAGCTACGAAGTCGAGTTTCTGGATATACTCATCGTCGGTCTTTTGCCATCTCATAGGGTCGATTATCGCAATTTTCAAACCAATTGACAAACAGCTTTTGTGCCTTAGATTTCCCTCAGAGGCTGACTATGACAGAGCGCTTGGAAACCAGGTCGATCAGAAAACCGGTGATCACATCGCCGGTGAGGTCGTTTGCTGCCCGCTACAACGCTCTACTGGCCTCCGGTCTGCAGGACGAATAGATTTCGTCTCAAAATCCAGGACCCGTTTGCGGTCAACTCCCTTTGAACAATGACGCCCGAAAACCGGGCTTAGCGAAACAGGTGAAGGTTATGGCTATTAAGTTGGATGGATCAGGACTGACGATTGACAAGCTGGTCGCAATCGCCCGTCATGGCGAGAAAGTAGAATTGACTTCCGAAGCGGTCGCACGCATCAAGAAATGCCGGGGCATGCTGGAGAAGAAACTCGACGCTCACGAGATCATGTACGGCGTCAATACCGGTATCGGCGAGTTCTCAGAAGTTGTTCTCAACGATGATCAGATTCAGCAATTCCAGAAATATTTGGTTTACAATCATTCGGCGGGGATCGGCGATCCGGCTCCTATTGAATATGTCCGTGGCGCCATGGCGGGGCGAATCAACGTCCATGCCCACGGCAATTCGGGGGTACGCCCTGAAGTTACACAGACGCTGGTGGAGATGCTCAACAAGGGGGTAACGCCATTTGTGTGCCAGAAAGGTTCGGTCGGGGCATGCGGTGACCTTGCGCCAATGTCACAAATCGCGCTGTTGCTGCTGGGTGAAGGGAAGGCGTACTACAAGGGTGAACTTCTGCCCGGCAAGACGGCTATGGAACGGGCCGGAATTCCGATCCCGGGCCTGAAAGCCCGCGACGGGCTCGCCACGATCAACGGATCGAATGTTCTCACGGCGATGAGCGCCATCTTCCTGTACGATTCATTTCGCTGGTTGAAGCAGGCCGAGATTGCGACCGCCATGTCGCTCGAAGCCCTCAAGGCCAACATGCGGCCGTATACGTCGAGACTGCACGAAGTGCGCGGATTCAAGGGTGCGATTCGTTCTGCTGAGTCGATCCGCAAAATGGTGGCCGGGGGCGACCTGGCGGAAGGACGGATCAAGTGCAAGGTGCAGGACGCCTACTCGATGCGGTCCACACCGCAGGTGATCGGCGCTGCCCGCGACGCTTGGGAGTATGCTCGGTCTCAGGTGGAAATTGAACTGAACGGCGTGGGCGACAACCCGATCTTCTTCCCCGACGACAACACCCAACTCTCCGGCGCAAACTTTCAAGGCACGCCAGTGTCGCTACCGATGGACATGATGAGCGCGGCGATTACGATGGTTTCGGTTATGTCGGAACGTCGCATGAATCGGTTGAACAACCCGGCGCTGTCGGTCGGCCTGCCGCCGTTTCTGACCAAAGGGGCAGGAATGTTCTCCGGTCTGATGTTGATTCAGTACACCGCCGACAGCCTGATAGTCGAGCAGAAGATTCTCTCAGCCCCGGCGTCGATTCAGTCGATCCCGGCGGCTGCGGATCAGGAAGATTTCGTCTCGATGGGCATGAACACGGCGATCAAGAACATGCAGATTCTGGATAACGCCTACGGTGTGCTCGGGGTCGAGTTCATGGCGGCGGCCCAGGCGCTCGATTTCCGCGAGTACAAGTTCGGAGCGGGGACAATCAAGGCGCGAGAGGTGGTGCGCAAGTATGTCGATTTCCTCGAGATCGACCGGCCGCTCTATCCCGACCTGACGGCACTGCACGGTTTGGTGAAATCGGGTGAGATTCTCGACGAGGTCGAGAAGGTGGTGGGGAGTCTGGGGTAGACTTGTAGGTCAGGCCTACTCGGGGCCTGACACTTTCGCCTCCTCAGGCGTCAAGTCCGCCTGACCTACGAACTATTGTGCCGGGCACGGATCGGGTGTTTCGTGGTTGGCGGACATCCTCGTCCGCCAACGTAGAAGTGTAGGGCGGGTTTGCTTCAAACCCGTCTTCCGGTACGGAAATAGCGGTCAAATGCCCCGAGATCGCCACTTGGATCCTTATCAAATGTTAAGGGTGTGAACACGCCATATCGGTCGGTCGTCTTGTGGGAGTGCATCGAGAACAGATACAACTATCCAAGAGGTGACATCCATGAAAGCACGAGCAGCGGCGATAATTATCGCATTGGCACTAGTAATTGGAGGTAATCTGGTGGCAGGTACGACTGACATCGAAGCTGAGAAGGTGGCCATCGAAAAGACCATCAACGATTGCATCATGTGGCCGTTCCCCGCGAAGAACGTCGATCGACTCCTTAGCTCACTAAAGCAGGATTCATCGTTTCTTATGTTGATGCCCGACGCACGGGAAACGATGCGCAGCTACGCCGATTTCAAAGTGATGATAGACAACGTCTACATGAATCCGAAGCTCCAGCCGATCAAGTCCGTTCTCAGGGACATGAGGATTCAGCTTTCCAAGTCGGGCGACGTTGCCTGGTTCTACTGCCTGCTGGACGACTATGGTCACTGGGAAGACCAGTACTGGGTCTGGCTGAATTCTCGATGGACGGGGGTACTTGAGAAGATTGACGGGAAATGGAAGCTCGTTCAGATGCATTTCTCTATTCCGACCGACAACGACCCTGCTGCCGTGGCGAAGGCGGTAGATTCGCTGAAGGCGGCAAACGTCAAGAAGTAGACTTGTTCTGGCTGGTCGTGTGAGAAATGTGGGGCGGGTCCGTCTTCGAACCCGCCCTTCTGCTATTGTCGTAACTGCGGCGACGGGAGTGTTGAAGAAGTCCCCTCCCCGTCATCGCGAGTCTCGACCGCGCTTCGCGGGGGAGACGTGGCGATCTCAAATGGCACTGCCGCAACGATTGTGAGATTGCCGCGCTACGCTGTCCCGCCTGGCGGCGGGCCATCTCCGCTCGCAATGACGATTAGACAGGCTTCTTCAACAGGCCCCGACGCAGGGGTGACGGACCTGCGTCCGTCTTCTATTGTTACTGCTTCAGAATCTTATCAATCACTTCGGGTTTGTTCGGAAGAAGCTCGGTACCTACCAGGCGCTGAATCACTGTTCGCCAGACCGGTTCTCTCTGGAAGACCTGTTTGAACAAAGGGAGTGCCCGATCCACTTGATCAAGGCCGACCAGGTTGAGGGCCTGCCAGAATGGAATTTCGACATTCTCGGGATAGAGCGCCGCCGCTTCGGCATAAGCCGCCATAGCTTCGTCGAACTTGCCCGCCGTCGCTAAGGCGTCACCTTCCTGGGACCTGTTCGCGGAGCGAGTGATGTTGAGTAGTCGCTTTAGATCGGCAATGGGCTGTGGCGAGTCATCAACTCGAATGTCAACTATGACGTCACGACGAGGATCACCGGTAGGTTTGGCAGTTACGACTATCATGGCGGCGGACTGCATGCCTCTGAGGTCACCACCCTCGGCCTGGGCGGCGTCAAGCGCGGCCATCATGCGGGTAGCGAGATCGCCGGTGGTTTTCTCAAAGGCGTTTGCCATGGCGTCCCACACCGTATTCTTAGCCATAAGGCTGGCCTGGACGGCATAGCACGAGCCCTTGCGCCCGCCCCCCTCTACTAAGCACTTGGCCCCGGTGTGAGTGGCCGAACCGCCTCGTATATCAACCATGCCTACCTGGCGATAGTCGGGGTACTTGTCGGAGGCCAGAACACCGGCCAGCGCCTGTTCTGCGGATTTCCCAGTTCTCATCATCTCGATGCCGAGGACGGCATAGCGATAGTCCGCAAAAGACTGCGTGGCGACCGCGCCTACACCAGGTTCTGCAGAGATTACTTCGACGGCGCGAAAAGCGTGCGATTGCACCGCCGCGCCGATCTGTCCCGAGGCCGAATCGTAGCAGACGATCGAGAAGGTGTGAGTGGGGGGCAAGTGCAGACGGTCGGTCTGCTCCTGTGCCATCGCCGTGCCAGTGGCCAGCACGAGGGCCAGGGTGAGTATCTTCTTCATGGTAAGTCCTCCAAAGATGCCCGCCGAAGTCGAACTTCCTGTTCGACCACAGCGTGTATGAATAGTGTCGAATTTGTCATTCCTGGCACCCAAATGGGTGGCGGCCGATATCGGCGTAGCCAGACTCAGGACGAGCGAGAGCCCGGGTCTGTTTGGTCTCGGTACGGCACAATCGTTGGTGAATCAGTGCAGAACCGGCAGATGTGGGTCCGTAGCGGCAGACCGAGTACAGATCAGGTGTAGGGCGGGTGTGTCTCAAAACCGCCCCACGTAACTCATTCGTAGTACAGTAGATGCTTGAGCTGGCCGACTGTTGGGCCGTGCGCCAGATTGCCGTAGAGTAGGCAGACTGAGATGGCGTTGCCCGACAGATCTGATCCGCCCTCGGTGCCGTACTTAAGCCAGTTGTACTTCCCCTGTAAGCCGATGTATCTGGTTCGGGTCTTGTTGATGAAGATTCTCGGGGTGATACTGATGTTCAGATTGGCTGTCTTGACGGTCTTGCGATAATTCTTATCGGAGTTGAACGCTTCGAACCCATCCCATCCAACACCTCCGAGCAAATCAATGGCGATGCGATTGCCGCGGATGCACTCGTACCCGCCTTCGAAGCCGAAGTATCCTCCGGAGAAATATTCTGTGATCTTTGCTTTGCCGTTGACACCTACCTCGTAAGGTTCCGCCGAGTTGAGGAATCGGAACGCACCAACGAGATCAGCGATGTAACGATGCTTGTGGATGCCGGCGCGACCGACTATTTCCATCTTATTGCCCAGCTGACCCGCCGCAGACTGTGGAGACCAGACTCCAACTCCGAGCGCCCAGTGACCCAGAACCCCGGTTTTAAGGCGTTGTTCCAAACTGTCAACTCGGTTCTGGTAGGCCAGACCCAGGCAGGTTTGGGCGTAATCGCCGCTCTTAAGGTGTTCAAGAATGTATTGGTCATCTCCCTTGATGTGTTTGCAGTAGACGTGGGCAAGGGAGAGGGGATCGGTAGTTTCAGACAGGCTGGTCGCAAGGCTTTGAACCAAACTCTCGAACCTGGATGCGTCTGGTTCGCAGACTCTGGAACTCATCCCTCTCATAAGGAAATCATCGAAAGGGAAACTGTAGTAATAACGCCAGCCGAGGATTCCGTCGATGAACTCGATTCCACACAGGGGATCATTGAACGTATTGGCCTCAATGGCCAGCAGTTTCTTGAAGGGCTCGAACTCGAATGCACAGTTGGAGCAGGCGCTGTCTAGAAAATTCAAGACGGCGTCGATCGAGTCCATTTTGCCCGATTCGTAATATCCGGGGATCAAGCGCTTGGCGTTCAGAATGTAGGTGGGGCAGTCGGTCGGCCTATCTCTGGTAAGAAGCCTGAATATGGTACTGTCAGTCTGGGCGGAAACAGCTCCGGCGAGCAAGAGGGCGGCGATCAGTGGAACAGACATGCGACGGATCATGTGTGATACCTCCGAATGTTATACATCAGACAACCTCCAAAAGACTGACGCATGGGCGCAAGAAATGTTTAGATGATCGATGTATTGTGAGGTCCGGTGCGGCGGGCACGGAGGCCTGCCGAGCAAGATTTCAACCGTGTCAGGTTTCAAGTCCGCTTGACCTACTACTGTTTGAGAATCTTTTCGATTAGCGCAGGGTCGTTCGGTAGCAACTCGGGCTTTACCAGGCGGGGGACAAGCTCGCGCCAGATCGGGGCCTTCGCAAAGACTTCTTTGAAGATCGGCAGCGACTTTTCCACCTGGCCGTTGTAGGCGAGTGTTACAGCATGCCAGAACAGGATCTCGACATTGTCCGGTTGAAGGCGAGCCGCCTCAGAGTAGGCCGCTTCGGCCTCGTCGAATTTCTGTAGTGTGACGAAATTGTCACCCTCGTCCATCTTCGCATAAGCGCGGGTGATATTGAGCAGTCGGCGGAGTTCCGGCAGCGGCTCGGGGGAGTCATCGACTCTGATATCAACAATCTTGTCCTGCCAGGGGAGGCCCGACGGTTTCGCGGCAACCACGATCATAGCCGCCGACTGTCTACCACGGATGTCGCCGCCTTCGGCCTGAGCAGCTTCGAGTGCAGCCATCATTCGGGTAGCCAGATCGCCGGATGTGGTCTCAAAGGCTTTCGCCATGGCATCCCAGACGGTGTTCTTGTACATCAGATTGGCCTGCACCGAATAGTTCGGCCCGGTGTGATGTCCGGCCTCGGCTATGCACTTGCTGCCCGTGTGCACAACGACGCCGCCATGAGTGTCGATCATGCCCACCTGACGGACGGCTTCGCCGGGGTCGCTGGCGAGTAACCCGGCCAGCGTCTCCTGAGCGGTCTTGCCGGTGCGCATCATTTCGAGACCGAGCAGACCGTAACGATAGTCCGAAAACGATTGAGTGGCGATGGCGCCGACACCAGGTTCGGCCCAGATGACGTTGGCCACTTTGAAATAGTGTGACTGCACCGCCGCCCCGAACTGTCCGGTGGTGGAATCATAGCATACGATTGAAAAGGTATGTACCGGACGAAGTGGCGAAGGTTCGGTTGGCGTTTGAGTTTGCGCCGAGACTGCGCTCCCAATGAATGAGCTGATAACTAACACGGCAAGTATCCTGTTCATAGTCGTTTCTCCGATACAATTTTGGTCCTGTAGGGCGGGTTTGAGGCAAACCCGCCCTACTATCTTTCCTGCGTTGAGCTAACGGCGGGCAGGCGAAGCGGACCCGCCCTACCTAACTCAGCTATCATTCTTGTGATCGTCCAACATCCGTTTGATCTCGTCTTCACCGAGTGGAGTCTTCTCTTTGACTCTGAGGCTGTCCGCCCATTCCCGAGCGAAATCGCGCTGGAGATACATGTTTATACCGGCCGTCACGAGCATGGCCACCAACGCCCCGAGAGATGCCATTAGCATATCCTTTTGTGCATCCCATATGTCGCCCTGGGTGCCTAAGTAAGCGACTCCCAAACCGCCGCCGAAAAACTCGGCCGCTAGCCATTCGAACAGCTCAAAGAGCATCGATGTGGCCATCGTAAATTCCAGCGGGAGAAAGTATCCCCAGAAACCCCGCGCCTGAGCGACGCGATGGAAGAGTTCGCGGATAGGATAGGCCAGGAGCAGCCCGTAGGAGAAATGAACTACCCGGTCGAAATTGTTGCGCTCCCAACCCACAAGCGAATTGAGCGTCCGCCCGAACACCGCCTCAAACCAGCGGTCGTAGGGGACCTCCGCGTAAGTGTAGTGAGCGCCGACTTCGTGAAGACAGAGAAAGACGAACAGCAGAGTATACGAGAGGCGGGAAAGGGGGAACCGTCGGGCGGTCAGAACGAGATAGATTACGGCGACCACGGCAATGAGGTTTTCGAGGGCCCAATCCTTGCGGTCGGAGGGGTTGATGGCGAGAAAGATCCACCAAACCAGGAAAATGGCGCCCAGGATGAGGGCGTAGCGGCGATGTTCGTGACCCGTCTTTTTCATTTGACCTAAGGCCAACCAAATAAATAACTTACCGGCACGCAACCAGAAAGAAAGCGGATCGTATTAACCTTGAATATTCCCCGGATCGGCCGGTATGACTTCTAAGAAGGATGTAGAATCGATGGAATCCGATTCCGCTCTGGTTATGAGTATAGGAACTGGCGACAAGACCGCTTTCCGTGATCTCGTAGAACGGCACAAGAAGTCGGCCTACAGCATCGCGCTCGGGCTGGTCGGCAACAGGGACGATGCCTACGATATCTCGCAGGAGGCGTTTCTGCGCGTGTATCGCTCGGCCAAGACCTACGACAAGAGTCAGCCCTTTCAACCCTGGTTTTACACGATCATCGCGAATCTCAGCCGCACCTGGCTGAAGCGTCGCACCACCCGGGATAACCGGATGGTCGATCTCGATGATGCGTCGTATCTGCTCGTCAGCGATGATGACCCCGAGGTGACCATGGTCCGTAAGGAACAGGTGACCCGGCTGCGCGAGGCGCTGAAACAGCTAACATTTGATGACCGCGAGATTATTACGCTTCAGCATTTTCGCAACATGTCATACGACGAGATTGCGGACCTGCTGGATATCCCCCGAGGGACGGTTATGTCGCGGCTCTACTATGCGCGGAAACGGTTGGCCAAGCTTATGGGGACCGTGTGATGATAGAAAGATATCGTGAACTGCTGGCAGGGTATGTCGACGGTGAATTGACCGACGACGAACGACTCGATTTCGAGCGCGAACTGTCCCACTCCGCCGAGCTTCGCTCCGAGCTGCAGGAGTTCATGCAACTCAAAGAGGTGACCGACGTGATGCGCTATGCCGACATCCCGGACCAAGTCTGGGATTCTTACTGGGAATCGATGTACAAAAAGACCGAACGGGGTCTGGGCTGGATTTTCTTTTCGGTCGGGGCGATTCTGGTGATTGCTTTCGGACTGTATCAGGCGTTTCATAAGTTGTTTACCGATCCGACCGCGCCGCTCTGGCTTCAGATCGGTCTGCCCCTGGCCACGCTGGGGCTGGCCATTCTACTGGTGTCGTACATCAGAGAGCGGATTTTCGCCTGGAGAAGAGAACGATATTCGGAGGTTGAGAAGTGATCATAACCACATCGGAGAACATTGTCGGGAAGAGGATAGTCCGGACGATTGGGCTGGCCAAGGGGAACACGATTCGGACCCGTCACGTCGGGCAAGGTCTGGCAGCGTTTGTCCGGAGTCTGGTGGGTGGCGAGGTCACTAACTATACCAAGTTGCTGGCAGAAGCGCGTGAACAGGCGATTGACCGAATGGTCGAGGATGCGCGCGCGATGGGTGGGAACGCCGTGGTGATGTGTCGTTTCTCGACCGCTGAGATCATGCAAGGCGCCGCGGAGATTATTGCTTTCGGCACCGCGGTTGTGGTGGAGGAGGAGTAGGGGGGCGGGGGAAGGCAAGAAGGCAGATCATTTTTCGGTGTCTTCCTTTGACTGCTGATCCACCCAAGTCTTGCCCTTCAATTCATCCAGCAACTGCTGTAATGATACTTTCGCTTGACCCGCCGCAGAAGGAACTAGCCAATCAAATTTCTCCATGGATGGATTTGCACTATCCGCAATCCCCATGAGTGTCGATAGAGACCCGCTGGTATGCTGAATCGTGGCCAGAGTCTTGGCATCAAACGCAGAGGGTATCGAGACGGTAACGCGTTGCTCGGACTTCGATGCCAACTCTTTGACCTGTCTTTCTAGGTTTGAAAGGTTCATCTGTAGATTCTCTTTCTCCTTCTTCAGCGACGCCATCTTCAGAGAATCCTGACTTCCCTGCTGCTGAGCCTCCTGAATCAGACACTCCAACTCTTCGACTCGATTATGGGCCCCCTTCAGCTGCTCTTTGAGGTGTTCAATGTACTCTTCAAGCTGCAACTTAACACTTTCAAAATACTCACGGATGCGCATCGGCGTCAATTCCCGAAGATTGTCAACCTGTTGATGGAGCGATGCTATCTGTGCGTCCTTAGCCTCGACCAATTTCTCTTGTGCCTTCTGATGTTCTTTACCCCACCAGAGCTTTGCTGCCCAAGCCAGCGCTGCTGCGAGTGCACTTGCCAAGGCTGACAAGCCGTAGATCCACTCTACCATATTTCCTCTGATCTTACATTACCGAATGTTTCCGACACCTCAAGGTGCTCAATTAAGGACAGACGTCAAACATAGACTACGGCGCGTTGCACACGAACGCAACTGGTATTTCAGTCTCAAGCCGTCAGTTCATTATTTGCGGCCTCTTTAGAAGGAAACACCGATCGTGGATATACCTGTCTTGCCCCGCTTCAGGCGGGGCATCCAGTCTGTCACGCGATCTCTGAATAGAGATCGCGCCATTGCGGATTGGACTCCTCTATGAGCCGTATCTTCCAGACGCGCTTCCATTTCTTCAGCCGCTGCTCGCGCCGGATTGCCTCGTACATGTCATTGAATACCTCGTAATGGACCAGCATGTGAACCTTATACCGTGAAGTGAAACCGTCAATGAAGTCGTTCCGGTGCTCATAAACGCGCCGCAAGAGGTCGTTCGTGACTCCAATATAGAGAGTGCCGTTTTTGGCACTAGCGAGGATGTAGACAAAGGCGGTCATGGAATATAGAGTAGGTGTATTCACTGACAGGGGCTGTCAGCGAATATTGTAATCTGAAGATGGGTGCCCCGCCTGAAGCGGGGCAAGACAGAGAGGGGAGCGGGGAAAGACAGAATTGGGGCGGCTTATCGGAAATTGGAGCGAGAGTGACACAATCAGTTGAGAATAGATTTCGGGGACCCGGGTGCCCCGCCTGAAGCGGGGCAAGACAGTGAGGGGAGCGGGGAAAGACAGAATTGGGGCGGCTTATCGGAAATTGGAGTGAGTGTGACACAATCAGTTGAGAATAGATTTCGGGGACCTGGGTGCCCCGCATGAAGCGGGGCAAGACAGAGGTGGGAAGCGGGGCAAGACAGAGGGGGAAGCGGGGCAAGACAGAGAAGGGGAGCGGGGCAGACAGAGTGGACGGGGATTTACACAAGTGGCCGTTGAAAAGAGGGGTAGGTCTGAATAAGTTCAGATCGGTCAAGTATCCTAATGGAGTGCTGTTTTGGCTCCAATAGGACTCTTTGAGGGTACCTGTCTGGGGTCACTAGAGCGGCATTTGAGGCTTGACTAACGCGGACCTCTAATACGAAATTGACACCATGACTACCAAACGTCTTTACAGATCAAGAAGCAGCCGGATGATCGCCGGCGTGTGCGGCGGAATCGCCGACTATTTCGAAGTCGATCCGACCATCATTCGCCTGGGCTGGGTTATCCTTATCCTGGCTTTTGGGACCGGCATCCTGGCTTATCTGCTGGCGCTGATTATTATACCCAACGAGCCGATCCAGCCGGCGCCGTAATCGCGTCTCAGATCGCGGGCAGGTGTCGGGTCATCCGGTACCCCACAGCTTGCTGTGGGTTCGTCGGTTTCGACCTATGCAAGATTGGGGATAATCCCGTTTCGCGTCGGGTCACATCCCTCCCTCGCCTTCGGCGAGTTTGGGACAAGACCCCCGATCTTGTCGGGGGCAGGCTCTGACGCAACAAACGTTCGAGATCGCCACGGCCCCGATAAGATCGGGGCCTCGCGATGACGGATTCGAGGGTTTTGTACTCCTCCAAAACTGTTGCCAAGCGGCAAACAGACGCGTAGTTTCCATAAGAAGTAAAATGCACTCGCCGGCAGATGTAGGCATCTGCCGGGCACGGGATACTCAATGGCAGATGATGCCCCGCAGTCAACTCGGGGGCAGGCATCTGCCGGGCACAAGTAAGGAGGGCCGCAGGATGCGCGCTCGGATTATTCTCGTCTCAGTACTAACTCTGTTGGCTATTCTTGTTGGCGTCGCTGTGGTCGAAAGCGCCACACTCGCGACTTTCGAGAAGCATGATCTTCGGATCACGCTCGATGTCCCCAACCAGCAAGCGACAATTTCTGACAAGGGCACCGTCCGCGTGAACGCGGGATGGAACTTCTTCTATCTGAACCAGGACGCCAAGGTCGGCACGCTGTCAGTAGGCGGCACTTCGGTTGACTATCATGTGGTCGGTTCCGGTGATACGGCCCAGTTGCCGGTTGACATCAAGAAGGAAATGCCCAAACTGGAGACCGCAGGAAACCCGCTGCTGGTGTTCTTCCAAACAAAGCAGGCGACGTCGGTGCCGTTCGAAGTTGTCCTTACGGCGAAACTTCACGACTCGGTGGAAAATGTCCAGTTCTCGCGGGAATCGGTAGGCAACGAAGTCAGAGCGACGATAGGGGAGCAGGGCGCTTATCTGAGTCCGGCGGCGTATTTCTATCCGATAGGTGACGAGAAACTGGTGCAGTTCAGCGTGACGGTCGATATGCCGGGGAACTGGCTCTCCGTATCCGATGGCAACCCGGGGACTTCAACTGTTGAAAACGGTCGTCGGATCGAGACATTCGCGAATCCATACGTGAATGACGGCCTGAGCGTGATGGTGGCGCCGTTTGTGTCGCGCATGGAGACGCGTGACGGGGTCGAAGTGGCCTGCTACTTCTTCGAGGCTGATACGTCACTGGCCCAGGGATATCTCGACGCAGCCGCGGGGTATATCAAGATGTACTCCGATCTGATCGGTCCGTATCCGTTCAAGCGGTTCACGATTGCGGAGAATTTCTTCCCGACCGGCTATGGCTTCCCGGCCTGGACGCTTCTCGGACAGCAAGTCCTAAGACTGCCGTTCATTAAGACCACGTCACTTGGCCACGAGGTGCTCCACAACTGGTGGGGGAACAGCGTGTATGTGGACTATGAAAAGGGGAACTGGTGCGAGGGGTTGACGGTCTACGGAGCCGACTATCGCTACAAGCTGATGGAGTCGGAAGCGGCGGCGAAAGATTATCGCAAGGATATTCTCAAAGAGTATGTCAGCTATGTCAACAAGGGGAATGACTTCCCGCTGCGCGAGTTCAAGTCGCGCACGAGCGCCGAGACCCGCTCGATAGGCTACAACAAGGCGATGATGGTCTTCCACATGATTGAGCAACAAATAGGCACGCAGGCGTTTTTCGACGCCTGGAAACTGGTGTACAGCCAGTATAAGGCGAAGCAGGTTTCATGGGAGGACTGGGTTGCGGCGTACGAAAAGACGAGCGGACAGAAATTGTCGTGGGTGATTCCGGAATGGATCGACCGGGCCGGCGCGCCGGTGATTGGATTGGATTCGGCCGTGCTCTCACAGGCAGGCTCAATCAGTCAGGGTGTAATGTTGAAGCTTTCACAGCGAGGAAAAGAGCAGTATCACCTAGCTGTGCCAGTTCGGGTTGAACTGTCGAGACAATTCACCTCAAACCCGAACGTCGATACCGTGTTCGATACTTCCGTGGTGCTGGATAACAAAAGTCAGCTCTTTGGAGTGACAACTCAGATGGGGCACGGTGTCGTAGAAGTCGATCCCGATTATCATCTCTTCCGCAAGCTGTACCCCGAAGAGATCGAACCGATCATCTCGGGTGTGATGGGTGTAGAGAAGAAGCGGCTGGTAGCGTATGATGCGTCAGATGCGAACAAATCTCTTTATGAAGCGTTCGGCAGCAGCCTGACTGAAGGTGGTGGGTTGGTCGAGACGGCGGCGATTCTCGATGAACCTACGAAAGACTTCGCGCCGGTGCTGTTGAATCCGAAAGAGATTCCGGTCGACATGGCTGCGATGATTACGACAACTGACACTTCACTGACGATCAACGGCGTGGCGTACCTGCGCAAGGGCCACACGTTTCTGCTGGCTGGTCGCAACTGGAACGGATTCGAGAAGTATCTGGTCGTGTTGAGTGATGATCCGGCGTCGTTGCCGCGGATCGGTCAGCTCGCGCCGCATTACGGTAAGTATTCGTATCTGGTGTTCGAGGGTGCGAAGAATGTCGGCAAAGGGCAGTGGCCGACCGTGGGTTCGCCGTTGAAGAAGACGTTCTAGGATTTGGTGTTGTGCGATGTTGCGGCAGGTCCTGCGTCGTCGAAGGCGGCGTGTGACCTGCCGCTTTTCTATGACACGTGGTGGCGTCAGTACTTCCTGACAAGCAACGGTCAGGTCACAACCCGCCTGGTCTTCGCCCAGCCGGGTCAGGACCTGACCGAACCTCGTAAGACGTCTTTCCCGTACAATAGCCGTCAGGCAGAGACGCCTGACGGCACGAAGCTTACAACGGGCGTTTGAAAAGAAAACCCTATCTATCCGCACAAGACGGCGCCGCCGTTGACGTTCAATATCTCGCCGGTGATGAAAGTCGAAAGGTCGGACGCGAGAAACAAAATCGGTCCGGCCAATTCTTCAGCCGTTCCCGCACGTCCCATCGGAATCTTGCTCAAAATGTCCGCTCGCTCCGGTCCGATCAGAGCATCATGTGACATATCAGTATCGACCCAGCCGGGAGCGACACAGTTCACCCTGATATTGTATTCGATCAATTCAGGCGCGAGGGACTTGGTCAGGCTGATGATCGCGCCCTTGGTCGCAGCATACGGAGAATGAAACGCTTCGCCGCGCTGCCCCGCAGTCGATGAAATCAATATGATATTGCCACTGCGCTGACGCTTCATGTACGGCACCACCGCCATGGTGGGGTAGAACGTTCCGAGGATGTTGACGTCCAGGGCACGTTTCAGGCGGGCGTCGTCCATGCCATCAATCGGATTATGCTCCCAGATGCCGGCGTTGTTGACGAGGACATCGATGCGGCCGAATTCCTTTATCGTCTTGTCAACCATGGTGTCGACTTCGGAGCGGTTGGAGATGTCGGCCTTAGCGAGCGTAGCTTTCACGCCGTATTCGAGACACTGGCGTCTGATTTGCTCGGCGGCTTTCTCATCAGCGCGGTAGTTGATGATTACGTGACTGCCGGCTTTGGCGAACATGACAGCCGCCGCGGCGCCGATACCGCGCGATGCGCCGGTGATGAGGGTGACTTTGTTCTTGAGTTTGATCATTGGATTCCTCCGTGCGTCGGCAGATGTGGGCATCTGCCGGGCACGTATTCAAATGCCGTAGTAGGGCGGGTCCGTCTTCGAACCCGCCATGGTGCCCCACCGCTTGCGGTGGGTTAAGATTTCGGCGAACGATGTCGGGTTGCTCGTCGTTCGCTCTGCAAACGACTCGTGAACCCGACCTACATTTCTCCAAACGAATGTCGGCAGATGTGGACATCTGCCGGGCACGGTTCAAGTATGTAAGGTGCCGAGTCCGTCAGACCTACAACCCTTTCGGTTTCAAATTCTCCTTCGAGAATGACTGCTCGATCTTCGGATCGGTGAACACACCGTCCTTGCGGATCAGCTTGTCGTCAAACCAGAGCTCGCCGCCGCCGTAATCCTTGCGCTGAATCAGCACCAGGTCCCAATGAATATTCGATTGGTTGCCGTTGTAGGCTTCGTCGTAGCACTGGCCGGGTGTGAAATGAATCGAGCCGGCGATCTTCTCGTCAAACAATGTGTCTTTCATCGGCTTCATGATGAATGGATTGACGCCAATCGCGAACTCGCCGACATAGCGCGCACCGGGGTCGACATCGAAGACTTTATTTATCGCCGCGGTATCGCCGTCGAAAGTCGCCTTGACGATCTTGCCATTTTCGAATGTCAGCGAAATATTGTTGTACACGACACCTTCATGGAGCGAAGGAGCGTTATACGTAATCGTACCGTTGACGGAGTCGCGCACGGGAGCGGTGTAGACTTCGCCATCCGGAATGTTGCGGAGGCCATCGCATTTGACGACCGGTATACCTTTGAGCGAGAATGTCAAATCGGTGCCGGGGCCCTTGATATGGACCTTATCAGTGCGATCCACGAGCGCGACGAGGTCGTCCATGGCCTTCGACATCCGCTCGTAATCGGCGCAGCAGACGTCGAAATAGAAATCTTCGAATGCTTCCTGCGAAGTCTCAGCGAGTTGGGCCATGCCATTGTTCGGATAGCGCAGCACTACCCAGCGGGTACGTTTGACACGCTGCTCCAGATGCACCGGTTTGTAGAAGTTGGCGTTCCAGAGATCCATCTGGCTTTTCGGAATGTCGGCCAGGTCAAAGGGATTGTCCGAGCCGCGGAGGCCGATATAGGCGGCGGCACGTTTCATGAGTTCCATGTGAAGCTCGGCCTGTTTCACATGCTGTTCTTTGGTCGCCTTTCCGAGATACTGGCGCAGGAGTGATTCGTCGTTGTAGAACCAGAACGGGATGGCGCCCTTCTCGGTGGCGATGCGGATGATCTGCTTGCCGAGTTCGAGCGTCTCTTTACCCTTGATTTCCAGATAGAGAATTTCGCCCTTCTGCAGTTTGGTGGAATAGTCTATCAGTTGGCGGGCGAGTATTTCGTTGCGCTTGTCTTTCATACATTCACCTCATGAGTCGGGTACGGCGTCTTTTGAGGAAAAGATAACAAATTGGGATGCGCTTGGCAACGGGCTCTATTTGTCCAGGAAGGTGAACCAAGGCCGAAAGTGGTTGTTACATTCACCATGGCGCAAGGCAAGGTTTACATCGGCACAGCAGGGTTTAGCTACCGCGACTGGCTGGGCAACTTCTATCCGCAGTTTTGCCCGGCGGCTGATTTCCTCCAGTGCTATGCGATGACCTTCAATACGGTGGAACTCGATTCGACGTTCTATGGCATACCGACCCGTAAGGTCGTGGAGAAATGGTCTGCTACAACACCGGCCGGATTCCAGTTTGCGGCCAAGTTTCCCCGGACCGTTACTCACGAAGGGGAATTGAAGGCCCGCATGGAAGATGCGGAGAAGTACCTCGCGGTAATGGCTGCCATGGGTGACAAACTCGGACCGCTGTTACTTCAATTTCCTCCGAGCTTTCAACCGTGCAGCCGGAAAGACCTCTGTGAGTTGCTCAGTCTGATTCCGCGCGGGCTAAGGGTGGCGGTGGAAGTCCGGTGCCGGAGCTGGCTTACGGAAGAACTCTACTCAATGTTGAAAGCCCGCGAGATAGGCTTGTGTCTGGCCGAGCTTCCAGGCATGCCCCGGCTGAATGTGCGCACCGCCGACTTCATCTATCTCAGGTTTATAGGCGATCACAAGGGCATCCCGGATGATTTCAGCTACGTTCGCGAACCCCGCCTGGATGAACTTGACTACTGGACCGATACATTGGAACATTTTGCCGGTGAGAATGCCGATATTTTTGCCTATTTCAATAATCAATTTTCGGGTCATGCCCCATCTACAGCCCTTGATTTTCGTAATCGAGTAGGGGGCGGCAAGGGACGCGCGACGTAACACCTTACATCATAAGTAGTTCTATCTCTCGGGGAGGGCTGTGCATGGTTTGGACAGAAATCCGACCGGGTGGTCGATCTTACTCAACTAAAGTAAACCGGATTCCGATAGACTACTCAGGTCGGTCGGCGTAGTCCTGGATGGAACAGAGGACGTGAAGACCACGGTGGAGAGGGAGCTCCGATCAAATCTACGCGATCGGACAAAGCAACGCGACGACAAGAGACATATCATAAAAGGATGGGACGTTCTCGATGCACAAAGAAATCACTAACAAACAGGAAAGCGCCGGTATGGCGGCTTCTGACGAACTGCAGTTGGTGTCCTTTAACATAGGCACCGAGGAATTCGGCGTCGATATCCTGAAAGTCCAGGAAATCAACCGGATGGTCGAGATCACGCGCGTACCGCAGGCGCCGCACTATGTGGAAGGTGTCATCAACCTCCGTGGGAAAGTGATCCCGATTGTTGATTTGAGAAAGCGCTTCAATCTGGAACTCAAGGAACACGACAAGAATACCCGAATCGTGGTGGTCGACATCGGTGGCAACATCATGGGCATGATTGTAGACTCCGTGTCGGAAGTTCTCAGACTGCCGGCCAATACTATCGAACCGCCCCCGGAAATCGTTACGGGTGTCAACTCGGAGTACATCAAGGGCGTGGCCAAGCTGGACGACCGGCTGCTGATCTTCCTCGATCTCTCCAAGGTCATCGACATGGCCGAAATAGCTTCGGTAAACTAGGCGAAAACGAAGTTTGATATAAGGACCGGTCAACGACCGGTCCTTTTTTTGTCTGGTCGTCAGGGTTTGACAGGTCACCGGCGACCTGATACATTTGCGATGTGACTTCTCCTCAAAAGATCTGCTTTCTCTATTTGAATATTGGGCGCGGCCATCCGTTCTATCTCGACGGCATAAATGAAGCCATGATCGCTGCCGGAAGCAGGCCCGTCCAGATTGTCATTGAGGATGCTCGATCAGTATGTTCTTCGATCCCACGTCTGATGCTGGATTCCATGTCACGGTTATATCGTCGCGGCGGGTCCAGAGGACCGTGGGGATGGCTCTACGCGCTGTTCAGGAAGGGTGCTGAAGCGGGGGGACAAAACTTCAGTAGCGCAATACTTCGTCGGGCGTTTGAGAACTATCCATCTGACGAGTTGATCGAGACGGTTGTGGTTTCGCATCCGATTTTGGTTGGCGTCTTACCCAGGCGACTGAAGATCATATATCAGCACGGCGAACTGGTAGCTCCGAGGGGGGCTTTGGTAGAAGGCGCGGACGAAGTCCTGGTGCCGACCGAAAAGGTTGCGGAGATGTTCGTTCAGGCCGGATACTTGCGTGAGCAGATTTTTGTATCCGGGCTTTGCATCGAGCCGGGAGCCGTAGGTGTTGCAGTCGAGGCCTATCGCAGTCGGCACGAGCGGATCGATCAGACGGTCCCGTTGATTGGTCTCTTCGTATCATCTGGTGCTGAGCCGTACCAGCATGTTAAGGCTATTATCTCAAGCGTTACTTCATGTAATCGTGTCGGTATACGCACGATTGTTCTCGCCCGGCAGGGCGGAAAACTGGAGACTGAAGTAAAACGGATGGGCCACAAGACCGGACTTCAGATTACCGACTTGCAGGGAATCAGCTCCGGAAATTTGGACTGGGGGGAATGCTCTGTGATAGCCTTCCGTTCGAATCTCGAAGAGTCGCAGGCGATAGGATATCTTCTTCCGCAGATCGATTTCTTCGTTGGTCCGCCGCACGAGCGCACGAATTGGGCGCTCGGACTCGGGTTGCCCATGTTCGCGTTGACTCCATGTATAGGACCGTTTGCTCCGCTAAATATGCAACTATTGGAAAGCTCCGGGACAACCGTCACGCTCGGATCGAGCCGAGACGCCGAATTTCTGGGGGAGACGGTGACCGAACTCCGCCGCACAGGTCAACTAGGTCGGATGGCCGAATGCGGGTGGGGGAACTTCTCGATCAACGGGTTCGAGCGAATCGCCGAACACCTGCTCAAGTCCGCCTGACATTGGCCTTGCGAAGGGGGAGAGTGACAATATATTGGCCGGAACATGTTTGCCCGTCCACTTGCATACGTCCGCCAGTTCGAGAGCAATCTCTGGATTCTTTGTGTGGGGTGGTTCGTGGGGGCGTTGGGGTTCGCAGCGGCTATTCCGTTTCTGTCGATATATTTTCACGATCGTCTGGGCCTTTCGATAACTGAAATAGGCTTGTTCTTTGGGGCGATGGCGATAGTTCGGGCCGCTTTCCAGATAGTGGGCGGGGAACTTTCGGATTTCATGAGTCGCAAGACGCTGCTAGTCCACGCCCAGATTCTGCGAGCGGTGACGTTTCTCCTGCTTGGCGTTGCTATCGACTACAACATGGGTTTCTGGTGGGTGGCTGTATTCATGTCGCTCAATTCACTGTTTGGAGCCATTTACTATCCGGCGCAGCATGCTTTGGTTTCGGACATCTTGAAGGAACATCAGCGTCTCGACGGCTACGCCCTGACGAGGTCGGCCGGCAATCTCGGCTGGGCGGCAGGGCCGGCCATAGGCGGTTTCATGGCGCACAGCTCATATGCGCTTCTGTTCTACATAGCGGCTGCGATTCTTATGACTTCAGGACTGATTTTCCATTTTGCTTTCCGCGAGCCGAAACAGCACCGACGGGAAGAAGGATTTCGACTGGCCGATCTGATGACAATCAAGGATGATCGTCGTCTTGCGGTTCATTGCGTGCTGTCTCTTGCGCTCTACCTGGTGGTGGCGCAGTTGATTTCGCCCTTCTCGATCTACGCGGTAGAGATGGTTGGAATTTCAGAAGTGCAATTGGGCTACTTATATACCGTCAACGGGTTTCTGGTAGCGGCGGCTCAGATTCTGGTCACACGTGCGCTCGGCAAGACCCGTTTCAGTACGCAACTGGCGGTAGGCTCACTGATATACTTCATAGGCTACGGGTCGATGGGTTTCTCGGGTAACTACGGCTACATGGCCTTCGTGATGGTTATCGTGACGACCGGGGAGATGATCATGTCGCCGCCATCGCTGACTTTGGCATCGCGTTTGGCCCCGCCGAATCGACTCGGACGATATATGGGAGTCTATACGTTCTTTACGACAACGGGTTGGTCACTCGGCCCGCTCTACGGTGGATGGTTCCTCGACCACTTCGGTACTCAACCACAATTGGCATGGGTGATGATTGCGTCGCTGGCGCTGGTGTCGTGTGCAGGCTATATCTGGTTCGGTCGTCATCTTGACGACTCTGTGAACGGACTGCCGAAGACTACTTGATCACTACAAATTTGCCGATCTGTGTGCGCTCGGCCGATTCTACCACCCAATAGTACAAGCCCGAAACGACGGACTGGGAGTTGCGTGTGATCATGTCCCAACTGTCGTGCTGTGAACCGGGATCGCCGACCGAGTAATGGTGATCGATTTGGCGTATCATATCCCCGTCGAGAGAGAAGATGCGTATGACACACTCGGCCGGAAGATTGTAGAACTGAATTCGTCGTCCTCGCTCAGGATCGGGGATGTCGCGCGACCTGTTTTCGAATCCGGCGGCCGCGTAGTCGGCGTCGATGCGATACGGATTTGGAAGGACGTAGACATCAAGTTTGTGTTCCGCAACCTCGGTGGTGCCCGGCTGAGGGAAGTCCTGAATGAAGTTGTTCTCCGGTTTTGTTTCGAGCGATTCAAGACCGGAGCGAGGCGAACCATAGTCAAAGGCCGTTACGGCCGCACAGTAGGACAAGGTAGGAAGCAGGGAATCGAGCACGTACTCATATTCGAAATATTTCGGGAGCGGTTCGCCGTAGTCGAATACCAGGTCTTCATCCTGCCACTTGGACGTGTCGGTTCCCGGATTGACGGCGTCAGGGTAGACCTTTCTGATGCCTCGAGGCTCGGTCAGGCTGGACTGATTGAAATCCTGCTTTTGGAAATAGGCCATTTGGCCGTCGAGATTGACCGGATTGACCCGGGTGTACTGCAGGGGGGCAAAGGATGGGTTACGGTAGAGAACACGTAATGAGTCCAGGGTGTAAGGCACTTCGTCTTGCACCCAGCTCATTCGTTCATTCTGTGACTGCCAAACAAAACGGCTGTAGTCGTCCAGATCGTAGGTACGGGCGATACTGAAACTCGACGGTCGGTCGTCGAGCCCGACATAGATACGGTAACCTTCGAAATCGACCCGGTTCGTGAATATGTCGCGAGTGTTTTCAGAGTAGTAGCCGTTGAAGCGGATCGCCAGCTTTCCCATCGACGATACGACGCGCATCCTTGGGGCGGGCGGCGGTCCAGCACCTCGAAAGTCAGGGACGCCGTCACCCTCGTACCACAACGAATCTTCGGGGGTGGTGTCGGTTGTTCCCGGTGGCAGGCAGACTCGGGCTTTGCCTTTGTAGCCGTCGCCATCGGTATCGACGCCCGGGTTGTCGTAAATCCAGGAGGCCCATCGGGCGTTTACCGCCAGATTGTTGAAGTTCAGGCGGTCATAGTAATTTTCGGGGTTTTTGGGATCGAAGTATTTATAGTAATCGTCGGGTGCCTGGTGGAAATCCTCACCGCCTACCCAGACAAACGTAACCGGTAAAGACTGGCCCGGTTCAATGTCGAACGGTCCAAAAGAAAGCAGATAGCGGCAATCGTATCCCTTTGCGTAAGTATCGGCCAGAGTCGGCGGCGAGAGCCAGCCATCGGGAGAGTGATCCTTAGCCGTTTCCATGAGATCATAGTCAAACTCGGGCTTTCTCATGACGTAGTATTTGTTCTTATCCCCCAGCGGGGTGCCCAACCGGTCGCCGAATGATCGAAAGGGGTATGTTTCCGTGCTCTGCATTCGGGGACCAAAGTCGTAGAGCGGCTCGCCGTAGATCCACCAGTTGAAAGAGTATGCCAGTGAATCGGACGGCGTCCTGACGACACGTGTGCCTACTACTCCGGTGCAGGAACGATAGTCCCACTGCGTCGGATTTGCCTTGGGCATTGGATCGCCGTCATTATCGGCATGCCAGGCGATATTCACGGTGTCGATGAACCCGCACCCTTCCGGAGCCGGATTGGTTCGATAGAAACCGGAAATGTCGTCGTTCCAGCCTTCTTCAGAATTATTGCGTGAGACATGCCAGGTATCACCGTCCACCCACAAGCCGATGTACACTTGACGAAGGCGTTCCTTACCAATGTTCTTGATATCCAGGTCGAAAAGGATGAAATCGTCGGCGTAGGAGTAGCTCCAGGCCATCGTTCTCTGTTTGATCTTTAGGCCCAAAGGGATGTGGCCCCGGGCATCGGTTTCATCCTGTCCGACCAGACCCGGTTTCGTGATTGTGTCAGTAAACTCGGCGAGAATGTCTTCTTCGGAGTAGGCTTGCACGTCCGGATTGTAGTATTTGGAATTGATGTCAATCGAACCGTAGCGGAAATTGCCGCCGAACTCGGGAAGATCGGGCCAGAACTCACTGGTTCTATAGACATCTTCGTCGCCGCACGACACGAGTGTGTCACTGTTCACCACCGCTCCGATCCAGTAGGCTGCGACGTAGAGAAAGACTATGTCGGAGCCGCGTGGGTACTCACAGGAAACCAGAGGTTCGTTAGTGAAGGGATCGATAATGGTCTCGCCGGAAGTTCCGAAAGTGCCGTTGTTGGCGACGGCAAGGCGGATATTGCCCCGACCATGGGCCGTATGCTGTACTTTGGGATCTTCGGCGCTTGATTGGTACGGTTGTACGCGGCGCGCGGCCTCGGCCTTGTAATTGCCCTGTAGATCACGGGCATCAAGAACGCCTGGCAACGAAAGCAAGAGAATGATCAACGGTGCGATCAGAAATGTGAGCGAATGCAGACGCTTTACCAACGTTTCCTCGATCAAATAAATCACTACCGACAATCCGAAAAGTCTGCGACCCACATCGACTTCGCCAGCCCGGCTTCCATTCGTAACCGTCTGTCGGTGGTCCGCCTACCTGACCGGATCACCGACAAACCAATAGTACACAAAAAGAGGGATATATGCAACGTCCGATACGACTAGACGCTTCCGGTCCGGGCCGCGTAGAGCGCCTCAAACAAAACGACCCCGGCGAACTGCCGGGGTCGTTTCAAACTAACTCGGTTCTATCATAGACAGGATCAGGATCAAGCCTCTCAGAGAATGATCGCCAATTTTCCCATCTGGATGTTGCCTTTTTCGTCCTCTACGGTCCAATAGTACAGACCGGAAACGACCTGTTGCATGTTACGGGTAATCAGATCCCAGCAGTCTTCGTGGACTGTCTCGGCGCAGCCATAGGCCGAATTAATGGCCGGGTGCGGCAATTCACGAACCAGGTCGCCGTCGAGCGAGTATATCCTGATCGTGCATTTTTCCGGCAAGTTGGCGAAATGGATCAGACGAACGCGATCGGCAGGTATGGCACTCAACCCACGGCCCTCATAACCGCTCTCACGATAGTCGGCGTCTCCACGGTATGGATTCGGCCAGATAAAGACCGGGGCGTTCGACGCGTCACCGGCAGCAGGCTCATCGAGCGGGTAGCTGACTTCAGGCAGAAGGGTGGGACTCGTCTCGAGCGCTTCCAATCCGGACTTAGGCGAACCGTAGTCAAAAGCAGTAACGTTGGCCCAATACGGTACGGTCGGCAGAAGCCCGTCAATCGTGTACATATACTCGTAATACTTGATGAAGCCTTCGTTCGTCAGGTAATCTGACCAGGTATCGGGGTACCTGGCGCGAATCGAATCTGGTTCGAGTACGGGCGGTTTCGGGGCGTCCGGCCAGGTCTTCCGGATTTCGGTCAGAGCGCCGTCCTCATTGCCAAGCACAGACCGGTTGAAATCCTGCGGAGTAAAGTAGTAGACGCCTACTCCTGGAACATTGAGCGGGTGACTTCGAGGATAGCTGGCCGGATCCCAGGTAGTGCTGTTGCAACTGTCAGGCGCGTAGAGACAGCGTAATTGCTGAAGCGTGAATGGTGACGTCTTCAACCTGAAAGCCTTGGCGGATTCATCGTATTCCCAGCGGTTATAGTCTTGAATGTCATAAGATGCGATGGTTGAGTAACTGCCACCCCGGTCGTCGCGCGCTACGTAAACCCGGTACCCTTCAAAATCAATCAGGCGCGAGAATACATCCGGCGTGTTTTCCGAGCGGACTCCGTTCCACCTGACAATCAACTGCGACACACTGGCTTCGAGCCGAAGGCCTTTGTGGCGAACCCCATTAGCATCGGTGGTGCTATAGCTTGAAGGTGCTGGCGGGGGAGTGGCACCCATGAAATCCGGTACGCCGTCACCTTTACGCCAGACCGTGTCATTGATTTCGTAATCGTAGAAGCATTGGGTGATGGGATTGGGCGGATGAGCTGTGTCCCAACCGATGGTATCGCAGTGATTGAGGGTGGAGTCGCCGCCCTGGCAGAGCGTAAATTCACCAGCGTAACCATCGCTGTCAGTGTCAACACCGGGATTGTCATAAACCCATTCCGCCCAGGTGGCGTTGGAGCCAAGGGAATCGAAATTCAGGCCCTCATACCAACCGTCGGGATTGAAAGGTAAGTTGCTGAAGTTCTGGCCAGTCTTATGGAAATTCATCCCGGCAACGTAGGCCAAAGAAATCGGAAGAGTTTGACCGGGCTCGATATCAAACGGGCCAAAAGACAGAAGGTAACGGGTGTCCAGCCCTTTCGCCCACAGAGTGTCCTCGGGAGAGGGCGGCTCAAACCACGTGGAATCGGTGTTAGAAATCAAGGCAGTCCTGGCCTGGTCAAAATCGAATTCGCCGTTACTGAGGAGAAAGTACTTGTTATTGTCCCCTGTCGGGGTTCCCGTTCCACCATGTCGGTAGACTCGACGGTGGCCAATCGACTGTGGACCATAGTCCAAGCGGGTGTCTTGATTGCTAACCCACCAGTTGAAAGAGACTTCGAGTGAATCGGACGGTGTCCGTACAATACGCATCGCTGTCACGTTGGGGACAGTCTGGTATACCGGAGTCAGCTGGTTCAGGTCGCCGTCGTTATCAGCAGTCCAGGCGATATTGACAACGTCTGAATCTGGTTTGCAGGGAGGTTCAAGATAGAGCGCGGGCTGCTTTTCGCGGAAACCGTTCAAGTCGTCCTGGGCGCCGTTATTTTGATTGGCTTCATCATGGATGTCAGCGTCAACGTAGAAGCCCATAAAGACGCGCCGGAGGCGGTCCTCGCCAATGTTCTTGACGCCAAAGTCAAAAAGCACGAAGTCCTGAGCGTAAGAGTATGACCAGGCGTAGGTGCTCTGAGAGACCTCAAGATATAGCGGGCGGTGTGCGCTGCCGGATACCTCATCGGTGCTAACACCGAAGCAGCCAGTGCCAGCGCCGGAGCACGTGTCGCGGTACTTACAGATATAGTCTTCCTCAGAAACAGCTCCGTCGTAGATGTCGCTGGTTGGATCAATAGTTGAACGACGAATCATCTTGCCGCCAAACTCAGCGAAGTCGGGGTGCCATTCGTTGCCGGCAATTGTAACCAGCCGTCAGCTCCGGTGGAGACCAGGGTATCGTTTCCCAAAATGGCGCCAATCCAGAGCGCTCCACCAAAACAATACCTGGTACGGCTTCCTTTGGGGACTTCACAGTACGGCAATGTGACGCTGGTAAAACAGTCAGTTGACGTACCAACGTTCAGTCCGGTGGCAAAAGTGCCTGAGTTTGATATACCCAGCGACATCCGGCCAATGTGATGATAAGTGTTACAGTACGCCGGAGTACCCACAGTCAGAGTGCTCGGCTCGGGGAGTTGGGTTCTGGAGAGCATTCGCAGGTTCGTCCTTCAACTACGGAAAAACCGCACATCAGCACCAGGCATCCTATGACGCTGGCCTTGGTAAGAAAGTTTCTTGCCATTACCTAGTCCTTGAAAGTCCTTGATAGCATTGATCTAAGAACGTTTTGCCACCACATTCTGTGCAAAACATCCACACCGTAATTCTGTAATAGAACTACCGCTGGGACAGGAAAGCAAGCCTTTTTTGACGACAGATCGCACCACCCGGTTCACTATGTCTCTGAGGGGGTTACCTCATGTCGCCAAACGTCAAAATGTCAGGCATTCGGGTGGCGCGGATGGTCCACCAAGAATCTTTACCTGCCAGCCCTAATTATGAGGCGGCACACTGTGCGATGTCTAACCTGACGTTTTCGGCGGACGCTATTTCTGCGCCGGGATAGCCACGTCAATTCTGGTCACGGCTCCAAAACCGAGCGAATCGAGCGGGATATCGAAATCCTTGGCGTTGCCGACTACCAATATCTTGAGGGCGTCCGGGTGCAGGTTCTTCTTGGCCGCCGCTTCAACGCTTCCAGCCGTCACGGTCTCGACCCGCTCTTTGACAGTCTGGAGGAAGTTCTCCGGAATACCGTAGAAGTCATATTCCATTATCCGATTGACTATTTCTGACCGCGAGTCGAACTGGAAGACAAATGAGTTCAAGTAGCTGTCCTTGCCCTGACTGAGTTCTTCGTCAGTCGGTGGTTCGGTTTGCATGCTCTTGATGACCTTGGTCATCTCCTGAATCGCCTTTCCGGTAGAACGTGATTTGGTCGCGGCGTAACTTCGGAAAGTGCCCGGGCGTTCGAGCCCGGCGGAATAGGCCGAAACCGTAGAGTAAGCCAGTCCTTCCCGCGATCTGATTGCGTCGACCATCCTGCTGCCGAAGCCAACACCCAGTATATTGTTCATTACGATGAGGTCGGCGTAGTCGGGATCGGTCATGAAGCCACCGATGTGACCGATTAGAACCTGTGATTGGTTAAGGTCGGGCTTATCGACCAGGTACACTCCGGGCTTATATTGGTAATCAACTTTCGGAGGAGCAGGGACTTTTGTCCCACCGGCTTTCCAATTGCCAAAGCGCTGCTCCAACAGTTTCAGGATTGAGGCCTTATCGAAATCGCCCCAGATGGCAATTTGGATGTTCTCCGGGTGGAACCAGGCTTTGTGAAACGCGAGCAAGTCGTCCCGGGTGATGGCGTCGACGGTCGCATACTCCGGGTACCGGGCGTAGGGCGATTCAGTTCCGAACATCAGCTTTGCGAATTCCCGACCGCCGATCTGCGCCGGCTGGTCGTTTCGACGGGCGATACCCGACCTGAGGGCTACCCGCGACAGTTCCAGCTTGTCGGCATCGAAGATCGGGTTGCGAAGCACGTCGGAAAGGACCTCAATTCCTATGCGGAAGATTGTCGCTCAGCACCCGGACCGAGGCGCCACAGGCGGTGGTTCCGCCGTAGGTCTCGACACTTCCGCCGATACTTTCGAGCAGCTCGTCGAGGGCGTCACCGGTTCGAGTGGAAGTTCCGCCGGTGCGGAGAACCTCACCGAGAATCGATACCAGGCCGATTTTGTCGGCCGGTTCCAGATAGGCGCCGCAGTTGATCCGCACTGACATCCGGAACAGGGGCAGTTCATGGTCTTCCACCATGTAGAGGCGGAGTCCGTTGGCGAAGGTGTGTCTGGTTACATCCGGAATAACGACGTCATGAAGTTTGGGATACTTGAGCTGGGCAATTTCGGTCGGGGACTGGGCGTTAACAGAGGAAATCAATACCAGCGTGACGGCCACAATAAGAAGTAGTTTTTTCATATCAGCCAACCTCTATTAACTCTGTTTCGTTTCCAGCATGACCACTGTACGGTTCTGCCGAGTGAGATATTTGTTAGCCACGCGCATTATGTCTTCGGTCGTGACGGCGTTGATGCGATCGAGTTGGCGAAACATCTTCCGCCAGTCACCGAAGTACTGCTGGTTTGTCGTCAGTTGCCTGGCAATACCGGAGTTTTCGGAGAGCCGACTAATGAATGAGGCGCGGGCCCGGGTCTTGACTTTGTCCAGATCGGCCGCCGTCATGGGGACTGTCTTAACTTTCTCGATTTCAGCCATAATCGCCGCTTCACATTCCAAATTCGAATGACCGTTGGAAGGCTCAGCCTCGGCGACTATAAGAGTGGGGTATTTCCAGCCGACACCGCCACTGCTGATATCGACACTGGTCGCTATCTTCTTTTCTTTGACCAGGCTCTTGTACAAGAGAGAAGTGCGCCCGCCTCCGAGATAGTCACACATCGCATCAATAGCAGCTACGTCCGGATGCGTAATATCCGGCATGTGCCAGGCGGCCATATACTGAGGCTGCGACGGGTCCTCAATCACCATGCGGCGTTCGCCCAACTGCGCCGGTTCTACCGTGACGATTCGTTCCGGGGCGGGGCGATAGGGAATGCGACCCCAGTATTTGTCGGCCATCTGGAAGACTTCGTCGGCCTTGACGTCCCCGACTATCGCGGCAACCAGATTCGAGGGGCCATAATACTTCTGGAAGAACTGGACGGCTGCCGCGCGGGTAAGATTCTGGATATCGGACATGTGTCCGATTCCCCGGATGCCGTATGGATGCGCTTTGAAGGCGAGGCCAATCAATTCCTCGTACATCTTTCCGGAAGGGCTGTTTTCCACGCGCATGCGACGTTCTTCGGCTACGACATCGCGCTCTTTGTACATCTCGCGCAGGACCGGGTGCAGGAACCGTTCGGAATCCATTGCCATCCAAAGTTCGAGCTTGTTCGATGGCAGGCTATAATAGTAGCTGGTATTGTCCGGGCCGGTGCCGGCGTTAATCCCGGTAGCTCCCTCGCGTCGGAGAATCTCCTGGTAGGCGTTTGGCTCGACCTGTTCGAAGGCCGCCTTGCGGGCAGATTCGAAGGCCTTGGACAGCGTCGCCAGACGCATCGAATCAAGCAACGGCCCTTTAAGGCGCTCGGCGCGCAATTCCATGGCGAGAGAATCCTCGACCGCCATCAGCTTGAGTTCGAGATCGATGTTCTTGCTTCCGAGGGTGGTTGTGCCCTTGAATGCCATGTGCTCAAACATGTGAGCCAGGCCGGTAAACTCTTTGGGGTCGTCCACCGATCCGACATTGGCCAAAATCACGAACGAGACGACCGGGGCATCGTGTCGTTCCAGCACAATGAATTTCATCCCGTTTTCCAAAGTGTGCTCTTTGACCGAGTTCTCCAGTTTGCCGAGATCGAAAGACTGGGCAGCAAGTAACGTGGGGAGGGTCAGAACAGCGGCGAGTAAGAGAATCCAATTCCTGCGAACCATCGGCTACCTCCAAAAGAGGGTTGTCTATCATTTCAGGTTCATGAAGGAACAGACAGGAGGCATGACCGTCAAGTGTCAAATGACCCAAACGGGGACCGAGAATTCTGTGAGAGACAATATTTTGTGGGAAGAAATTGCCTGGGTGGCGGTAACCAGGGTGAAGAATCGAATTGATACAGGAAAGGAGCATACCATGAGCCCCCGGTCTATCGTCATCAGTCTGTTGGCGCTGTCATTGTTCATATTTTCCGCCGTCCAGGCAGGGGAGAAGTCCAAAACCGGCAGCATCAGTGGCTGCATTACCGACCCGGTTACGGGACTTCCGGTGATCAACGCCAAGGTTACTATTATAGAAACGTATCAGGAAGCGACGACCGACTCATCCGGCTGCTTCGACTTTGTTGGTGTCGCCCCCGGTCAGTACCATCTTTCAATTACTCATGCCAATTTTGGCACTATTAAAGGTCTGGTCGAGTTGACGGTCAAAGTGAGTGCTGAAAAGACCTCGAAGCTCTCGCTCTCTTTGGCCTCACAGAGTGTGAAGCAGGGAGGCATAGTACAGGACTCGCGCGGTGATATGAACAAGACTATAGACGTTTTGGGTGTCGACCGGTTACCGAGCACATCCCCCAAACTTAGCGCGCCTCAGTTAGAATCATTCGATAGAGTTCCACAGGGTAGTTCTTATGCTCCGAAGTGCGCTCCGGCTCCATATTACGAACCCCCGATGGATTACAACCAGCCGCCGCAGGACATGTTCTTCCGCGACTATGGCACCAACGGGTTTGTCGACACGCGGCGGGATCGGTTTTCGACCTTCGCGATCGACGTGGACGACGTCTCATATAATATCGTCCACCGCTATCTCCAGGACGGCCTGATGCCGCCTTCGGACGCAGTCCGGGTCGAAGAATTCATCAACCATTTCAATTACGGCTACAACGGACCGGTCGATGAAACCTTCCGCGTCTTCACCGAAATCACCAATTCCCCGTTCGAACGCGATCGTTACATCATGAAGCTGGCTGTGAAAGGTCGGGAAATCGCAAAATCCGAGCGGAGCCCGTTGAATATCACTTTCGTCATTGACGTTTCAGGCTCGATGAACGAAGGTGACCGTTTCGATCTCGTGCGCGAATCTATCAAGACCCTGGCCCGGCAGCTCAATAGCCGCGATCAAGTGGGAATCGTGGCCTACGGCAGTCAGGCTTATGTGGCCCTCGACCCTGTTTCGGGCAATCGCAGCGGTGAAGTCTGGTCGGTAGTCGACCGTTTGGAACCGGGCGGATCGACCTATGCCGAGGCGGGGATTCGCCTCGGGTACGAGATGGCCAACAATCAGTATGTGAACGGACATAATAATGTGATCGTGCTGTGCAGTGACGGCGTCGCCAACGTTGGACGCACCAGCCCTGAAGCCATCATGAACGAAGTTCAGCGTTTCGCCCGTAAAGGTATCACTCTTTCAACGTTCGGCTACGGCATGGGTAACTACAACGATGTCTTGCTCGAACAACTCGCCACCAAAGGCAATGGTCGTTACGCCTACATCAACAACGATGAGGATATCCGTACTGCCATGGTTGACAATTTCGTGAGCAATCTTCAGGTGCTTGGCACGGGACGTCAAGATTCAGGTCGAATTCGACCCGAAGAGTGTGGCCGCTTATCGTTTGCTTGGTTACGAGAACCGCGCCGTCGCAGACAGCAAATTTCGCGATAACCGTCAGGACGGCGGGGAAGTCGGCGCCGGACACGAAGTGACCGCGGTGTACGAACTTGAACTGAACCACGGAGCCAAATCAGGTTCACTGGCTACAGTCAATGTGCGGTGGAAGAACGCCGAAGGCACCGAAGTATTTGAACTCGCCCGCGAAGCCCGGATGAACGAACATTATACGTCATTCGACCAGTCCCGTCCGGAACTCCGGCTGGCGGCTGTAGCGTCAAGGTTTGCCGAGATGCTCAAGGGCACCAAATACGCGGACAATACTTCGTTTGAGACGCTTTCCCGAATGGGTGAATCGCTTCGACAGGACCTGCCAGGTGAACAGGCCGATGATTTGCTCGATATGATTCACCGCGCAGGTAGTCTATCTGACCGTCACGCCGAACGCGATGACCGGGACGACGATGACTACGGCGACATCAACTACAAACGGTAGAGTTCTGGCGATTGCTGCTTTCCTGTCGCGGCAGGTTTCTCGTCACCCGAGGTGGTGTGAGACCTGCCGCTTTTCATTTGCTCATCATACCGGTTGTTGCGTATTCTTCGATGAACGCACGAAGGAGAATTAGTTATGCCGATATTCAAGTATGAAAAGATCAGGCTCCAGAATATCCAGATGGACGGAGTTGACCGGACCTCCAAGGCGAACGTAATCGGCCCACAAGAGGGCTGGAAAGACCACACCTTGCGCGTCTTCCGTATAGCCCCAGGTGGATGTACCCCACTTCACCAGCACGACTGGGAACATTTCAATTATATCATCAAGGGGAGGGGGACTTTGACAATTGGAGAGGAGACGCACAAAGTTAAGGAACATGACTTTGCGGTCGTGCCGTCAAATACGATGCACCAGTTCCGGAACCCGTACGAACAGGATTTCGAGTTTATCTGTATCGTGCCCGACCGCGGCGCGTATTGAGTTGTAGTCGTTTACAGCTTCTCGACTCGAAAATTCGCTGTGCCGTCAAAATCGCTGAAGATAATTCGTATCTTCCAAGTCCCGGCCACTCCGAACGCACTCTGCTCGGTACCACTGGCCTTCAGAGAGCTTGTATAGACCTGCTGATTGTTGGCGTCGAATATGGTAACCACGGCCGTACCGCCCGTAAGAGCGGTCGCATGATTGATAGTGCCTCGGGTACCCGAATTCACCCAGGAATAATTGAGCGTGGTGCTGACATTCTTGGCGTGGGTGATCTGGAACTGGAAAGCATCGGCGTGGTTGACGACCTCGGGTTGATACGAGGCAATCGGATTTGTCTTGTCACTGCAGCCGCCGAGGACGAAGATGGCGATCAAGGCCGAGGCTATGATTGAGTAGATTTTCACTTTCATGATTGGTTCTCCTGTCGTCACAAGTCATAGCTTAAATGATATCATAATTCATCTATTTTAACTACAAAAGCTGTCCGGCGGTTCCTTTGATTCATGGGGCTCTCTCGGCTATCGAGCAGTCATCGCGAGGCTCCGACTTGTTTGGGGCCGCGGCGAACTCGACTTCGTGGGCGGCACACGTCCCGTGTGCCCCTGAGGGGCAGACCAGGAGGTCTGCCGCCCACTTCACTTTGAGATTTCCGCGCTACACTGACCCGCCTGACGGCGTGCCATCTCCACTCGCTATGACGTCTTGGTGGATTTCTTCGACAAACCCTATGCGGTTCACGCACAAAAAAAGACCGGGTCGAAACCCGGTCTCTTGTCTTGGCAGGTCGGCTTAAGGGCCGACCGATCTCGTTACTAATTATTAGTAACGACGGCTGCCGCCGCCGCTGCCGCCACGATTACCGCCGCCACCGCCTTCGGTTTTCGGGCGCGCTTCGTTGACGTTCAACGTGCGACCGTTGAGGTCCTGACCGTTGAGGCCTTTGATGGCCGCAATCGCTTCAGTTTTTCCGGCCATTTCAATAAAGCCGAAGCCTCTTGATTCGCCGCTGAATTTGTCCTTCACGATGCTGGCGCTGGTGACTTCACCGTACGCACCAAACATCTGACGCAATTGATCTTCGGTCGCTTCAAACGACAGATTGCCTACGTAGATATTCATTCTACACTCCATGTTCGTTTATCCGCGGGGAGCATCTCGTCCGTTAGGATTCGCGCTAGTCGCGATAAACCTGTTGTTGCGCAATATTGCGCTGCGGTTCCGAGATTGGGCTTATGAAGATTTGCGTGAAACAACAAAGTCTAGACAAGAGAACCAGGGAAACCAATCGTAACTACTTACTATATCGGCGAAAGTTGAATAAGTCAATACATATTATCGACATTCAGGTACTATGTTTCGATCACACAAAGAGACCGATTCGAACCAAAAGAGCTTCATAGTGCGGGTTTATGGGCCGAAAGCGGCGTCGCGTGCTGTCGGGTGTCCCTGCCTGATGGCTGTTCGACAACGGTCCGTTCCGTCATTTCGCTCACTTCTCGTTATCCCCGTTCCCACAAACGTCATTCCCGGCTTGACCGGGAATCCAAAGGTTGTCGCGAAGGACTACGTCCGTTGCGTCAGAGCCTGCCCCCGACCAGATCGGGGGTCTTGCGCCGCCAAAGGCGGCGTGTGACCTGACGCGTGCAGATCGCAGCGAACCAAAATACGTCCCGAGTGACGCGACGTATTCTGCGGCCACGAGTGGTCATGGATGCCCGACGGAATCGGGCATGACGGCGAAGGGGCTACCCGGCATGTTGTCTCAGAGAACCGGCAGATGTGGACATCTGCCGGGCACTTTGTACGCAGGCGAAATCTAATCCCACCCGAAGGGTGGGGCACCCAGCGAAGGATCGTCGGTTTACTTACCGGCGCGCCAGTCGGAGAGTTTCTTCTCGAACCAGATAGCGGTCGGGTCAAGTGCGAGAGATTCATTGGCCAGCTTGATTGCTTCGTCGGCTTTACCACGCGTGTAGCAGAGTTCGGCCAGCACCCGAAGATGCGCCGCGCGAAACTTGTCTTCAGTCGCTTTGTCGGTTGCCATGCGAATATAGCGCTCGGCCTCGTCAATATTGATGCCGCGTCGGAAACACCATTCGCCGAAACGAAAATAGCGCGCCGGATCAGTCTCCCAGCCGTCGCCAAGTGCCAGCTTCTTGATCCGCAGCGCCTCGGTGGTATCGTTCAGAGAATGAAGTGCAAAGTCGGCCTGAAGATCGCGATTCACATCGATCTCGGCAGATTTCTTCGCTTGGGCGGTCGCGTCGATTCCAGCCTTCAGATATTTCGCAAGACGGTTGGTATTGCCGGTCTTGCGGGCAACCTGCGCCATCGTTTGTCCCATCTCGCCAAAGTAGTACCGAGTGCCTTCGGGATTGGCGAGCATGTCATCCGCCGCCGCAGTCAGACTATCGAACGGCAGCATGTCGCTCCAGACCGCCTCCGCAGTCAGCGAAAAGACACGGTAGTACAGATTGACGCCTGTCTGCAAGGTCTGTAGTTGGCGCAAGTACGACAGGGCCTTCACGTACTCACGGGAATCCGCATAGTAGTTGGCGAGAAACTGCACGTCGGCATCGCTCGGGGCGTTCTGACACTTGATCACCCGCTGATCAATCGTCATCCGATCGGCCAGGGCTTTATCCAACAACGTCATGAAACGGTCCGAGCCGGTGTATCCGGTCCAGCGCGTGATAACGTTTCCGGTCGAGTCGGTCAGGATGAATACCGGGAAGGACGTTCCGATGCGAAACGTTTCAGCCATCGCCGTACCTTCGCCCTGAAGAACACTAATGCGATACAGCACGACCGCCTGCAGCTTGGCGATCAGTTCGGGGATTGAATCAAATTCGCGGGTCGCCTGCTGGCAATGGATGCAATCATCGTGATTGAATTCCAGCAGGACCGGTTTGCCGGTCTGGACCGACAGAGCTTTGGCCTGCTCGAACGATTCGGCCTTTTCAGCCCGCACTGAGCAAGCAAGCAAGACGGTGACAGTCGTTATCGCAGTAATGAACAGTCTGAATTTCATAGATGATACCCGATTGTAGTCTAAGCTTGTTCAGCCTTCTGTATCTTCGCCCAGGTGTCGCGCAACGTAACGGTGCGGTTGAACACCGGTCGTCCGGGAGTCGAGTATTTCGTATCGACACAGAAATAACCCATTCTCTCAAATTGATACCGCACACCGGGCTGAGCGTTCCGAAGGCTGGACTCCAATTTGCACCCGGTCAATATTTGCAGTGAGTCGGGATTGATATAATCCGTGAACTGCTTGCCTTCTTCGACAGCCATCGGATTTTCCTGGGTGAACAGATTGTTGTACAACCGGACTTCTGCTTCGATCGCATGCGGCGCGGATACCCAGTGCAAGGTCGCCTTTACTTTGCGACCATCGGGGGAGTCGCCGCCCCGCGAGGCGGGATCGTAAGTGCAGCGAACTTCGACAACTTCGCCGGTCTTCGGGTCTTTGACCACCGACTCACACTTGATGAAATAGGCGTAGCGCAGGCGAACTTCTTTGCCGGGGGATAGACGATAGAACTTGTTCGCGGGAACCTCCATGAAATCTTCCCGCTCGATAAACAGCTCACGCGAGAACTGTACTTTTCTTGTCCCGGCGTTCGGGTCTTCAGGGTTGTTGACCGCGTCCATCGCTTCGACCTGACCTTCGGGATAGTTCGTTATGACTACCTTGAGCGGCTGCAAGACTGCCATCACGCGCAGTGAGGTCTTGTTCAGATCTTCGCGTACGGAATGTTCGAGCAGGGCGATGTCCACCATCGAGGCCCGTTTGGCCAGACCGATCGCCTCGGCGAAACGGCGTATAGCCGCCGGGGTGTACCCGCGCCGACGCATCCCACTGAGTGTGGACATGCGGGGATCGTCCCAACCGTCGACGATACCGTTTTCCACCATCTGCATCAGCAGCCGCTTGCTCATGACCGTGTAGGTCAAATTGAGCCGGGCAAATTCGATTTGTTGGGGATGGTGTACGCCGAGCTGGTCGAGGAACCAGTCGTAGAGCGGTCGGTGATCCTCAAAGCCCAGGTCGCAAAACGAATGGGTGATCCCTTCAATCGAATCGGACACGCAATGCGTGTAATCGTACATCGGGTAGATGCACCACTTGTCGCCGGTTCGATGATGATGCGCGTGCAGGATGCGATACATGACCGAGTCGCGCATATTCAGATTGGGGGAAGACATATCGATCTTGGCGCGAAGCGTCCGGGACCCGTCGGGGAACTCGCCTTTGCGCATGCGTTCGAACAGGTCGAGGTTTTCTTCGACCGAGCGGTCGCGGTCAGGGCTGTTTCGTCCCGGCTCTGTCAGGGTGCCACGATACTCGCGAATCTGATCGGCGCTAAGATCGCAGACGTATGCTTTGCCCATCTTGATTAGACGGACGGCGTAGTCATACAACTTTTCGTAATAGTCTGAAGCGTAGAAAAGCTTGTCTTTCCAATCGTAACCCAACCAGCGGATGTCGCGCTGGATGCCGTCGACGTAACGGGTGTCTTCTTTGACCGGGTTGGTGTCGTCGAACCGAAGGTGATAGACGCCGCCGTACTGTTCGGCGATGCCGTAATCGATCGTAATCGCCTTGGCGTGGCCTATATGAAGGAACCCGTTCGGTTCGGGAGGGAACCGGGTTACTACTTTACCGCCGTTCTTGCCGGCCTTGATGTCCGCCTCGACGATCTGGCGTATGAAATCGGTTGGGGTGGATGGACCGCCGGAACCGGTATCGTTCGATTTCTTGTCTTCGGGATCTTCTTTGCCCATATCTGCGCTTTCCAAAAGGTTATACACTGAGACTACGGGGGCCAATTAGAAGCCGGGACGGCGGATTCGCAACAAGAAAAGGCGGGACAGTGCAATGCGTCAGGTCACACGACCCGTCCGCCAAGGAGCCTGTTGAGAGACCACTGAGTATGTCATCGCGAGGCCCCGACTCGGTCGGGGCCGTGGCGATCTCAATTCCGTGGGCGGCACACGTCCTCGTGTGCCCCCGAGGGGCAGACCAGGAGGTCTGCCGCCCACTTCACTTTGAGATTGCCGCGCTACGATGACCCGCCTTACGTCGGGTCGTCTCCGCTCGCAATGACGGGGAAAGGGTCTTCTTGGCGGCGCTGTTTTACCTTTCTTGCCGGACCGAGCGGCGGCTATATTCGCGGCGAATCCGGCCGCCAAGGGATATCGATTGGAACCCGATGGCAGTCGACGAAACCGATCGCTGTTTATGGAGGAATCTGGCTTTTATGAATCGACAGACTCATCGCATTTCGCAGAAAGCGGGTCTGAGCCCCGGCAGCGCGGTCTATGTCGGTCCGGACCGGACCGGCAAGGTCAACATTGACGTTATCGATTACGATGCCACCAGCCTGACTGAAAAGCGGGTCGGGGGGCCATCGGATTGCGCTCCTTTTCGCGAAACGACGACAGTAACCTGGATCAATGTCGATGGACTTCACGAACCGGCGGTGGTCGAGGGGCTGGGCAAGATTTTCGGGATTCATCCGTTGCATGTCGAAGACATCGTCAACAGCGGTGGTCGCCCCAAGGCTGATGACACGCCGGACTATGTCTTTGTCGTGCTCAAGATGTTGTACGGGAACCCGGAAACCGGCGAGCTGGTGGTCGAGCATGTCAGCGTGGCGTTTGGTCGTAACTGGGTGCTGACTTTTCAGGAGCCAGGACGCGATGTGTTCGATTCCGTGCGGCAGCGTATCCGCAAGACCGATCCGAGAGGACGTCTGCTCTCTACCGACTATCTCGCGTATTCATTGATCGACGCCGTGGTGGACAATTATTTTATCGTCTTAGAAGATGTGGGGGAGGCAATTGGGAAGCTGGAGGACGAGATTGCCCTCCAACCCAAGACGGAAAGTCTGGCGGCCATCCGGGAATTGAGGAAGAAACTCATACTTCTACGCAAAGCGGTCTGGCCTTTGCGTGAAGTTATCGGCAGCCTTGAGCGGATGGAAACGGAGTTGATTCATCCGGCCACGGAACCTTACCTGCGCGATCTGTACGAGCATTCGGTTCAGGTCATCGATTCGGTGGAGACCTATCGCGATATGATGGCGACCATGCTCGATCTGTATCATACTGCTGTGAGCAATCGTCTCAACGAGATTATGAAGATGCTCACGATCATCGCTACCATTTTCATTCCCCTCGGTTTTCTGGCTGGAGTCTACGGGATGAATTTCGACACCGGCGCCGGCCCGCTCAATATGCCCGAGTTGCGCTGGAAGTACGGCTACCTGTTGTTCTGGGGCATGGCGTCCTGTGTGGGCGGCGGGTTGCTGCTGTTCTTCCGTCGGAAGAAGTGGCTCTGATGTACTATGAAGAAACGTGTCGCATCTGTAAGTAACGTCACGCTCGCGACCACTGAGGAATATCTCCGTAAGTTGGGGCGCTGGGTATGGTACTATATCGGTGGGCTAAGCCATCGTATGGGCGAGCATCACGCCTTCCTGATGGCCGGCGGACTGGCTTTTTCGCTCTTTGTGTGTGCTGTACCGCTGGTTTTGGTGGTTTTCTCCGTATCGAGCGGGCTCTTTGCGCGACCCGCGGTAACCGCCGAGATTCAACAGATGGTTGACCGGCTCGTACCGTATCCGGAATATGCGGTTTCGGTAAAAGCGTTCATTGTCGAACGTCTGACGGCCATGGCTGATGTCAAGCAAGTGGCCGGGATTGTCGGTGTGGTCGGTTTGCTGGTAGCAGCGAGCGGTCTTTTCAGCAGTCTCAGGACAATTCTCAAAGCGATATTCAGGCCTGAAAAGAGGGAATGGGTGCTTATCGGCAAGCTGTGGGATCTCGGGCTGGTTGTGGTCGCGCTCAGTTTCTTTGTGCTGCTCATTGTGGCGCTGCCGACCTGGGAGGCAGCATTTCAACTGGCGCGAAACACGGGATGGCTGAATCAGCTGCCTTCCGCCCTGACACGCGGCTTCAGCATGTGGTTGATCTCGTTGGTCACGCTGTTCGTAGCGTTCTCGGGTATCTATTGGCTGGTGCCGGTGCGAAAGCCGACTCGACGGGCGGTGCTGACCGGGGCGCTCTGGGGGGCGGTCCTTTGGCTGCTGGCCAAAGAGGCGTTTGGTTATTACATCGCCCACATGGCCACGCTCAAGCAGGTGTACGGAGTGTATACGTTCCTGATCGTCGCGGCGTTCTGGGTTTATTATTCCGCGCTGGCTTTGATAGTTGGGGCGGAGATAGGGCAGCTTTCATCCGAGCGGCACAAGACGCGAGCCCAGCACAAGAAGGAATAGTTGAATAAGTCTGTCCAATCGTCATTGCGAGCGGAGATGGCTCGCCGTCAGGCGTGACATCGTAGCGCGGCAATCTCAAGCTTGTTGTGGTAGCGTCATTTGAGATCGCCACGTCTCGCCCGCGAAGCGCGGTCGAGACTCGCGATGACGAGGTAGGAACTTCTTCAACACTCCCAAGAAGGCGTAGGCTGGCGGATCAGGCTTCGGGGTCGTCGGTTTCGAGATAGACGATGTCGAGTTCGTACCCCTGCTCGATCACCGGCTTGCAGGTGTGGCAGGCGGGGCAGATGAAATCAGGCTGATCGACTGTCCACCGGTGGCCGCACATTTCGCACCGAACGGCGGCGGGCACCCACTCGATTACCAAACGAACTCCGTCCATGGGCGTATCTTTGCAGACGCACGTGAAACCGAAGGTCAGGGCGTCGGGGTCGACCGCGCTGAGGGCGCCTATGCGGACTCCGACGGCGCGAAGGTTCTCGAGGTGTTGTCGAGTAATCTCGGCCTGAACGCGTTCGACGATTTCGGTGGCGATGCCTAGTTCGTGCATAAAGTACCCGTATGAGTACCTGATAACACACGGGTGGAGGGATGTCAAGGGGGGCGGTGGGTAGGGCGGTTCCGCCTTCTCGGGTGGCCCACCATTTATGGTGGGGGATACTTAATAGTTGTCACCCTGAAGGCTTGTTGAAAGAGTCTATGTTGGCTCAATTCGTGGCCTTACGCTCGTGACGGCGAATTCCTAACTCGCTGCAACGCGTCAGGTCACACGCCGCCTTTGGCGTCGCAAGACCTGACGCAACAACATTCGGGAAGTCCTTCAACTTGCCCTAAGTGTCGGGCCACCCATCTTCTCACCGCTGCTCCACCGAGTATGTTATCAACCGCGCGCTGCGGTTGCGGGTGAAATAGTTCCAGGCCCACTGGATGAACACCAGCAGTCGGTTGTCGAACTCCACCAAATACATCAGGTGAACGAACAACCACAAGAGCCAGGCCGGATAGCCGGTCATGCGCATCCAGCCAAAATCGGCCACCGCCGAGGCGCGCCCGATCACCGCCAGATTCCCTCGATTGCGATAATGATATGTCGGCGTCGTCTTACTCTGTATACGATTGTCAATCAGGTGAGCCACGTACCGCCCTTCCGACATCGCTACCGGCGCCACACCGGGCAACGGACTGCCGGTCTGATGACTGAAATTGGCAAGGTCGCCGATCACAAATATCTCTGGGTGGCCCGGCAGGCTGAGGTCCGGCTCGACTAAGATGCGGCCGGATTTGTCGAGGCTGGCGGCGTTGTTGTCGGCGAGAAGGCGACCCAGAGGCGACGGTCTTACGCCCGCGCTCCAGATGACAGTGGCGGAATCGATACGGGATTGGTCTGAGCCAGTCCGCACCGTGGCCCCGGTTGGGTTAATATCTGTCACTAAACATGACGTCCGAATTTCGACACCCAGCCGCGTCAGGTCACGAGCCGCCGACTGCGCGAGCTTTTCAGGGAAGGCGGGCAGAATTCTCGGACCGCCTTCTAAAATGACAATGCGCGCTTCGGCCGGATCAATCGAGCGGAAATCCCGTTTGAGCGTGATGTGGGCGATCTCACCCATAGCGCCGGCCAGCTCGACTCCGGTCGGACCGCCGCCTACGACCAGAAAGGTCAGCAGGCGACGCCGTGCTTCGGGATCGGCGGTAATTTCGGCCTCTTCAAAGGCCTGGTACAGGCGGGCGCGAATCCTGACCGCATCCTCGATCCCTTTGAGGCCGGGCGCAAACGGCTGCCACGAGTCGTGTCCGAAGTAGTGATTTTCGGTCCCGGCCGAGACTATTAGACTGTCGTATGGAATGCGGCGTTGCGCTAAGACTACCTCGCGATTCTCGCGGTCGATCCCGATAACCTCGCCCAGCACGACTGTCGCATTCTTCTGACGGCTTAGCACCCCGCGCAACGGCGACGCTATATCGCCGGGGGAGAGGCCGCCGGTAGCAACCTGGTACAGAAGCGGCTGGAAGAGGTGGAAATTGCGACGGTCGATCAAAGTCACGTGAACCGGCGCACGACGAAGCGATTTGGCCGCATACAGGCCGCCGAACCCGCCGCCGATTATGACCACCCGGTGTGGGGCAGTCTCGGATCGAGGGTGGCTGTCTCTACCGGTTGAAACAGTCTCATACGTTCCAGAAGTTGAATTGTCTTCCAAAGTAGCTCTCATTTCAGCAACCTGCCGTCTACGTCTGCGCCATCATGCTGTGTAACAGTGGCGAGATTCATCTGTTCGCGGAATCTGTCCATGATGTGGATCGCCCCGTCGCAAAACTATGCTTGATATGATAAGTGGTTCTGAGTAGAATGACCGGTACGCTTTGGAAAGGGGATCAAATGCATTACGTCTTTACATTTACCACGTCGAAGTTTGATGTTACTAAAGAGGATGAGAACCCGATCAATCCTATTTACGGTCAGTCTCTGCTGCTGTGGCTCAAAGAACGAGTTGGGGATGCCGTTGAGATTGGCAAGCCGGAAACCGAGGACTGGGGTTGGTATGTTGACATCAAGTGGAAGGGTCGGAACTACATGCTGGGTGCGAGCACGCAAGATGAGGACATAGTGAATGGAGAATACTACTGGTTCTTCCAAATACACTATCATCGCTCGCTCAAGAATTGGTTCCTGGGTCGCGGAAAAGGCCCGGAAGACGAATGCGTTCAGTTCTTCAAGTCAGTTCTTGAGGGCGAGCCGGAGTTCCATGACGTGAGTCTGGAGTAGAACCGGGGCGTCACATCCTGCTTGCTCTAGCCAACAATAATGGGTATGTTGATAGACAAAGGCTGGTATCAGCGATTGAAAGCCCAATTCCGCGCGGATGTCTATCATTTGACGTCTACGCCCAAGGGAAAGGACCACTGATATGCTCAAGAAGATCCTGCTGGCTATCGCCACACTAATCGTAGTCGTACTCGTGACCGCCTATTTCGTCCGCAATGTGCTGGTCAAGAAAGCGGTCGAGAAGGGTTCCACTTACGCCCTCGGTGTCGAAACCGATCTCGGTTCGGCCAATCTAGCCATCACCGGCGGCAGTCTCGAACTCAGCGACCTCAAGATTACTAATCCAAAGGGTTTTTCCGCCACGGATTTCCTCACGTTACGTCGGGGCATGTTCAGTGTGGACGCCGGGTCAGTACTGGACGACGAAGTCGTGGTGGATTCGTTCATCATCGAAGGGATCACGCTGAATCTCGAACAGTCCGACCGAAAAGGGAATTTCCAGGAGTTGATGAACAACATCAAACGTCTGGATATGACCTCGTCCGGGCAATCTCAGAAATTCCGCATCGGTCTGATCGCAGTGCGGGACGTCAATGTCAACGGCTCGCTTAGCATACTCGGAAAGAAGTCCGAGAAATCGTTCAAGCTCGACAATTTTGCTCTGCGCGATGTTGGAAGCAGCAGTGGCGCGACGATCAGTCAGGTTACTTCGACTGTCGTGAAGGCGCTTGTCGCAAAAGCTCTGAGTGCCAAGGGGGGGCTGTTGCCGGACGGTTTAGGGAAGAACCTTTCCGAATTGAAAGAAGAGGGGATCGAAAAGGTTAAGACCGAGGCGACTGACAAACTCAAGGACTTGGGCAAGTCGCTTACCGGGGGCAAGAAATAGTCGTTTGACCGTTTCAAACGAACTCGTCTCGACGTGCGTATCGCCCGTCAATCAGGCTATTGTGCAATAACATAGGTCTGGTAAAATTTGGGAACTTCTCTAATTGGCAACGCGGTTAATAGGGGAACGATTTAACGGCAATTCATTGCCGCAGCCATGAGGAGAAGATATGTCTGGAAAGAACAAGTCCAACGGAGCATCAGCCGAAAGGGAATTCGTTATCAGCCGCGTGCTCGATGCCACTCGCGATCGGGTCTACCGGGCCTGGACCGACCCAAGCGTGTTGTCCCAATGGTGGGGGCCCAGGGGTTACACCAATCCGGTTTGTGAAACCGACTTGCGCCCCGGCGGCGTCTGGCGAATCACAATGCGCTCCCCTGAGGGGGTTGAATACCCGATCAAGGGCGTCTATCGCGAGGTTGTTGAGGGAAGGCGTCTCGTCCTCGTCGAAGATTGGAAAGATCACCCGGTCGAATTTCTCGAAACGATTCGCAAGGCGGTCGGCGGTAATCCCACGACGGAGGCGCTCAACACCGTGACCTTCGACGAGCACGGCAGCAAGACGAAGCTGACTATTCGTACCCATTTCGAAACGCCGGCTGTTCGTGACGCCATGGTGAAGATGGGCATGAACGACGGCTGGAGCCAGAGCCTGGATCGACTTGAAGAACAATTGGTGCGGATGGCGACCAAGAAAGAGTCCGTCCGCTAGACTCATAGCCAGGGGGCAACTACGAAATCGACCAGTATAACCGGGCAATGGTCCACATGGGCGCCTCGCCTCCAGAGTGTGTTGCGCATAATGGCCGCATTCATGTTCATGGAAGTGGGCTCGATGAAGCTCTTTGCATTCCCTATGGGAATGCCTCCTGACGGCGCTACCGCTCAATTGCTCACCCAAATAGGTGTGGGCGGCGTGCTGGAGTTCTTTGGTGGTGGGTTGCTATTGCTGGGTCTGTTCACCCGTCCAGTAGCGTTTATCCTCGCGGGTGAAATGGCGGTGGCATATTTCCAGTTCCACTTCCCGAAGAGTTTCTGGCCGTCCATCAACGGTGGTGGCGAAGCCGTGCTGTATTGTTTCGTGTGGCTCTATTTCTCTGCGGCCGGCGCCGGGCCGTGGAGCCTGGACGCTTTGCGGCGGAAGTGACCTGGGCGCGATCACACGGGATAGCGTACGTCGGTGGCGAAAGGTTGTGTCAGGTCCTGTCACCGGCCCACCGGAGGTGGGGTGGGGATGTGACCTGACACTACCACTACCACTCATTTGCATCGAGAGGTGTCAGTTCACACGCCCCCGATTAGAATCGGGGGCGCAGGAACTGACACAACATTGTCTACCCCTTCTGAAGGGGCAGACCAGGAGGTCTGCTGCCCACGTAATAGAATACTGTCTACCTACTTCTGGTGGAAGGCTCGGCCGGTCGGTTTTAGATTCAATTCCTGCACCAAAGCATCCAGATGATAAACACGATCCACTATGAACATGACATACCGGATGTCAACCCCGATGGTGCGCGTAACTGATTCATTGAAGAGATAATCCGACGCGACCCCTTCCCAGTTACCGTCGAAAGCGACGCCCACCAATTTACCTTCGCCGTTGATCATCGGGCTGCCGGAATTGCCGCCGGTGATGTCATTGGTGGTGAGGAAATCAACCGGGATATCCTTGGCAACGGCGTCGACCCATGAGCCAAAGTCCTTGTCGCTGTACGCTTGTCCCAGTGAATCCGGCACGATGAACGGATCCTTGCCGGTTTCTTTCTCGATCACACCACGCAAGCTGGTGATGTAGAAATAGTCAACCGCATCGCGCGGGGAGTAGCTTTGCACTTGTCCGTAGCTGAGCCGCATCGTGCCGTTGGCGTCGGGATACATAGCGGCCTGTTTCCATTCCGCCAACGCCTGTACCAGCAGCGGGGTGAGGCGAGTCTCGGCGCCGGAGAAGGTCTTACCACGCTCGCGGACGACGTCGTTCTCAGGCTTGAGGTCTCGCGCAAGATTGATGAAGGCATCGCCCAATTTGTCCAGTTGCGCGCGAGTCATCGCGAACATCGCGACACGATCATTGGCATTGCCAATTTTGGTATTGGCATACCAGATCTCGATCATGTCTTTGGTGGTTGTGCCACGCTTGGACGCGTCACTCAGCAGTGTTGTAATCGGATCGATTTGCTGATCTGTCGGAAGCTTTCCAGCTTCTCCAAGAAAGTATGCCAGAACGATCTTGTCGACTTCCGGAACAAGATTAATCTGGGCATTCTGGAGCCGTTCCCTGGCGGTCAGCGTGTCGCGACTCTGGAAACCGCGGTCGCGTTCGAGATCGGGCTTCTCGCGTTCACACGCCCAGCGATAGATCGTGTTGGCAAGGCTCAGATAGTCACACGCCCGTATCATGCGACCCAGCATGAAATCATGCGCTTGGACTTTGGCGTTGGCTTTGTACAAGCTGTCCAATTCGGGCAACACGCGGCCGTATTTGGCCTGCAGCGTCTTGTCTTTCGCGAGGAATTCGGTAAGCTGGCGTTCGGATTCGCGCTTCTGGGCGAGCGTGCTGCTCTTCTGGAATCCTTCCATCGTGCCGTAGCTCTTCTTGAGACCATTATTGAGGCCCGCGAGGTCAGAGGATAGACGGAGCCCGATAGCCGAGTCGTTCTTGCCGGCGGCATCCATGATGGCAATGATGTCTTCGTTCGCCTTGATCGACGCCGGGTAGGAGTAATTGATCTTGCTGGCGAGTTCATAGGAGCTGATGTGACGCGAGGTGGTTCCGGGGAAGCCGATAGTCATCACGAAGTCGCCTTCTTTGTAGCCGTTCGTCTCTATTGGAAGAAACACTTTCGGTTTGTAAGGGATGTTGTTGGGTGAGAAGTCGGCCGGAGTGCCGTCAGGGGCGACATAGGCCCGCAGGAACGAGAAGTCACCCGTGTGACGGGGCCACATCCAGTTGTCGATATCGCCGCCGTAGTTGCCGATAGCGTCCGGCGGGATGTAGACCATGCGGATGTCGCGAATCTCGAGCGTGGTATAGAGCATGTACTGCTTGCCGCCGAACATCGCAGCCACTCGCGCCTTGATGGCGCGCCCTTTTTCGGTCTCGCGCACCAATTGCTTGGTATTCTTGTCGATCGTCTTGTATCGCAGGAGTGGCGGCATGGCGTCCTTGACGCCTTTGAGAATCTTGGTGGTGACATCCTGAATAGAAAGCGTCACGTAGACTTTGTACCCGATAGCGGAAAGTTCCTTGTCGCGCGTCGGGGCGTAGAAACCGTTCTGGAGATAATTGTGCTCGACCGAACTCTGCTCCTGGACGGCGTCGAAGGCGACATGGTGATTGGTGATGACTAATCCGTCCGCGGATACAAACGAGCCGGTGGCTCCGCCGACCTGCACCACGGCGTCGGATAAACCGGAGCCGGAGGTGTTGTAGATCTGCTGGGGCTGGAGTTTGAGGCCGCGCGTCCGAAGGTAGTCCATCGGAAGTTGATCGACACTGTAGAGGGGCCACATGCCTTCGTCGGCCAGAAGCATGGCGGGAAGGATGAGGGTGGTGCACAGAACGAGAAGGGTGCTACGCAGAGCGTTCATCGAGTGATCTCCTTAGCTGCAAGACACGGTGTGAACGCTGGCGTGTGGTGGATCGGTGGTGTCGATCACCCGTTTGTCCGCTGGTTAGAGCCTACTATTCCGGCGGGAACATAGGCCAAACCCGGCCAGATTACAAGGGCAAAGTGCGGGGGGACTTCTAAACTTATCGCGGGATAAGGCAACAGGCCGCCGAACTCATGCTCGTCAATTGGTCTGTCCTCCGGGATTGATAACGAGCGTATCCTCAATTGCGAAGCCTCGCACTGACGGCGTATCGGGGGGGATGACGATCTTGAGAATCCTTCCAGGGATAACATCAATCGTTCTTGTGTAAGTGGATTCATAACGAACCTGCGGATTTGCGGGGGTGTAGCCATAGTGTAGGGTATCAATGGCATAGGTGCGAACAAATGTCAGAGTGCTGGTAGTTGGCTTGTTGATATCTGCAATGCCATCAGAAAATCGTATGTCCGCGGTATATTCCACTGCCTGACTGGCTGCGTCATCTACCGGGATGCTGAAGGATGTGCTGATTGGCTTTCGAATACCTGCAAGTTCCCTTCCTGCGCCATGTGTGCCGAGTACTTTGCCGTTGTGATAGCTGACACTTGTCAGTTTCATCTGCTGTGGTTCGCAGGCAGATTCTCTGACCGGCCTGGTGTCACGAATTGTAGTGCGAAGCACGATCTCCCGGCCGTCACGAATTCGGCCAAGGTCCAAGTCTATTGGTTCGTTCAAGACAATCGGTCGATCAAGGATCAATCGTCTGCCGGTTTCGATGCTGTCCTGGTTGGATATACGCAGGTTGAGCATTGTGCCGGTCAGTCTCAACTGTGAAGCGGAGCCGCCAAGCAAAAGGTGAAAGCAGCACTCGGTACCCGCTCTTGGAAGCGTAGAGGTCGAAATTATAGCCCCAGTTGATCCGTGTTCACCGCCGTCGGTCCAATAGAACGCGCCGCTAGCGATGGTGGAAAAAGATATTGACTGACTTCGCCAGGAGCCGGCGTCTACTAGTTGACCTTCGACCTTACTCATAGCCTGCAACTCTACATAATATTGCTGGGCCGCAGTAGAAGTACTGAGCCAGAGTAAGGCACTTACGAAGAGAATGAATTGTTTCATAACACGCCCCCTATTGCTAAGGTTGAGTTCTTGTCGGAGATGTTAGTGTTGCGCTGTTAGGCGTCAACTTTATGATGTCAATCTGTTCAGTGGCGACATATTGGTCAATGGTCGAGTTGGTGCTGGACGAATTCTGAGAGCGAAGCTGTGCCAGCCAGGTTGCGAGAAGGAGCAGAATCCCCGCCGCTATGGTGGGAACGGGGACCGCGATCTTGCGCCGCCACCACGGCGTTGAAGGTCGATGGGACTGCAACGGTTGCGAAGATGATTGCATAGGCAGCGAGCTGACCTCTTCTCGCAATCGGGTTGCTGCGTCCAGAAACGCGCGACACGCCGCACACTCGGAAAGATGTTGATCCAGCTTGACCAGTACGTCTGGCGACAGCGGCTCGTCAAGATTGTCCGATATCAGACGTTGATACTCATCACATCTATACATTTGTGTGCCTCTCGTTCTCATGGATGCTCTTGCGGATGCGATATAGACGTACCCGGATGTTTTCCGGAGACTGATCCAGCATGGTAGCAAGTTCGCTGATGCTAAACCCCTGATGTTCTCGTAGCAGCAACAGCTCCCGATCTTCTGCCGCGAGCCGAGATAGAATTCCGCTTATTCGGAGACTTAGATCAGGCTTACTCTTTTCAACGAGATAGACCTCTGGGATTTCTTCGATAGACCGATGCGGATTCTCTCGCGATAGGTTCAGGAGCAAATTGCGCGCGGTGATAAAGAGCCAGCTTCGAACCGAGCGCGTGATTGTTCCGTTCTTTCGCTGAGCGAGAAGTCTCAAGAATGATTCCTGAACTACTTCTTCGCTGGTCGCACGATTGCCGCTCTGATACAGGCAAAATGAGAAGAGCCGAGGGTTGAGCCGGGTGAAGATACGCTCCATAGCGGCGTTGTCTCCGTCGCAGAATGCTTGCCAGTCCTGAAGGTCAGTTGATTCCATTTCCTGTCTCACGAAAGTGAAGACACATGAGATCAGAGAATGTTACACAGGAAAGGTTGTTGATGCAACTACTGGCGCGGCTGGCCCCGCCCTGCGGGTGGGTCAGCTACATCAAGTAGTCACATAACGTACTGCCGCATAGCCCGTTGCTACATCCGATAGACGTCCGATTCCGCTACATCTCCGGGCAATGTATCAATTCGCACTTACCACCGCTGGGGGAAACTTGTAACTCATTTGGAACGAGCCTATCCCTAAACGGGTTCAATCAAAGGTCGTATTTCTGATGAGTAAATCTGGCCGCTGAAAGTGATACAATCCTTTCGAAACTATTTCTCTGCCACAATCGTCAAACTCCCGAGGCACTCATGTTTGGAAACAAACCGCTATGAATAAGGTCGCACAGGTAACTGTCGCCTTCTGGATCATGAAGATCTGCGCGACCACGCTCGGTGAAACGGCGGGGGACCTCATGTCGATGACCCTGGACATAGGGTACACCATCAGTTCGATCATTCTCCTCGCCGTATTCTTGATCTGTTTGGTGACTCAGCTTCGCACGAGCAAGTTTCACCCGCTTCTATTCTGGACCGTAATCCTCACAACCAGCACCGCCGGCACTACGATGTCTGACTTCATGGATCGAACCCTCGGGCTGGGGTATGCGAAAGGTTCGCTGATCCTTGTAATGATTTTAGTCGCGGTTCTCATAGTGTGGCGGTTCAGCGAAAAATCGCTCTCGGTCAATAACATCACGACCACCAAAGCCGAGTTGTTCTACTGGGCGGCCATATTGGCGTCGAATACGCTGGGGACGGCTCTCGGCGACTATCTGGCCGACAGCTCCGGTCTGGGGTTCCTCGGTGGAGCCACGGTGATCGCGAGCGCGCTCGGATTGGTCCTTTTTGCCACATATTTTACCCGACTCAATCGGGTCATGTTGTTCTGGGTGGCGTTTGTGCTGACACGTCCGTTCGGGGCCACTTTTGGCGACTTGCTGACCAAGTCGGTCGATCGGGGCGGTCTCGGTTTCGGGACAATCGGGTCATCGGCAGTCCTGGCCTTACTGCTGGTAGCGGTAGTCATTTATACGACCATGACCGTGAAGAGTGTGGTTCCGGTCGCTGAGGTCGAAGTATTACTGCCCGAGGATTACGATCAACCTTCGGTGTAGGTATTAGGCTGAGTGGTGTTGAAAGGCCCTTCGTCCGTCATCACGAGGCCCCGACTTGATCGGGGCCGTGGCGATCTCAAGGCAGGGTGAGTCCCCGGTCCGCCTCGGCGGATCCACTTCTGCCGGCTCGTAGCGGTGCAGTCAAATTGAGATTGCCGCGCTACGATGCCCCGCCTGGCGGCGGGCCATCTCCGCTCGCAATGACGGGGAGCGCATGGTGGCCTCGGGTGGGTTTCTTTTTTTGGAGTATCGCTCGCTTCACTCCGGCGCCGTCGTCAGCAAATCGTCCCAGCCGGTCGTGTAACGATTCGAATTGTAGTCCTGCTTCATCTTCCAGCTTCTTGTGCGGCCACTCGCTGACGGGCGAAGTGTGTCTGAGCCGTACTTGCCGTTGATCGCATCCACCGCTCGATACAGCCGCTCCTCCTTGTCGATATCCCTTCGGGCGAACAGGTCAATCTGCCGCGCCCGCGCCGGTGTAATCTGCCCCAGCTCAACCCCCGCCTTGATGTAGCGGTACCCCGGCTTGTACGCTTTCTCAACCGCGATCATGGCCAGCTTCACCAGGTCGCCGGTGGCGTTGGTCGACGGGTTCACCGAGACCGACACCGAGGCGCTGTACTGGGGGTTTTGAGCAAAGACGTTGGTAGTAATGTACGCGGACAATTGCCCGGCCACCGACCGATCCTGGCGGAGTTTGGTCGCGGCAATGGTGACATGCATGGAGATCGATTCCTTGAGGTCGGCCAGGTCGGTGACATACCGTCCGAACGAACGGGACGAAATGACATTCTTACGGGGCGCGAACATGGAGCGCAGTTCGATACATGATACCCCCCGAAGCTCCAGCACCGTCCGCAGTCCGGTGACACCGGCACGCTTGCGTATCACCGCATCGGGTAAACGCAGCAAATCAAGCGCGGTGTTGATGTTACGCTCGTACAGCCATCGGGCGATTTTCGGCCCGATCCCCCAAACGTCCTGAACCAGGGTAGCTTTGAGGATCGCATCCGGGTCGGGACAGTCGGTCAGGTCGAAAACGTGGCCGGTGTCTTCGTGCGATTTCCCATATTCGGCAGCGATCTTGGCCAGGGTCTTGGTCGAGCCGATTCCGACCGTGACCGGAATGCCCACGCGTTGCAGGACTTCCTTGCGGATCAGGCGACCGGTCTCGGCGCCGTCGCCTTCGTAGAATCCGACAAAAGCTTCATCGATAGAGTAGAGATCGACTTTCGGCAGGTATTCGCGCAACACCTCCATGACGCGACCGGACATGTCGGCGTACAGGGTATAATTCGAGGAGAACACCTTGACGTCATTTTTGATGATCAGGTCCTTGACCTTGAAGTACGGTATGCCCATCCCGATCCCGAGAGCTTTGACTTCCTTGGAGCGTGCGACTATACAGCCGTCGTTGTTGGAGAGCACCACGGCGGGACGATTTTTCAACTGGGGTTGAAAAACCCGTTCGCAGGAGACATAGAAGGTGTCGCAATCGATGAGGCCGACGCGACTATCGGGTTTTCTTGATGACATAGGTGACAACGCCCCAAATTACCGCGTCGGTAAGGTCGGCCAGAGGGATCGGCGCGTAGTCGGGGTTGTCGGCGTGCAGGGCCGCGACGTTCTTGATGATGCGGAGACGTTTGACGGTGAAATCGCCGTTGACGCAGGCGATGACAATGTCCCCGGTCTTGGGCTTGAAGGCACGATCAACAACCAAAAGATCACCGTCGAAAATCCCGGCGCCAATCATGGAGTCACCTTTCGCGCGGATGAAAAATGTCGCAGACGGGTGCGAGATGAGATGCGTGTTCAGGTCGAGCGGTCTTTCGGCGTAGTCCGACGCGGGTGAGGGAAAACCGGCCGGCACCGACGATTCGATAAGGACCGAATGTTTCTTTGTGGTCGCCATACCGGCAAGGTACGGCGGGCCGCCGCCGGGGGAATCACTTGTGTGTCACATTAACGAGGGTATGTTGACGACGTTCACCCAGACGTCATTGCGAGCGGAGCCGACCCGCCGTAAGGCGGGTCAGCGTAGCGTGGCAATCTCAAAGTAAAGTGGGCGGCACACTGCCTGCCCCCGACTTGATCGGGGGTCCTCGTGTGCCCCAAATCAGGGGCAGACCAGGAGGTCTGCCGCCCACGAAATAGGCACGAGCCGGCAGATGTGGACATCTGCCGGGCACACTGCAACATTCGCGATGACAGGTTCAGGAGTTTTTCAAAGGACCTGGGGGAGGGGCTCGATACAGGTCGGCGAGTCGTTGCGGGGCGAATTCACCAATTTCGACACGGGAAACGCCTCAAGCAGATCCGACGGGCACGACACGAGAAAATCACGCAACGCCTTCATGTCGGCGGTATCGCTGAGCCACACCTTTTCGGATTCGCTCGACAAAATGACCGGCATCCGGTTGTGGTAGGCCTTCATGAGATCGTTGGGCTCGGTCGTGAGGATCGTATAGGTCAGAATTTCTTCGTTCTTAGCGGGGTCTTTCCACGCCGACCACAAACCGGCAAACGAGAAGATACCTTGATTACGGGTCCTGACAAAAATTGGCTGTTTGCCCTGCCCGCCTCTGGCCGGCGTCCACTCGAAAAACCCGGTGGCGGGAATGAGACAACGCTTGGACTTGAAAGCATCCCGGAAACTGGGCTTATCGGGCGCAGTCTCTGAGCGGGCATTGATCAACGACGCGCCTATCGATGGGTCCTTCGCCCAGTGGGGGATGAGCCCCCAGCGCATGCCACGCAGCTTTATTCCGGTGTCTCTAGTTATGACAGGCGCCATCTGGGAGGGGGCGATGTTGTAGCGGGGTGTCGGGTGAAACGACGACGAGGGGTCGTCGATGAACCCAAAGCGAACTTTGAGCGCCTCGTGTTCCTGGGCCAGGGCATACCGTCCACACATACGAATATAATACGGCCGACCAGGTTGCCGTGGCAATCTCATTTTGGGGGTGTTAGTGCGGTTACAATTTGGTAAAGGAGTAGGGACAGAAAAGGTTTGTCGGGCGTCTACCAAGTTCGTACCGTAGATACGCAACATTGTACGTAGCGAGTCACTCAAAATCAGGGTAGGAGATCGTCGTGAAACCGAATGATTCTGACAAGATCTACAGTGATGGCAGATTTTTCGACCTCGAAAGCGGGGCATTGGCAAATGACATCCCGTTCTACTTGAAACAGGCAGCCATATCTGGCGGTCCGGTACTGGAACTCGGTTGTGGGACCGGCCGCGTTACCATACCAATGGCCGAGGCCGGCTTTGAAATGACAGGACTTGACATATCAGCTCCAGTGCTCAAACAAGCGCGTATCAAAGCTGCGGCGAAAAACCTGGACATTCGATGGATCGAAAGCGATTGCAGGGATTTCAATCTGGGCACCAGGTTCGGAACGATCATCTTTCCTTTCAATGGGATTGCTCATATACACGACCGCGAAAGCCACGAGGCGCTGTTTGAGCGGGTGCGGGCGCATCTGAAAGACACCGGTCACTTCATCATAGACTGGTTCAATCCGTCGTTGGAGATCCTTCTGAGAGGAAATGAGCAGAGGCATTCTTGCTTTGAATACGATGATCCTGACGGACATGGTAAAGTCATTGTCACTGAGGACAATTTCTACGATCGATCGACGCAGATTAACCATATCAAGTGGTACTACAAGATCGGCAACTTGCCGGAGGAAATCCGCGAACTCAACATGCGCATTGTCTATCCTCAGGAGCTCGATGCCCTGTTTCATTACAATGGTTTTGAGATTGTTAGTAAGTACGGCGATCATCAGGAGAGCCCTTTCGAATCGAGTTCGCGGCATCAGTTGATTGTGAGCCGCCTAAGGCAATAGATTTCGGTGAAGGTCATGCGGGGCAAAAACTCCCTTGCGCTCGAACGAACAATCCTCTAACATATTGCCACATCGCTCGTTGCCGGAGTGGTGGAATGGCAGACACCAGGGACTTAAAATCCCTTGGGCCGTACGGCCCGTGCCGGTTCGAGTCCGGCCTCCGGCACCATCAAACAATCATTAGGTTGCCCGGCTAAACCGGGCAATGACAGAGGGGGCGGGCAATGATTGGGAGGGGGACTCGGGAAATGACGTGGGGGTGGGGAATGACGAATAGGAGCAGTCATCCGTTGCGGTGTCCGGCTAAACCGGGCAATGACGGAGAGGGGTGCCACCTGTCCTCACGGAAAATGACTGGGGCACCAATGTCGAAACCTCGCCACGGCGAGCAGGCGCAGGGGTTTCGACCTGCTTTGCTGAACCGGGGAATGACGAATCTTGCCGCCTGCTCAATTTGTATACAGCCAGATTCTTGCAGATCGAAGACGTTTGCGGGCGTCGTTATCATCCCGAAATCTAAAGCCGGATAATGTCAGAGCCGATAATGATGCTATCGGTTACCGGCTAATGAACTTCTGGAGAAACCTGGTCATGGGCACTGCAAAGTCACAAAGAGAGAATGGCTTCACACTGATCGAACTGGTTGTGATAATCGTCGTCCTCGGCATTCTCGCCGCGGTCGCAATTCCGAAGCTGTTCTCAGTGAGCAAAGAGGCTGAGATAGCCTCGGTCAATAACATGGTGTCGAGTCTCGAAGGGGCAATGTCGGTCTACGTATCAAAGCAGTTCGTCAACGGTCAGCCGATTGTGGTCCACAACCCGTTTGACGATCTCTCCAATGTTCCTTCCAACTATGCCGGGACCAACGATCCGGTGGGTCCGACCAACACGCCCAACGGCAAGTGGAGCTATCGCGCAACCGGCAACTGGATCATGTACAACCCGAACTCAGCCGTTACCGGCGGATGGAGTTCCGGAGGGGAAAACTTCATCATCTACCAGATTCAGGCGGTAGTCGACGGCACCGATACGGTGGGACTTCGTCTGAACACGACCCCGGTATATACTTACGTCTGGAACTAGCCGTCAAATCCAGCACAAGCTTTGAAGCCGGCGCCCAAGTGGCCCGGCTTTTTTAATGGGTGGAATCGACGTCCCGATCAGAGGTCGAAAATCTTCCCCGGATTCAGAAGGCTGTAAGGATCGAACTGCCTTTTGATCCGTCGCATGAGTTCCACTCCGGCTCCATGCTCAGAGAGGAAGAGGTCTCTGTGGCCGAGACCGATGCCGTGCTCGCCGGAAATCGTCCCCCCAATTTCAATCGTCCGGGTAATTATCTGATTGTTCACATCATGGGCGAGCGCCCAGCGAACCGGATCGTTCGCGTCGGCCAGCATCAAAGCGTGCAAGAGGCCCATTCCGACATGACCAAACGTGAACATCGGTAGTCCGTGTTTGTCCCCCAGGGTATGGCAGTACTCAACCATCTCGGGTAGCTTCGAAATCGGAAACGCGACATCGTTGCGGATGATGCTCAACCCGGGCTGGAAGTGCTTAACGGCATCGGTGGCCCAATGGCGAATCTCCCACGGGCGCTGGCCTTCGCTCAACGTTATCGGTTCGGCGCCGAGCTCGGAGCAAATCAGGTCGGCTTGTTCTTCGTTTGAATCGAGCACGGCCAACGGACCGTGGAATTCAAGAAAGAGCAACGGCGCTTCCTGGAGTCCATAACCTTTGAGTTTATTGAGCGCCATCGTAACGTGCCGGTCGAGAAATTCGATCGCAGCGATATCAAGACCATAGCGCCGCATCTCGGACACGGCACGGGCGGCATCTTGATCGGATTTGAATACATACGCCGATTGTTTGCGTCCCTCTGGGAGACCGGCGAGGCGAAGTGTTATCTTCGAAATAATCCCGAGTGTGCCTTCGGAGCCCGCTACCAGATCGACCAGGTTGTAACCACTGGAACGTTTGATGGCGCGATTGCCGAGGCGGACGATTTCGCCCTCGCCGGTGACTATCTCCAGCGCCAGGACGTATTCGCGCGTGCCGCCATACTTGACCGAGTAGATGCCCGAAGCATTGGTAGAAACCATGCCGCCAATAGTGGCAACATCGCCCGATCCGCCCGGCGACGGAGGGAAGAAGAGGCCGTCCCTCTTCAAGCGGTCGTTCAGATGATCGTAAATGATGCCCGGCTCGACTTCGATCTGAAGGTCCTCAGGCCAATAATTGACTTCGGCGGTCATTCGAGTCAGATCGAGTACGATTCCGTTAGCGAGTGGCACGGCGGAACCCTCAAGAGCCGATCCGGCGCCACGCGTAGTGATGGGGGTTTTGTACTCGATGCAGCACCGAACGATGTCACGAATTTGGGACGTGGTCAATGCCCATACCACCGCGAGTGGCGTAACGGGAGGTAGAGTGGATTCATCGTGTGATGCCACCTGAAGTTGGTCGGCCTGAATTGAAACCTGGTCGGCCGGTAACAGCTCTTGAAGTCTTGAGACAATTCCCATGAAGATCTTGATGCCGTATCGGCTATTTGAAGTTAACAATCACGGAGAGTGTGTCCGCACCGCGCACTACTTCAACTCTGCAACTATCGCCCTTGCGATATCGCTGAAGGACGTTCATATAATCCTGGATATCACCTACCGTTCGATCACCGATCTTGATGATGACATCCCCTTTAAGAATACCCGCCCGCTCTGCAGGCCGATCGGGTGAGACGCCATCGACGCCCAACCCTTTCACCTGCGACACAAAATCGGGAGTGATGCCCAGGCTGACTGAGAGTTGCGGGGGGCGTCCGGTGCCATCGCTCCTGGTGCGGTGAAAAGTCAGCGGACCCTGGTAGGTGTCGAAATAGGTCAATACGCTGGCCACCAGATTGGCAACGGTGGCGATCCCCGGCGCGTCGATCTTGGAAACGACATCATCTGGTGTGTGATAATCCTGATGGGCACCCGTGAAAAAGAAAAGACTTGGAATAGAATCATTGCAGAAGGCTGCCTGGTCGGACGGACCTGAGCCAGATTCATTGAAGGTTACTTTGAGAGAACCAAGGTCGGTCTTGTCAAAATATTCCTTGAACTGTGGGCAGGTGCCCGTTCCCATAATCGCCAGTCCTTTTTCCTGCTGCGACAAACGCCCGATCATGTCCAAGTTGATCATCAGTCGGGCTTTTGTGCGATCGACTGTCCAATGGCGGACATAATGCCCCGATCCGAGCGTGCCGGCTTCTTCGCCGGAGAACGCGATGAACAAGATCGAATTGTGAAGGGAGTCGCGTCGTGAAGAAAAATAGCGCGCCAATTCGAGCAGAGCCGCGACACCCGAGGCGTTGTCGTCAGCGCCGGGATGGATGCGACGCTCGGGACCACGATACCTCGAAGTCGCGCCGCCATAGCCTATATGATCATAGTGCGCCCCGACAATCTCCACCGTATCGGTGCGACCCGGCAAATACCCGACGATATTGTAGCCGGTACCGGGGACTCTGACCAGATCAGTCGTACCAACGACGTTGGCAAAACGAGGGGATACCAAATCAAGACCGAGTCGCTCCAACGCTGCCCGTCGGATCAGAACGACCGGAATGTCTTTGGGATTAACGTGGGTTCCAGATGATCCTACCAGGGTATCGTCATATGTCGTCGGCGTGACAAAGATTATCCCCGTCGCACCACGAGACAGCGCCGTCATAATCTTGGCGTTGAAGCTGCTGAAACGGTCATAGATGCTGTCAGCGCCCGTGGTATCGCCCTCGATCCTCGGTGCGTAACGGCGCACCAGAACGGCTTTGCCTCGGACGTCTTTGCTGCGATAATCGTTGTAGCTGGAATCGTCGGTGATGATGCCATAGCCGACATCGATTATGCTGTCAAAATTGAAAGTGACATTCCCCGACTGCTCAAGTGGTTGAAAGTCCGCCCCAATTTGTAGCGACTTGCCATTTACAGTCAGCTTATTGCCGGGCCCAAAGTCGACTCTCTTGATAAACGAGAAGGGTTGCAGATACGAGCCGCTGTCACCTTTTGGCTCAAGCCCGGCAGCCTTGAATTCTGAAATGATGTAAGCCGCAGCTTTCTGTTCGCCGGGTTCGCCGACCTGGCGCCCTTCCATCGAATCCGCAGCCAATACGGCCACGTGGCGCAAGGCAGAATCGGCGTTTATGTCATAAGCCGCCGCCGACGCTGAAGCGACCAGGAGGGCGGCCAAGATCGAAGCTGAGAATAGTCTCATCGAAAATGTCTCCAGCAAGAGTGCAGGTTCAACGGCGGGAAATATATACGCCCGAGAGGGAGACGTCAGGTCTTAAGTTTACGAAGAACCTTGTTGATGCGGAACAAATTGAAACTATATTGCCGGGGTCTTTGTAAATGTGATAACACAGGAGCGATATGGAACGGATAGTTTGTAAGAGTTGCGGTAAAGACCTCGAAGCTGGGACCCGTTATTGTCCTGACTGCGGTACTCCCACGGCCGGACCGGCCAAGGCAGGCGGTTGGCGGCGTGATGGGATTATTCTGGTGGGTGTGGCGGTTTTGGTAATAGGTGGGTACTTCATTCTGCGTGAGAAACCGGCGGCCCCTCAGCAACAACCGACCGAGAAAGCCGCCATTCCCGGCCACGAACAGATGACAGGCGCCGTTATAGATAGTTTCCCAACCGGATACGGTCCCCTGGTCGAGCAAGGCAACGCGTTCATGGATCATCAGAACTACGCCATGGCCGCCGAAGCTTATCGTCGGGCCCTGGTGATCGATAGTTCTTCGGTTGATGTGCGAAGCGACTTCGCGTCCTGTCTCCACGCCATGGGATTGCCGAAACGGGCCTTGGAAGAATTCCGTAAAGTGCTGGCCCGTGATCCCAGGCATGTGGTGGCCTATTTCAATCTGGGCGTTGTTTTCCACGGTGAAGGTGTGGTTGATTCGGCGCGCTACTATTGGAAAAAGTACCTGGAGATTGATCCGAATGGCGAACCGGCCGAGGCGGCTCGGGAATTTCTCAAGGAGTTGGACTCGGTAGCCGCTGCAGGCGGAGCCGGAAAGTAGCGGTCGGCCTTTTTTAGTCTTGCCGGGGGATATGGCGGAATCCATCTTGGATTATGTTAACCGGGCTAACAGAGCGGTTTCCACTCCTCAAGGGGCTGGTCGATTTTGTCTATCCTCCTCTATGTGCCGGGTGCGGCCGTTATGCCGAAAGTCCGCACTGTGTCTGTGATCGGTGCCTGGAACGGATCGATTGGTGGGACCAGCCAATTCCCCTTACGGATATCGATTTCGCCCCCGAAGGTCGGTTTGACGACAGCAAGCCTCGTTCGTTTACCGCCTATATTGCAGCATCCTACGTCGACCCGCTTCGACAGATAATTATCCAGTACAAATTCCGTGGCGCGGTTGCTATTGCTCCGGTGATTGCGGAAAGGTTGTGTGGCCAGTTCGGCGCCAAGATCAAGAAACTTGAGCCGGCCGTGCTAGTACCGATTCCCCTTCATCCGAGCCGCGAGTACGAACGGGGATACAATCAAGCCAGGATTTTCGCCGACGAGTTATCGAGCCGGCTGGAAATTCCGGTCGACGATAACCTGATAGTTCGAGTTAGAAAACGTCGCCCGCAGTCTCGTCTAGGAAAGTCCAAACGGGTAGCCAATATCAAGTCGGTATTTGCTCTATCGCCGGGTGTCAACTTAGCGGAGCGGTGTAACCGAGTTATCCTGGTGGACGATGTTATCACGTCGGGGCAGACCGTTTTCGAAGCCCGCCGGACCTTGCAGGAAGCCGGGTTCGAGGTAGTCGGGGCTGTGGCCATGGCTCATCGGATGTAGGTGCGACTATGGAACCGAAGGTAGCTATCGAGGATTTTCTCCAGCACCTGACATTGGAGTTGGGGCTGTCAGCAAACTCCGTGGCGGCCTATCGCACCGATCTCGTCGCTCTATTCAATCACACGGCAACGCGCGACGTATCAGCAAGTAAGCCACAAGACATAAACCGCTACTTTAGCGCCCTTTCGACTCAGGGACGTAAGCCAGCGACTCTGGCGCGCAAGCTCTCGGCGGCCAAACGATTCTACGACTATATGGTCGGGCGGGGGGTCGTGAAGCATAATCCGACCACCGGCTACCGGGCGCCACGAATTGCGCGGTACCATCCCGATTACCTGTCGGTCGAAGAAATCGAGCGAATTATTGCCGTCTGCAATCTGGACAAGAGTCTCGCTACCCGCGACCGGGCGGTGATCGAACTGCTCTACGGTTGCGGTCTGCGAATCTCCGAACTTCTCGACCTGAAGATTGGCAGTCTGGAGACTGAGGCGGGGTTTATCAGAGTCATTGGCAAGGGAAACAAGCAACGGCTGGTGCCTATAGGAAAATTCGCTATCGAAGCGGTTCGGAAGTACCTCGACAGCCCGGAGCGGGCGCGAGTGCCGGCGGATAGTTCGCGTAACTTGCTAGTCAATCGGACCGGTCGGAGGATGTCCCGGGTCGGTTTATGGAAAGCGGTGCGAAAACTGGTAATTCGGGCCGGAATCACCAAAACGGTCACGCCGCATACATTTCGCCACTCGTTTGCAACACATATGCTTGCCGGGGGGGCCGATCTTCGGACAGTGCAAGAAATGCTCGGGCATGCCGATATATCCACTACTGAGATATACACTCAGATAGACCAGGGATATATCGTTGCCGAACACCGAAGACATCACCCTCGCGAACTGGCCGGTTTTCGCAGCAAGTGACCGTCCGCAGCCGCAGACGACCACGCACTTTGCTATCCGCCAAACCAGGGTTAACCTGGACTTCTATCTCGAGACATTTTTCCGCGAGCGGCGCCTCAAGTTTCATTTCTTCAATACCTTCGAAGAACTCATCGTCATCTGTCATCGGCACAATGTCAGCGCGATACTGATGGCCGGCGACGACAACTTCCTGCACGAACTCGAGCTGGTCCGGGCGATCAAGCAGAATATCCTGCTGTCGATTGTCCCGGTGATTCTGTACCATCCCGATCCGGACATCAACACGGTCATTGCGGCTTACGAAGACGGGGTGGAAGAATTCATCTACGGCGAATGGATCAAGAAGCTGGTGCAGGTGCGTATCCGGCGCGTGATCGACCGGAGTGCGCGCGATGTCTCCGTAAACCCGTCGACCCTGCTGCCCGGACCGGCGATGATCGAGGACGAGATCAATCGACAGATGAAGGCGGGGGAGCAGTTCGCCGTATGTTACGCCGATCTCGACAATTTCAAAGCCTTCAATGATTACAGTGGCTATGTCTATGGCGACAAGATCATCCGCATGACCGGCTGGATTCTCAAGGATGTGGTGTTCGATCTATGCCGCGAGGGATTTGTCGGACATATCGCCGGGGATGATTTTATATTCGTGGTGCCGTCGGAGACGGCCGAAGAAGCCTGCCGCTGGGTGATCAAGAGTTTCGATGCTTTCATCCCGTTCAGATACTCTGAAGAAGACAGACAGAACGGTTTCTACGAATCCAAGAACCGTCGCGGCGAGGTAGAGCGGTTCCCGCTGTTGTCGATCTCGATCGCGGTGGTCATCAACCACAACGGCGAGTTCGCGCACGTAGGTGAGATTTCGAAGATGCTGGCCGATTTGAAACGGGCCTGCAAAGCGCTGGACGGTTCCAACTACATGATCGAGCGCCGGAAGAAGTACTAGGTCACACAATACCGTGCCCGGCAGATGTCCACATCTGCCGACGAGAACACGATACCCAGTCCATCATTTCCCGCACCCCTTTCTGTCTTGCCCCGCTTCAGGCGGGGCATTCAAGGAGCCGTGCCCGGCAGATGCCCACATCTGCCGACGAGAAAACGACACCCATTCCGTCATTCCCCGCACCCCTTTCTGTCTTGCCCCGCTTCAGGCGGGGCTGGATTCACATTTGAAGTGCAACAGTTCGAGCCAAAAGAACTCTGCTGGAGTGAGGAAGTCCAGGCATTTTCGAGGCGTGTTATTGTAGATTTGAAAGAAGTCTGCGAACCGTCTCGGCGAGAGTTTGGTCAAGTCGGTTGACCGAGGGAGTCGGCGTCGGAGGCGACCGATTCCATTTTCGACGCCGCCTTTCTGCCAGGGTGAGTAGGTGTTACAGAAGTAGGTCTCGATGTCGTGGTCATGGAGTCGGTAGTGCTGGCCGAACTCGGGACCGTTATCGAAGGTGATGGTCTGTCGCCAGGCGGGCGGCAAGGGTGCCAGGAGAGTGCACATGGCCTTAGCAACCGAGGCGGCATCTTTGGCGGGTAGCTTAACCCCCATCATCAGGCGTGAGTGTCGCTCATGAAGGACGAGGACGCTCTGATCGGGTTTTCGGAAGTTCATGAGATCACCTTCCCAGTGTCCTGGTGTTTTCCGGCTCTTGGCGCTCTTCGGCCGCGCGGAGATAGGGCACCGCAGGGCTATAGACGACGTCGACCGACCTCTCTTGCACCCTCGCCAGCTACGTCTGGCTCGGCCACGGATCAGTAAGTACCGCCAAGTGTAATCCTTAGTACGGGCGATCTGCGCGTAGATAAACCGGTAGATCGTTTCGTAGGAAATCACCTTCCGGCCCATCTCCACGGCCAGCCTTCCCGCGACCAACTCCGGAGACAAACCATTAGCTAGTCCCATCACTACCATGTCGCGCAGTTCTGGACGGCGATCCAATTTGGAGCCGGTCCAACGCCGGGCACGGCTCTGGTCGTTGGCATAGGCGGGCAGGTAACCGCTTTGTCGGCTGCGATTTCGCCTTATCTCCCGAGCAATGGTCGATGGCGCGCGATCCAGAGCTGCCGCGATTTGCCGGAGCGACCGCCCGTTGGTGTGTAAGCGGGCAATCTCACACCGCTCTTCAAGATTGATCTGTGCATATCTTCGTTCCATGACAACACCTTTAACAGGTGTTGCACTTCGTTTGTGAACTTAGGGGGGCATCCAAGAAGCCGTGCCCGGTCCGCCGCGGCGGACCCACATCTGCCGACGAGTACATGATCCGCAACCAACTTGATCGGCAACTGACTTAAGCGGCAGCTAACTTGATCGGCAAGGTTCCACCCCTGCCGTTTTATGTTCCGGCAGGCGCGGAGGCCTGCCGATTACGAGGCGTTCTGTTCCAGCAGGCGCGGAGGCCTGCCGATCACGAGGGGATCTGTTCCGGCCGGCGCAGAGGCCTGCCGATTAAAGGGGGATTCGTCCCGGCAGGCGCGGAGGCCTGCCGATTAAACGAGGTTTTCTTTTCGGCAGGCGCAGAGGCCTGCCGATCACTAGCGGCGAGCGCATTCAGAAATCTATCTCAGTTATCCTTCTCCAACCATTCCAACATAGCCTTGATGCTTCCAGTGGCTAGGGCGATGCTCGTGTCGGCGGCCCCGTAATAGACATGAATAGTATCCCCATCGGGAAGAATCGTTTGACCGCAGGGAAAAACCACATTCCCGACGTCGCCTTGTAACTCGTAGGAATCCTCAGGACCAAAAATCCACTGACTGCCTCGTTTGAGACACACCTCAGGGGACTTCAGGTCGAACAGCGCAAGACCAAGTCGATATATCGCTCCCGCGGCGGTATGTCGCACGCCATGGTAGAGCATCAGCCAGCCCTTCGGAGTCTCGATCGGGGGAGACGAGAGACCGATCTTGTTAGCATCCCACCACCCACCACGGCGGGCTTCGAGCATGATCTTGTGACTACCCCAGTGAGTAAGGTCAGGCGAGTACGAAATCCAAATGTGCGCTCGGGGCGAACTGACCGGTCGATGAATCAGCGCCCAGCGACCGTCGATGCGATGCGGCAGCAAAGTAGCGTCTTTATCTTCCGGGGGCATGATTACGCCGTAGCGTTTGAACTGGCGGAAATCTTCGGTAGTCGCCAGCGCCACGCCTGGTCCGTCGCGAGTGAAAGCGGTATAGACAATGACATACTTACTCAGCTCAGGGACATAAGTAATGCGTGGATCTTCAATGCCCCAAATCTCCTCGGGAAAATGCTCCGGATCCGGCATCAAAGTTGGTTCCGGATCAATCTGCCAGCCATCCAGGCCATTGGCTGAGCGGGCCGCACAGAGATGAGACTGGCCGCGTCGATCTTCAACGCGACACAAGAGCAGGGTGGTGCCATCCGGCAACAACGTCGCGCCGGGATTGAACACGCTATTAACAGGATAGGGCCAGTTCGTGGACGTTAACATCGGGTTGCGACTGTGACGCCGAAGAAGTTCGGGGTGCGAATTGCTCATCAGGTATGATTCTCCCACAGGCTAAAAAGTGTTCTCGGCCAGGCGCAGTTCCAGTAACGACTGGAGGAAGGCGAGCGTAGATTCGGCGCCGAGATTGGCGTTGGCGCGGTCGGGGTGAAGGCCGTCGCGACATCCCCCCGTAGTAGGGTCGTAGATAGATAGATTCAGATCGTTGCGTCCAAGGAACCATTCAAAGGCGCGTTGGGCTTCCTTGCGCCAGAGATCGTCATGAGTGATGCGATAGGCCTCGAGACAGGCCGACACCATGGCCTGGCCTTCGACTGGCTGCTGATCGAAGCGGGCGCGGTCGTGACCTCGTTGATAGAAGCCGTTGGATCCGATCGGGACAAAATGCCCGCCTTTGCCGGCTCGTTGAACGTTAGTCAACCAGGTGAGCGATTCCAGTCCGGCGTCGATCATGGCCGCACTCTGAACCGATTGTCCGCAAATAAGCGAAGCGTGGGGTAGGACGGCGTTGCAGTAGGTAAGTCCCTCTTCGTACCAGCGCCAGTCGTCCGAGCGACACTTCTTATACAACGACAGGAGACGCTGGGATAATACTTCCTGAACCTGGCTGGCGCGTCGATCTCCGGCAAACCGGTGGAGGTATTCATGGATGCCGATGAGCGCGAAGGCCCAGGCGCGAGGACTGGTCGTGTTGACAATGGCCGGCAATGCCCGCTCGAACAGCCACCCGGCCATACTCTGAAGCGCCGGGGTATGAGAGCGACCCAGAACCGTCCCGAGAGCCCACAACGCGCGGCCATGGCTGTCGTCGGAGCCGGTTGCTTCGAGCCAGGTACGCTGGTAGGTCATGAAATTGCGAAATCGTCCCGTCTCGGCATTGTACGCATACCAGATGAAAGCGAGATAGCGCGAGGCCAATTCGAAAGCCTCCTGATTGCCGACATCTTCGAGCAGCGCGCTCACCGTAAGGGCACGGGCATTGTCATCCGTGGTGTACCCTTCGTGATAATTCGGGATGGTGAAGATGGCATGCTGCAGGATACCGGTCTCGTCGGTCATGTTCAGCAGGTGATCGAGTTTCAGAGGCGGCAGTTCGCCCGGATGTTTATCGAGAGCCTTGACTGCAAAGCCCGGGTGGCTGAAATGGCGTCGACCGGCTCGCGCGCGCTCGAAAGTCTCGCGATAGCGACGAGCAACCTGCGGCCAGATCATTTCCCGTCCGAACAGGTAGGCGCGTTTGCGCATGGCATGACGTGCGGCTTCGTCACTCAACAGATCGTTGACCTTTCGGGCAAGAGCAGGCGGATCTCGAAACGGAACCAGAACGCCGCGCTCATCAGCCAGCATTTCTTCGGCGTACCAGTACGGTGTCGAGATTACTGCCTTCCCGGCGCCCAGTGTGTACGCGAGCGTGCCGGAAGTGATCTGCGCCTTGTTGAGATAGGGCGTGATGTATATATCCGCGGCTCCAATAAACTCAATCAGTTCTTCCAGACTAACAAAGCGGTTGTAGAAAATGACATTGCTCTCGACGCCCCGCTCACGCGCCAGCCACTGCAGCGAAAGACGATAGGCCTCGCCGTCGGTTTCTATGACGTGAGGATGCGTCTCGCCCAGAATTATGTAGACTACATTGGGATGTACAGCCAGAATCTCGGGGAGGGCTTCGATGACATTCTCGATCCCCTTGCTGGCCGAAAGCAAACCGAAACTGAGCAGGACCATTTTCCCTTCGACACCGAACAAATCCTTGTGAAAACTCGGGTCAACAAAGGGCACGTCGGGGATGCCGTGGGGGATGACGTCGATCTTGTCGGCAGACACATGGTAGATATCTGTCAGGAAATCTTTGCCGCGCTGGCTCATTACTACTAGTCGGTCAGAGAGAGTGACAATTTCTTCCAACACCGACCGCTGGTCCGCATCCGGTTCGAGCAACACGGTGTGCAGGGTCGTGACAATCGGCATACGCAGTTCGCGAAGGAGCGCCAGGACGTGGCTGCCGGCCCTACCTCCGAAGATACCATATTCGTGCTGCAGACAGACCAGATCGACATTGTTGATATTCAAGAAGTCAGCCGCGCGGCGATATGATTCAATGTCTTTTTCGGTGAGCTCGAAACGAACGCGGGCGGGATATTCGTATCCTTCGTCGGTGTCATTCACCGGCAGGGCGATACAGGTCGTTCCTTCGCGTTCGGCGGCGACTGCTTCACACAAATCGGTGGTGAATGTAGCGATACCACAGCGTCGCGGCAGGTAATTGCCGACAAACGCAATGCGCTTGATAATCGGGCTGTCGTCGCCTTGTGGCATGGTCGGCAGGTTCCTTATTGACAACGTTAGGTGATGGCAGGCTCACGAGCCTGTAGTGATGATCCAATTATCACTAGGTAGTCCCCACAGCACAAGAAATATCTGCATTAATGCGAGACAGGCTATTCCAGGTCAAATCACTGCCAGGCAGTAGCTACAGGTGCCGTATCCGATGGCATTTGGTCACAGGACACATGCTTGCAGAGGTCGCGCTCGTCGGCTGCTTCCGGTTATACTTATCATGATCTTCTTTGATGGTCACGCTCTGCCGGCGTCATGAAATACGGCCGGGTGTTATCAGACCTCGCGCGGGCTGTTTGACGGTTATGTGCCGCCAGGGCTCCGGCGAGAAACCCCGGTATCATGCCGACTATGATCCAAGCTACTACTGACATTAGTTGTCCCTTCAGAGTGTGAGCAAGAATGCGTGGGCGGCAGACGTCCTCGTCTGCCCCAAGTAAGCGAAATCTATTCCTCTTGCACCTTCAGAACGTTGCCACCCAGTTCCTTCCCCTGCATGCCGATGATCGCCGCGCTGGCGTGGTCATTGGAGGGCATGTCCACCTGGCCGAAGCCTTTAGCTTCGCCGTGCACTTTGTACGCGCTGATGCTGCATTCGGCGACCGGGCCGAACGGCTCGAAGCATCCGCGAAGTTCCGCCACCGAAGTGGCAGGTGATAGGTTTCCGACGTAGATATTCATACTACATCTCCTTTGGTTCCCATGTCACGGTTCGGGTATCGCCTGGTCACGATGCCGGAATACGCCGTGGTGACGCCTTATTGCGTCATTGTTACCTGATCAAGGGTTAGACAAGGATTGTTTTGCCGGGACAAAACTTGAGAAACGATCAATGGGTAGACACTAGGTCTATGTATAGTATACGTTTGAAACGCTCTAACGCCTACGTTTATTTCTGTCGGCGCCTTGTCTCGGCAGGCGCAGAGGCCTGCCGATTACAGGTGCAAAAACTGATCGGCAGGGTTCCATCCCTGCCGTTCTTCATTCGGTAGGCGCAGAGGCCTGCCGATCACGACCGCATGACGTCTTGTAGGTCGTGACCATTGTGCCTGCTCGCTGAGGCGAGGTCCCGACATTCCGCTTCAAACGCTGCTGCCAAAAAAAGGAGACCGGTCACAGACCGATCTCCTTCAAGATCAATGCCACAGCATTGCGGCCGTGGATTCGGTCAGGTCGAGACTAGTAAACCTTGCGGTAGTTGTTATTACCACCACGGTTGCCACTGTCTTCGCGCGGCTTCGCCTGATTGACATTCCAGGCGCGGCCGTTCTGGTCGTGACCGTTGAGTCCGCTGATGGCCGCATTGGCCTCGGCCGCTGTCGGCATTTCGACAAAGGCAAAACCTTTGGGCTGGCCGCTGTCACGGTCGGTGATGACCTTGACGGTTGAAACTTCGCCGTAGCCTGAGAAGGCCACGCGCAATTGATCTTCTGTCGTATCATACGACATGTTGCCGATGTAGATATTCATTCTACACTCCATTCATATTACTCTTGACGAGGCCTGGCTGCATAGAGAAGCCGGTCATCTCAAGAGCGTTGATAAAGCGCATGATTGCGCGATCAATTCGAGATAGAACAATTTGGCGGAGAGTTGTAGATTAGGACAAGACTTCGAGAAAAGGTCAGACTCAAATCAATGTTTACTATACAGTATAACGGCATTTATGTCGAAAAGCTACAGTTTAATTTGACTTTATTTGTCCATTTTTCGCACAAATCTTTCTGTGCGATACTGATTGAGAGGGTCAAAACGTGGAGGAAATAGCCTGTAAGCTCATGCCCGGTATGGAGTGTGCCCCTTCCGTGATCGGCAGGGTTCCATCCCTGCCGTTCTTCTTCCGGCAGGCGCAGAGGCCTGCCGATCACAGGGGGTAATCACCGTGCCCGGCAGATGCCCACATCTGCCGACGAAATACTGATCGGCAGGGTTCCATCCCTGCCGTTCTTCTTCCGGCAGGCACAGAGGCCTGCCGATCACAGGGGGTAATCACCGTGCCCGGCAGATGTCCACGTCTGCCGACGAGAACGCGACACCTTGTTCGTAGTTCCCAGCACCCCACTCCGTCATTCCCGGCTTGGCCGGGAATCCATGGGCCGTAGCGATCGATATTGCACCCGCTTCTACGTGAGCACCGAATTAACGCTGGGACAAGCGAGTTCTGCGCTCTCCCGTGTGACTGATCGCCTTATGCGGACGCGAGTGGTCATGGGTGCCCGACGTCTCGGGCATGACGGGACTAGTGTCCCGTTTCGCGGTTGGTGGCCCCAATCTATGATCGGCAGGGTTCCATCCCTGCCGTTCTTCTTCCGGGAGGCACAGAGGCCTGCCGATCACGGGCGCACGAAGTGATTGACACGCTCCCATCACTGCATTATCAAACCGGCGTCCGAACAACAAATACATGAGGCAACAACATGACTAACCACTTCGACGACCCGGTAAAACAGGAAATCTGGCAAACCCTGCGCGCGCTCAACGACGCCTGGACCAAGGGTCATCCCGACGATCTGAACAATTACTTCCACAAAGACATGGTCGCGATTACGCCGATGGATCGCGGTCGTCTCGACGGTCGCGACGCTTGTGTGACGTCGTGGACCAACTTCGCGAAGGCGGCCACGATTCACTATTGGAAGGAGCTCGAACCGAAGATTCAGGTGTATGGCCAGACGGCAGTTGTTACGTACTATTATGATATGTCGTTCGACATGGGCGGGAAGACGATCACACTTCAGGGCCGCGACATGTTTACGTTCGTGAAGGAAGACGGCCGCTGGCGGGCGGTCGCCGACCAGTTCTCGCGCCAACCCACCGAATAACGAGCGTTTCTGGTGCCCCACCGCTTGCGGTGGGTTTATACGTGGGCGGCAGAAACCGCCCCCGACTTGATCGGGGGTCCTCGTCTGCCCCAAATATCTTCAAGGGTTGTGATATTACGGAGCGCACGCTCCGTCACCCCGGTGAAAACCGGGGCCCAGTTGTGTTGGAAAGAGCGCAGACGCCAATGTACAAGCATTCGTAGCGATGGGAGGAGTCAGGCATTACGCCGCTGCCTTAGCGATCACAACTGGGTCCCGACTTTCGTCGGGATGACGGGACTAGTGTCCCGTTTCTTAGCTGATGGCCCCATTCTGTGATCGGCAGGGTTCCATCCCTGCCGATTACAGGGGGTAATCACCGTGCCTGGCAGATGCCCACATCTGCCGACGAGACCAACCGCCGCCTCACTTTTCGCTCGCCGCATCTTGACACAATCTCATCACAGAGCTATAATACCACCATGCGAGGAAGCAGCGCGGGGCAGTACAGAGTATCGTGTGAACCCGCCCAAGAGCGAGTGGGACACCGGTCCAAATGTGCAGTAGGAGTTCTCAAGAAGGGAGCATCTCAATGAAGATGACTGCTAAGACTCGTGCGATTGACAAAATTTATAAACGGCGCGATAGGTACGAAATACCAGAGTGGCAAAGACAGGAAGTGTGGAGCAATTCCAAGAAGCAGCATTTGCTTGACACGATACTGAGAGGCTGGAGACTTCCGAAGTTCTACTTCCTAAAGACGTCGGATGAGCCAGAAAACTACGAGGTTGTGGACGGACAACAACGACTGGCGACCATTTTTCAGTTCTTTGAGGATGACCTTTCTTTGTCCAAGGAGAGCGCCAAACTCTTCGGTGGTTTCAAGTACAGTGACCTGCCTGACGCCATTGCTGATCCTTTCGACGATTATGAAATTGAGTTTGACGAGATCGAGGATGCTTCGGACGAAGAGGTCAAGGACTTCTTTCAGCGGCTTCAATTGGGTGTTCAGCTTACAGCCAGTGAGAAATTGAATTCGATTCCGAGTAAACTCCGAGATTTCGTAAAGAAGGGGACCAAGCACAAGTTTTTCGCCAAGATTTCCGCGAGCGACAGAAGATACGGGCATTTTGACATATTAGCGAAAGTCGCAACGATGGAATTAGAGGGGATTGACGCAGGTCTGCGATACGACGATATGAAAGCTGTGTTTTTGAGCCATGCGATGTTCTCGCCAGCATCGAATATAGGCAAGAGACTGACAGCGGCATTGGACTTTGCCTATTCTGGCTTCGCCGACGGATCCGGTGGGTTGAAAAACAGGACACTTGTACAATCTCTCCTGACGATGATCTGTCGACTTATTCAATCCCCTGAAGCGATGAAACAACATAGGCGTGTTGCAGCCTTCTTCGTGGAGTTTCAGAAGGAACTCAAACGACAGGTGGAACTGGGTCAGCAGGCCACCGATGAGGACTATCTGAGGTTTCAGAAGACGATAAATGCCAATGTCAAGTCGGGCGCTCGTATCCGACAGGAGATACTGCTCCGCAAGCTGTTTTCATTTGATCCGGCATTCGCAGAACTGCTCGACACGGCAACTGTGGCCGAAAGTGGGCTACGCTCAGCCGTTAGCAGGGATGCTCAAGAAATTGTCTACCGAATCGCATCATTGAATGAGCAATATGCTGCCAAGCACGGGGAAAATCTGATAACAACTACTAATAGAACACTGCAAGCCCAAACCAGGCTAGGAAACGCGGTCAAGAACTTCGACGAGTACAAGAGGCTTGTTGACGATCTGTACTTTCTATTTCGTGAGGGGGTTGGGGCGCGGCTTGACGGTCAGACTTTGAAGTCTTTTAATGACGTCAATGTCTTGCGGACCGATCTGCGCCACGACGTTGAACACGGCAAAAAGAATAGGATCCGCTCGAAGAAGCTGAAGTCGGGGGAAGTCTTCAAGTCCTACTCAGGCAGCACTTCTCCGGTCGGGCTAGGTGATGATAAGTTCGTAATGGTTCAGGCAAATCTGCTGTCAGCTATAAAGAGAGATATCGTCGCCATCAAGATCTGATCCTATGCCGCTTTTCCGTTGACAAGTCCCTCAAAACCAGTACATTGGCCGGTCTGATTGACGATAATCGTCAAGTAAGCCACCGTAGCTCAGATGGTAGAGCAACTGATTCGTAATCAGTCGGTCGACGGTTCGATTCCGCCCGGTGGCTCTTTTTTATGCCTCTTATTTTGGCGGGTTTGTCTTACGAGTCGGCAGATGTGGACATCTGCCGGGCACGGTTCAAGAGTGTCCGGACCCACCGCAAGCGGTGGGGCACCCGGACACGTATAGTTCAAGAAGACGGACGCAAGTCCGTCACCCCTGCGGCGGCAGGGGCCCAGTCAAGGTGGCTAATAACCCAATCCAAATGTCAGCATAGACCTTCCAAAGAGAGGTCTTCAAAATAGTTGACTTAGGTGCTCTGCGGTCTTGTCTGGGTTCCTGCCTTCGCAGGAATGACGAAGAGGGGGGCAGGAATGACAAAGTAAACGCGTCAGGTCACACGATCCGCCCGCCTTCGGCGGCCAGATCGCAGGACCTGACGCAACAGCTATAGGGGGCTTCGTACGAGTCGGCAGATGTGGGCATCTGCCGGGCACGGTTATTTCACCCACAATCTCACAACCCTTGGGTGCCCCGCCTGAAGCGGGGCAAGACAGAATTGAGTTAGCGGGGCAAGATAGGTTTGGGGGACTATTCGCGTCAGGTCACACGTCCCGCAAGGCGGGCCGCAGTACCTGACGCAACCCTATAGGCCCTAATATATCCGCTGGGGGTAGCGGGTTTCCTTTTTGCATGCCGGCTCGTACTCCTGGCGCACCCGACCAAACGTGAACCCCAACTGCTCAAACACCGCCACCTCGGTCAAGTCCACCAGTCGCGACTTGATCGCGTCCTTGATGTCCATGTACCAGGCGGTATTGTTCGAGAACCCGGTCACCGTAATCCCCGAAAAGTCGCGCAGGAGCAGCACTACCGCGTTGGCCCCGGCGACCATCCCAAAATTAGCGTCGTAGGCCGAGGTCGTGCCCGAGCGGACCAGGTGCGACGGGACAATTGTCCGCACTTCGGGCACCTCGAACAGGCCGTCGACATACATCCCCTGGCGCAGCATGAACTGTTTGATATCGGGGTCGGCCTTGAGGCGTTTCTTCATCTCCTGCTCGACAAACCGCCCCGCCCCGGCCAGCTTTTTGTGCCCGAACGTGTCCAATCCGGCCGATTCGTCGTACATCTCCTTGCCGGAAGCGTCTTTCAGCCCCTCGGCGACCACGACCGTGTAGGTGCCGGCTTTGACGTCGGACTCGATAATGCGTTTGGTGAACACCTTCTTGCAGTGGCGGTAGAGTTCGTCGAAATCGACCGGGATTTCCGGAATCAGGATAGCGTCCGCCTCGCCCGCGACCCCGCCCCGAAACGCAGTGTGTCCGGCGTACCTGCCGAAAACTTCGACCACCATGATCCGGTTGTGGGTCCGTCCGGTTGTTTTCAGTTCGCGAACAAAAAATCCGATCCGGTTGATGGTCGAATCGCCGCCGACCGAGTAGCAGACGAGGTCGAGGTCCATCGTCTTAGGCGCGTGAACGCAGTGGATGCCGCGCTCGGAGAGATCGGCCACGACCGCGCCGGTGTCGTCGCCGCCGCTGATGACAAGGCCGTCGATCTGGAACTTGGCGAGCCCGGCTTTGATCCGCTCGTATTTCTGATCGTCTTTGATTTTGGCGATTTTGACCCGCGAATGGCCGGCTTCGGATCCCGCCTGGCCGATACTGAACGTGTCGAGCCGCGACGGGGTTAGTTCGACCAGGTAGTCCATATCGACCATGTTGTAAAGTCCGGCGTAGCCGTTGGGGATGGCGTAAGCCGAGAGGCCCTTGCGTGTTGCCATTTGGGCCGCCCCTTTGACGACCGCGTTGAGGCCGCCGCAGTCGCCGCCGCTGGTGATGATGCCTATGTGCCGCATAGAATATTATCCTTTAGAGTGAGTCTCATTTTGTCGCGTTCGTGGTTCGATGAATTGATTCACGGGGGATAGTATAGGAGCGGCGTGAGGTGACGTCAATGTTTTGATCGGCGGCCACTTTTCAATCGCCAGCCAATTTTTTTGATCGGCAGGCAACTCTTTGATCGGCAGGCCACATTTTGATCGGCAGGCCTCCGGGCCTGCCGCCAAGAAGACGGCGGGGGTGGGACCCTGCCGATTAAGGAGGAACGTGGTGTCGGGCGTCTCTGGCCGACACCGGATCGATCGGAACTTCCGTCAGGCAGAGACGCCTGACGGCACGAAATCCCAGCGCAAGCGCTGGGGCACCAGGAAGACGGAGATTCGTTCGAGCCGGCAGATGTGGACATCTGCCGGGCACGTGAACCGGTGGCCACTTTTTGATCGGCAGGCCTCCGGGCCTGCCGGAACGTAAGGCGGCAGGGGTGGGACCCTGCCGATCACGCGTGGTCCGGAACAGGGGCGGGGGGAAAGTTGTTGCTTTTGCCGACGTCCGGGATATCTTGGCGCATCGACCCACGGTGGTTGTAACATAGTTATGTGGTGGAAACTTCTCATATTCTTAGGCATGGCGGCGATGATTGTCGCCAGCTTTGCCACGCCCGCCCCGCAAGCTCAGATCGGCGAGGCCAGCCGGATATTCTACTATCATATCCCGCAGGCCTGGCTGTGCGTGATAGCCTTTGCGGTCTCGATGATCTTCTCGATCCAGTTTCTCCGCACTCGCCGCATTGCCGACGATGACCGAGCGGTTACGGCCGCTTCGTTGGGGTTCATCTTCTGTTTTCTGGCGACTGTAACCGGGGCGACTTTCGCCAAGATCACCTGGGGGTCATTCTGGAACTGGGACCCGCGAGAAACCTCGATCTTTGTCCTGTTGTTGATTTATGCGGCTTATTTCGCGCTGAGAAACGCCATAGAAGAAGAACAAAAGCGGGCCGCGTTATCGGCCGTTTATTCGATATTTGCCTTTGTGACGGTGCCGTTTCTGATCTTTGTCGTGCCCCGGATTGTCCCGTCGCTTCATCCGGCCGATTCGGTAGTGGACCAGAACATGCGCTTTACGATGGGGCCGCTGGTTGGGACAATTTTTGGCAGTTCGCTGGCGTTGTTTACGGCCCTTTTCATCTGGATTTTGAACCTGGCGGTCCGGATCAAGCGAATCGAGCGGGCCCGTTTGGAGAAGGAGTTCTAAATGGACGGCAATTATGTCGCTTTGGCGGTCACTCTGCTGATCTGGGTCGGTTTGTTCTTCTTTCTGATGCGGCTGGACAAGCGGGTCAAAGAGCTCGAAAAGCGTTCGTAGTTTTTCAGGCTTCAACCAAGCGAATCGGCGGGTTTGAAGCAGACCCGCCCTACAAGAGTTTCCCACTCGGTTTCATACCCAAGATCTAGGCGCGGAGTACCTCTAAGTCACCCTGAGTCTGTCGAAGGGTGACTAGGCGGGTGAAAGTCATGCTTCGACAAGCTCAGCATGACTTGTAGGGCAGGTCCGTCTTCGAACCTGCCATCTTCTGCGCACAAGCGAAAACAACGGCGGGTTTGAAGCAGACCCGCCCTACAAGAGCTGGTCGCATGACCCGCCAAAGCAAGTCACCCTGAGCCTGTCGAAGGGTGATTCAGTTTTTGGAACTTACCCTTCAGCCAAGCTTATAATCCTACAATAGTTAAATCTGCCGATGGCCGTCCCCCGGAATCAGCGTTGGTTCGCGTTTGGGGCCGGCCCCGGCAGGCCAGAACGAGAACAGATTTATGGTTCGCTTGACAGGTTCGGCTGTGGGACCTATTTTGGCGGGCTTGATTGTCCAGATTAAGGGTACGACAAAGTTTAGCGTAGAGGATTGCCGATGACGGAAAGCTCCCCACCCATTATGATCCAAGCCACGGGACTGAGTAAGTACTACGGCTCCTTTGTGGCCATCAAAGACATCTCTTTTTCAATTCCCAAGGGCCAGATTGTGGCGTTTCTGGGGCCGAACGGCGCCGGTAAATCGACCACGATGAAGATCCTGAGCGGCTTCTTGTCGGCCAGCGAAGGCACCGCCGCGATCGCCGGGCTCGATGTCCGCGCGGAGCGGCTCGAAGCGGCCCGACATCTGGGCTACCTGCCTGAAAATGGTCCTCTTTACGACGATATGACACCGTTCGATCACATGCGATTTTTCGGTGAAGCGCGCGGGTTGACCGGCGCCGTTCTGAAAGAATCGTATGGAAGCGGTCGCGACACAGTGTGGGCTGAAAGACGTCTGGGAAAAGCCGGCCGGAAAACTGTCACGCGGTTATCGGCAGCGGGTCGGACTGGCGCAGGCGCTTCTGCACGATCCGGATGTACTCATCATGGACGAACCGACCGCCGGACTCGATCCGAACCAGATTCGCGATTTCCGCGGCTATATCCGCAAGCTGGGCGAGACCAAGACAATTCTTTTGTCCACCCACATTCTCGGTGAGGTGACCGCGGTGTCCGATCGGGTGCTTCTGATTCACGACGGTCGGTTGGTGTTCGACGGCACCCCCGCGCAGTTGCAGGTAAACAAGACGCTCGAACAGACTTTCTATGAGTTGACCAACTATGGTCGGGTGGCTTCGGCGGCCGGGAAGGGAGGCGCCGTATGAAGTTCAGTGTCAAGTTGAACTGGCAGGTGATCAGGGCCATCTGCAAACGCGACCTGCGCAGTTATTTCTCCAGCCCGACCGGTTATGTTTTCATAACGCTGTTCATATTTCTGAGTGCGACCGCCGCGTTCTGGCAAGAGCGATTCTTTGCCGACAACCTGGCCAACCTTGGGCAGCTCAATACATTCTTTCCGTTGATCCTGCTGTTCTTCATCCCGGCGCTGACAATGAACATCTGGGCCGATGAACGCAAGCGGGGAACGGAAGAGTTGCTGCTTACATTGCCAGCGACCGATGTGGAAATAGTGCTGGGTAAATATTTCGCCGGACTGGGCATCTACACGACGTCGCTCCTTTTCTCACTCAGCCACGTGATCGTGCTCTTCTGGCTCGGTCGTCCCGATATGGGTTTGATGTTTGGCAACTACTTCGGTTACTGGTTGATCGGCGCGGCGCTGCTGTCAGTGGGCATGCTGGCATCGCTTCTGACGGCTAATGCCACGGTCGGTTTCATTCTCGGATCAGTATTCTGCTCGTTCTTTGTCTTCGTGAATTCGGGTGATTTCACGATAAATGAATCATTGCAGCAGTGGCTGAATCCGGTGGGTATCACAACCCAGTTTGCGGACTTCGCTCGAGGTGTGGTCAGTCTATCGGGCCTGGCTTATTTTGTTCTTGTCGTATCGGTGATGCTCTACTTGAACGTGATACTGCTCGGGCGTCGTCACTGGCCGGTGGCGGCGGACGGTTATCGCTACTGGGTGCATCAATTGGTGCGCGGCATTGCGGTCGTCGTGGTGGCGGTCAGCCTGGTGGCGATAGTGGGGCGCTTCGGGTTCCGTCTTGATGTTACCGCCGAGCGTTTGCATTCGATTTCTGACCGAACGCGATACCTCCTCGATGAACTCAGCAGTGACCGCCCGGTCTTGATTCAGGCGTTTATCAGTCCGGAAGTTCCTCGGCAGTATGTCGAGACAAGGGAGAATCTGCTGTCGACTCTCGAAGAGATCGCGGCCGTGGCGCACGGTAAGGTCGAAGTGCTCATTCACGACACCGAACCTTTCAGCCAGGAAGCCAAGGACGCGCGCGAGAAGTTCGGCATTACGCCGCGTGACGTCATGAGCCTGGAAAGCGCCCGCACGAGTACCACGCCGGTGTTTCTCGGATTGGCGTTTACGAGCGGTGCGGCTGAGGAAGTTATTCCGTTCTTTGACGTCGGTCTGCCGGTGGAGTACGAGTTGATTCGTTCGATTCGTGTTGCCGCCGCCACGCAGCGGCGCAAGATCGGCGTGCTTACAACGGGCGCCAAGCTCTCGGGCGGTTTCGATTTTCAGTCGATGAGTTCCCAGCCGCCGTGGGATATTGTCAGCGAGTTAAAGAAGCAGTACGAGGTGGTTGATGTCTCGCCTGAGTCCGAGATCACGGAACATATTGACGGCCTGCTCGCTGTACTGCCGTCGACATTGCCCCAGCCCCAGATGAACAATCTCAAGAAGTACATGTTGAGTGGCGGCCCGACACTTATTCTCGAAGATCCGCTGCCGGTGCTCAATATCAATTTGTCGCCGCTGGTGCCGTCGGATGCGCAGGCTAATCCGTTCCAGCAGCAGCAGGGGCCGGCTCCGGAGCCGAAAGGAAATATCACCGACCTGATGGCTTCGATCGGGGTGCGCTTTGATCCGTCGATTCTTGTCTGGGATACATACAATCCCCATCCGGATCTGGCAGGTGCGCCCCCGGACATAGTGTTCATAGGTCAGGGCAACGGTGCGAGCGAAGCGTTTGCGTCGGACGATCCGGCCAGCGCCGGACTACAGGAAGTAGTTGCGATGTATCCCGGTCAGGTCATGAGTGCCCGAACCGAGTTTACATTCAAGCCACTACTATATACTGGACGAATCGGTGGGACATCATCATGGTACCAGATGGTGCAGCGGAGTTTCTTCGGTATGCGCATGAATCCGACCCCGCCGCGTCAGCAGTCGCCGGAGGCGCACATTCTGGCGGCCAGAATCGGGGGCGAGAGGAAAGTCTTCTCAGATACGAGCGAAACCGCCAAGATGTTCAGGCGAAACAACCCCCAGGCTGACTCCATGGTCACACAGAAAGTCAATGCTATCGTCATAGCCGACGTTGACATTATTTCGCAAACTTTCTTTATGCTGCGCCAGCAAGGGTTCGGCAATTTGCAGTTCGACAACATTTCGTTTGTCTTAAACTGTATGGATGAACTGGTTGACGATCCGTCGTTTATCGAGCTTCGCAAGAAGCGTATCCGGCATCGCACTCTCGAGAAAGTGGAAAACCAGACACGCCAGTTCGTGGAACGTCGTCTGAGCGATGAAACTCAGGCCGAAGAACAGGCCAAGAATGCGCTGGCCGAGGCGCAGGGAAGACTCGACGCCAAAGTGGCCGCGCTTCGAGGGCGAACTGACCTGGACGATCAGACCAAGCAGATCATGGCGAGAAATCTACAGGAAGTCGAAAGCCGGCGTTTCGAAGTAGTGAAAGCAAATATCGAGTCGCAGAAGCAGGCCACGGTTGAGGCCAGTAAAGAGAATATGGAATCGGCCATTCGAAGTATCCAGACTCGCATCAAGACTCTGGCAGTCGCCTTGCCGCCGATACCGGTTCTGCTTATTGGTATCTACACAGCAGTGAAGCGACGTCGGCGTGAACATGAAGGGGCGGTGGCCGCTCGGAGATTGAGGAGTTAAACCATGAGTGAACTGAAATTAACCGGCATATTTGCAGGCGTCGCTCTGGTGTTGGCTGCGCTCGCCTTTTTCATTTCTCCGGGGCGCATAACCCCGGAAGCGTTCCAGGATCAGGGGCAGGCATTCTTCCCCAATTTCACTGATCCGAACCAGGCGACTACATTAGAAGTAATTGAATTCGACGAGCAATCCGGAACCGCGCGCCCGTTCAAAGTGACCTTCAACAACGGTCGCTGGACGATTCCATCGCACAATGACTATCCGGCCGACGGCAAAGATCGTCTCGCCAAGACCGCTGCCGGAGTGATCGACATCAAGAAGGATGACTATCGCACCGGCATGGTTTCCGATCATGCGGCTTGTGGTGTGGTCGATCCGCTCGATCAATCGGCGCCCGGACTGAAAGGTCGCGGCAGCCGAATCACGATGAAAGACAAGGACGGCACGGTGCTGGCCGATTTCATCATAGGCAATCAGGTGCCGGACCGTCAGGGATTCCGTTTCGTCCGGGTACCGGGTGAGAACCGGGTATATGCGTCGCGAGTGAATCTGGATATCTCCACCAAGTTCGCCGACTGGATCGAGTCCAGCCTGCTCGAAGTGGATGCGTCCAAGATCGAACGAGTAGTCCTTGACAACTACTCCATCAACGAGCGTACCTATTCTATGCAGCCGGGGGAGCGAATCGAGCTGGCCAACAAGGACGAAGTTTGGACTTCGAAATCCATTGGCGCGCTCGATACCACCAAGGTCCGCACCCTGGCCAAGACTCTTGGGGCGCTGTCTATAGTAGATGTGCGTCCAAAACCGGCGGGCCTGTCTTCGAGTCTCAAGGAACAGAATCGCGCGATGCAGCTAACTCAGGAGGACCAGTATTCGCTCCAGAGCAAGGGTTTTTACTTAGCGCGACAAGACGGTCGTTTGCTCTCGAATGAAGGCGATGTCACGGTCTACAGCAAGGATGGCATTGTCTACACGCTGCGTTTCGGCGAAGTGACCATTGGCAGCGGTGCGAGCTCCGACTTGTCGGCTGATCCGTCGCAGGCAGGACGCGGAGCCGAGGGAGCCGCGAATCGGTACGTGTTCATTAGCTGCGAATTTGAACCGGGCTACTTTGTCGAACCGCCGAAGCCGTCGTCGATGGATTTCCAGAACAAAAAGGAAACGGACTATACCGATCTCGACAGGACCTGCAAGGATCAGTACAACCGTCACCAGCAGTGGGAGCGGAAGGTGCAGACGGGGCGTGATTTTGCGGCCAGGCTGAATGCGCGCTTTGCCGACTGGTACTATGTGATTTCGGATGACAACTTCAAGAAGATTCATCTGAGCAAGGCGGATCTGACCAAGCGTTCGTAGTATCTTGTAGTATGTATTGACGATTCAAGAACGGGTCGGGCTTTGTGCCCGGCCCGTTCTTGATTTCAGGCGAAGACTTCAGCGGGGGTGAGAATCTCGTCGAGAAGTGATAGCTGTCGTACCAGCGAGTAATTGTTCTCGATGAACGCCCGGTAGGCGCGAGAATCGTATTCTCTGGATCGTGCCATGGTGACGAATTCATCGATCGTGTTCCATAGATGGGAAGAGTCGAATATCTTTCGCGCCCCGACAAAATTGTGTATGAGCGGTTTCACCCCGCACGCCATCGCTTCCATGATACCCACCGGGTGGGCTTCAAGTACACTGGTGCTGACGATGTAATGTTTGTCGGCCAGCCAGGCGGGAACGTTTTCAATCCAGCCGTCGAATGTGACGCAGTCGCCCAGTTCCAACTCGCGAATCATCTGCTGAAAGTAGAGTTGATAGCGGTCATCCTGAAACGCGCCGCCCATGAAGAGCCGATAGGATGGATCCTGCTTGTGGAGTTCCGCGAAAGCATGCAGCAGAAGCATCGGCCCTTTCTTGTAATTGATGTACCCCAGGAAGGCGAGGTTCTTGCCGGGTTTGCGCTCGATCGGGGCAAAGCGTTGGAGGTCGATGCCGTTGGGAATGAGGTGCGTACGCTTCACTTTCTGTAGCAACCCCGGTAGTTGTTGTGTGACATAATCACGAATATGAGGCGCGACAAAGATCAAATCATCGATTCGCTCCCATTTGATTTGCTGAAGAAACGGCGCGAAAGCTTCGTAACTGTGCAGGCGGCAGATCACCCGCTTGTCAGCGGTCGTGGGCAAGCCGTGGGTCAGAGCCACCGCGAGTTCGTTGGCCCACTCGACCCAGATGATATCGGCCCAGGCCACGACCTCGTTCAAGGTCTTGTTGCTGCCGTCAAAGCAGGTGCGGACCTGGTAGTCGGCTTCGAAGTGACGCACAATGTCGCCGATAAAGTTCTGCATGCCGGGGGCACACAGGAAAGCCAGTTTGGGCCGCTCGAAAGCGAGCAGCCGATTAGTTATGTGGTATTCGTGTCGCATAGTCTGAAGATCGGCAGGTGAGTATGAAATTATTAGTGGATGGGGGGGGACAATTGCTGTGTCAGGCCACACTCCGCCCAGGGTGCGGAGCAGGACAGGAGAAAGAAAGTCGGTTTGACAAAGTGCCCGGCCCGACGCGGCAGGCCCACATCTGCCGACCTGCCCCGGGTGACGAATAGTTGAAACTGGTTGTGGCAGGTCCTGCGACCCGCTTTAGCGGGGCGTGTGACCTGCCACGTAGTGGTTGGTGGATTTCCCCGTCTACTTCAAGCGCCCGGCAGATGCCCACATCTGCCGGCTCAGAGCAGCGTTAGGACCTAGTTCGCTATCGCTATCTCAGTCTTGAAGAGGAACGCGCCCCAGATAATAGTCAGCATGCCGCGAACATCGGTCGGCCAACTGGCGCCAATCAGGTAGAGCAGACAGAGGAGGGTCAGGCCGAAGAAGAGCTTTACAAGCGCTTCGCGCATGGCGGCGGTGACAAGACTTATGAACGAGCGGAAGAAGAACAGGGCAATCAAAGCCGGGGCGGCCAGGACTACCAGCCATTCCCAGACGTTGAGATGGGCAAGGATCGGTATCCGGGGATCACAACCGAGAGCGTTTTCCAGCACCACGGCATGAGCAATGCCCAAGAAGGTGGCAATAACCAGGTAGAGATACCCTTCAGGGCGGTCGTCACTAAGCTCCCTGAGCCCGACTACGAGAAAGAACAGGACCAGGCCAATCAAGCTGGAAAGTTGCCAGTAGGTGGAATCGGCGAAAATTTGTTGTATTGACGGCGTCATTCTGTGACCTCGGGGAGGTCATAGAGTAAGCCGCGTGCCGGTCCGGTTATTCCATGGTTGACGGTCGCCTAACCATCGGCGCGACAATACGATACTGGCATTGTGATAATGTCACGCTTTAAGCGCTTGAAGGTAATTCGCGTACGCAAAATCGCAATAGGATGCGCAAGGGAAGAGGAGGGGCGCAAAATTCCCATCCGGCATGAAGCGTTGACCAGGTCGGGGAAATAGGATATAATCGACGAAAGGATGCTACATTCGTGACAAGATCAATGGAGAGAGTGATCGGTTATTTGGGAACTTCCAGAGGGACGTTTCTTGTCTACTGGATCGGAGTTGTCCCGTGGCTAGTACCGCTACTTGCGAGTCTGTACAGTCTCGGATTCCTTCTGATTGGACTTGTGATAGTGCAGTTCACAGGTTACGCAAAATCCGTCGATGGTCCTCTGCGTATCGTAGTGCTATCTGTCTGTTTCGGACTTGCCATTGTTACTGTTATAGCGATGTGGCAACCCTTCCGAAACAAAGTACAGAAACCAGAAAAGACCCACGAATCTCATTAGGTCCAGCTCCCCTTTTTCTCAACGTTTCTAGTTAATCACCAGCAGCTTGCCCTGGGCGTTTTCGCCCGCCAGATACCAAAGATAAGTACCCGATGATACCCGATTGCCCGATTCGTTGGTGCCGTCCCAGACCACGTCCAGACCGCTCAGGTTGTTCCAGCGACGGACCACCGAGCCGGACACCGACAACAGAAGTAACTCACCACCAACCGGAAGATCCGTGAAAGTCGCGGCATCAACCTGGGCGAAGCGGACCGGATTCGGATAGGCGTGGGCGAAAGGCTCAACGGAAAAGGTAGAGACTTCGCTGTAACCGTCGGTGTTGGTCGCTACCCGCCAGAAGTACTCCTGATCGGCTTCGAGGGGGGCATCTACTTTCCACGATGTATAACTACCCACCTCTTGGTTGACCACACCGCCGGCAACCAACCCGAAGAAATTCGAGTCGGTTGCCAGTTCGAACCGGTACACATTCTCAGGTGACGGATCGGCATTCTCTACTACGAGTACCGGCTGGGCGGTGGGAAGGACAGCCAGAGGGGCAGGGGACGAAGGGTGAGCCAGATTCCCGTTGGCGAGAACGAAGATGAATTTGGCTTCGCACGACGGCACGTTGGACAATGACGACGGATTAGCGCCGTCGTCATACGCTTTGATACCCACATAATAGGTCTGACCCGGCACCAGCGAAGTGAGCCTCGTGCTCTGGGCGGTGCCGGAAGGCATAGGGTTTGGGGGTGTACTCCATACGATGCCCGAACTCCAGTTAGCGGCGTTGATTTGCGACGCTGAGTAACGAATCTCGTAGGCCAGCGCCTGACCGGCGGCGCCATCGTCACCGGTAGCGGTCCAGGTCAGATTGATTTCGCCGTTGGCTGAGCCGGGAGCGGCGGCCAGGTCATTGATCGCCGAAGGCGGCGTGTTGTCCTGCGAAGTAATGTTGTTCGCGATGTTCGATATGGCCGACCAGTTGGTGCGTTCATCCGCGGTCTTCATCGCAAAGTAATAGCGGGTGTTGGTGGCCAAACCGGCTACCAGCAGAGACTCAGGTGAACCCGATGCTTTAGGCAGCGGCTCGTTGGTAATCTGAGTCGCCGACGCAAAGTTCGCCGCGGTAATGTTCGAAGTCGAGTAACGGATATCGTACTGCGTGGCCGTACCGGTAGCGCCATCGTCACCCGGAGCCGTCCACAGCAAGGTCAACGAAGTTACAGTCGGCAGCACGACGTTCAGGGTGGCTACGGCAGCCGGAGCCGTGGCGTCGTTGGACGTGGCCGTTGTGGCACTGTTTGAGATGGCCGACCAGTTGGGGACTTCGTCGGCGGTCTTCACCGCGAAGAAATAGGTCGTGCCGGAATTCAAGCCGGTCACTACGTAGCTCTGCAGACTGCCGGGAGCCAGCGGAGCCGGCGGCGTGGCCACTGCAGTAGCAGCGCTGAAATTGGCTTCAGTAATGAAAGCGGTCGAATAACGAATCGAATACTGCGAAGCTGTACCAATGTTGCCGTCGTCACCCGGAGCGGTCCAGCTAAGCTCAATCGAATGCTCGGTCGGCGTTCCGGCGCCCAGGTTGGCGATAGCCGACGGCGGCGTGGTCTCGGCGGACGTCGCTCTGCTGGCGACGTTGGACAACGCCGACCAGTTCGGGACTTCGTCAGCAGTCATTACGGCAAAATAATAAGTGGTGCCGGAATTCAGACCGTTGACCACAAAGCTTTCGGCACCACCAGCCGCTTTCGGGGCCGGTTCGCCGGTAGCCTGAGTCGCCGAGGCCCAGTTGCCCGTAGTAATGGTCGCGGTTGAATAGCGGATGTCATACTGGGCGGCCGTACCGGTAGAACCGTCGTCGCCAGGAGCGGTCCAGTTGAGGGTCACTGAGGCCGCGGTCGAACTCGGAGCGCTCAGGTTGGCGATGGCCGCCGGAGGCGTAGTCTCGGCCAGAGTGGTTTTCAGAACCACGTTGGAAAGCCCCGACCAGTTGGGCACTTCGTCAGCCGCCTTGATTGCAAAATAATATGAAGTGCTTGGCTGAAGACCGGTTACTTCCATTGTTTGCGCTGTCCCTGCCGCCCCCGGAGTAGGTTCTCCCGTGACTTGAGCAGCCGAAGCCCAGTTGGCCTCGGTGATCGTGGCGGATGAGTACCTTATATCATATTGCGACGCAGTACCGACACCGGCATCGTCGCCGGGAGCGCTCCAGTTCAAGGTAACGGATGTGGGAGTGGCCTCAGCCGCTTCCAATGACGCCATGCTCAAGGTCGGCATGAGCAGGAGGCCAAGTACTGCCGTTATCAGATTTCCTATTTTTCGAGCCCCACCAGAAAGCATATATCGAATTCTCCTTCCAATGCGTGTAACTAGCGTGTCACCGGGCGGAGTAAGTCAAATGGCGAGCCAAAATGAAACAGTACTTCGGGTCGTGTAATACCAAGCACTTACGGGCGGGGAGAGAAGATGATATTAGGACTAACCCCCCCAGCTGTGTTCCTCCCTGAAACAGACTGATTGGAATTTGAACAGGCTTTGCAGTTCAGAGCGAGGCGAAAAGTTCGGGAGTGGAAAGACGAACGTTGTTGATACGAGCCGGCAGATGTGGGCATCTGCCGGGCATGTTACCCGCCAGGTGGCCCACCCGCTCGTCAGGTGGGTTTCTTTCGATCTCAAGGTTGCGTTTCGGCGGCTTGATGCACAACCGCCCTACAACCCTTGGGTGCCCGGTCAAGCCGGGGCAAGACGGGTGGGGGAAATTTCAAATCCGGTCACTGTGCGGGCCGAGGCGGACCAGGCACGTGAACGAGAGGCAAGAATTACTTCAGAGTCTTGCCGAGGCGATACCCCCGACCCAATGCCGGGCCGATCCCGAAATATTGCTGAACTGTCGGAGCGTACACTATCGGGCGGATCTTTTCGATGTCTGGATTGCCGTCGTCGTTCAGCTTGTCGTCATCGACTTTGACGTCAACGATCTCGCCTACAAACTGAGTGTGGACGCCCAGATCGAAATGATGGATCAAACGACATTCGACAATCATGGGGAATTCTTCGATATACGGGGCGTCAACCAGGTCGCTGCGTGCAGGGGTGAGACCGCTCTCACGGAACTTGTCCGTATCTCTGCCTGAGGCGATACCAAAATAGTCGGTTTCACTGGCATACTTCTCGGACGGCACACAAACGGTGAACGCTTTGCGATCGAGCAGGCATTGATAAGAATATCGCGACTTGCGCACCGATACGCCCAGAGCCGGTGGTTCCGAACAGACTACTCCCGCCCAGGCCGCGGTCATGCCGGTAGCCTTGCCTTGAGAATCGTAAGTACAAACCACCCAGGCCGGGGTGGGGAAGATGATCGTTTTGGCGCCCAAAGATTTCTTCATTTCAAGGGGTCCTTTTCGCGGGTTTCCTCGATTACTGATTCGCCGACCAGCTCGGTGTCTGGTCCGAGCGTTGTTTGCCACTTCTCATGCAGACGGTAACGACCATCAGGGAGAACTTCCGGAGTCGATAGACAGGTTCCCGCCACAAGCTGGCCATCGATGTTGAGATACTGCCAGACCAGGTCGAAACGCTTGTCAGGAAGAACGTGTCCGAGAATCTGCCCGTGACGGATTCGACCGCCTTCATATCGCCCCAAAACGAGGTCGCCGATCTGATCGTAATGGAAGACCGTGTTCTGGTTGGCATCGCCGGAGTCATAATTGACAACTCCAACGAAACGTTTATTGTGCAGATCGAGTTTCTTCATAGTCGCTCAATGAGATAGATTGACAATTGTCAGTCCGCTAGACCGATACGACGGTATCCGAAGTCATCAAGGTTGAAGCGATTTCGGTCATATCGCTGACTCGTCCTACCACGATCTTGTTAGCCAGATCATAATAGGCCACACAGGTCCCGCAGGCAATCAGATCGACACCGGCGTCATGAAGACCGGACAGAGCATCCAACACCGGGGAGCCTTCAGCCATCAGACGAACGCCTGAATTGTAGAAGATCATGCGGGTCGGTTTGTTGTCCAGCGCCCAGATTTTTCGCAGGAAGTTGCCCATAAGCTGGCCGCCCAGATTGTCATCGCCGCGACCCAGAAATTGGCCGTTAATAATCAGTGTTCTGCCGGTCATTCCATCCTCAACGGTGCAAAGTCGTCAATCTTTTGACCGCCAATCTAAGAGAATTCCGGCCATGAGACCAGCTTTCAATGAAGACAATTTCACCCACCGGCCGTCGCTTCCGGAACCACGGGGTGACATCAAGTGTTATGCGGTACATGCCGAAAGGATAGTCTATCAGCCGAGTCGGCCGCGCTAATACATGAAAGTTGCCGCTTAGAACGCAGACAAGCCCGGAGATTCTTATGAGATTCAATAGTATTGTGGAAGCGATTGGTAGGACGCCACTTGTGCGTCTGAATCGTATGCCGGAAAAAGGTTCCGCGACGATCTACGCCAAACTCGAGAGTTTCAATCCCGGTAGTTCAGTCAAAGATCGTATTGCCGCATCCATGATACAGGCCGCTGAGGCGGACGGTCGCTTGAAACACGGCATTACGATAGTTGAGCCGACCTCGGGCAACACCGGGATCGGACTGGCAATGGTGGCCGCTGCTAAGGGTTACCGCTGTGTTTTCACCATGCCTGAAACGATGAGTGTTGAAAGACGGGCGATCCTCAAAGCCTTCGGCGCTGAACTCGTGCTGACCCCCGGCTCGGAAGGGATGAAAGGGGCTATCAAGCGGGCCGAAGATCTGTCACATACACCGGGCTACTTCATGCCTTCTCAATTCGACAATCCGGCCAATCCTGAAATTCATCGGAAGGCAACCGGTGTGGAAATTGCCAATGACTTGGGGGAGATCCACCTCGATGCTTTCGTGGTTGGGGTCGGAACTGGTGGAACGGTAACCGGTGCCGGACAGACGCTGAAAGAGAAATACCGCTGTCTGGTGGTTGCAGTTGAGCCGGACGCATCACCAGTGCTTTCCGGCGGTCAGCCGGGACCTCATCCGATTCAAGGCCTCGGAGCCGGTTTCGTGCCCAAGAATTACGACCCAAAAGTAGTGGATAAGATCATTCGAGTACAAAATGCCGACGCTCTGGCGACCGGACGCCGGCTGGCCCGTGAAGAAGGGATTCTCTCAGGAATCTCCTGCGGCGCCAACACCTGGGCGGCTTTGCAGGTGGCCAAGCAATTGGGAGCAGGCAAGACAGTGGTTGTAGTCCTGCCCGACTCAGGCGAGCGGTACCTTTCCACGGCTTTGTTTGCGGAGTAGCAATAGGGCGAACTTGCCGATATGCATTTAGTATGATAGCTATCGTTGAAGACATCAAAGCGATCTACCGCAATGATCCCGCCAGCCGGAACATCGAGTTCCTACTCTATGCCGGTTTTCAGGCGATTACTTTGCACCGCATCATTCATCTTCTTTGGAATTTGAAGATTCCTTTCATACCGCGTATGCTATCGCAGTTCAGTCGCTTTCTCACCGGGCTCGAAATTCACCCCGGGGCGAAAATCGGCAAAGGTTATTTCTGCGACCACGGCATGGGCGTGGTGATAGGTGAGACCACGCAGATAGGTGCCAACTGCGTCATGTTTCATAACGTCACTCTTGGCGGAACCGGTAAACATATCGGTAAACGTCACCCGACCATTGGCAACAATGTTCTGATAGGCACCGGAGCTACTCTGCTTGGGCCAATTACAGTCGGCGACAACGTAAGAATCGGCGCCAACAGTTTCGTAGTTATGAGAGACATCCCCTCCAATTGCACGGTCGCCGGTTCGCCCGCGACTATCACTCGCCGCAACGGCGACTACTGTCACGAAGAACTCCCCATGACC
>CAVTJJ010000006.1:0-703699 GCA_963735035.1 uncultured candidate division Zixibacteria bacterium
GTGGGGCGCGTTCATCAAGCGGGGTCTTGTTCTGGAAATGCCGGGTGCGGTAAACATCTTGCAGGCGAATGTAGCGACTTATGACGCGCGTGCTGTGACGAGCGATATAGTCGACCTGGACGAGAACGCTGGAGATATCAATCTGAACGGCATCAGGTTCGAGGTCGCGGATGCTGTAATGTTCAGCAACTACTTCTTGCAGGGCCTTGCCGCGTTTGGAGATCACGCGGGTGGCTCGATGGCGGCCTCGGATGTCAACGGCGACGGCATCACACTCACCCTGGCAGATCTTGTTTTCTTGACCAGAGTGATGATCGGAGAGCTTCCGCCAACACCTGTGCCGAACGGCAATTGTCTGGATGGAATCCTGCGAATAAGCGGCAACACTCTCATATTAGATACTCAGGACACGGTTGGGGCCGGCCATATCGTACTTAATGGCGAAATAACGCCAACTTTATTGGCGGCTGGGACCGAAATGCAGTATGTCTGGGAACAGCTACCCGACGGACAGACGCGGACACGGATTCTTGTTTATAGCTTGCAGAGTGGCACCGGGTTTACCGGAGGACCAATAGTCTCGTTTGAAGGCAGACTGGGACTGTATTCGCTCGAATTCTCAAGCTATACCGGATTGCCGTGCGACAATAATATTACTGTTGTAGAAGGCGACGCCCAGGGCGAACTGCCGGGCGCCTTCGCCCTCCACTCCAACTACCCCAACCCGTTCAACCCGGCCACAACCATCGCCTACGATCTACCCGAACGGGCGGACGTTCAGATCACGATCTATAACATCGTCGGTCAGTTGGTACGCACACTCGTGGATCGCCAGGTTTCGGCCGGACGATATGAAACGACGTGGAACGGATGCGACGAGTCCGGCAACACGGTTTCGAGCGGGTTGTACATCTATCGGATGACCGCCGGTGAGTTCACGCAGTCGCGGAAGATGATGTTGTTGAAGTGATGCGGCTATAGTGACGGCGTCTATATAGTGATCGGCAGGCCTCTGGGCCTGCCGATCCTGTCTGATGGCGGCAGGGTTGGAACCCTGCCGATTAGATTGGGCGGGCTCCGCAATGGCGATCAACCCACAGCAAGCTGTGGGTTACCCGGCCGTTGGGGCCGAGCTTTCAGAGAACATAAATCTTGACCGCATCCGATCGTTCGCTATATTATATAAGGACCTCACATAAGGAACGGGTATGCGTGATATCATGCGTCTGGCCATAAGTTGCTTATGCGTAGCCGCGCTGTCGGGCGGCAACGTAGCAGCTCAGGATGATTTGCAGATGACAGAAGCCGGAACGCCGACTGTGTTAGACGCTTCAGATTCCGGAAACTCTCGGGCTGCCGCTCATGCGGCCAACAGCATTGAGGCGCTTGGCGACATCAACTGCAATGGTTTAGCATATGAGATCGCCGATGCCGTCATGTTTTCCAACTACTTCGTCAGCGGCCGGGCCGCTTTCGTAAGTCATGTCGATAGATCAATTGCAGCCTCTGATATCAACGGTGACTGTATCGAGTTGGGAGTAGCCGATCTGGTCTGTTTGGTCAAGGTCATTATAGGTGACGCACTTCCGTACCACAACCAGATCGCATCAGTCGACGCCCGCATTACGATAGCTAACGGCGTTGTCAGCGTTAACAAGGCTATGGGTGCCGCCTGGGTCGTGGTCAAAGGAAATGTGACCCCGAGGCTTCTGGCTTCGGTCATGGAATTCAAGTATGCCTTCGATGGGCAAAATACCAACATCTTCGTCTACAGCTTTGAAGGCAATAGCTTCACAGGTGACTTCCTGCGAGTCGACGGCGAGATAGTCGGGACCGAATTTGCTACTGCCAACGGCCAGTCGGTTAATGCCGGTGTGATGCCATTTATCTTCGAGCTGCACCAGAACTATCCGAACCCATTCAATCAAAGCACGAACATCAGGATTGCAATCTCGAAGCTGGGTATAGAGTGGAAGCTGAACATCTACAACGTGGCCGGTCAGTTGGTTCACGGTTTCTCCGGCTGGTCCAGGGGTTACGACATCGTAAAATGGGATGCCGCCAATGTGTCCTCGGGAGTCTATTTCTATACACTAACGGTTGATGGTTACTCAACTACAAAGAAGGCGGTCCTTCTGAAGTAGTGTGCCGTAGAGCTGGTCCGTCTTCGAGCCTGCCATCGACGGTTCCGCAGCGGCGATTGACCCACCGCAAGCTGTGGGCTACCCGGCTATTGCTCGCATTGTCGCTGTGACAATGTGGACAAGTTGCCTCTCTGTATTGTCCCTGTGACAACAAAGTCACTCTTCATATATCAAATGACGTTGCGGACATTCTTGTTGGCGTATATGTTGACGCCATGTCTAACAGGCCACCACACTCCACTATCAATCCGCTGCTTCTGCTGATCTTTGGCGCGACCTGCATCAGCTTCGCGCCGGTGTTCGTGAAGATCATAGGCGCCGAACGTCTCGGCCCGACCGCGATGGGGTTCTGGCGGACATTCTTCGGCAGCATGATCTTGTTCTTGATAGCCATCGTTCAGGGTCATCGGCTGGTCTTGAGCCGACGACTCTACGTGTTCGCCGTTCTCGGGGGTTTCATATTCTTTCTCGATCTGTTCATCTGGCATCGGTCGGTGATCTTCTGTGGCGCCGGATTGGCGACGATTCTCGGCAACACGCAGGTGTTCATGACCGCGATACTGAGCTTCTTGATCTTCAAGGAGAAGCTGACCAGGAGATTCTGGATTGCGGCGCTCAGTGCCATTGTCGGCGTCGCTTTGCTGGTGGGACTTTTCAATCGCGACGTCGCGTTGACACATCAATATCTCGTGGGCGTCGGGCTCGGACTGGTCACCGGTGTGGTCTACGCGCACTATATCATCACGATGCGTTGGTCGGCGCACCGGGAGACGATTCGTGACGTATCTGTCTTCATGGCGTGGACGTCGATGTTCTCGGCGTTCTTTCTTGGTCTGAGCGGTCTAATCGAGAGCGACCCCATGTGGCCGCCGGACACTACGACGTGGCTGTAGTCTGCTGGCGCTCGGATTGATTCCGCAGGCGCTCGGCTGGTGGACAATTACAACATCGCTGGCGAAGACGGCCGCCTCGCGCGCCGGACTGGTGCTGTTACTTCAGCCGACCCTGGCGGTAGTATGGGGATGGCTCTGGTTTGCGGAACAGCTCACGTTCAGTCAGGCGATCGGCGCGGCCATTACGATTGGGGCGATCTATTTCGGCGGGCTGAGAAACGGCAAGAAAGCTCCGGTCATAGTCGGTGGGGGAGAGACGCAATAAAAAAGGCAGAACCCCAAGGGGTTCTGCCCTACGAATCATCTCTAAGTTAGGTTCTTAGTCCACCAGCACCTTTTCGAGACGCTGCACCAGATATTCAATCTCGGCGTCGCCGATAATCAGCGGCGGGGAAATGCGAATCGTATGGCCGTGGCTGTCGTTGGCCAGAACACCGAGTTCGAGCAGCTTGCGGCAGTACACCATGGCGTCGCCGTTCTTTACTTCGATGCCGATAAACAGCCCGCGCCCGCGAACTTCTTTGACATGGGTCGAGCGCTTGCAGACCTCTTCGATCTTCTTCTTGAGGATCGCGCCGTATTTGGCCGCCCGTCCCGGCAGATTCTCCTCGACCAGAACGTCAATCGCCGCGCATCCCGCCACGCAGGCGAGCGGATACCCGCCGTAGGTGGAGCCGTCGCGACCCGGCTGGAATACCATATCCATCAATTTGGAGTTGGTCACCATGACCGACACCGGCACCAGACCGCCGGAAATCGCTTTGCCGAGGATGATCGCATCGGGGATGACATTCTCATGTTCGAAACAGAACATCTTGCCGGTGCGTCCGAGACCGACCTGGATTTCGTCGAAAATCAACAGCAGGTCGTTCTCGTCGGCCAGCTTGCGACAGGCCGCCAGAAAACCGTCCGGCGGAATGTACATGCCCCCTTCGCCCTGGATCGGTTCGACCAGAATGGCGCAGGTGTTCTTGTTGATCGCCTTCTTCACGGCGTCGGCGTCGCCGTACGGCACCCGCACGAACCCTGGACCATCGGTCCGAATCCTTCGCGATATTTATCGGAGCTGGAGAACGAGATGATTCCGATCGTACGACCGTGGAAATTGTTCTCGACAACAATCATCTCCTGCTTGCCGTCGGGGATGCCTTTAGCCTTGTAGCCGTAACAGCGCCCGAGCTTGATTGCGGTCTCAACCGATTCCACGCCGCCGTTTTTCGGAAGTGTCTTGTTGCCGTTCTTGCCGAACCGGGGGCCGAGCTGCGGAAGCAGGTTGGACACTTTATTCAGAAAGACTGAAAGTGCGTCGGTATAGACAACGTTCGAAATAACGGACCCGTACTGGCCGTCGAGCGCGTCCTTGACCGCGTTGACGATACGCGGATGATGATGCCCCTGGTTGGCGGCGGAATAGGCCGCGAGACAATCCAGGTACTTGTTCCCTTCGGCGTCGTACAACCAGGCGCCTTCGGTGCGACGAACCACCAGGCCGATTCGGCCATAATGCTGCGCGCCACTGGTATGTTCCAGATCGAGTATCTGCTTGTCTGAGAGCGATGAGTAACCAATCGCCGGTTTGGTGTTTACAATAGTGTTGGCCATAGTTCTTACCTCGTTTCTTTGCCCGGCAATTTGGGGCAACGTAGTCTTGGAGGATAACACTTTAGATTCGCACGTCAAGGCCCTTTCGTATAATTCGGCGACAAATGTCTCCGGTTTTATAACAGTGACAATGACTTAGACGATTTTGTCGATGGCGTCTTTGATGTCGTCCTTTTGTGATAATTACATATATTGTCATGCGAAAGGCGTAACGACAGGTTCGAACATCCGTGATAACGTCCAAGGATATCAAGCAGTTAGCCGAACGCGCCGGGTTTGACCTTTGCGGAATTGCGAAGGCCGAAGTCATTCCCGAAGCGACCGCACGGTTCCATGCCTGGCTCGATAAGGGATACCAGGCCGAAATGGGATGGCTGGCGAGGAATATCGAACGGCGTCTCGACCCCAGCCAATTGGGCATTCCGGCGCGGTCGATTATCATGTTAGGCGTGAATTACTTCCAGCCGAACAGCGAGCCGATCGCGAATGGGTCCGGTCATGTTTCGCGTTATGCCCGGGGTCGAGACTATCACAAAGTTGTCGAAGGGATGATCCGACATCTCTTGAAACTTATCGAGACCCGATTCCCGGATACCCGAAAAGGCGCAGTTCAAGTCGTGGGTAGATTATGGGCCGTTTCTCGAACGGTCATACGCCGCGCGGGCGGGACTGGGGTATCTCGGGAAGAACGGTATGCTCATCAATCGTCAGTTCGGGTCATGGATATTTCTCGCGGAGTTAATTACCGATCTCGAACTCGAACCGGATGATCCGGATGCTATCAATCATGGTCGCTGCGGAACGTGTCGGTTGTGTATCGAGGCCTGCCCGACCGGCGCTATAGTCGACGACGGCGTGGTCGATTCCAACAGCTGTATTTCATATCTGACCGTGGAGCGCCCGAGCATGATCGCGAACGAGCTTGCCTCGAAGATGGGGGATCTTGTGTTCGGCTGTGACATCTGCCAGGAGGTCTGCCCGCACAACGGCCGCGCTAAGCTGACTACACATGACGAGCTCATGTCGAATTCGGGTGTGGGGGAGTGGCTTGATCTGGAGCGCGTGTTCTCGCTTGAGTCGCCGGATGATTTCATGGCGTTGACCGCCGGCACACCGCTAACCCGCCCGAAGTTGGAGGGGCTGAAACGAAACGCGGAGATTGTAAGGTTGAATCAGAAGTAGGTCGGGTTTACGGAGTCACGAGCGAAGCGAATGACAACAAACCCGACACTCTGCGTGCTGTCAGGCGTCCCGGCCTGACAGCAGGCTGTATGGACACCGTCGGGCAGAGACGTCCGATGGCACTGCATCACATCCGGTTCCATCTCTCTACTCCATCTTCCCCGCTAACACTCCTTGTCTACGCTGCGTACTTATCAAGAACGAACCGGTCGGAGTCGTGAATTTCGGAACACGTTTTTCATCCGACCGGTTTAGTAATCTTGAAGGAGGCATCAAATGATAGTCGTACGTGACGTTTTTCAACTCAAATTCGGCAAGGCCAAACAGGCCAAGCTGGAATGGAAAAAGGGTGTGAAGTTCATGCCCAAGTCTGCGGTCGCCAAGCCGAGGCTCATGACCGACCTGGTCGGCCAGTATTACACGCTCGTGCTGGAGAGCACGTATCCCTCGCTGACCGCATACGAGAAGGCTCACCAGTCGAACGGCGGCTCGAAAGGCTTCCAGACCTGGTATCGTCGGTTCACGAATCTGGTGGAAAGCGGCCACCGGGAAGTATTCACGGTGGTGGAGTAAGAGCTGACATCAATCAGACCGGCAGATTATGTGGGCGGCACACGTCCTCGTGTGCCCCCTCCAGCCAGGTAGGTCGGATTTACGGAGTCATGAGCAGAGCGAATGACGACAAACCCGACATTACTTTGTCGCATAGGTGAGCTTGTCGGGTTTCCTCGCTTCTCGCTCCGCTCGACCCTCGGAAACGCCGACCTACATTTCGTTCTTGAAAGATTGGGCCAGACGAGGACCCCCGATCAAGTCGGGGCAGGCTCTGACGCCCACGAGACAACCCCCGGGGTGCCCCGCCCGAAGCGGGGCAAGACAGAGTAAACGCGTTAGATCACACGCCGCTCACAGAATGGCGGGTTCGAAGCGGACCCGCCCTACCACCCTTCGACAGGCTCAGGGTGACTTGTATTTCAGCCGCCCCAACTTGAGGGTTGACCGACCGCCAAGAATTTGCAACATTCCCGCATGGCAAGACTCGCACCCTCGGTTCTGGGAGCCGATTTCGCCCGTCTCGGCGAAGAAATCGCCGACACCGACCGCGTCGGTATCGATATCCTCCATCTGGATATCATGGACGGCCATTTTGTGCCCAACATCTCCTTCGGCCCGTCCATCGTCAAAACGATCAACAAACTGACCGACGGCTTCCTCGACGTCCACCTGATGCTCAGCGAGCCGGAGAAATATTTCGAGGCGTTCGCCAAAGCCGGGGCCGACGCCATCACGTTCCATCTCGAAGTTCACCCAAAGCCGGTCGAATTTGCCCTGATGCTCCGGAAGCTCGGCGTGCAGCCGGGCATCTCGATAAACCCCGACATGCCGGTAGAAAAAGTGTTGCCATTTCTCAAGGAGTTTGACTACCTGCTGGTGATGTCGGTCTTTCCGGGATTCGGTGGGCAGGCGTTTATCCGCGACTCCCTGCCGAAAGTGCGCGCCGCCCGCGAGTATATCGCCCAACACGGGCTGAAGACGCAGATCGCGATTGATGGCGGTGTCGATTCGGGGAACGCCGCTGAAGTTGTCGCCGCCGGCGCGGATATTCTGGTGATGGGCTCCGCTTTCTTTGGAGCCAAGGACCGCGACGCGCTGGTGAAGATGGTAGCGGCACTGAAATAGTTTGCGAAGACAGGATGTGACCATGAAACAGGGATCGATTTCAATAACGCGTGGTCGGCTCGCTCAGGCCTATGACCGCGCTGTGCGGAAGGGCGTCAAAGACCAAATAGGCCCGCGCATCATGAAGCGTGACGCGGGCGTTTTCACTAACAAGCCGTCGGTCAAGAAACTGATCGCCAATCGGCTCGGCTGGGTTGATTCCGCAGCTTTGATGAGCCGCCGCGTTGCCGAAATCGAGAAGTTCGGCTCTGATGTATTGCGCGACGGCATCAAACATGTCGTCCTGATGGGCATGGGGGGATCATCGCTTTGTCCCGATCTGTTCCGCCTGATGTGCCGCCGTCCGAAGGGACTGAAGTCATTTGACGTGATCGACTCGACTGATCCGTCCGCGGTCAAAGCGCTGGCGCGAAAGATCACGCTCAAGAAGACGCTCTTCATAGTCGCGTCGAAATCAGGTGGTACGGTCGAGACTCGCTCGCATGAGGCATATTTCGCCGGACTTCTACGCGAAACAGGTGTCAAGAACATCGGTCGCCACTTTGTCGCTATCACCGATTCAGGCAGCGGCCTGCAGAAAGACGCGAGGCGTTTGAAGTTTCGAAAGGTATTCGTCAATCCGTCCGATATCGGTGGGCGCTATTCGGCGCTCTCTTATTTCGGGCTCGTACCGGGGTTCTTCGCGGGTGTGAACCTGAAAGCGCTGGTGGATGATGCGCTGATGATGCAGAAACTCCTGAACGCTCGTAGCGATGATACGAATCCCGCGCTATTGATCGGCGCGCTGATGGCGGCAGGAGCCGAGCAGAAGTGTGACAAGCTGACATTTGTGGCATCGAAGAGAGTGTCGCCGCTGGTGCCGTGGATCGAGCAACTGGTAGCGGAATCGACCGGCAAAGAGAACAAGGGTGTGATTCCGATTGAGGCCGAGCCGCCAACTCTATCTGCAAAGTACTCGAAAGACCGGATGTTTGTCTTTCTCAAGATGGTCGGCGAGAGCACCCCGCAGGTGGACAAACTTCACAGGGACCTTCGGAAACGCAAAGCGGCGATAATCGAAATCACGCTCGGCTCGGTGAATGAACTCGGTCGTCAGTTCCTGCTCTGGGAAGCCGCGACCGCGGTGTGCGGCTGCTTGATGAAGATCAATCCGTTCGATGAACCCAATGTCACCGAAAGCAAGAACAACACCACGGCCATTCTCGCGGCCTTCGAGCGCGCCGGTGAATTGCCGTTTCCTTCGACCCGTTCTCGATGGGGAAGGTTATCGTTTGTAGCGGACGAGGTTATGTCGCACCGTCCCAAACAAGGCGAAAGTCTTCCACAACTTCTGAAACGGTTCTTCAAGGGAGCACGGGCGCCGAAATATTTCTCTCTATTGAATTATTACCAGTCCGACATGAAATGCGAGAAGATCCTGCAAAAGATTCGTGCCACCGTGCGCGACAGCACCGGTATGGCGACTTTGCGTGGCTACGGACCGCGGTATCTTCATTCGATTGGCCAACTCTACAAGGGAGGGCCGTCGACCGGGATATTTATCGTATTCGTTCGCATCGACTATGGCCATCTGCCTATCCCCGGGAAGGCGTTCGGATTTGGTGAGCTCATAGCGGCGCAATCGATCGGAGACGCCCAGGCGCTGGTCTCTCGCAAGTTGCCGACGCTCGTATTTGCGATTGACGGTTCCCCCTCGGCCGGTCTGGACTATTTCTCCCGCGCCCTCACCTCGGCGCTCAAGTAACGAAAGGAATTTGCTGATTATGTTCGATGCATGGCGAGGTTTCGCTGATCACAAACTCTCCTCTGAATGGCTCCAAAAGCTCGGCGACATGACCCGACAGGGGCGCGGTGATATAATCAAGATGACCTCCGCGGCCGGATCAGGCCACCCGGGCGGGTCCATGTCATCGCTCGAAGTCTATCTGACCTTGTATCATTTTGCGCGCATCAATCCGCGTGATCCTTATGCTGATGATCGCGACCGGATCATCATTTCGCACGGACATACGTCGCCGGGCGTCTACGTAGCCCTGGGCTACGCCGGGTTCTTCGACGTCAACGCGGCTATCTCCGGGTTCCGCATGGCAGGCTCGCCGTTCGAGGGGCATGTCGAACGCGATGTTCCTGGAGTCGAATGGGGAACGGGTAATCTCGGGCAGGGGCTCGCAGTCGGTGTGGGCAAAGCGATTTATGCCCGGTTGTCGGGACAGAAATTTCACACCTATGTTGTCATGGGCGACGGCGAGCAGCAGAAGGGGCAGATTGCCGAATCGCGTCGCCAGGCGATCAAATACGGTCTGAACGATCTGACTGTGGTCATTGACAACAACAAGCGACAGATTTCCGGCGCTACCGACAAAGTCATGCCGCAGAACATTCGCGCCGAGTGGGAAGCTGACGGCTGGCGGGTGCTGGAAATCGACGCTCACGATCTCGAACAAGTGTACCTCGCTCTACAGCATTGTACCCATGACCATCTCGCCCCGCACATGATCCTGGCGCATTCGATCATGGGCAAGGGCGTGTCGTTCATGGAAAATAACGAGGCGTTCCACGGCGCGACTGTCAAGGTTGATCGGATTGGCGACGCCCTCAAGGAATTGGGCAATCTCAAGAACGACTTTGATGAGATCGTCGCCCGCCGCAAGCTGGGGCCGCCGCCGAAGTTCGATCTGAAGCAGCCGCCGCGTCCGAAAGTACAGCCAGGAACACCCATCACTTATGCCGCCGATGCGAAGAGCGATAATCGCAGCGCCTGGGGCAAGGCGCTTGAATCGGTGGCGGAAGCGAACGCTGGACGCTCGGATTTGGCTGTCGCCGTTTTCGACTGCGATCTCGCCGGTTCGGTCAAGACCAACGGCTTCGCTGCGAAGTACCCCGACAATTTCTTCCAGTTCGGCATCACTGAACATTCTACCGCGGCCACGGTCGGATCGCTTTCGGTTGAGAAAGCGCTCGCCATCTGGGCGGATTTCGGCGTCTTCGGTATCGACGAGACCTACAACCAGGCGCGGCTGAGCGATATCAATTACGCGAATGTCAAACTTGTCTGCACGCATTCCGGCATAGATGTCGGCGAGGACGGCAAGACGCACCAATGCATCGATTACTTTGGTCTGCTCAATTCGACTTTTGGCTGGAAAGTAATCACACCGGCTGATCCGAATCAAACCGATCGCGCCGTGCGCCATGCACTGTGCAGTGACGGCAATTTCGCTATCATCATGGGACGCTCGGTGATTCCGATTATTACGCGTGAAGACGGCCGCCCGATGTTCGGTGACGGCTACACGTATCGTTACGGTCGCATGGAAACGATTCGCACGGGCGAGAGGCTGGCGTTGGTGGCGGCGGGCAATATCGTCGTGAACGCTCTTGATGCCTGGAATCGTCTCGCGTCCGAAGGCCTACGGGTCGAATTGATCTGTGTCTGCGACTGGTCCGACCTGCACCCTGATGATCTGGCGCATCTCGCCGGGTTCTCGGATGTTCTCGTGCTCGAAGATCACAACGTCAAGACCGGACTTGGCACCGCGATCGGTTCGGCGCTCGCTCAGAACGGCTGTTCGACGCGCCTGACCAAATTGGGTGTGGCGAAATACGGAACATCGGGGAAGCCGGCGGACTTGTACAAGATTTTGGGTCTGGACGGGGCATCGGTCGCCGCGAAGATCAGACAGTTGATCGGTGTGACCGAACCTGAGTCGGTCTCGTGAGAACAGAGAGTTGAAACAGGTATACTTATGTTGAAATCGACGACGCCCACTATTGAAGGACGACGGATAATCAAATACCACGGATTGGTGAGTGGGGATGCCATTCTCGGGGCTGATTTGTTCAAAGACTGGTCTGCGATGGTCAGCAACATCATGGGCGGTCGGTCGAAAGAGTACGAGGGGGAACTTCAAAAGGCTCGAGATATTTCAATCAATGAAATGGAAGAAAGGGCTGCTGAGCTTAAGGCCAACGCTATAGTCGGCATAAACTTCGACTATGAAACTATTAGCCCCGGGCATTCTGGCGCCATGCTTATGGTTAATGTCACTGGGACTGCGGTTACATTGGAGTAGCGCAGTCGATAATACGGTACAGCGGAGTAAATAATGGCAAGCCTTCTGGTCGGGTACATCAGCGGATCATCGGTCGAGCTCGCGCGAGTCTCGGAGCGGAAGGACGGCATCCGTCTGGTCAGCCAGTCGCTGTTTGACGCATCGAAGTTCACATCGTTCGATAGTATTCTCCGGCTGTATCTACGAAAGACCCGCGCCGAGTTCACCACGGCCTGCTTTGGTGTCGCAGGACCGGTAATCGGCGAGACGGTCAGCACTACGAAACTGGCCTGGCGTATCAGCAGCGCCGACTTGAAACGTGACTACGGTTTCCGCAAGGTGCGATTGGTGAACGACGTGGTCGCGTCGGCGTATGGCATCTCGCAACTTGAGCCGGACAAGATCTACATGATCAACGCCGGAATCGAAGATGCCAAGGGGAATCTTGGTCTCATCTCCGCCGGTGCCGGTCTGGGCGAGGCAATAATCTATGTCGACTCGGGCAAGCAGCGGCCGATCGCGTCCGAAGGCGGCCACGCCGATTTCGCCCCCGCCAATCAGCTCGAGACTGAGCTCTGGCAGTATTTCTATTCGGAACTTGGACGGGTCGAAGTAGAAGATGTCGTCTCATTCCGCGGCCTGGAAAGCATCTTCAATTTCCTGGTCGACACGCAAAGCGGCAAGCGGGCCACCTGGCTCGACGATACCGATGACCGCGCGGCGAAAATTATCGAGATGGCCCTCGCCGGCAAAGACGAAACCGCACTGAGGGCGCTCGATATCTTTGTCGACTGCTATGCCTCGGAAGCCGCCAACCTCGCCCTCAAAGGTATGACACTCGGCGGTATCTATATCGGCGGGCTGATTGCTCCCGGCATAGTGACCGTGCTCGATCGCGGCCGTTTCATGCGGCGGTTTGTCAAGCGGGGCAAGATGGAAACGATGCTGTCGCAGATTCCGGTCGGGGTGATTATCGAAGAGCGTACGCCGCTTCTTGGCGCGGCTGCTCTGGGCATGACTCTCTGAGGGCTCTATGGATCGAGCCGTTCTCTTTCTTACTGGGAAGTATCTTGAGAAGGACATGGCCTTCTATCGCGGCCTGGCGCGCGGGAGATTCAAAGTCGCGGTGGACGGCGGCTGGCGCTTTTTCGAGCGCTCCGGTCTGACGGCTGATCTCCTGATCGGCGATTTTGATTCCGTTCTACTTCCACGAAAACTCCCTGCTCGAACCCGCGTGCTCCAATTTCCGACTGACAAAGACAAGACTGATACCGAGCTGGCGCTTGATTTCTGTCTCGAACAGAAGGCTCGACGGGTTGATATCGTCCAACCCGGCATGGGCGATCCGGACCATTTCCTGGCCAACCTGTTTCTACTTACCCGGACGAGCCACAAGCGACGGGGGAGAGCCGTCCTGAGACTGGTCGGACCGACTTTCGAGGCATTTTTCGTAGCTGACGCCGAGATTAAGTTTGCGCGTGCCAGGGGGAGTGTGGTCTCGGTGATCCCGGTTTCGGAGCGCCTTCGGATGACGTGTTCCGGGACGGCTTTTGACGTGAATGGGGTATCGATCGGTCGTGGGGAGACCCGCCCGGCCCGCAATAAGATCGTGGCCCCAGACGCGCGATTCCGGATCGACGGGCAAGCCTTTGTGGTCCGGTTGTTTGACAAACGTTGAAAATCCTTGAGATAGGGCGAGGGTTCAGCTTGACAGGTCGATTTCAATGCCTATATTCGCCCCGTCCGGAGTGGACCTGATCGGCGACGCTGCCGATAGCTTGCTGTGAGACTGGGGGATCGTCCAACGGCAGGACATGCGGCTCTGGACCGTAGTATCGGGGTTCGAATCCCTGTCCCCCAGCCAAAAATGGTTGATGTGACCGCCCTCCGGCACCACGCCGGAGGGCTTTTTTGTGACAGGCCCTGATCGGCAGGGTTCCATCCCTGCCGTTCTTGTATTCCTCATGTCACGGCTTGACGGGGCTATCAAAGGAGCTGTCTGGGTCCGGAGAAGCGGGCAAGCGGGTCAGCTATCGGGATGGTTTGTAACTACGCGGTCTATGGCGGGAACGCACCCGACGGGGCGGCCGTTTCTGTGGTGTGATTCCCTGAACCACCTTGATGCCGAGAATCTTCTTCTGTTTAGCAAGAGATTTCGGAAAACCGGACTCCAGCACGAGGAAGACTCTTGCATGTTGTGGGCGCGTTTCGTAACGCAATACTGCATTCATGACGGCCCGGTACTTAACGCACTGAAATAGACCTCTCTCAATATCGGGTGGATCGGAGTTCGCAGCCTTGACCTCCGCTGCCACCCAGAAATCGTCGCCCCTGAAGGAAACGTCAAGACTGTCACCTGACGGCAACTTAGATTCAGTGACACCAAAGGGAGTACTTGCCTTTAGTCCGACAACTCTGGGGTTCCGCGCGACATACTCTTTGAGTGCTTTGTGAGCTTTGTTTTCGCCACCGCCATGGTATCCAGAAACTTTGGAAGCAAGGGGTAAGAAATCGGTTGCGACCGGCTCCAGCCCGAGTCTATTCAGAACTTCATTCCATCGGCGATACAAGTAGACACACTTTTGCTGACGGCTTACATACTCTTTCTTCTTCTGAAGCGAAAGGCGCGCAAATTTCTTCCCGCTTAAGGATGGCCATTTGATACCTTCTCCTGGCAATCCATCGCGCTTTCTGACGACGAAACATTGAATTGGAGGAACCTTCCAACTTCTTGGCAGGCGTTCCAACGATTGCCCAATGCTTGCAAGCACATAGTTGAGGTGGCGCGGATTGGCCATCTCCAATTCCTTAGCGAGATAGGAATATGTCATTGTAGAATTACGGGATGCTTGGAGGACGAGTATGGGGAGCGCGGAGCGGGCCAGCTGCTGATATAGCATATCACCTGAGATTGGCTCCGAGGCTTTCGTCGTACTCATAGCTTCTCCAATATGTTTCACGATGACTTCTCTCAGAAGTTATCTCGGTTGGGGGATGATGTCATCGTTAATCTCGCAGTAAAGAGCATCTGTTTAGTACGCTGAAAAGCCGCAGGGGTGACGAGCTGGCGCTCGTCATACGACTACCCCTTCCGGCCTACCGCGAACAATAACTGGGTCTCGCGACCTACCAGCAGTTTGTATCCAACCATAAATGGAGGGTCACCCGTTCCACAACATTTATCTGCGAGCCGCCCTCCGATAAACCGGAGTCATCGGCTGTCAAAATCCTGAACAATTGCAGGCCATATAGTCGATTTACCGAATATCTCCCGTAGAAAGACTGCAGACCGGTTGCAGGTCGCCGATAACGGCACAAAAGGAGAACAAACCCACAAGACAGGGAGATGCTATGTTCAGATTGGTTATTTCAATTATGCTTCTGGGAACACTCCTGCTGGCCGCCAGCTGCAGCGAGGACAAGAAGACCACCAACCCGCCGGCTCCGGACAACACTACCAGCCAACTAGAGTTGATTGACGTCGAGGCCTTGATCGCGGCGGTCGCTCCGCCTGCATTCACCGCCCCGATTGGTGCCCCGACTGGGCTCGATTCGCTCGGAATCTGGACCACCGGCGACTATCCGTTGCTGCAGAAGGTGTTCGGTACTGAAGACAACCAGGCGCTCTATCGAAACATCAACGATTTCAAACAGAACTTTGACATTCTCAACGCCTGCCTGAAGGTGGACGCTGATAGCAAGATCGTAACGGGAACGTATGTCGACTCCATCGAAGTTGAGTTCCAAGGCGATACAATGATGGTTCACTACAGCGCGACCGTCACGGCACTTTCGGGTCTTACGACAATACCGACTTCGGCGCAGGCCATCATCGGCCCAACGGCTGACATTGACTATCTGATCAGCGTTACGGCTGATGAAATGGCGGGAGGCACAGAGCAGTTCGGCGTTACCGTCAACGATTCGGCGCAGGTACTTCTGCAATATCACTACGCTGAACTGGACTCTGGCAAGGTCGAAGCTCAGTTGGTATACGCCAATTTGAACCCCATCGATTCCTCGTTTGAGTTCAAAGGTGTCTGTTATGTATTGTACGGTACGGGAGAACTCTTCACCGCCGGTTACAACATGACGTCAGAAAGCACGTCGGACTTTGCCTACCGCATGAGCTGGTACTCGAATGACCTTCCTGACAGCTCCGATCTGCTTGGCTGCATCATCGGGGGCGGCAACAAGGACGTGGAGTTTGCTCTCAAGTACCGTCAGTTTATGCCGGCCGATACGAATGTCATGGATTCTTATTCGAACTACGATCAGGTTTTCGGTCCCAACTATTCCGAGGGAACCGGTCTGCTTAGCGCCTACGACGCGTATCTTGACGACAGCTTGATCTACACTTACGATGCCATTCCCATGGAAGTAATCACCAGCCCGTGGGCTGAATGAACGGCGTCACTTTGGCGTAGCCGGCAAATCGAAGAACCCTGCCCCAATGGGCGGGGTTCTTCTCTATTCCCATTGAGTCCTACAGCGGCAGCACGGTGCGGCCGTAAAGCTCGTTGAGCACCTGCGCGAGGCCGGTGTACATAGCAGAAAGACCGCAAACGATTCCCTCAATGCCGGCAAACATTTTCAATCCGGGGCTCTCCAGCGCGTCGCCCAGTGCCAGCAAGAAGAACAGAATCGTAAGGGATAGGAACACGAATTGCAGCGCCCGGCTGAGCTTAAGTGTCCCTATGTACATAACTCCGGTGAAAACTCCCCAACAGCAGAGATACGCCACCATTGCAGCATTAGTAGGCGCCGCGCCCCAGTTCATCTTCGGCAGCACCAGCAGCGCGACCAGTGTCAGCCAGAACATGCCGTACGATGTAAACGCGGTCGTGCCGAATGTGTTGCCCTTCTTCCATTCCATTATCCCGGCGAGCACCTGGGCCATGCCGCCGTAGAAAATCCCCATGCCGAGGATCATCGTGTCCATCGGGTACACCCCGGAGTTGTGAATGTTGAGCAAAACGGTAGTCATTCCGAAACCGAGCAATCCCAGCGGAGCAGGATTGGCGGTCGTGTCTTTGATAGCAGTCAAAGCGGGCGAATCCATGTAAGAATCTCCTGTCGTCAGAACCAGTTCAACCTCATCGCACGTGACGTCGCGGATCGTCCGGACGTCACGGCGTCGAAGTTAGACAATTCAGACCACGAACGCAAGGAGGAGGTGATGGGATGAGCGTGGGATGTCTGGTGTCAGACGATAAAGCGGAGCATTTGAGTCATCTACCCGATTCGCTCTAGTACAAAACACTTTAGATACTGTGTCTCGGGCATGGCGTGGAGTATCGGATGATCGGACGACTGCGTGATAAACGCCCGCTGCCGGAATTGTACATGCCCGTCGCGTGCTGCCGAACGCAACAGCTCCTGAAAAGCGGTCGTCACCAGATTCTGCGAACAACTGCAGGTAACGAGAATACCGCCCGGAGAGAGAAGCTTCATGGCGGAGATATTGATGTCTCTATACCCTGCCACCGCCGCTTTCAGTTGAGCTTTGCTCTTCACGAATGCCGGCGGATCGAGCACGATCAAGTCAAATTGTTCGCGACTTTCTACCTGCTGTCGAAGGAACTCGAAACAGTCCTCGCGCGTGACATTGATCTTGTCGCCAACTCCGTTGAGTTCGGCATTCTTCGTTACTGTTTCCAGCGCGTTCGCGGAGCTGTCCACCGCCACGACGCTCGTGGCCCCGCCCATCGCGGCATTGATTGAAAAACCACCGGAATAGCAAAAACAATCCAGCACGCGTCGTCCGTTTGCTAAGAGTCGAACCGCCGCGCGGGTCTCGCGTTGATCGAAAAAGAATCCGGTCTTCTGACCATGATGAGGGTCTACAGCGATCTTGACTCCTGCTTCGTCGATCTCTACAATCTCAGGCACACGACCGTGAACGATCTCGACCGCTTCCTGCAGAGTTTCTAGTTTCCGATACGATGAATCATTGCGAAGTAGAATCCCGTCGGGAGAGAATACCTCGATGAGAGCCTCGAGCAGCAACGGCCGGAGACGCTCCATCCCGAGAGTAAGCAATTGGGCGACGAGGTAATTCTCGTACTTGTCGACAATCAACCCCGGCAGAAGATCGCCCTCGGAGTAGACCATCCGACAGGACCGTATCTCGCCAAGTGTATTCTTACGATGAGCCGCAGCATTGCGAATACGCTTGACAAAGAACGCCTTGTCGATATCGGTCCGCTTCGACGTTAGAATACGCGCTGCAATCAGGCTGTGCTTGTTGTAATAACCCCGCCCGAGAAATTTGCCTCGGTCGGAAACGACATCGACCAGATCACCGTTTTCGCCCGGCTCGCGAACTTCAGCAATTTCGTTACTGAACACCCAGAGATGCCCGGCCCGGATGCGGCGGTCTTCTTTCGGTTTGAGTCTGATTTCGCCCATGATGGCGGAAGATTACGCGTTGTCTAACGGAAGCGCAAGTAGGATCGGTAGGTGACACTGAGTTTGGGCAGGCGCGTTACACTTAGACAAGCTCAGTGTGACTTAGATGTGAATCACTGGGACTTAGATGCGAATCAGTGTGACTGAGACGGGAGTCCGGACATTGACTGAATCGCACCGGGAACTTTCGCCACCTCGTAATCGAAATACTCTACAAAATGCTTCACCAATAGATCGTTGAAGTGCGCGAGCTTGATTTCACGCCCCACCAGCCGCGACACCGAACCAACCGGGTACTGCGTAATCCCGCACGGATTGATCAACTTGAAGTAATCGAGATCGGTATTGACATTGATTGCGACGCCGTGATAGGCAATCCATTTCGACACCGCCACACCGATCGCGCCTACTTTGAGATCATTAACCCAGATACCGGTCAGCCCGTCTTTGACAGAGGCCTCAAGCCCCAGGTCGGCCAGAGATTCGATGACGAACTGCTCCAGATCGCGCAGGTAGCGGCGAACGTCGCGGCCCCGCTCTCTCAGATCGATAATCGGATACAGCACCGCCTGGCCGGGTCCGTGGAAAGTAATGTCGCCGCCCCGTTCGACTTCATGAAGATCAACGCCGCTTTCGCGCAGGGTCTTTTCGGAAACCAACAGATTGCGAAGGTCGGTGCCCCGGCCCATGGTGAGCACCGGCTCGTGCTCGGTGATAAGCAGAGTATCGGGAATGATGCCCTCGGCACGATCTCGCACCATTTTCTTCTGGAAATCCCAGGCAGCGAGGTAGCGCGTTGTACCAAGATCGATTATATTCAGCGGGCGTTTCAAGGCTTTGCTCCGGTTGGATCGGTCGACAGTTGTTATACGACCGCCTCCAATATGACGTAAACCGGCGGGACAGGCAAGGCGTTCCCCGAACCGGGGCACGAAACGCTAAATCCACTCGGGAACAATGCCCACTGAAGGATGTTGAACCGTAGTGACTTACGGAGTGGCATGGAGTGCCAAAACAGAGGGACTATGTGATGTATCCTGAATTAGATGGAAAATGCGCCCTGGTGACCGGAGCCGTCCGCGGTTTCGGTCGGGCAATTTCGCTTAGGCTGGCCGACGAAGGGGTCAAGGTCGTTGTCAATTATCGTCGTAGCAAAGCCGACGCCCTGGCGGTGGTCGAGGAAATTCAGAAGCGGGGCGGGCAAGCGATAGCCGTCCGCGCCGATGTTGGCAAAGAAGACAGTCTTGACAAGATGTTCGAGATCATCCGCTCGGAATGTAGCCAACTGAACATCGTGGTAGCCAACGCCGCGTTCGGCGTGCCGGGGACGCTTGTCGGCTCGACGGCCAAACACTGGGATGTCACCCTGGCGGCCTGTGCCCGATCACTTCTGGATATGACGAAGCGGGCGATGCCACTCATGAACGGTTATGGTCGAATTATCAGCATCACCAGCGACGGCGGTCAGCGGGTGATCCCTGGCTACGGGGTAGTCGGCCCGGCCAAGGCGGCGCTCGAATCGATCACGCGCGGGCTGGCGGTCGAGCTGGCTCCGCAAGGGATCCTGGTCAACGGCGTGCTGGCGGGCCTCGCCGATACCAAATCATCGCGCTCGATCCCCGGTGCCGATGCGGTTCTCGGACACGCGCAGTTTCATACGCCACGCGGGAGAATGATTTCGCCGGACGATGTCGCGCGGGTGGTGACGTTTCTATGTTCGAATGAAGCCGATATGATTTGCGGTCAGTTCATCACGGTGGACGGCGGCCGGAACATCATGGGGTAGAAAGATTCCATGGGTGCAGGGTACGTACTCTTGCGAGCGAACCCACAGCAAGCTGTGGGGTACCGAGAAGAGTAGTCGGGTGGCCCACCATTTATGGTGGGATTGAGTGTGCCGTCGGGCGTCTCTGCCCGACGGCGGCTAGTAACTATTCAACGACGAGTGCTAGCTCGTCACCCTTGCGGAGGCAAGGGCCCAGCCAAGATCGCTATGGCAGTGACATGGACAATTTCGAAACCCCGCGCAAAGAGAAGGCTTAACAACTGTGAATTCTCCCCGCTCCACCTTGACTGGGTTCCTGCCTCCGCAGGAATGACAGAAACAACGTTTGCGTAAAGCAAGAATCGGTGCGCTCGCACTTAGATCCCATCACTCAGATCTTTCCATTCGGGATTGATTTTCTCGATTAACCTGATCTTCCAGGCGCGTTGCCATCGCTTGATGCGCTTTTCAGCGACGATTGCCTCGCGAATGTCTCCATGTATTTCGTAATAGACGAGCAAGTGAACCTTGTATTGGTCGGTGAAGCCGGGGAGCGCTCCGGTCTTGTGCTGAGCTACTCTCAACGGGAGATTCGTGGTCACTCCGGTATATAGAGTTCCGTTTCTGCGGTTGGCCATGATGTAAACAAACGCGGGCATTCATTCCACCTTGACTGAGTTCCTGCCTCCGCAGGAATGACGAAGCGTGCGCTTCGTCTGATCTATCGTTCCTTCTTCTGAAGAATGAATTGCAGAATAGACTGACAGGGTGTGTCAGGGGAAATGCGACTTGTTATGAAATCGGGTGGCCCACCATCTATGGTGGGTTGACGGGTGACCTCCATTCATGGTGGGATTGAGTGTGCCGTCGGGCGTCTCTGCCCGACGGCTACCTGATGTTACTTCTTTACAAGAACCTATCAATCACTCCGTATACGATGACGCCCCCGGCACCGGGTCCAGATTCACGCCCTTGGTCAGCCACGGTTTGAACACCATCGCCACTACCAATCCCAACAGCGCGAACAAACCGAGAATCAACCACATTGCTTCCGGCGATTGCCAGAACCCCAGCGTGCCGGCCTCGATGCCTGTCCTGATACCTTCAGGGCAGAACCGTACCAACATGTGGCCCGATACGAGCGTGATGAAAGTCTTCGCGACAAAATATGGCAGCAGCGACATCCCCAGATACGACCCTTCCTGACCGGGCGGCGCCACCGCCGCGGTGTACTCCTGCAGCTTCGGCGACCAGATGATTTCCCCGATCGACAGAATGATCAGTTGAATCACCGTCATAGTCGAATACGACACCCCGATATCGGCACCGAACCAGCTCCAGGGAAGGGCCAGCACGAACAATGAGATCGACGAGATCACGCCGCCAAAGACGAGCATCTTGAAGATGTTGAACTTGTTGGCGATCGGAATGAACAGAATCAGCCCCACCACGATCAGGACAGGGTTGATCGCCTGGAAGAGCCCCATGGGGGCTTCGTCGCCGATTACCCTCAGCCAGTATTTCGGCGAGAGGATCGCCATGTAGAGAAAGACCGCGCGCACCCCGATCACACAGCTCACCAGAACGATGAATCTCCAGAATGTGCTCTGGGTGATCACCTCGCGAAGAATTACCCACGGATACTTCCTTGCGGGTTTCTTCTCGGCCTCGGTGGGCGTCTCACCAACTCCGTAAATCTGCATCTCACTGCGAATGAACAGGAGAGTCATGAGTGTACAAACAACCGCCGACCCTACGCCTATGTTGACAATCCAGGTGTTGTCCATCTTCAGGGTGAGGCGAACGAAATCGATCACGAACCCGCCGAGTGCAGCCCCTATGTTCATGACCAGGTACCACATGCTGAACCCGGCGCTTCGGGCGCGATTGGTGGTGTAGCGACGGATCGCCGCCTGGAACACGGTCTGTACCATCGCTGTACCCGGTGCGAGCAGGAAGAACAGCGGCCAGATAATCGTTGTGCGATACGGCATATCGGGGAAGAACCCGCACAGGACGATTCCCCCGCGCGATATCAGCAGGAGCGCCATCGACAGATAGAGCGCTTTCTTGATGCCGAGCGAGTCGGTGATGAAACCGCTGAAGAACAGCATCAGCGTGACCGTGGTGGTGAACACCGCGAAGATATAGCCGGCGCTGACGTCGGAGAAGCCGACCGTTTCCGAGAGGAACACGACAGCGATGTTGAGAAAGGCGAAGTAGGCGAACGAGTCGAACAGGTTGATGATCTGGATGGCCCAGTACTCGCGGGGGCAATCTTTGAGAACTTTGAAATCGAGAAAATACTGACGCATGGCGTCCATGGCGGATCTTTGTTTGGCGGGAGTGGCGGCTTCCAAGGTTTGCTCCTATCTGTCGTCAGACGCTTGAGTCGTCGAACAAGTCGGGCCTATTTTCCGAGAATATAGGCAGACGCCTCTCCGATGGCAATGGCTTTGTGAGGGGGGCGGGCGGAAAGGGGTAGGAAAGTAGGTCGAAGCCCCTCTGGTTTCGATAATGCTGGAGTCAAATGTAGGTCGAAACCCCTGCGGTTTCGACATTCCGTAGGCCTTGACATGTTTCTGTGCGTGTGTATATATTTGGGCTATGACGAACATCCGGAGGTACTTTGCCGAGGGGCAGACATGCTTCCTCACTCATATCACTCACAATCGCATGCCTATCCTGGTCGAGCACTTTGACCTGCTTTGGCAGGCGATGGGAAATTCTCGCGATAAACACGGTCTGGTACTGAATGCTTGGGTTGTACTCCCGGATCACATTCATATGCTGGTCGACGTTGGCCATACAGATGTCTCGGGCCTGATGCGCCGCGTCAAGTTATCCTTTTCAGCCAATTACCGGAAGCGGGTTGGCTTGAGAGAAGGGCACATCTGGCAATACAGATTTTGGGATCGCATTATGAGAGATCAGGATGACTTGAATAAACACATCAATTACATTCATTACAATCCAGTGAGGCACGGTTTAGTAGATAATCCGTTCTGCTGGAGTTGCTCGACTGCCGCAGAATACCTCAAGGATGGTTACTATGCGCCGGACTGGGGGGTACGAGAATCAGTAGAGTTCGAAGGAGAATTCGGTGAATAGAGCAGTTGAAGATGTCGAAACCACAGGGGTTTCGACCTACAAGAGATGGGAGATACTCTGGTGAGAAGACATTGGGGTGCCATCGCGCTCTTACTTATTGGCTGGTTACTTGCCGGAACCTGCTCTGGTGCAGATAGCGTTTCACTAACCATCCGTTTTATAGATGATCCGCCGTACCAGCACAGTTGGCTGCCATGGGTGGATGATCATCTCCGGTTCGAATTGACGATCAAGAATCTGGCAGATAGTACGATTGCGTTCGAAAAGACAACGCCATGCTATGACTGCAATCCAAGATTCTTCTTTGAAGATGCTGTTGATGGAAGTAAGCCATTGAGATCGCATGAATTTGACGCGTTGTTCCGAGTTTCAGACACGAGCTACATAGATCTCGCCATTGGGGTAGCGTTCATTGATACAGTCGATGTGGCCGAGTGGGTGTCGTACGATTTTCTGAAGGGTCGCGTGTATCAATTCTGGATAGAGTATCTGCCTTTTGTGGGATATAGTTTCAAGGACACGCTGCGAACCGCACCGATCCGGGAGAAGCCTCTTTTCTCAGATACTCTGGAGTTTACCTTCGAGTAGTAGATTGTAGGTCGAAACCCCTGTGGTTTCGACACTCTTTGTGCGCTCTGATATAGAAAACCCTGCAGATGTTCACACCCACCGGGCTTATTCATTTGCGGTCCTACCCACAGCAAGCTGTGGGGTACCCGCTGGCGCACGGGGAGGTACGCCAACCACGAAATCAGCACGCCCTAATTCGGTATATGTATCGCCCGTTTGTGCGCGGCGAGGCCGGATTCCATCAGAGCCTCGGACAACGTCGGATGGATCGCCATCAGATGGCCCAAATCCTCAGCCGTACAGTCGAGTTCCAAAAGCGCCGTGCCGGTGAATACGATATCGCCCGCATGAGGGCCCACGACATGTATGCCTAAGATCGTATCAGTGTCAGCATCGGAGATGACTTTGGCAAAGCCGTCGGTGGCCAGTGTCGCCACCGCTTTGCCGATACCCTGATACGGGAACTTGCCGACCCGCACTTTCAGCCCCTTCTGTGCCGCCTCTTTTTCGGTCAGGCCGACTCCGGCCACTTCAGGATCGCAGAAAACCGCATAGGGCACACCTTTCCAGTCCGCGGTCGCGCCTGAGCCTGACAGCGCTTCGACCGCGACAATCCCCTCATGTGACGCCTTGTGCGCGAGCAGCGCGCCTCCGGCGACATCGCCAATCGCGTAGATATTTGCAACGTTCGAGCGCATCTTCTGATCGACTTGCACGAACCCTTTGGCGTCGAGCTTCACGCCGACTTTATCCAGCCCCATGTCGGCTGTATTTGGGATCATCCCGGCCGCGACCAGCACGGAGTCGTAGGTATGCTCTTCGTTCTTGCCGCCGGTCTCAATCGTGACTTTGACCTTCCCGCCCGTGATTTCGGACTTGATCACTTTCGACGCGAGCATGATCTTCATGCCCTGCTTCTTCAGCGACCGCTCAGTGATGGTCGAAATGTCGTTGTCAAGAAATGGCAAAACCGAACTGAGGATTTCGACAATGGTAACTTTGGAGCCGAGCGTCTGATACACGGTCGCCATTTCGACTCCGATCGGTCCCGCGCCTACGACCAGCATTTCAGCCGGCACATTCGGAATGTTGATCGATTCACGCGCACCGATTACCAGCTTGCCGTCCTGTTTGAGCATCGGCAATTGCATCGGATGCGCCCCGGTGGCGATAATGAAATGCTCTGCCTCGATCTCGGTTTTGGTGGTGTCGCTTGAGACTTCGATCTTAGTAGGGGAGAGGAATCGGGCCGACCCGACAAATGACGTCACCCCTGACTTATCCAGCAACATCTTCACGCCGCCGGTGAGACGCTTGACCGTGGTCTCTTTGTGTTTGCGGAGCAGGTCGAGGTCAATCGAGACGTTGTCGGCTTTGAGGCCGATCCGTTTTGCCTCTTCGACATGCCGCTTCAACTCGGTCACATGAAGCAGTGTCTTCGAAGGGATACAGCCCCAGTTGAGGCAGACGCCACCGAAATATTCGCGCTCGACGATCGCGGTCTTGATACCCAACTGTGCGGCCCGAATCGCGGCGACGTAGCCGCCCGGCCCGGCGCCTATTACTACCAATTTGAATTTCTCAGCCATGTTGCCCGACCTTTCAGGTTCAGATCACGTCGAGAAGCCATTTGTCCGGCTCCTCAAGATATTCGATCAGGAGCCTAAGGAACTGCACGGCGTACGCGCCGTCAACAACTCGATGATCGAAAGATAGGCCGAAATTCATGATCGGTCGGATGACAATCTGGCCGTCGCGGACCACCGGTTTCTCGACAATCTTATGGACGCCCAGAATGGCTACCTGCGGTTTGGCAATAATCGGTGTAGAGGCAATCGCTCCGAGGCCGCCGGCGTTGGTAATCGAGAAAGTGCCGCCGCTAATTTCGCTCAGTTGGAGCTTGTCGGCGTTGGCTTTTTCACCCAGGTCGCGCATTTCGGTCGCGATCTTAAGTAATGTCTTCTGTTCGCAGTGTTTGATCACCGGGACAATCAGCGAATTCTCACGTGCCACAGCCATGCCGATATTGAAGTATTTCTTGACGTGCAGGTTGTCGCCTTCGAAAGTCGCGTTCATCCAGGGATACTTCCGGGCTGCGAACATGATCGCTTTCGCGATAAACGGCAGGTAAGTCATGTGGACGCCGTGTTCGGTCTGGATCCGTTCAACGTACTTCTTTCGCCAGGCCACCAATGCAGACATGTCGCACTCATCGAACGTGGTAACATGCGGGATCGTAAACGCCGAGGCTACCATGTGCTCGGAGATGACTTTGCGCACGCCGCTGATCGGGATGATCTCTTCGGGCTCGTCCTGCGGGAATACGAAATTGGGTTGGATGATATCGACCGTATGGCGCATCTCTATATACTTGATGACATCGGCCTTGGACACCCGTCCGCCCTTGCCGGTCCCGCGCAGTTTGCGCAGGTCGATAAAATGCTCGCGCGCCAGACGCCGCACTACCGGCGAAGACTTGACTGTCTTGATACCGGCCGTGATTTCGTCCTCGTTGGCGTGGATGCCCATATCGGCATGGTGCTGAACCGTCCCGACAAATTCTTCGGGGACCTCGGCGACTTCCTGCTCCTGCGGGATATGCTCCTTGCCATCCGGCTTGGTGTCGAAAGTCTTGGCCTTGTTGACTTCGCCTTCGACATCCATGATTGCGAGTTCCTGGCCGATCTCTACCACGGTGCCAATGGGCAAGAGATGCTTCTTCATGATTCCTGGGTGAGGGGAAGGCAACTCGACATTGATCTTGTCGGTCATGATCTCAACCAGGGGATCGTCGACCTTGACCTGATCGCCCTCGTTCTTGATCCACTTGACGATAGTCCCTTCGACCACCGATTCGCCCAGCGGGGGCACTATCACTTTGTATTCCATCATAGGCCCCCTTAGTATTCCATTACTTTCTTGACGGCTCGTGCAATCTTGTCGGCGTTCGGCAGGAAGAAATGTTCCATGGGAGGAGCAAACGGAACCGATGGAACGTCGAGGCCGCACACACGCGTGACCGGAGCGTCGAGGTAATCGAACACTTCTTCGGTAATTGACGCCGACACTTCTGCCATAACTCCGCCTGTTTTCGAACCTTCCTGCACGAGAACGACGCGGGAAGTCTTCTTGACCGACTCGAATATCGTCTCGCGATCCCATGGCAGGAGAGTGCGCATGTCGATCAGCTCGGCAGAGATGCCTTCTTTCTCCAGAGCCGTGACTGCCTCAAGAGCGCGATGATACATCAGTCCGTATGAGACTATCGTAATATCTTTGCCCTTGGTGCGGACGGCCGCCTTGCCTATCGGGACCGTAAAATCATCTTCCGGGATTTCCTCTTTGATCCAGCGATACAGTCGTTTGTGCTCGAAATAGATCACAGGGTCTTCGCCCCGGATAGCCGATTTGAGCAACCCCTTGGCATCGTACGGAGTCGACGGCATGAGGACGATAAGTCCGGGCTGAGATACAAACCACTGTTCGTTGGTCTGCGAATGATACAGCCCGCCGCCGACATCGGCGCCGCAGCAGACGCGCATGGTCATCGGGCAGGTCCATTGACCACCGGTGCGATAGCGGATCTTGGCCATCTGCTGGATGATTTGATCCATCGACGGCGTTATAAAGTCCGAGAACTGTATTTCCGGGACCGGCCGCAGGCCAACCATCGCCGCCCCGACCGATCCGCCGGCGATGTAAGCTTCCGAAATAGGAGAGTCAATCACCCGTTCGGCACCATACTTCTCCAGAAGACCCTTGGTGGCTTTGAAAACACCACCGTAGAGAGCAATGTCCTCACCGATCAGGAACACCCGCTCGTCCCGCGCCATTTCTTCGTCGAGTGCCTGGGTGATAGCTTCTATGTAAGTAACTTTTTTCATTGTTTCACCGTATCCGTGTCACGTGGTTTTACTCCGGCACAGTCTCCGGGGCCGCGCTAATATTCATCCCTTCGCACCGGAAATTGAGCCGAGTAGACGTCGTTGTAGGCCTCTTCCGGTTCGGAGTATGGCGCTTTCTCGACCGCGGCAATGGCGGCGTCGATTTCCTGGGAAAACTGTTCGGCGAGAGCTTCGCGCTTCTCCAATGTCAGTATACCCTGATCCATGAGCACTTTCTCTGCTCGCGGAAGCGGATCCTTCTGCTTCCAAGCTTCGAGTTCTTCCTGAGCCCGGTAGTCGGCCGGATCGATCTCGGAATGTCCGTACCAACGATAAGTCTTACATTCGATGAGAGTCGGGCCGCCGCCGCTACGGGCCCTGGCTATAGCTTCCGCCGCAACCGTATGAACATTGAATACATCGTTACCGTCGATAGTAACGCCGGGGAAACCGTAGGCTCTGGCGCGCTCCGAGAAATCGACGATGCCAGCCGCAAGGCTTGCGGGTACCGATTCGGCCCAGAGATTATTCTGGCAAATGTAGACTATCGGCAATTTATGGATGCCGGCGTAATTGAGGGCTTCATGCCAGCCCCCCTGCGCCGTGGACCCTTCGCCGAAGAACGCCAGCACGACATTGTCTTTCTTCTGAATTCTGAACCCCATCGCACAGCCGGTGCCAATCACGGTCTGAGCGGCCACGGTCGACGCCGGTGTGATTACTCCCTTGGGTCGATAGCCGTAATGACAGGGATGGCTTTTGCCCTTGTCCGGTGAACTGGATCGGGCGAATACCTGAGCGGCGATTACTTCAAGTGGAACGCCTTTGGTGACATTGGCGCCGATCTCCCGATGCGACGGCGCAATGATGTCTTCCTCGCGGAGGCCATAGGTCGGACCAACCGTCGTAGCTTCCTGGCCGACTGCCGAGAAGTACGTCCCCGCGAACCGTCCCTGACGGAACACCTTGCGGAACCGTTCATCCAGCAGGCGGGTCTTCAGCAAATTCGAATAAAGTCCCAGCATCGTCTGTTCTGACAGTCCGATTTCGCCGGGTTGGGTCTTGCCGGAGGTGTTGGGGTTAGCGGACATTTCTTGACCTCCTGAGAATTCTATGAGCGTTACTAGACTACTTCTTCTATTCGGACAATCATGACACTATGTTAACTTGAAGCCAGCATCCCGATTAGAAACCATTGCTCCACGATCGGTCGGGGTTCTTCGTCGCGTGGGGACCTGACTCGCATCACAGCCGAACGATTCTACACCTCTTGGGCGAACTCTTCCTTTGAGGCGCCACAGTCCGGGCAGGCGAAATCTTCGGGAAGGTCCTCAAACGGTGTTCCCAGTTCGACATCCGGTTCTGACATTTCCTCGCCGGGATCGTACACCCAGCCGCAAATACTGCAGACATATCTCATTGTCGCGCCCTTTCACTACGTTAGAAATATAAGCAGCCACTCAGGGCAAAAGTTCCCGACATTGTTTCGCCGTCTTCGCTTCGGCGATAGACCAGTAATTACCCGAAGAGCCGGTCACTGAACCGGGGCGTTTAGCCGCTCAGTCAGCCTGCAATTTGACGAAAAACTGCTCGGCATGGATCTGCCCTGGTGTCTTGGTAGAATGAGTGGTAAAGCCCTCCTGATTCAGAATCTTCGTCATCTCATCTATCATGAACGGATTCCCGCATAGGAAGACGTGCGTGTCCGAAGGTTTCGGGCGGGAACCCCAGGCTTTTTCGAGGATACCGTCAGTCCAGAGTTTCTGGACGAACCCGGTTTGCCCTTTCCAGGGCATGATTTCTTCGTGGGCATGGCTAAGGGTAGGCACATACAGGAATGTCTTGCTTACCGCGGCCAAAGTGGTCAATTCGGAATGATAGCCCAGGTCATAGGAATGGTAAGCTCCGTGAAAGACCGCGAAGCGGCGGCGAAGGCCCTCGGCCAATTCGGTCCTGATCATGCTCATATACGGCGCCACACCGGTACCGGTGGCAATTAGCACGGCGTTGTATTCCGGGGGAACTTCACCCAGCGTGAACATCCCACGGAATCGCTCAGAAATCCAGAGCCGGTCGCCGGCTCGAAGGTCAAATAGTCGAGGGGAGAGGGAGCCGCTTTTGACCAGGCCGACATACAATTCCAAGTACTCACGGGCTATCGACGACGAAGCTATCGAGTAGGCCCGCATGACCATCTTGGACGGATCGTCCGGCTTCCGCTCTTCAGGGTCGGCGTCAACGCAGCGGGGAGCGGTCCCCGGCAGGCCCAGGGTTGCATATTGTCCGGGGTGAAATTCCGGAAGTTCCCAGCCGTCCGGGACAACCCGAAGCTTAATGAGTTCGGGAGTGACTTCGATTCGCTGGGTAACTATGGTATTAAGTTTCTTTTCTGCCATGTCTCTTGGGTCGCGTTAATCTTTCAGATACTTGTTTGGATTCGAGTGGGCGGCACTCGGTTAGTCTTCCATGGAAGTCCATTCAGCGTCGGCCAGCCACTGTCTGGGGCTGTCGAGGAACTGAATCACGTGTTCAATTGCGGTCCAGTGGCGGGTTTCCTCGTCGGCGATCCGATTCCAGATTTGTTTCTGCTTTTCGTCTTTGAGTCCGAGGGCGGTCTCACGGTAGAAATCTTCCGATTTCTTCTCTACGTCAAGCGCAATTTCCCACATTTTACGGGCATCCACGGGGAACGCGAAATCACGGTTCTGGTCGCGCATTTTCTCGAAAACGTTGCGGGCGGTGCTCAATATAGTAGTCACATCGGACTCGCGGTATTCCGCCTGATGATGCTTCTGCATGGCCTCGAACAGCTTGTAGTGCTTAAGTTCGTCTTCGGCCAGTTCCTGCAATATCCTCTTAAGGGCGGGCTCGCTCACTTTCCCGGCATGTTCGAGATAGAAGGCCCGGCCATCCTGTTCCATTTTCATGGCGTGTTCAAATACGTTCATCACATTCTCCAATTCAACGTCGGTTGTCGTTCTGCCTCGTCATACTAGTTATACGGCCGGAGCCGCCGGAGGGACAAAAGTCCTCAGGGCCAGTTCACGGTCGAGCTGAAATAGGGCGGCCTTGTTATCTCCCATCATCTTGAGTTGCTGGATAATTTTGCGGGCCGACGCTTCTTCTTCGACCTGCTCGTTCACAAACCATTCCAGAAATATCTGGGCGGCGTGGTCTTTTTCGGCCTGAGAGATATCGACCAGATTGTAGATCAATGCCGTCACTTTCTGCTCGTGCTTGTAGGACGTCTCGAATACATCGAGCGGTCCCTTCCACTCCGACTCGGGTGCGCCGATAGCCTTGATGATCGACCGGCCGTCACGCGCGATCACATACTCGAAGAATCTGTTGCCGTGGACCAGTTCTTCCTGGTACTGGACCCGCATCCAGTTGGCGAATCCGGGCAGATCTATAGATTCGAGGTAGGCGGCCATCGACAGATACAGATGGGCCGAGTAGAATTCGGCGGCTATCTGTTCGTTTATCGCATCCTGCATCTTCTTGCTAATCATGACTTATCCTTTCCACAATCCGTGGAGGTTACAGAACTCTCGCGCGGAAACCTGATCGGCGTGGATCATGAAGGTCGCTTCGGGCGGCTGACCTGGTTTGAGAAACTCGCGATAGGCCCGGCCGTCGGCCACCAGCTCGATCCACTCGATGAAGTGTTTCTCTTCCATCGGGTGATTCACTTCACCGATTACAACTTTGAAGCCGTTATCGATCTTCTTTACTACCGGGACATGCTTCTCGACGGCAGCGTCGGTTTCGCCTTCCTTCAAAGCCGTCATATTCTGACCGCAGCAAACCAGCGTTCCTCCGGAGGCGTGAACTACCTCCACCATGTTTCCACACACTTTGCATTTGTATACTTGAAGTCTTTGCGTAGCCATCGTCATTTCTCCTATTTGACTGAACCGTGATCGTCGCGTGTCTTCCGTCGGCATCAAAAGGGCGCAAAGCCGCCGGTCGACCAATAATCTTCCTTGAGTTCTTCGTGTTGCCGAAGCAATCCCTGATAGTGACCGGACTCCCAGTCGGCCAGGGACGCAAACATTTTTTTGATGTCCGGGTCGTTGGCCTGCTCGGACTGATTCCGGTAGAAGGTCATGGCGTCCTTTTCCAGTTGAATCCCGATGGAGAGAGCGGTCATCTCGAAATTGGCGTCTTTGATTCTCGCTTTGAGGCCGTCGGAAAAGATAGGTGACATCCCGGTGAGGTCGAAGCGACGTCCCAGAGTCACCGTGGTCGACGGTTTCCCTGTGAGGACCAGGGCATCGTACTGGGCCCGTAGGAACCGAGCGTGATCGAGCTCTTCGGCGGCCAGCATTTGAAAGACTTCCTTACCTTTGGTGTCTTTGGTGCTATTGGCTGCCATCAGATAGAAATTATGCCCGTACTGCTCGGCTTTGTAGGCGTCGAGCAATCCTTGAGCGAGAGCTTTGTTCTTTTCCATAGTTGGGGCTCCTAATACTCCAGAGAAAATTCCTGAAAGTCGAAGAATGTGCCGCTGCGAGTCAGATAGTCGATCTCCGCCTGGACAATCGCCTGGTGGCCTTCTTCGATTTCGATGAACCTGCCAAACAGCTCACCGTCAGACTTCAACTGGGCAACCATCTTCCGGTAGAAGTTGGATGTTTCCTCTTCCAGAGCCAGTGCTTTGCGCAACATCTCCATTTCGGTGCCGAAGTCACGAGGCGCCAGATGAGCGTCGAGCTTCTTGACACCGGCATCGATGATCTTTTTAGCCGGGACAACTGTCTCGAGCTTCGCGTCCTTCACCTTGCCGGATTGTCGCCATTCAGCCAGCTTGGCTTCCAGAAAGTCAATATGGCCCTGCTCTTCTTTGCCCAGGACCGAGAAAACCCGTCGGCCAGTCTCGTCACGGATATTGTCGAGCGAGCCGAGATACAAATCGCGCACCTTGATTTCGTAGTTGATCGCCGTCTTGATGGCTTCTTCGAGAGTCATTCATTCCTCCGGAACAGTTACAGCTTTGAGTCGGCCGACCAGCGCCGGCCGACTCGATCATTTTCAAGCGTGTTGGGCCAAATACTCGGCCACACCGTCGGCGGTCGGCTTCATCGCATCGTCGCCGGAACGCCAGTTGGCCGGACATACGTCGCCGTGTTTCTCGGTGAACTGCAGCGCGTCGAGCATCCGCAACGCTTCATCCACGTTGCGCCCCAGCGGCAGATCATTGATAACAGCATGGCGGATTATGCCTTCTTTGTCAATGAGGAAAAGGCCGCGCAGCGCCACCGATTCGTTGATGAGCACGCCGTATTCGCGCGCTATACTCTTAGTGAGATCGGCGACCAGCGGGTAGTTGATCTGGCCTATGCCACCGTCTTTCGGTTCGGTATTCTTCCAGGCCCAGTGGGTGAAGTGCGAGTCCACCGATACGCCTATTATTTCCGCACCCCGCGCATGAAACTCGGGCAGAGCCTTGTTAAAGGCGATAATCTCCGACGGACATACGAACGTGAAATCCAGCGGATAAAAGAATAGAATCACATACTTGTCGCGATAATCGGACAGTTTTAGTTCCACAAACGAGTTGTCCGGCATTACTGCTTGAGCCTTGAAGTCGGGCGCCGGTTTGGTTACTAAGTAAGACATGCTATCTCCTGTCTTGTTTCTGGTTATTCACATTAAGCGTTATTTGGCTAATTGTTCAAATTCGAGCTCTAGGACGTTAAGCCCTCTTTCATCCGGCAGTCCGGACAGATCCCCTCAAACTCAACCGTCGGTTCGCCAAAGAGCCAGCCGGAGGAGTTTGCCACTTCGCCATTGAGTTGGACTCCAAGCGATCCTGCCACATCGTCTATGCGACCACAGATACGGCAGCGCAGGTGGTAGTGAGTCTCAGTAACTCCATCGAAACGGGATTCTTGTCCTGCTCCACCCAGCCTTCGGACATCGCCGGTCTCTGTAAGCAATTCCAGGTTGCGATAGACGGTCCCAAGACTGATGTGTGGCAGTCGGTCGCGCACCGCATCGTACAACTCGGCGGCGGTCCGGTGACTCCGCGAGCTACGGATTTCTTCCAGAAGAATCCGTTTCTGAGTTGTGTTGCGGCGAGCGATCATATAAGACCAATCTTGTCCGTATTAGTTATCATTATCACTAATCGCTTACAACCGGGAAGGGTGGTTCTGGGTTCCTGAATTCAACGTGAAAACTCACCAATTTCGTATTCGATTGGCAGGGAAGAGCTTGGCGATAATGGTTGACATGTCGACGGGTGGTGTTATAATTGAAGAGTTGGATTTAGACAGACAGAAGTTGTGGTCCACTTGTCCTCACCGTATGTGGTCTCGTCCATGTTTAAGAAAACTGAAGATATCAAATGACAGGATGCGTCTGCCTGGAGAGTTCTGCTCAGTTGGACCACCTGAAAATGTCTCGCCGATTTCCCTCCCGGCTCGATCAGGTGAGTGTTGATATTACTGTGTGGTGACACAACCTTGCTAGTGGTTTACATTCTTGCTACCGGTAGGAATACGACCAGTAGTTATCGAAGCGTGAAGCTTCAGCGAAGGATTTTTTCGTATGCCGACGATTCGATTGGTGACATCAGGACAATCCCTGTGGATCGTGTTGTTCCTTCTGATAATCGCGATCGCTCCCGATCTGGGAGCGCGCGAGGCCGACGTTTTTCTTCAGAGCAATGCTGTTGTGATCGACAAGGCTTCTCCGGTCGTGGCTCAAAATACGCTCGATTATCTGAGAGGACGTGATTCGGTCACAGCTTCAGTCTGGGTCTTCTTTCGCGATAAAGGTATTCGCACGGCTGCCGCATTCGATTCGGCCTCGGCTGCGCTATTCATAACGGAACGAGCCGAGAATCGTCGTCGCCACCGAGCTACCGGAGGTCGGCTGTTTGCCGACCTGCCGATTTTTCAGCGCTACGTCGATAAGATAGTCAACCTGGGAGCCACACACCGGCGCTCGTCCCGATGGCTCAACGCCGCATCTTTCGATCTTCCGATGAATTTGCTTGAGACAGTGGCTTCATTACCGGAAGTTGCCGAGATCAAGCCGATTGCCGGCTTTCGCCTGCCAGAAGAGATAGAGTCAAATCTGAGGTTAACACCGCCAGATCAAGCCCAGTCGGCCGAGGCACTCAACTACGGCCCGTCGCAGACTCAGGACTACCAGATCGGAGTACCGATCGCCCATAATCGGGGTCTGATCGGAAAAGGGGTCACGCTAACCATGACCGATACCGGGTTTCGCAAGACCCATTCGGCATTTACCAATGCCATTTCCGAGGGGCGAGTGCTAGCTGAGTATGATTTCGTAATGAACGACGGGAATACATCGCAACAACCCGGCGACCCCTCCAACCAGTGGAGCCACGGTACTCTCACCTGGTCGGTAGCGGGTGGATACTCTTCCGGACAAGTCATAGGTCCGGCCTATGGCGCTAACTTCATTCTTTGCAAGACCGAGAACGTAGCCAGCGAAACCCCCATCGAAGAAGACAACTGGGTGGCGGCGCTTGAATTTGCGGATTCGGTTGGCACCGATGTCATCTCTACTTCGCTCGGCTACTCCGATTGGTACACCTACGCGGACATGAACGGCCAGACTGCGGTCATCACTATAGCTGCGAACACTTGCGATGCCCTGGGGATAGTCCTGGCCGTTTCGGCCGGCAACAACGGTTCGCAACCCGGGACCATCTCGGCTCCGGCCGACGCTTTCAATGTACTGGCAGTCGGGGCGGTTGACGCCACTGGGCGAATCGCCGCCTTTTCATCACGAGGGCCGACCTATGACGGTCGCATCAAGCCGGAAATTTGCGCTATGGGTGTGGATACTTACGGAGCGTCGTCCACCAATGATAACATGTATACCTACGCTTCCGGTACGTCGCTGTCGGCCCCGCTTATAGCCGGAGCAGCCTGTCTGATGATAGAAGCTCGCCCCGATCTTACTCCAGCTCAAGTTCGACAAGCTTTGCAGGCAACTGCGTCACAGAGTGCCAGCCCTGACAACGCTTACGGCTGGGGCGTTGCCGATCTCGGCAAAGCGCTCAACTGGCCGGTGTCATTCGTTTCCGACACAACTCAGGGGCCGGTTCCTCTTGAGGTCAACTTAACCAACCAGTCATGGCTTTCGGCTGTCAGTCAGACCTGGGATTTTGGTGACGGCACGACTTCAGATGCCGTCGCAGGACATCATGTTTACAGCAGTCCCGGCCTTTACAACGTATCCTTGACCATTAGCACCGACGAGGGCCCGTTTACGGGTACGATAAGCGGCATGATTCGCACCCATTCCGATACCCTCTCGGTAGGTGAGGTGGCGTCGGACCCCGGATCTAAAGTGCGGGTCGATGTCTACGCGCGAAACTTTCTTCCCATCGAGATGATCGAAATCCCTTTTTCGTGGGATGGCACGCTCGATATCACATATGATTCGTTTTCGACCGCCGGCCTAAGAACTTCCTATTTCTCCAGCCAAAGTCTGATAAGCCTGGTGTTGTCTCAGAAGCGGGCGACTCTGCTCCTAAGGACTTCCGGTTCTGTGTCGCAGCCGAGCCTGGAGCCGGGGAGTGGCCCGGTAATCAGTCTGTACTTTACCGTTCCGTATGGCCCCACTACCGGATCGAATCCGATCAGTCTCGAAAGCTACGGCTCTTACAGTCCGCAATTCAAGTCCGGTGGATACAGCTATAATCCGAGCGCCTTCCCGGGTCTTATTCGTATGGGCTGTTGCCTCGGTCAGGTCGGAGATGTAAACGGCGTGGATGGGGATGAACCGACCCTGGCCGATATTACCATGCTGATTGATCATCTGTTCATCAGCGGCATTGCGCTGCCCTGTGTGACCGAAGCTGATGCTAATCAGTCGGGGGGTCTGACGCCCGTGCTCAACGACATTTCTCTGGGGGACGTTTTCGTGTTAATCGACTACCTGTTTATTTCGGGTGGAACCGTGCCCCTTCCACGTTGTCTTTGATGTGATGAGTTGATGATAGTGACGCAACCATAGTACGAACCTTGCCACCGACCCACCGGACCAGACTAACGGTGTGGCGCCGGAGGTTGGCATCATGAAGAACGGTTGGACAACGCATAGTAGGTTTCTTATCTCGTTAGCGATTTTAGTATCGGCTTGGTCAGTTGTATCGGCCGCCGATGTTCCTCTGGGGACCATGCCTGTCTGGACTACCTCGGAACAAAACGTCGTCTCCACCGGGATGATCTGGCGCGACTGCAACCGTGACGGCATCATCGATGTCTTCTACTCCAACGGCAATGATATAGCCCGTGCGGCGAACACCGTCTATTTGTCCAACTCAGGCGGGCTGCCCGCTTCGGCGTCCTGGTCTTCGGCCAATCGAGAATATTCCGGCCACTGCGCGGTGGGGGATATCAACGACGATGGCTTTCCCGATTTCGTCGTGGCGAACTACCTGGGAACTGGTTTTAGCGATCCCAACCGGAGCGATCTATACATTAACCAGGGGGGACTGCCAGGCACTGCTCCGGCCTGGTACACACCTGACGAATTCTACTCGTTTTCCTGTGCGCTGGGTGATGTCGACAACGATGGCGATCTGGATGTGGTCTTCGGCACCGGCGAAGGGTATTATGCCCACTATCAGCAGAATATAATCTATCGCAATGACAACGGGGCGTTCTCCAACACGGCGCTATGGAGATCTGCCGGTAGTAATGCGGCCGTGGACGTGACCTGGGGAGATGTCGATCGCGATGGTGATCTTGACCTGGCCTTTACCGGGGACGCCGCTGCCACCTGTGTCTACTACAACAATAATGGCGTGATTGAAACCAGTCCGTCGTGGCAGGCTTCCACGAATGAATCCGGGAACACCCTCGTTTTCGGAGATATCAACGGGGACGGCTGGCTGGATCTGGTCGTGGCGTATAACAACCAGCTCGACGGTCAGGGGCGTTTCCGCGTATATTTCAACAATGGTGATGGGACACTCAATCCCAATTTTGGCTGGCAGTCGGCGACCGGTGGTTACGGCTCGGCTTTGGCCCTCTACGATTATGACAACGACGGCGACGATGATCTGGCCGCCGGACGTTGGTTCGAAAGACTCTGGATCTACGAGAACCTCGGCACGACTCTGACCACCACGCCGGTATGGACCTCGGCTATAGAGATGGTGGCCGAAGAACTCGCCTGGGTGGACATCGACGGTTCAAGTCTGCTTCAACTGGCCGATACGCTTGTCGGCGACGGCTCCCGCAAACTGTTCTATACTCGCCATCATCCGTTGTATGAGATCGATTCGGTTGTGGTCGATGGCGTGACTCTGGGATTCAGCGGCTATTGCTATGATCTGGTGTCCGGCTGGCTCTCGTTAGCAGTGGCTCCGACTGAACAGGCGATTTGTTACTACCGCTATTCATTCGCAAATGATCTGGCGGTTTGCAACTGGGATACGGTCAACATGGTTTTCCCCAACACAACGCTCCCCTTGGTGAATATTTTCGCTCAAAACAATTTTGGTCCCGTGCCTCTTGCGGTGCAATTCTCAGACAGCTCATTGAATGCCACCGCGTGGGAGTGGGATTTCGGGGACGGCTTCGGTTCTGTGGAACGTAACCCGATTCACGTTTACGAGGAGCCGGGATACCACGACGTTGCTGTTTCAGTCACCACTCCTGAACGGATGCTCCAGCGTACCATCCGTGGCATGGTGCTGGCCTATGCCGACACACTCCAGATGCAGCCGGGTGAGCTAGTCGGTCAAAGGGCCCGAGTTGACGTCCGGCTACACAACACGCTGCCATTAAGCGAGATTATCATTCCGTTTACCTGGGCGGGAAATTTCAATCTGCAGTTCGACTCGATTTCGGTCGCCGGTCTCAGCACCGATTACTTCGATTATCATGCGCTTATCAGCCTGGTCTTGAGCACGAAATCCGCTACGGTCCGACTAGCGTCCGGCACCAAAGTGCCACTCGCGCCCGGCAACGAGCCTGTGGTCTCGCTTTACTTCACCGACCTGGGTGCCGAGTCTGCTGGTAGCAGTCCCATAGCGTTCACGGCGTACGGAGCCTACGCTCTTCAGCTGACAACCTACGCCGGCGCCTACAACCCCGAAGCGACCAACGGTGTCGTTTTTGTGGATTGCTGTGTCGGTCGAGTCGGCGACGCCAACGGAATTGCCGGTGATGAACCGACCTTAGGCGACGTTATGGTCATGATAGACATGTTGTTTGTGTCTGACACTCCGGTGCCGTGCATGGCCGAATCCGATATCAATCAATCGGGAGGAGTGTACCCGTCTCGCTACGACGTGACGATCGGCGACATTACCATGTTGATCGATTACCTCTTCATTACCGGGCCGAGCGTTGGCCTCAACGACTGCCTCTAACGAAACTTCAACCAGTCGTTCACTGTTTATTCAATATTGACAGAGAGAGCGAAAAGCCTTATCTTTGCATAGGCTAAGTATAGTTCCAACAAAGAGTTGTTCGCGATTTCCTCACGATTGCTACGACCGAATAGAAAAGGCTTACCCTTGAAGACAGTGACGTCTATCCGTTTGATTCTCACTTTCGCCACAGTGTTGATTCTGTCATCTGCCGCTTTCAGTCAGATCGGTCGGGTTGCTATCTCCGACATGCAGGATCAGATTGAAAGAAGCGGCGGGACTTTCACGGTTTCTGAAAACGAAGCCACCAAGTATCCGCTTGAACAAATTTGCGGTATGAAAGAACCGGCCGACTGGAAGTCGGGTGCGAATTTCAAGTCAATACCTTCAATTGCCGCGTCATCACTGCCGTCGGCCTTTGACTGGCGGACAGCGGCAGGTGCTCCTCCGATCAGGAATCAGGGAGGATGTGGCAGTTGCTGGGCGTTTGCCACGGTCGGCGCGCTTGAGTGTGCGATCAGAATTCGCGAGGGTCAATCGGTCAATTTGTCCGAACAATGGTTGCTGAGTTGTAATCTCAATGGTTGGGACTGCGACGGTGGATGGTATGCCCATTCGTATCACGGCCTGGTAAACGACGCCTGCGGCGGCACCGGCGCAGTGCTTGAAACGGACTTCCCGTATGTCGGCCGTGTGACCGCGTGTAATTGTCCTTACCCGCATCACTATAACATTAAGACCTGGGCGTACATAGGCGATGGCGGCTCGGTGGCCGGCATTGAACAGATGAAGCAGGCTATAATGGAATACGGCCCTATCTCGGTGTCAATCGCCGCCAATAGCTACTTCCAGGGTTACCATAGTGGCGTATTCAACATGTGCACCAACGATCCCATCAACCACGCGGTCGTACTGATGGGGTGGGACGATTCTCAGGGCACCGACGGCGTGTGGATTTTGCGCAACTCGTGGGGTACCTCCTGGGGCGAAAGCGGCTACATGAAGATTGCCTACGGCTGCTGCCAGGTAGGGTACGCCGCATGCTACATCGACTATCGTCCGGTTGAAGTTTCCGTCACGAATGATTTTGGTCCGGCGCCTCTGACCGCTTCATTCCAGTCGAACACGCCCGGCGAAACGGTCATCGGCTGCACCTGGGATTTCGGCGACGGGGAAACGTCGACCGAAATGAATCCGATTCATCTGTACGATCAACCCGGCTGCTTCACTGTCAAGTTGACGGTCAATACCGCTTCCGGCAATCTGGTCAAGATTTGCCCCAACCTGGTCTCGGCCTACGCCGACACACTGGCCGGGGCGGCGGTTCACCTGTTGTCGGGCGGACCGGTGCGTTTGGACGTGGCAGCGCGTAATTACCTGACTCTTAACAAGATGATTATCCCATTCAGCTGGAGCGGTTCCTGGAACCTCAGGTATGATTCGTTCTCAGTAGCTTCAGCCCGAACCTCATACTTTGATCAGGCCTCATTGCTTTCCATGGATGTCTCCAATAAGCGTGCGACGATTATTCTCTCCGCTGGCAGTCAGGCTCCCCTGGCCGCGGGCGAAGGGACCGTGCTTTCGCTTTGGTTCACGGCCCCGGCCAGTCCGGCGGGTATGAATACCGTGCCGTTTACAGACTATGCTTCTTACTCGCCGGAATTTACCAGCAGCAGTCTTACCTACCGACCCAGTTTGACAAACGGGTATTTCTATACCGATGTCGCGGTCAGTTGCTGCAATGGTCGGGTGGGCGATGCCAACGGTATTGGCGGCGATGAACCAACGATCGGCGACGTCTCCGCGCTTATAGACGCCAAGTTCATTTCTGGAAGCTGTACCGGCATCTTGTCTTGTCTTCCGGAAGCCGACGTCAACCAGTCGGGCGGAACAAATCCAACGTGTGATGATATTACGATTGGAGATATTTCAGTACTGATCGACAACTTGTTCATCACCGCAAAGCCGCTGCCTAATTGTCTCTGATGTCGCGGTTGCCGACTCAGGCCAGATCTGCCAGAAGCTTCTCCCACGCTTCGCACTGTTGAACGTGCGAGAACTTGGTCATCGCATCTTCACGGGCGAATTTCCCCATCCGTCGGGCCGATTCAGGATCGTCTAAGAACGTTCTAATGGCCGTAACCAGTTGTCCGACGTGGCGCGGTTGTACGAGCAGGCCGTTTTGTCCGGGCAGTATCAGGTCGATGGTGCCCCCGTCTCTGGTTCCAATAACCGGCAATCCGGACAGCAGCGCTTCCAGCGTCACCATGCCGTAGCATTCCGACTTCGAAGTCATCAGGTAGACGTCCAGCGCGGCGTAGATCCATTCGATGTCCTCGCGAAAGGGAAGGAAATGAACCTGGTCCACCAGACGATGGACGACCACCAACTGGCGTACATGGGCGTCGAATTCGTCCCCTTCGTTGTGGCTCTGATCCCCGACCAGGAGCAGATGTGGACGATACCCCAGTCGACCGAGTTGCGCCAGGGCCTCAATCGCGATGTCCTGGCCCTTCTTTGGGTCGATCCGTCCGACCACTCCAAGGACCACTTGATCGGTCGGCAATCCAAGACGCTGTCGAGCCTCTGCGCGCGACGGGCGCAATGAAGTAAATGTGTCGATTTCCACTCCCCGCGGCAGAATGTGCAGCCGCTCCGGGGGGAGGGTGGTCTTTTCAAGAACCCGGTCGGCGAGCCATTTCAGAGGCGTCTCCATAGCGTCGATGCGGCGATACAGCCAGGAATGATAGGGGTCTTTCTTGTCCTTCCCGATGTGCATATTCTGCGAATAGATTAAGCGCAGGCGACCGCGCGAAAAGAGCCGGGCAAACACCCCCATGAAGATATCGGGACTGCGATGCACCACCAGCCAGCGGGCACCGTCGCGGCGGGCGAGTCGCGACAGACGCCAGGCGTTTACAAGGTCGCCGGAGCGAAGGCGCGTAGTTACCGGCGCCGTTCTGATACCGGACCGAGAGACTTCCTGATACAGTCGAGTGTTGGGATCGCCGTAGAAGACGAGATTCCAACTGCGCTGTTTCATCCATTGAAGGAACCGCAGGACGTTCATTTCCAGCCCGCCCCAGGCGGGCGACGAACAATAAGAGGCGAGGGTATAGTTCTTGTGGTTCATCGGTTTGGCAATATACGCCCGGCTCTTTCCGGACTCAACTCTTTGTTTGGTCGGGCGTTCGGGGTTAATTGGAGCCATGATATCTATTTTAGGGGAACATTTTTCGGCCGGGACGTTTATGAATCTGTGAAAGATTGAATTACGGCTCGACCGTACAAGTCGGCCGATGAAATGGAGAAACTGATATGTCACACACTTTGCCTAAATTGCCGTACGCGTATGACGCGCTAGAACCGTACTTCGATGCCAAGACCATGGAAATTCATCACTCCAAGCATCATCAGACCTACATCACCAAGCTGGACGCCGCGTTGCAGGGCCATCCGGGTCTGGAATCCAAATCGGCCGAGGCGTTGATCTCGGATCTAAGTTCAATTCCGGAGAATATCAGGACCGCGGTGCGCAACCACGGCGGTGGGACCGCCAATCACAATTTGTTCTGGGACATTCTGGCTAAGGGGACTACCTTCACCGGGCCGGCCGCCGATGCCATCAAGAATCAATTTGGCGGGTTCGAACAATTCAAGCAGCAGTTTTCGACCGCTGCCGTCAACGTGTTCGGAAGCGGCTGGACCTGGCTGGTCTGGTCGAACGGCAAGCTCGAGATTGTCTCGACACCCAATCAGGATTCCCCGTTATCGGCGGGCAAGACCCCCATAGTCGGGCTGGATGTCTGGGAACACGCTTACTATCTCAAGTACCAAAACCGCCGTCCGGAGTACATCGAAGCCTTCTTTAATGTCCTTAACTGGGACAAGGTCAACGATTTGTACCTTCTGGCATACAACTAAGCCCCGGTCCAGGGCGTGGGGTAACGGGGTTGCCGAGTCGGTCGGCAGCCCCATTTTGTTTTCCGACCGTCTGCCTGAAGCGAAGTCGATACGTCCAGGAACAGGCGGTCGGGCTCATGAAGCGTGTCTCTTCTGACGATATTTTGATTAAGTTCAGGTAATCAGGGACAGTCGTATGTATCAGATCGAGAAAACTCACTGGGGCTTCAGGCTCACTTTTGGCGGTTCCATCGACGCTGCAGAGATGACCCGATGGCTCGAGGAGTCGCGAAAAGTTCTCGCCGCCCAGGAAGATGAATTCTATGTCTTCGTCGATATGCGAACGCTGATCCCGCTCGATCAAGACGCCCAGATTCCTATGATCGAAGGACAGGCGCTATATCGCAGCAAGGGCATGCAGAGGTCGGTGGTCATCCTGTCCAGCCCGGCTACGGCGTCGCAATTTCGACGAATCGGCGGCGAAACCGGTATCGGCAAGTTTGAACGCTATATCGATGCGTCAAGCGTACCTGATTGGGAAGAGGTCGGTCTGAACTGGCTGTTCAATGAAATCGAGCCGGAGACCGCGGACAAGCCGACAACCATCTCCGGTCGTTGATAATCTGCTTTGAAATTCTTCAGTGCCGCATGGCGCGAAAATCGATCATTCCCGAAAAATCCGTCAAGACGAATGTTATTCGCCACCAGCCGGGCGTACCCGAAGATGTCGTAAAGGCCCCGGTCTGTTTGAGATCGGTCTGATACTTGATCTGGTAGGCGGAATCTTCAACCGTCACCGCCACCCGTCCGCCCTTGATCGAGGCCGCCTGGTCGATGTTGGCGGCGCTTCCCAGCATGTGCCAGAAATAGACCAGTGTAGTATCGTGATTCTTGACGTCCTGCATCTGGAAATGAAAGTTGTCCTGCGTATTGACCACGTCGGGTATATGCGAGGACAAGGGATCTTTGTGGCAGCCCAGGTTAGCCGCAAATATGATCGCCGCCAAGGCTATGAGAATGACAAGGGTTCGGTGCATTAATTCTTATACGTCTCTGAGTCGAAAGGGATTCTAATCGACGTAGTTTGCTCTGCCTGCGGCCGTAGAATTATGGTGGGGACAAACTCGGTAGTCGGGAGAATTTGCAGACCGATCAAACACGTCGCAAGAGGGCTACCGGGCGGACGACAGATGCGTTTTCAGTAATCGGCTGCTCCAGATCCCAGTCTTTCCACCAGCCCACCAATTCAAAATCGCTCCGGTTGCGGATAAAGGCAAGAAATTCATTGGGGCTGATCGCGCGATTGCGCTCGACCATCTGCAGTTTGCGACGGCGTCCCCGGTCGTTGACGTCCAGCGTCCAGACCTCTTCATACATCTGTTGCGAGGCGTCGACCAGGCGGATGTTGAACCGGGATTCGACCGAGATGCCGTCCCGCTCGTAGGTGACGGCGTTATTATCAGCATATTTCAGCGGATCTTCGAACTGTACACACCAGTCGAGGAAGTAGAGCCCCCCTTTCTTCAAGCAGCGGGCCATCGAGTCGAAATGGGAAGTCATCTCCGGCAGGCCGTTGAGGTAGAGTGACCCGAGCATTACGAAAGCAAAGTCAATTTCTTTCGACGTTTCGAAAGAGATCATGTTGCCCTCGACAAATTCCGGTCTCGAGTCGAGGTGCCGCCATTTCGCCACGGCGTAGTCGAGCATATTGCGGTTGTTATCCAGGCCGCAGTAAGAATAGCCCCGGCCAATCAACTCTTCTGCATGAGGGGCAAAGCCGCAGGCGACTTCAAAGACGCGGCGAACCTCGATCCGGGAGTAGCGCTCCATGCACCGGCACATGAAAGCCACTTCCTTGGGAATGTCCCGGAAGGAAAAAGCTACCTCGTAGTATTGCGGATAGTCGTAAATCATGCTGTCTTCGCGTCTATGCTCGGTCGTCCCTTTCTCCCTTTAACGGCGGCCAATCGGGTATTTTCAAGGTGAAAGACCAAACGAAGCGGTTGTGGAGGCGACGAATGTGCAATTCTTGAATATGTTAGGGAATCGCGAAAACATTTCCGTCAATCGGCATGAATTAATACTGAGATGCTGCATTGTTTCCGGTTTGGTCAGCGAATCCGGCCGGGATATGATTAAGAATTTGGTCATTCCATGTTTCTCGGAACGAGTACAAATCCGTCCGTTCGTACATCCGCAGGCATAGTCGCCGGCATCAGAACAGCCTAGTTTGCCTGGTTGCCAATTGGATTTGGAGTTGGTATCTTAAATGTCTGTGCAACGCGAGCTTAGATTGATAGCCGGTCTTTTCAGAGTGAGAGAGACTTGATCGACGACGAATCCACGATAATTGCTGTTGCCCTGGCCGGTGACCAGAAGGCCTACACCCGACTGGTGGAAGCCCATCGGGCTGCCGTTTTCCATATTGTCAACCGGATCGTACATAACGACGAAATAGCCCGCGATCTGGTCCAGGAAACGTTTATGAAAGCGTTCTCGTCGCTGGCGTCTTATCGGTCCGAATTCCGCTTTTCAACCTGGCTTTACAAGATCGCCGCCAATTCCTCGATCGACCACCTTCGGAAGCGGCGAATTCAGGCTCTTTCCCTGGATGCACCCGTGGAAACGGGGGACGGACAGATGGAAATCGAGGTTCCGGATGAAACCCACAATCCGGAACTCGTCTTGGTGCGCAAGCAGCAGCGCATTTCCATTGATGTTGCCATAGACTCCCTGCCGCATAAGTATCGGGAAGTCATCGTTTATCGTCACAAGGACGATAAATCCTACGAGGAAATAGCCGACTTATTAGGCATACCGGTCGGGACCGTCAAAGCCCGCATTTTCCGAGCCCGTGAACTACTGAAACGGAAGCTCCGAAACGTTTGAGCGGCCGACTTCCCGCAAGGACTAGAGTATGCGCAACTGTCGTTACACGATATGGGCAGGTCTTCTATTGGTCACGGCCGCGTTCATCCCGAACGCCGGGGCCGAGGACTTCTCGTTTGACTATCAGAAGATTCTCAATATCGGAGCGGACGCCCAATTGACGCTATCGTTTGTAAGCGGGGACGTCTCAGTGGTTCAGAGCGAGGACGATCGTCTCGTGATCGACGCCCGCAAGCGCGTCAACGCGGCAACTCTCGATGAAGCCCAGTTGGTGGCAGATCATATCGAGATCCGGGTTGCCAAGGATGATAAGAAGGTGGGAGTCACCGCGAATTACCTGCGCCTCAAGAACAACTCCCGGACTTTCTGGTCCAAAGTTCTGGGTAAAGGCGGCGACGATGCCTATGGCAACGTTGATTGGGACATCAAGATTCCGGTCGGCGGCAAAGTCACCATCATCAACACGGGCGGCAAGATTAAGATCGATCATATAGTGGGAGATGTTGATGTTCGCAGTTCGGCTTCGGAAATTGAGCTGCTCAGTATCGAAGGTTCGGTGAAGGTCGAGAATCTCTCCGGCTTTACGACCGGTGAACTCCTGTTTGGTACGGTCGATGTTCGCCAGACTTTTGGGCGAATCGATTTGAAGTTCGTGGAAGGGGATATCCGGATCAAGTCGTCCACAGCCGGAATATCTATCCGACAGGACGAAGGCGCCCTCGATTTGACCACGCAGTCGGGTGACGTCGATATACAGACCAATCTCAACAGTGCCCGCGACTGCTTCGTTGCAACCGAGAGCGGGCATATTAGACTGATGATTCCGGAAACATCCTCGGGCGATTTACGAATAGAATCACAGACGGGCGATATCAAGACAGACATGCCAATTACGATCAAGTCGATGTCGCGCAAACAGGTAGAGGGCACCTTTGGGTTCGGCGGTGTAAAGATAAACTTGACTTCGGTGTCCGGTGATGTGACTGTTGCTCAGTTCTAATAGCCGTTTACACATAGGACCGGTGTAACGATGAGGCTTCGTTCAGCCACGCTGCTCATATTCGCAGTTCTTTCCGCGCTCGCGGTCGGTCCTCTCCATGCCCAAAAAGACCAGGACTCAATCACTTCTGCCAAGCATTCTACGTCCGATTCCACCCGCGTTCGGCCATCCAGTGAGACACCGACATTTGTCGAAATCGAGCTGACGGCTGAGGGTGCTATCGCCTACGACAGATCGGGCGGTCGCTGGGCCTACGATTTCGACAAGCTGCAATTTGTCTCTGCGCCGGCTGAGGCTGGAACGGTGCGACGCTCGGAAGGTACTCCCGAAGAGCAGGCTCCTCCGGTCGAAGTTCGGTGCACCGAGCTCAAGAAAGTCGATAACCCGGCCCTATCCGCAGTCTATGTCAAGACAGACGAATACGTCGATGGAGATATCGTCGCCTACAGCCGTGTCTCGGTCAACGGGTGGGTCAAGGGAAACGTCAGATCGCTCAACAGAGCCGTCCTGATTACTTCAACTGGCCAGGTGGATGGCAACGTCGAAGCTCCTGAGGTGGAAGTCCGCCCCGGCGGACGGGTCCTGGGAGAAGTGATCAAGACACCGGCCTATCAGATTCCAGGAGACCTGATTGCGTCCAGTTTCTCCAAAGCGGGTTTATGGGTAGTATTCGGATTTACGCTCGCCCTGGCCATAGTGGCGTTCCTCTCGGCTGCTTTGGCGTCACAACGGTTGACAAACATGACCGGCTGCATCATCGAGCATCCGACTCGATCGACATTGATAGGCTTACTCTTCGTATTCCTCCTGCCGGCCATCGTGTTTGTAGTCTGTGTCACGATTGTCGGCTTCCTCGTCGTCTGGGCCGTTCCCCTGGCCTATTTCGTGGCTTTCGCGGTCGGGATGTGCGCCGTCGGGTTCAAATTGCAGACGATCTGGGCACGCGTCACGGGACTCGGCAAGCCCGATCTCAGAATCGGCTCAGTGGTTGGAATTGCACTGTATATGGGATTATGGGCTTTGACGGCTATTGCCTGGGGCTCTGATGATCCGGCCTATCGAGCCGGCGGGTTGGATGTCTGGCTGTTGGTAATCTCGATATTAGTAACATGTTATCCCTTGCTGGTGGGGATTGGCTCGGCTGTCCTGACCCGTTTTGGTTCGCGGACCTACGTGAGTCGTCGATCTGCGATTTCGCGGTGGCATGAACCGGCGCCCGCGCCGGCCCCGCCCCCCATACCGGAAGCTCCGACGCATTTCACTACCAGAACGCCGCCACCTCGTTCCGGAGTGGAGCCGCTTGGTCGCCCCGAGACCGGCCCGAATAACCTTCCTGAAAACTGAAACATTTTCGGTTTGAAAGCAGTAAATTGCCTTGGGCGGAGTACGTCTCCGACCCTGAAAAGAGGTATATGAATTCTTGCAGATGTGTTCGGCTTGTGGCGGCGATCAGCCTGCTGTCTTGCGGACCTCTCTTGGCCCAGGAGCCTGAGAAGGTAAAAGAGGTTGTTTCCTCTGAAGACTGTAAGTCCGTTGACCTGCAGCTCGATTTCTCAGCCGGCACGATTGAAGTTGTCCCGGCCGACATCGCCGACCTGGCAAGAATTGATATCTACTACACCCCACGCAGTGTCCGCTACAATATCGATAAGACTATGAGAAATGACCGATGCGTGGTCAATCTGGAAAGTGAACGCCGCCGCAACTGGTCGGACAACGACTCCGATAACGAATGGACACTGCAGCTTTCCAAGCGATACCCCACATCTGTCAGCATGAACATTGGCGCCTGTGACGCCGAGATGGATTTCGGCGGCATACCCCTGACATCGCTCAGCATGGATATCGGCGCCGCCTCCCTGGAAATCGATTTCTCCGAACCCAATCCGACTGTTATGAAAGAGCTGTCAGTCGATTGCGGAGCCTCGTCTTTAGAGATCAGAAATCTGGCCGCCGCTAACGCCCACTCAATGAGTTTCGACGTTGGGGCGGGGTCTTGCGAAATTGACCTTCGCGGCGAAATCAAAGGCGAGACGGAAATCGAGATCAGTGTAGGAATCGGCTCCATGGATGTCATCCTGCCGGAAGGGGTGGCGCTTATGGTCGAGGGTGACGACGGCTGGTTATCGAGTCTCGACTTTCACGGACTGGAGTTGAATAAGACGCATCGCGGCGCCTGGGAGACCGACAACTTCAATGATGCGAGCAACCGGGTGGTCATCACGGCCGATGTCGCTCTGGGATCGATTGCCATATACGCCAAACGTTAAGATCGTACCTCCAACGACGATCACCGTCCCATTCCGGGGAGGTTTTTCTAATCCCGCTATGCTATCAACCGGGTATAAGGCTGCAGGGAACCGAGGGGTGTGATATCTGTTGTTGACCTTCGAGTTGAAGGCTCGTACGCTCTGGAAGTCGTGAAGCATCCGGGTGAAGCCCCGCATGAGAGGAAGGACATGAAGCGAGTTATTTTCGGTTTATTGATGTTCCTGACGTTGTTTCAATATGGCGCGCAGGCATCTACGTATCAGGAGCAAGTTTATCATGCCCGGGATCGGGTTCTCCCCGCCCTGGTGCATATCCAGCCGGTGGTGGAAGACTACCGTACCGGTGAAATGAAGAAGCAGGCGGTGGTCGGCTCAGGTGTGATTTTTGATACCGCTGGATACATAGTCACAAACTACCATGTGGCTGGGAAATCAAAACGAATCTTCTGCACATTAAGCGACCGCGAGCAGTTGCCCGCGGACTACATCGGCGGTGATCCGTCGACCGATGTTGCTGTGCTCAAATTGCGGCTCGAAGGGTATCACGGGAAGATTCAAGCCGCCGAGCTGGGCAATTCCGATTCGATTCAGGTAGGGCAGCAGGTATTAGCGATGGGTTCGCCTTTGGCCCTGGCTCGGTCGGTTTCGGCCGGTGTCATCTCGACCAAGGACAGGTACTTTTCCGATGAGTACCGTTTGCCCACCGGCGAGAAGACCGGGCGATTCAACCTGTGGATTCAAACCGATGCCGCGATCAATTTCGGCAATTCGGGAGGACCTCTGGTAGATCTCGACGGCCGGGTAATTGGCATCAACTCGCGGGCGACTTTCATGGCCAACAACCTGGGTTTCGCGATTCCTATCAATGTCGTCAAACATGCGACTCAGGCGATTCTCAAGGACGGTCATGTCACTCGAAGCTGGATAGGCGTTACCGCCCAGGCCTTGCAGGAAATGGAAAACTATTTCGGGACCGACCGTAATCGAGGCGTCCTGATTTCATCGCTCGATCCCGGATCGCCGGCCTCCGAAGCCGGTCTGATGGCGGGTGATATAATTCTCGAAGTCGATGGCCGCCCGGTTTCGGCGCGGTTTGTCGAAGAACTCCCGGCGTTCTATAACGGCATTGCCAGTCTGCCTCCCGGCACGTCGATCAGCCTGAAGGTCATGCGTAACGAGCAGGAGCGCGTGGTGAATTTGGTGACACGTCCCTTGGGCCAGCTTCAGGGTGAAGATTTCGAATGCTCCGAATGGGGTCTGACCGTTCGCGACATTACCCGCCAGATGCAGATCGCCAACCAACTTCGCGATTCAACGGGGGTGTTCGTTACCGGGGTCAAGCGTATCGGCCCGGCTGACCTGAGCGGGTTGAATCAGGGTGATGTCATCCAGTCAATCAACCGCGAGTCGCTGGACAATCTCGAAACTTTCAAGACCCGTTATGATGCCTTGCGAAGCGCCGGTACCCAAAAGATAATGTTGACCGTTCGTCGCAATGGCGCCACACGGTTTGCTGTCATCAATCTCGAAAAACGAGGGGAAGAGCAACCCCATGAATAGAAGATATACCATATCAAGTTGCCTCACCGGTGCAATACTGGCCGCGGCCGTAGTCGTATCGGCGGCCGTTCCAAACCTTGAAGCTCAGGAATTTGATTTCGAGCGCCTGCTCAAACAGAGCTCGCCCTATACGGTCGTTCTCGACATCAAGGTAGAGTACTCATTCGGGACCGACGTCAACGAGCGGGAAGAGCGAATCCTCGGGACGGTTGTTCGTGAGGATGGCCTCATCGTCTTTGACGGCGGCTTTCTGAGCGAAGAAAATCCGTTCATGTCAACAGGAGGCTTCACGTTTCGCTCAACTCCCAAGCGCATTCAGGTCACGACACTTGATCACAAGGAATACACTGCTGAGTATGTCGGCTTGGATAGTTACACCGGCTTTGGTTTCGCCTTGATAACGGGCGCCGATCGGAAATTTACTCCTGTGAGGTTTGTCAAGCCGACCCGATTCGATGTGGGCAGTTGGATGGCGGCGCTGGTGCTTCTGCCGGAATTTGTCGACCCACCGCTGGGTACGGATATTGCCATGATTTCGGCGATCATAGCGACGCCGGAGAAATTCCCGCTGACAGTCGGCTTCAGCCCGTTAGAATACGGCGCGGTGCTCTATGATGCGCGTCTCAACCCGGTGGGCCTTTTGGGACAACTCGAAGACCCGACCGGACGCGGGTCCGACATGTCCGGGATGGGGAATGAATACCAGCAGATGAGCATACCGATGCTCGGCGTGATTACCGCCGACCGTCTCGAGACTCTGATCACCAACCCGCCGCGACATGGTCAGGCAGCCCGTTCGTGGCTCGGAATCACCATGCAATCGCTTACTCCGGATATCTCCGAGTTTCTCAAGACCGGAACACCGGGCGGAATAATTGTCAATGAAGTTGTTCCCGGGTTCGCCCGCCGACGCCGGAGGTCTGAAGGTCGGGGACATCATCAAGGTAGTCGACGGTAAACGCGTTGAGGTGGATCGCGAAGACAAGCTCGGCGCCTTCCAGCGTCAGGTGGCCAGCCTGGGTGTCGGTACGAAGGTGGACTTGCAAGTGCTGCGTCAGGCAGGTGAAACATTGGACACGCTTACGCTTGCAGGTAACTATGGCGGCCGCTCCGTTGTCGGCGTCCGATGCCGCCGATTACGAATACAAGCCGTACGAATTGACCGTCCGCAATCTGGTCTTCTCCGACTTCGTTGATTTCAATGTCGAGCAGAACTCGCTCAACGGTGTGGTTGTCACGGCCATGCAACCGGGTGGACTGGCCGACATTTCCGGATTGGCGCCGGGGGATGTCATCCAGCGTGTGAACGACAAGGCCGTCGGATCGGTGGAAGAATTTACGCGCGTGATGGCTGAGCTTGACTCCGGCCAGCGCGGTGAAGTGATTCTCCTGGTCTGGCGCTTCGGGCAGACGATCTTCGTGAATGTCCGAGCGGAGTAATCCGCTCGGACTGTCGATGCGGCTGCGAAAATTCCTGCAACATTCTGCTGCTCGTCGGTATAACCAATAAAGCTGTTCAGAAGTCGGACATGGTCCGACTTCATGTTCTAACCTGTTTGTAAACAAACGATTACTTGGATATGCCTTTCCAGCGAACCTGACCAGAAGCCTTTAGCTCGGGATCGTCTGTCGGCGGCACGCCCTTTGCGCTGACCATCCCCGGCTGAGGATTCAGCATTGTCGGACAACTAGTTAAGAAATCAGGTCTCGCGCAATGCGAAAGGATACAGTGATATGAAAAGAGCTTTAACGATTTTGTTCGTGCTGACGACCATGGCGATTGTCGCCGGTCCCGGCGCTGCGTAACGCTGCCTACTCCGGCATCGTTTCCGTCGATTCGGCGAAAGCCCGTCCGGCGGAATCGGTGACCGTGGGTGTCTGGCTGCGGAATAACAACATAGCCATCTCGGCGATGACTCTTCCGCTCAAATATTCAAGCTCGGCCCTTACGTTGGATTCTGTTACAACTGAGCGGCACGGTTTGGAATTCCAATTTCTCTCTCTACTCGATTATCGACAACACCGCGCGCACCGTGCGTATCACCGTCTTGCCGAACGAAATTGTAACCCCGTTACCGGCAGCGACCTTCACCGACGGCGTCATGGCCGTGCTTCATTTCAGCGTGGCGGCGGGCGCACCGATGCAGCGAGTCACGATTGATTCGATCTATGTCGACTCTTTGATCGGCGGCGATAGCCACTTCTACACTCGAATCGACATCTCCGACAATACCGGCACCGGCGTATACCTCCCGTCTTTCACCGCCGGAAGTATAGAAATCACATCGCCGACCGATGTGGAAACCGGTGACGGCAGTTCCACCTTGCCGACCAATTTTGTTCTGGAGCAGAACTATCCGAATCCGTTCAACCCGAGTACCGAGATCAGGTATTCTCTGCCGAAGGCCGGAAATGTAAAGCTTGAGGTTTTCAATATCCTGGGTCAGGAAGTGGCCACCCTGTTTGATGGACGTCGCGAGGCCGGAACTTATACGGCCCAGTTCGAAGGCGCTAAGCAGCCGTCCGGCATCTACTTCTATCGCCTGCGCCATGACGGTGGAGCTGAAACCAGGAAAATGCTGCTGCTCAAATAAACGAACCAGCTCAAGATGCCGATATTCACGGGGACAGCCGTTAAAGGCTGTCCCCGTTTCGTTTTGGGGAACACTTGGAGAAAGAATGACCCAGGCAGCACCATTACAGACTAAGGAAGTCAAGATTGGCCCGTATGTCCTGACCGGCAAAGTCGGCCAGGGTGGAATTGCGGAAATATTCCGGGCTCGCCAGGAGTCGCTCAATCGCGATGTCGCCATCAAGATCCTGTTCTCCAAGTTCTGTGACGATCCCGAAGTCCTGCGGCGTTTCGAGCGGGAATCGGTGGTGATCGCCCGCCTGAACCATCCCAACATCGTGCATGTCATCGACAAGGGGAAGGCCGGCAATCGTTACTACTTCGTGATGGAGTATGTCGATGGCACTTCTCTCAGGGAAGTCATCGACTCCACCAAGATACCGCGTCGCACCAAGCTGGAGATGGTGGCTCAGGTATGCAAGGCGCTCGACTACGCTCACAAGAACGGGGTCATCCATAGAGACATCAAGCCGGCCAATATTCTGGTGGACCGCGAAGGCAATCCGATGGTTGCCGATTTCGGTATCGCGCAGATAGTCGGACCGGGCGACGGCGAAGTGACCGGGTCGGATCTGGTCATGGGGACGCTGGCCTACATGTCGCCGGAGCAGAAAATCAGCACGACCAATGTCGATCAGACCACCGACATCTACGCCATGGGCGTGATCATCTATGAGATTCTGACCGGGAAGAAACCGCTCGGAAGGTTCAAGATGCCGTCCGAGCTCGATAATGCGATCGGGATCGAGTATGACACGATCATTCAGAGATGCCTGGCCCAGGAGCCGAAAGACCGATTCCAGTCGGCGGCTGACCTCAAGAACGCCATTCTGAACGCCATCGGCGGCGGGACGACCCAGAAGAAGACCTCGGAATTCGCCGTGGCGGATGTCGAATCATTCGTCGGAAACTGTCAGTACCTGGATACGATCAAAGAGAACAAATCGTCGTCCACCATCCTGGTGGAAAACAAGGTCAGCAAGCGGCTCTATGTCATCAAGAAGCACAACAAGGGCGAAACCGGCCGCAAGGAAGCCAAGCTGCTTTCTACTCTGAAGCATAAGAATATTATCAACGTGCTCGGTACCGGGGGCGACCTCAAGCATACGGTAGTGGTTAGCGACTATGCGCAGGGTGGATCACTGGCCGAGCGCATGGTGCGGCGGTATGACTGGGAGAAGGCGATGACCATCGGTTTGCAGATAGCGGCCGGTCTCGATTTCGCCCACAAGAATAACGTCATCCACGGCGACCTGAGGCCGTCGAATATACTCTTCGACGCCGAAGACGTGGTGAAGGTCAGTGACTTCGGGTTCCCGGCGCATTTCGATGCCAACGGCAAGAAGAACTGGTACAGTCCGCCCGAAAGAAAAGCCTCGCGCCAGGGCGACATCTATGCGGCCGGTGTCATCCTGCACCAGCTCATGACCGGTCGCAACCCGACCTATGATGCAGCTCATAATCTTCGGCTGGACGACGTATCTGGCCAGATTCCGGATGAGATTCAGAAGATTCTCACCAAACTGCTGGCCGTTCGGGTGACGCAGCGCTACACTAATATGAGCGAGATGCTGCTCGACTACGAAGACTTCAACCAACGCCGTCAGATTGCCCTGCGTCGTGCCCAGGCTCCTGTAGCTGCACCGGAGCCGATCAAGAAGACCCCGCCGAACTGGATGATCGTCGGAGGCGCGGTGGCTTTGATTACGATTATCATCGTAGTTCTCATCCTTGTCGGTGCCTTCAAATAGCCTTCATCCGGTCGCATCCACCAAAAAACAGTTGCATGAACGTGGACCGTACTATAAGTTATGGATAGGACGAGTTGCCCGTCTTTTGCTCGCTCTTTCCGCCAGATTCGATGTGCGTCCGAAAGGAGACAGGTATGTTTCTAGTCAAAGCGCTGGGTGTGGTCTGCATGCTCTTGATGTGTAGTCAAGTGTGTGCCCAGGTGAATTTCGGTTGCGGAGTTGTCGAAGGTGCTACGGAGGGCGGGTGTTTTTTGTTCCGTGCCTCGGACGGATACCTCCACTGGCTGGATAACTATGGGGCCTTTGTTCCCGGGGATCTCGTGCAGGTGATCGGCCGAGAAGCCACGATAAGTGACGTAGCTGCCGGTCTATGCCCCTACTGCGGTACGTTTCAGTATCCATGTATCCTCAACGTGCAGATCAGCGAATGCCAGCCGGCCGGACCTTGTTGCGTCGGCAAGCTTGGCGATGCGAACGGTATCGGAGGCGATGTACCCACGATCGGGGACATTAGCGTGATGATTGACGCAAAGTTCATTACCGGTCAGTGCATTGCGGGCGGCCCGACCTCCAACATCGTGTGTCTGGCGGAGGCCGATTTCAATCAATCGGGCGGATGTAATCCCACCTGTGCTGACATAACAATCGGGGATATTGCCAGCATTATTGATTGCCTGTTCATTTCACAATGCTTGGAAGTGAATTGGCCAAATTGTCTGGTTTGCCCGTGACGAGTTCACTGAATCGCAATTGATTACCCTGTCGATAGCGGTGGCCGGGAGACTCGCCTCGGCCACCCGAATAAGCACATACCTCTATTTGACAAAACCGATCTACCTCGTATATTGAATCAAAGTACTCGCCGGTCCGATTGAGAATATGTCGAATACATTTCATTGTAAACTCTGGTTCCTCCCCATACTAATCGTTCCGTTTTTGTGCGGCTCTACGGTATGTGCCGCTCAGGACCCTCTCGATCTAGGAGCGGCCGATTCGGTAACGGCGGTTGTGTCGCAGCCACGTCTCGGAGTAGATCACAAAGCCACGGTCGAGATTTACTTTTTCAACGACGCTCAAGCCATAATTGGAGCCTCGATAGGCTTTACCTGGGACAGCGATAAGTTCAACCTCGATTCGGTTGTGTTTTCTCCTCAGGCGAAAACGTCCTTTTCCATGTTCCGTTACGGCCTCTATAAGGCGGATCGGGACAGTTCCAACGCCAACAACCGCTTTCAATGCAGCGGCGGCGGGTTCCCGGCGGACGCAATTCCGTTCAGCGCCCAACCCAAACTAATTGCGAAGTATTTCTTCAGCATTTCCGGCTGGGCCGGCGGGGAAACGTTCTGTATCGATTCGGCCAATTTCGTGAACGCATCCTTTGTCAGTGCCTCCGGATCGGAATACTCGATCAATTGGCAGGGTCAGAGTTGTGTCAGCGCCGGTTCCGACGGCGATGCTGACGGAGTTGGCGACGCCTGGGACAACTGCCCCGGGGTGTCGAACTCGGACCAACTCGATGCTGACGGCGACGGCCTGGGAGACGTCTGCGACAATTGCACTGATACCGATCATGACGGATTCGGCAATCCCGGCTATCCTGCTAACACTTGTACGGTGGACAACTGCCCGACACTTTCTAATCCGGGTCAGGAAGATCAGGACGGCGACGGGATAGGGGACGCCTGCCAGTTTGGTTGCTGCCGCGGTCAGGTGGGAGACGCCAACGGGGAAGGTGGCGACGAACCGACCATCGGCGACATTGCAGTTATTATCGATATGCTGTTTATATCCGGTTCGCCGGCCTCAGTGGCTTGCCTGGCCGAGGCGGATATCAACCAGTCGGGGGGAGCAAGCCCGATCAAGGACGACATTACGATTGGCGACGTATCAGTGTTGATCGACTATCTGTTTATCACCGGCCCATCGCTCGGCCTGCCGAACTGCTTATGATTTTTTTCATCACATCGTGACAATAGACAGTAAGTCAGGAGCCCTTAGGCTCCTGACCTACTAATATCAAGACCCGCTCACATCATCCGAATCGTGAAACCCAGCGCCAGCGTCTCTTTGAACCGCCCACGAGCATCGATGTCACGGTCGTACAGGAGCTGTGTGTAAAGGCTCACGTTGACTATCTTCGTCACGGACGCGGTAATTGCATTCTCGAAATTAACATCCGGTGTCGACCAGTGTACGCCAACATTTTGCTTTCCCAGCGGCTGCTCGCGGTTCGATTCCGATGAAAACAACGCCTTGAATATGGAGAGTTTGCCGACGTATTGGATGTTCTGCGCCAGGTTCAGAGTCGCATCGGTGACCGATTCCATACCGCCGTCGGTGATGGTCGAGTCAGTTGTAGCCAGGGTAATCGTATCAATCACGGATCGTTTCAGGATCTCGCGAATCGCCAGACCGAGTCGGCTCGTCACGGTCTGTTTGTCTTTCTTGTAGAATTCACGCGCCACACCGAACGATTCGGTAAACTTGATCGGGCTCAGGTAGAGTTTCTTCATCGGCCAGGTACCGTCGTAGAACTGGCTCTCGACACGGAACGCCGCATAAGGATCAACCACGCCACCAAGGGTGAAGCGCAAGACGTCTTCCCAATCGATCAGGTCGGTCGATTTTACGGGTTTGGCCCACTTGTTGGTTTCAGCATCCTGGGCATGAGTCTGCCCGAATTTCAACCGAAGGGTTGACTTGAGATTAATTTTGGGACTGAGCGCGCGCTCCGCGGTACCGTCGAGATTCCATACCCAGTTGACCGAACCGGCTTCGCCTCCCACCCAGGAGTTGGAATATGAGGTCTGAGTGACCGTCAGATTGGTGACCAATGACTTGGCCCATCCGGCCTTGGCCGAATCTCCTTGTGCTTGTGCGGCTGCAGCCGCGAGGATCAGAACAGCCGCAAGAGTTAGAGTCTTGATGCGCATGATCTATCCTTTCTATTTTGCTGATGTGTGAGAATTCGCCTGAGTAGGACTATCCATATATTACCCAGCCCGGTCGGTCGATGCCTATGACTGCTTATTACTGAAGGATTCATCGTCGTTCGGATAGTCGCCCTTCCGGACATCTTCGATAAAGCGGCGGGCGGCATCGGAAATCACCGGTGGCAGATCGGCGTATTCGCGTACGAAACGCGGTTTGAAACCCGGTTCGCGCAGGCCGAGAATATCGTTTATGACCAGCACCTGACCGTCGCAACGAGGTCCGGCGCCGATACCAATCGTAGCTGTCGTCTTCAAGCTGGAAGTTATCTCAGCGGCCGTTTCACTCGCCATCAATTCGAGCACCATCGAGAAACAACCGGCCTCTTGAAGGGCCAGCGCTGACTCCATCAGGTAAGTGCGCGACTTATCCGTCTTGCCCTGGACCTTTGGTCCGCCGAAGCGATTGATAGACTGAGGCGTCAACCCTAGGTGACCCATCACTGGGATACCGCATTCGATCAGACGCCGCACGGTCGGAACCATTTCGAGACCGCCTTCGATCTTAACAGCTTCGGCGTTGCCTTCGGCGAGGAATCGTCCGGCGTTTCGAACGGCGGTTTCGATCGAAGGTTGATACGACATGAACGGCATGTCTGCGACTACCAGCGCCCGGGTTCGTCCGCGAGCCACCGCGGCGGTGTGACTGACCATGACATCCATCCCGATCGGCAGGGTGGAAGCATACCCGTGAATCACGTTGGCCGCGGAATCGCCTACTAATAGGATATCGATACCGGCTTCGTCGAGCAGACGGGCGGTGAAATAGTCATAGGCTGTCAACACGGCGATCTTCTCGCCATGCTTCTTCATCCGCACGATAGTATGGACGGTTATCTTGTCACGCTTTTCTATTACCGACATGGATTAACTCTCGGACTGGGCCTGACCCGACGAGGGACTGTAATATTTCTTGCCGGCCAACGGTTTTGAAATCTGATCTATGAGATCATCGAAATGTTCCGGACGGTGGACGAAATCAATCTCATCGGTCTTGACTACGAGCAGCGGGGTGTCGCTGTAGTGGAAGAAGAAGTAGTCATAGGCGTTGTTCAGCAATTCGATGTATTCGGAATCGATCGGCTTCTCGAACGGGTGGTTCCGCCGGCGGATGCGGTCCAGAAGCACTCTTGTAGACGCCTGTAGATATATCACCAGGTCGGGAGCGGGAACGTCGCGTGACAGCGTCGGAGCGATCTTGTTGTAGAGAGTCAACTCGCGTTCCGACAGGATAACCGAAGCAAAGATAGCGTCTTTGGCGAACAGATAGTCGGCGACAATCTTCTGTGCGAACAGGTCGCGCACCATCAGTTGCTGTTGCTGCTGAAAACGGGATATCAGGAAGTAGAGCTGGCAGGACAGAGCGTAACGCTTGCGGTCCTTGTAGAAATCCGCCAGGAAGGGATTTTCAAGGACTTCTTCGTTTATCAACCGTGCGCTCAACCGCTCGGCCAGCATCTGGGCGAACGAAGTCTTGCCGACCCCGATCACACCTTCCACCGCGATGTAGCCTGATTCAAGTTTGTCTTGGGACATGGTCCTTATAAACCTCAATCTCGGCCCGACCGGCCCTTGTGGCTGATGCTGACAGCGGCTTGCCCGAAACCGGGTCAACCAAATCGGGGTCGATCTCCAGTAGTGGTACGAGGACAAAAGCCCGCTTGATCAACCGGCGATGCGGGATTTGCAGGCGGTCGGTCTTGATTTGGCTTTGACCAAACAGCAGTATGTCCAGATCAATTGTCCGGGCCAGTTTTTCGCCTTTGGCGTCGCGTCCCAGCGCACTCTCTATCTCCTCAAGGGCTGTCAGGAGTTGTTCGGCTGAGTACGTATACTCGCCTTTCACGACCTGGTTCAGAAACGAGGGAGAATCCTTGGCCATTTCCTTGGCCGGACCGACATAAATGGCCGAAACCGCCGTGAGTTCGAGTCCGTCGACTTCGTTAAGGCGGCTTAGAGCCTGCTTGAGAAACCATTCCCGGTCGCCCAGGTTGGATCCGAGTGCGATATAGACCGTTTCGGTGCTCAGGTTATTTGGTCTCCGTCGAGCCAGAGTTCAGTGTCGCCAGTTTCGAAGTATCTCCCTGATACCGGGTGACTTCGACCTCAATATATCTTGCCGGTCCGGTCACCGGGGGATGAAGCTTACGAATCTTCAAAGTTACGCCGTAGATCGGAAACTTGTCAAGCAGTATGCCGGCCAAATCGGCGGCCAGACCTTCCAGGAGCGCATACGCTTTTCCTTCGACGGCGTCCTTAATAGAGGAATACACCTGACCATAGTCAATCGTGTCGCTCAGATCGTCGGTATGACCGGCGGCGGCCAGGTCGGTTTGAATTTCGCAGTCGACTTCGAAGAGTCGGCCGGTTTCCTTCTCGGCAGCACTGACGCCGTGATAACCGTAGAAAGTAAGCCCGACCAGGCGAATGACATCTTTCATGATTCCTCCCTCGGAGTTCTGACCAGTCGACTTTTGCGCACTCGACGGCAGGCTTCGGCATATGCTTCCGGTCCGGCCAGCAGGCTGAAGCGCATATACCCTTCGCCGTTTTCGCCGAACGCCAGACCCGGCGCCACAGCGATACGGAATCGGCGCAACAAGGTGCGACAAAGATTTGTCGAAGGCATCCGTCGCTCGATGCGAGCCCATTCGAAAGGGACCGAGGCTTGTCCGGATCGCTCCAGTCGCAGCAACTCGAGCAATTCGGTGGCTCCAGCGGCCGACCTGGCTATTTGATCACGGATTGTCAGCAGCGCGGGTGACGGGTGGCGGCGAATCGCCTCAATCGCCGCATTCACGGCCACCGAAGGCAGGAAGTGCGGGGTGAGGCGAGCTGTCTTCTCCAGGCCACTGATGGCTTCGCGACTCCCGACCGCATATCCAAACGGAAGCGATGGCAGGCCGAACTGATAAGCGAATGATCCCAGTTCAACGCCAACTTTTTTGCCTCCGACAACAGCTATGAGCGAGACCGGGGGACGGGGTGATATTGAAGCATAAGCGGCATCGTTGACAATAAGAGTATTCTGGCGCCCGGCGGTCCAGACCAGTTCGGAAAGGTCCTTATGGCTCAGCTCCACCCCGGTGGGGTTATGGGGCGAATTCAAGAATAGCAGGCGAGCCACGCGGCCGAGACTGGTGCTGATACGGTCAAATTTTGGCAGCCAATCGGACTTGGACGAAACCGAATAGGCAACGGGCTGGCCGTTACAGGCGGTCACACAGGCGCGATAGAGCGGCACACCCACAGCAGGGACGAACGCTGCGTCGCCGGCGTCGATATAGGCCATGGTCATCTGAAGCGTCAGGGTCGATATTCCGCCGCCGATGAAGATCTCCTTGTCGGGGAGAATTCTCACTCCGTGTGTGCGGCCAAGCCATCCGGATAGTTCTTCGCGAAGATTAGATAGTTGCTCGTGACTGGCCGGTGCCAGTGCACCAGGCTGGAGATTCAGGCCGCTGTCGGCGGCGACGGGCCACTGGAACGAGGCGAGATCGATGACATCAGTGCGCCCCAGCCCGAAGAACTTGTGCCCGACTGGGATGAAATCGCTCACTTCGGGCGGCATCTGATAGATGCGATTGGCCTTGTCTATGACTACTTTTCGTACCGGCAAGTCACTACCTCCGTTTCACCTGAGGTGGTGTTTCCACGGTCTGCCTCAAGGCCGCCAGGCGTTTCAATTCGTCCTCCGGAAGTTGCTGAGGAGTGCCCAGAGCCTGAGTCAGATAGAGAATATGCGCTGCGTGCTCGACATTTTCCATTCTTGATAGCGCTTGCGGAAGAGTCCGCCCTATGGTAATCAGACCGTGATTACTGAGAACAAACGCATCGTGGTCAGCCGTAAAGGGACGGAGGACTTCGCCTAGTTGAGGAGTGCCGGGCGGGGCATACGGCGTATGAGCTACCGGTCCCACCAGGACTACCATCTCCGGCAGAGACTCCCAGGCCGGCTCAATACCGGTGAGAGCGAAAGCGGTGACGTGGGGGGGGTGGGCGTGGACAACAGCGTTAATATCCGGTCGTTCGCGATAGAAATGGAGATGAGCAGCGATTTCGGACGATGGTTTGTATCTGCCCTCGATTGCTCGCACCGTCGTAATCGACGGTTACCAGATCGTCGGTATCGAGATCGTCGACAGGTAGCCCCGAGGGAGTGATGAGAATCCGTTGTGAGTCCAGGCGCACCGAGATGTTGCCGTCGGAACCGGCCACTAGTTGCTTCTTGGCAAGTCTCTTTCCTGCAGTGAGGATCTGCCGGTATAGTTCCTTGTCTGAGCCCATATTGAGCAAAGTAGTGGCCCGGCCGACTGAAGTCAACAGAAGCAAGCAAGTGCACCGGTGGCGGTGGAGTGACCGCAGCTCATGTGCATTTTTTGTTCTATCAAGCCCAATGATAAGGAGTTAAGGTTACTTACCGCGAACTTCCGTGCAGAAACAGAGTATCATATGAGTAGCCCGGCACGTACTATGTTGTATGAAACAATACAGTGGCAGTCCAAAAGTATCGCTTGACACGGACTTAGGCCAGGACTATCATAACAGGCTAACATTTTTCGGTGGGTTTTTTGAATAACCAATTGGTCTCCCCTCAGAAGCCAGGCCTTTCCGGCCGCAAGGTGGCTGGATACGCATCGGCGGCGGTGCTCTTTACCCTGCTCGGCGTTCTAATTGCGTCCAATTTGGATCTGTCAACCCGGTCGATGGCCCAGGCTCCGACCAATATCGCCCAGACCGGAGCCTATCCGGTGGTCGACAAGGATGGCCGTCAGCAGTCGCCGTTTGTCGACGTGGTCGAGCGGCTGGCCGACGCGGTCGTGAATGTTTCGGCGAGGACGCGCGATGATCAGGCCCCCTGGTGGTTCCGGGGTGGACATTACGCCATGTCGCGCGGTTCGGGTTTCTTTTTTCGCGACGATGGCTACGTTTTGACCAACAATCATGTTATCGCTAACGCGTTGGAGATTACCGTGCGGACTTCCACCGGTTATGACTATGAGGCTACCCTGGTCGGCGCCGATCCGGAGAGTGATCTGGCGGTTCTGCGCGTGAAACCGGAAGAGAAGATTACGACCATACCGTTCGGCGATTCGGAAGATATTCATGTCGGTGACTGGGCGATTGCAATCGGCAACCCGTTCCCGGAGCAGGGCCTAGATCGAACCGTTACGGTTGGAGTCGTCTCGGCCAAAGAACGCAGTTCGCTTCGTTTTGGCGGCGAGACACCGTCGTATCAAAACTACATTCAGACCGACGCGGCTATCAACCCCGGCAATTCGGGCGGCCCGCTTCTTAACATTCGCGGCGAATGTATCGGTGTTAATGCGGCCATAACCAGCCCCACCGGTTCTTCGGTCGGTATCGGTTTCGCCATACCGATCAATCTCGCCCGGGCCGTGGTCCCAGACTTGATCGCCACGGGCAAAGTGAATCGCGGCTGGCTCGGTATCTACATGTCGCCGGTAAACGAACGGCTGGCCAAGAGGCTGGGTTTGAGCGCGGTTCGTGGCATTGTGATCGACTCGGTCTTTGTCGGTTCGCCGGCCGAGCGCGCGGGAATACGCCAGGGCGACGTAGTGGTTAAGTTTAACAATCAGGAAGTTACCAATAGCAGTCAGTTTTCGGTGCTGGTATCAACAGTTAAACAGGGTGCTTCAGTCCCCGTGGAAGTTGTCCGCGAGGGGGAACATCTCAGCCTGACTACAGTTATTGGTGACCGGGACAGTGGCCTGGCGCAGGCGCCGGACAGAGGCGGTTCAGAGGTTCAGACCGAGGTGATCCTCGGTATGCAGATGAGCCCTTACACCGCTCAAATTGCCCGTGAAATTGGCGGGGAACTGGTCGACGGATTGTACGTTTGGAGTGTTTACCCGGGGACCGCAGCAGACGTCGCCGGCATTACCGCCGGTTCGGTTATCATGAAAGTCGGCAAGAACGGCGTGACGACGGTGGAAGAGTTCGTCAAGGCCATCCATGCCGAAGGTGACCCCACGCGGATTCCGCTCATCGTGCAGGAGGCGGATGGCGCTATCGCCCGGAAGATTTTGCGGCAGTAGCCGCTACAAAAAAGACGTTTGAATAATCGGCCATGGCTGGCCGTTGATGTATAGAGAGTCGTTTGATCTAAGGAGTGCTCAGGCAACGTGGCAAAACAATCCCTCAAATATCGCGACGAGGACCGGTCGCTCGATCTGTATCTTCGCGAGATCGGGGAGACTCCTCTCATCACCGCCGATGAAGAAGTGCGTCTGGCCGACAAGATAAAGCAGGGCGATAAAAAGGCCCTGGAAAAACTAACTAAGGCCAATCTTGCGCTTCGTCGTGTCGGTGGCCAAACAGTATCAAAATCAGGGTCTCTCGCTGGCCGATCTGATCAACGAGGGCAATATCGGCCTGATCAAAGCGGCCAAGCGATTCGACGAGACCCGTGGTTTCAAGTTCATCAGCTACGCCGTCTGGTGGATTCGCCAGGCCATTCTTCAGGCATTGGCCGAGCAGAGCCGTATCGTGCGACTGCCGCTTAACCGCGTCGGCACGCTTCACAAGATCGGCAAGATCTCCAGCCGTCTTGGAACAGGGACTTGGACGTGAACCCGTCGCCCGAGGAAATCGCCAAGGAATTGGAGCTTTCCGAAGGTGAAGTGGCGGATACGCTGAAGATTTCCAACTCGCACTTGTCGCTCGATGCGCCGTTCTCGGTGTCGGAGGACAATTCGCTCATCGATATTCTCGAGGACGAGTTCCAGCCGTCGCCGGATGAAGCGCTGCTTTCGCAGCTCGCTGCGCGTGGAGATCGAGAAGGCGCTCGATACGCTCACGGCTCGTGAGGCCGAAGTGATCAATCTGTATTTCGGGTTGAATCACGAGAAGGCGCTTACGCTCGAAGAGATCGGCGCCCGGTTTTCGCTGACTCGCGAGCGCGTGCGGCAGATCAAGGAAAAGGCGATTCGTCGCCTGCGCCATGCTTCGCGCAGCCGTTCGCTGAGAGCTTATCTAAATTAAGGTCAACAGTCAGTAGACATTTCAAACCGCCCCGAAGTTCGGGGCGGTTTTTTTGTCTGGTGTCGGAATTCGCAAATTGTTTGATTGGCCGGGTGAACGCGACTCGTGGGTCGCTCAGGAAACCAAATCTAACTTGTTCTCATGTGAGGAGAACCGCGTCGGATGGAGCATCGCAAAACTGTTGTCTGGCACCTTCTGGGATTGTTCGCGCTCGGTCTGCTGCTACGGGTTGGCTACGTTCTCATGGCTGTCAACAACATCGGAGTCGATAGGTTCATAAATATCACTCCCGATTCGCAGACTTATCTGGCGGCATCCCGGGAGATATTCGGATCAGACGCTTACGGCCTGTTTGCTTTGTATCTGGTAGGCCCGGGGTACGGCTTTATTCTCGGCTTGCTGAGAGTGGTGTTTGGAGAAGGGTTCGTTCCCGGCATGTGTTTTTCGATCATCATGGGAGCTCTGGCGCCGGTAGCGGTGTATTTGTTCGCGTATGGCATCTTTCGGCATCTCCGTTTGGCGCTGTTGGCTGGCCTCATCTGTGCCGTTTCGCACACATCGTTGTCGATGAGCGGCCGCATCCTGACGGACCAGACGTTCTTTACACTTCATTGTTTTACCCTCGTATGTCTGATTGAAGGTCTCAGAAAGGGGAAGTGGAAGTGGTTCGTCTGGGCGGGTTTGCTATGCGGAGTAGCAGCACTCATCCGGCCTGCCGGTCAATTCTGGCCCTATATCTTCCTGGCCTTGCCGTTCCTATTGCCGTTGCCGGCGGTTTTTGTTTCACGCACACAACTACTGGGTCGAGTGGCAGTGGTCGGATTGCTTGCCCTCAGCATGACGCTATCCTGGTCAGCTCGAAATTACTTCGTCAACGGTGTCTTTACGTTCGGAAGTGTCGGGATATTAACGGCGCGCAACTGCGTTGTGGCTCAGATCGATAGTGCGCGTACCGGCCAGAAGATATGGGATCTGAGGAAAGTCTACGAGAACGAAGACGGCGATCACAGTATCTCGTTTGCGGAATCAAATGAAAACATGCAGAGACGTGTTAAACAGACTATTGCAGCGGAGCCAGGCAAGTTCGTCAACTTCTACTTTAGCAATCTGTGGGAAAATGCCATCGTTTCGAACTCCTATCTGCCGGATGATTTTCCCATGCTTAGGGAACTCGGGTGGGCACAGATCTGGGAAGTTCTGAAAGACATCAATCGCGTGCTCAATGGCATCTTTGTACTGAGTCTCGTTGTGCTGGCGGTAGATCGACGTTGGTCGGCTCTGGTAATTCTGGGGATAGTCTTTGCTTACTTTACGTTGGTTACCGGGTTCAGTTTCTGGCAGGGATCGCGTCTTCACTATCCCGCCGAAATGGCCTGGGCGGTGCTATCTGCTTATCTCATAGTGCGGCTATTCAGTCACTGGCGACAGCAGCCTGCCCCGACAGGAGGCTCCCGCTTCTAGGGCAGTGATTAGATGTCCGGCCTTTTTCAGGCGGCTCCTTCAGAACCTTCCATTTTCTCCAGTTTCTCCCTCAGTAGTGCCAGTTCCTGAGCGATGAGCTTGTTCTGTTCAGTGTGGCGAGAAATTACCACGGTGAGGTGGAGAAAAAGGAGAATGCCGAAAAGAATCCCGACTAACAACAGCACTGCCGGCGCGTAGAAAATTCCTATCGCCGCGGCGACCGTATCCAGCAGGTGGCGCCACAGCGACATGATCAGCAGCGCCACCGTTCCGATCAGCCAGAGTATACTGTATTCGACTCGCAGGGAGCGGTTTCGGATAAGCGAGACGACGCCTATTATCAGAGCGATACTGGCGGTAATTGCGAGAATCTGGACGTTCACGGTTTGTCCTTTCTAAGGGAAATCGTCTGGCGTCGAGTGGCCGCGATAATGACGGCCAACATGACTTTGGTCATATAATAGGCCGAGTCGAGTCGACCAATCGATGATTGTCCGCCCCGGCGAGGTCGCATCTGCACCGGGACTTCCTGGAGGCGAAAGCCGTTGCGATGAAGTTCAACCAGCGACTCCGGTTCCGGATAGTCCTGAGGATAACTTGTTGCCAGAAATTCGATCGCCTTTCTACCGTAGGCGCGAAACCCGGACGTTGGATCGGTGAACCGGCGTCCCGTAAGTAGCGAGACTTCCCTTCGAAGTAACCAGATGCCTAGTCGTCGGAACCATCCGATGTGAACTTCCTGATCCATCGTGAAACGGGAGCCGCAGACGACATCCGCTTCTCCTCTGACAATGGGGGACATCAACCCGTCGATCTCGGCAGCCATATGCTGACCGTCGCCGTCGAACTGCACGGCCATATCGAATTGCTGCGCCAGGGCATATTTCAAGCCGGTCTGGACGGCTCCGCCAATACCGAGATTCACGGCCGGCGTCAACACCGTCACTCCCGGCAGGCGAGCGGCGGCCCGAGTGTTATCAGTGGAGGCGTCGTCTACCACTACAGCGACAATCTCAGGATGATGTACCCGAAGGTCGTTCAGAGTAACCGCGATGTTTGTCTCTTCATTGTAAGCGGGGATGATCGCACAGATTCGGATTGTCAATGGGGGGGACTGTTCGTGGGCGTTGGTCATGTCACGACTTTCTTCTCGTAACCAGCCACAACAGGAGAAAGGCCGCCGACAGCCCCACGCTTAGCCCGGCCATGTCACGTCGCATCACTGAACTGGAGCCGTAGGCAAATACCGGATGCAGAGCGTATGCCAACCAGATACCGGCCGCACCCAGAGCCAGTGTGATAAATATATAGAGAGCCAGACGCCGCCAACTGGCCCGGTTCATACCGGAAAGCCAGGCTTCACGAACCGCATACAGAGCCAAAGGAATCACAAATATGAATGGGGGGAACAGGAGGCGCGTTTCTCTGACCATGGCCAGCGCCATCGTGGCTGCTGTGTTGACAGGCCAATACAGGATGAGTCCACAAAACAGAAACTTTTCCTGCCGAGATCGGTCTCGCCTGGCCATAAGAAACCACCCGAGGATCGCGGCCGGCAGAAGCCAACTGAAGGCGTTTATAAGGGAGACAATTGAATCAGCAGCATCACGGGAATTTGCGAAGTTGAATTTGAGAAGTCCCCAGGGAGCAGGTCCGAAGGCGCTATCAAACCTTGACATGTAGACCAAGAAAGCTGCAACCGGCGCGGCCAGACAGATGATCAGGAGGAGCTGTCGAATCTTGTGCCTATCCTGCCAGGCCATGAAGACCAGCACAGGGAAGAAGAAAGTGGCAGTTTCACGAGCCAGACAAGCAGCAAAGAAGAAGAGGGCCACCATCGGCCAGTTGTGCTTCAGCAGCGCCAAAGATGTAGCTATGAGAAAACCGTACAGCCAGAAGTCATCCCAGGTGTGAATCGGGGCAAAATGGGCCGCCAGAACAGGAAACGACAGCAGATAGAAGGCCAGCCCAACATGTCCCCAGCGGCGTCCGAAACCAAGGACGAGCAGGAATCGATAGAACAGGTAGGCCGTCAACCCTGCCAGGCAGTACTGAATTACGAAGAAGGCGTCCTTGTGGGCCATTCCCGAAACGGAAGCGAGCGCCAGCGTGGCGTAACTCTGGAACGGGCGCATACAGAACGGATAGTCGCGAAGATGCAGATCGAGGCTGGGACGCCAATCCTCGGGTGTGAGCGAAAACGACGAGCCGGACATTGTGAAGTGGAGGATAAGTGACAAGGCCATGCCGCCCAGAATAATTGCCGGAGTCAGCCACTGGTGTGAAGGCTGTGAGTTTGAGTCAGGGTTCGGTTGCAACTGTGCTACACTATCATAGAGTTCAAAATGATCCGGTAAGATGGTATCAGCCCAGGAAGTTGTCAAACGTCAATTACATCGGGGTGCTTGACAGACTGCATAGAGTCTCTTAGAATGTCTTATGCGGCGTTTGAGTGTGGGACTGGTAGATTCAATCCGAAGAGCGCTCCAGGAGCGCGCCACAATTACAATTGCCTTTGGCGGTTTTGTTCTGCTGGGTTTCTACTTGTTCAAATATGCCCTGCCGGTCAAGTCTTTCAGCGAAGAGCTTCTGATTTACGACACGATCTGGCTCGACGCCTGGTCGCTCGGTTTTGTGCTTGTTTGTGCGGCTATTTGGCTTAGTCCTCTGAGCGGACGAACTAAGGCTATGCTGGGGATTCTTGCGCTCGGGATTTATGGCTTTGTCGAGATAGCCGTGATTTTCGACGGCACTCCATTCAGTTCATACGCCTACTGGGGGGATCAGAAGTTCCGTCAGGCGATGATTCTAAAGTTCATGGAATTTGGATATCCGGTTGATTTCTATTATAAGAGTCTGCCCCCGTTCTACCCGCCGGTGTTGTACTTGATATTTGCGGGTTTGGGCAATCTGCTGTCGCTCCCCGCGTACGCGATGCTCAAGACCGGTGGGATGTTGATTTATTTGGTGGGACCGTTCCTGCTGTATTGGCTTTGGAAGCCGCTGGTGGGAAGCCTGCGTTCCTGGTTGATCGTCTTGTTCACGTTCCTGGTTTGTTCATTCCCGACCCCGTATATGTTAACCGCGCCCCACGCCTTTATCTCAACAGCAATATTCATCCCCTGGTGGCTGCGGTTTGTTGAGAACGTCCACGGTCTGAAATCGCGCTTCCTGCATTGGTTTGTTGGAGGCCTGCTCGGGGCGGTTATCATGACCATCTATTTCTATCCGCTGATGGTCGGTGTGTTCCTGCTGATCCTCAAAGCCGCGTACGATCTGCGAAATAAGATAACGGGTCGAAGAATAGTATTGCAGTGGACTCGAGTACTCGGTGTGATGGCAGTCAGCCTGCTGCTTTCGATCTGGTTCTGGTTACCGGCTCTGCTGTCGGTTCTGCAGTATGGCTCTGATCGCTCACGCGGAGGCTGGCACCATATTGATTCAACATCGATCGGTCTGGCTTTTACGTCGTTCACCTGGGCTGGCATCTTGTTCCTTGGAGCGATCATACTGGCACTAAGACACTGGCGCGGGCAACTTCAGCGTTGTCTCTTGATCCTGCTGGGAGTCGTTGTCCCGTATCTTTTCGTTGGTTCGCTGCTGGGTGTCTGGAACCACGAAATCAATCTGGTCAAGGCCCGCGACATGGTCAACGTTTTCGCCGGCCCGTTTATCGGACTTGCTTTCGGGGTCTTATTGCGCCGCTGGCGTTCAGTGCAGGCGCGCTGGGTAGTGCCTGTGCTCGCAGCGCTGGCTGTCATGGTGCTATGTCATCAGTTTAATGATTACGCCAAGACCGACTGGGTGCGAACCGCACGAAAGGCCTACGTACCCACCTGGAACACCGACAGCGCCGAGATGGCATCCCGCGCCGGTTCGGTCTTTCTCTGCGGCCAGGAGACGTTCCCGTCGTTCTATCCGGTCTACACTTTCTTGGCGGCGAACGAACATTATTCGCACCCGGCCTGTCGCTTCAAGCAAAGATACGATTTTCTGGACCTGCTCGAAGATGAACCCGATCCGAGAATCGTCAACATTGCCTTAAGAACGAATCAGTACGATGAGGTCGATTACTTTATGCCCCACCGCGAGGGGACGGTGTTCGACATCACCATTTCGTTGAGCAATTATCCCGATCGGTACCATACCAGGCTGTTCAAATTTCCAGAGACATTGGTAGCTGACACAACCCTGTTCCGTCGCTGCAAGGGGGATGATCTGTACCAGGTGATGACGCTGCCCGATCAGTCCGAAGCGACATCTAGGTATATACGTCCCTCGGGATCAGACACGCTCCTGCAGCTAATGCACTTGTCGATGATTCGTGATCGGCTCACGACGGCAGGGCAGGGCGAGTTGGATGCCTATACCCGGACTGACTGGTCTCGATGGCAACGTCCTCCCGAGGCGGAGGTGGCAACGAAGTTCGGCGACTCGGTGCAATTGAAGGATCTGAGGATTGTTGCCGACGGGGATTCGCTGCGTTTACTGATGGCGTTCGAGGCGCTTGAGTCTTTGTCCCGTCGGTTCAGGGTTATGGTGCATGTGTTCGTCGGGGAGCAGTTGACTAATTGCGATTTCGATCCGGAGAAGCCGACCGACACCTGGGGACGGTACGAGAGCGTGATCTTGAAGCGGGCTATTCCGCGACCGCAGAGTCGATTCCTACTTATCATCGGGTTGTTCGATAAGACGGGCAATTTGTCGGGCGTAGCCAGTGTCGACAGCGATTTTATAGAGTGATAACTTTCTCTGAAGCGGGTGCCTTGCTGTGATGTACGCCAAGCTGGACAGGTTTGCAGATTGGCTGGAAGACAAGAGTGGGCATGTCGCCGGCATTTGGGTTGCACTTGGCTTGATAGCTGCTGCCGCGATCTATGTGCGCCCGGCGATAAATACGATTTCTCTGGGTGTCCTATACGGGCGGATGGCCGATGATCCATTTACTCTGATCGATGGAAACTATGTCGCGTTCCGAATTCTGACCCCGTTACTGAGCTATCTGCTCGGGTTCCGGGGTCAGCTAATAATTATCACGAATCTTCTCGTGGCGTGCACCTTACTAGCTCTGGTATACACATATTTCAGAAGCCGAACCAGTCGACCAGGAGACGCTCTTTTCGCCGTGGCTGTCATGGCTTTTTCTCTGGTGACACTGACCACGATCTACTATGGCGGCTACACTGATTCGCTTACCTATCTCATCGTATTTCTGATGTGGTGGACAAGGCGAAGACCGGTATGGTTCTATTCCCTCTTTATGGTGGGCATGCTGAATCGAGAGTGCATGCTGTTTCTTGTCCCCTGGTTCGTCTTCTTGCGCTGGGAAGAACGGGGTTCGCTCGGAAAGACCTTGGCTGAAGCTGCGATCGGCATCGGTCTGGCTTTGATGCCGTACTATTTTGTGCGTCAGTGGATTGCTGCCCAGGGGGAGGTTCCCTTCCGCGCCATGTACTATCTTAAGCCGTTGTTAGATAATCCCCTCTATTGGCTGAGAAGATCCTATCCTTATTGTGGACTGGGCCTGTTTACCGTCTTCAAAGTTTTCTGGATAATCCCCTTAATGGCAGGGTTAGCGATGTGGCGGTCCGGGGAGCGGCGCCAAGTGATGTCGATGTTACTCTTGCTGGGATGCGCGTTTTCGCAGCTTGTCATAGCCTTTGACTCGTCGCGCATGCTGACTTTGGCCTTTCCGGTCATGCTGATAGGCCTGCTCTATCTTTTCAAGACAGATTCTTACAATTTTCGTACCTGGGCCGGGTACCTGTTTGTGGGCAACCTTTTGGTGCCGCAACTTTATACCGCTGCGAATACGGTCGAAATCATGTACTCCCTTCCGGGAAACATTTTGATGCTCCTTCTGAAGGATAAGGTGGGGTGGTAGAGACTCAACTTTCCCCTTGATTCCTGAGTTAGGGCGGATATATTTGGGTCGCTCGGCGTTCGCCGGGCCGTGATTGATGCCGAAGTGGTGGAACTGGTAGACGCGCTGCGTTCAGGGCGCAGTTTCCGCAAGGGAGTGGGGGTTCAAATCCCCCCTTCGGCATAATTTGTTATACCACATTAGATTATCGAGTGGAGGGTGAGGTTGCGCTGATTCATCTCGCAGTCCTCTTACTACTTTCTGACACGATTTTGAGAATGTGACCGTGTTGTAAGTCGTTGCTGTCGGGTATCATGCGACTTACTTTGGGGAGTGGTGTGTCCAAGTTGTTTGATCGCGCACATACAGATGTTCAGATACAACCGCGTAGCTTGAACGTAGGAACGCAAACATGCCTGTCTTGAAAGCAGTCAAGTATGAATAGGCGAATTCTGATCATGCTGGCCGTCGCTCTGGGGATGACAACTTCGACCTGCGGTCAAGTCGCGGAGCAGCGCATCTCAGGCCGGGACTACAAAGTATACCGCCTCGCAGACTATGGTATCCAGGGAGACTCGGTTCACTCGGTGGATATGACTACCCGTCTGAAAGCTCTCTTGTCGGGAAAGCATGACGCCGCGTTTGTGGCCGACTCCGGGACAACATATATCTTCACGTACTCGGCGCCTGACTCGCTGGTAATCCCCGCGGGATGTGCCTGGCTCCAGTGCGGCGCCGCTATTCGCATCTACGGTCGCGGGCAATGCAAAGGGTTGGTGATCGGCGGGGATGATGTCCTCTTCGACGGTGGTGGTGGTTTGGTCTCGATCAAGCAGTCGGCGGCTATAACCGGGCATGGCGAGTACGGGGCGGCTGTTGCGGTGGGCAGCTACAACAACGGTACCGGTTACTCCCGCTGGACAATCCGGAACGGCACCTTTTCCACCGACAAGATCGACGGGGATTGTATTGCGGTGCTCGGCGGCTGCAAGGATTTTCTCATCGAGAACGTCCACATTCCTGCCAACAGCGCGATGGGACGCGGCGTTCTATTACATTGGGGCGGCAACTCACTGGTAGACACGGTGGCCGGGCCGTTGGTAACAAAGCACCCGCACGACGGCAGTATCCGGAATGTCAAGGTCGATTCCCTGGGACACTCTGCCGGTGACGGGATATATCTCTCGTCTACCTGGAACATCAAGATTGACGGGGCGGAGTTGAAACACTGTAAGCGGGGTGTGATAGTCACCCCCGGTGATTTCGGTTTCTTCTACCAGGACACCGCCGACACTCATATAGGCTTCGCGTATGGACAGGGGATTAGTATTTCTCACGTTGCCGCGTCGTACTGCGAGGTTGGCGTGGAAGTCTCGGGATTCCCCAATCAAGTCAGACTCCCCGCCTCACTAGACTCCATTGATATCCGTCAACCCGTAAGCATCTACGACTGCAATACCGTCGGTGACGGAACCAACAACGGCTACAAGTTCACCCACTGCGAGGCAGCGTCGCTGTTTACCAGTTCAGCAACAGGCCATGCCAACGGAGTGTATGTTGGCGAAGGCGCCGACAGCACGACTGTTTCTGGATGTGATCTTTACGATAATACCGGGTACGGCATTTATCTATCGTCATCGATTGAATCCCCGGACATGACGTCGATCTGCCGGAATCGCATTTGGGGTAACCGGATGAACTCCGGTATATACCTGCGATATGCTCAACGAGTGTTTATAGAACATAACCTGATTGGTGATTCGACCGAAAACGGTTTTGGGAAACCGTCAGATCAGGATTATGGCATCTATGTTGACGGTTTGGACTCGGCCATGAGGGTTTACCTGGCCGGAAACAACATAAGAGACGCTCAGACGCGTTGTGCTATCAGGGTGAACAATCTCGCCAATATCGCCTGGTGGTGTGATAATCGTTCTGAGTTGGACACTCTTCTTGTGAGTCACGGATCCAAGATAAAGCCTGAATCACTGGAGGCGAGTTGTCTTAAGGGCAACAAAGCCGGTCAGCGGGGTAGCTGCAAGTAGCAAAGCATTCTGGGATGGAAGCACTATCGATGGCATCGGCGATGCCTGTTGCTGCGTCGGCCTTGTTGGCGATGCTAACGGCTCCGGTGCTGGTTGTCACAGCAAGTCAAACGGGGGTTCAAATCCCCCCTTCGGCATTAAGTCTCGAATCCCTTGGTCCTCTTTAGCTTAGGGGGGGGGATAACTATCTGCCGTGGATCGGTCGGATAGGGCGTGATAAAGAACGGCTTTGGATAATGACGTCCGATCGCATATATTTCCTAAACAGAGACGAGAGTCCACAATTTTCATACCCGAGGGTCCGATCCGGACCGGAGGCATACTATATGAAGCGACTGTTCACGATCACTGCTATAGCCATGACATTGCTCTGCTCTTCAGCCGCCTGGGCAGGTACTGTGACTGATATCGACGGCAATGTCTATCAGACCGTGACTATCGGTATCCAGGAATGGACGGTCGAGAATCTGAAGGTGACCCGCTATCGCAACGGCGATGCGATACCGAACGTGACCGATCCAGTCACCTGGAACGGTCTGTCCACCGGAGCTTGGTGCGAGTATGATAACAACCCGGCCCTAGGTGCCGTTTACGGCAAGCTATACAACTGGTATGCCACAACTGACAGCCGCCATCTGGCGCCCGAGGGCTGGCATGTGCCGACTCATGAAGATTGGGTGATGTTATTAGATTATCTAGGAGGTGAATTCCTCGCCGGACACAAGCTGAGAGAAGTGGGGACCGCTCACTGGACAGCCCCCAACACCGGCGCCACCAACGAAGTCGGGTTTACCGCTTTGCCATGCGGCTATCGTACGGATATCGGTCAATTTGCAAATGATCGGGAGCTGGGCAAGTTCGCCTCGGTGACGGAACATTGGCTTTACACTGATAACAGTTGGGACCTGCAGATTCAAGCAAGCGTGCAGGCAGCAGTCCTATGGGTTTCTCTCAAGAAATACGGGCTGTCAGTTCGCCTGGTCAAAGATATGGCTGACACCGACGGCGACGGTGTCCCTGATCCACTGGACAACTGCCCGACCGTCCCCAATCCCTTGCAGGAGGACATGGACAGCGATGCGATCGGCGACGCCTGTGATCCCGATATCGACGGTGATGGAATCGCCAACGAAGCCGACAACTGCCCGACCGTGGCCAATCCTTTGCAGGAGGACACGGACAGCGATGCGGTCGGAGACGCCTGTGATCCCGATATCGATGGTGATGGAATCGCCAACGCCTTCGATAACTGCCCGACTGTCGCTAATCCCGACCAGATGGACATGGACAGCGATGGCCTGGGTGATGTGTGTGATCCGGATATAGATGGTGATGGAATCGACAATGCCTTCGATAACTGCCCGACCATCCCCAATCCCGACCAGATGGACACAGATGGCGATATGATAGGCGATGCCTGCGATCCCGACATCGACGGCGATGGCATAGACAATGCTTTCGATAACTGCCCGACCGTCCCCAATCCCGATCAGTTGGATACGGACGGTGATGGACTGGGCGATGCCTGTGATCCCGATTGGGACGATGATGGAATTCCCAATGATGTGGACAACTGTCGCTTTGTCGCGAACCCGCTTCAGACTGACACCGAAGGTGATGGTTTCGGCGACGCCTGCGACAATTGTAAGTATGTGTTCAACCCGGAACAGGCCGACTCTGATCTGGATGGGGTAGGCGACGTTTGCGACAACTGTCCATTCGTGCCCAATCCCGATCAGAAAGACACCGACGGTGATCTTATCGGCGATGCCTGCGAAGTTTCCTGTTGTGTCGACCGGGTTGGTGATGCCAACGGCCTCGGAGGCGATGAGCCGACCATTGGTGATGTTTCAGTTCTAATCGATGCCAAGTTTATTACCGGGTCTTGTGACGGTATTTTGAACTGTCTGACTGAAGCCGACGTCAACCAATCCGGTGGGACGAACCCGATCTGCGATGACATAACGATAGGTGATATATCGATCCTGATCGACTATCTGTTCATTACGGGGCAGTCGCTGGGGCTATCGGATTGTTTGTCAACTACGCTGACAGACATCGATGGCAATGTGTATCAGATCATAACTATCGGCACACAGGTATGGATGGCCGAGAATCTGAGAGTCACGCATTACCGCAACGGCGAACCCATTCCTAACGTGTCCGATGGAGTCGAGTGGAACGGTCTCGCCACCGGAGCTTATTGCGAATACAACAACGACGTCAATAACGGCGCTATCTATGGCCGCCTGTACAACTGGTTCGCGGTCGGTGACAGCCGCAACCTGGCGCCGGAAGGCTGGCATATAGCGACCGATGCTGAGTGGCAGACGCTGGTTAATTATCTTGGCGGCGGCTCCGTCGCGGGCGGCAAGATGAAAGAAATAGGCACCTCACATTGGGTCAGCCCCAATACGGACGCCACCAACGAGAGCGGTTTCACCGCCCGGCCGACAGGCTACCGTGGCGGCGATGGCCCCTATTACTCGATTGGCTATCAGACCGGCTACTGGTCGGCCACCGAGTACATGAGTGATTCAGCCTGGAACTGGTTCATCAGGAACTTTCGCGGCGAAATCCTTCACGACTACAGCGGAAAGCGGAGCGGCAATCCGGTGCGCTGTGTGAAGGACTAAGATTGTGTGCTGTTTGTCTTGACTGTGAACATTAAGTGGAAACAGGTAGACTCGAACGGCCGAACCTGTGGCCCCTGGCCTATCGGCACTCTATCGCTTTCAGCTCCGGGTATTGTTGTTGAAGTCCACAGACGACAATCGTGTCAAGTCCCAGACCTAAAGCGCGGTGTGTAGCGTCCCTGGCTGAGGCGAAGTTGCCATCTTTCAAGAAGACTTCGATCGCCAGATTCAATATCCGGGCGGAAGCTTGTTCCTTCGCTGCCTGAACGATTACTTCAGACTCAAGTTTCTTCAGATCATCGGGTCTGGTCTTGGGGTCGTAAAGCAGCCTGAGGAATTCATAGGGGCGGAAGTCACCGGGCACTACTCCTTTGCTCGCAGCCAGTACTCCTCAGCCAACTGGTTTTGTCCGGTGGAGAAATAGCACATGGCCAGATGGTGATAAACGTTCTCACTGAATGGATTCAATCCATCGGCGATCTGCAAACACGCGATGGCCGAATCATACTGCTGCGTCCGGTAATAGCAGATGGCCAGATTGCTCCACGCATTGTGAAAGCTCGGATATCGCTTAAGGAGTTGACGATAACGTTCCGTGGCCGCTGCAAATTCGCGTCGGTTCATCATCTGTTGTGCTTCGACGTCCATCAATTCAAATTGGGCCGTCTTCTCATTGGCAGTGCGCCGACGTTCCGCTTCGGCATGATCTCCCCGCTGTTCGAGATAGCGAAGCATTAGAAATCGACCACCGGCACACTTGAAAATGTCAAAATTGGAGTAATTATCGAACATGGCGATGGCCGAGTCGGGGATCGCCTGGCAGGCCACCCGCGGCACTATCATGGTTAGTCCCAGGACCGCCACCAGACCGGCCGCCCTCAGCGTGGCGGTCGTCCGTCCCCCCGAATCAAGGGCAGCCAACAATATGAGAAATGTTAGCGGGATGCCCGCAAAGCAAAACATGTCCCAGTCTCGTGGCATACCGAGTTTCGGATCGAACAACATGACAATGCCAAAGGAGGCGGCCACCTGAAGCGCAAGGAAGAGATACTCGGGCAACTTGAACATGAACCTCGCACCGATTATCACCATGATTCCCAGGAGAATTCCCGGTTGATATTGCCAGATCAGATTGAACAGATCGACAAGGTGCTTAGCGCCGAACATCGAGTACCCTTCAATGGTGAATCGATCTTCAACGAAGGGGACGATGGCAAAGCGGAAGAAGTAATCGGTAGTGTAGATCCGGATGAAGATTGCCATCCCCGTGGCAAGCAAGACCAGGACGGCGGCCAGCTTGAGCCACCAGGCTCGCGCGGCCACCCATCTGCCGACAGGGGTCCGTTGGGTCATCAGGTAAACAGCCGGCGCAACCAGGGCCGCCGAGAAGGGATGGAGCGGAATCGCCGTGGCCAGCGGTAGAAGTATCCACCAGCGGGCGACCTTCCCTCGTGCGGCCAGCATGCCGAGAAGCGTGAAAGCCGTCACTACCAGTATAAACACCGGATAGTTTTCGACATAACCGAAGAACACCAGCATGTATCCGCCGGATAACGCTCCGAGAAAGAACAGCAGGCGAGCCAGGTTGAGCTCGAACAGTCGCCACGCCGCCCAAAGGGTCAACACCAGGAAGAAGAAGCCGCTCACGTACGAAATGAGCTGAAAAGTGACCAGGGCACTGTGCACCCCGTCGCCGCCGAGTAGATTGTATACCCACCCCTGAATCCAGTACACAGCCGGGTTCCAGGGCCTGATCGGAGACGTACCCTCAGCCAAACGGTACAGCAGTTGAAAGCCATCACCTAGGAAATGCGTGCGGGCGCTGAAAAGAACAAACGAAGCAAACATAAGAGCGCCGATCACCACCGCCCACCTGAAGGTCGATCTGCCGGCAGAATCGGCGGCTGAAACCTTGCGCCCCACCCTGGATTTGTATTTGATAGCCGTCAGAAACAAAGGAGCTGATATCACTGGCAGAAGGGCCATGATGCGCAAGTTCCAGTCAGCGTATGCGTACCAGTTCAGACCCCATATTCTCGCCTGAGGGAAAAGTGAAGCCACCGCGATTGCCAACACACTGACCGCATAGATGGCCACAAATACAGAATATCGACTAGTCCAGGTTGTCGGCACGCTCGGAATACCTATCGGATCAAATAAGTATGAATATAACCTCAACTGGATCATCGGTCAAGGGGCACTCTGCCAGCAGAAGGCCCGGTAATTATCTCGGGTCCGGTTGGAATCCAGGGTGATAAGCCGCGGCGTCGAAAACGGGCGTTGCTCCGATCAGGCTCGTCTGCCGGGTTTCTAGTATCGGAGGAATGATCGAGACTGTGTGCGATCATTCACGGTGGTTCCGTACACGTTGGCAAAGACCAGACAGATGTCGCCGAATAGTTCTTTTGCGTAATTGCCCCCCACACGGGGTATCTAACACAATTTCATTGGCGGAGTTGCGCCCCGGAAAATCACTCTTATCCACGTCAACTCGCTCGCAACCCGATGCCACTTTGCATAGCAGAAGTGAAGCCGTCTGCAGACGGAAAAATCTTCCGAATTGTCCAATTCTTTTCGTAAACCCGGCTTTCATAGTCTTGCTGACAATCGTTAAAGTACGCCTTTAACCTCAAGCCATTCTCAATCCTTGGCAGCGAAATTGCCTTCCAATCTTCTGGATCACTATATGCGCGAGAGGATGGTACGAGCATGAATGCGGTCACGAAGTTCTCCATTTGGAAAAATTCGATTTTGCTGGCCGGTTTCATTCTAATTGAAGTTCTCGGAATCGGGCCGATTGCCAAGTTTCGGGTCGGAGATTGCTACGACCTTTTTACCGGAACGGGTGCGCCGGTCTTCTGGCTGGTCGTCTATGCTCTCTTCTTCCTGATCTGGCCGGTGATTGATCTTCTCGCGATCATCCTTAAACCACGAGTAACAGTGAACAATTACGGTTTCCCCGGCTAGTTGCCCCTCGAATGAGTAGCCTCGTACCAGCCAATCACTTCTGGTCCTGCGATGGGAGCCGCCGAGGCAAGATCCTGATCCAATCACGGTCCCACCTGGGCCTTGCTTAATTCCGAGAACAAAGCTATTTAGTGGTGGTTCTTAATCCTTGAGAGACAGATCGTAGAGGAAACCCGTGTCAAGATTATTGTCGATTGCCACCGCAGTTCCGCCACACAAATTGGACCAGGGTGAAGCACAGACCTTCGCCGGTCGGATGTTTGGGAGCCGTCTGGCCGATGTGGATCGTCTGCTGCCGTTGTTTGACGGCGCTGGAATCGAGACACGCTATTTCTCGGTGCCGTTGGAATGGTTTGGCGAGCCGCATGAGCTGGACGAGAAGAACAAGTTGTACATTCAGTCGGCGACCGATTTGGGAGCGCAGGCGTCGCGACAAGTCATGAAACAGACAGGCACAGCCCCCGAACAAATCGACTACATCATCTATGTCAACACTACCGGTCTGGCGACTCCGTCGATCGATGCGCGGCTGATCAATGTGCTGGGTCTCCGCACGGATATTCGACGCACTCCTATCTGGGGTCTCGGTTGCGCCGGGGGCGCAGCGGGATTGGCTCATGCCCATCACTATCTCCTGGGACATCCGGATCATCGGGTGTTGCTGGTTTCGGTCGAGCTCTGCGGGTTGACCTTCATTCACGATGATTATTCCAAGAGCAATCTGGTCGCTTGTGCTCTGTTTGGCGAGGGAGCAGCGGCAGCAATTCTCTGTGGAGATCAAGTCGAATCGGGCGGCCTGGAAATACTCGCGACCCAATCGAAGTTCTATCCTGATTCGCTTAGCGTGATGGGCTGGAATATCGTATCACGAGGTATGCAGGTGGTATTCGACAAACGGATTCCGGACATTGTCGCCGAGCACGCCGCTGGTGACCTCGATCAGTTTCTTTCAGAGCATCAGTTGAAGAAAGGCGACATCTCGCAATTTCTGTATCACCCTGGCGGGACCAAAGTGATTGGCGCATACGAGACAGCCTACGGAGTAAACGGGAATCGGTTCGATTTCTCCAAGGGGGTCCTAAAGGATTTCGGCAATATGTCTTCGGTGACCGTTTTGTTTGTGATCTCGCGCTATCTCGAGAATCGAGAAGCAACAGGCTCGAAATATGGAGTCATTTCGGCCCTTGGGCCGGGGTTCTGCTCGGAGACACTCTTAGTCAGGCTCTGACCAAGGGTAATAGGTGGCAAAAGGGCCGCTTCTAGGTGGCTCGCCCGCATAGGTACCTGCCTGTAACACAAGTTGTTACGCTGTTATAGCACTGTAACAAGACGTGGCACGATGGTTGCAGTAATCATCCGGCTACGCTATGGATAGAAAATTCAAATGAGGAAGACCATGACAAAAGGTATTGACAAGCAACTGGCCGCCATAGTTCAAATGGCTGTGGTTCTGCTGGTTACAGTGGCTATTGGACAGCCGGCCCTGGCCCAGACCCCGGGACTATCCGGTCTATCGATAACATCGTCTTTGGGAACTAACTCGGTCGACGATGCAATTCAATGCACATACACGCTAAACGGCTCGGCGACGACCGCCGCGGTGGCCTGGTACCGAAACACCCAGCCGGCCATGACCTTGTATATGCCTTTTGAAGGCGGCGCGACGGTCGGTCTGCAGGACTTCTCCGGCCGTGGCATGACTCCGGTCGCTTTTGGCGCGCCCACCTGGTCGGCGACTGCCGGGCGTGGCTCTACCGGGGCGTTTCAGTTTGCCGGATCGAGCTACATCAACGCCGGCAACGCCTTTCCGACGAGCTCCTCCTATTCAGTGGTATTGTGGGCCTATCCGACGAGCCTGGTCCAAACGATGGTTCCGCTGGGCAGCAGCGCCGCAAGTTCACCCGGCCATTCGCTGCGAATTGGTCTCGACGGCAAATTGACCGCCGGACACAACGGCAACTGGCGTATCGTCACGACCGGCACAGGCGAAATCCTGATCAACAACTGGTACCTGCTTGGCGTGACCTATGACAATACTACGCATGCTATGACTCTGTACAAGAACGGCCAGCCTGTTGACACCGCGATTGTAGCCCCTTCGGAAATGGTCGTCAACGATGCCACGGTTCAGATCGGTGCGCTGCAGGGGATAGGCCTGTTTCGCGGCACTCTCGACGATGTACGCATTTACAACGCCGTCATAACTCCCGAACAGATGGCGGTGCTGTACGCGGCTGGCGGGCAGAATAGAATCTCCTCGAGGGAGAATCATGTTGGCGATGTCTGGGAGGCGCGGGTGACGCCGTTCTCGTCCTCAGCGGCGGGGACGACTGTAGCGAGCAATGACATCACTATCGTTGCGACTTCACCTGTGATAACGAGTACCGCTGTGACTGCCGGGATAGCCGGGAAGAAGTACAGCTACGAAGCCGATGCTACCGGTGGACCGCGCCCGACTTTCTCACTCTTGTCCGGTCCGACCGGAATGACGATTGATGCCGCCACCGGGCTGGTGACGTGGACGGCGACGACCGAAGGGAGCTACCCGGTTTCAATTTCGGCCGACAACAGCCAGGGGACCAATATACAGAGTTATAGCATCACGGTAGTGGCCCCGTCGGTGGGCGTGGCCAATGTGGTCATATCCGCCAATGCGGGTGGCGACCTTCAATCGTCTAACAGCCTTACCTTGAACGCGACGACTTCAGCCACCGCCTGGCTGAAGAACGGCCAGCCTTTGATGAGTCTGTTTATGCCGGCTGAGGGCGGTTCCAAATACGCTCTTGAGGATTATTCCGGCAGCGACCGGACACCCGTTGCTATAGGCAACCCGGTGTGGATGCCGACCGGCGGACGCGACGGACACGGCGCCTGGCAGTTCGACGGGAGCAGCTATATCTTCGCCGGTAATTTCTTTCCGCTTCATTCATCGTACACCAAGGCGGCCTGGATCTATCATACCGTCAGTGGTGAGTTCAATCACATCTTGTCCAGTTGGGACCACAACATTACCGGCACCGAAGGCCATGGGATGCGGGTCAGCTTTGACAATCGCCTGAGCGCCGGACAAAACGGTGATTGGCGTATTGTGCAGAGCGCTGCCGGGGCGATTTCACAGAATCGCTGGTATTTCGCCGCGGTGACTTTCAACTATGCCACCAGCGAAATGACTCTCTATATCGACGGTGTCCCGGTAGACACGACCATTGTCGACGCCGCTCATCGGGATGTCTCCGACGCCGGCGTTCTGGTCGGCGCCACCCAGGGAGCTTTCGCCTGGAAAGGCATGCTCGACGACGTTCGACTGTACAATTACTCTCTGACCCCGCAGCAGATTCAGAACCTGTACACAGCCGGGGGAAGCCGCATACTGGCATCCGATACGCAAGACGGCCAGACCTGGCAGAGTCAAGTGACCGGTTTCTCGAGTACTGAAGCGAGCGTGCCGTTTGCATCCAATGTTCTGACAATCGGTGTCACCAACCAGCCGCCGGTACTTGCGACAATCGGACCGCGTTCGGTGCAAGAGACCTCAACGCTAACCTTTACGGTTTCGGCCTCCGATCCTGACGCGACCGTGCCAACCCTTTCGGCGACTCCGCTGCCTACAAATGCAACGTTCGTAGATGCCCACAACGGCACCGGCTCGTTCAGCTTTACGCCGTCGTATACTCAGGCAGGAACTTATAATATCTGGTTCATTGCGAGCGATGGTCAGGCGGCGGATTCTGAACTCGTCGCAATAACCGTAAGCAATTTGAACCGACCGCCGGTATTAGCGACTATAGGAAGTCAGACCGTGGCGGAAGGATCAGTCCTCAGCCTCCTGGTATCAGCAAGTGATCCGGATGGCGACGCGATGGTAATGTCGACCGGGACGCTTCCGGCCAATGCCAATTTCGTGGATGGCGGCAGTGGTCAGGGGACTCTGACTTTTGCACCGTCTTATCTGCAGGCGGGTATCTACAACGTCTGGTTCCGCGTATTCGATCCGGCCATGGCGGGTGATTCGGAATTGGTCCAGATTACGGTCACCGATACCCCACAGAACGCTCTGTGGTTGGCGACTTTCAATGTCCAGGGCCAGACGGTCGGGTCGGCAGTTACTACTGCCGACGTGCAGCTTGGAGTCCAGATGTCGGCACAAATGTCCTGGGCGAGTCCGGCACCGCCGCAGTATACGGCGGCACTGGCCATCCGTGACGCCGACAGCGGCGGGCCGTATTTCCGCGACGTGCGCAAGTTCGGCGGCGAGTGCTACTACTGGGTGCTCGAAATCGATCCACACGGCAATGTCGCGCCACCGACAACCAGTCGTTGCGCCACTCTCAGTTGGAATCCGGCCGAATTCAGCCCCGACAATAATTACGTTCTCCGCGATGGCCTCGGTCCGAACGGAGCCGTTCTGGTTGCCGACATGAGGGCGACCACTTCGTACCAGTTATGCGATGTCCAGACCCCTCGCTATGTCACAGTTCACTGGGAGTCAAATGCCTGCGCCGGGCAGTCGTTTGCAACTTTGTCGCTATCGGCTGGTTGGAATCTGATCTCACTACCGGTGACGCCGTCATCGCTGCTCTTGTCTGACATAATTCCCACGGCGGAAATAGCTTTCGAATTCAGCGGCAGCTACCATGAAGTCACCACTCTCCAGACCGGGGTGGGGTACTGGGTGAAAGTCCCGGCCGCGACCGCGGTTGTGCTGGTCGGCGTACCGGTCACAACGGTAACGTCTACGTTGACTACCGGCTGGCATTTGGTTGGTGCCCCGGATTGCAGTGCTACCCCTCAGACGGTTCCGCTGGGGGCGCTGCAGGAGATGTTCGGATTTGCCGGTGCGTATTCGCCGGCCACGCAAACCACTGCCGGAGCCGGTTATTGGGCCAGGATCAGTCCGGACTGCACTTTCGATCTCGTCTGTGCTGCTCCGTCGCCGGCGAGACCTCTGGCCGGCGCCGTTGCTACGGACAGTCGACTGTCAATCAAGGCTGAGCGTCTCGTCAATGGTCTCGTTGGCGATGCCTTTGTCGAGCTTGGCACCGGAGCGACTTCGTCATCTCTCGATGCTCCTCCGGAGGCGCCGCAATACGCTGTTAAACTGAATCTCTATCGCTCCGAATGGAACGGGCCGTACTATAGTGACATTCGCACTGCTTCAGATAATGACAATCTCTGGATTCTGGCCGTGAATCCATGTGGTAACGAGGGTGGTACCGGTTCACGTACAGTAGTACTATCATGGGATCCGAGTATGATGGGCGACCAGAAGTATGAACTTCGGGCGGGATCCGATGGCACCGGCGAAGTCGTGATAGCTGATATGAAAACCGACACCAGCGTGACTGTTACCGGCGACAATCGCGATCAGTTCTTTTCCGTGGTGCTCACCTCGACCGTCGCCGATGCCTTACCGTCGCAGTATGAGCTGAGCCAGAACTATCCCAACCCTTTCAACCCGAGCACTCAGATATCGTTCGGGATGCCGGGATCGGGCCATGTACGCCTCGAAGTCCTCAACATTCTCGGCCAGCATGTCGCCACGCTTCTGGATCAGAATCTGGGGGCCGGCACTCACAATATCACGTGGGAAGCCACTGACGACGGCGGCCACTCGGTTGCGAGCGGCGTGTACCTCTATCGGTTGACAGTCGGTGAATTCAGCAGCGTCAAGAAGATGGTGCTCTTGCGCTGACCTTTGATTCGAACACCTTAAAGGGAGTGACCCGAACGGTCACTCCCTTTCTTTGTTTGGCTGAACGCCTGTGCCCAAATGCCCTTCAGACGTTCGAATACAGCGTGAAGTGGTAGCCCCAGGTGCTCATGTCGACGACCCTAACGAATCCGGGATGTCGGGCAATCACTTCGTTGTGCTCCGGGCTGTAGTATCCGATTATGACCTTGCGGGGACTAGATTGAATTGACCGTGATATATTGTCCAACACTCGATTCAGGACGACGTCGTCGAACGGGTTGAACATGACATAGACGGTCTCATCAGGTCTGATCGGGTAATCGACCACGTCCGACTCGACGACCCGGAATTGCGTCTCTGTTCGCACCGAGCGACTATATTTGTCGCAGTTGAGTCGGGCGATTTTGCACAACTCAGGAGCGAATTCCACGCCCCGTGCTTCGGTAAAGCCGAATTCCGACGCTATCAGCAAGACCCGTCCTTTGCCGGAACCCAGGTCAACGGTCACGCCTCCATGGGGGATCAATCGCCGAATCTGCTTGAACATCCTTCTGAGGAGCACGATCCGAGCCGGTTCATAGCGCACGCCGCGAACTTTGTTTTCACTGCGAATGCTGAGGTCTTTGAGGAGCATCCAGCGGCAGGTATCGGTGCCGTGACGGATGTCGAACCAGTGATCTACCAGCGCCACGTAGACCTTCAGCAGGGTGATCTTGAGGCCATGACGCTTGAGGGTTCTCAGTATTCTCTGAAGCACAGAATTTCCGGGACCACGAGTTTCAACCACCGCCTTTTCGGACGGGTAGGAAACCACAAATCCAGGTCCAGTCAACCATAAATGTTGTTACGGCTCGGCTCGCACCTCTTCACAAGGACAACAACGGTCGCACTGGGAAGGCGTTCGTCGAATTCCAGAAGATATTCTCCTGAAATGGGAACATAGAGCAAGTACATCCAAGTTACAAGTATAGCGATTGTTGACAGGTTTGTCTGTCGACGTCAGGCAGGTCAGCGTCGTCCCACACCTTGAATTCCTTTGAATACAGCTTTCCTGCCTGAACCGTTGCTGGGCTACAAACTGCAGAAGGCGAACGTAAATAGGTTTGGTCGTCTACCAGCCGAAAAGTAATTGTTATCGATATTCCCCCAGGAGGTTACGAAATGCCACGGAACGTTAAGGCGATTGTTGCTCTGACCTTTCTGATAAGTCTGGGGCTCTTGCCGACAGCCCATGCCACGATTCGCAATATCAACGTCGGTAATTTCTTCTTCACGCCGCTCCACACAGTCGCGAATATTGGTGACACAATCCAATGGACCTTCGTGTCGGGCATCCACAGCACAACTTCTGATGTGACCTCCCCAAAGTCGTGGGACTCGGGTACGAAGAGCTCCGGGACATTCCGTATCGTGCTAACCCGCGATGATCGTCCCGGCCCATTCCCGTACCATTGCTCTGTGCACCCTCTTATGATGATCGATACCATATTCGTTTCGCCGACTCACGATGGAGATGGTGACGGGATCGTAGACATTCACGATAACTGTCCGTTTGTGGCAAACCCGGCTCAGCAGGATAGTGACGGTGACGGCATAGGTGACATCTGCGACAACTGTCCTGCGATAGCCAATGCCAATCAGTCTGACGTCGATTTGGACGGCATAGGGGATGTTTGCGACAACTGCCCGTCGATCGCGAACCCACTGCAGACTGACACCGACGGAGACGGTATTGGTAATGCCTGCGATAATTGTCCGACGGTGGCGAATCCGCTGCAAACTGACACCGACGGAGACGGCGTAGGTGATGTATGCGACAATTGCCCTACGGTCGCGAATCCACTGCAGACCGATACCGACGCGGACGGCATAGGAGATGCATGCGCCGGCTGCTGTGTCGGCCGAGTGGGCGACGCGAACGGTTCGGGAGAGGACTTGCCAACGATAGGTGATATCAGCGTCATGATCGATGCCAAATTCATAACCGGCGTCTGTATCGCATCGGGTCCGGGGGCAAACATTCGGTGTCTTGCAGAAGCTGATATGAACCTGTCGGGCGGTGCCAATCCGACCTGTGACGACATAACGATCGGTGACATATCAATGTTGATAGACGATCTGTTCATCACCGGTGAGCCTCCGTACGTGAGAAATGTCTGTCCACTATAATTCGGCCCTGCTTGATGGTCTGTTGTCCAACTTTGGGCCGCCCGGTTTCAGGGCCGGGCGGCTGCTTACCGTCATGGTCCGATTTAGGTGACTTTAGGTTGTTGAAATGGCATTCACCGGGGTCGTTTAAGCCGGGGGAACGTTCTACCGATACTGATATAGGGGGAAGGTACCGCGTCGGGTGACCCGGGTTGTCGCCTGTCGTCCATTTGCAAACAACTGGAGTCAAATCGGCATGACGAAGAGAATTATCAGCAATTTTGGGTTGGAGAATCACGGTCTGACTAATCTCGGCAAGGTTCACTGGAACCACAACACGCCGATGCTCTACGAGGAAATTATCAAGAACGGCGAGGGCTCCCTCTGCCACCTCGGCCCGATACTGGTCAGGACCGGTCTGCACACGGGACGGGCGGCCAAGGACAAGTTCATCGTGGAAGAACCGGAAAGCCGCGGTCGGGTCTGGTGGGGCAAAGTCAACAAACCGTTCGCCTCGGAGAAATTCGATCTGCTCTTCCGCAGGCTTCAGGCCTACCTTCAGGGGCGGCACCTCTATGTTCAGGATTGCTACGCCGGGTACGATCCGAAATACCGTCTGCCGGTCCGAATCGTTACGGAGACCGCCTGGCACAATCTGTTTGCTCGAACCATGTTCATCCAGGCTAATCCGCTGGAACTCGGCGAACACGTTCCCAAGTTCACCGTCATCCACGTTCCGAATTTTCACGCCATTCCGGAGATTGATGGCACGAATTCAGAAGCCTTTATCATTCTGAATCTGAAGCGTCGGATCGTCCTGATCGGCGGGACGTCATACGCCGGCGAAATAAAGAAGTCGATCTTTACCGTCCTCAACTATCTGTTGCCGCAGGAGAACGTTCTGTCGATGCACTGCAGCGCCAATGTTGGGTCGGGCGACGATGTCGCGCTGTTTTTCGGTCTATCCGGAACCGGCAAGACCACTCTTTCGGCCGATCCGAACCGGAAGTTGATCGGCGACGATGAGCATGGCTGGAGCGCCGATGGCGTTTTCAACTTCGAGGGGGGGTGCTACGCGAAGGTCATCAAGCTGTCGCGGGAATCCGAGCCCGAAATCTTTGCGACAACTCGTCGATTCGGGACAATTCTTGAGAATGTAGGCATCGACCACGTTACGCGCCGACTCGATCTGAGTGATCAATCGCTGACCGAAAACACTCGTGCCGCCTATCCGCTCACTCATATTCCGAACGCCCTGCGCGAATCGATGGGGGGACATCCGAGAAATATCATCATGCTGACGGCCGATGCGTTTGGTGTTCTACCGCCGATATCGAAACTGTCGCCGGAGCAGGCGATGTATCATTTCATCTCCGGTTATACGGCTAAGGTCGCTGGGACCGAAGCGGGGGTGAGCGAGCCGACGGCGACATTCTCAGCCTGTTTCGGTGCTCCGTTCATGGTGCTACATCCGTCGCGTTACGCCGAACTCCTGGCAGATAAGATCCGCCGTCACAAGGTCAACTGCTGGCTGGTGAACACCGGCTGGTCGGGCGGGGAATACGGGGTGGGCCAGCGTATGGAAATCAAACACACCCGTGCCCTCTTGAACGCGGCGCTCGACGGTACTCTCAACCGGGCCCGCTACGAAACCGATCCGACTTTCGGTCTGCAGATTCCCGGGGCCTGCCCCGGAGTGCCGGCGGCTATTCTGAACCCACGTAATACCTGGACGGACAAAGAGAAGTACGACCAAAAGGCGCAGCATCTCGCGACGATGTTCGTGGAGAACTTTCGCCAATTCGAGGATCAGGTATCGGACGAGGTCAAATTGGCCGGTCCGCGAAGTGCTGCACTAGTGTAAGTTGAATTATCGCAATCTCAGGCGCACGGGCTTTGGCTCGTGCGCCTTCTACATTTGGGCCATAAGCTCATCATTTTCGTCTCGCTTCCCCATAAGCACTCCTAACTAAACAATCCGGCAGGACGGTCGATATGAGATAGTATAGTCCATCTGTCGGCGCTGTAAAGCGCGGATGAAACCAGAACAAAACGAACGAAAATAGAACAGTAGACCTTGCGTAAGCAGTTCGTGGCCGATCCATGGGGGGATCACCCGTCTGAGAACGATGTCCTGATCTTCAGTTCTGTCTATCAGCAGGTTCTGGAAACCGTGGCAAGCGGAGTTCTCATAATCGGTCTGGATTACCGCCCCGTGTACGCTAACCGCGCCTTCTGCGAGATGACCGGCGTCTGTAAGAAAGATGCGCTGAGGCTGAATTGCCACGAGGTTTTTCCCGGTCCCCAATGTAACCATGACGAATGTCCGTTGCGCCGTGTTATCGCTGGAGAAAATCGGTTTGTCTGTGAAATCCGCAAACCGAAGGCGGACGGAGTCATTATGCCGTTTCGGGTAACCGTAACCGGGGTCAAAGAACACTCGGGAACAACGGTCGCAGCAGTTCTGGAGTTTGTAGAATTACACGAAGTCCAGTTGGCCGAACAGAACTTGGACATTCAGCTTCGCAAGTTGGAGATTCAGAAACATCTCCTGGCTGAAAGAGAAATTGCCATCCGACATTTAGCCAAAGGCGTTGAAGCTGAACGGGAGCGTATTGAAAGACGATTCCATAACAGTTTCAACTCAATCGTGAGCCCTCTTCTCAAAGTGGCCATCTCCGAGGCCCACGAGCCGCTTCGAAGCAAGCTGCAACTCATAGCCGAAAGCATCAAAGACATTGCCTCGCCGCTTCTGGACGAAAATGATGCTGGAATGACCAGTCTCTCACCCCGCGAGATCGAAATCTGCAACATGGTCCGCCGTGGTCTCGGCTCCAAAGAAATCGCCCGAATACTCACCATCGCCGAAGGCACGGTGGAGCAGCAGCGAAAACGGATTCGACGCAAGCTCGGTTTGAAGGGCACCCCGACGAATCTGTCATCCCATCTGCGGGCCGCAAAGCGATAGCCCTCCTGTTTGTTTCCAACACTGCCGTTCGAGAGTAGGAAATCCCTTCCGGATACATCTTGTATCCAGTGCATATCCGGGAATGATACCGCCACGTCTACGTTCGATAGTCGATAATTGAGATAATATTTGGAGTTTTGAGTACCTCGAAAGGAGGAGCCCCCCATGCTCAAGAACCTCAGTATTGGATGGAAACTAGGCCTCGGTCTTGGCCTCGTAGTCCTTTGCATGGTGCTGGTCAACGGCATCACATATTTTGGCCTCCAAAGCATCAACAAAAATGTCGTCCTGACCTCTCAAGCGGGTGCCGATCGGGCGTTCGCCATCGAGAAGGAAGTCGATCACCTTAAGTGGATGGCAGGACTCTGTGAGCTCTGGCTGGATCCGAACGCCACCGGTGTGACTGTGCAAACGGATGATCACAAATGCGGTCTCGGCAAGTGGCTTTTTTCCGAGGAGACCCGGAAGCTGGCCGAAACCGATCCGGAGCTGGGGACACTCTTGAAGGCGATGGAGGCGCCGCATTTCCGGCTGCACTCGTCGGCTGCGAAGATCAATGACATCTACAAGGGCTTCGGAACCTACGCCATGACCCCGCCCGAAGAACGTAAGCAGGCATCATTCGCGGTGTTTTTGAGCGAAACCAAGCCGGCCGTGACGGAGACCCAGCAACGACTCGGAGAATTGAAGGATTTCTTCTCCAATCGCTCCAAGACCCTGGAGGGCGAGATCGAATCACAAATTGCCACTTCAGTGACGGTCCTTGTGACGCTTTCGATACTTGCCGCTCTACTCGGCGCGGGAGCGGGTTGGTTCGCTATCCGTAGCGTAACCGGTCCGATCAGTCGCGTGGTCAAAGCTACCGAGGCCATGAACCGCGAGTTCGCCGGTATGGAGACGGTGATCGAGGCCATCGCCGCAAACGATCTGACCAAAGACGTGGCCGAGTCGCAAATCCAGCGGATAGGGGTGACTTCCCGCGATGAAATCGGCCGCCTCGTTGAAAGCATCGAAGACACTATCGCGTGCCGGGATCGGATGGGGGTATCTGTCCGGCGTATGGTCACCAGTCTCAACAACATGGTCCGACAACTTTCCGATAATGCCCGAGAGCTGGTTTCGGCGGCCACCCAGGTAGCGTCGACGTCAGAGCAAATGTCGAATGGAGCGCATAGGCAGACGGCGCAGGTAACTCAAGTTTCGAGCGCCGTTGAAGAAATGACCGCCACCATCATCGGATCATCGAAGAACGCCGGCGACGCTTCGGAGACCGCCGGCAGCGCATCTCAGACCGCCATTCAGGGCGGCGAGGTTGTAAGCCAGACGATTCTGGGAATGCAGAAGATCGCCGACACGGTCAGGGAATCAGCTGACTCAATCGGCAAACTGGCCAAGTCGGCCGAGCAGATTGGCGCTATTATCAACGTCATCGATGACATCGCTGACCAGACCAACCTTCTCGCTCTCAACGCCGCCATCGAGGCCGCTCGCGCCGGCGAGCAGGGGCGCGGATTTGCAGTCGTAGCCGACGAAGTGCGCAAATTGGCCGAGCGCACCGGCAAGGCCACCGGCGAGATCACCGCCATGATCAAAGGAATACAGGTTCAGACCGACGACGCCGTCAAGTCGATGCAGAGCGGTATCCAGCAGGTTGAGAAAGGCCGCATGCTGGCCGACCAGGCGGGTAATTCCCTGAACGAGATCGTGACCATGTCTCAGAAGGTCATGGACATGATCCAGCAGATAGCTTCGTCGACCGCCGAGCAGTCCACGGCCGCCGAAGAAATATCGCGCACCATTGAGCTGGTGGCTTCAATCAGCGACGAATCAGCCACCGGAGCCGAGCAGTCCGCGTCGGCCGCCGAACAATTGAATCGCCAGGCCGAAGGACTTCAACAGATGGTGGCATCGTTCCAGCTTCGGAGCGGTGACTCCGGTATCGTCGAGTTGGCCAAGCAGGATCACATGCTGTACATAAAGAAGCTGGAGCAAGTTGTACGGCGACCTGAATCAGCCGCCAATTGGAAGACGGTCGACCATCACAACTGCCGCTTCGGCAAGTGGTACTACTCGGCCGCTACGACCGGGATGCGGGGCGATAACGCCTATCGCTGTCTCGAGGATCCCCACGCCAAGGTACACGAATTTGCCAACCGGGCAGTCGAAGCAGTCAAGGCGTCGCGAGATGAGCAAGCAGCTCAACTAAGTGAGCAAGCGCATCAGGCCTCGCATGAAGTGGTGACAAAATTGGCCGAACTGGCCGAGCACATGAGTGCCAACGTAGGAAAGTAGTCAACTCGTCCCATGTCTGATCATGATGCCTGAATCATGATCTCGCGCATCGGCCGGGGCGCACGGAGTTCAAGCTCCGGCGTCCCGGCTTTTCATTTCTGATCAATGCTTCGTCTCACCGAACACAATTGCCTGGAATTTCTGAATTACGGCGTCGGGTGATTTGTAGGCGTCGAACGGGAGACCCGCTTTCTCGCAGGTATGCTGCAAGAACTGATCGCGAGTCCAATTGTATTCAGTGGCTACCTGCGGCAGGAGCAGACCGCGACGCCCGCCCAGAGAGATCATCAGGCCGTCGCGTCCAACTTCGATTTCGTCGAGCGACTTCACGGTTTGCAGTGGGGTCAGAACCGAAATCTCGATGTGCAATGAGGCCACTTCCGACGCCGTCACCGGGGGAAACCGGGGATCATCTACTGCGGCACTGATCGCGCACTCGGACACCGTTTTCCAGAGCGTCTGAATCGCCTGCGTGTAACCGATGCAGCCGCGAAGCTGGCCGTTCTCGGTCAGCGTGACAAACGCCGCACCGAGCGCCTTGAGGGTGTCCGATACGGAATACGTCGGCTGTGGTTTTCCGGTCAAATGATTCTCGATAGAACGCCGGGCGATATCCAAAAGAGTGGTCCGATCGAGCTCGGTCGGGTAAACGTCTTTCGCGGCTGGGGTTTCGCTTCGTGGAGTCTTAGCCTCTGATGATTTGTAGATCGCCGCAGCCAGATACCCAACGACACTCTTCCTGTCGCCGGTGAGATCACCCGAATCGCCGTACTTGAGTATCTTCACTTTGTTGGCGCCGCGGGCGACGGCCGCGTGCAGGACTGCCGCTACCGAGCCGCCGCCACAGGCTTCGGTGCCCCCGGTGCCGAGAAGCCGTTCCAAACGATCAGCATCGAGCGCTTTCACGCACTCGATGCCTGTCGAATCGAGCGGCCACCCTTCCGAGGCGGGGCGATAATGCTGCCAGTCCGAAGCGGCAATCAGGATGGTATGACCGTCGTTCGGCAGAGCCGCCAGGGCATCTCCGAGGACACGAATAGTCTCGTGACTCGGCTCTCCCATGACCACAGGGACGATCGTGAAATTCTTGAGGACGGTCTGCAGATAGGGAAGCTGTACTTCGAGACAGTGCTCGGCCTGATGGGCTTCTTCGAGTACGCTGAAAGATCGGTTGAAACCTATCAACCGCTGACACAAAGAGTCGTTGCATTTCACGGATCCGAGCGGAGTGCGCCACTCTACTCCTGGGCCGTAAACGGAAAGGCCTCGAAAGGGGTACTGGTGGGACGGACCACACAGGACAACCGTTGTGGGTTGAGCCTTTTCGAGCAGCCTGTAGCTGTAAGCGGCGACCGGCCCGGAGTAGACCAGTCCGGCGTGGGGGACGATGAGGGCGATCAGTTCGCCGTCGATCTCATCGGATTTCGGCACTCCGGCGAGATGCTTGTGTATCATCGTGGCCAACTCGGTGGAGTCGGCCGGGTAGAACCCTCCAGCGACTGCGGGCTGGCGGACGACGGCGGTAGTGCTGTGTGGCGACAGAGCGGCGAGGGAGAAAATGCAGGCGAAGATCAGGCTTGGTTTCATAAAGGACCTCCGACTGTCATTATACATTGCCATCCGATGCCGGTCACGGGGAATTATGAAAGACTGAGATGAGACTCTTGGTCCAATTCCCCTGTGGTATCGACCTTCAAATTCAGTATAATATCATTATGAGCACGGTCGTAGTGGTGAAGCTCGCACAGGGGCTGGCCGAAAGTGGTGTCGATACGACAACGTACCGTCGCATGCTGGAAATCGGCCTGGCCGCGCTCGATTCAGCCTCTGATCTGAGGTCGTCCATTTCAAGCATCCTGCCGGCAGGGACTGTCGGCTTCAAGACCAACTGTCTCGCCCGGAAATTCAATTCCACCCCCGTGGCTTTGGTCGATGCCCTGACCGGCCTCCTGATCGACCACGGTTTCGACGCCAACGATCTGGTCGTCTGGGAGCGCACCAGTCGGGAACTGGCCGATGCCGGCTACACGCTGAACGCCTCAGCCGATGGGGTTCGCTATCTCGGCACTGACGCCAACGGGATCGGTTATGCGACCGAGTTCAGCACCCACGGTCCAGTAAGTTCGCTGGTGACCCACATTCTCACTGACATGGTCGAGCAGAACGTCAACCTGCCCGTGCTCAAGGATCATTCGGTCGCCGGACTTTCGGCCGGGATGAAGAATATGTACGGGGCGATTCACAACCCGAACAAATTCCACGCCGATTGTTGCGACCCGTTCTGCGCCCATGTCAACTATCTGGAGCCGATTCGCAGCAAACACCGACTTACGATAATCGATGCCATTCGCGTACAATATGACGGCGGTCCCGGTTATATGGCCCAGTACATGACCACGTTCGGTGCTTTAGTGCTTTCTCGCGATCCAGTCGCGGCCGACCGAATTGGGCTGGAGATACTCGAACGACTGCGCAAAGATCACGGTCGTCCGACTCTGGCGAAAGCTGGGCGCGAAGTGAAATATCTGAAAACCGCCAAAGCAATCGGTCTCGGTGAATCGGAGATGGAACAGATCGATTTGAAAGTCATCGTAATAGACGAACTCGGCCAGGTTTCGGCCGGGGAGTTGTTCGGATGAAACGGCGCGATTTTCTTCGTTGTCTCGGGGCTGGTGCGGCGGTCGCCGGTATTTCAGAGACGCCGTTCTGGCCAAGCGTGCTCGGCGGAGTACAGAACGCTTATGCCTTCGACGTGACCGACAAGCTGTCGTCGGTTGAGGCGCGTCATTACAAGAAGCTCGACGGCGGCGGGATCGAGTGCGGCGTTTGTCCGAGACACTGCCGGGTGACCGATCTGGAGCGCGGCTTCTGTGGCACGCGCGAGAATCGGGGCGACATCTACCACACGCTTGTGTACGGATTGCCCTGCTCGATGAACATCGATCCGATCGAGAAGAAGCCGTTCTTCCATTTCTATCCGGGGACAAGCGCCCTGTCGCTCGCGACCGCAGGGTGCAACGTCGACTGCAAGTTCTGCCAGAACTGGGAGATTTCACAATCGCGTCCGGAGCAGACTACCAACTACGAATTCTCGCCTCAGGAAGCGGTCGAAACTTGCCGCTTGCAACGGGTGCCGATCCTCGCCTACACCTACTCCGAGCCGGTGATATTCTACGAGTACATGTATGATATTGCCGAACTGGGCCACAAGAGTGGGATCAAATCGGTGATGGTCACCGGAGGCTATATCGAAGAAGTCCCATTGCGTGAACTCATGCCGCATCTGGATGCCATCAAGGTCGATCTCAAGTCGATTCGCGAAGCATACTACAAAGATGTCGTCCGTGGCGAACTCAAGCCGGTGCTGGACCGCCTGGTTCAAATGCGTAAAGCCGGCATTTGGCTGGAGCTGGTCAATCTGGTCGTACCAACATTGAATGATACCGATCAGGAATTCACCGAGATGGCTCGCTGGATCAAGACCAATCTGGGAACCGATGTGCCATTGCATTTCTCACGATTTCATCCGCAATATCTGCTCACCGGTCTGCCGATCACTCCGCAAGCGACATTGGAACGGGCGCACCAGATTTGCCGCTCCGAGGGGCTCGAATATGTTTATCTCGGCAATCTGCCGGGCAATCCTGCTGAATCGACATATTGCCCCAAGTGCGGCGCCGTGCTGATAGAGCGTCGCGGATATCAGGTTCGCAAGCTTGGACTGACAGGCAACCAGTGCACAGCCTGTAAGCACGTCATTCCGGGTCGCTTCTGATGAATCGGAACGCATTCCTGCTCGGGTTTCTCGCGACATCGGGTCAGGTCCTGTTACTTCGGGAGATCGTAACAGCTTTCGGGGGGACAGAACTGTTGATCGGCACGGCTCTGTTCGGTTGGCTGGTGTGGGTAGCGCTGGGTGCGCTTATCGGCGGGCGGACCGGTGCCAGAAACAATCCGCAACTTCTACTCGTGGTGGGAGTGCTGATTCTCCCGCTTTCTTTAGTTGGCATCAGGCTACTGCCTGTACTCGTGACCAGCACGGTGGGGGAGATGGTGCCGATGACAACCGCCTCGGCTCTGTCGATTCTGGTAGTCGGCCCAGTCGGACTTCTGTCCGGTCTGCTGTTTCCGGCGATTGCGAAAGAGGGGCGTGAAAGCGGCGAGGCGATTGCATCGGTCTATCTGTTCGAAGGCATCGGGGCGTTTGCTGCCGGACTGGTCACCACGGCTCTCATAAGCTTCTCAATCGGTAATCTAGGAACGGCTATCATAGCGGGTGCGTTCGTCGGTTTGGTGACGGCGCTGAAATTCTCGAAACATCGTCTGCTGTCGGCAGCAGTGACAGTTGGTCTCGTCGCAATTTTGGCCATGACCGGACTTGGGGCGGCGCTCGACCAACTGTGTGACCAATCGCGATATCCGGGCTATCTGGTCGAGCAATCATTTGATACCCCGTATGGTCATCAGACAATATTGTTACGCGACAGTTCAACAGTCCTCCTGACTGACAACGCCGTCGAAGCCGTCTTTCCTGACCTGGAACGGGCCGAAAACCTGTTGGTAGCGCCCTTGGCGTACTGCCCGAAAGCGGCGACGGTCTTGTTCATCGGTCGCGCCGAGTTTGGCCTGGAGCAATTGGCGTTGAAGATCCCGAACCTGCATCTCAAATCGATAGATCCCCGCGCCCAAATCTATAGTCCCCTGGAATTGACTCAGGCACGGGTCGCTGTTCGAATCCAAGACGACCCGGTAGCATATTTGAGTCGTTCGTCGGCCGATACTTTCGATATCATCACCATAGGCCTTGGCCGTTTGGATTCGTACCGCACCTCAAGGTTGATCACACCCGAATTCCTGCAGAAGGTCAAGAAACATCTGAAACCCGACGGCGTCCTGCTGCTGGCCACATCGTTTGATACCGACCGTTATCTGACCGCGGAAACCGGCGCATCCCTTGCAATAGTCACCCGCACTGTCGGCGAAGCATTTCCAAAGATGACCGTCTGGCCGGGCAACACGACGCTTGTCTTTGCCTCAGAACAAAATGATTTGGTCCTGGGCGTAGATTCTATTCAATCGCGGATTGCCCAAGTGACCTATCGTCCGGAATACGTGAGCGAGTTCTATCTGCCGGAACGTCTGGGCGAGCTGAAGCGAGAGCGTCTCCAGCGCGCGATAGCTGTGTCATCTTCTGACAATCGTGTTGACCGTCCCGTTCTTGCCACTGCCGAGGCCTGGCATCGCGCCCGGGCGAGCGCTTATGATCAGAAATTGGCCGACATTGCATATCGGCACACGCTCTGGTTGTTCCTGATCCCCATATCTCTGATTGTGTTCTTTATTTGGTCTGCGCGGGATCGGACGCAGGGGCGAATCGGATTACTATTCTATTTCATTGCTGGGGTTGTCTCACTCTCTTTGGAATTGATATCGTTCTACTTGTTTCAGTCCATGGCGGGTTCGCTCTATACTCACCTGGCGGTATTAATTGGAGTCTTCATGCTCGGCCTGGCGGTGGGGACGTGGTTTGGATCGCGGACAGTCGGGCTCGGAATTGGCTGGTTGTCGCTATCTACTTTGGCGGCGGCGACCGTAATATTCGCACTGACGTGGAGATTGGTTCCCTCGGAGTTGGCACTCGTATACCATACGATGTTTCTCCTGGTTGTTGCGCTGGCCACCGGGACTCTCTTTGTAGCGGCCACACGTCACTATTACTCAGGATTCACTAGTCGAAGTCGTGGGACAGGGTATGCGGTGGAGTTGGCCGGTTCGGCATGTGGGGCGCTGCTTACAACGGGCGTGCTCTTGCCAATAATAGGCGTGAACTTGCTCATATGTGCGTTGGCATTGTTGACAATTGCAGCGCTGGCGATACATCTTGGACTGGGCAAGACGAACGAAATGTCCAGGAGCGTGTAATTGACAAGAGTAGAAGATGAATGCGCTGACGAAGCAGCGGTCACGAAAGTTATCGAGGCATCAATCGGCTGGGCGCTGACCAAGAACTTCGATCTGCTCTATAGCTCTCTGGCTCAGGATTCCAGACTCTTCATATATCATCCCGACAGCGCCGGTACGATCTTAGGTTTCGAGGCCTTCAAGACCTACGCCGAGAGGCTTTTCCGGGGCGATCAATTCAAGGCCACGCGTTTCGAGATCAAAGAACTTCGCATCAATATATCGGCCACCGGGGAAACGGCCTGGTACTCCTGTTTGCTGGATGATTTCGGAGAATGGAACGGCCAGCCGGGCGGCTGGGAAAACTGCCGTTGGACCGGGGTGTTGGAGAAGCGCGACAACAAATGGGTGATCGTCCAGATGCACTTCTCACTTGCGACTGATAAGTAACACGTGATGTTTCACATAAGAATGGGCGCCGGCCGGAATCGACAGGCGCCCATTTTCAAATTGAATTAACGAGAATCTTAGATGTCCATCTTGCCGGTGTACTTATCGGTGTGAGCGGGGCTGACACGCAATCTGTGCGCCGTCGCCCAGGCCTGCATCCCACTTTCAGCGTACGGAGCAATATCTTCAGCATAGATATACTGTCCGGCGCCCTGCAGGAAGTAGTAGGTCCAGGCGCCGTTCTGTAGGTCCGGAGCATCGTAAGAATACGTGCTGTTGGATGCGGTCGCGATGAAGCTTCCCGCGAGTCCGTCGCCCAGGAAATTACCGATCTTGCAGGCATCCATCGTCACCAGCACCTTTGTGCAGTTGGCGGAATTGATAATCGGCATGATATAGCCGTGAGGGATGTAAAACAGATCGGTGCTGATGATCGACGACCCGTCGGTACCGTACTTGTTGCCATGGCCCGAATAGAAGAACGCGATTTCGTCACCCGGGACGGCGGAGGCCGCCAGCCACTGCAGGCCCGCCACAATCGCGTCGGCTGTGGCCGCACGGTCCACGTCCATTCTGATCGTAAAGCCCTGGCTTTGGAAATAAGCCCTCATATCCTGGGCGTCGTCATCGCAGTATTGCAGGTCATTCGCCGTTCCTTCATAGTCAGATATCCCAACGATGTAGACATACTTGTGAGCCGGGTTGGGATTCGGATCGGTGTTGCCACCCGGATCCGGCGGTGGCGGCTTGAGCAACTGGAATCTCTGATATTCCTCGGTCGGCTTCAAGACGTGAGCGTCAATCACCGCCTGTGGGCGGGTATCGATAAATTCAGGTCTCGCCACCAGCGTCATTGACTGGAAGTCCGGGCCGGGCAGGGTTGAGACGGTAGGAGCGTCTTTGCTACATCCCGCGGCCAACATGAGCAGTACAACCGCTGAAAACATTAACAAGCGCAATCGCATCGTGATACCTCCTTATACTGTACGTTTCGACATTACAACCCGGGTTCCGGTGAGGCGAAACCGGGATTCTATGCGTTTCACAGTAGCGTTCATCACTTGAGAGAGAACCGCGATGTTCCCGTATGGGCGTCTTCGAGCACAAACTAAAGACAGTGGAGAGTCGAGGAGTCCTACCCCGGAGGGCACCGTCGTGAGTAAATAATAATCGCCGCCGGGGCCTAAGGCAACAAAAAACTCCACGTTTGACGTGGATGGCAAAGTCCTTGCCGGCTACGTTCGAGTTTCCCTCTAACTCAAACTTTCTTAGGCCGTTGACAGGTCTCCACAGAAACACTTGATTGGACTTGTGAGAATCAAGTAATGCACATCCTCGCCCTTGAACCCTACTACGGCGGCAGCCATCGGGCGTTTTTCGACGGCCTGGTGTCGCACAGCCGCCATAAATGGACCGTGCTCGGCCTGCCGGCCCACAAATGGAAATGGCGGATGCGACACAGCGCTGTTACTTTCGCCGGGCAGGTTCAGAAGTCAGTTCACGAACGGTCGCAGTTGGATCTGGTCTTCTGCTCCGATATGCTCAATCTCGCTGAATTCAGGGGACTGGCGCCCGAGTCGATTGGATCTCTGCCTGCCGTTGCATACTTCCACGAAAATCAACTAACCTATCCCGTGCAGCATGAAGACGCGCGCGATCTGCATTTTGGCATGATCAATTTTACTACCGCTCTGGCGGCCGACCAGGTCTGGTTCAACTCGGCATTTCATCGCGATACGTTCTTAGGCGCACTCCGAGAGCTGCTTCATCGGATGCCTGATTACAATCACGTCGAGACAGTCGACGTAATCGCGCGGAAATCATATGTACATCCTCAGGGGATAGCCGAACCGACCGCCCTCAAGACTCGCCCGAGCGGGCCGCCGCGCATTCTCTGGGTGGCGCGCTGGGAGCACGACAAGAACCCGGAGCTATTCTTTGAAGCGATGTACCGCCTTCAAGACGAAGAGTGTGACTTTCGTTTGAGTGCAATTGGCGAACAATTCAGTGACACACCGTCGATATTTGCAGAAGCCCGTACCCGCCTGCAGGAGCGGATCGACCGCTGGGGTTTTCAATCAACTCGCGCCGAGTATGAACTATCGCTGGCTGAGGCTGACATAGTAGTGTCCACCGCCGATCATGAGTTCTTTGGAGTGAGCGTGGTCGAAGCGGTTGCGGCGGGGGCTTTCCCCCTGTTGCCGAAGCGACTGGCCTACCCGGAGATATTCTCAACTGAGGGGAGAGCTGGCGACGAAGATTTCTTCTACGACGGTTCCGTCGACAGCTTGTTGGGTCGATTACGAACGCTGCTTACTAAGACGGCCACCGGGAATCTGTGGGAGAAGCGTCCTGATCGGCTGAATAACATAGTCGAGAAATACTATTGGAAGAATCTCGCGCCTCAATTGGATAAGGCGCTCGACGATCTGGTACGATCCAAACGACAGTGAGTTCAGGCCAGCAGGCAGGCCAGCAGGATCGAGTTTAGTCGGGCGGCTACCGGCTCCGAAATGAAATTGACCGCTACCGGTACGCGCCCCCCCACTATTACTCCGCCCGATTCACACTCCGCAAATAGCGACATCGCCTGGTACACGCCCTGAGCGACATACTTCGTCGAAGCCAATATGGCGTCGGCTTGCCCCGCCACTTTGGAGTTTTGGATTCCCTTTGGATTGGGCCGCGAAATTGTCCACGGCTACGTCGAATGAAAGCGGCCCGTCCACCCGAACACCTTTCAATTGACCCCGGTCGCACATCTTGGCCAACACGGCGGCATCAGTCGTCGCCGGCATCTGTGGGGAAATTACTTCGACCGCAGTCGCAACCGCCGTTCGGGGATCAGCCACTCCAACCGCTCTGGCAACGCGGGACAGGTTGTTCAGCAAGGCAATCTTCGTGGCGAGGTCCGGCTCATCGTGCACCAGACCGTCGGTAACAAAAAGCAGTTTGGGATAGCGGGCAGCCTTGAGTACTCCGACGTGCGACATCACACTGCCGGTGGGGACAAAGGCTTCTTCGACAGCGGTCAAGAGTGTCACCAGGTATTCCGGCGACAACCTACCTTGAACTATCAGGTCGATCTCGTCTGCTTCAGCCATCTTAGCCGCGATCTTCACCGCCATTTCGGGCTGGTTGATGTCGATAATCTTGATCCGATCAAGATCCATCCCATGCTCAGACGCTGTCGCTCGAAAACGTGCTTCGCCACCGATTACTATTGGCTCGATCAACCCGAGGGCGATGGCATCCGCGAACGCCGGAAGCGTTGCCGCTTCGTGTGGCACGACCAATGCGGCGCGCGGTTTTCGCGAGGCTGTCCGCTCGATGACCTGGCGGCGAATCTGATCGAACGAGTGAATCCGGGGGATGTCGATAGAGCTTTCCATCGCTCAGTTCTCCCGGATTCCATTGCGGGTGTAGAAATCGGCGATCAGGCACGCCAGTGCCAGCGACGCCTTCTTGTTACGAACGGTGTCGGTCCTCGACACGATCGATACCGGCACCCGCGCGCCGACAATCACTCCGGCAAACACGGCGTCGGCGAAATTGATCAGCGACTTGGCCACGACATTGCATTCTTCGATGGAATCGACCACGTACACATCCGTCGCACCCGCCACCGGGCCGGAACGACCGAGCAACTTGGCGGCTCGAGGGGAGACGGCCACCTCGAAACTCATCGGTCCATCGATAACCATATCGGACACCCGGCGAGTCGCGTCAGACAGGAAGTGATCGTGATTGACCACCGAAACTGCAACCTTGACCGGCGCGAGTCCGAGCGCGCGACCGACCAGTACGGCGTTCTCGATGATCTCGATCTTCTGGTCGTCACTCGGTTTGACCACCATACCACCGTCGGTGAAGTTGAGGAGCTTGCCGTATCCAGGAATATCGAGAACGGCGCAGTGCGAGAGAGTGTTGGTACCCCGAAGTCCGTATTGTTTATCGAGAACGATCTTGAGAATGGCCGAGGTCGGAAGGAAGCCTTTCATCACTATATCGGCTTTCCGTTCGGCGGCCATCGCCACCGCCGCATGTGCGGCCTTTGTGACGTCCGGCTGGTTGACAATAGCGAGTCCGCTCAGATCGTAGCAATGTTCTTCGGCCAGCCCGCGTATTTTCGACTCATCGCCAACTAGCACGGCGTCGAGGAAGCCATCACGCCGTGACTCACACAGAGCTCCGATAACATCGGCGTCCTGCGCCGCTGCTACCGCTACTCTTTTCGGGCGATCTTCGCGCGCCAACGCGACGGCTTGCTCGAGAAGCTGCTCGTATGAGTGAATCGGTTCGCGGTTCATATCAAAATCGTTCGTGGTCGTTAGACTAGTAGGTCTTGAGTTGTTCTTCGCCGTCAAGATATCGTACACCCGCGGCAGCGAGGGCTTCCATCTCGAATTCGCCCGGGACAACTACCACGCGCTTCATCCATCCGACCTGCGCGGTGATGCGCTCGACCAGACGCTGCGAATAGGCCATGCCGCCGGTCAGCAAGATCGCCTCGAAATCTCCCTGTAGCACAGTCGCGGCCGCGCCGATCTCTTTGGCTATCTGGTACGCCATGGCGTCGAAATAGAGCTGGGCTTTGTCATCGCCGGCCGTAATCATTTCTTCGACCCGGCGCAGATCGGATTCTCCGATATATGCCACCAGGCCGGATTCTTTCGACAGCTTGTCCAGTAGCTCTTTCTTCGTGTACTTCCCGGAGTAACATAACTCGACCAACGCCCCTATCGGAAGAGCGCCGGCCCGGTCAGGGGAGAAGGGCCCCATGCCGAGCAAGGCGTCGTTCACATCAACCACCCGTCCCTCTTTGAGAGCGGCCACCGAAACGCCACCCCCCATGTGAACAGCGACGAAATTGGCACTCTCGAGACTCTTGCCCAGTTTGGTGGCTTCTCTTCGGGCTACTTCTTTGATATTGAGAGCATGAACGCGACATTTGCGCTCAATTTCCGGGACACCGCTGATACGCGCCAGGTCGGTGAAATTGTCCACCGTGATCGGATCGGTTATTAGACACGGAACGCCGAAGCGTTGAGCCAGATGATGTGCTATGATAGCGCCAAGATTAGAAGCATGATTGGAGTACCGGGCCGTCCGGAGATCGTTCAGCATTTGTTCGGTAATTTCGTACGAGCCGCCTTCAAGCGGCCGTAGCGGAGCTCCGCGACCGACTACCGCATTTACTCGCCCTGGTCGAAGCTGGAGCGATTCAATCCAGCGATTAATCTCCTCCATGCGATAGGCAAATTGATTGGCGACATTATCGAACCGGGTGAGTTCTTTGGGGTCGTGGCGGACGACTTCTTCTGCAATCTTGTTGATACCGTCAAACAGCGCCGTCTTGGTCGACGTGGAGCCCGGATTTATGATCAACAAGTGCTGCGACATGGTCACCTCGCCGCAGTATGTTTCTCCAGCCTGATCTCACGACCCCGCGCAAACGCGGAAAGATTCATATCAACGAACTTGGCCTTGACCCGTTTCCTTATCGCTTCAGTCCACTGCTCGGGTGTGAAGGGGAGGTGATTCGAGAGCACGCCAATTAATATGGTGTTAACAAGACGTGGATCGCCCAATTCCCGCGCGATCTGATCCGCCTCGACCGGAATCACCCGCTCCAGTTTCGACTGAAGTTCCGCGACGGCATCTTGAGGATACGAATACTCCTTTGAAGACGTAACAATCGCCGGCACCAGGCGGGTGCGGGAGACAATCGCTACCCCGTCGCGGCGGAGCCAGTCGATTGCCCGAAGCGCCTCGGCCTGCTCGAATGACATCAGGATATCGGCGCGGCCATGAAATATCACCGGTGAGTACACTTTGGGTGCAAACTTGACGTGCGACGACACCACGCCACCACGCTGGGACATGCCGTGGACTTCCGATTTCTTGACGTCCAGCCCGGCGGCCATAGCGACCTCGGAGATGATTTCCGAAGCAAGTAATACGCCTTGTCCACCGACGCCTACGATGAGAATGTCAAAACTGTTCTTATTCATAGCGGGGCCTTACACCATCACGAACTGGCTCTTGAGTACGATCGCTTCCGGTTGACAAATCTGAGCGCATAGCGTACACCCGGTGCATAGCGTCTGATCGATGACCGCTTTGGGGCGGCCATGCTCGTTGGTTTCTTCTGAGGCCATTATCGCCGGGCAGGAGATGCGGAAGCAGGCCGAACAGCCGTTGCATCGCTCCAGATCGACCACATAAGGTTCGTCCATGATCCGTTTCGGCATGAGTACACAGGGACGATTGGTGACGATCACCGATGGCCCGGTGTTCTTGATTTCTTCTTCGATAGCCGTCAGGGTGGCTTCGTAATCGTACGGATCGACTTTGCGGAAATTCTTTACACCGAGGCCCCGGCAGAGTGCTTCCAGGTCAATCACTGTGGCGTTCCGGCCCATCAATGTCTTCCCGGTCGCCGGATGCTGCTGGCCGCCGGTCATAGCGGTGGCGCTGTTGTCGAGGATGATTACGGTCACATTGCTGTTGTTGTAGACCGCATCTACCAGCCCGGTGATGCCGGAGTGAAAGAAGGTGGAATCGCCGATTGCCGCCACCACCCCCTGAGCAGCGCCGTTGACTTTCTCCAAGCCGATAGCGTTGCCGATGGATGCTCCCATGCATATGCAGGTGTCGAGAGCGTCGAGCGGCTTGAGCACGCCGAGCGTGTAGCAGCCGATATCGCCGGTCACAGCTACTTTCAATTTGCGTAGCGCCATGAAAGCGCCCCGGTGCGGGCAACCGGGACAGAGCACGGGAGGACGAGGGAACAGCGGTTCGGTCTCGAAAGCTGCCTCCGGGATTCGCTCGATCAACCCGGCTTCAGCCAGGCCGTGGGCTACAAGTGCGGGGGAGAGTTCACCGCGCCGCCCGAAATATTTCTTCCCTTCGACATTCAATCCGGCCGCCTTGATTTGGTCTTCGTAGAACGGTTCAAGCTCTTCAACCACGATCACCCGTTGGTGCTTCTTCACGAACTCGGCGATCTTCTTCATCGGAAGCGGATGGCCGAATCCTATTTTGAGGTAGTCAAATTGAGGAGCTACTTCTTTGGCGTACTGATAGGCGATGCCGCCTGTGATGATCCCGATCTCTGAGCCGTTGGATTCGACCCGATTCAATGGGGTCCGTTCCGAATATTCCTGAAGTTTCGCGAGTCGTTCTTCGACAAACACATGTCTTATCCGGGCGTTGCTCGGAATCATGACATATTTGGCCGGGGCTTTGACAAATTTCTTTTCGGGTGGGGTCACCGGTTCGGCCAGTTCAACAATCCCCTTGGAATGCGAGATGCGGGTGGTCATGTGCAGCATGACCGGCGTGTCGAACTCTTCAGATATCTCGTACGCCGTCAGGAGCATGTCCTTGCTTTCCTGGCTGTCCGACGGATCGAGAAACGGCGTCTTGGCGAATCGAGCGAAGATACGATTGTCCTGCTCGTTCTGCGACGAATGCATCTCCGGGTCATCGGCCGAAACCAGTACAAATCCGCCGCCCACACCGGTGTATGAGAAAGTCATGTACGGATCAGCCGCCACATTCAGGCCGACATGTTTCATGGTCGTGAGGGCGCGGGCGCCGCCGATTGAGGCGCCGATGGCTACTTCGAAAGCCACTTTCTCGTTGGGCGACCATTGAGCATAGATTGAGGGATATTTTTCGGCGACGGTTTCGAGGATTTCGGTGGACGGTGTGCCGGGGTATCCGGCGGCAAGCTTGACACCGGCTTCGAACGCTCCCCGGGCGACCGCCTCGTTTCCGGACAATAGCTCTTTCATAGTGTCTCGCAATGAGTTGTGCGATGGGTCAGAGTGCGGGCGAGAGGTTTTGCCATGTAAGACATAACGGCCCAAATTAACGGCGGAACCGCTCGCTCCGCAATGGAATTCTGGAAGTGATTGCCGTGATTTCTTGAATCTCCGACAGGGTCGGTGTCGTTTCCATACTGCTTGCTGAAAGGTATCAGAACGCGTATTCTTCATGAGTGTATGAGAGCAGTGCCTATATTTGACTTGGATGGTTTGCTCATTGACAGTGAGCCCTTGTTTTTCCGGGCATACCGTGATGCTCTGGCAAGCCATGGTCTTGAGTTGACTATGGCTGATTTCGCCGCACATTGGACCAGAGATGGGAAAGGCATAAGGGAATTCATATCCGATAGAGGCTGGAATCTTCAAGCCGACCAAGTTAAGAGTGAACGCAAGGAAGGTTATAGGGCCCTCATCCAAGATTTCCTGCGGCCGATGCCGGGAGCGCAGAAGCTACTAGAGAGCGTCAAGGGACGAACTGATATGGCGTTGGTCACATCTTCAAGCCGAGAAGATGTTGAGTATATACTTACACGACTGGACTGGAAGTGTTTCTTTGATGTGGTGATCACCGAGGACGACGGCTACCCGCGTAAGCCATCCCCGAATATGTTCTCGGCCGCGGTAGCGCAATTGAAAGCAGCTCCGTCTCAGTGCGTTATTCTGGAAGACGCCAGAAAAGGGCTCGTTGCCGCCTTGGCCGCGGGTATCAAATGTGTTGTAGTCCCGAATCAGTTCACCTGTACCAACGATTTCTCCGGCGCTACCTCAGTACTACCTTCTTTGGAGAAGATAACCCCTGAGTATCTGGACACTCTTGTTGCAGAAGTATTGATTCCCGAATCGAAGCGGAGCGGAGAGAGCACCAATGGCTGAATGTGAAGATAATTCTCGATTGACTCTGAATACCGTCGCGGACTCTTGCTGCGGCGGGGCTGCGCCCCAAATTCCATACGTCTCACACGAAGGGTGGTGCGATGGTACAGTCAAGACTTCGATAGGTGAAATCCCTCGGATGTCCACCAAGATCACACGGGCAGACCGTCTCGAACATTGGAAAGTCCGCTGGGGAATCGGTCGGATGGGGTACGCTGTCGCCCCCGGTCTCTACGCGTTCGGGAATCCAAATCCCGACTCGCGAGTCTTCGTCACGGCCAATTTCAAAATGAGTGTCGATTCCCTGCGTTCGGCGCTGGACGGTCTCGACGGCTGGGTTCTCGTGCTTGATACCAGAGGCATCAATGTCTGGTGCGCTGCCGGGAAAGGGACATTCGGCACGAAAGAGTTGATTCAGCGCATCTTCATCACCCGGTTGTCACAGTTGGTCACTCATCGGAAATTGATAGTCCCCCAGTTGGGTGCCCCCGGAGTGGTCGCCCATGAAGTCAAACAACAGACCGGATTTACTGTGCGGTATGGTCCGGTGCGGGCGGCTGACATTCCGACCTATCTTGATTCCCATCTTAAGGCTACGCCGGAGATGCGGCGGGTACAATTTCCTGTGAAGAATAGGCTCGCCCTGGTGCCCGTGGACTTGATCCAATGGGGCCGCTGGGGCCTGCTGGCATCAGTGGTTCTTGGGCTCGTGTGTGGCTTCGGCAGCGGCATCTTCTCGATTGAACGAGCTCTCTGGCAGACTCTTCGGGCGGCGGTGCCGATTCTGGGCGGGCTGTCGGCCGGGGCGCTGTTTACGTCGTGGTTTCTGCCCTGGTTGCCCGGACGAGCGTTTGCAATCAAAGGAGCCTGGGCCGGCGTTATATATCTGTTATTTCTGGGAATATTGTTTCTGACGTTTCCGAACATTAAGGTCGGCTGGGTTGATTGGGCGTCATCGGTATTGCTGGTCACGTCCGCGGCCAGTTTTGTCGGCATGAACTTCACGGGATCGTCAACCTATACATCGCTCTCCGGCGTCAAGAAGGAGATGCGTGTAGCAGTGCCGGTGCAGGCGGCAGTCGCATTGATCGGTCTCGGTTTCTGGGTGGCAGGGAGGTTTGTATGATGTCAACGACCTATCGATACTTGCCCGGGGTGACATCCCTGCAGCTTGATCAGACTAAATGCAAGGGTTGCCGTCTATGCACTGAGGTCTGCCCCCACGGAGTCTTCGTTGTCGAGAATCATCATTCTTCAATCGTCGACCGGGATGCCTGTATGGAATGCGGCGCCTGTGCCCGCAACTGCGAATCGGGGGCGATAACCGTGCAGTCCGGGGTCGGTTGTGCCACGGCGATCATCTACGGGGCTTTGACCGGCAAAGAACCCACCTGCGGTGGCGACACTCCCCAGGCTTCATGTTGCGGCTGATCGAACCAGGCCATGATCGATTATCTGAAAAACAGGCACATACTGGTCGTGGGTGGAGCTGGATACATCGGCTCCGTTCTCACCCGGACTCTCCTAAAGCGGGGGTATAGGGTTCGGGTCCTTGATGCCCTTCTATACAACAATGAGTTCGCCGTACGTGAGCTTTTCGGCCAGCCGCGGTTCTCTTTTGTTCTCGGAGATTTGTGCAAGGAAGATGACTTGCGGATAGCCCTGGACGGGGTCACCGACGTTGTTCTCCTAGCCGCGTTAGTGGGAGATCCGGTCTGTCGCCGGTATCCCGATCTGGCCCGCCACATCAATGAAACCGGGACAATTCGCCTGATCGAATATCTTGCCGGTACCTCAATCAGACGGCTCGTCTTCATGTCGACCTGCAGCAACTACGGTTTGCGGTCGGATGACACGGAAGCCACCGAAACCAGTGAATTGAACCCGCAGTCGCTTTACGCCGAATCCAAGGTCAAGATAGAGCGCTATCTGCTGGATCATTCTGGTTCGCTTGGATATACGTTCACAATCCTCAGGTCGGCGACCGCCTACGGTGTCTCGCCCCGGATGCGTTTCGATCTCACGGTCAATGAATTTACCCGCGAGCTGGCCCTCAGACGCGAGCTGGAGGTGTACGACGCCGACACCTGGCGGCCTTACTGTCATGTCGAGGACATAGCCGAGGCCATCAGGTTGGTTTTGTCGGCTGATGAGAAGTTGATCGGAAGTGAGGTTTTCAACGTTGGAGCCGGCTCCGAGAATCATACTAAACGGATGATCGTGAGTTATCTGAAAGAAATTCTGCCCGATGGGATCGTGCGGTTCCGGGAAGGCCGGGTCGATCCCCGCAATTATTGCGTTTCATTTGATAAAATCAGCACCCGGATTGCGTTCCAACCGAGTTGGACCGTGCGACGGTTCATACCTGAGTTGACGCGGCTTATCATGAATGGCGCCTACGAATCATCCGAGGATGAGTCAAGCATCTACGGCAATACAGCCCCGGACATCACGACGCCGTAATCCACGGCCACACAACACGTTAACGGGTTCATTATTGATCCGTTTGGTCTGTGCGGGCCATGCAAGATCAATGCCTACAATTCTTGTCTTATATTCTGTGTGAGGCAGTCTTAGCTCTGTGTGGGGATGAATGTTCGGTCCTTTGGGATGTCTGGAAGGTGCCCGATGTCTCATTGATGAGAAAAAAAGTGTGCAGAAATTGCGCCATTGACCGAAATTGTTATTAACAACTTTCTTTTTTGGTTGACACTTGGCTGTCAAAAGTGCTCATAAGAGGTTGTAACACATAGGATGAGGGTGCTAGGACTGCACCAAATTGTTGCCAAGGAGCGGATACATGCCTCTTGTTATTCATGCGGCTCTTCAGGCCTATTTCAGAAATCCAAGAGTAGTTATACAAGCATCGTTGCAGGAAGGAGTACTGGTATGATGCCAAAAGCACTGCTTGCTGTGATGGTACTATTCTGTGTTGGAGCCATCTCTGTATGGGGTGCCACCACAGGAGCCATCAGCGGCTTGATCACCGATTCCCAGACCGGGGAACCCGTAGTTGGGGTTACCGTCATGGTCGTGGGCACAAACCTGGGAGCGTCTTCGGACGTCGACGGCCGGTACACGATCATAAACGTGCCGGTCGGAACCTACACTCTGAAAATGAGTTCGGTAGGTTATGCGACAGTCGACGTTTCTAACGTCTCCGTGTCGGTTGATTTAACCACCTATCAGTCGCAGACTATGAGTTCGCAGGCCACCGATATCGGTAAGACGATTCAGGTGACTGCCGAACGCAAGCTGATCATCGAGGACAAAACGACTTCGGTAAACGTCGTTACCCGCGATGAATTGCTCGCCATGCCGACACGCGGGTTCGAGCAGGTGGTTGGTATCCAGAACAGCGTTGTTCGGATGAACTCCAACGTCGATACCCGCCAGCGCGGGTTCCGTCCGGCGGTAGGCAATGCCCCGGAAATCAACCTGCGCGGCGGTCGTCCGTCGGAAGTTGCTTACTACGTCGATGGGTTCTCTCAACAGGATCCGTTGACCGGTTTGTCGACAGCCAACATCAACAACAACGCCATCAAGGAAGTGCAGGTCACGTCTGGTGCGTTTTCGGCGGAGTACGGCCATGTTGCCTCAGGTATTGTCAATGTCACAACTAATTCCGGGAGTGACAAATATCACGGCAACGTCGAGGCGGTTTCTGACGCCGTTGCGGGCAAGTTCGGCTACGACGAGTTCGACCAGAATTGGTACTCTGCCGACTTGTCAGGACCGATTCCGGGCATGAGTAAAGGGTATTTCTTCTTGTCAGGTGAGCGGCGCTACCTTGGCGACCGTCAACCGTCCTCAAAGACGTACGACATTTACTCAAAATTCGGATTGGCCAAGGATTTTGACAAGCCCTGGCAGAAGCCTAACAATAGCCTCAAGGGCTGGTCGTACCAGGGCAAGCTGGATTTTGATATCACTCCGAATATGAAGCTGGGTCTCAGCGGTAACGGATCAATCGATCAATGGAATCGTTACATACATTCGTACATGAATCCGGATTTCCCGGAGCAGATTAAGCACTCTCCGTATTATGACGACCGCAACCTTGGCATTAACGCCAAGCTGACCCATACTCTCAGCAGCAACACTTTCTATAACTTGAGTCGTCTCTTATTTCAAGGTGACACGACTCTACGTTGACGGTGTCCTGAGAGGTAATTACAACGCCTACCGGCGCGATGGGGCCAATCCGCGGCAGGACAAATACTCATTGTTCCAGGAAGGCACGCCTCACTACGCGAGTGAGTTCGACCCAGCGATAGATTCCGGATCTGCGCAGGATGTGTTGGTGCGGTATGACGCATCATATTTCGATCGGTTTGAGGACCGTCGGTCGCAATACCTCGGAAGCAAGGGTGTGCTGACCCATCAATTCTCGGCCAGCAACACACTTACTTCAGGATTTGACTTCCAGTATCACACTCTGCGACTATTCCAGAATTTGTCGCCGACCGATCCGAGCGGATTCCAGATCAATAATGTCAATTATTACGGCTTTGACAGTCTCGGCAACGTAGCTGATCCGTCCGGTTACCAGAACAGCACGAAACACCCTTACAATCTGGGTCTCTTCTTGCAGGATCGTCTGGAGCATCGCGGTTTGATTATTCAGGCCGGTCTGCGTTTCGACGTCTTCGACTACAGGTCGCAACGCTTGAAAGACATTCACAAACCGTTCGATCCGGCAGGCTCTGATACTGCTCACATTACTATTCTGGACCCGACCGATTTGACGTCTTCGAAGAAGTTCACGCGTCTATCGCCACGATTGGGCATTTCCTTCCCGATCAGCGACAAGACTCAGATGCACGTCAACTATGGTATATTTTACCAACGGCCGGATTTGACTAATCTCTATTCCGGGTGGAACTTCGTGTATGGGCGCATCGGCGGCGGTTCATATTACCCGCAACCGTCACCAAATCTGGGGCCGGAAACAATCACGCAGTACGAAGTTGGTATGAGTCACCAACTGGGTGATTTCACTGCGGTTGACATAACTGCTTACTACAAGGACGTGAAGGACCTTACGCAGATTATCAGTATTCCCGCTTTTCCACTTGAGTGGTGGTCTTACGGTAACGCCGACTTCGGTACGATCAAGGGCGTGGACTTCAGCCTCACCATGCGCCAGACGCATAACATCAGCATGAGCCTGAAGTATTCGCTGAGTTACGCTCAAGGCACCGGTTCCTACTCGCAGTCGCAGTACAACATTGCGTGGAAGAATCCTACTGGTACTCCCAGGGTGACTAATCCGCTCGATTACGATCAGCGGCACAGCCTTATTGGAATGTTTGACATTCGCACCGGCGCCAAAGAGGGGCCAAGATTCGGCGATGCGCATCCGTTGGAGAACACAGGACTGAACATTCTCATCCAGGCTGCCAGCGGTACGCCGTTTACCCCGATGCAACCATACGATGCCATTACGGCTGCGGCGGTTCAGCAGATACCGACTGGTCCGATCAACTCGGCGCATCTGCCGTGGACCTTTACGGTTGATATGAAGCTGGAGCGTACGTTCACGCTGGGCGCCTATAAGCTGGTGCCCTATTTGTGGGTCAAGAATCTGCTCAACTATGAGAATGTTATCGCGGTCTACGAAGGTACCGGCGAACCATATTCGACCGGTTGGCTCGAGACCCCGACTGGTGCGAATGATGTCGACAGAACGGACCCGGGTATTGCGCACATAGCAGGGAACTATGGCGAGCAGTACTCTTACCGGTACGATCTGCTACAGAACAATCCGACCAACTATTCCAACCCGCGCATGATCATCGCCGGGCTACGAATGTCGTTCTAGGGAAAGTGAGGAAAGTAGATATGAAAATAAAACTTCTGGCATGTCTGCTGGTTCTCTTATTCGGCCTGCCATTGATGGCGGCGCCGCCAAAGGGGATATCAGCACAAGACGGGGCGCTCACGGTGGACAATTCCGTGTTCATCGACGCCAATAAGATTCTAATGTTTGTTACGAATCACGGCAATTTCGGCCGCGATCTGGGTGGCCGCTTCGGCTACGACTACGGTACCTTCTTCCCGTTTACAAGTGTGCCGGCTATTGACGACGGTTCCAACGTGACTTCACCCTATTATGCCGGCGGCATCTGGGTAGGCGGAAGAGATTCGGCCACCGGCGACACGCTGGTGACCGTCGCCATCTACAGCGACGAGTACGTCCCTGGTCCTGCCCTGGGTGGAACGTTTCAGGCCGACCGTGCCGAGTTCCACGTCTACAAGTTGTTCCAGGACAGCCTGACGTCCAATCCCAACGCGGACTATACGAACTGGCCGTGGGATCAGGGGGCGTCCCGACATTATATCTATACTGTCGATACGACCGTGCTGCCATGGGACAGCACTCTAGTTGATTCGGTGCCTGGCATTATTGGTGATCAGTTCTGCTGGTCGGCCTGCAATGACTTTAATCCGGCTCAGCATAACAACTCCTCCGGCTCAACCGCGCCGCTGGGTATTGAAGTCAAGACGTCGACCTTCGCTTTCTCACGCGAAGATCCCCTTGGCAACTGTCTGTTCATACGATTCCAGATCTACAACCGCGGGGATAAGGTTCTTGAGAATTGCCTGTTCTCGATCTGGTCCGATCCTGATCTGGGTGGTTCGGGCGACGACCTGGTCGGTGTGGATACTCTCACTAACCTTGCTTATTGTTACAACGCCACTAACAGCGACCAGAAGTATGGTTCGACTCCACCGGCAATTGGAATTGACTTTTTCCAGGGCCCGCTCGAATACACCGGCCTGGAGACGGATACGGCGAAGATGTGGGGCAAGCTGTGGCCTGGGTACAAGAATATGGGTATGTACTCGTTCAATAAGTACGTCAACGGTACCGACCCCAACGACTGGCGAGAATCTTACCGGTTTATGGCTGGACTTGACGCCAAGAACGGCGGCGCTCCCTTCGTTAATCCGACCACTGGGCAGGTTACCCGGTATGTAATGACCGGCGATCCGGTGACCGAAACGGGCTGGCGGGACAACACTCCCGCCGACCGCCGTATGCAGGAGACGACTGGCCCGATCACTTTCCGACCCGGTGACAGCATCGAAATCGTCTGCGCCATGGTCATTGGTCGTGGCGGTGATCGTCTGTCATCTATTTCGGTCATGAGGTACTATGACCGCTTTGCTCAGGATGCCTACGACAAGGACTTCGTTCTGGCTCAGCCGCCGGCTCCACCTGTGGTTTCGGTGGCGCAGTTGGAGAACGAGGTGGTACTTAACTGGACTGATACCTCGGAAGTGGATCACGGTGATTACCCGTTCGAAGGGTACACTGTCTACCAGGGCCCTGGTTCCAGCGGTCCGTGGACCCGTATTGCCAACTTCGACGTGGTCAACGGCGTTGCCCAGATCCTAGACGAGGTCCTCGATCCGGCGACCACAGCGCTCGAACAGCGGCTGGTCAAGCTTGGCACCGACAACGGCATCATGCGGTACTTCACGGTGACCCAGGACTATCTCACGGGAGGCCCACTGCGGAATCTTACGACCTACTACTTCCGCGTTGAAGCGTATTCGTTCGATAATATAGCCACCCCCAAAACCCTGACCTCGGCCAACCTCGACCCGATCGAGCTCATCCCGAGAGCTCCGGTGGCGAACGAAACCTATAGCATGGTAGTGGGTGAATTCGACTCGGTGGTGCACGTCTCCGGTGTGTCCGACGGCATCATCACGGCTGAAGTCATCGACCCCAGCATTCTTACGGGCCACACTTATCGGGTCACGTTTGAGGAAAACAACGAGGCCGGTCTGCATGCCGGCAACGCCCTGGGTGTTGCCTGGTTCCTTATCGACAGCACTAGCGGTGACACTCTGCTGAGAGATATGACCAATCTTTCGGGGGACAACAACTATCCCATCAAAGATGGCTTCATGTGCCGGGTGTCCGGCCCGCCGCTTCTAGGGCTTGCTTATCAGTATGTCGCTCCTGCGACGCCGAATATAAGCCCGGTCGCTGCCGTTGACGACACCGCTTACACCGGTGACCGCTGGTTTACGGGCGATCCCGTCAATGGCGGTGAGCTCATGTTTGGTGGTATATTCATGGAGCCGAACTTCTGGGGTAGCACCAGCCTGGGACCGACAGATTATCCCACCATTGAGGTGCGTTGGCGCCCCATGCAGAGCTACACCGATCTGAACGGCGACGGCCACTACACCATCGGCGAACCTTATGTCGTGGATGATACTACGTTAACTCAGCGAGCATTCATGTATCAGGGCTTCGCAGGCGGGCTGTACCAGGGGTTCAATAAGGTTCCGTTCTCCGCGTGGGACGTTTCCGATCCGGCGAATCCGCGGCAGGTGAACGTTGTCGTACGAGATCGTGATGCGAACGGTCAGTGGGATGAGAACTGGTTGGCCGATACCATTGCCAATCCGGCCGACACGATACTTCCCAGACGTGGCGATCTTCAGTACAACTACACCTGGATACTGAACACGACCTATGATCCTACGGGTACGATGTATGGTGACGGAACCGGCGGATCAGTTGATTTCTGGAGTTACGACGATGGTAACGGGTTGTGGGATGCGGCCTGGATGATGTGGCTCTACCCGCGTACACGTCCAGAACTAGGAGCTGAAGGTATTCTTCGTCTGGTCCCACCAGCCGTTATCACGGGTAATGACTCTTACAGCTTTGTGCCTGCTGCCCCTACAGCGGTGGTTCCAAGCGAACAGGCATTAGCCGCTATCAAGGCCGTCCCGAATCCGTTCTATCTGTTTGGTCCATACGATCCGGCGGTGGGGAACTATCAAATCAAGTTCCATCACCTCCCCAAGGTGTGTTCGATCTCGATCTACAACCTGGCGGGTGATTTTATTACCCGGATAGACAAGAACGATGATACGCCGATGGCTGAATGGAACCTGCAGTCCGATAATCGGATTCCGGTGTCCTCAGGCATATATATTTACGTCGTCGATGCTCCCGGCTTCGGTCAGAAAATCGGCAAGCTGGCTGTTTTCTACGAAGACGAAGTGCTCACGATCTACTAAGGCAAGGAGATGACGAAAATGAAACTGAAACTTGTATTCATGACGGTGGTTCTCCTGGTCTTAGGCCTGAGTACGGCCTTTGCGGGGAACGCCGCTAGAATCGGCAGCGCGGGCGCCCAGGAACTGCGTGTTCCTTTCGGCTCGCGTGGCACCGCCATGAGCGGCGCCGTTATCGCCAACGTGCAGGGTGTCGAGTCGATGTACTGGAATCCGGCCGGGTTGGCGTCTTTGGAGGGTACCGAGGCGATGTTCTCGTACCTGCCCTATATCGCCGACATCAAGCAGAACTTTGTCGGCATTGCGACCAACGTCGAGAACTTCGGCACCATCGGTTTTGGTGCCAAGATCATGTCTATTGGTGACATGGAAGAGACCACGCAGGAATTTCCTGATGGCACCGGCCGCCTTTTCAATCCGTCGCTGGCTGTTATCAATATCAGCTACGCACGGATTCTGACGGCCAACGTGTCGTTTGGCGCCACGGCTATGTTCATCAATGAGCAAATCGCCGAGGCGAAGGCGACCGGTCTGGCGTTTGACGTCGGCTTCATGTACGATCCGGCTTGGCACGGTTTCAAGATGGGTATAGCCATGAAGAACTACGGTTCGGAAATGCATTTCTCCGGTCGTGGTTTCGACCGCAGCCTTGACGGCCGTCCGGTGAGCCCACTTGCGGCCCCCTTCGATCTGCCGGCCTGTATCAACATGGGCATGTCAAAGGATTTCGTTCAGGGCGACAATGTGCTCTCGATGAATGGCAACTTCGTGGCCAACACCTATTCCAACGACGTTGTCCAGGGCGGGTTGGAGTACGGTTACAAAGGGCTCTACTTCCTCCGCGGAGGGTACAACTACTCGAAGCAGAGCGAATGGATTCACGGAGCAACCTTGGGAGCCGGTTTGACAGTTGAACTGGGTGAGACCAAAGCCAGGTTCGAATACTCGTGGAACCAGACTGATGTCTTTGACGACAACCAGCATTTCACGGTGAGCATGAGCTTCTAACCTGTGGGATAGTTCTTTGTTCTGTACGGCCGGGCGCCCAACCAGCGCCCGGCCTTTCTATTTGGCGTATCCGCCGTTGCCTTGGGGACTTACGGCCAGGGGCACTTGTTGGGATCATATCTGTTGTGAGAGGTGAGGGTTTGCAGAACCGGTCCGGCTTGCCTCGGGTTTCGTAATTCCGATGACATTACGGAGATAATAGGTAAGGTTGCTCGGACATTGCTTGACAGAACCGGTTTCTGAGATATTTTGCGCGGGTGTTTTGTGAACGTCTGGAGGATGCATGCCCAATGTAGTCGATAACCGGCCTCTTAGCGATATGGTTTGGAAGATGCGGGTCCATGTACCCAAGTTGGTCGCCAAGGCAAAAGCGGGCCAGTTTGTCATTATTAGAGTCAACGAGCAGGGCGAACGGGTGCCTATGTCTATCGCCGGACTGGACCCGGCCAACGGCCTGCTGACAATAATTTACCAGGTGGTCGGGAAGACCAGCGCCTTGATGACCACCATTCCCGCGGGTGGCCAGATTTCGGATTGTGTCGGTCCCCTGGGGCTGGCGTCGCATGCCGAGAATTGGGGGACGGCCTGCGTTATCGGTGGCGGTATTGGAATCGCGCCGATATACCCGATCGCCCAGGCTTACAAGAAGGCCGGCAACAAGGTTCATACAATAATAGGGGCTCGAAACAAGAGCCTCTTGTTCTACGAAGAAGAGCACAAGGCGGTCGCCGATCAGCTTCATGTCTGTACCGACGACGGTTCCTACGGGCGCCACGGCTTCGTGTCGGACGTTCTGAAGGGGTTGCTCGACGGCGGTGAGAAGATCGGTATGATCATGGCTATCGGACCGGTGCCAATGATGAAGGTTGTGGCCAATCTGACCCGGAGCTACAACGTCCCGACCTGGGTATCGCTCAACCCGCTGATGGTGGACGGTACCGGAATGTGCGGCGGGTGCCGCGTTAAGGTTGGCGACGAAACCAAGTTTGCTTGCGTTGACGGCCCCGATTTCGACGGCCACAAGGTCGATTTTGCGCTGCTGTCGTCGCGTTTGGCGGCCTACCGAGATCAGGAAAGACACGCCATGAAGAAGCTGCTGGAAGATCCCAACTGCCGTCTGACCCAGGCAGTGAAGGGATTCCGTTACCCGGATCAACAGTAATTGCGGGTCATGTCGTAACACTTATAGACAGTCGATTCGATTGGACGCTGATATAGCTTGGAGTTGGTCGTGGTTGAAAAGTTGAAACCGAAAGATAGAATGAAGGTCCCCCGGGTATCGATGCCGGAGCAGAAGCCCGAGGTACGTCGACATAATTTTCAGGAAGTGCCGTGCGGCTTGACCGAAGAGCAGGCTCTTCAGGAAGCTTCGCGTTGTCTGGATTGCCCCAAGAAACCGTGTGTAGCAGGATGCCCGGTCGAGGTTGATATCCCTGGATTCATCAACCTGGTGCTCGAAAAAGACTACGCCGGCGCGGCGCGCAAGATCAAGCAAACCAATGCCCTGCCCGCTGTGTGCGGACGCGTCTGCCCTCAGGAAGAGCAGTGCGAAGTCGTTTGCGTGACCGGCAAGAAAGGCCGTTCGGTGGCGATCGGCTATCTGGAACGGTTCGTGGCCGACTACGAGCGCGATAACAAACTTGTCGAGATCCCGCAGGTCGCTCCGCCTACCGGTCGAAATGTAGCAATGGTCGGTTCCGGTCCGGCCGGTTTAACCGTTGCCGGAGATCTTATCAGGCTGGGCCACAAGGTTACCATCTTTGAAGCTCTGCATAAGCCGGGCGGCGTGTTGGTTTATGGCATCCCGGAATTTCGTCTGCCCAAAGCTATCGTGCAGGCCGAGTGTGATGTGCTCGCCAGCACCGGGGTCGAGTTCAAGAATTCGACCGTGGTCGGTAAGATGGACACAGTTGATGAATTGTTCGAGCAGGGGTTCGACGCGGTCTTTATCGGCACCGGCGCCGGACTGCCGAATTTCATGGGGATCGAAGGCGAGAACCTGATCGGTATCTATTCGGCCAACGAATACCTGACCCGCTCCAACTTGATGCGTGCTTACGACCCGGATGGCGCCGACACGCCGATCATTCGCGGCAAGAATGTCGCGGTGCTGGGCGGCGGCAACACCGCCATGGACGCGGTGCGTACGTCGCTTCGTCTCGGCGCGGGACACGCATACATCGTGTATCGCCGCTCGGAAAAAGAGATGCCGGCCCGTATCGAAGAAGTTCACCACGCCAAAGATGAAGGCGTCGAGTTTCATATGCTGACCGCCCCGATCAAGTTCATCGGTGACGACAAGGGCAAAGTAAAGGCGATGGAATGCATCACGATGGAATTGGGCGAGCCGGATGCGTCGGGACGCCGTCGCCCGGTCCCGATGGAAGGCTCTAACTTCATTATGGAAGTCGACCTCGTTGTAGTGGCGATCGGCAACTCGTCTAATCCGCTCATCCAGGCTACCACCCCCGGTCTTACGACCAATAAGTGGGGCAATATTACGGTCAACGAAGAGACGATGGAAACCTCGCGCAAAGGCGTCTACGCCGGTGGTGATATTGTCACGGGTGGAGCGACCGTTATTCTCGCGGCTGGCGCGGGGAAGAAGGCGGCTCGCGCGATGCACAAGTACCTGATGGAAGAGGTCAAGAAGTAGATTCGTAGGGCAGAACCCCTTGCGGTTCTGCCCTACGTGCAAGGTTGCGGCAGGTCCTGCGTCGCCGAAGGCGGCGTGTGACCTGCCGCTTTTCATTATTGGACGATCTTGTGCGTGGCGTACCTCCCGGTACGCCACGTATTCGTTGGGGGTGACGAGAAACCCGTCAACGAAAGGTTAATGGCATAATGTCGAAACCGCCCGAAACGGGCTGGTTTCGACCTATATGGGAGATATCGGTACGGGTGTCAAGTGCTCAAGTTTGTTTCAGTCGTCGTCATGCTTCGACCCTTCGACAAGCTCAGGGCTCAGCATGACGGAAAGGTAAGTTGATATTGAATCGACGGGGGATCTCGATCTGCAAGACCTCTTAGGCGGCAGGGCTGGAACCCTGCCGATCGGAGATAGATGCAGCTCGCCTCCCACTATGTCGGCAGATGTGGACATCTGCCGGGCACGGATTTGATATGAACGGGAGTAATAACGCTACCAAATCCCCAACTGGTCTTTGGCCAGATCGGTACACATCGTCTTCGGATCCCAGATAGGGTCCCATACGAGTACGACTTCGACTTTTTTCACGCCCTCGACTTTTTCGGCGGCGCGGTGCGCCTGACCGATTAACATCTCGCCATAAGGGCAGGCGGGGGTGGTCAGTGTCATCTTGATGCGGACATTGCCGTTGTCGGCGATGGCAATGTCATAGATGAGCCCTAAATCGACTATGCCTATCATGATTTCGGGATCGTGTACCGGCTTGAGCGCGTCGATAATCTTGTCCCGAAGAGCGTCTTTTTCCTGCTTGGTCATAGGAAGATTACTCCTGTTCGGTCGACACGGCGGGGGTGTCTGTCCCCTTGCCGGAGGCGTAGCGTTCGAGTCCATCGACCAAAGTGACCCAGGCCAGTAGAGCGCATTTCACTCTGACGGGGAAGTTCCGCACGCCCTTGAGTGATTCGATGTCCTCGAATTCTGGCGGCAATTGAACATCTTCTTCACCCTTCAGCATTCGCCGGACAATCTGCGCCAATCGCTGGACTTCCTCAAACGGCATTCCCTTGACTGCTTCGGCGAGCATCGATCCGGACGCGACTGAAATGGCGCACCCTTTACAATCGACGTGAACATCTTTCAATACGCCGTTTTCGACCTGCGCGGTCAGCGAAATCTCATCGCCGCACGCCGGGTTAGTGCCGTCCGATTTGACATTGGCCTGTGTCAGTGGCTGCTTGCCACGGGGTGAATGATAATGGTCGAGAATGACTTCTCGATACATGTCGTCAAGCTGGGAACTCATACGCCAAAGTACTTTCTCATTTCCTTCAGGCTTTCAACCAACACATCGATATCCTGTTTGTCATTATAGATATAGAATGATGCGCGCGCAGTAGCAACTTTGCCCATGGCCCGCATCAGCGGCTGGGCGCAATGATGCCCCGCCCGTATCGCCACTCCCCGGGAATCGAGGAAAGTGCCGATATCGTGCGGGTGGATAACCGGGTCAGTAAATGAAATCGCCCCGCCCCGCTGCTCCACATCCTGCGGACCCTGGATTTCCAATCCCGGAAGTTCGGCCAGATGCCCGAACGCATACCGGGTCAATTCTGTTTCGTGATGATGCACACTTGCCATACCCAACCGGTCGAGATAATCGAGAGCGGCATTGAAGGCTATAACTCCAGAAATATTCGGGGTACCGGCTTCAAAGCGGTGAGGGATATCATTCCAGGTGACGCGGTCGAGACGGACTTCGCGAATCATTTCACCACCGGTACGAAACGGCGGCATCTCTTCAAGAATCTCCCGCTTACCCCAGAGCACGCCGACCCCGGTCGGGCCGAGCATCTTATGGGCTGAGAAGGCGAAGAAATCGGCGCCGAGCGCGCGTACGTCGACCGGGCAGTGCGGTGCCGATTGAGCTCCGTCGACTACCACTATCGCCCCATGTTTGTGAGCGACCGCGGCAATCTCCGCCACCGGATTGATTGTTCCGAGCACGTTTGACATGTGGGTGAGCGCCACAATCTTCGTGCGTCCTGTTATGATCGTATCAAGATTGCTCAGGTCGAGATGACCGCATACCGTTATCGGGATGGCTTTCAGGATGGCCTTCTTGCGCTGCGCCAACTGATACCAGGGCACGAAATTGGCATGGTGTTCCATTTCGGTGATGACGATCTCATCACCTTCATGGACGTTCAAATCACCCCAGGCGAATGCAATCAGGTTGAGCGAGTCGGTTGCACCGGAAGTGAAAATGACTTCTTCGGAGTCAACCCCGCCGATAAACCGGGCAACGTGAGTGCGTGTAGCCTCATAGGCCTGGGTGGATCGATCTGCCAGCGTGTGTATCCCCCGATGGATATTGGCGTGGTTGTGCCTATAGTGTTCGAGAATCGCGTTGATAACCTCACGCGGCTTTTGCGACGACGCTGCGCTGTCCAGATAGACGAGCGGATACCCATTGACCTTCTGGCTCAGAACGGGAAAATCCGCCTTAATAGTAGCGACGTCTAGCTCCTTTACGAGGCTTTCCGTCGAAAGAATATTCTTCCTTGTGTCCGGTTGCATATCGTTCTCTCGTTTCGGCTCGCGTTGCATTCAATCGTTCAAACGTACGAGAATATTATCGCCGTCGATTTCGACCTCGTATGTGTCAATCGGCACCACCGCCGGCGGTCCGGTGACAGCTCCGGTCTTCAGATCGAAGCGGGCGCCGTGGCGCATGCAGACTACCTCGCCGCCGTCGATTTCGCCGTCCGAAATAGGCGCCGAATCGTGAGTACACACATCAGCCATAGCGAAGAAACCTTCCTCGGTGTGCGCGATCACAATTCTATCCTGGCCGACCTCGAATTGTTTCATGTCGCCAAGCGGAATGTCTCCGGTCCGGGCGACTCGTCTCAATACACTCATGTTATAACCTGCTCAACCGTTCATCGACAAACTGACTGATCTCTGCTCTGAGATCAGCAGGTACCTGTTCCATGGTCTTGGCTACAAATCCCGACACGATCATCCGCGCCGCGTCCTTGGGAGCAATGCCGCGGCTATTGAGATAGAAGAGGAGCAACGGATCAATCGGGCCGATGGTTGCACCGTGCGAGCACATGACATCCTCGTTTAGGATTTCTAGTTCGGGGATAGTCTCCGCTTTGGCGCCCTCGTTCAAGATCAGGTTTCGGTTTTCCTGGTAGGCCTCGCAGCCAGGGGCGTGTTTCTCGATTCTGATTAGCCCGGTATAGGCGGAAGTAGACTTGCCACCCAGAACGACTTTGAAATCGATATTCGACCGCGTCTTGCCGGAGGCGTGATGGTGTAGCGTATGATTGTCGAAATGCTGATAGCTCGATCCGAACAGAAGACCATATATCCGACTCTCCGCTCCGGGTCCGTTCAGGACTACACCGAAATTCTGCTTGGACAGAGTGCCACCGAAGGCGAGGGGAACCGTCAGCATCTGCGCGCCACGTCCGATGATCGCCCGGTGCGTTTGATAGAACCGGGTCGCTGGAGCGAGGCGCTGAAGCGAGATATAGCGAACACGGCTGTCATCTTGGGCAACAATCTCGACCGCCCCGTTGCCATACGCAAAGTCGTCGGTATCGGCAGCCGGCCCGCCGCCGTATTCATCAATCAGAGTCAGCTCAGCATTCTTCCCTATCACTACCAGAAGGCGTGGATATGTTGCGGAAGCGGATCCGCCCACCTGACGTAGCAGATGGACAGGCTTTTCAATAACCATGTTGTCAGGGACGTAGATGAAAATGCCGTCCTGCCAGAGTGCCCCGTTCATGGCTTCGAATTTGCCCGTTTCGGCGTTAACGAGGCTATAAAGATGCGGTTCCACCAATTTATGGTGAGCCTTCACCGCCTCTGACAGACGGCTTACAATCAGTCCCTGGTGAAAGCTCTTGTCAAAACCGTAACTCGTAATGTCGCGCCCGGCGATATCGGTGACCAGCCCTTCCAGAAGACCTCCCGCGAGATGCTTCTGTTCGAGTGACTTGGCAGTCTCGAACTTCCCATTGGTGGAACGAGCTTGCGATTTCGGCTCGAAAATGAACTGGGCCGGATCGGTATACCGCCACAGGTGCAGCCCCCGCTGGGGGAGGGGAAGCGAGTTGAATGTCTCGCGCTGGGCCTGACGTCGGCTTGTAAGCCAGGCCGGCCCGCGCTGCAGCTCATCTGATAAGTCGGGAATGGAATATGGTAAGTTGGATGTCTTCATGATTAACCCACCGACCCTTCCATTTCAAGCGCGATCAGCCGATTCAACTCGACTGCATACTCGAGCGGTAATTCCTTGGTGAACGGTTCCATGAACCCATTGACGATCAGCAAGCGAGCTTCGTCTTCGGTCAGTCCACGGCTTTGGAGGTAGAAGAGCTGTTCTTCAGCCACTTTCGAGACGCGGGCTTCGTGCTCTACGCGCACCTGATCGTTGTCGATCTCCATTGTGGGGTAGGTATCGCTTCGGGCCTGTTCGCCAATTAGAAGAGCGTCGCACTCCACCGACACTTTGCAGTTGGTGGCGTTCTTGTGCACCTTCACCAGTCCACGGTAGGTTGCCCTGCCGTTGTTCTTGGAGATTGATTTTGAAGTAATCCGTGATGATGTATTCGGGGCGGCGTGAATTACCTTGGCGCCGGCGTCCTGATGCTGATCGGTCCCGGCAAAGGCCACAGACAATATCTCGCCACGCGCCCCTTCGCCCACCAACTGGATGCAGGGATATTTCATGGTCAGACGGGAGCCGAGGTTACCGTCAACCCACTCAACGGTCGCATTCTTGTAGGCGCTTGAACGTTTGGTTACCAGGTTGTAGATGTTTCGCGACCAGTTCTGGATCGTCGTATAACGTATATAAGAGCCTTCGAGGGCGATCACTTCCACCACGGCGGTGTGAAGCGAATCGGTCGAATAGATCGGTGCCGTACAGCCTTCTATATAGTGCACGCGGGAGCCTTTGTCGGCGATGATAAGCGTGCGCTCGAACTGACCCATGTTTTCGGCGTTGATCCGGAAATACGCCTGAAGAGGGGCGCGCACTTCCACACCCGGTGGTACGTAGATGAATGATCCGCCGGACCAGACCGCGGTGTTGAGCGCGGCGTACTTGTTGTCGGTAGGGGGGACGATCGTGCCAAAATATTTCTTCACGATATCGGGATGCTCTCTCAGAGCGGAATCCATGTCGAGGAAGATGATTCCCAGCTTCTTGAGGTCCTCCTGCATGGAGTGATATACGACTTCCGATTCGTATTGAGCCGAGACTCCGCCCAGGAATTTCTGCTCCGCATCGGGTATACCCAACCGGTCGAAGGTCTTCTTAATGTAATCGGGGACGTCTTCCCACGAGTCTTTCTGGTGCTCGATCGGCTTCATGTAGTAATAGATGTTGTCGTAGTCGATCTCGCTCAGGAGCTTGGTGTCGCCCCACTGAGGAGTCGGTTTGGACAAGAAAGTATCGTACGCCTTGTGACGGATATCCGTCATCCAGCGTGGTTCCTTCTTCATCCGTGAGATCATCTCAACCACTTCGTGGCTTATCCCACGGGCTCCCTTGTGGAAATAATCCACCGGATCATGGAAGCCATACTTGGCTTCGTAATCGTCGTTTAGCTGCGACAGATCTTGTTTCTGAGTGTCAACCCGGTCAGCCATGTTAGACCCCGGCTTTCTGGGCCATTTCTGTTTCGACCCATTCATACCCGTTGGCTTCCAGCTTCAGAGCCAATTCCGGGCCACCGGACTTGACCAGTTGTCCGTCCATCATCACGTGAACGTAGTCCGGTTTGATATAGTTGAGCAGCCTCTGGTAGTGAGTAACCAGAAGGATGCCATTGTGCTCATTGTGGAAGCGGTTGATTCCCTCGGCGACCGTCTTGAGAGCATCGATGTCCAGGCCAGAATCGGTCTCGTCCAGAATTGCCATTTTCGGCTGAAGTATGGCCATCTGGAGAATCTCGATCTTCTTCTTTTCGCCGCCGGAGAAACCGTCGTTCAGATATCTGGTCGCGAAAACTTCGTCCACGCCGAGAGCTTTCATCTCGCTCTTGAGAAGCTTGCGGAAATCGGTCATGTCGGCGCCGGGTCCGCGATGCGCCTGCAAGGCAGTACGCAGGAAATTGGCCACCGTCACGCCCGGAATCGCAACCGGATACTGGAAGGCGAGGAAGAGGCCGGCACGGGACCGTTCGTCAGATTTCATACCGATCAGGTTCTGTCCGTCGAGGATGGCGGTTCCTGAAGTAATCGCGTAGGCAGGATGTCCGGCCAGAGCGTTCGACAGCGATGACTTCCCGGAGCCGTTCTTGCCCATGACTGCGTGTATTTCGCCCGGCCGCACGGTCAGGGAGACGCCCTTGACAACTTCTTTGTTTTCGACCGTGACGTGAATGCCATTGAATTCAAACAGAGACTTGGTGTTCATATATTTCAATCCTAATGAGTGTGTTCTCTCTAAACGTTGGGGTCAAAACCCGCTATCTGTTTCAAATCGGCGGGGCCGCCCAGTGTTCCGGCGGACATGCGTTCTGCTTTCACGGCCGTTAGCAACGACTGACCCTGAGCCAGATCCTGAAGCGTCATCCGGCTGAGGAACTCTCTAACATATCCCGCCAGGCTGCCCAGTACGTCATGGACGGAGCAGTTCTCCAGGTGAATGCACTGATCAAGCTGACCCGAATGCTTCTGGCAATGGGCGGGATCGATCAGCGGTCCGCCCAGAACTTCGAGTACTTCGTAGACGCTGATCTGATCGAGCGGGCGGGGGATGGAGAAACCGCCGGAGCGTCCGCGTTCAGCCGTCACCAAGCCAGCTTTGCGAAGAATCGCCAGCAGCTTCGAGACATAAGGGACCGACAATCCTTCCCGCTCGGCTATGTCCGGGATGGACAATTGCTTTCCGGGACCCTGCTGGGCCAGTGCCAGAAGGCACCTCAGACCGTACTCTTCAACTGCAGTTATTCTCATACTAGGACTTCACCGATCCATTCTTCTTGTTTTGCCTCAGCGAGTCGTCGCCGCTATACTACTAAAACAATACAGTATTGTAAAGTATTCTTTTCGACTCTTCTAACATTTTCTTGAAGTACTGGTTCCGAACAGTCTTTCCGGAGGCCCAATCGGGGCCGAAACTTCCCTTGACTCATTTGTTTGAGTGGCGTATTATCTGCCGATCAGATAGCCCAGCGCACAGGAAAACGATTATGATTCATGGAGTTATTCTGGCAGGCGGCCGGGGAGAGCGGTTTTGGCCGCTGTCGCGTGCTAATAAGCCCAAGCAGTTCTTGAAGTTAACGTCGGACAAGACTATGCTCGAGGAGACCATTGTCCGTGTCCGACCATTAATACCTCTGGAACGGGTCCGGATCGTGGCCAACGAGACCATGAGCCAGCATATTTTGGCCTCGGCCGATCAAATCTTCCCTAAGAACGTGCTGACGGAGCCTCGCGGTCGCAACACCTGCCTGGCCATCGGACTTGCCGCCGTTCACCTGCATCACGAAGACCCCGACGCCACCATGGTCGTATTGTCTTCGGACCATCTTATCCGGCCAGCGGAGAAACTGGTCAAGATTATCGAAGATGCCTGTGCTATCGCGGCGGCCGACAAATGCCTCATCACGATCGGCATCGTACCCACCCGGCCTGAGACCGGTTACGGCTATATTAAGATTGGCGAACAATTCCGCTCCGACCTGGAGAACCAGGTGTACCACGTAGCCGCTTTCACGGAAAAACCGAAAGAGGTCGTGGCGCAGGAGTACTACTACAATCGGAACTATCTCTGGAATTCGGGGATGTTTGTCTGGCGGGCGGATGCGATTCTGAGCGCCATTAAAGAATGTCGGAGCGAGATCGGGCGACTGCTCGATGAGTACGCCCACGCGGTCGGGACACCTTCAGAGCTGTCGGCGCGAGAGAAACTATATGCTCGGGCCGAGTCGATTTCTATCGACTACGCTGTGCTCGAGACGGCCCGCAACGTGTTGGCGATCCGGGCCGACATTGTCTGGGACGACGTGGGAAGCTGGCTGGCGCTGCAGCGCTACAAGGACGTCGATGGCGACAACAACGTGGTCATAGGCGAAGCCATCCTGCGCGACACATATGAAACGACGATCTACAATGACTCACCCGGCATTATCGCCGCACTGGGTCTTTCAGACCTGGTCGTGGTCAGGGCCGGTGATATTACCCTGGTGGCGCACAAGTCGAAGCTGGGCGATCTGAAAAAGCTCTTGCAGGAAATTGGGGACAATGAGTCCACTAAGAAATATCTGTAGCTTCCCGGCCGCAGCCCTGGTCGTCGTGCTTTTGACAGGGTGCATGAAGCCTCAGGTGACGATTATCGAACAAGCCGATTCTGTTTCGTCGGCTACGGTTGACCCACGTGGCTATGATCCCCTGGAACTGCCTCGTGACCGGGAGATTGTCCCGGCGCTCTTCCCTCGATCCGGTGACATTATTGGCAAGCAGGTGATTGTAGAGAAGAACCCGACGACGTCGGGCTCCGATACCGTTGCCTTTGAGGGGGGGCCGACAACCAGGACCTTCGACACTCTTAACAGCCAGTCGTATCGGGTGCAGGTGTTCACCGGTCTGGTATATGGCGAAGCCAGACAGGTGGCCAGGGTGGCCGAAGAAATCTTCGACCAGCCGGTGTATGTAGATTACGAGGTGCCCAATTTCAAAGTGCGTATCGGCAACTGGCCGGACCGGGCCTCGGCCGAAAAATACCAGCAAAAAGCGCGGGCGGTTGGCTACACCAACGCCTGGGTGGTCATGGCAGGGGTGAATATCAGAGAAGTTGCGCCTCTCTATGATGACCTTACTGGCAAATCCGGCGTCGGTGCTGACAGTACCGGGGATTCGGTTTCCGTCGATGGTCGCTGAACCGGTACTAAGAGTTGATCCGGTCAATCCGGCTGAGACAATTCTGGAGAGAACGGCTGCGGTCCTGAGGCAGGGAGGTCTGGTGGTGGCTCCCACGGAGACTCGCTACGGCCTGCTGGCCAGGGCTGATCGGCAGGCGCCACTAGAGCGCGTGTACCGGGTCAAGAAACGAAGTTTGAACCAGGCGACCGCTATTTTGGTGCGCAGCCGGGAGGAATTAGCGATACTCGGAGTGCTGACTCCGGCAGCTCGTCGGCTTTCGACGGCGTTCCTGCCGGGTCCGCTGACACTGGTGTTGACCGCAAGGCAAGATTGGCCGCCGCCTCGGGTGGTGGACGGAAAGATCGGTCTGAGGTTGTCCTCGTCTCCGGTTATCGAAGGGCTGCTGAGCCGACTCGATTTTCCGTTGACCGCGACTTCGGCAAATATCTCCGGACAGGCAGACCCGGACGGTGTAGAAGAAATAGTGTCCCAGTTTGGCGACTTAGTTGATTTGTATCTCGATGCCGGACCGTTGACCGGGTTAACATCGACCGTAGTTGATTGCTCCGTCGATCCCGCAGAGATCCTGCGTGAGGGAGCCGTCGCGAGGAAAGACATTGAAAGCTTGCTGAGTCGAATAGATGGCTGACGTTAAGAAATACATGGTTTTGTTTGTGTGCAGCGGCAACACTTGTCGCTCACCCATGGCGGAATATGCGCTGCGCATGCTCCTGGAAAAGGATCGCCCCGGTCTGGCGGAAGTGATGTCGGCCGGAACGCTCGGGTTGCGGAATCAGCCGGCTACGCTGTATGCCCAGGAAGCCGCTAAGATTTGGGATCTCGACCTATCGAAACATCGGTCGCAGGCGCTGACCCAGGAATTGATCGCGCAGGCCGATCTCATCTTCGCGATGACAGCCGATCACCATGCCGAGATTGTCAAACTGGATCGCCGGGCGGCCGACAAGACTTATTTATTGAAGAACTTCCCCGACAAGTCACCTGAGGGTGAAGCTGTGGCCGATCCGATCGGGATGGAGCTGGAGTACTACAACGAAGTTTTTCTTGAAATCGGCGAGTATCTGGGCAAACATCTTCCCGAAATTGTCAAACTGGTAGATTCGAAGCGAGATGGTCGGTAAGAAGTTTATAGTTCACGGCGTTCTGCTCGTGCTCCTCTTTATCGGGTTGTTCCCGATCTTCTATTTCTCAGCTCTCAGGCTGGGCCAGGCCGAAGCGGCTCAGGGTGAACCGATCACGGACACGACGAATCCGATTGGTCGTTCAGTCGATAACATGGCTTTCGGGGTTGGGGAGAAGCTTTCCTTCGAAATCAAGTATGGATTTATCAGCGCCGGTACTGCCACGATGGAAGTCTCCCGGCTAGTCGAGTATGAGGGGCGTCCGTGCTATCAGATCGTTACCAAGGCCAACTCCAACAGTTTCTTCTCGAGCGTCTATAAGGTCGAGGACCGGGTCGAGTCGATTATGGATGCAGCCGGTTTGTATTCATGGAGATTCGAGAAGATATTGCGCGAGGGCAACTATCGTTCCGACCGTCAATACGATTTGGATCAACGCAACCACCGGGTGATAAACAAGAACGACACGATTTCAATCCCGTCTTTCACTCAGGATGCTCTCTCAACTATGTACTACGTTCGAACCCAGCCGCTTGAGGTGGGGAAGTCAGTTTTCATCGATGACTTCATTGACGGCAAGCTGTACCATCTCGAAGCCAAGGTACTCGACCGGGAAACGGTCACGGTGGAAGCAGGCTCGTTTGATTGCTTTGTGATCGAGCCGATTACCCAATCGGTCGGTATTTTCAAACATGAGGGAAAGCTGAAAATCTGGCTGACCGCCGATCGACTTCGCATGCCGGTACTCATGAAATCAAAAGTAATGGTCGGTTCCATAGCGGTCGAACTGACCGACTACAAGTTGGGCAGTCTCGAAGAATTCTAAGCTTATGGCGAAATCTTCCAAGCCCTATCGTCCGGTCGATTTGTCTCATGTCAAGCGGTACTCCTTGGCGCGTCGCCGAAACAAAGCGACTCCGGACCGGTTCGGCCGGCCGCTGCCGGCGACAGCGCAGACTGGTCGTTTCTTTGAGTCGCTCCCGAAGTATCTTAAGGCAGCCGACCTCAACGCATTTATTGAGCGGGTCGCGCAGGCCCGTGCGAAAGGCCGACCGTTTCATCTGCTCATGGGGGCGCATCCGATCAAAGTAGGGTTGTCGCCGATCATCATTGACCTGATGAAACGACAGATTGTGACCGGACTGTCTTTCAATGGCGCCGGCCTGATTCACGATCTCGAGCTGGCTCACTTCGGAGGGACTTCGGAAGACGTCCAGGAAGGGCTATCCGATGGAAGTTTCGGCATGCTGACCGAGACGGCCGAGCTGTACGCCGAAGTCTGTGATGTCGCAGTGGCGCGACGCCGTGGTCTCGGGGACGCGGCCGGTTGTCTGGTCGAACATCATAAGGCTCCCGGTCGGAAGATGTCGCTGTTTGCCGCCGCCTACCGTTTGGGTCTGCCTGTCACGGTTCACGTGGGGATCGGCACCGATATCGTTTCCCAGCACCCTGATTTCGACGGCGCCAAAGCGGGAGAAGCCTCCCATCGCGATTTTCGAATCCTGGCCGCGGTCTGCGCCGATCTTGACAGAGGCGGCGTTCTGGCCAATATTGGCTCGGCCGTGATGCTTCCGGAAGTCTTCCTTAAGGCGCTGACGGTGGCTCGAAACCTGCATCCGGGAAAGAGCCGGCTGACTACGGCCAATTTTGATATGATCGAGCACTACCGTCCGAGAGTAAACGTGGTGACCCGCCCGACCCAGGGCGCCGGCAAAGGTTACAATTTTGTCGGCCATCACGAAATCATGCTCCCGTTGCTCGCCTGGGGTTTGAAAAGTCGGGTCGATAAGTAAATCGACCGCGGAGTCTTTCGAAATGGCCAAGCTGGTTGAATGTGTTCCCAATTTCTCTGAGGGGCGTCGCCCCGAAGTCGTCAAAGCTATCGTAGCCGCTATTGAGGCGGGAGATTCCGTCAAAGTCATAGACTATGAAATGGACGCCGATCACAATCGGGCGGTGGTTACTTTCGTCTGCCACCCGAACCTGGCCGTCGATGCCGCCTTTCGCGGCTACAAGAAAGCGGCCGAATTGATCGACATGAGCAGCCACACCGGAGGTCACCCGCGGATGGGCGCCTGTGATGTTTGCCCGTTTATACCTCTGGGTGAAACCACTGAAGAAGAAGCTATCGAGCTAGCCCACAACCTGGGTAAGAGGGTGGGGGAAGAACTTCAGATTCCGGTCTATCTGTACGAGAAGGCCGCTACGAGTCCGAAACGCCGCAACCTGGCCAACGTCCGGCAGGGACAGTACGAAGGCATTCGGGACAGCATCGAGACTGACCCGGCCCGCAGACCGGACTATGGTCCCGCTAAGATGAATCTCAAGTCCGGCGCCACGGCGATCGGGGTCAGGTTCTTCCTGGTGGCGTTCAATGTCTATCTCGATTCCAACAAGCTGGAGATCGCACAAAAGATCGCCGATGCGGTTCGCTCGATCAAAGGCGGCTATCGGTTCGTCAAGGCGATGGGTGTGGAGATCAAGGATCGTAATCAGGTGCAGATTTCGATGAACCTGGTGGATTTCTCACGGACGCCTGTATTCAGAGTGTTTGAGACGATCAAGAGCGAAGCGGCCCGCTACGGTGTCAACGTGGTGTCGTCCGAGATAGTCGGCATGATACCCAACGATGCCCTCGTTGCGGTATCCGACTTCTATATGCGCTTTGAGCACTTTTCCAAAGAGCAAATCCTTGAAGAAAAGCTGGCCAGTCTGGCGCCAGGCGGCGGATCAGGCGGCCCCAGTTTCTACGATGAGGTCGCGTCGGTATCGCCCGCCCCCGGTGGCGGTTCGGTGGCGGCGTCGGCGGGGGCCCTGTCGGCCGCGCTGGCAGCGATGGTGGGACGATTGACCATCACGAAGAAGAAATACGCCGATGTGAAAGATGAAATGGCGGCGGTTCGCGACCAGGCCGATGGACTTCGGTCTGAACTGACCCGGCTTATCGACACCGACAAAGATGCTTTTATGTCAGTCATGGCCGCTTTCAAGCTGCCCAAGGGTTCTGAAGAGCAGCAGATTCTGCGCGATAAGACAGTCCAGGAAGCCACCCAACGCGCCGCCCAGGTGCCGCTGGATGTCATGAAGAAATCGCTCGCGGCTCTGCAACTCGCGAGAGTTGTTGCTGAGAAGGGGAATGAGAACTCTATAACTGACGCGGGCGTGGCCGGCCTTATGGGACTGGCGTCGGTGGAAGGCGCCCGGTATAACGTCCGCATCAATTTGACTTCGCTTACCGACCCGGCCTTCGTAGAACATCTCAAGACCGAATCCGACAAGGTGGTCGGTGAGGCTCGGGATGTGGCCGCTCATATCCGCAAAATGGTGGAAGCCAAGCTTTAGTACATGCCCGACTGTATCGATCTTCATTTGCATACGACTCTTTCCGATGGCGCCCTGACTCCGGCGGAATTGCTGGACAAGGTGCGCGCGGCATCGCTCGCGGCGTTCGCGGTGGCGGATCACGATACGGTCGAAGGGTATCGCCAGATGCGGACGCTGCTTGTCAAGGGTGACCCGGAACTGGTGACCGGACTCGAATTGTCGGTCTCAGTGAATGGTTCCGATCTGCACATGCTGGCTTATTTGTTCGACCCCGATTATGACGAACTCGCTGAGACGCTGGGTAGATTTCAGGAAGCACGGAACCTGAGGGGGGATAAGATGGTAAAAAAGCTAAATGAGCAGGGTTTGAACCTGCGGTTCGAAGCGGTGCTGAAAGCCGCCAACGGGTCGGCTATCGGACGACCGCACATTGCCGAAGCAATGGTCAAGCAGGGATTGGTGGGAAGTTTTGAAGAGGCTTTCCGCAAACATATCGGAGACCATCGTCCGGCGTATATTCCAAAAAGTATGATAAGTCCAGAGGAAGCCATTTCATTGATTCATCGCGCCGGCGGTCTCGCCGTGTTGGCTCATCCTTACATCAATGACATGCACCGATTTGTGCCGTCACTGGTCCAGCAGGGCCTCGACGGACTGGAAGTATACCACTATTCCAATAACCTCCAGCAAGTGCAGGAACTCAAGCGGCTGGCCGCAAGACACAATCTCCTTACGACCGGTGGGTCGGATTTTCATGGCCGACAGGAGCACGAAGGGGAAATAGGGGCGTATCAGGTACCGATCGAGTACCTTACTGCCATGAGAGAACGCGTCCTTGAAATTCGAGGCAGAGTTTGAAGAAATCAATCTGTTTGGCACTGGGTGTGATTCTGGCGGCGGCGCTGAGCATCGCGGCGGAAGACTTGACGTTGGAACAGCAGCGGGGAATTATCGAGCGGTACATGTACGTTACGGGTCAGACGCCGCCCGCGCCGGCGTCGCTGGTGGATCAAGCTGCCCGAGCTGAACGGCCCGAAAAATGCGGTACCCCCGCAATTCTGGATTTCGAGCGCAATCGCGACCGGCTGGATCGTGGCCTGATGCAGGCTATGGGTGTCCTACCGGCCAGTCGGCCCGTGTGTGATACTTCCTACGGAGTTCCTGGAGGCTACACGCTCATCCATTATGACACTTCAGGTGCCGCCGCACCCTGGCAGGTGCGGGTAGATGAGGACCATGACGGAGTGCCCGATTACGTCGAAAGCCTCGCCATGATCGCCGACTCGTGCTATGTTCACGAAGTCGATACGCTCGGCTATCCTCGGCCGCTGAATGATTCCTTTTGCAGGGAGGGCGGTGACGCTCGGGTTGATATCTATATCGATTCGATGCGGGCGGGAATGTACGGAACAACCGACTCGGAGGCCGATTGCGACAGCGCCACATACCTGCATCAGGGCGCCTGGATAACAATCGATCGCGACTTTCAGCAGATACCTCAATATAGAGGTCGCCCTCTTGACGCTGCCCGGGTGACTTTGGCCCATGAGCTGTTTCATACCATCCAATTCAATATTAATGTCAGCGAGCACGTTACCTGGATGGAGATGACCGCGGTCTGGATGGAAGAGGAAATCTACGATCAAATCAATGACTACTATTTGTACGACTCACTCTTCTTCTTCAATCCCAGGACTTCTCTGCAAGACACCATCGACACGTATCACAAATACCAGGCGGTGGTGTTTCCGATTTATCTCAGTGAAAAATATGGACGCGATATCATCAAGGCGGTGTGGCATCGCTCTGAAGCATTCGATTATGGATGGAACTATCTTAAGGCGGTAGACTCCATGGTCGATTCGGCGAGTCAGAGCCCGGCCCACGCCGAATACCGGTGTCTATGTCGAGACAATAACGGCGATCAATGCTTGGAAATGGATACGTTGCCGATTCGACAGAACTTGGCATCTGCCATGGCTGAGTTCGCGGTCTGGAATTTCTTCACCGGCCCTTACGCCGCCCAGGCCCCTAACGGTATCGGGTACAGCGAAGGATCTCATTATTCCAGCATTCCTCTCGACAGTCTTGACATACGTAGAGAGTATCCTACCTGCACTACAGCGGATCCTCCCTGCACTATAGCGGATCCTACCTTACTCCCGAGTCCCAACGGGACCGCCTACATACGGCTGGAAAATATTCAGGCGATGAATCTCGATTCTTTGCTGTCGATGTATGTTGTTCCTGAACCCGATCCGGTTCTTCGCTGGGGGGTGACTGCCATTTATCAGTTGGAGAATCAACCCGATTCCTACGTGGTTGTTTCTGACGTGGTTGACACCTTTAAGACATGGGCCTGCACCGATTCGGTCAGCGCCGATTGTTCGAGCTGGATCTGCACAGATTCGACCCTGTATCAGGGGGGCCGGTTTCTGGGGGACATGCTCGGAGACTGGACCTGTCTGCGATGCAAAGATCCGGTGAGTTGCGTCTGCCCGCTCGATTCCCCCAGGGTCTGTTCCGACACTACCACTTGCGCCGATTCGGCCCGGGTCATCAATCTGCATTCATATCGATCGGTTACTCTGGTTCTCACGCCAAGCACGCGGATCGTGGGTCCATTTCTTTTCGGGAATCTCGTTCCAGTCAAATTCGGTATTTTCAACAGATCAACGGTTGATGAAAACCTGGTCGATCTGACTCCGGCGGTGTTGACGCCTTACCCCAACCCGGCGGTGGTTAGTGAGATGAACGGCCAGGAACTGGTTTTCAGATACCGGGCGAGCACCGACAGTCTGAGCTTTGCCGCGACGACCAATCCCATACTTGAGTTGGAAATCTATACGGTTGCGGGTGAACTGGTCCGCACGATGGAAGTTCCTTTCGGCGACGATCGTTATGGTCCTCGTCCGGGCGGCGGCTATGATATCGGTTGGGATATGAAGAACCAGTCAGGGAAGGATGTTGCATCGGGAGTATACCTGGCGATAGCCAGGTTGTTTGACGGCGGTCATAGGAAGTTGCAGTTAGTCGAAAAGCAGGTCAAGGTCGCTGTGATCCGATGACTTCCCGGGTCAGACTAGTTGCGCGCATTGCCCTGTTGTCAGCTCTGATTTACGTCTTGTCATGGGCGACGTCGTACTTTCCGAGCGTCAATGCGGCCTATTTTGTGGCTTTTTCCGCCGGTTGCCTTTGGGGGTTCGGCCCCGGGGCGGCGGTAGGGGCACTGGGGATGTGGCTCTGGACCAGTTTCAATCCCCTCGGTCCGGCCCCGTTGCCGATTGCCCTGGCGCAGATATTCGGTATGGCGATCTGCGGGTGTCTTGGCCCGTTCTTTCGCTTCCTCTTGAAGGATTCCCGACAATCGCTTCTATTCTGGCCCTGGCTTATTCTGGCCGCAACCGCGTGTACGATCATTTATTATCTGCCGGTCACCATTATCGACGCCTGGCTGTTTCAGCCGTTCTGGCCCCGCATCGTGATCGGTCTCCCGTTTGTTGGGATCTCTCTGGTGGCCAACGCCGTCATTTTCCCGTTGCTTTTTGGCGCTACACGACGGATATCTGAACGTGATGGTACCCTTGATGGCTGATTTCGCGCGCAGGACTCTATTTCTGCTTCTGATATTGTCAGGTCCGGCCTGGGCCCAGACCGAAACTGACAGTGTGAAATCAGACACTACCCGTCCGGTTCCGACCGTTCCGTCTCAGACCATCAATGATTCCATCCTGATGCTCAATCCGACCATTAAACTCGACACCCTCACGGACGCGCAGCGTCTGCTGGTCGAGTTCGAGACCCGGTATCGATTGAGGCAGAAAGAGCAACCGACGGCCAGGGCAAAGCCACGGATGTCCGTTCAAGACAGCCTGACCGCCTACTATCTCCCCGCGCGATGGAACCTGCGGGAAGATATCGATCGCTCATTCTACCACGACGCCGGGGATTATTTCCGATCCGATCCGAGTTACTTCGTACTCGAACCTCAGGTTTCCCCGATGAGGAAGACCGTTCAGCCATATGGGTTGGCCGGGGACCGGATGTCATTCCTGGTCGAAGGGGCATCGCTTCATCCGTTTGAGCATGTGGTCGAGCCCGATGGACTGGTTGACCTGAATGATCTGCCGACCGCATTGGATCACACTGTCGCAATATTGCCGGGTCCGGTTGGGCTCGTCTTTGGCGCCGATCATTCGGTGGCCACACTGTACACGATGCCCGAAAAGATCGACTCCACCGAGCCGCGCAGCAGTTTCATAGTGGATCAAGGTGGCGCTGGTTACTCACACACGCGGGGACGCTACTCCAAGAATTTCACCGACGGCCGCCATATCGATATGTCGATCGGCTATCGCAACGGTGATGGACTGGTCCAACAGGCCACAGACCGCGCCTACCAGTATACGGGCAACTTTATCATCCCGGTCGGAGAAAATTGGGATATTCAGGCCGACGGCCAGTTGTACAATCGCACCGGCTACTATCACGTCCGGCCGCTGGCGTTCGGGGCCGCCCTCAAGCGCGATCGTTTCGACCGCACCGCGCGGGTAAGTATAAGTCGGTACAATGCCGATCGAAACGCGAAATACGTCTTCGGTTACCGGCATATCCGCCAGGAGAGCGCGCTGGGTGGTGCATATGACGTAAACCTGAACCAGACGGGCCATGGCCTTTCTATGGCCCGCGAATGGTTTGCCCGTGGTCTGGCGCTCCGCGCAGAATTGGCGGGGGACTATCTCAAGTACGATACCTGGTTCAATCAATATTCACGGTTGAGCGCCGATGCCAGCCTGCAGGTGGTTCGCCTGTCGCGACCCTGGGGCTACTCTGCTCTACTCAAACAGACCTATGCCGAGAAATATCGTTTCCTTCCGTCGGTGGCTGTGATGCTGAGACGCGACGTTGAAAAGTCGCTGGTGATGTTTTCACTCGGCTACAGCGAACGGGCGCCGTCGATGAACGAACTACACTTGCCCTATCAGGCCACCAAGCTCTACGCTTCCGGCTTCAATGACTATGCCGATCAGGGTAACCCCGATCTGATTTCCGAGAAGATGTTCGAGGGAACAATGGAAGTGTCAGTCGGGCGTCCGGACAACAGCCTGAGCCTAACCGCGACCGGTGGGAAGATCTGGGATGGCATCGACTGGATGCCGACCAAGGCAGGCGCATTGACCGTATTTGCTCCGCAACACGGCGACGTGACATTCTCTAACATTACATCAGTAGGTCGAGTACGACTCGCCGACTTCCTGCGGTTCAAAGGAGGCGGCAGCTATCACTTTGTCGACTACAAGCTAACCGACAACAGGGCATATACACCGAAGTATCAGGCTTTCTCCGGACTCGAACTGCACCTTTTCTGGCGGCAGAAGCTGATTGATTTCTGGGCCTACGGTGAACTGGTGTATGTGGGACGCTACGACGGATATATAGAACCTGGTTTGGGAAACGAAGCCCTCACAAATGTGAAGTTGTCGTTCAGGATGGGGCACTTCCGGTTTCACTGGATTATGCAGAACTCCCTCTCGGCAGTCTTTAGGCCCCGTGACTATTGGGAAAACCCGGGATATGTCACGTCGTGGGGATTTGTCTGGGATTTCTTCGATTGACCTATGAACCGACGATTCGTTGTTCTTCCCGACGGAGTTCTGGTAGTCGATTGATGAGGTTGATATGGAATTGAAACTCAGCCGCGACGTTGCGTATGAGCTAGTCCTGACCCGGATCGGTCGTAACAATCTGCTCAAGCACGTACTCTCGGTCGAGGCCGGGATGCGACAAGTGGCTGAACTCCTGCACCAGGATGTGAATTACTGGGGTCTAATCGGTCTCGTTCATGATCTCGATTACAACGAGACCAAAGATGATCCGGCGCGACACACTTATGTAACGGCAGAGCTTCTCAAGTCGTATGACCTACCTGAAGAGATGATGTATGCCATACACGCTCATCCGGGTCACGTGCCGTGCCGCTCGGCTCTGGACTGGGCGCTCTATTCGGTCGACCCAGCCACTGGATTCGTTGTAGCCTGTGCGCTGATGCATCCAGAGAAGAAGCTGTCCGTCCTCGATGGCGAGTTCATGATGCGTCGTTTCAAAGAGAAGCGGTTCGCGGCGGGGGCGGGGCGCGACGAAATCGCCGCCTGTTTGCATCTGGGGTTGGAGCTTGAGCCGTTCCTGCTGCTGGTTCGCGATGGCATGCTTAACATCAGAGAAGAGCTGGGGTTGTGACGGGATCCGCGGGAGAAAGCATCTGGCGGCGGGACGTTTTCGGGTGGTCACTCTACGACTTCGCCAATACCATCTACTCCATGAACATCGTATCGCTGTATCTCAAGCGATACATAGTCGAAGACCTCGGCTATGGCGATCATTATTTCGACATTCCCTTTGCGGCATCAATGTTTCTCGCGGCGCTGGTACTTCCGGCGTTGGGTGCACTTTCCGATCACTCAGCCAAGAAGAAGACCTTCCTATTTCTTTTCACGCTGACCTGCTGCGCATCGGTAGGTCTGATGGCTTTAGTGCCGGGCTGGGCGATATTGGGGCTGGTGGTGCTGTTCATCATAGCCAATTTCAGCTATGAAGCGGCCCTGCCGTTCTATAACGCGCTGTTGTATTCGGTGGCCGAAGGACGCCAGGCACGATTGGTATCCGGTGTCGGTGTGGCCTGGGGGTACGTGGGGTCGATCGCGGGCATGGTTCTCGTACTGCCATTTGTACTCGGGGATATCTACGGCTGGATACTGCCACTGGTCAAGGCGGGAGGAAAGACTGCCGCATTCTTGCCCAGCGCTATTCTGTTCTTCTTGTTTGCGTTGCCCTGTTTTCTCTGGGTGAAGGAGAGGCGAAGCGCCAACTCAACTCACCCCGGTATCTTCGCGGCTTACCGCGAAGTGTGGCAGGCGGTTCGTGACACGAAGAGATACCCCGGCGTGTTGCGTTTCCTGATCGCGGATTACTTCGTTGAAGACGCTGTGGCGACCGTCATTCTGAATATCGGTCTGTATTGTTCTATCGTCCTCTCGATGCCGGAACAACAAATCACCACTTTTCTCATAATCTCAACCGTAACAGCCGTCCTTGGGTCTTTTGCAATCGGATTCTTATCCAAGAGATGGTCCCTCAGGCGCCTGTTGAATATCGTATTCGCCGGCTGGGTTGTGGCGCTGGTGGCGTTTGTCATGACCGATCACATGGCGGCGATCTGGGTTCTGGGCTCGCTGGTCGGTGTGCTCCTGGGCGGCCTTTGGACCACCACCCGGACTTTCCTGGCCGAGTTGGTGCCGCATGAAGAACTCGGCAAATTCTTCGGACTGTTTTCTCTATCGGGTCGAGCCGCTGCGGTCGGAGGACCACTCATCTGGACGACCACAGTTTACCTGTTTAATCCCGATAGGACCCTCGGTCGATGGATAGACCGTCTCCTCGCGCTTGACAGTGCCGCCGCCGAACGGTTACCTTACAAGCTGGGAGTACTCTCCCTGGCGGTCATGGTGTTGGTCGGTCTGGTTATCTTCCAAGGTGTTCCGCGCAACGAGGCAAACACAAATGGCTAGTCGAGTCGGCGACCGATACCACTATTCCGGCGCCCTGCATATTCACACGACCGAGTCCGATGGCACCGCATCTCTCAAAGAGGTTGCCGAATTCGGACGCCAGGCCGGTCTCGACTTCTTGATGTTCACTGATCACATGGGGCTCACCAACCGGACCGCCGGGCTGGAAGGTTTCTATGGCCAGACGCTGGTAGTGGTCGGCTACGAACACAACGACACCGAAGACAATAACCACTACCTGATCTTCAAGTCGCCAGCTGTTTACGCGGACAACTATGTCCGCACGTCAGTATGTCGAAGCCGCCCATCGCGACGGCGCTTTCGGAATCATTGCTCATCCGATCGAACACCGCAGCCGCGAGGGGAAATACCCGCCTTATCCATGGACAGAGTGGGAGACGGACCAGTTCGACGGGCTCGAAATCTGGAACCAGATGTCGGAATGGATGGAGAAACTAACCCGCTGGAACAAGCTGGTCATGGCTTTTTCGCCGCGCAAATCCATGGTTGGGCCGCCTCCCGAGGCTCTATCGATCTGGGACAAACTCAATACCAAGCGTCGCTATGTAGGGGTAGCGGGTGTCGATGCGCACGGTTTCAAGGTGGATGTAGGTCCGCTCAAGGTCGAAATCTTCCCGTACAAAGTGCATTTTCGCTCTCTTCGCACACATATCATTCTCGACGAGCCTTTGTCGGCTGACTACGACGACGGCATCCAAGCAGTTTTACAAAGCCCTCGCCGATTGCCGCGTCTTCAATTCGAACTACCGCTGGGGCGACGCTGCTCATTTCCAGTTCTACGCCAACGATGGTTCTCGAACCGCCGTATCCGGTGACACTCTCGCGTGGCGTGAAGGGATCAAGTTGATCGCTGAGGTTCCGGCGTACGCCACGATCAAACTGATTGGCAATGGCCGTCAGGTGGCGGAAGCAAATACGGATCATTTCGAATTCCCTGTTCGCGAACCCGGACTGTATCGGCTTGAAGTTTGGAAGGGGAAGCGGGGATGGATCTTCTCCAATCACATAAGGATCGGCGTTGACTGACCCCGCAAAAGGGAAGAAGCCAGTCAGCGTTTTTGACCTTGGCTTTGGAAATCCCGCTTATTCTGCCGGCTTGCGCGGCGGGGGACCGGGCGATTGGAAGTTTGTCATCATAGAAGCCACAGACGCCCGCTATCTCGTTCTCGGCCCGGTGGCCAGGTACAAGTACCATGCTGGTCTGGTGAAACGATTCTGTGAGCTTCAGGGTGTGGCCTGTCTGACGGTCAAGAAACCTGACCTTGTTGAAGTGGTCGAGCGGGGAGTAAGGATTCGCGGTGGGGGGAGAGTCAGGTTCGACAAACCGAGCGGGGTCGTTCACTTCTTTGATAGTTCCCGCGCCTATGGACAGTTTGACCGCGACGAATTGACCGAAATTCTTGGCTCGTCTGACTTCCTGGAAGGGTTATCTGTGCAAATTGACCGGGGATAAATGCCTCGGCTGGCGGTGCGGTGTTCGGATGCGACATCCGTGCCTTCCCGCAAGCCATTGTGGTTCAATGACAGTCCGGGTGGAGTAAGGATTCCTGTTCACTTGGGGCTAAATGGGGCAAAAAGGATTTGACTTTACCGCGTACAAATCCTAAAGTAGCCGTCAACGTTTGAAATCGTTGGCGGCCAAAGGAAAGCAGCGTGTTTGAGGAGCTTTATCCGATTCTCTTTCTGCTGATTGTAGCGACCGTCCTGGCAGTCGCTTTTACAGTACTGTCTGTGCTGTTTGGTCGCCGCACCCGCCTTGGCAAGAAAAACCAGCCCTATGAATGCGGGATTGACCCGGTGGGAACCACCCGCGACCCGGTGCCGGTTAAGTACTTCATGGTAGCAATATCTTTCATATTGTTCGATATCGAAATCGTCTTCCTGCTTCCGTGGGCGGTGGTGGCGCGCGATCTCGGTATGTTCGGATTCGGCGCCATCGCGGTGTTCGTGCTTCTCGTTCTCGTTGGCTATTTCTATGAATTAGGCAAAGGGGCCCTCAGATGGGACTAGAAGAGAAGATTCCGGACTCAGTCATTCTGACCACGATGGACAAGATGGTCAATTGGGCGCGAAGGCGTTCAATGTGGCCGCTTGGTTTCGGATTGGCCTGCTGTGCGATTGAAATGATGGCCACGTTCATGTCGAAATATGACATGTCGCGCTACGGCATGGAAGTTTTCCGGCCTTCACCGCGTCAGGCCGATCTGATGATTGTGGCGGGACGGGTGTCGGTCAAGATGGCGCCGGTGATCAAGACCCTGTACGAGCAGATGCCCAATCCGAAATGGGTAATTTCGATGGGCGCCTGTGCCTCCTGCGGCGGCGTATTCAATAACTATGCGATTGTCCAGGGTGTTGATCGAATCATCCCGGTTGATATGTACGTTCCCGGCTGTCCTCCTCGGCCGGAGCAGTTGATGGATGCTATCCTGAAATTGCACGCGAAAATAGACAAGGAATCTCTCAAGCAGAAGCATGAGGAGTGGGGCCGAGCGCTCCAAAGATAGTCGGTAAGTCGGCCGGAATGTGATCCGTACGCGACCTCTTGTGAAGATTGGTGCAAGCGTTCGATGGAAGATAAAGTAAGGCAGTGGCTTCAGAGTCGGTTCGCTGAAAGTATTGTCAGCGAGGTCAGCTTCCGGGGGCAACAATCATTCTATGTCCGCCCTGAATCGATCTTCCCGATCTGCCAGGCTCTCGTTGAAGACCGCGAACTCGAAATAGGTTATCTGGCCGATATTACTTCCTGTGACTGGTTGGGACATGAGGCCGAGATGGGCGGGCGGTTTGAAGTCGTATACAACTTGTATAGTCTGTCCCACAAGTATCGATTCTTCCTCAAGGTCATGTTGCCGGGTGACAACCCCCAGATCGCCAGCCTGACGCCTCTTTGGAATGGGGCCAACTGGCTCGAGCGCGAAGTCTGGGATATGATGGGTATTCGCTTTACCGGCCATCCTGATCTTACGAAGATTCTGACCCCTGACGAACTCGAAGGTTTCCCGCTCCGTAAGGACTTCCCACTCACCTATGAGGTTCCCCAGTTTAATTGGAACAAGGACCTGCCGCCGGAGGTGATCAAGTAATGGAAGCCCGGACCATACAGATCAACATGGGGCCGCAGCATCCGGCCACACACGGCGTACTCCGAGTCGAGTTGGAAATCGAGGGCGAGACGGTTGTCAAGGCCCGTCCGGTAATCGGCTACTTGCACACCGGGATCGAAAAGACAATGGAATCGAAGCTCTATTACAAAGCGATTCCGTGCACCGACCGGATGGATTACCTCTCGCCGATGATGAACAATCTCGGGTACTGTCTGGCGGTCGAAAAGCTGATGGACATCGAGGTGCCGGAGAAGGTCAAATGGGCTCGGGTGCTTCTGGCGGAACTGACCCGAATCAAGTCGCATCTGGTCTGGCTCGGCACACATGCCATCGATCTGGGCGCCATGACCATGATCCTGTACGCTTTCCGCGAGCGCGAGATGATTATCGACATCTACGAAGCGTGCGCCGGCCAGCGCATGATGAGCACCTACATCAGAATCGGCGGGCTCGCCGATGAACTCCCGCCGGATTTCGACAAGCTGGTCAGGAAGTTTCTGAAAGTCATGCCGGAGCGGATGAAGGATTACGAGAAGTTGCTTACCCGCAACCCGATCTTCATCCAGCGCACCAAAGGTGTGGCCGTGATATCGGCGGCCGACGCCCTCAACTGGTCGCTGTCCGGTCCGATGTTGCGCGGCAGCGGAGTCAAGAAAGACATCCGTAAGGATGAACCATACAGCGGGTACGAGAAATTCGATTTTGAGGTGGCCCTGGGTAAGAACGGCGATGCTTACGATCGGTATCTGCTCCGCCTGGAAGAGATGCGCCAGTCGCTCAGAATAATTCAGCAGGCGCTCGACGGAATGCCCCAGGGACCTTACCGGGCGCACGTTCCGGGAGTGGTGTTGCCGCCCAAGGAAGACATCCTGCACAAGATGGAATCGCTGATATTCCATTATAAGATTATCACCGAGGGTTTCAAGGCGCCGCGTGGTTCCGTCTATCAGGCGATCGAATCACCCAAGGGCGAGCTCGGTTTCTATATTGCCTCGGACGGCACCAACCGGCCCAACCGGATTCGCGTGCGGCCGCCGTCGTTTGTGAACCTGGCCGCGCTTCCGGCGCTGGTCGAAGGAAGGTTGCTGGCGGACGTCATTTGCGCCATCGGCACAGTGGATATCGTACTGGGAGAAGTCGACCGATGATGCTCACCGCTGAATCAGTGGCCCGCATCAAGGATGCGGCGTCGAAGTATCCCCAGGTGAAGTCGGCCGTTCTCCCGGCTCTGACGATTGCCTATCGGCAGGTAGGTCATTTGAACGATGACATCTACGAGGAGATATCCCAGACGCTGGGCATACCGGCCGGGGAAATCGCCGAGGCGGCGTCGTTCTATACCATGTTCCCCAAGCAACCGGTAGGGAAGTATCTCATTCAGGTCTGCCATAACATCTCCTGCTCGCTTCTGGGGGCGGAGAGTCTGATTTCTTATCTCGAACAAAAGCTCGGTGTCCAGGTCGGCGAAACCACCCCCGACAATTTGTTCACGATCGTGCGGGTGGAATGTCTCGGCTCTTGTGCGACCGCGCCGATGATGCAGATCAATCATGATTACTACGAGAATCTGACTCGCAAGAAAGTCGACTCCGTTCTGGATCAACTTCGGTCGGATGCCCGCGCGGGAGGGAAACAATGAGTTTCTACTCTCCCGTCAGAACGAACGCGTCCGAGGTGGCAGCATCAGAGGTGCTGCACTTGTTCCGTTATGTCGAAGACCCCGATCAGCCTAAGATCGCCACATACGAGTCTCATGGTGGTTACACAGCCTGGAAGAAAGTTCTCAGTTCGATTACCCCCGAGCAGGTCACGGCCGAAGTCAAGAGTTCAGGTCTGCGTGGACGTGGCGGAGCCGGATTCCCGGCCGGTATGAAGTGGGGATTCATCCCCAAAGATTCTACCAAACCGCGCTATCTGGTATGCAACGCTGACGAATCCGAGCCCGGCACGTGCAAAGATCGAGTACTAATGGAGCGTGACCCCCACGCCGTAATCGAAGGCATGGCGATCGCTTCGTTTGCAATCGGCTGCCATACGATGTTTATCTACATCAGGGGCGAATTCGGTTTCTCGATTGATGTCATGCGAACGGCGGTTGAAGAAGCGTACAAGAAGGGTCATCTCGGGAAGAACATCCACGGCAGCGGCTACGATCTGGAAATGGTCGTTCATAGCGGCGGCGGGGCTTATATCTGCGGTGAAGAAACTGCGCTACTAAATTCCCTCGAAGGCAAGCGCGGCAACGCGCGCATCAAGCCGCCTTTCCCGGCCGTAGCCGGACTGTATGATAGTCCAACGATTATCAACAACGTGGAAACTCTGGCAACCGTCCCGCACGTGATCAATCGCGGGGCGGCGTGGTATCGCACTCTTGGCACCGAGAAGTCGACCGGCACGAAGATATTCAGCTTGTCCGGCCATGTGAAACAGCCCGGCAACTATGAACTGATCCTGGGTCATTCTCTCAAAGATTTGATTTACTCGCCCAAGTACGGTGGCGGAATTCTTGGTGATAAGAAGCTGAAGGGTGTCATTCCGGGGGGATCATCCACACCGTTCTTGAGACCGGACCAGATTGATATTCCGCTCGATTATGAATCGCTATCCACAGCCGGTTCGATGCTTGGTTCGGGCGCGGTGATAGTTTTCCACGAGGATACCTGTATCGTCTGGATAATAGCCAACCTGATCCGGTTCTATCGCCACGAATCGTGCGGCAAGTGTACGCCGTGTCGCGATGGCACAGGCTGGCTCCAGCAGATTATCAATCGCATCGAGGCCGGTGGCGGTCGACCAGGCGATATACAGAAGATAGAATCAATTTGCGGAAATATCTTCGGGCGAACCGTTTGCCCGCTGGGTGACGCGGCGGTGATGCCGATTCAGTCGGCGGTCAAGCAATACCGCGACGAATGGCAGTATCATATCGACCATGGCAAGTGTATGGTTGAATCGAAGTTTACGATGGCGGAAGGTGTCTGATGGCTGAAGCTGTGAAACAAGATCAAGCTCCGGCTGTCGCTCGTCCGACCGTCACATTCACGATAGACGGCCGTCAGGTCACGGTCCCCAAGGGAACGACTATTCTGCTGGCCGCCAAACAGGTCGGAATTGACATTCCCACGTTCTGCTGGCACCCGAAGCTGAGCATTGAAGGCGCCTGCCGGATGTGTTATGTCGAGATCGAAAAGTGGCCCAAGCTGGCTATCTCGTGCGCTACCGAAGCTATGGACGGCATGGTCGTCTACAGTAATTCCGAGAAAGTGAAGGAAGGCCGGCGCGCCGTCATAGAGTTCACCCTGTTGAATCACCCGCTCGACTGTCCGACCTGCGACAAGGGTGGGGAGTGCACGCTTCAGGACCTGACGTTCGCGCACGGCTTTGATGACTCGCGCTTCGATTTTCGCAAGAACCGATTTGGGGTACAGGAATCACAGACGACCTTTGACGATGTCAAGATCGGCCCCGAGATAATTCTCAATCGGAACCGCTGTATCAGGTGTTATCGTTGCGTCCGTGCGAACAAAGAAGCGTTTGGCGAATACGATCTGGGAGCATTTGAGCGCGGCGATCACACCGAAATCAATGCCGCTCCCGGCCGTCAGGTTGACAATCCGTTTTCGGGTAATCTAGTTGAGATTTGTCCGGTCGGCGCCCTTACCAATACCGACTGGCGCTATAAGATAAGAGTCTGGCTGACCCAGACCGTTTCGTCAATTTGTCCGTTCCATAGCTCGGGCACGAATACTCTGATCTACAATAACGGCACCCGGGGACGCATCTTTCGCGTGACTTCGCGGCCCAATGATGAAATCGACGATGGCTGGCTGACCGATCTTACCCGCTACGGGTATCAGATGGTCACGTCCGATGATCGCCTGCGCACACCACTCATCAAGAAGGGTGGAAAGCAGGTCGAGGCCGACTGGAACGAAGCCCTATCAGTGATCGGCGAACGACTGACCGAAATAATCGAGAAGAAGGGCCGGGTCTGTGTCGGTGGGTTGGTTTCGCCGTCTTTGGACAACGCCTCACTTTTCGGATTCTCAAAGCTGTTCCGTACCGTGCTCGGCTCGAACAATATCGATTCACGCACCGACTATCGCATGTTGCCGGTGTTGCCGGGCGGAGCTTATGATATTCTCTGCAGCCAGCGCTTCAAGATCGCCGATATTGACTCGTCCGATGTCATCTTTACGCTGGGTAGTGATCTGATCAGGGAGCATCCGAACGAATACCTGCGCATGCGCCGGGCGTTCAACATTAAGGGTGCGACCATTTACGCGGCCAATCCGTACGGTACCAAATCTGCCGATATCGCGCGCACCGAGCTCGTGTACAAAGCCGGCACCGAAGAAATACTGCTCAACGGTATCTGTCTGGCGGCTATCGAAGACAAGCTGATTGACGCCGGGCGGATTGGCGACCTGCGCAAGAAGATTTCTCCTACGACGGCGGCAGACGCCGCCCGGCTCGCAGGTGTCGAAGCTGGTCTGCTTCATGAAGTCGCGGCGGCGCTTGTGCGCGGCCGCAAGATCACCCTCTTTGCAGGTGAAATAGTCAGCCGTTCCCGCGACCGCGAAGCTATTGCCGCGGCGCTGTGTAACTTGATCCGACTTTTTGGTATCAACGATAAAGGCCAATTTGCAGTTCTGCCGCGCTATGCCAATTCCCGCGGCGCTCGCGACCTCGGCCTGGCCCCGAATCCTGCCGAGCCGGTGAAGAATTGTCTGAGAGAGCTCTGGGGTGACTGGCCCGAGGTTCAGCCGCTTACATCCGACCAAATGATGGTCGGTATGAAGAAGGAAGAAATCAACGGCTGCCTGGTGATTGGCGCCAATCCGGTGATGTTGTATCCGGACCGCGAATTTGCCCACGACGCCCTGGAAGGTTTGGATTTCCTGGTCGTCGCTGATATGTACGAGACCGAGACCACGGCCCTGGCCGATGTGGTTCTGCCGCTGTCATCATGGGCTGAGTACGACGGCTACTATGTCAATTTGGAAGGTCGGACGCAGTTGGCCGGGCGCGCCATGCCCCCCAGATTCAAGTCGAAGCCGGGATACGAAATAGCTGACCTCATTGGCAAGCAGCTTGGTGTCGACTTGTTCGAATCACTCGAACAGCGGGATGATATGATAAGTAAAGTCCTGGCTGTGGATTCAGTCACGGCATTGCCCGGTACGTATCTCGAAGTCAAGACGACCCCAGACGAGGCCGGCAAAGAATATCCTATCGCCCTTTTTGTTGGCGATGATGCTCATCACAGCGGTCACTTGACCGAGAAGGCGATGTCGCTGGTCAATTTCTGCAGTGAAGCTTATGTCGAGATGTCGGCCGCTCTGGCGAAGCGCCTGAAGCTCGAAACCGGAGATTCGGCCAGGATTGAATCGGAGACGGGCAAACTGATTGTCCAGGTGAGGATAGTGCCGCACATGACTGGTGACGCCGTGTTCGTTCCGCGAAATTTCTCCGCGTCTCCGGTAAACTCGCTTATTATGCGCAAGCGGCGGGTCGACTGGGTTAAGATCAGCAAGGTTGTAGGTTAACGCGATGCTGGAATTCGTTCTCATAGCGTCGATCAAGGTCATCGCGGTGATTCTTGTCTTGCTGACCGGGTGCGCCTACTCGACCTACATGGAGCGCAAAGTGGTGGCATTCATGCAGCACCGTATCGGTCCGCTCTATGCCGGACCGTACGGATTACTTCAGCCGGTAGCAGATGCTATTAAACTGATCTTCAAGGAAGACCTTGTCCCAGATAAGGCGGAGCGATTCGCATATACGATTGCCCCGATGATATCGTTTATGCCGGCGGTGCTGGTTTTCGCCGTAGTGCCGTTCTCGAGTGATTTCTCGCTCTTTGGCCGACATATTTCGGGCGTTATCTCGGACCTAAATATCGGCGTGCTCTGGGTGTTTACGATTGGATCGCTCGGCGTATATGGCACGATTTTGGCGGGCTGGTCGAGCGGATCGAAATATTCACTAATGGGCGGGCTGCGCGCCTCGGCGCAGACGATATCGTATGAACTGGCCTATGGGCTTTCTATCGTTGGCGTAATCATATTAGCCAACACCCTGTCGATGACCGAGCTGGTGGCCAAGCAGGCGACGATTGCTGATTGGTATATCTGGAAACAACCGCTCGGTTTCGTGCTGTATTTCATCTGCGCCATCGCCGAGACCAATCGGTCGCCGTTCGATCTGCCCGAAGCGGAATCGGAACTGGTGGCCGGTTATATGACCGAGTATTCATCGATGCGGTTCGCGACGTTCTTCATAGGCGAATACGCTCATATGATCGCGGTTGGCGCGGTCGGGTCGACTCTGTTCTTCGGGGGCTGGCAGGGGCCGTGGTTGCCGCCGATTCTCTGGATGGTCATCAAGGTGTTCCTGTTCATCTTCGTCTATATCTGGATTCGCTCGACCCTGCCGAGGTTCCGGTATGACCAATTGATGAATTTCGGCTGGAAAGTGCTGTTCCCACTGGCCGTGTTGAATACACTTATTACCGGTTTGATTGTGGTATGGTAGGGCATTAGCAGCGGCTATCGACAAATTGTATGAAAGAACTCTTTAGAACATTAGTCGACACGTTCGTAAAGATGCCGCAAGGTTTTGCGGTGACGTTTCGGCATATGTTCAAACGGCCGGTCACTCTGGATTACCCGCGCAAGCGGGAACCGATGTCGCCCCGATACCGTGGGCTGCACTATCTGGAGCGTTATGAGGACGGCTCGGAGCGCTGTGTCTGCTGTGGGCTGTGTGCGGCGGCCTGTCCGGCCGATGCCATCTACATGGAACCGGCTGAGAACGAAAAAGGGGAGCGGTACGCCAAGATTTACGAAATCAACATGATCCGCTGTATTTTCTGCGGTTTTTGTGAAGAGGCCTGTCCCGAGGAAGCTATATTCCTCGGACGCGAATATGAGTTTGCCACCGACAACCGGGACGGTTTCATTTACTCGAAAGAACAATTGCTGGTGCCGTATCCGAGAAAAGAGAATCCGTTCAAGAAGTTGATCAGACGGGTGCGGAAAGTTTACGGAGTTCCGGAAAGCCACCGATGAATCTCGACTTGATCATGTTTACAGTGTCCGCCGTCGTGGCGGTTTTTGGCGCGACCATGATGATTGCCCAGCGCAGTCCGGTGGCGTCGGTACTGTACATGATTCTGTCTCTGGTTGCGCAGGCGGTGTGCTACGTGCAGCTCGGGGCACTCTTCCTGGGGGCGATCCTGGTCGTGGTCTACGCGGGCGCTATCATGGTGCTGTTCCTGTTCGTTATCATGCTGTTGAATCTCCGGGGCAGTGAAGACCTGGGCGCCGCACCGCCGCCTTTGAGCCAGTTGACCAAGTATATCTTTGCGGTGCTGCTCACGTTGGAGCTGGTCTTCATAGTCAAGGCAGCACTTCTGGCGCAGACAACGACAGGAATCCTCGAAACGCCGGCCGATGGTTTCGGCTCGGTACAGTCTGTCGCAAAAAGCCTGTTCACCGACTATCTGTATCCGTTCGAACTGACCGGTGTTCTCCTGCTGGCCGCCGTAGTCGGAGCCGTGGTTATTGGCAAGAAACGCCGACTTCTCGATGCGGGTGATGGACAGGCAGACACTACCGCCGGGGAGACAAAGGAGTAGCATGGTACCAATATCGGCATTCCTGGTTCTGGCAGCGGTGTTGTTCGGTATTGGAGCGATCGGCGTGCTCATCACACGCAATATGATCGTGCTCTTTATGTCTGTCGAGATGATGCTCAACGCCGCCAACCTGGCGCTGATGGCCTTCTCGCGGGCGCTTAATATTGTCGACGGTCACGTAATCGTATTTCTGGTGCTGACGATAGCCGCCGCGGAAGCCGCGGTTGGCTTGGCTCTGATAGTAATGGTTTACCGTAATCGCGAAACGATCAACATCGACCGCTTTAGTCTGATGAAATGGTAGGACGTTCGTAGATGGCTGACCTGCTTTTCCTGATTCCACTATTACCGCTGGCCGGGTTTCTAATAAACGGCCTGTTGCTGGGCCGTCTGCCCAAGCCGGTGATCAGCCTGGTGGCGTGTGGATCAGTAGGGCTGTCGTTCCTCTTGTCCCTGGCGGCCTTCTACAATCTGGCGTCGATGCCGTCGGACGCCCGCCAGATGACGCAGACCTTGTTCACCTGGATATCCTCGGATCTTCTGCACGTGAATTTCGGTTTCCTGCTCGACCCGCTGTCGGCGGTAATGATTCTTGTGGTCACCGGAGTAGGCTTCCTCATTCACGTTTATTCCATCGGTTACATGAGCCACGACCACGGTTACGGGCGATTTTTCGCCTACCTGAATCTGTTCATGTTCTCGATGCTCGTGCTGGTTCTGGCCGACAATTTCCTCTTGCTCTTCGTCGGTTGGGAAGGGGTGGGCCTATGCTCGTACTTGCTGATTGGGTTTTGGTACGAAAAACAGTCTGCGACTGACGCCGGTAAGAAGGCGTTCATCGTCAACCGGATCGGCGATTTTGGCTTCCTGCTCGGCATGTTTATCATCTTCTGGAATGTTGGATCGCTCGATTTCATAACGGTCTCGAAGATGGCTCCGGAAGTGTTTGTGGCGGGCGGTGGTCTGATTACCGCGACCGGTCTACTGCTGTTCCTCGGAGCGTGTGGTAAATCGGCGCAGCTTCCGCTGTATGTCTGGCTGCCGGATGCGATGGAAGGCCCCACGCCGGTCTCGGCCTTGATTCATGCGGCCACGATGGTGACGGCCGGTGTCTACATGCTGGCGCGCACCAACGTGCTGTTCCTGATGGCGCCTGATGCCCTGATGGTGGTAGCTGTCGTTGGTGCTGCGACGGCCCTATTTGCGGCGAGCATCGGTCTGGCGCAAAACGATATCAAGAGAGTGTTGGCGTACTCGACCGTCAGTCAGCTCGGCTATATGTTTCTCGCCTGCGGTGTGGCGTCGTTTACGGCCGGTATCTTCCACCTGATGACCCACGCCTTCTTCAAGGCGCTTCTGTTTCTTGGGGCCGGATCGGTCATTCACGCCATGTCCGGAGAGCAGGACATGCGCAACATGGGCGGTCTTAAGAGCCATGTGCCGATTACGTTCCGGACGATGTACATAGCGACTCTCGCCATTGCGGGAATTCCGTTCTTTGCCGGGTTCTTCTCGAAGGACGAAATTCTCTGGAAGGCGTATTCTTCGCCCATGCACGGCGGCTGGTTGTTCTGGTTGGTCGGTGTGGCCGGTGCGGCGCTGACCGCATTCTATATGTTCCGTCTGATCTATCTGACTTTCTATGGCTCCGAGCGGATGAGTTCCGAGGTCAAGCACCACTTGCACGAGTCGCCCAAGACGATGACCATACCGCTGGTGGTGTTGGCGGCGCTTTCGGTTGTCGGCGGATTCGTGGGTATCCCTGGTACGTGGGGACTGCCCAACCTCTTTGAAGAATGGCTGGCGCCGGTGATGCACGGCCACGCTCAGGCCGCGGCCGAACACGCATTGGCGTCAACAGGAGAATCTGCTTCGGAAGAACTGACTCTCATGTTGCTGTCAATCGCGGTCGTGCTAACTTCGATTTATATGGCTCGGTATTTCTATAAGAAGAACCTCACGGCGGCTACCAGCCTGGCTTCAAAGTTGAGTGGTGTTCGTACTGTTCTGGCCAATAAGTACTATGTGGACGAGATCTATGGCGCCGTGATCATTCGGCCGCTGGTCTATTTCTCGGTCTTCTTGTGGAAGATAGTTGACGTCATTATCATAGATGGCACTTTGAACGGTCTGGCGGTGGTCTGGGGCGAAGTGTCCAACACTCTACGCTTCAGTCAGTCCGGACAGTTGCGCAGTTATGCTACGATATTCTCGGTGGGCGTAGTGATACTGATCGCCTATTTCATGTTTGGATAAGCGATGGACAATATATTCTTGACATTGGTGACGTTCATGCCGCTTCTCGGGGCGGTGTTGCTGCTGTTTGTCCCGCGCGAGAGAGATGATACGGTCAAAGGCGTAGCGCTGATCATATCATTCATAACGCTTTTGCTGTCCATCGCGATCTTCAAATTCTTCGATCCAAACGCCACCGGCATGCAGTTCTCCGTCGATGTGCCCTGGGTGCTTTCGCTCGGCATTCATTATCATATGGGTATCGACGGCATCTCGCTTCTGTTGATCGTGCTGACCAGTTTCCTGACGGTCCTGTGTGTGATAGCCTCGTGGAACTCGATCAAGCACGGTGTCAAAGGCTTCTATATTTCGCTGCTGCTACTGACGACCGGGATGATCGGCGTCTTCTGTGCGCTGGACCTGTTCCTGTTCTATGTCTTCTGGGAAGTCATGCTGATTCCGATGTATTTCATCATCGGCGTCTGGGGTGGCCCTAGGCGGGTCTATGCCGCCATCAAGTTCGTTCTGTTCACGATGTTCGGCTCGGTGCTGATGCTGGTGGCGATACTGTACGTCTACTTCCAGTATCAGACCTATTCGGGCGAGTATACGTTTGATTTGCTGAAGTTGACCGCGATGCCATCACTGGCTGTCCAGCCCCAGTTGTGGCTCTTTGGAGCTTTCGCCCTGGCCTTTGCGATCAAGGTGCCGCTGTTTCCGTTCCATACCTGGTTACCCGATGCACATGTTCAGGCGCCTACCGTGGGTTCGGTCATTCTTGCGGGTGTACTGCTAAAGATGGGAACCTACGGTTTCTTGCGTATTTGCATGCCGCTCTTCCCGGAGGCGACGGTCATCTACTTGCCCTATATATGTGTCCTCGCGTTAATTGCAGTTGTGTATGGGGCGCTGGTGTCGATGGTCCAGCGGGACATCAAGTCACTGGTGGCGTTCTCTTCCGTGTCGCACATGGGCTTTATCATGCTCGGCATGTTCGCGCTCAATATTCAGGGGATGGAGGGCGCGGTTCTTCAGATGGTCAATCACGGGATTTCCACGGGAGCGCTCTTCTTGATCGTGGGCATGATCTACGAGCGGCGCCACACGCGGATGATTGAGGATTTCGGTGGCATAGCCAAGGTGATGCCGGTATTTGCTGTCTTCCTGATGATCTTTACGCTCTCGTCAATCGGCTTGCCTCTTACGAACGGGTTTGTGGGCGAGTTCCTGATTCTGCTGGGGGCGTTCAAAGCGAATACGACATACGGCGTTATTGCGGCCAGCGGCGTGGTTCTGGCCGCTTGCTATATGCTCTGGATGTATCAGCGCGTCATTTACGGCAAGATTACCAAGCCGGAGAACGAGAAACTGACCGATCTCACCGCTCGCGAGAAACTGGTGCTGATTCCTCTGGTCGTAATGGTGTTCTGGATCGGAGTGTACCCGTCGACCTTTACTTCGCGCATCGAACCCGCGGTGAAACAGATATTGACTCAGGTAGCGCCCGCGCGGGCTGCCGAGCAGATACTACCCGCAGTAAAAGACCTGCGAGCCGGTGATGCACCCACTGATTCGCTTCCGGCGGTAGTCGTGTCAGAGGTGTCGAAGTGAGCAACGTGACGATATACACCAAAGTTGGTTGCCCTTACTGTGCCGCGGCGAAAAAGCACTTTGCCGAACAAGGCATTGCATTTGATGAGATCGATGTGCACCAGACACCTGGCGCGAAGGACAAATTGAATCAGCTCAGCGACGGCCGCAATATCGTTCCGGTAATTGTAGAGAATGGCAAAGTAACGGTTGGATTTGGCGGTGGTTGAGGAATATAGGACGGGTGGCGGTCGCCACTATTAGTGAGTACGATGGTTGATTACGTTTCAGCGCTCTCGATTGATCTGAATCTGGTGTATCCGGAGATTGCACTGGTGATCGCCTCGTTTGTGTTGCTGGCCATAGCCTGTGTCCGGCGACTGAACGCAGCTGCTCCGTGGGTGACTCTGCTGGCTTATCTGGTCGTGCTCTGGTTGGTGATAAATCAGTGGGATCATCAGGGTTCCGGCTTTAGTGACATGGTGCTGTGTGACAATTTCGGCATCATGTTCAAATTGATTTTCGTGTTCACCTCAATCGTAACCGTCCTGCTGGCCCAGGATTACATGAAAGGGCGCGGACTCGACCTGCCCGAGTTCTATGCACTGATGCTTATGTCCACCTGCGGTATGATGGCCATGGCCAACACCGCAGACCTGGTGGTCATGCTGATCGGGCTTGAAGTTATGTCGGTGCCGCTGTATGTCATGGCCGGGTTCGATCACCGCTCGCTCAAGTCCAACGAGGCGGGCGTCAAGTATTTCATGATGGGAGCGTTTTCGTCGGCCTTCCTCCTGATGGGTATTGCGCTGATCTACGGCGCAACTGAGACTACAAATCTGCGACGGATCGTCACTGATTTCAGCTATCTCGCTTATCATCAGGAATCGTCGGTATATATTATGGCCGGGGCGATCCTGGTCCTGGTCGGTTTTGGGTTCAAAGTTGCAGCGGTGCCATTTCACAGTTGGGTGCCCGATGTCTATCAGGGAGCGCCGACCCCGGTGACCGCATTCTTCTCGGTGGCTCCAAAAGCGGCCGGGTTTGCGGTATTGCTGCGGATCTTTGTTTTCGGCTTCTCCGGTCTGGGAGACCTCTCAACGGTCTTCTGGGTGCTCGCTGTATTGACAATGTCGCTGGGGAACATCCTGGCACTGCGGCAGGACAATATCAAACGGATGCTGGCCTATTCCTCAATTTCACACGCCGGCTACGTGCTCGTAGCATTGGCGGTGGGAGGACCTGAGGCAGTCAGCGCCGCCATTTTCTACCTGTCGGCCTATGCCATGTTCAATCTGGGTGCTTTTGCCGTAGTCACTCTCTTGGAGAACGGCGCGGGACGCAAAGCCGATTTCAGCGAATTGACCGGCATGTCCAAGGTTCATCCGTATCTGACCGCAGTACTCGCGCTGTTCATGTTCGCGTTAGCCGGATTTCCACCAACAGCCGGGTTCTTCGGAAAATTCTTTCTCTTTTCGGCGGCCGTGCGCTCAGGTTTCATCTGGTTGGCCGTGTTCGGCGTGCTCAATTCATTCGTGTCGGTCTATTTCTATCTGCGAGTCATCAAGGTGAGTTACTTCGACACGAGCGAAGAGCCGTTTGAAAAGGCGAGACTGTCACCGGCCATGCTGGTAGCCCTGGCGATAACCGTGATCGGCACGCTGGGCGTCGGCCTAATGCCGCACCAACTGTTGAGTATGTCTGTGGCGGCCATATTCGGCCTGCCGTAGTTCAAGACACAGTTGAATCTACAGGGGAGATAGAAAGCACAGAGACGAACAGCGTCAGGCTAGTTCTAACTACGGGCTAGCACTCCTTGAGCTTGTCTTTGCCGTTGATCTTGGGGACTTTGATCGGGTACTTGCCTGAAAAGCAGCCGTGGCAGAAAGTCGTGTTCGGCAACGATGGCATTGACAGCATCCCTTCGAGCGACAGATACCGCAGTGAATCAACGCCCAGGTATTTTTCGATCTCCTTGACGCTCTTATTCGAAGCTATCAGTTCCTTGCGGGTGGGCATATCGATACCGAAGAAGCAGGGCGAAATGATGGGGGGAGAGGAGACACGGAAATGGATTTCCTTGGCGCCCGCCTCACGGATCATCTTGACCAGCTTGAGGGAGGTAGTTCCTCGTACGATTGAATCATCAACCACGACGACTCGTTTGTTTCTGAGTACGCCCTTAACCGGGTTGAATTTCAGGCGAACGTCGAGATCCCGCACTTGCTGGTGCGGATCTATGAAAGTCCGTCCGACATAGTGATTCCGGATCAGACCGATCTCGAACTTGATGCCCGATTGTTCGGCAAAACCGAGCGTGGCCGTGTTGGCTGAGTCGGGGATACCGATGACTACGTCGGCGTCGACCGGGTGCTCTTTGGCTAACAGTCGTCCCAAACGGCGGCGTATTTTGTCGACATTCTCGCCGAATATGCGCGAATCCGGACGCGAGAAGTATATGTATTCAAAAATGCAGGCGGCCTGGTGACCTTTCGGAGCAAAACGCCGGGAGTTCAGACCGCTCTTGGAAATTTCTACTATTTCCCCGGGCTCGATATCCCGGATGTACTTGGCTCCAATAATGTCGAAAGCGCAGGTTTCGCTTGCTATGAACCAGGCGCCACGAAACTTGCCCAGCGCCAGTGGGCGGAATCCCTGCGGGTCGCGCGCCGCCATTATGGAATCCTCGGTCAGGAAAACGAGCGAGAACGCCCCCTTAATTTTCTTCAGGGCCTCGCAGATACGATCCAGCCGATTCCGCTTTTTCGAAGTCGCTATCAGGTGAAGAATAATCTCGGTATCAGACGTGGTCTGGAAGATCGATCCCCGCGAGTCGAGGGCGCGTTTCAACTCCAGCGAATTGGTCAGGTTGCCATTGTGAGCGACAGCCAGGTTGGAGCTCCGATTGGTGATTATGAAGGGTTGGATGTTCAGCAGCGATGACGCCCCGGTCGTACTGTAACGAGTGTGGCCGATCGCCATCCGCCCACGCAACTTGTTGATGTTGGCTTCGTCACCGAATACTTCGGACACCTGGCCCATCCCCTTGTGAAGGAAGAATTCCCCACCGTCCGATGTGACTATGCCGGCCGATTCCTGTCCCCGATGTTGCAGGGCGTAGAGTCCCAGATAGGTCAGGTCGGCTGCCCGTTGGTGGCCGTGGATGGCGAAAACACCGCAGTTGTCATGAACCATTTCGTCCAGCATAAGCCGTTTTCCTCGTCGGGGTACCGCCCCGAAAAGCGGCTAAGGTACCAGGCCTGTCCTGGTTTGTCAACCTTTCAAGCGCCACGTCGGAGCGTCCCTCTGTGAACTAGAGTGCAACGCCGGCCCCGGCTGTTAAGTTCTTGAACAAGCGAATGAACTGGCTAAAACGTTGATTTTACGCTATTTTCGGGGTGTACACGCAAGTTTTCGCAGTCCCGACAGGAATATCCTGACCGGTGCACCGCTTTTGCTCTTGAGTCGACTGAACCAAAGAGTCGAAAGTTCATGGCTAGTAGAGACCAAGAAAGATTCAATATCCTACGAACTCTGGCGACCGCGGCGGTAGCCGATGTCCGTCTGGAACAAACCGGGCGGGCTGCCCTGGAGCAGGCGGCCAGATTGATCGGTCTGGAAGCCATGGCGCTGCATTTGTGGGATGGCAAAAAGCAGCCCCTGCTGAGTCTGACATATTCGTCATCGGAAGATGAAGCGCGTCGTCTTAACGAATTGGAACGCGACCTGTTCGAAGGTCTCCGAAAAGACCGTCAATTAGTATCGGCTTATATGTCGTTTGGAGGGGAGACGCCGGTTCATTCCTTCACTCTTCCGTTGAGACACGGTGCTCAGGTATTTGGAGCGGTAATTGGGCTGCAAAAGGGCGAGCGGACGCTCATTGCTGAAGACGATTTTCTCGATGCTCTCACCGCCACCCTGGCCCTTCACGCCGCGGCCAGCGGTATGACCGGGGCACTTCCGAAAGAACTCGCGCAAAAGGAACGGCTGGCGGCCATTAACGAAACCGCCGTCACCGTGAATCACGAAATTAACAATCCGCTGACTGCTATCATTGGAAACGTCCAGCTTCTGCTAATGCACCGCAAGGACCTTGACCCCGAACTTCGCAACAAGCTGAGCGTCATCGAGGAATCCGCGTCGAAAATCAAAGACGTCACCCAGAAATTGCTCCGACTGACCTCGGCCCGTTCCGTAGAATACGTCAAGGGCACCGAAATGCTCGATCTGTCCGATCCGGACGACAAGAACCATCCTCGCAAGTAGCTCCCCCGGGGCCGGGATTGCCGGCCAACCTTCAGATTGCATCTACATCAGCAAAGCAGTATCCTTCACACGGCCTGATTGGATTCTTGTGCGAAGTGAGTCGCATCAAGCGTATCAAGAGTGAGGTCGAAAGGAGCAACAGATGAAATGTATAGGACAGGGTATAGCCGGATTTGTGATGCTGGCAACGATTATTGCTGTAGCCGGTTGCGGGGTTGACCATCAGCATCCACCCGTGGCGGCCGTAAAGCCGGTGACGGATACATATCACGGCGTGGCGGTAGTCGACAACTATCAATGGCTGGAGAATGCTTCTGATTCCGAAGTGCAGAAATGGTCACAGGCGGAAAATCAATACGCGCAAGACGTCCTGGGTAAGATTCCCGCGCGCCAGGCGATTGCCGATCGTCTGACGCAACTCTACAAAGAAGCTACTCCCACTTACGGCAGTTTTCACTACCAGGGTGGTGTTCTGTTTGCTCTCAAGAACGACCCCGCCAAGGACCAACCGATGCTGGTGGTGATGACGTCGCCTCAGGATTTGACTACCGAACGGGTAGTTTTCGACCCCAACGTTCTTGATCCGAGCGGACTGACATCGATTGATTTCTTTGTGGTCTCGTCGGATGCGGCTCTGGTAGCGGTCTCGCTGTCCAAGGGCGGACGCGAGGACGGCGACGTGCATGTCTTCCATGTGAGTGACGGCAGCCAGCTCTCCGATGTGGTGCTGCGGGTCAATGGCCCGACTGCGGGTGGCGATGTCGCCTGGAAGGCCGACGGTTCCGGATTCTACTACAGTCATTATCCTCGCACGGGAGAGAAGCCGCAGGATTCTCTTCGCTTCTATCAGCAGATCTATTTCCATCAGTTAGGCACACCTACTGAGAGCGATACTTATGAAATCGGCAAAGATTGTCCGGCCATAGCTGAGATCACGTTCGAGACGTCGCCCGACAACAAATACATTGTTGCCCAGGTAGCCAACGGTGACGGCGGCTTGTTTTCTCATTATCTTAAAGGACCGTCAGGCGGCTGGCAGCAGATTGCTCGCGATGAAGATCTCGTCCCCTGGGTGAAATTTGGCCCCGACAACTCCCTATACCTGCTGTCGCACCTGAATACGCCTCGGGGTCAGATTCTGCAACTTCCAGTCGGCAAACCCGACCTGAAATCGGCTCGTGTCGTAGTTCCGGAGAGCGATGTCGTCATCGATGATATACTTGTGACTCAGACTAAGATGTTTGTGTCCGACGTGGTCGGTGGACCGTCGCAGATTCGCATTCTCGATCGGGACGGGGCTTTTCAGAAACTGGTACCGGTTCTGCCTGTCTCATCGGTTGACGGTTTGACCTGTGTGGGTGGCGACAAGATACTCTACGGAAATCAGAGCTACACGACGCCCAAAGCCGTGTACCTCTTTGAACCGTCGGAAGGCTCTACGATCAAGACCGCTATGCAGACCACTTCACCCGCCGATTTCAGCAACGTGGAAGTCATTCGCGAAGTGGCGATCTCCAAGGACGGTACCCGGGTGCCGATGAGCATCATCCGTCGCAAGGGTACGGTCTTGAACGGTCAGAATCCTACGGTGCTCTACGGGTACGGAGGATATGGGCTCACACAGCAGCCGACGTATGATCGCGAGATTTCGCTCTGGCTGGACCATGGCGGTGTCTATGTGAAAACCAATATCCGAGGCGGCGGCGAGTTCGGCGAGGCCTGGCATCTGGGAGGGAACCTCACCAATAAGCAGAACGTGTTTGATGACTTTGCCGCGTGTGCGCAATTCTTGATTGACAAGAAATATACTAATCCTTCGAAACTCGCCATCCGGGGTGGTTCCAACGGCGGGTTGTTGATGGGCGCTACGCTGACTCAGCATCCTAACCTGTTCAAAGCGGTTGTATGCGAAAAGGGTGTGCTGGATATGCTTCGGGTCGAGCTCGGTCCCAATGGTGCTTTCAATACGACCGAGTACGGCACGGTTGCAAACCCAGAGCAGTTCCAGGCCCTCCGGGCTTATTCGCCTTATGCCAACATCAAACCCGGTGTCCGGTATCCCGACGTTCTGTTCACGGCGGATGAAAACGACGGACGGGTGCTGTCGTATCACTCCAAGAAGACTACCGCCGCTCTCCAGGCGACCAGTCCTGAGAGTCTCACGCTCTTGCTTGTTACGGCGGGACGCGGCCATGGCATAGGAAGCTCGCTGAGCAACAACCTGGTCAACAGCACCAACGTCTACTCGTTCCTGTTTGACCGGCTGGCGGTGGATTTCAAGACGCCCGCGAAGTAGACGTTTCGATCATTGCACCAAAACAAAGAGCCGCCCATCAAGGCGGCTCTTCTTCATGATTCATTTGAGATCTTGTCAGATGACGTTAGTTTCGACTATCAGCTCACCCTTGGCGAACCGCGCCGGGCTCAGGTCAGAGATGTCAACGGCCGGTGTCTGACCCGTAATAATCTGCGTGGATACCATGCCGGTCGCCGGGGCGTGCATCAGCCCGTGACCGGAGAAACCGGTCGCATGGAACAGGCCTTCCACGGCCGGTTCGAAACCGACAATCGCACGATGATCCGGGGTCGTCTCATATAACCCTGCCCACTTGTTGGCTATCTCTGCCGTCTCGAGTTGAGGGATGCGGTCAAGTGCGCGCTCCAAAATTGAATCGGTGTAGTCCGGATCGATAGAAATATCAAACGATGGTTTGACGTCCGGGTCGGCCCAGCCAAGCAGTAGACCCTTCGACTCCTTATGGGTGTACAGACCGGACGCGACGTCGACAACCATCGGGAAATACGGCTTCACGAAATCGAGCGCCCCGGTAGTGACACACTGTCTTCGCACCGGCGCCACTTTGAGATCAACTCCGACCATACGGCCAATCTGCGCCGCAAAGGCGCCCGTGGCATTGATCACCAGACCGCAGGAGATAGTGCCTTTGTTCGTCATGACGTCAGTGACTTTTCCGGCCGAAACGGTCAGCCCGGTTACCTCGGTCTCAAGTTCGATCTCGACACCCAATTTGCGGGCAGCCTTCTCGTAACCTGAGAGGAACTCACTCGGATCAGCCAGACCATCGTCATGGCAGAACGTGGCCATTTTGACATCGTCTAACCGGACATGAGGAGCATACTGGGGGATGTCTTCGGGTTTGAGTACGTCCACTTTTAGGCCCAGCGACCGCTGGAGAGAAACGCTCTTCATGAACGTTTCGACATCTTCATCGCGGGTCAACAGGAACATGTACCCGACTTGATCGAACAGCGCCTCCTGCCCGGTATCCTCTTTGAATCTGCAGAAGAGTTTCTCGGACAACATCGACATCTCGATATTGATCTTGTTGGCGAACTGGGCGCGGATGCCACCAGCCGCCTTCGAAGTAGAATGGGTGCCGGTCAGAGATTCCTTTTCCAGCAGAACGATCCGGCCATACTTGGCCCGAGACAAATAGAAAGCGGTGGCCATACCAATAATGCCGCCGCCGATTATTACCGCATCAGCCTTATTACGCACTTCATGCCTCTAAATCACAGTGTCCAACCACACGTCTTTTCGAAGGTCAATTTACCCAATTGGCGGGCTTAGTCAAGGGGATGTCTGACCTGTTAGGTGGGTTGATTTGAAACTCAGAACTCGTTGTCCTGTTGTGAAATAAGAGAATACTCGAACCGCGCAGGGATAGTCCGTTCTTGTTGACGGGAAACATTGTAAGTAAATTGCCCGCATGGCCGCTCCGCCAAAGCTCAGGTCTGATCTCATATCGTCGCCTTCGGTAGTCGACGGCGTCACCGTGTTTACGGTGAAAGACCCGATCGGGGGGAAATACTTCCGCCTCCGTGAGCCCGAGCACTGGCTGATTCACCAGTTTGACGGCAATAGTACGCCCGATGAAATCGCTGCCAGATTCGGCGAGAAATTCGGGCTTAAGATCAGTGGCTCTGATGTGGCTCAATTCTCAGCCGCACTTGACAACCTGTTCTTTCTCGAGAACACTCGATCAGAACAGATCCTCAGCCGCTCAGGGACGCGCATCGAAGCCAGACGACCTCTGTGGCAGCGCATTCTATATTTGCGGCTGAAAGCATTCAAGCCAGGGAAGGGGCTTGATTGGCTCACGCGGCTCTATCGACCGTTTCATCGGCCCTTCTGGTTCGTCGTGCAGGGACTTGTCATACTCGCCGGGTTGATCGTGCTGTTCGCCAATCTGCCGTCATTCGAAGTCAGTCTTAGCGCACTGTGGAATCTCGGATCAATCGGGCTCTTGATCCTGTCGATGTTCATACTGGTCTCGCTGCACGAGTTCGCTCATGCCGTGACCTGTCGTGTATATGGGGGAGAGGTCCGCGAAATCGGCTTCCTGCTTCTCTATTTCCAACCCTGCTTCTATTGCGATCTGTCCGATGCCTGGCTGTTCCCCAAGAAGTCACAACGGCTGGCAGTGTCATTTGCGGGTCCGTTCTTCCAACTGGTCCTGCTGGCGGTTTCGGTGATTGTCTGGCGTCTGACGGTGCCAGGCGTGTTCGTGAGTCAACTTGCGTGGATGCTGGTTACGGTGAACTGGATCAACTTCCTGTTTAATTTCAACCCGCTAATCAAGCTGGACGGGTATTATCTGCTCTCTGATTGGGTGGAAATTCCGAACCTGCGTCAGAAAGCATTTTCGTATCTGGGCAATGCTTTGAAGCGGCGTTTGCTTGGTTGGCCGATTGAGTCACTGGCTGTAACGGCGCGCCAGCGGCGGATTTTCGTCACATACGGGCTGACCGCACTGATATACTCAGTGTTACTTCTGGGCTACATGTTCACATTGGTGGCGAAGTTCCTGATGGCTGAGATCGGCCCTGCCGGTCCGGCCTTGTTAGTTCTGGTCATATTATTTATATTGCGATCAAGGTTGCGGAATCTCGCACAGGGTATTATCAGTCATGTTAAGTATATGAAGAGACTGCTGAAACAGCCTTTGAAACTCGCCGGATATCTGGTCGTCCTCGCGGTCGTCCTGGTCATAGGACTGGCCCTGCCGCTGCCACATCGGGTTTCGGGCGAAGTGCTCGTGCGCCCCGTCGCGATGTTCACGGTCAGGTTGAACGAATATGGAGTGCTGGAGAAGATTTCCCGCCGGGGTGGAGATGTTCCCACCACCAAGACTGATATTCTGCAATTGGCCACTACAGACATGGCCGCGCTGCAGGTCGTGCCGTTGGTACGAGACGGCGAATCAGTGACGGCCGGTGACACGATTGCCGCGGTAACGTCCAATCAGATCACGCGGGATATCAATGCCGGCCAGGCCGAGTTGGAACGTCTTCAAAATGAACTGGCCCTCCTTAAGGCACTGCCCAAGAAGCAGGCGATGGACGAGGCCAAAGCCAGCATCAAGTCCGCCAAAGCCACCCTGGCTCAGAACAAGCGTGAACGCGATCGGATGAAGTCGCTGGTAGACAGCAAATTAGAGGCGCGTGAGCGGCTTGAGTCGATCCAGTCCCAGGTGGAAGTCGCCGAAGCCGAAGTCACTCGATGTCAATCGGCGCTGAATCTCCTTCAAGCTCCTCCTCGGCCCGAAGAAGAAGATGTAGTCCTCAGCCAGATTCAGAAGCAGCAGGCGCAGCTGGACTTTCTCGTCCAGCAGGCCGCGGCCAGCCGGATCGAATCTCCTATCAGCGGGGTCGTCCGGGTGGCGGGCAAGAGTGGAGCCGTGGTTGAAGTGGCAACCTGCGATCCGGTGGAACTGCTCCTGCCGGTGTCAGACTTCGACCTGCCGCTCGTGACACTGGGGCAGACAGTCCAGGTGAAGGTTCGCTCATTCCCCAATCAAGTATTTTCCGGCACGGTGGTTCGGATCCCGAAGACTTCCGGGACATCTGATGCAGAGGCGGGCGGCGTCTTTCAGATATCCGTGCTTGTGGCGAACCCGGATGGACTGCTCCGTGATGGGATGAGCGGTTATGCCAAGATCGAAGCGGGGAAGATATCCGCGTTTGCGTGGGCGTTCCGGAAGGTGTACCAGAACCTCCGGGTTGAGTTCTGGTCATGGTGGTAGGACCTCGCCTCATCCGACGTTGAATGCCATCTATTTACGAGCATGATATATAAACCGGATCATGCCAGGCATCATCCAACTGACAAGAATTCATCATGCATGATGTCATTTTGCGGGGATGAAGGGAAAAGACTTCCCTAAATGGACACATTTTCCATGATTTGTGGAGAAAAAGAGACATCCTGTATCATTTAGCCTCTTGACGAAATTGCAGAATGTGATTAAATTGTCAGTGGTCGCGTGTGATCTCGCTGATCACACTGGCCCCTCTTAAGTGAGGGGTGTGCCCACTACCGTTAGTATAGGAGGTGAGTGCATGGCGGACTACAAACTGACCGTAGAGGTGCTCGAAGCCCGCATAGCCCCGATGGGGTTTAGCTTGGGCGGACAGTAGTCTTTGCGAAGTAGGTTTCGCAGTAAGGGCAGACCTTTATAGGTCTGCCTTTGCTTTTTGTCCCAGTCTCTGACCGAGAGTCTTTATTTCGATGGCCAACGATTGAACCAGCGGTCGAGCCAGGAACAGCTTTTGGTCTGCTGGATCGGGAATGCTTTCAGCGACTTGACGGCACAGGCTCAAGCCCCGTCTGGCGAAAGCAAAAGCCTTTTCGTAATTACCTTCAATCTTAGCTATTTGCCCCAGCATTGTGATAGAAGTGATAAGTTCCGGAACCAGTCCTGCTGTTTCAGCAAGGCCGCGTGCCGTTTCAAACCGGCTTGCCGCCTGCCGGCGTTCCTGCCGGTTCAAGTAAACAACTCCTGCCAGATTGAGCATCCACGGTCGCTCGATATCCGACTCCGGGTCGACCAGCTCGTCGACCAGCGATTTGGCGAAGTCGAACGCACGCTCAACATCTCCCGCTTCCAGTAGGAACTCGAGTCGCCCAAACCAGAGCACACGGCGCTCCCGGTTGAGCCGTTGCTCGATGACCATCTTATTGGCACTTTCCCAATATTGGGAATCATCAGTAAGCCGTACCAGGAGAAGTAGGCTCTCCAGTTTCGCGACCGTGCTCTTCGCCTCGGAAGCCGCACAATGGACCTTCTGTGCGATAGTCAGGGCGCTCGCGTAGTCTCCCAAACCCCGTCGGATACTGGCCTTTCGGATTTCTGATCGCAGGCTCATGAAGTAGTCATCCAGAGTGGCGAGAATACTGGTTACCTTGTCGAGTGATCTAAGCGAGTCATTGAAACGACCCTCCCGCTCGAATATGTAGGCTTGATAATAGGACATTGAAGCTTCGTGAGCCATCAAGTTGCTGGCTTTCGCGAGGGATAGTCCTTCGTCAATCAGGGTATGCGACTTTTCTAATTCTCCCGCTGTGACTCTAACTGCTACGAGATTCTCGAGATTATAAAGGATTTCTTTCTTACTTCCTATTTGGCGGTTTATCTGCAGGGCCTCAGTCAACGAGTCGGCTGCTTTGGCGCGAGAGCCAGCTACCTGATGAGCATACCCCAGATTGTTTAGGGTACGGGCGATCTCGCCAAGATTGCCGATTTCCCTCTTGAGGGAGAGAGTATGGTTGAATAGGAATATGCCGCGTTTCATTTGACCGCGTACGCAGCAAACCGAAGCAATGTTCTGCAGGGTAGAAGCAATATCCGGCTTGGCTTTGAGCCGTTTCTGAATCTTGTAGGCTTCGCGATAAAAGGCGAGGGCTCGCCGGGTATCGTCACTGTACCAGTGGACGTTACCAATGTTGGTAAGCGTGTGGGATATCTCCAATTCGTCACCAAGATCGCGGAAGACGGCCAGAGATTTATCGAGTGCCTCCAGGGCCAATTTGCTCTTCTGACGAAGTCGGTACACGTCCCCCAGGTACTTGTAGGTCTCGGCTAGCAGCTTATCGACCGGGCGTTTGTCGTAGAGTTGGATTACCCGAAGATATTCTTTCTCCGCCTGATCGAGTTCTCCGACATCCTTGTGGATAGTTCCCTTGAGTTTTAGGGCCCGTCGTATGTCGTACTCCCGGCCGGTCAGTCGAGCGTGACGATCCAGAGCCAGCAGGAGGGCCAGAGCTTCCGGCGTATGGTTCTCTTTCGTCATGGTGGCTGCGGCCAGTTCGGCGCACCGTTCGGCCTCGGTGAGGTTCCCGGCTTGCATATGAAGGCGACAGGCCAGTTCGTGGGCGTTCTGCCGGTACGCTACTGTTGCAAGGTGAGCCGACAGTGTCTCTATTGTCCGCGGACGTAGGAGTTGTTGCAGCAGTCCTGTCAGGGCCGCAGGTGCTGCCGCTTCAGGCCAAGCGCGGGTCGGTTCGATACAGGCAAGAGCGTCATTTCCACCGACTACCGCAGTGCGTACTGCAATTCTTTTCGCCGACCAATCGGCTTTCGAAAACCAGCTCAGGGTTCGGCGACGCATAGCGCAAGGCCAATATGCGGGTGCGTCGAGTCGGAACTTCCCGTCGACATATTTCAAACGGTCACGAATGAAGTTACCGGTCAATAGCAGGCGTAGGTTCTCCGTCTTACCGTCTGTTAGGTCGAGCAAGCGCTTGTGGTCGGGTTCGGAAAGGGCAAGGTGTCGTTCTATGAACCCGTCAAACGAATCATCTGCCCGAAATAGGAAGGCCGGCCGCAAGGCTTTTCGGAACGGATATTGAGCTCCTACCTGTTCAAGCATTTCGCACACCTGCCAGCCCGACTGAGGTCGCTCGCTATCCGTTTTGGAGAGAAGCTGCATTACCAGATCGCTGAGTTCTTCAGGGACGTCCGGGCGCAGTGCCGAAGGGCTCTTCGGGGTGTGTTCACATATGTGGCTGTTTATTTTGACAGGATCTGTCCCATCGTCATGGAACGGATGCCTTCCAGTAAGCAGTTGATACGCTATGACACCGAGCGCAAACAGGTCCGAGCAGTGGCTGGTACGATGTTCGCGAATGGTCTCGGGCGCCATGTAGCCGATCGTTCCCAATCCCAGCCGCACACTCTCCGGCTCGTCGTTGCGCCGTCCGAGAGAAAAATCGGACAGCTTGAGGAAGAAGAGTTGGTCTGATCTGAGCGAAGACCAGGCTTCAGGGAGAAACAGGTTGTGTGGCTTCAGGTCTCCGTGGATCAATCCGACAGCGCGCAGGAATTCGAGATCAAGCGCCGCCGCCGAGATGATATTCATGGCTGCAGCTAGATCGTCAATGCGCGCTACTTTATCGAGAGTTGGTCCGGCGCAGAGTTCCAGTACCAGATGGTCGAATTCTGGTGATGGGTCAGTTAGCGGACGAACAAGACCGGGGAAGCGATAGCCGCCGATCAAGGCATATTCACGACGAACCAGACCGGCGAATTTTTCGGTTGAGAGTTCCGGGTCGGTAAGGGCGTACTTGACAGCAACGGGCTTGTTGATCTGAATGTGGAACGCCCGCACGACTTCAGCCGTGCCGCCCTGTCCGAGAGGGCACGTGGCCCGCAGGGCAGTATCTTCGACAGGTCGATACATGGCGTTCTGCCTTGTGCGTCAGTGCGACTGAATGCGCGGAAGATTCACTACAAAAGTAGTGCCGTTGCCGGCTACCGAGGACACGGACAGAACACCACCGTGCTGCTCGATAATCGCTTTACAGTTGTACAGGCCGAGTCCGTGGCCGCCCTTCTTGGTGGTAAAATGCAGGTTGAATATCTTCGTAAGGGTTTCCGGCGACATGCCGTTACCGTTATCCTTGATGCTAACGGCGAGCTTGTCGGTCTTACGGTCGAATTCAGTACGAATGACGATCTCCCGCTTGAACTCCGCCGGGTCCGCTCCATCGGCCGTAGCCCGTTCTTCAATCGCGTCTGAGGCGTTATTCAGCAAGTTGAGCAGCACCTGCTGGATCTGACCAACATCCATCTCAACGGGTGGGATTTCATCGGCCAGATCGATCGTGAAATGCACCATCTTGAAGCGTGGTTGAATTTGCAGCGAGAACAGCAGATCATCGATAAGATGCTTTATATCGTAGCTGATGTATTCCGGCTCCGGTTTGGAGAAATCCATCAGGTTGTCGACAAACTTCTTGATCTTGAAAATATTGTCCGTAATCGACTTGGCGTTGAACTTGACCTTGTCGAATTTCTCCCGGTCGATGTTTACCGTCATCAGCTCGGCGTTGTTGGCGATGATCGACAGATAGTTGTTCAGTTCGTGGGCGACCGACGCCGCCATTTCACCTCGGGCTACCAGCTTTTCGGACAGTATGACATACTGTTCCATGGTGACCTTTTCGGTGATATCTTCGATCGCCATGATGAGGCCGTCGCGCCCGTCGGGGAGATGGTCCAGCGGGGAAATTTTGAGCGACAGTACTTTTTCGAGATAACGGGTATGATGATAGAACCTCGGCTCGGCCACTTCGTGGCCGGTCGTCAATACCATATTGATCATTGACTGCCAGCGCTGCCGTTGAGATTCCGGAAGTGTGTCCAGGAATTTGGTCTGATCGCCGCCGGTCTTCAAATCGGTTACCTTGTCTTTGTCGAGATCGAATATTTCGAGGGCGGCCGGATTGATAGTCAGAATTCTTCCACGGGCATCGATCACCACGATGCCGACCGGGGAGTTCGACACCACGGAATCATTGTATTCTTCGAGGCGCAGGACCTGTTCGTATACATGGGCGTTGTGCAGCGCATTGGCCACCATCTGTGCGTACAGCTCGAACAGATAGAGATCGGATTTGAGAAACATGCGCGACTGGCTGGAATTATCGAGATAGATAACGCCAAAGATCTTGTCCTTGATTTTGATGGGCACGCACATGATCGAGCACAGATGCAACTCGATGACCGATTGCTGCTGGGCATAACGGTTATCGTTCTGAGCATCGGAACTGTAGATCGACCGACCGGTTCTGATAACCTCGCGAGCGGTACTGGTCGAGATTTTGAACTCGTCCTGGACCATGTCTTCGCGACACAAGTTGTAGACCGCTCTGACCTGCAGCTCACCGTCGTCGTCAAGAAGCATGATCAGACCGCGTTCGGCCTGCATCAACTCGATGGCTTTCATCATGACCAACTGCAGGACATCGTCGATAACCAGCGAGGAATTGGCCGCCATCGAGACTTCGAGCAGGGCCCGGAGGTCTGACTGGCGCGTATTCATCTCGGTTGGTTCGTCGGCCAGCCGCGGATTAGATTCCGCAACTTCGTCCAGCGTGGCCTCCAAGTCGGCAAAGAGGTCGATTGACGGCTTGTCGCCTGCGTCAGCTACCTGGGTTCGGACTCCGGTAGAATCCGAATGGGACCGTTTACGTGAGTGTTTGGTAGTCTTATCCATTCCAACCTGTCGAAAAAAGGTTTTTCAACCAAATTATCGGCGGGCGGTCCGGTTTCCTTGACTGGCTGGATCGGGGTGGGAAAAACCCTGCTGTTAGAGGGTTCTTAAGGCGTTTGGGGGACATCCCCAAGAGTAAAGGGTCGTGACTTGACCGAATATTGCCTACGCCCGTAATCGGTCAGCTCCAGGAACCGGCGAAACAAGTACTTAACCGGGGAATCGGCCCCCTCGTCCGAGGACACTTTGTCGGCCAGGTTCAGATCGGTCAGGAATATTGAGGTTATCTTGAAATTGACTTTGAGGGTCTTTTCAGGATCAATCGCGGACACTTTCTGGACACAAATTTCCACCGAATCGGCCAAATACCCCTCGATCTTGCCGGAATCGATTAGCGTTCTGGCTTGGCTGCTGTCGCCGGGATCGAGTACGAAATCGTCAGTTACCTTACGGTAGCTCAGACGTACGGTCCGGACTCGTTCCGTCACCTGATGGTCGCTCCAGAGCCAGCGGGGAGTGCTGAGTTCGACCCGGCATTCCAGCGCGATGTCGACTCCGTCGCTAAGTCGGTCCCAGCCCTGCCCATCGAGCAGCGGAGAAAGATCGATCCAGGTTGTCAGGCAGGAGTCTCTGATGAAAAGGTCATAGAAGAACTCGGGTTCATTCGCAGGGGTTGTCTGCGAATGAACCGATGAGATCGTCGACAGCGACAACGCAAGTAGCAACGCAAGTTTCTTCATGGAACCAATGGCGCCCTGTCGCGCCCGTTACATGGAAAAACTCAGGCGCGCGAACAGGCGCGGATCATCAGCATACGACCGATCCAACCGTTTGGCCAGCCCGATCTTGAAGTCGCTCCCAATGTACATGGCAACTCCGAGCGAATGCTTGGCCTCCGACTTGTCAAAACTCGAAGATTCATCGACCTGGCCGATATCCCACATCAACGAAGCCGCCAGATCACTGTGGGGGAAATCAACCCGGTATTCAGTATTGACCATCCACAGATATGCGCCGGAATACTCCTTGTGTTTGTAGCCGTATAGAGTGCCGAGGCCGCCCAGGTAGAAGCGGCGGTGCATCGGCAGAATACCGTCCGAACCGCCGTAGGTTCCCCGCAACAGGAGCATCGTCTGGTGAGTCACTTGCTGATAGCGCGCCGCCGATAACCGAAAGCGGGTATAGTCGAAATCAGAATCGAGGCCGGGGCTGGATTTTTCTATCACGGCATTGGCTGCCCAGCCGGATCTATAGAATGGGTCATGCGAGTCACGAGTGTCATAAGTTGCCTGGGCGTAAAGCGAGGCGTTGACTCCCGAATCAATTTGGCCGATTCCTTTCGCCCGTGACACAGAATCTACCGTACTGAAATTGGCGGCGAACTTGTCCTCGCCGGCAAAGAGCGACCATAAGTTAGGTTGAGCGTCCAGCCATTTTGTTTCCTCATACCGGAAGCCGGTTTCTAAGTCCAAGTTATGCAGGGGACTGGAGCGTAACCAGAGAGAGCCACCTTCCGCCTCGTAATAGTCCTTATAGTCTTCCCTGGCTATAATGGCAAAACAGGTGTTCTCTTCGCCTGACAGGAGCCAGTCGTCATCCGATGCCAACAGCCGATACGCCTTACCGCCCACGGCCAGGGAGGGATGCCGAAGCAACGTTTGTTCCAGGCCGAGTTCGTAGCGCCATCGCTCTGATTCGAAAGCATATCCGCCTCCGGCCCAGACTGAGGGTAGTAAAGAGTCAGGGTCTGAGAATTTGAGCATCATTCCCAACGATAGTCCGTCAACCCGATTGTAACCGCAGATCTTATCGGGGCTGGAAATGTCAAAGTAGTCGGCGTAGACGTTTCGGAAACGGCGATACCGATGGCGTCGTCCGATCCGATCATCTGAGCCCGAACGAACTGAACCGTAGACCGCCGCGTCTCCGGCCAACTGAATCTTACCAGTGACAGAGACAATATCACCCCGAATCGTCGCCGAATCGCCGACAGTGATATCGCCAAACAACGAGATGACATCCTTGTTTACTTCGCCGTATACCTTGATGTCACCAGTTAGCGAGAAGACCGAACCGCGAACAAAATCATCGTCCTGCACGACTATCGAATTGGACGGATCTATTATGTTACCTCGGCGGGTGCGGCCGACTTGATCGCCGTTGCCGCGAGAATAGAAGCTCACTACGGTGTACCCTTCCTGTCGTTCGACAGAAATGTCTGAGACGTCAGAGAAGCGGTACAGGGTGTCGTTGACAAGCAGACCTTCCTGATCGATCAGTTTCTGACCGTCAGCCAATATCTCCTCGCCCCGTACTTTCACTGTGGGGAGTTGCGACATGTATACGCTGGTGTCGCCATTCTCGAGCACGGCGCATCCGAACGAGTCTTTGTCGAACATCAGCCTGAACATCAGGCGAGGGCCAGAGTCTTCTTTGTAGTCAGCGTACTGTGCCTGGACAGGCCCGACAACGGTGAGAACCATCAAAGTTGCAGCGAGAACGAAGAGCGAGTTGTTTTTCCGAATCATAATCGAACCTCCAATTTGCGCGGATATACAACAAGTTCTGTGCCAACGCGTCAACTTGTGATTTTACGGGCATTTAGAGGAAATATCGATACCCCGGCGTGTGATCTCGCCACGCTCACGCACAGAATCAAGGCACGGATTTGATACATCAGGATTCGCGGCCCTTCAGCCCGAAATCTTTCACCTTGCGGGAAAGGTTGGCCCGGTCGAGACCGAGACGCCGCGCGGCTTCGGCGATATTTCCGTCGCAGGTCGCCATGACCTGCCCGATCAATTCGCGCTCGAAACGCAGCATTTGATCCGATAGTGTTACTTCGGCCTGGCTCGACTCGGCCCCTCGACCAGAGCCCAGGCTGGGTGTCACATCGGCGACATCAACCGTGCGGCCGGAGTAGAGAATAGTCAATCGTTCGATCAGGTTCTTTAGTTGTCGCACATTGCCGGGATACTGATGCATACTCAGGGTCGCCATTGCGGCCGGAGTGAATCGGGTGCGGACGGCAGGATCGTAACGCTTGAGAAACTCACCGATCAGGAGGGGGATGTCATCCGGTCGTTCCGACAGGGGCGGCACTTCGATTCTAAAGACTGAGATGCGATAGAAGAGGTCCTGGCGGAACTTACCTTGAGAGATAAGTTGCTCGAGGTTCTGGTTCGTAGCGCAGATCACGCGTACGTCCACCTGGCGAGGCTGAGCAGAGCCGAGGGTCTCGATCTCACCGGTTTCGAGGACGCGCAGAAGCTTCGCCTGGCAGGGGAGAGACAGATCGCCGATTTCATCGAGGAAGATTGTCCCTCGGTCGGCCAGCGCGAACTTGCCGGGGTTGTTCTTCACTGCCCCGGTAAAGGCGCCGCGCACATGGCCGAACAACTCGGATTCGAACAAAGTCTCCGGGATTCCGGGGCAGTTGACCTTCAGGTAGGGCATGGTGCGCCGCTTGCTCTGAAGGTGAATCCGCGTCGCCACGAGTTCCTTGCCGGTGCCGTTGGCGCCGGTAATCAGAACCGTCGCGTCGGTCGGAGCAACATGACCGATGCTCCCCATGAGCTTCCGGACAGCCTCGGACTGACCAACTATGCGGCATTGCTCGTCGATTTCGTCCAGGGCGATGCGCCTCTGGCGTTCGGCCGAGGCCAGGGCTAAGGCGGCGTTTACTGAAGCTATCAGCTTTTCGGGCGGCACCGGTTTTTCGAGGAAATCGACCGCGCCCAGCCGGACGGCGCGAAGGGCATCCGGAATATCCGCCTGCCCGGATATCACCAGCACGGCGGGGGAGTTGGGGTCTTCTTTCAAGGATTTGAGAAACTCCAGCCCGTGCTTGCCCGGCAACTGGAGATCGAGAAGAATCAGATCAAACGTGTTGCTCGATAGGAGACGTTCCGCTTCTTCGGCCGACTCGGCCGCACGCGTCTGCATGCCTTCATCTTTCAGGAGAGACGAAAACGATGTCCGGATGTTATGCTCGTCATCGATTATCAGGATTTTGGCCGGCATGCGGTCTCCTCTCGCGGCAGAACCAGAGTTACTGTGGTGCCTTGCCCCGGTTGTGATTCCACCTTTAGCTGACCACCCAGCTCCGCCATAGATCTTTCGACGATTGCCAGTCCCAGGCCGTTTCCCTTGGCCTTGGTGGTAAAATAGGGAAGTCGGGCCGATGCGAGTGTGGTGGCATCCATTCCAGGCCCGGAATCAGCCACCGAAATTTCGACTGTCTGGTCTTCGACCGTGAGTGCGACTGTCAGGCTGTCGCCTTCGCGGCATGCGTCGATAGCATTCTGTAGCAGGTTGTGGAGCGCTTCCCGAATATAGGCGGAATCCGAGGTTGTCATAACCGCCTGCTCGGGCAGTTGCGCCGAGAAGCGAAGCGATTTCACTTTCTCGACATACAATTCTAGAGTTGAAACTGTCAATGCCCGAAGATCGAATTCTTCCAGTCGGGGGGGAGGCAGTTTGGCTAGTGCGGAAAATCGTTCAGCCAGAACGGTAAGGTGCTGGACTTCATCGCTGGCCGCTTTCAGAGGTTCTTTAACCTGCTCCCATAGCGGAGTATTTGATAGCTGATGCTCGATGCGATAGAGCGACACGAGGATCGGCTGAAGTGGATTCTTTAGTTCATGGGCGAATCGTCGCGCTACGTGCCGCCAGGCAGCCACGCGCTCGGTCTGGGCGAGCCGGGCCGTGGTCTGATCCAAGTGTGCGGCCATGAAATTGAAACTGGCCACCAGTGCGCCCAACTCATCCGTGGCAGCGGTAGTGACATGTTGTGAGAAGTCCCCGGAAGCAATCTTCTCGGCCGCTCGGCTCAATGCTGAGACCGGTTCGGCCAAATGCCGGGAGACGCGCGAAGAGAAGAGATACGCGGCGACTATCGCCACCATCGTTACGGTCAGAAAGAGCACGCCCAGAAAGACGACGTATTTCGATCTCAATTCTTTTTCGGCCGAACGGGTCGCGGAACTTGTCCTGGCGGTTTCGATCATCTTTACAAAAGTGGAGTCGTGTAATACCCCGCCGATCAGAATTACTCCGGAAGGCAATTGTCGGGTCGCAAATTGACTAAACCCTCCGTCGGTTGGCACCAACCCGCGCTGTTGTCCACGACTTACGGCCAGTTTGACTTCATCAATTGCTATAGAAGACAGAACCCCAACTGTCGATTTCACACTTCCGCCCGCAGAATCGAGCCGGATTAGGAAATCCAGTGAAGCCGTAAGAGCCGAGGTGTCGCCGTTGTATCCGGTAAGCGTCTTTTCGATGTCGTCATAGACCCGATCAATAAAGTAGTTCTGGATCTCCTCCGAGGAACCTTGCTGCAGCCGTTCAGCGGCAGGTCCGGTATCGATGGCCAGGTAATACCCCAGGACGGTCAGAATGACCGACGGAACCGCTGCGAACAAGAGCAGCAGTCGAAAGACTCGGGATCGAAACGTTGCAGACATTTATTCTGTCAGGTGCGATTGCGAATACGTTGCTGATAGTCGGCCAGAGCCTGCACGTGGGCAGCAAAAGCTATCTGCTCCGGCAGGTGGTCGAAGGGGAACCAGCGAACTTCGAGGGCATCGTCCCCAGCCTTCATCTCCCCGCCGACAATATCTCCCAAATAAAGCATCAGGATGGCGTTTGAGCGGGGATCATCCTGGCCGCTGTAGACTTCGAAGAATGAATTGAGCCGGACTTTCAGGCCGGTTTCCTCTTCGAGTTCGCGGACGGCGGTCTGGCTGGGATGTTCGTTCCACTCCATAAATCCGGCGGGAATACACCACCAGCCGATTCGAGGTGGGTGGCCGCGCTTGACGAGAAGGATGCTGTCGTTTTCGACCAGTATCACGCCGGCGGCCGGGATCGGGTTCTGATAGAACACGTAACCACAGTTGTCGTCGCCGCAGTACATCCTCCGGCGGCCTTCAAGTTCGCCTTCCAGAAGCGGGCGGCCACACAGGGGACAGTACTTGAATCCGCAATGTCTGTTCTTGCGTTCGAACAGTTGCGCCTCATCGAAGCGTTCATGCTTATCCGACATGGGCCGCGCCTCCATTGGTCATCTTCATGGTAATTATGGTGGTGTCATCCTGAGGGGGACTGGAAGGGTCATGGCGACGTACGTCGGCCAGGATTTCATCCAGGAGCTCCTGAGGGGCCAGATGACGCTGATTCACGAGGAACTGTCGGATACGCCCCTCGCCGTACTCAACCCCTTCGGCGTCCATGGCTTCCGATAGACCATCGGTAAAGAAGAACAGCAAATCGTTGGGGTTGAGATTCACCGAGGCCGATTCATATTCGATATCCGGGAAGGCGCCGATGACCGGTCCGCCGACATCCAGTAACTCCACCCGGCCGTCTGACCGGACCAGCAGCGGATAGTTGTGGCCTGCATTAGCGTAGTGCAGCACGCAGGTACTGATATCCAGTTCAGCATAGAACAGAGTGGCGTACTTTTCCGACGACGTGGACATGACCATCTGTTGGTTCATATTCTTGAGCACGATCTCGATCGTGTTGCCGTTGTTGACTTCGCTGCGAAGGATAGCCTGAATTTGAGCGACCATCAGAGCGGCCGGCATGCCTTTGCCTGACGCATCGGCGATGACTATCCCAAGACGATTCTTTTCTCGAATCGTAATGAAATCGTAGAAGTCTCCTCCCACCGTGCGCGATGGGGTCGAGCTGGCGGCTATGATCGAGAGGTGGCATTCGGGCGGTCGGGACGGCAGCAGGTCGAGCTGAATCTGCCGCGCCATGTTTACTTCTTCTTCAAGTCGCATCCGCTCCAGCGAGTCGGCGTAAAGACGCGCCGTAGTCAGGGCGGTTACCATCTGATTGGAAAGAACCCCCAGCAGATTGAAGTCCTCGGCGGTGTAATGATAGCCGGCCGATTTGGACGACAGGGCCAGAAAGCCTAGCATGTGCTGGGCGTCCTTGAGCGGCACGACTACGCGGGTGCCCTGTTCGTTGAGGATCTCAGCCAGTCGGGAATCCTCCTGATACGCCGAAAGCGAAGTGAATCGGGTGGGGGTATCCAGCAGGTTGATGCCCCGAAGCATCAGGTCCTGGCGGTCGATGACGGTCCTTCGTGGGTAGTCATCGCTCTTGAGCACGGCATATTCGCCCACGCTGTCGTCGAATAGCACGAAATATACCCGATCGACCAATAGGGATGTCTTCAGGATTTCTTCAATCGACCGGCGAAGTTGGACCGGTTCGAAATTCGTAATCACATGGCGGGAGAATCGCTCCATGATGTTTCGATAGTCGGTACGGGTGCGCATGAACATCGAGCGGATGACGTTGTCGATCCAGTTGCTTATGGGTTGGAACACCAGCAACATCATCACTATGAGCAGATAACCGACAACTTCCGCCTGAGCCCCAAACGCCGGCGCCAAAAGGTCTTTGCTGTTCATGCCGAGGAGAACGTAAAGCCCCACCAGGACCGACGACACCATGGTGTTGATCAGGGACTGGCGGAAGAAAAGCTGAACGTTCAGGAACTGGTGGCGAATGATTGCATTCACGATGAAGCCGCCGCCCACGACTATCGCGGCGATGGTCATGTAGGTTCCGGCAGCGATCACCCATGGGGCCTGGCCAAAGGTCCAGGCCAGGAAAGCGAGCGTGTAGAGTCCCAGACCAAGACGCATACCCCAAATGACCAGACGGGTTTGATCCTGGAGCCGGGGATTGGTCAAATAGCGTCGACCGGTTTCGAAGAAATAGATCGCACCCATAACGTAGCATAGGTTGATCAGGCCAAAGATGACTTGATCATGGTTTCGCACATAGGCCACCATGAGCATCATCTGCTGGAACACCCAGGCCACCGGCTTGAGTATGGTGCCGATCAAAGATGTACCACTGGCGGTTTCAATCATCGTATTGAGGAGACCGACCAGACGTTGGTACATCAATATGAGGGCGAGATGTACTAGCTGCGGGAGCAGCACTATATAACGGACCCCGGTGTGGCGGAAGCGATGCAGCCGATCTTCCGGAAACAGCCAGGAGAAAATCAGCAGCGAGGGGAAGAAGAATTCCCAGACATGATACAGGCTGTAGAAAGTCGTGTCGCGAAACGCGCCCGGATTGGCGGCGGTGGTGTCGATGACATAGCCGATAGCCAGCGCCAGGGGGCCGATCCCCGCAAAGAACAACGCTCCGCCGGCCGCCCGGTTGGCCAATGAGGCAAAATTATCACGCGTGATGGTAATGGCCATGAAGACCAGAAAACCACCAGTCAGAAAGAATATGAGGGTGTGCACCAATTCGAGCTGCATCGCAATTTCGCCGCGTTGCGTGTCTGTTATCAGACCGTCTTGGTGATAGCCACCGTCGTACCGTTTGCGGTGGCCTGAACGTCAACTTTGTCCATCAACGACCGCACGATAAACAGCCCGCGTCCGACCTCGTGAAGCAGGTTTTCATCGTCCAGGGGGCTGGGGACATGGGACGGGTCGAATCCGCCCCCTTCGTCGGTGACACTGACCGTGACCTCGCCACGGGCTTTCTTGATACGGACGGTCACCATCTTTTCGCCGGAGGATTTATTGCCGTGGACGATGGCATTATTAACCAGTTCCGACACGGAAATGGCAATGTCCGCCACGGCCGACTCGTCGACTCCAAAACCTCGCAGGGTGCCTTCGAGGAAAACGTCGACGTCCGGCACGAATTCAGGATTGGAGGGGACCTTGATCGTGTCCCCTTTAATGATAGGTTTTGCCATGATGCTGTGACTCCAAAAAAAACAGGCAGACACGCTTGCGTCTACCTGCCGTTGAGAGTTCTTAGGTCAAGGGCGTGGCATTTCTACTTGAAGCTCTTGACGGCGCTGTCCACGCTGTCGTGGGCGTCAAATACCGAGACCAGCTTGGTAATCGTCAGCAGGGACTGGATTTTGTCCGTGACGTTGGCCAGCTTCAGCTCGCCGCTGTGATTCCGCAGGGTGGTATAGCTGGAGATCAGAATGCCCAGCCCGGTAGAGTTCATCCATTCCACGCCGGCGAGATCGATGACGATCTGTTTCTTGTTGTTCTCGATCAACTCGTAGAGTTTATCGTGCAAGAGGCTGGCGTCGGGGCCGCCCATGATCTTGCCTCTGGGTTCGAGAATGACGACGTTGTTGATTTCCCGATCGGTCAGTTTCATAAGCGCAAGCCTCCGTTCATGAGGTATTTTACGCAATCCCGGCGCTACATGTTTCCTTTCCGGGATAAACGACGGCTACCGGCCAATTCGGCTAAGTTCTTAATCAGACGCAAATTGTGGGTCAAGTCAAGGCCTTTTTGTCCCGCAGGGCGGATCACCCTGCCGCGGATGCCGGCTCAGCGTGTCTGGTATGCGGCTTCTGACGACGGGAAAGCGTTTGGATAACCGGAGCCGGACCCGTATTTTGGCAGGTCTTTGGTGGTATATGATATTTGTATGGTAAGAGCAGCAGCGAATAGACACCCGGCGATCCTATTCGTAATTGTAGTATTGACCGGACTCCTGATCGACCCCGTTTCCGGTCGCACTCCCCCTGGAAAAGAGAGACCGTTGGAGGACGGGAGCGTTTCGGCCATGAACTACCCGGCCTACTGTACGATGGAGCACAATATTGGCACCATCGTCTTAGGGGTCACCAATCACGGGAGTTTTGGTACCGGCCTGTCTCGTACCGGGGAGCGTGACTGCTTCAGTCACTTGCGGGTTGAGTCTTGCGAGTATCCGAAAGAAAGCCGTACCAAGTACTTGTTTGCCGGTGAGCTTTGGGTTGGAGCAATAGTCGGGATAGACACTTTGGTTTCCACTGGCGATACCGAGCTCCATCCCGATCTCAGCCCGATGGGCAAGCCCAAGCACCGCTCCACTATGGATCCCACCTCCGCCGATTTCGAAAATGCCATATCCGAGCAAGACTGGGTCGCGGTCTATGCTGATACTTGTCGGCGCTGCCCGGGGATGAGTAACGATGACCGTGACAATCGCGCCCACCGCCCCCTGAATATCCTGATAAAGCAGACTTCGATGGCCTGGTCTTACGCTTATGCCGACGATTTCGTACTGTTCGACTACACCGTCACGAATATCGGGGAAGAGCGATTGAAGAAGATGTACATTGGGGTGTATGTTGACGCCGATATTATGTCTCTGGCAGAGGAGATCGCCGGGCGTGGTTATACCGACGATCTATGCGGGTTTCGCCACAAGCAACCGGCGGCCTATCTCAAACCGCCCTGTCCGCCCGATTCGGACGTAGTAGATTTGGCCTGGACGGCCGACAACGACGGGGGGCTGATAGACCCGGGCGTCTACCCGACTACCCCGAATGTTACGGCCACCCGGATTATTCGCACGCCAAGAGATTCGATGGACGTGTCGTTTAATTGGTGGGCCTGGTCAGGTGGGAGAGCCCCAACATTTTTTGGCCCTCAGAAGAAGGACCGTTTTCGAATTATGCAGGGAGACGGATATCCGGTTGGCGACCGCGACTACTACTACTTGATGAGTAACCGCGAATTTGACTACGATCAGGCTTACCTGGCGACCGTCAACTCTCTGGACTCGGTCTGGTCACTGCCGCCGACCAGGTGGGCGAGCAGCTGGGCCAGGGGGATGGACACCCGCTATCTACTGTCTTTCGGACCGTTTGGACTCGACCCCGGCGGTACGCTTCCGTTTACCCTCGCTTATGTAGGCGGGCGGAATTTTCACACGAGCGGAGCCAATTATCGTAATCTGCCCTATCATCCCGAGTTGTACACCGAGGGGCTGAACTTCAAGGACCTGAGCACCAACGCCACCTGGGCCGAGTGGGTGTACGACAACCCTGGAGTCGATACCGACAGCGACGGTTACGCCGGGGAGTATACCGTCTGTAACCTGGGCGGCGATTCTACCTGGGTATGTGATACGCTGATTGATTCCACCGCCAATCCCGACACCAATTACGTTGTCTGCTGGTGGGCGTACGATCGGCCCGATACGGTCTGGCGGACGGGCGACGGGGTTCCGGACTTTCGGGGTGCGATGCCTCCTCCGGCGCCCAAGGTAAGAGTGTACCCCTCGACCGGACAGATACGAATTGCATGGAACGGGGCGCTGTCAGAGAACACGCCGGATGTGTTTACTCGACAAACTGATTTTGAAGGCTATCGGGTGTATGTTGCTCGGGACGAGCGTCCTACCAGTTTCTCAGTGGTGGCGTCGTATGACCGTGAGGACTGGAATCGTTATGTCTGGGACTACCGGACCAGGGAATTTCAACTGGTCGTGCAGCCGTTTAGTTTGGCCGAGCTGCGCTGTCTCTACGGCGACAGTTGCAACGACACCACCTGGCACCCCGACCAATATCCCCGCACGCATCCGTTGGTTGTCGATGGTGGCGCCAATGCGGAAGATCAGATCTTCTTCTTCACGCCGCAGGATTTCAATCGCTCGGTACTGGCCAACGATCCGGTGAACGCCACGACCCCGATCCGGAAGGTCTATCCCGAGGCGTTGAAACCGCCTACCGTCAATGTCGATTCGATCCGAGCCTGGTATCCCGACGGCGCTGACACAGCGTTTCTCACCGAAGACGGTTTTCTCAAATACTACGAATACGAGTACACGCTGGAAGGTCTACTTCCCACCGTGCCCTATTGGGCGAACGTGACGGCATTCGATTTCGGTTCCCCGGTGACAGGTCTGGGAGCGATGGAGACCAGCCCGGCCACGAATCCTCAGGTAGCAATGGCCATGAATACACCGGACACGACCGGCCAGATACAGGCGAAAGTATACGTCTACCCCAATCCGTATCTAGGGGACGTGGATTATCGCGCCGGCGGCTGGGAGGGACGGGGCATGTCGGACAAATCGGTTGATCGGACTCGTCGCATCAATTTCGCTAATCTGCCCCCCAAATGCACGATCCGAATATTCTCGCTCGACGGTGATCTGGTGCGCGAGATTGAGCACGACATACCGGCTTCCGACCCGATGTTCCAATTGGATGACTGGGACCTGATTACGCGCAATTCACAGCAGCCCGTTTCGGGGATGTATTACTGGACGGTCGAGGACGACAAGGGGAACGTTCAGATCGGCAAGCTGGTAATTATCTTCTAGTCTCTACGCCGTCTCACGCTTCAGCACGATCGGTTCATATCTCAGCGCTTTGGTGGGGCAGAAGTGCGCACAGACCGGGTCGCCCTGACACAGATCGCATTTGACCACCAGGTTGTTGAGGCTGTCCAGCAGCGAACAACCGAACGGACAGGCGGCAACGCAGGCCATGCAGCGGACACAGATTTCCGCGTCGAGGTCCATCGCGCCGGTCTCCGGATTGCGCGTGATAGCGTTTACGAGGCAGGACTTGGCGCAGGCGGGGTCATCGCACTGCAGACAGGTGACCGGCACCCATAGATCGGGCATCCCGGTCGCCAGTGGGTATATCCGACTCCGGCCTGGCTTATTATTCACCGTATGAGTGAAAGAACAGGCGAGCTCGCAGGTGCGGCAGCCGGTACACAGTATCGGATTGACGTAGAATCTTGATTTCATGCTTCCTCCTGGCGATCCCAAACGGCGACCTTGCCCATGGTGACGGCGGTCTCGTTCCGGTGAATCTGATCGGCGCGCTTGAAATATTCCGCCGGAATCTCCCGATTCCTGGTCAGATACTCGGCGAACGCCTTGGTAATCGTCGGCTGGCCGGTTTGCTCACAGCGAACCATCTCGAACGTCTTGCCCCAGATTTCGCGAGTGACGCTGTTGTCGGTGTACTTTATGAAATCAGTGGGGCAGACCTGGGCGCAGGCCAGACAACCCACGCAGTCTGGTGGAGCCTGCTTAAGCGGCGGGGCGATCTCCTTGCCGTGGCCTCGACCGACAGTCGATATGGCCTTGAACCCCATCGTGTCACACACCCGGGTACACAGGGCACACAGGATGCAGTCATCGCCGTCGGGGACCTCCTCGAAACTGGTCCGCGAGATGCCGTACTCGGCCGCCAGGTCCTGAACGTAGCGGGCCTTCGGAGACCGGGCGAGCTGCAGGTCGAGAATGGTCTTTCGCAGCTCTATGACCTGAGGCGTATGGGTCGAAACGATCAGCCCTTCCTCGACCGGGTAGAGACATGAAGTTACATGTTTCTTCCATCCGTCCCAGTCCGAGCGGGTGATTTCCACAGTGCAAAGGCGACAGGCGCCGAACGGTTCGACCGCCTTGTGATTGCAGGGGGCCGGAATCTTGATCCCTTCGCGGTCGATTACCGCCAGGAGCATTTCACCGTCCTGTGCCCGGACCAGTTTGCCGTTTATCGTCAGAGTGACCATGAGTCTCCTAAATCACGTCGATAGCTTCGTGCTTGCACACGGCGTAACAGGCGCCGCACTTGGTGCAGACGTCCTGATTGATGAAGTGCATTTCTTTCTTCTTGCCCGTGATGGCATTGTAAGCGCAGGCGGCGATACAGGCGATGCATCCGGTGCAATTTTCGTTGACTTCGTACTTAATGAGCGGCTTGCAGACGCCGGCCGGACACCGTTTCTCGCGAATATGGGTCAGATACTCGTCGCGGAAATACTTGATCGTGCTGAGGAACGGATTGGCCCCGGACTGCCCCAGCCCGCACAGTGAACCGGTTACTATCGTCTCGGATAGCTTCTCGGCCTTCACGAGGTCTTCTTCAGTTCCGTTGCCTTCGGTAATCCGGGTCAAAATGCGGTGCAGTTGATACAGTCCTTCGCGGCAGGGGACGCACTTGCCGCAGGACTCGGACACGAGGAAATCCAGGAAGTACTTGGCGACATCGACCATGCAGGTCCGGTCGTCCATGACGATCATGCCGCCGGAACCCATCATCGAACCGGCCTTGGTAAGGCTGTCGAAATCGACCGGCAGATCAAGCTTGGCTTCGGGCAGACAGCCACCCGACGGGCCGCCGGTCTGGACTGCCTTGAACGGACGATTGTCGATGATGCCACCGCCGATATCGAAGATGATCTCGCGGAGGGTCATGCCCATCGGCACTTCGATCAGGCCGGTGTTCTTCACCTTGCCGACCAGCGAAAACGCCTTGGTGCCGGTGCTTGTTGGGACGCCGATGCTCTTGAACCAGTCGGCGCCTTTGGCGATGATGATCGGGACGTTGGCGAAGGTCTCGACATTGTTCAGCACGGTCGGTTGGTCGCGCAGTCCTTTGACCACCGAGCGGATATACTTGGCGCGCGGTTCGCCGACTTCGCCGGCGACCGATTTCATCAGGGCCGAGGATTCGCCGCAGACAAACGCTCCGGCGCCCCGGGCGATCTTGATGCGGAAAGAGAAATCGGTGCCGAGGATATTGTCACCCAGCAAGCCCTGTTCCTCGCAGTCGTCGATCGCCTTCTGCAGGTGAATGACCGCCAGCGGATATTCCTCGCGAACGTAGATGTATCCCTGTTTGGCGCCGACCGCATACGCGCAGATCATCATGCCTTCGAGCACCGCGTGCGGGTCGCCTTCCATGATGGTGCGATCCATGAATGCGCCCGGGTCGCCTTCGTCGCCGTTGCAGATGACATAGCGCACGTCGGATTCGACATTTCGGCAGGTACGCCACTTCTTGCCGGCCACAAACCCGGCGCCGCCGCGACCGCGCAGGCCGGACGATGTCACTTCGTCGATCACCTGATCCGGAGTCATGCTGGTCAGCACTTTGGCGAGAGCCTGATAGCCGCCGACGGCGATATACTCGCGAATATCATTGGCGGCGATTTTGCCAAGGTTACGGAGGGCGATGCGCTGCTGGTGCGAGAAGAAGGGGACGTCGGGATATCGTTCGATCTTGTCGCCGGTCACCGGATTGGTGTACAGCAGGGATTCGATCACCCGGTCATTTGCAAGCGTCTGTTCGATTATCTCGGCGACATCTTTCGGTTTGACGTGGGTATAGAACGTGCCGTGCGGTTCGATTACAACCAGCGGTCCCTGCTCGCAGAAGCCGTGGCAGCCGGTCTCTTTGACCGCTTCCACCGAGAAGTCTTTGATCTTCTTTTCTTTGAGGCGTGTTGTGAAACGCCTCGACAATTCCCGCCGCGCCGTTGGCCAGACAGCCGGTGCCGCAGCATACGATCACCCGCTTGGTTTGTTTATCGCGGGCGGCGCTGCATTCCTTCTGCAATTTATCCAACTGCTGAGGTGAACTGATACTCATGTCTTGTTAGCCCTTCAACAGTTTCTTCACGCGGCTCGAATTGACCGAACCGTGGTATTTTTCATTGACGATCACTACCGGCGCCATGGCACAGGCGCCGAGGCAGGCTACGACTTCCAGCGTGAACTTCATATCCTCGGAAGTCTGTCCGGCCTTTATCTTCAGAAAACTCTCGAGTTGATCCTGAATCAGTTTGGCGCCGCGAATATGACAGGCGGTGCCCACACAGACGCGAACCACCGTCTCGCCCTTGGGATTCAGGCTAAAGGCGTTATAGAAAGTCGCGGCCGAGAAGACCCGGGAGAGAGGCACGTCCAAGGCTTCGGCGGCCTGAACGAGCGCTTCGCAGGGGAGAAACCGATATTCACGCTGGATTTCCTGCAGGACCATGATGAGCGATTCCGGCGAGCGCGGATGGCGATCTATCAGTTCCGGCAGGCGCGAGAAGTCATGCCTCATACTTTGGCCCCTTTCTTCGGCTTGTGCGCCGCCATGCCGAGATCGTAACCTTCCTTGAGCACCTTGAAGTTAATCTCCAGCAGGTCCTTCTTCTTGCCCAGCTTTTCCTCCAACACCTTCTTGAGGTTGTCATATTGAACCAACCCGGTGACACCGACAAACGCCCCCAGCATGGCAATGTTGGTGGCCTTGGCGCTGCCGGCCTTCAGGGCCATGTCATTCGCGGGTACGAGGACTTCGGTGATGTCGGTCCGGTCGGTGGTGACGTCGATCAACGACGAATTTACCACCAGCAATCCGCCCGGCTTGATGGTCGGGGTGAACTTATCGAACGACGGCCGATTGAAAACTACCGGCCGCCTGCGGGTTGCGGATGATCGGCGAACCGATGCGGACGTCTGACACTACCACGGTACAGTAGGCCGTGCCGCCCCGCATTTCGGGGCCATACGAGGGAATCCAGCAGACCTGCTTGCCTTCTTTGATACCGGTGTAGGAGAGAAGCATCCCGGCGACCATGATGCCCTGCCCGCCGAACCCGGCCCATAGAGACTTCATATTGCGGCATCACTTCACCCCCTGGTCGGGTGATTTGTACTGGCCGAGCGGATAATACTTCAGAAGATTTTCATCCAGCCATTTGGTGGAGTCAGTCGGGGTCATGCCCCAGTTGGTCGGGCAGGTCGAAACTACTTCGACTATCGAGAAGCAGCGTCCCTGCAACCTGATATTCGAACGCCTTGCGAATCGCCTTCTTGGCTTTGATGATGTGCTGCGGCGTATGCACCGCAACTCGCTCGATGTAGAATGGCGTCACCAGGCCCGACAGGAATTCCGACATCTTGATCGGATAGCCGGTGAGGGAGACGTCGCGTCCCATCGGACTGGTCGATGTCACCTGGCCTTCCAGAGTTGTCGGAGCCATCTGACCGCCGGTCATGCCGTAGATGGCGTTATTGACGAATATGGTTGTGAACTTCTCGTTCCGATTGGCGGCGTGGACAATTTCACCCATGCCTATTGACGCCAGATCACCGTCACCCTGGTAGGTGAAAACAATCATGTCGGGCCGTGCTCTTTTGAAGCCGGTAGCCAGCGCTGGGGCGCGACCGTGCGGTGCTTCGAGAAAGTCGCAGTTGAAGTAATTGTAGCAGAGCACCGAGCAGCCCACCGGGGCCACGCCCACGGTGCGTTCGCGCACTCCGAGATCGTCAAGCGCTTCCGCCACCAGACGATGAATCACACCGTGCGTGCAGCCGGGGCAATAGTGGGTGACAGTTTCGCGAAGGGCGGTCGGTCGAGAGAAAATCGTGGTTTCTGTCTGGGGCATTCCGCTCACCCTTTCTTCCGGCGCGGTTTATCAGCCGCGTCATTCTTGATCATAATCTTGATCTGTTCCTTGACTTCGTCAGGAGTGGGGACAATTCCGCCGGTGCGACCGAAGAATTTGATCGGTTTGGCGCCGCACACGATGCGCTCGATGTCTTCAAGCATCTGTCCCATGCTCATCTCAACTGTTAGGATCGATTCGATGTTCGCTTTGTTGGCTTCGTTCTTGAGCGCCTCTTCGGGATACGGGAAGACCGTAATCGGTCGGAAGAGCCCAACTGAAATTCCCTCGGTTTCGAGTTCGTCGATAACCGTCTGGCAGATGCGGGCCATAGTTCCGTAGGAAACGATCAGAATCCGGTTCTTCGAATTGACCTTGTACAACTCGAAGCGGGGCTCGTCCTTCTTCATCTGCTGGTACTTTTTGTCGAGGACGATCGAGTTGTCTTCCAGCACGTACGGATCAAGGTGAAGCGACTTGATGATCCGAGGAGCACGTCCCTTGGCTCCGGTGGCCGCCCAGTCTTTCGGAGGTAGTTCGGGCTCTTCGTACTTCTCCGGAAATTCGACCGGTTCCATCATCTGGCCGATCATGCCGTCGCCGATTATCATCACCGGGTTGCGATACTTGTCGGCGAGATGGAACGCCAGCATCGTAAGGTCGACTGCTTCTTGTACTGACGACGGCGCCAGGACGAGGACGCGGTAATCACCGTGGCCGCCTCCCTTGGTGGCCTGGAAATAGTCCGACTGAGCTGGCAGAATGCCACCCAGTCCCGGACCGCCGCGCATGATGTTCAGGATCACGCAGGGCAACTGGGCTCCGGCCATGTAGGAGATCGCTTCCTGCATCAGGCTGATGCCCGGCGACGAGGACGACGTGAACACACGGCGCCCCGACGACGACGCGCCGAATATCATATTGCCGACCGCCACTTCACTCTCAGCCTGGAGAAACACGCCGTTCACCTGGGGCATGCGTTTGGCCATGTACTCGGCGACTTCGGTCTGCGGTGTGATAGGATAGCAGAAGTAGATCAGCGAGCCGGCCCGGATGGCCGCCTCGGCAATCGCTTCGTTACCTTTCATCAGTATTCTTGCCACTCGAACAATCCTTCCACAGGTCCCGGCGGGACTAGTATTCAAACAGTACAAATTGGGTGCCGTGGGTGTCCACGCTAATGGCCACGTCCGGACAAACCACCGCACAAATGCGGCAACCGATGCAGCGCGACGGATCATGCATGCGGGCGTAGAAGTACCCTCTCACGGTGATGTCCTTCGACATCGAGAGAATCTTCTGCGGACAGGCCTGAACGCACAGCTCACACCCTTTGCAATGGTTCTTGTCTATGGTAACACGAGGCATAATACCTTCCTTAAGTCTCAACTAATCTCGGCCGACGCGCTTCGTTCCCACGGTTTGAGCAACGAGCGGTCGAGGGCCAGCACCGGGTATGGAACCTTCCGGCGTTCGAGCTGGCGCGCGATATTCTCAATCACACTGACGAAACAAATGGGCAAACCGGTTTCGTTGCTGACCTGCCGGGCGAGGTCGATACCGTGATAGACCTCGGCCACGGTGGTTTGTTCTATCAAATGCGAATTCGAAATGAGGCCGGTGAATTTGAGTTTGCCGGAGCTCTCGATTTCTTCCATCATCTTCAAAGCGCCCGCTACATCGGCGGTGAACGGCCGGTAGGCGTTCAGAGTCAGCAGCATATCGTACTGACCGGGAGTGAAAGCGTCGGCCAGTGAACTCAGGACGCGCGCGCCAGTGTCGTCGCCGCCGACGTCGAGGATCAGCTTTCCCTCGGCCCGTTGAATAGCCGTCTTGATTTCCGGGACGATTATGGGCAGATCGGCCATCGCGTACGCTCCGGCCGGGATCAACGATTTGATGCCGTGACTCGCCAGCGTGGCGGCTGCCTCGCGGCTCCGAAAATACGGGTTAACGATATCGAGATCGGCTATCACTACGGGGTCGGTTCCGGTCCGGGCGAGAAGGCGGGCCAGATTGACCGAGACCTCGGACTTGCCGCTGCCAAACCCACCGACAATGACAATGACATTCTGCGAGAATTTGGGGGCTGGGAATTCGGCCAAGTCAGTCATCTAAGCTTAACGCTCGCTTTCAAATACCGGACTCAACGAGTCGGGCTGCAGCCTCGCGCTGACAGTCCCACACAAGGAGCGAGATAATATAATCGCTACCGACAGTCAAGGTCAAGGAGCTTTGTGAAAAGAGTAACAAGTTTGCTATTCGTCCGGTCAAAAATTCGTCAACCTATCTGCTTATCTTATACGAAGTTGTGATAGCCAACCATAAGAGTTTTCTATTTCATGAATTTGGGTATCGCTGATTTTTCTTGCGGCTTGCCGCCACTGCGGGCAGATTGGCGGTTTGGAGCGCCTTGGCGGTCATCGCAAATGGCCGGATTGAAGCCTCTACCAAAGGAAAGACTATGGCTGAGACCAATTGGAAAACCGGCATTACTGACATCGGCCCTAACCGAATTCGGGTCCGGGGCTATGATATCGCCGAGATAATGGGCAGGCTCTCGTACGCCGAGACGGTGTTCCTCCTGCTCAAAGGAGAGCTGCCCGGCAAAGCTGAAGCCGAGTTGATGAACGCTATCCTGGTGTCATCGATCGACCACGGCGCGTCGCCGCCCTCGGCCCTCGGCACTCGGGCGGTGGTCTCAGGCGGGAACAGTCTGAATGCTGCCATCGCCGGCGGAATACTGGTGATCGGCGACTGGCACGGTGGAGCGATTGAACAGGCTGCGAAGATCATGCAGCAGTGGGCCGCGAAGGTCAATGATTCGGGCGACAACGCTATGCAGGTTGCGACTGAATTGTCGGCCTGGCTCAAGGAGAAGAAGATCCGTATGCCGGGGTTCGGGCACCGAATCCATACGGCCGATCCGCGCACCCCGAAGTTGTTCGAGATTGCCACCCGCCACGGCTACAACGGCAAACATATCAGACTGTGCCAGGCGCTCGAAAAAGTGCTGGCCGAACAACTTGGCAAGAAACTTCCGATTAATGTCGATGGCGCCATCGCGGCGGTCATTTCGGACATGGGGTTTGACTGGCGGCTGGGGAAGGCGTTCTTTATCATCAGCCGCGTTCCCGGTCTGGTGGCTCATGCTTATGAAGAGATGACCCGCGAAAAGCCGGTGCGCAAGCTCGGCCCGATGCCGTATGAATACGACGGCCCGCCGGATAGGAAGATCGACTAGACACAGAGGGCGCATGGACATCATCAAAGAGAAGATACAACAGGTTCCCTCACTCCTAAACGAACTCGATCTCGATCTGTGGATAGTCGCGGTGCGCGAAACTCCGGTGATGTGTGATCCAATCATCCCTCTGATCAGCGGCCTCGAAGCTACCTGGCAGTCGTTCTTCGCGTACACGCGCGACGGCCGAGCGTTTGCCCTGATCGGAAATTTCGACCGCGCCGATTATGAACGTTCGGGGAATTTCACCGAAGTCCGCAGCTATACCGCCGGTGTGAAAGAGGATCTTCGGGCGCTCTTAACCGAATTGAACCCTAAGCGGATCGCTGTCAACTATTCCAAAGATGATCCGTCCGCCGACGGCCTTACGCACGGCATGTACCTGTTGCTGTGTGATTATCTGTCCGGCACGTTTTTCGCGGATCGCCTTGTTTCGGCTGAGATGCTTTGCAGTCGTCTGCGCGCCCGTAAGACGCCTACTGAGATTGCGCGTCTTACTATAGCGGCCGAAACCGCCGAACAGGCCTGGCAGAGGGCGAAGCTGCGCATCAAAGCGAGCATGACGGAGATTGAGATTGCCGAAGCAATTGATCGTGAACTCTACGCCGCCGGCGCGAAACCGTCGTTTGAGACAATTGTCAACGCCGGGAGCAAGACCGATCCGGGTCACGGACATCCGACCGACGCGCGTCTCGAACCGGGTGATCTGATGCATGTCGACTTTGGCGCCCTCGAGGACGGTTACTGTTCCGATCTCCAGCGCTTACTATATGTTCGCCGCAAGGGCGAAGCCGCTGTGCCGGATGAACTCAGAGATGCCTTCGAAATTGTCAGCGATATCATCACCGCGACTTCCGAACAGTGTCGACCCGGCCGGAAGGGATTTGAGATAGATCAGATCGCCCGCGATGCCCTGGTCGACCATGGATATCCTGTTTATCAGCATGCCCTCGGCCATCAACTGGGTCGGTCGGTACACGACGGTGGTGGGTTGCTCGGACCCAATTGGGAACGGTACGGCAAGACGCCGTCGATCCTTATCGACGTCGGCAATGTTTTCACCCTTGAACTCGAAATCATGCTCCCCGGTATCGGCTGTGTGGGGCTCGAAGAAGATGTAGTCATAGGCGAACAGGGTGGCTGTTTCCTATGTCCGAGACAGATGACCCTGGATGTATTATGAAGAGAATTATCATTATATCCCTGACTGCAGTCGTACTGTCAGGTTGTGCCCCCAGGCCGGTGGTAGTTGAAAAGCCGGTGGTAGCTGAAACACCGACTGCCGCGAAAGATAGTGTCGTTGATTTATCGATAGAGTCGAATCACGAAAAGCTGAATCTTTCCTGGCGCAAGGTCGGGCAGGGGCTGATCTCCGGGTACAATATCTATATAAGTGAACGGCCGCTGGCGGCGTTGTTCCCCGGGGGCAAGATTGATCCATCGATCGCGGCTTATAACACGAATCCCTTTCCGGGCGATACGATTCCCGAAGACGGTGTCGAACATTTCATGGCCGACAGGCTCGCCAACGGAGTGCGCTACTACGTGACGGTTCGCATCGTCTATCCCGACGGCACGGTGTCGGGACCGTCGAATGAAGTTACCGCGGTCTGTGGAGGGCGGGGTGAGTTCGAATTGGCCCTGCGCCGGTCGGGCGGCAAGGACGGTTTTTCGTTCTCGGACAACAAATACGTCGCGTGTGATGACAAGATAAGCGATCTCTATTACTTCTCGAAAGACGGTCTTGACTATCTCGCCTCGCCGAATCGCCTTGATGCATTCGCCCGGCAGACCCGGTTCGTGGTCCTCCCGTGGAAAGGTCGATATCACGAGATCGTTGCCCGACTCTCAGACAACGTTCCTGTGCCCTCTCTCGAAAAGGTTACGGTCGCCGAAGGCGATTGGGTCCTGGCCGAATGCGCCGGCAAGACGCATGCTCTTATCAGTGTGAAAGCGTTGAAGGGGACACCGCCGGGGCGGTTGATGACGATCTCGTACGTTTACTCCAGCTTGTCGGGCGAACTGGTTTTCTGATTACCTATCGAACGACATCGGTGCATTGTTTCAACGGGAAGAAGTCTATATAGAGAAAACCGATCAGGCGATATGCGTCACCTATCGTTATGTCCATTTCGGTCGGGTGCAATCCACCGGATTGGTTCAAATCGGCTTCGGCCAGGCACTCCAGCGGTGTGCCATCTATGAAGATATGATCGACGAGAAGAGCGAGGTCGCCGATTGTCGGGGTATCGCCATCGATGCCGTTGATGTCGCCGACAAGCCCCTGGCAGCAGGAGCCGACGTCCACGTATAGCGCCTCTGAAGCCGGAGAATAGTTCCCCGGTGACGATTCGGATACCACAATGTACCAATAGGTGTTCAGTGAATCGACCGAATTATCAACATAATAGGGGACGGTAACGCCGCGATTGTTCCGATTACCGGCTGGATCATCAATGCGGAAAAACGAACCATCTGACGCCCCTTCGCGGCGATATACGTGCCAGGTTGTTCCAGCGCTCTGCGTCCAGTCGAGGCGGATCGTGCGCTTATCTATCCGGGTGGAGGACAGGTTCGATACGGCCGGGGGGAAAGTGCCGGAAGAGAGAGTTATGTCTTCCTGCTGAAAAGAATTCGCCGGGATAGTATCGTGAAGCAGTGCGCTTTCGGCCAAAGCTGTGTCGAAAAAGTAATAACTATAGGCCGCTCCCCGTGCTTCGGTCAGATAGTTCTGAAAATCGTCGAACCAGTTGCCGGCGTCATAACCGGCTCCAATGCAGGATTGAATTCTTATCTCACGGTCATTATTGTTGATGATTCCAATGAACTGAATAGCGCCGTTGGGAGGAGTCGACAGGTCTGAGGCCTTGACCGTTCCGAAAATGGAACCCTGCGCTTTCACCATTACCGGCAATAGCGTCGACCCGGCTAGCGCCAGGACAATAATCAGGGTCGATTTGCAATATCTTAATTTCATAAGCCTCGATCCGGGCAAACGCTACCGGGTCAGTCAGATTTTCGGCTAATTAGCGAGTCTTCGTAAGCATCGCGTCCAAACAGGTTCACTGCTCTAATATAGGTTTAACAGCCAAATAATGCTCGTGAGTTCGTCGTCCCACTGTAAGATGTTATACGACTGTATCTTACGGACTCAGAATGCTGGGAACCCAAAGATGAGAGTCCCTTGAGCAGAAATGGGGACTTGGCTTATTCCGGGTCTGGTTTGGGGAAGTGGGCTATTGTTGGCTGCTGGTGAGTGACATTTGTCTCGGTCAGTACCCGGGCAGGGCCGGCGATCAGTTCGTGAGACAAGACTGACCTGAAGCAACTCACCAGGGCATCAGGCAATTCACGCGGGCGGAATGATTGCGCCCATAGAGTGTGTTTGGCCCGAAGAACATCGTCAAATTGTCCCCGATAGCTTTCTTCAACTATCTTCTGATGTTGCTTTTCCGGCAAGGTCCAATTGACGTGAACTGATATCAAGAACACCCCTACGCTGTCGGGGTCGAGGCATTCCATTATTGACAGGAGATAAGTGTTGGCTTTGGTATACAGACGGAGCGCGAGACGCATCCGGAGACCGGATTTCCGGGTCTGGTCGTCAGAAGGGATTGGAAACTCCTGTATGAGTTCATCCCAGGACGCAGCGCTGCATCCAGCGGGCAGTTTCAGATCGCCTAAATATTTGAGAAGGTCGGCCTTAAGGGCAGGGATATTCACGGGTGGCACGGCCGCGACGGTTTCTCGGCCGCGGGCCTTCAACAGGTTCTCAATTTTTCCCGTGTTATTCATACCGCTATTGCCTCAAATGAGTGTACATCAGATACATCGGCAGAAGTCTCCCCGGGATCAACCCTCGGTGACTTCATCCAGTCCGGAGCGGGTCTAGCCAGTCTTAACATTATTGCGCTAAACAAAGTCGGAGGGGTATTCGTAAGTAGGCTATTGTACGCGACCGTCGGTAACATGTGGCCAGGCACCAGGAGAATGTTTTCATGTCAAAGTTCAAGTCCTTAACCATTGGTCTTATTTCTATAACATTGCTGGGGCAGGAGCTTATCTGGACGAGAATCTTCTCGGCAGAATACTTCTATGCTTTCGCATTTCTCACTCTGTCTCTGGCGATAATGGGACTGGGGTTGGGAGCGCTGGCGCTTCGCCTGTTCCCGATTCTCAACCGGGAGGGTAGCTTTGGAGCCATGCTGACTCTATCCGGGTTGGCGGCATTGGTAGCCCCCCCTGCAGTAGTCGCCCTTGGACTGGATTTTTCGCAGCTCTTTACGAGCGGCGCCATGCTGGCCAAGTTCATTCTCACAATTGTCCTTCTAAGTTCATCGTTCTTCTTCGGTGGTGTCGCGCTGGCTTTTCTGTTTCGACAGAACCATAAGGACATGCCCCGGTTATATATGGCCGACCTGATCGGCGCCGGACTTGGTGTCCTGGTCTCGATTCTGGTCATGAATCAGTACGGCACACCGGCTGCCACGTTTCTGATCGCCCTGCCGATGCTTCTGGCGGCCGCCTTGAATGTTCGCGGAGCCTGGAAAGTAGTCCCGGCACTGCTCTTTGTCGGCGTCTTCTTTCTTCCGTCGCGCGCCGCCGGTCTGCTTGAAGCGCAACGCGAGGAACCCGCCCCGGTCATCTACAAGCACTGGGACGCGATGGCCAAACTGAAGATTTACGATTTTCAGGGGGAAGCGCGCGGACTAAATATCGACAATGTTGCCAACACGCCGGTCTTTAAGTTCGACGGTGACTTTCGCGCCCTGGATACGACCGATCTCGGGTGGGACATTTCGGTGCGATATCTGGTCGGATTATTCGACTCGTGCACATTTCTCTCATTGGGCTCAGGCGGGGGCGGCGATGTTCTTCAGGCGCTGAACGTGGGGGCTAAAGACATCTATGCGGTCGAGGTTCTCCCGCAGATCAATCATCTGATGCAGGATGAGGACACTTGCGGATTCATCGATCACACTCCGAAGCCGGCCGATTCGACTGTCGATACGACGTCTGTGGTAGCGGATTCGACGGCCGCAAAAGAGGCCAAGGAGCCGCCAGTGCCGATAATCCGTGACTCCACCGGACAGATCATCAGTTTGGCGAAATTCTCCGGCCATCTGTACTCCAGTCCTCGCGTCCATGTAGTTACCGAAGATGCCCGTACTTTCGTGCGACGGTATCCCGCCAAGTTTGACATCATTTTCTCCTGGAGCTCCAATACCTGGGCGGCTCTCGGTTCCGGTTCGTTCGCTCTGGCGGAGAACTATATCTTTACGAAAGAAGCTTTTCAGGATTACTGGCGTTCGCTCTCGGACAGTGGCTTTCTCTGCATGGAACACCAGATGTACATGCCAAGGCTGGTGACCGAAGTCATGGACGCCCTGACAGAGCTGGGTGTTTCCGATGTCAAGTCGCACTTCGCGGTGTATACGCTGCCGTCGCAGCGTCGCAAGCTTCTACTCCTGTCGAAACGACCTCTGACCGAAGAGATCATCGCGAATGCCTACGGACCACTGACGCTGGAACGGGCCGAGACCATCCATCTGCTGTACCCGGCGGCGGACTCGCTGAAGAACAATATCTACAATCGAATCATCAATGATGGGTGGCAGGCGGCGTCCGATTCGGCCAAAATCAATCTGTCGCCTTGCACCGACGATCGGCCGTTTGTCGCGCAGCTCGGAATGTGGAAGAACTTCGCGTGGGAGAAATTCGAGAAGCTGAACAACTATGCCGAGTTTGGCGGATTCCCCCTTTCCAAGATTCTCATACTCATCATTCTGATCGTGGCCGTTGTGCTAATATTGCCGCTTAATCTGATACCGTACTTCACTACGGGTCCAAGACTGCGCGGGGCGCCATGGTTGTATTTCTTCGCTATCGGGGTGGCGTTCATGATTGTTGAGGTCGTGCTCATTCAGAAGTACGCTCTGTACATTGGGGCATCGGTGTATAGTATTGCCACCGTGCTGCTGACATTGCTAATTGGTTCTGGTATCGGGAGCCGGTTTGCTCGCCACGCCGGAGACCATGTGCCGTTTGTGGGCATATTGATCTGGCTGGCGCTGGATATACTCTTGTTCGGACACCTGACCGGAGCGCTCACTCAGTTTGCGGTGCTGGGCAGAGCAATGGTGGTGGTAGTTCTGATACTGCCCCTCGGCTTCTTCATGGGCATGCCGTTCCCGAAAGGGACGCTACGTGTGGGCGAATTGGTGGACTGGGGTTTCTCGGTGAACGGAGCGGCCTCGGTGATAGGCGGTACTCTGGCAGTGTTGATGGCCATCAGCTACGGCTTCACTTTTGCTCTCTTAGTCGGGGGTGGCGTTTACGTGATTGCCTGGTTACTGATGTCTCTGCGAAAAGCCTGGTGACAAGAGTCGATCCGCCAGACCATGAAGATGACTTGACAGATTTTGAACTGTTGCTATATTGGGTCAACGAAAGTTCAATCGACTTTGAACCTCTTGGCAAGGCGAACTCGCCGGAAAGGAAAATTTGTGACCATTGTAAGCATTCAGAGAGATGGCGCGCCCTTTTCGGGAGAAGTCTGCTAGGCTCGATCTTCTCTTAATCAAGACCTAACTAATTTCCTCCCGGAGGCAGCTACCTCCTTCTATGTCCGGGTTGCGGGCTGAAGAGCGTCCGCGATTGCGAACTCATATTATCAATAACTATAGACCGTCAGGAATTTGGCACTGTCCAGACTCCGTGTCGGTCTTAGCTGAGGAATATTGCGATGGATTTGATTACGCTAGGCTGGGACGATTATTTCGCCCGGTATTTCGAATCATATGGAACAGACGATCTGGTTCCTGCACGCGTGGCGCAGGAACACAAGGGGATGTATACGATTTGGGCTGCGTGCGGTGAACGTCGCGCCCGCGTATCCGGTCGATTTCTGCACCAGGCGACCACCCGGGCGGAGTACCCGTCTGTGGGCGACTGGGTCGTGATCGGGAACGACGGGGGCGACGGCGAGGCGGTTATACATGCGTTACTGCCGCGCCGAAGTTGCTTCTCGCGCAAGGCGGTGCTTGCCGGCGGCCCGACTCATGGCGAAGGACGCACCGAGGAACAGGTGATCGCTTCCAATATAGATTTCGCCTTTCTGGTCAGCGGACTCGACAACGATTGGAATCCGCGCCGGATCGAGCGCTTTCTTTCGACCACATACGACAGTGGGGCGTCGCCGATCATCGTGCTCAACAAATCCGATGTCTGCAGCGACCTGGCGGGCCGGATAAGCGAGGTGTCCCGAACTGCCCCCGGAGTGCCCGTGCATGCCATGAGCGCGGTGGGACGGACGGGGCTCGAGGCGATTCGTGATTATCTCGCGCCCGGTCGCACAGGTGTGTTTTTGGGATCGTCCGGAGTCGGAAAGTCGACGATCATCAACGGACTGCTCGGAGAAGATCGTCTGGAAACCGGTGGCGTGAGTCTGCACGAGAGCCGGGGACGTCACACGACTACTCGACGAGAATTGATCGTACTTCCTGACGGCGGCCTGGTGATAGATACGCCCGGTCTGCGGCGCATTCAATTGTGGGGCGACGAAACCGGTATAGAACGCACCTATGCTGATGTCGAGCAGCTCATTGCTGGCTGTCGCTTCAGCGATTGTCGGCACGAGTCCGAGCCAGGCTGTGCCGTGAAAGAGGCGATCGAGGCCGGGAAATTGGATTCGGCTCGCTTTGCGGCGTATCTTCGGCTGCAGAAAGAACTCCGTAATCTGGTCTTGAGGCAGGACGCGCGGAATCAGAAGCTTGTTGATCGCGCCTTCGGTAAGAAAATTAACCGGATACTAAAAGAACGTGAGTTGCTCAGGAAGAAGGGTCTGGTGTAAGGACTAGCTTCCTTCGAGTGTAGCGATCTGTGCCTTAACCGGCTCGATATATTGTGCGTACTCAACCGGCGCCAGACGGACAAAGCTCCGATAGGCTTCGATGGCGTCTGCTTTCTTTCCCGCCTTTTGGCAGGCACGCGCCAGGTTGTAGTAGATCATTCCGTCCTGCGGTTTCAGTACGAGGGCGCGGTGATAGTCGTCAATCGCACGGTCTAAGTCGCCCTGCTCGGCCCGCGTGATGCCACGACCGGCGTATACATCGGCGGCGCGGGCAGGATCTATGTCCAGAGCTACGCGGTAGTCGGGGACGTCCAGCAGCGAATCAAGCACATCGTACGAAAATATCTTGGCGCCGTTGGCGTTCAGGTGGTGATTATCCTTAAAGTCGGTCCGGGAGTCCAGAGTCATCGCGGCGTTGAAATCATAAAGACGGGCGCCATGACTGTCCGCCAGATCGCCGAGATTAGCCATGACTTCGGAGTAGTTGGTGATGATCGGTCGCCATTCTTTGGGAATCGGCGCCACGACCAGAATTACCTGTGCACCGCGAGTCCTGACGAAATCAATTATGTCAGCAAGATATTCTTTCTGCTGGTCGGGAATGTGTACGGCCGACGGTTTCTCGTTAAATGTTTCCTGATTGAAATTCTTCGCCGCGACTGCACCCTTGCCCAGATACGGATCCATGGGCCGATCCTGCATCTGGAAACTCTCGAATGGAGTCGTAAGCGAGCTTAATGCGCGAACGGCCATACTTGTCATAGCATGCGGATGCCCGGTGGCCAGGCTCATCTCGGCCATATCGAGTGACACCGGCGTGTTGATCATTAAGTCATAAAATGACTCCACACCGTCTTTTTCGAGAATGTGAAGATTGACTTCAAAGACGACCAGCTTTGGATTGAGACGATCCCAATACCGGTCGAGCACATAGCGCGTGTTTAGCGGAGTCTGAGAGGGGCTCCCGAGGTTGAAAGTCTTCAATCCCAGGCGGTCGAAGACGTGCGGGGCAAACGAGTAATAACAACGCGACGAGCCGAGGAAGAGCACGTCGACATTGCGGGTTGTATCCGCCTCACGAAAACGGGTCAGGGTGTAGCCATATCCGCCGGGAAGCGTGAAATTGCGAGTGACGAACTGATAGAGGCTGTACCGCTCACCTTGATTCTCAGCAGCTGGCGCGGGTACAAGACTCAAAGCCCAGAGAGTCAGGAGACCTACCGGAATCAATCCGCCGATGAAACCCGACGTACGCTTCACGAAGCGCAAGGCATCAGAATTGGAAATAGATGAACGGCGCATGTTCGTACGCTCCGAATAAGATTATTGCCATGACCGCGACATAGTAAACCGCCCAACGCATCCAGGCCGGTCGCGCGCTCAGGGCGTCACGGACTTCACCACGCCGTTGCCACATCTGTGCGGTGAGAAGTACCGCGAGACAGGCGAACGCAACACTCAGGTCGAACCAGCCACGCGCGATATCATTGGTGTAGAACCCTCGGGCGAGATCGGCCGTTGCACTGGACCGATTAATCGCCGGGATCCGACGTAGAATCAGTAGGGCATCGCTCAGGCTGTTGGCGCGGAAGAAAATCCAGGCGAAAACGACAAGATGAAACGTGATGAACATCTGGGTCCATTGATGCACGCGGGGATGTTTATCCAATGTGAAGAGAATAATCATCTTCCCTCTGAGGCGACGTGTCGCGTTCGACAGCACCATGTACGTACCGTGGAGGGCTCCCCAGATGAAGAACGTCCAGTTGGCGCCGTGCCATAGACCGCTCAGTACGAACACTACCATGAGGTTGTAATACCAGCGCCATTTCGGTTTCCGTTTGGCGCCGAGCGGTCCATAGACATAGTCCCGAAACCAAGTCGATAGAGAAATATGCCAGCGCTGCCAGAAATCGATAACCGTCTTGGCGAAATACGGTCGACGGAAATTTTCCATCAGACTATAGCCCATGACCTGGGCCGAGCCACGCGCGATATCGGTGTAACCGGAGAAGTCACAGTAAATCTGAAAGGCGAAGAAATAGGTCGCCAGAATCAAAGGCAGGCCGGTGAAAGCATCAGGGTGGTTGTATACCTGACTCACATATACGGCCAGTCGATCGGCTATCACGACCTTCTTGAAAAAGCCCCACAGGATCAACCGGAAGCCATCGACGGCACGGTCATATTCGAACTTGTGCTGCTCGCGAAATTGCGGCATCAGGTGAGTTGATCTTTCGATAGGTCCTGCCACCAGTTGCGGGAAGAACGCGACATAGACCGCGAATATGCCCAGATGTCGCTCCGGCGGACGGTCGCCCCGGTAGACATCGATCGTATAGCTCAATGTCTGAAACGTGTAGAACGAGATGCCAACCGGAAGCAGGATATCGAACGTCGGAACGCCGTAGAAGACGTTGAAACTGTCACACAGGGCGCGAGCCGATTCGTTGAAGAAATCCAGATACTTGAATCCGATTAGCAGGCCAAGATTGGCGATCAGTGAGATAATCAGGTACTTTCTGCGGCCACTTCTTTCCTCGATTCTACCCATGCGCAAAGCAGACCAGTAGTCCACTATGGTCGAGCCGGCCAGTAAGACCGCATACTCTGGTCGCCAGCACATGTAGAAATAGTAGCTGGATAGCAGCAGCAGTACCCAACGGAATCGCTGCGGCAGCGTGAAATAGAGCGCGACTACGAGGGGGAAGAAGATCAGATATTGAAGCGAATTGAACTGCATATCGTTTGGGCATCCTGCCTTTCGCCTTGGCGCCGATCCTATTGTGCGGCGCGGGTGACATCAAGAACTTCGCTATTAATGTCGGCGACTGTGTGGTGGGACTTTAGCGTGCTCGAGCGCCAGTTCAACCACAGTGTGTGAATCCACACGGAGGTTGCCGGGTATTGTTCTTAATATAACACTTCCGGTGATTCCCGCAATCTATTCGTGCGTAAGTAGTTGCGGCGAGGTCGGCAACGCGCCGACCTCGCCGCGGGTGGGTATCAACGGGGGAGGTAGACTACAATTGCCGTTCTCTGGAATAACGGAACAAGTCGCCCCTGTGCTCCGCACAGACGATACTGTCAGTCACTCCGGCCTGTGTGGCCAGGCGCTTGAATTCCCGGTAGACATATTCGGCATCGATGCCGTGCTCTGGGAAAGTCACGCGGGGATGAAGTTTGTTCAGGGTGTAGATGTCACCGGCACGGACCGCTTCCGGGGTGCCAATACTGCAGCCTACTGTCGGCAGAAATGCCAGGTCGATCTTCGGCCAGCGAGCGGCGACCTTGTCGATCTCGGATGTGAAGGCGGCAGGAAGTTCAGGTACTGCCGCAGCGTGGTCACCGGCCTGGAATATGGTCAATCCGTCGACCTCAACGATGAACCCAACGCCGCCATCTGTGGAACGAATCGCCGATACTTTCATGCCCGGCAGATCGCTGGACTCCTCCGGGCCGACATAAGTGTAATCGAGCCTTTCCGGCGGGCGATGACCGAATACGTAGCTGATGTTGGGAATCTGCTCCTTCCAACTGAATATCGTGGTGTCGTAGTGATCACCGTGCTCGTGGGTGGAGAAGACCGTGACCGGCAAGCCGGCAATTTCGGTGGGGTCGACGAACCCATTGGCAAGTTGTGGCAAATCCGGTCGGGGTTCCGATCCTGTGTAATCGAAAATCAGGAAATGATTCCGTGTCTTGATGCCCCATCCTGAATGTCCGAGGTACCAGATGGTAGCTGCACCGTTTCCAAGCGGCTCGGCGAGGACAGTCTTCGCATCATAGATTTCTGTGACCGGGTCGCTCTTGGCGCCATGGGCTCTAAGAACTTCGATGGACGGCTCCTGACCGTAGCGAGTGGCATAATAAAGCGGTGTGCGGCCGAGGCTGTCCCTGGCGTTGACTGTCGCGCCTCGGTCTATCAGCAATTCCACGACGTCCTTCTTGCCGGTCATAGCGGCAATATGCAGGGGAGTGCTGAGGCCATAGGCGGCGGTCAGATTCGGATTGGCGCCGGCGTCTAGCAGCATCCGAGATATGGCTAAGTTGCCCCCCCTGACCGCAGTGTTCAGCGGCGTGCTCCATCCGGGGCTTTGGCAATCGACCCTGGCTCCGCTGAACAAGAGAGTGCGAACTATGTTCGTGTCGTTCTGACCAGCGGCGAACTGAAGCGGACCGGAAGTGGTGTCGGTCAAGGCATCGACTTTGGATCCGTGCTCAATTAGCCAGCGAACCATATCGGGTTGACCCCAGATCGCCTGACATATAGGATTCCGGCCGCCGTTATCAGGGGCATTTATGTCGAAGCCTCGGGACAGGAGCATTTCCGCGATCGGTATGTCCCCTTTTGCGGCGGCGATGTGCAGCGCATTTTCACCCTGGTCGTTGCGGTATTGCAGGTCGGCGCCCCGGTCGATCAGCAGTTTGGCAACTTCGAGGTTGCCGCTCCAGATAGCAGAGTACAAAGCCGTGTGGCCCCACACGCTGGGAGCGTGATTAACATCAGCACCAAGATCCAGTAAGGCCTGTGCTACCTCCAATTTCCCACTTGATGCCGCCAGCATCAGTGGCGAGAAGCCGTTGCGGTCGGTCTGTTCAAGGTTGGCGCCGGCGGCGACTAACAGCCGCACGATGGGCAAGCTGCCATTCATCGCTGCAAAGTGAAGCGGGCTGTAGCCGCCGCCATTGGGGGCGCTGATATCTAATTTCTGGTCCAGAAGGTATCGTACCAGAGGTTCCGCCCCAATGGAGGCGGCAATGTGCAGGCAGTTGGAGCCTCGGTTGCTGACGTCCGCCAGTGAGGCGCCGTGCTCAACCAGATACTTTACGAGTTCCAAATTTCCGCCGCGCGCTGCGCCCAATATCGGTGTATTGCCGTTATTGTCACGGGCCTTGAGAGAAGCTCCTCTCTCAACCAATAGGTGGACCGCTTCGGGCTTATTCAGCATGCACGCAACTATCAGCGGGGTCGTATTCTCGCGATCCCCGGCTTCGATATTGGCACCCTTTGATAAAAGCAGGGCGATTACCGACGTTTGTCCTTCGGATGCCGCCAAATGAAGCGGCAAATTCAGGGCAGTGTCAGGTGCGGTCACGAGTGAGGGATTCTGGTCTATCAATTGACCGACTGTCGCCAAGTCTCCGGCGACGACAGCATCGTGAATCGGGTCTGCAAACAGTTCGGGGGCCAGGCTCAAGACGAGGGCTGCTGCGATAGTGGTGAGGCGAAACATGTCATTCTCCTTAGGTGTCTATCCCAATCGTTGCGACAAAGAGATGGGCCGTGTGCGGTGAAGGCCGGGCCCTCTCTTAATATGTCTAACGGACCAGCGTGGAGAATCTTACAACGAAATCGACCAAACAGAGAGAATCAATGAAAGTCGTTTTGAGAATGGCAACTGAGCCGCGTTCAGCCCTCGAAATCGCCCAGCTTGGTCTTGTCCCAATCTTCGCCCAGGATTATCCGTCCTTCCTGCGAGGCATCGCGCGCAAATTCCTGGGGAACAAACAGGGTAATGGCGCCTTCGATCGGGGGAGTTGATGACATACCCAGGCTGGACCGGCCGAAATTTCCCGTATGGTCACTCAGAACCGCCGGGATGTCCTTGGACAGCAGCGCTTCCAGGACCATGTCGGCGTACTGGGTCGACGAGAACCGGGCCAGCGGCACCCAGTTGTCGTAGCTCTCCATGGTGTCCGGTTCCTGAGGTTCTTCCCAGACTTCGGGTCCACCGGATTCTTGAAATACTTCCGGCTCCAACGGAAGAGTCGGCACCAGTTTGACCTCACAGTCGGGGCACTCGCTGACAATGGGAAGATACTCGTAACGACACTTGGGACAGAACGGCATATGCACCCCTTTCCGCCAGGGTTACCAGTGACAGGTTTCAAGTACCATATATGGAGTACTCACTCGATTGTCAACTTATTCTACGAGCCGGCAGATGTGGGCATCTGCCGGGCACTATATCTCATACTGCAGCCGGTCCGCCACGGCGGATCACCGTCTGCCGCTTTCCTCAAACACCTTGCCGAAGGGTAATCCAGTGGGTAAGTTGGAGGGGATCGGTAGGTGTTCAAATAAGAAGGTAGTCTTGTGAAGATCGGCTTCATACAAACCAGCCCGGTGTTAGGACAGACAGATCAGAATCTCGCGCGAATTGAGGAACTGATTCGTCAGACTGAAGGCGCTGATCTGCTCGTTCTGCCCGAATTGTGCCACTGTGGTTATCGATTTGAATCGCGGCAAGAAGCCTGGGCGTTGTCCGAGACCGTCGCCGACAGCCGAATTGTTCACCTGCTACACGCTTTGTGCAAGGAACGCCACCTGCACCTAGTCGTCGGGTTGAATGAACGAGAGGGCGACAAGCTCTACAATACGGCGGTGCTGATAGGACCAAGTGGCCTGATGGGCAAGTATCGCAAGATGCATTTGTATTTGAATGAAAAGGACATTTTCGAGCCCGGCAATCTGGGGTTGCCCATATATGACATCGGTTTGTGTCGAATCGGGATGCTGATATGTTTCGATTGGAGGTTCCCCGAAGTCTGGCGGATTCTGGCCCTCAAGGGAGCCGACATTATCTGTCACCCTTCGAATCTGGTAACACCTGGTCTTTGCCAGAAGACGCTTCCGGCGCATGCACTCTGCAATCTGGTGTATGTGATAACGGCGAACCGGATCGGGACCGAACGCGATCTGACTTTTACGGGTCTATCAACTATGGTTGATCCCAGAGGCAACGTGCTGTTGCAGGCGTCGCCCGACCGTGAAGAAATCGGGCTGGTCGAGATTGATCCTGCCATATCTCGTAATAAACAGACCACTCCTCGCAATAATTTGTTTAATGACCGTCGCCCCGGCGATTACGGAGAACTGTTGAAAATGTAGTAGTGGTAGGTCGGGATCCTGGCTGTCCCGACGGTGAAATATGATATGAAATTCCTTCCGACTACATCCGACGAATTAAGACAGCTTGGCTGGAATGAACTGGATATCATTCTGGTTACTGGCGACGCCTATATCGACAGCCCGTTTATGGGCGTGGCTACAATCGGCCGGGTGCTGGCGAAAGCCGGATTTCGTGTCGGTATTATCGCCCAGCCCGACATCAACTCAGAGAAGGATATCACCCGCCTTGGCGAGCCGCGTCTCTTCTGGGGGGTAAGCGGAGGATCGATTGACTCGATGGTCGCCAACTACACCGCGACCAAGAAGAAACGCCGCTCCGATGACTACACGCCGGGTGGAATTAATGACCGCCGTCCGGACCGTGCTCTGATCGTCTATAGTAATTTGATCCGACGTTATTTCAAGCAGACCCGACCGATTGTTCTCGGCGGGGTCGAGGCGAGCATGCGACGCATCGCGCACTATGACTATTGGTCAGACAACGTGCGCAAGTCGGTCCTGTTCGACGCCAAGGCTGAGTTTTTGGTCTACGGCATGGGGGAGAGAGCGGTAGTCGAATTAGCCCAAGCAATAGACCGCAAACAGGATCCGTCGGGCTTGCGCGGGCTGTGCTATCGTCTCGAGTCAACAACCGACCGGTTGCGAAGAACTGCCTTCGTATGAGCAGGTAGCGGTCGACAAGCTGGCGTTTATCGATATGTTCAAGCAGTTCTATCTCAATAACGACTCGATTACGTCCCATACACTTTGTCAGAAGCAGGATACTCGATATCTCGTTCAGAATCCGCCCGCGATACCATTGTCGACGAAAGAGCTGGATGCTGTCCACGAACTCGATTTCACCGGCGATGTTCACCCGTACTATGCCCGTCAGGGTGAAGTCAAAGCGCTCGAAACGATTCGATTCGCACTGACGACCCACCGTGGCTGCTACGGCGAATGTAATTTCTGCTCGATCACGGTTCATCAGGGACGCACGGTCCAATGGCGCAGCGAAGAATCGATTGTCAACGAGGCGCGACGCCTGGCCAGTTTGCCCGATTTCAAAGGTTACATTAGCGATGTCGGCGGGCCGACCGCCAACATGTACGGTTTCGAGTGCGATAAGAAGCTCGCCGAAGGAGCGTGTCCACACAAGCGCTGTATCTATCCGAAGGTCTGCAAGGACCTAAAGGTCGATCACAGTCGGCAAACACGGCTGCTTACCCGATTGCGGAAGATTCCCAGAGTCAAGAAGGTGTTTGTCGCGTCGGGTGTTCGACATGATCTGGTACTGGCCGACCATGGCCACGGGCTCGTGTACATGAAGGAGATGGTGGGTCATCACGTGTCGGGTCAGATGAAGATTGCGCCGGAGCATACTGAAGCCCGGGTGCTGAAGAAAATGGGGAAGCCGTCGCAGGAATCACTCGTCGGATTTGCCAATCTGTTCTACGAACTCTCCCACAAAGCGGACAAACAGCAGTTCCTGACCTACTACCTGATTGCCGCGCACCCCGGCTGTACGCTGGAAGACATGCAAGCGCTCAAGAACTACACCCAGGGGAAACTCCGTATCAACCCGGAGCAGGTACAGGTGTACACACCGCTGCCATCAACGTATTCCGCCCTTATGTACTACACCGAGATTGACCCGATTTCAGGAAAGCGGTTGTTTGTTGAGAAGAATATGGCCGGCAAGGAAGAGCAGAAGAATGTTTTGACCGCCAAGCCTGTCAGACCACGACCAACCCGACCGGCTAAAGCTGTCGTCAAACGTGCTCCGGCCGAGCGCGGGGTAAAGCCGCGCGGACCTCGTACCGCACTTCGCCGCGGCGGAAAGAAACATGATCGCTAAGTTCAGTATAGTCAAACGATTACATATGGCATTGTCGTATCATCTCATGAACTAAGGTGCGATGGAGGTGTATTATGGCAACGAAGACCAAACGAGCAGGCAAGGCGGGCAAGAAGGCAGCTCGCCCGTCGAAAAAGACCACAAACACGGCAAAGAAACGCAAGGTGCCGGTGAAGGCGAAAAGCGCCAAGACGGTCAAGCGTCTGGTGCGGAGCGCGGCGAAGCCCAAGACGCTCAGCGTCGGACGGCAAATCATGGCGCTCGAGGAGAAAATTCGGGAAGAAAAGACCGAGCTGGCGGCGCTTCGCAAGAAGCTGAAACCGGTCGAAGTGCCTGACTATGTCTTCAAAGCCCACGACGGCTCCGAGGTCAAACTCTCGGAGATGTTCGGCTCGCGTAAAGACCTAATCATGGTTCACAACATGGGGAAGGGATGTCCGTACTGCACGCTCTGGGCGGATGGATTTGTAGGATTCACCAAGCATCTGGAGAACCGGACGCCGTTTGTCGTGGTCTCCAAAGACCCGGTTGACGTTCAGCGCGATTTCTACAATAGCCGGGGATGGAATTTCCGGATGTACTCGTCGCACGGGACGACGTTTAATCGTGACGTGCAATTCGAGACTGAAACCGGCGGACAGATGCCCGGCGTGTCGGCATTCTTCAAGGACGATAATGGGCGAATCTTCCGGGCGGCGTATACCTATTTCGGCCCGGGGGACGATTTCTGTTCCATCTGGCCCATGCTCAGTCTATTGAAAGACGGCCAGGCGGGCTGGGAACCGAAATACCAATATTAGGTTGGTGTGACCCGCGAAGACTAGTCTTTCGGAACCGGGAAGGGTATCCATTCCTTTGTACTGTCGTTCCACCTGTATTGCATAGACGGATCTTTTCGATAGGTGCCAGCGTCAAACGGGGCCGTCTCTGTTTCAATATTCAAAATCACGATTTCATTAGCTTTCAAGTCTTTGCCAGTCAGTTGAGGTAGCGCAGTGTGGCCGCAGAAGTCGTACATTGCGGGTATATTCCATTCTTCAATACCGTTGTAATCACCTTTAACAGTTGGCATACGAATCCCTACGGTTATGTCCGATCTTTGCTCCTGCACTATGGTATGAGTCTTGATCTTAATTCTTGCGTGGATCGCTGTGTGATTCTTTATGCGAATCCAGATATGGTCTAACGTGGAGCGTAATTGCGTTGAGGTGCTAAGTTGCACAGTTACGGCTGGACGTGTGATGATGGCATTATGGTCTCGAGTAGCGGCAGCGATCTCGATGGTTTTCTTGACATACACATATAGACCGCCTACGCCAGCCAAGGTTAGAAGTAGGTACACGATTTCATACGGACTAAGCTTTCCCTTGACGGCGAGGATCACAATAATCGTGAAGGTAATTCCCACGGCACAAGTAATGAACTTGCTAATATTGGCGAGCCAGTATGACGAAGATTTGCTGAGACTTAACAACATACCGACAGCACCGAGAACGATTACGCCAATCCATAAGTTCTTATGACCAAACAGGTCTACATAGGACGCTACAGCTCCGAGGATTACTACACAAAGACTAACCATCGGATACCAGAATCTTTTTTCAAACCTCATATACATATCTCCCGAAGAATTGGGCGAGCTTTAGTTAATTTGACCCCTGGAGTTAGTCCGTTGTCCTATCGGTAGCTCGCCATCTTTTGGTCGATTTCTCCACCTCGGCTCAAATATGAACCTTCCCGGGTCAGGCAGATGCTGCCCTCCGGATTAGTCTACCCCCGACAGGACTCGAACCTGTGACCCTCTGCTTCGAAGGCAGATGCTCTATCCAGCTGAGCTACGGGGGCGTTGATTGCCGTCGTGCCCTGATACAGACTAACCGCCGTATGATCAGGACTGCAGATCTATTATAGGCTTCTAACGATACTCGTGGAAAGTCCTTTTTGCAGTCTGTTTGGGTCAGAACTTGCCCTGTAAGAGCAGTCTTGCAGGCACCTGGCGTTCCCGAGAACGTATACAATCAACTCCAGCCTGCAGGTAATCTGCCGATAAATGGCATAGAGGCGGGTCCACCCGGGTATCAAATGCCAGTAGGGAAAGCGAAATGTCACAAAATACAACGAAGCGTCATTCGATTTTGATTGTGGATGACGAAACCTCTGTCCTGAAGGCTTTGAAACGGCTACTCAGTGACGAGGACTACAATGTATATACGGCGGGTAATTACAGAGAGACCATGGAGTTGTTGACCAAACACACATTCTCGGTCGTCATAACCGATTTCAAAATGCCCGGCATTTGCGGTGACGACCTCCTTGATGTTATCAAGGCCAGGTCTCCACAGACCATTCGCGTCATGCTGTCCGGCGCTTCCGATACCAAGTCGGTACCGTCGACAATTGCGGACGGCATTCTGCATTGCCAATTGTTCATAGGCAAACCCTGGAATGACGACGAGTTGCTAAGCACTATTAGGAAATGTGTCTCAGAATACGAGAGCAGCGAAAAGATTCGCTCCACCACATAATCCAATCCTACAGGTGGATCCGCTGATCATAGGATCATAACTCGTCCTATCCAAATCCGAACTGCGTTCGGAAATCAGCATTTGCGAGCAAAGATAGATGTCCTGGCAGTCAGCGGTTAGTACCGACCGGAACTGTCTTCGAATCAGCCAATTCCGCTGAAACGGTCTGAACCGGAATATGCACACTGAATGTCGTGCCCACTCCGGGTGAACTCTCGACCTTGACAAATCCGCCCTTGTCCCTCACGATTCGGTCTACGACCGATAGCCCTATACCTGTTCCCTGGCTCTTAGTGGTGAAGAACGGTTCGAAGATGTGTGGCAGCGCCTCGGGGCTGATTCCGCACCCGGTGTCACCCACTGTGACCACGACAAAGTGACCGGGCGCCACCGTTTCGGCGTCGGCTTCGTCGAGGCTGAGGGTTCTCTCGCTGACCTGCACAGTCAGAGTCCCGGCCTTGTCCATCGCATGTACTGCGTTTATGAGCAGATTCATCAAGACCTGATGCAGCGAAGACGCCTTCACCTCGGCGTGTAATCGCAATTCCGGGTTGGTCCACTCGACGGCAATATCTTTTGGAACGAGAACTTTGAGCAAATCGAGGCTTTCCTCTACCACGGCACCGGCGTCGCTGGATTGCGCCTCTGCGGAGCTGTGGCGACCGAGATCGCGAATCTGCCTGACGAGGTGGGCGGCATGCCGGGCGGCCTGGATTACTCTTTGGAGCTGAGGGTTAATGTCCGGATTATCGGTCTTATTCATGACCAATTCGGCGTTGCCTACGATGGCGGACATGATATTGTTCAAATCATGAGCCGCCTGGCTCGCCAGGATTCCCGCGATCTCCATTTTCTGCGCCTGGACGATCTGGGCGGTCAGAATGTCATTCTGTCTGGCAAGTTGGTCATGATAGGCTTTCAGGCGCATAACGTTCCGCAGACGGGCACAGAGTTCGGTTGGGTCGGCAGGTTTGCTGACGAATTCCGAAGCGCCGAGATCCAGCGCGACGTTCTTGACGGATGATTCGTCGCTGCCGGTCAACATGATTACCGGAATGTGCTGCGTGGCTGGATTCGCTTTCAAACGGGTAAGAAGCTCGACCCCGTCCATTCCGGGCATCCGCACGTCGGTGACCACGACATCGATACCACCGCGCATAACGCGTTCAAGAGCCGCCTCAGCGGAACCAGCCGTTTCGGTCTCGGCCTCTAAGGAATATGAGCGCACCATGCGCTGAAGACTCCGGGGGATCGAAGGCTCATCATCCACGAACAATATTCGGTGCATGTCGCACGTCTCCTTGTTTTGCTCAATCACATCTGGACTGCTGTTGCTTGATCCGTGTTCGGTCGACGCGTTGTTCAGTGCGTATCCAGAATTGCGCGCTGAGCTTCTTCAACGTCATCCAGCGCCCGCCGGAGAGCGGTCTCCAGGTGGCTCATGTCAAGTCCGAGCGTTTCCAACGCCTGGGGATCGAACTCCGTCACGAAATACCGACCGCTGTTGCCGATCTGCATTGCATGACAAAGAGTGTCAGCAATATTGATAGTCGCTACCAGGCGGCGATGTTTTGTCGCCAGCCCCGGAGTATGGTGATACCGGATCGCCGTCGTTACGCCGTCCGGGAAACGCCACTTCTCTGCCAATTGTGCACCAAGCTGCTGATGATCGACTCCGAAGAATTTCTTTTCCCGGCTTATATCGTAGGCCACCACGCCGTCGGCGAGGAAAGCCGAGAAGCGTTGCGGATCGGCTTTCAGCATCAACAGACGGCCGATATCGTGAAGGATTCCCGACGAGAGCGCTTCGCCCTGAACATCGGAATTCTCTCCCGACATCAGACGTTTGGCCAGAATACCCACGCCAAAAGAGTGTCGCCAGAAGTCGTTGGCATTAAGAACGGAACTGCCGGAGCCGAGGGCGTGAAGTACGGAGGTCGCCAGAAGCAACTGGTGGACCGCGTTGAGACCGAGCATCGTGACGGCTTCTTCCACCGAGGTGACCTGACGGGCAAATCCGTAGAACGGCGAATTGACCAATTTCAATATCCGTGCTGTGAACGCCTGATCGGTCTTGACAATATCCGCTATCTCGTGGCCGCTGCTGGCATCCGAGGAGATCAGGGAATAGAGCCGCTGGACCACAAATGGCGGGGAAGGCAGATCGATGCGCTTCTGCAGGATCATTACAGCATTTTTGTCTACTGATTCTGTTGGCATGTGTCCCTCTCCCGGATTCTGTCGGCATGCACTTTCTTGACTATGGCTGCGATCTCTTGTATCTGGTCATGATGTAGCACCATGGCCAGGCACCGATCTACCCGTTCATCGAAATCGTCCTTTGGTCCCGTTGGAGTTGTTACCGGAATCGAATCAGTTTCTGTCATACAGCCTCCCACAAGCGGGTCCGCACGATTACTATGCAGTAGTCTACTTCACCGATCGTAACGTACGCCGCTCAAAATCCCTTTTCACCAGCTCCTACCGTTATCATTGTCGCCCCAGGCGTCTCTTGCTACGCCAGCATGAGCGCGTTTTTCTTCGCAACCCCGCTCTTGTAAATGCGCACGACCTCGGCCACCGGATCGACGGCATTGATCTTTTGTATCCTGCCTATCATGCCAATTGACAGGGTCGCGCCGCGCGGCAGGAGAAACATGCCGTTCTTCGTTCGTATATCGTGAGCCACGACCATGCCCTCTTTCAATTCTCCGGGTTTTACTCCCATGATTTCGGTCACTTCACCCTCGAAGAGCAGTCGCGCCACGTCCAGATCTATGAATCTCTTGACCATCTCCGGATCGAACTTTGTCCCCGAGTGCTGCACGATATGGGCCGCAGAGCGGTTAAGGGTGGCCAGATCGGGGTAGCTGTTTACGAACGCTACATGATCAAATTCGTCCAATAGTCGAATGGCCCTCGCCCCCAGAGGAATGGCCGTGCCGTTCAGGCTGTCGGGGTAGCCCATGCCATCGTAGTCTTCATGGTGATGCCTGATTATGAGGCCGATTTCCTCGAATCCGGAAATGGCGTAGACACAGCTCTGTCCCAGTATAGGGTGTTGACGGATCAAATCCTGGTCGGCGCTCACAATATCCATGGGAGACTTTTTTGCGACGCGGTCCGGCAGCGCTATCTTGCCGATATCGTGCAGGAACGCCGCCACGACTATGTCCTGCGTCTGTTTTTCGTCGAGCGACATGCCACTGATCATCCGTTTGGCCAGACTGGCCACGCGCTGGGAATGACTACCGATCTCCTGAAAGCGCATTTCGATTATGGTGGAGAACGCTTTGATCGTCTCCATGAAGCTCTGTCTGAGTTCGTCGTTCTGGCCGCGAATTTCCTTGGTTTGTTCCTGGACCTGCTGATGAAGACTGACATTCAGTTGTTTGAGCTTTTGGTTCTGGACTTCTGTCAGATGTTGCAGGCGACGATTCTCCTGCGTGACGCGGCTCATATCCAGCGACTCTTTTATGCGGCTCAAGACCGCCTCGTCATCCCACGGTTTCGTCAGGTAGTACTTAACGGCGCCGCTGTTGATAGCCTCGATGGTTGCAGTGATATCGGCGTAGCCGGTCAGGAGAATGCGGACGCTGTCGGGGCAGATAGCTCGTGATTGGGCCAGAAACTCAACCCCGGCGAGGCGGGGCATCCGCTGGTCGGAGATGATGATGTCGGCCGGATGCGCTTTCAAGACGTCAAGCGCTTCGAGGCCATCCGCAGCGACTACCAGCTCGACGTCGAGCGGCTTCAGCAACCGCAATAGGGCCTTGCGAATCAGTTCCTCGTCGTCGACAATAAGAATGGTCTGCTTGGCTTCATTGGCCATGTTCCGCTCCTGCGGTTGCATTGGTTGCGAGTGTCATCTTTTCGCCGCTTTCCCGATAGCGTTCAACGTTGATGTAGCCCAGGAGCGCCACGGCCCCGGACTGTTTTGTAAGCGGCGTGCATACTATTCCCACTCCAGGCTGCTTATTGTAAGCTGAGCTGGCCACCTGGCCGCTCTGAAGGGTCTCTTTCATTACCGCATAAACCTCCGGGTCGAGCACTTCTGAGGCGTCGCGGCCAAGTTCAATCCCTGACGCGTCCACAAACCGGGCCAGGGTGCCGTTCATATAGACGATAGTATCATCGGAGTCCATGCCGATTACGCCGACGGGGAGCAGGTCCAGGATACTGTGGGCGATACTGACCGCACGCGACTTCTGCTCAAGATCGCGGGTGCGGCCCTGTACCTTGGTTTCCAGGTCTTCTGCCAATCTGGTAAGGGCGGAGTTGGTAGATCGGAGTTCCTGCAACAGAGTTTCGTTTTCCCGTTTGAGGAAGGAATGTTCGAATGCCCGCTTTACCGTGGACAACAATTCCTGGTCGTTCCACGGCTTGGCCAGGAATTTGTAGATTTCGCCCTGATTGATCGCGTCGACAACCGCCTCGACATCGGCAAAACCGCTCAAGATCATGCGCACCGTGTCAGGGTACTCTGCCTTCACTTTCGCCAGAAATTCGACCCCATTCATCTCCGGCATCCGGTAGTCGGATATGACCAGATGTACCGGTTCCTTTGCGAGAAACTCCAGACCTTCCTTCCCGGAATTAGCCAGCAATACCTTGTATTCAGTATCCATGAACAGGCGACGAAGAGATTTCTGGACGTTAACTTCGTCGTCCACGACGAGTACGGTATAATCACTCATATAGTCCCGTCCTTGGCAACACGATCGTGAAGCGGCTGCCGACGCCGACCTCGCTCCACACGTCGATGCGGCCGTGATGTTTCTTCACGATATCATAAGCGAGACTTAGCCCAAGCCCCGTTCCTTTGCCGACATCTTTGGTTGTAAAAAAGGCTTCGAATATCTTCTTGACGTTCTGGGGGGGGATGCCCACGCCGTTATCCTCGAATGAAACCATGATATTCTCATCGTCGAACCAGGTCTTTACCTTGATGATGCCCTGGTCGCCCTTAATGGCATGGCTGGCGTTTAACAGAATATTCATAAAGACCTGGTTGAGCTGGTTCGGAATGCACAGCAGATCGGGGATGTCGCCGAAGTCCTTCTCAACCTTGCAGGTATATTTCAATTCATTCCAGACAATATTCAGGGTGCTGTTGATGCCCTCGTTCAAGTTGGCGAGCTCTTTCTCGGCGCGATCGACGCGTGAGAAGCTCTTGAGGTCAGCCACTATATTACGCACCCGCGTGGTGCCCTCAAGAGACTCGTTGACCGCGTCGTTGAAGTCGGTCAGCATGTCTCCAAGCACGACGCAATCGTCACCCGTGATCTCGGCCGGCTTGGCAAGAAGCGACTGAATCTTCTGGATGTACTTGCTCATAGTGTTGAGGTTCGAGGAAATAAAGCCGATCGGGTTGTTGATTTCGTGGGCCACGCCCGCTGCGAGCGTACCGATAGCGGCCAGTTTGTCGGCCTGAACCAGCTGTTCGCGCGAGCGGCGCTGATTCGTGACGTCCTGCAAAAGACCGACCAACCCCGTTACCTGACCCTGTTGATCGTGGATCGGTACCCGTGTGGAAGACACCCAGTGCTCCTCGCCGTCGGGAAACACGAAGAGCTCCTCAGCAACGGTCTTTTCGTTGTCGGATATCATGGCCGCCTGATCGGCGTAGTGCAATTTCTGGCCAAGTTCCTCGCCAAATATGTCCTGAGTTGTGTGTCCGACGATATCCTCTATCGGGCGATCGGCCAGACGGCATAACTCCAGGTTGCCGGTGACGTATTCCTGCTCGCTATTCTTTACATACATGACCGCCGGTACCGTGTTGATCATGGTGTTGTATCGTGAAGTCGTTAGAGCCAATTGATCCTGAGCCAATCGATGTTCGGTGATATCGCGAACGACCGCCTGGACGACCGGTTTGTCGTCAACTATCAACGCGCTAAGAAGTACATCGGCATAGAACTGTTCTCCGGTGTCGATTCTCTTGTGCACCCACTCGAAATGGTTGCTGCCTTGTTCCATCGCTACGGCGATCCGCTCATTGGAGAGGGCCAATGAACTCGCTCCGCATGGTTGTACTTCAGGGGAGACGTCGGCGGGGTGCAACGAACAGAGTTCTTCCCGGGTAAAGCATCCGAACATCGCCACGGCGGCTTTGTTGCAATCGATAAAGCCATGCCCGTCTGCCAGCAGTACGGCATCGCTGGTTGAATCGTAGAGTGTGCGGAACTTCACTTCGGAACGATGCAAAGCTTCTTCAGCCTTGGCCTGCTGAACGACAAACGCCACCGTGGTGCTCAGGGCGTCCAGAATTGCATCCAGAGCCGGTGAGATGGGGCTCTTCGAGAAAAGAGCGAGAACCCCCATGGTTTCTCCACCCGGGACTCGGAGTTGATATCCCGCGAATGAAATCAATCCCAATTCACGCGCCCACTCATGGTTGTGAATACCGGGATCGTGTTGCACATTGTTGGTGAGGAAACGATGGTCCTGTCCCGAGGCAATCAGACCGATCTTGTAGCATCCGAATGGAACGCGCCGATGACCGGCGCCGTCGGTGTGGGTAAATCTACCGGAACTTGCGCGAAGGTGCAGGCAGCGGTCACGTTGACGGCAGACATGCGGCCCATTCTTGGCTACGGCATGAACGCAGCCCTGGTCGCACAAGTCGCCGGGTTGGATCAGCCAGATGCGGCAAAAATCTGCCTCGAGTAACTGCACGACACTTTCTGTGATCTGCTTGATCTTATAGTCCAGTGGGGCCGACGCGAGGAGCGATTGCTGAAGCAGCGTAACACCCTGTTGCCAAACCACTATCTTTTCGCGTTCGGTTTCAGCCAGTTTGCGATCGCTGATATCGTGGGAAATGCCAAACAGTCCCTTGGTGTTTCCGTTGGAATCGCGTACGGTGCCTTTGGTTGAAAGATAAGTGCAACTGCGGCCGGCGCCGTCGGTGCGGGTTTCTTCGAATGTCACGGTCGATCCCCCTTTGATGATTTCGAAATCGGCAGCCCTTACGAGCGCAGCATCTTCCAGCGGAAGAAGGGCGTAGTCGTCCTTACCGAGCACGTCGACCGCACTCTTGCCGACGATTCTCTCGGCCGCGGCGTTAAAGAACAGATACTTGCCCTGAAGATCCTTCACATAGATGGCGTCGGTAGTACTGCTGGCGATACTCTGCATGAGGGCGCGACTTTCATGAAGCGCCTCTTCGGCCTTTTGTTTCTGGCGGAACAATTCCATGCGACGCCTTTGCCAGGCCAGCGCCGCGACCGTCCCCACGCTCAAGAGGAGAATGCCGACAAACCCTAGAATCATGAAGAGGCGTCCCTGTATCGGAGCATAAAGCTCCGAGACATCCATCCCGGCAATAAGCAGCCAGGGCGAATCGGGGACCACCCTCACTGCAGCTATTTCTGGTTCGCCCCGGTGGCTCTTTCCTTCGACAATCCCTACTTGACCCAGAATCGCCTTTACGGCCGTCAGTTCCTTGTTTGAGCCAATGGGGAAGCGCAGGGTAAGGGCTGCATTACCTTCGCATCGTAAATCGTTTAGACACAGGACGTCGTCGCCGTCCCTCCGAATCAGCATGGCCTCGGCAGTCAGGCTCGATGTGGGCCATTGGCGAATGAATGGATACAGATAGCTTTCAGGGTCAATTCGTAGAGCCAGTACACCCAGCGGAAGTTGGTCGTCTGCCTGGTCAAGAATCGGGATCAGCACTGCCAAATGGGTTCTTCGACAGGCATCACAAAAGTAGAAATCTCTTAGCGTGACCTGTCGAGAGCTCAAGGCTGCCGGGATTGCCTTGCGAATCGCTACCGACGCGGGGGGGCGTCCTGCCGGGACGGACATCAGCGTTATACCTAATGTGTCCATAACTCGAACCTGATCAAAGTGAAAACCGTCCGGGTAGAGGGATAACCACGACTCAAGTACCTTCTTCACCTCGACGTTTCCCGGGTTTTCCAGAAATCTCTTGGCCAGTATCTGAAAGGAACTGTTCTTGAACAAGATCGAGGCGTCCTTGAGATAGTCCTGTCGCCAATCAGCCAGTTCTTCCACTTTCATTTCTGCGATAGCCGAAAGTTGACTCTCCAACTCGGTGCGATAATCGCGCTCGAAGTGGCGTATGTATATATAGCCCGCGGAAACAATACCGGTCGCCAACATGACTGAGGTCATAACAAGGACCAGTGTGGAACGACGGTCGGTGATTTCCGACCGGTCTTCGCTCGACCATATTCGCAGTCCTGAAGCAATCAGTAGTGATATCGATAGAGTCAAACACCCCAACGCTGAGGCCAACGAGGGTGGAATCAAAGTAGTGTCGTACAGTATTGGTTCTCCAAAGACATAGGCTAGAACAAGAGCGATGCTGCTCCAGGCCACGAGACCAGCGACTGCAAGTGCAGCGACCGAACGCGGTTGACGACCGGACGATGCTGACAAGAGCGATAGGAAAGAGAAGCCGATTAGAGTAAAGAAGAATGCGGTAATAGGCGACATGTGGCCGATGGGCACCCCATTAAGGTCCCCGGTAATGTTCATTCCCAAATATTCCGCCGCCGGATGAATGCCCAGCGAGGACAGAATCAACAGCAGAAGGGACGAAGCTGTTAATATCCAACCGAAAGAGAGGCCTATCAGGTACGCTCGGCGGCTTTGCTGGATTCGGTCGAGAAAGAAAATTGCTATTCCGTACAGCAGGATGATCAACGCCCCGCTGGGGGCTATCGGAATTCTGCCCGCCCCAAAGGAAATGAGGAATGGCTTTCCTGCGACCCACGCCAGAAGTGCTGCCAGTCCGAATCCCGCCGACAAAAGAGCGAATAGCCGCTGTACGACGTACGGAATACCACGGATGACCTGAGGATCATAGTCACTTATGCTTTGCTTCACGCTGTCCCCTTCGACCTGTCTACCATATCCGGACGCGGCTTAGCAATGTCAAAATCGCCAAGCTTAGGTTCGCGGCTGCACCCCTGATAAACTTTGCCTGTGACATATGCCGAATTGCTGCCACCGATCCGTGGTAGACCGACAACAGGAAATCGAGTGATAGATTCTGAGACTGGCATGTCGACTCAAACCCTCCTTGAAGATTAGCTTCGGTCAGCTCCCTCAGATAAACAAACCGGCAAAACTTGCTCTCATAGAGCAGACCTGGTCGACACCCCGATCCCCTGCGGTGCCTCCATCCCGAGGGTGGTCCATGTCAGAGACACTCCGACCGACGTACCCCTTCACCATCTATACTAGGAGTCGGCAGGCTATCGCGGTCCCTTTAGGCGACCACTCGAGAATGATGAACGCCTATGGTTTCCCGTCTCGGCCCTCAAGATGTTGTCTCAGTGGTCGATACTTCGAATAATAAGATTGGATCACGGCTGCAGAATGTCTGACGAGTATATCAAAACATGCGGTATGTGCGGGCAAGAGTTGTCGGCCGACGATTTCTTGTCTGACCCGGACTTAGTGCCTATCGGTATGATGTTCATTGAAGACGATATCACCATGGCCTATTACATGTTTCAGCATGAAGCAGCTTCATGCCGCTCCAGCCTGGTCGTTCCGGTTGACGCCTTTCAGCCCTTTCTGGAGGAACCCCCTCCGGAAGAGATTCTCGCCTTAACCGACTGCTGCGAACGCCATTGCGTTAAACTCAGTGACCTGTCGGCCTGCGGTCAGTCCTGCTTCTTCGCCCCGTTTCGAAGGTTCTTGCTCCATTTGATCGATAGCAAGAGCCGGGAAGGGAACGGTAGTGCGAGGAAGACCGCTATTGCGGCGGTATCGGCGTCTGAGTTCCCGACAAACGACTAATCACGCGGGCTCGCGGAGTCGACTTCCCAATTTCAGGCCGACCGCCTTAACCCTCCGTGTCTCTTCACGTTTCCATTGATTAAATACCCCCGACAGGACTCGAACCTGTTACCCTCTGCTTAGAAGGCAGATGCTCTATCCAGTTGAGCTACGGGGGCATTGATTTCGCCGTGATCTGACCGTGACCATCGATCCCTACGGTCAGGATCACAAACTCATTATAGGTTCTAACCCGCACTCAGGGAAAGTTTTTTTTCGACGTGCGCCGGTGGCGAGAGTCGGGAAAAGCAGTACCCAGAACCGATACCCACCGGTTGCGCTCGCCCGGGGAAGAGCTTATGATACCACCTACGAAGGGAGTTCTTATGCCGCTTACGACTATCGAAACGAAAGACGGAATCGCCACCCTGACTCTGACGCGGGGCAAGGTAAACGCCTTCAACGAGAAATTTGTTGACCACCTCCGCGAGACTTTCAGGCAGCTCGAAAACGCCCCGGACGTCCGGGCGGTGATTCTGACCGGGCAGGGGAGCTTCTTTTCGTTCGGTTTGGACGTGCCTGAACTGCATGGTTATTCGCAGGCCGATTTCACCCGCTTCCTGACCAAGTTTACGTCGCTCTATTTGACCATGTTCGAGTTTTCCAAGCCGCTGGTGGCCGCGATCAACGGCCACGCGGTGGCCGGTGGATTCATGATCGCCACCCCGTGCGATTACCGCGTCATGGTCTCCGGCAAGGCCAAGATCGCACTGAACGAGATTACGTTTGGGTCGGCGGTCTTTGCCGGATCGCTTGAGATTCTCAAGTGCGTGACAGGTCACCGCAACGCCGAGATCTTCGCGCTGGGGGGGAAGATGTACTCGGCGAAAGAAGCTCAGAAACTCGGTTTGATCGACGAAGTTGTTGCATCGGAGGCGCTGTTGACTCAGGCGAACGTCTCCGCGAAAGAGTTGAGCGACAACGACGCTGTAGCATTCGCCCAGATCAAAAAACTACTGCGCGGGCCGGTGGCGGAGCGGATTAGTCAGATCGAGGCCGCTTCGATTCGTCAGTTTGTCGAGATCTGGTATTCGCATTCGACCCGCGAGAAGACGAAGGGGATAGTGATACGATGAAGCAGGTGTTGCTCGTGTTTATCGGCGGTGGCCTTGGGTCCGCCGCTCGCTATGGTCTCTCAGGGGCGGTTCATCGGACTTTGGGAAGCCAGTTTCCCTACGGCACAATGACGGTCAACGTGATAGGTTGCTTCCTTATCGGCCTTCTGTTGTCACTGTCGACCGATCGCTCTGTCATAGGGCCCGACCTTCGGCTGTTTCTCGCTCTGGGGTTCCTGGGTGGATTCACGACCTTTTCAAGTTTCAGCTATGAGACGATCCAGCTCTTTCGCGACGGACAGAATTTCAACGCTCTGGCTAACGTTTTTTCAACGACCCTGATTTGTCTGTCGGGAACCTGGATTGGCTCGATAGTCGGCAAGCAGCTTTAGCGGTTATACGACCGGGAGAATGTTATGAAGATCGAGGGTGAAGGCAAACTGATCCGAGTCTTTATCGGCGAATCGGACAAATTGGGGCATCAGGCGCTTTATGAAGTGTTCGTCATGAAGGCGCGTGAGATGGGTATGGCCGGGGCTACGGTCCTGCGGGGGATTGAGGGGTTCGGCGCCCGGAGTCGGATTCATACGGCCAAGATTTTGCGGCTGTCGGAAGACCTTCCGGTCGTCATTGAACTGGTCGACACGGCGGAGAAGATTGATAGCTTTGTCAAGGTCGCCGACGAGTTGTTCGAGAAAGCCGGCTGCGGAGGCCTTATCACCGAAGAGCGCGCTGGAATTATCCGCTATACAAAGGGGAAATGACTATCCCTGCAAGTCGAAACCAGGCCGCCGAAGGCGGACGGTTTTCGACAGCCCCAATTGCGAATCACCTCCACGGCGGGATGAAATAGTCTACTCAACCGGCGATAGACGCAGCGATCTTATCGTTCTGTTCCCTTGGGCATTAACTGTGTCGCGTGTGAGAATTAGCGAATCACCTAAGAGCTCCCACAAAAAGAATCCACCAGGAGCCCAGTTCTGTGTGCAGACGCCACGCGTGTAGTTAGAGTCCACCACTGAGAGCCTTATGTAGTAACCGGTCAATTCACATTCACCGAGCACGTCGCAGAAGACACGAAGCGATTCGGGGATGGCGGGATTGATATCCATCGCGAAATCGGGTTCACGGAAAGTGAGCTCGACCGCCTGCGATGTGTCAACAGCAGTATCTACGCCAGACCATTCAATGTAGGAATAAGTGCCAGAATAATCTTGATTTGTGAGCGGTTCAAGTGTACTGTCGACAACGACATTGGATATCTCGGACCAATTGGACCAGTCATCGCCTGTCTTCACCGCTATATAGTACGTAGTCGATTCCGCTAATCCATCAAGCAAGTACAATTGGGATGTCCCTGAAAAGCCGGGAACAATGGAAACTACAGCTACTTGAGCAGCCTGCCAGTTTGTCTCGTCCAACGGATTAGTCGAATACCTGACATCATAGTACGAAGCTGTCCCAACCATGCCGTCATCGCCGGGTGCGGTCCAGGTGAGTTCGATCGAGTGAGCCGTTTGAGGGGTGCTCTGCAAGTCAGTAATTGTGGCAGGCGGTACGAGTTCGGTCGTCAGTACGGTGGCAACGTTCGACATGGTAGACCAATTGGACGCATCATCGGAGACCCGTAGAGCGAAATAGTACCGGGAATCAGGGGCGAGACCATAGGCCGCATATGATTCGACAATTCCCGACGTATTTGGCGCGGGTTCATCGTTGAAAGACCACGCCGAAGCCCAGTTGCTCTGGTTGATGGGACTGGAATAGAACCGCAAGTCATATTGCGCTGCTCTGCCAGAAATACCGTCGTCGCCAGAGGCAGTCCAAGTGAGAGTGGCTGATGTATCGGTGAAAGCCGATACGGCCAGGTCTTCAATACATGACGGTGATGTCGTATCTATAGCAACGGTCGATACCTCAGCCACGTTTGATAAGGAAGACCAATTGGGCACTTCGTCAGATACCTTTATCGCAAAATAATAGTACGACTCGTGAGTCAGTCCGTGGGCAATATAGGTTTCAGTGTTTCCCGAAATGTTCGGTGTCGGTTCATCAATGACCAACGATGCTGAAGCCCAGTTGCCTTGATTGATCGGGCTGGAATAATACCTCAAATCATATTGTGCTGCTCTGCCGGAATTACCGTCGTCGCCTGAGGCTGTCCAGGTAAGAGTGGCTGATGTATCGGTGAAAGCCGACACAGTCAGGTCCTCAATACGTGACGGTGTGGTGGTGTCTGATTTGACAACGTTGCTCTCGTCCTTGCACGATATCATGCACGAAGCGATAACAGAGCCAAGAAGCAAGATCCCATTAACTTTCGAAGAAATGCTCATACCACGGAAATAATATATACAGGGCCACGATAAGTCAAGCTCCGTTGGTCGAAACCAGGCCGCCGAAGGCGGGTGGTTCGACATCTTCGCGTGTGAACCAACAACGGCAGGCCCGGAGGCCTGCCGATCATATTTGTGGGCACCGGTCAAGCCGAAGGAAGACAAATAGAAACCCGGCAGATGTGGACATCTGCCGGGCACTTATTGACAACCCTTGGTTCCCCGCCTTCGCGGGGATGACGTTAGGGCGCGGGGATGACAAGCTACGTGGGGCAGACGAGGACCCCGATCAAGTCGGGGGCAAGCTCAGCCGCCCACACGATCTTATTTCGAACTCGTCGTCGCGCGGAGGAACTCACGGTTCATCTTGGCGATCATCGAAACCCTGATCTCCTTCGGACAAACCGCCTCACACTCATACTGATTAGTGCAGCCGCCGAACCCCTCGACGTCGGCCTGAGCCATCATCGCCCGCACCCGCTTCTCACGTTCCACCCGCCCCTGCGGAAGATACGCGAACTGCGAGACCTTGGCCGACACGAACAACATCGCCGACGCATTCTTGCACGCCGCCACACATGCTCCACAGCCGATACAGGCCGCGGCGTCCATCGCCTTTTCGGCGTCATACTTAGGAATCGGGACCGCGTTGCCGTCGGGCGCGCCACCGGCGTTGATTGTGACAAACCCGCCCGCCGCCATGATGCGGTCGAACGCGGTGCGATCAACCACCAGGTCCTTGATGATCGGAAATGCCTTAGCGCGGAACGGTTCGATAAAGATCGTGTCGCCGTTCTTGAAGTGCCGCATATGAAGCTGGCAGGTAGTAGTTGCCACTTCTTTACCGTGCGGGATGCCGTTGATAACGAGCGAGCAGGCGCCGCAGATTCCTTCGCGGCAGTCGTGGTCGAAATGAATAGGATCATCACCCTTCTTGATCAGATCTTCGTTGACCACGTCGAGCATCTCGAGGAAAGACATATGTTCGCTGATATCTTTCGCTTCGTAAGTCTCTAGACGCCCATTGTCGAGGGCGTTCTTCTGACGCCAGACTTTGAGTGTGAGATTCATTATTTGTAGCTCCTTGTGGCCAGTTTGATGTTTTCATACACCAGCGGTTCTTTGTGCAGCTCCGGCTTGACGCCTTCGCCCTTGTACTCCCACGCGGCGACGTACGCGAACTTCTCGTCGTTACGCTTAGCTTCGCCATCGGGGTGCTGGTGTTCTACCCGGAAATGCGCGCCGCAGGATTCATCCCGCTCGAGTGCGTCGTAGCACACGACCTCGGCGAAATCGAGGAAATCAGCCACGCGGGCGGCCGTTTCCAACGTCGAATTCATTTCCACGACGCTGCCGACGATCTTGACGTCCTTGTAGAATTCCTCGCGCAGGGCCGGGATTGCCTGAAGCGCCTTCCGGAGCCCTTGATCGGTGCGGGCCATGCCGCAGAACTCCCACATGATCTTGCCAAGGCGACGATGGAACGCATCGGGCGTCTGCTTGCCGCCGATAGCCAGCAGCTTGTTCAGACGCTCCTCGGTCTGTTTCTCGACATCCTTGAACTCCGGTCGGTCAGTCGAAATCTTTTGTGCACCGACCTGTGCGAAGTAGTTGCCGATCGTGTACGGGATAACGAAATATCCGTCGCCCAGGCCCTGCATGAGAGCCGACGCCCCCAGACGATTGGCGCCGTGGTCGGAGAAATTGGCTTCGCCGATCACGAACAGTCCTGGGATCGTGCTCATTAGATTGTAATCCACCCAGAGCCCGCCCATCGCGTAGTGCGAGGCCGGATATATACGCATCGGGACCGTGTACGGATCTTCGTCCGTGATGCGCTGGTACATATCGAACAGGTTGCCGTACCGTTCTTTGATGATATTCTTGCCGAGCCGCTTGATGGCGTCGGCGAAATCCAGATAGACTCCGAACCCGCTCGGGCCGACCCCGCGACCTTCGTCGCACACTTCCTTGGCCGATCGCGATGAAATATCACGCGGGGCAAGGTTCCCAAAACTCGGATACTTGCGCTCCAGATAGTAATCGCGCTCGTTTTCGGGAATTGAGTTGGGAGCTCGCTTATCGCCTTTGGCTTTCGGCACCCAGATACGACCGTCGTTACGTAGCGATTCCGACATGAGAGTCAGTTTCGACTGATACTCGCCGGTGTGGGGGATACAGGTCGGGTGAATCTGCGTGTAGCAGGGGTTGGCGTAGGCCGCGCCCCGGCGATACGCGCGGAAGCAGGCGCTGACATTCGCCGCCAAGCCCATAGTCGATAGATAGAATGCATTGGCATAGCCACCGGTGGCCAGCACGACCGCATCGGCGGCGTGCGACGAAATCTGACCGGTCACCAGGTCACGAACCACGATGCCTTTGGCGTGACCGTCAATCAGGACGACATCCAGCATCTCGGTGCGCGGATACATCTTGACCGTCCCAGCGCCGATCTGACGAGAAAGCGATGAATAAGCGCCGAGTAGCAACTGCTGTCCCGTCTGGCCGCGAGCGTAAAACGTGCGCGAAACCTGGGCGCCGCCGAAAGAGCGGTTATCCAGCAAGCCGCCGTACTCGCGAGCGAACGGTACACCTTGAGCCACGCACTGATCTATAATGTTGGCCGACACCTGGGCCAGGCGGTAGACGTTTCCCTCTCGGGCGCGGAAGTCGCCGCCTTTAATAGTGTCATAGAACAGGCGCATAACCGAATCGCCGTCGTTCTGATAATTCTTCGCGGCGTTGATGCCGCCCTGCGCCGAAATCGAATGGGCGCGGCGGGCGGAATCCTGAAAGCAGAAGGCTTTAACATTATAACCGAGTTCGGCCATGGTGGCGGCGGCTGAGGCGCCCGCCAGGCCGGTGCCGACTATGATCGCGGTGTATTTGCGCTTGTTGGACGGATTGACCAGCTTCATTTCGAAACGGTGCTTGTCCCACTTCTGTTCGATTGGGCCGGATGGAATTTTGCTGTCGAGATTCATCTTACTTTCCTCCTGCCACTAACTGGGTACAGCCGCCGATAACGGCAGCCGGGATCGATGCAAAACCAACAAAGAGAATAACCGTCGCCAGCCAGGCGAGGCGGTGAAGCCGCGTCTGCCATTTGTCCGAACTGAGTCCCAGCGACTGAAACATGCTCGCCACCCCGTGGCTTAGATGATAGCTGAGCAGTCCCACCGCCAGAATGTAGAATATCGATACGATTGGATTCGAGAATCCCTTGATTACCATAGTGTAGACGTCCGGACGACCCATCGAGTCGGTCAGATTGGCCAGCTCAGGATTGGTGACGCGAAACGTGTAATGCAGCAGGTGATAGACCACGAAGCAGAAGATCGTCAGTCCGGTCCAGATCATGGTGCGCGACGCCAGGGTGGCTTTCAGAGTGTGGACGCTTCGGTAACCCACCGGGCGCGCCGACCAGGCCTCCAGTTTCAACTTGATGCCGAACCAGATGTGAACAACGAAGATCGTCAGGACGAAGATGCGTAACGCCCAGAGGAGGGGACCGAGCGCCTGGAGTTTTTCGGCATAGGTGTTCATCTGATTCTGGCTGATGAAGATCTGCAGGTTGCCGAGCATGTGACCACATACCCAGCCGAAAACAATCAGACCGGTGACGGCCATCAGAATCTTCTTGCCTATGCTGACATCCAGCAGGTGGGCGGGGATGCCGACGGGTGGTTTACTAGACACGGTAATATTCATATCTTTTGTTCCCTTTCGATTGTCCGCCGAAAATAGGCCCTCAGGCTGGAGTCGTCAACGGAAAAAGCCCGCTTTTCTTCAATGCGGATATGTCGGTCTTAGTTATCGGGTAGTAACTAGATGCGGCCGTAGTGAGTTAGAAGTGTATAACGTTGGAAGTGCGCCGAACTCGCCAGGTTTCGTTTTGGCAACCAGGCCGTGAGATCTGACTCATTAAGATTGACACCGCACTGTGAACGCGATATGTTATAAGGCTTATCACTGGCAACAGTATAGTAGAGAAGTTAAATATAGTACTTTTTGCAGGAGAAGATGATGAGTTATCTGCGTGTCCTGATTGTGGTTGTGGCGCTGGCGCTGGTATGGGCCGTCTCGGCTTCCAGTCAGACAACTATATCGCTGGGTCTGTCCGGGCCGGGTGCGGTAAATGACAGCACGATCAAGGTTGGTCAGCCGGTTTCGGTTGACATCTACTGGGAAAATAAGGACCCTGATCGCCGCGGTTTTACGACCGGTTTCCAAATCTACTCGCCCACGATTAAGACCATCGTTCACGTTGCGGACAGCGGCAAGGGAATCGACCCTGCCGGTGATCTGAAAGCGTTCGGCGGTTGGGAAGGTACTAGTACGTGGGATTTCACCGGTATCAGATCTGTTCTTAACGACTGGGACGGTAAGTTGCCTGACACGGTCGGGTTTGGCGGTCTGCGGGCGAAAATTGAATACACTGCCCATCCAAAAAAGAAAGTCTTGTCGATGACCATTCTCGTCCCGGAAGCGGGTGTGATCGTGGTCGACTCGTCCTTCTACCGCCCCGGCGGGATCTGGGTCATTGCAACTCCAGACGGCAAGGAAGTTCCGCCGGTCTGGAAAGGCCCCTACAAATTCAAAGTTATTCAGTAACTTCGATGAGAGCCCGCCCTTAAGCGGGCTCTCTTTTTTTCGACCATCCCCAATGATAGCGCTCGCACCCCTGCTCTTACTGATCCACGTCCTGGCGACTACACCGTCGAGTTCACCGCCTCGGCCATCAACAGACACCGTTGAATCCGTAGCGCCGACTTCGGCCACTATTTTTGACAGCGCCGCCCAACAGGCCGAACACAAGCCTCATGTGATCTTGAGCATCGATACGGTGACTGTTACCGACAAGATGCTCTACGACACGCTGAATCTGATGCTGACGGCAGTCGACGTAGTGCCGGCAGGGTTCTCATTGAAAGTGGCCGCCGAAAGCGGACTAGTTGACATCATAGAGATACTTCCGGGTGAGATTATAGACTCCTGCCACTGGGAATTATTCAACGCCCGCGAGATTTCGTCAGACGAACCCAACCTAGGACCCGCTGAGATCTGGCAGATAGTTGCGTTGGCCCAGCAGGTATCGAACAAGAAATCGCTTCTCTGTTACGGCCTGAAGCGACCTGCATCGCTGGCGCGTCTCGTAGTTTCGAGCGCTCACATGGCCGAAGTACCGGATACGACCGTGGGCATCTTCTTCTATTGGGAATCGTGTCGTGACAACAGCGTTTCGGATCGACGGGGATCAGTGAGTCTAATGTCGGCTTCGGTGGAAGATCGGTTGCCGGTTCGACTCACGGTGCGTCACACAGGATTCCCCACGCGCGCGGGCGCACCCAATGAATGTGTAAGCAGCCGTGTAGCGAATCCGCCGAAGCGGGCGGTGTCGTTCCAAAACGGTGGTGTGGTGTTCAAGTATGCACCTACATCAGTGGACAGTGTGACGACGCCTCGTTGAGTATCATACTTCTTTTCCTCTTGCATCACACAGCGGCGTAAGTTATTCTACCTAGCAGGAGAAAGCATCCCCTGTACCTTGAGGGTTCCGGCACGACACCGCGTTAATTGTATTCGGCAGTCAATTGTGATCGGCAGGCAATTGTGATCGGCAGGGTTCCATCCCTGCCGGACCAAAGTCATGCTGAGCCCTGAGCTTGTCGAAGGGTCGAAGCATGAGCTTGTGAAGCATGAAATGGGTTGTCCGTTGACACAAGAGCGATTGATGGTGCGGATCAAACTCCTGCAGATTGCGGCAATCGTGATCTTCTCGCTACTACTGTTCTCAGCTTCGCCTCTTTGTCAAGAATCATGGTATCGGCGAGCACACAATCAGGGGAACATCGAGTTGACGGTCGAGCCGGGGGGCTGGGGTAAGTTGACTGCTAGTGGAGTGACATACATTCCACAGTTCGATCCGATTACCGGCGATTCGGTATATGGTAGCGCCTATCCGAGAGGCAGCCGCAACATGTACCTGGAAGGTGAACTGACCGTAGGCGCCGTTCAGGGCCGTGATACGATTGCTACTTGGTTTTACGGCCTCTCATACGTTGATCGGTCTTCTCTGTGGCAAATCAGGAGTTTGGACAGGAGTAGTCCCTACTATTCGCCGGTCGCCCACTCTAATCTGGATCTGCAGTCAGAGTTTACCGATACTGCACAATCTTCAATTTTGTGGCGGGATTGGGAGTGGGTGTTTCCCGTGCCCCTGGAAATTGTTGGAAGTCAGCGCTCAATGGCGTGGAGCGGGGCGACCGTGGATGACTTCGTGTTGTTCGATTATGAGATCACTAACGTAGGTACCAAACCACTGCGAGATGTCTATGTCGGTCTTTGGTGCGACAGTTACTATTCGGAGGCGGTTGGTACCGATCACCTGACTGGTTTCCTGAAGCAAAGTCCTTCGCAAGACCCCTGCGGCAATACTGACCTGCTCAATATCGGTTACTACATGGACGAAGACGGCGATCCAGTGAACGACGCGTTCACGAGTCAGTCGCGCCGAGGGGCGGTTGGAGTAATGTTGCTTGGCAGCTCGTCGGAATCCGCTGAAATCGGATATAACTGGCTGGTTTGGAATGCTGACGGTACTCAGGATTGGGGACCACGGCGACAGCCAACGGTCGACGAGCCATTTCGCTCCTTCAATCCTTACTTCGCCTGGCCAGGTTCGTATGAGAATCTGTACTATGTTATGAGCCGTCCGTACGTTGCGTACGACCAGATGTTCGCAACGGTAGAACATTTTGGGTGGATGTCATCGGGGCCGCTTGCTGTAGTTGCAGCCGCAGGATGGCCCAGCCAAATGTTCTATTATTTCGGACCTTTCGAAATTGGGGTGCGCGAGAAGATAACTTTTTCATATGCGGTCGTCGGTGGCGACAATGTCCACACCAATCCGTATGCCTATTTCGATCCGACCGACCCGCAGGGGTATTACGATCAGCTCGATTTCTCGGAACTTGCTACCAATGCCCAGTGGGCGCAATGGGTGTATGACAACCCTGGAGTTGACACCGACAGCGATGGCTACTTCGGCGAGTACCGCGTCTGTGAAGGTGAGACGACCTGGTACAAAGGGGACGGCGTCCCCGATTTCCGTGGCAACAACCCGCCTCCGATTCCGTTCACCCGGTACGAAACCGAGCCCGGGAAGATCATTGTCCGCTGGAACGGGTATCTCTCCGAGACCACCAAAGACATCTTCTCGAATCTGATCGATTTCGAGGGGTATCGCGTCTACTGCGGACTGGATGATCGCAAGACCAGTTTGGCTCTATTGACCAGTTACGACAAACAAGATTGGTTGCGCTGGAAATACAACGAACAAGGATCGGGCGAGAGCCGCTGGTTCAACGACGATCCGCCGTTCAGCCTTGATTCGTTGAGGATACTACATCCTGACCCCAATTTCAACCCGGACGACTACCCCCGCCAACGACCATTGTTTCAAGGCGACAGCGCTTTCTATTTTTCCGCCGTCGACGAGAACGTGTACAGCCTAACTACACCCAACGGCATTCACAAAGCCTATCCTGACGCCGTCAACCCCGGCACCGACTCTACCCTCTGGACAGAAAATGACATTACGACTGAGCACGACGGCCGCAAACTACCCAAATACTACGAATACGAATACATCATTGACAATCTTCTGCCGACCGTGCCATATTTTGTCGCGGTAACAGTTCTTGACTTCGGTTACGCCGGCGGACGCGGTAACATGCCGCCCGACGAAACCAACCCGCTGAATAACATCACTGAATGCTACGCGCAGACTTCGTCAGAAACGGTCGAAGAAGAAAACCTCGACGCCTATGTCTATCCCAATCCATATCGGGTTGATGCCAACTACGAAGACGGCGGCTTCGAGAACCGCAAAGGGAACATCATTCCGGACCGGGCGCGCTTGATCCATTTCGGCAATCTTCCTCGGGTGTGCAAGATCAGAGTGTATTCACTCGATGGCGATCATATTGGCACAATCGATCACAATTTCCCCGAGGGCGGTCCGGAGTCGATGCACGATTGGTGGAACTTAGTGAGCCGTTCCGGTCTGGCGGTGGAGTCGGGGCTGTATTATTGGGTGGTGGAATCCACCACCCGCACCCAGATCGGGAAGCTGGTCATATTGAAGTAGCCATCTTCTTGATCGGCAGGGTTCCAGCCCTGCCGTGCGCATTCCGGCAGGCACAGACGCCTGCCGATTAAAGCAAATACTGCTGACTAAAGCACAAGTAGGTCGGGTTACGCGCATGGATTTGTTGGGCGCGCAACCCGACATCGTGTCAAGTAACGGGCTGTGTCGGGTTTCCTGCGAGACTCGCTTCGCAAGCCTCTCGAAAACACCGACCTACAAGACTTTTCTGATCGGCAGGGTTCCAGCCCTGCCGTGCGCGTTACGGCAGGCACAGAGGCCTGCCGATCAAAGCAAGTACTCAGCTACGCACGGTACCTCTGCTGGGTGGGGTATCGAAGACACTAAACTGTCTTGCCCCGCTTTAGGTGTGGCACCCAGGGGTTGTTCTTTGTGTGCCCGGCAGATGCCCACATCTGCCGGCTCGTACTACTACCGCCCCATGTCTGTCTTGCCCAGCTTCAGGCGGGGCATCCAGGGATGCGACACTTTTCTGATCGGCAGGGTTCCAGCCCTGCCGTGCGCGTTACGGCAGGCACAGAGGCCTGCCGATCAATGTGAATACTGCTGATTACGGAATAGCGACGCTTGATAAGATCGATCAATATCCCGCCCGCTGGGCGGGGTACCGAAGATAACTCGCCGGGTGTCATTACATGATCACAACCAACTTGCCGACCTGCGAATTGCCCTGATCATCCTCCACCACCCAATAGTACAAGCCGCTTACCACAAGCTGGAAGTTCTTATTGATCAAATCCCAGGTAGCGTGATTGGCCAGGTAGTCGTTCGGATCGCCGTCGTGGTGCAACTCCCGAACGAGGTCGCCGTTCAGCGTGAAGATGCTGATCGTGCATTTCGGCGGCAGGTTGGCGAAATGCACGAGACGCTTCTTGTCAGGATCGGAGATGTGCCACTTGCCTATTCCCTCGTAACCACGATCGAGGTAATCCTCGTCGATCCGGTACGGATTTGGGTAGACGAAGACTTCAAGCCCCTCAGCGGCTATCACCTCCGACGACGGCAGTGGATAGACCGCCCTGGCCTTGCTTGACGGATCACCTTCGAGACCGGCCAGGCCCAGACCGGGATAGCCGTGATCGAAAGCCGTGACATTGACATAGTACGGAACCGTGGCCAGCAGACCATCGAACACGTATTCATACTCGTAGTACTTGAGAAATCCGTCCGGGGTAAAATAGGTTGTATCACTGCGGTCGGGATAGTTGACATCAAGCGAATCAAGGTTCAAGAACGGTGGTGCGGGGGCGTCGGGATAGACTCTCTTGATGCCGGAATTGGCCATCAGTGGGTTGTCGGCCATGATCGACCGGTTCGCGCCGCACGGTTCAAAGTAATACACCCGGGGATCAACTTTGGGTCCCCCCGGTATGATCAGCGGATTGTCCCGTGTGTAGAATTCGGGCCGCCAGGTAGTATCATTGCAGTTACCGGCAAAAGTACATCGCAATTGCCCAAGCGTATACGGTGTGGCCGCGCAAACAAAGCTTCGCGACTCTGTGTTCCATGTCCAGCGAAACCAGTTCTCTTTATCATAAGTCGTCACGAGTCCGAAACTCGACGGGCGCGAGTCGTGAGCGAGATAGACAGCATACCCTTCGAAATCGTACTGGTGCGAGAACGGATCTATGGTCGCTTCAGTGGCGGCGCCGTTCCAGACCAGACGAATCTTGCCGACCTCCGGATAGACCCGCAGAGCCGGGATCGTGTCGCCGTTCTCGTTGACGTAGTTATAGACCGCCGGATTGGGAGGCGGGAAAGCCCCGCGAAAGTCAGGCACTCCGTCGCCGCTCCGCCAAACCGTGTCGCCCACACCATAATCCCAGCGACATAGTTCGTAACTCGTGTCGGGGTCGGCCGTGGTGTCCACAAGTGTGTCGCACTTCCAGACCGAATCGTCCGGATGGCAGATCAGAAATTCTCCGGCGTAACCGTCACCGTCAGTGTCGATTCCGGGATTGTCATAAATCCATTTTGCCCACATGGCATTGCGGGCCAGTTGATCGAAATAGACGTGCTGGTACCAGCCGTACGGATCGTATGGCAGCAGGCGATCTATATAATTGTATCGATGAAAACTCTTACCCGCCACGAAGGCAGTCGTGAACTTGATCGTCTGGCCGGGGTCGAGGCCAAACGGTCCGACTGATACCATATAGCGAGGGTCCAGTCCGGTCAGGACCGAATCCATCTCGTCCTCCGGTGGCAGAACCCAGTCAGGATCAAAACTCAACATGGTGCTCTGAAAAGCCTGGTCGTAGTCCCGCTCACCGTTGCTCAGGAAATGGTACCACTCTTCATTGGTATAGGGAACACCCAGACCGCCTCGCACCAACGGTCGATAAGTGATACGCTTCTGTGGGCCAAAGTTTCTGAATTCATCTCTCCATGAACCCGACCACCAGTTGAAAGTAACGGTCTCGGAATCTCTGGGAGTTCTGATGAACATCAAGCCGGTAATATCCAAAAGATGAACTTCCTGCTGCGGCCTCCTCATGTTACCGTCGTTGTCCGCCGTCCAGGCAATGTTGAAGGCATCGGTATCGGGCGGGCAGCCGTCGGGCAGATAAGTGGCGGGAAATTTCTCCAAGAGCCCGACCATGTCATCGTCGGCGCCGTTTGGGTCCATCCCGGGCGCCCGGGACATGACATCACCATCGGCATAGACGCCGATGTAAACCCGACTGAGGCGCTGGGAACCGACGTTCTTGACAGCATAGTCAAAGAGCACCAGATCCTGAGCGTATTCATATACCCAGGAACGCGAGCGTTCCCGGACTTCGACATTCAGCGGATGATAGTTGCCACAGTTGGTACAGGTGTCATAGTAGATCGCCATGCAGTCTTGATGGGCCGACGTACTGTCATACCACGGGAGGTTAGGATCCATGCTGGAAGTTTCGATGATCTTGCCATGGGGTGCGGCAGCCGGCTCGAAACTTTGAACGACCAGGGTGTCGCCCCCCTGAACGGCTCCGATTACCAGGTTGGCGCCGGAAAGGTAGAACTTGTACGATCCTTTGGGATACTCGGCTCCGTTGAACGAACCATCGTTGGAAACCCACAAGCGTAACCGGCCGAGTCCATGCACGGCTCCGTCGTAGTCCGGCTCCCCGTCTGCCTGTATTCCAGAACTGGCGGGCGCAGGTGTCCGCGATCCGGCTCCGAACACCGTTCCAGTCAACGCCAATAACAAAGCAAACCAACGATGCATTCGCATGCAGTTTACGCTCCTGGTTCAATCTAAACGACCGTTGGTGGAGAGTAAAGGCCTATCGGGCGCTTTCTTTACCAGTTGACAGGACCGCCCAATCCGCTTTCTTGAGCCAAAACCGACTCGCGCGATGATACAATTCTTCCAGCAAGGATGACCGTATGCGTTTGTATGAATTCGAAGGCAAAAGACTCTTCCAGCAATTTCACATTCCCACTCCGCAAGGACGAATCGCCGCAACTCCCGATGAGGTTTACGACATAGTAAAGACCCTCGGCCCGGCGGTGCTCAAATCGCAGGTTCTTACCGGCGGACGCGGCAAGGCCGGCGGTATCAAAGTCGCCGACGATCCCGATCAGGCCCGAACTCTGGCGGAACAACTCTTCAAACTGACCATCAAGGGCTTTCCGGTCGAACGGCTGCTGATCGAGCCGAAACTCGACATCGCCCATGAATACTACCTCGGCGTCACGATTGACCGCGCCAACTACAAAATTGTCGTGATCGCGTCCGGCGAAGGCGGGATGGATATCGAAGAAACCGCCGCTAAACATCCGGACAAGATCGTACGCATGTCGTACTCGATCCATGAACCGCTCTACGGTTTCGATGCGTACAGCATCGCCCGGAAAATCGGCATCCCGGCCGAACTGACCAAGACCGCGAGCACGATCATTCAGAATCTGTTCACGCTGTTCAAAGCGTACGACGCCAAAATGGCCGAGATCAACCCGCTCGTTTTGACCAAAGACGGCAAGCTGATCGCTGCCGATTCGCGCATCTCGCTCGACGACGACGCTCTGTTCCGCCATCCCGAGCTCAAAGAGCAGGGGATCGAGAAGCGCCACGAAGAAGGCGAGCTGACCCCGCGCGAAAGACAGGCGACCGAGTGGGATATCCCATATCTCGACCTCGACGGCGATATCGGCATGTTTCCCGGAGGGGCGGGATTTGGCATTATGGGGAACGACTTCATACATTACTATGGCGGCAAGCCGGCCAATTTCATGGATTCCGGCGGTGGACCGTCCCCGGAGAATATTGCGAAGATGCTGGTGTTGCTCGATGAAAATCCGAACGTCAAAGCGATCTTTGGCGCCCGATTCGGCGGTATCAGCCGGTGTGACGATTTCGCCAAGGGCGTGGTCATGTTCCTCAAGAATCATGGTCTGTCCAAGCCGATGGTAGTCCGGATGACTGGCAACATGTGGCAGGAAGGCGTACGGTTGTTCGACGAGGCAAAAAAGGAGAATCCCAAACTGATGGAGAAGATCGAATTTCACGGCATCGAGACGCCGATCGAAGAAATCTCCAAACGGGCGGTCGAGCTGGCGCGGATCGAAAGGGGTCGGTAATGGCTATCCTGGTTGACAAGAAAAGCAAAGTGATCGTGCAGGGGATCACCGGCGGCGCGGGCAAGTTTCATTGCGAGCGGATGCTTGCTTATGGCACCAACATTGTCGGCGGCACGTCGCCGGGTAAGGGCGGCCAGAAAGTGTTCGACAAGCCGGTGTTCGACACGGTCGAGGATGCCGTCAAAGCTACCGGCGCGGATACGTCGGTGATTTTCCTCCCGGCGCAGTTTGTCAAAGAGGCGACTATCGAAGCCATCCGCGCGGGGATTAAGTTCCTCGTGGTCGTGCCGGAACACATTCCTATTCAGGACATGCTGGTGGTGCGCGAAGAAGCGATCAAGCACAACGCGACGGTCATCGGCGGCAACACCGCGGGGATCATCACGCCGGGCGAGGCGAATCTCGGCATCATGCCGGATATCGCGTTCAAACCCGGACGGGTCGGCACGGTTTCGCGCTCCGGCTCGATCACGTACTATGTGGCCGACACGCTCACCCGCACAGGCTACGGCGAGACCACCTGTGTGGGGCTGGGCGGCGACCCGGTGCTGGGATCGACGTTCGCGGAAATCCTCTGGAAGTTCGAGCAGGACGACAAGACCAAAGCGGTGGTGATGACGGGCGAGATCGGCGGCGTCTATGAAGAACAGGCGTGCGATACGATTCGCAAGATGAAAACGCCGGTGCTCGCGATGATTGGCGGCATCTATGCGCCGCCCGGAAAACGGATGGGCCACGCGGGTGCGATTGTGGAAGGGAAAATGGGGACGGCGCAGGAGAAGCTGGACGCGTTGTCGGCGGCCGGTGCGCACGCCTGCCGCACGTTCGAAGACATCCCCAAGACGCTGAAGAAGATTGGGGTGTAGGTGGACGCGCAAAGAGGTCCAGAGACAGAAATCTTGACAAACCGAGTCTCATGTCCAATATTGGGTAGAACTTGGTTGAGTTGACGGGGAAAGATCGATGGATGAGCAGAATCTACCGAAGGGAATGAGTCTCGAAAGGGAATTCTCGGAGTTTATGGTGCGACGGCTTGGCTATGATAGTGTGAAGCTCCGAGTCCCAGTAACAGGGCGCGTTGCTCAGAGAAATTACGAAGTTGACGTGAAGGGGATGAAATATGAAAGGCGTTGGGAGCCGCTTACACGGGTGGGGATATTCCTGCTGTTAGTGGCTATCGCGACTCTCCTTTTACCCAAGGAATTTCGAGCTGTAAGCACATTCTTCGAAGGCCTGATTGGCGGCATTAATCCTTCGCTTGCTGCATACGCAATGTTCATAGTGGGAGCTCTCGCAATTGTCCTGGCTTATGCGGGAAAGCGCCAGTCGGAAGTCTTTGCTTGGGTCGAATGTAAAGACAGACAGTCCAATGTGAAGAGAGCTCAAGTTCAGAAGTTAATATCCTCGTCTGAGGATGTAATTGAGAATGAGGGCGCCAAATGGAAGCCGTCAATCCTCATAATGGTCAGCGGCTCTGATTTTGATGAGGATGCACTCAACTTCGCTGAAGAGCACGACATTCAGTGCTTCAGGCGGAAGGGGAAAAGCTTCGAAGAAATCTAATCATGATGACAGGTCAAAGGACGTGTGAATGAGTGATTTTCTGTCGCTGATCAGTAGGCTCTTGCTATTCTGCACGATTATGCCAGGTGCGACGGCTTTCCTACTAATTGTTCTACTCTACCAAAATTGTTTTCGCTCAGATATCCCCGCTATTGAAGTAGCAGGGTGGATTTGGGGATTGGGAATTATCGCGAACGGACTCGGGCACGCCCTTGAACAGTTGCTTGCTCGCTGCAAAAGGTGTAGGTGTTGCAACGGAAAGGGTTGGGAACACTATGGATGGCATTTTGCTAAGATGCGCAAGGACGGTTCGCCTGGCGCGGAAAGGCTTCGCACATATATAGACTATGCAATTCTAACCCGCATTTGGTACTGGAATACGGCTGTAGGCATTGCTTTTGTTTTACTGGCGAGGGCTGCTGATTCGTGGTGGAACTGGTCAAGCGGATCTATAAGTGGTTTCTGGACAGTTGTATCGCTATCCATTGTTCTTCTGGTTTCGCTCGGATATTCCGCCTTAGGCATGGGTAGGAGAGCACGTAAACTGGTCGAAATGGTTGCAAAGTAAGACTGGTAGCCCACAGCTCTGCTGTGGGTAGCTCGATTCGAATCGGGAAGGGGCAGACGAGGACGTCTGCCGCCCACAAATACGACGAGGCCCCCCGATCAAGTCGGGGCAGGCTCTGACGCAACCACCATCGGCCGGTGGCCAACCATTTATGGTGGGTCTCCCATATGCCACACAATTTCATACTTGCTCCAACTGAGCGCCCCTCTATAATTCGTATCAACACAAAGGAGGAAAAGATGTCCAAGAAAAATTGCAGTCTGATCGCGGTGGCCGTCCTCGCTTTCATCCTCGTTGCACAACCGATTCTGGCGCAGGAAAAGCCGATCCAGCTTTCGTTGTTCTCGCCGGTTCAACTTGTTCCGGAGGCTTCGGCCATAGCAGGTGTCCGGCTTAGTCTGATCTACGGAAAGAACACGCATGTCACCGGCCTGGATTGGGGGCTGGTCAGTCATTGTACGTCAGGAATGTCCAAGGGTGTGCAATTCGGGCTGGTCGGTTTTGTCGAAGCGGACTTTATGGGTTGGCAGAATACGGTGGTGAACTATACGAAGGGGAATTTCGAGGGATTCCAGTGGGGTTTTGTGAACTACGCCGGCCACGCCAACGGATTTCAACTCGGATTTGTCAACTATGCCATGACCATGCACGGTCTGCAGATCGGATTGGTCAACATCATCAAGCAGGGCGGTCAGTTCCCGGTCTTTCCTATAATCAACTGGTCGTTCTAGAATAGAAACCGTCTCGGCAGGTGGCCCACCCTTTGGGTGGGATGCACTCCGCTCTCTGTCTTGCCCCGCTTTAGGCGGGGCACCCATCTTCGATTGGGTGGCCCACCAGTTGTGTAGGATTCGCGTTTGACCTGAAGTTTCATACGCATGACTATGGCGGCTTTGAGGCAAATCCACCCTACTATTTCAAACGGTTCGTAGCACCGTCATTCCCGCCCGCCGCGGCGGGGGAATCTATGTCCACTCGCGATTGCGAGCAAGCAAGTGCCACACAGTGGAGACAATGGGCGTCAGGTCACATTCCCGCTTGCCTTCTGCAACCGGGAACAAGACCCGACGCAACCACAACGGCGGGTTTGAAGCAGCACCGCCCTACTATTACTAATTAAGTACTATTATTTATGAAACAATATGCTTGACCTTAGCGTAGAACTTGGTAAATAGTATCGTAAACCCCAGTCGGGCCAGGCTGGAAGGCCCGGAAGTAGATATATGACGCTACCAGACAACGAGTTAATAGATAGAAAGTTCCAGAAGGAACTCAACTCCGGCACCGCCGCGCTGGTCCTTCTGACCGTTCTGGGTCAGGCGACTGAACCGATGTACGGCTACCAGATCGCCAAACATCTAGATACAGGCAGTGACGAGGTCCCCGTCAAGCAGGGGGCGTTATACCCGGTTCTCCGGTCGCTTGAGGCAGGCGGTCTCTTGGAGAGCCGGGTGGAGCCATCGGTGTCGGGGCCGCCGCGTCGCTACTACCAAATCACCCCGGCGGGGCGAGACACGCTGCGACAATGGATCGAAATCTGGAACCGTACCAGGACTTTTGTGGAATCGACTTTGGAAGGAATACGACATGACGAATAGCATTGGCGAATACTTGAGAGAGCTTCGTCACGAGTTGGCCGGGGCCGATCCGGCTACGATCGTCGACGCTCTTACCGATACCGAAGACCATCTGACCACGGCCCTCGCCGGGGCGCTGGCCGAACGACCGGAGATGTCGGAAGTTGACGCAGTGGCGCAAGTAATCGCCCGATACGGCACGCCGGCCGAGATAGCGGCCGCCTATCGCGACGTCGAAGGGCGCACCCGCCCGTCGCTGGCCGTGCCGGAGAAATACGACGAGCGCTCGGCGAGCTCGCGGTTCTTCGGAATCGTCTATGATCCTCGCGCCTGGGGGGCGCTCTTGTACATGTTCATTTCCATGATCACCGGGATTATCTATTTCACCTGGGTGTCTACGGGTATCTATCTGTCTATTGGTATGCTGATTCTTATTATTGGCCTGCCCATTGCCTACTTGTTCCTCATGTCTTTCCGGGGAATCGCGCTGGTGGAAGGGCGGATCATCGAAGGTCTGTTGGGGGTGCGGATGCCACGCCGCGCGATTTTTTCACAGCCAGGTCTTAAATGGTGGGTTCAATTCAAGATTCTGGCGACCGACAAGCGGACGTGGACGACGGTTGCTTACATGATGCTCCAGCTGCCGCTAGGTATAGTCTACTTTACGATCACGCTGGTACTTCTGACATTCTCGCTGACACTGATTGCCAGTCCGATTCTGCGGTATGCGTTTAATATGCCGTTCATTACGCTCGAGCACTACCGGATTTATATGCCCGACAACCTGATGCCGGTCGCGGTATTTTTAGGTGTGATCCTCTTTGTGCTTCTGATGCACGCTGCTCGCGGTCTGGGGGGACTTCATGCCCGTCTGGCGCGCGCGCTGCTGGTAGGCGAGCAGGCGGGGTGACGAGGGGCGCTTCAGTGAAGTCGGCAGATGTGGACATCTGCCGGGCACGGTGACAAGCCTCCTGATCTAATTTCCTCTTCTCGATTACAACCACTCTCATAATTGCTGGTTGACAGCGATCATCACATCCGCTATTTCACACCCGGAGCGGATTGCCGCGCAACAAAGTTCCAAGGAGGGCGTATGGCACTCACTATTCAACAAATCCGGGCGATGGCGCCAATTCTCAAACTGCACCCCAATGAAACTTGCTGGCCGATGGATCCAATAGAGTTCATCAAACAGTCCCGTTTTCGACACCATCAAGGTCTCGGTGCCGATCAGGGGTACAACAAGCGAGTCAAGCAGTGGATCGACGGCGACAAGGACGCTCCTGAATATTATGACATCCCGGTGGATTTCATCAACCGGTACACGGTCTGGAAGAACGACGAGAACCGAAGGCCGCGCGACTGTAACCGTGGTAGTCATTGGAATGTCTTCCTGGAACCGAAGGGCAAGCCGTCCGGTCATCCCGATCCAACCGGAAATGTGCCCGTGTTTTACTACCAATGTGCGGTTGATACCTCGAAGATTCCCAAGAAAGAGCGTGACCTTTTCGGCATCAAGGTCGAACAATTTCAGAGGATCAGCTACTGGTGGTTTATGGGCTACAACGAAGCGCCTGCCACGATTGATCATCAGGGCGACTGGGAGCATGTAACGATGAGATTCGAAAACGACAAGATTATCGGCGTGCACTTCGCCCGTCACGAAGAGCCGGTGAATTTTCTACCTGTGGATCAACTCAGGACGTTGGGTGACAAAGTAATTGTCTTCTCTGCTAAGGGAACGCATGCTTCCTACCCGACGCCCGGTAATCGCAAGCTGATTCTGGGATTCGAGGACGAAGTAGTGGATGGCGGTTATGCCTGGGATACATCGCAGAACCTGGCCAGTCTGCTTTCCCAACCCTGGCGCGACTATGCGGGTGCCTGGGGCAGAGTAGGAGAGACGGCGGCGACCACTGGTCCGCTGGGCCCGTGGCACAAACGACACAAAGCGTGATGTAGCTCGTCCGAGATGATCTTGAACTTGCGATGAAGGTGGCTTGTATGTCTCCCGAACAAAATTTGAAGGCGGCTCCAAAGACAGTGACATTGATTATTCACGGGACCTTTGCCGCTGGTGAGACCTGGTGGCGCTTGGGAGAGGGCGAGAATAGGACATTCGCCGACCGTCTGGAAGTCGCGCTCGCCAAACGCGGCCTTCAGGGAAGTGTGTGGAAACCGTTACTGGATTGCGGATTCGGATACGATGCTTTCAGTTGGTCGGGAGAGAATCGCCACAAGGCGCGACAGACCGGCTCCCGAAAATTGATTGCCTCCCTGAAACTAATGGCCGACCAGTGCGAAGCCGAAGGGCGCGGACGCTTGCGGGTCAATCTGGTAGCTCACTCCCATGGCGGCAATGTAGTGCTGGAGGCTTTGCGACGGTTTCCCGACAAGATCGAAATTGGCCGCGTGATCCTGCTTGGGACTCCGTTGCTGGCAGTAAAACCATCTCTTCGTCTCCTGCGTCTGGTGGTGGCCTATGTAATGCTTACTATCATCCTGCTTTTCGGATCTTACTTACTGATTCAGGGTGTCATTTCTGCTCTGCAGTTGGCTGGCCTGACTACGCCAACCGCCCCGACTGCCGGTGCAGAGTTTTCGGACAAGTGGATCGCGCCTGCGATACCCCTGATCATCATCTTCTATGGCTGGCTTTTCTATTTGCTGGCGGAGGTGGGGGATTTCGTGTGGCGTGTCGCCGTGGCTCCGTTTTCGATGATGACCGGGCGATGGGCCGGCCAGGTATATGGACCGAGAGCTGCGACCGCTCGAAAGATTCTTCGAAATCATCCGGCCGTATTGTTCACAAGTCATTTCGACGAAGCCGCTCTGCTTTTATCTGTCTGTTCGGCGCCACGTCAACTCTACGTGGAATTTGTTAGCGCCAGGCTAAGCCCGGTTCGACTATTTCTGGAACGGCTGCTCTTTCGACCTATCGCGGTGGGACTGATCCTCAGGTGTGTGGAGGTCGTGTTGGAGCGGGCAGCGCTCGGTTTTGCGAAAACCAAACTCTTGTTCTTCGATTATGAGATGGCCGATCTGGACAAAGGTCGCGAGTATCCAAAGTCGGTTGTTACGCGGAGAGATGTCACCGAGGAGCTTCGGCCGTCGATCCAAAAGAAACGTCTTAGCCTCGCTCTGGCTACAGCTCAGCCGGTCGAGTTGAAAGAGGCTGCACCGGGTGAAGACCGGCATGTGGCGTCGCTCAAGAACGCTCTGGAAACGGCGGGCCGGGATTTAATGTCTCAGGTTCGGCTTCGACATTCGCTATACTATGACAATGATGTCATTACGGAACTGATCGCTGAGGAATTGACGGCGAAATAGCCCGTGTACGGGCGCCTTCGCTAATAGCGCAACCGGGCGGGACCAAATGGCTACTGAACTCCATCAACGTACGATTGCTGTTCTAAAGAAAGTCCCCCGCGGGAAAGTTGTGACTTACGGGCTGGTTGCGGCGATGGCGGGAAACCCGCGTGCCGCGCGACAAGTAGTGCGGACGCTCAATACGGCATCGGAGAAAGAGAATCTGCCCTGGCATCGGGTGATTAATTCTCAGGGGAAGATTTCGCTGAAGCGGGGACAGGGGTATGAATTGCAGAAAGTGCTGCTCGAAAGAGAGGGGGTGAAGTTCGGAAATGGAGGGCGGATCGATCTCGCCAAATATCTCTGGTCGCCCAAGAAGCGCATAATGGCTCGCAAGAAAACCACTATCGATCGTGGTTGATCTTGAATCGGGGAGTGCATTGATTGCCGGGTATATGTGTGGGCGGCACACGTCCTCGTGTGCCCCATTTCAAGGGGCAGACCAGGAGGTCTGCCGCCCACGGAGTTGAGATCGCCACGGCCGCCAAGGCGGCCTCGCGATGACGATGTAGGGGACTTTCAAATCCCCAAACGAACACGGTTGATTTTTTTTGCTGAACACATTAGATTCCCGGCAATGGTTAGCGTATGTAACAAGCTTGAGTATCTGGCACTGGAGTACCATCGGCGCCGGGTCAAAGAAATCACTTAAGAGTCTCTCCTGAACCCTAGGTTGGTACACTATCTAACCCGGAAAGGAGAAACTCATGAGCAAACATCGCCAACCATCCGAACCTTATCGCATCAAGGCCATTGAGTCGATCAAGCTGCGCTCCCGTGACGAACGCGAGAGACTGATCGCCGAGGCCCATTACAATCTCTTCAAGATCAACGCCGAAGACATCTACCTGGATTTGCTGACCGATTCAGGCACTTCCGCCATGTCGAATCGCCAGTGGGCGGCGCTTATGCTCGGCGACGAGTCATACGCCGGAGCAACGTCGTTCCATAAGTTCGAAAACGCCGTTCGCGGCATCTGGGGCAAACGGTTTGTCATCCCCTGCCATCAGGGACGAGTGGCCGAGAATCTGGTCTTCAGCAACTTGATGAAGCCGGGTCAGTACGTCCCGAACAACACCCATTTCGATACCACCAGGGGCAACTGCCTGCACAAGGGCGGCATTCCGATCGACTTGCCGTGCGCTGAAAGCAAATCTGATGAGCCACTTCCTTTCAAGGGAAACATGGATACGGTTGCGCTGGAGCAGTTCATCCGCGACAAAGGAGCGGACCAGATCGCCATGGTGATCATGACCGTCACGAACAACTCTGCCGGGGGCCAGCCGGTGTCCATGGCGAATATCCGCGAGACTTCAGCGATATGTCATCATCACGGTATTCGGTTCTATTTCGACTGCGCCCGATTCGCGGAGAACTGCTATTTCATCAAGCGCGACGAACCCAGCTATGCGGGCAAGAGCATTCGCGAAATCGCGGTCGAGATGTTCTCGCTGTGCGACGGCGCCATGATGTCGGCCAAGAAGGACGGCCTGGCGAACATCGGCGGGTTCATTACGCTCGATGACGAGCCGGCTTACGAGAAGTTGATCCAGAATCTGATTCTGATCGAGGGTTTTCTGACGTACGGCGGTCTGGCGGGACGCGATCTCGAGATTCTCGCGGTCGGTCTGGAAGAAGTCCTCGAATTCGATTACCTCGATTTTCGTATCGAACAGATGCGCTATTTTGGTGAACAGATCAAAGAAGCCGGGATGCCTATTATCGAGCCGACCGGCGGCCACGCCGTGTTTGTCGATGCAGGGCGATTCCTTCCGCACATCCCGCCCGGCCGATTCCCCGGTCAATCGCTGTCGGTTGAATTCTATTTAGAGGGTGGAGTCAGAACGGTTGAAATCGGCAGTCTGATGTTCGGTGGAGTCGATCCTCAAACCGGCAAGGAATTCTATGCACCCAAAGAGTTGGTGCGGATGTGTCTGCCGAGGCGGGTGTATACCAACTCTCAAATCGACTATATCGCCGACTGCGCCGAAAGAATCGCTACGCGCAAGTCGACTTTGAAGGGATATCAGGTGACAAGACAATCGCAGTACCTTCGCCACTTCACCTGCGATCTCGACGTCTACCAACCGGAGGGAGTGAAGGTCGGATGACAAAGCGAAGCTTCTTCTTGTTCTTTCTGATCGGGTTGACCGGAATGTTTGTCGGATGCAGTGCCGTGCACATTCAAACCGGACCAATGACTGACACTGAAGTCACGCAGCAGTCCGAAGATTCCGGTCGACGTTTCAAGACCACGTGGGCCGACCGACTTCAATCCGCCACCCCCGTGCAGCAGGCCGATATGCTCAAGACCTTCATGGACAGCACCACGACGCGTTTTCTCAGGTACGGCGAACAGGTCAACGGGTCCTGGCGTGACGAAAGCAAGCGCCGGGGCTCTCAGGTTCCGGTGGAAGAGATCCGAGCGATGGTCGAACGATCGACCCAGGTTGATCTGCCCATGCTGGAAGCGTACGAGGACGTTCTGGAGTATGGTGTCAGTCTGATTCATGATACCAAGTCGCTCGACTCGGGCGCGGAGGACAAACTTACGAAATACCGAGACCTGTATCTCGAAATCTACAGCGCCGTATTCTATCCCAACGGCACGAGGGATGAGTTCGAGAACCAGTTGCAGCTTTTGGGGAATAAGGCCCAGGACGCCAGCTTGGAGTTGGAAACTGAACTAAAACAGTCTCGTTGAGAAATACTTAGGGGCCGTTTGTGCAGACTTCTGCAGAGAAAGCGGTTGTTGGGCATTCGGGGGAGGCTTTCTCGGCGGTTTTGTAACTGCAACCCCCGCAACCGCTTTGGCCGGCGATCTGGAGAATTCGATTTGATACAATTTATTATGGCCGCTCAATTGCTAGTTGCCTACTGAGATTTCCCGACTGATCGGTTGACAGAACGACGGGAACTTCATATACTAACGAGGTTTATACTGACTGAAAGGAGTCCGATCTATAGTCCTACGGTTAAAGCTTTGATTGTGTAGTTGAATAAAGCTAAAGAAGGCTTGAAACACTAGCCCGTTGACCGTGGTTGTAGATCGACTCGGTTCCAGGGCTGGGATTTGTCCCAGTATGGAAATCATTCGGTATAAGACGTTTGCATTCATTTTCGTATCGCTATTCTATCCCATCATAGTCTGGGGAGCAGACACCAATCTCACCGTTTTGTCTTCTTCGGAAAGTGGCTTTCGATTCACCTATTCCTTTGAGTCCGATCTGGCTGCCCGTCTGGCAGACAGTGGCTCGGTCAATACAGGGGATCTCGCTCGGACTATCCAAATCGCCGTTCCTTGTGGTTCTTCGGCCCGAGTGCTGTCGGCGGTGGGAAGCAATCCGCATCAACTGATTGTAGAGGCCTCGTCCGCTTCTGAAAATGCTAATTCGGTTCTGGCCGAAGTGTCACGTCCGGTGGTAACGCGCGGCCGTCAAACGGTCGGAGTCAATCTCCAGCCGGTTTCCGGCGGTGGAGTGTACGGGCAACTGGAAGTCGAGATCGGATTTGACCGTGTGGGTCAGTCGGCGGCTCTGAGCACTTCGAAAGATCCGGCATTCGAGAAAATCTGGGCGGCATCGCTGGCCAACTACGAAGTTGCTCGTAGCTGGCCGGTGGAGTACCGTCGGAGTCAGTCCTCTGCCATGGGGCTGGCTGCGGCTCCGGGTGATTTCACGGCCGCGGCTGAATGGTACAAAGTTACGGTCAGTCGTACCGGTCTGGTTCGCATTACAGGAGCTCAACTTCAGACAGCCGGAATTTCGCTAAGCGGTTTGAAGTCCGATTCGATCCGGATATTCAATGCGGGAGGGCTTCCCAATTCAGTGGAAAACGCCGACCCACGGCCGCAATTCACGGAAATTTCTCTGTTGGTGCTCGACGGTGGTGATGGAGACTTCGGTTCTACCGACCAACTCTTCTTCTACGGTGAAGCGCCCAGCCGCTGGACTTACGAGGCTGATGGAACGCCAAAGTATGTAAACAATGTCTACACCACACAGAATGTGTACTGGCTGGCGGTATCGGGGAATTTCAGTTCGTTACCGCAGCGCATGGCCGAGATCGGCGGAGCCCCTGCTGGGGGCGATCTAGTAGATCAGTGCTGGAATAACGTGCATCTCGAACAGGACAATTTGATTGGCGTGGAACCCGACGGACATATCTGGGACTACTACAATTGGTATTGGAGCTCCGAGACCAGTGTCACTATGCAGGTGGCCACTCCAGGCGCGATCGATTCCGATTCGGCCTATGTCTATGTTGTAGGCAAGAACGGCCAGGGGATCGATTTGTCGGTCAACAGTGTTCCAGCTACTGAAAATGGCTGTCTGAGCACATCTTGCCGGTATGACACACGCGCTCTTATCGGTGGGACTCCCGGTCTTAATCGATTCGATCTGCAATTGACGCCGGTATCAGGAACCATCTCGCCGTTTCTTGATTACGTCGAAGTTTCTTATCATGGTTCGATACAGCCTGTTTCCAATCGCATAGATTTCGCTCTGAGTGGGGTTGGGGGAGAGGCCGATGTCCAGGTTGTCGATGCTTTCGTTTCGACACCGACGGTTCTGAAAATATCTGACCCGTTGCATCCGTCGGTCATTACCGGTTTCCAGCGTTCTGGCGGCTACCTGACTTTTCATACCGCATTGGCTCTAGACAGCACGAATCGATTCTACTGTGATCTTCTGAGCCAGGCCGCTGCACCGGAACAGATTCAGCGGGCGGCAGTGACCGAACTTCGCGTGGCCTCACACCAGACCGATCTGATCATAGTGACTGCCCCCGAGTTCGTTTCGACTCTGGCCGATTATGTGGCTTATCGCGAAGCCGGCGGCACGAGCATCCAGGTGGTATCGGTTCCCGACATCATCGATAATTTCTCCTACGGTCTTTACGACCCGACCGCGATTCGCGACTTTCTCAAATACACTTACGAAAACTATCCCTCCCCGGCACCATCCGGAGTTCTGTTTGTCGGCGACGCCACCTATGACTATCTCGATCGTCTCGGCACCGGCATTACCAACTGGGTGCCGTCGTTCATCCGTCCGACCGACCGTACTTACAGCGATGACAACTACGTCTACTTCGGCAGCTACGGCATTCTCGACTCTGATCACGATCACGGCTACGACATGATGACGGCGCGCTGGCCGGTGCGGACGACCACGGAGATCGACGATATCATGGCCAAGATTCGCGGATACGAGTCATCGACCGGTTTTGGAACCTGGCGGACCAGGATCACGCTGGTTGCTGACGACGAACATTCCGGCGACCGGGATAACGAGACCTTCCATACGACCCAGACCGAAACGCTTGAAAAGGAGTACGTCCCCCGGCTGCTCAGCCGTGAAAAGATCTACCTCTGGGAATACCCGTTTGTAAATCGCGAAAAGCCGGCGGTCAATGACGCTATCGTCGGGGCCTTTAACGACGGCACGTTGATCGTCAATTATGTCGGACACGGTAATCCGGATGTCTGGTCCCATGAACATGTCTTTCAACGGTCCGCCGACCTGCCTCGCCTCACCAATATCGATCGTCTCCCGCTGGTATATGCCGCCTCATGTGATATTGGCTTCTTCGACGATCCGCAGGGCGAGGGGATGGGTGAAGACCTGCTCAAGATGGCGACCGGTGGAGCCATCGCGGTTATTTCGGCCACCCGTCTCGTTTACGCCGCTGATAACGCCCAGTTCAACCGCGCCGTCTACGAGGCTCTATTCGGCAACTCCGGACTCTCGATCGGCGAGGCGTTGTTCACTGCCAAGGTGCGACGCCAGTATCCGAACCCATCGGACTCGATTCCTCGTCGGGTCGACAACGATCGCGCCTACACCTTGTTTGGCGATCCGCTGCTCCGTCTGGGTCTGCCTCGGTACCGGGTCGAGTTTGCAGAGGCACCGGACAGTCTCGTGGCGCTGCAATTGGCTACTCTGCAAGGTCGAATAGTCGATGAATCCGGTACACCTTACAATGGGAACGGTGACTTGTTCCTGACAGTCTATGATTCCGAGCGACAGCACTCATATCATCTGGTCAACGATACCAATATGATTCGTTACTGGGTGGCCGGTCCGGCGATTTTCCGGGGTACGGCAACAATTGAAGACGGACAGTTCCGTCTGCAGTTTGTTACTCCACTGGATATCGGCTACCGTGGCGTCAGTGCGCGCGTTTCGGCCTATGCCATCCTTGGCGGCATTGACGCCGCGGGAATTGTCGACAGCCTACCGGTAAGCGTTCGGCAGAGCCAGGTGGCTGACGCAGAAGGACCGGAGATCATTTGCGGGTCGACTAAGCGCGGGTCAATACGCGACGGCGATTTTCTTGATCTGGGTGACAGTCTCTTGGTTCGACTGACCGACAGCTCCGGGCTGAATTTGGCGGGCGCGATCGGTCACGGCATCACTCTGGTAATCGATGATAAGCTGGACGAGAGCTATAACCTGAACGGCTTGTTCGAATTCGACCGCGACAGTTACACGACCGGTCGGCTGATTTTTCCGCTGGCGACGGTTGCTCCCGGACGGCATCAGTTCAAGATCAAGGCCTGGGACAATGTCAACAACGCCTCGATGGTCGAATTTTCCGCGGAAATAGGCACTTCCGATCAATTGGCTCTCCGGGACTTGTTGAATCACCCCAATCCGATGAATGCCTCCACGACCTTTTATTTCGAGCTGACAGAGTCGGTCGCGGAGCTAAATGTCAGCGTTTACACGTTATCCGGTAAGAAGATATGGACAACCAGCCGATATGATCTAAAGGCGGATCGGTACCCCAACGCGGCCACTGGAATAGTCTGGGATGGTCGCGATAATGAGGGGGACCGGGTTGGTGCCGGAGTTTACATATATCGCGTGGTCGCTTCCCGTGCGGCCGCAGGTGACGATGTCGAGAAGTTCGGTAAGCTGGTGGTGCTGAACTGATGAACAAGATGAACAGTAACCGTAGATAGGTGGAGAAGCATTTGATGAACATCAAGCCTTTAGTATTGGTGACAGCAATCCTGGTTCTTGCTCTGGGCCTCGCGGGCGACGCGCTGGCGAGCATTTCCAATGCTGCCGTATTATTCCTTAGAATCGCACCGGGATCTCGAGCTGCCGGCATGGGTGAAGCTTATGTGGCGATCGCCGACGATGCCACCGCCACTCACTGGAACCCGGCGGGACTCGGCAACTACCCGCTTTCCGACACCTGGATCGAGGCCAATATTCCGGCCGCATTCAGGCCTATCAAAGGATTTGCGCCACTGAGTACCGGCGGCACCCGCAACTATCTCGACTATGACATCTGGGCCATAACTCCTCAGGGTCTGATCCGGTACAACAACAAGCGCTGGAACACCGAAGAAGTGTTCGCCACCAAGACCAGTCAGACGATTGAAGAAATCGTCAAGGGCTACATCAGGACTACTGATGAAGCCCGGTTGAAGTCAATTGTGGAGCGTGTTGCTGTGCTCAACAGTCAGGGCACTCTGGCCGAGTTGGAGTCGTTGAGGGACAGTATCATGTCTGCGCTGCCCGAGAAATACGATTCCCGTGAGAGCATCTCTCTTGATCTGGATTCACTCGTGGCCAGTTTCGCAACTTGCCGCGTGAACTGGACCCGGGTCGCCGAGGTGCGGGGTCATTTGAAGGACGGTTTGAAAGACGGGACTCTGAACAGTACCGAGTGCGATCGTTTGGCAGTTTCTTTGGAGCGTTCGCGCGCCCGCTACCTGCCGGAGATCTTACGCGTCCCTTACAGCGTGATATTTGCCAGCGAACCCACTACGATTGCCTCCACGGGAGAAGTGCTTCTTATCGGCTCCTCTGACGGACTGGCGCGATTCAACGGTCGGTATTGGGAGATGGTATGGACGTCGGACAGTCAGCCGGTCGGCGCCGTCAGTTGCATGTACCTGGCCGGTGGCGCAATACTCGTTGGCTATGATAAAGGCGTCGGGATCTTCCGTGGTCAGAGCCTGAGCCCCCTGACTACCGCAGACGCCGGTCTGCCCGCCGGAGCGGTGCAAGCCGTAGGCGGAGGATCACTGACCGATCTCTACGCCGTGGTTGACGCAAATCTGTACCATTTTGATGGCCGCATGTGGAGCGACGCGGTCGACTACACCGTGGCCGTGGATGATTCCATAGAGCGGATCGCCGCGCGGTTTTCGCTCTATGGCGGCTCAATCGATAAGCAACGTTTCATCGACCGATACAAGGTCACCCAGGCTCCGATTCTGTCGGAAGCAACAGCCGATACGACTGCGGCCATTTCGGATTCGACCCGGACCGCGACCGTAGACAGCACGTCGGTTGGCCCCGATTCATCTCGGACCGCAACCGCCGACAGCGTATCGATTGTGCCTGATTCGACTCAGATGGCCGAGGCCGTTGTCCCGCCCACGCCTGACCCGGCAACCCCAGTCGCCGCGGGTGTGCCGGGGATAGATACTCCGTTGCAGCCGGGAGCCGTGATTCGCGTGCCGCTGGCAGCGAGTGTCAAGGGCCAGGTGACCGCCATATTTACCGACCCCCAGAAACGTCTCTGGCTCGGCACCAGCTACGGTATCTTTTGCTTCGACGGATCCCACTGGATCGCTCCGGGATATTCCGACCACGTTGTCGCGTCGGGCGAGAGCCTCGATTCGCTCGTCAGCCGTCGTACTTATCTGAATGAGGAACAGCGCGCCATTTATCGCGCTCTCTTAACCGATGTGAATGATTTGGGTGACGGGACGCTGGCCGAAGGATCATCAATCAAGCTGTACGCCCGCCCGTCAGCTCAGCCGGTCAATGGTATCGGCGGTGACGGCCGAGTTGTGTATTTCGCCACCCAGAACGGTCTAATTGAATTTGACGGCCGCCGCTGGGCACGAACGTCGCTGCGCGGACTCACTCGTGATAATATTGTTGGAGTTAGCCTGCTTGGAAGCGAGAGCTGGATCGCGAGCAACGAAAAGCTGGTCATTAAAGGACGCGGCCACTCCGAGTTCTCCTTCATGTATGTCAAGTGGCTGCCGGAATTGGCGGACGACCTCTATTATTCGTTCCTGTCGTTTGTTTCCCCCAAGGAAGGGTGGGGTACTTTCGGCGGAAATATCACGCTGATTTCCTACGGTAAGTTTACCCGCACCGGTGAGACGGGCGAAGATCTCGGTACTTTTGAGTCGTACGACATCGCCGCGAGCGCATCGTGGGGTACTCAGCTCAGCAACAAGATCAAGGGCGGTGTGTCATTCAAAATTATCTATTCACGTCTGTCACCGCAGGGTGCCGGGGCCGAGCAGGGCAGCGGCACGGCGACCGGCGTGGCTCTCGATCTGGGACTGCTTTGGAACTTGACGGAACGTCTCACCTTGGGTACGGCGATAACCAACCTCGGTCCGAAAATGACCTATATTGATGCTGCACAGTCGGATGACTTGCCGCGTAACCTGGCGATAGGTGTCGCCTATCGATTCCTCCGCTCAGAATACACCAGCCTTATTGCCACAGTAGAAGCGAACAAACTACTGGTAGGGTTGAAGAACAGTAAGGACGACCTCAAAGAGTTGATCTTCAACGGGGGAGCGGAGTTCTCTTATGCCAATCTCTTTGCCGCCAGGGCCGGTTACATCTACGATCAGGAAGGTTCAATCAAGACCCCGACCCTCGGATTTGGCTTGTCCCCGTTCGCCTGGGGCAGTATGGACTTCGCCTATATTCCCAGTCAGAAGGAATTTTCATTGGCTAATACCTTGCGTATCTCCATGCGAGTCATATTTTAGGACCTACGCATGATCAAAGTCATTGGAAGACTATCGTGGGCCTCGCTTTTGATCGGGGCCGTACTCTGCCTTGGTTCGGTTGAGAATGGGCGGTGTGTCGATGGCCGACTCCTGGTGCCGAAGAGTCGCTCGATCGATTCTGCGGCCACCCCCAATCTTGTCCGCCACCGCTGCCTGACGCCCGAAGGCAACGACCAGCGTCTAGTCCCCACGACGACCGACCGCTGGAAGATGCCGTCACAGGCTCTCGCTGCGGACTTCGACACTACCATCCACTGTCTCGTTCTGCGATACAATTTTCAGTACGAGACCACCGATGATCCCAATACGACCGGTCGTGGTGTCATGGACCTCTCGCGCCCGCTCGATACGCTTACGGACTCCGAGTATGTTGTCCGTGAAGGTTATCTGATTGATCCACCACCGCACGATTCGCTCTATTTCGATGCTCACATGAAGGCGCTGAACCGGTACTGGGAAACGGTGTCGGGCGGGAAGATTCATATCGCCTGGGATATCTATCCGCCCTATCGCGATTCCGTTTATCAGTTGCCGCATCCCATGAGTTATTACGGTCGCTGCGAATTCTCGCAGGTGGTGGGCGGTCTGGAGAATTTCTTCGTCGACTGCATCAAGATGGCGGATACGCTCGATCCGGAAATCGACTTTTCAAAATATGAGTCGTTCTTTCTCTTTCACGCCGGTTCCGACGCGCAGAATGATATTGGTTTCCCCAGGACCTGTCTCGACCTGTTCAGCGGCTACATCAAGTTCGGCGACACGGTCTGGGTAGACAACGACAGCAACATGGTACGGTCCGGCCTGATGATGCCGGAAACCACGGTACAGGACGGCAGAATCACAGCGCTAAATGCCGTATTGGCGCACGAATTCGGCCACCAGCTTGGTCTGGTGGACCTTTATGACACCGAGAATTTCTTCACTCAATTGGGTGACTTCTCGCTGATGGACAATAACGGCTTTGGCACCGGGATCGATTTCGGATTTCCCGCCGGCAAGGTCTTCGGTGCTCTGCCGGTGTTTCCCGATGCCTGGTCGCGCGGTTTCCTGGGAATTGATGAGGTCGTTGATTTTCGCGCGGACACGGTCGGAGTCGATCTGGTCGCAGCTGAGTTGACAACCGAGCCCGGGCTCAAGATTGCGCGCCTGCCGATTTCCGAAAGCGAATACTATCTGATAGAGAACCGAATAGACGAGATCGACGGGAAGACCACTAACATTCTCGCCGACCAGCAGACCAGTGTCATCCAGGGACCCATCGACGCGGACCGGAACTTTACGGGTGAATACGATTTCCTGATGCCCGGATCGGGAGTGCTGATCTACCATGTGGACGAGGAAGTGGCAGGCGCTGGACTATGTTGGCGACGGACGGAACAACTTTGCCGATAACCATTTGCAGTGGCTCCGTGATGATCGCAAATTCATAAGCCTGGTGGAAGCTGACGGGATCGTTCATTTTGGCGGGAACTATTACGCCGGGTATGGTGATCAGGGTGATTTCTACCGTGACGACCAGGCCCATGCGTTCACCCCCAACTCCAATCCACAGACGATCGACAATACCGGCAACCAGACCCATTTCTATGTCGAGAATATCGGTCGGCTGCCCATCCCCGGCGGTCACGATCGGCAACACGCCACATTCGATTTCTCACCGGACCTTCAGGTCAAGGGATTCCCGGTTCGTGCCGGTTTCCCGCAGTTGTCTCTCGCGCCGATTGCCGACGATCTTGACGGCGACGGGACCGATGAGATAATCATGGCGGCCGGAAGGTATTTGTCGGTGATGACAAGTAGTGGCGAAAATTTCGTTCGATCGAAATACCCCTGTCCGGCCTGTCCGCTCGTTTACGATACCGTGCCATCTTCGGTGAACGTTGGGTCTTCGGATAACCCCGCGGCCGTCCAGCCGGTGCCGGTATACGATGTGGTGCCTATCCTGATTACCGCCGGTCCCGTGACCGGCAGTCTGAATTCTTCCGACACCACGAAACTCGTGGCCGTAGGCTACCCGCATGCCGTTATTCCAGGAGCTGGCTGGGTAACGTTGTATGAGCCGCTTGACGAAAACGGAAACGCACGGGCCGACAAGCTCGATTCTCTCGGTACCCAGGGCCTGCCGGTAGCCTTATCGTTCGGCGATTCGATTCTCTACGCTCTCACCGAAACCGGTTACGTTCATCGATGGGCGGTGGCTGCCAATGTCCGGACATCGGGGGCCCTTCCGCAAAGAGATCTCTATCGTGGTGTTTGCAGACTGGGGAACGATCTCGTCGTGATCGCGTGTGATACGGCGGCGGACGCTTCCGATGATTCAACCTGGATATATCTGGTCACTAAGACCGAACCCAATTCTTATCTGAGCATCTTCAGCGATAGTCTCGCTGGCCTTTATGTTTGGGGACCGGTGGCGGCCGATATGAATCTTGACGGCAACTATGAAATCGCGGCCTTCACGCCCACCGGTGAAGCGATTCTGATAACCGTAAATCGTAGCGGCGCTACTCCATCGTTCAGCGTTCTCAGCCATCGCGAGACCGACCATATGATTTTGAGTCAACCCTCAGCGGGAGATATTGATCTCGATGGCTATCCCGAAATTGTGGTGGGTGGTCTCAATGAATTGCTGGCCTTCAATGCCGACTTGATCTACAAAACCGATTTTCCGCTCATGGTCGATGACCGGTTCCCCGACGCCAATATTATTGCCTCTCCGATGATCGCGGATATAGGCTCAGCGCATCGCCCGGCCGTGGTGGCCCCGTCGAGCCGTGGTAATTTCTATTCGTTCGAGCCCGGTCTGAGCTTTGGTTTCCCGCTGTCCAGCGGGGAGCAAAGACAGCCTCTATCAGGCACTACGTCCGTTCTGTTTAGGGATTCCACCGGCGGCAAGCTAGGCTGGCTGGGCGGCGACGGATGGTTCTATGCGTGGGAAGTCAACGCCGACTCGACCACCAACTTCTGGCCGATGAACGGCGGGGGCCCGGGCGGAACGTTTGCCCTAAACACGGGCAAGCTTCCGGACGTTACTCCCGGTTCGACTGTGTTCGATGACGCCCGGTTTTACAACTACCCCAACCCGGTGCGCGGGGATGAAACCACCATCAGGTACTATCTCGGCGACGACGCCAACAGCGTGACGCTCAACATTTTCGATCTGTCGGGACGGCGCGTCGCACAGCTTGAAGGCAAGACACGCGGGGGAACAGACAACGAAGTTATTTGGAATTGCAGTAGTGTAGCCACCGGCGTCTATCGTTGTGTTATCAAGGTCAATTTCGCGGGCGACAGTAAGACCGCGTTTACAGATATCGCAGTGATCAAATAAGGGATATTGGAATGAACAAGTGCTTTTTGTTGGCAGTAATGACATGTGTGGCTCTGTTGGGAGCCGTCTCCGGAGTCTCGGCAATCGAGCTGAAGCAATCGGCTCTGGAACAGGAATTTCATCAGGTCAGATTTGAAGGTGTCACTTCGGCTCTGAAGAGCTCCAGCAGCGGGTTTGCTGCGGCCGGTGAGGAAGGAATCGGTGACCCGGGGGCTTCCGATCAGACCGATAAGACTCTCAAGCCGAAATCACCGGCGAAAGCCTTCCTGTTTTCGGCCATACTCCCCGGAGCGGGTCAGTTCTACAATGGCAATAGGATCAAGTCGGGTGTCTTTCTCGGCTTCGAAGCGGCTTCCTGGATATTGCATTTCAAGGCCAACAGCAACGGAGACAAGGCCACTACTGATTTCCAGAACTACAACCAGGTCCACTGGTCGGCATATGCTTTTCAGGATCTGACAAGTCCGGGGGATTCGCTCACCAGGTATGGTCAGTACCTGTATTGGGCATACGGTGTGACAACAGATGATACCCTGTCTGGACTTACTCATCACCTACCCAAAACCCGTACCCAGCAGTACTATGAAATGACCGGCAAGTATGATCAATTCGCGTGGGGTTGGGATGACGCAACGAGAGACAGCCTTAGTCTTCAGCAATATTATATCGATTCGTGTACCACCGGAAGTGATCTGAGGATCAGTACTGGAAACAGTGTCCCGATATCAGCGCATAGGATTGTATACGAAGGAAAGCGCAAGCGCGCCAATGACTATTACAGCACGGCGGATACCTGGCTGATCGTTACTATCGCCAACCATTTGATCAGCGGTTTTGAGGCGTATATTTCGGCTAAGAAACACAATCGAAGCATAGCGGAGTCTGATCTCGAATTCTCACGTGTCGATGTAAACGTCTCGCTAAAGTCGTATCACGCTTTTCGCGACACGCCTTATCTCAAAATGTCCTATAAATTCTGAGATGGACCTGAACACATGGTGAAGCAGATTTTGATGGTTCTCATTTTGGTCGCGGCTCTGACCGGGGTCGTTTCGGCGGTGGAGTTGGCGGACACTCCGGTGCACGAAGCAATGCGGGTAGCGATAGCCGGGGTTGACGTGCCCACTTCAAATGTCTGGGCCGACAAGAGCGGCGATGAATTCGGTGACGATCAAAAGATCGGGAAACCGGCAGATAAGATGGCGACTGAAGGAAAAGGCGGAAAGTCAGTTTTGAAAGCCGGCCTGTTGTCAGCCCTTGTCCCCGGTGGCGGCCAGTACTATCTGGGTCGCCGACGCACCGCCAAATTCTTTTTTGCCGCGGAAGCGGCTACCTGGGTGGCGTACGTCTCCTTCCACACTTATGGAAATTGGAAGAAGGCCGATTACATAGGATACGCCGCCGAGCACGCTCACGCGCAGTTGGCCGGCAAGAGCGAGAACTTCCTCAACTGGGTCGGCTTTTACGACAACCTCCGGGAGTTCAATACCATGGGGCGGGTTTCTGACCCGGATCGCCCCTATCTCGAAAACACTCCGACGAATCACTGGGAATGGCAATCCGAGAGTGAACGCCGGATGTACCGCGACTTGAGAAACGGCAGCAAAGAATCGTATCGTCGCGCTGATTTCATGATCGTCGCTGCGGTGGTTGACCGGATTATTTCGATTGTCGATGCGGTTCGCAGCGCCTCACGCATGAGCCGGGAGATTGAAGGAGACGAGTTCTCAATGCAGTCGAACCGTCGGTTCAAATTTGCGGTCGATCCGCTTGCTTCGCGGCAGGTATGTCTTACAGTTTATCCCGGCTTCTGAGTCTCGCCGCAGGGTTCGTCCCGATCGCGGCCGTCTTGATGGCGGTGGCGGGATGCGGCGGCCCGGCTGCCGTTAGAACCGAGTCTGTTTCAGACACTCCTCCGACCGAACTCCTTCTCGAAAGAACTATCTCAGGGACAGTACTCGGACGTCCCATGGGACGTTTGACTTCGCTGGCCGTCAGTGATCGAGGATCGATCTACCTTCTGGACGCCGACAATAATCGTGTCATCTGGTTCGGGCGAGACCTGCTTCCGCTGAGAGATTATTCGGGCCGGGGTGACATTGCCGCCACTTTCAGTGACCCCCGTTCCATTACCGTTGATGCCGACAACAATGTCTGGATCAGCGACTTTGGTCACCGACGATTGATCCGAACCAACGACCGCCTGGAATTGACCGGGGAGATAGACTGCCGAAACGACACGGCTTTTGGGGGCATAGGGCGTCCGGGATGTATGGCCGTCACCGGTTTTGGCGATATCTGGGTCGTTGACGTTGACAACCAGCGGATCGTCGTTCTGGATGCAGTCGGCAACGCCGCCCAGACGGTCGGCGATTTTGGGCATCCGGGCGGCAAACTGGACCATCCGTCCAAATTGTTATGCGGGCCGGACGACCATGTCTGGGTATGCGATCAAGGGAACCGCCGGGTGATGGAATACGATGGTGAGGGTGGAGTGGTTCGTGAGATCGGTATAGGGATCCTTGAGAGTCCCATCGCAGTGGCGTTGGATAGCCGCCGCCGGGTCTGGGTGCTCGAATCAGAGAGCGGAAAGATTCATTGTTTTGACCACGAGGGCCGTTACCTGTCCACAATTGGTCCGGTCATATCCGGCTCTGACAAGCCGCTTCTGAAACCTTCTGATATAGCGTTCATGCCCGATGACCGGCTCGTCATCATTGACTCATACGGCCGTCTCCTGGTTTGTCGTCCTAGTTCGACCGCGTCTGTTTCAGGTCCCTAAATCGATTCAGCGGTTCAAAGTTGACACTCGAGGGAAGGGGTTCTATAGTCGCATGTGCAGCGATTCATTGACTGGCTGCGCTTGATCCGACTGGTCAACTGCCTGCTTGCTTCGGTGGGAGTCTGGATCGGCGCGTATCTGACCTGGAACAGCCCTGAATACTACGGCCCCGTGGTAGTGTCTCTCTCGGCCTTCTTGATCTGTGCGGCCGGGAATGTTCTTAACGATCTGGTCGATATCCGGGTTGACGCGATCAACCGGCCGGAACGAGTACTGGTGACCGGACGAATTTCGCCACAGGCCGCCCGCAACGCCGCCATAGCTTTGGACCTAATCGCTGTCTTGATGAGTGCGGCTGTTTCATGGCCTGCTCTAGCGCTTGGCCTTGTCACGGTCGGAATTCTGACCGCCTACAATTTGAAGCTCAAGCGGGTACCCGTGTCAGGCAATGTGGCCGTGGCCTTGTCGGCCGGTTTGACTTTTATCGCCGGAGGTTTGGCCGTCGATCCCGTCCTTGCTTTTCGGCTCCCGGGGCCGCTGATAGGGGCTTTATTCGCTTTCTTCTTTCATCTCGTCCGCGAAATTGTCAAAGACGTCCAAGATATGGAAGGGGATGGGGCGGCCGGGCTCCGGTCGCTGCCACTGGTCGCCGGAGTACCTGTCGCAATGATGACCGCATTGGGGCTCTTTACGGCCATGGTTGTTCTGACTTTTGTACCGCTCTGGTTGCACTGGTTTGGCCGACCTTACGAAATTATCACCGTCTATGTTGTTGACCTGCCGCTATTGTTACTGCTGATTGGGTCTGGGCGGCATCCCAGTCCCCGGATGCTAAGAGTCGTTTCCGGAGCGCTCAAAATCGGCATGGCCCTGGGGTTATTGGCTTTGTTGCTCGGTTAACACATTTTAACGAAACCTGTACCCAAAGTGTCAGTATAACTCCGATAAGCCGCATGTTGTGTCTGATCTAACTAAGAACTTGACAAACAGTTAACAGATTTTTACCAACACAGGCTGAGCTTCGGAATGTTTGAGCAACTGGGCCTTATGAATCTACTGCGAACGGCAAGAACACTGGTTCTTACGGGCACTTTGATATTGGTCTTGTCACCCCTGGGACGGGCTGCTATTTCGGTATCCCAGTCGGTCGATCGCACCGATATGGCGTTTGCTGATACAGCCAATTTCAGGATTACCGTGACCTGGGACGGTCCCGCGTACGCCTACCGGTTCGACAAGGCCTTCCGTCTGCAGTCGGATAGGTTGAAGGTCGCCCGGTTCTCGTCCTCGGTGCGTTCTACCGGCGTCGGGCCGAGTGAAATTACCACCAAGATATTCGACTATCAGTTGACCCCGGCTCTATCCGGAGCGGCGACGGTCCAGCCTCTTATAATTGACTATACAACCTACCCGGATTCTACGACCGGCCAGCTCCAGACCGATGCGGTCACCATTTCGGTGGCCGAGCCGAAACCCTCGAAATCTCTGGACAAGGGCGGTTTCAGCGGCGGCTTGATCGCTCTGGTAGTCGTCTTTGCTCTCGGCCTGGCGGTTGGTCTCTATGCCATCTTCAAGCCCAAGGCGAAGAAAGAAATCATCAAGAGTCCGGTTGAGCTCATGCTTGAGAATCTGGATGCTGCTCGCAAAGACGCCGGCATGGATCTCAAGAAATTCCAGAGCGGTGTTACCCAGTGCCTAACTGGTTATATCCTGGCTCGCTACGGAACGGACCTGACCGGCAGATCAGCCGCGCAGGCGGCCATGGAATTGGAAAGGGTCGAACCCAATCAAGCGACTCGCGAAGCTCTGGCCGGATGGCTGGCCCGCGCTGAGCGGGAGAAGTTCTCACCGTTAGCGTCGGCTCCCGGAGAAGTCTCACGACTGGAATCAGAAATTCGCGCCTTTTTCGAAAAGTTGAAATAAGCGATAGTGTGGAGGATAGATGAACACTGACATCAAACAAATTCAAGCGCTGGTCGAGACCGAAGCGGCTTTTGTCGACAAGCTGACCACGCAGATCAGCTCGGTCATTGTCGGTCAGAAGTATCTGATCGAGCGACTGCTGATGGGTATTCTGGCCAACGGCCACATTCTGATCGAGGGTGTCCCCGGACTGGCCAAGACCCTTTCGGTCAAGACGCTGGCCGATGCCATTCAGGCCAAATTCCAGCGGCTGCAGTTCACGCCCGATCTGCTGCCGGCCGATCTGATCGGCACCCTGATCTACAACCCGCAGAAGGCGGAGTTCTCGGTCAGAAAGGGCCCGATCTTTGCCAATATCATTCTGGCCGACGAAATCAACCGCGCCCCTGCCAAAGTGCAGTCGGCGCTGCTCGAAGCGATGCAGGAGCGCCAGGTGACGATCGGCGACACGACCTACAAACTCGATGAGCCGTTCCTGGTGCTGGCCACGCAGAACCCGATCGAACAGGAAGGGACCTATCCGCTGCCCGAAGCGCAGATCGACCGGTTCATGTTCAAGCTGAAGATCACCTATCCCACGCCCGGCCGAGGAACGCGAGATCATGGATCGCAACACCGGCGCGCCGCTGCTCGATCGTGCAGAAAGGTAATCACGCCCGGCGGATATCCTCAGGGCCCGCGAAGTCGGTGCGCGTCGATCTATGTCGACGACAAGGTGAAGGAATACATCGTCAATATCGTCTTCGCCACCCGCGAACCGGAGAAGTACGGGCTGGCGAACATCAAGGACCTGATCGCGTACGGTGCCTCGCCGCGTGCGACGATCTACCTGAACCTGGCGCGCCAAGGCGCACGCCTTCCTGAAGGGGCGCGGCTATGTCACGCCCGAAGATATCAAGGCGATCGGCGCCGGATGTACTCCGCCACCGGGTGCTGTGTGACGTACGAGGCCGAGGCCGAGGAGATCACTTCGGATGATATCGTACAAAAGATCTTCGACACCATCGAAGTGCCGTGAGCCTTGAGCCTGATCCCGAAAGAGATACTCAAGAAGATCCGGCGGATCGAGATCACGCACCAGGCGGCTGGTGAACGATCTCTTCTCCGGCGAATACCATTCCACCTTCAAAGGTCAGGGAATGGAATTCGAGGAGGTGCGCGAGTACCAGCCCGGGCGACGATATCCGTCTGATCGACTGGAACGTCACCGCCCGGACCGGTTTCCCGCACATCAAGAAGTTCCGCGAGGAGCGCGAACTGTCGGTGGTGCTGCTGGTCGATGCGTCTTCGTCGGGGCGGTTCGGCACGCGCGAACGATTCAAAAGCGAATCGGCCGCCGAGCTGTGCGCCCTGCTGGCGTTTTCGGCGATCAAGAACAACGACAAGGTCGGTCTGATCATCTTCACGGATCGAATCGAGAAGTTTATCCCGCCCAAGAAGGGACGCGCGCACGTGCTTCGTCTGATCCGCGAGATGCTGTATTTTCAAGCCGCAAGGGCGTGGCCACCGATATTCGGTGGCGCCTGGAGTATCTCAACCAGGTGATCAAGCGCAAGTCGGTCGTGTTTCTGATGTCGGATTTCTTCTGTCGAGGGGTTTCTCAAGCCGCTCCAGATCGCCAACAAGAAGCACGATATCGTGGCGATCAAGATCAGCGATCCGCGCGAGACCCGGTTCGAGGATGTCGGCCTGATCGAACTGGAAGACACGGAAACCGGGGAAGTGATGCTGATCGACACCGGCTCGAGCCAGTTCCGCGCGAGTTTGCCGCCCGCGCCGACGAGGACTTGCAGAACCTGAAGCGGAATTTCAAGATAATCAACACTGATTTCATTAATATCCGCACCGATGAATCGTACATCGTGCCGCTGGTCAGTTTCTTCAAGATGAGAGAGAAGCGACACTAATGAGGATGGAAATGCTGAGAAAGATCGCAATGATCGGAATTCTGGCCGCAGGCGTCTTGTCGCTGGGGACGCTCATTGTGTCCTGCGGTCAGGGTAACGCCAGCGCCCAGATTGAAACGCACAAACGTCTGGCGGGCGAACTCGATAACAACAACCTCCCGCTGGCGGCAATCGAAGAATACGAGAAGGCGCTGGCTCTCGACGGATTGAGCGACCAGGAGCGCGGCAATCTCTGCTATTTGATCGCTCGTATCTACTACGATGGCGTGAAAGACTACAAGAACGCCGCCGCGTACTACATCAGAGCCAAAGGTTACGATCCGCAGGGTTCATACGCTACCGAAGCGTCGCGCAATCTGGTCGCGTCGCTGGAGAAGCTGGGCAATGTGATCGATGCGCGTCGGCATCTGGATGCGAGTACCAACATTGATCACAAAGCAGCCGATGGCAATGACGTAGTAGTAGCTCGCATGGGTGGGCGGGAAATCTGGCTGTCCGAAGTGGAAGATCAGATCCGGCTCTTGCCGCCCGAGGTTCAATCACAATTGACTAATCGACAGGCCAAGCTCGAATACGTGCACCAGTACGTGGGAGTGGAGCTTCTGTATGCGGCGGCCATGCGAGAAGATTATCTGTCGAAACCGGAGATACAGAAGCAGCGAGAGCAGCTTGAAAAACGTCTGGTGGTTGACCGCTTTGTCTCGGAGAAAGTCATGCCGGGGGCTCCGGTCGATACCGCCGACCTTCGCAATTTCTATCTGGCGAATAAAGACTCGCTCTATAAGGGAGCCGCCCTTGATTCGGTGCGCACCCAGGTGTGGCGCGATTATCAGAGCCGTAAGGCCGAAAATGCGTACAATGAATACATAATGCATCTGGCCCAGGCCGAAAAAGTCGAGTTCCTTGATCAGAATGTCAGGTAAGCCAAGACGATGACAACCGGACGAAACATATTAGTAGTTCTGACGCTGGTTCTTGTCGCCGTCGGTGCGAGCGCCCAGCAGCCGGTTGATACGGTTGCGTCACTGTCCGGGATCGAAGTCAATACTTCGGTCGATCGGGCCGAGTCGTATGTCGGCGATTTGATTACCTACACGCTGACGATCAAGTACGATTCCACCTGCCAGTTGATTCCGCCGCCGCTCGGGGCGAACCTGGGTTCGTTCGACGTCAAGGACTATAAGCCGGACATTGAAACCAAGCTCGATAACGGCCGCCTTCAGAGTCAGACGATCTTCGTCCTCAGCACCTATACGACCGGCGACTATGTAATTCCGCCGCTACCGGTACTCTTCATCATGCCGGACAGCAGTCGCAAGATTCTGATGTCGGAATCGGTGCCGATCAAGATTCTGTCGCTGCTCGATCAGGCCGGAACCGATACGCTCGATATCAAACCGCTGAAGGCGCAGTACGAATTTCCACCTGATTATACCAAGTACTATCTCTACGGTGGTCTTGGTTTGGTGCTACTGTTGCTTGCTGCTGCCGCATTAGGCTACTGGCTCTGGAAGAGACGCCGCGCCCAGGGTGCGGTTGATCTTCGCTCACCGTGGGAGATCGCTTTCGAAAAGCTGGCCTATCTACGGGTGGAGTATCTCGAAAAAGAGATAACCGACCAGTTACAGGCGAAGGAGTTCTACTTCCAGCTTACGGAAGTAGTCCGTGAATACCTGGGTCGCATCTACGAAACCGATGTTCTTGAAATGACCACCGAGCAATTTCTCGAAGCCTTTCTCAACAAGGAATTGCCTAATGACTCTTATGAGCTGCTCAGTGGTTTCTTCAAAGAGGCTGATCAGGTCAAGTTCGCGAAGCTCCTGCCCGAGCGCACGCGAATTGAAGACGATTTCCTGACCGCGCACGATGTCGTAGAAAAGGTAAGAGCCGATTACGAGCGCCGTCGTCTGCAAGAAGTTCATACTGGCGAGGGACAGCCTGCCCCGACGCCGACCGCAGAGGAACAGAAGGTATGAGCAATCTTCAGTTCTTCGGCCTTGGTATGAATCTGTTCGACGTCATTGACGTCACCATTCCGGCGTGGATAATCCTGGGCCTGGGCGTCCTCGTAGTGGCTACTATGATATGGTATTACGCCCGGCGTCAAAGTGTGCGTTCGGCTGCGGTGAAATACTCCGACGTTAGAATTGTCAGCCGCGCCGCTCGTTCACATCGCCGCCGCTATCGCATGATCCTGCCGATTCTGCGCATTCTCGCGATTGCGCTGTTCTTCGTGGCGTTTGCTCGACCCCGCTCTGGAACCGAAGTGCGACAGATCAGTTCCAAGGGTGTGGACATCATGCTCGCGCTGGATATTTCGTCCTCGATGCAGGCCGAAGACTTCAAACCGCACAATCGTTTGTACGTGGCCAAAGAAGAGCTCAAGAAGTTCGTCTCCAGGCGAGTAAACGATCGCATCGGCCTCGTGGTTTTCTCACGCCATTCGTTCACCCAGTGTCCGCTTACCGTCGACTATGGCGTATTGCTTCGGTTTGTCGATCAGATTGATGTCGGTGCCATCGAAGACGGCACCGCTATCGGTATGGCTATCGCTAATGGGGTAAATCGGCTCAGAGAGTCGGACGCGAAGTCAAAGATCATCATTCTTCTGACCGACGGTGAAAACAACGCCGGGGAAATTGATCCGATCACAGCGGCCGGTCTGGCATCGGCGTTCAACATCAAGATCTATACCATCGGTGCAGGAAGACCCGGCAATGCGATGTACCCGGTGGACGATCCTCTGTTCGGAAAGCGGTATGTCTACCAGCCGACTAAGATTAACGAAGAATCTCTGCAGGAGATCGCCAAAGTGACCGGCGGCAAATATTTCCGTGCGCGCTCTGAAAAGGAACTGGAACAGGTTTACACTGATATCGACAACATGGAAAAGACCGAAATTCAGGTATCGGCATCGATACAGTACAAAGAGCTCTTCCACTACTTTACTATTGCCGGATTGATCCTGCTGGCCCTTGAAGTTGTTCTGGCTAATAGTGTGTTCCGAAAGTTGCCATAGGCAGGTTATTTAGTTATGCGTTTTGCTGATCCGATATATTTCGCCTTGATCCTGGCCGTGTTGCTGCTGGGCGTCTACGTCTTTTGGGCGATCAGCCGCAAGAAGAAGCTGCTGAACCTGTTTGGCGACCTGCCGTTGCTTCTCAAGAACGCGCCGTACATTTCGTTTGCGCGTCAGAGAACCAAAGCGGTGCTGGTGCTGATCGGGCTGGCTTTCGTTTGTATAGCTCTCGCGCGTCTGCAGTTCGGAACGCATCTTGAGAAGCTCGAGCGCGAAGGCATCGATGTCATCGTCGCGGTGGACCTGTCCAATTCGATGCTGGCACGCGACATGAAACCGAACCGACTGGAGAAGGCCAAGCAGGAACTGAGAAGCATCATTGATCGCCTCAAAGGTGATCGTATTGGCCTGGTGGCGTTTGCCGGTGAAGCTTTCGTGCAATGCCCGCTGACTTTGGACTATGCGGCGGCGCGGATGCTTCTCGGGGTCATGGATCAGAACACGGTTTCGGTGCAAGGTACCTCGTTGAGTTCGGCTATCGAAGCGGCCCAGAAGGCGTTCACTCAGCAGGAAAAGAAGCACAAGGTATTGGTCATCCTTACCGATGGCGAAGATCAGGGCGGTAATGCGGTTGATGCAGCAGTCGAAGCGCGCAAAGAAGGTATCAGGATCTACACGGTCGGCATTGGCAATCCAGCCGGAGAGCCGATTCCGCTGTTCGACCGCCAGGGCAACCAGGTTGGGTTTAAGAAGGATCGCAACGGCGAAGTGATCGTTTCTAAGTTGGACGAGGCCACGCTCGAAAAGATCTCGCTCGAGACCGGTGGCAAATACTATAATGCGACCAGCGGCGAGCTCGAGTTGGATAAGATCTTCAACGAGATTTCCACGATGGAGAAGAAGGACCTGGAAGGGACCCTCGTAACTCGCTACGACGACCGCTACCAGTGGCCGTTGTTGCTGGCGATTGTCTTTATTACGATGGAATTCTTCATCTCAGAGCGGAAGAAGCCTGAGGAGGCATCCGGTGAGTAAGAAGAGAATGTCAGGTATCTGGCTGGCGTCCATGTTGACGTTTACAACCGTCTTTGCGGCTAATGTTTCGGATTTGGTCCAGAACGGAAACGACGCCTTCAAACTGCAGAAATACGATCAGGCGCTAGAAAAGTACCAGATGGCCGAGACCGAGCGCCCGGAGTCACCTGAACTCGATTATAATATCGCTGGGGTGCTGTTCAATCAGCAGAAGTACGAAGAGGCCGTCGAGCGCTACAACAAGGCGCTCAATACGCAGGATGCCACGATGGATCCGAAGATTCGCTACAATCTCGGCAACACGTACTACAAGATGGGCGACTATCCGAACGCGATAACTAATTTTCAGAAAGCGCTTGAGGCCGATCCGACCGATCTCGAAGCCAAATTCAATCTGGAGCTATCGCGCAAGATGCTCAAAGAGAAACTGAAGCCGGAATCAAAGGACCAGAACCAGCAACAACAGAATCAGCAGCAACAAGAGAAGAAGGAACAGCCGAAGGATCAGCAGCAGCAAGACAAGCAGGAGCAAAAACCCCAGGATCAACAAAAGGATCAGCCGAAGGATTCAACACAGCAGCAACAACAGCAGCAGGTTCAGCAGAAGCCGATTTCGAAAGAAGATGCCGAGCGCATACTAAATGCTCTCAAGGATGACGAGGAAGACGTTCAGAAGAAGATCAAGCGCGAAGTCATGGGTGGAGATTACAACGGCAATGACTGGTAGACGTCGGCAGGCTCATTGGTTCGCTATCATGGCGGTCGCGCTGGTCGCAGGAGTGATCTGTGTCGGCCATCTTGAGGCCCAAACGCAACCGATCCAGGTCAGCGTATCCCTAAGTCAGGATACGATCGGCATGGATGAGCAGGCGGTGCTGGAAGTCGAAGTTCAGGGCACGACTCAGGACATGCCCGATCCCAATATGCCGCCATTGCCGATGTTCGAGGTGTATTCGCAGGGGCGCTCGACCAGTGTTTCGATAGTCAACGGCCAGGTGCAGGCGTCGGTCAGCAATCACTATCTGCTCTTGCCGTCGCGCCCCGGTACTTATCCCATAGAAAATATCGCGGTGGTTTATCAGAACCATCGTTATGTGGGGAATACGGTCACGCTGACCGTCCTTGGCAGTGGTTCGGGTGCTCCGCCTCAGTTGGAGCAGCGCGTGCGCGGCGCCGACGGTACCAGCAAGGACTACCTGTTGGAAGCTTCGGTGGATAACGATAAACCGTACGTTAACCAACAGATTACCCTGACTCTTAAATTTCTTATCGCCGTCCAATACTACGGTTCGCCCGAACTCGCCGAGCCCACTACGACCGGCTTTTGGACAGAGCTTCTGGGCACCAAGGGCCCCTATCAGCAGAGACTGAACAACCGCACGTACCGTGTGATCGAGCGCAAGTACGCTCTCTTTCCTACGGCAACAGGCGAACAAAGCATCGGTCGGGCTACGATCACAGTAACGGTGCCGTCGCGCCAGCAATCTCGCCGGCAGGACCCGTTCGACATCTTTGGCATGCTGGGCGGCGGGGAACAGGCCCAGGTGAATTCGCGGCCGCTTACGGTCCATGTACGCCCTTTGCCAACGACCGGTCGGCCGGATGATTTCACTGGAACGATCGGACGTTTTACTTTCAAAGCGGTTCCCACTCGTCGCGACGTCGAAGTCAATCAACCGGTGTCGGTGAACTTTACAATCACCGGCGTGGGCAATATCAAATCGGTGGCTGAGCCGACTATTCCGGATCTACCGGATTTTCGTGTCTACAAAGCTTCGAGCAACGAATCGGTGGCCAAGCAGGACGATCGTCTGGGCGGTACGAAGACTTTTGAAGAGGTCTTCATCCCCAAACGGCCCGGCCAGATAGTAATTCCCGCGCTAACTTTCAACTTCTTCGATCCTGAGGCTGAACGATACAAGACCGCGCAGACCGAAGCTATCACGCTCAACGTGAGTCGCGGCGAAGGCTATGTAGCCGCGCCCGATGTGCCTTACACGGCGCCCGACGCCAAGATCGGAGCCGAAGCCCGCGACATTCGATACATCAAGTCCGATCCGGGTGATCTGAGACCGGGGAAAGCACTGCTGTTGACGTCGCCACTCTACCTCGGGGTCAATGCCTTGCCGATTCTGGCGTTGATTGCTACGGTAGTCATGCGGAAGCGACGGGAGAAGTTGACCGGTGATATCGGCTATGCCCGTTCTCGGCGCGCTTCCAAAGAAGCCCGCCGTAGGCTGGCTCGCGCACGCAGTCTGGCGGCCGTCAACACATCGGAGCAGTTCTTCCTGGAGGGCAGCTCGGCGCTATTGTCGTTCATAGGTGACAAACTGAATGTATCGCCGCACGGTTTGACGAGTGACAAGATCAGGGCGCTCTTGACGGAGCGGGGTGCAGAAGACCAGATGATTCAGGATATCATTACATTTCTGGATCAGTGCGCTTTCGCCCGATATGCGCCGTCGTCGGTGAGTCAACCCGATATTGACAAGGGCCTGGCCGACGCCGAGAACTTGATGGTGCGGCTCGAGGAGGTCAGGTTTTGAACCTCGCAAAGTTCGTTACAATTTTGTTTTTGCTGATGGCACCCGGTGCAGCAACTTTGTCAGCGCCTGTCGACCAGTTCACGCTCGGGAATCGCTATTACGAACAGAAGAAATATGACAGCGCGGTGATCGCCTACACGGAGTTGGTTAATCAGCGGCTGGAGTCGGCGCCACTCTATTTCAATCTCGGCAATGCTTCTTTCCGTGCCGGCGATTTGGGCCATGCGATGCTGTACTACATGCGGGCCAAGCGACTTGATCCCACCGATCCGGACATAGCCGCCAACCTCGATTTTGCCCGCCGCTATACCTCTGTCCAGATGGAAGGGGTGACGCTCAATCCGGTAAGTTCACTGTTCGAGTCGATTGTTTCCCCGTATCGACTGAGCACGCTCGCCTGGGCTTCGACGTTGTTGTTCTTCGCACTATTTGCCTTCCTCATTGCTCGTTACGGTTTCGCCTGGCGCGGCGCTTTGATTGGGACCGGAATCTGGCTGACCCTTATCCTATTTCTGTCCGCGTCGCTTCTGACTACGATCAAGTATCACAGCGACTATATCATACGCCGGGCGGTTATTCTGGCCGAAGAGAGTGTTGTCCACACTGGACCATCGGACCTCTCTGAAAAAGAGCTGGACGGCGCCCCCGGCCTGGTCGTGGAAGTGCTGGCCGAATCCGGCGATTTCTACAACGTCCTCTTCGAAAACAAGCGGCGGGGCTGGATTCGCAAGGATTTGGTAGCGGTCGTATAGACCTTACGGCCTTCCGGGCCCGGTCTAATTTGATTGACACCTTCCGGTGGCCTGTCTATCTTGGTCGCTTATTGTTAACCCGGCAATGGAGTTATGGCCGCATTCTGGAAGAAAAAGAAGTTCTGGGGCACATTGATCGGGCTGGTCCTGCTGGCCTACTGTGTCAAGGACATCAAGATCGCGGATTTGCGCCTCCTGCTCCAGCGGGTTAATGTCTATTACCTCCTCGCCGCGTTTACTTCGCCGGGTCATTCTTCCTATTTCTGAAAGTCGATCCGTTGGCGGATTATGGTTTCCCAGCAGAAGGTCATGTCGCTGCGCCGGGTCGTGACTTTGTATTCGGTCGGTCAAATTCTGGGGATGGTCATGCCGGCCCTCACCGGCCAGGTGGGACGCGTGGTCTGGTTTGCGCGCAAGGAAGGCCTGCGCAAGACGTATGTCTTCTCGATCCTGATTCTGGAGGTATTGTTCGACTCCATCAGCCTGATCTTCTTCATGTTTCTGACTTCACTAGCCTTTGTTTTCCCGAGCGAATATCGGTATCTGAGCTTTGCCGTGGCGGGGGTGACGGGTGGTGTCGTGATCTTGCTATATATCATGCTCCATCAGCAGAATCGTATCGAGGAAATCGCCCGCCGCCGCTTGCGTGGTCGCTGGCCCGGATTCTATATCACCTGCAAGAAATTCATTCGTTCTTTTACCAAAGGGATCGAACTCCTTCGCTCCGGACAGGGAACCGTCGGGACCCTCCTCCTGTCACTCCTGTCCTGGGGCGCTCACATGATGGTGATCTGGTTTCTGATCCGGTCGTTTGGGCTGGCGCTTCCGTTTGCCGCGGCGGCGGTCATCATGATTGTCAATACGATCGTCCTCCTGGTGCCGATCAGCCCCGGCAATGCCGGTACATTCGAAGTGGCCGTGTCGACCTCGCTGGCGGCGTTTTCGATTGGACGGACCGACGCCGTACTGTTCGCGCTCGCCCTGCATATGATCGATCTCCTCCCGACCTTTGTTCTCGGATACCTTTTCCTGCACCTCGAGAAATTGTCTCTACGTGATCTCAAGGCGATGCAGTCGGAGGACGACATGATCATCGACCGGATCGACGAGGAAGGCGCCTTCATCGAAGAGAAGGAAGAGGTCTGATCTCGTACTGGTCGTGGCGGTCGGAAACAATTCCGCGGCCCCGGTGTTTGGTGAAGCAACTGTGATCCGAAAGGAAGACCGGTGATGATAAAGGAGACCGCCAGCCGTCATTCTGCGGCCGGCGTGACGCTCATACCCTCGCAATCGCTTGGCTATACGCGACTCTATCTGGATTTCGTGAAGGGGCAGCCATCGGTCGCTGATTTCTATCCGTCGCGCCAGACGGCATCAGTCGCCTCGGCTCTGGACAAGATTCGATTCGACCGTGGGACTATCGCGGACATTCTCGTTCGCCAGAATCGGGCGTTGGGAGCTGCCGACGCCACCTTGCAACAAATTGAGCGTCTGCGTGATCCCCGTTCGGTCTGTGTTTTCGCCGGACAGCAGGCGGGGCTGTTCTCGGGACCGTTGTTTACGATTATCAAAGCTCTCGGAATTGTTCGCCTGGCCCAACTTCACGAAGAACGCCTGGGTCGACCCGTGATTCCGATCTTCTGGATTGCCGGCGATGATCATGATTTCGCCGAAATAGACCATGTGGACGTCCTCTCGAGGACTGGCCAGATCGCTCGAATCGAATACGAGTCATCCCCGGCGTTACCTATTCCGGCTTCTGAGGCTAAGATCGATAACGAGGAAGAACTGGAGCGGCTTTTCGCCGAACTCGGAGAGTCTCTCGGCAAGACTGACCTCACGGCCGGAATGTTCGATCTTCTGAGGAAACGCTTACACAACCCAGGATACGATGGTGTCCTCGTTCGGCAAGCTCATGGCAGCTCTGACGAGCGAGTTGGGGCTGGTCTTGTTCAATCCATCGGATGCAGAAGTGAAGCGATTGGCCCAGCCGTTCTTTGTGACTATGCTGGACGAACAGCCGGCCATCCACGAGAGTCTAAGTCAGGCCAATAGCCGACTCACGCAGCGCGGTTATCATCTTCAAGTAGAGAAGAAAGATGATGCTGTTCATCTCTTCTGCAATCTCGACGGTCGCAAACCTGTCATGCGAGACGGTACCGCGTTTGTAGCCGGGAGTAAGCGATTCAGTCGGACCGAGATGGCTGGCCTGCTCACCGAGCGTCCGGAGGTTATTTCTCCCGATGTACTTACCCGCCCGCTTATGCAAGCCTGGCTCTTTCCGGTACTGTTGCAGGTAGGCGGGCCGTCCGAGATTGCCTATTTCGCCCAGCTCAACGGTTTGTTTTCGTTAGTGAACCGTCCGGTTCCGGTCTATGCGGCGCGTCCGTCGGTCACGATCCTGGAGCGACGCATCGAGCAGGGCATGCAGGAATTGGGAATCTCGTTCGCGGATACTCGCGGCGATATTGAGCAGGCAGTCAACCGGGTATTAGCTGATACGTTCCCGGCTGATTTAGCGAAAGACTTTGCGAACCTTCGCGAGAACGTCACGAACCGGTTCCGTGAATTCTCCGATCAAGCACTTGGATTCGATCCCGGATTGAAAGAGACCGTTGAGCAGGTGCGGGGCAAGATCGACTTTCAGTTGAATGGGCTAGAAGCGAAAGTATTCGCGGCCCACAAGAAGAAGAGCCAGCAAACGCGCGAAAAGATCTATCGAATTGCCAATTCACTTTATCCGAATCGCACGCCCCAGGAGCGCTGTCTGAACGTTACCGGTTTCCTGGCCCGCTACGGTGTCGGATTTGTGCGTTATCTATATGAACACATGGACGCCGAGCAGACGGATCATCAACTTATCTCACTCGCGGAATTTGAGGCTTAGATGAACATAGGAATCACTTGTTATCCGGTCGCAGGCGGCTCCGGAATTGTCGCCACTGAACTGGGTCAGCAACTGGCCGCGCGGGGGCATCAGGTCCATTTCATTTCCTACGCGCTGCCGTTCCGGCTTGATCGTTTTCAACCCAACCTGCTTTTTCACAGTGTCGACACCAGCGCGTATCCGCTTTTCAAGTTTCCGCCATATTCGTTGCCATTGGCCTCAAAGATGGCCGATGTCACCCGTGAGTTCAAGTTGGACATCCTACACATGCATTATGCTATCCCGCACGCCACCTGTGCTTATCTGGCCCGCGAGATTCTGCGTGGAACTAATGTCAAGCTCCCGAAAATCATCACCACTCTTCACGGTACTGATATTACCCTGGTCGGCTCAGATCCGAGCTTCTTCGATATTACGAAATTCTCGATTAACGCTTCGGACGGCGTCACGGCGGTGTCGCATTATCTGGCGGATGAGACAAAAGAAGTATTTAGTCTCGAACGGGACATCCGCGTAATTCATAACTTTGTCGATACAACTCGGTTCAAGCGCGGTTGCGGCGAGTGCCAGCGCAAAGACCTCGTCCGCGAAGGCGAATTCCTGATCACACATATATCGAACTTCCGCCCGGTCAAACGAGTGCTTGATGTCATCGACATATTCGATCGCATTCAGGCCGAAGTCCCTGCCCGTCTGCTGCTGATCGGTGAAGGACCCGATACGGTCCTGGCGCGCCGTCAGGTGAAGAAGAAGAAACTGGAAGACAAAGTCACATTCCTGGGAAATCAGGAACGAGTGGAAGCGATTCTACCCTGCTCGGATTTGTTCCTGGTACCGTCGGAAGAAGAATCGTTCGGGCTGGCGGCGCTCGAAGCGCTCGCCTGCGGCGTGCCGGTTATCGGTACTTCGGGCATAGGGCTTACCGAGGTGGTCGAGGACTATCGCAACGGATTCCTCCTGCCGGTGGGCGATACTGCGTCGATGGCCCGTGCGGCGTTGGCGCTTCTGAAAGACTTCAAACGCCTGCAGGATTTCAAGACAGCCGCCGCTGAAATGGCCGCGGCGAAATTTGGCGCCGAGCGAATAGTGGCCCAGTACGAGGCGTACTATCAGGAGGTTCTCGATGCCTGAGCGCGTATCCTTGGATGTCCTGGCGATAGCCGCTCATCCGGACGATTCCGAGATCACCTGCGGCGGTTTGCTTATCAAGATGATTCGCAAGGGGCGTAAAGCCGGCGTGCTTGACCTAGCGCGGGGCGAGATGGGCACCTACGGCGATGAACACGATCGTGCCGCCGAAGCTGCGTCGGCCGCGAAAATTATGGGGCTGTCTTATCGCGGTAATGCCGAGATGCCGGACGCGGGTGTTGAATTCACACAGGAAAATAAACTCACGATCGCCCAGGTCATTCGCGATACGAAACCGGAGCTGGTAATTCTGCCGCACTGGGAGCAGCGCCATCCGGATCATCTGGCCTGCAGCCGTCTTGGTTACGACGCTTGTTTTCTCGCCGGACTGGCCAAACTGCCGTTGAGCGGTGAGCCACACCGGCCACGCAAGATCATCTATGCGTCATATTATCGAAACACTGACTATTCGTTCCTGGTCGATATCGGCGAGGTGTTTGAGCAGAAACTTCGCGCCATCGCCGCATACGAATCGCAGTTCGGCGACCCGGCCTGGGTTGACGATGTCCTGAAGGGCAGCGCCGCGGCTGAGGCGGTGACTGCGGCCGGTCGTAAGGGTGTCTTCGCACCGGGGGTTCATATATTCGATTTGCTTTACAGTCGATCTCGCACCTTGGGACAGACGGTCGGTGTTACCTTCGCCGAGGCGTATACGATCAAAGAGCACATATTGATCGATGACCCGCAAAAGATGCCGGTCCGGTCGATCTAGTTGTTTTCGCTGACAACAATGGTTGAGTCAGGTCTATCGACCCGTTTGCCGGATGCGAAGCGGGACGTGTGACCTGACGCATGTTATATCCAGCATACAACCAATCGGGAGTTTTGAAGAAGTCCTTTCCGCCGTCATCGCGAGTCTCGACTGCGCTTCGCAGGTGAGACTAGCGATCTAATTGTACGCTGTCACGACGAGCTTGAGATTGCCGCGCTACGCTGTCCCGCCTGGCGGCGGGCCATCTCCGCTCGCAATGACGATTTGGCATGCTTTTCCAACAGGCGGAAGCGGGTGGAATCATTCGTCCACGGAACCGGTCGTAAGATTCCGTGTATCAAATCGTGAATATATCGGTGTTTGCATAATTCCGGGATCGTGGTAGATTAATACCATCGTGGAGACTTCGTCGCTTAAATCAGTCGCCCTGTGTCTGACCCACGCCTGCAACCTCCGCTGTCGCTACTGCTATGCGGGAGCGAAGGCGGGTCGGTCGATGACTCAGGATACAGCGCTGCAGGCGCTCAAGTTCCTGGCGCTACAGTCCAACGGTTCGTGCGCGGTCACGTTCTTTGGCGGCGAACCGCTCATGCAATTCGACCTTATCAAGGAAATTGTAGCTCGCGGCAAGTTGGAGTTTCCCGGCAAGTTCGCATTCAGGATGGCCACCAACGGGACTCTGCTGACGACTGATACAATTGAATTCCTCAAGACTAACGGGGTGTACTTCTCGCTCAGTCTCGACGGCTCCCCCGAGCAGCAGAATTTCAACCGGGTTGATGTCTCGGGGCAGGGGTCATACGAACTGGTAGCGGCCGGTCTCGACGCTACACTCGCGTTCAATCCGTACACCGTGGCCGTCTCGGTTGTGACTCCGGAGACGGTGGAGTATCTGGCCGAGGGAGTGAAGCATCTGTTTGGTCTGGGTTTCAGGTATGTCGTCCAGACGCTGAACTATTCGGCAGACTGGCATTCGGAAGACATCAAACGACTCAAGCGGCAGTATCAGGACCTCGCCGGGTTCTACTTCGACAGCCTCAAGGCGGGGAAGAAGCTCTACTACAGCCCGTTTGATTCGCGTATTCAAACCTGGGCGCAGAAGCCGATTGTTCCGGGTGAACTGTGCGACCTGGCCAACTCGCAGATCGCGATTGCGGTGTCGGGGCGGCTCTATCCCTGCGTTCAGTTTGTGGCTGAGGACGATGAGACAGCGCGGGCGAGTGCTATCGGCGACGTCTGGTCGGGTTTCGATCCGACCCGGCGCGCCTGGTTTGTCGAGCAGAACCGTCAGGAGCCGGAAACGTGTGTCGGATGCACGCTGCACGGTCGCTGCGCTACGTATTGCGGCTGTGTGAACTGGAAGACGACCGGCCATCTGAACCGGATTCCGCCGCTCATTTGTGAACACGAGCGGATGCTCATGCCGATTGTCGACCGACTCGCCAACAAGCTCTGGAAGGGCAAGGTGGAGTTGTTTAAGCGGAAATTTTACGACAAGACTTTCCCGATTTCGTCATATATTGAAGACTGTCTGATGAAGAAGGCGGAGTAGGATGCTTCGGATCACACAGATCAGCCGGTACGATTTGCCCCGGTATCCACAGGGCGGGCAGTATGTGCACCCGCCTCGCTCGTCTGCAGCAAAGGTGCGTGACGCCGCCGCTCTGTCGATTCTGGCATACGCGCTGCGATCCTGCGGTCCTTGGATGGGAGGAAAACCTTTGCCACCCAAGTACGTAACGGAGATAGAGGCTCGGCTAGTCATTGGCGAAGTCTTCGCCGCACGAGGCATAAAGCTAGTAGCGGATCAGGCAGTGACCGTGCCGTTCAGTCAATCGGGTTCAGCAAAGCTGGTTGTCGATGGCTTCAATGATTCGCTACAGGTTGGCTATGAATATATCAGCATTGAAGACAAACCGATCTTCACGGACGACGTATGTCGTCGACTCGACAACCTGAATCGGGACGCCTCTCCGCATATCATTACTCTTCCAACCGAAGTAGAGGGAGAGGACGCTGAGGATACACCTCCGTCAGGTTGTAGAAGCTTTCCTCGTTTCACTTAAGACTCAGGGTGTAATATAGGTCGCGGCAGTTATGAAGAGAAGGGCGGAATAGTATGCTCCAGATTACCAAGATAACGCAATACGCGCGACCGAAGTATCCTCACGGCGGGCAATATGTTTGTCCTCCCAGCACGGCCGGTGCGAGAGTGAGGGACGCTGCCGCGCTCTTGTCGCTTGTTGCTCTGTTGGATTCGTGCGGCACGGAACCTACCGGAGGTGTGCCACCGCCACCGCAGCTCCTGTCGGAAGCCAGCGCGCGCCAGATTATCAAACAGGTATTTACCGCCCGTAGCATAACGCTCGATACCAGCCAGGTTGTTACCATTCCACTAAGTCCGACGGATACCTTGGAACTGAATCTCGACAGCTTCAATGATTCGCTACAAGTGGGATATGAGTATATCTACGAGGGTGACAATACGGAGTTCACTCCTGCCATACGCAATACGCTGGATAGCCTGAACGAGGAGTCCATGCCGCATATTCTCACCCTTGATGCTGAGACTCAACGGGCGGCGGCCGAGGCGCATCTGCAGCAGGTCGTGAATGAATTCCTGGATTCTCTGCACGCCCAGGGCGTGATATAGCTCTTGCCCGGCCCGCCGCGGCGAGCCCATATCTGCCGGTTGGGTGACCTGACGCAGATCCGCTGCGTAAGAACAATTACGGGGCGATAGCCCCGTAATTCCGGCGAAAGCCAGAACCCAGTTGTGGCTGCAGAATATATGCCTCTATGTTCAATCCAACCAAGCGAATGGAACAGCCAGACATTACGGAAATGATTCTGCGATCACAACTGGGCCCCGGTTTACACCGGGGTGACGGCCTGGAGGCCGTCCTGTTCAGGTCAATCACGCCTCCGCCTTGTAGGTCGGGATGCTTGTCATCCCGACATTCTCGTTGTCAGGACCTCGCCTCGGCGAGCAGGCACAAGGGTCCCGACCCACAAGAGATGTTCCAATTCGTCACCCTGAGCCTAGCCTGACCAGAGCTTGACGCAGGGTCGAAGGGAGATGTCGCTCCCAAATCTCTTTCGTCAACTGCAGCAGCCGCTTGTACGGGATCGCGGTCCAGCTTTCCGCGACCGCCGCGCCGTGCGACCGGCTGATCAGCGACACTTTGGCGGCAGTTTCTTCGTCCGGCGCTTCGTAGATGTCCATGAAGTCATACTTGCCAAGAAGCGCATAGTGGGCGAGAAACTTCACCTTGGGGCATTTTTCGTGGACTTCGTCGAGCCAGACGGCGCCTATATCGGCGCGGTCTTTCATTCTGGCGGCCACGTCGGGCGCCAGCCGGGTCATGAGGATGAAGGTTTTCATCGGCGTGCCTCCTTTACATCTGTTTCGGCCTTTCGGCGATGTCATTCGGGCAGCGTGAAATTCAACTGATCGAACCTGAAATCGGAACATATCCGCTTTCTGGCGGAAGGGGTGGGAATCGAACCCACCGGGGACAATGCAATTGCCCCCCTCACGGCTTTGAAGGCCGGGACCGCCACCAGACGACATCCGCTTCCGAGGTTATGATAATACACTATCGGTCGCCTGTAAATAACTCGTAGGTCGGGTTCACGAGGCGGTCACGGAGCGAGCGGCCGAGCAACCCGACAGCTTCGGCAGGGGTGGAACCCTGCCGATCACATTTTGGGCTGCCGATCATACATCTTGACTGCCGATTGGGGTAGAGCCCACCCCCAAATTATGATTGACTCCGGGGCCGTTGCTTTGCACCCTTCACCTGTGGCCGAACTGAGACTCAATTCTCCGCTTCAATACGTCAAGGGTGTCGGGCCTAAGAAAGCCGAAGTGCTCGCGCACCACGGCATGAACACGGTCGAAGACATCCTTTACTACTTTCCGCGCCAGTACCTCGACCGAAGCAATATCGTCCGCATAGCCGACCTCAAGATCGACCAGCCTGCGACCATCATCGGCGAGGTCAAAGCGCACGGCATCCTGTATGGCCGTCGCAAGCGCTACGAAGTTATCCTCGCAGACGAGTCCGGCAACGTCTCGCTGATCTGGTTCGCGGGGGTCAAGTTCTGGGAGCGGTTGTTCAAGAAGGGGATGAAATTCGCCGCCACCGGCACCCCGAGCTTCTTCCAAGAACTGCAAATCATCCACCCCGACCTGGAACGGCTCGATGACTTCTCCGATCAACTGGTCCACTCCGGGCGGATTATCCCGATCTACCCGCAGACTTCAGAACTGAGCAAGGTCGGTCTGTCCAGCAAGGGAATGCGAACGATCACCACGTTCATCTTCGAGCATGTCACCGAGCGATTGGAAGAGTATCTACCGGAGTCGCTGCTTCAGAAACATCAGCTTCTCTCACGCCATGACGCGGTCGCGCACACTCATTACCCCGAAACTCGGGAGCAAATCGAAGATTGTCGCCGCCGGCTGGCCTTTGACGAACTGCTTCAGCTTCAGTATCTAGTATCCCGCAACAAAGGACGCAAGGCGACCATCTCGAAGAAGCATCACTACGCCGCGCCCGGACCGCATCTCACCCAATTCCGGAAAGCACTCCCATTTGAATTGACCGCCGAGCAGAAGAAGGTGGTCAAGGAGATCATCGCCGGAATGCAGGGCGAGAGACCGATGTCCCGCCTGTTGCACGGCGAAGTCGGTTGCGGCAAAACCGTAGTCGCAGTGATAGCGGCTCTGTATGCCGCCGAAAACGGCCTTCAGTGCGCTTTCATGGCTCCGACCGAAATCCTGGCCGAGCAGCATTTCCGAAATTGGGGTGCCCTCTTAACAGAGTGCGGTGCTCCCACCGCGCTTTTGACCGCCAATTCCTCGGCGGCTCATAAGAAGAAGGTCGCGAAAGAATGCGCCGAGGGTGGCATCAGTATTCTGTTCGGCACCCACGCGCTGATATACGATTATGTCAATTTCCGCCGGCTAGGTCTGGTCGTGATCGATGAACAGCATCGGTTCGGAGTGGAACAACGGGGACGACTCTACGCTAAGGGCGAAGACCCCGACCTTCTGGTGATGACTGCTACTCCAATTCCGCGCACCCTGGCGTTGACTCTTTACGGTGACCTCGACATCTCTACGATCAAAGACGTTCCCCCCGGACGGCAGCCGATACGCACTGTCTGGCGGATGGCCGACGCCCGTGACAAAGTCTGGCAATTTATCCGCGAAGAGGCGGCGAAGAAGGGCCAGACCTATATCGTGTATCCGCTGATAGAGAAATCAGAACAGTCGGAAATGGAGAACGTTGAGGATGCTTTCCAGGAATTGTCATCCGGTGCCCTGAAAGGGTTGCGACTCGGCATTGTTCATGGTCGGGTGAAGCCGAAAGAGCGCGACGAGATTCTCGCCGAGTTCCGGGCCGGAAGGATTGACGTGTTGCTCGCCACTACGGTTATCGAGGTCGGTCTCGACAATCCGAACGCCACGATGCTGGTAATTGAGCATGCGGAGCGGTTCGGTCTGGCGCAGTTGCATCAGTTGAGGGGGCGAATCGGGCGTGGTTCGCGCTCGGCCACGGCGATAGCCATCGCGCATGCCCCGGTGTCTCCGATTGCCCGTCAGCGGCTGGAGTATTTTGCTCAGCACTCCGACGGATTCTTGATTGCCGAAGCCGACTTGCAGTTGCGCGGTCCGGGAGAGATTTTCGGAGTGCGGCAGTCCGGTCTGCCGGAATTGCGGGTGGCCAATCTGTGGCGAGATCGTGATCTGATGGAATCCGGTCGTGAAGTGTTGGAGCAGTTGATCACCCGTACGGATGAACTTGACAGCCCGCATCAGCGGCTTTATACCTACTTGCAGCGGGCCGCCGAAAAACGCGAAATTCATCTCGGCGGCGGATAAGATGATGAATGAGTAAGACTCGAGACAGGCAGGGTTCCGGTATGAGCGATGCACAAGAACAACAAGAACAAATCGATGTCATGTTCTATCAGTTGATATTGTCTATTCAAGCGTCAGTCATGCAGCATTTGGGGAAGGTTGTGTCACCGTTGACCGGCAAGATCGACCGCAATCTCGAAGCCGCCCGATATAGTATCGACATGCTGGAAATGATCGGGCGGAAGACGGCAGGGAACCTCGCCGAAGAAGAAAAGCAGTTGGTCGAACATGTTCTCTACGAGCTTCGTCTGAACTATATCGAGGAAGTCAACAAGGGGGGCGAGTCAGAAAACCCGCCCGACGAATCTTCAGAGTCTGGTGGCGAGACGATTCACTGATAAATTATGGGGACCGACCGACGGGGGCGAGTGTACAACCTACGAGCGGAGTAGATTTGTACCTCAGGAGAGACCCCTTTTCACTTGATTTTGAGCCGTCGGCGGTTATATTTTGACCGTGAAAATGGTTGTCCAACCGAAAGTTAGCAAAGACTGGCCGGCCGCCAAGCTGATTGAGGCATTTGGGGCCGGTTTGGAATTTTCGAGGGAAATGGCGTCGCTAACCAGCTATGAAACCGGTGGACCGGCCAGATATTTTATCGTAGCGAGATCAATCGACGATGTCATTAGGGCCATCAAGGGAGCCGCCAGGCTCGAAATACCGGTTTTCGTAGTAGGGGGTGGCTCAAATCTGCTGGTCTCTGATTCGGGGTTCGATGGTCTCGTTATCAAGATGGAAATCATGGGGTTACGGCGGCTCGACAACAACCTGGTTGAGGTCGGTGGCGGCGAGCAGCTATTCGACCTGGTCAATTTTGCGACCGAACAGGCTCTTACCGGGCTGGAATTCGCGGCCGGAATCTGGGGTAGTGTCGGCGGCGCCATTTACGGAAATGCCGGAGCTTTTGGTGGCGAAGTTGGCCGGGTGCTGGAAAAGGCTACCCTTGTTGATAATAACGGCTCCGTCAAAACGGTCACGCGGGACTATCTGAAATTCGAATACCGTCATTCCTACTTGAAAGAGACGAAAGAAATCGTTGCCCAGGCCTATTTCCGCCTGGCTCTCGGCGATTCGGCCGCTATCGAGGCCGAAGTTGGCCGGATTTTGTCCCTTCGTTCGGAGCGCCATCCCGACCGCCGGACCGCCGGCTGTTTCTTCAGAAATATCCCCGATCCCACACAGGAACACGGCAAGATGGCCGCTGGAAAGCTGCTCGAAGAGGTAGGCGCCAAGGAATTGAGTGTGGGCGGTGCGCGAGTGTTTGCCAAACACGCCAACATTATCGTAAATTCCGGCGGTGCAACGTCAAAAGATATCAGACAATTGGCCGATATATTGAAACAGAGAGTGTGGGACCGCTTCGGCATCGCGTTGCAAGAAGAGGTCCAGCAGCTCGGTTCATTTTCCTAGGAGAACGCGCCTATCGAGTCTTTGGTAAAGAACTGAATCGGACTTGATTTACCCTGGTAGGCTTGTGAGCGTTCAATCGCACACCAAAGCTTTACTCTTATTCATTAGTCTGTTCCTGCAGGCCGGGTTGGTCTCTGCCCAGGTCGAAGAGCCACCCGCTCCCCAGCCTGAGGGGGTGGGCTTTCAAGCACGCCTCAATACACGTTCGCTCGTAGTGGCGCCCTATATCGAGCCGGACAACCGGTTCTCGGTCGCCCTGTCCCCACGGTCGTATTCGGTACTATCCGACCAACTTAAGTACACCCCTACGGTGTCTGAACGCGGCAACTTCGACAACAATTCCCTCTCGTTTGGTATGCAGATGCATTCGGGGGTCAAACTCGTACCGGTGTCGGTTGACGCCGCCCGGTACTTTGACTGGCGCGTAAGAACCAACATTTCGGAGCGCTGGCAGTCATTTGCCACCAATACGGTCACCCAGGCGCAGCAGGGTTCGAAATCGGAGGGACTGTCGATCGGTGTCAACCTGCCCAAGCGGTTCGATCAAATGTTCGGCGAAGGTGGCGCCAACCTGCGTGTCTCGGGATACCGGCGCATTTCATTCTCCGGTCGGTCGCAATGGGACGATGCCGCCCGCTCCGGTATCAGGAAGCAGAGCAAGTTCCCGGCGCTGAACATGGAGCAGATCTCCCGCTTCAGCATTCAGGGAACCATCGGCACCAAGATATCGGTCAGTGTGGCACAGGACAATCAGACCGACATACCCCTGGCCAATCGCCTGATCATTCGATACAAGGGTGACGACGACGACGTGCTTAAAACCCTTGAAGCCGGCAATACGACGCTTAATATTCCCAACACCCGTTTCGTCGGTTACTCCCAGCAGATTCAGGGTCTGTTCGGTCTCAAGGCCGAGGCCAAGCTCGGTAACCTGTCTTTCACGGCGATTGCCTCGCAGGAAAAAGGCTCCTCGGAATCGGCTACTGTTTCGGCGTCAGGCGAAGAGAACGCCGAATACATTCGCGACAATCAGTACATGGACGGACGTATTTTCGACCTGGCCTATCCGGGCGAAATCGGTCCGTATGATAGTGTACAAGTCCAGGTCTGGGAGGAGGAGACCGACACTCGGAATCCGGACGCCAAGAAGATGTACATGGATATTGGCTCCAGCGCCAATACCTATGATGCCCAGGACGTGCTGATGTCACAAGTTACGGGCGACCAGTATGAACTGTTGTACGGACAGGACACCACCTATTGTCCGGTGGCTCTGGTGTTCTACAACGGCCGTCGCCGCGGGATTGGTGTCCGGATAGAAGTCACCCGCCATTTGGCTTCAGGCGCCCGCACGGGAGTGATCGACACTATCGGCTATTCTTCCGCAGACACCCTTGAGACCGTCAGAATCATCCAGTCAATCTCCAAAGACGATATTCCTGACAATCCGTCCTGGAGACTGATGTGGCGCAACTGCTACCGCATTCCCAAGAACGTTCAGATTGAAGACATTGATATCAAAATACTCAAGGGGCTGACCGGAAGAGAGGGGACCGCGTCCTGTCTTGACTACCAGAAGACCGAAACCGTAGCGCAGAATTCGTACATCAAGATTCTGGGACTCGATCAATGGAACAACAACCAGTCGAATTCCAAAATCCCCGATGGGAAGATAGATGATCGTGTGGAAGTATTCCGACCCGATTGGGGACTCGTCATCTTCCCGGATCGTGAGCCTTTCAATTCCAATCGCGTCTTTGAAGATGACAACAAGAATCGGACTGATACGCTGGCGGTCAAGATGCCCAATATCTACCGGTATTCATCTTCGACCCAAAGAATGGAGAACAGCCAGTACTTTCTGCAGACTTCCACGAAATCGCGTAGCGCCAATATCCGGCTTGGACGGGCCAACGTCATCGAGGGTTCGGAACGAGTCCTGCTGAACGGGCGTCCCCTCCAAAAGGGCCGCGACTACGAAATATCCTACGAGATGGGTCAGGTAACATTGCTGACCGATGACGCCACCGACCCGAATAACGACGTCAAAGTAGAATTCCAATACGCTCCCTTCCTCGCTCTTCAGAAGAAGACTTTGCTGGGTATGCGGGCCGAGTACGAACACAGTGAAAATCTGAGAATTGGCACTACGGTTCTTTACAAGTCCGACAAAGCGCAAGAGCGAAAGCCGCGCGTGGGTCAGGAAACGTCGAAGGCCATGGTCAACGACGTCGACATCAGTTTCGGTCTCAATCCGCACTTCATTACCGATGCTATCGACGCTCTCCCTTTTATCAGCGCTGAGGCTGATTCGCGTATCAAAGTAACGGCCGAGGTAGCGCAGTCCCGACCCAATCCGAACGTGGAAGGGAATGCGTATATCGACGATTTTGAGTCGGCGGTAGAACTTCAATCGATCGGCAACGTTCGCACTAACTGGACCCTGGCTTCGGAACCGTTGAAGATCAAGGAGTCGACGATCAAGAACTGGACGCGGGGCACGATTCGCTGGCATAATCCGCCCCCGATTTCCAAGGAAGATGTCTATGCGGGAGACGTGGCGGCTGGCCAGGGAGCGCTGCAACCGCTGAGATTGATCTTTCGCCCGCATGGCTGGGAATACAATGGCCTCCCGGATTCACCGTGCACTTCGGTCACCCCGGCCCGATCCTGGGGCGGCATTATGCGCTATTTCGCCAACCGGATTGACGAAAACCGCGTGCAACTCTTCGAGATTCGAGTGAAGGGCGGGCGAGGCCGACTGCACTTTGATTTCGGTAAGATCAGCGAAGACGTCAATGGCAATGGTAAGTTTGAGACGGAAGATCAAAGCGTCCCGCCGAATAATTCTCTCGATGTGACCAGCGGCGTCAATGAGGATACCGGACTGGACTTGAAGCTCGATGGTGAAGAGGTGAATGCCTGCAATGTTGGGGTCAACTCCAGTACCAATCCCGACCCCGCAGGCGACAACTGGTGGTACGAATATCACGGTAAGGGAATGGGCAACGAGAACCGTCCCCCCATCCCGGAATCGATGTGGACCCCCGAGTTGAAGGCGAAGGTTGATGACGTCAACAACTGGGAGCATTATGAATGGGTCAACGGCACCGAGGGCAATATCGATGATGACGCCGTACAGGGCATCCCGGACCGCGAAGCTCTAAGCGGTTCTCCGGAACAAAACAACGCCTATTTCACCTTCTCGCTGTTACTGAATCCGGACCCGAGTCCCACCGATTCTTTTCTGGTGGCTGAATCAGAGCGCAACGGCTGGTACACTTATCGTGTGCCGATCCGTGATCCTGGAGTACTAACGACGGTCTCAGAGGGAGGGCTTCCAGTAAGCTGGTCAACCGTGAATCAGGTTCGCGTTTGGTTTGAACAGGACAAGACTCAGGCTGACAGCATGCAAGATATGGATTCGGTCTTGATCGCGGACTGGGGTTTTGTGCAGTCGAACTGGTCCGATACCCTGCTGACCACGGGTAACGATCCAATGAGCAAGTTCTTTGTAGCATCGGTCTCGGAAGACAACGGCACCTTTATACCTCCGCCCGGCGTGAAAGCATTCGTTGACAAGGTTAATAATGTCACGGAGTCTCAGCGCGGCCTGGGGTTGATATTCCAGAATTTTCGGAAAGGAGCTGAGGGTATCAGCCGCAAAGACCTCCTGACGGCCGAATCTTATTCCGGATATCGCACCCTTCAGATGTACGTCCACGGCGATTCTGCACTCAATTTGACGGACAGTGTCATGCTCTATTTCCGGCTGGGGCGCGACAGCGCGAACTACTACGAATATCGCGGATTTGTAGAAGCCGGATGGTCGGAGCAGAACAACGTCGTCATAGACTTCAACGAGATGACAGCGCTCAAGGATAAGGCTGAGCAGGCCGCCAAGAGTTCCAAGAAGCCGATCGAAGACTCCACCGCGACTTATCGAGTGGTTGGCCGGCCGAATATCAACGAAGTGCTGTTTATGTCAGCCAGCATCAGGAACCTGGGTGAGACCGCAGTAACGGGCGAAATCTGGCTGGATGAGCTGAGGGTGACCGATGTTCGGAAGGATGTCGGCACGGCCGCCCGCGTGACGGTCAATGGCTCGCTTTCAGATCTGATAACATATGGTGGCACGTATGAGCACAAGGATGCCTATTTCCGCGGTCTGGCCCAGGCCACGCGTGGAGGTTCTGTCGACAACCTGGGCAGCGGAAGTGAGTCGAACGATTTCAGTGTAAGCACAACCCTGAACGTGAACCGCTTCCTGCCGCGTTCGTGGGGCGCCCGACTGCCGGTCACCTACACGTACGCGGAAGCCGAAAGCGTACCGCTTCTCAGAAACAACTCCGACATTATTCTCCCGCCTGAAACCAGACAGGCGGAGAAGAGTACTACTCGGGCGGTAAAGGTCTCGGCCAATGAGTCTTTCACTCGCAAGGGCGGCGGATTGCTCTTTGACGCCTTTCTCAATCGCCAGAAGATTTCCGGCTCCTATTCAAGATCGCGTCAGAAGACCGTAAACAATCCGTTCATTTTCGCCGAGAGCTACAATTTCAAAGGCGATTTCGATATGGGGGTGATCAAGCCACCCGAGGCGCCGATCTTCTTCTTCACGAAATCCGTGCCGGTGCTCAAGAAGATCGCGGAGTCAAAGCTGGCGTTTTATCCTCGGAAATGGTTGTGGAGCGCGACGTTCAATCGGTCCTTGTCCGCCAAGGATGATATTGATTTCAATCGGACCTCGTCGTTCAGTCGCACCTTTGACGGGCGCATGGACCTGTCATACCAAATGTTCCCGAACCTTTCTTTCGACTACGGTATGGCAACCAAACGCGATATGACCGATCCGTCGCTCGTCCGCATTTCGTTCCGCAATCCCATGCTTGGTCTCGAGAACAATTACAATGAGTCGTTCAAAGCATCGTATGATCCCAAGCTCTTTGAATTCCTTACCGGAACGTACGCCTATTCGTCCAGTTACAGCGACAATTTTGAGAGGAGCACCCGCACCCGATCGACTTCGCTCACTACGGGCTGGTCTATCGGTGGCGAGTTCCGACACCAGTTGCTTTTTGGCAGCCGAAAGGCCACGGTAAAAGGCCGCGGCGAATCGGCTCGGGGAACGGTACGGGGAGGAGTTCGCACTGAAGACGCTGAAGCCAAGAAGGCGGGCAAGCCCTTCTATGATCCTCTGGTTCGTGGAATGCGTTTCCTGACAGGATGGCTCATGCCGGTGCGATACCAGCACACCGAAGGGTTTACCCGATCCATCCCCGGAGTGAAAAGCCGATTGCCTTGGAAATACCGCTTTGGTTTCGATAAGATGGCCGAGTTCCCGATGTCCGGTTCCAGTCGCAATCCGTCCGCCGGCGAGACGCAGAACTGGGAATTGGGGTCAGGCTTCACGCTTCTGGGAGGTATTACGACCACGGTGTCGTACAAGACCAACTTCCAGCAGACCCTTACGTCGGTGGGCACCGACCGCACCAAGTCAACCACCACCTCTTTCCCAGAGCTTTCAATTCAGATCAGGCGGTTTACCAAGATGCCGCTGATCAAGAAGTACCTCAACTGGTTTATCGATATCTTCTCTCCTCGTACAGCGTACTCTCGTCAGGTCAAGAAGGTAGACAACCTTGACCGGAACTTCACGGTCAGCCGAGGCGAGAGTATTAGCCGAAGTCCGCTCTTATCGTTGAATTTGAAAATCTTCGACCGTCTGTCGCTTTCAAGTTCATACGGCATTATCCGGTCTCTGGATGAAAAGTCAAACTCCTCGACGGGTAAACCGGAAATCAGAACACGCAATGTCAAGAAGACTATCGGTGTCACCTCAAAGTATTCTTTCTCGGCGCCGACTGGCGTCTCGATTCCGCTGCTGGGGAAGATAAAGTTCAAATCGATGGTATCGATTGACATGTCGGTTCAGTATTCTTCCAACCTGGTTGAAAATTCCAAACTGGACGGCTTGTGGGTGCCGTTTACCAATACCTCTAGTTTCTCGGCCTCGCCTGTAATTTCCTATACCTTCTCCAATCAGCTCCGTGGCGGTCTGACGGCTCGCTGGCAGGACACCAATGATGTTCTGCGTCATAGAAAGAGCCACGTCCGCGAAATCCAAATATGGACCGAGCTCCATTTCTAGGCATTTTGGGTTGACTTGGCCTAAAGCCGAGACCAAATTGCCTGCATGACGCGTGCCATCTGTTCTGTCTTGGTCGCCGGACTTCTCTGGGTAGGATGCTCGAAGCCGGTTCAATCCCCTGCATTTCAATCAGAAAGAGCCCTGGGATATATCCGTCAACAGGTAGCTTTCGGTCCCCGTGTTCCGGGAACGGCGGCCTCGGCCCAATGCCGGGACTGGCTCTACAATCATTTCCGAACCCAGGGCCTGGCGGTCGACTCGGAAAAGTTTCAGCAACTGGATCCGTACACCCGGGTGGACACGCCTATGGTCAATGTTATCGCTAGATATCGCGGGAATCCTTCCGATCCTAAGGCTGTCCTTCTGTTGGCGCATTACGACTCTCGGCCAAGAACCGACTATGCCTCCGATTCAACGAAGAGGAACCTGCCTATCGACGGCGCCAATGACGGTGGTTCCGGCGTGGCCGTACTGATGGAGATGGCGAACATGTTTGCCCAGCAAGGGCCGCGCTGTAATGTGGATTTGGTCCTGGTTGACGGCGAGGACTGGGGGAAGAGTGGAGACGCGGATTACTATTCACTGGGTGCAAAGGAATTCGCTCGTCAGGGTATCCGCGAGCGCTATCATTTCGCCGTTGTGATCGACATGATCGGTGATGCCTATCAACAGATATATCGCGAAGACTATACCGAACGCTTCTACAAACCGATCAACGACATGATCTGGACCGCAGCCGCCGGACTGGGCGTTCGAACCTTCGTGGATAGCGTAAGGCACACCGTCATTGATGATCATATTCCGCTTGGCGCCGCGGGTGTACCGACCGCCCTGCTGATTGATTTCGATTACAAGTACTGGCACACCGACAAAGACACTCCCGACAAATGTTCGGCCGAGTCGCTTGGCAACGTAGGTCGGGTGCTGGCGTACATTGTTTACAACGAGTCCGTATGGCCGAAAAGATAATCCACACTCTGCGGGATTTTCCAGCGGTCGAAACCCTGCTTCAGTCTCCCGATCTGGAAGAAGCGCTTAGCCGGATTCCGCGTCCGGTCGGAGCGGAGATCATAAAGGCAGTAGTGGCGGAGCAAAAGCAGCAGTTTCGTGCCGACAAGGTTGAAGTTACTCATTCGTCGGTGATAGTCGCCATCAATGAAGCCCTGGCCGATGAAACTTCTGCGCGGCTGACTCGAGTGATCAACGCCACCGGAGTAATCGTGCATACGAACCTGGGACGCGCCCCACTGGCGGCCGAGGTGTTCAGGCATATAGCAGATTCTGTCGGTGGTTACGGCAACGTCGAATTCGATCTCGGGTCAGGCAAGAGAGGCGGCCGCGGCGCAGCAGCCGAACGTTACCTGGCGGTTCTGGCTGAGGCCGAAGCCGGCACGGTCGTCAACAACAACGCCGCCGCCCTCTTTGTCATTTTGAACACACTGGCGAACAAGAAGAATGTGGTCATCTCCCGGGGTGAATTGGTCCAGATAGGTGGCGGTTTTCGCATTCCGGATATTCTGAAACGCTCCGGCGCCAAACTGTCCGAAGTCGGCACGACCAACATTACGACGATTAAAGACTATGAGCAGGCGCTCGACGACAAGACCGGTCTCATACTGAAAGTGCACAAGTCTAATTTTGTGCAGGCAGGTTTCACTCAGGAAGTCGATCTCAAACCGTTGGTGGCCTTGGGAGAAAAGCACGGCGTCCCAGTTGTGAATGACCTCGGCAGTGGCGTATTCGTGTCCACGCGAGAATTGCTGGGCTACCATGAACCGACTGTCCAGGAGTCAGTGCGCGCCGGAGCGGCTTTGACCTGCTTCTCAGGCGACAAGATGCTCGGCGGAGTGCAGTCGGGACTGATTGTCGGACGCAGAGACCTGGTGGCGCAGATCAAGAAGAATCCCTTGTTCCGAACGATGCGAGTTGATAAGCTCGTCTTCGCGGTTCTTGAGCATCTCCTCCAGGCATATCTCGACGGCAAGCATGTCGAGCAGATAAGGCTCTGGCAAATCCTGGCGTGGCCCCTTGACGAACTGCGCAGCATGGCCGCTCAAGTCATAGAAAAGGCGGGGAAACCGCCGCACGTTTCTATCGAAGCGACTTCGGCTTTTGTCGGCGGAGGGTCTATGCCGGAGCACAGCATTGATTCTATCGGATTAGTCTTTGCTTCAAGCTACAACGCCGAAAAGTTGATGGCAACATTCAGAGCCGGGTCGCCGCCGATTATCGGTCGCATCGACAACGATAGGTTCATCTTGGATTTCAAGGCGGTGGATGCAGACGATCTTCTCGTGATAGCCCGCGCCGTCAAGCACGCTCTTAAGTGAAGGGAAGCCGTAGAGGATGATTGTCGTCGGCACCGCCGGTCATATCGATCACGGCAAGTCATCAATCGTCAAACGGCTGACGGGGACTGACCCCGACCGGCTGCCCGAAGAGAAAGCGCGAGGGATGACTATCGATCTCGGCTTCGCCTTCTACAACACCCCCGATAAGCACACTATTGCTCTGATTGACGTTCCCGGTCACGAACGGTTCGTCAAGAACATGATCGCCGGAGCGTTCGGAATCGATGCTGTCATGCTGGTAGTTGCAGCTGACGATGGCTGGATGCCTCAGTCTGAGGAACATTTCCAAATTACCCGCTTGCTGGGTGTCCGTCACGGCGTGGTCGTTATCAACAAGATCGATTTGGTGGAACCTGACTGGCTGGATTTGCTTGAACAGGAACTGAAGAGCAAGCTAGCCGGATCGTTTCTCGAAGACGCTCCCATCTTCCGAGTCTCGGCCGAGACCGGGGCGGGGTTCGAGAAGCTCGCTGTTTATCTTCGTGAACTGTCATCTCGCCTGGAGTCCCGACGCGACATCGGCAAGGCCCGTCTGGCTATCGATCGCTCGTTCATCCGCCCAGGCATGGGAGGTGTCGTGACAGGGACACTTCGAGGCGGGACATTCGCGGTGGGACAGACGGTCGGCCTATGGCCGTCGGCCACGACCGCCAAAATACGCACCTTGCAATCCAACGGTCATGATGTAGAATTAGCCGTACCGGGACAGCGAACCGCCGTGTCACTCACCGGAGTTGATCGTGAGCAACTGGTTCGGGGCGGAGTCATATCGGCTCGAACCGACCTGTCATTCTTTAGCCACCATCCGATTCTCGCTTTGGAAGTCGAAATGCTGGCTAATGCCGCGGTAGAGCTGGCGGATCGAAGGCGTGTGCTCGCGATTATCGGCACTACCGAGATTGAGGGAGAAGTGCGACTGTACGATCGCAAATTGCTTTCTCAAGGCGAGGCTGGCCTCGTGTTCTTCGTACCCGACCATCCGGTTTATGCTCTGACAGGCGACCGCTTCGTGCTCAGGCTGCCCACTCCGATGCAGACCCTTGGCGGTGGAGCGGTGCTCGATCATTTCGAAACCCTCCCGCGTCGCAAAGAATTTGAGCGATATGCCTACCTGAAAGATCGGCGGAAGTTGACGCTGGAATCGCTCGTGCAGTCCGAGTTGAAGAAGCGGGTCTTTGTTTCGCGAGAACGGTTGCTCATCGACGCCGACTACTCTGCGAATGACATCGCTGACACCGTGAGCAGACTTATGAGCGAAAAAGTAGTTGGCGAGTTCGATGGACATTTGTTCTCATCCTCGGATCTCTTGGAAACGGCCAGGCAGACTGTCGATACGTTCAAAGACGAACTGAGCGATAAGACGCATCTCAAAGGGCTCCCGATCTCGCATCTGGAACGCAAGCTGGCACATCTGGAGTCGGCGTTGCCGATCTTGCTGAGATACATGGTCCATCGCGGCGAGCTGGAACTCAAGGGTGATTTGTACGATCTTGCGGGGCGTGGGATGAGTCTCAAAGGAGTGATCAAACAGGCTCACGATGAGATTATTGAAGCTCTCACCAAACAGCGATTTAATCCACCAACGCTCGCTACTCTCGCCGGCGGGGGGAAGGTGCAGCAGCAAGCGATCAAATACATTATTGAATCCGGCGAGGGGTACAAGTGCGGATCCGATTTTCTTTTTCTCGCCGATGCCTGGAAGGAAATCTTGTCGTTCGTACGTGACTATTTGAAGAAGAATGAACGCATGTCGGTGGCTGAACTGCGCGACCGTTTCGGCTTCACCCGCAAATTTGGGATTCCCATTCTGGAAGAACTCGACCGGTTAGGCATCACCCAGCGCGACGGCGATTTTCGTGTGAAAGGAAAGCGCTTTGAAGAATAAGACACTCTTCTATAACGGCCGCATCTTGACCCAGGCAGACGGCCTAACAGTCGACTCGATGGCAGTGTCGGGAAATCGTATTGTGGCGGTCGGCAATCGACTTCAACACGATCCCGACTGGCGCGCCTACAGCCAGATCGACCTTCGCGGACGAACTGTAATACCCGGACTGGTCGACGCTCACACCCATTTCTACTGGTTCGCTCGCACACTGTCGCAGATATCGTTTGCCGGAGTCGATTCGCTTGACAAGTGTCTGAAGATGATCAAGGCGTTTTCGGAGAAGTTGCCTCGCGGCCAATGGTTGGTGGGTACCGGCCTATTCCCCGATGGCTTCACCCGGTATCATTTGCCTGATCGGTTCATGTTAGACAAAGTGACCGGCGGCCGCCCGGCATTCATCTTCATCAAAGACACTCATTCAGCCTGGGTCAATAGCAAGGCTTTGGAGTTTGGTGGTATTACCGCCGCCACTCCCGACCCGGCCGGAGGGCATATTGAACATCTGCCTGATGGAACCCCGTCCGGTATCCTCCGGGAGGCTCCGACCTACATGAAGCTGTTTCAGTCCATCCCTGCGCTTTCTCCACGAGCAATGGACAAATACTACCATCAGGCGCTGGAGTTCGCCTATCGCAAGGGTGTGACGGGTGTGCACTCATTCGACGGGCCTGACGGTTTCGCCTATCTGGCCGACCGGGCCGAACGGGGCAAGGTTGGCCTTCGGATCGAATATTATCCGCCGGGGGAGATGCTGCCTCACTTGGAGAAAACCCGAACACGTTACGGGATGGGCACCGATTTCTTTCGAATTGCCGGAATAAAGCTCTACGCCGACGGTGCCCTTGGCAGCCAGACCGCCCTTTGTTTTCGCAAGTATATCGGCAGTAAGAACAACTATGGCATCGAAGTAACGTCCACATCGGACTTGACCAAAGCGATTCGCCGCGCCGCTCGTCTGGGCCTTCCGAGCGCCATTCACGCCATAGGTGACAAAGCGGTCGCCAACGTGCTGGACGCTTTCGAAGCCGCCGGGGAGACTCGCATGAAGGGAAAACGGTACCCCACAGCTTGCTGTGGGGACGACCGCCGGTTGCGTCATCGCATCGAACATCTCCAACTGGTGCGTAGGAAAGACCTGTCGCGCGTGAAACGCCTCGGTATTATCGCTTCCATGCAGCCGTCACATTGCATCGCCGACCTCGATATGGTCCAGAAATACTGGACCGACCGGAGCGCCAACGCTTATGTTTTTCGGTCCGTACTAGATAAGAGCGTTCAGTTGGCTTTCGGCTCGGATGCACCGATAGAGTCACTTGATCCTATCGCCGGCATTGCTGCCGCGGTGCGACGAGCCCGACCGGGCAGCCGGAATGCCTTTCATCCCGAGCAGCGCCTGTATGCCACCGAGGCCCTTCATGCCTACACCGTAGGACCGGCCTACGCTGCCGGCCAGGAAGAGCGCCGAGGCTTCCTCTTGCCCGGATATCCGGCCGATCTGGCTGTCCTGGATCGCGATATTACCCGGATTGCGCCGTCGCGCATTCTGGATACCGAGGTTCTGGCCACGGTTCTGGATGGCCAGGTGCGGTATGCCGATTCATCCTTGAAGTGGTAAATCGATTTCGTGGTCTTGTTTTGAATTGACAGTCGGTCGGCGGGTATTCATATTGGATTAACCAAGGAGCTTTTCCATGCGATACTGCGCGACTCTCCGACTGGTGGCCGGTCTGTTACTGGGGTGCTTTGCGACATCCGTATCAGCCGATTCTTTGCCTGATTCTACAGCCTCGCGGGCGACTACTCCCGCCATTGAGCAACCGGCGCCGAAATCGCTGGTTTATACCATGTCGATCGAAGGTGCTATCGGTGCGGCTACCGCCGGACGGATTACCGACGCGGTCGAGACCGCTGAAGAAAACGACGCCGAACTGCTCGTAATCTTTCTCGATACACCGGGTGGCTTCTCCAACGCTACCTGGGGGATCAATAAGACGATCCTTAACAGCACTACCCCGGTCTGTGTGTATATCGCTCCGCTGGGTGCGACCGCCGGCTCGGCCGGTGTCTATATCACCTATTCGGCCAATTTTGCGGCCATGGCTCCCACCGCCAATATCGGAGCGGCCCACCCGGTCGGTTCGGGCGGGGAGAAGATTGACTCGGTGATGAACGAGAAGGTGACCAATGATGCCGCAGCCAAGATTCGCACGATGGCTGAAAAATGGGGCCGCAACGGCGTATGGGGTGAACGCGCTGTGCGGGAATCGGTCTCGGCGACCGCCAAGGAAGCGCTCGACAGCAATGTGATTAACATCATTGCAGTTGACCTGGCCGATCTGCTGAAACAGATCAACGGCCGCGAAACCCAGGTACCGATGGGAAAGAAAATCATGGCGCTTTCCAGTTATAAGATCGAACCGATCGACGCCACTTTCTCCCAAAAGGTGCTGCAGCTCCTCACTTCGCCCGAGATCGTGCTCCTTCTGTTTTCGATGGGCGGTCTCGGCATCGTAATCGAACTTTACAATCCAGGGGCCATTTTCCCCGGCGTGGTCGGCGCCATTTCGCTTATTCTGGCTTTCTACGGTATGCAGACCCTCCCCATCAACGTGGCCGGTCTGGCGCTCATTATACTCGCCATTGCCCTGTGGGTGGCCGAGATCAAGATCGTGTCGCACGGACTGCTCTTTGTCGGCGGCCTGGTATCTTTCTTCCTCGGAGGACTTATGCTCGTGGATACAGTTGACCCGTCCCTGAAAATCTCAATTTCATTTCTGGTGACCATCACTCTGATTATGGCGGTCCTGTTCGGACTCGTCATCTGGCTCGTGATCAAAGCCCAGCGACGGAGAATTATGGTCGGCAATGAAGGGATGATCGGCAAGACGGCTACTGCCCGGACTAACGGTCAGGTCTATGTGGATGGTGCCCTGTGGCGGGCCGAGTGCGATCAGCAACTGGTGTCGGGCGACAAAGTCGAAATCTTCGCCGTAGACAAACTGCTTTTGAAAGTTAGAAAGATTAACTCGAAATAGAGGAGTGCAGAGATGCAATCACCACTTCCATACGGCATACTGATTGTCGTCTTCTTTGGACTGATCTTCCTGTTTAACATGATCAAAGTCCTCCGCGAGTATGAACGCGGCGTCATTTTCCGGCTCGGTCGCCTGATCGGCCTGAAAGGCCCCGGCCTGATCATCCTGATCCCCGGTATCGATAAGATCGTCCGGGTCGACTTGCGTGTCATCACCTACGACGTCCCCCCGCAGGACGTGATCACCCGTGACAACGTCTCGGTTAAAGTCAACGCGGTGCTCTATTTCCAGATTGTCGACGCCAACAAGGCGATTGTTTCGGTCATGAACTACTTCGAGGCGACTTCGCAGATCGCCCAGACCACGCTTCGTTCGGTAATTGGCCAGCAGGAACTCGACGACCTCCTGGCTAACCGGGAGAAGATCAACAGCGAACTGCAGCGGATTATCGACGAGCAGACCGAGCCGTGGGGCGTGAAGGTTTCTGTGGTCGAGGTTAAGAATGTCGATCTGCCGCCCGAAATGACGCGCGCCATCGCCAAGCAGGCGGAAGCCGAGCGCGAACGTCGTTCCAAGATCATTCATGCCGAGGGTGAAGCTCAGGCGGCGCAGAAGCTGGCTGAGGCGGCTACTATTATCGCAACGGCTCCGAACGCGATGCAATTGCGGTTCCTGCAGACGCTGGTCGAGGTGTCGGCCGAGAAGAACAGCACTATTATCTTCCCAGTGCCGATTGATTTGTTGGGATCGCTGAAGGACTTCCTGGACCGCGGCGCCCACAAAGTGTAGTAGCAAAGCGTGCCTGGCAGATGCCTGCCCTCGACTTGATCGGGGGCCAACATCTGCCGGCGGATATGCGGAAGTGATCGGCAGGGTTAGTGATCGGCAGGGTTCCAACCCTGCCGATTCCGTTGGGCATGATGAGCAATCGTTAGCACAAAGTTCAATGCGTACTTTTCGGGACGAAAGCCGGACTCCTACTATCGCACAGGTTGCGGGGGGCGTAGCCCTTCTGGTTCTGGCCGTTATTCTCCCAATATTCATGACCGCCATTGGCAAGTTTAGCCTGCTGGTGGCGATATCGTCATCGGTCTTGGCCACCGTAGGTTATCTGCTGCTCGATATACTTATGTCCGCAGCCTTGGAGCTCGTGGTCGAGTTGATACGCTCCTGGCGGCCATGGTCGCACGGCCTGGTCGGTGAAGAAGCGGAAGTCCGAACGGAAGACCGAGTCTTGCTCAAAGGAGCCATCTGGAAGGCCAAGTCTGACGCACCCCTTTTCGCCGGTGATAAGGTCAGAATAATCAGCGTCCGCGGCCTGACTCTGAAAGTGAAGAAGGCCCCAGCCAGGACTGATTCCCCACCCGATAGGAGCGCACAAGGACCACAAGGACGCTGACCGACCTGATCCGGAAGCTCACATGCCCTGTCCGCTGCGGGTGGCACATCTGCCGGCGTCGGGAAAAGAAAAGTCATTCGTGGTGGACATCTCCGTCCATCCCACACTGATTTTCACTTGAACCCTTAGAGACCGCTACCTATACTCCCCCCATGACTGGCAAAAGAGACGACTATATCAGCTGGGAAGAATACTTCATGGCCGTCGCCCAGCTTTCGGCCCGACGCTCCAAGGACCCCAGCACCCAGGTAGGGGCCTGTATCGTGAACAAGAACCGGCGGATTATCGGTATCGGCTACAACGGCTTTCCGACCGGCTGCTCCGACGACGAGCCTCCCGTGGGCGCGCGAGGGGAACCTGCTCGACACCAAGTACCCGTACGTCTGCCACGCCGAAATGAACGCCATCACCAATTCCGCCAACAAGCCGGACCTCGACGGGGCCTCAATGTACGTCTCACTCTTCCCTTGCAATGAGTGCGCCAAACTCATTGTGCAGGTTGGGATTAAAGAAGTGGTCTATCTCGAAGACAAGTACCACGACAAAGACATTTTCATCGCCGCCCGACGTATTTTCGAGATGGCCAAAGTGACCTGCCGCCAGCTCAAACCGGCCCAACACGAAATCCGAATCAGCTTTTAGACCGTAAGTCGCTTTGCTTCGTAGGTCGAAACCAGCCCGCTTCGGGCGGTTTCGACAGGGGAAGTTCGCCAACCGGCAGATGTGGACATCTGCCGGGCACGTTTAAGGCCGGGCACTTGAGATGTGCCGTCGGGCGTCTCTGCCCGACGGTTTTGATTTAAGGGCAGCTGACAGGTCTTTGTTCTTTCGTAGGGCAGAATCCTCCGCCGCCTCGGCGGAGTGATTCTGCCGCTATATATGAGCCTGGTGGCAGAACCGCCCGCCCAAGGGTCGGGGGTTCTGCCCTACGAAGGCCATCCCGTCAGGAGCCTAAGGGCTCCTGACCTACTAGATAGGCCGGGTTCTAAGATCGGCTGTCTCGGTCGATAATCTATCTCGGAGCCGGGGAGGCGATATTTTCCGATTTTTGTTGCGTCAGTTTTCGCGGGAGATACTTTGGCGCTTTCTGTTCCGGGCGCAAACTTGTCACAGGAGTTGAGAGCTGTGGTTAAGACTAAAGAAGATGTACTGAGACTAATCGACGAAGCCGGCGTCCGTTATATCCGGCTGTGCTTCACCGACATTCTGGGCGCACTAAAAGGGATGACCATGACCCGGTCCGAAATCGAGCAGGTGCTCGCCGAAGGACAGGGGTTCGATGGGTCATCGGTCGAAGGATTCGCGCGTATCGACGAATCCGATCTGATGGCGATTCCCGATCCGCTGACTTTCCGGATTATCCCGTGGGAGATTTCCGGCGAAAAAGTCGCCATGCTTTTCTGCGACATTCAGAATCCCGACGGCACTCCGTATGAAGGCGACCCGCGCTGGGTGCTGAAGCGGATGCTCAGAAAAGTAGAAGAGAAGGGCTGGACATTCTATGTCGGTCCCGAAATCGAATATTTCTATTTCGCCAACTCACACGAACCGGAAGCAATAGACAACTCCGGTTATTTCGACTACGGCACCATGGACGCCGGCACGCAGATGCGCAAGAAGACGGTCGCGGCGCTCGAGATGATGGATGTCCCGGTCGAATGCGCCCACCACGAAGTAGCCCCGTCGCAGCACGAAATCGACCTGAAATATCAGGAAGCGCTCGTGATGGCCGACTTCGCCCAGGTCTATCGGTTCATCGTCAAGGAAGTCGCCATGGAGAACGATTACTATGCGACCTTCATGCCGAAACCGATGTTCGGGCAGAATGGCTCCGGGATGCACTGCCACATGTCGCTGTTCAAAGGGAAGAAGAACTTGTTCTTTGACCAGGCCTCCGAGTACAATCTTTCCAATACGGCCAGGCAGTTCACTGAGGGTATCCTGACCCACATTCCGGAGATCACGCTGGTGACGAACCAGTGGGTCAATTCGTACAAGCGGCTCGTCGAAGGTTACGAAGCTCCCTGCTACATTAGCTGGGGCCGTCGCAACCGCTCGTCGACTGGTGCGTGTTCCCGGATATCGTCAGGGCAAGGAAGCGGCCACCAGAATCGAACTGCGTTCGCCCGATCCGGGCGCGAATCCGTATCTGACTTTCGCCTGTGCTCTGGCCGCCGGGCTCAAGGGAGTCGAAGGCAAGTACAAGCTTCGCGCGCCGATTGAAGGGAATATCTTCGGCATGAACGAAGAGGAAAAGGCCAAGCTTGGTATCAAGCACCTGCCGAATTCGCTCGAGAATGCCATCCGGACTGGCATGAAGTCGGAACTGCTCAAAGAAACGCTCGGCGAGCATGTCTTCAGCAAGCTGATCGAGAACAAGTGGATCGAGTGGGACAACTACCGGATCCACGTGAGCAAGTACGAGGTCGACAAGTACCTTCCCTGGCTCTAGGCTGCTGAAAGTTTGCGTTGGAACATACAAAGGAGCCCTCGAACGAGGGCTCCTTTTTGTTGGAGTGACGGCACAACTGGTGCGTGGTGGACGTCCTCGTCCACCACGAGCCTGCTAAGTCATGCTGAGCCTGTCGAAGCATGAAGCATGATGACCATGGGACCCAAGGGTTGTCTGGCCGTTATCTGATGGGTGCCCCGCCTGAAGCGGGGCAAGACAGATTAGATATCCGGTATGACCTGATTCCAAGTAGAAACCCGGCAGATGTGGGCATCTGCCGGGCACTTGTGTTTACCCTACGACAAGCTCAGGGTGACTATTCTATCGAAAACGCGATGTAGAACCCGCCGCCGTTGCGGTATACGCGCAACAGCACGGTATCACCCGCGGCCAATCCCTTGACGGCGTCGTAGAACTCGGTCTCGTTTTCGACCGCCTTGCGCGATACCGTCTGAATCAGGTCGCCTTCGCGCAACCCCGCCTGCGCCGCGGCGCTCTGCGGTTCGAGCGATGTCACCACCACGCCTGTTAGACGAGTGTCGATTTCATACTGCCGCGCCAGCGTGGGGCTCATATTGGTGACCGCGAACCCGAGCCGCTTGCCGACTTCACCCGCGCCTTCCGGTTTGGCGCCGTCGGATTTCAATTCGCCGAGAGTAACATCGATGTTGAGACGATTTTCGCCCCGGAGAATGCCGAGCGAAACTTTCGTATTCGGTTTGGTGCCGGCAATACGATTGCGCAACTGGCTCGAGCTCTGAATCGGCTGTCCGTCGAGGGAGACAATCAAGTCACCGGCCTGGATACCGGCCTTATCCGACGGGCTCCCGGATTCGACCTGGCCCACCAGTGCGCCGTCATTTTGATTGATGCCAAACCCCTTGGAGAGATTGGGGGTGAGGTCCTGAATCGACACACCCAGGTAGCCGCGAATCATACGTCCGTTGGCAATGAGGGACTGCATGACATCTACGGCCATGTTCGACGGAATCGCGAACCCGATGCCTTCGAACCCGCCGGTTCGGCTGGCGATGGCCGAGTTGATCCCGACCAGCTTGCCGTCAAGGTTGACCAGTGGCCCGCCCGAATTGCCGGGGTTGATGGCGGCGTCGGTCTGAATGAAATCTTCATAGTCGGTCAGTCCCACGTTCGACCGCCCTTTGGCGCTGACGATCCCCTGGGTCACCGTGTACGCCAGGTTTTCGCTCATGGGGCTGCCGATAGCGAGCACCATCTCGCCGACCTGCAGCGAATCCGAGTTGCCGATCTCGACATACGGCAGGTTGTCGGCCTTGATCTGAAGCACCGCAATATCGGTCTTCGGGTCGGCGCCTATCAACTTGGCGGTGTAGCGCTCGCCGGTGAAGGTGCGGACCGTGATGCTGTCGACATTGTCAATAACGTGGTTGTTGGTCAGGATACGACCGTCGGCGGAGACAATTACGCCCGAGCCCAGTCCCTGCTGGCGGTATTCCTGCGGAATTTGCGGATGCTGTTGTTGCGGACCGAAAAAGAAGCTGAACGGATCGCCCCCGAACGGGTTCATGCCCTGGCCGGACATGGTCTTTTCGGTGGACACGGTAACCACTGCCGGCTTGATCTCGGCGGCTATATCGACAAAGGCCCGGTTCAAGTCGCGCAGGGACGTTATTTGTCGTTCCTGGGCGGAAGGCAGTTGGATGTGCTTTTCGGCGGCTACGGAACCGAATTGGAAGCCGAGCACGGCGGCTATGGCGGTCAACCCTACCACGAGGGTCAGCCTGACGGTTTTAGAAGTGTTGCTCCTCATAACATAGACCTCCATTTCTTCATATAAGTACAACGGCCGGGCGAAAGGGTTCCCCGGCAGGTCCATAATAAGAGTTAAACATTTGCGGCCGGAGGAGGGTATAAGTGTATACATTGTTGGACATCTGAACCAGTACATTCAAGGGTGGAGTATGCTTGTCGGCCCGTATCATCGTGGGCTATATTCAGACTACTAACTTGTAGCTATCAGAAATGGAATAGCCCATGCCTTACACCGATCTCAATGATATCCGCCTCTACTATGATGGTGCCGGCGAGGGAGAGCCCCTCGTATTCCTTCACGGTTTCACCCTCGACCGTCGCATGTGGCAACCCCAGGTCGAATTCTTTCGCGACCTTTATCATGTCATCGTCCCCGACGCTCGTGGGCACGGCCTTTCGGACGCCCCTCTGTCCGGCTACTCCCGCGCCGACCGGGTAATCGACCTGGCCGGACTGGTCGATAATCTCAGAACTAGAGTCGTTTCATTTGGTCGGCCTGTCGATGGGCGGCGCGACCGCTCTCGGCTACGCGCTGGCGCATCAGGAGCGGCTGAAATCGCTCACGCTGGTGTCGACCGGGGCGGCGGGGTACAGTATCGGGAAGAAGATTTCGTATCTCGATCAGGTCGCCCGCGACGAGGGACCGGCCGTGGCGCTCGAAAAGTGGAAGACCTGGAGTCTGTCGTTCTACAAAGAGGACCGGCGCGAATTGAAGGAGTTGCTCGATAAGATGATGTCCGCCTATTCCGCCGCCGGCTGGCGCGACCCGATGCGGGGGAAGTACCCGCGCGAGGACGATCTCAGCCGCGTAGCCGGGATCAAAGTCCCGACAGCGATTTTCGCCGGGGCGCTGGACAGGGTTTTCGTGACGCTGGCCGGGCAACTTCATGAGCGAATCGCCGGGAGCCAGTTGACGATCTATCCGGGAGCAGGGCATATGCTCAATTTGGAAGAGCCAAACAGGTTCAACGCCGACCTTAAAGTGTTTCTTGAAGGAGCTGCCGGGGGTAAATGAACTATTTCGAAGTCAAAGACCGGCTCGAAAGTCTGGTGCGGTTCCGGGCACTCTATGCCGAGTTCATCGGGTTCACGAACCGAACCGACAATCTCCCGGCTTTGATGATTCGTCAGAAGATGGAGCCGCTCGCTCCGATGACGGTCGAGTCGCTTCGCCAGGTGGGATTGGGGGGGATGGTCACCCGCGACGCCCCAGTGCACGGCGGACGAAAAGTCCGGATCAATCTGATAAAAGTGATCTTCCGCGACGCGATTATTCGCCGCTATTCAGTGACCGATCAGGAGCCGCTCGAACTTCTGGACATGGGAATTCTGGCCTATCAGAAACGGCTCTGGATCGAAAAGCTCCAACTGTTCAACCCGCTCTTCTGGGTCTATCAGATAGTGCTCTGGCTGGCACGGCTCCCGGTGACGGTTTGTCGTGCGGCGGGGTATGACACGTCGAAGGTGGAGCAGTCGGCGGCGCTTAAGCTGTATCTCCTACTCTTTCAGGTCGGATTCTACGTTCTGATCGCCCGCGCGGTCGGATTATTCTCCTGGTTCCGGGCCGATATCATCGCGCTTTAGGTTCAACTTCACTTTCAATGCCAATGCTTAACGTCTTGACTGACAGGGTCATGGGGCTGTTGCGTCAGGTCCTGTTCGTTGCCCGCTGGAAGCGGGTCAACGAATGTGACCTGACGCCTGTGCCCGCGTCGGAGTCGGGCGTCAGGTCACACCCCGCCCAAGGGGCGTGGCAGGACCTGACGCAACCATCCAGAGTCTTGTAGGGTGGGTTCGCTTCACACCTGCCTGCTGGGGTGGGAACCGGCAGTGAACCGGCAGATGTGGACATCTGCCGGGCACGTGATCGGGCGACCGGCCCTTCATCGTTGCGTCCTGGCCTGCCCGCCGAAGTCTTGTAGGGCGGGTCCGCTTCGAACCCGCCGTCATCAGGCTTAGGAGTCGGGCGTCAGGTCACACCCCGCCCAAGGGGCGTGGCAGGACCTGACGCAACGGTGGGTACAGACGGATTTGTCATCGTCGGGTTACGTCAGGTCCTGCCCGGTCGACCGGCAAAGCCGGGCGGCCGAGTGTGACCTGACGCCTTTACACCACAAAAGCCATTTGCGTCGGCTACCATTCTCACCATATTTGGAGCCTTGGTGAAGCGAATCGGGGTGGGATTACCCACCCGACTGTAACAGGCAAGGACAATGACCGGCTCGAAAGCACGATTGGCAGTATTTATCTCCGGCGGCGGCACCGGACTTCAAGCCATCATGGACGCCTCCAAACGAGGTGACCTTGAGGCGCAGGTTGTCTGGGTCGTGTCCAGTTCGTCCAAGGCGTTCGGACTGGAACGGGCCACCAAAGAGAATGTCGAAACGTTCGTCTTTCGCGCTGCCAAGTACGCATCGCCAGAGGATGCGACGGATGACCTTATCGCGAAATTGCGCGATCGTCGAATCGATTACATCGCCCTCGCCGGATATCTGAAGTTGCTTCCGGTGGAACTGGTTCGTGCCTTTCCCAAGCGGATCTTGAACATACACCCCGGCCTGTTGCCGAAATACGGCGGCTCCGGGATGTATGGGCATTTCGTACATGAAGCAGTGCTCGCCTCGGGCGACAAAGTGAGCGGTCCCACGGTGCATCTCGTTGACGAGATCTATGACCATGGGAAGATTCTCGAACAGGCCAGAGTGCCGGTGTTGCCGGGCGATACTCCGGAATCCCTCGCCGCCCGCGTATTGATTGAAGAACATAAGCTCTATCCGAAGGTGATAGACAATCTCATAAAAGGAAAGTACCGTCTTGACCATGACTGAAATTGTACAGACCACGGATATCAAAGAGTATCCGCTTCTCCGCCGGGGCAAAGTCCGGGACATCTACGATCTCGGCGATACGCTCTTGTTCATTGCCTCGGATCGTATCTCGGCGTTCGACGTCGTCATGCCCAACGGCATTCCGGGCAAGGGACGAGTACTGACGCAGACGTCGCTCTTCTGGTTCGACTTCCTGAAGGGTATAGTCGACAATCATCTCCTGACCGCGAATGTCGATGAGTATCCCGCCCCACTGCGCAAGTATCGCAACGTCCTTGAAGGCCGTTCCATGATAGTCACCAAGGCGGAGCGCATTGACATCGAATGTATCGTGCGTGGATATATCTCCGGCTCCATGTGGAAAGAGCTGCAGGCGGCCCGCAAGCAGGGATCGAACACGGTTCACGGATTCGAATTTCCGGCGAATCTTCAGGAATCCGACAAGCTGCCGACGCCGTTGTTTACGCCGTCGTCGAAGAACGATGACGGTCACGACGAGAATATCAGTTTCGATGCCATGGTCAAGCTAGTCGGACAGAAGACGGCCGAGCTGTGTCGCGACAAATCGCTGGCAGTTTACCAGGCGGCGGCCGATTACGCTCGTACTCGTGGGAATAATCATCGCCGACACCAAGTTCGAGTTTGGCTACAAAGACGGAAGGTTCATCCTGATCGATGAGGTTCTCTCGCCTGATTCGAGTCGGTTCTGGCCGGTGGACAAATATCGACCGGGGCGTTCGCAGCCGTCGTTCGATAAACAGCCGATTCGTGACTATCTCGATGGTCTCGACTGGGATAAGAAGCCGCCCGCGCCGAGACTGCCCGACGAAATAATCGCCGCCTCGGCCGCACGCTATCGTGAAGCTCAAGTATTGCTGACAGGAAGGGTTTGAAATGTCTGATCTCGCTAAGATAAAACGGGCGCTGATTTCGGTGTCCGACAAGAAGGGTCTCGTGGAATTGGCCGCCGAGCTGGACCGGCTGGATATTGAAATCGTCTCCACGGGCGGTACTCTGAAGCAATTACGCGATGCCGGCGTGCATGCGGTCTCGATTACGTCGTTTACCGGCAGCCCGGAAGTAATGGACGGTCGGGTGAAGACGCTGCATCCGAAAGTCCACGGTGCGCTCTTGTTCCGTCGTGACAATCCGAAAGATGTCGAGGAACTCGATCAGCTCGACTCCAAACCTATCGATCTGGTGATCGTGAATCTTTATCCGTTCCGCCAGACGGTGGCCCGTCCGGATGCTCAGGACCAGGAGATTATCGAAAATATCGATATCGGTGGGCCCTCGATGTTGCGTTCGGCGGCGAAGAATCATGCCGACGTCACTGTGATTGTCGATCCCTCTGACTACGCGACTTTGATCGATGAACTTCGCGCCCACGACGGTGCCACGACGTTCGAGTTCCGTCGTCGCTGTGCCGGCAAAGTGTTTACGCTTACGGCCGAATATGAGACTGCTATAGCGTCGTATTTCCTTCATGGCAAGCCGGCTCAAAGCGAGATGTTCCCGCCCGACATGAACCTGCGTTATCGCCGGGCTTCCGGTTTGCGTTACGGTGAAAATCCACATCAAGAGGCGGCTCTATATACCGATCCCGGCTTCCAGTATCCGTCACTTTTGAAAGCTCAGGTCTTGTCCGGCAAAGAACTCTCATACAATAACTATGGCGACCTGGATGCCTGCCTGGACCTGCTGCTCGAATTCGACGAGCCGTTTGCCTGCATTCTGAAGCATGCCAATCCGTGCGGGGCGGCAATAGGGAAGACCCTGGCCGATGCTTACAAGAAGGCGTATGACAGCGATCCGCTTTCGGCGTTCGGCTCGATCATAGGCGTCAATTGCGAAATTGACAAAGACGCTGCGGATTTGATTCACGAAACAGAATTTGTTGAGTGTATCCTCGCCCCCGGATTCGCCGAGGGAGTGCTGGATCGGCTGAAGAAGAAGAAGACGCGCCGGATACTTCTGCTGCCAGAACTTATCGGCAGGCGCGGAAGCGACGAGAAGGTCTACAAACATATTCGTGGCGGGCTTCTGGTCCAGTCGGCTGACAATCATGTTCTCGATCCCAAGGAATTGAAGGTCGCGACGAAACGGGCTCCGACACCGAAAGAGCTGACTGATCTTTTGTTCGCTTGGAAGATTGTCAAACACACAAAGTCTAATGCCATTGTACTTGCCAGAGACGGCGGCACGGTTGGTATCGGTATGGGGCAGACCTCGCGGGTAGATTCCGGTTTCTTGGCGGTCAAGCGGGCCGGGGCCCGTGCAGCAGGAGCGGTGATGGCGTCCGATGCGTTCTTCCCGATGCCCGACGGCGTCGAAGTCGCTACCAACGCCGGTGTGACTGCGATCATTCAGCCGGGTGGTTCGAAGGGCGACGACGAAGCTATCGCTGCGGCTGACAAAGCGGGTGCCGCTATGGTGATGACCGGCGTGCGGCATTTCAAGCACTGACGTTCCGACTCGGGGCCTTAGTGGTTGTGGCAGGTCCTGCGACCCGCACCTGCGGGACGTGTGACCTGCCACTATTGTCATCGATAGGCCGCCCCGCCAGCTACCGTCATCGCGAGGCCCGCTACGGCGCTACCGTCATCGCGAGGCCGCCTTTTGGCGGCCGTGGCGATCTCATTTCCGTGGGCGGCAGACCTCCTGGTCTGCCCCTTGGAGTGGGGAACGCGGGGCCCCTCGAACCTGATTCAAGATTATCATAGACGTGCCGAATTCTTCAAGAGGAGTATTCGTGTCCGGTGATCAGATCAAGAACGGAATCCTGGACAAGGCGCGAGTTGTATAACTGTCTGTAGGTTGCCATGTCAAAGTATCTGCTGATTTCGATTCTAACGATGATACTGATTGTGGTAGCCTGTTCGGACGACAAAAAGCCCACCCAACCGACGCCTTCTCTTCCCGCCATCAGCGTCCAGGACGATACTGTGATCGAAGGTGGCACCGCTCTATTCGAGATCTCATTGAGCAAGGTGACCGATCACATAGTGACGTTTTCCTATGAAACATTGGACGGTACGGCCAAGGCCGGAACGGACTATACCGCCGCCGCCGGGAGTGATACTATCCCGATCGGTGATACTGCCGTGACTGTCCTGGTGTCCACGATTGACGATGCCGTGTTGGAGACAGCCGAAACTTTTTCATTGCTGCTCAACGCCGTCGCCGGAGCCACCGTGGCCGATGGTATTGCGACCTGCACGATCAACGACAATGAAACGGCTCAAGTGAGCTTTGCAACTCAGGTGCGGCCGCTGCTTCAAGGGAAGTGTGCCTGGCCCGGCCTCTGTCACGCCACTACAAGTCCGGGTGGCGAGTTGTATATCGATGCGGCCGTTACATACACCATCTTGCTTAACGCTACCGGCCTCAATACCCCTTCGCAGCCGGGCAGCCCCGACGGCAAAGTAATTCAGCCGGGAAATTCCGCGACGAGTACCCTCTATACCAAGACCACAAACAACATACCTTTCCCGTATCGTATGCCCAGAGATCCTCTGCCCTACCTTAGCCAGGCGGAGCAGAACCTGCTACGTGATTGGATTGACCAGGGAGCCCTCGACAACTGAGAAAGAGGCTGGTCGCAGCTTTCTTTTCTCGACCGGGCACAAACGTCTCGCCCCGACGTTATTCTTAGCGCCCGCAACGACTTAAAGGTATCTCCCGGTTGCTCGGCTCATCGGGATACTGCTTGCGTTGACGGCCAGCAACGGTTTCAAACTTGCATCAATCGCTTTGCTGAGGTATTATGTCCCCAGCATACGTTTGTTAGGAGAGCTCGTGGACCCGCGCATACTAGAGATTGTTTTCTGCCTCATGGACTACGTCCAGGATTCAGATGATGACATGGAGAACATGTCGGAGTATTCGTCTAGTCTGAAGAATCTCGGGTTCACCGACCAGGAGATTTCGACCGCCTACAACTGGATTTTGGGCCATACCGGCCTTCCGGCAGAAAACCTCTATACGATGATTCCGGAGCGGTCCGGATCCAACCGGATTCTGGCCGAGGCGGAACGGGCCCGTTTGTCATCCGAAGCCCACGGTTTTCTTCTCCGGCTTTTCAATCTGGGAATCCTGGACCAGGCTCAGTTCGAGGCGGTGCTCGATCGTCTGACTTTGTCGGGAAAGCGTCTGGTCACGCCCGAACAGGTTAAGTTGGTGGTGTCGGCGGTATTGTTTAACGAATTCGGTCGGAACGACCGCGATCTCTTGAGCGATTTCAGCTCCGACCCATCATCCAGCATCAATTAGATCATGTCTCTGAAGAATAAGAGAGTTCTCGTCGGGCTCACGGGGGGCATCGCCTGTTACAAGGTGCCTTATCTTATTCGGAGTCTACGCAAAGCGGACGCCGAAGTCCGGGTAATCATGACCGATGCCGCTACCAAGTTCATTACGCCACTCACGCTGGAGACTGTCTCCGGCAACCCGGTGGCGATAACGATGTTTCCCGAGGCGGAATTTGTCTCGACCCGTCACATCGATCTGGCCGAATGGCCTGAGCTTATAGTGATCGCTCCGGCGACCGCCAATTTCTTAGGTAAGATGGCCGCCGGAATCAGCGACGATCTCCTTACTACTATTGTTTGTGCCACCGAACGGCCTATTTTGATCGCCCCTGCCATGAACCCCGGCATGTGGAAACACGCCCCCACCCAGCGCAATGTCGCCTACCTCAAGGAGATCGGGGTCAAATTCATTGGTCCTGCTACCGGGGAAATGGCCTGCGATAGCTGGGGTGAAGGGCGGATGGTCGAGCCGGACCAGATCTATGACGCTGTTGCATCTCTCCTGGGCAGCGGCCAAAAAAAAAAGCAAAAGAAGCAACAAAAGCGCACACCGCCCCAAGAGCGCTGACCGGTAAGCGCATCCTCGTTACGGCCGGGCCCTGCCGCGAGCCGATTGATCCTGTCAGATTCATCTCCAACCGTTCCTCCGGCAAAATGGGGTATGCTCTGGCCGAAGCGGCAGTATCGGCAGGCGCCGAAGTAGTCCTGGTTTCCGGCCCCACCTCGTTGACAGTCCCCGCAGGCGTCGAATTCATTGGCGTGGAGACCACTCGGGAGATGTATGATGCTGTGCGGAGCCGGTTTTGGCAGATCGATTGTCTCATTATGGCCGCCGCTCCGGCAGATTTCACGCCCGCCACACCCAAGACACGCAAGATTAAGAAGGGGGAAGGCGGTCTCGATCTGGCTCTAAAGCCGACCATTGATATACTGGCCCGGCTGGGAGCGAAGAAGAAGCGTCAGGTGTTGGTCGGATTCGCGCTCGAAACTGACAACGGGGTGGCCAATGCCCGCCAGAAGCTGAAAGCCAAGAAGCTCGATCTGGTCGTTCTCAACTCGCCCCGTGACCCCAACTCCGCCTTTGACTTCGACACCAATCAGGTGACCATAATTCGACCGGGGCACAAGCCGGATGCCTGGGCATTGATGTCGAAAAGTGAAGTCGCGACCAAATTGATTAATCTCGTCTCAGATCTGTTGTAGCGTCTGAAGGCTTGATATTCGATCCATCGTCAATTAACTTCCTTCACTTCTTGGAGTAGTTGGTATGGACGGCAAGCCTGAGAACATTCTTGAGATGGTCCGCCGCGCGTTAGTCGCACAGGCGGAGCTCGGTATCGGTGAAATAGTGGTGAAGTCGGCGAACTCGGTCGAACCCAGGGCGGTTGCTAGACTGATTGCTGCGGGAGCGAGTGTCGTTCCGGCTGCTGTCGCGATAGATGTCGCGACGGCCGAGACTCTTGCTTCCCCTGATAGTTTTGGAGTGGAATTGGATTCTCAATTTGAGACATTGGATGCCCATCGCGCCGCAATTTGCGACTGTCAGCGTTGCACGCTGGGGAAAACGCGCAATAAATTCGTCTACGGCGTCGGCAATCCCAACGCGGAAATACTATTTATCGGCGAAGCACCGGGAGCCGAGGAAGATCGTCTTGGCGATCCGTTTGTCGGCCGGGCCGGACAGCTTCTGGACAAGATCCTCGAGGCCATGAAACTCAGCCGACAGGAAGTCTATATCGCCAACATCTTGAAATGTCGCCCGCCTGGCAACCGCGACCCTGAGCCGCAGGAGATGGAGAAGTGTTTCCCGTATCTTCGTGAACAGGTGCGGCTGGTCCATCCGAAATTACTCTGTGCGCTCGGTCGAATAGCTGCGCAGGCGTTGCTGCAGACAACCGCCCCGCTCGGCACGTTGCGAGGGACATGGCACACCTACGAGAACACTCCGCTGTTGGTGACGTATCATCCGGCGGCCCTGCTTCGGTTCCCCAAGTACAAGAAAGACACGTGGGAAGATATGCAGAAGCTGATGGCCCGCTATGAAAGCATGAAGTGAATTAGATGGCCTACCAGCCTCAGACAGATAAACAAACCGACCGGCTTCAGCCGCCGCAGACAATCGACCTTGAGCAAGCAGTCCTCGGCGCGATTCTGAAAGATCCTGAAGCGCTTCCCCGGGTAATCGATGTCATCAAGGACCCGTCGGACTTCTACGCCCCGAAGCATCAGATTATTTTCCAGGCGGCGGTCGATCTGTTTGAACGCGCTGAACCGGTCGATCTCACGATGGTGGTCAGCCGCCTTCAGGACAAAGGACAACTAGATAAGGTCGGAGGCCGTGTTTATCTAGTGGAGTTAGTCGAGCAGGTCGCCTCGACTGGCAACGTTGCGTCGTATGCGAGCAAGATTCTCGAGAAAGCGATACTTCGTCGACTGATTGCTACATCCAACGAAATTCTTCGCTCCTGTTACGACACCGACATGCAGTCTGATGAATTGTTGGACCAAGCCGAAGCCAATATCTTCAACATTTCCGAGAGCCGCATTCGCCAGGGATTTGTGTCGATGAGGGACTTGGCGCACGATGTAATCAAAGACATCGATGCTATGCAGGCCGACGACAAGCCAGTAAGTGGCGTGAGAACGGGATTCTATGATCTGGATGAAATGACCCTTGGCTTTCATCCCGGAGACCTGATCATTATTGCAGGTCGTCCGTCTATGGGCAAGACCGCTCTCGCTATGAATATCGCAGAAAACGTCGCTACTGATACAAAACAGAAGAAGACCGTAGGCATCTTCTCAATTGAAATGTCGAAGGAAGCCTTGGTGATGAGAATGTTGTGTTCTCTCGCCGGACTTAATCAGCATACCATACGATCTCGGAAACTCACTAATGCAGAGTGGAATAAGTTGACCAATGCCGGAAGCGCACTCCAAAAGGCTTCGATGTTTGTGGACGATTCGGCGGTGCTGAGTCCGCTAGATCTTCGAGCCAAGGCTAGGAGACTGAAGGCGCAGTTTGGCCTAGATTTGGTCATAGTTGACTACATACAATTGATGCACTCAACGTCAAGGGTAGAGAATCGACAGCAAGAAATATCTCTCATATCGAGAAGCCTTAAGTCGCTGGCAAAGGAGCTTCATATTCCGGTAGTAGCACTTTCGCAATTATCTCGTGCAGTTGAACAACGGGGCGGTGAGAAGCGTCCCCAATTGGCAGATTTGCGTGAATCAGGTGCTATTGAGCAGGACGCTGATCTTGTGCTAATGCTGTATCGTCCTGAGGCCTACATGTCGGCTGATGAGCGCAAGGATGTCAAGCAATTACAGAAGATAGGCAAAGCGGAAATCATTCTCGCCAAACAGCGCAATGGACCTACTGGGACAGTAGAGCTTCAGTTCGAAAGCAATCTTGCCAAGTTCCACAATTTGGAGAGGCAACACCGCGATTTGCCCCCCGGAGTCGCTCCGATTGACGATAGTATTCATCAACTCTAGATGGTATCGCCTAAGAAAACCAAGACCGCCTTTTTCTGCAGCCAGTGTGGGGCGGAACATCCGCGCTGGCAGGGGCAGTGCCGCGAATGCAGCGCCTGGAACAGCCTCATAGAAGAGCGCGTGCCCGATAAGAAAAAAGCGGCGGCGCGCCCGGGTTCGATTCACAAACAGACCATAGCTCAGATATCGCAGGAAAAGCTAACCGGATATCAATCGGGGATAGGCGAGTTCGATCGTGTGCTCGGTGGGCAGTTGCTCCCCGGCATGACAGTCTTGCTCGGCGGCGATCCGGGCATCGGCAAATCGACACTGGTGCTGCAGGCGGCGGAAGGATACGCCCGTCAGGGGCTCGATGTGCTCTATGTCACGGGCGAGGAATCACTGCCGCAGATAAAGATGCGCTCTAATCGTCTGAATGTAAGTGGCGAGCGAATTACTGTAGCCAACTGTACCGATCTCGAAGAAATCATCGGCGCTGTTTCCGACGAGGGCATTGCGGTTGTCATCGTAGACTCGATCCAGACGGTCAGTTCGGCGCAGTTCGATTCTCCCCCAGGGACAGTCGGTCAGGTGCGCGAGGCGGCCAATCAACTGGTCACGCTCGCCAAAGCGCGCGGTTTTGCGTTGTTCCTGATCGGCCATGTTACGAAAGAGGGGATGGTCGCCGGACCGAAAGTGCTCGAGCATATTGTCGATACGGTCGTGTATTTCGAAGGTGATTCGTCTCGGCTTTACCGCGTCCTGCGCGCCACGAAGAATCGTTTCGGCTCGGTAGCGGAAATCGGCTTGTTCGAGATGAAATCGGACGGACTCGCCGAGGTGGTCAATCCGTCGGCGTTTTTCCTCAGCGGCGATCCTCACACGGCACGGGCCGGGGCGGTAGTCGCGGGAGTGTGCGACGGGGACCGTCCGCTGCTGGTCGAAGTTCAGGCTCTTGTCACACCTGCTACTTACGGCAACCCCCAGCGGGTAGCCGGCGGGATCGACCACCGCAAGCTCGCCCTGTTGTTGGCAATTCTCGAAAAACGGTGTGGCTATCCGATGGCCACTCACGATGTATTCGTGTCGGTGGCCGGTGGCTTGCGACTGACCGAGCCGGGGCTCGATCTGGCCATCCTGACTGCGATAGCCTCGTCGCTGACAAACAAACCGGTCTCATCGGAGACGCTCGTGATCGGCGAAGTCGGTCTGTCGGGCGAGGTGCGGGCGGTGGTGAATGCCGACCGACTCGTATCCGAGGCGGGCAAGCTCGGTTTCAAGTGTGTCGTTCTGCCGGAGAGCAACCGGCCGCATGTGTCATCGGACAATCCTGAACTGGTGACAGTTCGTGACCTTCAATCGGCGCTGGATAGAATCCTTGGCTGATCAGGCTATATATACTCATAAGGTCGTCCGACTCCCGCGCACGCCGCGGCCAAGTGACGGTCGCCCACGGGACGTTTCAAACCCCCGCCTTCATGCCGGTGGGGACTGCCGCCGCTGTCAAGGCGCTCACCTGCGAGCAACTGGAAGAGTGCGGCGTCGAAATTGTCCTCAGCAACACCTATCATCTGTATCTCCGGCCCGGTCACGAAGTGATCCGCGCCCAGGGCGGTCTGGCGTCATTCAGTGGCTGGCGCAAGCCGACTTTGACCGATTCGGGCGGCTATCAGGTCTTCTCGCTGAAAGACATCAGCAAGATCAGTGACGACGGCGTTGAGTTCCAGTCGCACATCGACGGTTCGCGGCACATGTTTACCCCGGAGCGCGTGATGGAGATCGAGCACGCTATCGGCGCCGATATCATCATGGCGTTCGACCAGTGCGTGCCGTACCCGGCAGATGAAGAGACGGCTGCGGATGGTGTCCGTCGCACCCATGACTGGGCGATCCGGTGCAAGAAGCGGTTCGAGCAGTTGACTAGGTGCTGAAGACCCGCTCAAAGCGACAAGCGCCTGTTCGGAATCGTGCAGGGTTCGACCTACAAGAACCTTCGTACTCTGTCGGCGGAACAGATTGTGGGTGTGGGTTTCGATGGCTACGCTATTGGCGGCCTCTCGGTAGGGGAGAGCAAGGCCGAGATGGAAGACATGCTCGCTCACACGATCGAGTATCTTCCGTCAGACCGACCGCGCTACCTGATGGGTGTGGGTTATCCCGAAGACATCCTGATGGCGGTTTCGTACGGCGTGGATATGTTCGACTGCGTGCTGCCGACCCGCAATGCCCGCACCGGGAGCGTGTTCACGTCGACCGGCCCATTGGTATATCGCAACGCCGAATATGCCCAGGATGAACGCCCACTCGATCCGAATTGTGACTGTGTAGTCTGTCGTCGTTACAGTCGCGCGTACCTGCGGCATCTCTTCAATCAATCCGAGATTACCGGGCTGACTCTGGCCAGCTATCATTCGACCTATTTCTATCAGAAGTTGATGTTGGAGATACGGGCGTCAATCGAAGCCGGACGCTTTGCGACCTACCGGAAAGAGTTCTTAGCTCGCTATCAGGGGTAATTAGCGTTGCGTCAGAGCCTGCCCCCGACCAGATCGGGGGTCTTGCCCCCGGTCCGCCGGAGGTCCCAATGGTTGCGTCAGGTCTTGCTCCAGAGCCTGCCAGATGTCGATAATCGTTGCGTCAGGTCTTGCCCCCGGTCCGCCGGAGGCGGAGCGGGGGTGTGACCTGACGCATTGAGACGAGCGTAGCAGCACGCGTCAGGTCACACTCGTCTGTCCGCTGGTGCGGCCAGCCGAGCAGGACCTGACGCATCTTTCGCGCAACCACTCCCAACAATCATCTATATCCTGAACAGATACCCGAGAGTAATCCGAAACGTCCCCGTGTGCGTGGCCTCATACGAGCGGGTTTCGCCGCCGTTCTCAGTGCGACTGGTCTTCTTGAACTCGGGTGAGACTTCGCTTACGGCAAGCTCCAAGGAATACGATCGATGGTATCGCAGTCCGAGAATCAGTCGATACCCCCAGGCCTGCTGAAGATCAACTTGCGTGATTCCATCGTAGAAGTTCAGCGAGTCTGCCGTCTCTCTAAATGGCGAAAAGGAATGAGTGGCCAGGAAGCCTCCGGCTCCCACGTATCCCGTGAGGTGATTGGTGCCGCGATAGTAGATGGCGTCCCCACCCACGGTCATTGACCAGAGGCGACCTTTGGGAAACAGGTTTGATCTTGTGTGTCCGTAGGCGAGATCAACCGTACCACGAATCATGAACGGATGAATAACGAGTACCTCAACGTTACCGGACATCATAGGTCCGACTGAGATGATACCATTCGGGCCGCTCACGCCGGCGGTGAAATGGAGGTTGATCGGCGCCAGCGTATCCTCGGTGATCGGATTAAGCGGTGCGAGAGGCAAACAGAGCCAGGTTGTCAGCAATAGTGCATGCATAGATCAGCCAAAATAAGGCGTTTATCATAAAGACGTCAGTCGGAACCGAAAGGTCAAACAATTCTCGCATCATTGCGGATAACATAGGTTGAGGGGCTCCAAGTTGTCGAGTTGGTCGCGTCGCATCTGCGAATTAGGGGCAAGTCGCCGTGACGCAATGTAACTCGTTGCGGCGCAATGCGCAAAACCGAGCAGGGAATTGGAAGAATGGGTTGACTCCCAACCCTAAATAGGTATATTGCCCGACTCTGATAAACGGCTGTGAATAAATTCACAACCAGTGGACGATGTGTAAACGAACCTTTTGGTATAACTGGAGTTGGTCATGGCTGACAATGTATACAAGAATTTCATAAACGGCGAATGGGTAGCGTCGCGCTCCGGACAAACCTTTGAGAATCGCAACCCCGCCGACACCAGCGAAGTGGTCGGTGTCTTTCAGAAATCAAACGCTGAAGATGTAAAGGCCGCCGTCGACGCCGCCGCCGAGGCCTACAAGAAATGGCGGCTGGTTCCCGCGCCGAAGCGGGGCGAAATACTCTACCGTGTGGCAACCCGACTTCTGGCCGAGAAAGAAAGATGCTCCAGCGACATGACCCGCGAAATGGGGAAGGTCATCTCCGAGACTCGCGGCGACGTCCAGGAAGCTATCGACATGACCTTCTACATGGCCGGCGAGGGACGTCGCTTGTTCGGCATGACGACCCCGTCCGAGCTGCCCAACAAATACGCGATGACCATGCGCCAGCCGCTCGGCGTCTGCGGGTTCATCACGCCGTGGAATTTCCCGATGGCGATTCCGTCGTGGAAGATGATGCCCGCTCTGATCTGCGGTAACACCGTGGTCATCAAACCCGCCACGGATACGCCGTTATCGGTCGTGAATCTGGTGAAGGTCTTGCACGAGGAAGGTATCCCTGCCGGCGTCGTTAACATGGTGACCGGCACCGGTTCGGCGGTAGGTCAACCGCTTATCGAAGATGATCGCGTGAAAGTAATTTCGTTTACCGGCTCCACTGATGTGGGCCGCCGCGTCTCTGTCTCCTGCGCACCGAAGTTCAAGCATTGCTGTCTCGAAATGGGCGGGAAGAATGTTCAGATCATCATGGATGACGCCGATATCGATCTGGCGGTCGAAGGAGCACTGTGGGGCGCTTTCGGCACGACCGGCCAGCGTTGCACCGCGACGAGCCGTCTGATCTGCCACAAGAGCGTGTATGACGAAGTAGTCAAGAAGATGGCCGACCGGGCATCGAAGCTCAAAGTCGGCAACGGGCTCGATCCGGCCTCACAGATGGGGCCGTGTGTCAACGCCGATCAGCTCAAGACCGTGCTGGAATATGTCGAGATCGGCAAGAACCAGGACAAGGCGCGGCTGGTGTGTGGCGGTCAGCGTTTGACCGGTGGCGCTTATGACAAAGGGTACTTCGTCCAGCCGACCATATTCGCCGACGTCACCCAGAAGATGCGGCTCTGGCGTGAAGAGATCTTTGGCCCGGTGCTTTCCATCGGCCGCTTCGACACTTTCGACCAGGCTATCGAGATGGCCAACGACACGATCTACGGTTTGTCGGCCTCAATGTACACGCGAAATATCAACCGGGCTTACACCGCGATGCGTGACGTGTACACCGGCATATTCTACATCAACGCCCCGACTATCGGCGCCGAGACTCACCTGCCGTTTGGCGGCACGAAAGAAACCGGCAACGGTCACCGCGAGGCGGCGACGGCGGCGCTCGATGTGTTCAGCGAGTGGAAATCGGTCTATGTCGATTTCTCCGGCGGGCTTCAACGCGCCCAGATCGACAATCAGTAAACAGGGTAATTCGCTTTGATGCACAGCAAGTACATATTCGAAGCGCGGATCGGACATCTACCGATGTATCTGATTCTGTTCATCTGGATGGCGTCATCCATATGACTCCCACGGCTCGTTCACGGGATGATGTGTACTTGAAGTTGAACCGAATCAGTTAGGAGATGTTGACATGGGCAAGAAGAAAATTATCATCATGGGCGCTGCCGGACGCGATTTTCACAATTTCAATGTGCTCTATCGCGATAACGCCTCGGTCGAAGTCGTGGCCTTCACAGCGACCCAGATTCCCGATATCCAGGGCCGCAAGTATCCGAAAGTACTGGCAGGCAAACTCTACCCGAACGGTATTCCGATCTACGACGAAAGCGAACTGCTCGAACTGATCGCGAAGCATCGGCCGGACGAAGTTATCTTTTCCTATTCCGACGTGCCATATCAGTACGTGATGGAGAAAGCAGCTTATGTCATGGCGGCCGGGGCGCGTTTTGCTATGGAAGGCTCGCTTCCCACGCAGATCCAGTCCTCCAAGCCGGTGATCTCGGTTTGCGCGATTCGCACCGGGTGTGGCAAGTCGCAGACGACCCGTCGCGTGGCCGAAGTGCTTCAGGCGATGGGCAAGAAGGTAGTTGCGATCCGTCACCCTATGCCTTACGGCGATCTGAGCAAGCAAATCTGCCAGCGATTTGGCAATTTGAAAGACCTCGACAAGCACAAATGCACGATTGAAGAACGCGAAGAGTACGAACCGCACATCGTGCGCGGCGTGACCGTTTACGCCGGTGTCGACTACGAGACGATCATACGTGAGGCCGAGAAAGAGGCCGACGTGATCCTTTGGGACGGCGGCAACAACGATATGTCGTTCTATCGGACTGATTTCCAGTTCACCGTCGTCGATCCGCACCGGCCGGGACACGAACTTAGCTACTATCCGGGTCAGGTGAATCTATTGCGGGCCGATGCTATCGTGATCAACAAGATCGATTCGGCCGACAGCGACGGTATCGCTGAAGTGCGCGAGAACGTTGCGGCTTACAATCCGCGCGCCATCGTTATCGACGCTGCGTCGCCGATCCACGTCGACAAGCCGGAATTGATCCGTGGCAAGCGCGTTTTGGTGGTCGAGGACGGCCCGACGCTTACTCACGGTGGTATGCAGTACGGCGCCGGCATCGTTGCGGCCAACAAATACGGTGCGGCCGAACTGGTCGACCCGAGACCGTTTACGGTCAAGTCGATTTCCAAGACTTTCGAAAAATACCCCGAAATCGGCATTCTACTCCCGGCCATGGGGTACGGCGATCTGCAGGTCAAGGACCTGGAGACGACTATCAATCGTACTGAGTGCGATGCGGTGGTTATCGCCACGCCGATAGATCTAAGCCGGATTATGAGCATCAAACACCCGACTACGCGCGTAGAATACTCGCTTCAGGAGATCGGGACGCCCGATGTGGCGTCAGTTCTCGGCGACTTCTTCTCGCGTAAGGGTGCGAAGAAGGAAAGCCGGAAGAAGTGAGGTTGCTGTTCGACGGGCCGGCTTCGGTCGGCCCGCCGCATTCTGAAAGATCCGATGTCACAGGTTGGAAGTCATCCCATGACGGATAGAAAGAAAGCGGTGGTGGCCCTGGGGGGGAATGCCATCACGAAACCGGGTGTCGAAGATACCATCGCGAACCAGTTTCGCCACACGCGCGAATCGCTAGACGGGATAGTCGAATTGATTCGCGAAGGGTACGATCTGGTAGTGACTCACGGTAACGGCCCCCAGGTGGGTAACGCGCTACTTAGGATTGAAGTGGCGAGAGGCAAAGCGCCAATCCTTCCGCTCGGAGTACTCGTAGCCGACACCGAGGGCGGCATGGGCTACATGATTCAACAATCGTTGGCGAACCGGTTGCGCGATGAGGGTCTCGAACGTCCGGTGATTACAATGATTACACAAGTGCTGGTCGATCCAAACGACCGCGCCATCGCCGACCCCTCGAAGTTCATCGGTCAGTTTTACACCGAAGACGAAGCTAAGTCATTTACCGAGACCCGTGGCTGGCAGATGAAGAAGGATTCGAATCGCGGTTGGCGGCGCGTGGTGCCGTCACCGACTCCGCTTCGTACGATCGAAGCGGGCACGATCAGGCAACTGGTCGATTCCGGCTCGGTCGTTATTGCGGCCGGCGGAGGTGGTATCCCGATCTATATCGACTATCGCAAATGGTATGAAGGTATCGATGCCGTCATTGATAAGGACCTCGCGTCGGCGCTTCTCGCATCCGAAATCGGAGCGGGAATTCTCTCGATCCTGACTTCGGTCGATGCCGTGGCTGTGAATTTCGGCACGCCGCAGCAGAAGAATCTGAGCGAGGTCACTCTGGCCGAAATCAAGAAGTTGCACGCCGAGGGACAATTTCCGCCGGGGTCGATGGGCCCCAAGATTCTGGCTGCAATCAAGTTTCTCGAAAGCGGCGGTGAAGTCGTAACGATTACGTCCTTTCAGAATGCCGCCAAATCACTTAAGGGAGAAGCGGGTACTCGCATAGTGCGCTAAGTATCATGTGCAGACTCTCCCCACAAATGGTTGCTGAAGTGATATCACACGGTCGTATATACGAAGTTGGCGGGGCGGTGCGAGATCGCTTTCTGCATCCGGATATAGAAGTAAAGGACCGCGACTACCTGGTCACCGGCATACCCTACGACGAACTGACCGCGATTCTCCGGCGGCACGGGCGGGTTGATCTGGTGGGCAAGAGCTTTGGCGTCATAAAATTCACGCAGTTCGTGGGCGACAAATCCCACACCTTTGATATTACGTTGCCCCGTCGCGAGCACTCTACCGGTGTCGGCCACAAGGACTTCGAAGTCAATTTCGATCCCGCGCTGCCGGTCGAAGAAGACCTCACCCGGCGCGACTTTACGATCAACGCCATGGCGATTGAGCTAAGCGGCGACCGCCTGGTTGACCCGCTCAATGGAATGGCCGACCTGAAGAAGCGCCTTCTGCGCATGACCACGCCGGATTCATTCAAAGAAGACCCCCTGCGAATGCTACGTGCGGTACAGTTTGCAGCTCGATTTGATCTCGACATTGAACCGGTAACACGGGCAGCGTTGGAGTCATCGACAAATCTGATCTCCTCTATCTCGGCTGAGAGAATCGCGGAAGAGTTGACTAAGCTGCTTACTCTATCTGAGAAACCCTCGCAAGGTCTTCGCCTGATGCAGCAAACCGGTTTGATGCGACTGATTCTGCCCGAACTGGAAGTCGGGGTGGGGGTGGATCAGCCGGGCGGATATCATGCTTACGATGTTTTTGAGCACTCGATGCGCTGTATCGACGCCTGCCCGCCCAGGCTGCATCTTCGCCTGGCTGCCCTGTTTCACGATATCGAGAAGCCGCGCTCCAAGCGATTGGTCGAAGACGGCGCTACGTTCTACGGGCACGAAGTCATGGGGGCGGATACGGCCCACGACGTGCTCACTCGCCTCCGGTTCTCTAACGATCTAATCGCGCAGGTAGTAACTTTGGTCGAGCGGCACATGTTTACAACGGCCGTTACCGACAAGGGGCTGCGTCGATTGGTTCGCAAGGTCGGGGTCGAACTGATTTTCGACCTGCTCGATCTGCGCCGGGCGGACGTAATCGCTCAGGGTATGGGCGGGAAGACTGACGATGTTGACGTATTCGAAGAACAAATCCGAGAAGAATTATCACATAAACCCCCGTTCAGCTACTCTGATCTCGCTCTGAACGGTCACGATATCATGAAAATGTTCGGGATATCGCCCGGACCGAAAGTCGGTGACGTGTTGGAGTATCTGATGGAACAGGTGCTGGATAATCCGTCCAGTAACACCAAGGAAGTACTTGAAAGTTTGGCCCGCGCGTATTATCAAAGGCGGACTGTGAATAGCGTAACAGGCAGCGAGGAAAACGTTCTATGAAAGTACATGAATATCAGGCAAGACAGATGTTTGCGGACAGTGGCGTACCGGTTCCCCCCGGTGAAATCGCCACTACGAGCGCCGAAGCCGCAGATATAGCGATCCGCTATAACAAGCCGGTCATGGTGAAAGCCCAGGTTCTGGTAGGCGGGCGCGGTAAAGCCGGCGGCGTGAAATACGCCGAGAATGCCGAAGCTGCCCGCGTGCTGGCGACGAAGATTCTCGGGATGGACATCAAGGGCGAAACCGTCCGCAAAGTGCTCATCTCCGAAGCGGTCGATATCCTCTCTGAATCCTATGTCGGTATCGTGCTCGATCGCGCTGCTCAGAAACCGTTGATTATGGTTTCATCGGCGGGCGGAGTGGATATCGAGGAAGTAGCCGCCAAGACGCCGGAAAAGATTCACAAGTTGCACGTCGATCCGGTCTATGGCCTTCAGATGCACGAAGCCCGCGAATTGGCCTACAAGCTCTTCAAGGACGTCGGCCAGGTCCGCAAGGCGGCTGACATTCTGATGAAACTGTATCAGACCTTCTGGGAAGTGGATGCCTCGCTGGTAGAAATCAACCCGCTGGTCACGATTCCCGGCGGCGATGTAGTCGCAATTGATGCCAAAGTGAACATCGATGACAATGGTCTCTTCCGTCATCCTGAAATCGCGGCTCTGCGCGACTTGGATGCCGAGAACCCGGCCGAGATGCAAGCCCGCAACGCCGATCTGTCGTTCGTGAAGCTTGAAGGGAGCATCGGTTGTATTGTCAACGGCGCCGGACTGGCCATGACCACGATGGACCTGGTGAAGCGTTACGGAGCCGAACCGGCCAACTTTCTCGATATCGGCGGCTCGTCGAATCCGCAAAAAGTCGTTACGGCCATGCAGATTATTCTCAGCGACCCGAACGTTCGCGCCATCCTTATCAACATCTTCGGCGGTATAACCCGTTGTGACGATGTCGCGACCGGTATTGTCGAGGCATTTCGCCAGTTGCAGCCGAAGGTTCCGGTGGTCGTAAGATTGACCGGTACCAACGAGAAGGAAGCCAAGCGCATCCTGGCGTCGGTGAAATTACCGTCGGCGGATACCCTTGACAGCGTAGTAAAGAAGGCGATTGAACTGGCTGGACAGGCCGCGTAAGAACCCGGCTGAGAGGAACGAAATAAAATGGCAATATTCATAGACAAGAATTCGACTGTAATCGTGCAGGGCATCACGGGCCGCGACGGTTCGTTTCATGCCGAGCAGATGAAGAAATACGGAACGCGCGTGGTCGGTGGCGTTACCCCCGGCAAAGGCGGTTCCAAGATTAACGGCATCCCCGTATTCAACACCATGAAGGAAGCGGTAGAGAAGACCAAAGCCAACACGTCGGTCATTTATGTTCCGCCGTCGTTTGCGGTTGATGCGATTTACGAAGCGGTTTCGGCCGGTATCAAGTTGGTCGTCTGTGTGACCGAAGGTCTCCCGGCCAACGACATGATGAAAGTCGTGCCGTATGTGAAGAAACATGGCGCCCGCCTGATCGGACCGAACTGCCCTGGCTTGATTTCTCCCGGGATGTCCAAAGTTGGCATTTTGCCGGGTACGATTGTCAAGCAGGGCAATATCGGTGTCGTGTCGCGCTCTGGCACGCTCACCTATGAAGCGATCTGGGCCCTAACTCAGGCTGGGATGGGCCAGACGAGCTGTGTGGGTATCGGTGGCGACCAGGTGATCGGCACCAATTTTATCGACTGTCTCCAGGCGTTTCAGGCTGATGCCAGCACGAAGGGAATCGTTATGATCGGTGAGATCGGCGGTTCAGACGAGGAAGAGGCGGCCAGGTATATTAAGAAGCACGTCACCAAGCCGGTCGTGGCTTTTATCGCAGGCCAGACCGCCCCTCCCGGCAAGCGGATGGGCCATGCGGGTGCGATTGTCTCCGGCGGCTCAGGCACGGCCGAGGGTAAGATCAAGGCTTTGAATGCAGCGGGCGTCCCGGTAGCGGGATCACCGACTGAACTTCCGGGACTCATGCTGCAAGCCTTCAAGAAGGGTAAAGCAAAGCCAGCCACCGGAACCAAGAAGACCGCCAAGCCGGCTGCCAAGAGCGCCAAGAAGCCCTCGGGCAAGAAGGCGGCCAAGCCAACTAAGAAGACTGCAAGAAAGAAGTAACTCTGTTTGATAAGCATTTGCTGCGTTGAAGAAGCACACGGTGCGAGGAGATGAAATGAGTACGTCAGACGCCACCAATGAGGCCAAAGAGCGGCCAGGTCCACAGTCCAAGTATGACTACAAGAACGGACCTCCGCCTGTGACCATCAATATGAAGTGGTGCAAGGCCTGCAATATATGCATCGCCCTTTGTCCCAAGGATGTTTTCGAACCCAATCGCGACGGTAAGCCGATCATAGCACGAGCCGAGAATTGTACCCAGTGTACGATCTGCTGGGTGCACTGCCCTGACCTGGCCATTACCAGCAACTACAAGTAGGAAGGCAGGTCCATGGCCAAGAAAGAACGTGTTATAGTTATGGGCAACCAGGCCGTCGTCCTGGGCGCCATATACGCCGGCATGCGTTTCTATGCCGGTTATCCCATTACGCCGTCGACCGAGGTAGCCGAAGGGTGCGCCCGCGAGCTGCCCAAAATCGGTGGACGGTTCATTCAGATGGAAGACGAAATCGGTTCCATTGCCGCCGTGGTCGGCGCGTCGGTGTCCGGCTTCAAGGCGATGACCGCCACTTCGGGTCCCGGCTACTCGCTTATGGTCGAGAATATCGGCTATGCGTATATGACCGAGACTCCGCTGGTGGTAGTCAACGTGCAGCGCGGCGGTCCTTCGACCGGTCTCCCGACCAAAGTCAGTCAGTCCGATACCATGCAGGCCCAGTGGGGTCCGCACGGCGACTATACGGCGATCGCAGTAGCCCCGTCGACCATCTACGAGACTTTCACCGAGACGGTAAGGGCCTTCAATCTGGCGGAGCGTTTTCGCACCCCGGTGACGATCCTTCTGGACGAAGTCATCGCGCACTCGCGCCAGGTGATTACGCTTCCGGAGCCGGGCGAACTGGAAGTTTTCAATCGTGTCAAGCCGACCTGCGCGCCGGAGGATTTCGAAGCGTTCGCCATGACCGAGAACCTGGTTTCTCCGATGCCGGCCTACGGCGACGGTTATCGCTACGTCTGCACCGGTCTGACGCACGACACCCACGGGTTTACCACCAACCGGGCGGATGAAATCCAGCCCAAGTTGTACAAGCTTCGTCATAAGATTGTCAACTACCGCGATGAGACGGTCAAGCTCCGCGATGAATACATGGATGACGCCGAGATTGCGTTCATATCCTACGGTTCTGTGGCGCGGGCCGCTCTGCAAGCGACGGATATCGCCCGCAAGGTAGGAGCGAAGGTCGGGGCCGTGCAGCTCTTCACGATCTGGCCGTTCCCTGATGAGCAGATTCGCCAGCTCTGTGGCCGCTGCCGCAAGGTGATCGTGGGCGAATTGAACATGGGGCAGATCGTAAATGAAGTTCGTCGGGTGCTGCCCCGCGATATCGAAGTACACAGCCTGCTGCGCTACGATGGTGAAATTCTGACGCCAATGCAGTTGGTTGAGAAACTGGAGGAAGTGATCTGATGAGCACCGTTACCAAAGATCAGGAAAAGCAACGCTCGGATGTCATGCTGAAGTACCTCCGGCCCCGCAAGTCGATGCCTACGGTCTGGTGTGCCGGCTGCGGCAATGGAATTGTCATGTCGGCCATTATCAGGGCGGTGGACAATCTGGGTTTGTCGAAGGACAATGTCGTGATGGTATCCGGTATCGGCTGCTCCAGCCGTATGCCGATCTATCTCGACTTCAACGCCTTGCACACCACTCACGGCCGCGCACTCGGGTTCGCGACCGGCGTTAAGTTCGCCCGTCCCGACTTGAAAGTGATCGTGATCACGGGCGACGGCGATGCCCTGGCTATCGGCGGGAATCATTTCATTCACGCCTGCCGCCGCAATATCGACATCACAACCGTCTTGATTAACAACAACATTTACGGCATGACCGGCGGCCAGGGATCGCCCACGACTCCGGCGCATGCCTTTTCGACAACCACACCGTACGGTAACTCCGAAAAGCAGTTCGATCCCTGTGGCCTGGCCACGGCGGCTGGGGCCTCGTTTGTCGGACGCGGGACGGTTTACCATACGCCGCAGCTGGAGAAACTGATCATGCAGGCTATACAGCATCGCGGTTTCTCTCTGGTGGAAGCGATTTCCAACTGCCACACCTACTACGGGCGGCTTAACAAACAGGGCGACGCCGTCATGATGATCAATGACTTCAAGGATCGAGCTATACCACTCGCCCGGGCGCAGAAGATGACGCCGGAAGAGCTCAAAGGGAAGCACGTTATCGGAGTGTTGCATGAGGACGACCGCACTGAATTCTGCGACGTGTATGATTCCATGATGACGCAGATGAAGGGAGGCAAGTAACCATGGCAGCCAAGATTCTTGATAAGGTTCAGATCCCTCAGGATCGTTTCGAAATGCGCCTCTCCGGTTCGGGCGGTCAGGGCATGATTCTGGCATCGGTGATTTTCGCCGAAGCGATAGGCAAGTCGGACGAACGTAATGTCGTGCAGACTCAGTCGTACGGTCCGGAAGCCCGCGGTGGAGCGTCCAAATCGGACGTAGTGATTTCCCCGAACGAAATCTACTATCCGAAGGCGATGCAGCTTGACCTGCTTCTGTGCATGACGCAGGAGTCGATGGACAAGTACTTCGGGGACCTGAAGCCGAACGGCATTCTGGTCGTAGATACGACGCTTGTCACCGAGATTCCGACTGAGAAGTACTACGGTCTGCCGTTCACGCGCCTGGCGCGCGAGGAAGCCGGCCATGTCATGGTGGCCAACGTCATCGCACTCGCGGCGATTGCCGAGCTGGCGAACCTGGTCTCGCGTGATGCTCTCACGAACGCCGTGCTCAGCCGGGCTCCGAAAGGCACGGAAGAGAAGAATCGTAAAGCGATTGAGATCGGCTTTACCGAAGCGGCCAAGCTGAAACGGGAGAAGGGTTGAGTTCATGAGTCGGACTTTGTTAATCGTCAAGCCGGATGCAACGCAGCGTCGACTCATCGGGCATGTGGTCAGTCGCCTGGAAAAGGCCGGCTTCCGCATTGTTGAAATGCGGATGCTGCAATTGACCGAGCAGAAGGCCCGCTCTTTCTACGCCGTGCATGAGGGGAAACCGTTTCTCAACGGCCTGGTGAAGTTTATGACCTCCGGGCCGGTCGTTCCCATGGTGCTGGAGAAGGAGAATGCAGTCAATGATCTTCGCGCCCTGATCGGCGCGACCGATCCGAGCAAGGCAGCGTGCGGGACAATTCGTCAGGAGATTGCTCTCGATATCGAGATGAACTCGGTGCATGCGTCCGACTCGGATGAAAACGCTGTGAAGGAGATCAGCCACTTCTTTTGATATTCGGTGACAGGATTCACCCGCCATGAAGATTAGACTCCAATACGACCGCCGCGACCTCGACGTGGACATTCCCGACCGGGTCGATGTTGTGTCGTATGGTCTGAACGGGGCGCCGAAGCAAGTCAGTTTGACTGACTTTGTCGACGCTTTCAATAATGCCGGCGGCGATCGGTGGTTAGCCGATGAACCGCCGCTGCTGATTGTGAACGATGGACATCGGCCCACACCCACGGTACGCGTTCTGGAATGGCTGAATTATTGCGACAAGACGCTTCTGGATCGGGCTCCGGTACTGATAGCTTGCGGGACGCATACCGAGCCAACGTCAGAACAACTTCAGAGGATCTTCGGGCCCTTTCTTGGCCGAATAAGACCGCGGCTATCGTGGCACGATTGTAATGACCTCTCAAGCATGGTGTTGGTGGGAACGGATCGATTCGGTGGAGATATATATATCAATCGTCTGGCGGCCAAAGCCAGAAAGCTGATGATTATCACTTCGGTCGAGCCGCACTATTTCGCCGGATTCACGGGTGGGCGCAAGTCTTTGTTCCCCGGCCTGACTGATCGTGCCACGATAGAGCGAAACCATAACCTGGCCAACTCTCTGGAATGCCAACCGCTCCGATTGTCAGGCAACCCGATGGCGGAGCAGCTTCTCGAATTGTTGCAGTTGATAAACACTGCCGGAGTTTTCGCTATTCAACTTGTGGTCGATGCGACCCAGCAAATCAGCGATGTCTTCTGCGGTTCTCTGGAAGAGACTTTCAAACAGGCCGTCGAGAAATCGAACCGCTTTTTCTGTAACGAGGTGGTCGAACCATTCAACCTGATTCTTGCCGAAGTGCGCCCGCCGCTCGATGGCACACTGTATCAGATTCAAAAGGCGCTGGAGAATTGTCAGGCCGCCTGCGCCGACGGTGGTACCGTGGCGGTCGTTGCAGCGTGCAAAGATGGTATCGGCAAACGCGACTTCTATGACATGGCAGCGACCTGGGATCGAAAGAATAACCAGGCATCCGATGGTACTACTCGTTTGGGCTCACACAAGCTCTCGCGAGTCAATGCCATGACCCGACGCATCAACGTGCGGCTCTTTTCGGAGTTGCCGGATGATCAGCCGCGACGGGTCTTTTATGAACCGGTTCATGATTTGAACGCTCTGGTTGGGCAGTGCTTTCATGAAAACGATAGAAACAGGCTGGCGGTTATCTACGACGCCGGCCATACAGTGCTTAAACTAGCAGGTGCGCTCTAATATGCGCACAGAATAAACCTGGAGGGTTTATGAATAAGAAGATAGCGGTGATAGGTGCCGGGAACGTCGGAGCCTCTTGCGCTTTGTATCTTGCCGAAGCCAATTTCGCCGATGTCGTTCTGGTTGATGTTATCGAGGACATGCCCAAGGGAAAAGGGCTTGATCTTACCCAGGCCGGACCGGTTCGCGGTTACAACTCGCAGGTCATCGGCTCGAATAATTTCGAAGACATGAAAGGGGCCGACATCGTCATCATGACCGCCGGTCTCGCTCGCAAACCGGGAATGACCCGCGAAGATTTGCTGACCAAGAACGCCGAGATCATCTCCGCCTGCGGCAAGCATATCAAGAAGTACTGCCCCAAGAGTACGGTTCTGGTCGTCTCCAATCCGCTCGATTTGATGACGTTCCACATGCAGAACGTCACTGGCTTCCCGAAGAACCGGGTGCTCGGCCAGGCGGGCGTGCTCGATTCGACCCGTTTCCGAACCTTCATCGCGATGGAACTCGGCGTCGCTATGACCGACATCCAGGCGATGGTGCTCGGAGGCCACGGCGACACTATGGTTCCGCTGCCGCGCTACACGACCGTCGCGGGAATTCCAATCGGCGAACTGATTGAGAAGAAACGTCTGGAAGAGATCTGCGCCCGCACGGCTGATGGCGGTGGCGAGATTGTCCGCTTGCTCAAGAGCGGGTCGGCTTACTATGCGCCAGCGGCCGCGTCGGTGAATATGTGCAAGGCGATCTTCAACGACGAAAAGCGGGTGCTGGCTGCGTCCGCCTGGCTCACCGGCCAGTACGGCATCAGCGATATCTACATCGGCGTCCCGGTTATTCTCGGCGCCGGCGGAGTCGAGAAAATCCTCGAACTGGAACTGAGCATGGGCGAATTGAAGTCGCTTCAGGGGTCGGCCGCGACTTACAAAGAGCACCTCAAAATCATGGGCTACAATTGAGCCACTGATTCTGTCATCCTCCGCGCCCCTTTTTGCAATCCTCCGCGAAGGCGGGGAACCAAGGGTGTGGATGCCCCGCCTGAAGCGGGGCAAGACAAATATCGAGATGCGAATTGTCGGAACCTCGCCACGGCGAGCAGGCACAGGAGTCCCGACCTACGATGAGCAAAACGTAGGGCAGAACCCTCGCCGCTTCGGTGAGTGGTTCTGCCAGTAGGTCAGGCCGACATAGAGCCGGAAACAAACGTGCCCGGCAGATGCCTGCCCTCGACTTGATCGGGGGTCCACATCTGCCGGATGTTGACAGCGACCGACATAGGTGCCCCGGCTGAACCGGGGCAAGACAGAGATTGAGATGTGGATTGTCGGGACCTCGCCACGGCGAGCGGGCACGAGGGTCCCGACCTACAAATAGAGAGCGAACATTTTTTCATAAGGAGCCACTATGGCAAAATACAAACATATCGTCGTCCCTGCGAACGGCCAGCCGATAACCCTGAAGAACAAGAAGCTGGCAATCCCGGACAATCCCATTATCCCGTTTATCGAAGGTGACGGTATCGGCCGCGACATCACCAAGGCCATGATTCGTGTGGTTGATGGTGCAGTCCAAAAGGCCTACGGCGGCAAGAAGAAGATCGCCTGGATGGAAGTTTACGCCGGTGAAAAAGCCAACGACCTCTACGCCGAATGGCTGCCGAAAGAAACCACCGACGCCATCAAGAAGTATTACGTGGCCATCAAGGGCCCGCTCACCACGCCGATTGGCGGCGGTATTCGCTCCCTGAACGTAGCAATGCGCCAAATCATGAACCTGTACGCCTGCGTACGTCCGGTTCGCTGGTTCCGCGGGGTCGGTTCGCCGGTGACTCATCCCGAGAAGCTGAATATCATCATCTTCCGTGAGAACACCGAAGACGTCTATGCCGGCATCGAATGGCCCAAGGGAAGCAAGGACGCCAAGAAGGTCATCGCCTTCCTGAACAAGACGATGAAGACCAACATCCGTTTGGATTCCGGTATAGGAATCAAGCCGATTTCGGTCACCGGCACCAAGCGGCTGGTCCGCAAGGCGATCCAGTATGCCATCGACCACAACAAAGCGTCGGTCACGATCGTGCACAAAGGCAACATCATGAAGTACACCGAAGGTGCCTTCCGTGACTGGGGCTACAAGCTGGCCACGACCGAATTCCGCGACAAGATCGTCACCGAGGACGAACTCTGGTCGAAATACAACGGCAAAGCGCCGGCCGGGAAGGTGATCGTCAAGGATCGTATAGCCGATTCGATGTTCCAGCAGGCGCTGCTTCGTCCGGACGAGTACGACGTGCTTGCGACGCCGAACTTGAACGGGGATTTCCTGTCGGATGCGACCGCCGCACAGGTGGGCGGACTCGGCATGGCGGCCGGCGCGAACATCGGCGACTTCGTGGCGCTCTTCGAGGCGACTCACGGCACCGCGCCGAAATACGCCGACAAGGACGTTATCAATCCCGGCTCGTTGATTTTGTCGGCGGTGATGATGCTCGAGTACATGGGCTGGACCGAAGCTGCGAAGCTGGTTGACGCCGGTGTGCAGAAGACGATCGACAACAAGACGGTGACTTATGATTTGGAGCGGCAGATGACGGGTGCGACGAAAGTCGGCACGTCCGAATTCGCCACGCAGATCATCAAGAACATGTAGTATAGGTGGCCCACCTTTCGGGTGGGGAATGTGGGCGGCAAAGCCTGCCCTCGACTTGAACGGGGGTCATCGTCTGCCTCCCAAACATGATCGGCAGGGTTCCAACCCTGCCGATTGTCTTAGTCGCTCAAGTTCCCCACAGCAGAGGAGCGGGCGACCGAGCTAACGCGAGTGGTGGGTCATCCGCAGTAACTTAGATGAGTCCAGCAATGTCTTCCCAGGAGAGCTCTTGAATCCACTTCGGAATGATCAACATGCGATTCCCTTGAATCCAGGAGGGAGCCGCATCCCGAATCGCAGGTCGGGCGGATTGGAGCAACGAGTCTTTGTTTTTGTGGGCGACGATCAACCTGTTTCGCGGTGACTCCTGCATCCACAGGACGATTCTTGTGTTCACTGCTTTGTCCCCGAAACCGTAGCCGCACACAAACAGAGTTTCTGTCTGGCGTAATGCGGCATGGAATGCACAATGCAGATCTGAGTAGACGTTTCCCCAGTAATCCAGAATCTTGTTGAATGTGCCGATGAGGAGCATCGGTCTTCCCGGTTCCGGCCAACCTAGGTACCCGGTGTTGGTGGGAATGTGGTGGATGTCGCCGCCGCCCCACTTGACTATACGGTTCTTGCCCGAATTGTTCGTCCGTATGCTAAACCAGTCCACAGACCCGTGCAGCTTTAGCAGTCGAGTCGTGGCTGAAGGGTTCCCGATCGCTTCGTATTGCCAATAGGAGATGCCTGAATCGTCCTTGACGAAGCCGTCCACGAATGGTATACCTTCCCGGTCGAGAAAACTCTCCACTACAGTGTCGTGATTGAGGGTGACAAGGTCAACAGTTGCGAAAGTATCGCCCTTCAGCGGTTCAATCAGGAACGCGAGATGATCAACTGAAGCGTGTCTGTCAACGAGAAGGCGCCAGACCACATCAGCCAGATATTTGCTGGATTCTTCTATGATTCGCGCTTCGTTTAGCCAGCCTGGTTCGCCGTTACTGCGTTTCTCAGTGTACGGTTCGAGCAAGGCGACAATCCTGTCGAAGGCGGGTTGGAGCGCGGGATTTTCATATTCTCCAGTGCGGTTGTCGTCTATCTGGGTGACGTAGTAGAAGAGATCTTCATATGTGGTCGGCCGGAACGCCAGATCATGGAATGAGCTGTCGATATCGTCCTTGACAGCGTTCAGCAGCGCGACCACTCTCGGGACGTACTTATCGGGCAATCCGTGTTTTGCATGAGGATGCTCGCCAAAACGATAACTGTCGTCGGTCCATTTGTATACCGACTCACCTGACAATACGCGCTCAGTGATTTCCTGTGTTGTCCGCATTCCGGCTGGTATCGACGCCCCGGCCCCCAGCAGGAACACTATCCTTCTCTGACTGGCCTTTTCAGTAGTCATTGACCCCCCAGTTTCTCCGATGATTTTGGACTTAGAAGCATATCTGGGTATAACGCGCTCATTGCCAGCGCGCAATCACATTTTGCCCCCTCCAACCCCAGCCTCTCATGTATGGCAACCCCTGCTGGCACTACCTAATCCAGCTTGAACTCCACCTTGTAAACCACCCACACGCAGATCGGCTGGCCGTAGCGCATGGCCGGATTGAATCTACACTTCGGAGCGGCTGCCAAGGCAGCTTCTTCGAGCGACGGTGCCCCGCTGGATTTGTATATGATCGCATCAACCACGTCGCCATGCTGGCCGACCAACACCTTGACCCACACGAGACCTTCAAGCCCGGCCTGTTTGGCCTGCCGAGGATATACCGGTTCCTGGTAATAGATCATTTCCGGCATTTGCCCATCCTCGACAAACTCGTCGGACCCGGGACGCTGGACGGTGTCGCCAACTAAGCACGAGTCGGCTATGTTTTCGATTGTACTAACGGCGATGTCTTTCACGGGGCGATTAGCTGAACACGCGTTAAGTAGCCAGAGCACAAACGCAGCGACTATCCCGATCACCATCCTATGTGTAGTCATAAATTTGAAACCTCCACCTGATTATAACGACTAACCTCGCCCCTGTCACCCATATTCTGGTCCGCAAACCACGGTCTTGCATGAACGGCGGTGCCGTGCGATATTATCCCCAGGTCACGGATTTTAGGAAATCGATTCGGTCGAGTAGTCGTATATGTCGGCATATGTGGGCCCCCGATCAGGTCGAGGGCAGGCATCTGCCGGGCACGTTGCACGCGGGCCGAATAGTTGTAAATGTCGGCAGATGTGGGCATCTGCCGGGCACGCCTACGAGTAGGGCAAATTGCTAAATCGGCAGATGTGGACATCTGCCGGGCACGCTTGGATGTGGGTCCGCTGTGGCGGATCGGGCACGTTGTATGTCGGTCGAATAGGCTGTGAAATCGGCAGATGTGGGCATCTGCCGGGCACGTCTACGAAGTCGGTCGAACAAAAATATGGCGCCGCCGGACAGGCTCTCTCAAGTCCGACGGCGCCTCCGAGTGGGTGATTCCGTGTGGTCGAGTCGATCAGCCCTGTTGGGTGTGTGCTCTCCAGGCTACTGTATTCGACCGGCCCACGGGATCAACCCTTAGTGATGTCCCCCTCCATGTCCTCCGTTATGACCCCCACCGTGATGACCCCCGTTATGATCTCCGTGATCATTGTCGTCATGATCCCCCGGAATTGTGTCGTGAGGAATCGTGTCCGGCCAGATGGTGTCATTGGGGATAGTATCGTGTGGCACGGTGTCCGGCCAGATCGTGTCGTGAGGAATCGTATCCCCCGGCAGGGTGTCCGGCCAAATCGTGTCGATAATCACGGTATCCCACGGTAGAGTATCCGGCCAGATCGTATCGTGAGGGACGGTATCAGGCCAGATGGTGTCATGAGGAATGGTGTCCGACGGCACCGTATCCCATCCCGGGAATGTATCCCAGGGCAAGGTATCCCAGGGGAGGGAATCCGGCCAGGGGAAAGTGTCTCCGGGATGAGTGTCCCAGGGAATGGTGTCGGGGTAAATCGTGTCGCCCGGAATAGTGTCTCCGGGGATCGTATCTCCCGACACCGTATCTCCCGGCGGGGTGGTGTCGTGGGGGGGACAAGTGTCGCAAAGCACGGTGTCGTCACCGGGCGACGGATTGCCGGTGTTTCTGTCTGCTACACGAGCTATAACCTTATCCGGACCGGTTGCATTAGATGTGCGGGAACACCCATACAACAGGACGGAGAGGCTTAGAAGTGCGAGAAGAAGCAGACAGACGATGGAACGTCTCATGCAAACCTCCTTCAGCTAAACGTTACTGCGCCGCACCCGCTAAATCACAGCGCATTCAACTGTCGTTAGCTGTAGAAGTCTGTTTGACGCTCCTTAGAGGTTCAAAGTTGGTGTTTTCGATTGACTGCCGGAGGAACCCGCCCCGACCAGCCGCTTAGTTAATATATGAAAAATCCTCAGGCCGTCAATTTTTTTTCTTCGATGAAATGTTAAAACATTCGGCCACGCGGTTCCTGCTCACCTAGACTGCGACAATCGGCAGATGTGGACATCTGCCGGGCACTCTATAGGTCGGACGAATTGCCGACAACATCGACAGACGTGGCCCTCCGATCAGGTCGAGGGCAGGTATCTGCCGGGCGCGTTCTTCTTTAGGACGTCATAGAATAGGCTCGTTCAACGATTTGACGAGTCAAGCCGGGGAGAAGGTGATACTACTTGCAGCGTTCCGGCGAAAACAGTGCGGTCAGGTCCTGTTGAGGGATTGAATCTCTCAGTGCGACCGCCGTCGCATTGGTGCTGTCCACCGCCAGAACCCGGCGCAAGTACAGGTAGGCGGCCAATTCGTTGCCGTATTGATGATGTCCCTCGGCCAGTTCCAGATTCTGCCACTGTCGCATCCGTTCGGTCTGTCTTTCTTCGTCTGAGAGCCCCCCCGAGAGACGATTTTCCACCTGTGAAAGACATTGTGAAATCTGGCCCTGAACGAAAGTGTTATCCCGTGACGGGCAGTAGATTTTCTCGAAATACAGCAAGGCATCGCAGCACTGCCGGTTGTCCATGGCGGTGATTCCGCGAGAGAGTATGTCAGCTTCAGCCGGAGGCAAAGGTGTCAGGGACGCTCTGTCCTTTTTGAGCACCTGGAAATCGGATACCCGAACCACGAACTTGCAGGTGGCGTCACAGGCGTTGACCGACTGTACAGTCAGGTCGGCAATCTCCACCTGGCCTTTGATCTTGTTCTTGCGCCAGACTACGCCGGTCATGCCTTCGGTCAGCCCACCGGTATACCCGGCGTTGACCACCAACTGCCCGGACAGACGTCCGGTCGCCGCATCCACGCCGCTTTCACGCACCATCAGGATGCGAAAGTCTTCCCCCTTCGCTTCAATTGACAACAACAGCAACGGTGCGGCCAGTAATAGGCCGCCAATAAAACCGATATGCCTGGACAGCACCGCTGATAGATTCTGACGAGCCATCTCGGTACCTCCGGGACCTCTGTCCCTCTTCGTGCCTCTGATATCAATATAGACCAGAAGCGCAAGGATGCAACAATAACATCGAGGATGTGGGGGGATGAGGAAGTAGGTCGAAACCAGTCCGCCTCGGGCGGTTTCGACTTATCTTGCAGCCTGTAGGTCAGGCCTACTCGGGGCCTGACATCGTCTGTGCGTCAGGCGTCAAGTCCGCCTGACCTACAATCTTCAATTCTTCGTAGGGCAGAACCCTCGCCGCTTCGGCGAGCGGTTCTGCCAACTAGAAGAAGGCAGAACCACAAGGGGTTCTGCCTTACAATTTCTGTGAAGAAATGTGTCCGAAAAGGATCAGGTGCCGGAAGTGACTCTCTTGTCCTTGCTGATGTCCTGAAATTCGCCACCCTCACCCTGATACTTCGACGGGCATTTTACCAACATTTGACTGGCCACAAACATGCCAGTCGAGTCCGGCTTCCCTTTGAGAACTACCGAGGTAGCCTGGTCGAAATTACCCGGCACGATGCCGTAGTAGACAACATCCAGGCGTTTCGCTCCAGTCGGTTGGGCGGCCTCAGGATCGTAGATGGAGAATTCCAGCCGCTGACGGCCCTGGTCGTACTTGACCACATCGAAATCGATCTTACCCATCACCTGTACCGTGCGGGTGGTCTTTTCAGCCGTCTCGAACGAGACATACTGTACCGTCGTTTGCATAAAGGAACTTGCGCCCCAGGCAACGAACGCGACTATAATAATTCCACCGATGATATATTTGGCTGTCATGCTCAATCCATTTCTAAGTTTTCGCTACGAATGGCAGGTCACTTCATTTCAACGGGCTATCTGCCGCTTTCGTTCCAGAACTTTTCTATTCCTTCCAAACGAACTTGAAGAGTAATATCGAAGCGGTTACCATCACTACAGTGTAAGCGATTAGCCCCTGCACCGGAGCCAGAATGCTGGTTCCCTGGTCGGCCAAAAGGACCGCGTCGGAAGCCTTCACCAAGAGCATCAAGGGGAGGAGCAGAATAGGAAAGCTCAACACTGCAAACAGGGCCCCTTTGACCGCCGCCTTGGAGATAATCGCGGCTACTAAAGTAGTCGCAGCGCAGAGGGCGAGAATACCGAGAATCGCCACCCAGCAGAATTGCAGGACATTGCCCGTGGGAGCGTCGGTGAACATGAAGAACAACGGGGTGATAATTCCGGTCATGGTTGACAGGAGCGCCAGATTGAAGAAGAGCTTGCCCAGATAGACCGCGTTCGGTTCGGCCGAAAGGCGAAGAGCCAGGGCCGTGCCGGCTTCCTCCTCACGAGTGAATACCTGCGCGAGCGCCGCGATGGCCGAAAAGAAAACCACGATCCAGTACAGCGCCGCCAACAAAAGAGTCGGCAGGCCGCTTTGCCCGAGCGAGAATGAGACGACCGCCAGCGTGGTCACGCCGAACATCATAATCGTGTTCAGCGCGTACTTTGTACGCAACTCCAGGCGGAGGTCCTTGGCGAAGACCGCAAACGCGCTGCTAACCAAGCCGGATGATTCCATCTGCGAGGGAATACTCCTCTTCTTCGTTCGTGGCGATCACCACCACGGCCTGGGGACGTCGCTCGGCAATGATCCGCTGCACCACCTGCTTGCCCTCGGCGTCGAGGTTGGAGGTCGGTTCGTCGAGAAACAGGAAAGCCGGGTCTTTGAGTAGAGCGGCGGCGTATTTGAGGCGTTGCTTCATGCCGGAGGAATACGTTCCGACCCGATCAACCCCTCGACCTTCGAGACCAACCATGGTGAGAAGTTCATCAAGGCGTTTTCCGGTCAGGTTGAGACCCGCTAACGTCGCAAGAAAGATCAGATTCTCTTCGCCGGTCAGTTGGTCGTATAGATTCAAATAGGGGGAGACCAGCGAGGTCCGAAAGCGAATGGCCCGGTCGTCAAGCGGAGCACTCTCATGAGAATAGCTGACGGCTCCCCGGGTCGGGTGGTAGAGGCCGAGCAGAAGCATCAGCAGGGTCGACTTGCCGGTCCCGTTTCGCCCGGTTATGGCGATCGATTGTCCAGTCCGCAATTCGAACGTTACCCCCGAAAACACCTTTCGGGAACCGAAATGCTTGCCAAGATTTTCGGCTTTGAGACTATACATCGAGGAGAATTTGTCACAGGACGGGACAAATTCCAATCAAAAAAGGTGGTGGATCTGAATTCAGACGCCGAGGCCGATTGTCACTGACCGGGCAGGCCGGCAGGCCGGTACCGGCGGAACACCGGCAGAGTGTAGTTGTATTCGCTCTTCCCTTTGATGAGAAAGGTCACCGATTCTTCGAAGTCTGTAGCTACGGCCTCGTCCTTGACCCGAAGCTTGCCTTCGATCGTTCTGCCGGCAGGGATAAGTGACGGCACTTTGACTTCAAAGCTTCGGAAGGTTGAGTCGATGACAATCAACTGAAGGTCTTCGCTGCTCTTGTTTTGCAGCGTGAATTTGTCCATGCGGCGGACCTTCTCGCTGTATTGAGATACGTCTACGACTTCTGGGAGCAGCACCACCGGCGAAGCATCTTCCGGTTTCATAATGACATCCGCCAGAATGCTCAGTTTGATAAGGTCGTTGGACGCGTTGGTCTGGATTTCCGGTTGTTTAACCACCGGACCCTGCATCCGTCCGGTCGAAAACCGGATTGGTACTCTCAGTGAATCGCCGGGCTTTACTATTGAATCGGTCAGCTCAACTTCGGTACAGCCGCAACCCGACCAGAGCATCGTGATCTTGAGAGGTACATCACCTACGGACTTAACGAAGAAGCTGGTGGTCACCATCTTGCTCTGCGTCACGCGGCCAAAATTAACGGTTGGATGGATAATCTCCACCTGCGGGCCGGCGGCAACTGTTGCCGACAGGAATATCCCCGATAGCAAAGCGCAGGCTGAGATTGCGAGAAGGCTTCTACGGGCGGATCTGGACGTTTCTGCCTTGTACATCAATGAACCTTCCTAATAATTCCTCAAGAAATCACAGTGAACAGACGCCCCCAACGTACCTTCTGGAAGAAATGGACGACGTTGAAAGCGAACAAACGCGGCACCGAAAGCGGATCGGAAACGGTCACTTCGGGCGAGGGATTCGACGTCTCGTTCCACGACCAGTGAATCATCATAGCTTCGCCCAGAATCAGATCCCGGGGAACCGCCTGCCAGAAACGAGAATCGTAAGAGTTGTCACGGTTATCACCCATCATGAAATAGCTGTTCGGTGGGACAACATAAGGCCCGAAAAAGTCCCGGCTGTTCTGGCCACCCGCCTTGCGGCGCTGGATATTGGGAGAGCCGTCGCGGGCGGTGTCGATGTACTTGGCATGAGGAGCATCGGGAACCCGCTGGCCGTTAATGTACAGAATCTTGTTCTTGACCAGCACCGTATCACCGGGGAGGCCGACGCACCTCTTGATGTATTTTGTGACGCCATCGCCGGGGAAAATGAATATCACGATATCGCCGTGCTGCGGTCCATGCAGAGCGGGGAGCCGCCAGTTGACCAACGGCAGCCGAGCCCCGTAAACGAACTTATTGGCGAGCAAGAAATCTCCGACCAGCAGCGTGTCTTCCATCGAGGCCGTGGGGATCTTGTACGCTTCGACCACCGACGTTTTGATGAACAACGCCAGAATGATAGCCAGTCCGATCTGCTTGACATTTTCCCAGATTATGTTGGCGGCCGATTGCCGCTCTGATTTGTCTTGATCTGCTGCCATGCTTATCCTATTAGTCATTCTGGTCGTTAATGGTTCTACAATGTCCGGATTAACTTGTTTCCTGCCGTTTTGTCAACCAGAACAAGCCGTCGGTCCCTGGGGTGTCAGTCAATTGCGTCCCAGCATTCTCATAATGTCATTGTAAGTCACGAACAGGGTCAGTGACAATACCGCGAGAATGCCGGCATATTGGACAGCTATCCTGGCTTTCATGGGCAAGGGGACGCCGCGAATCTTCTCGATCAGCAGGAACAGCAGTTGTCCGCCATCGAGAATAGGTATGATCGGTTGAATATTCAGCACCGCCAGGTTGACGGACAGGAGCGCCATAAAGAACAACAGGCGTGACAATCCACGGCGCGCCTCTTTGCCTGACTGTTGAGCGATAAACAGCGGGCCGCCGATCATCTTGGTCGACACCTGTCCGAACATCAATTGCTTGATAAATTTCAGCGTCTCCCAGACAATTACATGAGTGGTCAGGAAACCGTTGCTGACCGCCTCGCCGACGCTGTATCGCTGATATCCTTCCGGTTTCTCGCTGATGCCTATTTCACCTACAGCTTTCGAGTTACCGTTCTCGTCCATGATCTCACCCTTGCGGGTGACCACGCCGACCGTCATAGTATCAACACCTCGGACCCAGGTGACGTTGACGGGAGCTTCGACCACGGCGTTGATAACAACGCGCATGGAATCGAACACTTTCACCGGAGCGCCGTTGACCGCAATCACCTGGTCATCGGGCTGAAGTCCCGCCAGGGAGGCCGGGCTGTTTTCGGAGACTTCGCCGACTACGATCTTGTCGGTGCTGAAATAGGGCACGCCCGCGAATAGATAGATGCCGATCATCAGGGCAATCGCGAGGATGTAATTCATGAACGGACCGGCAAACATCACCGCCGCCCGGTGTCTGATCGGTTTGGACATGAACTCGTTGGGAGCGCCGCTCATTTCTTCGTCCGGGTTTTCACCGGCCATTTTGACATAACCCCCGAGCGGGATCATTCCGATGCAGTAGGTGGTCTCGCCAACCGTCTTGCTGAAAATATTGGGGGGAAAGCCCAACGAAAACTTCTCCACCCGGATGCCGACTTTCTTGGCTACCAGAAAGTGGCCCAGTTCGTGGAAGAAGATCAACACGCCGAGAACGAATATGAACGAAAGAAAGGTCAACATATTGTTTTGCTTTTCACTTCTGTTGCGACCTGTCTGGCCCGACGGTCGGCCTCTAAAATATCTTCAAGCTCCGGCTTCGATACCGGATCAACCCGGTCCAGGGTTCTCTTTACAATATCGGCAATCTCAGTGAACCTGATGGTTCGATCGAGAAAAGCCGCGACCGCAACTTCGTTGGCCGCGTTGTATATCGCGGGAGCCGTCCCGCCTGCTTCCGCCGTCTGGTAGGCCAGTCCGAGGGCGGGAAAACGGTCGAAATCAGGCGCGTCGAACTCCAGCTTGCGGGACCGGGCCCAGTCCATCCGCCCAAATCCCTGTTCCAGCCGGTCGGGCCAGAACAAAGCGTGGGCAATAGGCAGACACATGTCCGGTTCCGACATCTGAGCTACCACCGACGAGTCAATATATTCAACCATAGAATGTACAACCGACTGCGGGTGAATAACAACTTTGATCTGCCGGGGTTCCAGACCGAACAAAACGACCGCCTCGAGGACTTCGAGCCCCTTATTGACGAGGGTGGCTGAATCGATCGAGATTTTCGGACCCATTTTCCAGGTTGGGTGAGCCAGGGCCTGCTCCACGGTTACCCCGGCGATCTGCTCCGCGGTCCAGGTGCGAAACGGCCCGCCGGAGGAGGTCAGGATGATCTGTCGTACTTCGCCGCGCCTACCCGCTCGAAGCGCCTGCCAGATGGCGGAATGCTCTGAATCGACCGGTAAGATCTGCGGTGGCTCTTTGCGGCAAACTTGTTCAAAGAGCGGTCCTCCCGCCACGAGCGATTCTTTGTTGGCCAGGGCCAGTTGTTTGCCGGCGGCAACCGCCTCGCAGGAAGCTTTCAATCCCGCCGCGCCCACTACCGCGTTCAACACGATATCGACTTCGCCCATTCCCGCCAACCGGGTCAACTCGTCCTCGCCTTCGAGGATCGTCACCGGCTCTCCCTTGAGAGTCTGTCGAAGTCTCGCGGCGGCAGCCTTGTCAACCAGGCACAGATACTGGGGCCTGAACTCTCGATATTGCTCGGTTATCAGGCGGTCATTACTAAAAGCTCCGAGCGCAGTAATAGTCAGTCGTCCGGGGTGCTGCCGAATGACTTTCAACGCGGATTGGCCGATTGATCCGGTCGACCCAAGTATGGCAAGGCGTCTGGAGCTCATCAATGCTTATAGGACGGTTTTGGGGTCACCGAAGTTCCCCGGCTAAGACATAGTGCCCGGCAGATACCTGCCGTAGGGGAAAGTGCCTGGTCCGCCGCGGCGGACCCACATCTGCCAGCTTCTTGAAACCGCGTGGACTATTGTCCACAGATCCCGCTGTCACATCTAGTGCCTGGCAGATGCCCACATCTGCCAGCTTTCCGGAACCACGCAGGCAATCGTGAAGCGGTGTCACCCGGATTCGGGCCACCGACATCACTTCAGCGGATTCCCTTCAGCATCGGAGCGATAGGCTTTGAGTACGAAACAGTCCTTGGTTGGCGTCGATTCCTCGGCCGGCGGCGATGCTTTCACTACCGGAATCCTGCTGATCGACCAGAGAACGTCAAACCCTTTTAGGAGATGTCCGAAGACCACGTATTTGCGGTCGAGATACTGGGTCTGAGTGTTGCGATCGGTACAGATGAAGAACTGCGTCTGGGCCGTTTCGGGAGAACCACGGCTGGCCATCGAGAGAGTACCGAACTCGTGGGGAAGATCGTTCAACTCGTTCGGAAGGTAATATTCGACATTCTTCTTGCCGACCACGAACGGATTTCCGCCCTGAACCATGAAATCCTTGATGATGCGATGGAACTTGGTGCCGGTGTAAAAACCGTCATTGCAGCGCGCCAGAAACGAATCAGCATGTGCCGGAGCGACATCGCGGTAGAGCTCGAGCACCAACTTGCCGCGATCGGTTTCGAGCGTGACAATGGTGTTCTTTGGATTCCGGATTTCGTGCCGCCATTGCGGCAGACTGTCCGGATACTTTGGGGCCTCTCCCGGGAGTTGGATTGCACCGGTGCGCGGTGGGGGCGTGACGGCCATTACCGATGCCGCCAACGCGACAGTCAACAGAGCGATCGTCAGAATTCTCGACATGTACTTCCTACCTCGTTTGATACAGAGTCAACGGTTACTTTGTCCACGTATGATAAACAAGCCTCATGGCACTGTCAACAGCAGGGCGCATAACGGGTTGAAGTCTACTTCCTGTAGGAAGAAGTACTTCCGAGCAGTCGGGTTCCGTGCTTGAAATTCTCCATAGAAACGGCTCCAGCCGCAACTTTCGGCGTAGGATCCCAGAGATGGATTTCTATGATGGCCGAGTCCGGAGCGTTTGTAGAAGCATAGAATAAGGCCCCCAGAGCGTCGTACCGCATGCCCCAGGCGGGGGGAGCCGTCGGATCGTAAAATAGACTGTCAGGTGTGCCATACGCTGATCGTACCGCCTGAATAGAGGAGCCTACGCCAATTCCTTCCGGAGTGGTTCTGTTGAAAACCGTGTTGAGGATGATTGATTCCACCGGCTCATTTGAATCTATGGTACTATTTTGATTCACGTCCCTGATCGCCACGACGACTCCCAAAGCAGCTTCGTAGTTGGCGAAATTGCGCCAGTAATCAGGATCAACGTCGATTGAGGCCGGGCTTCCGTTCCACGCGAACACATCTGCGTACGCATCACTGAATCTGACAAACTGCCCCTGGCCGTCGGCGCCTAAGCGGATGACGCTCGCTCTCGCTTTGACATCGACCGTGTCAATACCGCGTAGCATCGCCCTGATTTGTCCGTACCCTTTCTGACCGCTGAATAGATAATTATTCGAGACTACGCCGTTCGAATTCGACCGGGCCGAGTCAGCCGAAAGAGTTCCGTCGCCGTCAACCACCGAGAAGAGAAGCCACGGACGACGCAACGAATTACCCTGCTGGTCAAGTACGCGAAAATCAAGCGGCGGAGCGGTGATACCGGAGCCCATGGTCCCCTTGTAGTACAGCCCGTTCACGGCGCTTATCTGGTAGGGGATTTCGATTCTCAAAGCCGCCGTGGATGTGTCTGTGGCAATGTGATTGTACGCGACAGCGGTGAACGTCTGAGAACTCGTAGGCTTGACAACCACGCTTCCGGAATCTTTGTCCGCTACATGGGCAGTCCCGTTGTTGACTACGAACGAGTCACAACGAATGGTCTTCCATGACAGTATGGCGGAATCACCGACGAGAAGAGTGTCTTCGGATAGTCCAAACGATTCAATTACCGGAACCGCTCCCGACATAGTGACAGCCACTGCCGCAGAATCCCTCCCGCTCTTGTTGTAGCCCAGCAGGGAATAGGTAGTGGGCGTGGCGGGTTTCGTCCAGTGTTGACCGGACGTCACCGTAGTCAGTTTGATCCCTCCGGGAAAGAGCTTGACTGAATCGGCCCCCGTAACCGTATAACTCAGCTGCGATGAATCCCCCGGCATAATGTCGGCCGGTGTTGCGGTGAAACTGTTGATCCGGGGCGGATCGACCGGCTTGACCGGATCGTCTTTACAACCGTTAATAGCTGTGATAGCAGCCAGTATCGCCAAGAATACCAGGAGAACTTTGCGTTCTTTGCTCATGCGTTCCTTTGAAGCGAGTTCAGGATTGAAATTGAAGTCACGAACATAAGGATTATCGGCCGAATCCAATATTGCGTCTACGACTTGAAGAAGTATCTCAGGCCGCCGCCGACTTGCAGGTGCTTTATCCGATCTCCGGTAGCGACGAAAGTCCAGCTATTGATCGACGAGAAGGTGACAAAAGATCGTTTGTCCGGCGCAGTCCAGAGTTTGACATCAAGGCCGAAATCGGCGGCAAGCGACGTGTTAAACTGGTAATCTGTCTGATAGCCGGGTGTACTGACACTGCCTAGTCCTAGTGACGCGCCCAAACCTACAAACGGAGTCCAGTACGATTCGGTCAGGTTGAGCGGGGCATAGGCGCAATGAAGTTTGACGTCAGACTGGTGATAAGTGGGATCGTCCATGAAAGCGATCGTGTATTCGTAGAGCCCGCCAGCCTGCGAAATCGGGTTCTTTATCTTGTTTCGGGCGTAGTCAAAACCGACCGCTATGCGCCAGTTGCTGATGTAGGCCTTTCCAAACGTCAGTCCCACCCCGAAGCCGTCATTGTATACTCGGTTAGCGTCATATGAAAACGTCGATCCAGCGTCGAACTCAAAAGGCATTCCCGGTATGCCATTATAACTTCCCAGTGGCATGGCGTAACTGGAACTAACCTCCATATACCCCATTCTTGCCGCCACGCGCTCAATTGCAGAAGTCTGACCGCTTATCACGCAAATCAATGCCAGAGTCGCCCAAAACCATATTCGCTGTCGCATTTTTCCTCCGATGTCATAATCCGTCGTCCGGGCCGATTAGTCACAAACCGACCACCTTCATATTATACAACGAATCGGTTATGTCAACCACGGATAAACTTAACCTGTTTTGTAGCAATTCGTTCGCTATCAGGAACCGCTTGCCACCCGATAATGAATGTATATAATGCTCGGACCTGGTGAATTACAGCCAGGCAGAAATTAGCGACTTGACGAGGTTACAACATATGGCAAATTCCAAGATAATGGTGATCGGCGCCGGAGCCATGGGGCAAGGTCTCAGTGAAGCTATCGCGGCGGCCGGTCATGACGTCACTTTAGTGGACAAAACCACCAAGATAGTGGACAAAGGGCTTCGCGGTATCGACGAAGCCATGGACCGAGAAATCGGCCGCTGGGGACTCACCCAGTCAGACAAGAAGGCGATCCGTTCCCGCATTAGCGCCACCGCCGACCTGTCTCAGGCCGAAGACGCCGAAATCGTGCTCGAATGCATTCCTGAAGATCTCGAAATGAAGCGAGCCCTGTTCGGGAAGCTCGACCGGATATGCCCCGAAGATACGCTGATGATTACGAACACGGGGACACTGTCTATCTCTGAGATCGCCCAGGCGACCGAACGTCCGGCGAAGATCATCGGTATGCATTTCCTGAATCCGGTCACCCGGATTCCGCTCGTTGAAATTGTCAAAGGTCTGCACACCGACGGCAATACTTTCAAGAAGGCTGTCGAATTCGCCCAGATGCTGGACAAGAAGTGGATCACGGTCAACGAATATCCCGGCTACGTTACAACCCGTATCATCGTTCCGCTGCTTAACGAGGCGATGTACGTCCTTATGGAAGGTGTAGCGTCGGCCGAGGACATCGACGAGGCCATGAAGCTCGGCTTCGGATTCAATGTCGGCCCGCTCACGCTCGCTGACCAGATGGGACTGGACGTGGTCATGTCATGGATGAACAACTTGCTCAAGGAACTGTCGGAACATCGCTACAACGCCTGTCCGATTCTCAGAAAGCTGGTCCGCGCCGGACATTTGGGCGTGAAGACCGGCAAGGGTTTCTTTGAGTACGACAAAGAGGGCAATCGGATCGTGGTGCTTGTGGAGCCAAACGGCAAAGGACAACAGCGATGAAAATACTAGTACTAAACTGCGGGTCGTCATCTGTAAAATACCAGCTCATTGACACCGAACTCAAACTCGCTATGGCCAAGGGTATGGTTTCACGGATCGGCATGGCCGGCTCGGTCGTGACTCATAAGCCGCACGATCGCCCCGAAGTGAAGATCTCGGCTGAGATTCTCGACCACATTCAGGCCGTCGAGTATGTCATCTCGATGCTCATGTCGGCCAACCACGGTGTTATCGCCGACAAGAAAGAAATTCAGGCGGTGGGACATCGGGTGGTTCACGGCGGTGAAGCCTTCTCGGATTCTGCCCTGATTACGCAGGACATGATGGCCACGCTGCGGTCGTTGATTGATTTGGCCCCCCTTCACAATCCGCACAACATTCGTGGTATCAACGCCTGCAAAACGGGACTGCCGGGGATTCCGCAGGTTGCCGTCTTTGATACAGCGTTTCATCACTTGATGCCGCCGCGCGCTTTCATTTACGGTCTGCCATACGTGATGTATAAGCGGTACGGTATTCGTCGCTACGGTTTCCATGGCACGTCGCATCTATATGTGAGTGAGCGCGCCGCGGCGATGCTGGGACGTCCACTATCCGAGTTGAAAATCATCACCGCCCATCTTGGCAATGGCGCGTCGATTTCGGCGGTGGATCGCGGACACTCGATAGATACGTCGATGGGGTTTACGCCCCTTGAAGGTCTGCTGATGGGTACCCGCTCGGGCGATCTCGATCCGGCCGTGATTTTGCACGTCATGGCGCAGGAAGAGCTCTCTTTGCATGAGGCTAACGCGCTGCTGAATAAACATTCGGGTCTGGTGGGTATATCGGGTGTGTCGTCGGATGTGCGTGAAGTCATCGAAGCCGCATCGGATTCCAATCAGCCCAATGCCAAGCTGGCGCTGGAAGTGTATTGCTATCGTCTGAAGAAATACATCGGCTCGTACTTCGCTGCTATGGGCGGAGCCGATGCGGTTGTGTTCACGGCCGGTGTGGGCGAAAATTCACCATTTATCCGTGCGGCGACATGTACCAATCTTGAGTGCATCGGTATTTCTATCGACGACGAGAAGAATCGCCAGGCCATCGGCAAGGAGATGGACATCTCCACGAACGGTGCGACTTGTCGCACGCTGGTGGTGCCGACTAACGAGGAGCTGGTGATTGCGCGCGATACGGAACGTATCGTGAAAGCCTCGCAGCACTAATGATAGATATGTGATTCTGTCTTGCCCCGGCTTGCCACGGGTACCCCACAGCTTGCTGTGGGGCCGCCCCCGCTTGAAAAGTGCCCGGCAGATGTCCACATCTGCCGGCTCGCATTAATACCGCCCCACATCTGTCTTGCCCCGTGAAGACGGGGCATCCAAGGGTATGATCGGCAGCAAACTTGATCGGCAGGGTTCCAACCCTGCCGTGCGCTCTCCGGCAGGCACAGAGGCCTGCCGATCAAAATAAACGCTCTCTTGCCCCGCTTCAGGCAGAGTACCCAGGGGTTGCCTGATCGGCAGCCAGTAGGTCAGGAGCCCTTAGGCTCCTAATATTTTCTGCTATCTCCGTCATACCCGGCTTGGCCGGGAATCCATGGGCTGCTCGGTTGGAGGGATCACCGTCTCTGACGAGAGTTGATATCTTCGCATATTATCATCAGTCTGCTGTGTCCTTCGTGAGTGCAAGAGTTCTTGCGGTCGCGAGTAGTCATGGGTGCCCGACCAAGTCGGGCATGACGGAATAGCAACTCTTGAGAAGATCGATCAAGATGCCACCCGCTGGGCGGGGTACAGAAGAGTGCCGTAAAAACCGGCGGACAAACACGATGTCGGGATGACAAGCATCCCGACCTACAAGACTTGCCAGCGGTTGTGGTTCTGCGTGGACTTACTTGCAAGGGTTGAATCAGGAGATGTCGCGGCCCACAGCAGGTCTGTTAACTACAGGTCTTTTCGGAAAGTGGATCAGAACGAGTCCAAGAAGTCCTGTTGTAACGTGGATAGTGAACATCATGCGGGCAAACTGATGGTCACTGCGATAGTCGAAAGAAGGAAACCAGGCACTCGCCAGGAGGCCCACTGCGTACAAACCGGTGGCAGCTAACCCGGCACCAACCAAGAGGTACCAGGGTTTTAGCCAGTCGCGGAAGTCGGTCCAACGCGAAGCAATCAGCTTGAGAACCAGGGGTAATGAAAGAACTACTGGCGGCAGGAATAATCGGGTCTCGCGTGCGAAGGCATTGGTCAGAACCACGGCAGTTACGACCGGAAGCGCCACGATAGTTCCCCATCCAAGGAACCGCTCCTCGGGCGCGAGTGGAATCCGCCCTTTTAGATACGCCCACAGCGCCGACGGGATCAGCAGCCATAGCAATCCCTGTCCCATGACAAGCGAGTAGAGCGAATTGAGTGTCCACTTCGAATCGCGGAAATTCTCTGCTATACTGCTTATTGTCGTGGCGGCCGGTTCCTTTTCCGGAAAATACCAAAATAGAAACGCAATCAAAATAGGGAACAGTGCCAGTAGGTTGCGTGGATTTGTCCGCCTGCCGTCGGCCTGAATGAAGGCAATTACCCAGACCGGGAAGAACAACACCGTTGCTTCGCGCGCGGCTATGCCGAACGCGAACGCCGCCGCGCTCCACAGGAACTTTTTCTCAAGCAACAGGCTGAACGACAGGATGAGCGCCCCGTACTGCCAGAAGTCGTCCCACGTTTCCACCCCGAGGTGAAACGCCGCCATGACCGGATAGGCGCCGAAGAAGGCTACGACGCCGGCCAATGCGAAGCCGTTCGAGAGCCGCAGCAGGCGGAGATATCGATAAAAGAGAAATCCAGTCAGGGCCAGAAGGGAAAACTGCAAGCACGCAAAAGCAAACTCGTACCGGCCCCCCAGCAAATCTCCCAGCCAAATTACGGGATAGGTCGTGAAGACGCGCGCCGAGAACGGGTAGTAACTGGCGTGGATATTGAGCCGGAATTTCCAGTCTGCGTCAGTGGCATTGAACATGGAGTCGGTTGCGAACTGTTCGCCGATGGAAAGCGCCAGCAGTGCGGCGATCACGATCCCGGCCGCGGCATACTCTCTTGACGATGGATGGGGGAGGTCTCTGGCCATCCTGGCGACTATACTTCATCGTATCAATACGAGCAAGTCTTACCTTGGACGATGCGCTTTACGGGAGTCGTCTTGTAGGGCGGGTCCGACTGCGAACCCGCAAGAATCCGGCCGATGTCGGCATCTTCCGAGCACTCTTCATGAACGGGTCACCCAACTGTCTTGCCTCGCTTTAGGCGGGGCACCCAAGGGATGTGACCCACCACTTGATCGGCAGGGTTCCAACCCTGCCGGACGCATTCCGGCAGGCGCAGAGGCCTGCCGATTAGAGTAAGTACTGTCTTGCCCCGCTTCAGGCAGAGCACCCAAGGGTTGTTTGATCGGCAGCCAATAGGTCAGGAGCCCTTAGGCTTCTGACATTTTCTGCTATCTCCGTCATGCCCGACCAAGTCGGGCATGACGGAACAGCAACTCTTGAGAAGATCGATCAAGATGCCACCCGTTGGGTGGGGTACCGAAGATAGCGTGCCGTACGAGCCGGCAGATGTGGACATCTGCCGGGCACTTTGCACATCAAGCGGCAGGCCGGGCACTCTTCATGAGCGGGTCACAATACTGTCTTGCCCAGCTTCAGGCGGGGCACCCACCGGCATGCAATCAGCGGTCAGGCAGAGACGCCTGACCGCACAATCTTCCTTGACATCACTATCATCCATCGCATATTAATACCCTACATCGTTTCGGTGCCGCCCAAGGTGGGCGGATAATAGGGAAGACGGTGCGAAGCCGTCGCAGCCCCGCTACTGTAAGGGCTACTCCCGCGGCCGGAAGCCACTCGTCGTAAAGACGGGGAAGGCGCCGCGCGAGGTTCGAAGCCCCAGCCAGGAAACCTGCCGAAACCACACATCTTGGCATTGCCGGCAGCGTGGGCTGTCAGGTGAGACGTCTCGCGCCGGGCCGGTGGTTCAAGGAGGCTGCTATGCGGCGCTTTTTCATGCTCGGCATTATGCTTCTGGCGGGTGCGACGGGACCCCGCGCGGAAGACAAGCCGGGCGACTGGCTCAATCCGTATCATCTCGAAGACACCATTGTCGTAACCGCCAACCGTCTGGCCACCCCGGTTAGTCAGACGGCCAGCTCGGTGACTGTCATCACCGCTAAGGAAATACAACAATCTCAGGCGACCAACCTGGCTGAGGCACTTCGCTCGGTTCCCGGCCTGAACGTGGTCCAGTCCGGCGGGCCGGGGCAACAGACGTCGCTCTTTCTGCGCGGAGCGAACGCGGAGCATGTGCTGGTCCTAATCGACGGTGTCAAGATCAATGACCCCTCTTCACCCAACAACGCTACGAATCTGGCGAACCTCGGTGTGGCCAATATCGATCGTATCGAAATCCTGCGCGGCCCGCAAAGCGTGCTCTACGGCTCGGACGCTGTCGGCGGCATCATTCAGATCTTTACCAAGCGGGGGACCGGGCGTCCGGAGATCAACCTGTCGGCTGAAGGCGGTTCGCTGAACACTTATTCCGAACAATTGGCCGTAAGGGCCGGTCAGGAACAACACGATTATTCCGTGACCTTGTCCCGACACAGCACCGACGGAATTTCAGCGTCCAGGAACGGCGTAGAAAAGGACGGTTATGCCAATACCACCGTGGCAGCGGCGGCCGGACTCCGACCGTCCTCGAAAATCCAACTGCGTCTCACTGGACAGGCGTCCGAGAGTGATGTCGATCTGGATCAAGGGTACGGCGTGCTCGACGATCCCAACTACACGATGTATTCGAAAGAACAGTACGCTTCCGCTCGTCTCGATCACGATATCTCGCGGGGACTCTGGCGGCAGCAGTTTGGCGCCTACTTGACGCGTTACGAGCGCAGGACTATCGATCGTCGTGACACCAACCATCCAGACGATACGAGCAGCACCCACTATGACGGTCTTCGCATCAAATACGATTGGCAACTGGCGGCGGCGCTGCGCGAGTCGCTGCGTATGACGGTGGGAGCCGAGACCGAATCGGATCAACTCAACCAGAGGCTGTTCTACCTGCCGGTCTGGTCCGGCGACTCGCTGAGTAAGCTGGGTGTGGTCAAGTCTCGCACTTCTGGCATGTATGCGATGGGGGAATTGAGCCGCGAAGGGTTAGGGGCAATCACCGCTGGAGGGCGGTTTGATCATCATGATCAATTCGGCGATCATGGCACGTACCGGTTAACCGGAGTGTATCACCTCAATTTGTTGCGACTCAAACTGAGGGCGACTTACGGCACCGGGTTCAAATCCCCTTCACTTTACCAAATTTACGATCCTGGGACGGGCAACCCGCGGCTTAATCCGGAAGCGAGTCGAGGTGGAGAAGTGGGCTTGGATTACCATCCACATGGAGATGCGGTGTCGACCGGGATAACCTACTTCCATACGGATTTTGATGACTTGATTCAGTTTCAGTCGACTACCGGACATATGGGCAATGTCGCGCGGGCTCGGTCGCTGGGAGTGGAGACTTATGGCAGTCTCGACTTACGACAGACGCGAATATATTTGAGCTACACCTACACGGAAGCGGTGGATCGAGATTCCAGCCAGTTTTTGCTGCGTCGTCCGAAAAACAAAGTGTCACTCCAGGCGGAGCAGCAGGTTGTACCTTCATTTCTCATGCGCGGTGACATAATCTACACCGGCAAGCGTTACGATGTGGACTATACGGCCTGGCCCCCGCAAAGAGTCACTCTCCATGACTATACCTTAATGAACCTGGCCGGGTCGTACACTCTTCGCGACGGCTTTCGGTTATCAGCCCGAATCGACAATTTGTTCAATACTGAATACGAGGAAGTCTGGTCTTACGAGAGCATGCCGCGCACGGTTTCGTTGGGAGTCGAAGCGACTTTCTGACCCGATCGTGATCTCAGAATAGCTATGCTGAGCCATTCCTCCGGGGCATTTACGCCCCGGAGGATACTATTTTGTCTCGGTGAAGTGATCAGCAATTATCGTTTTTTTGTCTTGCCTTAGGGTGGCGAAGACGTATAATGAGCTGGGTGAAGCTAAGACTGAGTTGAAGCATTCCCAATAATTCAGCAGACGGTCGGTCGGTAATTGCACGGGGTTTGTCCGGTTAGGAACCGGGTTTTGCAGCAATCGATCAGACAATCGGCCCCAGCCTTGGGCCTACGAGAGGAACTTATGGCTAGTTGGAGTCTGGAATACACCATCGAGGTTGATCTAGAGAACGCCGTGGTCTACGCCAAGGTGTACGGTCAATGGACGGCCGAGACGGCGCAACGGTATCACGACGAATTCAAAAAGGAAGTTCAGCCGCTTCTCGGACAACCGTGGGCCAAGATCGTCGATGTCAGCAACTGGAAGACATCCCGCAACGAAGTCACGGCAGTAGTCGGCAAACACATGTCCTGGTCGAAGGCCAACGGGGTGGCGCTATCAATCTATGTGATCGACAACGTAAGCACCTTCCGCCAGCTCAACGAGATGTTCGTCAAGGGGGGCACCAAGCATATCTCGCACACCTTCCGTACCTGGCAGGAAGGCGAGCAGTTTCTTCAGGACCGCTGGCTGAGCAAGAAGCGCAAAACGCCGCAAAGCTGAGAATAGAGCTTCATACGAACCGGATGACGATAGGGCGATACCCTTCCCGCCATCACTTCTTCAAGTATCTGTCAAACCACTTTCTAATCCACTCCAGGCGGGCAATGCGGCGATCCGGTCGGCCATGTCTCGATAAGCCGTGAGGCTCGTCCGGGAAACGGACAAATTCGACTGTCTTACCCAGCACCTTGAGCATGGCGAACATCTGTTCAGCCTGCTCGATATTGCACCGCAGGTCGCGCTCGTTATGGAGTATCAGCACCGGCGTCTTTACGTTCTTGAAATAGGTCAGGGGAGAGCACTTCTCGTAATTCTCAGGATTAATCCACGGGCGACCGTCGAATTCACGCTCCAGGGAATAGCCTATATCCGAGGACCCAAAGAACGACTTCAGTTCAACCACCGAGCGCTGTGTGACAGCCGCTTTGAAGCGGTTGGTGTGACCGATAATCCAGTTGGTCATGTAGCCGCCGTATGAGCCGCCAGTGACGCCAAGTCGTTTGGAATCGACATACTTCTGCGCCGCCAGCCAGTCTGCCGCCGCCATGCAATCCTGGTAGTCCAGATCACCCCAGCCGCCTGCGATAGCGTCGGCCCACAATTCGCCCCGTCCTGATCCGCCACGCGGATTAGTGTAGAACACCACATAGCCACACGCCGCCAGATACTGCATCTCGTGGAAGAACGTGAACACGTATTGGGTGCGGGGCCCACCGTGAATCTCAAGTATCGCCGGATAACGACGTTTCGAATTGAAACCCGGAGGCAGAACCAACCACCCCTGGACATCGGTCCCGTCGAACGACTTGAACCAAACTTCGCGCATCCGGCTCGGTTGGATGTTCTTTCTTAGGAACGGATTCATATCCGTGTGGCGAACGGTCTTCTTCTCGGCGCCGTAGACGAGTGGGCAGGTTACAATGTCGCCCGGATTATCCAGATCGGCCAGAATGAGAGCGGCCGTTTTGGCGGAACCGTTCAAAGAGAAGCCTTTGATATGGCAGTTGCCCTTGAACAGACGGGTCGGTGTGCCGCCCTTGCTTGGAATCGAAAACAGATTGACCGTCCCGGTATCGCCACACGCGAAGATTATACGGCGTCCATCGGCCGACCACTCTATGTGCAAGTCGCCGTGGGCGTCGGCGGTGTCGTGAATCGACTGGTCATACGCCATCCGGTCAAATTTCGGCATCACGTCTTTGGCGGCCGGGTGACCGTTTACTCCCACCACCCAGACATGTATGCTGGTGACACCCCAGGCGTCGTTGGGATTGTCATGGCCAAGATATGCGACTCGCTTGCCGTCGGGTGAAAACTTCGGCGCAGCCACCGGTCCAGCCGGGGTTGGGATGCGACGTTCTTTACCGCCGCGAAACGGAATCAGAAATAGATCGTCCCGGAGCGAGTCCAGATCCTGGTTCTTGGCCCGATTGGATACGTACACCACCGTGCGGCCGTCGGGTGAAACCTCGGGCGAGAGATTGTCCCGATTACCCCTGGAAATCTGACGCAGTTTGGCCGTTTCGACGTCCAAAGCGTAGACTTGATATTTGTCGCGCGGCAAGAACCCTTCGCCGTCGAGGCGATAGTACAGGCGGGTGATATGGCGATAAACCGGCGGTTCGGCTTTCTTCTTTTCATCGGTAATATAGTGGGAGTCGTTGTATCGTAGGGCGAACACCAGATGACGGTCATCGGGCGTCCATTGCAGCGAAGTAATCGTACCGTCGATCTCTATCAATCTTTTTTCGCTGCCCCCCGCCGAGGGCATAAGGTAGATGCCGGTTTTCTTGTTGCGGTTTGACACAAAGGCTAACCGGCCCCCGTCGTGCGACCAGACCGGTAAGCCGTCACTCTGCTCTCCGTTGGTAAACGGCGAGGAGGTCCTGGTGCGGACATCCAACATCATGATATTCTTGAAATACTTATTGGCGTCCCGGTCCATCCGCTCCACACAGTAAGCGACTTTCTTTTCATCGGGAGACAGCGCTATTCCGGTAATGACACGAAGTTGGAAAAGATCCTGAGGCGACATCTTGTGCCGGGCCGGTTTCCGTATGTCCATTGATCAGACTCCTTTCAGGATTTGCATCAATAGTACGAACATGTTAGCAGGAGTGGGAGCGTCGGGCAAGTGAAAGTATACGAAGTTCTCAATCGCGCTTCTTGATGTGAAGGCGGACCAGCAAGGCCGCGCGATCACCCGACTCCAATACGGTCCACGCGCCTGCCGCTCCGATCGCGCTTACAACCGCGACGTTGATTACAAACGATGTCCAGTCGAGCGGGGGAAGAACCAGTCTTAGAATGATGGCCGCCGGGGTGCAGGCGAACATGGCGACAAACCCGGCGCGGACCTGGCTCATGAGAATTTCGGCGACCGGCAAGCGCATGATCCGGGCCATGAGTATCGGATACGCTGTAATATAGAGTACGAGTTGAGGCATTGATGCAGCCCAGGCCATGCCGACCAGCCCGTATGAGGGGATGAGCGCGAATGACAGCACGATCTTCAACACACATTCGGCGAGGGCCACTTTCAGGATTAGAGCATGGCGGTCGATTCCGAACAGGACGGCGTTGCCCACAATCTGCGGCACAAAGAACGCCGCGCCGATGGCCAGGATGCGCATTACTTCGGCCGATCCGGCGAACTCCGGCTCCAGCCATAGCGCCACGAACGGGCGGGCGTAGATCACGACTCCGACAGTCATGAAGAACGACAAGTACGATGTATACGTAAGCCCTTTCAGATAGATGCGCCGGATGCCCTCGAAGTCCCCTCTCGCTTCGCGTTCAGAAACGGCCGTCGTTATTGGTGAAGCGACTACGTTCACGGCATTACGCAGGTACAACATTAACTGCGCTCCCGGTGCATAGACGCCGGCGGCGGCGGACGATACCATCAATCCCAATAGCACTGCGTCAGTATTGTAGAGTATTAACCAGGCAATCGTAATGCCGAACGTAATGCGCGAATAGTTGAACAGTTCGCGGGCGGTCTGTTTGTCGGTCATGGTAGGTGAGAAGGTGATCTCGGGATGAAGGTGTTTCAGCCAAATGATGGCCGCCACTTGTTTCAGGACGCTCATGCCGAGAATGGCCAGAGCCAGCGGTACCAGCCCGTACCCGTTGGCCAGCAGGAACACCATGACGCCAGCGCGCAGGATATCTTCCAGCATGTGCAGCAGGTTCGAGACATCGAAGCGTTGAAAACCGCCCAGGGAACCGGCAAAGGGGAGCAGGAAGAACCGAAGGCCCATGTAGAAGCCGATAATCAGAAGAGCGCTCCGGCCTTCGGCCAGCGCGGTCGGATCGGCGACTTTGAAGAAGTCGAACAAAAAAGTTGCCGCGAGCCAGGCGCCGAGTATGATTACCGTGCCTACCGCGAGATACAGATTGAACGCGGTATTGAGGATTCGATTGATCGGCCCGAACTGGCCCGTTCCCAGATGCTTGGAAACGAAACGCAACAGAGCCTTTTCGAGCCCGAAATCGAGCAGCACGAAATAGTTGATCGTCTGGAATACCAGCACCCAGACCCCGTATCGGGCATCGCCCAGGGTCGATGTAATGTATGGGACGAACAGAAAGCTGATACCCAGGCGGACGGCGTAGCCGACCCAGGAAGTCCAGAGGTTTCTTGAAAGCTGTTGTCGATCTGTCACGCGCCGCTACTTTCGTGCTGAATTGGTATAAGGATAACTCAGCTTTAAGGCTGCGGCAACCGCATAGTCGAGAGGTGACCCAGGAATGACCAGAATCCATGCAAGATCGATCCTGTGGGTAATGCTGGCCGGAATTCTGGGCGGATGCGGTGGGCCGATGATCAGACTTCTCGATCCAACCCAACCTCTGCGGCCGCGGCCGACTCATTACGGCCTGACCCTTCCCGTTCCGATTTCATCCAAGCCTTGGCTGACTGACTCGACATCCACCGGGCAAGCGGAGCGACGAGTTCCAATCAACCTCCGTGTGAATCAGAAGGGTGTCGTCATTTCCGTGACCTTCGCATCATCGGCGGACAGCATCGGCTTGGCCTGCTTTGTGCCGTATCTAAGATCCCTCAAATTTGAGCCGGGACTTCGCGATAATGTACCGGCGGAGATGACTCTCAGGTTGGAGATGCAAACGGACGGAGCGTGCCGTCAGCCGCTGCTTCATTTCCCGGTCGGACCTAATCGACAAATTGCCCGAAGCGAGCTCTACTGGGCCGCATTTGCCGCCAACGGAATCGAACCCGCCCGTCTGGTAACGTTCCCGTCCTACTATTACATGTCCGACCCGCTGACTTCGGGAAGTCGCTACGATTACAAGCTGTACCGTATTGATCTGGACACTCTGGGGAAAGTCACGGCGGTGGACGTTGTCGCCGCAACCGAAACTAAATTCAGCGATCAGATTCGCTCGGCCACGGTCTGGGGTGAATACCAGCCCCTTCGAATAAATGGTCGCCCTATGGCTTCTATCAACTACCTCGCGGTGGCGTTGTTTGCTGATATGGAGTATCCCACAACTACCTGGTCGCCAGAAACGATTTCCTCACGCTCTGCTGAGGAACGTCTGCGGATCCGCCTTCTGCCCGACACTGTCGGCGAGATGATACCTCCGGTAGTGCGTCGGGATTGGTCAGGTGTAATTGCCGACTCCGCCGCCTGGGAGCCGGTTCGAAATCTTGTGTCGGCTCAGCTCCAGATAGACACCACCGGCGCTACCGTAATTGACCGGATAAATAACCTGTCATGGCGCGTTCGCCGGGTGTTCGGAGGGCTGGCTTTCGATCGGCGATTCTTCCCGGCGCGGTCTTTCTCAGGACAGTGGCTGACCTGGCAGGGTCTGGCGTATGCTCGATATCAGGACGCCTCTCACGTCAAGATCTGGTTCGACTGGTCGCCACAAACTGACCCCGGCCCCGTGAGCGACACCTTAACTTCGAATTAGCCATTCCCTTCCAGACGCAGTTGTTGCGTTACTACCTGCTATCCATACGAACAGACAAGATTAGTCCAGAATCTGGGGATTGCTGTCTAACGACTTACGACAGCAATTCCACGCTGGCACCGGGATTGTCATCTCTCTCGCCGGTTGGCATAAAACCGGCTGCCGGGTCCATCTCAGGGAAGATTATAGACCTATCCCGGTAGTATAAGAAGAAAGGAGGCGACCATGGTGGTCGCTACGAGAGTCATGTACCTCTTGTCTGGAGTTCTTGTGTTGGCCAGCGGCGTTTGTATCCAGGCCAGATTCTGCGATCAGCTCCCGGAAGTTCTTCGTTCGTCGGTTCTCGCGGCTGCTCTGGCCTACTTTGGCTGGCAGCTCTGGCGTTTTCTGGCGAGTGAATGTCGGGTGCCGAAAGTAGCTGTGCCGAGACCTGCGATCCGGAAATTAGGGCTTGACTTTGTCCGACAATAGCATAACTTTACCGTCTTGTTTATTGACGGGATGGAAGAGAAGGCATTGAAACAGAACATCTTAGCGACGGCATTGTGGTCAGCGGCGGCTTTTATATTACTCACCGCCGTAGGCTCCACTGAGACCCTTGACCAGACCGCTCAGGCTGCTCTGGACGCGGGGGATACGGCGGTTGCGATCACCAGGATCGAGGCCGCTATCAAGACCGATCCGGCCTACCACTACAACTATCATGTCCTCGGTCTGATCTTCTACAAGCGTGAAGATATCCGCAAAGCGCGCGATTACTTCGCTCAGGCGGTTGAGAAGAAGAAGAAGGCCTTTGAGTCGGTCTATTACTTAGGTCTGTGCCAGCTTCAGTTGGAAGATTTGGTCGGCGCCGAGAAAACTTTGGTCGACGGATTGAAGAAAGCTCCGCGCGAAATGACCGTTCAATTCGAATACGCCACGGGACTTCTGTACATGGCGCAGAAGAACTATCCGGAAGCGGATCGTTCGCTCCGACGGGCTCTTGCCAAAGATTCCACTCGGGCCGACTATCACATTGCCCTGGGCGATGTCAATCTCTATCAGGGCGTACCGGCTCTGGCGGTGAGCGAATACGAAATCGCCCACCGGCTCGACACGGCCGGTGCGGAAGTCTATTTCCACTGGGCTGAGGCCTGCCTTGAGAACAAAGACTATACTTGTGCTCTGGATAAATTGCGCATCGTCCTGACGCGTGATTCCACATTCGCGCCGGCCTGGAATCGGGCGGGCGGTATCTATTTCAAAGCCGCGCTTTCTTCGCGCGGTCGCGAAGAGCGTATGCAACGTTTCGGCGAGGCCATTGGTTCATACAAGCGTTTCATGGAATTGACCAGCGCCAAGGCGGATTCTTCGACGGTTCGTGCTTTCTTCGAGACCGCCATGGCTTATAACAACATCTATCGCTACGAAGATGCCATTCCGTTCTTCGAACAGGTGCTGGCCATACCGTATGAACCGAGGGATATATACTTCCAGTTCGGCAAAGCGCTCTGGGGCATGAAGCAGTATGATCGCGCGGCCGAGATGCTGGAAAAGCATATCACCTGGGCGGCGGGTCAGAACGAAAAGAACGCTTCCCGGGTCGATCAAGCGGAACTGTACAAGATATTCGGCGACTGCCGTTTCTATACTCAGCCCAAGCGTTATTCCGACGCCGTACGTTATTACAAATTATCCCTCGAAGCTGACTCGAATCAACCACGCGTCCTTCAGAACGTAGCCCTGGCGCTGCATACTCTCGAGCGGTACGGCGAAGCCATGCACTACTATGACCTGAGAATTGCCGCCGGCGTCGATTCCAGCACTGCCAATATCGTCAAGAACGCTTCGCTCTGTGCGCTGAAAATCGCCGGTGACGAATCAGCCAATATCCAGGAAGAGTTGATTCCGGAAGATACCGTCGGTCAGGGAGCCACGGTTGATACTTTCGTTAGTAAGACTCTAAATTACTATCAGGTCTCGGCTGATCTCATGGTGAAGTACCTCGAAATGATGCCGAACGACACGGCGACGGTCGAGCGCCTCTCCAACACCTATCTTTATCAGTTACGTGATTGCACCAACGGCGTAGCGGCCTGTGAGCGGGTATTGTCGTTGGATCCCAAGAACTGTCAGGCCAAGAAGTCGATCGGTTTTGCCTATTTCATGGGCGACATCTGCAATAAGGATCTCTCCAAGACGCTCAAATATCTGTTGCAGGCTTATGAATGTTATGCCGCGAAAGGCACTTCTGACGCTACTTTGACCAAGTGGATCGCCCAGGCTTATCACCTGAGAGCAGCAACCGGCGGCAGTGAATCTAACAGTGATTTTAAGAACGCTTTCGAATGGTATGGCAAGGTATTGAAACTCAATCCTAACGACGCGGAAGCCAAGAAGGGTTGGGAAGATACCCAATTCGAGTTTAATTGATAACCAGTAGATGTTAGGTGTAGGAATGGCAGAAGGGGATAAGAAGAACCCCGGCGGATCGCGAGTCACTAGTGACGAGCGGTATCACTACATTGGCTTTGACGTATTTCCGGGCAAGCCCAAGGATTTGTTCAAGACCGAAGCTGAAAAGACCCAACTGGTAGAGGCGGTGAAGAGCCGCCGGCAGTCAAACGAAACCCTTCGGGATGACTGCAAGCTCTTGGAAGAGCGGGTCGGCTCCGGCGAAAGAATTGTCCTGGCGATTGCTTCCGTAGTCATCTTTCTCGCTTTGTTTCTTCCGTGGTACTCAGCTTATACGGTTGTCCCGGAGACGGCTCCTCAGACATCCGGAGTCTCAGGCACTACGACGACACCCACCACTGATGCCGGCGGGGGCGGTGTAACCAGTCAGCACGGTGAACGCGCCAATGAGGAAATTATCACCGGCCGCACTACCCAGTCGCGTACCCGCAGAGAGTACTCGACTCTCAGCGGTCTCGGCGTATTTGCCTCGATCGGCTCGGTCGGCGGCAAGGTGTTTTCGTCCGGACTCATTTTGATCTTATCTGGCCTGCTGATGCTGGCTTACGGCCTGCTCTGCATTGCGCTGCCGGTCGTCAATCTTTACACTCTGTACGGTTTGAAAGGAAAGCCGGACGAACTGGCTCTCAAGCTCAAGCACAATCTTCGTCTGAACTGGCTCCCGCTGCTCATTTTGGTGGCGCTGTTGCTGTTGTCGCTTCTGGGGTCTGACTACGGTTTCAGCACGACGACATCATTTGTCAGTCTGGGAACAAGCTATGACATCGTCACTATTTTTAACACGCTGTCGTGGGGTATCTTTGTAGCCATGGCGGCGTCGCTATTGGTGGCTCTAAAAGGAATAGAAATCTAATTCGCAATACTCTCGGAGGATTTGGAGAAGTGGTTAAACAGACTCTATTTGTAACACTGAATGCCGTCGTGGCGTTCTTTATCGGGCTCGGGCTCTTTATGTTTGTTTTCAAGACCTCGACCATTCCGATCGTCCATTCCATCTATAAGGGCGGTCCGCTGGTGGTGGTTCTTATCATGGTTCTGATCATGCTGCTGGTCTTCGTGATCGAGCGCTATTTCTCGCTCTACGGCGTGGCGAAGGGCAAGAGCTCCGTTCAGGTGTTTTTCAAGAAGCTCGTCACCTTGCTCCAGGGCAATGATTTTGACGGCGCCCTGGCCGCCTGCGACAAGCAGCGCGGCACGACCGCCAACGTTCTGCGGGCTGGTATCGAACGCTATCGGGAAGTCAAAGACAACCCGGCTATCGACAAGGAAAAGAAGATCACTCTGACCCAGACCGCCATCGAAGAAGCCAACGCTCTCGAAGGCCCGCTTTTGGAACGGAACCTGATCGCTCTGTCGACCATCGCTTCGATCGCCACCATGGTCGGGCTGCTCGGCACCACTATCGGTATGATTCGCGCGTTTGCGGCCACCGGTAACGTCGAGGGCGGTGTTATCGACGCTACCCAGTTGGCCACCGGTATTTCCGAAGCTCTGGTCAACACCGCCGGCGGTCTGATCTCCGGTATTCTCGGAATCTTCTTCTACAATTTCTTCGTCAACAAAGTGGACGCTTTCAACTACACCACCGACGAAGCAACTTTTGAAATCATGCAGTTGTTGAAGTCTAAAGAAACGAAGTAGCAAGGCGCGCGTAGGTCTAATATGGCTGTAAAGAAGAAACGCCGGATTTCAATCCGGATTGACATGACGCCGATGGTGGACATCGCCTTTCTGCTGCTCATTTTTTACATGGCGACTACCACGTTCAAACCACCGGAAGCCCGGGCGGTCGAACTGCCACAGTCTCATTCGCAGATTAAGCTGCCTGACAAGGACGTTATCAATCTGACTGTCTCCAAGGACGATTCGATGTTTGTCGACTTTGTAAAAGAGGTCGAGATTGAAGTCGACGGTCAGAAGATGATGACCAAGGGGCGGGTTGTAACCAGGGTCGACCTGAGCAATCTCGCTTCAACCCTTCTTAAGGCCCGAGCCGAGCAGATTCGCGCTTTGGTGGTGGTGAAGGCGGACAAGAGGGCCAATTTCGGCCTGGTGCAGGATATCATGACGCAGATGCAGGAGAACTACCTGAATCGCTTCCTGATTATCACTGATAATGAGGTAGATAAGACCACACCGCAGGGCGGTGTGTGATCCGAAACGGATAACAACCCCAACGGTTGCCGGATGCTCCAATGCGAACGGTGCCGTCGAAGGGAGCGTGATAGCTAATGGCAGGCGATGTAGTCGAACGAGCAGGTAAAGGTCATAAGAAAGGTTTACGGCGGCCCAAGCGCCGACTGGCCATCCGCATCGACATGACCCCGATGGTGGATATTGCTTTTCTGCTGCTCATTTTCTATATGGTGACCACCGTGTTTTCGATGCCCCAGGCGATGGAGATCAATCTCCCTAAGAAGGAACAGGTTGCCGATTCTACCGTGATCAAGGAGTCGAATCTTCTGACTCTGCGGGTGGATTCTCTTAGCCGTTATTGGTGGCATAAAGGAATAGCCAAGGAAAGCAACCCGCCGCTCTTGATTCCGACACTCACTGCGAAACCGGATTCGGTGGCTTACAAGCTAAACGCCGACAGTCTCCGAGCTGTCTTGTTCAATCTGAACAAAGAGAATCCCAAGCTGAGCACGTTGATCTTGATTAGCCGCAAAGCGAGGTACGAGGATATGGTGAATATTCTCGACGAGATTGACTACCTGGAACGCGGCTGGAATGCGGGGTTGGCGAAACAGCTCAACAAGAAAGTCACCGACTTGACCGAAGCGGACGGGAAGTTTTCGTATCGTTACGCGGTAGGACAGTGGGAAGAGAAAGACGACCGGCTAATGGACTTAGCGGTGCAGGCGGCCCGGTCCAGCGGCAAGCTTCAATAGTCGGATCCGGAAGGCCGCCGCAGTTGTTTAAGAAACAGAGGTGATTTGATATGTCGCACACGGAATCGGCCCTGTACTCTCCATATGGAGCGTTCGAGCTCAAGTCGAAATACCAGCGTAATTTCATGTTCGGAACGCTGTCCGTCTTGGGTTTCGTGCTCTTCATCTTGTTGGTGGCCTGGGTCGTATCGAGTATGGGCCAGGAGACCGCTATCAGCGATCAGGTAACGGTTATCAAGACTGTCGCCGATCTGGGTCCTCCGCCGACACTGGCGAAGAAACCGCCGCAGGTTCAGGTCAACCAGCCTCAGGTGGCTGCTCCGAAAGTAGGTATTCCGGTTCCGGTGGCCGACGACGAAGCCCCGGAAGAAGATGTCGTGATGGCCACTCGTGAAGAAATGGCCGACATCGCTGCGCCTGACATCGCTGCGGATGCCAACCAGGATATCAAAGTTGATATCGCGGAAGAGGATTATCTGCCTTCGATCGACGAGTTCGTGGCGGTCGAGCAAAGCGCTGACATGGTTTACGAAGAAAAGCCGGTCTATCCGCGTCTGGCCGAGCAGGCCGGTCTTGAAGGGGTAGTCTGGGTAAAGGCGCTTGTTGGCAGTGACGGCAGTGTGAAGAATGCGGTGGTTTTCAAATCCTCCGGTACGCCGTCGCTCGACGAAGCCGCCGTTGCAGCGGCGCCCAAATGCAAGTACAAACCGGCAATTCAGAATGGACGCTCGGTGGCTATGTGGGTGGCCTATAAGGTGGAATTCACCCTGAAGAACCGTTGAGCGAAGTTCTACTCATTGATTTCTAAGCGCCCGGCTTTGGTCGGGCGCTTTCTTTTTCACAGATATTAGACTCTATTCGTCTTTATTGCGGGTGACACCAAATTCGGAGTTCCTGCCCGCCCTTGATTATTCGTCCAGGAGGGACGTGCGACCGCGCACGAAACCTGCCCTTCGTAGGAGGCGAATATGGCTAACACAGCACTCACCCCGTTTGCCGGTTACGGCGCCTATCAACTGAAAGCGACCTACCAGCGCAACATGCTCTGGGCACTCGGCACCACCACCGGCCTGGTCACACTGATGGTCGCGCTCGGCGGAATCTTGCTGGGAACTCAAAACGCTCCAGCTTCGTCGGGTCCGCATTCAGGTGACTTTGTAGCGGATACGATAAAGTTCCATCCAATACCGCCTCCTACCATTGAGCGATCACGGCCGGACGTTAGACCGTCCCGTCCGAAACCGCAGAAAGATAACGGAAGTATCCTCAGGCCAGTCGATGACACCTCGTCGACAGTGGAGGATCCCGTGTTGCCGTATGAACCGGGGGACTCCTCAGTTGGTCCTGTGGGAGACGGCGGCGGTTCCGGAGAAGGGGATGGAGCCGGCGTAGGCACTATTGATACGGTCGAGTATCTGCCGTCAATAGATAGCTTCGTGCCGGTCGAACGGGATCCGGTAATGATCTACTCGGTTCAGCCGGAGTATCCTCGTTGGTTCAAGGATGCGGGTATTGAAGGGATAGTAGTAATCAAAGCCCTGGTTGGTCGTAAGGGCGACGTTCTGGACGCGGCGGTTTATGTAAGTTCCGGTATCAAGCTGCTTGATGAAGCGGCTCTGGCGGTGGCCGGGAAGTACAAATACCAGCCGGCGGTCCAGAACGGCCGCCCGGTGGCGGTCTGGGTTACCTATAAGGTAGACTTCAAGTTATCTAAGTAGCGGTTCTTGTGGCAGCGTCGACGGGGTAAGGCCGGTGGTCTGGTGACCGCCGGCCTTTTGTCATTTTTGGTCTTTTCACAAAATTTCTCTGATTTCCTACTTGACACCTGCACAAATGTGCAGTATTATCTGTTAAGCATGATAGAAACCCCATACGCCAGGAGGCGTGAGAAGTATGAGTTTACAGAGCAGCAATTTTCAGGTCGAGTACCAGGCCGTCCTTTTCGAAGCGGCCGTACCGCTGGCGACCGAAGCCGATTTTTACAACCGTCACCTGTTTCAGGACATCGATCTCTTCGGGGTGGCGGACAGCGACAATTTCGCCTACCAGAACGCGGCGACCTGCCCGGACTGCTCCGGCGGCATGATTCGTCAGGGGCGGTGCTGCGCTTGTCCGTCGTGCGGATACGAAAGCTGCCTGATTTAAGATGTAGGGAATAACCCCGGCCACGGGGGAGGAGGTGCCATGCAATTGGGAGAATTGACAAGATACGGGATTTCGGAACGAATGATCGAAGTTTGGCGAAAACGTCAGGGCGACACTCTCCTGCCGGTACAACGGCGGGCGATCCGTCAGGGGCTGCTTGATCCGGGGTCACCGGGAGTAGCCCGGTCGAACCTGATTATCGCCGCGCCGACCTCGGCCGGTAAATCGTTCTGCGCCGAACTGGCCGTCGCCCGGGCCCTGGCGAACCGTCAGCGGGTGGTCATGGTATTTCCGCTGAAATCTCTCGTGGAGCAGAAGTATGCGATGTTCTGTCGCACCTACGAATCGCTCGGGATCAAATGCCTCATCTTGACCTCGGATCATCCTGAAAACGATCGCCGGTTCCTGACCGGGGAATATCATATCGCTCTGGCCATACAGGAGAAATTCGACTTGGCGCTTGCCGGACGGCTGGACCTCCTGCGCAATATCGGTCTGATCGTAATCGATGAGCTTCAGACGATCTCGGAGCCGGGGCGGGGAGCGGTGTTGGAACGACTGCTGACGCGCATTATGGCTTCCACGTTTCGTCCGGAGATTATTGGGCTGTCGGCAGTGCTGATGGATCAGCGGATCGATCCGCTCGCCCTCTGGTTGAACGCGACCGTGGTTGAAGAGACCACTCCCCCGCGCGAACTGATTCGCGGTGTCGTCGCCGACGGCAAGCTGACCTACCGCAGCTACAACGATGGGCGCGACGGCTGTGAAGACCTGGGCGAGTCCTGCCCGGGGCACGATGCCGAGCAGACGGCGGCCTGGCTGGCGAGTCGCATCAAAGCCGATTCCGGGCGCACGCTCATATTCCTGAAATCACGCCTTGATACCGTCAACCTGGCCCTCCGGCTGGCCGCGGTTCTGGGACGGCCATCGGCGGTCGAGGCGCTGAAGCAATTCGACGACGAGGAACCGTCGTTTTTGCTCCGTTCGCTCACCCAGGCGATGAATCACGGGATAGCCTTCCACAACTCGGATCTGTCGTCACACCAGCGGACCGTGGTCGAGAACGCTTTCTGTGCCGGAGAAATCTCGGTACTCTGCGCCACGACCACGCTGGCACTGGGGGTGAATCTTCCGGCCGATACGGTTTTTCTCGAGACCGTCAAATACGCTTCCGGTGAGTATGGCGGTCGCCCGGACCTGGTGCCGATCAGCCGGGCCGAATTCGATAACATGACCGGTCGGGCGGGGAGACTCGGTTTCGAAAGCAGCGGGCCGGGCAAGGCGTTCGTTCTGGCCGACTCAGCCTTCGAATCCGATGTGCTCTGGAAAGCCTATCTCGCCCCGTGTCAACCGCAGCCCATGCAGTCGGCCTGGGACCCTCTGGCGGTCGATGATTGGGCGCTTCACATGATCGTCTGCGGTCTGGTCCGGACGGATGACGATTTGCAGCAAGTCTATTCCCAGACGCTACGCCACTGTCTCAACTCCGATTCAGCGAACGGTCACTCGTCCCATCCCGATTTCGGGGCGTCGTTGGCGCGGCTGAGTGAGTCGGGTTTCATCCGCCGGAACGCCGACGGTTCGATGGAGCCGTCCTCCGTGGCGACCGCGGTGGTGACTTCGGGTCTGTCACTCAACGAGGCGCACCACTACTTGCGGTATCTGGAGACGTCGGATCTCCCCGAGACCCCTTTCGGCTGGACCTGTCTGGCGCTGAGCTCGCCGGAATGGGCGCTGCCGCCGGCAATACTGTCCCGTTATGAGCAGGCCAACAATGCTCCGGTGCGGATGCTGTACCGTCGCTTTGACCATTCCGTCGAAGAGGCGGTCTCACTCCTGCCCGAGGATCATCGCCGCCAGCCCCTGCCATATCGGGTTGCGGCGACGCTCAAAGCGGCGCTGTTGTTAGACGATTGGAGCCATCTGACCCCGGCGCAGAAGATCGAAGAGCGGTACCATTTGCATCTGGGCCAGATTCAGTATTTGGGGCGGACGGCGGCCCATCTGGTGTCGGCTCTGGGACGATTGATAGCAGCCGGCGACCGTGAATCAGAGCGCCCCCGTTATCTGACCGATCATGCTTTCTCGCTTCGTTTCGGTCTGCCGCCCGGCTTCCGGGAAATCCATCGCCACTTCTCCCATCTGTTGTCACGCACCGATTTTCAGAAGCTGCACAAGGCCGGGGTGGAGAGCCTGGAAGAGTTTTGTGAATTGTCCTCATCGCGTCTCGCTGGCCTGTTCGACGACACTCATAAGATACAGCATATTATAGCGTTAAATGATACTCTTAAAGAGGAGGTTGATGTGCATACGGCAATGTTGGATAGCCATGCGCCGCTCACCCGGCAGCCCCGGGTGATCGAAATCGACGGTACCTTCGAAGCGGATCGGTACCTCGTGCGGATCGACGGTTTCCCGGTTCGGTTGACCGGCAAGTCGTTCAAATACCTCACCCGGTTGGCCTGGTCGCGGTTACACGACTCCAACGGATGGGTCTACAAGGAAGACATCGAGGTCGGCTTCAATCAGGCCCGGTATCTATACCGGATGAAGAACGAGATTTCGGCCGGATTCCGGTCGGGTTGGCCGGTGGTGGAGAACAACCGGCTGGGATATTATCGTCTGCAGATTGAGCCTGACAAGATTCATCTGAATGTCGACAACCTGCGGAGTCATCCCGATTACGAACTGCGGAGTTTGTTTGAGGCGGGTGGTCAGACGAGTGCGGTCAATTGACGCACCGGCATCGTGGCTGGTGGACGTTTATAGATGTTTGTGGCTGGTGGACGTCCTCGTCCACCAGCGCGAGGATCGAAAGGTTGTGTCAGGTCTTGTCCTCGGCCCGCCGCAGGCGGGGTGGGGATGTGACCTGACACGCAACCTATTCGCATTAAACGGTGTCAGTTCACACGCCCCCGATTTCAATCGGGGGCGCAGGAACTGACACAACCTCTCGTTGATGCGTCGGTAACGTGACAGACGGACGTCCTCGTCCACCAGCGTTAGGATCAATCAAGCACTTCAGCCGCCGAAACCCCGGCCAACCAGCCGGTCGAGAAAGCGGCCTGAAGGTTGAACCCGCCCGTGGGGCCGTCGATGTCCAGCAGCTCTCCCGCGAAGAAAAGCCCTTTGACCAGCCGCGACTGCATGGTGCGGGGATCGATTTCGCGAAGATCGACGCCCCCCGCGGTTACGACGGCCTCGTCGTACATACGATGTCCCGACACATCGAAGCGGAAATCTTTTAGCCAGTGGCGCAAGCGGCGGCGCTCTACCGCGGTGATCTGACTCCCCGGCGAAGTCTCCGGCAGATCGTTGAGATCAAGACATACGGGCACCAGTCTGGCCGGAAGAAGTTCTTTAAGTATGGTCGACAACTGCTTCTTGCCCAATTCGTTGAAGCGTTCCACCAGAAATGCTTCGAGCATCCGTTCGTCCTTGGCGGGGAGAAGATCAATTGAAATCTGTACTGCTTTTCCGGCCTGTAACCCGTCGACCGCCAGTCGGCTCAGTTGGAGAATCACCGGTCCGGACAATCCATAATGCGTGAAGATCAGGTCGCCAATTAATCCGGCAACCGGCTTCTCGTCGATCAATAACCGGACACTGATATCGTGCAGGCTTATGCCTTGAAGCCGGGAAGCGGCGTCACCTCTGGTTTCCAGCGGGACCAGCACGGGCCGAGTGGCCACTATGGTATGTCCGAGGGATTGAGCCAGCGCATACCCGTCACCGGTCGAGCCGGTCTCGGGGTAGGACATCCCACCGGTCGCAAGAACAACGGCGTCGGCTGGATATTCTTTGTGACGCCCGGCCCGGACGACTCTAACACAGCCGTCCTCCTTCACGATCTCCGTTACCTTAGCATCTGTTACCAGTTCGGCGCCGCAATCGACTGCCCACTGCCCCAAGACGCGGGCAAGCTCGGGGGCGCAGTTGCCTTTCGGAAAGAACTTCCCACCCGGCTCCAGTTCGACCTCAATGCCGAGGTTCTGGAACATCCCGATCAAGTCGGTGGAGAAGAAGCGCATGAACGCCTGGCGCAGGAACCGGCCGTTGGGGCCGTAGGCATCGATGAATTGTTCGAGGGGGGCGCTGTTGGTGAGATTGCATCGTCCTTTGCCGGTGATGCTGAGTTTCCGCCCCGGGGCGCTCATTTTCTCAAGGATTAGGACGTGTGCGCCCGCTGAAGCGGCCGATCCGGCGGCCATAAGTCCGGCCGCTCCGCCACCGACGACGACCACGCGCCGTTTTCGTCCTTGATTAGGCAATTCGTCTGACATCATTCCTCCCCGAATATAGGCATTGATGTCCCGGCTTGAAGAATTTTCTTGGCAATCGCCGGGTCAATATGCTAATTTCCATACAATCGGGCAGCAGTTGAGAAATCCAGGTGGGCATCGCCGGGTAATTCGACTGGTCTCGCCCAGCGCAGAAACTGTATTTCAGGAGTGTAGTCATTATGGCAGAGCGCGAAACCGGCACCGTCAAGTGGTTTAGCGCTGAGAAGGGATACGGGTTCATCGTTCGTGACAAGGGCGATGACATTTTTGTGCATCACTCACAGATTGCGCAGACCGGATACCGCCGACTTCAAGAAGGACAGAAAGTCGAGTTCTCAGTCTTCCAGGCAGAAAAAGGCTTCCAGGCCCAAGAGGTGACAGTACTCGAGGATAAGACCGCGTAAGGTCTTGCGGCGACTACACTAGGGGAAGGACGGCTGACGGGCGTCAGAGCCTGAGGGCGACGCTTGCGCCACCTGCCATCCACCATTTCATCGTCCCAGGAGACTGATAACCGGCAGGTACCGGAAGGGCCGGATTCTGTCGAACCTAGGTGCAATCTAACCTGTTTTGTCCGATAACAATAGAACGGTCAGGATATATGGTCATAAAGAGCAAACACAGACTTCAACTGGTAGCCAGCGACAGCGAAGATTCTCATCCGGTTCTGCCGTTGATGACCGAAGTTTTGTTTCCTGGCATGATGATTACGATTCATGTCGGACGACCGGAAAACCTGGCTCTGCTTGAGAAAGTATTCGAACAGCGGGCGCAGTTTGTCGCGGCCTATTCCCAATCCGGATTTGACACCCAGGGGACACGCCCGATCTACCAGGTCGGGGTCCTGGCCGAAGTGCGCGATATTCGCGAGGGCACCGGCGACACCAAGGTAGTCACTCTCGAAGGCATCCGCCGGGTTGCTATCAGCAAGATTACGAGCGAAGAGCCGTTCCTTCAGGGGAAAGTCAACGCGGTCGAGACACCTTCTTTCGTAAACAAGACCATTCGGGAGAAAGTGTCTGAAGTTATAGCCATCGTCAGCGAAATCACCCACCTCGATCCGACTTATTCGCCGGAATTGTCCAACGTGCTGAAGACCAGCGCGGAAGACCCGGCCCTTCTCGCCGATCACGTCGCGGCCAGTTTCCACTTTTCGCTTTCGGCAAAGCAGGAAATTCTCGAGTGCGTGGCCCTGGACGAGCGGTACGAACACCTGCTGAACCAGCTTAACAACGAGCTCAACCGGGCGGCGACCGTCCTGAGCATTCAGGACAAGGTTAAGAAACAGATCGAATCCGAGCAGCAGAAATACTTCCTGCGGCAGCAGCTTCATGAGATTCGCCGCCAACTGGGCGAAGACCCCAGCGAAGAAAAGGAAGTCGCCCGTTGGAAGCGGTTGGTGAAGAGTCTACCCAAGCTCCCGCACGAAGTGCTGGATCGGTCGCGTATCGAAATCGAACGCCTCGGTCAACTAAGTCCGGCATCGGGCGAGTACGGCGCTACCAAGAACTATCTCGACTGGTTGTTGAATCTACCTTGGGGCAAGACCGCTCAAGAAGATTATCAGATTGCAGAAGTCCAGAAAGTCATCGATACCGATTATTTCGGCCCTGATTCTCTCAAAGGAGCGAATTCTGCAGCGGCTGTCAGTTCGCAAACTGCTCGGCGGCAAGGATGAGGGTCCAACGCTCTGTCTGGTCGGTGCACCCGGAACCGGTAAGGCCTCGCTGGCCAAGGCGATAGCTAAAGCGATCGGCAAAGAATTGATCCGGATTTCGGTCGGTGGGATTACTGCCGTGGCGGATATAAAGGGCACCCCCCGGACCTATCTGGGAGCTCAACCAGGACAGATCGTTCGCACTCTACGGCAAGCGGGAAGTTGCGATCCGGTGGTGCTGCTTGAAGACATTGACTATTTCAACGTCGATAATAATTCTTCAGTCAATATGGCCTTGCTCGAAGTGATTGACGCCCGCTATAACGCCCACTTCCTGGATCAATATGTCGGCGTGCCGTTCGATTTGAGCCGCATCTTCTTCGTCTGTTCGGTTCGTTCCTACGAAGAGATTCCGGAACAATTCGTGCCGCGTCTGGAGATAATTGAGCTGCCCGGATACATCGAGCGCGAGAAGATTACGATCGCCAAGAGATACATCATTCCCGGCATGCTCGAGAAGCACGGGCTGAAGAAATCGGAAGTTCACATTTCCGACCGGACTCTGTCGAAGATCATCGGCAACTACACGATGGAAGCCGGGTTGGTTGGCTTGTCGCAGCAATTGGAGCGAATCTGTCGCAAGATCGCCTTGCACAAGGCCGAAAACCACAAACGCAGTTGGTTGGTGAGCGAGAAGACACTCGATTCGTATCTCGGTACGCCGCTGTACATTCCGGAGAAAGCCGAATCAGTGCCGGAAGTCGGCAATGCGGCCGGATTGGCCTGGACCGGCGCGGGCGGCGAGTTGATGTTTATCGAAGGCTTGAAGATGAAGGGGGAAGGCCAGATCATTACGACCGGATCGCTCGGCGAAGTCATGCGCGAGTCGATTCAGGCCGCCCATTCATATGTCCGCTCCAAGGCCGACGTTCTTGGTATCGATTTCAGTGACTTCAACGAATTCGATATTCACATTCACTTTCCGTCAGGCGCCATTCCCGAAAGACGGCCCGTCCGCGGGTATCACAGTCTGTCTTGTCATCGCGTCGGTTATGTCGGAGCGCCCGATTCGAAATGACATCGCCATGACCGGTGAAGTGACGCTTCGGGGTAAAGTGCTTCCGGTTGGCGGAACCAAGGAGAAGATTTCTGCCGCCTACCGCGCCGGTATCTACAATGTCGTGCTCCCCAAGGAGAACGAAAAAGACCTGAAAGACATCCCGCGCGAAATTCTTCGCCAGACCAAGTTCTACTTCATCCAGAGTGTGGACGAGCTTTTTGAGCTTTGCTTGCTCGATTTCAAGCCGTCGACTTACACGCTCGAGAAGATCTTCGCCGAAGAGATCGCCCGTGCCCGCAAGAAACCCGCTCGTCGAAAGCGACCGGTGGCACGGCGCGCGCGCTGATCTCGAATCTATCTAATCGTATCTCGTCACACAATTGATGGTCCACAGGGGTCAAGAACTGCTTGACACCTGTTTGATTGAGTGCCTATATTGATGTCATACGGGCAGGCCGCGTAATCGAAAGATGTCTGCCTGTTACAGGCATTCGATACTTGACCTCAGACGGTCTCATGCGAACCAAAAAGAGCACATCCTGATCCCGTTCCCGACTGACCCCACGCCGATTCCTCAAGGGATGAGGTGCTCCGGTTCCGACCAGGTCACACAGTGGAAAACAAGGCATTCTGGTGCTACGCTAGGCATGGAGGCAGACCATGAATAAGAGATTTGGGACAGTGTTGATGACGGCGGCGGTTCTGATGATCGGCTGGGTCCAACCCCGAGCCCAGCAGGATCCTAACGATCAGGGTGTCGCGGACACGGTGCGCATGGAGTTTACCGTAGTAGCCGGACGCGAATACCAACCAGTTGAACGTATCCATGGATCTGTATCTGTTCAACGACGTTCAGAGTCTTAACTCCATTTCACTCGGCTTCAAGTGGATAAACAACAATTTGCGCATGACCAGTGCGGCGTTTTCGCCAAGCGGCGCTACGATCTTCGATTTCATGAAGATGGTGTACCGCAACAATAAGATCGACAGCACTAACAAGTACCGTGTTTTTCAATGTACGGGAGCCCGAGGGGGTGAATCGCCGGGTTTGGTGGGAAGTATGACCGCCAAACACGTTGCTACCTATAATTTCACCCTGTCGAGTTGGACCGTGCTTGATTCGCTGGTCTTTGATACTATGCGAGTGTTGGGCGCCGGATTCGCCTTTGTCGATTTCAACAATATTGAGTACCGACCTTTCTGGAAGTCCAGCGTAGTAATCTATGACGCCAACAAGCCTATTATCTCCAACCTGGTCTTATCCGAGGACACGCTCGATTTCGCGGCTACCGTAGGTCAGGGGAACCCTCCGGCGCAGTCGTTCAGGATAACTTCGGACCAGGATCCGTTGTTCTTTACCCTGACTGAGGATGCCTCCTGGCTGCTGAAAGCCCCTTCAAGCGGTACGACGCCGCAGGATATATCAGTATCGATAACGACTACCGGTTTGTCTTCCGGAATCTATTTTGATTCGATTCGGGTGGCCGCGTCGGGCGCCTCGAACTCGCCGAGCTTTCTTTTCGTTCGCCTGAACCTAAATCCCGCGTTGCCTCGGATCGGAGTCGATAAGACTTCTTTCATCTTCAATGCTCTGGTCGGGGGAGCCAACCCCGCCCCTCAGAATCTGGGCATCTACAATGCCGGTCAGTCCACGCTAAATTGGTCGGTGACCAACGTGGAATCGTGGCTGAGCCTAAGCCCGATGTCGGGCACCAACTCGGGCACCGTAGTGCTTACGGTCACGAGCTCCAGCCTCGCCTTCGGTCAATATTACGATACCGTGGTCGTAACCGATCCGATCGCCCCCAACAGCCCCGTGAGAATCCCGGTACGTCTATCGGTGGCTTCGGATTTGCCGTTCATCGTTGTTGATTCCTGTCCCAACTACTGGGTGGTGGATTGGGGGGCAGAGGGACCGATGTTTACGCGGAAGTTCCGCGTACGGAACGGTGGCCCCGGGCCGCTTACTTTCCGTGTCGAAGAACACTCCGATTACATTCTGAATGTCACTCCCGGCACTGGTGCGGCTCCCCAGGAGGTCGAGCTTCTGTTCTATTTTGCATTCGACCCGCAGCACGATCCGCTCGTACCTGACATCATAAAGGACACCGTCTGGGTTTATTCGGATGACGCCGCCAACTCGCCGGTGATGGTGGAGTGCCAGATGCGTTTCCCGGCTATCCCGGCGGAACTGCAATTGTCAACTCATTCAATCCAGTTTGACGTCTACCAGTGTTGGCAGGGCTACGGCCAGACTCTGCCATCGGCCGCATTTACCGTCACGAACATCGGCGACGACGATCCGGTCAAGATTCATCTGACTTACCCCAATGAAAGATTCCAGATTGTAGACGGCACTCAGTCGCATGTGGCGCCGCATACTTATCAAGTGAATGCCGTATTACCGGAAGTCCCTACGGGCATCTACCACGATACCATCTATGTTACATCGCAGTGGGCGATCAACAATCCTCAGGTGATTGAGGTCATTTACAATTTCCTGCCGGGGGAAGCACCACTTGTCTACGTACCTGGAGCGCCCCTCAAGATTCCGTACCAGCAAGACTCCGGCCCGTTGTTGTATGAGGGCCTTCAGATCTACAACTTCGATCCCGGCTGTATGAACTGGGAGATCAGCGAGAACATCCCCTGGCTTACTCCGGTCGTCTCAAGTGGATCGGTGCCACAGGTCAGCCCGCTCTTAATCGATCCAGGTGACCGCATTTATGGCGAGTACCACGAGAACCTTTCAATCCTGGCGCCGGGAGCTTCGAATCAACCCTTCCCGGTCGAGATGGTCTTGCAGGTGTGGAAGCTGCGCGGAGATGTCAACTGGAACGGTCGCATCACTGTGCAGGATGTGGCATTACTGCTTGATTACGTATTCAATCAGACCCATGCCCCGCAGCCGATTCCGGAAATTGGTGATGTCGACTGCGACGGTTTCGTTAACATAAATGACATAGTCGGGTTGGTGGATTACTTGTTCCGTGACCTCCAGCCGCTTTGTGGCAATCCGTACTGATAGGTATCGATACAATCTGAAAGGGCGTCACTGCCGTGAGGTGGTGACGCCCTTTTTTCTGCCGATAACTCTTCTTGACAGTAGGCCGGTTGGTGCCGTAATTAAGGCGTTGATACCTCACGACTTCAGGTTCCTGCCCAAGTGGTCAAGTCTTGTCGGCATACTCTTCACCGGTCACACGCGAAAACCGCGGAGGTTAGCTTTGTCTAAGTTTCTCAATGTCGCGGCCTTATCAATTCTCGGGGCTGTAATCCTATCGCTCGCCCCGGCTACGTTCAGCCAGGACCACGGCGCCTTACCTATGGACAGTCTGACGGCACCGGAAAGACACCGGATTGAGGGAGAAGCCAAAGCTCAGGCCCTCGACCGTTCCCGCCGGATGCAGCAACTGGCGGCATCCATGCCGCAAGACGACCAGTCCAACTACGACGTCAAATGGTACGACATTACTTTCAGGGTCAACGATACCACGGAGATTTTGTACGGCGTGGTGAAATTCGTGGCCCTGGCGACGATAAATAACGTCAGCCAGATTGACGTCAGCTTCTATTCAGGTATGAGCGTTGATCAGATTGTAGGACCGTCCGGACCTCTGACCTTCACCCGCACCGGTGACTTTGTGACCGTGACCCTTGATCGCTCGTACAACACCGGGGAAGAATTCGCTTTTGATTTTTACTATAGCGGCCATCCGGTCGAAAGTGGATTTCAGGCCTTTGCTTTCGATTGGTACAATGGGAAGCGTTCGATAACCACTTTGTCTGAACCGTATTTCGCTCATACCTGGTGGCCGTGCAAAGACCGGATGGACGACAAGCCGGATTCAATAGGTATTCATATTGAAGTCGATACGTCGCTCTATTGCGCCTCGAACGGCACCCTGGATTCCATAACAGCAGGGTCCGGTCCCAACAGCCGTGTCTTCAATTACACTAACCACTATCCGATTGCGACTTATCTGTTCTCGGTAGCTATTGCTCCTTACGTGGTCTGGCAGCAGAATTACATCTATAACGGTGGTCTGGACACTATGCCGGTCGTACACCACGCCTACCAGGACCGATACAGTCTGTCGCTAACGACCTGGATCAACACACCCACTTACATAGCGGCTCTTGCCGCGGCTTACGGTCCATATCCGTTTCCGAAGGACAAATATGGCCACGCCAATTTCAATTGGGGCGGGGCAATGGAGCATCAAACCTGTACGTCGATGCAAGGTAACACCACTTTTGGTTTCGACACCTGGGTGATCGTGCACGAGTTGAGTCATCAGTGGTGGGGCGATCTGGTCACGTGCAAGTCATGGCATGATATTTGGCTCAACGAAGGCTGGGCCTCATATTCCGAAGCGGTTTACCAGCTCGCCGCGAGCGGCTGGAGCGCCTACCGCACTTATATGAACTCTATGGCCTACAAAGGCCCGGGGACGGTCTGGTGCGACGACACGACCAGTGTTAATCGAATCTTCAACGGCAGTCTGAGCTACGACAAGGGCGCCTGGGTTGTTCATATGCTCCGGGGCGTGCTCGGCGAAGATCTATTCGCGCAGGGTATCGTGGCCTATCGCAATGCTTTCGCCAACAGTGCCGCGACCACGGAAGACTTCCGCAATGTCTGGGAAACGACCACTGGTGTGAACCTCTATTCGTTCATTAACGAATGGGTCTACGGCCAAAACTGCCCCAATTACACATATTATTTCATGAGCGAACCTTCGGACACGGGCGGATATGACACCTATCTGGTGGTCAAGCAAACGCAGACCACGCTGCCCACTGTGTTCGATATGCCAGTGCAGTTCTTCTTCGATTATGCCACGATGCCGGATGATACGGTAAGACTCGTGGTAAACGAGCGTTCCCAGCTTTTCAAGTTCAATCTGCCCTCGGCTGTTAATCAAATTACGCTTGACCCGGCTGGCTGGATTCTCAAGAATGCCACTAACCCCGCCTGGCGCATGTCAATCATTACTCTTCAGCCCGAGCTGTCTGGGGGGTGGCGCAGCAGGCCGTACCTCGATACCATTGAAACCCGCGGCGGGACCGGACCCAATGTGATTTCCATCAGTGACGGTATCCTGCCACCCGGTCTGACGATAGACGCTGCCGGCGTGATCAGCGGTTCCCCGACCACCCTCGGGGTCTATCCCTTTACCGTTGGAATTGCCAACCCCGGCACGGGAGCCTCGGATCAGAGAAGTTTCCAAATCGAGATCTTGGAGCCTTCATGTTGTACCGGACTAGTTGGCAACGTTAACGGCCTGGCCGGTGATGAACCTACGATCGGCGACATATCTATGCTCATCGACGCCTTGTTTGTCTCGGGCGTGACTCTGCCGTGTTTGACCGAAGCCGATATCAACCAGTCGGGTGGAGCAAATCCTACCAGAGATGATATTACGATCGGCGACATTTCTCTGCTCATCGACCACGTGTTTATCACCGGGGTGCCTCTATTGCCATGTCTGTAGATCTACAGTGCAGGACCTCAAGCGGCGATTCCGCGCATTGCGGGATCGCCGCTTGAGTTTGTAGTTGGGCGGCGCTTCACCGGACGGCAGGCCGTATTCTTCAAAACAAGTTGATTTTGACGACCGGGAAGGTATGTTTCGTCCGCGATGGGGCGCGGGCGAAAGCCTCCGAACCGTCATCGCGAGGCCCCGGCTTGGACGGGGCCGTGGCGATCTCAAGTTGCGACGCAATAACTGTTGTGAGATTGCCGCGCTACGATGGCCCGCCTGGCGGCGAGTCATCTCCGCTCGCAATGACATTGAATGGGATTTTTCTCGCAGTCGCAACACGAGAGGGGGCGCGGTAACTTTACTCACCAGGGCTCAGAGTGACTACAGATCGAAAAATCGAAACCTTTCACGTGACCACTTTTGGTTGCCAGATGAACCTGGCCGATTCGTCGACCCTGGTTGCCTCCCTGACCACGCGCGGCTACCGCCGAGTCAGAAACGTTCAGGAAGCCGACCTGATCGTTCTCAATACCTGCTCTGTCCGCGACAAGGCCGAGCAACGGGTAATGGGACGTCTGGGCGAGCTTGCCCGGCACAAGCAGGAGCGACCCTGGGTTAAGATTGCGGTGGTTGGCTGTATGGCTCAGCGCTGGGGGAGCGACCTGGCCGAGCAAATTCCTCACGTGGACTTTGTTCTGGGTACCGACCGGGTGTTTGAACTTCCGGATGTGCTCGAAGGACGGGAGGGGAAATCGGCCGTCATGACTGCGTTCGGCCACGAAAGCATCGACCAGATCGAACCGGTTCAGGAAAGCAGTTATTCCGGATTCGTGACCATCTCCCGTGGCTGCGACAACTATTGTTCCTATTGCATCGTTCCCTACGTGCGCGGTAAGGAGCAATCCCATTCGGTGGAACATGTCCTGGCCGGGGTCCGCAAGATGGTGGCGGCCGGCGTCTCGGAAATCATGCTCCTCGGTCAGAACGTCAACAGCTATCGCTATAACGGCACCGACTTTCCTGACTTGTTGAAACGCGTGGCGGGGGAGACGGATATCAAGCGGGTCAGGTTCATGACCTCGCATCCCAAAGACCTCTCCCGGAAACTAATCGAAGTCTTAGCGAGCGAGCCGAAACTGATGCCCCATCTGCACCTGCCGCTGCAGTCCGGATCCGACCTCATTCTGGAACGGATGGGACGAAGTTACACTCGGGAGGCCTATTTTAAGCTTGTCGACGACCTCCGCGCGGCCCTTGATTACGTGGCGCTGACTACTGACCTGATTGTAGGCTTTCCGGGTGAAACGATGGATGATTACGAGATGACGCTCGACGCAGTGCGCCGCATCGGTTACGATGCCGCGTTCATGTTCCGGTATTCGGTTCGCCCCGGCACGGCCGCGGCGTCTTTCGACGACGATGTCCCCGAGGACGAGAAGATTGATCGCCTCTCGCGACTCATTCGACTACAGCAGCAAATCTCTCACGAGCGCAACCAACGGGAAATTGGCCAAGTGAGGTATTCGCTGGTCGAAGGAGCGTCGCGTCGCTCCGAGCGTTTTGCCCGCGCCCGAACCGAAGGCAACAAGACGGTCTTATTTGAGTGCGATGCGCCTCAGGTCGGAGCGATACTTCCGATCCGGATAACTTCGGCCGATGCCTTCACGCTCCACGGCCGGGTAGAGCAGGGGGAAAGAAATGGTTGAGATAATTACTACCGTCGCGACCCCGCTTCTGGTGGTCCTGATAGCGGGCTTCTTGATCGTGCGCTTCGGCTACTTCTCCGGACGGGATATCGGTGGACGAGCGCCATTTGTGACCGGCTCCGTGATTCTACTGATTGTATCGCTCTGGAAAGTCGTTCAACTGGCCTCCGACTATTCTGATTGGTTTGTCGTGGGGGCCTATCCGCTGATAGACTTTGCGCTGTATCTCTTGATCGCTCTAGGCGTGGTGTTGGTGGTGGTCGGCCTGGCGTTGTATGCTGATTACTGGCAGGAACGACGGGTCGAAGTGGAGGAGCGTCTCGGTCGCCTCTCGATCCTTGACAATCTTCAGCACGACAGTCGCCAGCCGTATCATGTCCTCGAAATGCTCAACATCTCGCTCCGCGAGATTCTCGTGCAATATCCGATGGCGGCCGGTGCGGTGTTCCTGGTCAACCGAACCCGGCGACAGTTTGTGCTCACTTCTTCATCGGGGCTACACAAAGAAGAAGTCGCCTATCTGGAATATTACCCGCTGGAACGGAACGCTGTCAGCCAGGCGGTGGAGCTGGGCGATGCCATGTTGCTGGCGCAATTCGATTTCATCGACCGATCGGGGGCCCGAGTGCCCTCACGTTTCAACAGCATCCTCATTATGCCGTTGATCTCGGGCATGGAGAAGATCGGTGGCTTGCTCTTGTTCTCAGAGGAGCACCAGTTCTTCGGCACTCAGGATATTAGGTATCTCTCTCCGGTCTCGCAATGGCTGGCCGAGAGACTCAAATCGGCCCGGCTGTCTCGGCTGCTGACGCAGGCCGAAAGCCAACGCGAAAGCGACAAAGCCCGCCATTCCGAACTGACTGTCAGGCTCGGCACCACCGCCCGCGCGGCCGGATCAAATGACCCGATCACCGGTTTCTGCCTGGCGCTCGTGGGTTTGGCCGATTCCGAATCAGTGCATCTGTGTGGCTTGCGTCAGGGACTGCTGGTCATGCACGGCGGCAGTGAACCGATGTTTGATCTCTCGGAGAATCTTCGGACCGCGCTGGTCGACGGCATCGATCGCGCCAAGCCGCTGATCATCAACCAGGAATCCGATGACTCCGCTTCGTCAACTCGCGTAGTGCAATCAAGCCTCCTTTATCCTATCCCATCGACCAGTGCTGACGCGCTGTTGTTCGTAAAGTCCGGTCGACCGTTTGCGGTCGATGACACCAATCTCAAACTGCTGGAAAGTTTCGCGCAACTGGCCGGATTGGTTGTTCGCATGGACGATGACAACCGTCTTCGGCTCACCCGGCGCAAAGGGTTTGAAATCATTCTGGAAATGCTCCAGTCTGAAGCCGTAGGTCCCGATGTGGTTCGGGGCGCGGAGTACTTCCTCGATGCGATTTGTCGGGTCTTCCCGAGAAAAGCGGTCTGTCTGTCGTTTGTCCCGAGCGACGGTTCTGGGTTCAAAGCTGTTTGCCCATCCGGACGTCCTGAAAAAGACATTACAGCTGACTGGGAGATTGAATCTGCCGAAGGGGCCATCGGGACCGTGGTCGAATCCGGTCGCACCGTTATCGTGTTCGGCAAAGCGGCCGTCTCTCGACATCTGGAAAATTACGGCGACCTGAGCCGTACCGGTTTCCAGCGCTTGTTCGGAGAACGTGGGCTGCCCGAATTCATGGCCTATTGTCCGATCACGGACGGTCGGCAGTTGGCAATAGCGCTTGTAGTTTCGTTCACCATGGAAGACCACGAGCGCGGGGAATGGGAACGTTTGCTCACTCTTGCCGCCGGAATGTGCTCGCTTCGGCTGACCATGATTCGACTTCAGCATCCCGAAGTCATCGCCGCGAAAACGCACGAGCCTTTCAACATTCCCGGCGAGCTTCTAAATGAATTCAACAATCTATTGTCCGGTGTCGTAGGAACGGCGGAGTTGGCGGCCAGAGATAGTCATTTATCCGAAGATGCTCGCGCCAGGCTTCGGTCGATTGCCGAGCAGGCGGAACAAGCGGCCGGGGTAGCGCGACGTGCACTTTCGTCGTCTTCGACTCCACCCGAAAGTACACTCGCACCGGATCTGATCAATCAGGATATTCGTAGAGAGCTGGACCGGGTCCGGGTCGCAGGTAATCTTTACATGGCTGGGAGACGCCCCCGCGAGATCGATCTCAGGCTCGAGGCTGTTCCGAAGATTGCGTTGCCGCCGCTCCGTTTCGGCGAGCTGTTCCGGACTCTTCTGGATCGGTTTGCGGCTCTGGCCGAAGACGATGACCTGTTCACGGTGGCAACCTATGTTCGAGACAATTTCGTATATCTCGATCTGTCCCGGCACCGCCGCAATTTTCCGCCGGTGGCTCCTATTGCCGGTTTCGGTAGATATATTTCGTCCGATGAGGCCTTCAGGAGCCGTCCTGCGGATGTCTATCTGAGCCATGTGCTCGATGCCGGTACCGGGTACGCAGTCGACAGTGAGTCGGCCTCACCGGCCTATCTGTCTTTCCGGTTTCCTATGAAAGAGGCCAATAGCGTCCCGAACCGCTCGGGTTCGGCCTCCCGGCCGAGACTGTTAGCCATTGATGATCAAGCAGTTATACTCGATCTCATTTCTGCCATGGGTCAGTCTCTTGGTTACGACGTCAGGACCGCTTCTACCGGTGAAGAGGGACTCCGTCTGGCTGAACAGGATTCCTTCGAGGCCGTTCTGACTGATCTGGCTCTTCCGGGCATCTCCGGGCTCGAAGTTGCCCGCAGAATTACACTCCAGTACCCAGGGACGCCGGTGATACTGGTTACTGGCTGGAGCACACCGCTCAAGGCCGAAGAACTGGCCAGTTCCGGCGTGGCCGAAGTTGTCTACAAGCCGTTTCGAATTGAACAGCTCACCGCAGTCGTTCGAACCGTTGTCGCCGGCCGGGTTCGCTCCTGACCCGGCGATTTGATTGTCAAACACCGCCATTTCCTGCCGATAATAAGGGGGAGAACAAATAGGAGTGTCGGTAAATGGACAAAATGATGATTCTTTCCCAGGTACGGGAAGGACGCGACCTATTATCCTTGCCCCAGGCCCTGGCCCAGATCCTCAGAGAAGTTGACAACCCGGATTTCGGTTCGGATCAATTGGCCCGGATCATCCTGAAGGATCCGCCGCTCACGGCCAAGATTCTCAAGCTGGCCAATTCGTCGATGTATCGACGTTATTCCCAGGTATCCAATGTACATCAGGCGGTTCAGACGCTGGGGGCAGTGACTGTAAAGTGCCTGGCGCTGTCGAGTTCGGTATTTCATCCCGAGCAGATCAAGGCGAATTCCGGAATAGATCCTCAGCGCTATTTCGAGAATGTTTTGACTGTAGCTGCGGCCTGCGAGAAAATCGCCGGAGCCCTGCGCTACCATTCGGCGGAAGAAGCGTTCATTGCCGGACTACTTCACGATATGGGCACTCTGTTCTTCCTGCACAACTACCCGAAAGACTATCGTAAGGTTGTGGAGAGCCACGCCAAGGGGATCGGCGGCATCATCAGTGCTGAGCGTCGGGTTTTCGGTACCGACCATTGCGAAGTAGGTGCGTCGCTGGCGAGTCGCTGGCGGCTGCCGGAATACATTGTTGATGCCATCCGCGACCATCACAATCTAAGCCCGGGTGATGTTACGAATCCGATTCCGCGCGTGGTTCGGCTGGCCACTCTGATGGTTGACCAGAGCCTGACCGGACACTATCTCGATCTCGAAACCAGGCTGCCGGCGATCAGCGCGACCGCCGCGATGCTGGAGATTCCCAAGGAGCAGGTAGACGGTATATCCGTGTCGCTGCTCTCCGCCACAGTGGCGACGGCCGAATATCTGGAAGTTGACATTGGCAGCGTGGAAAATATTCTGACCCGGGCCAACCAGGAAATCTGGCGTACCTATTTCATGGTGGAAAATCTATTCCGCGAGCGCCAGGAGTTGACCCAGAAACTTCTGCAGCAGGAGCGGGCTCGAGGGGCGTCCGAAACCAAGGCTATCGCCATGGCGACGCTTTCGCACTATCTCAATAATGCTGCTATGGCTATTTACGGTCGCTCCCAGATGGTCCGCATACAACTACGCAAAGGCGAGAATGACCAGTTGCTGGACAAGCTGCCGGCGGCACTCAACGTGATCGATACGGGGGTTAAGAAGATCGTCGCGGTGCTTTCGGAAATGAAAGAAATCACCCCAATCGACGAGACCGAGTTCCTCTCGACTTCCAAGGCCATGAACATCGACGATCGCATCCGGCGTCGCATGGAAGAACTCGATCGGGATTCGGGTGTGGTTATACCCGAAGAAGCCGAAGTCAAAGTCTGAACTTCTCAAGCGGCCGGTTGACCCGGCCGCTTTCATTTTGTAGACTATAGTATGTTGACCTGTCTTACGAGCGGTGAATCGCACGGTCCCTGCCTTACGGCTATTGTAGACGGTCTCCCGGCGGGGCTATCAATTGATCTCGATCAGATCAATTTTCACCTGGCGCGACGACAGAAAGGGTATGGTCGGGGGGGACGTCAGCGGATCGAAAAAGATACCGCCAGAATCGTCTCCGGAGTACGGCACGGCATCACCATGGGTGGGCCGATTACACTGGTGATCGAGAATCGCGACTGGGCCAACTGGGCGCCCGTCATGGATCCGATCAACCCGCCGACCGAACCGCTCACTCCCAAGCAACAGAAACTGCTCAAGGATACTTCGCGACCTAGACCTGGCCACGCCGATCTGGCGGGGGGAATAAAGTACGGTCATCATGATCTTCGCAATGTGCTGGAGCGCGCCTCGGCTCGCGAGACTGCAGCCCGCGTAGCGGCTGGAGCCCTGGTCAGACAACTTTTGGAACGGTTTGACGTCCGGATCGTCTCCCACGTGGTGCGGATCGGCGAAGTAGCACTCAAAGCTGGATTCCCACGTCCGGAGCTTGAGCTGATCCAAAAGCTGTCCGAGAAATCTGACGTTCGCTGCATTGACACCAAAACCGGACAACGAATGAAGACCGCGATTCGTCAGGCCATGAAACAACGCGATTCGCTGGGCGGTGTGGCAGAGATTATCATCTCAGGACTCCCGGCCGGACTGGGGAGCTTCTCGCAATCGGCGGATCGGCTTGATGGCCGGCTCGCGGGTGCGCTGATGTCTATCCAGTCGGCCAGGGCGGTAGAGATCGGTCTGGGTTTTGAGGCAGCGGCAAAGCATGGATCAGAAGTTCAGGATGAGATATTCTACGATCCCGCCGGCGACCCCGCTCGGAAGCGGTTCTATCGCCAGACCAATAATGCCGGCGGCCTGGAAGGCGGTATCACGAACGGGGAAGACGTAATCGCCCGAGTGGCGGTCAAACCGATTTCCACTCTGATGCGTCCTCTATTGACGGTGGATGTACATACCAAAAAAACGGCCAGAGCGATGGTGGAGCGGACCGATGTCTGCGTTGTACCGGCGGTTGCTGTCGTCGCCGAAGCCGCGGCGACGATGGTTTTCGCTGACGCCTTTCTTCACAAATTTGGCTCGGATAATCTCAACGAAATCGAGCGGAATTACCAGGCCTACCTCAAGGACGAATACTAAAGTTTCGCCTTCTTGCGTCGCTGTTCTACTCCATATTTAAGTTGCCTCTGGAACGGTCTTCGCCTAGACTGCGGCTATTGAAAGGAGACTCGCATGCAATACTCATTCAGCTACGACAAGCCATCTGATCTGAAAGAAGACGTGGTGGTTTGTTTTGTCCCTGAAATCAAAGAAGCCAGTGGCCCCTACTTGAAAATTCTCGATAATGCGTCCGGAGGACTGCTTTCTCGATCCGCAACCGCCCAGGAATTCAACGGCAAGTCAGGCGAGTTCATCTCTTTCACCAATCCCAAAGATTGGAAAACACGACGACTGGTCTTGGCCGGTATAGGTGATTCCAAGAAGCTCAATGCTGATGTCTTTCGTCGGGTGTTAGGCGATCTCTCGCGGCAGAAGGTCGTGACCCAGTCAAAATCCGTGGCCTTGCATTTTGGCAGCTATGGCGACGATTCATTCTTTCAGGCGGCAGTCGAAGGGTATCTCCTCGGATCATACAAGCAACGCGAGTATAAGACAGGTGACGCCGCTCAGGACAAGAGCCGACTATCGCACTTGAGATTCTCGGTCAGTCGTGCAGCGTGGATCAAGAAGGCCCAGCGGGCGGTCGAGCGCGGGACTATCATTGCCGAAGGTCAATTGCTCGTCAGGGACCTTGTCCAGACTCCGGCGGGGGACCTGACCCCGAAGATATATGCTGCAAAGGCTCAGCAATTGACGCGCAAACATAAGATCTCCTGCCATATCCTCGATGAGAAAGCGATCACTCAGGAGAAGATGGGGGCGCTTTTGGGCGTGGCCCGAGGTTCGGAAGAACCGCCCCGTTTCATGATTCTCGAATACAAGGGTGTCGTGGGACAGAAGCCTGTGGTGCTGGTAGGCAAAGGGGTCACGTTCGATTCGGGCGGCATCTCGCTGAAGCCGGGTCAGGATATGCACGAGATGAAAGGTGATATGGCCGGCTCGGCCGTTGTGCTGGCTACTCTGATTACAGCGGCCCGCCTCAAGCTGCGTATTCATCTCGTAGCGTTGATGCCCCTTACCGAGAACATGCCCTCGGGGCATGCCACTCGTCCCGGCGATATCCTCGTCTCGCGGAAGGGCAAGACCATCGAGGTGATAAATACCGACGCCGAAGGTCGCCTCATTCTGGCCGATGCCCTCGATTACGCCAACAAATTCAAGCCTCAAGTGGTAATCGACATCGCGACTCTTACCGGCGCGGCGCTGTATGTCCTGGGGTTTGCCGGGGCGCCTATCATGGGCAACAATAAGAAATTGCTGGATCGAATCAGCGCCGCTGCCGACGTCACAGCCGAAAAAGTCTGGCCGTTGCCGATCTGGGACGAACATCGCGACCAGATGAAATCGAGCATAGCCGATCTGGTGAACTCAGGAGGACGTCCGGCCGGTACCATCGCCGGGGCGGCATTCCTCGAGAACTTCATAGGCGACTGGCCTTGGGCACATATTGACATCGCCTACTGCGATGTCGAGCACGGCGGGAAACCGTACGTACCTAAAGGGGCGACCGGATTCGGCCTACGGCTTCTTATCGAAGTCATTTCCAACTGGAAGAAATTGTAACGGCATAGACGCCTGGCTACGCAACAAAGAGGGCCGGATCTTGATGATCCGGCCCTTTGCTTTTGCGCTTGGAAGTAAATTACAGATGCTATTTGGACCAGGCGGGAGCGGAGTCCTGACCGGGACCGGTCAGCTTGCGCGCACCGTTGCCGGTGATATCACAAATCCAGATCGAACCGTCCCGCGTGGCAAAAGTAAGCCACTTTGAATCGGGAGAGAACGACGGCGCTATGGCGTAGAGTCCGGTCGCCGGTGGCGGAGTATAAACCAGAAATCTCTCGGACAAATCAGCGGATACGATATACAAACCCGGTTCGGACATCTTGTTGTTTACGCAGGCGATCCACTTGCCATCGGGTGACCAGGCCGGAGCCACGAGGTCAGCCATTTTCATCGACAGCTTTCCGACCTCGCCCAGACCGAGCATGAAATCGTTCTTGGGTAGTTTCACCAGACCCTGCTGGCGGAACCCACCCTCGGATGTCTTGACCATGTGCACGAAGACAATCTCGCCGGCGGCATTCATAGTCGGCGAAATAAAGAACTCGGACATGTTCTGCCAGTCACGGCGCAGCAAATCTTCCGTACCGCCCTCAGCCGGGGTCATGACACAGACCTGGTAATTCGGAAGGAAGGCATTTACGAAATTGGCGTTCATGTCCTTGTAGTAGATGATCGACTGACCGTCGGCGCTCCACTCCGGATCGCGCGAACCCACTCCGTCGGTGATGCGATACCAGAAATTGCTATTACCCGCTGCGGCCGAATCGACATAGGCGATAAAGATGTCGTACACTTTGTGGTTTCCGCCCAGATTGTCCGGACCCTGCAGCGTAACACGGCCGGAACGGGTGAAGGCAATACGCTTGCCATCGGGAGCCCAGCTTACCCGACCATCGGCGTTTCCGGCTTCACAGACTTTAGTTTGCTGTCCGCCGGAGGCGTCCATCATCCAGACGTTCTTGTCACGAATGAAAGCAATCTTACCGGTCGGGGCGCCGATCTGACCGGCCCTTGCGGGGGGAAGTTTATCGACGGCAAGAAGGGTTGTAGCTGCCGGTAGCAGCAGGAACAGAGCAGTCGCCATGCAGGCGGTCAAGAACGTTTTTTTCGTCACCTGATTTCTCCAGAATCGAGTTATGTCCGGTCCAAGATACACCCGGGGAGACCTCTGTCAATCGGCGAGCACTCTCCCTGAGCTTTTTTCCGGCTACCAGTTGAAAAAGCGCTTCAGCTCGACCTTGGCGCGGATGCCCGAAAGAGCCAAGTCCACGCGTCCCTTTGCGGTGCCGTCGATGCTGGCGACAATCTCATCACCGTTCGTATTATACCAGGCGACGTTGCCGAAGTTCAGGTAAAGGTAGCCCGCGTCGGCCGCGAGACCCAGGTCCCAAATACCGATCGGATAATCCGCGCCAACTCCGAACGAGAATCCCGGGGCCGTCCCCTTGAAGCTGGTATTGGTGCCGACCGGCGCTCCGGTGGAGAGATTCAGGTTTTCATACTCCGGCCAGAGGTCCCACGTGGCGGTGTAGTAGCCCACCGAGCCGCCGAGGCGAACCGCGTACTTGGATAATCCCTGACCCGCGACAGGCGGATTGAAAACATAGTACTGGAATGACGAAGTCAGGCCAAATACTTTCAATTCGCTCTTGGGATCCGACGCCACTGTGGTGCCGGTGGACAACTGCAAGTAGGTGTCGTTCGCAGGCAGGGTCTGGCCCTGCTTGAGCCAGTATTCGCCGCCGATAGACCAGGCGAACCGCTTGTGGAAGACCATCCCGAAGTCGGCTCCGAGAGATATTCCCCGGTAAATACCCGCGAAAGAGTTGTTTCCAAGCTTCGCGCTTTCGACGACGGCGAAGTCATTGTAGTCGTTGTGACGGTTGATTCGATCGACGCTGCAATTGAACGACGCCCATCCGAGTCTCGAAGTCTGTTTCGCCACGGTCTTATTGAGATACCGGTTGACGATTTCCTGTTCCGTTTCGGCGGTGGCCAAACCGACCAGCATCACCAGCGACGTGAACAAGGCGATAAGTGTAAATCTGAGGCGCATTTTACCTCCTAAAGCGCTAAAGTCTCCGTTCCTGAGATTTATCGGTAGCCGACGGAGGAATCTTGACGAACTCTTGAGAAAGCCTGCCCTAGGCCCAGTAATAAAACGAGGCGGGCGCTTGCGCACCCGCCTCGTTCATCGAAAGTCATTGTTGGGCTTAGCTTTGAGTCGGTCCGTACTTCATGGCCGCCATCTGGCTGTAAAAATTCCAGCGGCGATCACAGTCCTGCTGCCCGAGAGCTACGAGCCGCTCGGCCCGCTCTTTGTCCTTGGCCAGCAAGGTCCGGAACCGGTTCTCGGCAAAAGCATATTCGCGGAACGGAATCGACGGCGCTTTGCAGTCGAGCTTCAAAGGATTCTCGCCCTTTTCCAGAAGCACCGGATTATAGCGATACAGCAGCCAGTGGCCGCTCTTGACCGCGATATCCTCACGACCCATGCCTAAGGCCATGTCGATACCGTGGGCGATACAGTGAGAATAAGCGATGATGATCGACGGGCCATCGTACTGTTCGGCCTCGACCATCGCCTTGACCGTCTGATTATGGCTGGAGCCCATGGCCACCTGAGCTACATAGACGTTGCCATAGGACATCATCATCATGCCCAGGTCCTTTTTCGGCATCGGCTTGCCGGCCGCAGCGAACAAAGCGGTGGCGCCGCGCGGAGTGGATTTGGACATCTGACCGCCGGTGTTGGAATACACTTCGGTGTCGAGCACCAGGACGTTGACGTTCTTGCCGGAGGCCATGACATGATCCAGACCGCCGTAGCCGATGTCATACGCCCAGCCATCGCCGCCGATAACCCAGACCGATTTCTTGACCAGGGAGTCGGCGATTGATTTCAGGGTGCGCACCTTCTCGCTGCCGTTGAGTGAAACCAGTCGTTGCTTGAGAGCTTCAACCCGCTTACGCTGTTCCACTACGCCCGCCTGAGTCTTCTGATCGGCCTTCAGAATACCTTCATACAAATCCGGCACCAATTCTCTGGTGAGTTCAAGCGCGAACTCGTTGAGTTTGTCGGCCGTTAGTCTCATTCCGAAACCGAACTCAGCGTTGTCTTCGAAAAGCGAGTTGGACCAGGCCGGGCCGCGTCCGTCGGCATTCTGCGCATACGGCGTGGTCGGGAGATTGCCGCCGTAGATCGAACTGCATCCGGTGGCGTTGGCGCACAGGGCGCGATCACCGAACAACTGGGTCATCAACTTGATGTACGGTGTCTCGCCGCAACCCGAGCAAGCGCCGGAGAATTCGAACAACGGCTTGACGAACTGCGAGCCTTTGACGGTCTCGATGTTGATCAAGGCCTGATCGGTTTCCGGCAGCTTGTTAAGGAAGTAATCCCAGTTGACCGCTTCGGTCTTTCTCAGAGGCGCTTGCAACGACATGTTGATCGCCTTGCGCTCGGTCTTGTTGCCCTCGGCGTCCTTGGCGTAGGCCGGACAGGCATTCACGCAAAGTTCACATCCGGTGCAATCTTCGGGAGCGACCTGAAGTACATAGTACTTGCCCTTGAGAGGTTTGAGAGCCTCGACATACTTGAACGTCGCCGGAGCGCCGGACAGATCTTCCTTTTCGACAATCTTCGGACGAATGGCGGCGTGCGGGCAGACGATCGAGCAGATGTTGCACTGGATACAAACGTCCGGCTCCCAGACCGGAATGTCCACCGCGATGTTTCGCTTTTCGTACTGCGTCGTCGCCGTCATGTAGGTGCCGTCATCGGGGAACACCGACACAGGGAGCTGATCGCCGCGTCCCGCGATGATTTCAGCCGTGACATTCTTGACGAAGTCCGGCGCGGAATCCGGCACGATCGGCGGACGTCGTTTGGTCGAAGTCACCCTGCTCGGAATATTGATCTCCCGCAGTCCTCTTCCCGGCGGCGTCGACCGCGGCGTAGTTCATCTTGACGACTTTCTCGCCCTTGTCGCCGTAAGTCTCATCGATCATGTGCTTGATCGCCTCGATCGCCTTTTCCTTCGGCAGAATGCCGGAGATGAGGAAGAAGGCGGTCTGCATGATCATGTTGATGCGGGCGCCCAGTCCGAGCTGTTTGCCCAGAGCGATGGCGTCGATCACATAGAACTTGGCTTTCTTGGCGATCAATTGCTCCTGGACTTCCACCGGAAGAGTATCCCAGACTTTGTCCGGTTCGGTCATGCTGTTGAGCAGGAAGGTGCCGCCGGGGCAGAGCTTCTCGACCATATCGTATTTCTCGAGGAATGATTCGTTGTGGCAGGCCACGAACTGAGCCGACTTGATCAGGTACGGCTTGCGAATCTCCTTCTTGCCGAAGCGAACGTGCGATACGGTCACCGCGCCCGCTTTCTTGGAATCGTACACGAAATAGCCCTGGGCGTAATTGTCGGTGTACTCGCCGATGATTTTGATCGAGTTCTTGTTGGCGCCGACGGTGCCGTCGGAACCGAGGCCGAAGAAAAGGCCGCGGAAGTCATTCCCTTCGAGATCAATCGAAGGATCCATCGAAAGCGAAGTGTGCGTTACATCGTCGACGATACCGACCGTGAAATGGCTCTTGGGAGTCTTCTCCTTCAGATTATCGAAAATGCCCTTGACCATCGAGGGATTGAACTCACTCGAACCGAGACCGTACCGCCCGCCTATAATCAGCGGCCGCTGAGCATACTTGACCCAGCCGTTATCCATGGCTTCGTTCAGAGCGGCCTGGACGTCGGTATACATCGGCTCGCCGACCGATCCAGCTTCCTTGGTGCGATCCAGGACGGCGATCCGCTTGACCGTCGCCGGCAGGGCCCGGGCAAACGCCTCAGCCGAGAACGGCCGATACAGGCGGACCTTGATCATCCCGACTTTCTCGCCGCGAGCAACCAGCCAATCGACCACTTCGTGAGTAGTCTCGGCTCCGCTGCCCATGATGACTACGACATTCTCCGCCTGCGGATGGCCGACGTAGTCGAACAGATGATAATGACGGCCAACGATCTTGGCGAACTTGTCCATCTCTTCCTGGACGATTTCCGGCGCGGCCAGATAGTACTTGTTGATCGTCTCACGGTGCTGGAAGAAGACGTCGGGGTTCTGTGACGTGCCTTTGATCGTCGGACGATCGGGGGAGAGGGCCCGCAGTCGGTGGCTCTCGACCAGCTCTTGGGGCAACATCGCCCGCATATCATCGAAAGTGATCTCTTCGATCTTGGCAACTTCGTGCGACGTGCGGAAACCGTCAAAGTAATGCACGAACGGTACCCGGCTTCGCAATGAGGCGGCCTGTGTGATCAGGGCCATGTCCATGATGTTCTGCACCGAACCGGAGGCCATCAGGCCAAAGCCGGTGGAGCGGGTAGCCATGACGTCGGAATGATCGCCGAAAATCGAAAGGGCGTGGCTCGCCAGCGCCCGGGCCGAAACGTGAAACACGGTCGGCGTCATTTCGCCGGCGATCTTGTACATATTCGGAATCATCAGGAGAAGACCCTGCGAAGCCGTGAACGTCGTCGTCAGGCAACCGGTAGTCAGGGCCCCGTGGACGGCGCCCGAGGCGCCCCCTTCGGACTGCATTTCCACTACCGTGGGGACGGTCCCCCAGATATTCTTCTCACCGCGCGCCGACTTGACATCGGATTTCTCACCCATGTCCGACGACGGGGTGATAGGGTAGATGGCGATAACTTCGTTGGTAGCATGCGCCACATGCGCCGCCGCTGTATTGCCGTCTATCGTGACCATCCGACGCTTGCCCGTTGATTTGAGCGTCTTGTCTGCGACTTTTTCAAGCGTCTGTTCTGTCATAACTATTCTCCAATTAATCTTATACGTAGCTACTAGTAGGTTTATCGGACGTCCTTGTCATTCGTTGACAAGGTGATTTCTTTCTGAGCCTGATACTTGCCCTTCTTGTCACGGTACGAAACCTGACAGATTTCCGTGGCTTCGAGAAACAACAACTGGGCGATTCCTTCTTTGGCATAGACCCGCACCGGTCTCGGACCGGTGTTAGACAACGAAAGTGTGGCAAAGCCTTCCCATTCCGGCTCGAAGGGAGTGACATTGACTACAACGCCGCAGCGCGCATAGGTGGACTTGCCGGTACATACAGTGATGACGTCTCGCGGTATCCGGAAATACTCGAGGCTGCGCGCCAGAATGAAACTATTAGCAGGTATCAACAATGATTCTGCCCGGCAGTCAACAAACAGGTCGGGGGAGGCTTTCTTCGGGTCGAGTTCGACGATGCGACTGAGATCGGGAACCTTGAATTCGTCGGCCAATCGGAAATCATATCCGTAGGCCGACACACCGAAACTTATGCCGCCTCTAACCTGGTCGGCTTCAAAAGGTTCGATCATCTGATGGCTGGAGGCCATCTCTTTTATCCAGCGGTCTGACTTTACGCCCATGGGTACGACTCGGTCCTGCTTTCCATTCGAGGCCGAGACTATAACTCAAGTCGTCTCAAAAGTAAACCGCTGTTGTGGCCCGATCACGCCGTCAACACCTTGAGTGGTGGGGTCTCGGTTTTCTGCCATCGAATCAGATCGGCGAGGGTGTACTCCTCGAAAACCGAGAGCAACCTTCTTTCGGCCAGTACGAGAACTTCACGGATGGCGCAGAATTCATCCGGATCCTTCAGGCAGGCCCGCTTATCTTCAATACAGCGCATCAGGTGATAAGGTCCCTGAATAATTTCGAGGACTTCTTTTACCGTAATCTCAGCCGGATCTTTCGCCAGCGAAAATCCACCGCGCACACCCCGGTGAGACCGGATTAGTCCGCTTTTGGAAAGCGATTGGAAAATCTTGGCCAGAAACTTTTCAGGGATATCTTTGGCCTCTGAAATCTCGGATAGAGGCACAACTTTGGATCGGTCGGCCTCCGCCAGGTAAAGTACGCCAAACATGCCGTACTCTTCGGCCTTAGTGAATTGCATATCAGCCTTTCTTCAAAGCACCGTCGGCCAACTCAATTTTGGCCGCCAACTGCCAAACGGCGTCGCGTCCGTCTTGATTTCAAGATAGGATAATAGAGACCCAAGTCAATGGTTTTGTTTGTTATTTTTTTCTCAAAGTCCCAACTTCTTTTTGTTATAGTCTATAACGTTAGCTCTCGTAGAATTACCAACAATCCCCTTTTCTTTCGCTTCGGCATTGCCTATTTTGGAGGATTGAGAAAGGTCAAAAATGACGGTAACCAAAGACGAATTAAAAGGTTTGTTAATCGTCTATACCGGAAACGGTAAAGGCAAGACCACCGCCGCTCTCGGTATGTGTATACGGGCCATCGGCTACGGATGGAAGGTCTGTGTCATCCAATTCGTCAAAGGGAGCTGGAAATACGGCGAATTGGAAGGTATCAAGCGGTTGGCGCCGGAAGTGGAACTTCGGGTGGTCGGGGAAGGCTTCGTGGGTATAATCGACGATCAAAAGGATTTCGAAGTTCACTGCAAGGCCGCCCGCGACGGCCTCGAAGAGGCGGGCAAAATCCTCACTTCAGGCAAATTCCCTTTGGTAATTCTCGACGAGCTCAACGTAGCGCTGGATCTCGGCCTGGTAACGCCGGAAGCTGTCCGCGAGCTCCTGGCGCTTAAGAGCGACCGCCAGCATCTGGTTATAACCGGACGAGGCGCTCCGGATTGGCTGATCGAGATGGCCGACCTTGTAACAGAAATGCGGGAGATCAAACATCCGTATCAGAAAGGTATCCTCGCCCAGAAAGGCGTTGACTGGTAGAGCTTGTGTAAGGTAGCTTCCACAGAACTGTTCGTCGGTACGGACGTTGACTACTGTGAGAAGTTGGACCCTGACCTTGATTCCCAGGAAGAACTAAATGGCTGAAAAGCAATATGACATTGTGATAGTCGGAGCCGGACCCGGCGGTCTGTGTGCCGGTCTTTATGCCGCCAGAGCCAGACGCAAAACGATCTGTCTCGAAATGGGCCTTCCGGGCGGCCAAATTGCCAATACCGCCGAAGTGGAAGATTACCTCGGATTCGAACATATATCCGGCGCCGAACTTTCGATGAAATTCGCGGCCCACGCCCAAAGCTTCGGACTTGAAATCGCCTCTGATCAGGTCGAAGAAATCTACACTGAAGGCGATGACCGTCTGGCCCGATGCGCCTCGGGTGCCGTCTATCGCGCCCGGGCGATTATCATGTCCACGGGCGGCTCACCGGTCAAGCTCGGGGTCCCCGGAGAACTAGAATATGCCGGGCGAGGGGTTTCCTATTGTGCGATTTGCGACGGGGCCTTCTTCCGCGATAAGATTATCGCCGTGGTCGGCGGGGGCGACGTAGCGGTAGAGGAAGGGACGTTCCTTACCAAGTTCGGAAGTAAAGTCTACATCATTCATCGGCGTGACCAGTTGCGGGCCGCGAAGATCATTCAGCAGCGCGCTTATTCCAACTCCAAGATCGAGTTCATTTGGGATACTGTTGTTGAATCGGTCAACGGTGATGGCCGGGTGGTGTCGGGTCTCAGCCTCAAGAACATCAAGACCGGCGCCCAATCAAAGCTGCCGGTCAACGCGGTCTTTCCGTTCATAGGTTTTCATCCCAACTCGAACCTGGTTCGGGGTGGTCTGAAATGTGACGAGGGGGGATATATCATCACCGATTACAAAATGGAAACCTCGGTGCCAGGTGTGTTCGCCTGCGGGGATGTCCGTTCGCAGCTGGTTCGCCAGATTACCAATGCGGTCGGCGATGGTACTACCGCGGCCGTGGCCGCGGAGAAATATCTGGAGAAGCTCGAAGATAAGGCTGCGCGGCGCACCTGAGTGAGGTTCAGTCAATCGTATTGCCCCGGCTGAGGGACTCGTTGCGTGGACCCCGAGCTTGGAGTGCAAGTAATTGTGCCGATAGGGCTTAGGTGTCACGCTTCTTGCCGCTCCTACCTGCCGCACGGCCAGCCTATTTTCATTGAATAACTTGACGTATAAGATGTATGATATGCAGTCCAGGGTGCAACCTGGCAGTCTGAGACTCGTCTTAAATGATGTTAAGGCTAATCTACAGTTTCGACACGATTGGGTAGAAAAGCTGGATCACACTACTTGGACATAGGAAACGAATCCTAAGGGCTTGAAAGAAATTCGGTAATAGTAATAGACCGACGCGCAACTTCTGCGGGCGATCAGTTGTCATATCGATAAAACAACGAACGCAGCAATGTTGGCCGCGTGGAATGAAGGAGTTGTTTGATGAAGCGGGTGGCTGTAATTCTGATTCTGACATTGACAATGGTAATGGTGTCCGGACTGGTCCAGGCGACCACGATGACACTGGACGATTGTATACAACTGGCGCTAGAAAAGAGGGCTTCGATCATACAGGCGCGCGGCTCCGAAGGATCGGCTGCGGCCGGCAAAAGGGCCGCTCTTGGAGCGTTTCTGCCCAATATTCGGCGCGTCCTATTCTTACAGCAAAGGCAGGCAGTTCGATATCAATCCGCCTGATGTCCAGGTGACACAGTACATGGACGCTTTTGACACTACCGTGATTGCAGGGGATACAGTTCGTAACGCAATCAGAGTTCCTGTCGCGTTTGAGACTATAACCTCCCAGGACCAGGGACCGAGCAAGACGTGGGGCGCCACGGCCGACATGGATATATTCAATGCCGCAAGCTGGTTTCAATACGCGGCCGCAAGTGCCGCAAAAGCAGGAGCACAATTGGATGTGCTCGCGTCCGAACAGGATTTGATAACCTCCGTCAAGGTATCTTATTACGCCCATCTTGCAGCAGTCCAGAACGTGACTGTCCAGGAGGATGCGGTTAAACGATCCGCCGAGCAGTTGAAGCTGATTGAGTCGCGGTTTGAGTTGGGGTCCGCCTCCAAATCGGATGTTCTACGCCAGAAAGTGCAGTCCGGTAACGATCAGCTTGCATTTATTAGTGCGACCAACGCGGTGACGGATACAAAAGCCAATCTTGCTTACACTATTGGAATTGATCCCAGGGAAGATCTGCAATTTGCGACAGAACCTACCGGTGATCAATACGGGGGAACTCTGGATGAGGCGATTAGCTTCGGTATTGAGCATAATCCTCGCCTTCTATCGTCACAGAAATCGACCGATCAGGCCAGGCACTCATTGCGCGCCGCTAAGTCAGGGTACCTTCCCACGCTGACGGCATCGGCGGATTATCGCAAGTTTAACGGCACTCAGTCGTTCACCAATTCCACGCTGAAGTATTCCAATAAGTCGTACAGCTATGGCTTCTCAGTCGGTTATTCGATATTCGATGGCTTCCTGCGTGAAAAACGGGTAACCGATGCCAAGGTTTATCGTAATAATACCATGGCCGCTCTGGCGGACACGCGCAACTCCGTTATTTCCGGTATCAAGTCATCATACTTGAAGATCGAACAGTTGAAGAAGCAGCAGGAAGTCTCGACCGAAAACGTCGCAGCGGCGGAAGAAGATTATCGAATCACGCAGGAAAAATACAACTTGGGCGCGGCTACGATCCTCGATCTGCTGGACGCCCAGGTGACGTTGAAAGGGGCTCAAGTGGGGCTCATCAACGTACAGTTTGATTTGAATTTGGCGATTGCGCAGCTCGAATACGCAATGGGCAAAATGTAAAAGCAAATATAGGGTGCGTCGGGTATGAAGAAGAAGAAAGTCTGGATCATCATCGGCGTGGTTGTGGTGGCGGGGGCCCTCACATATGTCACGCTGACCTCTAACAAGAAGAAGATGACCGATGTTAATGCGGCCACGGTGGCCAAACAACATCTGGTTGAAAAGGTGTCCGCCTCCGGGCGTATCCAGCCTCAGACCAAGGTCAATATTACGTCGGAGTTCAGTGGTAAGATCATGTCTCTGCCGGTGGTGGAAGGGCAGCAGGTCTCTACTGGACAACTCCTGATAGTCATGGACACGGTGCAGATCAAGGCGGATGTTAGTCAGGCCAGGTTCGGTCTGGACGGCTATCGCGCCGCCCTGGACGGGGCCAAAGCCAGCGACGACCAGGCCCAGGAAGAATATCAACGGCGCCAGAAGCTGTTCGATCAGAAATTGGGTTCCGAAACGGAGCTCAGCACGGCGCGATATGCCTATCTCAATGCCAAGGCTAATTACGAGAGCTTGAAGGCGCAGGTCAGCGGGGCAGAGGCCGCTTTCGATAAGCAGCTCGATCGCCTCGCGAAGGCCAGGATTGCCGCGCCGATGAACGGTGTGGTGACTTCACTGAACGTCGAGGTCGGTGAAATTGCCGCCGGTCAGACCGCGTTCACCCAGGGCCAGACGCTCATGACCATCTCCGATCTAAGCGTTTTTGAGGTCGAGGTCGAGGTCGATGAGACCGAAGTCAACAAGATCGCGTTGGGGCAGCGCGCTGATATCGAAGTTGATGCCTTCCCTGATACGACTTTCGCCGGCAGCGTCGTGGAAATCGGCAATACGGCCGTGTTGATCGGTGGCGGAACGCAGGATCAATCCACCAATTTCAAAGTCAAAGTGACGTTCGCCGAAATCAATCCGAGCCTTCGTCCCGGCATGTCGGCGACGGTTGACATCACGGCCGCCGAGCGCAAGGATGTATTGGCCGTGCCGTTTGCATCAGTGGTTACGCGCAGCTACAATATGGATTCACTCGCGACGGCCAGAGCGGGCAAGAACGCTAAAGACACCGGTTCGGGCGAAGTTCTCGCGGCTGAGAACGACAGTCTTAGCGCTCCCAAAGACAGCGCCAAGGCCGGAAAAGATAAGGAGCTCAAGGGCGTGTTTGTGATTCGCGAAGGTATCGCCCGTTTTGCTCCGATTCAGACCGGTATCGCCGGACAAAAAGACATTGAAGTCACCGAAGGTGTGGCTGAAAAGGACTCGGTAATTTCAGGACCGTACAGTGTCCTTCGAACGCTCAAAGACGGCGACGCCATTAAGGTCGTCAAAGCCGACAGCACAAAGCAGGAATCGAAATAATGTCGCTCATTGAAACTGACAATCTGTGGAAGACCTATGAAATGGGGGCGGAGCGGGTACACGCGTTGCGCTCCGTGTCCATGTCGATCGAGAAGGGCGAATACGTGGCGATCATGGGACCGTCGGGTTCGGGCAAATCAACGCTTATGAACCTGATCGGCTGTCTCGATACGCCCAGCCAGGGTGAATACTGGCTCAATAACAAACGGGTGCGCGAGATGAACGACAACGAGCTCGCCAGTATCCGCAACCGGGAAATCGGTTTTGTCTTTCAGACTTTCAACCTTCTGCCGCGTGCGACCGCTCTTCACAACGTAGAATTGCCTCTCATTTACAATGGTACTCCCCGGTTGGAACGCGAGAAGATGGCCCGGGCCGCATTGGAACGGGTCGAACTCGCCGACCGGATGAACCACAAGCCGAACGAACTTTCGGGCGGGCAACGCCAGCGCGTGGCGGTGGCGCGCGCCCTCGTCAATAACCCGTCACTCATCCTGGCCGACGAACCGACCGGCAACCTCGACAGCAAGACTTCCGAAGAAATCATGAAGCTGTTCGACCACCTCCATCGCCAGGGCAACACTATCATTACCGTGACGCACGAAGCTTCGGTCGCCCGGCACGCCGCCCGGGTGCTGTCGATTCTCGACGGTAAGCTCGCCAGTGACGTGTCTATTCCCGAAGAAGAACGTAACGGTGTCCATTAAAGGTTAAGCGACTATGGTCCTGGGTTCCCTATTTCGCATCGCGTCCGGCGCTCTCTGGGCCAACAAGCTCCGCTCCGGATTGACTTTCCTGGGTGTCATTCTTGGTGTCACTTCGGTAATGACCATAATGTCGTTTCTGCAGGGTGCCGTGGGAGAGATCGAGCGAGCTCTGGATTCGCTTGGCCCGTCGACATTCATGGTGGCCAAGATGATGTCGGTCTTCTCTGAGGAAGAGTTTTTGGAGAAGATAAAGCGGCGTCCGGTTTCTTTGCATACCGCGGATGTGATCGAGAGAGACTGTCAATTGTGTGAACTGGTCTCACCGAGACTTTTCGACCAGGCCCGCATAAGCTACGAGAGTCAGAGTCTCAGGCGTATCGACGTCATGGGCGGTACCTCCAATTTTATCGACATCGTTGATATCGAAGTTGGCCAGGGGCGGTTTCACTCCCACGAAGACGATATTTACAAGCGCAATGTGATTTTCATCGGCGACCTTGTCCGCGAGAATTTCTTCGAGGGTCGAGACCCGATTGGCAAAGATCGTCAAGCTCGGCGGTCAAAAATACACCGTCATTGGAGTCGCCAAGAAGCGTGGGACTTTGATGGGCGAAAGCCAGGACGATTTTGTCGTAATCCCGTTGTCCGCCTTCCTCCGCCAGTTCGGCGAGCCGGAGCGCAGGGGTACTTTCCTGACCATCAAAGCTGTTTCGGTCGAGAAGCTGCCAGAGGCGATGGACGAGGTCCGTCTCATTATGCGCACGTATCGCAAGGTGCCGTACAACGAACCGGATGATTTCGACATGGAGACAGCCGAGAGCATTTTGGAGCAACTTAACGCTTTCACCTTGATGTTTCGATTAGTCTTCATAGGCATTTCCGGAATCTCGCTGGTAATCGGCGGCATCGTCGTGATGAATATCATGATGGTTTCGGTAACCGAACGAACGCGAGAAATAGGCATACGAAAAGTCGATCGGTGCCAAACAACGCCACATTCTCATCCAGTTCCTGTTTGAATCGGTGATGCTGACGTTTTCCGGAGGCGCCGTCGGTGTGGCTCTGGGGTTCATTATCGCAAAATCAGTCGCGCTCCAGTTCGACCTGAATATAGAACCGTCCTTGCTGGCCATCTGGTCCGGTCTGGGAGTGTCGACCGGGATCGGTTTGATCTTCGGCATCTACCCGGCCATGAAAGCGGCCCGCCTGGATCCGATAAAAGCCCTGAGCTACGAGTGAGAGGACGACCACGTGTTACTTTCACCCGTTGAAATGCGCGACGCCGTGATTATGGCGATGTCGTCGGTCAGGGGGAACAAGTTTCGTTCCATCCTGACCATTATGGGCGTTCTGGTCGGGGTGGCGGCGGTGATCTCGATGGCTTCGGTGATCGACGGTCTGAATGGAGCCGCGCAGTCGGAAATCGACCGCATGGGTTCGAATGTAATCATGGTGAACAAGTTCCCGCAGGGAGTGAACCATGAGGATCTGACCGAAGACGAGCGCAACCGGCCACCTATAACGATCGGTGAGGCCCAGACCATACTGGCCAACTGCCCCAGTGTTGATGGTGTGGCGCCGCACAACTACTATTTCAGGCCCGGTGGAAACGAAGCCAAGTACAATAATCGCAAATTCAACAATCCGAATTTCAACGGCACCTGGCCGGACTATGTGAAGGTGAGGGCCAAAAATGTCTCGTCGGGGCGGTTTCTTGATCAGACCGATCTGCAATACCGACGCATGGTCTGTGTGCTGGGATCCGGAGTCGCCGAAGTGCTCTTCCCCGGCGAGGATGCGGTCGGGAAGATGATGCGCCTAAATGGCGACGAATTCGAAGTGATCGGGATCTTTGAGAAGGTCAAGTCCAATTTCGGGAATGAGTGGGAAAACCGTCTCATCAGTATCCCTATGACAACGTTTGCGAAACTGATTCCATGGGAGAAAGAGCTAGCTCTGGATGTGTCAGCTCGATCACGCGAGGTATTAGCGCAAGCCCAGGAGGAGATAATCTCGGCTCTGCGAATCTATCGCAAAGTGCCATTTGACAAGCCGAACAATTTCGCGCTCTCCACGCAAGACCAGTTCAAGGAACAGGCTGCTCAGATTACCGATGTGGTTTACATGATCATGATCGTCATTACTTCGGTCGGCCTATTGGTCGGCGGTATCGGCGTGATGAATATCATGCTGGTATCGGTTACAGAGCGCACTCGCGAGATCGGTGTCCGCAAGGCGATCGGCGCAAAGAAAGCCAATATCGTGCTCCAGTTTCTGACCGAAGCGATGTCCCTGGCCGGTCTTGGCGGTGTTATCGGAATCTTCGTGGGAGTCATTCTGGGCATGATCCTCAACAAAACCTTCAATTTCCCGGTAACGCTGCCCTTTCTCTGGATATTTATCGGATTCGGAGTATCTGTCACGGTTGGCCTGGTGTCGGGGGTCTATCCGGCCATTAAGGCGGCCCGGTTGGACCCGATCGAGTCTTTGCGCTATGAATAACTTCCCCTCTGGCGTTATATTGCGCTGTGAGTAATTGAATCATGTTGCTGTCACCTTCTGAAATTCGCGATGCTATCGGCATGGCGCTGACTTCGGTGCGAACCAACAAATTTCGCTCCTTTCTGACAATTCTGGGAGTAATGGTGGGAGTGGGGGCCGTTATTGCCATGGCCTCGGTGGTAAGCGGACTTAATCTCGCAGCGGAGGCCGAAATCGATATGATGGGCTCAAACGTTATCATTGTCGATCGTTTCGGGCCCGGGGTAGATTACGACAATCTGACCGAAGAGGAGCGCAGCAGTCCTTATCCCGACGAGGAGGACGCTGAAGTCATCATGGCGAATTGCCCGTCGGTTGACGGTGTTGCGCCTCAGAACCACTGGAATTTCGACAGCGGTAACGACCTAAAGTATCGAAATCACAAGTTCTCCAACGCGACCTTCAATGGCACGTGGCCCGACCTGATCAAAGTGCGTGATATCGACATGAAAGAGGGCCGTTTTATCAGCGAGACTGATATCCAATATCGCACCGATGTCTGTGTGATCGGCACGGAAGTCGAGAGGGTGCTTTTCGCTGGTGAGAATCCGCTCGGCAAGATGGTCCGTCTGCAGGACCATGAATTCGAGGTCGTCGGCGTGTATGAGGAAGCCAAATCAAGCTTCGGCAACGACTACTGGAACCGGCTTATCAGTATTCCCCTGAGCACTTATTCCAAGTGGCTGCCGTTTGACAAAGCTCTGACGCTTGAAGTCCGGGCGGCTACGCGGCCCCAGATCAACCAGGCAATAGAAGAAATTATCCAGGCCTTGCGCATACATCGTCGCGTCCCTTTTGGCAAACCCAACAATTTCTATCTGTCCACTCAGGAGCAATTCAAAGAACAGGCCCAGAAGATAACCGATGTGATTTACATCATTATGATCGTAATCACTTCGGTAGGTCTCTTGGTCGGCGGTATCGGGGTAATGAACATTATGCTGGTCTCGGTGACCGAGCGAACTCGTGAGATCGGGGTGCGGAAGGCGATCGGGGCCAAACGCTCCAATATTCTGCTTCAGTTTCTGACCGAGGCCATGTCGTTGTCGGGGCTGGGGGGGATAATCGGAGTGGTGGTGGGGGTGTCACTCGGATTGATCTTGAACAACTCCTTCGGTTTCCCCGTCTCTTTGCCGGTGTTCTGGATTGTAGTCGGTTTTCTGGTTTCGGTATCGGTTGGCCTGGTTTCGGGTGTGTATCCGGCCTTTAAGGCGGCCCGCCTTGATCCAATCGACGCCCTCCGGTACGAATAATCGATCTGGCCAATCTGACGTTTTGAATCTTGCCCGGCCGGCCGACCACGATTACATTGATCCGGGAACGCCACAAGAGCGTTTTTGTTTTTGAAGGTATGGATAATACGGTCCGCAAATTTCTCTTTCTTGGTTTGTTGCTTTCGATTGGTCTGCCGATCGTAGCGGTGGCCCAGTTCCTGGCACCCGACGAGCAGGCGGCAACGGTTGCAGAATACCTGCGGGTCGATTATGCCTATTTTCGAGCGGACACTCCGGATTCGGTTCGTCTGGAGTTGTACTACCAGATTCAGCATCGCGGGCTGGCGTTCAATTTGGCGAACGGGTCATACTCCGCTGCCTATGAACTGGCGGTTACGGTTATGGATAAGGATGGCCGCGAGCTGCGCTCTTTTACTCGGGATCGTCAGATTGTACTCGGCGCCGATGAGGAGGTGCGTACCAGGGTCGATTCTCGCACCAGCCAGATAACCCTCAATTTGCCCTCCGGCGATTACCGGGTGCAGTTCAAGCTCAAAGACAAGAACAGTTCCAAGGTAATGCTTAAGGAACTGAAGGTTGACCTCTGGGACTTGTACGGCAAACTACCCCGACTTTCGGAGATCGAGTTCGCCCAGGCTTTTCAGAAAGGCTCGGCCGATTCGAGCATCTTTTCCAAGAACGATATCCTGGTGGTGCCGTCAGTGAACCGCGCCTACGGTACGGTGGAAGGCGACCGACTCGCCTATTATTTCGAAATTTATCCGGGGATCGAAAAATTAGACAAAGCCGTGATCGAGACGAGAATAAGACATTTTCGCCGTGGCTTGGTCTATCGCGACACGCTGCACATATCCCTTGGAACGGAGCCTGATCGACAATTGCGCGAGATTTCTCTCGATCAGCTTGTTCCCGGAGACTATGAATTGATAGTGAGTCTGCTGGGGCGTCGTGACAAGAAGCTGGCTGAGCGCACGCAGTTGTTCCAGGTTGCCTGGACCCAGGAAGGCATGATCAAGAACGACTGGGAAACCACGCTCAAGCAGTTGCAGTTGTTTGCTGACGACGTCGATGTCAGCGACATGAAGAAATTGAAGACTATCGAGGAGCGCGTCAAAGCCTTCGATCAATTCTGGCAGGAGCGTGATCCCACCGATGGGACCCGTGAAAACGAGGCCAAGGCGGCGTTCTACTATCGCATAAGGATAGCCAACGAGCAGTTCGGGGTCATGCGCACTGAAGGGTGGCGCACCGACCGTGGGCGGATCTTCGTCCGGTACGGTGAACCCGATTATATGGCCAATGAGCCCTTTTCGCCGGACCGTCATCCCTATCAGATCTGGTATTACTCCAGCCTCTCTCCTAACCGACGGTTCATATTTGTAGACGAGAAAGAAGATGGAGATTTCCGCCTCCAGTACCCGTACGACGGGCTTACCACGGCCGGCGGATTCTAACTCTTATGAATTCACGAAGTAGTTTCACCTGGGTGGGATTGACAGTGCTATTTGCTCTCATTGTGACCGCCGGTGTGTCTCTGGCGGCTAACCCGGTCGATCAGGGGCTGACGGTTCGGGCGGGCGTGATTGTTTTCAATCGACCGGTCTTCGATACGGTATCTCTGGTCGAATTTCCCTTTGTCTTGACGCGCGATCAGTTCGATTTCTACCGTCCGGACAGTTCTTCCGGGGCTTTGTTCGCGCGGATATTTGCGCAGGTCAATGTATATGGCGCCGACGGACGGCCGGTCGATTCCGCCAACACTTACTTTTCAGCAGGTGCGGTCGATTCAATCGACGCGCTCAGGCCCGCTTACAGCCTCTTCAATAGCCTTGTTATTGTCGCCCGACCGGGGATTTACTCGGCCCGCGTGACAGTTGTCGACGTGGTCAGCAAGCGGCAGGGCGAATGCTTTCTCGACCGTATCAATGTCGAAGCGCCGGTCAAAGATCGACTTTCAATGGGGGGGAAGTGTCTGGCCTTTCGAATCTCCTACGTGGGCGAAACGCCCGGCGTGGGTATCGGAGTACCGAGGAACGGTTACGAAGTACGGTGCAACCCGACGGGTGCATTCTCAACTCACGATACGACTGCGTCGTACTACGCCGAGGTGTACAACCTGAAATACGATTCGCGAGCGCCGTCAGATTTTGTGGTCACCAGCCAGATTCTCGACGACTCGAACAAAGTCTTTCGTGAGTTGGGCAGTCGCACCCGAGCGAAAGCGGGGACGTCGGCCGTAATTGCCGAAACCTTTTCGATCGCCGGATGGCCGGCCGGACGATATGATTTGCAGGTGACGGTTGCTGACCGCGTGTCCGGTGAAGAAGTCAGCTATGACTTTCCACTCATCATTGTAGCTCCCCAGATGGCAGCCGTAATCGCTCCGTCATCATTGTCCGAAGATGCTGATCCATGTGCGGGCCTCGATCTGGAAACGCAGCGCCGCCTGGTCTGCTATCTGCTGACGAGCCAGGAAAAGGATATCCTGAAGGGGCTGACTCCGGATGGCCAGCGCCTCTATATAGAGCGGTACTGGCAGGAGCGGGATCCCGATGTTACCACCAGGGTGCTCGAAAACCGTCAGCAGATGTATGAGCACTACCTTTACGCCAACAACTTCTTTTCGATTAGTGAGGGAAAGACCGACGGTTGGTTCACGGATCGCGGTCGCGTCTTCATGGTTTATGGTCAACCGGACAAGCTGGAGGACTTTACCCACCCCTCTAACGAGTACCCTTACCAGGTCTGGTGGTATTATTCATTGAGGGATGGCAGCGTCTTCGTTTTTCAGGATTCCCGAGGGTTCGGGGACTTCAAGTTGGTGCATTCGAGCTATGCCGGGGAGTTGTTCAACAAGGTCTGGGATCAGGCCATCAGGGATGGTAGTTACGACGCTGACTAGGCAAGTTTGATTATAGTGGAAATAGAAAAGCCGCCCGCCTCGTTGGAGACGGACGGCTTTGCTTTGATTGCAATCAACCGAACTGGGACAGCTATTTGCCACCCTCTGCCGGTTTGGCGGCGGTGTCGGTGTTCTGTGGTATTGTAGTCGACTTAATAGAACGTTTGACCGGTACCGTGAAGCGGACACCTTTACCCTCGCCAGCCTGGAAAGTGAAGGACTTCTCGAGCTGCTTATCGAGAGCGGCCGGGAGAAGCTTCACTTCGCCGCTGGCACTCTGGCCGGCGCCGATCTTCTTAGGAAGCGAAATCTCGGCGTATTTGGGGATGTCGGCTATCATGGTCAGTTCGATTTCTTTGTCCGAGACGTTCGTGATCGTGAATTTCATCCGATCGCGCACCTTCTCACCGAACTGCGATATGTCCAGCTTGTAGGGCTTGACAATGACGGGGTAGGTCGAGTCCGGTCGCTGAATGACTTCGGCGACAATCGATACGTTCTTGTCCGGCTGACCTTCGTTTGTGACGATACGCGGCCGCTTGGTTACGCGCTGCGTGTACGCCTTGGTGCTGAAAATGATCTCAAGGGCAGTGCTGTCACCGACAGCAAGCTCCGATTTGTCCAACGGAGCTTTGGTGCAGCCTCACCCAGGCACCACTTTGTCGATCTTCAAGATGTCGTCACCACGGTTGTAGAGCCAGAAGACGTGGGAAATCTCGGAGTTCTGTGGAACGTATCCGAAATCGAATTCCATTTCGGACATTTCCATGCGCGGGGCCGCGACAACCGAAATAGCCGCCAGCAAGGCCAGCCCCACGGCCAGAACAATTACACTGAAGTTTCTCATTTGTCCTTCCAGTAAGTCCTTAAGGTTTATCTATCGTCTTATATCATTTTTCTTTTGTCGTAAATACAGGGCGGAAACTGAAGTCGCCGAACTGCATGGGAATTGATACCCTAATGATCTCGCCCTGGTTCCCACTCAAATCGATCGTAACGGAACCTTCGTAGAGAACTGCAGCATTATCCTTTCCTATCGTTATCCGTCCGACAATCGTCTTGCCCGCTTCAACCGAATCCGGAAGCACTAACACGATTCCGGGACCTGATTCTACCGGGCTTACCGATAGTTTCTCGGCGGTCCGGTTGGTAAGCTCAAAAGTACCCGACAATTCGACTTCCGGGCTGCCCGACAATTTCACATTTACGGGCGACCAAGAGACAGACGCCTGAAGCTTGTCCGGGGTTACTACATTTCCTTTGAGGACTATCTCATAAGGGAACGGAATGGAATCAAAATAGAGATAGGCGGACTGGCTCCGAGCGCCAGCAGAACCTCTTGTCTGCCAGTAAAATACGAGAGGCAGACTATCGCCGGGGGGGATGGTGTCCTGAATTTGGGGAACGACCAGACAACCGCATCCGGACTTTACGGAATTAATTCTGAGCGTGTCGGTACCCACGGCATGAACCCAGATCTGATGCGTAACGGTCACGTTGGTCGTTACCTGACCGAAATCGAATTCGCCGCCATTGATTCTGAACTTGTCCTCAGCCCACGAAGACGTGGCAAGTAGAAGGCTAAGAGCGAATATGCGAACAGTAATAATCATAATGTTGACTCGGTCGTATAACTTATTGCATCGAAGCGGGTTGGTCAAGGTCTTTCAACTGTTTTAGCTTGTTCTTAAACACCTGGCGTTCTAAGATTGATCGATTTAATCGAGTTGTAGATTTATGCGTGTAATTGAAATACAGGACCTCACCAAGATCTATGCTACCCGACTGAAGAAGGGCAACGTAGTCGCGCTGGATACGGTGTCATTTGGGGTTGATCAAGGTGAAATCTTTGGCTTGCTTGGCCCGAACGGGGCCGGCAAGACCACCCTTATCAAAGTGCTGTTGGGCATCACTGAAGCGACTTCGGGCGATGTTCTTATCAACGGCCTTCGTCCGACCGATCCAACCTCCCGTGAGAAACTGGGGTTTCTTCAAGAGAATCCCCGGTTCCCGGAACACCTGACTGGCAACGGTCTTTTGTGGTTGGCCGGTCGACTATGCGGAGTCAGTGATGCGGACCTGGACAAGCGGACCCCGGTGCTGATGGAAACGGTCGGGATGGGGAAATGGGCCGATGTCAAGATAAGCAAGTACTCCAAGGGGATGATTCAGAGAATCGGTCTGGCTCAGGCGCTTGTCTCGGAGCCGGATATAGTGTTTCTTGACGAACCGACCGAAGGGATTGATCCGATCGGCAAAGTCGAATTTAGAGACGTCCTCAAGCGTCTGCGCGATCAAGGCAAGACGGTGCTTCTCAATTCCCACCTGCTGGGCGAAGTCGAGATGATTGCCGACCGGGTAGCAATCTTGTCTCGTGGAAAACTGGCGCGGGTGGGGACGGTCGATGAACTGACGGTAAGTGGGAATCAATACGAAATCGAGGCGGATATCGGTGACGACCGGTTTGAGATGCCCCCTGAGGTTGGTCGCATCGTAATTATCAAGACTGATGGAATGACGGTCGAACTCGAAAAGCTGGAGAACATCAATCTGGTCATCGATCAGTTGCGCCTGCGGCATATAAACATTCGGTCAGTGCAGCCGGTCAGACAGTCGCTGGAGCGGTCGTTCGTTGACGCCGTCACGGAGCCTGCGGGGGGGACGGAATGAACGGTCTGTTTCGCGACACCCTTGCAGAGATGATCAGCCGGAAGATATTCGTCCTCTTTGTCATCGTGACCCTGATCCTCTTGTTGGCCGTCTGGGGCACCTGGGAGGTCAGACTGAACATATCGGGTGACCAGGAGTTCAACGAGTCAGCCTCGGGTGCTGCGGCGTCGCTCGTGGCTGAGGCTTTTTCGAAAGTCATGTCGGTCTTTGTATTCTTTGCCGTATTCGCCACCGCCGGCTTGATACCCCGATCACTCGAACGGGGCAGGGCTGAATTCTTTCTGTCCAAGCCTCTCTCGCGGGCGCGGCTTCTGACGGCCAGGCTCGTGTCCATATGGCTGGTCTATGGCCTGATGGTCGTCGCCTGCGGCTTGATCGTCTACCTCGTGATGGTTCTCGTGCATGGTGGCTTTGACCCGGCTATGTTAGTTCTCTTCGTTATGACGTTCGTAGAATTCGGCATCTGGGTCAGCATCATTGGTATGGCCGGGATACTGTTCGGTTCGGCGTCGTGGACGATGATTATCGCGTTCAGTATCTGGGTTGCGCAATTGCTGTTGGCCTCCCACGACAGTCTCCGGAATTTCCTGACCAATCAGGTTGTTATATACACGATAGATACGTTGTACTACATAGTTCCCAAGACTGGTCAGATGCGTGACCTGGCGGTCAGTGTTGCGATCGGACGACCCGTGGAAAGCTGGCTGCCCCTCTGGAGCTCGGCGGTCGTCGCAGCTATCTTGTACTACTGTACCGTTTCGGTTTTTTCGCGCCGGGATTACTAGTCCCGGGTAGATCGGGAATCGGCCATGGCGGATTCGAGTGAACTTCAAATTCTGCTGGAACCTCTTCGGATTGCCCTGCAGTTGGAAGTCGAGGGGCGGCTTTTGTTCCTGGAGGCGGCGCGACGGGCTTCCGGGCGCCATGCCAGGCAGACTTTCGAGTTTCTTGCCTTGGAGGAAGAACGTCATCTGCGGCGGATTAGCGATTTCTACGCCACGATTGAAAAGAAAGGTCGGCCGGACAAATCGTATCGGCCGGACCCTATCTCTGGCGACCGTCTGGCTCAATTCAATTCCCGGCTGGCCCTGCTGCGCGACGACCTGAAACCGACCCAGTCGGATATTGAGGCTTTTCGCTTTGCGATCCGGTTCGAAAACGGGGCCGAGGATTTCTATCGCCGACAAATTGAAAGCTCCGACGACGAGCTAGTCTGCAGTTTCTATCGCTGGCTGGTGGCCGAAGAGGAAATCCATGGCCAGATTCTGACCTCCTGTCTCGAATTTGCCGAAGATCCAGCCGCCTGGTTTGGCAAACAGGACGGCAACAAAGACTGAGAGACATTCCAAACTGCTTTACTCCCCACCCTGTGTTGCCTATATTTTCAGCCTGATTTCGTACCGTATAAAGGAGTGCTTGTATGACCCCGCTAGATTATCTCAACCAAACTGAGAAGCAACGTCTCGACGATCTATTTGAGTTCCTCCGTTTCCCGTCGGTATCCGCCAAGTCCGAACATCAGCCCGACATGGTCAAGTGTGCGACCTGGCTGTGTGATCATCTCAAAGCCATCGGGTTCAAGTCCGAGGTTCTTCCGACCGGAGGACATCCGCTGGTATACGGCGAGTATCTGGTATCACCGAAACTGCCGACCGTACTCTACTATGGACACTACGACGTCCAGCCTCCGGAACCGTTTGATTTGTGGAAGACTCCGCCTTTTGAGCCGAGAGTCGATGGTGGATACATCTGGGCGCGCGGCTGTGCCGACAACAAGGGGCAGTTGTTTACGCACGTCAAAGGGCTCGAAGCGGCACTAAAGACCAACGGTACCCTGCCGCTAAACGTGAAGCTGCTCTTCGAAGGTGAAGAAGAAGTTCATTCGGCGCATCTTCCGGCCTGGATCAAGAAGAATCGCAAGATGCTGGCGGCCGACATCGCAGTGGTTTCCGACACGGCGATGTTTTCACCGACCCTGCCGGCCGTCACGTTTGGGCTGCGCGGAATAGCTTCGTGCGAAGTATTCGTGTATGGTCCCGATAAAGACGTCCACTCCGGCAGTTTCGGCGGCGCGATCGCCAATCCAGCTAACATGCTCTGTCGGCTGGTGTCGCAGTTGCACGACAAAGACGGGCGGGTAGCCATACCGGGATTCTACAAAGCGGTCAAGCCCCTCACCAAGTGGGAACGCGCCCAGTTCAAGAAGCTTCCCTTCAACGAAAAAGGGTACATGAAAGAACTTGGCGTGAAGGGTCTACAAGGCGAGAAAGGCTATTCAACTTACGAGCGTTCCTGGTCGCGTCCGACCTGCGATGTCAACGGCATCACCAGCGGTTATCAGGGTGAAGGAGCCAAGACAATCATCCCGTCGTTTGCCTCATGCAAGATAACCATGCGTCTCGTGCCGGATCAGGAGCCGATGGACATCTGCAACAAGCTGGAGAAGTTCCTGCTAAAGATCGCTCCCAAGTCGGTTCGCATCAAAGTCGACAAGCACGGCGGCGCGAGCGCGGTGGTTGTCCCACAGGAAGGTCCCTGGCTGGACGCCGCGGCGCGAGCCATCAAAGTCGGATTCGGCAAAGCGCCGGTATTCATGAAAGAAGGCGGGTCGATACCGATTGTCGGCGAATTCAAGGCTACGCTGGGAGTCGATACACTCCTGATCGGCTTCTGCCAGAACACCGACAACATTCACTCACCCAACGAACGCTTCCGCGTTCAGGACTTTGAGCGAGGCTGCAAGACGGCTGCCGCGCTGCCGTTCGAACTGGCCGGAGTAAAGGGCTAATGGATTTTGGGTTGAAAGGTAAGCGGGCGCTCATCACAGGAGCGTCCGCCGGCCTCGGCGCCGCAGCGGCGCTGACTTTGGCTGCCGAAGGGGCGCAAGTTATCATCAACGGCCGTGATAGAGCCCGTCTCGAAGCTGCCGCGAAGAAGATTGAAACGGCTACCGGCGTCAAGCCGGGAATCGCGATAGGTGATGTGGCCAATTCAACCGACCGAGACAAGGTCATCAAAGCCATCAATGACCTGCTGCCGAATGGAAGAATCGATATTCTCGTGTCTAATACCGGTGGTCCACCGGCCGGAGCTTTTCTGGACCACACAAGCGAGGTTTGGGACGAGGCCGGAAAACTTCTGCTCGAATCAGCCGTCGGTCTGACCAGAGCTTTTCTTCCCGGTATGATCGACCAGAAGTGGGGCCGACTGATTTACATAACGTCGGTGGCTGTGCTTCAGCCTATCGATGACCTGATCCTCTCCAACAGCTACCGGGCGGCCGTGACCGGTTTTAGCAAGACTGTCTCAAATACCTACGCCAAACATGGCATCACGGCGAATTGTGTCTGTCCCGGCTACACCGCGACCGAACGTCTCATGGGACTCGCTGAAACCCGCGCCAAGGCGGCCGGGATAACTCAGCAACAGGCGTTACAGAGATTTGTCGATGCCGTTCCGGCGGGTCGATTGGGCAGGCCGGACGAATTGGCTTCGCTGATTACTTTCCTGGCCTCAGACTGCGCCGCTTACATTACCGGCTGCTCAATTCCGGTAGACGGTGGCGTGTACCGGGGTCTGGTCTGATCCGCCGACACAACCCGCACATGGTAAGAGCATGAGTTTCGCCGGTGACAGCGTACCTTCGGGGCCGCGACCTCAGCTCTGGCGCATTGTGCTGGCGGTGGCGGTCCTTCAGACGATCGCTGGAGCTTGCTACCCGATAGCAAAGTACGGACTGAGCATAATCGAGCCGTTCACGTTTGCGTTCTATCGGTTCCTGATTTCTTCAATAGTGTTGCTGATCTTGTCCTGGTCACGACGCCATGATAAACCTATCGAAAGACAGGATTGGTGGCGCATCGTCTTCTTAGGCATTTTGGTCATTCCACTGAACCAAACGTTGTTTCTGGTAGGCCAGGCGATGACCGGCGCCGGTCATGGAGCGTTTCTGTTTTCGACAACCCCGGTGTGGGTATTTCTGTTGGCTGTTATTCACCTGAAAGAGAAAGCCACCTGGCGGAGGGGCGCAGGCATTGTCGTGGCGGTCTCGGGTGTGATCATAATCATGTGGTCGGGGCTGGCCCATTTCGGCAAGGAGTATCTCATAGGTGACCTGATCATTGTCGTCTCCGTGGTCGCCTGGGGATACTACACGATTCTGGGGCAGAGCCTGGTGCGGAAGTACGGCGCACTTCGGACCACCGCCTACGCACTCGCGAGCGGCTCGGCCATCTACTTTCCGTTTGGCTTGTACTACGCCATCAAGTTTGACTATTCAAACACCACCCCGGCGGCCTGGGGATCGGTCGTATATATGGCGATTGGCCTCTCAGTAGTGGTATATGTGCTCTGGTACTGGTTGATAAAGCATCTCGAAGTGTCCCGCATTGCCGTCTATCACAACATCCAGCCGATTTGGGCGTCCACTGTGGCGTATATCTTTCTGCACGAATCGCTAACTCCCGTCTTTCTGGTGGGCGGCGCTTTGGTACTCGTCGGCGTTCTCATCACCGAACTCTGAAATACAGTTCGGGCCCACACGCCGTTGCATGCAGGCCCGACACATTCTGAGCTATCTATCCTATCCTATTTAGCCGTAGAGTTGCCCTTATCGCTCGTCCCTACCCGATAGAGCACAAACCCCAGCAGGGCAAAGGGGATGAGCGCGAACCAGTCGACCTGGGCCAGATAGCCTAGATAACTTGAACAGTCGATGCTGTCGCTCCAGCCGGCGCCGGTGATGCCGGCTATGATCACGCCCATGATGGTTCCTCCCGCGATGAAACCGGCCGACATCAACATGCCCGGCGAGAACTCCGCCTCGGCGGCCGAGCTTCGCACTTTCTTTTCGACCAGGATGCGAATCAATCCGCCCGCCATGATTGGGGTTGAGGTTGACAGAGGCAGATAGAGCCCCACGGCGAACGGTAGCGCCGAAACACCCACCAGCTCCATCAGCAGTGCCAGCGAAATTCCTATCAACACTAATCCCCAGGGCAGCTTCTGGGTCAGGATACCGTCAATGATCAAACTGAAAAGCCGCGCTTTCGGCGAATCCAGTTTGGTCACCGGCTTGCCGTCGACTTCGGTCACCGTTCCGGCGATACCGGGATCGATGAGATACTTAATCTGGTTGGTTTCGTCCACCAGATATCTTCCGATGAGGACATTGCCAACCGGCTCTGTTACATGATGAAGACGGTAAGTCTTGCCATCGGGACCGACCTGGGTGCCGTCGGCAGCCGATGGGGCCGCCACGTACTCTGGATAGGTGCGCGGTACTACTGTCGTATAGGCGTTGTTCAGGCCGATCAGGACGAGTCCGATCACCAGGGCGCTGGAGATCACGCCGATCATGATGGCCAATTGTTGATACTTGGGAGTCCCGCCCACCAGATAGCCGGTCTTCAAATCCTGGCTGATAGTCCCGCCGTTGGAAGCCGCAATGCAGACAATCGCCGCCGTGCAAAGAGCCATGGCCCGGAATCCCACCCCGGTCCAGCCGACCGCGAGGAAGAGCAGGCAGGTTATCAAGAGTGTGGCGACTGTCATTCCTGAGATCGGGTTCGACGATGAACCTATCTCTCCGGTGATGCGACTGGAGACGGTTACGAAGAAGAATCCGAACAGGACGATCAGAATCGCCGAGATCATGTTGATGTGCAGGATCGGAGCCAGCCATATCGCTGCGACCAGACCGAGGCTGCCGAAGACGACCACCGACATCGGCAGGTCCTGGTCAGTTCGGGGGAGATTCGCGCGGTTGGTCTTGCCGGACCGAGATTCGAGAAAGGTCGTGAACCCGCGACGGAAGGCTGAGATAATGGTCGGGAAGGAACGAATCAGACTGATGATACCGCCTGCGGCCACCGCGCCCGCGCCTATGTAAAGCACATACGCATTGCGAATCTGTCCCGGGTCCATATCCTTGATAAGGGTGGTCGCGGGGAACAGGGGGGTAGCTAGATGCTCTCCGAAGATCGTGATCGCCGGGATCAGAATCAGATATGAGAGCATCCCTCCGGCCAGCATGTTGGCCGAGACCTTGGGACCGATGATATATCCCACCCCCATCAGTTCCGGCGAGATTTCCGCCGAGACCGATGCCCCCTTGAAGAAATTGAGCATCCGCTCCGGAATCTCGGCCCATATCCTCAACCCAACATTGACAAACTTGTATACGGCACCCAATCCAAAACCGAGGAAGACCATCTTGGCATTCGTGCCACCCTGTTCACCGACGATCAGCACGTCGGCGCAGGCTGTTCCTTCGGGATAGGCCAGCTTACCGTGTTCTTTGACGATCAACCCCTGCCGTAGCGGGATCATCATCAGCACGCCCAGAATTCCTCCGAGCAGGGACATTATCAAAATTGGGAGCAGATCCATTTCCAACCCGAGGAGCAGGAAGACCGGCATCGTAGTGGCGACACCGAAAGCAATCGATTCACCGGCCGAACCGGTTGTCTGAACGATGTTGTTCTCCAGGATCGTCGCCCGGCCGAGCACCCGGAACAATGTGATGGACAGTACGGCGATGGGAATCGACGCGCTTACGGTCATGCCTACTTTCAGGGCGAGATAGACTGAAGAAGCGGCGAAGATGATGCCCAGGATAGCGCCGATGGCGACCGCTCTGAAGGTGAACTCCCGGGGGCTTTCGGACGCGGGGATATAGGGCTTGAAATCAGAATGTGACATACCACCTGCTCTGGTCGTGGGGTTGCCGGAATTTTGAGGTTAGTATGCCTAAAAGGGCCGTTCGGGGCAACCATTAACCGCTTCCATGGTCCAGGATGGCCGGTTTCGGATCGCACTATATGCGCCGAAGGGCCGAAAAACGCCTCAATCTGGAACTGCAAGCTTGGAAAAGTGTTACATGATATAGGAAGGCGCTTGCAGCAGTGATGGCTTTGGACGAGGCCATGCGGTTGATTTGCAGCCTTTGGACGAGTCTTTATGCCACAGTTAAACAATTGGCCTACAATTGATAACAGAAATTACTTGACATAATTGGGTTGTGGGCGTTAGATTTGTTTGGGACGTCAGTTAGGTAATCGTTTTCCTTCACCCCGGTTGCTGTAAAAAAGGTAGGACTTATTTTGACGCAATTTTGGAAATCGATTGCGGCGGGAAACGGTTGCCGACGAGCAGAAGATTGCGAATCGGTCAACTACAACAACAACCTTTTCAACCCTGAGGGGGTGAAATGACGTTGAAACATTACAAGACACTGACGGTGATCGTCGCTATCGCGATGCTGCCGGCTTGGGCGTTTGCGGCCAACAAGTTTGCGCCGTTAGCCGCCGTTGCGGGTGAAAACAATACCGTAGTCGTTCCTTTGTCGATTGCGAACGATGACGGTGTTATTGCGATTGACATCCCGTTGAAATTTTCGGAAGGCGTGACTTTGAAGTCAGTGAACTTCGAAGGGACGCGAGTCGATTATTTCGATGCCAAACTTTCCCGGATTGACAACGACAAGCATACAGTCGTTATCGGCCTTATCCACCAGCTCAGTCCTGTGGCGAAAGATCCTCTCACGGCGGGTGAGGGACCAGTCGCCAATTTGGTGTTTGAGGTCACAGATCCGTCCGTTACCGAAATCCGGATTGACAAGGACGTGACTTCCAGCCCGGCTCACGATCTGACGTATGTATATCATACGCGGTCGAACGCCGGAAGCTACGCTTTCGACGAAGCCCACCCGGACTTCCCGGGCGTGACTGTCGCCCTTGGTACGGTGACGAGTGCTCTGCCGACAGAATTTGCTCTGGAGCAGAACTACCCGAACCCGTTCAACCCGGATACCGAAATACGCTATGCTCTTCCGGTCGAATCCGATGTCGAGTTGAGCGTCTTCAATATCCTGGGTCAGATGGTAACGACATTGACGAGTGGCAGAATGCCGGCCGGTAATCATTCGATTACCTGGCATGGCACCGATTCCGACGGTGCTCAGGTGGCGAGCGGTATCTATTTCTACCGGATCTCTGCGAAGAATTTCTCAGAGACCAAGAAGATGATGCTGCTGAAGTAAGTCTGATCCGGCTTTAGCCGGTTCCGATTAGTTGTGTGTTCAATAAAGCTTGGAAGGCTCTTCCCGAGTACCGGGGAGAGCTTTCTGATGTCTGGCCTACAAATTGACATCGAACGAGCTTCGTACCGTATTCCCCCGAAAAGGCTTATTCTCGACTGAAGAGGCTATCTGACTGCAATCGGTTCGATTTCCTCATCACTGGCCGGTTCCACAGTTAATTCATCGCTGTGGCCGTCGGAGACACGCCTGGCGATTACCTTGACCGACGGCAGACGACGGGACGACGAATATCGAGCGGTAACAGCGGCGGCCAGACGAAGGTTCTGCTCTGAGGCTGCTCCTACCAGCACGGTAAGGGGAGAGGCCACGTCAGCGAGCTCAAGACTGTAATGCTGGCTCTTGAGCAAGGAAGTCAGGGTGCGGTTCTCAGTTTCGTTCCGGCCTACTATGATCTTGGTGGAGTCGTCCAGTCGGAAGTGGCGCCCCGTCTTCAGGAGATTCAGATCGTCGAAAGTCATGTAGTCCGTGTGCTCCAGAAGGTCACGCAAACGTATTGAGTAGCTGTGATCGGTAAGCAGGCAGCCGCCTGCCGGCGTGGGATAGTCCTCCAAACCCAACTCTTTCGCCAGTTCAATCTGTCGCTTGCGCGAGCGTCCTTTGATCCCTTCCAGTTGTTCCCGGTCTATCAGACCGTTCAGTTCGGCTTCGGTTGGGGGGAGAAGCTTCGCTGAGAGCGGTCGGAGCAGCTTACCTTTCACGCCGGCTTCTTTCTCAGTCAGTCTCAGCTTGTCTTTGACCTGGGAGAAAGGCCGCTGACCCATGACTTCGCCGGTTACTATAAAATCGGCGTTGGTCAGTTCCATGAGCGCTTTGGCTTCGCGCAGCATCAGGATGCGGCAGTCGATGCAGATGTTCATTTCCTTGCCGCGCCCGAATTTCGGATGAGCCACGATATCAACAAACTTCTGCCCGAGATGCATCAATTTGACATTGAAGCCGAACTTCTCGGCGGCCGGGTACGGATCGGACCCGCACGAAGAACGGTCGCCCAGGTCACATCCGAAATGGGTCATGAACGTGATGGCAGTGACCTCGATATTCTGGCGCAGTACCAGAAGTATCGAGAGGGCGGAGTCAAGCCCGCCCGAGAAAAGTGCTATGGCATGACCCCGTCGGGCGCCACTCTGTTTATCCATTAACCTTACCCATTCTCAATCCAGGACTCCATATGCCATTAACGCTGCCCGAAGGCCGAACGTTGGCCTGATTATACCCCTTTTTGCGCGCTGCGCAACGCCCGTTTAGGCTTGACTCCCAGTCGTCAGGCACCTAGACTGACCCGCATAACAGAAGGGATATCGCCATCTTTTACGGCATTGACAACGTCATCAAGCGCTGGGCTTACGAGTGCCAGAACCTCTTTTATTTCTCGATGAGAATATTGGGGACTCTGGTGCGGCGGCCGTTCTATTTTGCCGAGACGCTGGAGCAGATGTATTCGATCGGCATCGGATCACTGCTTTTGGTGACGTTGACGGGAATAATCTCCGGGCAGGCGCTTGCTCTGGCGTTTGCCCAAGAGCTGGCCTTCTTCGGCGCCAAGGACTATCTCGGCAGAATCGTCTGCATGGCCATCCTTCGCGAACTGGGTCCGATATTGACCGGACTTATGATCGCCGCCAGGGTGGCGGCCGGCATCACTGCTGAAATCGGCTCCATGAAATCGTCGAATCAAATCGACGCCATGATAGCTTTCGGTATTGACCCTCTTAAGAAGATAGCCCGCCCCCGTCTTATATCTCTGGTAATTATGGTCCCCGTGTTGACGATCATCTGTGACGCCCTCGCCATCACCGGAGGCTGGGTCGTGGGACGGTTCATCGGCCACGTGACCACTACGATGTACTGGTCCCAAGTGATGTTGAAACTCAATTACGGCAATATCCTGATGGGGTTGTTCAAACCGTTCTGCTTTTCCTTCGTGATTGCCTTTATCTCATGTTACTGCGGGTTCACTTCCGCGGGCGGCACCAAGGGGGTCGGCCGGGCTACGACTAATTCGGTGATGTTTACCTCGATCGTGATCCTGATTGTGAACTTCTTCATTACGAAAATCATCGGTAGTCTTATGAAGGGGTACTTTTGATCGAGTTACAGGCCGTAAACTTCTCGTACTGGGACAAACAAGTCCTCAAGAATGTCTCGTTCCGCGTGGATGACGCCGAGATGGTTGTCATTATGGGTCCGTCCGGGTCCGGCAAATCCACGATTCTGCGTCTGCTCCTCGGCCTGGAAATCCCGCAATCGGGCCGGGTGCTGATAGACGGTCAAAACATCAGCGCGATGAAGGAGCTTCAGAAGCAGGAAATCAGGAAGCGGATGGGCATGGTCTTTCAGGACGGCGCCCTGTTCGACTCTATGACGGTCGGTGAAAATGTCGGCTACTACCTGCTGGAACATACCGAGATGACCTGGCCGGACATTTCCCGGAAGGCGCACGAGATGCTCGGGTTTGTGGGCCTTGAGGCCGACGAGATCGGCGACAAGCTGCCTGAAGAATTGTCGGGCGGAATGCGACGCCGGGTGGCGATCGGTCGCGCGTTGCTTTCGACCAACCCGAAAGTCATGCTCTACGATGAGCCGACCACTGGTTTGGACCCGCATGCCAGCGAAACGGTCCTGAGGCTCATCTCGAAACTCCATAATGAAAAATCGATTTGTTCCATCGTTGTCACTCACCAGATAGCGGACGCTCTGGAGCTCGCGGATCGATTCGTGGTAATCGATGACGGCGAAGTCGCTTTCGACGGATCTCTGGAGGAGCTGAGAACTTCCACTGATCCGAGAGTCATCGACTTCCTGGAACCTTTCCGGGTATCGTATGGACGGGTGGCGAAGAAACGTTTCGTCGGGTTAGATTAGAAAATCAACTGAGGATGTGAGTATGCGCAGATCAGCAAAAATAAAATGGGGTACGGTGCCGGTCGGCCTGATTATCATGGGAGCGATCGTCATTCTGATCTATTCCTCGATGACCGGTGGTGGAACCTCGATATTCCAGCAGAAGGTCAACTTCGTTTGTTACTTCGAGAATGTGAACGGTTTGGTCAGGGGCTCACCCGTCTGGATGTCCGGCGTTGAAGTGGGCAACGTGACCGGTTTGGAATTCGACATTGGTGATTCTCTTCGGCAGGTGAAGGTCTACTGCCGGGTTACGAATGAAATCCATCGCTTCCTGAATGTTGACACCAGGGTGGCGCTCGGGACGATCGGTTTTCTGGGTGACAAGTATGTCGAAATCTATCCGGGCCTGACTGGAGCCACGCCTATAACGTCCGGCGCTGTCATTGTCAGCAAGACTGTCGGCTCGGCCACGAGACTGTTCGAAGCCGGAGAGAACGCCATGAACAACGCCGGCCGCGTGGTGTCCGGGATCGATACTTTGCTGACCCGTGTCAATCGAGGTGAAGGTTCGCTTGGTCAACTGGCCTCGAACGATACGCTCTACGTGCAGTTGACCGCTTTGCTGGCCAACCTGACGAAGATAACGGCGTCGCTGCAGAAGAACCAGGAATCGCTTATTGAATCGGTCCGGCACATGTCGCAGTCGGTTGGTGATCTGGCGGTGCAGGTGAAAGACGACAAGGGCACGTTGGGTAAATTGATTGCCGAACCGGGGCTGTACAACAATCTGAATGCAACTTCGGCCCGGTTGGATTCGATTCTGACGAAGATAGATCGATCCGACGGCAGCGCGGGCAGGCTGGTCAACGACACCGGTCTCTATGTCGAGTTGACAAATCTGCTGGCGCGGGCGAATTCGCTGATTACGGACATCGAGAAGAACCCGAGGAAGTACTTCAAGTTTAGTGTGTTCTAGGGGGAGTATACATGTTCGATAAGTACTTCGTAAGAAAGCACATCGAAGGTGTTCTCAAAGGGCTGAGGCAAGTCGATCTTAGCAAGTCCGGCGTCGAGGATCTACTTGGGTGGAAGCGGACCGCAGAGGGCGCCGTTCAAGAAGTGTACGGGGCAGGCAGTGATCTGCTGGGCCGCTTGCAGAAATTGAACGTGGTGCCATACTGCGGATTGGACGGTTCCGGACATTTGGTGTGGACGGACGATGCGGCTCGAAAGAAGGGGGAAGATAGGGACGCAATTGAACAGATTGTGCTCGATTTCCAATCATCGGTGAATCAATCTGGACTACCTATCGGTTATCTGGTGCCTTCCAGAAGGCAGAAGATATCGCTCGTCTTTTCGTTTATAAGCGGTTCGGTTCTGACATTACTGGGTGTATGGTCAGCGTCCTTCATCTCGGCATCATTTGAATCATTCGATAAGAAGAGCGAGGCGGCCATTCTCTTGACGGACTTTCGGAATTGGTATGAAGCAAATGACGCTGAATATAGACTGCAGCTCGCACAAATTACTTCGGATCAGGCTGCCAATGGCGCGTATTTATCGGGCCCAGCGGTAAAGCAGATTATTGACTTCTCCGAATCATTTCGAAGGGCACGCGACAACACGATCGACTCTTTCAATGTTAGGCTTCGAGGTTTCGGGGTCAACACTGATACCCTGAATGTAAGAAGGCGTCTTCCAATCAGACTGGATCGAGAGTTGAAGCCTAGGCTAGATGCTTTACAGCTCGATCAGCAGGGAATTCAGAACCTCCGATTGGACACTTTGTAAGCTTTGTAAGTCGAAACCGGTACCCCACCCAACGGGTGGGATTTGAGGCGGAGTGCCTTGCCCCGTCATGCCCGACTTGGTCGGGCACCCATGACCACTCGCGGTTGAATCAGATGAAGTGCTTACATGAGGGTCAGTCGCTGAATTGGATTCCCAAGAATGGGGGGCTCGCAGACGGACTCGCCTTACAAGGACAGGCGGAAATCAGTTCTCTTGATCACATCTCTTTGCTTTCCGGCGCGACAGCCCATAGACCCCCGACGCCTCGGGGGTGACGGCCTATCGGCCGTCTTTCTTTGGATGTCGAACATGTCCTTGCGAAAATCCTATCCGTTGGGTGGGGTGCCGGAGAGTATTTCTCTTTGCGGACGATATTGTTCGCCCTGCTTGTCGCACCCTACTTCGCCGAATCACCACCCGCATTTATTATAATCTCGGTTTTCGGGCGTTGGGTGAGCGAATCGGGGTTGATGCCTATCTGCTTGAGATATTCATAAATAGGCGGAAGGCCGACCTCGGCCCGACGCAGATCCACCCCGGATGAATCTTCGATTGGGTATAGCCCGAGTTTCCCGGTGGAGGGATCGTTCCACAACTGGGTGCCGTATTTCTGAGGTTTATCGCGACGCATCAGGATACGGTCCTGAAGCATCGCCAGGTGGGCGCGTTCGATTTCCCCCTTGGCCGCAGCAGCTTCAACCATCGGGAGGTACTTCTCCTGGATCTCTATCGAGCTGTGCTGAAGCACAATGAATGCGGCCATGGCCGCCTGATTCCCGACCAGTGACTTCCCGGGCCAGCCATTCTTGGCGATGATCTCTTCAAGCTGGGCCGTGTTGACGCTATCAAGAAGATTGGCGTCGCGACTGGCCGTCTGGCCTTCGGGCGAGCGCCAGCCCTTCTCGTTGATAATCGAGTCGAACCGATCACGCGATTGCTGTTCCTGGTCCGCCATCATTATGAGCTGACGGATCAGTGCACCTTGTATCTGCTCCGGCGTCTTGGGTGGTTCGCTCTGCTTCTTGTCGGAGCAAGAGAGGAAGGCAGAGCCGACTCCAAAGAGGAGCAAGCTCAGGAGCAGGAGAGTCGGACGACAGAAGGAAGACGGATGGGAATTCATTGCGATATTCATTTTCGGGTCCTTAAAGTGGTCTCTTAGTAAGTCACCCTGTGCTAAGCCTGCGCTGAGCTTGCAGAAGGGTGGTTGACTTCGTTGCCAGTCATGCTTCGACAGGCTCAGCATGACTAGTCCTTAATCTTCATTCGTCGGCAGATGTGGGCATCTGCCGGGCACGCCTACTTTCGGGAACTCCAAGAATCTTCATTGCAATTCCGACGTCACACTATACCCTCACACCGGCAGCACGGCCAGCATAAATTCCAGCAACTTCACTACGCCGATCTTGCCGCCGTCGCCGACTTCCAAAGGTGGCCCTACACACGACGGACACCCGTCCGAGCAGGGGCAGTGCGTCACATGGTGCAGGCTGGCTTCAAATAGTTGCTCCGATTCCGAATACAATTTCTCGGCGAGACCGACTCCGCCCGGAATGTTCTCGTAAACATAAACAGTCGGTTGCTCGGTGAATGGCGCCCGGACCTGCGAAATCGACCGCAGGTCGCGCGCGTCGCACATCACCCAGAGCGGCGCAATCTTGCCCAAAATATTGGCCAGGCCGCGCAACGAGCCGCCGAATTGTGACCGCTGGAGCTTCAGGCGTTCCGGTATGTCGCCGGGGAAGGAATACCAGAAGGCGGTCGTGTGCATCTCCATCTCCGGCATTTTCAGATCGCCCGAGCCGATGTTCTCGTGGGTCTCGAACTTGATCTTTTTGAACATTACCGTCGTGCTAGTTAGGGAGACTTCGCCCACATAGCGGCGCGAGTCATCGAGAGTACGTTCTTCGTTGAAGATGTCCAGCACCTTGAGGTCGGTCTTGGTCTCGGCGTCGGTGTAGTAGTCGACCTTGACCTCTTTCACATACGCCTTGCGTCCTTCCCAGTCGAGATTGGTGACCTGGTACTGTTCGGCGCGGTGGAGATAGATCGCTTCGGGGTGAAGGAAGATCGGGGCGGAGAAATAGTCAACTTCGCCGATGACCTCGCAGTTTTTCGTTTCGTTCAGAATGACAAAATTCTCCGGCGACGCTGACCGGAGCGAGACCTGTTGGGCCGGGTAAATTTCCGACGACCAATGATACCGCCCGGCGCTATGGCGCAGAATCTTCTCGCCCGCCAGGTAATCGAGAATCTTCCCGGTGTTGATGTCATCCAGGTACTCGTCTTCGTCGAATGGAAGTTCAAACGCCGCGCACTTGAGATGATTGGTCTTTATGATCAGGTTGTCGGGATCGATAATTCCCGACTCCGGTGTGCGATCGGTGATGTATTTCGGTTCGGTGCAGAGGAATTGGTTGATGGCCGATGAATTCGCGACCAGAATCGTTAGCGACACCCCGGAACGCCGTCCAGCCCGCCCGGCCTGTTGCCAGAGCGAGGCGATTGAACCGGGATAGCCGACAATCACCGAAACATCGAGCGAACCAATATCGATGCCGAGTTCCAGAGCGTTAGTCGATACAACTCCGGTGATTTCACCGGTTCGAAGGCCGTGCTCGATACGACGTCGCTCGTTCGGAAGGTACCCGCCCCGATATCCGGTGATATTGATTCCTGAGCCGAAATCACCCTTCAGCTCGCGCTGTAGATAGGTCAGCAGTATCTCTACGTAGAGTCGATAATGTGCGAACACAATGGTCTGCACTTTATGGCGAAGAATCAGCGCCGCGAGGTGGGCGGCTTCGTTGATCGAAGAACGCCGGATGCCCAGTTCGCGGTTGATCACCGGCGGATTATAGATAACGAAATGTTTCTCACCCGATGGCGCCCCGTTGTTGTCGACCAATGTCACCGGTCTGCCAATGATGCGTGACGCCAGATCGTCGGGATTGGCGATCGTGGCCGAACAACAGATAAACTGCGGATTCGAGCCGTAGAATTTACAGATCCGGGCCAAACGCTTTATCACATTGGCCAGGTGCGAGCCGAACACGCCACGGTACTGGTGGATTTCATCGATGACCACATACCGAAGATTCTCGAATAACTTAATCCACTTGGTATGGTGTGGGCAGAATTCCGGCGTGGAGCATGTCGGGGTTGCTGACCACTATGTGTCCGGCCGAGCGAATCAGGCGTCGGGCGGTCTGAGGTGTGTCGCCGTCGAAAGTGTAAGTCTTGATGTCAACTTCGAGCTCGGTGATCAGATCGTGAAGTTCGGAAAGCTGATCCTGGGAGAGCGCCTTGGTGGGGAAGAGGTAAAGCGCTCGGGCGTTTGAGTCGTTCAAAACCGTGTGAATTACCGGCAAGTTGTAGCAAAGCGTCTTGCCAGATGCGGTGGGGGTGACCACGACTACATCGCGGCCCTGTAATACTTCTTCCACCGCCTTGGCTTGATGGGTGTATAGCTGCTCGATGCCCCGCTTTCTCAAACCGGCCACTAAGCGTCGATCTATATCTTCCGGGAAATCAACCAGTCGCGCCGCTTTGGGTGGGAAAGTCTTCCAGTGCGCAATGTTCCCCTTGATCTCGGGTGAGTCCCTCAGAAAATCAATGATTTGTTCGAGTGTCATGCTGCCCTGCCGAAGTGTCGCCGGGGTAGGAGTGTTTCGTGATCAGACCATGCCGGTAAGCTGCCGCTTACAAACGTCGCAAAATTTCTCCGACTTGGAATCAATGTCCAGCATCTCCTGGCTGAAATAGTTCACACATCTCGGGTTGCGACACTCGGTCAGGTCAAACAGATGGCTGAGCTGGTGTACGGCTTCTTTGTACAGCCGAGGATACACTTTGCGTTCGTCTTCGGGAAGTCCATAGAACTCCTGCCGGATATAGTAAAGCGACACCACCGCCGTCCCGGACAGGCGGTCGCTCCAGCCCATCACGTACGTTTCGTCGGGTACATACAGGTCTTCTTCGCAGACGGCAATCACTTTCTCGCGGCTGTTGGCTTTGGTTCGCTCCAGTTTGGCCAGGACGACCTGTGCATAGTACTGACTGCGGGCGACGTTGTAGGCTTCCGGAGGGATTTTCATGCCCTTGAGGATATCGACCGAGCGGTTGAAAACCGGCCCGATAGCCGAGGCCAGACGGTTGACCACCATGTAATCAACGTCTCCCAACGGAACGACGACTATTTTGGATCTAAGCAGTACCACAGCCTCACCCCGGGACTATTCCGCCGTGAAAAAGCGCGACTTGCTGCCGTCGGGGGAGACGGCCACTTCCGCCTTAACCGCACAACGGGGGCACCAGCCTACGAAGGCGGTCCCGTCCCGGTTCAAGTAAATGCGGCTGTACTGGTTGCAACACTTGAAATGCATTCCGATAAACGGCCGTTTGGGCTCGGTCTTTTCTTCCACCATACACTACTAATATAGCTCGGCAGCCCGATAAGTTCAAATCATTTTGGCCTTGAAGGGAAAGCCCGGAGAACTCTAGTCACTGTGATTGGGGGTGTCGTCAGCGGATGTTATCATGGCTTCAAGTATCTTCACCGACGCGGAGCATCCTATGCGAGTAGCTCCCGCTTCGATCATATCACAGCATTGCTGTGGGGTGCGAATCCCACCCGCCGCTTTGACCTGTATGAGGCCGTTCGCCGCCTCGACAAGAGTCCGCACCTGGTCGACTGTTACGTCGCCGGAGAAACCGGTTCCGGTTTTGACAAACTGGGCACCGCCGTTGATGACCGTGCGGACAGCATCGATTTGGTGCTGGCGGCTTAGAAGAGGTGCTTCGATTATGACTTTCAATACTGTTCCGACCGGCAGCGTTCGCCGCACCTGGCTGATCTCGCTTTCGACCTTATCGTACTCGCCGCCTGTCAGCCAGCCAATATTTGCCACCAGGTCAATTTCGGAAGCCCCGTCAATAGCGCCGCGCACCGCCTCGACAATCTTGGTTTCGGTCCTCGAAGCCCCCAGAGGAAATCCGGCCACCGTTACGAGACGGACGGAGCTTTCCTTGATCTCTTCTGCGGCTGCGATCACATTCGCCGGGTTCACGACGACAGCGCCGAAGTTGTACTGCAATGCTTCTCGGCAGACGCGACGGATATCTGTCTCAGTAGCTTCGGGGCGAAGGATGGTATGTTCGATGTACGCGGCCAACTGTTCAGGAGTCATGGTCAATTCTTATGTTGAGCAGTTATCTATCTGGAAATGATCGCTTCTTGCTTCGCAATTTCCCACAAAAAAGCCCCCGGCTCAAGAGAACCGGGGGCAGAATTGATTTAGTCTGTCGGCGGCTTACGGCATTTTCAAGCTGGTGACGTAGAAATCGGCGTCGTATTCAATTCCGACTTTGACGTTTACTTTTTGACCGGGCTGGAAACCTGCCTCAGGTTCGGTCATGCTCTCCTTGAGCACTCGGTCGCTGTCGAGTATATATCGCTCTTTGACCGACACGAGGATCCCTTCGGTATAGGCAAAATACAAGTGCCCTTTCGAGGTGATCTTGTCCACGCCCGAAACCAACTCGTATTGCTTGGCCTTTCTGCTGGGAAGCGGGATGATACAGGTGCCGTCATATTCGATCACAACACAGTCGTATCCGCGCTCCCGCGCAAACGATTTGACAGTGTACGTCGTGGACGCTTCCACGGGACCCTCAGGCAGGACCACGGTTGTGGTTTGAGTCCAGGAATATCCCTGACCCACTTCAACGTCTGGAAATACCGGGTAGCCCTGTTTGTAGTATTCTTTCAGGTAATCCAGATTTCCCTTAGTGGTGTCCGAGGCAAACTCCATGTCCACCATACGGCCGTTCGGTTTCATATACTCGAGAATTGGCGGACCTTCCATCGGCGATGACTTGGTCGTATCGGAGGAGGTTTTGTCCAGCAAGTTGCGGGAACGCCATTGCGAGTTTTGGGTGGATACGATCTCGGCGGTTGAGTCTTCGAGAACGCGACGCACCTCATTGGCGATGTCGAGTGTAGACTCTACATACTCGTGTTGCAGCACCCGCTTGGTATCGCGATCTTCGACCTTTACCATTCCGCGAGCGATCTGCTGAGAGGTGGTTTTCATGCCGGGGACGTGCTTGTAGCGGATGTGGACTTTCTTGGTTCCCTGATCACAGGAACTCAGCCACGATCCACTCAGCAACAAGACGCACGCCCACAGAAGCGCGTACTTGGATTTTGTCATTAGGCAGGTCACTCCGTTTGCAGTTAGTCCTCATCTACCTCCGCCGGTTCCCGACGAAAGGCCGAGACCGGACGAACTGGCCAGCATACCGGGGGTGCCTACCAACAGCATGCTGCCGGCGATGAGCGCTTGCTCATCGTCTGATATATAGTTGACCCGGGAAGGCGATGCCTGGTCTTCCGAAGTCACCGAGCTAAGATGCGGCTCCCCGCTGAAGGGTGACGAAGAGCCGATCAACAACGATCCGAAGAAAATTACGAGAGAAGCCGCCACCGCTATCATAGCGCGATAGAATGACCTTCTTTCGACCGACCGACGCGCGATCTCGTCCGAGACCACTACAAACTCCGGCGTCTCGACCGTTCGGGCCCGAATGAGGTCCGCCGATTCCTGCCAATAGGAATCCGACGGTTCGGGAACGGTCAGCCCGGACATCAACTGGCGCAGACGCGCGGTCTCTTCGTATTCCTCCCGACAGGAGACACACACGTTCAAATGGGCTCGTACCGAGGTTTCGAGCGGGGGAGGGAGCTCCCGGTCCAGAAGATCGTCCAGGAGCGATCTAAAATACAAGCATGTCATTCTTACTCCTTGGCGGAAAGGCGCTTCTTAAGTATCGCCTTGAGCTTTTTTCTAGCTATGTGCAGGTTGGATCGAACGGTCGCTTCGGGACAATCCAAGATGCCGGCCACTTCTGTCTTCGTATAGCCTTCGACATCGTGCAGCAGCACCGTGGTCTTCTGTCTTGGTGGCAGAGTGTCCAGCGCCATTCGGATCTCTTCCATCATCACCTTGTTCCTTAGGTCGTCCTGCGGCGTCTTGACGTGTCGGGCCAGTTCCATCTGGACTTCGCCGGGGAGTGCGGTAGAGTCATCTATCTGACTGTGACCCTTCTGCTTACGAAGAAGGTCAATCGCGTAGTTGGTGGCTACCCGCACCAGGAACGAGGTGAAGTTGGTTACATCCGTCAACTCCTTTCGTCGTCGGTAGATCCGTACAAAGGTCTCCTGCACTACTTCGTCGGCGTCCAAATGGTTGCCCAGCATCTGGAAGGCCAGCGTATAGACCTTCTTCTGATACCGGGCGACCAGCCCGGCAAAAGCGGTGCTATCGCCCTGAACGAATCTCTGCAGCAACTCTGGGACGTTATCGTTCATGGTTTCCCAGAGCTCTATCTAAATCAAGGACGTACAAAGGCTTCGAGTGTTCAATCGGTCTAGGGTTTGTTTAACAACAATCGGGCCAATCTTGTCAAGCTGGTCCCTTTTGTCAATCCTTTTTTTGCCAACGACTTAGCTGTAAAGCCCCGCAATTGGAGAGTTTACGGGTGACTCCACGTACCCAATCTGAGACTGGACAAGTGAGACCTTCTTTCGAAATCGATGCTTAGGACTAGCCGAGAAAGCCCCAAATTCAATTCGGCGGTATCTTCGCGAGCCGGCAGATGTGGGTCCGCCGCGGCGGACCGGGCACGTAACCTCACTCCCGCCACGCCTCTTGAGATCGCCACGGCCCCCGACCGGGTCGGGCCTCGCGATGACTGGCCTGAGGCCTTTCAACGCGAGCATAATTTGAGCCAGGATCCCAACAACCTGACCCGTACCGACTCGATAATCGTTGACATTGGTCGATAACGCCGATATACTTGGGCCGCCATTGGGGCTATAGCTCAGTTGGGAGAGCGCTTGACTGGCAGTCAAGAGGTCGGGAGTTCGACCCTCCCTAGCTCCACCAAATTCCAAACCCCTGCTTCCGCAGGGGTTTTCATTTTCAGACCGTAAATTGGCTCTGAAACAAATCGACCGGCGCCGTCGTAACATCCGTGTAGATAGACCAAATTGGCAGAGACCTCTACTCAAAGGGACAGCCGTATGAGCACAAAGCTGTTAATTGCGTTGGTTACGCTGGTGGCGGCCGTATTCACATCCTCGGCCGGGGCAGAAGTAATCGCGAACATCGACCATTTTCGCGAAGGTCAGATCGAGACGGCCGGATTCGAACTGCTCAAGGGCGGCGAGGTCAATATCGACGCGGTCGGTCTGCGCCAGCCTCAGAACCGTCGCCTGGGCGTCTACGCCTGGATTATCGACACCAAGACGCGCGCCCTGGTCTGGTCGATGACCTACACCAACAGTTCCCGCGAAGGTCTTCGTGGGCTCCTGCGCAAAACCGAAGAGAGCAAGTTTCTCGAACCAGGGAAGTACGAACTCTACATGTACGCCGGCAACCAGTGGAGCAACGGCAGCTTCACGTTCAGCGGCGGCAAGGACCTCTATGACGTCCTGAGCGATCTGATCGACAACAAAGACGCCGACTGGGAAGATTACGACAACTACGACTGGACCCGCAACCTGGACGACTGCTATGTCAAGCTCTCATCCGATGAACTCAAGGCGACTGATTTCAAAGCGTTCGATGTGACGGGCGAGATTCCGGGAGCGTTGGTGGCATTCAACCGTCTCGGCGACGATGAAAATATCGAGCAGGGGTTCACGCTTGACGAGCCGATGAATATCAAGATTTACGCTCTGGTCGAACACCCGGCCGGCACCAAGACGCCGTGTGATTTCGGCTGGATAATCAACACCGCCAACCGCGAGCGGGTGTGGGAAATCGATCGGTTCAATACCGAGCGGGCCGGTGGCGGACGCAAGAACCGGGTTTTCAACGACCAGGTCCGACTCGAAAAGGGCAACTACGTTCTTCACTATGTCACCGATGATTCCCATTCGTGGAAAGATTTCAACATGGAGCCGCCGTTCGACCCGATGAACTGGGGCATCACGCTTCTGCCGGGGACCGATTTCAAAGCGGCGGCGTTTCATCTGACCGAGGTCAAGGACGAGCGCGGCAAGCCGCTTATCGATTTCACCCGCGCCCGCGACAACGAGAGTTTCGAGCAGGCCTTCGAGTTGACCAAACCGGCCACGCTTTCGGTCTATGCTATCGGCGAATACTCGGACAACGATCATGAGTTTGTCGATCATGGCTGGATCGAAGACGCTTCTACCGGCGAAGCGATCTGGGAGATGGATCGCGGCAACACCGAACCTGCGGGCGGCGGCGACAAGAACCGGATGTTCGACGGCTCTGTGGAACTCAAGCCCGGCAAGTATGTCGCGTACTATGTCACCGATGACTCGCATTCATACCGCAACTGGAACGTGGCGGCGCCCTACGATGCCAGCGCGTACGGTATGGCGATTTACGCCAAGGGCGAGCCGGCGGCAATCGGTTTCCGAATGATCGATGACGCTCAGACTCTCGAAGGTACGAACACCTGGTTCGGATTACCCGGGTGCGCGACGATGAACGTCGGCGCGAGAAATTCACGCTCGCCAAGGACACCGAGGTCCGTATTTACGCTATGGGCGAGGGGGTAGACGGGGATATGGCCGACTATGGCTGGATCGACAATGACGAGACGGGGAGAACGGTCTGGGAGATGACTTATCGGAAGACCGATCATGCCGGTGGCGCTGAGAAGAACCGGGTGTGTGACGATACGATTTTGCTGAAGGCCGGAACGTACGTGGTGTATTTCGAGACGGACGGTTCGCACTCGTACGGCAACTGGAACACGTGCCGCGCCGCGCCATCCCGAAAAATGGGGCATCACGGTCTCGGTCGCCGACGGCTTAGCGAAGAAATAGCACACTAAGTCACCCTGAGCTGAGCCTGCTCTGAGCTTGACGAAGGGTGGCACGAAGAAATTGTAGGGCAGGTCCGCTTCGAACCTGCCAATAAGAAAACACCAGTCCTTACATTCTTGATACGCCAAACGGGGCGGCGACCACACGCCGCCCCTTCTTCTTATTGTTCAGTCACCCTCCGCGAAGACGGAGGGCCCAAGGGTGTCGAAATCAACCTTCTCGGGCGGGGGCACTCTGGGCTGCCTGTCACACATTTTTGCCCCTCACCCTTCAAATGTGATTCTTGTTGTGAAATATGAGGGATAGATTTATGATAACTATCAAGGGAGGATAATATGGAGAATTGGATGTCAGGTCACAGGAAGACGCAAATTTCGGAAGCGGACGTGTTCTTTTCGAGAGTCAACGGAAAGAAGCTGTCACAGAAGCACGCCTTCCGTCTTATTGACCTGTTTGCTGGAGCAGGGGGGTTATCTCTCGGTTTCAGCAGTCGCTTTGGCCACAACTTTCAACCGGTTTGGGCCAACGATACGGACCAATCTGCCGCAGCAACTTACAACGTGAATTTTGGGCAACATTGCCAAATAGGCGACATCGAGACGATCCTTCGAAGCAGATCGTTCACTGTCCCAAAAGCAGATGTCGTTATCGGAGGGCCACCCTGTCAGGGGTTCAGTCTCCTGAACAAAGACAGAGAAGGAGACGCAAGACGACAATTGTGGAAACCGTTCCTCGACATTGTGAAGCGAAGCGGGGCCGAGGTCTTTGTCATGGAAAACGTCCCGCAATTGCTGGGAACAGATGAACACGCAAGTATAGAGAAAGCTGCAAAGTCGATGGGTTTTGGAGTCGTCGCAGCCAAATTGTGCGCGGCAGACTATGGTGTGCCACAAGTGCGATATCGGGCATTCATCGTCGGGTCTAAAGTGTCCGATCCCAAGTCAGATTTTCCCCCAAAAAAGACGCACATAGCGCCCGCGAATCGCAAGCGGAGTATACAGCTTGGTTTTGGCGATGGTAACGGTAACGGGAATTACCTCGAAAACCCAGAGGCTTGGCGAACACTACGCGATGTCATTTGGGACCTTCCAAATCCTGCCGGTACTGAGATTCGAGACGTGGCTCCGCCGATGGATCTACACTTTGGCAGGCGGCCGACAGAAACCAGTCTCCTCCGATACAAAGCCATACCCAAAGAAGGAATGAACCGGTTTGACCTACAACGTTTGGTGCCAGAGCTAACCCCCGCATGTTGGATTCGCAAGAAGAGTGGAGGAACGGATTTGTTCGGAAGGCTATGGTGGGATCGCCCAGCTTTCACTATTCGTACGGAGTTCTTCAAACCTGAGAAGGGCAGATATCTCCATCCGTCCGAACATAGGCCTATTACCCATCGAGAAGCAGCTCGGATACAGTCATTCCCGGATGACTTTCGTTTTGTTGGCACTAAGATCGAGATTGCAAAGCAGATAGGGAATGCAGTGCCGCCGATGATGGCGGCTAGAGTGGCAGATTGTGTTTATGCACTTCTATTGCATGGTAAGAAGTGATGACTGATGTCTTCTCGAAGCGGAAGAGAAGCGAAATCATGTCTCGTGTAAAGGGTCGTGACACCAAGCCGGAATGTGTCGTGCGGTCAACCCTTCACCGTCTCGGTTACAGATTCAGATTATCAGTCGGAGTTCTGCCGGGGAAACCGGATATTGTGCTAAGAAAGCATCACACAGTGGTCTTTGTCCATGGTTGCTTTTGGCACGGCCACCGTAGATGCCGTAAGAGCTCAAGGCCGAGTACACATGCCAAGTTCTGGAATCAGAAGCTCGACAATAACATTGAGCGCGACCAGTCAATCCGTAGATTGCTAAGACGTCAAGGATGGCGCGTCTTGACGGTTTGGGAGTGCCAAACCAAGAACGTCGCAAAGCTTGAAGAACGACTTACTTCGTATCTCCAAAAGGGGGTTCCCGCATGAGTGCAAGAGACAGAATCAGAAGCTTCTTAGAGAAACACGTAGGCAAGGTAGTGACTACGCAGGAAATCAGAAAGGTCGCGGGTATTAGCGAATACGCGAGGCGCATCCGCGAATTGAAAGACGACGAAGGAATGCAGATTCGGACTCACAATGACCGTCACGACCTTCGACCGGGGGAGTACATTCTTGAAAGTCTCGATCGCCATCCGGTAATCGACAGAGGTATATCCCCGCAGCTCCGAACGGAGATTCTGGAGCGCAACGGTTATACTTGCCAGCATTGTGGTGCGGGCCCAGGGGATCCTGATCCCTTCGATCCGAAGCGTAAACTCCGTTTGCACATTGATCACATTTTCCCCAAGAGTCAAGGAGGGTCAGATGAGAAGGACAACCTCCGAGTACTCTGTTCTGCGTGTAATCAGGGGCGGTCCAACATTCAACCAGCTTCTGAATCTGCACGTAACCTCATAGCCCGCATCCGCAAATGTTCCAGGGCCGTACAACTTGAGGTACTTGAAGCTTTGCGCAAGAAGTTTGATTAGTGACCTTCTTGATGTGCGTGGAGTCAGTAGAGCAGCGATCACGGCCCTGTTTTTAATTGAATTCCCTTCCTACACTCCCTATCCTCTTCCCATGCGTGTTCTTGGGATCGATCCGGGTCTGAATATCACCGGCTATAGCATCCTCGACGTCCACGACCGGCAAATCAAGCTGGTCGAGGCGGGAGTAGTGCGCACAAACCCGCATGCCGACATGGGCGAGCGGCTTCGCGAAATCGGCTGCGAGATCGGCCGGATCATCGCGCAGTTTTCGCCGCAGGCGCTGGCGGTCGAAGAACTCTACTCGCACTACTCGCATCCGAAAACCGCCATCATCATGGGTCACGCGCGCGGTGTCATCTTCAACAAAGCGGCCGAGGCGGGGCTGGCCATTTTCCCGTACGCCTCCACGCGGATCAAAAAATCTCTCACCGGCAACGGCCATGCCACCAAGGCCCAGGTGCAGCGCATGGTGCGCTCCACGCTCAACTTGCTCGAAGTGCCCGATCCGCCCGACGTGGCCGACGCGCTCGCGATTGCGCTCTGCCACTGCCGCTCGCTCGAACATCAGGAGGTCCTGTCGTGATAAGTCGTATCCGTGGCGTGCTGGTCCAGATAGCCGAGCAGTCGGCGCTGATCGAAAACGGGGGAGTCTCCTACGAGATCCGGCTCCCGTCGGCGCTGGTGGACCGTCTCAAAGACGACAACCGGATCGGCTCGGAAATCCAGTTCGAGACGCTCTATTACATCGAGGCGGGCGACCGTCGCTCGAGCCACTACCCGACGGCTCGTGGGGTTCATCAACCCGATCGACCGGGAATTCTTCTCGCTCTATCTTCAGGTGCCCGGCATGGGGGTCACCAAGGGGCTGAAATCGCTGGTTCTGCCGGTGAGCGAGATAGCGGCCGCCATTGAGACCAAAGACGCTGGTACGCTCAAACGGCTCCCCGGGGTCGGTGGGCGGCTTGCTGACAAGATTATAGCGGAGTTGGTCGGGAAGTGCGCTCGGTTCGCCCTGGCGCGCGGCTCAGAGCCTCTGGCGGCCAAACCGAGCGTGGCCGCGCCTTTTGTCGAAGAAGCGATGGCGATTCTCGAGCAGTTGCAGTATACTCGCGGTGAGGCCAAAACTATGATCGACGCTGCTCTGAAAACCGACCCGAAAGTAAACCAGGCGGAAGACCTGATTTCGCTCGTATTCAAGTCCAGTCTGACGTCCAAGGGTGACGCCTGATGGGTATCGAACGGATAGTAGGCGCGGATCAGCTCGGTCCCGACGAGGACCTGACCCAGTATTCGCTCCGGCCGCAGACGCTTAAGGAGTTCATCGGGCAGCGGGAGCTGTGCGGAAAACTGCAGGTGCTGCTTCAGGCGGCGCGGGGGCGCAACGAGCCGGTCGAGCATATGCTTCTGTACGGCCCACCCGGGCTGGGGAAAACCACGCTCGCGCATATTATCGCCCGCGAGATGGGATCGAAGATCATTTCGACTTCGGGGCCATCGTTGCAGCGCGCCGGCGACCTGATGGGAATTCTCACGAATTTGAACGAGGGTGATGTTCTATTCATCGACGAAATCCACCGGCTGTCATCGGTGATCGAGGAGTTCATCTATCCGGCGATGGAGGATTTCAAAGTAGATTTCGTGGTGGATAAAGGCGCGTTCGCGAAAGTCATCAATGTCCCCCTGAAGCGATTCACGTTGATCGGCGCCACCACCCGGGCGGGGATGCTCTCGGCGCCGTTGCGTGACCGGTTCGGGCTGTATTATCATCTCGATTTCTATCCGCCGGAAGATTTGGCGCAGGTGGTCATTCGTTCGGCGGCATTGCTCGACATCAGCATTGATCCGGAAGCTTCGAAAGTGGTGGCGGTTCGTTCACGCGGCACACCCCGTATTTCGAATCGGTTGCTGCGCCGCGTTCGTGATTATGCTGCGGTCAAGGGGGACGGCAAAGTTACCCCTGAGATGGCGGTTCAGGCGCTGGAGGTCGAAGGTATTGACTCCATGGGGCTGGACGGGCTCGATCGGAAATTGATCGAGACGATCATCAAATATTACCAGGGCGGCCCGGTTGGAATCGAGGCGTTAGGCGCGACCCTGAATGAGGAAATCGATACGCTAGTGGACATGGTTGAGCCGTTTTTGCTCAAAATCGGCTATATTCAACGAACCCGGCGCGGACGGGTAGTCTCCGCCGAGGCGGCCAAGCATCTCGGTATGTTGTTGTCCCACAATCCACAACGCGACATGTTCTGAGCTATCTCGTCTTTGGGGGGAACTTCAGATAGTTTGGGGGGTTTAGTAATTCCGCTTGCACCCGATGTAATCAGAGCGCACTTTGCACGCCCTGTAAGCTGATTTGGAGGATGTTTGAGTTTGACGGATAAAATTAAGGCACTCACGGACGAGCAACTTCGGTTGCTGGTCGACTCGATGTGCGTCCAGTTGGGCCGTGGCGGTCAGGAAGCGGTCCAGGTGGTCAATACGCTCATCAAGGAGACCGTCAAGTTCCGTGACAAGCTCAAACAGGAAACCGGCGAGATCCTGACTGTCAGTGATACTCGCATTGCCCTGGAAGCTCTTACCGAGCATCTCAAGGGTCGCAAGCTGACCAATGGTCTGACGCCTGAGCAGAAGGCGCTTACCCAGATTTGGATCGACCGCCTGACCTTGTTCAAAGCCGTATGACCGAGCCCCCGGCCCGTAAGCCGGATCGCTCTCATGAAACTATCTCTTTTTGATTACAATCTTCCTCGAGAACTGATCGCCCAGCATCCGTCGCGGCGACGGGATCAATCGCGTCTGATGGTCCTAAATCGCTCAGGCGGCGAGATTCGTCATGCCCGCTTTTCTGATTCACTGGACTATCTCAGGCCGGGTGATGCGCTGGTGGTCAACAACACGCGGGTGTTTAAGGCGAGGCTGCTGGGCAAGCGTGCGACCGGTGGTCAGGTGGAGATATTTCTAGTCAGGAAATCGGGATTGCCACGCGTCGATGCCCCGCCTGACGGCGGGCCATCTCCGCTCGCAATGACGGATAGTGGGGCTCAGTCACGGTCCGCCGAAATCTGGGAGGCGCTGGTACAGCCATCGAAACGGCTCAACGAGGGGGAGAGGATCGCGTTCAGCGAGTCAGATTCTGTCACGCTTGAAAGTTACATCGGAGATGGTCGGTGGCGGGTGGCATTCGATTCAACGCCTTCTCGTCAGAGAATCATTTCCAAGTATGGCCATGTGCCGCTGCCGCAGTATATCAATCGTGTGGATGCTCCAACTGACATGAAGCGCTACCAGACCGTGTTCGCCAAGGCCGACCAGACCGGAGCGGTGGCGGCGCCGACGGCCGGGTTTCATCTCACGCGAAGTCTGCTTCGAAAGATTCATGACAAGGGTGTGGCGTTGTGCGAAGTCACTTTACATGTCGGGCCCGGGACTTTCAAGCCGATCACAGTTGACGAAATCGAAGCTCATACGGTCGATCCGGAATATGCCACCCTGTCATCCGAGGTCGCCGATACCCTGAATCGTACTCGTCAGGCGGGCGGGCGGATTTTCGCGGTCGGGACAACTTCGGTGCGGACCCTGGAATCGGCGCCGCACGACGGCGAGCGGATTCTCCCGTTTGAGGGGATGGTCGATCTATATATCCAGCCCGGTCATCAATTTCGATTTGTAGACCACCTGGTTACCAATTTCCATCTTCCTAAGTCATCGCTTCTGGTGTTAGTGGCGGCCTTTGCTGGGCGCGAGCAGGTTCTCGGTGCGTATGCCGAAGCCGTCGCTAACGAGTACCGGTTCTACAGTTACGGCGACGCCATGTTGATCCTATAAACGCTTTCCTGGCACGGTTTGGGGACCTATATTCGGGGCCGATGAAAACCTCGGCACTAATTGTAGCGGCCGGAAGCTCGGTCCGGTTTGGCGGGGCCTTGCCCAAGCAGTTTCGCACACTGGCGGGCAAGCCGCTGCTGGTATGGGCTATCCAGCGATTCGAAGAAGCCGCGTCGATTGACGATATCACCCTGGTCGTTGCGAAAGACCAGATTCAGTACACGCAGGAAAAGGTCCTCGCCCCTTACGATTTCAAGAAAGTCATCGGCGTGATGGCGGGAGGAGCGACACGGCAGGAATCGGTTCTTCGAGGTCTGGAGAGCTTCTCGACTTCGACGCGTCTGATAGCAATACACGATGGCGCCCGGCCCTTGGTGTCACCGGTCGATATCGATGCGGTAGTCAAAGAAGCCGCTACTCACAAAGCGGCAATATTGGCGACCCGTGTGATCGAGACGGTAAAGCGGGTCAAAGACGGATATATCCTCTCGACCCAGGACCGGAACGATCTTTGGACAGCCCAGACCCCGCAAGTGTTCGAGTACAGCCTGATTGTAGCGGCGCATCGCCGTGCGGCCGTGGCCGGACAAGATGCAACTGACGACGCCGCTCTGGTCGAGACCGCGGGTTACAAAGTCTGCGTGGTCGAAGCGACCGCTCCAAATCTGAAGATCACTAACCGCGAAGATATGAAACTGGCTGAGGCGCTCTTAAAAGGGGGCGGTGATGTCTGACAGCAAGCTTTCCCGAATGAGAATAGGGCAAGGGTTTGACATCCACCGTCTGGTGGCTGGGCGTCGGTTGGTACTCGGCGGGGTAGAAATCCCGTTCGAGAAGGGACTGCTCGGCCACAGCGATGCCGATGTGTTGCTTCATGCCATCGCCGACGCGCTTCTGGGCACGGCCGCTTTGGGCGATATCGGCCGCCATTTTCCGCCGTCCGATCCCAAATTCAAAGACGCCGACTCGGCAGAACTGCTCGCGCAGGTAGTCCGAAAACTATACGCGGCGGGATGTGACGATATCTGCAATGTCGATTGTACGGTGATGGCCGAACTTCCGAAACTGCTGCCGTATATCGAAACGATGCGCAATCGTATCGCCGAGATTCTCAAGATCACGCCGGATCGTGTGAGTGTGAAGGCTACTACCTGTGAAGGGCTCGGGTTTGTCGGACGCGAAGAAGGTATTGCCGCGTCAGCCGTCTGCCTGGCGATCTTCCATGAGTGACTATTTGCCACAAATCAACGTCTGGCTTGATCAGGTGTTCGCGCACGGTTCGCTATGGGTGTACCTGGCGATTTTGGTGGCGTGCATGATCGAGAATTTCTTCCCGCCATTTCCCGGTGATGCGTTCATAGTGGCGGCAGGTTGTCTGGTGGCGCTGGATCGTCTCGATCCGGCGTGGGCAATGACCGCAGTCTGTGTCGGCGGGATGATTTCGGCGGTGACCATGTATGGTATCGGACATCATTTTGGGCGCGGGTTCTTCATCAGGAAGAATTATCGCTACTTTTCGGCGAGGCACATCGCCCGGGCCGAGGCCAAATTCGACCGCTGGGGTGGCCTGATCTTGGTAAGTTCGCGTTTCGCGGTCGGGATTCGGGTGGCGCTGCTGGTGGGAGCCGGGATCGCCGCTTATCCGGTCTACCGGTTGATCGCCTATACGCTGATTTCGTACCTTTTGTTTTCCAGCCTTCTGATGTTTCTTGGGTACAAATTGGTGGCGCATCTGGACCAGATTAAGTCCTTCCTGGCCACCTACAATTACATCGCGTGGGTGATTATTGTTGCGCTAGTCGCCTGGTATCTGTTTCGTCGGGCCAAAAAGAGGCGCAGAGGCAAAGAGAATTGAAAGTACTAGTATTAGTCGGCGGTGATTCCAACGAACGGGCGGTATCGCTCAACAGCGGCGCGGCGATCTGCAAAGCGCTCATGAAGCTGGGGCATGAGGTCAAGGCGCTCGACTCCGGCACGGGGCAGTCTTTGATCGATAGCAATGGTCGCCTTCTGCTCGAAGGTGGCAAGGCGCCCTACGATGTCGCTTCAATAGCGACACCCGAACCGGGTGCGCTGGTCAAGTCGTTTGCGACCGATTACCGCGATGTCGATGTCGTTTTCCTGGCTCTGCATGGCGGCAAGGGCGAGAACGGCACGATCCAGAATCTGTTGGAACTGGCGGGAAAGAAATACACCGGATCCGGTATGGCGGCGTCGGCAGTGGCAATGGACAAGGCGTTGGCCAAGCGGCTGATGGTTGCGGCCGGTGTGCCAACACCCGATGGCAGGATGTTCCGTCTGTCTTCCGAAATCACACCGGAGTCTGTCGTAAAGCAGATCGCTGATACTCTGCCTCTGCCACTGATTGTAAAGCCTAATGACGGCGGCTCGACTATCGGCCTGACCAAAGTGACCGAGAAGTCACAAATACTCGAAGCGGTCAAGCAGTGTGCGATTCACAGCCGCGAAGTTCTGGTCGAGCGATATATTTCCGGTCGCGAGCTGACCGTTACAGTTTTCGACGGCCGCGCCTATCCGATTGTTGAAATCCGTCCCAAAGGCGGACTGTACGACTACGAGGCCAAGTACACGAAGGGGAAGAGCGAATACATCGCCCCCGCCGATGTCCCCGCCGATATCGCAGGAAGAATTCAGAAGGCGGCTACAGCGGTGTTTGAAGTAATTCGGTTGCCGCGGGCTCGCCCGGGTTGACTTCATCCTGGAACCGGACGGAAGGTTCTACTGTCTGGAAATTAACACTCTGCCCGGGATGACCGCGCTGTCGCTCGCACCGATGGCGTTCAAGTGCGAGGGGATAGAGTTCGACAAACTGGTGGCTATGATCATCGAATCGGCCCTGAAAGATTGATTCATACATGGAAAAACTTAGACCGCGCGCCCTCATATTTGATCTCGGCTCAACTCTGATCGAATACGAATCGATCCCCTGGGACGAGCTCAACCTGATTTGCCTGGAGTCCGGGCGGCAATTCCTGATGACCAAAGGATACGACTTGCCGTCACGTGACGTAGTAGAACAGACGTTTGAGGACATTAGGTCGGCGTATCGACGGGAAGCATCGGAGTCTCTGATCGAATGGGATGTGCCCACGGTCGTATCGCGCATGTTCGATGCGCTTAATATCACCTACGATGATGCCCTGGTGGACGCTTTCTTCGACGCTTATTACGAGCCGGTCGATCGGGAGTTGTACATATTTGGGGATACGCTCGAGACTTTGGCTGTTCTGAAGAAGACTTATCCGGTGATGGGGCTGGTTTCGAATACGGTCTTTCCGGAGCGCGCCCACATGAGGGAGCTGGACCGGTTTGGCATAGCGCCGTTTCTGAAATTCACGGTGTTCAGTTCCACGTTTGGGCTTCGCAAGCCGCACGGTGATATTTTCATACAGGCCTGCAATCTGGCCGGGTACGCGCCGCCCGAATGTCTGTACGTGGGTGATCGATATATCGAGGATGTTCTCGGGCCGACCGGGATCGGAATGAACGCGATTCTCAAAGCCAAAGCGGGTCGCGAGTACCCGTCTGACATGCCGACATCGTTGCGTAAGATCGACAATCTAATCGAGCTGCTGGATCACCTGGAACATTAGGCCGTTCCGGCAGTTGCACTGGAAATACGACTGCAATATATTGCCGCCATTGCATTTTGGATGGACTAGCCGGAAGAGGTGATGTGTGGACAAAGTTGAACTGCTGCTGAAAGAACTTACCGAGACCGATGGCGTCTCCGGCCATGAGACCGATATCCGCCGCCTGATGGCGCGTGAGTTGAAGCGGGTGACCGACAGCCTTCACTATGACAAGATGGGCTCGATCATGGGGGTCAAGAAGGGGGCGTCGGACAAGCCTCGGATCATGGTTGTGGCTCATATGGATGAGATCGGTTTCATGGTGCGCGAGATCACGAGCGAAGGATATATCAAGTTTCTGCCGCTGGGCGGCTGGTGGGGGCACGTCGCGCTCGGCCAGCGGTTGCGCGTACTGACCTCAAAAGGCCCGGTGATTGGTGTGGTTGGTTCCAAGCCGCCGCATTTGCTTCCGGACGACGAACGCAAGAAGGTCATCGACATCAAGGATATGTTCCTCGACTGCGGTGTGATGGAGAAGTTTGATCTCGAGAAGAAGTTCGGCATCAAAGTTGGCGATCCTATCGTCCCGGACAGCCAGTTCACGATCATGAACAATGACAAGCTGTACCTCTCCAAGGCGTTCGATAATCGGATGGCCTGTGGCGTCGTGATCGAAGTTCTCAAGAAGCTCAACAAAGTCAAGCACCCGAATACGATTCTGGGATGCGGATCGGTACAGGAAGAAATCGGGCTGCGCGGCGCCCAGACCATAGCGCACCTGGGTGAACCGGACGTCTGCATCGTGTGTGATGTCGGCATAGCACAGGATGTCCCCCCGGACGGCTTCAAGAAGGCCGAAAAGCTCGGGGCCGGGCCGGGCATTCTGGTTATGGATGCCACGATGCTTCCGAATGTCGGACTCAAGAACCTGGTGGTCAAGACCGCCGAGACCGGACGCATTCCGTACCATCTGACGACCATGGATCGGGGTGGTACCGATGGCGGTCGGGTGCATGTCAGCCGAGTAGGGGTGCCGTCGATCGTGATCGGCGCACCGGTGCGATACATACACAGCCACAACGGAATACTGTCGCGGGCCGACTATGACAATACGATCAAGCTGGTGGCCGAGGTAATAAAGAGGCTGGACGCCAAAACGGTGAAATCATTCACGGAGGCTTAGAAGGTTATGCCGCTCGTCTTTCGCAATAGCATGTCGCGCGTCAAAGAGGAATTCAAACCGATCATTCCGGGAACGGTGCGGATGTACACCTGCGGACCTACCGTGTATGATTTCGCCCACATCGGCAATTTTAGGGCGTACACTTTCGAAGACCTCCTGCGGCGGTATCTCAAATACAAGGGATACCAGGTCACGCAGGTGATGAACCTGACCGACGTGGACGACAAGACCATCCGCGACTCCCGCGCCCAGGGAATCACTCTGAAACAACACACGGCCAAATTCGAAAAGGCGTTCTTCGAAGATCTCAACTCGCTGCGCATCGAGCCGGCCGAACACTATCCGGCGGCGACCGATCATGTGCCGGAAATGATCGTGATTATCAAGAAGCTGATCGAAAAGGGATTGGCTTATCAGGCCGATGGGAGCTGGTATTTCAAAATTTCGGCGTTCCCCGATTATGGCAAGCTGGCGCATCTGGACAAGAGCGGCATGAAAGCGGGTGCGCGGGTAGCGGCCGACGAGTACGAGAAGGAATCGGTCTCGGATTTCGCGCTGTGGAAGGCGTGGGATGAATCCGACGGCGATGTGTTCTGGGAGACCGAACTTGGCAAGGGACGGCCCGGCTGGCATATAGAATGCTCGGCTATGTCATCGAAATATCTCGGCAATCATTTTGACATCCACACGGGCGGGGTCGATAACATGTTCCCGCACCATGAGAATGAAATCGCCCAGTCTGAGGGCGCCAATGGCGAGACGTTTGTCAATTACTGGATGCATTGCGAGTTCCTCAATATAGAGGGACGCAAGATGTCCAAGTCGCTGGGCAATTTCTATACGCTCAAGGACCTGCTGGAGAAGGGGTATTCGCCGCTGGCCATTCGATATCAATTGCTTTCGACCCACTATCGGATGCAGTTGAATTTCACGCTCGATGGCCTCGATCAGGCGGCCAAATCGCTCGAACGGTACAACGATTTCATCACGAATCTGACCGAGTTTTCGGGTGGACAGTCGAGCGGCGAGGCGGAGGAGATAGTCAAGCGATTGGAAACTGATTTCGAAGCCGCCATGGATGATGATCTGAATATCTCGCCGGCGCTCGGGGCGGTGTTTGATTTCATTCGCGATATCAACCGACTTCGTTCGGAGAACAAATTGTCGGCGGCGGAACGGGACAAGGCGCTGACAGCGATTCATCGGATCGACAAAGTGCTGGATTTTCAGATCAAGCAGGAATCACTCGACAGCAAGGTAGAGGGTCTCATTGCGGAGCGAAGTCAGGCCCGGAAGAACCGAAATTTCGCCGAGTCAGACCGGATCCGCGACGAACTGCTCAAGATGGGGATCGTGCTCGAGGACACCGCTCAGGGTGTCAAGTGGAAGCGGAAGATGTAGCGGCGCCTTGTGGGGATATGTAGGTCGGGACCCTTGTGGTCCCGACAGATGTCGGGGTGACAAGCATCCCGACCTACAAGACTTGATGCATCGGAGTCGAATTACGATCGGTAGGTATTGCAGTGAGCGCTATGGTCAAAATCCTCCGTATATGTGTGCTGGTAAGCTCTCTGAGTCTGGTTGCAGTAGTCTTTCTCGCGTATTACTTTCAGAAGACCGTGGTCCTCAATCCATATGTATCAGACGGTCGGCTTGTCGGGCTGTCGTACGAGATCATGGTGGACCTTTATGGCGCTCCCGAGATGGAGGATAATCGGATTGTCACTTGGGAGGATGGACGGAGTCACCGCTTCGTAGGGTTGGACATGTACTTCCCTATGATGCGGGCAGGAGATTCAGTGCTGATTAAGCACTTGCGCTGGATGTGCGGCGAGGATAGGCAGAGGGACACAGAATTATACTGGAATGGAAGCTACTGGAGTGTGTTTCGTAGCGTGGAGGCGCCGCATAATGTGCCCTTGAGGGGACCGCTATGAGCAGTGAGTGAAGTGCCATGGTGCCTTAAGTGACCCGTCAACCTAGTTTTTGGTTAGATAGAGGAAATCGCCATGCAAAGGAAAGACCCGTTGGTGCAAACGCCGACGGCGGTGTGGTCCAATAGCGCAAGGTCTTTGTGCGAAATGACTTTGGAGTGTTGCCTGGCAATCGTCTGTGGTATAGCGGCGTTGAATTTGAGCTGTGGAGATCATCGAGAACCACAGATACAGTGCGGCCACGTCGAGTTGCCCAGTGCTAATCTGGACGACATGGGCCTACACGATAATATGATCATTTCCAAGTACGGCAATCAGACTGGCGAAGGCGAATGCGATGTGACATTGACTTCACCTCCCGATCCGCGTGGCGGGTACCTGCAACACAGTATTCCGCTTATGCAGGAGGATGACACGGTACATGTGAGAGTCATGTTCTGGAAATACTCTGACGGACGATTCAAGTATAGGTGGCTATTGCAGTCTCAAGGGAGCTGGCGGGTGTTCCATGGTATCGATTACAGAGGCATCGCTGATGAATGATTGTGTGTCGGGTGGGGGGCAAGCAATCGATCGTTCCAGCAGATCTTGCTCGGCTGTCCGCTTCAGCGGACGATCGAGTGTGACCTGCCGGCGTCATGTTCAGGCGTCAGGTCACATTCCCGTTCCGCCTTGGGCGGCCCGGGAACAAGACCTGACGCAACAACCGGTGGTGCTGTCTGTTGCTGCAAGACTTGCGCTGACGGCTTTCAATCGCTAAATTCCCCCCGCTTATAAACCGGCCGGCGTAACTCAGTTGGTAGAGTACCTGATTTGTAATCAGGCTGTCCTCGGTTCGATTCCGGGCGCCGGCTCTTTACTTTCCAAACGAGATTGCTCAATGAATATGAAAACTTCCATACGAATCAGCGCGCTCGGTATCAGTCTATTCCTGATTGCCGGCTCCATCCTCGCCCAAACGGACTCCCTGCCGCCCATCAACGACGGCCCCTATGTCATTTGGACCGAACCCCACAAGGCTGAGGTGCTCTATATCTGCAATGATTCGCTGATCGAACGAGAGTATACCGATGTCGACACCCTGCATATTCGCGCCGGCTGCGATGATTCAGCGCCCATGCTGGACATTCCAGCGACCCTATCAGCCGTCAAGCCGGACAGCTTCCCGAACGTTACCAAATTCTTCGCGGTCAGCGACATTCACGGCGAATACGAGGCACTCGTACAACTCCTTAGGAAAGCCGGAGTCATCGACAGCGCTCTGGCCTGGTCGTGGGGGAAAGGGCACCTGGTGGTTGTCGGCGATGTCGGCGACCGGGGCGACAAAGTAACCGAGGTCTATTGGCTGATCTATCGTTTGGAACAGGAAGCTCAGCGCGTGGGTGGAGACGTTCATTTCGTGATCGGCAATCACGACAAGATGGATTTGCGCGGCGAGAGTCGGGATGTCAACGAAGTTTATTCGCGAGGCGTGGTGCTGAAGTCCCGGCTCACGTTGCGCGATTTGCTCGGGCCGGACACTGAACTGGGCCAGTGGCTCCGCACCAGAAATGCCATTATCAAACTCAACACGGTGATTTTCGTACACGGCGGGCTCAGCCCGCAACTCGCGGAACGTGGATGGAGCATTACTGAAATCAACCGCCGGGTTCGCGAATACCTGGAGCTTAGGGGCACCCAGGTGGAGTTCAGTGATGAGCCGAAATTTCTCACCAGCGTCCTGGGCCCTCTTTGGTACCGGGGCTTCTTCCGGTCGGTGGAAGGCAAATACAACCAATTGACCGAGCCGGAAGTGCGCCAGGTACTGCTGAATTTCGGAGCCTCGGCTGTGGTAGTGGGGCATAGCCAGCATGAACATATCGATGGCTACTTTGGAGGCCTCGTATGGGGTGCCGATAATATCGTGGCAGGTCCAGAAATGATGGAGGGACTCCTCTGGCAGGACGATCACTACTACCGAGTATCCGGCGACGGCTCGCGAGTGCAACTACAATAACGCAGGGATTTGTAATTTCCCCGTGGGCGGCAGACGTCCTCATCTGCCCCTTGAAACGGGGAACACACGTGCCGGCCCGCCGTTTGGCCACGTGCCCGGCAGATGCCCACATCTGCCGGCTCGTATTGATACCGTGGCGATCTCAACTCCGTGGGCGGCAGACGTCCTCGTCTGCCCCTTGAAACGGGGAACACACGTGCCGGCCCGCCGTTTGGTCAAGTGCCCGGCAGATGCCCACATCTGCCGGCTCGTATTGATACCGTGGCGATCTCAACTCCGTGGGCGGCAGACGTCCTCGTCTGCCCCTTGAAACGGGGAACACACGTGCCGGCCCGCCGTTTGGCCACGTGCCCGGCAGATGCCCACATCTGCCGACGCGCATTGATACCGTGGCGATCTCAACTCCGTGGGCGGCAGACCTCCTCGTCTGCCCCCTATAACGGGTCACAAGGCAACAACCTGCTGTGCCGCTGGATTTTATGTTTACAGCCGCGAATATTCGCCGTATACTCGACCGACTGGCCGTGGTCAGAAATTGACGGTCAGGGATACAAAAAATGACCAGAGAATTCAGTCGACATATAGCCGTCACCGGCGGCGCCGGTTTCATAGGCTCCAACCTCCTCTTGCACATGGTGCCCAAGTACCCGGACTACTTGTTTGTCAATGTCGACTGTCTGACCTACGCCGGAAATCTCTCCAGCCTGAAAGCAATTGAACAGGCTCCGAATTACGGCTTTGAACGGATCGACATCTGCAACTATGATGCCCTCAAAGAATGCGTGGCAAGAAATCAGATCGACGGGGTCATTCATCTTGCGGCCGAGTCGCATGTCGACCGTTCGATAGTCGGGCCGGCGGCGTTTATCAACAGCAATATCAACGGCACGTTCAATCTGCTGGAAATGGCCCGGCGACTTCATCAGGACGGGAAGCCATTTCGCTTCCATCACGTTTCCACCGATGAAGTTTTCGGCTCACTTGGCTCTGAGGGTCATTTCACCGAGGAAAGCCCGTACCGTCCCAATTCGCCCTATTCGGCGTCGAAGGCGGCCGCGGATCATCTGGTGCGTGCTTATCACCACACGTATGGTCTGGAAACAGTTACGACCAACTGCTCCAACAATTATGGCCCGTATCAATTCCCTGAGAAGTTGATCCCGCTCATGATTCGGAATGCTACAACCGGGAAAGACCTGCCGGTCTACGGCGACGGCCGTCAGGTGCGCGACTGGCTCTACGTTCAGGATCACTGCGAGGCGCTCGATCTGGTCTTCCACAAGGGCAAGCCGGGGCAGACGTACAATATCGGCGGCCACAATGAAATCGAGAATATCGAGTTGGTTCGCCGCCTGTGTGGAATTCTGGATGAATTGCTCGGTGGTCCGCCGCGCGAGAAGCTGATCAAGTACGTGAAGGATCGCCCCGGGCATGACCGTCGGTACGCCATCGATCCGTCCTACATTAAGCGAGAACTCGGGTGGATGCCGCGGCATACGTTCGAGCAGGGACTGAAGGCTACTATCAAATGGTATCTGGATAACACGGCCTGGCTCGACGGTTGTCTCAGCGGCGCTTATCTCAAATATTACGACATGATGTACTCCAATCGATAGAGGAACGAAGCCCATGATGAAGAAGGGCATTATCCTGGCGGGAGGCAGCGGCACCCGACTTTATCCGGTCACTCAGGTGGCCTGCAAGCAGCTCCTGCCGATCTACGACAAGCCCATGATTTTCTATCCGCTCTCGACGCTCATGCTTTTCGGGATCACGGATATCTTGATTATCTCCACACCGCACGACACGCCGCGATTCGAAGAACTTCTCGGTGACGGCTCCCGTCTGGGATTGAGATTGACTTATCAGGTGCAGCCGAAGCCTCAAGGAATTGCGCAGGCCTTCCTGGTGGGCGAGAAATTCATCGCAGGAGACCCGGTGGCGCTGATCCTGGGCGATAACATCTTTTACGGTGTGTATGACTTCCTAAGAGAAGCCCGTCAATTCAAGGACGGCGCTCTGGTGTTCGGCTATTATGTGAAAGACCCTCAAAGATACGGCGTAGTGGAATTCGACAAAGACGGCAATGCCAAGTCGATCGAAGAAAAACCGGCCAAGCCGAAGTCACCTTATGCGGTGACCGGTCTGTACCTATACGATTCCGATGTCGTCTCGGTAGCTCGTAACCTGAAGCCATCGCCACGCGGCGAGCTTGAGATCACCGATGTCAATCGGGTCTATCTTGAACGCGGCAAGCTGCAGGTGGCGAAACTTGGGCGGGGAATAGCCTGGCTCGACACCGGCACTCACGACAGTTTGCTGGAAGCCGGGAATTTTATCGCTACGATTGAAAAACGCCAGGGACAGAAGATCGCCTGTCTCGAAGAAATAGCATTTCGGATGGGGATGATCGACCGCAATCGTTTTGCGGGTCTCATCGACGCGATGGCCGACAACAGCTATCGCGAGTACCTGACCGGAGTCCTGAAAGAAGCCGATGGCCGCACATGGTAAGATTCTCGTAACGGGGTGTCTGGGTCAGCTCGGCACCGATCTGATGGTAGGCCTTGCTCCGATGCATCAGATGACCGGCATTGATCTGCCTGAGGTCGATATACGAGATCTCAAGCAGATCACTAAAGTGGTGAGACGGTCGCGGCCGGATATCGTGATTCACGCCGCTGCTTACACTGATGTGGATGGTTGCGAAGCTAACCACGATATGGCGTTCGAGGTAAATCGCGATGGCACCTGGAACGTGGCCCACGCCTGCGCTGAAATAGGCGCCCGGATGCTCTACTATTCCACCGACTACGTTTTTGATGGCGCCAAGGGCTCGGCCTATGTTGAAACCGACACGACCGAATCCGAAGACAGTCTACGGCCGAAGCAAGCTGGAAGGCGAAGAGGCAGTGCAGCATCTGGTGCACGACCATGCCATCTTGAGAATCGCCTGGGTCTACGGTCGGCACGGGAAGAATTTCGTCAGGACCATGATCCGTATGGGAAAGCTGCAGGCCCAGATGGAGCCCGCCAAGCGTAACTGTCCTGAAGGTCGTTGACGATCAAATCGGCAACCCGACCTGGACCGTCGATATTGTGCGCCAGACCGAGAAGATACTCGAACACGATCTTATAGGCGTATACCACTCGACAAGTGAGGGAGAGACCTCCTGGTACAGTTTCGCCCGGGACATATTCGCAAATCTGGATATGAACGTTGATCTGCAGCCGTGCACGACTGCTGAATACCCGCGTCCTGCTCCTCGTCCGGCCCGCTCGGCTCTTGAGAACAAGCGACTTAAAGAGGCCGGGTGTAATGTAATGAGAGAACAGCGCGAGGCGCTGAGGGAATTCTTGAAAATCCACGGCAGGGAGTTATTCGATGAAGTGTGACATAAAGGGCGTTGTCGTTCGCGAACTGAAGAAATACACCGACCGGCGGGGCTGGCTGATGGAGTTGTTTCGTCATGACGAACTGGACAAAGAATTCTTCCCGGCCATGACCTACCTATCCATGACTTCCCCCGGAGTTGCCAGAGGTCCGCACGAACATGTCGACCAGGCCGACTATTTCTGCTTCGTGGGCCCGTCGACGTTTCGGCTTTACCTGTGGGATAATCGCGCTGATTCGCCTACCCACGGACTGAAAGCGACTTTCGATCTGGGCGAGAAAACACCCGCTTCGGTGATTGTCCCCAAGGGGGTAGTGCACGCCTACAAGAACATCGGTGGAGTCGACGGTATCGTCTTTAATGCCCCCAATCGGCTGTACGCGGGCGAGGGCCGTCGAGACCCGGTTGACGAAATCCGTCACGAGGAAGATCCCGACTCACGGTTTGGTCTGGACTAGTCAAGGTGGGGCTTTCAGCTGCCGGTGCAATACCTTGCGTTGCAGCGCGTTACGTCTCGTCATTGTTGGTTTCCGGGATGTGGCACAAATCCGAGCCATTTTAGTTGGACATCTCGGCCAACCGCCTTATAGTACAGTCCAATTAGAGGACAAGAAATGTTAAGTGGCAAGTCAGTATTGATTACAGGCGGGACCGGCTCCTTCGGCAAGAAGATGGTCGAAATCCTGCTGGATAAGTACCCCGACGTTCGGCGGATAATCGTCTATTCCCGTGACGAATTGAAACAGTTCGAGATGGAGCAGGTCTTCTCGCTCGAGAAGTATCCTCAGATGAGGTATTTCATCGGCGACGTTCGCGACCGGGACCGACTTCGTCGTGCCATGCAGGGTGTAGACCTGGTGGTGCACGCGGCCGCCCTCAAACAAGTGCCGGCGGCCGAGTACAATCCTTTTGAGGCGATCAAGACCAACGTTCTGGGCGCGCAAAACGTCATTGAGACGGCGCTCGATCAGGGGATAAGTAAGGTCGTAGCTCTCAGCACCGACAAAGCCGCGGCGCCCATCAATCTTTACGGAGCTACCAAGCTTTGCTCGGACAAACTATTCGTATCGGCCAACAACTTCAAGGGCGGCGCCGACATTAAGTTTTCGGTGGTACGATACGGCAACGTCATGGGCAGCCGGGGAAGCGTTATCCCGTTCTTTCTCAGACAGCGGGACAAGGGCGTCATTCCGATCACCGACACCCGCATGACCCGATTCAACATCACGCTGGAAGAAGGTGTCAGCCTGGTGATGTTTGCTCTTACCCACATGTGGGGGGGCGAAATCTTCGTGCCCCGGATTCCCAGTTATCGGATTCTGGATGTAGTCGAGGCTGTCGCTCCCGGATGTCGTCGGGAAATAGTCGGCATTCGCCCCGGAGAGAAGCTCCACGAAGAGATGATTACGGAGACCGACGCGCTTAACAGTCTCGAATTCAAGAAGCATTTCGTGATTCTTCCGTCGATGCAGTTGTGGGATGTCAATCGTTACTCCGAGTCATTTGAGGGCAAGCGGTGTGACCCGGGTTTCAGATACTCAAGTGGTGACAACAAAGAGTGGCTGACCGTCGAAGACCTGCGCCGTCTGATACGCGAACACGTTGACAAGAATTTCAGTGTTTCCGGCGAAGTACCGGCCCGTATTGCATCGAGAAGTCGTTCGGTACGGAAATCGTCCAAGGAAGTAGCCGAGGGCAGTTAGGCTTTACTCTCTGCTCCGGCCGGGTCGCCGACCACAAAACGGATATTGCGGAATTGCACTCATGGGAAAAGCATCAAGTAAACCATTCCTGCCTTATGCCAGGCAACATATCACCCAGGAAGATATTGACGCCGTAACCGAAGTACTTCGGTCCGACTGGCTGACCCAGGGACCGACTATCAACCGGTTCGAAGAGGCGCTGGCCCAAGTGGCCGGGGCGAAACATGTCGTGGCCTGTGCGACCGGGACTGCTGCATTACACCTCAGTATGCTGGCGCTCGGCCTGGGCCCTGGTGATTGCGTCATTACATCGCCAAACACGTTTCTGGCCGACGCCAACTGCGCGCGATATGTTGGTGCCGACGTTGCGTTTGCCGATATCGACCCGGAAACCGGGAATATGCGGATCGAAGCACTGGAACAACGGCTGAAGGGGATGACCCGCTACCGACAGAAAGTTGTTATTCCCGTTCATTTCGGCGGGCAACCGGTCGACCTACCGGCCGTTCACGAACTGGCTTCTCGGTACGGAGCAGTAGTGGTTGACGATGCGTGTCACGCCCTGGGAGCGTCTTATCACGCCGGCGGAAAGGAATTTCAGATAGGCGGCGGGGCACATTCGGCCATGACCGTTTTTTCTTTTCACCCGGTGAAGCACGTGGCCACCGGCGAGGGGGGAGCAGTCTCAACGTCCGATGATCGGCTTGCAGAGCGACTACGCAGATATAGAACTCATGGTATGTCCAAGACCGATTTTGTTTGCCCTGAACTGGCGCTGGCTCCCGATGGGCAAGTCAACCCCTGGTATTACGAGATGACGGAAGTCGGTTTCAATTACCGTCTGACCGATATTCAGGCCGCACTCGGACTCAGCCAGATAGGGAGACTGTCCGAATCGCTCAAGCGACGGAATGAGATCGCCTCATGGTATCATGAGTTGATACCTAAGAATTTCCCGCCTCGCCGGGTCAGACCGCTGAAGACCAGCGAGCAGGTGAACCACGCTTATCACCTTTTTGTCGTACTCATAGACTTCGAATCTTATGGTCTGCCTCGGGCCACGGTGATGAATCGTCTCCGTGAGGCCGGGATTGGCACCCAGGTGCATTATATCCCGGTTTCGCTCCAGCCATACTATCGACAGACGTCCGGCACTGGCCCCGGGCAGTTTCCCGGAGCCGAGAAGTACTATGCTCAGGCGCTGAGTATCCCTATGTATCCCCAGCTCACCCGGTCTGATTGCGAGCGAGTTGTCGCCGAATTGAGACAAGCGCTGGGTGAAGGCACTGTGGTCTGAGGGCTGTTGGTGATGACAGTCCATGGGATAAGGTCCCGGTATAGTTTCGCATGAAACTGGCCATTCGCGTCGACTCATCATACCTGATTGGCAGCGGTCATCTGATGCGCTGCTTGACTCTGGCGGAGCATTTAAGGGATAACGGCTGGGAAGTAGGCTTTGTCTGCCGCGAACTTCAGGGAAATCTGACAGAACTGCTTCGAGAGCGCAGGTTCCGTGTCTCACTCTTACCTCCACCTCTTGGGACCAAAGAGCCGTCATTTGCTTCCGGTACTCAGTACGAGGGCTGGCTGGGTGTCCCGTTGGAGAGGGACGCTGAGCAGACAGCACGAGCTATAGAGTCCCTGGGTACAAAGTGTGACTGGCTGCTTGTGGATCACTACGCTTTGGATAGTCGCTGGGAGTCGGTTCTGGCTCTGTCTGTTTCGTCGATATTCGTAATCGATGATCTGGCCAATCGCCCGCACAGTTGCCGAGTGCTTCTCGACCATAACCTGAGTTCGCAAGGTGAAGCCCGCTATTTTAACCTTGTCCCGGCACACTGTCGTTTGCTATGTGGTCCGGCTTACGCGCTTCTTCGTCCCGAATTCGAGCAAGCTGCTTCCTGTTTGAGGGAGCGCGATGGTTCGGTGCGCCGAATTCTGGTCTTCTTTGGCGGCGTTGATGCCACCGGCGAAACGTTTAAAGTGTGTGAAGCTATCGTGTCCGGTGGCTATAGTCGGATCGAAGTAGATGTAGTGGTCGGAATGGCGAACACCCGGCGCGATGAGATAAAGAGAGTGTGCGAAAGGCATCCGTTGCTTCGTTTCCACGGTCAAGTGAGCAATATGGCAGAACTGATGGCAGCGGCCGATTTGGCGATTGGAGCCGGAGGAACAACGTCGTGGGAGCGGGCCTTTCTAGGGCTTCCGACCATTATTGTTCCAGTGGCGGAAAATCAAATTCCCGGTTCTGAAGCACTGGCTCAGTCCGGAGCAGCCTGGAATCTGGGGGCCTGTTCTACCGTAACAAAAGACGATATTCGCGTGGCGATACAGCGAGCCATGGAAAATCCTTCGGTCCTGAGAGAGATGGGACAGACTGCCCGAAGGCTATTCGGAAATCACCCGATTCCGGGTGTAAGACTGGTGGCGGACGCTATGCGCGAGGTGATCGATGCTGAGTCGTGAAGCCTGCCGTCTACGCCCCATAGCGAAATCAGATCTCGATATGGTTCTGCAATGGCGGAATCGCGAGGATATCCGACGGGCCATGTATTCTGATCATGTGATTACTCGCGAAGAACATTACACCTGGTTTGACCGTGTTACCGTGGAACGGAAGACGCAACACTTCATTTTCGAATACGATGCCGTGCCGATGGGCGTCATAAACGTCGTCGATATCCATCCGACAGCGAATCGGTGCACGTGGGGATTCTATGTGGGGGTGGAGGAATCGGCAAGAGGTACCGGCTCGGCCATGGGTTTCGTGGCGCTCGAATATATGTTTGAAGTTCTTCACTTTCGCAAAGTAATTGGCGAAGTACTGGCCGACAACGAAGCTTCCCTCAAGTATCATAAGCGTCTCGGATTTGTGGAGGAGGGTCGTCTGGTGGAACATGTGCTTAAAGGCGATCGCTATGTAGATGTTATATCTTTCGCAATATTCGACCGCGATTGGCTCCGGATCAAGGATCAACTGGCTGCCCGCTTCTTTGGAGTCGCATGAGCGCACACGAAGTACTGATTGCTGGGAGAAAGATCGGTCCAGGCCATGAACCGTTTATCATTGCCGAAATGTCCGGCAACCACAACCAATCGCTGGAACGCGCCCTGGCTATAGTAGATGCGGCCGCCGACGCCGGTGTGCATGCTGTCAAGATACAGACTTATACCGCGGATACCATGACGCTCGACTTGAATGAGGGTGAATTTCGTATCGACGATCCCCATTCGCTGTGGGCAGGGCGGTCTCTGTACGATTTGTATCGTGAGGCCCACACCCCATGGGATTGGCATAGGGCAATATTCGAGCGCTGCCGGCAGAGAGGAATTGTCGGTTTCAGCACTCCTTTCGACGAGACCGCGGTCGAGTTTCTCGAGTCTCTGAACACACCTGTCTACAAGATCGCCTCGTTCGAGAATACCGACCTGCCCCTTATTCGCAAGGCCGCTGCCACCGGCAAGCCTTTGATCATCTCAACCGGGATGGCAACTGAAGAAGAACTCACGGAGTGTGTAGACGCGGCCAGAAGCGCCGGCTGCAAAGATCTGATTCTACTAAAGTGCGTGAGCGCCTACCCGGCGTCGCCTGAATCCATGAATCTTCACACCATTCCGTATCTGAAGGAGTTGTTTGACGTTGAAGTAGGACTGTCGGACCACACTCTCGGATTAGCCGTGCCGCTGGCGGCGGTGGCGCTGGGAGCGACCGTAATCGAAAAGCACTTTACCACGGCCAGAGCCGACGGCGGAGTTGATTCGGTCTTCTCGCTGGAACCGACTGAACTGAAGGAGCTGGTGCGGGAATCGAAACGGGCCTGGCAGGCGCTTGGTCAGGTTTCATTGGGTGTAACCGACGAGGACCGCAAGTCGCAGCAGTTCCGTCGTTCACTGTACATCTCCGAGGCGATGAAGAAAGGCGACTTACTTTCCAGGAAGAATCTGCGTATTATCAGACCCGGGTACGGGTTGCCACCCAAATTCTTCGAACAAGTGTTGGGACGGACAGTGCGGTGTGATGTCGCCAAAGGAACACCGATGAGTTGGGATCTGCTCGAATAAGATCGAAGGACGGCTGTTAGTTGAGAACCAGGAATCCATGGACGGATTGAAGAAAACGGTTAAACGCATACTCAGGAGTCTGCTCCCCGGGGGTATGCTGCGTCTGACTATACGGTGGCACGCTGCCCGATATGTGAGGCGGCTAGACGTGCCGCTCGATCCTTCACGGAAGACCGTCCTGATATTGAACCACTTCTATGATCAAGACGTGCGAGCTCTGGGGTTGGCGAACCGGCAGTTCAACCTGGTAGTGATCGACACGGTCACATTGTTCCGAGGGGCCAAGATCTTCTTCAATAAGGATATCCAGGGACTACATGCGCCCTATGCCACGGCCGATCCGGCACTTGTTAAGCTGTATCGAGAGGAATGTCGCCACATATTCGAGTTGCTCGATCGCAAGTTCAAAGCAGGCTTGATCGTCAGCGCTTCGGATGTCTTCTACTGGGTCAGGGAGTTCATTACGGTGGCCCGAGAGAAGGGCGTTAGAACCGTGATTCTCGACAAAGAAGGAACGCTCTCGCCGCATGACTTCTTTACCGAGGCCGAACGGATCAAGACCAACGCGCCGTTTATGTCCGACCACATCTTTGTCTGGAGTGAGCGGCAGAGAGAATTCTGGAAGCGAGTCGGTGTTGTGGATGACGCCATCACTGTCGTAGGGCAGGCTCGCTCCGATCTGTTGCATCGGGAGAAACGTACATGATCTGGATGCGTTGTTTCCGAAGGTGCAGCCCATAGTGACATTGTTCTCCTATATGGATGATGCCTATGTGCCCGTCGAGTTGATCCATAGTGAGCATCTCACCTGGCGGCAGATGAAGACCGAAACACACGACGAAATAGCCCGGCTGGCGCACGAGCATCCCGAGTTCAATTTCGTGATCAAGACTCATCCGCAGCAGCTCGATCTGAAGATACTCCAACAGAAGTACTCGGCGCCGAACGTTCGTGTGGTTGGAGGGGCTGCTCTCGCCAACGAACTCCTGCAGCGCTCGGAGTTGATTGTCGCCTTCCAGACAACGGCGGTCATCGAGGCGATGTTCCTGAACAAACGAATCATCTATACTTATTGGGATCCGTTGGTCAGTCGGCTGGAGAGTGACCTCTTGCCGTTTCAACGTGCTTCGGGGGTTGTGGTGGCACAAACGTTCAAAGCCTTTTGCGACACATGCGAGCAGTTCTTTAGCGGCGACATGACCGTGTTCGAATATGACTCGGAGACTCTCCGGCAGCGCGATGATTTCGTCAACGAGTACCTGTACCGGCCCGACGGACAGGTATGTGCTAGGTTTCTGGATAGCATAGTGCGATTTGTGAAATGAAGAAGCTTTTCAACAATACCGTGTTCTCGGGCATAGACCTCTTTGTTCTGGTCGTGCTCAACCTGTTGGCGACTCCGGTGCTGATCAAGTATCTCGGACTGGCCGAGTACGGAGTGTTCGTGTTTCTGTCGGTGTTCAGCACCTATGGTATGCTGTCGTTCTTCGACTTTGGTATGGAAGGGTCGCTGCTCAATTTTGTGGCCCGTTTTGAGGCGGCGGGGGATAGGGAGCGCATTCAGGACAGCCTGACGGTGTCACTGCTGTACTACGGTGTGATAGGTCTGCTGCTGGGGGTGGTCCTGGCCCTGTCGGCAGGGGTGATAACGAGCCGCTTTGCCGATGATACTCTGGCGCTCGACTGGAGAGTGGTTGACCGAGCGACTTACATCATGTCGATTAATGTGGTGGTGCAGTTTCTTACCCTGCCACTCACGGCCGTGCTTCAGGGCCTTCGAAGATTCGTGATCACCAAGGCAACCAACAGCGTTCTGATGACATTGCAGTATGTTATCCTGATGCTATCCGCGATGGTCTATCAGCGCGTGGACATCGCCATGATGGTTGTGCTGGGTGTGACGGTCTGTCGGTTGGCGGTCCTGTCGTTTATTGTCTGGTTCCGCACCGACTATTTCCGTCCGATGACTTTTCGCCTTCGCTCCGATCTTTTCAAGACCTTCTTCCGCTACAGCTCCATACTTCTGGTGAGTCGGGTAATCGGAATAATCTTCAACCAGATGGACAAGTTTCTGATCTGGTTCTATCTGGCCGCAACTTATTTGACCGTTTACGATATTGCGGTGCGACCGGCCAACCTGCTGCGCATGCTGGTCACGACGCTCAATTCCGCGATCATTCCTGAGGTGGCCCGTCTCCACGAGAAGAACGACATCGCGCCGATTCGAACCATGTACATAAATCTCGTACGATATGCCTACCTGCTGGTAATGCCGTTGTTGGCGGTATTGTACGGCCACATGGAAAGCATCCTCACCCTATGGGTGTGGGTCGGGTTGGGCAAGTATTATCCGCTCGCCCTGGTGATGGTTTCGATTCATCTTCTGTCACCGATAACCGCGGTGGCGTCCACCATGGCGGTCGGTCTGCAGTTGGTCAAGAAGGTGCTCTGGATATCAATCGTTGCGAGCGTGCTGAAGATAATTCTCAGCGCGGTGTTATTGTCGACGATCGGCTTGATTGGACTTCTGACCGCGACATTGCTGGCGGAAGTGTTCATGGTGGGCCCTTATCTCTTTGCGATGATGCGAATACTCGAAATGAAGGCGAGCGAATTGTTTCGGCCGGCTCTTCTCATTATTGGTGTCGCGGTGCCGTTCGGGCTGACTCACGGCCTGATCAATTACTACTACGGTCATACCACCGCCATCTGGCTTCCGGCGGCTGCGTGTCTGGCCCTGATTCATTCAGCAGTCAGCTATCGCTTTCTATTGAGCGAGCGCGAACGGGAGTATTTTATGGAGAGACTGAAGTCCGGTTGGCTAAGACTGATGCCGAGCACGGAGAACTGATGGAAAAGAACATCGTCTTCTGCTCTATTTTCGATCTCACGAAGGTCTTCTTCGCAATCGGAAAGTCTCTGCGCCAAAGGGGTCATCACGTCTATTGGATCACGACCAATCAACTCTGGACCCATTGGCTGAGGGAGCGCGGAGTAGAGGGGGGTGACATTCTTGAGCTGGTATACGACCGGTCTAACTTCATGTCCGATGAAGAGGCCGCGCGCGTCGATGCGGAGATTGTCGCGGCTGAGGCGGTGGCCGATCTAACGGTCAATCAGAGCTTGCTAATGGATCGGTTTGTGATCTACAAGAACCGGCCGGATATACAAGAGTACATGCGGTTATATTATCGCGATATCAAGCGATTCCTGCAGACTAAACAGATCGATTTGGTGTTCGCCGAGCCGACCAACTGCAATGAACTCATGACTCACATAATCTGTTGCGAGTTGGGGGTGGCGTTTGTCTCTGCAGGCGACATGCGTCATCCGTCGAAACGACTCGTCTTCTGCCGGGGATATGGCCAGGATACCCTGGTCAAGCGAAATCCGCCGGGGATGACCGACGTCGACGTGGCCAAGCGCTACATCGATGAATTTGCGACCCGGCAAGAGCAACCGGTCTACTTCAAGAAACTGGTTCAAGCGAAGGTTGTCGACAGACAGAAGGCGATAAGCGCCATGCGTAACCGCCTGCGGCTCTTGAGTCCCGGCCGCCGCCGCCACCTTACTTACCACGATCTGTCGGAGCGGCTATTGACGGCGGCCCGTCGCATTGTCAACGGTTTCTGGCTGCGGCATCTGTGTCGCTACGACCGGTTGGAGGACATCAAGGGGCGGATAGCGTTCTATCCGCTGCACGTGCAACCGGAAGCGTCGATTGACGTACGCGGCTCGTTCTTCAGCGATCAGATCAAACTGATCAAGGATATCAGGCGGTCGCTTCCGTTCGATGTTACTCTGGTAGTCAAGGAGCATCCGAATTTCCTGGGCCGGCGCGGTCGGCGATTCTTCCGCGAATTGCGGCGCATCCCTAACGTTAGAATCATCACACACACGCAATCAGCGTTCGATATATACAAACGGGCGGCGCTCGTATTCACGGTCACGGGAACCGCCGCATACGAAGCGGGCTTGTTGGGGATTCCAGCGATCACATTCGCCCCGATCTATTTTGGCGGATTGTCGTCGGTGCACTACTGTCAGGACGTTGTTCAACTCAAACCACTTGTCTTTCGAATCATGAGTCATTTCCATCGGGATCGTGAGGCCGACAACCGCTTTATGGCCGACCTGTTAGCTCAATCATTCGAAGCTTACTGGACCGATCCGCTTTTTGATCCTATGGTGTTGAACGCGGAAAATCTCAAGAATCTGGCCGACGCTTTCGTCGAGGTGGTCGAAAGTGATCTGGATTAATTCCCTGGCCGTTCTGGTCTACGTTGCCTCTTCGGTGTATGTCTTGCGCCGGTATGTAAAGTATGCGGTCTTGTATGGGTATGTTACTTCCATGCAGTTGTGGGCACTTGTTTCGTCCTTCTACAACGATCTGGGTGTGTACAATTTTGAGCTAATGCGTCAAACCGACACGAGTCTGGCCACGACTCGCCTGGCTCTATTTTACTTGCTGTTCAACGCCGGCTTCATTCTCGTAGCAGCGGTGCTGGAACGTCGCACCCTGATTCAAAGGGACTTCGGTCTGAAAGGGCTCACCTTGAGGCTGGGGAACTTCAAGGTTCTGACTTACACCGGAATTGTTGCGGTCGGTGTTTACCTTGCCTACGGTCTTTACACCGGGGGAATTCCTATCCTCACCGGACTCGATCGCCTGGCATTCTATCAACAGACTGGAACGGTTGACCGTCTGGTGCTGGCGTACGGGCCACTCGTCGCTTTCCTACTTGGACTGTTCAGACGGAAAGCTCGATTTGCTTCGTGGAACGGTCTGCTGCTTCTAGGTTTGATGATCTATGCAGTGCTGGTAGGTCACAAATTCTCGTTTCAGATGGGAATCCTCACAGCCTATTACACGCCGATATTCGTGCGGTATTTGTCCACACATCCCGATCTACGCCTGCTTCGATGGCGCTATGTAGGGACGATTGTAATCGCGGTCGGTCTGTTTGCGCTAGGCGCTTACGTCAGTTACTATCGCCTCATGGGCACGACCGATGGGGCCGGAACCCTCTTGACCGACCGAGTTCTGGCCGGTCAGGGAGAAATATGGTGGGCGCACGACAACCGATTGGCTGAAATCGGAGGATATGACCGTCAGCAGTGGTTGACGGAGTTGGACTTTCTGGTGAGCCCCGAGTCTGGATCACCCAACAAGGTTGGAATGCGATACCTTATGGTTGAAATCCTGGGCGGGGAGAGAGCGTTCGCGCTGTTCGACCGGGGATATCTGTACACGATGGCTTATCCCGCTATCCTGACGGCTATCATGCCCTATGGTCTGGCCATAGTCATACAGTTCTTGGCCGGAGGGCTGTTTTTGGTGTTGCTGTACTATCTGCATTTTTGCATCCTGTACAAGCACCATTTCCGTGCGCTAGTGGCGATTACTATGGCTTTGCCGTTTGTGACTTTGCTCTACACCGGGAATTTGTTCGTGTTTCTGACCTTCGGTATGGTCGTGAAGTTGTTGATTGTGGTGGCACTGGAAACGGGATTGTTGGTCAATGCCGGGAAAGCGTGAACTTGGATAGTCGCATCTTTCAGGATTGGGACGCCAATCGTGGCAATCTCAAGGGTCGATTTGTGCTCGCCTTCTTTCGGCTGGCCCAGATATTTGCCCGCCGCAAAGGTTCGCTGATATGGTGGCTCGGCCTGCCGGTAATGATAGGCTATCGTCTGCTGACGGAGTACTTTCTCGGCTTCGAATTGCGTCCGAGGACTCAAATCGGTCCCGGCCTGGTGCTCGAGCATGCTTTTGCGCTGGTGGTTAACGATCAGACCGTGATTGGTCACCACGTCCACTTGCGCCACTGCATCACGATAGGCTGTGTGAAGAAACCTGACGGTTCCCAGGGGCCAAGTCCGGTGATAGGTGACTACGTTGAAATAGGGGCCAACGCCTGCATCATTGGCGGTATTCGGATCGGCAACAACGCCAGGATAGGAGCCGGCGCGGTAGTTACAAAAGATGTCCCACCGGGTGTCACGGTGGTGGGAAATCCGGCCGTAATCGTAAAGAGTTCCGGGAAATCCGCACCTTCACACACCAGCTCCACAGATTCTACAGTCGTGAATCGGCATGAAACCTGAGCCGCTAACGGTTGTCATCGTCAATGACTTTGCCTATGTCGAGGGAGGGGCGAGCCAGGTTGCTCTCCGTAGCGCGGTCGGATTGACTGACCGCGGTCACAATGTGCATCTGCTGGCGGCGGTCGGCCCGGCTGCGGATTTTCTGAAAGCATCGAAAGTCCAGATTACTCTCCTCGACCAGTATTCGATTGGCGCGGACCCCAGCCGATTGCGGGCTGCCGCTTCGGGTATCTGGAATCGGAGAGCCTACGCGGCCATGCGAAGACTGCTCCGCGACTTGGAAGGTCGGCCGGTTGTCGTACATGCCCATATATGGGTGAAAAGCCTGTCTTCAAGTGTCGTCAGAGCGGCTTTCGATGCCGGTGTACCGGTTATTGTCACGGGTCACGATTTCTTCATGGCGTGCCCCAACGGTGGGTTTTACAACTATCCTCGTCAGGAAGTCTGTCCTGCTGAAAGCGATGTCGCCGGCTTGTCTGGTCACCAATTGTGACAAGCGGAACTATGCTCAAAAGCTGTGGCGTGTGACCAGGCAGGCTGCTCAAAGGACCTTCGGCGGGGTGCCGTCACGGGTGGCCCACGTCATAACCGTTTCAGAAAAGGGCGAGGCGGTACTTAAGCCTTACCTGCCGTCCAGTGTCTGTCTGCACCGGGTAAACAATCCGGTTTACGTCGAGAAGGGGACTCCCGTCAACCCGGCGCAAGGGGATTCTTTCGTGGTCATCGGCCGGCTCGATCCGGAGAAGGGTCCACTCCTGGCCGCGAAGGCGTTTGCCCAAACCGGCGTAAAGGCAGTATTTGTGGGCGAAGGTGCGTGCACGCACTGATGTGTTGCGAGTAGCTCCCAACGCGACCGTCACTGGTTGGCTGAGTCGTGAGGAAGTGCTTGAGAAGCTGAGAAAGGCTCGCGCTCTGGTCTTTCCTTCGCTTTGGTACGAGACCATGGGGCTGGTAGTGGCCGAGGCGGCCGCCCTCGGCGTGCCGGCCATTGTCGCGGATACGTCAGCGGCCGCAGAGTTGGTCGAGCATAATCAAACCGGCCTGCTGTTTCGAGGCGGGGACACTGAAGCTCTGGCGGAAGCCGTTAATAGGCTTTGCGATCCGGTCATGGCTTCAAGGCTGGGGGAAGGCGCTTACCACAGGTACTGGACCACGCCGACCACGCTCGAGAATCATCTGGATCAACTTGAGCCGGTCTATCGTCAGGCACTGAGTGGCCCCGCGTAATGAACCTGGCCAGGCTGTTGCCTGTTTCAAGTTGACAGGCTGATATAATGCGGCTTTGTTGTAGTCGGAATAATAGTTGGCATAACCAGGCCGGAGATCAGGAGATATAGGATTGATACGATGATAACGGAACAGGACAGCCGGACGAAGAGGACTTCAAAGTATATTCGTTACTGCAAACGTTGTGTGATGCCGGAGACCAAACCCGATCTTCACATCGACGCAGAAGGAGTCTGTAACGCCTGCCGGAGCTACGAGAGAAGAGCCGTAGTTGACTGGAAGAAGCGAGAAGATGAACTGATGCAGATTCTGGAGCGGTATCGCAGCAAGTCGGGCAGCAACTATGATTGTATCGTTCCCGTCAGCGGCGGCAAGGACAGCACTTTTCAGGCGCTCAAGCTGAAAGAGTGGGGCTTCAATCCTCTTTGCGTCACCGCCACTACCTGCAAGTTGACCGAGTTGGGGCGCACCAACATCGAAAACCTCAAGCAGCGTGGAGTCGACTACCTCGAGTACACCACCAATCCGTCCGTGCGACATCGCATCAATCGGATCGGCCTCAGACAGATTGGTGATATTTCCTGGCCGGAACACCTGACCATCTTCACAATACCGGTGCGAATCGCGGTGCAGATGAATATCCCGCTGCTGGTCTGGGGTGAGAATTCCCAGAACGAATACGGGGGGCCGGCGGCCGATGCCGATAACAATATTCTGAATCGTCGCTGGCTTGAGGAATTCGGAGGACTGCTGGGCATGCGGGTAACGGACCTCATAGGCCAGGAAGGCATCATGGCCAGAGATTTGGTCGCCTACACTTACCCCAGCGATGACGAACTGCGCAAGATTGGCGTGACCGGGCTTTTCCTCGGGTACTACGTACCGTGGGACGGCTATGCCAACGCGCTTTATGCGCAGGCCCACGGTATGCGTACGTATCCGACTGCGATTGAAGGCTCGATGGTCAACTACGAGAATATGGACAACGCGCAGACCGGTATTCACGACTATTTCAAGTTCATCAAGTTCGCTTTCGGGCGAACCACCGATTTCGCCTGCCTGCACATCCGGCGCGGCCGGTTGCAGCGTCCCGATGGCGTCAAGATTATTCGCGAGCGCGACGGTCGTTTCCCCTGGTCCTACCTGGGATATCGGGTGGAAGACATTCTCAAGGAAATCGATGTTCCTCTCGAGGAATTCTTTACGATTTGTGATCGCTTCACCAACCGTCGACTGTTCGTGTGTGACTCGCGCGGCAATCCGGTTCTCGACGCCGAGCGCAATCTCACCAAGATCAACTACGACAACGTCGAAGAATGAGCAATGTCGTCATAGTCGATTACGGCCTCTGCAATCTGGACTCGATTGCGCGAGCGGTGGAGGAATGCGGCGGCAAGGCAAAGATCAGCAGCGACCCACGCGACCTACTGACCGCCACTCAGATCATCCTTCCCGGAGTAGGGGCGTTTCCTGACGCGCGACGCAACCTTCGGGATCTATCACTGGATGAGGCCATGCAGGAACAAGTAGTGGGACGCGGAATCCCGTTTCTCGGAATCTGTCTCGGAATGCAACTCACAGCCAAGCGGGGGTATGAGGGAGAAGCCTGCGAAGGTCTGGGATGGATTGACGGAGAAGTCATCCGACTCGAACCAAGCGGCGATGACCGTCGGATTCCCCACATGGGTTGGAATAATATCGAGTTGGCTTACGATTCCCCCCTGTTTCGAGGTATCCCCGGCGACCGGGACTTCTATTTTGTCCACAGCTTTCATGTCGCCTGCTGCGACGAGCGCCAGATAGTAGCACGAACGCCGTATGCCGGGGGGTTCGTGTCGGCGGTGGCTCATGACAACATCTTCGGCGTGCAATTTCATCCTGAGAAGAGCCAGAAGTCCGGATTCCAGGTGTTGCGCAATTTCCTTAGTGTCTAAGTACTGCTATGGCTCTTAAGATTCGTGTCATGCCGACTTTGCTCTACAAGGATCTCGGTCTTGTGAAAGGACAGGGGTTCGATTCCTGGCGTCGCACCGGAAGCATCATGCAAACCGTGAAAGTGTACAACATGCGCGAGGTCGACGAAATGGTGTTTCTGGACATCACGGCCACGCGACAGAACTGTCGGCCCGACTTTGCGATGGTTGATGAAATAGCCGACGAATGCTTCATGCCTCTGACCGTGGGCGGCGGAATTCGGACAGTCGATGATGTCCGCCAGTTGTTGCTAGTCGGGGCCGATAAGATATCCCTCAACTCGGCAGCGGTCGAGAACCCGGATTTGATTCGTGATGTTGCGCGGCGTTTTGGTTCTCAGTGTGTAGTTATTTCGATTGATTTTCGGAAACACGACGACGGACGGTATGAAGTCTACACCGAGTCAGGTACCAGACCGAGCGGCCTCGATCCGGTCGAGTGGGCCAGGCGGGTTGAATCGCTGGAAGCCGGGGAGATATTGCTGACATCGGTTGATCGCGACGGGACCATGACTGGTTACGATGTAGAACTTACGAAACAGGTGGCCGAAGCGGTTTCAATCCCCGTGATCGCGTCGGGAGGCTGTGGCGAATATGAACACATGGCTCAGGTGTTAAGCCACGCCGGGGTGTTGGCCGTGGCGGCCGGAGCGATCTATCATTTCACTCAGCGTACTCCGCTCGAGGCCAAGAAGTATCTGCGGGAGCAGGGGTTCAATGTCCGCATTTAATATCTGACTCTTGAGCCGGGATTGTCGCAATGAAGAGAGTTGCCATCATACAGGCCCGAATGACTTCCACGAGACTTCCTGGGAAAGTCTTGATGGATCTGTGCGGCCGCCCCATGCTGGCCCAGCAGCTTCGCCGCATACGTCAGTGCACCAGAATTGACTCCGTTGTGATAGCCACTACGCTTAACCCTACCGATGATTCGGTTGTTGATCTGGCTCGACGTGAGGGGGTAGAATCGTTTCGCGGCAGCGAGATAGATGTCCTCTCCCGATTTCTTGGAGCGGCGCATCAGGAAAAAGCGGACATAATCATTCGCCTCACGGCCGACTGTCCGCTGACCGACGCCGAACTGATAGACCGGGTGGTCGGAGAAATCGAAAGCCGGTCTGGCGCTTTCGACTATTGCAGCAATGTGCTGGAACGAAGCTATCCACGGGGACTCGACGCGGAAGCGTTTACTATGGCCGCCCTCGAGAAGTGCGATAAGCTCGGCACAAGTCCGGGAACGCGCGAGCATGTCACCACCGTCATACGTCAACAGAATCCGGAGCTTTTTCAGACTTCTTCGATCAAGGACGAAGCCGACAACTCGGATTTGAGATGGACGGTTGATACTCCGGCCGATCTTGATTTTGTACGCAAGGTCTATGAGAGTCTAGGACTGGCGGATAAATATCGAGGCTATCGGGAAATCATTGCTTTTCTTCGGGCGAATCCCGACCTGATTGCGATCAATGCCGGGATCGAAACCTGGGATCCATCGAAGCGGCATTCCGACAAATTGTGACAGGCAGTGATCTTCGGTTATTGAAGATCAAATATCTGTATCCGACCGTTGTGGCCGTCGGCCACGTACAGTTTCCCCCCGAATATCTGTGCGTCAAAGGGAGTGTCAAACGCTCCGGTTGAAGTGCCGGCAGCAGCCTGTCCGGAAGCCTCCCAACCTGAAGTCACCCCGCCGCCGGACTTGCCGCCCAGCCAGGCTACAAACTGGCCGTCGAGAGTGAATTTCTGAATGCGGTGGTTGCCGTTGTCGGCCACCAGGAGACTATCGCCCTCGGTCAAACGAACCGAAACCGGGTTTACAAAGCCGCCCGGAAGAGAACTGGGCCCGGATAGACCGTCCGCGGTCCAGCCCGTGACTACGCTACCGTCCTGACGAGCGCCGATCCAGCCAAGAGAAAGTCCGGCGGAATCGAATTTTTGGATCCGATGATTGCCGGTCTCTGCCACATAGATTGCGCCCGAACTGTCTACCAGGACCATGTGGGGCTTGTAGAATCCACCCAGAGCCGTAGACTGCTTGGCTCTACCTGTGGTCGCAAAACCGTCGGTGGTACTGTCATCTTCCTTCATGCCTATCCAGCCCACCAAATCACCGTTGGGACGAAACTTGAAAATCCGATTGCCGTCAAAATCCGAAACCCACCAGTTGAACCAGCGATCAACATACACGTTGGAGATGCCCTGAAGATTCAGCGTGGTGTCAGCCGGGGTTTGAAAGAACAAACCGAGATACGTTCCGTCGGCGCCATAACGATGGACCCGCCCGTAGAGTGCCGTATACATGTAATCCGCTACCACCAAATTACCGTCCTGATCGAAATCAACGGAGTGGGGCATGTACAGACGCCCGATATCAGTACCGCGGTCGGGAAGGCCACTTCGATGCCAGCCTGACGCCGAATTTGTCTGGTCTCTTACCGATCCCAGCCAACCGTCAAACTGAAGCGATGGAGTGAATCTCACCACTCTGCCTTCTTCCAGATCGGGAACATAGAGAACTCCGTCACTGCCTACCGCGAGTCCGTACGGTTTGGTGAATCCGGTGATAATTTGAAGTGTTCCTCCGGCATATTGAGCTGAATCGACTTTCCAGGGTATTGCTTCTGGAGGAGGCGGGTTGGAAACCATTTTGTTGTGATCCTCGCAAGCTATTTCGAATACGGCCAATAACCCACTGCAGAGCAGAAGTAGCACCATGCCGGTCATCGCTCGTCTTATTTTGGTCTTCACGGAATCTTGTACCCCATACCTGTCGGAATTCATCACTTCACACGTTCGCGATCAAGCCTTTTACATCTCGTGTACGATGGTTCTTAAACGGAACTAGTTTCCGGGCAAGCCGGAAGATAGTTCCTCCGGAAGCGGGGGGCAGAGCCGTCGCACACCAGGCCCGCTGATTGGAGTTGCTAACGTGCAGTGTCGCAAATGGTTGGACGGGTCAAAAAATGACGCGAGAGCGAGCTCCGTGGCACGGCGTTTGTGTTAGAGTTGCTGCTAGATTAAGGCAGGAAATATGAGCAATAAGATCACTTACCGAAATAACCCCGACAACACATCGTCAGAATCAAACGAAGATTCAGCCAGAACAAGCCGATTTGAGGTAGATCTCCCGGCTATGTTCAAGCTGTTACTGCAGCGGCGTCGCTGGATATTCAGCGTAGTCGGAACTGTATTCATGGCTACGGCCGTAATCATGTTTTCCACTCACAATCGCTATGTGTCTCAGGCGGTGATACTACCGTCGGGCAAGAGCGACAAATTTTCGGCGTTACGCGCTATGGCCGGACTGACGGGTGGTCTGAATCTCGGTGACGACAATACATCCGAGCTCTACCCTGTGATTCTTCAATCCAATCTGGTGGTCGACTCAGTATTGGCCCGGGAATATACCTTCACTGATGACAGTGACACCATACGGACGACTCTGGCTCAGTACATCGGGAAGGACAAGCCGGAATTGTTGAGGCGTTCCCTCGCGGGGATGACTTCAATCAGCACGAGTACCCGGACCGGTGAAATCACCCTGGCGGTCGAAACCGAATTTCCAGCGCTTTCCCAACAAGTGGTCTCCGAGTACCTGAACCAACTCGAACGGTATAACTTATTCAGCCGACGTTCCGAAGCTTCAGAGCGAGTACGGTATCTGGCGCGAGAGCTGGAGGATCGGGAGAAGGCCCTGCGGCAGGCCGAGGATTCTCTCGAGTCCTATCAGAGCCGCAACCGGAACTGGGCGATGACAAGCAGCCCACCGTTGTTGAAAGATCTCGTCCGTCTGAAACGTGAGGCCGAAGCCAAGACCCAGACATATGCCTACTTGCTTCAGGAGTACGAAGTCGCGAGACTGGACGTCCAGAAAGACATGCCGGTAGTTCGTGTTCTCGACCGCGCCTCGTTGCCAACCGTGAAATCGGGCCCCAAACGAGTGATTACTATCCTGGGTGCTTCCGCGGCGACCTTTGTGTTTATGGTCATAGCGATTTTCGGCGCCGATCTGGTGCAACAGGCGCGACGTCAGGTCGATCCGGAGACTCGGAAGGAACTATCGGAAATGACAGCCTCCAGTTTTCCGCGTGGTCGACGCCTGTACAACCGGGTACAAGAGCGTCTGAAGAGGGAGCCAATTTCGGTGGACAAATAGCCCAAATTGGCCTTTCTTAGGGCCTCGTAACCAGCCCCGGAGAGAAATTGGCCGGGACAGCCCTTATTTCTACGATGGCGATTAGCGTGTCCGAAACTTCCAGACCGATGTCAAAGACAGCCATTCAAACGGCCCTCGTGCTACCTACGCTCAACGCAGGCGCCGATTTTGTGGTGTGGCTGGATGCTCTGCGGGAGCAAACCTGCCGGCCTGATCGCCTGCTCCTGATCGATTCCTCGTCCTCCGATTCGACGGGAGAAATGGCCCGGGAATTCGGTTTTGAAGTTCGAACGATCGAGCAACGTGACTTTTCTCACGGCGGTACTCGCCGGGAAAGTGTCGAACTGCTCGCTGACTCCGAGGTCGTGATCTTCATGACTCAGGATGCCTTTTTCGCGTCACCCGACGCCCTTGCCAGGCTTGTCGCCCGGTTCGATGATCCCAAAGTTGGCGCGGTTTACGGTCGGCAGTTGCCGCGTAGAGGGGCCAAACCTATCGAGGCTCACGCCCGGCTGTACAACTACCCTCGGGAATCGTGCGTTAAGACACGCGAGGACATCCCTCAGCTAGGACTCAAGACCTCATTCATTTCGAATTCTTTTGCCGCCTGGCGACGGACTGCCCTTCTTGAAAGCGGTGGTTTCCCGACTCATACGATTCAAAACGAAGATGCCTTTGTGGCTTCGCGCATGATTCTATCCGGCTGGAAAGTAGTCTATGCCGCCGACGCCGAAGTCTACCATTCGCACCCATTCACCTGGGGACAGGAATTTCGGCGTTACTTCGACATAGGTGTATTTCACGCCCGCGATCCCTGGATCCGATCGCAATTCGGCCAGGCGGGAGGCGAAGGGCTTCGGTTCGTTAAATCCGAACTGCGATATCTTCGAAGCAAGCAGCCGACCGCTATTCCATCAGCGATAATCCGTACGGGACTGAAACTCCTGGGCTATAAACTCGGACACATCGAAAAACATCTACCGCACGGTTTGAAAGAGCGATTGAGCGCTAACAAGGCGTACTGGGAACGGGCCGACGTCGAGCAGGAGGTGACAACGTGAGCAGTTGTGTCATCTTTGGCGGCTCAGGATTTATCGGTACGCACATGGCCCGGCATTTCCTCAAGACCGGCCGGTTTCAGCACGTGCATCTGGCGGATATAGCGCCCACGTCGCTGCAGACTACGCCCGGTGTTTCTTATTCTCTTACCGACGTACGCGAGAACATCTCGACCTCGCTGGTGAAAGAACGCCCCGAATGGATCTTCAATTTGGCGGCCATTCACCGCGAACCGGGGCACGAACGTCACGAGTATTTCGAGACCAATCTGGCCGGTGCCCGCAATGTGTGCGACTTCGCCGAAGCGGTAGGCTGCAACAATATCTATTTCACGAGCAGTATTTCGGTCTACGGCCCCACGACCGGACCGACCAGCGAGCAGTCACCGATCCGACCGTCGACTCCCTACGGTAGTTCGAAATTTCCCGCCGAGTTGATGCACGAATCGTGGCGGCGCGCCGGTACAAATCGGAGGCTGATAATCGCCCGCCCCGGCGTAGTCTATGGTCCCGGCGATCCGGGTAATATCATGCGGATGATCCGGGCCATCCATCGTGGTTATTTCGCCTTCCCCGGTGATCGACACATTTACAAATCATACGCCTATATCTACGGACTTCTGGACAGTGTCGATTTTGCGATGGACCGCACCGAACCTACGATTACTTACAATTATGTTGAGACGCCAACCCAACCTTTGGACGAAGTGGTCAAGCAGGTAAAGGGATTCCTGGGATGTCGCGCTCTTGTGATGCCGCTCCCGCTCTGGCTGCTGCTCCCTGCATCAAGATTGATACAGGCGTTCGCGGGCAATCGAAATCCGATCCACCCGGTGCGGGTTCGTAAGGCGGCCACTCCGACTCATATTGTTCCGCAGACGCTTCTGGATCTGGGTTTTCGATTCAAGTACGATTTTCTCTCGTCACTTGTGCATTGGTACGAAGTTGCCCCATCGGATTTTGAATTTGCATTGCCGCTAAAGCGTTCGGGTAAGTTGACCTTGATGCGCAGCGGCGAGAATACCGACTCACGTGATGCCGAAGGCATTGCTGTGCTCGAAGAGGAAGAGGCCCGCCGAGAAGTCTAGTGGATTCGTTCGAAGCAAACAAAAAGGCCGCGGATGTTCTATCAGCGGCTTTCTTCATATCAAGTAATCATCTTAGTCACAGTGGCCGGGGCCAATGAGACCGTTGTTATAGTTGTCCAACTTGCTCTGCCAGTTCAGTACCAACTTCTGATTGGTCTTGCTTAACGAAGCCCAATCCAGATAGTTGTGAGTGGCCAGGAAAGTATCGGCGGCGCTAATAATGCTTGCAACGGCTCCGTTACTGGCGCCAGCTGCTATATTCAGCTTCGCGCCCAACAACTGTGCATACAGCTTGGTGATGCCGTTCGACGGCGCCCCATAGGTCTTCATGACCAGGATGTTATGAGCTATGACGCCACTGCTGACTTCCATGCTCTCGATGCCGCCGGGAGTGCCCAGCCAGATCGGCAGGTACTGCGTGACGTAATCCGGCTGCGGGCCGAATCCACCGTGATTCTTCCAGTAGCCGATGGTCAGCGTACAGCCACCCAGATGCGGCGAGTAGAGACCGGCGTCCCAGGTCATGTCGTTCTCACCGGAATCCAGCGTTGTGCAGGCGGTCAGACCGGTCGTTAGATCGGCATCGCTGTCAACCGCATCGTCCAGCCCCTGATCCATCGGGCTGAAATCCATGCCTTCGGGAGCCACAAAGAGAACGCGGTAATCACCGGGAGTCAGGTTGGCGAACAGGTAATGGCCGCTCGCATCGGTGGTTGTCGTGGCCAGTACGTTTCCGGCGCAATCTTGAAGCTGCACTGTTACACCCGGAATACCGACTTCACCGACATCCTGAATTCCGTTCTCGTTGGTGTCGTACCAGACGAAATCACCGAGAGAAGCGGGCTTGGGCACTACCGGCAGGTCGAATCTCAAAAGAGCCTGTTTTTCGGCATCACCGACAGTCGGCCAGCCCACGAACATGTCGGGTATCAGACCCATGTTGTCATTCGGGTAATTCTGAGCGATGGAAGCGTCGGCCAGCGCCGCATACTGTTCACTCACTGGTCCACCCGGAGTGGAGTAAGTGACTTCCAGCATCGGCTGATTGGCTACGTTCTCACGACTGTTGATCCAGGTCCTCGGCGTCTCATCCAGCCCCTGTTTCAGCAAGACACCGAAATTGGCAGCGTCGCCGCTGGACCAGGACTGCACCAGGGCCGTAATGTCGACCGTCTTCCAGCCCGGGGCGTCGGACAGGAATGAGCCCTGGGTGGTTCCGTCGAAGGCACCGGCGAAGCTATTCCAAGTGACTACGGATTCAACCCAGTCAGCCGTGATACGGTGAGCCGTAATCGTGCGGCTGCTAGCTTGACTTACATAGACATGAAGGACGGCGGAAGTGACGCCATCGCCGACCGTCGGCGCATACTGTACCGCCAGGTACGGAGCCACGCCCATGTTGTTCTGCTCCGGATTTTGCGAACAGCCGACCAGCAGTATGGCTACTGCGACCGGCACCAACAGAAACCTGATCGATTTTGACACTCTTGGATCTCCTCTCAATAAGTGACAATGGGATCAACTATTATGCAAACACGTTAATACTCTTGGCGAGATAGGTAAACTAGCCTGAATAGCGATATTTCATAAGTGCCTGTTTATCACAGCGAGTCACGCTCGCAGATCATAAGTAAAGGCAAAGAACGTGCCTGATTTCCCAATGAGGCCAAGTGAACGTATCCATGTATTACAAACGTGGACCCGACTTGGCCACTATTGTGTGTGACGTCCGATAACCTATATGAGAATAGTCTTAGATTCTGACCGAAAGATTCGAGTAAGTGTACCTACCGGTACACGCTGTCTGGCTGCCAGGAGAACGCCCAGACCGCCACCAGAATCTGGCGAAGTTCTTCGTCGGCAAAGACGCACTCAGTCAACGAGCCGGCAATGAACGCCACAGTGGCGACCAGTCCGGCCAGAGCAAGTGCTCTCTGGGCGGAAGACCCGCCCGGAAGGCGGCTGAACTTCCACAGATGTCGAACGGCGACTGTAATGAAGATCAGAAACAATATTGCGGCCGGAAAACCACTTACTGCCGCCTGATGGAGAATATCATCGTGAGCGTGGCCTTTGGATCCGGTGCCGGCAAACTCGGGCGGCAAGTGTGCGGCATACGCCTCGCCGAAATTGCCCGGACCACAACCGAACAGAGGGTTGTCTATTGCTACATCCCAGGCGCGCGCCCAAATAAACACCCGACCTTCGGGGTTGTCTGGTTGCCAGTCGTTGGACACACGCTGAGAAAAAACGCCCCAGAGCCCGGGGGAGAGGACCAGCGCCAATACTGCGACGGCAATCAGTCCAACAATCACCCAACGCAGGCGACCGAGCAGCAATCCGAGCGCCGCCAAACCAATCACGAATGCCGCCATCGGACCCCGACTATTGCTTAGGACCGACGCCAGCACTCCGAGCGTGGCCGTCAAGAGTAGTACCAGGCGCATGATGCGATCCTGGGACCGAAAGGTGCGGATCAGGTAGGTCAGGAAGAAGACTGTCGCGGTCACGACATAGTAACCGTACGTCAACGGATGAGAAAAACTTCCGGAGAGACGAAAGCTGTCACCGGTCGTGTGAAGATGCTGATCTGAGAAGAAACGAACTCCGTTGAAATGCTGCACGATTCCGTAAACCGAAGCCAGCGCCAGCCCCGACGCCAACGCAATGAGCAGCTTCCGTGAGAGTCTTGGGTCGCGATTAAGGAATAAGCCAATGGGGAGAATGACCAGCAGCCATTCTTCCCGGATGCAGTTCAGGGAGCGCCACGGATTGTCATTCACCAGGGACGAAATGACCAGCCAGACAAAATAGACGAGCCAGGCCACGAGTAGTGGCTTCAAAGGGTCCTTTTCAGGCCAGGACCGCTGCCTTATCAGGACGACGCCATAGAGGACGACGCAAAGGCCGAGAGAAACCTGGGCGGCCGCTATAGAAAACGCCGAGGCGAAGAGAAATATGCCAAAAACGATAGCCAGACCGCTGCGAAGTCGGCTATCTGGGGCACCCGAATCAGATGCTATGGTTTGGGCCTGGCTGCACATGAAGCGACAAAGTATTCCGGAACGTGGGTCCTCACAAGGATTGTTTGGGAGCGGCCGGAAATTGAGATGCCACCCCCCTGACCGATGCCTCGGTGTCCGGAACGGCTCATTTTTTGGATTGATTTTGTCGACCTGGGTCGTATATTGACGCTCCCTGAAATCAGGGAGACGCGGTTTTCCGCGATTGCCAGCCCGTGGTGGGGTTCCCGAGTGGCCAAAGGGAACAGACTGTAAATCTGTCGGCGTTGCCTTCGAAGGTTCGAATCCTTCCCCCACCACCAGTACCTGTCCAAACTCCCGAGGGGTTCCGTCCCGAAGTTCAGTCAGACGGTCGGCAGCTCTTGGCCGACTGAGCGCTTCTTTTTGCAACCCATGGGCCATATCTTTCGTCTTCTTTGGAACGAACATGATCGATCTTGAAGAGAAAACCCGAGCCGATTACACTGAGGGATCAGTCTTTATCTCCATTTTCAAGATGGGGCTGCCCTCGATGGTGGGCTACATGGCCCAGCACCTGTACGCCATGGCGAATATGTTCTGGGTGGCCAGGCTTCCGGAGTCCGAATCGGCGGTGGCCGGGATAACATTCTTCAATAATTTCCTCTTCTTCTTGTTTGCCCTCAACGCCATGGTCGGACCGGGGTCGGTGGCGGTGATTTCGCGGCGGTACGGCGAGCGAGCTTTCGACGAGGCCGAGACGGCTATCAAAGAATGCCTGACCATGAAGCTTTTTTTCGGGGTGGTTATGGCCCTGTTCGGTTACATCTATCTGGAAGACATGCTGAGCCTGTTGGGGGCGCGCGGGGAAGCCCTAAGGCTGGCGACCGGCTACGGCCAGATACTTCTGATCGGCCTGCCGATCCAGTACGCAACATTTACCATCTTCACGGCCATGCGGGGCGTGGCCAATCCTACCCTGGCGATGGGCCTGATGCTCGGAGCCAATATCTTCAACGCCGCCCTCGACCCGATCTTGATATTCGGATATCTCGGCTTTCCCGCTATGGGGGTCAACGGTGCTGCCTGGGCTTCCGTTATCACTTTCAGCCTGGCATTGATTATCGGGTTCGTACTTTTCCAAACCAGGTGGACGAATGTGAACCTGAGTCTGGGCCACCACTCTCGAATGAGCGTGGCCTCGATGTGGAAGATCGTTCGGATAGGGATTCCGGCTTTCATAGGCGAAGCTTCGTTCTCCGGTTCGCGTCTCCTGATTACGCCGATTGTCGCCGCCTACGGGACCGACGTTGTAGCGGCATACGGAGTCGGAATGCAGCTTACCGGTTTCGGAGTGATGATTCTGGTGGGGCTGGGTCTCGGGCTGTCTTCTCTTATTGGACACAACATGGGAGCGGCCAAGCTCGAACGGGCCCGCAAGACGGCCGATCACTCGATTTTGGCTGGTATCGGCACCATGGCCTTGTTCGGACTCGCCACGTTTGTCGGGGCGGAATACTACCTGAGACTGTTCTTTGAATCCCCTACAACCATCCATCATGGCGTGGAAATGCTTCGGATTATGGCCCTCGGATTCCCGTTTCTGGGCGCCTTCCTCATGATCGAGCAGATATATGTCGGCGTGGGCCAAAACATCCCGCCCATGGTCGTTCTCGGTATACACGGCTGGGGATTGCAGGTGGTCCCGGCGCTTCTGACAACGCAGGTATTTGGTCTCGGACAAACTGCTGTCTGGTGGGTGCTCGCAATGTCGGGAGGGATTAGTTCGGCCGCGTTCTATTTGTATTACCGTCGCGGCAAGTGGCTGTCGTCAACAGTCTGATCGAGTCGCTATCGGGGCCCGGCTGGACCAAGCATCTGAGCGAATTGCTCAAGGAGACCGCGATCGAAGGCATTCTCGTCATCAAACATATTCTTGAGGACCGGAAAGGCTTCCAGTGCGGGTCGATAGACTCGTCGGGTCGTCATAGCGTCGAACACGTCCGCGATAGCCGCAATCTTGCCGTACAAGTGAATCTCGTGTCCGCCGCGGCCTCGGGGATATCCAGAGCCGTTCTCGCGCTCATGATGTTCGATAATCGGATGGTACGATTCACGGTCGATCAGGTCGATGTCTTTCAGAATATCGCAACCCCACTGCGGATGCTTTCGTATAAGATCCATCTCAGGCGCGGTTAGGGGAGTGGTCTTGGACAGTATCGAATCATCGATCTTGGTCTTGCCGATGTCGTGCAGTAGGGCTCCTGTGCCGAGAGTCTTCAGGACCTTCGGATCTTTGAGCCCGGTATGCTGGGCCAGAGCGAGGGAAAGAGCGCACACGTTCACGGAATGGGTATAGGTCGAGTAATCGAACGACATCACCTGAAGCAGGCTGTCGAAAGCCGCTTTGCCGGTGAGTACGAATCCGACGGTTGATTCCACCAACTCCTGACTGCGCCTGATATTGTCACCCATGACCGGACGGGAAAACAGCTCCGCCATCAGGTACTTGGCGCTGTCATAGACGATACCGGCCCGCACCGATTCCCTGAGACTGCTGTCATGTACGATCGCCTTTAGATTCTGCTCGAGATAGAGTTGATAAGCGTTGCGATCACGAGTGGTGACATAGAGGCGTGTGACGTTATTATCTATCAGCGCCTGGCGATTCTCTTCGGTGAATGATGTGCCCGAGGCACGATATAACACCATGGTATTTCCCTGATTTATGTAGAGATCAAAATCGGGGATAGTATCAGAACGCAACGAGTCGAGATAAATCGGCAAGTAGCCCGCGGAGATCTTGGCCAAAGTTGAAGCGGAATCCATGTTGGTCATTACATCCATTTTCGACACTTATAGTCCTCCCCTTGAGCGTGCCTACAGCAACCCTCTTGCGCGGTTGTGGTAGAAATGCGACAGTATGTCCGAACAGATGGAAGTGTCTATGGACGTCCGATGAGGCTGTTGAACTGGTCGGCGGTCAGCTCTTGCTCTCGCCGGGAGCTGATATTCAGTCTGAAGAAGCGCTTTATCTGACCGGCGTCCGCTCCCAGTTCGGTGCGGTAGTAGATCCATTCCTGGCCCGGTCGCAAGCTGATTTCGCCGTAATAGACATTGTTGGGGGTCGATACCCTCTCGCAAACGCCGGAGAATCGACGCTCAAGAAACAGGGTTGAATTGGGAGTAACAGCGATCTTCACACGAACCGACAGCGTTCCCTGCGAAGCCAGATTCGAATAAATGCCACTGAATGAACCGGACGTCAACCCCAGGGACACTCCGTCTTGATCCAGTGCGAGAAGATCGGCATGGAGGCGCCGAAGCCGTTTCAGTGAGAGAGGCGGTGCAAAACTCAGGGTGATAGTGTCGAAGTCACACACCCTGATCGAGCCTACCTGCTGGCAGTTGGTGCGTTGGTAATTGGCGCAGTCTACCAATCCGTAACGATTCAATACTTCACATATCTTGAGCCACTGATTTTGCTCAGCGTCGCCTTCATGAGCGACCGCCTTGATGCTGAGAGTTATCTTTTCGAAACTGGGATCGTTCCCGCCCGGTCGAATGGCAGCGCACCCGGAGAGAGCGAGTAAGGCGACTATAAGAATTGATGCGGTTCGGACGTTGTAAATCATGTTACGGTCAATGGCTACAGCTTCACGTAATCCATATGTGGATTATAGACACTGACTCAACACAATCAACAAAATTAGCGGGGCAGGAAGTATTCAGCCGAGATATCGCCAAATAGGATCAAAGCGGAAGTTTGGTCAGACCTGAAGAGGTTGTTTCGCAAGTTCGAAAGGTTGTGTCAGGTCCTGTCCCAGGCCCGCCGAAGGCGGGGCGGGGATGTGACCTGACACTGCAACTCATTCGCATTGAGGGGTGTCAGTTCACACGCCCCCGATTAAGATCGGGGGCGCAGGAACTGACACAACGTCATTCGGCCTAATGGGAAAACCTCCGACAGTCCGCCCGAAATATCTATTCTACCACCAGCTTATCAGCTTGGGTTTGCAGGTATGGAGCAGATTGTCGTTACGCGGGACCACACGAGCGGTGATGCCGAACCGTCCGGATTCCTGACAGATCACCTCGCCCCGATAGCCATACACACCGCGATCACTTTGTGGCGAGCCGTTGAGCTGGGCAATCGACGGCGAAAATTCGAGGAACTGCTCCTGGGAGTTGAGCTGACCGGAGACGATCTGCACGGTGACGTCGTCCGGAGTGATTTCGCCCAGGTCCACTTTGATCGTAACCAGGACTTTCTCGCCAACCTGCACGGTGCCGGTCGATTCGGGGAACTCGATATCGCGTATAGTGATGCGCTCCCAGCTTCGAGTCACCCTTTCTACCCAGGTTGTTACTTCCTTAGTTAGAGCGTAACTGTCGTTACGGAGCCGACGGGCAGCTTCCAGGGCCGGGATGTAGAACTGATTGGTGTAGTCCATCAGCATCCGCTGGGCCGAGAATTTTTCACCCGTCTTGTGGATCGCGGATTTCATTCGCGACAACCACTCTTCCGGAATGTCGATATCGCTCCGGTCGTAGAACATCGGGATTATTTCCCGCTCCAGAACGTTGTAGAGCGCCTCGGCTTCGAGTTGATCCTGCACCTTGACGTTGTCGTATTCTTCGCCGTTGCCGATCTTGAAACCGCTTTCGTCGTCATAACCTTCAGCCCACCAGCCGTCCAGAATCGAGGCGTTGAGCACGCCGTTGAGGGCAGCCTTCATGCCTGAAGTCCCCGAGGCTTCCTGGGGCCGGCGCGGGTTATTAAGCCAGACGTCAGCGCCCTGAACGAGATACCGGGCGACGTTTATATCATAGTCTTCGAGAAATACGATGCGATTCCGGAAACGGGGCTCGCCGGCAAAGCTGGTGATATGCTTGATGATCTCCTTGCCGGGAGTGTCCAGTGGGTGGGCCTTACCGGAGATGATAAACTGAACCGGGCGATCATCGTCCTGAACGATCTTGGCCAGCCGATCCGGGTCGAAGAAGAGCAAGTCGCCGCGTTTGTAAGTGGAGAAGCGGCGCGCAAATCCGATCGTTAGTGCCTGAGGATCCAGGAACTGATCGGCCTTTTGAGTTTCGGCCAGAGTAGCACCGCGTCTCTGAAGCTGCGTCTTGATCCGCTTGCGGGCGAAATAAACGAGACGTTCACGACGGCGGTTGTGAACGCGCCAGAGCTCGACATCCGGCATGCTGTTAGCTTTCTGCCAGACTTCGGGAGCGCCCGGCTGTTCGATAAAGCGGGGGCCGAAATACGATTCGTAGAGCTCTTTCATGTCGTGCGAAATCCAGGATGCCGGGTGGACGCCGTTAGTAATCGCCCGGATAGGCGCTTCCTGGCTGGGCAGGTTTGGCCAGATGTTGTGCCACATTTCTCTCGAGACCCGCGCGTGGAGTTCCGATACGCCGTTGCAGAAGGCCGAGGACTTGAGCGCCGCGACAGTCATGCCGAAATGCTCGGCGTCGTCTGACGGATTCACCCGCCCGACACTCAAGAACTGATTCCAATCCATGCCCAGGTTGGCCACCATGTCACCCAGATAACGGCGGATAAGTACGGGGTCGAACTTCTCGTTGCCGGCCGGCACCGGGGTATGGGTGGTGAATACCGTCGTTGACCAGACAAACTGCAGCGCTTCCGACAGACTCAGGCCCTTGTCATGAATTAGATGTCTCAAACGCTCGAGCGTGAGGAACCAGGAGTGGCCCTCGTTGCAGTGTACGACGCTGTCACTGATCCCCAGCGCTCTGAGGGCGATAACGCCGCCCACGCCCAGGACGATTTCCTGGCGGATGCGCATATCTTTGTCGCCGCCGTACAAGACCGAAGTTATCTCACGGGCCTTTGAAGAATTCTCAGGAATGTTCGTGTCCAGCAAGTAGAGCGGCACCAGACCGACATTGACTTTCCAGATTTGGATCTGAACCGGGACATTGTCCAAAACGATAGATACCCGGATTGGGTGGTCGTTTTCATCTTTGACCAGTTGCACCGGCATGTGGTACCAGTCGTTTTCTTCGTACCGTTCCTGCTGCCAGCCGTCGGCCGACAGAAACTGCCTGAAGTAGCCGTACCGGTAGAGTAGTCCGACTGCGACCATTGGCAGGCCAAGGTCCGATGCCGATTTTAGAGTGTCGCCGGAAAGGACTCCCAGACCGCCGGAGTAGACGGGAAGCCCGGTATCCAAACCGTATTCCAGGGAGAAATAGATGAGGTGCTCTTTTTCATAGTCGGGGTACTTGAAATGGAACCAGCGTTCCCGAGTAAGATACTCTTGATACTGATTGTAGACCCGGTCCAGGCTGGCGATAAAAGCCTCATCCTGAGCAGCTTCTTCAAGTCGCTGTTGCGGCAGCTTGGAGAGCATGAAAACCGGATTCTGGTAGCATTGCTCCCACATGTCGGCGTCGAGTCGAATAAACAGCCGAACCACATCCCAACTCCAGGAGTACCAGAGATTGTTGGCTAGTTCTTCGAGCCGGGCGAGGCGTGTGGGTAGCTTAGGAAGGACGAGAAGTTGTTTTACGCGCATATGTTAGTTCCATCTAAAGCCTGGCGACCTGATCCGTCAGGTCTGAGGTTATTATCGTAAGAACAAACCCGGGGACACAACAAATTCCTTTTTCTGGAACCCTTTGACCAACCCCGGCGACCAGACCTGTTTTATATACTAAAATCGGCTCATTCCGCGTAAGTTTGAGCCGATCCTAGCGTTAAAGGCAAGCTTTAGGAACTTAATTGGTATGAAACGATCAAAAAGAGTCGGAATTCTCACCGGCGGGGGCGATTGCCCCGGTCTCAATGCGGTGATCAGTGCGATTGTCAAGACTGCAGAGCATGACTACGACTGGGAAGTAGTCGGCTTCTTGGATGGATATGAAGGGGTAGTAGAGAACCGCTACATGAATCTGGGCTTGAAGGATGTGTCAGGAATTATGGCACAGGGCGGAACGATTCTGGGAACTTCGAACCGGGCCAACCCGTTCCGTTTCCCGGTTTTGCAGGACGAAGAGTATGTCTATCTGGATCGTTCTTCTCAGGCCTTACGGAATTTTGAAGCCCTCGGTTTGGAGATGCTGATTGCGATCGGCGGCGACGGCACCATGGCGGCTTCAGCCGAACTGATGAACAAGGGGCTGCCGGTTGTCGGAGTGCCCAAGACCATCGACAACGATCTGCGCGGAACCGATGTCACGTTCGGTTTCGATTCGGCCCTGAGTGTAGCCACGGATGCCGTCGATCGGATACACACTACGGCGCAGTCGCATCACCGGATCATGATTGTCGAAGTGATGGGACGTTATGCCGGGTGGATCGCACTCGGCGCGGGACTGGCTGGCGGCGGTGACATTATTCTGATTCCCGAAGTACCGTACGATGTCGACGCGATCTGTGATCGCATCAAGGCTCGGAATTCCAGAGGCAAACGATTTTCGATAATCGTGGCCGGCGAAGGTGCAAAACCGCACGGCGGCGACATGGTGATCCAGCGGCGAGTGGCCAACTCACCCGATCCAATCCGACTGGGCGGCATATCCAACCAACTGGCGGCCCAGCTCGAAGGGCTATTGAACATCGAAGCGCGCGTAACAATCCTGGGCCACCTTCTTCGCGGCGGATCACCTACCGCCTTCGATCGGATTCTGGCGACCCGCTTCGGAGCCGAGGCGATGCGCCAGGTCGTCGAAGGCAACTCGGGCATGATGGTCTGTCTCAAGGGCACGGACGTCTCAACCGTCCCGATTCGCGACGTGGCCGGCAACATAAGACGAGTTGGACCGGAACATGACTGGGTGCGGACCGCTATGTCGGTCGGTATTTCGCTCGGGTTCGGCCCCGAAGTGCCGGTCGAGCAGGCTTTTGAAAATGCCACGGTGGTCAAGAGGTAGCTGTATTTCTTTCCCGCATAGCGCGGCTGTCATAGGAGGCAGACGGATTGATCAAACTCGCATTTCACGGGGCGGCCGAAACGGTAACCGGTTCAAAGTATTTGGTGGAGGTCGATGGCTCATCGGTATTGGTCGACTGCGGAATGTTCCAGGGCGACCGGACGCTCAGACAGCGTAACTGGGATGCCCCCCCTTTCAACCCCAAGACTCTTGATGCGATCATCCTGACTCACGCCCACATCGATCACCTGGGATATCTGCCGAGACTAGTGCGACAGGGTTATTCTGGGATAGTGTACGCTACCCCGCCGACCGCCGACCTGGCCGGCATTTCCCTTTTGGACAGCGCCGAGCTACAAGAAGAAGATGCGGCATGGCGCAATAAGAAGAAGATCACGCGTCACGAGACCGCTTTACCGTTGTTCACGGTTGAGGATGCCGAGAAGTCACTTCAGATGTTCCGTTCGGCTCAGTTCATGACCTGGGTAAAAGTCAGCGATAGTCTGCGGTTCCGCTATCACCCGGCCGGGCACATTCTGGGAGCGGCCGCGGTAGAGATAGAGGCACGTTCCAACGGCGATCGCAAGACGATTCTCTTCTCGGGCGATGTCGGTCGGTACGGCAATCCTCTAACAGTTGATCCGGCCGAGCCGCCGCGCTGCGACTACCTGGTTTGTGAATCCACCTATGGTGGACGATTACACGAGCCGGAGGATCCACGCGGGATGTTGATTGAGCTCATCAATGATGTCGTGAAGCGTAAGAGTGTCCTGCTGATTCCGGCCTTTGCCGTCGGACGGGCGCAGCAGATCACTTACCTCATAAATGAACTGCACCAGTACAAGCTGGTGCCGAAGATCGATATTCATATCGACTCGCCTATGGCGGTTCTCGCGACGGACGTGTATAGGAAGTACCACGGTTTTCACGGGGTGGATACGTCGAAGTTTGAAGGCACCGATTGTCTGCTCGACGCCGACAATGTCTTCTTGCACCGCAAGCGGGAGTCATCCAAACAGTTGAATTCGCTCAAAGGCCCGGCAGTCATTATTTCGTCCAGTGGCATGCTCACCGGGGGACGTATCATGCACCACCTGATGCTGCGTATCGGCGACCCCAACACGACTATCGCGCTGGTCGGATATATGGCGGCGGGCACACGCGGCCGACAGTTGGCCGAAGGAGCAACGGAGCTGAGCATTCATAAACAGATATTCCCGGTAAAGGCGAAAGTGGTCAATTTCCACGGTCTGTCCGGCCACGCCGATTTCTATGAAATCCTTCACTGGCTCGAACCTATGCGGGAAGCCCCCAGGAAAGTATTCGTGACTCACGGCGAGCCCGATCAGGCCGCGGCCATGGCGCAGCATTTCACGAAAGAGCGGGGCTGGGATTGTCACATCCCGAAACTCGGAGAAACCGCCGAACTCTAAACAGATTTGAGTATATCGTATGTCGTTGCATCGAACGAAGAAGGAAAAAGACGCAATTGAAGTTCTGAAGAACTCGAAGGCGTACCGGGTGGCGTATAAAGACCTCGATTTTCTCGACAGTCCATACGCCCGCCCGTCGCGGCTTCAGCTTGAACTGCTCAAGACCGAATTCGGACTCCGCCAGCAGCAAATCAGATCGACCATCGTGGTGTTTGGCGGAACGCGCATAGTTGAACCGATCGACGCCCGCCTGCGGCTGAAACAGGCCGAGAACAGACTGAAAAAGAATCCAGGCGACCGAGAGTTGAAACGCGACCTGAAGATCGCCCAGTCGATTATGACCAAATCGGCGTTCTACGATGAAGCCAGGGAATTTGCCCGTCTGGTATCGGCCGAAGGACAAATGCGTAACGGCCATGAGTATGTCATCGTCACCGGTGGCGGTCCGGGTGTGATGGAAGCCGCTAATCGGGGGGCGTACGATATCGGCGCCAAATCGGTCGGTTTGAACATCACTCTCCCCATGGAGCAGGAACCGAACCCGTATATCACCCCCGACCTATGTTTTCAATTCCACTATTTCGCCATTCGCAAGATGCATTTCATGCTTGCGTGCGCGGGCGCTGGTGGCATTCCCCGGCGGTTACGGCACCATGGATGAATTATTCGAAGGCCTGACACTGGTTCAGACGAAGAAGGTAGCGCCGCTTCCGATCGTCCTATTCGGCGAAGAGTACTGGCGTCGGTTGATCAATTTCGACTATCTGGTAGAGCAGGGGACAATCGCGAAGGAAGACCTGGAACTGTTCGTGTACACGGACAAAGCGCGTGACGCGTGGAACTACATCAAGTGCTTCTACGACGCCGCCGACGAGAACGGCCCAGCCGAGCGATCACTCTGGCGTCATTAGACGCATACTATTGTTTCAGAAAAGCCTCGCTTCCGAAGGTGCTCCAGCATATGCGGCCGGAGGACCGAGTTGTCGTCGCTGGCCAGGCGACGGGCTGAATGCTCTGACCAGGAGTAGGTCCCGGCGAAATTCGGGTAGCGGGACTTTTCCACTTCGCGCCCTTCGAGAATTCCTGATTCAGTTATGATGCGATCGTATTCGGCGACGGCGCCATTGATGACCCCATCATCGTACTTCTCCGGAAAACAGAGTCCGGCCAATGGCAATCGCGGTTTGATCTGTGCGGGTCCGGCGGGATAACCCAGGGACATACCCATCAGGGGGTAAACGAGCTGCGGGAGACTGAGAAGCTCAGCCACTTCATCGGCTTTGTTCCTAATGCCTCCAACCATCACGCCGCCAAGTCCCAACGCCTGGGCAGCCGTGAGTGCCCGATCAGCGGCCAGGGCGGCGTCGACTGTGGCGACGATGAACATCTCCGCATAATCAGTGTGGCTGGAATAGTCGCGTTGATCAGTCAACCGCTTCAGACGATAAAGATCTGCACAGAAGACCAGGAACAATGGACATGCGGCGACATGAGATTGATTGCCACAACATACTGCCAGCTTCTCTTTCGTGGTCCGGTCGCGAACAGTTATGATGGAATAGGCGTGTAGGTTGGAGGAAGTAGGGGAGCGTTCGGCGGTCGCACAAATGGTACGTTCCATTTCAGGTGTGATTGCCTGTTCAGTGAACTTTCGCACCGAGGCATGGCTGCTGAGAAACTCGATCAATTCAGAAGGTTTGGTCATATCTACTTTCTACAAGAAGAGGCCGGGTCTTTATGACCCGGCCTCGAATATACGCTCAATCTAAAGCTGCTACAAGCTACGTGTCCTGGCCTAGAAGCCGAAGTAGTCGCGACGAGCGTTGCGAGCCGCTTCAATCTGACGGCTCACCTCTTTGAAGTGGGCCTTCGACATGGCATCGACCGAGGTGGAATTGGCCGCGCTCTTGGCGGCCTGGTCGAGGACGTCCAGATCGTTGGCCGCCAGGGTCAGGGCGTCGGAAGGATACACCGAGGCATTGCTGAGGTAGATGCTGATGATCCTCCTCAAATGGGCGAGCTGGAGTTGGCGACGGTAGCTGTTGACGTTACTCGGATTGATGACTTCGCCCCAGATCGCCCGGCGGACATCGGTGAAGAGATCGTACATGGTGTACTTCGGATCGCCGGTCGGAGTCTGGGTCTGGGTGTTGACCAGGCGCTGCAGAGTATACGGATGATATAGATTGTTGATGGCCGTAGCCTGAACATTCAGCACCCGCTCGTGCCAGGGAAAGGCTATCGGTGAAATATAGGCTGTGCCAAGAAAATCATCCGTCTGCACCGCTTGCAGCTTGTTGAGCAGTTCCGGCGGCAGGGCAAAAGCATCGGCCGCAAAGATCTTGTCGGCGAGGAACTGTACGGCGCGTCTCTGCTCAGCGGCGGGCACCGGCGTAAAAGGCACTGTTCCTCCGGGATCGCCAACATACGCCTTGCTATGGTACAGGCCACCGACGTAATGCACCAGATTGCGCGCGGTCTCGATGTATGAGCGCCAGCCGCCCATGAATATTGTGCGGATCTTCTCGTAACTGACACCCGGCTTCTCGAATTCCTTGATGGCGTTATTCCACAGGTCTTGTGACATCTTGATCTTCATGTCACAGAAGGCAACGGGATCATTGCCCATGTCGTGTCGTTCGACCAGAGGATCGACCGAGTAGCCGCTGAGATCGAAATCGGTGGCGTAGGCCAGTTCCGGCGCGCTGGTGCGCGATGCGATCTCATGGAGTTTTGTCTGCACTTCTTCCGGTGTAATCTTGCCGTACTCACTGTATCCGTACTCAACCATCAAGTCATCGTATGGACCTGGAACCGAGGCGAAGAATTCACCCTGGGGCATCCCTTTGGGGGAAATCAACGGCGGGTTGTAGTCCATGATCGTGCCGGAAGTACTGTGCTCGCGAGTGAAGTTGCGGTCGCGCAGCTGTTCGAGACTGTACACGGACGAGGCTTTGAAATTGTGCTTGAACCCAAGGGTGTGGCCGACCTCGTGAGCGATAAACTCCACCAGCGCGGAATAGACATACACACGTGTCAGCGAATCCTTGTTGGCAAAAGTACCTTCGGTGCTCAACAGGTAGGACAGTCCAAATGAGACATCCTCTGCCAGCTCTTCGGCATAAGTACAGCGGCGGGGATCAATTTGAGTCTGGGCCTGGTTCTTCTCAGGCGCGGCCGCCTCATCCTGAATGTATTGGCCGTCAGGTCCGATCGGCTTGACCCACTGGTCGACAAGGTTGAACCAGAAGCGCATCAGGTCTACTGAAATACTGATATCGGCGTCGTAGATTTCGCCGGTGAAAGGGTTGGCTCGACTCGGACCAATCGCGTAGCCGGCGCCGGGGGAGACCATCCAGCGAATGGTGTTGTACCGTACGTCGAGCGGGTCCCAACTAACCGTGTCGGGCATCTGCTTGGCGATAATCGCGTTGCGAAATCCGATCTTCTCGAACGACTGGTTCCAAAATTCGACCGCTTCGGCGATCGCATCGCGATATTCAGCGGGAACGTCTTTGTCGATCCAGTAGACTATCGGTTCGACCGGCTCGGAAATCCGCGCATCGGGATTCTTCTTCTTCAGATTCCAACGTTCGATGTACCGTACGTACGGTGTCTCGGCGTCGAGTTTGGTGTAGTCCTGGTAGATCGTCTGGAAGAATCCCACCCGGTCGTCAGCCACACGAGGCACGTAGTCGGTCTTGGGTAGAGACGACAGCGAATAGTGATAGGTGTGGAAGAAGCTCTCGCCGTTTTGGAAAGTGATGCCGGGCAGCTCATGGCTGGCGCTGAAATGCAGCTTTATGTCCAGCTCGGAGTTGTTCGGAAACGACTTGATGGAACCATAGTAGCTGTTGGCGGCGTCGAAATTGACCCCCAGCCTTAGCATCTGTCCCAAAAAATAACCCACGTTGTCGGCGTCACGGATAAACAACTCGTCGGGCTCGACCAAGAACGCCTTGGTCGAATCTTGTTGTGGCTCCGATTTTATCGGCATAACCGCTACCAGGTGGTCCGAGATGCCTTTGCTGACCGCGTCCGCCATGCTGCTCGAACTGTCTGCTCGAAAGAGCAGGTTCTTCTCGATCATCTGGATGTTCTTGCCGACCCGTCGGAAATAGAACGGGAAAGAGCGGCCCATGGGGCCGGTGTCGTAAAGTGAACCGTCGGCCGTGCTCTTGGCTGAATTGCACAGGAAATAGGGGCCGATCTGGTCGGGCTTGATAGTCATCAGAATGCTGTTGTCTACCGTGTCGCGGTAAAACGTGAACAGACCTTCAGTTACGACTCGATCCTTAATCAATTCCTTGAAGGGTTTGAAGCCATTGCCGGGCTTTGGCCGTCCTTTTTCGGCGTCGCCCGAACGATGCGAAGCCGAGGAATGGTCGCGAATCTGGGCGTCGACCGGATTGGTCAGGAACAGACCCAGTAGCAGAAATAAGACCGTCATTCGTCCTCTGGACATTATCTCCTCCAATGAGGTTAATCGTGAAAAGTGTTCTTCTTGGCACATAGATTTAGACGAGCAAAAGGGCCAGTTGATGCATTTTCAAATGTTAAAACGTAGCCGGTCTCTTGGCTTCTAAGTTGGGCGGAAGGAGTCCCATTGCTGCCGATGGCCGGGCTACTACCCTTGGGTTCCGGGAGAAGGTTCACGGCTCCCCTTCCTCGTAACCTGCAGATTTCTCGTGAAGAGTTCGAAGTGGAACAAACCGTACTTCGTACAGTACCCGCTTATCCACCTGACCGTGATCCTGCTCGACCAGAAAGAGTTGCTGGTTGCCGGGGTCGACGCCAACCGGTATGATCATCCGGCCGGTGTCGCCAAGCTGCCGAAGCAAGGCCGGGGGAATTGCCGACGCGGCGGCGGTCACTATGATGGCATCGAAAGGGGCGTTCTCGGGCCAGCCCTGCGAGCCGTCTCCCGCGATGAAAGAAATGTTCTTATAGCCGAGTTGGCTCAGGCGCCGGACTGACTGCTCATGAAGTTCCGTGATCAATTCGATCGTGAATACCTGATCAACTAGTTCCGCCAGAACGGCCGTTTGGTAGCCGCATCCGGTGCCGATTTCGAGTACCCGGGAGTTTCTTTCAAGGTGCAACTCCTGGGTCATCGAGGCGACGATATACGGTTGTGAAATGGTCTGATCGAAGCCGATTTCAAGCGGATGATCGCCGTAGGCCCGAGTCAGGTCTTCGTCTATCACAAACTTGTGCCGAGGTACGCGGCGCATCGCCGCCAGAACGGCCTCATTGTTGATCCCGCGACGAGTCAATTGTTCGTCGACCATCCGCAATCGCGCGGACAGGAGATCATTTTCAGATAGACCGACATCGTGGTTCATGTGCTTGGCGAAGATAAGACGCCGGCAGGGGAAGGAAAAGCCTTAACAGCAGGGGAAATGAGATTACTTGAGCATCAGCATTTTGCGTGTGACGGTGCCTTCTTCGCAGTCCAAACGATAGAAGTAGACTCCGCTGGCGGTTTCAATCCCGGTTTCGTCGCGCCCGTCCCAGGTTACGTCATAACTACCGGGGAAGTAGAGCCGGTCGGCGAGTGACCGGACCTTCTGGCCAAGTACGTTGTAAATGCTCAGGCTTACATATTCCCGGCGCGATAAGGAGAAGCTGATCATGGTGCCGCCGTTGAACGGGTTGGGGTAATTCTGTGACACCGAGAATTCGGCAGGAAGAAGCGCGCCCGGGTCATCAACGGGGGTGGCGTCGGGCGAGTAGGCGTTAACCGAGAAAGCGGAACTGTTGGAATCGGCGTCCGTGGCGACCGCTGTCAGGACAATCGGTATCGGGGGACCGGAAGGTAGGAAGACTTCGTAGAAGCCAAGCGCGTCCGCAGTAGTGTTGCCGAGATAGGTATACCCCTCACCTGAGCCCGAGGGGTCCGGTTGACCGACATCGTAGAAATCGATTCTCGAGCCCGGTAGCGCATTGCGACCCTCAACGTACCTGGGACTGTAAGTATACAATATCCCGACCTGAGTAATTTCGGGGGGAGTAATACCGTTTTGGGCTGAATCGCGAAGGTCTATGCCCAGGCCGTCGTTATTGTACATCGAATTGCGGCGAATGAGATTGTTGCGAGTTTCCGAGCCGGTTATGTAGACGCCGGCTCCTTCATTGCCGACGATCAAATTGCACTCACGAATAGATTCGCCGCCAATGATATTGTTGTGGGCACCGGAATAGACACCGATACCGTGGCCGCGATTGCCCACGATCGTTTGATTCCCCAGGTTGGGTCCGATCAGGTTTCCTGATATTCTGTTATGAGCGGTCGAGACACCGTACATGTGAATGCCCCCCGCGTGCCCCTCTATCGGATCATGTATGCCGTTGCCCGAAATAATATTACCATCGGTGATGTCTGCACCGCCAATAACATTGTACTGTGCGCCGTCTCCGATAATCACGCCGGATGAACCGTTTTGCCTGGCGCGCACTCCGGTGGCATCCAGGCCGATAATGTTGGCCATGACCCGGTTGAAATCCGTCCCGGCTCCGATTAGAAGTACGCCACAGTCGTAGGGGAAAGTATCCGAACCGTTTCCGGAAATAACGTTGCGGTACTCGGCCGTCAGCCCGCCTATGGTATTGGATTTCGCGCCGTCACTTATGCAGACACCTACCGAATTCCCGAGTGAACTGGTGCCTGCATAACTGAGGCCGATATAGTTCCCGATGACAAGATTGTCCTTGGTGCCTTCTCCCTGAATTCCAACGCCGAAGCGGTAGTTGGCTGAGATGATATTGCGAAGCGCCGAAGTCGTCCCACCTACTATGTTGTAATTCGCTCCACCGTCAATAGTGACCCCATCACCGTTGGTCAACCAGCCGTTGCTTACATAACCGTAGCCTGCGCGAGACAAACCGATCCAGTTGGCCGTCAGTAGGTTGTACATCACCGTTGGGCCGGACAAATGTACGCCGCTCGCAGCGTTGCCGGAAATCAGGTTGCCGGATTCGAGTTGCGTCCCGCCGATCTGGTTGTCATGGGCACCGTCGGCGATGTAGATACCGTCGCTCAAGTTGCCTACCGCCTCATAGCCGGCCTGGTTGGTGCCGATCAGATTGCCGTCAACGCGATTGTTCGCAACGCCGCTTCCTGCCAGTGTGATACCGTTGCCCCAGTTACCCGAGATGATGTTGCCTTCGGGAAGACTATCACCGCCGATGAAGTTGTTATTGGCGTCTCCGAGCACTGCAATGCCGTCGCGCTGATTTCCCGGGCCCGAATTACCGGTACTGTCGAGGCCGATGAAGTTTCCGGCGATGCGATTGTCTGAGGTGCCGGCAGATACGACTACGCCATAGCCCACATTTCCCGAAATGATGTTGCGGGCGCCGGTAGAGAGACCGCCGATCCAATTGAGTCGGGCTCCGTGCTCAATGGCGATACCGTTGGCATTTCCTTCAACCGTCATACCGTTGGCCGCTAAGCCGATGTAATTCCCCTCAACCGTATTGCCGACCGCCTCCGGTCCCGTGATCCTGATGGCGCAGCTGAGACTGTTGTCGAGGCCGTTGGCAATGAAGATCAGTCCGGCATTCTGAACGCCGATTCGGTTAGCCGAACCGAAGATCTCGAAGCCGTCGCCGCGAGACCGTCGCACAAGCAGGGATTGCACTGTATTGGAATCCGATTCTATGATGAAAGTATTCTGATTGATCGGGTTGGCGACCGCGTCGATTATAGGTCGACCACCCGTTCCCACAATCATTGTACTGTTGTCCTGCAAATAGAGGGAGCCGAGACTCAAACGGATCGGGCCAATCTCAACAGGGACCAGAATAGTATCCGGGCCCGCAAGGGCATTGGCTTCTTCGATCGCCGCTCGCAGTGTGCATTGTGAGGAATCAGGACTGATCCCGTCACTTGCTACACCATCGCCGGGCAAGGCATCGTGAGCATCCGCGTCCGAATTGACGTAGAACGTGGCAGCCGGAGCGCTTCCGGCAAGAACCGCAAGGCAGAGAGCGGCTATGAGGATGAAGAGACGCATGTCAACCAACAAAGAATTTTGGTGCCCTGACTACAAGAACTACTTCAACAATACCATCTTCCGCGTTTCGCTCGTCCGGAGTGTCGACATACGGTAGAAGTACACACCGCTGGCCACTCGCTCACCCGAGTGGTCGGTGCCGTCCCATTCTATCGAATGTTGACCGGCCGGCAAGACCTTCTCCAAAAGAGTGGCAACTCGCCGTCCGAGAATATCGTAAACCGCGATCTCAACCCTACCCGATTGGGGTATCGTGAAGTCTATTCTAGTGCGAGGATTGAACGGATTGGGATAATTAGGTTGGAGGAATGCTGAGGCGTCAATCGAAGTCGGAGGTTCCTCCACCGGCGTCATTGTGCCGTCACGATATGAATAGAGATGAACCGCCGTTCCGTCCGATACAGCCAGAACGGAGTCACCAAAAGCTATGTCGTGGCCTCCATAGCCTCCGTACGTAATAACCGACGGTACAGTCTGACGAATATCAAGTATCAATACCCCCTGCGGACCCACACCATACAGCGCGTCCGGTGTGAACGTTGAGGTCTCCACCTCAATAGGTAGTGATCCCAGATAACGGATAAAGGGTAGGCCGTCGGGTGATACCAGAATCTCGTACATCTGGTTGCCGTCGAAAGCCAGGGCTATCCCGCTCCTCCAGCCCCCACTGGGAGAATGGCGTTTGTCTACAAACTGCATGTGGTCTAGATCTTGCCTTATAGAGCCCTGCCACCAGTGGGTGGCGAAGAAACTAGGATATATCAGATAGGTATGAATCTGTTGACTGGTTGTCGTTACTATCAGGAATGAATCTATCACAAAGGCATCGCTGACCTGTTCCGGCACCATAACAGTTTGATCTGCAGATATGTGAAGCGTATTGTCAGACGAGACCGTCACAAGGCTTATCGTTCTGTCTCCGATGAGAAGCAGCAACGAGACCGAATCGTTCGGAGTATAATCGTAGTACTTCATGCCACGCGTCGGCAGACTCGTGCCGGTGACGGATGACAGCATCGTTACCGAGGCCCCTGAGATTCTGAGCGCCGAAGTCCGGTTGCCAATGCTAGTGTGGGTGAAAAGAACGTCCCCGCCATCAACCATGGCGTCAACACCGATCAACGAATACAATGCCGTATCGCGTACGGCCTTGAGAGATCGGTCGAGTCGGAAGGTTTCCAGCGGATTCTGGGCGCCACCGGTGCACAATGTCCCTTGGTTGAACGCGAGTCCACCTATTGGGCCCGGATGGCTGAAGAACCGGCGGGGCTGGGGATCGTACCAGAGATTCTTGAGGTCGAATCCGGCTAGGCCGAGACTGCCCGAAATGAAAACGACGTACGGATTCCCCTCGAAGTGGCAAGTAGTGCCCAACGGTTGCAGGGCCAGGTTGGGCGGAAATGTGATCGAAATGATTCCGCCGTTAACTGTCGACATCATTTCGAGACGCTCTTGACCGATGTCGATGGCTACAATGAAACTGTCGATGGCGAAGATTCGCTGTGGTATGATGGTGAAACCTGCCGAATCGATCAATTCCGGATGATTCAAGAACGTCGCGCGATAGACCAAGGCCTGGTCTACCAGTGCGAGAACCAGCGTATCTCCGGCCTGAAAGAATGACTCCGCCCGTCGTGGGACCATTATACGATCAACCACCTGGCCGATACCTGACGAGGTTGGCGCGTAGCGAAGGAGGCCGTTGTAATCATCGAGGACTATTAGATACGTGTCCTGGCTTTCGACCTGAACACAGTGAATCGGGACCAGGCTCGAATCGACAAACTGCAAGACTCCGCCGGGTTGCAAAGAGAAGTGGCGAAGTCCGTCAAACCCGCAGGCGAGGTACAGATCATTACCTACTGCCACGGCATCGTAGACATTGGTGACGAGATCGGTTTGACCTATCAGGGTCAACTCCGGCAAGTTGGACAGATCAACGAAATAGAGAATTCCAGCCGAAGTGGACACGGTGGCGAGCGTCCCGGCCACGGTAAGTTCCAGGGCCTGATTGCCAAGCTGGAGCTGATTTACCTGTGAGAATGTCCCGCTGGCGCTGTCGAGCTGAAGCACCGCCACCCCGAAATCGGACGAGGCCAGCGCGTATCCGTCGAGAATTTCGATAGCATTGAACTGATTCCACAGGAATGAATAATCCGGGCCAGTGGCGAGATCGGCGGCGGAGGTAATGGGCGCCGGGATCGCCATCATAAGCAGCGCAGTCAGAAATATCGGGTATCTGATCATTTCACCAGTACCATCTTTCGGGTAGATTCCATGCCGCCGGCCTGGAGGCGGTAGAAGTATACGCCCGAGGCTAGTTGCGATCCGTCAAATTCAACCGTCTGACTACCCGCGGGAAGTATCTGGTCGACCAGGGTAGACACTTTCTGTCCCAGCACATTGAAGACCTCGAGCCGGGTCTGGGTGCGAACAGGCAACTCGAAAGTAATTGCGGTGGACGGATTGAACGGGTTCGGATAGTTCTGATAGAGCCGGAATTCACGCGGCAGGGTATTCAGGATGTCTTCGGGAGCGTCGGTCGTCTCGCTGGTCTTGCTATAGACGCCGGAATTCAGGTTGTCCATCGTGATCCGAGCGCGATTGCGGCCGCCGTCGTACGATGTTTCGAAGTCCCAGATGTAAACGCAGATTCCTTCGCTGACCAGGACCATTTCTACCAGTCCGTCGCCATCGATATCATCGACCAACGGCGCATACGGGGTGGAAAACACCATGCTGGGATCGGTCGGGGTGGAAATGGGCCATCCGGGAACCGGAGTGACGGTATGATCCAGAATGTGAATCTTCTCGCGGCCCGTGCTGGGGAAGAGGTAACCGGATCGAATCACTATCTCGGGATATTTGTCACCGACGAGATTGGCGACTATCGGTGAACTGAAAGTCGCACCGTACCGATACGCTTCGCCGGCCGGGCGTCCCTCGATCGTGATGTACGGAGATCCGTCGGCTCTGAATATATAGAGCACGGCGATGTCGTATTCATAATACGTAACCAGAACTTCAGGGACTCCGTCCAGATCAAGGTCGGCTGTCATCGGATAGCTTCCCAGCCAGTTCTTGATTTCCGGGAACGACTTGGGCCAACCGGGCAGGTTCTGTGTTCCTCGAGTCTTTACCCAAACAGTCGGTGAGCCGAGCGTGTCCATTCCGGAAGTGACAATCTCCGGAAGATTATCGCCGTTGAGATCAGCCAGGACGGTGCCGTAGACATCCGTGGCCTTGATCACATATGGTAGAGGACGATTGAAAGCAGGCTGACCGGTGCGTCCTTCGAAGACGCCTACGCCGCAGTAACCGGAAACGGCCGCACAAGAAGCCACCAACTCCCGGTAGCCGTCGCCGTCGAGATCCGCCCCGCTCAGTCCATTGCCGTTATAATATGTTGATGACGTTGGCTCGAGGTTGAACGACGCAAACCAACCCTCCAGAGAGTAGAAGTACGACTGACCGTTGAAATCGTATGCTAGCAAATTGCTGTTGTCGTCCAGAATGACGATCGCCGAGTCTTCCTGGGGATCAAGCAGTACAACGGAGGGATTGGGAGATCCATATCCCCGGCGACCGATGTATCGTTTGATCGGCCACCCGGGAACATAGGTCCCGTCAGAATTGAAGACGTGAAGGCCGCTGTCGGAGGCGCAAATGATCTCTCCGAATCCATCTCGATCTACATCGTAGACTGCAGGGACACCGCGAGCAGGCTGTTCGTATAGGACCGGGAAACCCGGCATCGGGCGACCGTCGGAACGAAATACATTCAGCCCGTACAACGTCCCGACTATGATTTCCTGTGTGCCGTCATTGTCGAGGTCGGCCGTAGTGGCGCTCAACCCGCCCCGGCCAGTCAGGTTCTGGGGCCAGCCATGAGCAAAGGCCGACGAGAGTGTGAAGTTCACACTGTCCGCCACCGTGCCGGACAAGAAATGTCCTTCGAGATAGATTGTATACTGGCCCAGATCCACCCCGGAGGCATTCCAACTATAGATTAGCGAATCAAAATACTCGGCGCCGGTCTCGTAGAGCAACTGTCTGGCTCCTCCGTCACTTCGGTAGTACACCGATAGAGACTGGAAATCTGTTCCGTAGACTTTTCCTTTGATGGGAATATTGTAATCGAGCGACGAGCCGGGGAGCGGCGAGGTCAATTCAAGCGCACTTCCAACTACCAGTATGATAGGAAGAAAACGGGCAGTGCCATAGTCGTCAGTCAATCTCAGAGTAACGTGTCCGATGAAACGGGGGTCGGCAAGCGTGAACAGAAGAGAGTCAACCGGGGGATGAGTGCCGGAAGCGAGCGGGTGCCAATTATTCGGGTCATTGTCCGGGGCACAGGAGAGACTCCAGCCGCCGGTGTATCCGCCAATTGCGACAGCTTTTATTCCAACTTGGCCGACATCGCGGGTGTACGGTTCAGGACCCGAGAAGTATAGTCCGCCCTGTCGCGTAATCGCAAGGGATCGTCCGATATCCAGGTACCCGTAACCGCTGATTGAATCGGGACCGGGAAGAGAATCACCTTTGCCTAACGGGTCAATCAGATCGCGCGCGCCAGCCTCGAGATCAGACAACACTTGATCCGGGGTTAGTTGAGGACGAATGGACCAGATAAGCGCGGCGGCTCCGGCCACCATCGGGGCGGCCATGGAAGTGCCATCCGCCAGGTAGTAAAGCGAGTCCGGCCCTATAATATGCACCCCCGGTTCACCCGCCGAAGCGTACATGTCGGTTCCGGCTGCTCGAAGTGACAGGATATTCTGCCCCGGGGCGCAGATGTCCAGGTGAGGACCACAAGTGCTGAACGACGTCACCCGGCCGTTATCGTCTCCCGCGCCGACTGCCATTACTTCATCAAACGCGGCCGGGTAGAAGATCTGTGACGTTCCGGTATTGCCGGATGACACAAAGACAAGAACGCCATTGTCGCGGGCGAACTTGACAGCATCTTTGAGCAGCATGCTTTCAAAGGGTGTGCCCCAACTTATGTTTATGATATTGGCCCCGGAGTTGACGGCGTACACAATGCCGGCCGCTCCGATTGTCGTCGTTCCGTTGGGACGGATCTTGACAGCCATGATTTCCGCCGACGGAGCAATCCCCACAACGCCCTGGCCATCGCGCGCGGCGGCAATAATCCCCGCGATGTGTGTCCCGTGACCGAAATTGTCGGTCGGGTCATTATCGCCACCCGTATCGATCATCGAAACCGTATCGCCCGAGACATCATATCCAATCGTATCGTCGATAAAGCCGTTGTGGTCGTCGTCGATGCCGTTGCCGGGAATCTCGTCCGAGTTGTGCCACAAATGGTCACGGAGTTCAGGGTGCGTGGGATCGACGCCGGTATCGACTACCGCCACTACAACTTTGGTTGCAAGAGCCGGCGGCGACTGATAGAATGAAGACAGGTCGATGTCGCTGCCAGCCGATCCGGAGCGGAGCACGAGGAGATCGTTATTGTCTCCAGTTACCCGCTCCACTGCCCAATGAGTCTGTCCGGTGTTCCTTAGATACCATTGATGGGCGAACAAGGCGTCAGTAGGATAACCGAAGAACTCCAGCTCATAGACCGGTTCAACATATTCGACGTTCTGAGGTCCGATCTGATCCAGGATTTGTTCGGCGGTCAAGTTCGGATCGTCCACATTAATTGTGTATATGCGATTCCAGAACTCGGCTCCGTTCAGAGTCGATTTCACCTGGAGTTGAGAGACGGCATCCAGATGCTGATCGGACGATAACGCCGCACTCAAGATAGCCTTCGACGACGACGAAGCCAACTTAACTACGAATCGTCCGGGAATTGGACCGGCCGCCTGTAAAGGGTGGGCACAGATAAAGAATGTGAGGGTGGCAAACAGCGTCAGGAGTGAAATTGGAACTCGGTACCCTGGAGTGTGCATTTTTGCGTTCAGGTCTCCTAAGACTTCAGATATCACAGAGTACAAACGATAAGTCACCCACAGACGTTTAATCCCGATTGTCGATCATTTCGCCGGGGCCTTCGGCTACGGCTATATTTGGCCACTGACAGCGGGTTTCTCGACCAAAGGACATATCCGAACTTTCGTAAACGGAACTTCAAATCGGTGCAACGATTGGTGCAGACTCCGGTTTGTCGCGTTCCAGTCACACTCTTACTTCAATATAGGCCGGTCTGCCCGATTATCCAAGCCCGCCGATGCGGGGAGAGCTACAAGCATTGCGGCAGAGGACTAAGTGACACAAACAAGTGATCTATCAGCAGCGAAATGTCGCCGATCGTAATGTCAGACGAAGAGGGAGTAAGCCCTCCGGACTGATTGACGTCAGCTTCGGGATAGCAATCTAACGGAACCCCATTGATGAACAAATGTGAGATGAGTGCCGATATGTCCCCGATGGTCGGTTCGTACTGCAGATCGCCGTTGGCATCTCCTACGATACCCTGACAGCAACTGGCCGTGATAGAACCGTCATAGGACACCGGCGCGTAAGTGCCTGCATTAACGGTGAAGATCAGACTGTGTCCGGTATAGTTGAAGACTGAAACCGGGTTGCTGCCCGTCATGCTTCCGGAACGATGAAACCAAAGCGAGCATGATCGCCCCGGTGCCGGGGTCGAGACGCTGACTTGTCAGCGACTGGACCAGGACAGAAGCCTGTTTTGAAACATCAATTCGGCTGAGAATAGACGCGGTCATCCAGGAAGACCTGAGGCCGGTGACGGTCACTGAGTCGAAAGCTATGTTCATGGTACCGGCGTAAGAAAATGGAAACTCGACCTGCGCCAGTGGAACGAAGTTACGCGCTGAGATATCAACTCGCCCGTAATCGCCGTCGAAGCGACTATTCCCGATCACCAGGGTATCGGCATAGATCGAAATCATATCAGTCACGGTTCTGGAATAGAACTGGCCGCTCGATTCAATGGTTGTAGAAACGCTAAAGGACCCGGGGGACAAGTACTCATGCGTCGGGTTTTGTAGATTGGAAGTGCCGCCGTCGCCAAAATCCCAGGCCCACGAAGTCGCCGGTCGGGCAGTCGAACCGGTGAAGTTCACTATCAAAGGAGCCGTCCCGAGGTTGATATCGGACTGAATATCGAGACGGGCGTGGGCGACGGCGCCGTAGGCGTTAAGGAGACCGTACCCAAAGTAGATGTCGAAACCTGGGGCTCCAAGGTCGGTCGCGGTCGTCCTCAGTTGATCTTCAACTTCGGCGGGAGTTAATCCCGGCTCAACTGAGAGTACCAGGGCAGCGACTCCGGCGGCGTAGGGCGCCGAAAATGACGTGCCGTCGACGTAGGAGTAATTTCCCGAACTATAGCCGGCGAGGCCGGTACGATCGGTCGTGTAGATCGTCTGGCCGGGGGCCGCGAAACTTACTTCGGCGCCGTAACTGCTGAACGAAGCTTTGGCGCCGTATCGGTTGATCGCCGAGATGGCGTTGACCATCGAAAGGGATCCGGGGAATCCGATCGACTCGATGCCGTCATTTCCCGCCGATGCGAAATGCACCATCCCTGCATTGTAAGTGTCCTGGTATTTGGCCGCCACCGAACTCGAGTAGGGGAGACCGTTACTATTGCTGGAAATGCGGGCTCCCTGACCCTGTCCCCAGGCCAAAGCATTTACGAGCCAACTGAATTGAAATGTTCCGCTCCCGTCACAGGGCACGTTGGCAACATTGAACTTGGCGGTCAATATCTTGCAGCCGGGGGCGGCGCCGATTGTTCCGAGGCTATTATTGATGATAGCCGCCACACATCCGCTGACGGCGGTGCCGTGGTTGTCGCAGCTATCTGGACGGTCCCCCGCCGGTGCCAGAGCCGGTGAAATCAGCGCCTCCGCCAATGTTCAAATCGGGATGAGTCAGCTCTGCTCCGTCGTCAAGGACCAGCACCTTTACTGTGGGGCTTCCCGTCGTAATATCCCACGCCAAATCGCAATTCATGTCCATATTAACCGTGCCGCCGGACTGTCCGGTATTGTTGAGACCCCAGAGGTTCACCCAACCCGGATCGTTGGGGGTCATGTCCTTCTTGAGGGTAGCCAGCATGTCCGGTTCGGCCCACTCGATCTTCGGGATCGCCGGCCAGCCGATTGGCCGTCGCCAGGACGTCAAAGCCGTTTCTGGAATTGCAGTGAATTCGATAAGCGCCGTCCATGTCGCCGAAATTCTCTTCGACTACATCGGTTCCAGTCGCCAGGGTCGCCAACGTCAGGCCGCCGTCCTTGCGATTTTCGGGCCGGACCCTGACCAACACGTCTGGCGTAACTATCATCCAGCCGCCGCTCGGCTGCAGCAAAACCGGGGACGCGAATTCAACGTTGGGGGATTCCAGGGCCTGAAGGACACGGCTGTTTACATCGGTGCTGCCGGCTGAGTTTTGTGAGGGTGTAACAAGCGTCCACCCGTCGACCCCGGTTTCCTGGACGTCTTGCGAGGAGAGGCCGACATTGGCCAGGGACGATTGATAGGGTGTCGCTTTGGCATGAAGGGCTGAATTTCACCGCTATTCGATTCAGATCGAGTGTCACGTCGGCGGGGGATCCGTCGTAAACGTAAGAAGTCGAAAGTTCGGGTGGATTGATTGCGTTGGAAGTTGAGTTTGGTTGAGTTGCTCCAGCGAAGCCCGACAGTGCACCCAGGCCTGACAGGAGGATACCTAGTCCAATTGTACTGATCTTCATTGTTCCTCGTCCCTTGTGCTGCAAACGCCAGTATGGCAGGTGGGGATATTGATCGCGGTGATACGTGAGGGAGACGCCAAGATCAATGCTCCGAAATCAAATATAATCAATACGCCCTGTTCAGCAATCAGAATTCAAACGCCGACTCGAACTTATAACAGGTACATGGTTAAGTTTGTGCCCGCTTCGTCAGGCTGCTTTTCAGCACAACGGTATTAAAGACAATGAGATGACTCCGGCAGTCAGTCGAATCAAAGACACGGCGCCAACGGCGCGTTCGAGATGTACAGATGATCGATGAGCAATGTAATGTCACCGATCGTCAGATCATTATTAGTCGGTGTCGATCCACCCGACTGGTTGACGTCGCACTCCAGAAGGCACTCCAGGGGGAGGCTGCTAACGAAGAGGTGGGAGATCAGCATCGAAATGTCAGAAATCGTCGGCTCATAACCGCCGTCGCCGTTGACGTCGCCGACAATCCCCTGGCAGCAGTTGGATTTTACCGTCCCACCGTAAGTAACGGGGACGTAAGATCCTGCGGCGGCCGTGAATCCGATGCCATAACTCGCATACGAAGTGATTTCTATCGGGACGATTCCCTTCAAGGACGGTTGCATATTAGTGAAGAAGATATTGACGACTGGTCCGAAACCGGGCTCAAGATAGGCGCTGCCGACGGCGTTAATGGACACAGCTGCTTTGTTCTGGTTCTCGACCCAACTGAGAGTACGTGAAGTCATCGAACTACTACGAAGTCCGACCGTGGAAATGGAATCGAATCTGAGGTCGAAATCGCCCGTATAGCTGATCGGAAGGGTGATGTCCTTAAGTGGCAGATAGTTACGAACGTACACCGGGACCGAAATGTGGGTGCCGTCGAACCGAGCGTCCTGGATGTCCAACGTATCGGCATATACGGAAACGAAATTGTTGAATTGCAGCTGATACAACTTTTCGGAAGTCTGCATATCGACCGAAACGGTCCTGAGTCCGGGATCACCGTAAACGTGGGTCGGTGTGGCGCCTGCTGCTGTGCTGCCATCACCGAAATTCCAATTCCAGTCCGTGACCGATTTGTGGGTTGAGCCCGTGAAATCGACCGACAACGGGGCCGGGCCAAGAACCGGGGTGGCTTGGATCTGGAACGGAATCGCCCAGTTGTCCAGAGCCGTGTTACTCCAGCAGAGGAGTCGACCTTGCTGTTGAGGGGTGAAAGTAGTGAGACACGACTGATTAGCGTACCCCATGTAGTTTTCCGGCATGGTGTACCCCCAGAGTAAACCGGAACAGGCATCATAGCCGGGGAAATTAACGCACGGACCCTGGTTGGTGGGTGTCGGTGGGGTATCGGCGCAAAGATCACCGATCAGCGAGCTGGCGGACTGGGGGGGTTCGTAGCACTGGCTGCAAGCTGTTACTTCGTCGACGCCATGGAAGGTATGATAGAGGCCCAACGTATGGCCGACTTCGTGAGCGAAAACCCGATTGGGCAGTTCATTCCAATGAAAGTGTCCCATGACGATGCCGCCCGTAGGCTGCAGGGCGTCGAATGACCAGGGGAAGGTGCCAAAGGAATAGCTGAATTCGACCACTGTCACCCAGACGTTGAGATACTTGTCGGGCTCGATGGCGGTCGCAATCTTCATATCATTGATCTCGGATTCGGCCAGACTGCGCCAGGCCGTGGAATTGATCTGATGAATCTGGTAGACAAACTGGATACCCATCGGGGCGTAATCGGCGTTCAGTTCGGCCACTTGTCCCGCGATATGCTCCGGTGTCGAAAATGGGTTGGAGCCGTCGTCAAGCGCAACTGTATGTATGATCATTCTTACGTACTGCATCGGCTTCGGTGATCCGGGGATCCAGGTATCACGTACTGTCGGGTCGTCACAGGGGCTGTTTTGGTCGCAGGCTTCCGGAACTGCCGCGGCGCCGAAACGGGCCCGGTATTTCTGTTCGTAGACTTTCTGAGTACCGCACCAGTCCCAGCTACCATCGGGTGGGGGGGTAAACGCCTGAGCTAATATCGTAGGGGCGCAAATACCGGTTAAGGCTGTGAGGGCGAGCAGGATGTATCCGGAGTTCTTTAGAGTCATCTGTTGGCTCCGCTTCGAGTTGACCCTTTAAGGATGCGAGTGCGTGGGAGGGTCATCAGTGGCAGGTATATTATTCAATATACTTGCCCAGGGCATTTTCGCAAAGGACTATAACGGACTTGCAACACGAAACAGCCACGGCTGATCGGCTCAGGCCTTCAAGTGACTTACCTGTCACATCGGGCTACCCGATTTGGAGGCAATGGCGACGAACAATCAGACGCCAATTGAGGGGCGGAAAGGCCAATGTTGGTCGCTTTAGTTGTTCGGAAACGAGAATTGAGTCTTGACGCAAGGTAATGAACCGAGTATATTCGTGATTAGGGTACAGGGCGTCGTTCCGTTTATGGAACGATACCACGGACAGTGGGCTACATACATCTTCGAATCTACTTCCAGCACCTAAAGACGCTGGCCTCCCTGAGATAGTGCTTCTTGTTACTTCCGCACCACCGCAAGCGCAGGTGGTTACAGTGTCATGGATGGCAGCACGGAAACAGGGTTCCATTGCGCATGTCGTTCAGAAACTTTCCGAATACCAGGCATACCACGGGTGTGGTCTGCTCATCTGACTATGTATACGCGGGCGGGGAAGTTCGGTTGCATTCGAAAAACCAAGACAGGCTGAATAAACTGGTAACCGGAATTTGGTCATGGACCTTTGAAAGGAGGTACATCCAGGGAAAGAGGTGAGTTTTGTGACGAATTAACTCCTGTTCTGGATTAGAAAACAGGGACTACCGATTGTGAGCGTCGACTCTTTTCGGGGCGACGCCGAAACTATTCTCGAAAGGGTTCAAGAATGTTAAGGAAACTAGTAACGATTGCTTCCATCCTGTGTCTGCTGATAGTGCTGGCAGTCACAGTCGAGGCGAGGGTCGGAGTTTCGGCTGACCGTCAGGATGCGACCAAACTTGAAAGCGTGGAACGCTTCAATGTTCGGGGAACGTATCCAATGATGTCAGTGTACTCCGATGGGGATCCCAAGACCCCCACCCAGGTCTCGGTAAATGCATCTCGCCCCCGCCAGTCGGTGGGTAGCGCTGTCGCGCCGGGCGTCGGTCCGGGCAAGGGCGTCAGTGTGGCGCTGACCTGGGACGACCATCAGGTGTTCTATCCGGTGGGCCGTCACATTCAGCATTATTGGAACGGTGCTATCGGCGAAACCGCGGAAGTTGAAGTTCACTTCTGCTATGAAATGTCAGACGACACCCTTAACAGTCCGTATGATACTCTGCCTAATCGGCAGACCGGCTACAATGTGTACAATGCTGTGGTGACATCGGGTAATTGGCCGCGCGGCCAGGACATCGGTTGTCAGTTGCAGTCAGCCGATACTATCGGATCGGCCAAGGGTGCAAACATGGTCATACGCCCCAACGGCCTTGTGACTCTGGTTGCGAACTCCCGTTTCTTTACCAAGAAGTTTCCGACCGGAACGTGGTTTGAAGATAACATGCTGTACTATCAGGGAGCACAGTGGAACTGCACTTACGATCCCAGGACGTCAATAAATGTTACCTTTATCGATTCCACGATCTACAAGCCGCTCTGGGCTCAGTCGTCTTTGGGTGGCAACCATTCCCGCTATCCGAGCATCGCGACTCAGGTTGACGGTGGCGGCAACGTGGTTACGCACGTGCTGTTGGCCGAAAGCGAGGCCTTCGAAATCACGGGCAATCCCGGCTACTCTAATGACGTGGATTATCGGACCTTTGCCTATTTCCGCAAGCTCGGCAACGGCCCGGCGGGAAGCTGGAGCTCCGGTGTGATCATCGACACCATTGAGCGCAACTTCGCCGATATGGTGGCCGATCCGTTTTCGGGAAGAGTCTGCATTGCTTACTCCAACCCGAGCTATTACGGCCGTCTGCTCAACAATGGTTGGGATAAGGACTGCTACTACCGTGAGTCCACCAACTACGGTGTGAGCTGGAATCCTAAAGTCAATATCACCAACTATCTGAACGCCATCGCCGGCGTTCCTCACTATTCGATGTACTACGAGACCCGTGCGCTCTATACGTCCGATGGCAACTTGCACATCTTGTTCCAGCAGACGCCGGGCTCGGCTGATCCGTATTTCGACGGCTACAACTGGTCCGATTTCAACCAGGATATCGCCCACTGGGATCGCAACTCCAACGCCTACGTGAGAGTCGCCAATGGTACCTACATGAACGACGACTATCTTACGGGTTCGATCAATACGGTCCACTGCGGTTTCGGCGGCGACCCGGCTACCTACACTCAGTTCTTCAATCTCTCTGAGTGCGATGGCAAGCTGTACGCGGTCTGGAACCAGATTCATCCGTGGGCCAATGAAGGTGATTACAGAATCCAGCCGAACTTGTTGACCGACTGTGCCTACACCGGCCTTCGTCTCAACATGGCGAACTGGGAAATCATGATGTCGGTATCCAAGGTAGCTACGCCGACTCTCTGGGATCCGTCCCGCCACGTTTCCAACACTTTCACTCCTAAGTGCGGTCTTCCGGGTGATCCTCTGGCTACCGGCGGCGTCTGCGGCAACGAGTATAAGCCGTACGTCGAACATTACGGTTTCGATGAAGCCGGACTCGACCTGACCTGGCCGTCGGCCGCCGTGGTTGATATGACCCCGGCTGGTCAGCCTGCTTACGCGGGCGATTTCTACCTCAACGCCGAGTACATGGACGATCAGTTCCCCGGTGCGGCTGCGGATCTCGACGATCGTAGTTCGAACGGTGTTTTCTCATTGAATTCGATGAAGTGGTTGCGTCTCGCTTGCGTTGAGCCGGTTGAGGCTTCTCTGATCGAAGTCAAACCGTACAATATTACGTTCCCGACCTGGGTGCAATTTGGGACTTCCAAGTCGTTCCCGATCACGGTCAAGAACAGCGGAAACGTTACTTTGAACGTCTCCGAAGTTGGTACCTCGGGCGGCGGATGGCTCAGTGCCTCCATTACTCCGACTCCCGGCACTCCGTTCCAGGTAACGGCCGGCGTTGTGAATACCGCGACGTTTGATATTAACATCAACGCGGGCGGTATTTCCACGACTCAGTGGCTGGATGGTGTGGTCTACTTGCGTTCCGACGCGGCCAACTTCGATTCGGTCGGCATTCCGATCCACGTTCTGGCTGCGGCCGATGTCGAGGATGTGGTGTGGGATACCGTCACGACTCACAAGTTCATGTTCGACCCGTTCTTTGAGCCCGAAGGCGCCTGTATCGCTCTGGCGGTCAGCAACTTCGGCGAAATCGGTATCGGCGCTTACTCCAAGGGTGGCGTCAATCTCGATTACTCCGAGTCCAAACTCGAGTGCGGAACCCGTGAGCGCGATAAGATGTATCTCATGAGCGGATCGGCGTTCACTATGATGGCCACCAGCTCCGCTGGTGCGGGCGTCAAGTTGACCCAGACGTTCAATGATGCCAACCAGCTGGACGAAACCGGATTTGATCCGATTGGTACCAAGGGCCACATTCGCGGCGACAGCACTGCGACCGGCGTGTACGATTCGGTCTACACCGGCAAGTTCGTAAACCGCGATACCACCATTGCCATGGAGCGCTTCGTGTACGGTCCTCGCTCGACTACGCCGTCGACCGCCACTCTGAACTTCGTGGTTATGCTGACCAAGGTTTACTCTGGAGACGGCGCGGCTCACAGTCACGTTACCATTGGTAACGCCTGTGACTTCGACGTCCCGGCTGACAGCCCACCGAACAACAACAACGGTGTTTCGACGCCGGGCAGGTTTGTGTACCTTCAGGGCACCGACACTGCCGGCAGCGAGGCCTGTCAGACGAACTTGAACCGCTACGCGACCGAAGCGTTCGGTGGCAAGTATACGCAGGCTCAAGTAAACTCTCCCTGCCTCGTCGACTCCACGTTCTACGCCTCCAGCGCCTTGTATCAACTGATAATGGAAGATACGACGCACCTTCGCAACGGTACCGCCCTCGTCCCGAAGCAGCCGAACCCGTCGGTTTGGTGGGCTGAGACCGGTGTGCCAGGGTTGAATGCCTCGGCTCTCCAGGATACCGATCTGGCTTTGATCACGACCTACGTTCAGGACTATTCCCTTGGCGCGACAGACACCCTGTATTTCTGGACGGTTCTGTCGACCGTACGCAACGGATCGCTGACCGATCTTGAGAATCAGGTGGCTTATGCCAAGAGCTGGTTTGTTGAAAAGGTCCGTCGCTGCGTCCCGAACCCGGGCTGCTGTCTAGAAAAAGTCGGCAACGCCAACGGTACTGGCGGCGAGACTCCGACGATCGGTGACATCAGCGTGATGATCGATGCCAAGTTCATCACGGGTGCCTGTATTCCTTCTGGTCCGGGCGCCAACATCGTTTGTCTAGGTGAAGCTGACATGAACCTGTCCGGTGGTCAACACCCGACCTGTGGATCCATTACGATCGGTGACATTTCGCTGTTGATCGACTGTCTGTTCATTACAGGCGAGCCGCCGTTCGTTCGCAGCACCTGTATGTCAATAGACTAAGCATGTCTCTTGACTGAAGTTGAGCTGGTGAAATCGCAGATTTCGCCGGCCATGAATAAGCGGTCATCCCAACTGGGATGGCCGCTTTCTCTAATAGTACGATAATTGTGCGACTCTGCGGCGTGTGGACCGTATTCCGTAAAGTTTTTACGCAATACCGCCGTAATCTTGCCGTATTGACCAAACCTGTAAATTGTGGCAATTTGTAATTGCGAACAGAGAACTTGGGACAGGATCATTGTGTCCAGGTAACCTGTTGCAGGAATGTAGTTTGGGCCATGGCGAGTCAGGCAATTTGTCTGCCTCGCCATTTTTTTGTGCCACCAAATTTCTCAGAATCCATATGTGAGATCAACCACTTTCAGTTGAAGCGAAGCCAACCTCATGGCTATGATTGAATAAATGGAGGAAGGGTGGTCATATGGAGATGAAATACCGGGGGGCGGGATTGAACCGCCGACCCCCTGTTCCACAGACAGGTGCTCTAACCAGCTGAGCTACCCCGGCATTCAGACAACCAAGTTAGCTATTCGGCCTGACATGTCAAGACCTGAAGTGGTTCGAGGGAGGCGAGTTCGGTTCGCGGTTCTTGATCGCGGACCGCCCCCAAAGACAAAGCCAACCGATTCCAGCCCGGTCGGCTTCTATGAATGATACATTTGATCGCGCTAACAGCCGCTACAGCCGCCTTCGCTGCAATCACCCGGTTGACCGGCGCGGATAATGTAGCCACCGCCTTCCGGACGGGTCACATAATCAATATTTATGGCGCCAAGATCTGACAGGGCTTTCTTCAGGTCCGGGGCAATAAATGCGGTCACGCCGTTGTTTTCCAACTTCTCAAGCTTATCGATTGACTCTTCCAGAGCCATTCCCAGGGTTGGACCGCTTCACCCATATCCTTGAAAGAATATGATTAGATGCTTTCCCTTCGCTTGAGGGGAGTCCAGCACAACCTTAAGCTGACTGCTGGCTGAATCGGTAACAGATAACATTATTTCAATTTCCTCAATCTAAGTCTCCAAACATCAACTCGAAAAATAACTCAACTGTTTCCGTAAAGCCTCAAAAAACTCAAACCGTGGTCGGAGTCATATTGTATTGATCGACTAATGCACAAACAAAATGTAGCTCCGCCAGGTTAGGTCACCTTACAAACAGTTGTTCAGTCCGAGCGAAGAGCCGGTGATGAACAGGTAGTCGATCAGTATGGAAATGTCGCCGATCGTGATGTCATCACAGATCGGATTTGCGCCTCCGGACTGGTTGATGTCAGCTTCCGGCAAACAGTTGATTATACCGCTACACGAACCGGTAATGAACTTGGCGTCAATCAACGCACTAACGTCGCCAATGGTCGGTTCATCTCCTCCCAGCGAATTGGCGTCTCCGACACGGCCGATACAACACGTCGTGCGTTCTGCCAGGACCAGCGGGTAAAGACCGTCGGTTTGTCCCGTAATGGTGTTCAGGATCGGATCGATACTTGTAGTAATATTCTCCCAGCTTCCGCCCCGGTAGGCCATCAGGACCAGGTCAGACTCGCCGGCTGTCAGGTCAGCCTCTGAATACGACAACGAGAACGTTATACTACCGATGCTATAGGCCGTAGTGGCGGGCTGATAGAATCGGGGAGAGGCAGCAGGAACAGGACCATAACCTATCGGCAAAGCCGGCCCAGAGGTCTCTACGTCGGCCCAGGTACTCCCTTTACCGCCACACGTGGAGAACTTGACGCTTAGATTATTAGAAACGTTGACCGTTTCGTTGAGACCTTCGTCAGTGTTCCCCACCCAGAAGTCATCGACATACCAGCCTTCCGCAGTCGCGCCGCCATCGGAGCCGAAACGGAACATCAATTGAATCGGGCCTGACCACGCCGACAGGTCAAACGTCGATTGAGCCCATCCAGTGCTTCCGGCGAAGAGTCCATTGGTTCCGTCAAAATTCAGCGACGAGCCGGTTTCTATCGTCGTCTTGGGATATCCGCCTATGGGGAACAACTTCGTCCAGCTCACGCCGTCGGTCGAAACCATGAGGATACCGCCGTCCCACGCGGAGCCGACCGTAGACCCGCATTCCGAATAGATCCGATGCCAGAATGTCAGATTCGAACCGGGAGCAAGAAGAATCGGTTTGGTAACCAGACCGCCGTCCGAACCGTCGACATATTCGACCGCCCCTGGTCCACCCGCTTTCCAAGCATAGCCGCCGCCGTGTGTACGATACGTCTCACGATGCCACTGATCATTGAAACGATCCACCACGGCGCGATGGGACCATTGGTCTTCTCCCGATTCCGCGTCGTCGGAGAAGCCGTGGGCGTTACCAACCCTGATAGCAAGAGGATAGTCTGCCGAGAAGCCGCCTTCCTCTTGAAGGCGCACGGTCAGGTTGATCATATATGGAACCGGACACGACGGATCTATCAGTATGCTGGCGGGGGTTGTGACCGTATCAATCTGGCCGTGACTCAAGCTTGCCTTGAGCGATGTCGTAGCTACCGGGACCGTCACATAAGGATCGGTGCTCAACAGCGTGACACTGGCGTTGTTGACTGCCCAGCCAAGATTTCGGACCACGGAACGGATGTTGACTGATTCACCCGGCTCGGCGTAAGCATCGCCGTCGCCCTGAGGCTCAACTATACTGCCTTTGTATGACATGTAAGCGCTGGCCTCGGGCTTGATATTGATAACCATGTTTTCCATGGCCGACGGGCAAATGCCTCCGGACACCCATGAACATGACAGGTGATCTAGTACATACCACGCGGTGTTCCCCTGGCCCCAGCCATAGTTCATATGGAATTCATAAGTTACGCCGTCCGTGCGCCATCCGTCGCAGACGATCTCATGTGAGTGAATGCCGTACCAGATCGGACGACCGGCGTTGATTTCCTGCTGGATCACGCTGAACCATCCGGCCAGATCGTAGTTCTTTCGACAAATAAGGGACAGTGACCAGTCATACTTGAAGTAGTAGGGGATGGCAAAGAGTCCGATAGATTGCGCGGCGCCCGAAGCACAGGAACCGTATGCCATATCCAGAGCAACGCCGGTTTCATAGCACAGTTCTGCCAGAGCCGCCTGCTGGGTGCCATTGCAGCCCAGGCCGTCGTCACAGCTATCACGCATGCCGGCCCAGTCATAAGGGTCAGAGAAGTCAGCCGTCAGAGTTTGAGGAGGAGTAGGCGTCCCGCCGCAACTGTTGTCGCCCGGCCAATAATAGGAGTGGCTGCCAAAACCAGCGTCGGGCCACTTCCAGAAATACATCAATTGGGATAAGGCTGTGGCCACGCATCCCACGACCGTGCGTCCGCTCTGCCCGCTGGGACAGTAGTTGTTGTAAGGGGCGCTCTGATGCCAGGAAGTAGTCAATAGTGGTCCGGCCGCATCGAGCGAAAGAGAAGCATCCATCCGATAATCTTTTGACGACACTGCCATCTGATTCCAAAGCGAACGGTCCTTCGATCCAAACATACCGGCATCGCCCGCGGGTTGGCTATTCGACGCGCTACCGTACGTGGCCACGAACGCGGTATACTGAGCGTAGAGCTGATCTCTCAAGAGCGCCACGATACCGCCGTTGTCAGAACCGTCGAGATGTCCTGTCGTATTGTAGGCCTTGACGGGCGGCATTTCCATGAGCACCGGAACGATTACGAAACCGTCGGGCTGTATATTGTAGTACCGGGCCAACACGACCCCGTCCTTTTCGATTAGGCCGCTCTCGGCGATCACTGGAGTGAGACTTTCGCCCCAGGCGCCCTGGCGAGCTATCGAGCGGGTAAGCCAGTTGGCACAGACGTCCTGCATCTGTTGTGTGGTTGCCACTTCAGCCCAGGCCGAGGCGGAGGAGAGAACGAGGACGAGTAGGGCGATTATGGTCGACCGTCCGGAGAGACGGCGGCTTGGTTCAAAGATGCGCATGAAAGGTTTCCTTATGTCGAAAGCGGGACTTCATGTAGTCTACTCAGTAAGTACAGCCTTAAATATAAGCTCTTTTGGCTCGTTCGGGGGGCTTAATATAGGGAGTCCTGGTTTCTCTTAAGGATTTGGTCGGATTTGCGGAGGTTGGGGGAGAGGGTCTGCAAATAATAATGGCGGCCGGTGTTGGGACGAGTCGGGGAAGTCGATAGACTACAGGGGGATGGGAGTCGCGAATTTTTTTTCGAATTTTATGAGAATCCCCTTGACATGGTCACAGGGGTTCCGTATCCTGTCCGTCTGCCAGGTATGTTAATTTACATGTCAGGCGGTTTTTTTTCGCTGTTCTTTGACAACTGAATAGCCACGCTGAAGACAAGAAATTGGTCTTGTTTTCATGTCGCGGGTCCTAAATTTCGAAAGATTTTTGAGACCTTTCTAAAGTAAACCAAACGCGAATGCGTCGTTCGTGTTTTTCGGATCACTATGTATATATCGTATTTTTGATATCTACGGAGAGTTTGATCCTGGCTCAGAACGAACGCTGGCGGCGTGCTTAATACATGCAAGTCGTACGAGAAAATCCGGCTTCGGTTGGATGAGTAAAGTGGCGAACGGGTGAGTAACACGTGGGAAATCTGCCTTCCTGTCTGGGATAAGCCTTCGAAAGGGGGTCTAATACCGGATAATATCCTCGGGCGGCATCGTCTGAGGATCAAAGGCGGGGCAACCTGTCGCAAGAAGATGATCCCGCGCTCCATTAGCTTGTTGGTGAGGTAACGGCTCACCAAGGCTGCGATGGATAGCCGACCTGAGAGGGTGACCGGCCACACTGGGACTGAGATACGGCCCAGACTCCTACGGGAGGCAGCAGTAGGGAATATTGCGCAATGGACGCAAGTCTGACGCAGCAACGCCGCGTGGGTGATGAAGCTCCTTGGAGTGTAAAACCCTGTCAGTGGGGAAGAAACGTATGGGTAGTAACTGACCTATACCTGACGGTACCCACAGAGGAAGTCCCGGCTAACTCCGTGCCAGCAGCCGCGGTAATACGGGGGGGACGAGCGTTGTTCGGATTTACTGGGCGTAAAGGGCGCGTAGGCGGACCTTCAAGTCGGATGTGAAATCTGTCGGCTTAACTGACAGTCTGCACCCGATACTGTTGGCCTTGAGTACGGGAGAGGAGAGCGGAATTCCTGGTGTAGCGGTGAAATGCGTAGATATCAGGAAGAACACCGGTTGCGAAGGCGGCTCTCTGGACCGATACTGACGCTTAAGCGCGAAGGCTTGGGGAGCAAACAGGATTAGATACCCTGGTAGTCCAAGCGGTAAACGATGGGCACTAGGTGTCGGGGGTATCGACCCCCCCGGTGCCGAAGCTAACGCATTAAGTGCCCCGCCTGGGGAGTACGGTCGCAAGATTGAAACTCAAAGGAATTGACGGGGGCCCGCACAAGCGGTGGAGTATGTGGTTCAATTCGAAGCAACGCGCAGAACCTTACCTGGGCTTGACATGCTTGGGTCCGCCGGTGAAAGCCGGCTTCCCCTTCGGGGGTCCTTGCACAGGTGCTGCATGGCTGTCGTCAGCTCGTGCCGTGAGGTGTTGGGTTAAGTCCCGCAACGAGCGCAACCCTTGTCCATAGTTGCCATCAGGTTATGCTGGGAACTCTATGGAGACTGCCGGTGACAAGCCGGAGGAAGGTGGGGATGACGTCAAGTCCTCATGGCCCTTACGCCCAGGGCTACACACGTACTACAATGGCCGGTACAGAAGGTTGCAATACCGCGAGGTGGAGCTAATCCCAAAAACCGGTCTCAGTTCAGATTGGAGTCTGCAACTCGACTCCATGAAGTTGGAATCGCTAGTAATCGCTGATCAGCAGGCAGCGGTGAATACGTTCCCGGGCCTTGTACACACCGCCCGTCAAGCCACGGAAGTCGGGAGCACCCGAAGTCACTTATCTAACCGTAAGGAGGATGGTGCCTAAGGTGATACCGATGACTGGGGCTAAGTCGTAACAAGGTAGCCGTAGCGGAAGCTGTGGCTGGATCACCTCCTTTCTAAGGAGTAGGTGTGAGGTCCGTTTTAACGGATCGAATGCTTAGGTCGAGCGATATGTTGACATACTCATTTTTTGTTTTTCAGCGGGCTATTTGGATATAAATGTGGTCGCGTCAAGGCGACGCTGAGTACCTTCGTATGGGCCTATAGCTCAGTTGGTTAGAGCGCGCGCCTGATAAGCGCGAGGTCATTGGTTCAACTCCAATTAGGCCCACCATGACGGCGGGCCTGACAGAGTCTTTCAGTTGGAGATGCCGGCGATCTCGCGATCGAGCGGCAAGCGTAAAGCATGCCCGATGCGAAGTTTGACGCCGGCTCGTACTGGAAAGAGCGACTTCGACGCAACTTCGACCTCACTGGGGTCGGATTCAGGCGACGAAGCGCTGCCTACAACCGCTGGGTGTATCGAGTTAGATGCGAACACCTCGACGAATTGTTTAGGCGACGAGGCTGGCCGATCGAAGGAAAAACGGTCCTGGATGTCGGATGCGGCACCGGATTCTTTATCGACCACTGGCTGCAACGAGGCGCCGGACGGATTACCGGACTGGACGTCACCGAAGTCAGTGTTGAGCGACTGAAGAAACGGTTCCCGAATGTAAAGTTTGTTCTCGCCGATGTCTCTGAACCGGGTCTCGAAGTAGACGGAACATTTGATTACGTAAGTATTTTCGATGTTCTGTACCACGTCGTAGACGATAAGAAGTTTGAGCAGGCAGTTGCGAACCTGTCGCGACTGTGCCGTCCCGGAAGTCGAGTGATTATCACCGACATGTTCGGCAAGCGCACGGTCGAGGTAGTGAAGCACGTTCGGAATCGGTCGCAAGGCCGGTACCAGGAGATTTTCTCGAAGAACGGGTTTGAACTGCTTGAGATGAAGCCGTTGTTCTTCACTCTGATGCCCCCCTCCCGGGTGGCGAGTCGTCCGGTCTATTGGGCCGGGGCTCTGGCGTGGGAAGCGTTGACTTTCCCTGCGCGCTGGGAATGGTTGGGCGGAGTGGTAGGCGGCGGGCTCTATAGGGTCGATTCCGGACTACGTCGACTGTTCCACAAGGGACCGTCACATCATGTCGCGGTGTTCGAGTTCAAGGGAACCGGACCAGGCCCGAAATAATTGGAGTGGTACGGCAGATCGACTCGTTAACTGGGGATGTAGCTCAGTTGGGAGAGCGGTGGCTTTGCAAGCCACAGGTCACCGGTTCGATCCCGGTCATCTCCACCATAGTAAAGAAAAACCTTCGGGTTTTTATATAGACCGCCTCGGCGGTCGCAGGCTCTTTGACAACTTCATAGTTTTTTGGGTAAGCAAGCAATTGGTATCTTCCAATTGGTTGCGCAGTGTTCAAAGAGCAAATAATGGGATGCTCTCAGGTAGATTTCGGTTAAACTACTAAGAGCACACGGCGGATGCCTTGGCACTGGTAGGCGATGAAGGACGTGGTAAGCTGCGATAAGCCTCGTTTTGGTGCAAACAACCTTAGACGGGGATTTCCGAATGGGGCAACCCGGCTCCGAGCAATCGGAGTCATCGTGCACTGAATTCATAGGTGTACGAAGCGAACGCGGGGAACTGAAACATCTCAGTACCTGTAGGAAGAGAAAACAATAGTGATTCCCCTAGTAGCGGCGAGCGAACGGGGACAAGCCTAAACCGAACGGCACGTCAAAGTCTGACAGCGTTGTGCCTTCGGTGTCGCGGGAGTCGAGCGGCTCGATGTCAGTCGAGTCAAGGAGTTACAAACCGTAAGTATAGAGTAACGATCTGGAACGATCGGCCGTAGAGGGTGACAGCCCCGTATTCGAAATGCTTGCGGCTCCTTTCGAATTTCCCAAGTATGGCGGGACACGTGGAATCCTGCTTGAATCTGCCAGGACCATCTGGCAAGGCTAAATACTTACCAGTGACCGATAGTGAACTAGTACCGTGAGGGAAAGGTGAAAAGTACCCCTGGCGGGGTGTGAAATAGTACCTGAAACCGTGTGCTTACAAGCGGTCGGAGGAAAGGAAAATCCTCGGATTTTCCGGACTGACGGCGTGCCTATTGAATAATGATCCGGCGACTTAATTCTCTGTCGCAAGGCTAAGTGAAATTCTCACGCAGCCGTAGCGAAAGCGAGTCTGAATAGGGCGACTTAGTGGCAGGGATTAGACCCGAAACCAAGTGATCTAGGCATGGTCAGGATGAAAGTTCGGTAAAACGAACTGGAGGTCCGAACACACCAATGTTGAAAAGTTGGGTGATGAATTGTGCCTAGGGGTGAAAGGCCAATCAAACTTGGAAATAGCTGGCTCTCCTCGAAATAGCTTTAGGGCTAGCCTCGGATAATAGTTTTACGGAGGTAGAGCACTGAATGGGCTAGGGGCCCCACAAGGTTACCAACCCCAATCAAACTCCGAATGCCGTAAAATGTTCTCCGGGAGTCAGGCGGTGGGGGATAAGCTTCATCGCCGAGAGGGAAACAACCCAGACCACCAGCTAAGGTCCCAAAGTCATGCTAAGTGGTAAAGGATGTGGGATTACTTAAACAGCTAGGATGTTGGCTTAGAAGCAGCCATCATTTAAAGAGTTCGTAACAGATCACTAGTCTAGTGATTCCGCGCCGATAATTCTCGGGACTATGCATGACACCGAAGCTGTGGACTTGTACTATGTACGAGTGGTAGAGGAGCATTGTCTGTGGGTGGAAGGTGATTCGTAAGGATTGCTGGACTGCAGACAAGAGATTATGTCGGAACGAGTAGCGATAAAGCAGGCTATAAACCTGCTCACCGAAAACCTAAGGTTTCCTGGGGAAGGTTAAACCTCCCAGGGTTAGTCGGAACCTAAGCCGAGGCCGAGAGGCGTAGGCGATGGAAAACAGGCTAAAATTCCTGTACCTGTAATGTCGCGTTATTACCTATGGGGTGACGCAGAAGTGAAGGTCAGACGGGTGATGGTTGTCCCGTTCGAAGGCTGTAGACGGGGTCGGCAGGTAAATCCACCGGCCTAACGTTGAGGGTCGTAAGGTAAGGTCGTAAGACCGAAGTGACCATAATCATGCTGCCAAGAAAAACCTCTACGGGAGTGGCATTGCAGTCCGTACCGCAATCCGCCACAGGTAGGTAAGGAGAATATCCTAAGGTGCTCGGGTGAACTCATGCTAAGGAACTAGGCAAATTAACTCCGTAACTTCGGGAGAAGGAGTGCCAGTAGTAGGTAAGTGATCTCGCATCAGGAGCCGAATCTGGCCGCAGAGAAATGCCCGCGGTGACTGTTTACTAAAAACACATGTCTCTGCCAAGTCTCACAAGACGACGTATAGGGACTGATACCTGCCCGGTGCTGGAAGGTTAAAAGGAGGAGTCAGCCGACTTCGGTCGGCGAAGCCCTGAATTGAAGCCCCAGTAAACGGCGGCCGTAACTATAACGGTCCTAAGGTAGCGAAATTCCTTGTCGGGTAAATTCCGACCTGCACGAATGGTATAACAATTGCGGGACTGTCTCAGCATGGGGCCCGGTGAAACTGTAGCAACGGTGAAGATGCCGTTTACCCGTATCGGGACGGAAAGACCCCATGCACCTTTACTATAACCTGACATTGGGTTTTGGTACTGCATGTGTAGCATAGGTGGGAGGCTTTGAAGCTGGTCCGCCAGGATCGGTGGAGCCGCCGGTGAAATACCACCCTTGTGCTATTGAAATTCTAACCTCGAGCCTTTATCGGGCTCAGGAACAGTGTCAGGCGGGTAGTTTGACTGGGGCGGTCGCCTCCCAAAAGGTAACGGAGGCGCACAAAGGTTCCCTCAGGCCGGGTGGTAATCGGCTGTAGAGTGTAAAGGTATAAGGGAGCTTAACTGCGAGACACACATGTCGAGCAGATACGAAAGTAGGTCTTAGTGACCCGGCGGTAGTGAATGGAAATGCCGTCGATTAACGGATAAAAGGTACGCTGGGGATAACAGGCTGATCTCCTCCGAGAGTTCATATCGACGAGGAGGTTTGGCACCTCGATGTCGGCTCATCACATCCTGGGGCTGAAGAAGGTCCCAAGGGTTTGGCTGTTCGCCAATTAAAGTGGTACGTGAGCTGGGTTTAGAACGTCGTGAGACAGTTCGGTCCCTATCTGATACGGGCGTAGGAGATTTGAGGAGAGCTGCTTCTAGTACGAGAGGACCGAAGTGGACCAACCGCCAGTGCACCTGTTGTGACGCCAGTTGCATCGCAGGGTAGCTGCGTTGGGAAGGGATAAGCGCTGAAAGCATCTAAGTGCCAAGCCCCCTCCAAGATTAGATCTCCCGGACTTCGTCCCAGAGACCCCTGGAAGATGACCAGGTCGATAGGTCACAGATGTAAGCGTAGCAATACGTTCAGTCGAGTGATACTAATAGGTCCTGCGGTTTAATCTAAAAATATCTACACTGAATGCGTCCCCATTATTCAATGGACTCGGCGCAACCAATTGGGCGATGCTAACGCTCTTGTAGGTCGGAACCTTCATGGTTTCAACTCACGGGAAAGCAAGCCTATCCAAAAAACTATGTCATTGAGTTTCTCGGTGGCGATGGCGATGGGGTCACACCTGTTCCCATTCCGAACACAGAAGTTAAGCCCATCTACGGCGATGGTACTGCATTCGAGAGGATGTGGGAGAGTAGCAAGCCGCCGGGTTTAAATAAGAAGGCCCCCTCCAGCAATGGAGGGGGCTTTTTTTGTGTTCGGAGTTCGGGCTGCGATACCCGGCTGATTCAATATTGCATTTGAGCCGTTACAGTCTATCTTTAGGGATGACACCCATCACCGATGCGCTGCTAAAGAGCTTGGCCGACACAATTGTACAGACAGCCGACCCGGACTATGTCTATCTTTTCGGCTCGTACGCCCGTGGCGACGCCAAGCTGGATTCCGACCTGGATATACTTGTGATTGTTGACAAGCCGTTTGGTCCGAACCGGAGCCGCTTGGCCGAAATTAACAAAATCCGCAGCCGTTTGACCAAGTTCCGGATTGCGAAGGACGTGCTGGTTTACAGCGCCGATGAACTTCGCGAATGGAAAGACTCACGCAACCATGTCATCGGTCGATGCGTGCGGGAGGGACGGTTGCTGTATGCCCGAGCGTAGGCTGGCACAGGAGCTACTGACTGTCGCGAAAACCGATCTCCGGGCAACATCAGCCATGCAAGACGGATTGGTATTTCCTGACGAGATATTCGGATTTCATGCGCAGCAGGCGGTCGAAAAGGCGCTGAAAGCATGGTTAAGTCTGTTGGATTTGGAGTATCGACGCGTACATGATCTGGACGAGTTATTTGAATTGATAGCCGAAACCGGTAATCCGATCAATGCGTCGTTTCGCACTCTGGCTGAGCTCACACCCTTTGCGGTTCAATTTCGATATGACACGTCGGCCCTGTCTCAGGGCGAATTGAATCGCGCCGACCTTGTGTTGCGGATAACTGGTTTGATTGATCATGTCGAGACTCTCCTGAATCGCGGGTAATCGTCTGCGAACGCTGCGCTGTGGGAGAGTAGCAAGCCGCCGGTCTAAATAAGAAGGCCCCCTCCAGCAATGGAGGGGGTTTTTTTGTCTTATGCAGCTGTAAGTCACAACCGATACTCGGAGTATGGAATCTCCGCGAACAAGAAGAAAGTGGCACGGGCTATCCTGCGTTATTGTCTTCTCGTTCTACTTTCTCCAGAATCTGCTTGGACCGGCTCTTCAAGCAAAGAGCGTTGAGCTATCGGCTATTCTCTGGATTCTGTCAGTTCTTGGGCTTACGGTTTGTTTTGTCTACATGCTTGTGTCGGCCCTCAGGGGCAGACTCAGATTCCGTCTATTGGGATACACAGTTGCCGCTTTCCTCGGTTGCAGTCTCGTATATGGTCAATTCTCTACAGGAGCGAGGGCGCGATGTTACCTTCTTCTTAATGAAGTAGATATCGAGAAATTACTGAAAGAAGTGTCTAAGGTATCGGCTGATCAATGGGCCGTGGGTGTTATGCAGAAATATCCCTTCATAAGACTGAGTTACTTCGACGTGATGTTTTCCGATTACAAATCCCTGAGGGCTCCGATGAATCGACTCTGTGTGTATGACATTAAGAAGCACAGCAGATATACTGAGTTGTCCGTATCCGGCTTTTCCACGGATCGATCGGAGGAACTCACCTTGCTCTACACAAGTGATAGGGACTGCGTGGGAGTTATAGATCTGGCCACGAGTCATAGTCTTGTAAGTGAAATGTCTGGCCTCACTGACAATTGGTATTACATCGTACGTCACTACAACTCGCTGCAGGATCGCGTCGTTGTTTGGGGTTGCGATGAACAGCGACTCCCGAGATCATCTGCCTCCTATAGATCGTCGTAAGAACGGAGATCGCATTCGCGTCGGGTCACACCTCGCTCGTCCGCCGTGGCGCACGAGCTCTGCAAGACCCTACGCAACAACCGGGTTGCCCGGTGCCCCGCTCGCGGCGTGCTTCGCACGCCACTCGTGAACCCGACCTACCTGGACCTACCTGCAATTCGGGAGCGGCAGGGGGGGAGCCCCCTATTCAAATAGAAGGCCCTACCGCTGAATGCCCCGGTCGACTCCACAACGGGAAGCCGGTCCGTAATTTCCCTGTCTCAGATGGGCGCCGGGCACTATATTGTGGATAGATTAGGAGTCTCTCTCCGCCACCGCGCCCGTTTTCAACCTGATTCAATCTCAGGTCGCGACCCGGTCAGAGAAATTGCGGTTTGAAGTTGTTCAACAGCGAGAAGGGGTACGAAATGACACGTTGTCGCTGGTATCTTAGCGGACGCGGTATCGTGCTCGCCGTGGTCGTGTTGCTGGCGGGCTGCTCATCGGACGATGACTCCAGCAAATCCCCGACCGGCCCCAAAGCGGTCGTGGCCGACTTCTACGTCAGTGTGGCGAGCGGCCAGGACAGCAACCCCGGCACCAAAACAGCACCGTTCAAAACCATTCAACGGGCGATCGATACGGTCAAGCTGGCCGGCGGGACCGTATTCGTCGCAGAGGGCCTTTACACCGAAAGCCTGGTGCTTGACGACAATGTGAAGTTGTACGGTGGCTACAAGGACGGCACGTTCGTGCGTGACCTCGCCAACGTCATTACCGTGATATACGGAACCGCCACCGTCGTGAAAATAGTCGATGCTGACTCGATAACCATCGACGGGTTCACGATCAACTGTGCCCCCGATCCAGCTCCGGGGGGAAGCGCAATTGCCATCAGCCTGCACAACGCCGTCGCTGTCACCGTCAACGGAAATTCGATCACGGCTCTCGGCTCCACGCCGGGTTCTAATGGCTACCAACCCGAACCGCCGGTGGAACCACCAGAGTTCCATCCGGACGGCGCTCCCGGAGGTGACGCCACGAGTGACGGCTGCATCCTCGGCGACTGCACTCCCACTGATGGCGGTCACGGAGGATCGTCGTCAAGAGAGTGTGCTTATGGCGGTGTTGGCGGTGACGGCTGCGCTGCCTAGTTGCGGGAACGGTCGTGACGGATATTGTTTGGGTGCAGGACTTGGAGGTGCCGGCAAAGGATTTTTCGGAGGTGCCGGCGAGAACGGCTCCGACGGAGGATATGGTGGTCCGGTTGGGACAGACGGACTTGGCGGGTCGGCCCTCGTTCTAATAAACGCCGGAGCCTATGTTCCAGTCGCTGGGGACAGTGGGACGACAGGAGCTATTGGCGGCGGTGGTGGTGGTGGCGGCGGCGGTGGTGGCATCCTTGCGAAAGGCGCCAGCGGCGGCGGTGGTGGAGCGGCGGCCTTGGGAGGCCTGGGCGGCACCGGTGGCGGAGGCGGTGGAGCCTCGATTGCGATCCTGCTTTCCGGAGAATCTCAGGCCACCGTCACGAATAACGCAATTTCGACCGGCCGTGGCGGCACCGGAGGCAGCGGGGGACTCGGAGGAGAACCAGGTGAGCCAGGATTGGGCGGGCCAGGCGGAGCCGGGAATGGCTGGGGTTCGGCCGGAGGCGACGGCGGCAACGGCGGACCGGGCCAGGTCGGCGGTAACGGGGGTGGCGGAGCCGGCGGGCCGTCGATCTGCATCTGCGAATCGGCCGAAAGCAGTGCGACGCTCTCCGCAAATACGTGCACTCACGGATCCGGCGGATCTGGCGGCGGCGGCTCGGGGAATGCGGGCGCGGACGGCGAAGCGGTGGATTACAAGAAGCTGTAAAGTCCGGTGCCACACCGCTTGCAGTGGGTTGAGATTCGTGCTGCGGGCGGCAGAGATTGAGTGGCGGCTTTGAAGCAAAACCGTCATACGCTCTGCCAACTGTCAGGACCCGCCTCCAGCGAGATATAACGGGATTATGATTGGTAGAAACGTTGCGAATCCCACGAGCGCCAGTCCCTTGTGCCAAAACGGCCTGTTGTTGCGGCGTTCGATAGTGTTCGAATTTCCCCAACCGCCCATATAAACATATATCCCAAATCCTCGTGTGTAGTCACCGCTATATACGGAATACATAGTACCGACTTTCATCGATGCGCCAGACATGATCAGAAATGTCGCGTCGGCCCGACGAGAGATTCCGGCTGCGTTGTTGTAGGTGTATCTAAAACCTTCAAAGGGTCCGTCAAGGCGTATTCCCAGCTCAACTCCAGTTCCCTTCTTGAACAGTTTGACTGGATCTTCATACCCCTTGATATGTGAGTAAATAAGCGCTGAAGAGACAACAGGTAGCCATCGATCCCTGCCCCAGAGTGCCAACTCGCCCCCAAATCGCACGGAGTTGAGGACGTATCTTGGGGAATGGTTGATTGCGTATCCGAGGAAAAGTCCAAGTCTCTTCTGCCGATAATCGAACTGATCCTCGAGATGAAATACTATCCCGTGGGCTTCCGAATGGACGGGGGATGGGAAACCGGACTTTGTGAACCAACCCGACCCTATGGTTCCCTGTCGTCCAACGACCTTGTTAGGTTCGAAAGATAGCCCCCCAATTGTTGTGCCAACACTATCTGTCGGCTCATTCTTGTCTTGCGACTGATAGAAGCACAAGGAGTACGACTCTGGATATTGAAAAACTGGCTCCGGCCAGAGCAATTGCCCACGCCACCCAGACTGGGTGGGCTGCCCGGTAGATTTCGAGATGATAGGACTGAGAAGCACCGCCAATGACTTAGAATCTGTGGAGAATGTTTCGCCGGGACTCGTAAAGTCTAGTCGCATTTTGACTGAATCACATGGAACGTCTTTGACAAAGAGTTCGTAGTCAATTCTCAGGGTTCTGCCGTCAAGCGATGCTTTGGCCCGGCCTCGCAATAGTTCGACATACAATGGGTTTGTTAGTCCCGTCGATGCGAAAAAGAGACTTAGAATGAAGATCACTGAAGCTACAAGTCGTGTCAGCATAGTTGCTCCCTGGTTACTCGCGCAATCTGACAAAACATAGTTCGGCGAGCTTGCCGCTGTCAACAAGCGAGTAGAGGATGCCACGCTACCCTGGTGGCCTGCCCTTTAGTGAAACTATCTCTGTACGGCAACGGCGGAACCCTGTCGATTGAAAAGACGACAACCCTTGGGTGCCCCCCTAAGTTCACAAACGAAGTGCAACACCTGTTAAAGGTGTTGTCATGGAACGAACATATGCACAGATCAGTCTTGGAGAGCGGTGTGAGATGGCCCGCTTATGTGGCTCGGGGCGCTCGATTCGGCAAATTGCGGCAGCTTTGGATCGCGCGCCATCGTCCATTGCTCGGGAGATAACGCGAAATCGCAGCCGACAAAGCGGTTACCTGCCCGCCTATGCCAACGACCAGAGCCGTGCCCGGCGTTGGACCGGCTCCAAATTGGATCGCCGTCCAGAACTGCGCGACATGGTAGTGATGGGACTAGCTAATGGTTTGTCTCCGGAGTTGGTCGCGGGAAGGCTGGCCGTGGAGATGGGCCGGAAGGTGATTTCCTACGAAACGATCTACCGGTTTATCTACGCGCAGATCGCCCGTACTAAGGATTACACTTGGCGGTACTTACTGATCCGTGGCCGAGCCAGACGTAGCTGGCGAGGGTGCAAGAGAGGTCGGTCGACGTCGTCTATAGCCCTGCGGTGCCCTATCTCCGCGCGGCCGAAGAGCGCCAAGAGCCGGAAAACACCAGGACACTGGGAAGGTGATCTCATGAACTTCCGAATACCCGATCAGAGCGTCCTTGTCCTTCATGAGCGGCGCTCACGCCTGATGATGGGGGTTAAGCTGCCGGCCAAAGATGCCGCCTCGGTTGCTAAGGCCATGTGCACTCTCCTGGCACCCTTGCCGCACGCCTGGCGACAAACCATCACCTTCGATAACGGCCCCGAGTTCGGCCAACACTACCAACTCCATGACCATGGTATCGAGACCTACTTCTGTAACACCTACTCACCATGGCAGAAAGGTGGCGTTGAAAATGGAATCGGTCGCCTCCGACGAGTACTCCCTCGGTCAACCGACTTGACCAAACTCTCGCCGAGACGGTTCGCAGACTTCTTTCAAATCTACAATAACACGCCTCGAAAATGCCTGGACTTCCTCACTCCAGCAGAGTTCTTTTGGCGCGAACTGTTGCACTTCAAATGTGAATCCAGCCCCGGCTAAACCGGGGCAAGACAGACAGAGGACCGGGGCAAGACAGATAGAGGACCGGGGCAAGACAGTATGAGTGGCGTTCACCAGACCGAGAATTGTCTTGACCCCAGCGCGTACGAAAGCATTCTTTCAAAATGCATGAATCGCGCTCAGGCTGTGCGGCCTGTCTTCCGGCAGTCAAACTAGATCAATTGCAAAGCGAACACTGAGGGTCCCCGATGCGTTCATTTCATCTCGCCCGACGAGGACTGGTCAACTACATCACGCGGCGCCCGTTCTGCGTTTCCTTCGAGATCACGCGGAACTGCAACGCCCGATGCAAACACTGCCATCTCGGGCCTCCCCTATCAGAACACCAGATTACGCCGGACCAGATCGGAAGGATATGCCGGGAACTTCGACCCGTGCTCGCACAGGTGTCCGGTGGTGAGCCGCTCCTGCACAAAGATGTCGAGGATATCATCCGCGCGATCCGCAATCCGGGCCATGACCCGCTCATCTTCGTGACCACCAACGGGTCACTGCTCACGCCGGAACGATTTCGTCGGCTGGTGGAAGCCGGAGTCGATGAGTATTCACTCTCGCTGGACTACCCGGATGAACGACACGACGATTTCCGGAAAATTCCGGGTCTGTTTCAGCGCATCAAACGACTCATAGAATCTCTCGACAAAGAAGAACTCAAGAGAATCACTCTGGCATGTGTGGTGCAAAGCGACAATTTTCGTGATTTGCCGAAAATAGCCGAACTCGCCCGGACCTGGGGTGTCAGGGTGAACTTCTCAGGCTACACCCGCCTTCGCACCCAAAACACAGACTATTTGATCGAAGGCGATAAGCTGGATGAATTCAGGGTGATCGTCGAAGACTTGCGGGCGTTCAGACGTCGGCATAACACGATTCGAACTTCGGACTACGTGTTTGACAATATGATCAAGTTCTTTCGGGAGGGAAGAATCAGGAATTGTCGAGCCGGAGAACGACTTCTCGTGGTCAATCCCGACGGGACGCTGTCGCCGTGCGGATTGTTGGTTCGCGATTATCCTACGCTGGACGCAATCCAGCGCGAGTTTACTACCAGCAATGGCTGCGATTTGTGTTACACCAGCAGCCGGGCCAACTCGGAGCGCCCGGTATGGTATCTCGTGAAAGATAACCTGAGCCAGGTGTTCGGGGGACGATAGCGATCATATCTTCCGCGCCGAACGTTCTGGGTGGCCCACCCTATGGGTGGGATTCTCTCTGTGCGGCAGGGGTAGAACCCTGCCGATCAAAATACACCAGAAAGTCGGCAGATGTGGGCATCTGCCGGGCACGTTTTCAATTCCCCTGGGTGCCCCGGCTGAACCGGGGCAAGACGAAACTGGACAACCCTTGGGTGCCCCGGTCAAGCCTGGGCTATACAGAGATAGTGCCGGGGCAAGACATCGAGGGGTGCAGAGAATATCGTGCCCAATTTTGTCCTCAAAGTCCTTGCGCTCTGTTCCGGCTTTCGTGTAGCTTTGGGTAGATTATGGAATCGACTCTCGCGGGACAGGGAATGGTCGTCCCTCGAAGTCGCACATGGTTCAATCACAAAAGGAGAGAGACAATGCGGAAAGCATTGATCGTGTTGTTACCGGTGGCCTTTCTCATCCTGGTCGCTTGGCCGATTCAGGCTCAGGAAAAGGCTGCTCCGAAATTTCTCGACCCCGCCTACTGCTACTTCTGTCAGCCGTTGACCCAGACCGAAGGTTTGATGGACAACCTCACCTTCGAAAACCTCAAGATCAAGAACGGCGTCGTGGCGGTGACCACCTACAAGCCCGGATGGAAAGACAAGTACAAAGCCGCCTCGGCAGAAATGCAGCAACGTTGGCAGACCTACGACCCTACCAAACCGCAGCCGATGTGTGGCCTGTGCACTGCCTGGACGAAACTGCCGATGGACAAGCTGAGCATGGAGTCGGTTGAATTCAACGGCGGTGAAATGGGCCTCACGACTTCGGCCGATCCCGCCCTTGTGGCGCAGATGCACGAAATCGCCGACAAGACCAACGCGGCTATGGCCGAAATGATGAAAGCGCCGGCTACGCCGACCGAGCTGAAGTAGGTAGTGTGGTACAGTGGTTGGCGGACGTCCTCGTCCGACAACAGATTATCGTGGTGGACGAGGACGTCCACCACGCACAGCGTCAGTGGCGGGTTCGAAGACGGACCCGCCCTACAAATCTGATCCCACCCATAGGGTGGGCCAGCACATCTCGCACCTACCACCAAACCTGTGCGCCAGCGGAGTCAAGCGTGAAGATCCGTTCTTCCTCGCGGTTGGAACCTTTTGCCAACAACCAATACAGCGCCCCGGACGGCACGTTCTCAGCCACGGTTGGTTGTTCGGTGGCGGTGAATGACGAGACCAACTGCCAATCGTCACCCTTCCAATAGAAGAACTCGTATTCCTGGCCGGGGATCAGCGCCGATGGTTTGTGTCCTTCGGTTGAAGCATCCTGTTGCTTCTTAGTCGTCGCAGTCAGCTTTATCGAAATCCGCGAAGTCGTATCTGGTGTCATCACAGATTGGCGGGCGTCGTTCCCAAGCAGAAACGCCGGGCCGTAAGGTACAATTTTCGCATTCAGATAGAGCGCCGGTAGATATGCCACACCCTTCCCCATTTCAGAGAAGATCGCGGCGTTGTCTTTCACTCGTCCCCAATAGATCGGTTTCCATTCGCCGTCGTTGAAGATGCATAGATAGGCAATATCTACCGAGTCGGGAACCGGCTGCGCGAAGGTCACCGCGACGTCGCACACTTCCATGTATTCGCGGGTAACATCGCGATACGCTTTCCCCGCCAGCCAGCCGGGGAGAGAATCCTGTTTGTGTGGCTGGAACGCCAGCACTTCCGATTGAGCCGCGAACATCTTACGATAAATTTTGGCGGCCTTCCACGTGAGTTGATACTCGCCCGGATTGGCTTCGGCCCCCATGAACGGAATGACACGCCCGTCGCCGGTTACAATCGCGTTCCAGGCGTGGTTGTTGCCATTGTTGGCCCAATAGGGGGTGTAGTCGCTGGTGACGCCTATACCCATTGATCTCATAGCAAAGATTGTGACATTGGTCATGTCCTCGCAGCGTCCGAGATGAGTCTGAAGCATTTCAGTCAGGCCGAGATCAGTCGGGTGATAATAATACCGTTCATCGAAACTGAACCAGGTCTTGATGTCTTCGTTGATGAGCCGGGCCGCTTCGATCGGATCGGATGGGTTGGTCATGCGCTTTTCGAGGTCCTTGTATTTCTCCCAGAACATTTGGCGCCATCCTTCGAGCGGTTCGTTGCTCCCGCGATAAGGGAGAACGTAATCGCGGAAATCTTCCCAGGACAGATTCTTCGCCCACGGTTTTTCGCGCCAGGCTCGGAAGGCGTAGTTGATTTGGTTGATGAGAAAATCGGCCGTTAAGATCTGCATATCGTAGACTGGTTCGTGACGTCCGAAATCTACCGGACCGCGCACCTTTTCGATAGAATCGGCCGCTCCTTGTAACACAGTGTAGCTGGGGAATGAAAGAATATCGAACGGTATTTCCGTGCCGGTGGTATCGTGCATGTAGTATGTGACGTAGCAATGAGGCCGCATGTTGGCAATCAGGAATTCGGCGGCCTGCAATTTCAGAGTATCGCCCTGTCTCTCATAATACTGCAGCACCTGTTCAAGGTGAGGACGGTTGCCTTTCGCGGAGTCGAGGGTCTTCTCGACTTCCGGGCCATAGCTTGTGGCTCCGAATGAGGCGCCGGATGCTATCGAAATGGCGACGATTGTGGAGGCGAAGATTCGAATGTTCACACGGTACTCCTGTGAGGTTACTCTATCAGTAGGAATCAAGATATGGAATTGAAACACCGATGACAATATCCGGGTGAGCCCCTGCTAAGAAAAGAGATCGGCGATCAAAGTGATCACCGATCTCTCTGTGACATCGAAATGGTTTCAGTGCGCTACATCGTCAGCCAGAAATCGCGCGCATAGAGCCGATACACCGGCTGCGGGCTTTCCGTGGAAGTGATGTAATCCTGAAGGAGTTTGAATTGTGTTTCCGGGCCGATCAGGAAGAACGAACCGTCGTCGCTCTGGGCGAGCGGTTTCCCGTAGCCGATAAGCACCGGTCCGTAAGTTGACGGCATCAGGTCGGTCAATTCCTGGAGAAGTCCCGGTCGTTGGCGCACTTCCAGTACCTTCTGATTGTATGCCCGGACGACATCCGGCGTGTAACCATCGGCCAGATCGGCGGCCATCGATTCTCCCCGATCTTCATACTGATTTGGTGCACGTGAGAGGCCGAATACCTGAGCAACCGAGTAGTCCAGCAAGTCAGGCGTTGGCCTGGCATTCTTCAATTCGTTGACCACGAAGCGCATCGTCTCGGACACATCAGGGCAGCGCTCGGCATAATAGCTGACCCGCCCGCTCTGCGAATTGTAGCCGTAACCGTTGCTGTACGCCAGACCGGCCGCCCAGGTCTTCATGAACAAGCCATGCGGACCATTGCCTCCATACAGCTTGCCGGACAAACAATCCATAACCGAACTGGTGGTGGTATCATACCTTCCGGCTATGTGAGCGCTGTACAAAAGTACGCCGTTCTGCGTGGCCTCATATACGAGTCCGACATAGACCGGTTTGGTCAGGCCCGGTTCCCGCGACGCGAGCCGTTCCACTACGCGGCGTTTGGCCGCATACTGCTGTCTGACCGAAGGCTGTTTGCCAAGTTTCGAAACCAGAGCTTCGATTTTGGGCATGGCGGCTTCACGGTCGGTGGCGTTGCTGATCATGAAGAAGCGGGCATTGTCGGAGCGACGAATCAAGTCCATCACCGCGCTAAGCTGTGTCAGGGCAGTCTCGGGGGACATCAGCAAATCACGTTTGGCCTCGCCGCAGAGGTAGCTCCAATCGTTCGCCAGGTTGGCGTCCGGGATGTCACCCAGCGTGGCCTGGAGCGCGGTCACGAGATCCTTGGCGACAGAAGCCGAATGAGTGCCCAGGGCGCGGTATTGAGTTATCAAGTTCTTATCAGCCGCGGACGAAGCAGCTTCGGGGGCCTTTTCCAGGCCAGTCAATGCCGCCGTCAAATCATGACGCGAATGATCGGGTCCGAGAGTTTCCAGCGCCGCTATGAACGCTGTCAGTTCCTGTCGTGAGGTCTCATCGCCGGGATCGGTCAGCATCCAGCGAAGGCGCTGCAATGAATGCACCCTTGTCAAGAAACAGTTGGCTGACATGATGAGCGGGTTTTTATCGAAACGGTACCCATTCGACGGCCCGTCGACCCAGCTCTCCTCGGATCCACGAACCCGGTTACGATTGCCCTGAATCATCTGATCGATGCGGTCAATCATGCGCGGGAGGTTGTCTTTAGAAAGATATGGCGTATAGAGTCCGGCGTTCATCCAGTCGATGGCCGCGGACAATTCCTTTGGATTGGAACCTTCGCCGGAGATGACCAGTTCGACACGCCCGGTAGGCAAACCCACAGAGTAGTTGGCACCGAAGCCGAGTACTTCCTGACGCAGCCGCTCCATCATCTGGTCAAAGGTCAGGGTCTGACCGTCCTTAATTACGCCGATGGCATTGATGACAGACGGCACAAACGGCACGTACACCATCAGGGATTCGGGAATGACATCAAGGCGCAGGGCCAGGCCGACCCGGGATGAAGTCATATTGTCGAAAGTGGAAGCCACCATCGGAATGCGACCGGGCAGAGTAATCACCTTGTAGTCGAGCTGATCGTCGAGTGTCATCGGCGGGTTCTTGATGAAACCGGGCATATCGAATTTGGCGGCGGCCGAGTCCAGCTGAGCCGTCTTGGCATCGAAGTCCGCTTTGTAGCGGGCAATTGCTTTCTGTGGATCTGTTACGCCGTATTGTTTCTCCATGTCCTTGACGTAACCGTCGAGGCGCGCCTTCTTGGCGTCCTCAGCGGTCTTGAGAAGACTCGGATCGGGAATCCCACCCACGGCGTACGGCTTGACGGTCAAAAGCCGCCAGGTGTCGACGCGCTCGCGCCAAATGTTCTTGTCGAGCGAAATAAGTGAGTCGATATAGTTGAAGGATTCGGGGAAGACCAGTGATTTGCGGAACCCCGGCACTCTCTCAAGATTCTTCATGATTTCAACCCATCGTCCGGCAGGACCTCCTCGGAAACCGAACATGGGCGGTTGATTGAGCACGTTCACCGCCTGCTTGCGCGCTTCAACCATCCGATTGCGCGTACGAGTGTTGAATTCCTTGAGCTGCTCCGAACCGTCCGGATAGTCGTGCAGTTGGCGTATAGCGCCAATAATCATGTTTCGCGCGCTGTCCAACAGAGGCTGATTAACCAGCGCGCTCGTGACACCGGTTACGTCGAAACAAATCGGCACGCCGAAATCATCCTCGACCCAGCCGTCTACTCCGGTGGCTCCGATATCAATCTTCTTAGTACCAGAATTTACGAACAGATTGTACAGGTCGGACGTTTCGCCACTGCCGAAAGACTGCAGAAACATCTCCAGAACCGCCCGCTCCTTGTAGTCCAAAGACAGGTCCGCGGGCCAGGAGTACAGAAGGTAGCCGGGGTCCTCGGCCTTGGCACTGGGATAAGTCGCTATCAGTGACGTACCTTCCGGAGCGGCTGCGGGTGAGGGAAAATCAAAACCGGTGAGTCCCGGAAGGGCACTCGAATCGGGAGTGCTCTGGCACCGATCGAGGGTGGCGCTCATCTGACGAAGCATCGACTCGACCCCAATCGTCTTGGGTATCGACACCACGGCTCCCATGTTGGCGAGATGGTGGGTGGCTTTGTGGAAGTCCCACATATCTTTCGGCACCATGGTGCGCATGACTTCGGGATCGCCGCCGGAAACATCGGTCAGAGGGTGGTTCTGGCCATAGACCAATTGAAACAGCTTACGATACGTGTTGTAATACGGCTTCTCGAACGAACTCACCATTTCGGTGTAGACCGTACCCTTTTCATCGATGGATAGCGTGCTGTCCTGGGGATTCTCAACCACTCCCAGATGGCAGACCTCGCGACGGATTTCCTCGTCGGTGAAGTCAGGATGAAGCAGAGCCTGGAGCTTGGCTTCGAAGATTTGGTAGAAAGTATCATCGCCGGCGCAGGTGTTGAACTGATAGCAGGTGCGATACTGTTCGGTGTACGCGGTGCTGTTGGCGAGCGCCATATCTTCAAGCGCGGCCACATAACGTCCGCGATTCCCTTTGCCGAGCAGCAGGTGTTCACACGCATGGGGTTCGCCTCGGCTGGCCGAGATCGGAGTCTTGATCCACATGAAGGACTGAGGCACCGACTGAATTTCGAGCAGATCGATAATGAACCCGTTCTTTTCGGACATGAAACGGGCGCCCATCGCCTTACCCGACGCGTCATCGTAGAGGTTTACGACCCGAAAGCCGTCGACTACCTGATTAGGTTGAAGGCCCTCGAGGAACTCGTCCGCCTGTACCGGCAGGCACAGAAGCACGGCGGCCAGGGCGGCGACACACAGTATTCGCGAGATGAATTTCATGTAGTGAATCCTTTCCATGAACTAACCAAACACCACGCCAATAGTACGAATATACGAGGCTTTAGGGCAATGGGTTTCGGAAACGGATTCGCAGACCTACCTGTTAACTTCTGTTAATAAACGGAGTGGAACGTTGAGAAGCGCGATACAGGTCAGTCCGACCCATGCAGAACTATGAAGAATGGCGTTGGTCGCAGGCTAGTTGGTCCTTGGTGACGTAAAATTCACTGCGATAGAATTCGCAACGAGTGCAAGAATTCAGTTTGAGGGCGAAAGTGCCCATTACTTTGCCGCCGCAGAACGTGCCGGCGATACGGGCGCAGGTATGTCCGTTGGCCGGGTAGGCCGGGCAAACGCCCATCTCAGCGACTTTACTTCCGCCGGCCTCTCGGCCGCATTTCATGTATTCCCAGCAGTTCATAGTCTGTGAACCAGTAGTCAAATCAACCTCATGTTCATAGTATCGGTAATTCTCGGCACAGGCATTATACTACTCATGGCATTGCAAGTTCATGTGTTCAATTGCGTTAACTCGGAAAGTAACGAGAGAGAGCGGTCGTCGAGGGCACGTTGGGTGGCCAGGATGCCATCAAAGTGGTCACATTCATGCTGAATCAGTTCAGAGCGGTCATTCTCCAGGTGCCAGACAATCTCATTCCGTTGGAGGTCCATGAATCGCAAAGTACAGGAACGATGGCGGCGTACCTTCACCCGCAGACCGGGAAACGACATACAATCATCCCACAAGACAAATGTCTCCTGACTCAGGTCTTCGAGGACTGGGTTGATCAGATTATGGGGCGGGTCGGGATGCCAGTAAATCAGCCGCTTCATTACGCCTATCTGCGGGGCGGCTATAGCTCGACCGTAGCCGTGGCGTTGTTTGAAGTCCAGAAGAGTGTCGCGGAGATCATCGGCGATTGCCTTAATGCCGGCGAGTTCTTCCCGCCGAACGGGCGCACTGACCAGATAGAGCGAAGGATTCCCCAGAAGTATTATCTCTCGAACGGCCACGGCGATAAGGACTGTCTTAGTTAGAGTAGACCTTTTTCAGGTGCGGAGATTCCATGAGATCGACCGGAGCGACCACCGGCTCTTGAAGCGGGATGGAATCGCCATACCTCTCCTGAAGCTTGGCTCGTACCGCCGGATGGTCCAATTGATAGCTGCCCAGCTGGCGCGGTGAGGACAGTTCGATTCCGGCGCCATCCCGGTAAATCTTCCAAACCAGCTCCGAGCAGTACATCTGGGAGTCGCTCCAATTGAACACCTGGTCGTAGGGTTTACCGAGGTGTTGTTCGCCAATTTGCTGCATGCGCTTGATAATATCATCGGTTAGCTGCTGACCGGAACTGTCCAATCGGGAGGCGACAAAATGCCCGCCCACTCCGAGGCGGATCCACTCCTGCAACGGAATCGTGCGGACCGGCCCGACCGCTTCATATACGACGAAATCGCGATCCTTCTCAAAGATGATGCCGCAATGAGTATACGGTGAGCCGGTGGCCAGTTTGATCGCCTGACCCTGGGGTGATTCGAGGTCCTGAAATACAATATCACCCGCCTTCGGGGCGTAACCGGAGAAATAAGAACAGCCGACTACAATGAAAGCGACGGCTATTAAGACGGCTGTAAGAATTCGGACCATACTCAGACTCCCTGTACAAAATTTCCTGAGACAATAGGGGAGATGGCCCTGAGATTGTCAACAAAGAAAGGGGCTGCTGAGCACGCCTCAAAGGTATGGCTCAGTTGAACGGAGTCGGGCAGTACGAACTTGCTGACTGCATCACATTGCTACCACTCGGGGGCGCACCGGAAAACGAGCGATCTATATTGATCGTAACATGGCCGGCGTTAGGCGCCCAGTCCCACTGGAGAAGTTCGGCTACACTATTTCTGGTCGCATTGGCGACCACAACATTTGCCACCTGAGGGTTGTTAATGCGGGTTAGTGACAAGGACACCTCGAAGAAATTCGAATTGTTTGTGATGGAAAGGTCCTCAACCAGTCCTTGACCAGTCCAAGAAGTGCCTGTCCAGCGCCCCACAGAATCTCCGTGGTTGCCTATCACGAGTCGGTAGTCAGCACCGATGTCGCCAATTGGAATGGGCTGGACTAGGTTATTGACTGTTCGAGCTCCTGTTGTACTGTCTTGATCGACATCTATAAAGATTGCTACGTCGATGCCGGTTTCGGCATTTTTGTAATCACTCCAGCCATTATAAGTTTCGATTCGGAACTGCAGCTTCAAGTTCGTTGTACGCGCATATATCCGGCTCAGATTTCGTGGAATAGACTCATTGTTGTCCTCTACCAGCAATCGCCAGAGGTAGTGAACCGTATCGATAGCCGTCGTCGCACTGTTGCCGGTATCATCATAAGCGACAGCATAGACTGTGTGGTTTGTTCCCAGCACCAACCCGGTCGGTTTCCAGATTCCTTCGTACGGATAAGTAGTATCGTCTGCTCCGACGATATGAGCGCCGTCGGCGTAGAATTCAACCCGGTTGATCCGATCGTTGTCCGATGCGTTCACCTTAATTATGATCGAGTCTTTGAATACCGTGTTATTCACAGGCCCCACCAGCGCGATGGTCGGAGGGACTGCATCGGCTATGGTGTGAAAATGCCAGACGTAGGGTGCAGCCAGATGATTGCCGGCACTGTCACGAACGGCCGTGGTGATAGTAGCTGTGTAGTCGCCTGGAAGCTCAAGCGGCTGGCTGGGAGTGATCGTGACCTGTTGCTTAGAGATATGTGCGAACGTGCCTGAGATATCCGGGCTGAATGTGATGTTGGTACCATTCAATGTAGTCGTGTCCATGGCTTCGGAGAAATTCACGACGATTGAAGAGTTCACGGTCGCGGAATCGCCTTCGCCCGGATCGGTTGAAGTGACTGTCGGTCGAACCGTGTCGGCGTAGGTAGTAAACTCCCAGACATAGGCGGTTGCCAGTGCGTTCCCGGCGGTGTCTTTCGCGGCGGTCGTGACGGTGGCGTGGTAAGTGATATTTGTGTCGAGCCCGCTGGTTGGAGTCAGGGTTAGGACGTTGCCGGAATATCCAATCGTTCCGGCTGCTGAAGGATTTAGTACCACGGTCCCGGCGACCATGGTGGACTGGTTCATCGCCTCGGAAAAAGTAACGCTGATAGCGGAATGAACGGAGACTGTCGAAGCGCCATCCGTAGGAACCGTATTCAAAACAGTCGGGGGGGTTTTGTCTTTGGGGTCGCTCTTGACCGGGCTGTCGCCGCAGGATCCAAAGCAAAGAAGCAGGCCCAGGGGGAAAAGTACTGTTAAGACTACAATGTGAGCAAATCGGTTCATCATATTTTGATAACAACTCCGCCAGTCTGTATTATACAGCAAAGGGTGAGCCTATCGGGACATTTTTTGGCCATTGATCCGGGTTCTGTCAGGGCGAGACCAAAACGGTTCGGTTGCTTCCTACCGCGACCGACCTCCCGCCTCCAACCGCCAGGCCCTTTAGCGAATAGTCTGTCAGACTCGCGAGTGCTTCCCAGGAGGAACCGTCCGCGGAAACTGCCATAGTGCCGCCGCGACCGCAAGCGACCAGGCGAGTGCCGGTCCAGGCAAGATCATAGAGAAAATCATGCACCGGTATATCGTAGGCCTGCCAGTGAACGGCATCGGTCGAGACATAGGCGTGTCCCTGTAGTCCGGCCGGAGGAGTATCGGTCGTTCCTACGGCGCAATAGATCGAGCCGGTCCAAACCAATCGAGAAATCGTTGGTTCAGTGTCGGTCGAATCGACCGCCGGTTTCGCCCAGTCCATGCCATCATCCGAAGTGTAAACTATTCCGGTGGCCGCCGCGAGATAGCGGGAGCCGTCCCAGATCACAGTGCGAAGAGTCACGCTGTCGCCGACGAAATAAGGCGTCCACGCTTGACCGTCTCCCGAGAGAAAGACAGTTCCATCCTGTCCGCACGCGACGAAGTTGCCATTACCCCAGGTGATATCTTTGAGAACAACATCCTGAAATGCGAGTGTCTTTGCCCAGGTATGGCCGTCGGCCGAAGAATATATCTCGTTTGGGACGCCATAGGCGCCACCCAACGCGGCATAGATGCTGCCGGAAAAGGCCAAACGGTCGAACCAGACTGAGGCGTGGCTGTGGGTTTCACTCCAAGTGGTACCGTTCGTGGAGCGCATGACTGTCCCTCGATCGGTGACGGCGACAAATTCCGTTCCGTTCCAGAGGACACCCGTCATCTCGGCTCCTGAAGTGACAATGGGCAATTGATTTGGAGCCGTTCCCGCGAGGACATAACCTCCACTGCCTCCGACCAGAACCTGGTTCTTAAATGCGCCCACACAAGTGAGGGAGAAGGGTGCTTCGGTGCTTTGCTGTGTCCATGCCGTGCCGTCGTTAGAACTGAACAAGAGGCCGTCAGGGTAGCCGAGCTGGTACCCAGTTCCCTCGCCGACTGCCACCAGAGCGCTTCCAGTCCAGAACAAATCATGGATGTACCATGCATCGATCCCCGCCTGCACAAACCAGTTGGAGCCATTGGCAGAGCGGTAGACGTGGCAGCGATCCGTAGGACCGGCCAGGGGATCGACTGCAACCATGTAAAAGGCGCTGTCGGCCGCGGTCACCGCCGGAAGCTGGGTATCGTCGCCAAATACCGTGGTGGCAGAATCCCAGGTGATAGCATCTTTGCTCCAGCGAACCCGGCCGTTGTCGGTGCAGGCCACCCAGGTACTATCCCTAAAGGCGACGTCAGAGAAGGCCTCAGTTGCGTCCTGACGGTGCAGAACCCAGTTGATCCCGTCGTCTGAGACATAGATCGACCCACCTTCGCCGACCGCCACAATCAGGCTGTCACTTTCTGCCAGTCCGGTCATGTTGGCGAGGTCGTCGATTCCGACCCAGCGCCAATCGGTCCCATTAGAAGATACGATAAGTGTGCCGTTCATGCCCACCGCAACGAACAGGGAATCAAACCAGATGACATCCTGGAGTCCGTCGTTTGGTCCGCCTACCCGTCGCTGATCCCACTTGACGCCGTCGGTTGATGAGTACACGATGCCACCATCACCGACCAGCAGCGATAGATTGTCATTTGAGGCAAAAGCTCTCGGGGTGTTGGTGATACCTGTTTCGGCCAGTCGCCAGGAGGATCCGATCACGGTTGGGGTCGGCTCAGTGGCTTTTTTGTCATCACCGCAACCCCAAAATATCAGGGCAATAAAGGGCAGGCAGGCGAAAGCGGCAACGCGATGGGTCATATTAGCTCTCCACGAATTAGGTCCAGCAATATATAGAGTGCCGAGTCGTTTACCAACCCTGCCGGAGCGCTTTTCCTTTGCGCTGAGAAGGCCTCTGCTTTAGTTTGGCATTCGAAAGGAAGCATGTATGCGTCGGCAGTCGAAATCACATACCGCAAGAAGTAATCGTCATACGGATTATACTACCGATACGGCTGTCCGGGACGAAGCCTTCTTGTTTTCTCTTATTGAGAAGACGACCGCCCCGCCCTTCCTGTTGATCCTCGACAACGTCCAGGACCCCCACAACCTGGGTGCTTGTCTTCGGAGCGCCGACGGCGCCGGTGTACAAGCAGTGATAATTCCCAAAGACCGCTCGGTTCATCTCACGGATACGGTTCGATCTATCGCCTGCGGGGCGGCTGAGCACATACCTCTGGTCGAAGTGACCAATCTGGCGCGAGTTTTGGATCAGTTGAAAGACCAGGGGGTATGGCTGGTCGGGACCGCCGACCAGGCGCCCAAGTCACTGTACGAGCTCGACTTGACCGGGCCACTGGCACTGGTCATGGGCTCGGAAGGGAAGGGGCTTCGACGCCTGACCGCCGAAAAGTGCGATTTCCTCGCCTCGATTCCCATGTACGGCAAGGTGGAGAGCCTGAACGTGTCGGTCGCCACAGGGGTATGTCTTTACGAAGCGGTCAGGCAACGCCGTGGCCGACCCAGGACCCCATAGCCCACCTCTTTCTCAGGAACTACCAGACACCCCAGGCGTTCACAATCAAAACCTCGAACTAACAGACAAGGAGTTTTCATTGGCCCCGATTCTCATAGCCGGTACTATAATCGTCAATCTGGCCCTGCTCTTCTATTCCATAGGAATCATTACCGAGCAGCGGCGACACCGCGTAACTCAGAGGGTCCTGACCTTTCTGGTACTCGGGGTAATTTTCGATGTCACGGCGACCGTCTGCATGATCGCAGGATCACCCAATCCGCCTTATTCGCTCCACGGCCTGCTGGGGTATTCTTCATTGGCTGCGATGCTGGTCGAAACGATTTCGGCCTGGCGTCATCGCTCTCGCAACGGTGATGGGGAAGTAAGCCGCAAACTGCATCTCTACTCCCGGATCGCGTATATCTGGTGGGTGACGGCCTATATCACCGGAGCCCTGCTGGTCATGGGTCGTCGATAATCCGAATCGATATCCGCCCAAAGGAACCATTTTTCAAGCTTCGTGTTTCACAACGTAAGATGGACAAAGAAGTGTCCATCTTCGAACTGTGCTAAGAAACGGACTGTTCATAGGTACACCGTCTCTGATAGCAGGCGAGACGATGAAGTGATGGTTTCTATAGGAGGTGCAAGATGTTAAGACGCACGTTGTTAGCAATCGCGGTACTGACTTTGATCAGCGTCTCGGTCCAGGCCGATCAATGGCAGATTGACCCCGCCCATTCAAGCGTGAATTTCCAGGTTACCCATCTGGTGATTTCCAAAGTTAATGGCAAGTTCAGTGATTTCGCGGGTACCCTCAATTTTGACGGCAAGGATGTCTCGACGGGGAGTGTCGAAGTGACCGTCAAGACGGCCTCCGTCAACACCGGGGTGGACCAGCGCGACACCCACCTCAAGTCACCGGACTTCTTTGATGTCACCAAATTTCCGGAGATGACTTTCAAATCCAAGAAGATCATCAAGGGCTCCGGTGCGACTTTTCAGTTGGTCGGCGATTTGACCATGCACGGGGTCACCAAGGAAGTGACTTTCGATTGTGAGTTCTACGGCATGGCCGAAATGATGGGTGCGAAGAGGGTCGGCTTCAGCGCCAAGACCCGGATCAACCGCCAGGACTATGGCGTGTCCTATAATAAAGTGCTCGACACCGGCGGCCTGATGGTCAGCAATGATGTCGATATCAGTATCGAGCTCGAATTGAGTAAAGTAGGCTAATTTCCGAGGGTTGCGGGCCGGTCCGACAGAAGGATCGGCCCGTCCTTTTTCTCCTCCTGCCGGTCCAAATCCGTTTGACAGTGTTGGGGGATTATAATATCATGGTTTTCTTGACCCGGTGACCCCTGGTGGGGCCATCTTGTGGTTTGGACTGGTTTGTAGTTTTCCTGGAGGTTTGACATTGAAGGAATTCACTACCGAGAATATTCGCAATTTCTGTCTGGTCGGACAACGCGGCTGCGGCAAGAGCAGTCTGGCCGATGGTATAGCGTTTCACACCGGAGCCAACAACCGAATTGGACGTGTCGACGACGGCAGTTCGTACTTTGACTACAACGAAGCGGAGGTGACGCGCAAGTCGACGATATCAGCCAAGCTGATGGCGTCAACCTGGAAGAATCGCAAGCTCAATCTGCTCGACTGTCCGGGGCACGCCGATTTTGTCGGGGAATTGCTTTCGGGTGTGGCGGTGGCCGAATCAGCAGGGTTCTTGCTGGATGCGGTCTCAGGTGTCGAAGTGGGCACGCAACTCCAGTGGCGGATGATGCCTGCCCGGCTGGCCCGGTTCTTCTATGTCAACAAGATGGACAAGGAAAATGTGAATTGGCCGGCCACGGTCGGATCGATTCAGAACGCTTTTGGTAACCGGGCGGTCCCGGTGCAGATGCCTATGGGCCAGTCGGAATCGTTCACCGGTGTCATCGATCTGGTTAACATGAAAGCCTATACCTACGCCGGCGGCAAACAAGTCGAAGGCGATATACCGGCCAATTTCAAGGCCGAGGCCGAGTCGATGCGCGAAAAGCTGGTGGAAACGGCCGCCGAGTCGGATGATGCTCTTCTGGAGAAATTCTTCGAAGAGGGGACTCTCGAAGTAGCTCAGATAATTCAGGGCATCCGCTCCGGACTGGTCAAAGGGACGTTGTTCCCGATTCTGTTTCGGCTCCGCATCGAAGGATATCGGGACGCCGGCTCTTCTGGATTTTGCGATGGAATATCTTCCGGCCCCGAATCAGGGTCCAATGCCGGCGGCGGTGGCCACCGGTACCGATCAAACCGTAGAGGTCAAGACCGACCCGAACGGCCCGGTAGTGGCGGCCATTTTCAAGATGGTCACGGAAGGACATCTCGGCGAAATGACCTGGTTCAAGGTCTTCTCCGGCACTGTCCAGCCAGGTTCTGAATTACACAACCAGCAGACCAGCGCGAACGAAAGACTTACCCAGATCTATACCCTCCAGGGAAAGAACCGTATCGATTCACCGGCGCTGCATGCGGGTGATATTGGTGTGGCCGTAAAACTGAAAGATACTCACGCAGGTAACACGCTTACGACTAAGGACGCCAAGGTCAGCATCAAACCGATTACGTTCCCCAAGCCGGTAATGGATGTGGCCATTCGACCCAAGAAGAAGGGCGACGAAGAAAAGATCGCTTCCGGCTTGACCAAGCTGCACAGCGAGGATCCCACGTTCGAGTTGAAAGCCGATGCGGCGCTTAAGCAGCAGGTACTTTATGCTCAGGGCTCGACTCACATTGAAGTGCTGATGGATAAGTTGCAGAAGCGGTTCGGTGTCGAGTGTGAGTTAATGAAGCCGAAAGTACCGTATCGCGAAACGGTCATCTCCAAATCTGAAACCCAGTATCGGCACAAGAAGCAGAGCGGCGGGCGCGGTCAGTTCGGCGACGTTCACATCCGGATCGAACCCAATGTTCGAGGCGGCGGATTTGAATTTCTCGACGAAATCAAGGGTGGTGTCATCCCCGGCAAGTTCATTCCGGCCGTGGAAAAAGGCATTGTCGAGGCGATGCAAGATGGCAATCTGTGCGGCGCCCCGATAGTAGATGTCAAGGTCGCCCTCTATTTCGGCTCCTACCACGACGTCGATTCCTCGGATATGGCCTTCAAGATTGCCGGTCTGATGGCATTCCGCGACGGTTATATGAAAGCCAAGCCGGTCATTCTGGAGCCGATCTGCAATATCGAGGTCCTGGTGCCGGACGAGTTCACGGGCGACGTTATGGGCGACCTGTCGTCGCGTCGCGGTAAGATCGCCGGGATGGAGCGCGAGGGTTCGTCGCAGCGTATCAAGGCCACCGTGCCCCAGTCGGAACTGTATCAGTACTCGGTCGATTTGCGGTCGATGACTCAGGGTCAGGGGTTCTATTCGATGGAATTTGATCGCTACGAGCAAGTGCCTCACGAAATCGCTCAGAAGATCATTGCCGAGGCCCAGGCCGCCAAACAGGCCGAATCATAGGGGTACGACGGGATTCTTAGGCAATAGACACGCCTTAGGCGGGCCGGTGACGGCCCGCCTTTTTTGTATTAATGTGATGCGTTCTTGCCGAACTTGTTATTGACAGATGAACAAATGGGCAGTAGTCTGCCGGTGGATGTGTATAATACTCCGAAAGGCGGCATTATGACCCGGCCGGAACTTACCGAGCGTCAGCGACTCATACTCGACTTTGTCGAAAATCTGATCACCGAGAAAGGGCAAGCCCCGACTATCCGTGAGATCGGTGAAAAGTTCGGCATCAGTTCTACTAACGGAGTCAGGACGCATCTGGATGCGCTGGTCAGGAAAGGCTACCTCAAGAAGTCCGACAATATTTCCCGGGGGTTAGAGATGACTCGTCGTTTCTCCGCGGGTACGGGTCGTATACCTCTGGTGGGTCTGGTGCCTGCCGGTCAGCCGATCGATTCGGCGGAGAATATCGAAGGGGAGATCGTCCTGGACATTTCATTCCTGCCCAAAGGAGATTCGTTCAGTCTCACGGTCAAAGGCGATTCCATGGTCGAGGCGGGGATACATGACAAGGATGTGGTGATTGTGCGCAAGCAGAGTGTGGCCCAAAAAGGTGATATTGTCGTAGCTCTTATCAACGGCGAGGCGACGGTTAAGCGTTATTTCCCCGAGGGTCAAAGCATTCGTCTGCAGCCGGAGAATGCCGCCTACGAGCCGATTTATGTCAATCGAAAATCGGGTGACTTTATGATAGCCGGTAAAGTGGTGGGACTGCTGCGCCGAATTGCGTGATCGCTGATTGTGCTCAGGCTACGGTTGTGCTGAACTGATGTTTGGCGCCGGCGCGTTCTTCGTGGACCACTCGTCGGTAGAACTCACACATATGACAGGGAGTGCCGTTGCATACGGGTAGTCGTGACAGGCAGTTGGTCTCGCGGACCATCCAACAGGCGCGTCCCCCGGCCACACCGCCATTGGTGCCGTCAAAAGCCATGGCTGTAGCGGTCGGGCATTCTCCCATCGTGCCAACCATAAGTCCGCCCTTTTCCCGACCGCAGTTTCTGTATTCCCAGCAGTTCAACTTGCGCTCCATTGCGGACTCTCCGACTCAGTGTTCGATTACCCGCATTACGGCCGCGAATTGAGGATCGTCGTTCATCTGTTGCACCTGGGTTGGCGTGGCGCACTTGATGAACTTTTCGTAGTCTTTCTGGGCTTCCTTGAATTCACCCGCGCCGTAATGACTCAACATCAGGTACTGATGAATGACCGGATTGTTGGCGTCGAGAGATCTCGCATCTTTGAAATGCTTGATAGCCTTATCGAATGTTCCCTGGTTGTACCGGGCTCTCCCAAGACCGATATAGGCGTCGAGGTTCTTCTTGTCGACCCGAGTGACCGCGTCGAAATCGGCTATTGCGGCCAGGGATTCGTTGCGAGCGAGGTAGAGGGTGCCGCGCCCGAGCAGGGCCGGGACACTCTTGGGGTCGGCTTTCAGTGCTTCGGCATAGGCTGAAAGTGCCTGACCGTAGTCGTTACGGACACGCATGATCTCGGCGGCCCGCACATAATCGTCGTGGGCCGAGGGGTTGTTCTTCAGAGCACGATAGACTTCGCCTCTCTTGGAATAGGCCTCGGCGTAGTTCGGATTGGTTTCTACGGCCTTGTTCAGGTCGGTCAGAGCGGACGACAAATCGTTCCTCTCGATGGCGCTGACGGCCGTCTGGTAATATTCCACTTCAGGCCGGACCACCGGTTTGCGCTCCGCGACTGCCGGGACGAGGGTCAACGCAAGACTGGCCGGTTTATCGGTTCTTAGATCGACTGTTCCACTTACCGTCTGGTAACCGTCTTTCGATACCGTATAGGTGTGGCGACCCGGTTTCAGCCGGTTGTAAGTGAGATTTCCCGCACCGAGGACAGAACCGTCAAGCGTCAACTTGGCGCCGTCGACACTGGCCGCCAGAGTCAGCCTGGCAAAACTGGAATTTGAAGCGGCTTTGGTCTCAGCGGAATTCGAGGCTGCCTCTCTTGATGAAGCTGGAGGCGTCTGTCCCGCGATCGGCTCGAACGATTTGGGCGATGTGCCCCCGGCAGAATTCGCAGAGTTTATGGTTGGTGATGTCGGCACTGAGGCGGCCGGTTTCAGCGTCACGGTGGTGACATTCTTATCGGCCACGGTAGTGTAGTCCTGCGCCAAGACCGTTTGTTCTTTGACGTACTGTATCTGATAGCTGCCTGCGTTCAGGGGATCGGTCTTGAAGAATCCCTGACCATTGACTTCGTAAGTCTTACCAAGTTCCGGGAATCGTACTTCGCCGCCGGTAAGGACGGGATGTCCGTCCGCGCCCAGCACCACTCCGATCACCCGGCCGTCGCCAATGTCGGCGCTGGAGCTAAACAGCATGCCAAGGATTAGAACAACTATGCTGGCGGCCACCGTTATGGCAATCGCGATCGTATTGATCGAAAACTTCTTGGGTTGCAGGGTGTACTCGCGTCCGGCAACGAGCATCTCATCGCCTTCATGTAACTCCTGCTGGCCGGTAACCTTAATGTAACCTTTGGCAAAGTAGGCTACGCCTCGGGAACGTTTCGACATCCGCGGCGAATCCCCTGATAGTCCCAGGTCAGCCGCATCGGGACGGAATTCTTTGTTCCTCTTCGGCGGGACAATCGGCTCGGTGGCGAAACCGGTTCCGCGAACCGGGACGGATACGTCCGCGTCCGACGACGGACCGTGACCTATGGCATTCATCAGTTGCTGTTTCTCATCATCGGAGAGGTAATTGGAGGTCTTGGATTCGGCCCGCATGCGATGTGAGATTTCTTTGATCTGCTCTTCTGAGAGACGCTCGATCTTGTCGCGTGCGTCCTCAGCAGCTTTGGCATCGCTCTGTGGGACCGAAGCGGTCGGCTTCTCGACCGGTGTGGTTGCTGGTTGTGGTATCTCCGGCTCCGGAACGGCGAAATATGAATCATGACTGGGTCGGTCGAACGCTTCTTCTTTGCGAGCGCCGGCTTCGGCTTGCATGAGATCAGCCGGTGATTCGATCCCCAGGTTATCACCTGGTGTGGGCTGAAAGCCACCAACCATTTCGGTCCCTTGCTCGTGTGCTTCGGTTACCACGAAGTCGAGATCGTCGGTATCTGCCGATTCATCGAGTTTCGCTGGCTCCGGGCTCGGAGTCTTTGGGGTGTGTTTGGCTTTCTCAGCTTCTGAAGCTTGGGTCGTTTCGGGAGTGTTTTCTAGTACCATAGGTCTCTGACAGAGTTAGGGTTCCGTACCACTTATCTATCGGCGGAGGGCAAGGAAATCTTAAATGAATGCCGGGGGCTCTACGTCGTAGGGGTGAGCGTCCCATAGGTTGACAATCCAAAATCTGGCTTGACAGCCGGCTGGAAGGCGGCCTATATTCGCTCTCTGTAATGCTTAAGGAGTTTTGAGCTGCGTTTGGTTACTCCCCAGGAGGAAGGGTTAGATGTCCATGCTTAAGAGCCGTCTGCTGGTTATCATTTTCGTCATTGGCGCGCTGACCATAATGCTTAGCTGCAGCCAGACGGATAATGTTGTTTCCCCTAAGTCGTTGACCAAGGTGTGGTTAGACGTTCAGCGCCTCCCCACTCCGCCGGCTGGAATGATGTACGGACTGTGGGTTTCCAAGGTCCCCTATACCTCGATCAGCGAACCGTCAGATGCCAAGGAATTGGGTCGATTCTCGCACATGTATTCTGACACCCTGATAGCTTTCCTGGACGAAAACGGCGATGTCAGGACCGACAGCAATGAATTCCGACTCGATGGTGATCTGTTCGGGTACAGCTATCTCTTTGTGACCACTGAAGTTGAGGCTTCGGTTGACACTCTTCCGGGCCCAATGATGCTTGGTCAAACCATCACCGGTTCTACTGACACCATTCGGATGTATTTCCCGCAGCAGGATTCACTCTGGGAATCCATTGTCAGGTGTAATTTCATGAACCCGACGTCCGACATTCCTGGCGACTTCGATAATAATCCGAGCTCCTACGGCTACGGGCTTTGGTTCTCCAACCACGAATTTACGTTACTCCCGATTCACGATACTTTCAATGTGGTGGTCTCAAATACTTGGGACACGATCAAGCCGAAACTCGATTCGATAACTGGTGATACCATGAATCTGACCGATCTTCGTAAGGAGTATCCCGATTCAGTTTGGTATACCTATGACACCATCCGAGTTGATTTCGGTCGCGACAGACTGGCCCTGGGTATCGATCGGTATACCCACTACGGTGCGAAACAGCATATTATTCGCAGAGGTGGGACAGCCGTACCCAGGCTGAAGAAGAATTTCCATTTTGCCGTAGATTCAACCGTTGATACCGTCGGACTTGACGATTTCAGCCAGGATCTCTACGATCTTCCGGATCTCGGTCGCTACGGATGGAAATACAAGGGTTGGATCGTATCCGAGAATATTCCCAAGGGAGCCGTAGGCGAGTTCACCCCGCCCGTATGGGATTACAAGAACAGTGAGCTACTTATTCCCGGATATCAGGGCGGTCTGATGACCACGGGCAAGTTTACCAATGTGACTGACAGCGATGAATCCAATCCGTTCACTTTATCGGTGAACTGGGATGTAGACAGCGTGTTTATTGACACAGTGAGCACTGATCCGATTGTTACGGATACCACGATCCAGACATTTCACAATTTGAAGCGGCCGCGCTTCCCCGGCGAAGATTTCCTAAATGCGACGGCTCTTTCGGATTCGACTCACGGGGCGATAGCATCACCACTGTATACGCTTAGTCAGCCGGGCAGTGTCTTTATCTCGCTGGAACCAAACAACATGGTGACTGACACGACCAATTTCCCCCTGATTCTTTTCAGCCGAACCGTGCCGCCCGTGGATGTGGACAGCGTGAATCTTTGGACGCTCTCGAATTGGGCAGGCGTTGCTCCCGGTTCCAGAGGTCTCCCCAAGATTGAGGCCAGAATCAAGCGCTTCTAAAGCAGAGTATTCTTCGATGGATGGGCCAGCCGAGTGTACCTCGGCTGGCCTTTTGTTGCACCGTATGTTCCTGACTATCTTGTAGATGCGACTGGAGCCGCGTCTCGTGTCGAAATGCAAGGTGTTGCCTACTAACTGCCTGAGTGGGGTAGAAGGGATGATTTGACCGGATAGGTGGGATCGTCGCTTGTCAGCCGTCGTGGCAACTTTCTGTTGCCCCGTAAGCCATTAGGTGGTATACTTGAAGTGATTTATGAGAAGTCTCAATGTTCCGGTTGCGGGCACTAAGTTTGCGATGAACCTGATTGCTACTTGAGTTGTTGAACAAATTAGGGAGTGGTGTGTGCTGGAACTCCAGCCACCTGACGTAAGAGTCGGGCATCCCCCCTCCACCACTCCCTATCTTTTTCGCCCGTTTCAGGTCGATTCTCCCGCTGGGTCATTTTTGGCCGAAATCTTCCGATACATTCGAAGATGAAAGTACACTTCAAGTCGCTCCTTTTTGGCGCAAAGCCGGGATTGATCGTTCGATTAGGCAATCTGATCGTAATTCAGGTAATCTTCATTTTTGCGGCCCTGGCGCTAATTCTCTTTGTTCCGGGCTCCGATCGTGATATGCCCGAACGCCTGTATGATCAGGAACGACGGCTCAAGAGCGAGGGGGAAGCATTATCACGGTCGCTCTGTTTGGACAAGCCATGGGATATGACAACGAAATCAGAGGATCCTTATCGAGGGTTGAATCAGAGCCTGGACAGTCTGTCAGCGCCCGGGGTTGCGGTGCTAATTCGAATTAACGACGAGGCGCCGGCTGAAATACTCTACGCGTATGATCGGGAAGCTGCCGTCGATGAAGAGAGTGGTTCCGAAATCGATGTGTCCAATTTCCTTGACCTGGCGGTTTTGCGCCGATTTGCCGATTCCGGTCTGGCGGCGCCATCATGTCCAGTACTAAACGACCGAGCGTTGGTATATTATCGAAAGGTTGCCGAAGTGTCACCGCACGAAGCGATCGTGCTGGTGGTCGCGGCCGACCATGGTCTGTCGGTATCGTCACGCGCCGGTCTCAGGTCGGCGGTATTCTTGCTGTTTCTGTGTGCGGCACTCATCTCGCTTCTTACCGTCAGCCTCCTGCTGAGAAAATTCAAGCGACCGTTGGATCAAATCATTGCCGGATTGGGGGAGACGGCCGACGGCAAGCTGCATCACCTAACGGAACTGGAAAGCGATCCTGAACTGGGGCGTTTGGCCAAAGCTTACAATGAGATGACCCGACGATTGTGGGACAGTCGCACAAAACTGGACTGTTCCTACTCGCAGCTCGAACAGGCCAATGCCGAACTACAGGAATCGCGGTCGTTCCTGGCGACGCTGATTGACTCTTCGCCTCTGAGCGTGATTGTGGTCGATCCCGAGAAGAGGGTGGCGCTGTTTAGTCGTTCCGCCGTGAACGAATTCGGCTATACGCGGGGCGAGATCGTCGGGCAACCGTTCGAGAGCCTTCTGGCGGGAAAGAGCGAAGGAGATGAACTTCCATCGGGGAAAAGCGGCCCGGTCGGGTTCGAAGTCGTGTGCCGTCGCAAGAACGGGGTTTCCTTCCCAGCGTATGTCGTCTCGGATGCGGTCACGACCGAGGACGGGGAAGTACTGGGGCGATTGTACATCTGTCGGGATATCACCGAAACCCGCAGCCTGCAGGATATGATGATCCGGGTCGACCGCTATTATACCAAGGGTGAGATGGTGGGCGACATAGCTCATGAAATAAACAACTACCTGGCCGTCCTGATGGGCAACGTGGAATTGATGCCGCTCTTGCTTAAGAAGGGTGATACCGCCAAGGTCGAAAAGAAGCTCGATGTCATGAAGACCTCGCTCGAAAGAATCGCCCGCTTTGCCGACGGTTTGCTCGACTCGCCGCCGGATGCCATTCGCATAGAACCTACCTCCATCAATCACGTTGTGGAGACTGTCGTAGGGTTCCTCAAACCTCAGAACAAGTTCGACACCGTTGAAGTAGCCGTCGAGCTCTCGGACAACGTGTCAATCGCCCATGTTGATTCCGGTCAGGTACAGCAAATGCTTATCAACCTTATTAACAATGCCGCCGAGGCTCTGGTTGACAAACCGGAAGACCGCAAGATATGGGTGACAACCGAGCCCGTGGTCGTTCATGAGAAGAGCGGTGTGCGAATTACGGTTCGTGACAACGGTCCGGGTGTCGCTCGTGACAAAGAAGCCTTGCTCTTCAATACCCGCTTTACTACCAAGCGACGGGGCCACGGCATTGGACTGATGACCTGTCGTAAGATCGTCGATAATCACGGCGGCTCCATTTCATACACTTTCAGCGAAGGCGCCGTCTTCTCGGCGCAATTGCCGACCGAGTGTAGTGAAAGTCGATCCGAGGTGAACACGGCGGCTTCCTTGACCGTCTAACACAGTCGCGGTGTTCCCCCGGTTTTACTTGCCCCGGCTTACAACGCTCGATACCTTGTTCCCCGTATGAAACGGACTCCACGTTCATCCGGCGGGTATGACCAGCGATATCTTACCGTTCTAACGTTAGTACTCGCTGTTGGGGTATTTCTTCTCACCTGGTTCACTATTCGCAAGAGCCGTGCCGACAGCTTCGGTTTGCTGGTCGAGCAGGGACGGGCCCTGACCGAATCGCTGGCGGAGGCGTCGCAAAACGCCATCACCTCGGAAAGCTTCTACGATCATCTGGTGCAGCTGCGTTATTCCGATCTCGTCAGCACCCTGATGGATATGGACATCAACAAGCTTACCCGTCAGGACTGGTCGTCATTTGCTCTGACCCACGATTTACGCGGTGTTTACCTTTATACGGATGACAGCGGCCTGGTGGCCGGTTCGACGGTGCGCGGGGGACGCATCAAACCGCCGGAACATGTCGAGAGCGAAGTGGACTCCCTGTTTGCGGATCCCGAGATAAGATTCGTGCTGTTGCTCGATGAGGGGGATACCCCCGACCAGATGGTGCATTACTATTTGGAACTGACGAGTCAACTCGATCGGGTAATAGTCCTCTCCAGCGACGCGTTGTCCTATTCTCAAGCCCTCCGCGAAACCGGAATTGGTCGTTTGGCGCGACGAATGGCGCGCGAACCGGGAATAGAATACATCGTATTTCAAACCGACTCGAGCGTTGTGTTCGCGTCGAGTGGGGTCGAGAATCTCTCTGATTTCGCTTCGGACAGTTTCCTGAGCGGAGCGCTGGGAGCCGATAGTATCGTTCAGCGCATATATGAGTATCGCGGCAAGAAGGTCCTGGAGCTTGTCAGGCCATTTTCGTCCACACAGTATCAGCCCGGTCTATTCCGGGTCGGCTTGTCTTTGGAGCGGTTCTATGCGGTAAGCCGGGGGTTCGATCAACAATTGATTATCCTCTCCGGAGTCCTGGTAATTCTGTTACTGGTGGCGGCAGCCTATTTCCGCGGTCGACGCAAGCGGTACGAGATGATTGCCGAATATGAACGCCAGGCCCAGCGGCGCGAACGTCTTTCGGAAATGGGTAATCTGGCTGCGGGTGTGGCGCATGAGATACGCAATCCGCTAAATACGATTTCCATCGCCGCGCAACGTCTGGCCAGGGAGTTCGAGCCGAATGCCAACCGCGAGCAATATGACGCGTTCACCAGTCAGATTCGGGCGGAAACGGCACGTCTGAACGATATCATTACTCGTTTCCTGGCGCTCGCCCGCGATGATCGACGGCAAAGATCCATGGTGTCGCTCGATCAGTTGTTGCGCGAAGTTGGAGAATTGCTCAGGATCGAAGCGGATCGACTCGGTATCGTCGTATCAGTCAGGGTCGATCCCGGTATCAAACTTGAAGTCGATCCCGACCGCGTGAAGGAGTTGTTTCTCAATCTCTTCAGCAATAGCCGTGAGGCGCTGGCCGGGCGTTCGGGGAAATTTGCCATCGAGGTGGAGCGTTTTTCCGGCCAAGTCAGGATATGCGTTACCGATGACGGTCCGGGGATTCCTGCTGAAATACGCGATAAGGTTTTCGCGCCATATTATACGTCGAAAGAAGGCGGCACGGGGCTGGGTCTCCCAACGGCACAGAGAATAGTCTCTGATTTCGGAGGTGAAATCAGTCTTGATTCCGATTACGACAAAGGGGCGCGGTTTGTCATGGTATTTCCGGAGAAAACTCCGAACGGCAAGTAGGCGTTTGAAGTTGTCGTCACAGCGTGACCTCTCTATATTCTATCGAAGAATCTGAAGGGATAGGAAGGGACTTCGACGAATCCTTCCTGCGCCTGAGCCATGAAATGGCCTGACGGAAGATCATTCGCATTTACCATATTTGATGACACCGATGGTGCCACGGTCGCCAATGTGGGTGAGGTCTATCGTTTACTCACGGATCTGGGAGTACGGGCCACCAAGTCCGTCTGGACAAGTCGTGAGAAGGCTCCGGTGAAAACTGCCGGAAGTACCTGTGAGGACCTTGATTATCTGGCCTGGGTGCTTGGACTCGCTCGTAAGGGATTCGAAATCGGTTACCACCTGAACGCCGCTGATACATCGACTCGCCCAGAAACGCAGCAGGGGCTGGATCGATTCAATAAACTGTTTGGACATGACCCTTATACCATGGCCAATCATTCGGCATGTGAGGAGAACATATATTGGGGGGCGGATCGTCTGACAGGTATGCGTAAGACGATCTATAACCTGGCCTCCGGCTACCGGAACAGCGCCCGGTACCGAGGTCAGATAGAGGGCGACCCTCTTTTCTGGGGCGACCTGTGTCGCGAGCGTATCAAGTACTGCCGGGGATTTGTATGTTCGGAGATCAACACGCTTGAGATGTGTCCGTTCATGCCGTATCATGATCCGGAACGACCGTACGTGAACAATTGGTACCTGGCGTCCGAGGGACCAAACATTGAGTCATTTCTCAAGCTCGTGAATGAGAAGAACGTCGATCGGTTGGAATCTGAAGGCGGTTTGTGCATCTTGTACACTCACTTTGCTTCTGGATTTCAGGATGCGGGCGTCTTGGACATTAGGTTCAAAACACTGATGGAGAGCTTATCCAAGCGGAACGGTTGGTTCGTGCCGGTATCAACTATGCTCGATTATCTATTGGAGCGAAACGGGCCCCACGAAATCACGTTGTCAGAGAGACGACGCCTCGAATGGTGCTGGCTATTCCATAAACTTCGCACTGGGACTACTTGAACAGCATAGGTTTTCATAGGGGAGAGCCAATCTACAGCTTCGGACTGGAGTCAAATCCAGTATGGAGGCGTTTGGACAGCTTGTCAGATCGAACCGTTGGTCAGACCAAAGAATGGTGTGAATTCATTGCCGATACACAATGCGGCGAACTGGTAGTCCTTGAGGTGCTTCGTGATCAAGCCACGGTCGGTTGGTTTACAGGATTGATCGTAAAGAAGTTCGGCCTGCGGATGCTGGGTTCGCCGTTCCCCGGCTGGACGACTTCCTATATGGGCTTCAATCTTCAGGCTGGCGTTGAGCGGGGAGACATCTTTCCATCGCTCTTTGAATATGCCTTCCGCGAACTGAAATGCGCTCATGTCGAATTGATGGATCGACATCTTGATCTTTCGGTGGTAAAGAAACTGGGAATCAAGCACCGCATCTTCAGGGGCTATGAGATTGACCTTACGCAGGATGAAGATACTTTGTTCGACGCGATGGACTCGTCCTGCCGAAGATGCATCCGTAAAGCGGAAAAATCGGGTGTGACGGTAGAAGTCGCCACAGACGACTCCTTCGCAGATGAATACTATGACCAACTGAATGAAGTTTTCGCCCGTCAGCGATTGGTGCCGACCTACCCGGTCGAGCGAGTTCGGGCGCTGGTGCGACATGTTCTTCCGTCGGGTCACTTGTTGTTGCTCAGAGCGAAAGACAGCGACGGGAGATGTATCGCCAGTGGCATTTTTCCTGCGTTCAACGACACAATGTATTTCTGGGGCGGAGCCAGTCGAACCGAGTATCGACACTTGCGCCCCAATGAAGCGATTCAATGGTATGCCATGCGGCATTGGAAGAGCCTGGGCATTACGAAATACGACATGGGTGGCGGGGGAGAATACAAAGAGAAGTACGGTGGGCGGGAGATTGCGGTGCCGTGGGTGCGGCAGTCGCGGAATGGGCTGCTGGCGGCGCTTCGAGAAGCAGCGCGCTGGTCGTTTGATCTGAGGCAGCGTATTCGCGGAATGGGCAAGTCGGCGAGTAAATCCGAAGAAGACTGAATCGCGGTCACACATTTACAAAACAAAAGCGGCCCTGATAGCAGGGCCGCTTTCTTATGATAATTGTCAGCGTGACTAGGCGGTCTTGGCTTTGGCAGCCTGAGCCTTGAGCCACTTGGTGCTGACCGATTTCGGACGGAAGATAGCCGTGCCGAGAGCGCGGTTCAGAACCTGCTGCGACAACATACCCATCGCACGGGAGACCGAGAAGAGCACGGTGTAGTACTCGAACTGAGTCAGACCGTAATGGTACAGCAGCGCGCCGGAACCGGCGTCGACGTTTGGCCACGGATCCTTCGCCTTGCCGGCCTTGACCAGTACCTTCGGTACCACGTTGAAGACGAGGTCGACCGTCTGGAAGACCGGGTCGTTCTTGAGGTACTTCTTGCCGAACTCGTTGAACGCGGTGAAGCGCGGATCGGTCACACGAAGCACGGCGTGGCCGTAGCCCGGAATCACCTTGCCGCTATTGAGCGTTTCCCAGGCGTATTCTTCGAGCTGCTTCTCGGTCGGAGCGCCGCCGAACTTCTCCATGGTCTCGAGAATCCAGCCGAGACATTCCTGATTCGCCAGACCGTGCAGCGGGCCGGCCAGACCGTTCAGACCGGCCGAGACGGCGTAGAACGGATCGGACAGAGCCGAACCGACCGTATGGCAGGTCATAGCGGAAACGTTACCACCCTCGTGGTCACAGTGCAGGGTGAGGTAGAGGCGCATCATTTCAGCAGTCTCGCCCTTGTGAGGCTTCAGGCCGAGCATGTGAGCGTAGTTGGCGCCCCAGTCGAGTTTCTTCGACGGTTCAATCATATCGCCCTTGTAGTACTTCAGGCGGTAGACAGCGGCCGCGATCGTGTGAATCGTGCCGAGAATCCGCATGGCGTCGTCCAGAGTTGAAAGCCAGTATTCGTTCTTGTGAACGCCCTTGGTGTATTCGCGACGATAGGCCGACTCGTTTTCCATCGCCAGGATGGCGCAATCGAGCATAGCCATCGGGTGCGAGGTCTTCGGCATCGCCTTGAGAACCTTCCAAACGTAGGCCGGAACTTCACCGTTAGCAGTCAATTCTTTCTGGAATCCAGCCAGCTCGTCTTTGTTCGGGAATTCGCCGATCAAGAGCAGCCAGAAAATTTCTTCGGGCAGACGATCCTTGATCTTCATGATCGCCTGTTCGCGGATGATAAGGCCCTGATCCGGTTCCACCACGGAGGTGTCACACACCAGACCCTTGACACCGCGCATGCCGCCGATGGCCTGCGAAATAGTCACGTCCGAGATTTTCACCTCGCCTGATTCTTTCATCAGGTCCGCGCGTTCCTTGCGCAGATTGGGGATCATGCTCCCCAATTTCTCTTTGATAGTCATAGCCATGTGTATCTCCTTAGATTGGCTCGTAAAATAATATGTATTCGTTTTCTCATACCAGCGAATAATGATGTGAAATGTTTCACATAACGGAGGGAAGCTACATGACTCTCGTCAATAAGTCAAGCTTCAAGCAGAATCATCCGATCTGATTTTGCCGATTGGGGTACAGTTTGTCCGGGTTCAGCAAGCTCCTGGGGTCAAGAGCTACCTTGATGTCAGTCATAAGCTTAAGCGTCTCGGACGGGAATTCAAGGTCGATCAAGTGGCGTTTGGCCAGTCCGATTCCATGCTCGCCGGTCAGGGTGCCGCCAAAAGCCAGGGTCTGGCGCATCAGAATCTGGACCCAGCGATCAACCTCAAGCCGATTAACAGGATTGTCGTCCTCGGCCATGAAATTGACGTGCAAATTGCCGTCACCGGCGTGACCGAAGGCGTTGATACGAAGCTGGCTCTGGCGATTCATGTCCGCCACGAACTCGACCAGGTCGGGAAAGCGACTGTTGGGGACGGCTACATCTTCGGATATGCGAAGCCCGGCCATCGCCTTGACGGCCTTGGACAGATTGCGACGGATCTTCCATAGAATCTCGGCCTGTGCGGGATCGGTTTCGCTGCGCCAATAGGAGCAATGGTTCTTTTCGCAAATCTGCCTGATGCGTTTCGCTTGATCCTGTGAATTTCGGTCTGATGTTTCGAGCAGCAGGATGGCGGCCACTTTCTGATCGAAGCCGTCGGACTTCTCATACTCGTTCGAGCAGGCAGCGGCATCACCGTCGAGGAATTCCATTACGGTTGGAATTATTCCTGCGGTGTTGATATCACTGACGGTTTGCGCGCTCATCTTGGGATCATCGAAGGCCACGAGGATGGTTTCACCTCGCCCGGGGAGATCAATGAGTTTGAGGGCCAAGCGGGTGACGATTCCGAGCGTCCCCTCCGAACCGACGAGCAAATCGCCCAGGGCGAAACCGCGATCAGAATTGAAGTAGCCGGTCTTGAGAACGGAGCCGTCAGCCAGGACAGCCTCGATTCCCAGCACATAGTCTTTAGTGACTCCATACCGTTTGCAGCGCAATCCACCGGCGTTCTCGGCGACATTACCGCCGAGGGTAGATTCCTCGTAGCTGGCCGGGTCAGGCGGATAAGTCAGGCCGTGCGTTGCAGCGGCGTCCTGAAGCACTTTAGTGATGATACCCGGCTCGCAGATAGCGAGCTTCTTCTCGGGAATAATCTCCATACCCCGAAGTTTCTCAACGGAGATAAGCAGCCCGTTCGGCGAGACTATACAGCCGCCTGACAAGCCTGTCCCGGCGCCGCGCGGTGTAATCGGGATGTCTTGGGAATAGCAGAAACGGACCGCGGCCACTACGTCGTCAGCAGTCTCGGCGATTAGAAGCGCGAACGGGACGGCTTCAAAACTAGTGGCATCGTGGGCGTATTTCTCGTCGATAGAAGGCCCTGACAAGAGAGAGCCCGGCGCCTTCAAAAGCTTTCTTAGTTGTTCAACCTGGGCTGAGTTCAACGGGCAGGCTCCCTATTGGGTGTGACCGGGCGCGGTTATTTCTCCGGTGTGGCCTTCTTCGTGTCCGACTTTGACTCAGACGAACTTGAGGATGAGCCGGCCGAACCAGCAGAACCCGCTGAGCCGGTCACATCTTTCCGTTTGTCCGATTTATACTGGGAGCTCCGGTAGTCGGTGATGTAGAAGCCCGAGCCCTTGAACAAGAGGCCGGCGCCGCCTGTGATCAGGCGGCGCGTATGGCCCTTACATTCGGGACAGACCTCAATAGCGGCTTCAGTCATCGACTGAAACTCTTCGAATTCGTGACCACACTTGTCGCATCTATACTGATAGGTTGGCATACGCTGTCGGTTGCCTCGTGTTCTTCCGCTTCGATACTTACAGGTACTTCAAACAGCGATTACCGCCCCGCGGTTCGCACTTTAGCGACGTCCGGTCCCGCTTTCAATATCTCCGGCGGGCAGCCATCCTGGAACTTCTTGAAGTTCTCGATGAACAACGACGCCAACTGGATATACTTCTCTTCGTACGCTTTCGGGTCTTCCCAGGTGTCTTTCGGGTTGAGAACCTTGTCCGGGACGCCTTCACAGGTCAGCGGGACTTCAAATCCGAAGAAGGGATCCTTGCGATATTTGACGTTCGCCAGCGTCCCACTCAGGGCGGCGTCGAGCAAGGTACGGGTGTGATGAATGCTCATCCGCTTACCGATACCGTAAGGTCCACCGGTCCAGCCGGTGTTCACCAGCCAGCACTGGGCCTCATGCTTAAGCATCTTGTTCTTGAGCATCTCGGCGTATTTGTACGGGTGATGCACCATGAACGGTCCGCCAAAGCAGGTGCTGAAAGTCTGCTCCGGTTCTTTGCCGAGATCGATCTCGGTTCCTGCAACTTTCGACGTATACCCGGACATGAAGTGGTACATCGCCTGATCTGGTGTCAGACGCGCAATAGGCGGCATCACGCCGGAAGCGTCGCAGGTAAGCATCACGACGTTCTTCGGATGTCCAGCCATTTTCTCAGGCACGGAATTGTCGATGAATTCGAGCGGATAGGCCGCCCGGGTATTCTCGGTGCGGCTTTCGTCGTCGAGATCAAGTCGGCGAGTTACCCGGTCGTACACCACGTTTTCTAGGACGGTACCGAAGCGCTGTGTACATGCGTAAATCGCGGGCTCTGCGGTCGGGGAGAGGGCGATCACTTTGGCATAGCAACCGTTCTCGAAATTGAACACGCCTTCGTCGCTCCAGCCGTGTTCGTCGTCACCAACAAGTTTGCGTCTCGGATCGGCCGAAAGAGTTGTCTTGCCGGTGCCGGACAGGCCGAAGAATAAGGCGGTGTCGCCGTTCTTGCCGAGGTTGGCCGAGCAGTGCATGCTCAGGACGCCGTCGAGCGGCAACAGATAATTCAGAATTGTGAATACCGCCTTCTTGATCTCACCGCCATAACCTGAGCCGCCGATAAGGCAGATGCGCTGATCGAAATTCAACAGGATAAAGGTCGGCGACAGAGTGCCGTCGACTTCCGGAAGACCCTGGAACGACGGGAGCGATATGACCGTAAACTCAGGGACGAACTTGCGCAGCTCGTCGTTGGTGGCAGGATCAATAAACATGTTGCGCGCAAAGAGCGAGTGCCAGGCGTACTCAGTGATGATACGCACAGGCAGTCGATAGTTCGGATCGGCGCCGGCATAGCAGTCCCGCACGAACAGGTCACGCCCCTGCAGGTAGCCCTGCATGCGCTGGAAGACGGAGTTGAACTTGTCGACATTGAACGGGCGATTGTATTCACCCCACCAGACTTGATCCTGGCTGGTCGGTTCCTGAACGACGAACTTATCGTTGGCCGCACGGGCAGTATGCTTGCCCGTGTTGACTACTATGGGGCCTCGAAGCGTGATCGAGCCCTCGGACCTGAAGATGATCTCTTCGTAGAGGGCCTCGGCCGGGAGGTTCCAGTAGACGTTGTTCAAGTTCCGGAAGCCATAGTTTGACAGACTGAATTCGGCCTTCAGCGCGGCGGCTTCTTTTACCGTGGGTGTTTTGACATCTATAATATAGTGACTCATTTCCAGTCTCTCCTGAACTTCCGGTCGCCAATGTAGATTTCGTTGGGCGAATCGGGATCCAGCGCCCACTTGATGCGACGAACGCCCTCGGTTATTTCCTTGATCGTCCCGCAATAGCTCAGCCGCAGATGTCCTTCCATACCGAATTCAGAGCCGGGGACCGTGACCACCAGCGCCTTTTCGAGCAGGAGCTTGGAAAGAGCGATTGAGTCCTTCGAATATGCCCGGAAGTCGGGCAGACAGTAGAAAGTGCCGCCCGGCTTGATGGTTCTTATCCCGGTAAAAGCATTGAGCTCAGTCAACATGACGTCGCGATTGTTCTCGAGCGTCTGTCGCAGACTTTCTACCCCGGACTGAACGCCTTCCAGCGCGCCGGCCGCAGCGGTCTGAAGTATAACCGACGGGCACGAGGTATTCTGCGCCGAAACATTTATCAACGCCTCAGTCACTTTCTTGTTTGCGATTGACCAGCCGATTCTGAATCCGGTCATGGCGTACATCTTCGAGACGCCGTTGATGACAATCAATTTCGACAGTTCTGAATCATTCTTGGCGTAATCGTAGCAGGATGTCGGGCGACGGCCATCAAATATCAGTCGGTGATAGATGTCATCCATAATGAGAAAGATCTGCTTCTTCTCACAGAATTCCACGATTTCACGAATGAAATCGGCGCTGTAGACTTCACCTGACGGGTTATTGGGGCTGTTGATGATAATCGCTTTGGTGTACGACCCGACCGCTTCAATGATGTCTTCGATGCGGGGGTGGAAGCGACCGTCTTCCGGCTTCACTATCACCGGGACGCCGTAGAGCATCTTGACGATTTCGGGGTAGCTGACCCAATACGGGGCGGGGATGATTACTTCGTCCTGGGGATTAATAATGGTCAGCAGGATATTATAGATCGCCTGTTTCGCTCCGGCGTGCACACAGACGTGTTCCGGGGCGATGGCTTTCTTATAGATATCATCCGTATATCTGATAATTCCTTTGATAAGCTGAGGAATCCCCTCGGTGGGGGTGTAGCGGATGTCCGCGGTCTTCAGCTTGGCGGAGCTGGCCAGGATGGCGTCGAGCGGCACTTTGCTCTTCGGCTCGCCGGTACCCAGGTGGATGACCGGCTCGCCTTTATCGCGAAGCCTGGCCGCTTCTTCGTTTAGGCGAAGAGTCGGCGACGGCTTTACGTCTCTGGCAAGTTGGCTAATACTCATGTCTTTCTATCCTCTCAAAAGTGTCGCTATCGCGGCCACGTCAACTATATCCTGTACGGAACAACCGCGCGACAGATCATTGGCCGGCTTGGCCAGACCCTGAATGATCGGTCCGGTAGCGGTCGCCCTGGCTAATCTTTGCGTGAGTTTATACCCGATATTGCCGGAGTCAAGGTCCGGAAATATCAGCACATTGGCGTCGCCGCCGAGCGGTGAATCGGGAGCCTTGCGTTTGGCGACATCCGGTACGATGGCAGCATCAACCTGGAATTCGCCGTCGATCTTCAAGGTCGGGAAATTCTTCCGGACGATCTCGAGTGCGGCGAGAACTTTATCGACGTCCTCATGCTGAGCCGATCCCTTGGTTGAGAATGAAAGCATCGCCACGCGCGGTTCTTCGCCGGTGAGATACTTCATGGTTTCGGCGGTGGAGACGGCAATCGAGGCCAACTGCTCGGGATCAGGATTCGGGATGACCGCGCAATCGCCGAAGGCGAAGACTTTGTCTTTCACACCCCGGTATTCGGGAATGGTCATCAGGAATGAGCTTGAAACCGCCTTGATGCCCGGTTTCAAGCCGATCACCTGAATGGCCGCTCTGAGAACATCACCGGTGGTGTTGACTGACCCGGCAACTGATGCGGCCGCTTTGTCGTGCCGCACCAGCATGGCGCCAAAGTAAAGAGGTTGGGCAATCGCCTCGCGGGCGGCTTCTTTGGTAATCCCTTTGGCTTTGCGAAGCTCCATGAATTCATCGACATACGCGGCGTAATCCGGCGAAGCAGCCGGTTCGATAACTTCGACTTTGCCCAGATCAAGGCCCTGCTTGGCGGCCAGTTTCTCGATCTCGGAACGTTTGCCCAACAGGGTGACGGAGGCGATTCGTTCGGCCACCAATATCTTGGCGGCATCGTGCATGCGCGGTTCGGTCCCTTCCGGGAGCACGACCCGACGGCCCAGCTTCTTAGCTTTATCGTGAATAGTATTTACAACGCTCATAACATCTCCAGAAGCGAATCTATGATTAAAGGACTTGCCCTCTTAGTTCCGGATCGGAAAGAAAAGCTTCGATGAACCCATCGATGTCCCCATCCATGACCGCCTGCACGTTGGAAGTTTCGTGCGAAGTGCGATGGTCTTTTACGAGATTATAGGGGTGAAAAACGTAAGATCTTATTTGTGAGCCCCATTCGATCTTCTTCTTGGTCTTCTCGAATTTCTCCATCTTCTTGGCTTCTTCCTCGCGATGGAGCTGATAGAGGCGGGACTTCAATACGGTATAGGCAGCATCTTTGTTCTTGTACTGGCTACGCTCCGACTGGCAGGTAACGACAATGCCGGACGGAATGTGAGTGAGTCGAATGGCCGACGAGGTCTTGTTGACGTGCTGGCCGCCGGCGCCGGATGAACGATAGGTGTCGACCCGTACGTCTTCTTCGTTGATTTCAATCTCGACGGCATCTTCGACAACAGGATAGACGTGAATAGACGCGAACGAGGTGTGCCGTCGCGCGTTGGCGTCAAATGGGGAGATGCGCACCAATCGATGCACGCCCGACTCGGCTTTGAGAAAGCCGTAGGCGTACTCGCCCTTGATTTCAAGCGTCGCAGATTTCATACCGGCTTCTTCACCCGGTTGATAGTCGAGCAGTTCGACTTCGAAATTCCGACGTTCCGCCCAGCGGTTGAACATGCGGAAGAGCATATCGGCCCAGTCTTGTGACTCAGTGCCGCCGGCTCCGGGATGGACAGTCAGGATAGCATCGCGGACGTCGTCCGGTCCGGACAGCATCGCCGCCAGTTCCAATTTGCCAAGCTCATTGCTCAGTTGCGACAGGGAGTTGTCAATTTCCTGAACTTCGGGGGAATTCTGATCGACCATTTCAATCAATTCGGCCGAATCCCCTAATTCCCGCTGCAGGCGCTCGATGGTTGAGATCCACTTCTTGTGGCGGGAGACTTCTTTCAGGACTTCCTGGGCGGTCTGGTTGTTATCCCAAAAACCGGGTGCGGTTGAGCGCTCTATCGAGCTCGATTACTTTCTTCTGACGCTCGGGCAGGTCAAAGATACCTCGCTAGCTTGTCGAGGCGATTTCTCAATTGCGGTATCAAAGTTCTCAGTTCTGCAGTAATCACAAGTCGCGCTCCACGCAAAATTAGAGGGCGAATATACCATGTTTCTTTGGGAGCGTCAAACTTAATTCAAATATTCCGTCATTGACGGGGCGGGCGTAAATGTTTGTCAGGTATGTCGTTAATCCGAGAGGGTGCGCTATTGACAGAACGACACGCTTGTGTATTTTGTCACTATGGCAACCCGGGTACTCACATTGGTGGTCGGACCGTTTGGGGTCAACTGCTACCTTCTGTACGACCAACAGACTATGGAAGGGATCGTTATTGATCCGGGGGCGGAGGCGGATCGGATTGTGTCGCAATTGGACGAATTGGAGCTCACACCTCGCGCCATCTTGCTGACCCACGGCCATGGGGATCATATCGCCGCAGTGGCCGAACTCAAGGAAATGTACGATTTGCCGCTCTATATCGGGGCCGGGGAAGAGCCGCTTCTGGCCGATCCGAGCGCCAATATTTCGGCCTTTTTCGACCATCCCATTGTCGCCCCCAAACCGGATTTCGCTGTTCACGATGACGACGTGATATCTGTCGCCGGCATTACACTGATCGTATTGTCAACTCCGGGGCATACATCCGCTGGGGTCTGCTATTTGGAAGAAAGCCGCCGGACGACTCTTCTGCGGAGACACGCTGTTTGCGGGGTCGATTGGGCGCACCGACCTTCCGGGCGGCAACTACGAGCAGCTAATCAGCTCAATACAGACAAAAATACTCGTCTTACCGGACGAAGTTCGGGTGTACCCGGGACACGGGCCGCAGACGTCCGTGGGAACCGAGCGCAACGCCAATCCGTTCTTGATTGGAGGTCGTTATGCCTGAATTTAGCCCGGTTGAACAACTTAACACGGTCGGATTGTCCGACTATCATTGTCACTGCGATTACAGTATCGACGCGGTCGGCACGATTGACCAATTCTGTGAAGCCGCCCTCCAACGAGGCCTGGCCGAGCTCTGCTTCACGACTCACTGGGACACAAATCCGTTGACCGGCAGCCCGGACAATGTCATTCGGATCGGTGGAGAACGCAAGCCGACAGTTCCTGACAATCTCGCACCGTACGTCGACGATGTCTTGCGAGCCCGTGAGAAGTACTATCAGTCGCGGTCTCTGGGTGGTGCTGGGGGTGGAATTCGGATGGTATCCGGGCTGTGAGAAATCGGCTGAATCACTCAAGCGGCGATATGAGTTCGATCATTTTCTTTGCGGGATACACGAATTGGAAGGGCGATGTTTCTCGTGCGACGGATGTTTCCCCAAGTGCTTCCCGCACTATACGGTCGAGCAGGCGGTTGAGAAGTATGTCAACGAGATAGCCGCGGTAGCCAGGACCGGACTCTTCGATTGTATTGCGCACCTGGACTATCTCCGCAAGTACGGCGAGAAGTACTACGGGACGCGCATAAACGAACTGCTCCTCGATCATCTAATCCAGAAAGCATTTCCGGCGCTCAAAGGTAGCGGCACGGCGATGGAAGTGAACACGTCGGCGATCAGGCGTGGTTTCGACGATTATTTCCCCCGTGCAGCCGTGGTCAATGCCGCGCGAAAAGCCGGGGTGGAAGTTCGTTTCCTCGGTTCGGACGCCCACCGGCCGGATCAAGTCGGGGCTGATTTCGATGCCGCCGCGTCGCTGGTATCGCCGTCGTTCGAAGCCTGGTGCGAAGACTAATTGTGGCGGAGCGCGCCGGAGTGAGCCGCAAGCTATCGCGGTCGTTCTACGATAGGCCCACGCTGCAAGTGGCGCGCGAACTCCTTGGAAAAATCATCTGCTATCGTTCCGCTGGGGGCGAGTTGTCGGCGCGAATCGTCGAGGTAGAGGCATACGTCGGTGAAGATGACCCGGCCTGCCACGCGGCACCGGGACCAACCAAGCGCAATCAGATAATGTACGGGAAGCCGGGGTTCAGTTACATCTACTTTATATACGGGATGTACTACTGCTTCAATATTGTGACAGAGCGTAAGGGATACCCGGCGGCAGTGCTACTCCGGGCGGCGGAGCCTTGTGACGGGATTGATGTCATGAAGGAGAACTCGCCACGCTGTCGGACATCAACGATCTTGACCGGACCCGGAAAATTCTGCCGGGCCTTCGGGCTAACCGCGCGAGAATCCGGAATCGATTTGACCGGATCAGTAATCTTTCTTCGAGATGACGGGTTCAAGCCGGGAGAGATAGCCACTTCGTCGCGCATCGGTATTCGCAAAGGGGCGGATTTGCTTTATCGATTCTACCTGGCTGATTCAGGGGCTGTCTCGGCGCACCGGAAGGCAAAGCGGCTGTAGACTCAGTAGGGACGTTTTTTAGCTGTCCTTCATCGCGGTGAGGTCGTATAAGTAATCAGACCAAATATCAGGATGGAGTTTCATTGAGTGTTTGAGCCAGGTTTTCTACAGAATGCTATAATTTACGGTCCCGTGATTCTCTTTTCACTGACCATCCACGAATTCTTTCATGCTTGGACGGCGTATCGTTTCGGCGATTCGACCGCAGCCAGGCTCGGTCGAATGACGCTGAATCCGCTGGCCCATCTGGATCTGGTCGGCACTATTGTAATGGTGGCTTCAGGTTTTCGCTTCGGTTGGGCCAAGCCCGTCCCGGTAAATCCCTTGAATCTACGCAATCCCCGGATCGCCGATATCTGGGTTTCCGCGGCCGGTCCGCTCTCCAATTTGGGACTGGCGATAGTTGCCAGTTTGTTGTTTCGGATAGGTGATTGGCCCGAAGTAGGTCAGCGCTTGATGATCGCTGCCGTAGTAATTAATGTGTCGTTGGCCCTGTTCAATCTCATGCCGTTGTTTCCGCTCGACGGGTCGCATATCGTTCGCAACTTACTGCCGCGCGAATATGCCGAACCGTATGATAGGTTCGAGCAATTTGCCCCGTGGATCCTCCTGATAGTGATAGCCACCGGACTATTCTGGAAATTAGTTGGTCCAATTGTCGGTCTGATTGTCGGCATACTTCTGGGACCCTAGTACAATGGGACGTCGAGCACGCTTAGTCTGTTGGGGGCGAGTCAAACGACTCTGGATTCTGACCTTCATGGCTCTGGCTATCGGAGGATGCCACGCGGCCCGGGAAGGTGCTCTGATTGGGAATGAGAGTCTGTCCGAAGTGAAGATCGTCGCTGACGCTTATTCTTTCAACGCGCGGATCTGGCGAGACGACAAGCCGACCTCGTTCAAACTCGAACTATATCGCACGGACAGTCTTCTCGGGATCGCAGCTCGCGGCTATTTGGGCAAAGGGGCCTTCAAAGGGTGGCTCCGCTCGGACTCCATTAGAGTATATTTTCCTCAAAGCCGGGAACTGCTGTACGAGTCGCTGGATGACCTGGTCAAATCGTCTGATTGCGGGGTTTCGGTGGCAGGACTGCGGTTTCTCGATCTGTTCGGGAAGACTCCGGATTCACTTGTCATGCCTGAGAAGGTCGAAGTTCACTCGGATTATGCGACTGCCGATCATCCAATCTTCAAAGTCGCGTCTGAAGGATCAGGTTGTCCCTGGCAGCTTGAAATCGGCTATGATCGGCAGGGGGAGGGGTGGACGCCGCTATCGCTCAAGTTCGACAATGGGCGCGGACTTGTTCTGAAAGCCGATCGGGAGCGGTTTCGCGCCCGTATCGGCATACCGCTCAAGCGATTCACGGTGGCGGTCCCGCCCGACGCCATTCGCACCATCCCCTGAAAATCGAGCCTTGGGATTCATTGACAAAGCCGCCGTCTTTGGCCATTTTGTGCCCTTACATTCGAAGTTAAAGGCAATTTGGTGAATATATATACGCGGACATTTTCGGTACTTCGGAAGTTTTGGAAACAACTGCTGACTGCATCGGTCTCGGCGGCAATCTACTCGCTTCTGACCGGGTTGATGCTTTGGATGATCGGCCCGCTGATGATGGCGCTTTTCCATGTCGAGTCGAGCTCGATGATGCCAGGGATGGGCACGGAGTTTGTCCAGCCGCTTCAGCCCGGAACCGCGGCTGGGGCGTCGCCGCTCGCCGAGTCTCAGAATTGGATTTATGAACTCAAAGATTCATTCAAAAGTCTGATCGATTCAGCGGTAGCGTCCGAGAATCGCTCCGAAGTGATTTTCAATTTCTGTATTCTGATCCTGATAGTAGCGCTCGCCAAGAATATCTTCTACTACCTGCAGGCGTATTACATGGTCTGGGTGCAACAATCGGTGATGCGTGATTTCCGCGACCGACTGTTTGCCAAATATCAACGACTGTCGTTGGCCTACTTCCATTCCTTGCGAACGGGCCAGATCATCTCACGGGTGACCAATGATGTTTCGGTGCTAAACGAGTCTATCGATATTGGCTTCAATCAACTGGTCTCCGACGGTGTGCTGGTAATCGTGCTGGCTGTGTCGTTGGTAGTGCTCAGTTGGGAGTTGACCCTGATGGCGGCGCTGGTGCTCCCGGCGGTCTTCGGGTTCATGTTGTACATTGGCCGCAAGATGCGAAAGTATTCTGACCGGGCGCAGAGGAAGATGGCGGACGTCAATTCAGTACTAGAAGAGGCGGTCAACAACGTCCGCATCGTCAAAGCATTCTCCATGGAAGAATTCGAATCGAAGAAGTTCTTCCATACTACCTGGGACTATTTTCGGTCGCTCGTACGGATGCGGCGCATTCGGCACCTCTCGTCACCCATCAATGACATGCTGGCCACTATCGCCGGGACTGTAATTCTGTACGTTGCGGGTACGCGTATTATTGAGGGGACGGGTAAACTGGACGTCGGCGATTTCATGACGTTCATTCTGGTCATGTTCACGATGATCAAACCGGTGAAATCGCTCAGCCAGATTCATATCAAGCTGCAAGAGGGCATGGCGGCGTCGGAACGCATCTTTGAGGTGCTGGACACCGAGGAAGATGTCGTCGATCCACCGAGCGCCGCACAAATCGACCAGTTCAGCCAGTCGATCCGCTATAACCGTGTTTCGTTTGCCTATAAGGGTACTGGCCCGATTCTGAGCGACATATCGCTCGAAATCAAGCACGGGGAAGTGGTTGCTATCGTTGGGCCGTCTGGAGCGGGAAAGTCGACGATGTTAGACCTCCTGCCTCGATTCTATGACCCACAAGAAGGATCGATTACGATTGACGGGATCGATATTCGTCAGGTAACCCTCAAGTCGCTGCGCGATTTGATGGGTATCGTCACACAGGAGACTTATCTTTTTAACGATACTATCCGCAGCAATATCGCGTATGGGCATGACGATCTACCGATCGAGAAGGTCCAGGAAGCAGCCCGGATGGCCAACGCTCATGAGTTTATCGGCGAACTGGAGAATGGCTACGACACGCTGGTAGGTAATCGCGGAGTCAAGCTATCCGGAGGCCAGCGTCAGAGAATCGCAATTGCCCGTGCGCTTTTGAGAAATCCGCAGATTCTGATCTTTGATGAGGCCACGTCGGCGCTCGACACCGAGTCGGAGTCGCAGGTGCAGGAGGCGATAGATCGACTTCTGGCGGATCGCACCGTTCTGGTTATCGCGCACCGCCTGTCGACCGTGAAACACGCCAATCGGATTCTGGTCATCGACAAGGGTCGGATTGTCGAGAGTGGGACTCATGATGAATTGATGGCGCGACAGGGGCTCTACCAGCGCCTGTATCTCATGCAGTTCAGGGATTCTGAATGAACTTGCTCTTTTTGGATTCCGTCGAACGCGACACGTTTGGCGGCTACGAGAATTGGATATTGCTTGCGGCCGATTATTTTGTCCGCAAAGGTTACCCGGTGACCGCGGTCGGTCGCAGCGGTTCAGAATACTTGCGCCGGGCGGCGGCCTTCAATAGTCAGATCGAGACGGTCGGACTGCCGATTTCGGGTGACTTCAACCCGCTCACTATATATAGACTTCGCAGTTTACTGGCCCAGGAACGAATTGATCTGATGGTGGTCAATTTCAACAAGGATGTGCGTCTTGGCGGACTCGCTGCCCGCTGGTATGGATCGACCCGCGTCTGCTGGCGCCTTGGTTTGGATATCACTGCAAACGGTTGGGCGCACCGCTTCTTTTCACCGCGACTGGTAGACGGAGTGATTGTCCCGTCGCACGCGCTGAAAAAGCAGGTGATGCGGCACGGTTATCTGCGCGATGACATGATCCGGGTAATTCACAACGGCACCGAAGACAAGGCTTTCGTGCGACCCGACCCGGTAGCACAGGCGGCTCTTCGTCGAAAGTATCAACTGAGCGACCATGATCTGGTGGCCGTTGTTGCCGGGCGTTTTGTCGATCAAAAGGGGCATATCTATCTCGTGGAAGCGGCTACGCAAATTGTCGCACAGGTGCCACAAGTGCGGTTCCTGCTTCTCGGAAACGGACCGTTAGAGCCGTTGCTGAAGCAACGAATCGCGGAACTGAAGCTGGACAAGTATTTCGTCTTTGCAGGGATGCTGGATAACATCGACGCGGAACTGGCCGGGGCCGATCTGATGGTCCATCCGGCGGTCGAGGAGCCGTTTTCGCATTCAATTCTGGAGGGCATGCGTGCCGGACTGCCGATTGTGGCGAGCAACGTGGGTGGCGTACCCGAAGCCTTGGCGGACGAGGTGAACGCCCTGCTAGTGCCGTCGAAAGATCCGGTACTATTGGCGAAAGCAGTAGTTCGCATGCTCAAGGATGCCGGGTTACGCGATCGATTCAGCCAGGCGACTCAAGCTCGATGGCGCGAGCAGTTTCGGGCCGACGCTATGATGCTTCAGGTTGAAGAGTATTTTGAGTTACTTCTTGCGAAGAGGAGTAACTAATCGCATGACCAAGTGGTTTGAACACCGTGCGAAGGATATCGTTTTCGGCGCCTGCCGGATCTTCTTTCGGAAAGGACGCCGCGACTTGACAGTGCTTGATGCTTCGTCCATGACCAAAGTGCTCTTCCTTCGCCCGGAGAAGATCGGCGATATGGTGATATCCCTGCCGGTGTTTGATGCTCTTCATGCCCGTTACCCGCACCTCAAGATTTCTATTCTGGCCTCACCGGTAAACGTCGGACTGATCAAAGATGATCCCCGTTTCGACAAGATCTTTCTCTATCGGAAATGGACCCGGGAAGATTTCCGGCAATTGTCACAGATCCGGCGTAAACGCTTCGACTGTGTGATAGACATGATCGACAACGATTCGGTGACGGCGCTCTTCTTCTCGCAACTGGCCGGACGGAAGGCGATCAGAATCGGAGTGGGCAAGACCCGGCACGCGGTATTCTATGATTTCAATCATGTTCACGCCGACGGGATCGGCGAACATACGGTCGACAACACGCTGAAGCTTCTGGCTCCGTTCGGTATCGACGGTTCGAAGCAATCCGGATTTGCCCCCCCGTACATACCGGTCGAGGCACGAAAGCGAATAGATGGTTTTCTGAGTGAGTCGTCCGGTGGGGGTAAGCTGGTAGGCTTGAATCTTTCGGCGGGGCGTCCGAACAGAATCTGGCCGGATGACAGGGCGGTGGAGCTCTGCCGACGTTTGAAAGCCCGACGTCCGGATCTGCAAATTGTGGTGAGCTGTGTGACATCGGATCGCCAGCGTGGCGAAGATGTTGTGTCGAGAGTCGGAGGAGTGGCGCGTCTGGTTCCGCCGGGTTTGAATCTGCTCGAAGTCAGCGCTCTGATTTCACGCCTGAATCTGTTGATCTCGCCGGATACTTCGCTTATTCATATTGCGAGATCGTTCCAGGTGCCGGTGGTCGGTCTGTATAACCTGGCGACGAAGAATTTCCGCCGCTGGCAGCCGTATCGACAGCCCGACGGAGCGGTTGTAGGCGCCCACTTTGATACTATTGATGACATTACAGTGGATCAGGTGTATGCTTGTGTGCAACGAGTGTTGGAGCGCGTGGAGAAAGTAAAGGCATGACCAAGCTGACGGCGGTAATAATCGCGCGCAACGAGGAAGCCAACTTGCCGAGATGTCTGGCTTCGTTGAAATGGGTCGACGAAATAATAGTCGGCGATTGCGGTTCGACCGACCGTACGGTCGCAATCGCACAAGAGGCGGGAGCCCAAATCGTCACTTATGAGTGGTGCGGGTACGGCCCGGCCAAGCAAACCGTGGCCTCACACGCGACCGGTGATTGGATACTGTCCATTGACGCTGATGAAGAAGTCACCCTTGAACTGGCAAGAGAAATTCGCGGTGTGATTGACAACCCAAGAGACGTCGCCGGGTATCGACTTCCGAGAAAGACGTCGTTTCTTGGTCGCTGGATAGAACATGGTGGCTGGTATCCCGATCGGGTGCTGCGCCTTTATCGCCGAGGTCAGGGCAGGTTTACGTCGTCAAGCGTTCATGAAGCGCTCGAAGTTGACGGGTCGGTCGGCACTCTGACCAACGACCTGCTTCACTACAGTTACCCAACGTTGGAAGTGTATTTTGAGAAATTCAACCGCTATACAACGCTGGCGGCCGAGGAGGCTTTCTGCAAAGGGGTGAGGGGCAGTCTGGTGAAGACCTTCCTTAACCCGATGGCAAAATTCGCCAAGCAATATTTTTTGAGAGCCGGATTTCTCGACGGAACGGAAGGACTGCTCCTCGCCGCGCTTTCCGCCGGTTACGTCATGACCAAGTATGCCAAATTGCGTCAACTGGAACGTCAAAGTCGGGGAATACCAAGATAAGATGAGCGACCAGATCGACATACAATCCGGGGATAGACTTCTTGTGAGCCGTACTGACCGCCTCGGCGACCTCGTGTTGGCGCTACCGTTCGTGGAAACACTTCACGCCCGGTTTCCCGACTGTCCGGTTGACGTCATGGCGTCGCTGTATGCTTCGCCGATTCTGGAAAACAACCCGAGCATCGACCGGATCATCCGAGTGCAGAACGATCAACTTACAACGAGTCGGCACTACCGCAAGGAGCTGGAACATCGGATCCTAAAGGGAGAATACAAGGCGGTGGTTGTGCTCTTTCCGGAGCGCCATATCAGCCAGCTGCTGTATCGGGTTGGGGTTCCCGTGAGAATCGGCACAGCCGGTCGCTTCCACTCGGTGTTCTTCACCCACCGTTTGGTACATAGCCGCAAGGCCAACAAGAAACACGAATCCGAATACAACCTGGATTTCCTGGCGTATTTTCCTGAGGGGGGCACGGTTCACGAACCGACGGTCTACCCGACTCCGAAAGAAATCGCCAACGCTCACCGGATACTCGATAGTCAAGGCATAGCCCGTCCGTTCATCGTGGTGCACCCCGGTTCCGGGGGCTCAGCCGAGCGCTGGCCGATGGATCGCTTTGTCGAGCTTTACTCGCATCTGAACCGGAACGGCCGTCAGGTTGTTATTACCGGATCGGAGCCGGAAGGGGAGGCGGTTCGAAAAATTGCCGCTGACAAAGGTATTACCCTCAACGAGATTACCGGACAGACCGATCTTAGAACATTGGCCGCCGTTTTGTCGTTGGCGTCGGCGGTAGTCGCCAATTCGACCGGACCGTTACATTTGGCGGTGGCGGTCGGAACGAAAGTTGTCGGCCTATACCCGGGACGGCAGATCATGTCACCGGTAAGATGGGGTCCGATTGGTGAAGGTCATCGGGTGGTTCAGCCGGAAGTCGAACAATGCCGCTGTCCGGCCGGGCGATGCCGTTGTATGGAAACCATAAGTGTAGAACAGGTAGCCGAGGCTGTCGGAGCTGTGTATGACAACGCCGTTGGAAAGTAAACCGCAGTTAACCTACAATCTGGCGCAGTTTATCATTCAGGTAGAGGCGCTCAATGCCAATATCGACGTGGCGCTTCTGCGGCGGGCGTACGAGTTTTCCGACAAGGCTCACGCGGGTCAGCGACGGTCATCCGGCGAGCCGTTTATCGAACATTGTCACGAAGTTGCCATTTTCCTCGCAGAGTTGCACATGGATTCGACCACCCTGGCGGCGGGATTGCTCCACGACGTGGTCGAAGACACCCAATACACGCTCGAGAATATCCGCGATGAATTCGGCGACGAAGTAGCCGACCTGGTGGACGGTGTTTCCAAGATCGGCGCGGTCGAGTTCAACTCGCTCGAAGAGCAGCAGGCCGACTATTTCCGCAAGATGCTCCTGAGCATGGCGAAAGATATCCGGGTTATCATCATCAAACTGGCCGACCGGATGCACAACATGCGGACGCTCGAAGCGCTTCCTGCGGCCAAACGCAAACGGATCGCGCAGGAGACGCACGACGTCTACGCCCCGCTGGCACATCGATTGGGCATCTACAAGGCCAAGACCGAACTCGAAGACCTGGCGTTGAAACACCTTCAGCCGGACATCTATGTCGAGCTGGCCAAGGCGGTCAAGGAGAAAAGGGAGGAGCGCGAAGCCTATATCGAGGAGATCGCCAAGCCGATCAAAGAGGCGCTCGCCAAGGATGGCATCAAAGCGGATGTGTACGGTCGGGCCAAACATCTCGATTCCATCCATCACAAGATCGTCGGGCGGGGAGTACCGTTCGACCAGATTTATGACTTGCTGGCCATTCGTGTAATCGTCCAGAATGAACGCGAATGCTATCACACGATGGGTATTCTCCACGCCATGTGGAAACCGGTGACGGGGCGGTTTCATGATTATATCGCCAACCCGAAACCGAATGGTTACCGCTCGCTCCATACCACTGTGTTCGGGCCGCGCAACAAAACTGTCGAAATCCAGATCCGCACCCGAAAGATGCACGAGTTCGCCGAGAATGGAATCGCCGCCCACTGGCTCTACAAAGAGGGGCGACAGTTCTTAAGCAAAGACGACAAACAGATGATCTGGCTGCGGGGCGTGCTCGAGTGGCAGAAGGATGATCTGCTCAACCCGACCGAATTCATGGAATACCTGAAGATGGACCTCTACGCCGAGGACATCTTTGTGTATACCCCGAAAGGTCGCCTGGTGCACCTACCTCGCGGGGCGACATCGCTGGATTTCGCGTTTCAGATTCACACGCAGGTTGGTTTGCACTGTGCCGGGGCCAAGATCAACGGACGTTTGCAGCCGCTCTCTACCAAACTCCGCTCCGGCGACCAGGTGGACATAATTACCAACCTAAGTCACACCCCGTCGCACGACTGGCTGAAACTGGTCAAGACGTCATCGGCGCGGTCGCGTATTCGCCGCTGGCTCAAACAGGCCGGGTTCGAACAGTCAGTAGCGCTGGGAAAAGAGATCCTCGAACGTCGCCTGAAAGAAATGCGGCTGGAGATGCCGAATGACGCCCAGCTTCAGGAATACGCCGAGCATCTCGACCAGAAATCGGTCGAGAACATGTTCGCCGCCCTTGGAAGCGGCGCGCTGGCCGCCCGCAACGTCATCAATTTGTATCACCCCGAGGAAATCCCCGAGACTCAACCCGGCCTGGTGGGCCGTCTGGTCGACAAGATGCGCGGCTCGAAAGGTGTACGCGTACAGGGGATGGCCAACATGATGTTCCGCTTTGCCGGCTGCTGCCAGCCGGTTCCCGGTGAAGATATTGTCGGCTTCATTACGCGAGGCCGAGGTGTGACCGTTCACCATGCCAATTGTAAGCTGGCAATCGATTTGGCCAACCAATCACCGGAACGGAAGATAGCGGTTAGCTGGGATGCCGGCCGGGACCAGTCATTTATCGTGCAGCTCGACGTGGTTGTCGAAGACCGCAAAGGGATGCTGCATGACATCACCGAGGCGATCGCCGATTCGAATACCAACGTCCGGGGCGCCGAAATCTATTCGCTCGACACAACTGCACAGGGCAAATTCCTGATCGAAGTTTCAAGCCTGTCGCACCTCAACCGGATCATCGACAAGATGAAGAAGGTAAAGGGCGTGATCCAGGTGACCCGCTCACGGCGCTACGACCCGGGCGAGTAGGGGACTTGGGTGAGGGAGAACTATCAATATGAAGAAATCACCCGTGACGAAGAAAGCCGCCCCGAAAGGCGCAAAACCGTTGAACGTAGACGATTACCTGGCTTCGGCTCCTGAAGAGATGCGACCGATGCTTCAGAAGCTCCGTGCGACCATAAAATCGGCCGCTCCGAAAGCTGAGGAGTGTATCAGCTACGGCATCCCGACCTACAAACTCAACGGCCCACTGGTCCATTTCCTGGTTCGCAAAGACTACTGCAGTCTGGTGACCGTGACCCGGTCGGTTATCGCAATGTTTAAGAGTGAGCTTGGGGTGTTCGACGTCTCCGGTACTACGATTCATTTCACCCCGGACAATCAACTTACGTCAGCGCTGGTCAAGAAGATCGTCAAGGCGCGGATCAAAGAGAACGAAGCTTTAGCCAAGACGTCCAAGCCGAAGACCAAGTCCAAGTAGTCAATCACCACTGTTGATAAGTCAGGTTTGGGAAGCTCGGACGGACTTTGTCCGGTTCCCGGCTATCCAAGCGGGCAGGACAGACGCCCCTTCAGCACAGCCTATAGGTCCTTGCAGTCCACTTTGTGGGGCAAGCGGTATTCGAACCTTCTTCTTTTGTGCCCTTTCTTGTCCTTTATGGAACCTGAAAGGGGACTCTTTGTTACAACATTCAAGTTCGGCTCGCGGGGCATGCTCGCGAAACTCATTGACCTGACCCAATGCGGGCGATGCTCTCCGGACCGAACTAAGAGACAGCAAGATCATGAATTGGTTTATGAACAGAGGACAGTCGTCGAAGGAACTATCCTGTCGGTAAATAGATTGCATGGAATAGATAGCGAATCACTTTAGCCAATGTCTTCGGCCGCTATGTGAAGGCATTGGAGACTTGACGGAGGCAGATTATGAACATCATGCGGCGGTTAGCAGGTGTGGCGTTAATGATGCTGGTGGCATTGCTTGGTGGCAATGTCATAAGCCAAACGCCCGCGGGCGCCCCTGTGGCGCCATCTATCAAGACCCTTGAATATGTCGGCAGCGCGTTGTGGATCGGAGTCCATGAGGTCCGCATCGACGGCTCAATTGCGTACTGCGCCATGCCGTATGGAATAGAGGCGTTCGACATCAAGGTCCCCTCCAAACCGACAATCATAGGCCAGCTCTATACAGAGGGAACGGCGCATCGGATGGCGGTCAAGAACGGTCTCATCTATCTGGCCGATGGCGAGGCCGGGCTACAGATCATTGATTTCACGAATCCTGCTGCTCCCAGGGTCGTTGGCAAGTGTGTCACTCACGGTCACGCGTATGATGTTGAATTGGGGGGGAAGTATGCCTACATGGCGGATGGCGATGCCGGTCTGGAAGTGATCGACGTATCGACTCCCGCGACCCCAAAATTAGTGGGGAACTACGATTCTCCCGGGACTGCCTTCGGTGTGACTCTGATCGGCAAGTATGCCTATATCGCCGATGGCAATCAGGGGCTTCAGATAGTGGATATCTCCAATCCGAAGTCGCCCCACTGGTCGGTGCGGGCGGATATGCGCGGCGAGGCTAGAGATGTCGCCGTTTCGGGCAAGTATGCTTATGTGGCTGCCGACGAGGAAGGGCTGCACATCTTCGATGTCTCCAAACCTTCATTCCCGAAGCGGGTTGGGATTCTCGACTCGCCCGGAAGAGCTTTTGGAGTTGATGTTATTGGAGCGGATGTCTTACTCGCCGACGGCCACGCCGGCTTGCAGATAATTGATGTTTCCAACCCGGCTCAGCCGAAACATATCGGTACCGGCCAGACCCCGGGGCTTGCTCTGGGTGTGGCGGTGGCCGGCTCGATCGCCTGTGTCGGCGACGGTGACGCTGGTCTCAAGTTGTTCGACATCACGCAGCGCGATCATCCGAAGATGGTCGGCGACACCGGTATGCCGGGATTTGTCGCGAGTGTCGATGTTCGCGGCAATTACGCCTACACCGCCAACTATGAAGCCGGACTGCGCGTGCTGGACATCTCCAAGCCCGCTTCCCCGCAACTGGTCGGTGAATTCGACAGCCCCGGTTCGGCCTCAGCGGTCGCGCTGCAGGGCGACAATGCTCTTGTTTCCGACGGCATCGCCGGATTGCAGATTGTCAACGTGGCCAATCCCGCCAAGTGCAGTCTCCTGGGAAGCTACCACTCCGGGCGGCTGGTGGTCGACGCCGCCTCATCCGGTCAGTTGGCCTATCTCGCAAACGGTGAGCAAGGGGTGAGCATTGTTGATATCGGTGACCCCAAGAGTCCCGATCTGGTGAGCGAATACGATACGTCGGGCTCAGTCATGGGTGTCGCCCAGGACGGAAATTACCTGTATCTCGCGTCGGGCAGCAACGGCCTTCAGATTATCGATATTTCGAATACAGCCAAGCCAAGGTCTATAGGGGTGCACGACACTCCCGGATACGCTTCCGGGGTAGTAGTAGCGGGGCAATACGCCTACCTCGCCGACGGGTTCACCGGTCTGGCCATAGTGGACATCTCCGACAAGATGAAGCCGCGCCAGGTTGGTGTGTGCGCTACTCCCGGTGATGCCAAGAAGGTGGTTGTGGCCGACGGGAAAGCGTATGTCGCCGACGATGACGCCGGGGTGGTGGTTATCGACGTGTCCAATCCAGCGACGCCGCGTATGATAGCGCAGTATAACACTAAAGGTCAATGCTACGATGTTGCTTATCAATCGGGACTCGTTTACGTGGCCGACCTGTACGGTATGCTGGTTTTGAAGCCGTAGCGATCTTGTAGGTCAGGCCTACTCGGGGCCTGACGGGTAATGCGATTGAACGCGTCAGGCGTCAAGTCCGCCTGACCTACGACTACTTGAATGAGGTTGCGGCAGGTCCTGCGTCGCCAAAGGCGGCGTGTGACCTGCCGCGTTGCATTGAATCAGATCCGACAAGTAACGTGCCCGGAAGATGTCCACATCTGCCGGGTTCTTGTTGAATGCACGTAGATGAGACGGGTCGAGGACCCGTCATTCTGGCGGAAGCCAGAACCCAGTTGTGATGGCAAGTGAACGGAGGCTTATGCTAAATCACTACACTCGAATGATATCTTGATCACAAGAGCATTGCCTCTGCAATCATAACTGGGCACCGGCTTTCGCCGGTGTGACGACCTGACGGCCGTTTCAATTTCAAGCCACCGAATCCCACTTATAGGGTTGGCCAATAGACCGTCCTAATTCGTGCCCGGCCCGCCGCGGCAGGTCCTCGTTCAACGTGCCCGGCAGATGTCCACATCTGCCGGTTGGTGCGACAATAGGGTGGGGCACCCGAGGTGCCGTCGCACACCCTCTTGACACCGGCGTTATAATCGCTAACTTGACCCACATGAGCGCCGCTGTCGTCAGTCTCTGCGCACAATCTACGTACCCAAGGAGGATGCGATGTACCGGTCCGTTACCGCCATTTTCGTTCTAATCCTAACCCTCGCCGCAAGCGTCCTTGCCACGCCCGGGGACACCGTCCGAACCATTCCCGCCCCATATCGCTGTTCACAGGGCCTGGCCTTCGACGGCAAGCAACTCTGGTGTGTCGACCGTCTGAGCGACCAAATCTACGCCGTCAACCCGGCTTCGGGCGCGATCACGGATTCGATCCCGTCGCCCGGCTACATTCCGCGGGGGCTGGCTTTCGACGGCAAGCTGCTCTGGATAGCCGACGCCGAAGAACCGCGCCTGTTTGCCATTAATCCGGCTACGAAGGTTGTCGAAAGAACAATCCCCTGTCCGGTGGCCAATCCGACCGGGATGGCCTGGGACGGGAAGCGGCTCTGGATCGGCGGCGAAGGGTACGACAAGATCGACCTGATCAGCGCAGATGACGGTACCACGATTGTCTCGATTCCGTCGCCGACGTCGCACACTAACGGGATGACTTTTGACGGCACTTATCTCTGGGTCTCGGATCGTTTCGCCGACCGCATCTTCATGGTCACCCCCCAGCGCGGGGATGTCGTGCTGAGTCTCGCCGCGCCTGGTCCGCACTCGTGGGGGCTGGCGTGGGACGGCAAGAACCTCTGGAATGTCGACTACCAGACGGACAGGATCTATCAACTCGTGCTCGACGACGGCGTGCCGTATCAGCGCAAGAACGAGAAGGCCCAGCGGGTTGATTTTCTGCACCAGGTGAGGAATTTCGGGCCGGATACCGTGAAAACCCTCGACGTCTATATGGCCATCCCGGAGAACTCAGCCGGTCAGGACTTGCAGGGCAAGCCGGAATTCGATCCGCCCGTGACAGATGTCCTTACCGACAAATGGGGCCAGAAAGTCGCGCATTTCCGCTTCACGAATCTGGGGCCGGACAAGTTCACGAATGTTCGCATGACGGTCGCGGCCAAAATGTACGAGACACGGTATTTCGTATTTCCGGACAAAGTCGGCAAACTGGCGGACATCCCGAAAGACATTCGCGATAAGTATCTTGTGGACGATACCAAGTTCGATATCGGCAGCACTACTATTCGTACCGCGGTGCAGGAAGCTGTCGGGTTGGAAACTAACCCGTACTGGATCGCGCGCCGCATCATGCAGTACTGCGTCGACAAGCTGACGTATGAACTGTCGGGAGGATGGAATGTCGCACCGGCCATACTGGAGAGAGGGACAGGCTCCTGCTCGGAGTACACGTTCGTTTACATATCGATGTGTCGCGCGGCCGGGTTACCGGCCCGGTACGCCGGAGCGATTGTGGTGCGCAACGACGATGCCTCGTACGACGACGTCTTCCATCGCTGGGTAGAGGTTTACCTGCCGGGATACGGCTGGGTGCCCGTGGACCCGTCGCGCGGTGACAGCAAATGGCCTTCGGATGTGGCCGGGTCGGTCGGGTATTTGAACAACGGCTGCTTGATCACGACGGTTGGTGGGGGCGGCTCGGAGTATATGGAGTGGGGTTACAACGGCAACGAACGGTGGACGTCGCAAGGGCGGTGCAAGGTGGTGGTGGAGAACATCGGCGAGTGGACACCGCTGGAGTAGGCTGGGCGGAGACTCGGGTGGCCAGCCGCTTGCGGGTGGGGTTGATCAGGTAGGGCGGGTCCGCTTCGAACCCGCCACGTGTCTATGAGGGCGGAATGATGCTCTATGTCCTGACAGGAGGTTTATGATGAAGAGACTATTCGCTTTGGCGCTGTGCGGAACATTATGTATGTCCTGTGGGTGGCTTGGGAACAAGACTGTAACCGACCGATCACTCCGGCTTCATGTTCTTCAAGACTCAGTAGTTGCGAAGCCCGGCGACACTATCACACTGACTATCAGGCTACAGAACACTGGCGACGCGACAGTCCCAGTCACTACTTCAGGTTGCGCAATGTCAATTTGGGAGGCCTATCCTTCTCATTTCGGTGTTTTGGGTGTGTGCGATTCCGGATCTCCAGTTCCCTTTACACAATTACCGCCACAAGAAACGATTGATCTGCCAACCAGATTTGTGATTAGCGGCCTCAACAGACCGATGAGCTTTGGTGTCAGGTACTCGATGACATATTCGGACGGATCTCGAAAGGTGAAGTACGACAGTTGGTCAGACAACTCGATAGTGATTACGGGGGGGCGGGTTCTAAGTAGGTAGGAACCCCTGTCGTTTCGACATTCTACCGGCAGGCGCGGAGGCCTGCCGATCAGGGATCATCTATCCCACCCGCAAGCGGGTGGCCCACCCAGACGCTCCCAGCGCAAGCGCTGGGGCACCCAGGGTATGACTATTTGAATGGGCAGACCAGGAGGTCTGCCGCCCACAGTCATTTCTTCAACAGTGGATGCGAATTCGCGGCAACGCCTGATGCGGTCGCCACGCGGATGTCGTGCGCAAGATTGATCGACGGGCGCGCGTCCTCAAGGCCAAACCCTTGCCCGGCCAAAGTGCGGCGATAGACTTCGGTGTGAAGATCGGTGAACCCGTCGGAGAACTCGACTTCCTGACCGTCGATAGTAATCGAGCGGTAAGTCGCCTGCTCGGCTTTCAGATTGTTCGGTAGCATGTCGCGATCTATCGACAAAAACCAGCGTACCCGGGCGCGCTCCAGTTCGAGAAAACCGGCGGTCGAGGTCGTATTCGCGAGATGGACTTCGTTCTTCTGCACCCCGCCGAACAACCAGACGAGCAGATCGAAAAAGTGAATGCCGATATTTGTCGCCAGTCCGCCCGAACGTTCGAGCTGGCCTTTCCACGATACGAGATACCATTTGCCGCGCGAGGTTATATAAGTGAGCAGAACGTCGTGCTTGTCGGTCGGGCGCTCTTTCTGAATTTTCTCCCGAAGTGCGATCAGTGCGGGGTGAACCCGCAACTGCAGAACCGTGTTGATCTTCCGGCCGCTTTCTTCTTCGAGTTCGGCGAGGGCGTCGATATTCCACGGATTGAGCACGAGCGGTTTTTCGCAGATAGCGTCCGCCCCCACCCGCAACGCAAACCGGCAATGGGCGTCGTGAAGGTAGTTCGGGGAACAGATCGATACATAATGTATCTTCCGGTCATCCCCGATGCGGCGCAGTTTGTCTATGTGGCGGTCGAACCGCTCAAATTCGGTGAAGAAGCTGACGTCGCTGAAAAAGCGGTCGAGAATCCCAACCGAATCGGCCGGATCGACCGCGGCCACCAGGTTGTGGCCGGTTTCTTTGATCGCTTTCAGATGACGGGGGGCGATGTAACCGCCGACCCCGGTAATGGCAAAATTCTTCGGCATCCTGTTTTCGTTTCCTCTGGCAAATTCGGCAACCGCCGGGCCGCAATATAAGGGTCGGATGATCGGGGCAAAACCGATAATCCGATTTCTTATTCTACCCGGAGCGCCTCGATTGGATCAACTCTGGCAGCCCGGGCCGCCGGATAAGCCCCAGCCGCGACACTGACCGCGAGGCCGAATCCGAGCGCCAGCAGGACCAGCCACCAGGGGAGGGCGAAAAGCTCGATCTGGTCGAAACCCTCCCTGGCCATGTAATATTGGGCGATGGCCGATGAAAGCCGGCTTATGAGCCAGCCAAGGATCAGGCCCGCTATCGATCCTATTATGCCGATCAGTGCGGATTCGAAGAGGTAGAGCGCCTTGATGTCCATTTCCGACGCCCCCAGCGACTTGAGGACACCGATTTCGCGGCGGCGTTCCATGATCGACATGACCATGACATTTACGATGCCGAGCGAAGCGGTCACCAGCGCGATCAGGCCGACCATGGCCAACGCCATGTCGAAATAGATGAAGAAGCGGTTGATTTCCTCGAACTGCTGGGCGTAGCTGAAAGAACGGTACCCGTGCGCTTCAATAGTATCGCTTATCGGCTTGAACGAGACGGTCGGGTCGAGATGCAAGCGTCACGCGAGGATACTGTTTCCGGCTGTCGCTGTTGTTGGTGATTAAGTTGCCGCCGCCGGAGATCGCCGCATATAGTTCGGTCGGATCGTTGGACAAACCGCCATCGGCGAATCGCTGGGATGTTGCCACCGGGACCAGAATCGGCTCCACGCGGCGATACCCCTCGCCGGCTTTCATTACGCCGACAATGGTCAGCGTGTCAGCAACAGTCGCCGGATGGGTGAAGAAGCCTTCGGTGAATCGTCCGAGCGCGCGCCCCAGTTCATCACGCGCCAGCCGCTTGATATATTCGGTAGTGCGGAGGGAATCGATCCATCCCTTGACAAAAATCCGGTCAGCCACTTCGGGTGCGCCGCGAAGGAGAAACACCAGGCCGGAATCGAGACGGATTCTTTGTACTGAGACGACAATCGACTTGCCTATGACCGAATCGGCGGTCTTGCCCTTGAAGTGATCGAGAAACTCCGACGTCACCACCGCCTCGCGCGCTGAGTCCGAAGTGAACAGTCGTCCCGGCGTTCATCTGTGAAAACATCCGCGTTTGCGTGGCCACCGACGGCACCGACTGAGCTTTCAGTTTCAGGGCGGTATCGAGCGCGAGCGCGGTGACATCGTACGAGTCGAACGGATAGGCCAGGTTGACACCGGGCAGAGTCGAAAGCCAGGTGAGGACTGAATCGTTGAGCGGGGCGGCTTTGAGCGTGTCGGCGGATTCGCGGCCATCTTTGGGGTAGACGTACATGGTCGACAACAGGCCGAGCTGATTGTACTGCTCGGTGACATACTTCTGATTGCCGGCACCGAACGAAAGCATCGCCACAAACGCGCCGATCGCGATCATTACGCCGGAGATGGTCAGGAACGACCGGAGTTTCATCCGCCAGAGGTTGCCGAGCGGGATCGTGATCTTGTCGTGGAAAGTCATCGCGCAGCCCCTCCTGCTACTTGTCCGTACACCAGACGGACTGTGCGCTGGGCGTGCGAAGACGCCAGGTCGGGATCGTGCGTAACCATGATGACCGTGATCCCCTGGCGGTTGAGATCGGTCAGTATTGCGGCGATCTGAGTGCAGTTGTCGCGGTCAAGGTTGCCGGTGGGTTCGTCGGCGAAAAGCATCTCAGGTTTCTTCACGAGCGCGCGGGCGATAGCCACCCGCTGCTGCTCGCCGCCGGATAGATCGGCGGGGCGGTGGTCCAGACGGTCACCGAGGCCCAACTGTTCCAGCGTTTCCGTTGCGCGGCGGACCCGCTCGATCCGGGGCGTCTGGTTAAAATAGAGGGCCAGTTCGACATTTTGCAGCGCGGTCCGATGAGCGATCAGGTTGAACGACTGGAAAATCATGCCGACCCGATGAGCCCGGTAGGATGCCAGTTCACGGCGCGAAAGCTCGCTCAAATTGCGGCTGCCGATTTCGATCCGGCCGGAGGTTGGAGTGTCCAGCCCCGCCAACATGGCCAAAAGGGTCGATTTGCCGGAACCGGACGAACCCACGAGGGCCAGGAATTCGCCTTTGGCGATAGCCAGGTTCACCCGGTCGACCGCGCGTACCTCGTGCGGGCCGCGCCGGAAGTAGCGGCAGAGATCGGTGGTTTCTATCAGTGGTTTATCCATATGGTTGTCCGAGCCTCAAGTCGCGCAGGCCGGTTGCGTCAGGTCCTTCGCCGCCAAAGGCGGCGTGAGACCTGACGCCGCTGTCACTAAGCCGGTCACTCGTGTCAGTTCACACGTTCCACCTGCCGCAGGCGGGCCGAACGCAGGAACTGACACAACCAGGCAAGCTTCGGGGTAGTGAACCGGAGAATATTTGTCGGCTTGGCGGGACCGGTTCAACCAAAACCTCAAGTCAACTGTACGAATCCGTTTGACCCTTGTTGCATCCGGATTTATCATGCCCCCACGTATGCTAAGAGGAAACTGACGAGGAACTTATGAATGACCTGGTGCTGAAGCTTCTGCCGGAGATCAAGGAAATTTCGAATCCCGAACTGCGCGAAAAAGTGATCGCCTGCTGGGACGAGGCGATCCGGTTCCGGGGCTGGACCGAAGAACTTCTGGTCAATATGCCGTTTACGCTTCTGGCCGAGAATGTCCAGATAACGTTCATCAGCCATGTGCGGGCAGTGGCGGCGATGTGTATCGCCTGCGACAAAGTGCTTCGCGATTTTCACGGCGACAAGAAGACGCCGGTAAACCGGGACTTCCTGATAGCGGGGGCATTGCTGGCCGATGTCGGCAAGCTGCTCGAATTCGAGATTGTCAAAGGCAACCCGGTCAAGTCGAGCTACGGCATGCACATCCGGCATCCGTTCTCAGGTGTCGGTTTAGCTTTCAAGCACGGAGTCCCGTCGGAAGTCATGCATATCATCGCCACACATTCCAAAGAGGGGACCGGCGAGAAGCGGAGCCCGGAGAGCATCATCTTCCATCACGCCGATTTCATTGATTTCGAGCTGGTGAAATAGTATGGCGCAAAATCTGGTCGAGAAGATTGTGCAGCGCTTTGCGGTCGGGCTGGAGCCGGGGCAGGAAGTTCACGCCGGGGATTTCGCTTCCATCCGTCCAGCGCATGTTATGACCCACGACAACACCGGCGCGGTGATTCCGAAATTCAAATCAATCGGCGCCACCAAAGTTCTCAACCCGCGCCAGCCGGTGTTTGCGCTCGATCATAACGTCCAGGACACCAGCGACGCCAATAAGAAGAAATACGCCGGAATCGAGGCGTTCGCCAAACAGCACGGGATCGATTTCTATCCAGCCGGGCGAGGCATCGGGCACCAGATCATGTGCGAGGAAGGGTACGCCTGGCCGCAGACCGTGGTGGTGGCCTCGGACTCACATTCCAACATGTACGGCGGGTTGGGGTGTCTCGGGACGCCGATTGTCCGCACCGACGCCGCTGCGATCTGGGCGACTGGCCGCACCTGGTGGCAGATTCCACCGGTGGCCAGAGTCGAACTGACCGGCAGCCTTCGTCCGGGGGCAACCGGGAAGGATGTCATTATCACCCTGTGTGGTTTCTTCAACAAAGACGAGGTCCTGAATCATGCGGTCGAGTTCTGTGGCGACGGGATCGCGGCGCTGTCGGTGAATGACCGTCTTGCGATCGCCAATATGACCACCGAATGGGGCGCGCTTGTGGGCCTGTTCCCAACGGACAAGACGAGTCTGGACTGGATTAGACGACGCTCTGAGGCAGTTCAAAGACGCGGATTGGCGGGGGTTCCGTCGGATGTTGACGCAGCAAACGGATTGCATAGTCGCCTGAATGTTAATAGGATAGAGGCGTTATCTAACAATATGCTTGAAGCCGGCTCGAACGCCTTCTACGCCAAACAACTCAAGCTCGATCTGGAGACCGTCTCGCCGCACGTCTCCGGGCCACACAATGTGAAAACATACACGTCGATCCCAGAGATTCGCAAACGTCAGGTCAAGATCCAGAAGGCGTATCTTGTCTCTTGCGTGAACAGCCGGGTTGAAGATATCGCCGCGGCGGCTCGAGTTATCAAAGGCAAGAAAGTTGCGACGGGGGTTGAGTTCTACATTTCGGCCGCGTCGAGCGAAGTCCAGGCCGAGGCCAAACGCCGGGGCGACTGGCAGACACTTCTTGATGCCGGGGCGCTCGAACTCCCGTCCGGATGCGGGCCGTGCATTGGACTCGGCAAGGGTTTGCTCGCTGACGATGAAGTCGGCATTTCGGCGACGAATCGAAACTTCAAGGGGCGCATGGGAGCGCCGACTGCACAGGCGTATCTCGGCTCCCCCGAAGTGGTAGCCGCGTCGGCGGTGGCCGGATTTATCGACGGCCCTGATTTCGGAAATGTGCCGCAAGTGGAAGCATCGATCTCGGTTGCTTCGCGCCCGGTGAAGCATGTCGCAGTGGCGGTGCTGAAGGATTTCCCGGTCGAAGCTGTTGGAGAACTCGTGTTCTGTCATCAGGACAATCTTAACACCGACGGCATCTATCCCGGCAAGTACACTTACAATGACGATATGACGCCCGCGCAACAGGCGCAGGTAGCGATGGAGAATTACGATCCGGAGTTCGGGAAGATAGTGAACAAGGGTGATATCCTGGTCGGCGGGTTCAATTTCGGCACTGGCAGTTCGCGCGAGCAGGCCGCGACGGCGCTCAAGTATCGCGGCATTCGTCTCGTGCTGGCTGGTTCGCTCAATCAGACTTACCAGCGCAACGCGTTGAATAACGGCTTTCTCGCGCTTGAGGCGCCTGAGTTGTCGCGCGATCTGAAACAACGTTTCGGTTCGGGCAAGCTAACGGTGAAGACCGGTATCAAGGCGAAGATTCGATTCGACACGGCAACGCTCGAGATCGACGGCAAAACTTACGCAATTGACCCGGTGGGTGTGGCGGCGCAGGAGTTGGTAATCGAGGGCGGTCTCGAGAACTGGGTGAAGAAGCGGTTGTAGATCGGGTCGAATCGAAGTGTGAAGCGTACTTAGGGCAAGCAGACGCAGGACTTGCCAACAGGTTTGCATTCAACTGTCTGAAGGAGTTCGAAGTGGCACTGCAAGACGTTTATCAGAAGATCAAACCGTCAATCGTAGCATTCGTGTCAACGGTGACTTCAGATGTAAGGCGTACTGCCGAAGGCGTGTTACCTCCCATTTTCGGAACCGGTTTCATAGTCGATGGTGAGGGTTTAGTACTGACAAATGACCATGTTGTTAATGCTATAGAGAAACTCCCTAGACCAAGTGGAATGGATGCGCTCGATGTCGTACGCGTAATGCTTATTTCTCAGCAAGGCGACGAACTACGAACTGTTATGATGAGAGTGGAGGGAGTTCTATCTGTCGGCACAAAGAAACCTCTGCGTGACGATTTCTTCTTCAAGGAATTGCCTGACCTTGGATTTGTTGCTGTGTCTTTACGCGGCTTACCGGCAGTAAGCGTGCATGTGAACAGAGATATCCTTGAAGTTGGGCGGGAAATCGCCACTGCTGGTTTTCCGATGGGGAACTGCGCCATGGAAAGGCAACAGACTCTAGTTCCTAGACAAATCGCGCCAATGCTTCAAAGAGGCATAATATCAGCGTTACAGCCATTTGACGTTCCTCACGCAATGAGCTTCAGCATAAATGTGCTGCTTCAGAATGGTGCGAGTGGTTCGCCTGTATTTCTATCGGACACCGGTGAGATCATTGGAGTAGCGTACGAGCGTGTATTCGAACAGTGTGTCGGACAAGTAGTTGATACGAAAGGTCGGCTCGTTACCGCCTCCGATGGAGAACCGATAGCGGCGATTATGAATGCCCCGACAAACTTTTCATATGCGGTACCCACACATTTCCTTGGATTGGGACAGTTGGAAAAGGTAAAGGAGCAGTTTGCACGCATAGTGAAGCCGGGCAGACTTACCATGGAAGAGTATCTCGCACAGGCAAAGAGCGTTAGGATAGGGGGAACGACAGCGGATTCAGGTCAGGGAGATCTGGTCCTGCCGCAGTACATTATAAATGATATGGAGTTGTGATCTGTGGATCCTTCGAATAGTATTGTGAGTCAGCTAAGGAGTGGTGATTTGTTTGTTAGTTGCATTCATGAAGACAGTATCTCGTGGGTGTGACAGGCACATGTCGAAGCATGAGGTTGTCGACCGACAAAGCTGCAAAATCCGGAAGTGATGAATGAGCGTTCAACAGAAGCCATCAGTCAAGTGGTGTCGGAGTTGCGGGAGACTGCTTGACCAGTCGGTGAAACTGTGCTATCACTGTGGATCACCGACATCTCGACTAAGCGGCTTCGTTCACAGGCATAGAAGCTTCTTTGCAGCGCTTGGAGGTATCGCTGGATTGTGTGGCATAGTGCTCGTTATTCTCAACTTCCAAGCGACGCAAGAAGCTGTGGAAATCAGTCGCCAAAGATACATCGATGAATTTCAGCCGTTGGTGTCGGTGGAGTATCTTGGCGTAGAAACGGTCGGAGAGGCTTTTGTCCTGCGATTTGGATTGTTCAACAAAGGCAGGGCCGTCGCCTATGATCTGTCTGAAGCCGTCTGCGTTGTCGATAACTGTAAAGACACGCTCTATATTGACACAACGTTCACGGATAGGCTGTTTCCGTCAGAGCGTGATGCGAAGTCGCTACCGGTCAAGTTTGATATGAAGAGAGTGCTATGCGTGCCGGTAGTGCTAACTTGGCAGGTTCGTTATTGGTGGAATGGCGAGCCGCAAATCAAAGACTACTTGTGCGTTTGTGACATAACTTACGATGCAGATATGCGCAGACTCCTGGTGAATCAGCGCAGGGACAAAGTGACGGGGTACTTTGATTCGTTGTCTGGTGGTAAATGAAGGTTCGTACAGAAGAAACCGATTGAAGGTTGTCGAAACCGCAGGGGTTTCGACCTACGACAGGCTCAGCCTGACTTGTAGGGCGGGTCCGCTTCGAACCCGCCAATAGGTGTCGAAACTACCCTATCAGACTACTTTCGAACTATGTGGTTCAAGTTCACGTACAGTCAGGCAGGACCGTTACTGAAATTTGAAAGGATTCTGTCATGAAACAAAGACTAATAGTTCTCAGCACGCTGATTGCCATTGTCGCTCTGTGCAGCGTCGCCGTCGCACAGGGGAATCTGACCGACCCGTATGAGATTCTCGGTAAGAATCTCCAGGCCCAGGGCGGGCTCGATCGCCTCAAGGCCGAGAAGACTTCCTATATGGAAGGCACTCTCGCGGTCGCCGGTCTGACCGGGACACTCAAGGCCTGGTCGAAATATCCTGATCTGCAGCGAACCGAAGTAGATCTCAAGGTCCTCAAGATGACACAGGGTGATAACGGCACGATAACCTGGGTGCTCGATTCCAACGGCAAGATTCAGAAGGTTACGAAGGAAGACGAAATCACCCTCAAGCGCCGCGAACTTAAGCGGCGTATGGCCGACAATGAACAGGCTGATCGCAATTCGAAAGTGTTCTCGGTGCAACTGCGAGGCCGCGACAAGGTCAACGATCAGGATTGCTACGCCGTCGTCATCACTAACAAACTTAACTCCGATACGCTCATCTATTTCATCAACTCGAAGACATTCCTTCTGGAAGCGTCGGATTCGAAACAGGGCACCGAGGGAACGTACAGTATGATGTCAGACTACCGTCAGGTTGACGGTCTGACGGTCCCGTTTCACACCAGCCAGAAGGAGCACTTGACCGGCCAGGTGCAGGAGATTACGATTACAAGCTACGGGTCCAATCCGACCGTCGATCCGGCGATGTTCGAGCCGCCGGAGGAGAAGGGGAAAGACTTCGCGTTTGTCGAGGGAGATCGTTCCGAGAACATTCCGTTCCAATTCATCGGCGCTCACTTATTCATTCCTGTCATAGTCGACTGCAAGGAACGTCTCTGGGTGCTCGATACCGGCGCCGGTATGACTGTTATCAGCAAGAAGTTCGCAGCTGAACTTGGTCTCAAGATAGAAGGCGATATGCAGGGCGCGGGAGTGGGCGGCAATGTAGCCGTGAGTTTCACCACCCTTCCGGCGTTCACTATCAAAGGGATCAACTTTGAAAAACAGCAAGTAGCGGTTATTGATATGGACCAGCTCAACCGGATGGTCGGTTTCGAGACTGCCGGTATTCTCGGTTTTGACTTCTTCTCCCGTTTTGTCACGAAGGTCGATTACGCCAAGGAACTGGTGTCATTCTACGATCCCGAGACATTCAAGTATTCCGGCGACGGTACCACCCTCGACCTGCATCTCAAGAACCAGACGTTCACAGTGTCGGCGTCGCTTGACGGCCGCTCGTCGGGCGTCTGGCTGTTCGATGTCGGCGCGACCGGAGTCAGTGTGGAAACTCCCTACGCGAAAAGCGAAGGGTACTACGATAGAAAAGGCGTGGTCGGGCTGGGAGCAGGCGCAGGGCAGACCTTCGAATCGAAAAACGTCAAGTGCGATAGCATGCAGCTCGCCGGATTCACGCTCTACCAGCCCCGTGTCAGTTTCATCCTCGGGGAGACTCAGGGCGGTGCGGTACCCGACCAACTGGGCGGGCTCGGCAATACTCTCTTCCGCAATTTCGTAATCTACTGCGACTACAAGAACGAGCGGGTCGTGCTGGAGAAGGGTACGAAGTTCAATCAATCCTGGCCGGAGGATCACTCAGGCTTGCAGCTGATGTGGGACACGGCTTGGGCCAATATCGAAGTGCAATATGTCCAGGCAGGGACGCCGGCGCAGAAATCAGGAATCAAGGTTGGTGATGCACTAAAATCGATCAACGGTGTGGACGTTGCCTATTTCGACGGCCTGAATGCCGTGCGCAAGCTGTTCACCGGAAAGATTGGCGAGAAGTTCGAGATTGTGGTGGACAGAGCCGGACAAGAGATGAAATTGAAATTGGCGCTGGCGGATTTGTTCGCGAAGTAGCGCGACTGCATTTTGTAGGCCGGGACCCTTCGGGTTGCGACTTACAATAGCGTATAGTCACCCTGAGCTTGTCGAAGGGTGGCGCGCACTAAGTAAGTCATGCTTCGACAGGCTCAGCATGACTTGTAGGGCGGGTCCGCTTCGAACCCGCCGATGTGATGTCGCCGGGTGGCCCACCTGCTTGCAGGTGGGGGATAGATGTTGTACGTCGCGACCTACCAGAGTCAGAATACAAACGCCGTCAGGCAGAGACGCCTGACGGCACGATTGATATAACAAGGATTATCTTTACACATGTCAGACAAATCATTCTCACGGCAGATCGCTGAGTTTGCGGTAGGACTCAGCTATGACAAACTCCCATCCGAAACAGTTCATGAGGTCAAACGGTATCTCTATGACTCGCTCGGCTGCGCCTACGGCGGTTACCACACCAAGGACGTTGGCATTCTTCGCGCGATCTACAAAGAGATGGGTGGCAAAGCCGAGGCTACTCTGTTCGGATTCGGCGACAAGATGCCGGCGGTCAACGCGACCCTGGTCAACTCCCTCATGATACGCGCATTAGATTACAACGACATTTACTGGAAAGAGGACCCGTCGCATCCGTCCGATATCATCCCGGCCGCGCTCTGCGTCGGCGAGATGGTTGGAGCATCGATGCGTGACGTCATTGTCGGCATCGTCCTGGCCTACGAGTTCGAGATGCGCCTCTGCGAGTTCGCGGTGCCGGGTGTTCGCGAGCGGAAATGGCACCACGCCACCCTGACACAATTTGTATCGCCGATTGTGGCGGGGAAAATGCTTGGTTTGACGGTCGACCAGATGGTACACGCTATCGGCATTAGCGGCTGCCACAGCCATACGATCGGTTGTCCGACCGCCGGGAAGCTGACCATGATGAAGAATACGGTCGATCCGATGGCGGTGCAGGCGGGCGTGTTCGCGGCGTTAATGGCTCAGAAAGGTTACTCCGGTACCGAGGCGGTCTTCGAAGGCAAGGAAGGGTTCATGGATGTCTTCGGACCGAAATGGGATAACGACAAATTACTCGGCGGGTTGGGTAAGAAATTCAAGATTCATGAATGCGGCATGAAGGGATTCCCAACCGAAGCGCTCACCCACACGCACTTGACCTGCATGCTGAAAGTCATCCGCGAGAACGACATCAAACCGGAGCAGATCGAATCCGCCACCGTTACGACTATAGCGCGTGCCTGTGATATCCTGTTTGACCCGCACAAGTACCGTCCTGAATCGCGCGAGACCGCCGATCATTCGTTGCCGTACTGTCTCGCTGCTGCGATTGTCGACCGTCAGATTAGCACAGCCTCGTTCTCCGATGAGAAGATGAAGGATCCGCGCATCTGGCAGGTGATCGACAAGATCAAAGGCGAAGCGTCGCTTGAATTCGAAAAGATGTTCCCTGCTAAGCAGCCGTCGAAAGTGATCGTTCGGACCATGAACGGCAAAGAATATTCGGCCTATCTCGAGTATCCGAAGGGTGACCCGCGCGAGCCGATGACTGAGGATGATTTGGATGTGAAATTTACGGGGCTGGCCGAGAAGCTCTTGAATGGGGAGCGTCGCAATAAGATCAAGAATGCGGTGTTCAATTGCGAGAAACTATCGGCTGCGGAGTTCATGCGGACAACAGTGGTCTAATTCTCGTAAATCGAAACCCGCGGTAAAATAGAAAACCCGGCAGATGTGAGCATCTGCCGGGCACTATTCTTCGGAGGTCAGACCCGGCCGACTTTAGAATCTGCCGGGTTTGTATGTGATAACTTCCAATCTACTTCAGCAGCAGCATCTTCTTCGTCAAGGTCGTTTCACCTGCCACCAGGCGATAGAGATAGACTCCCGTGGAAACCTGCTGTCCACTGTTGTCCGTACCGTCCCACTCGACTCGATTGCGACCGGCGGCACAGTATCCGTTGACCAGCGTTCTTACTTCCTGGCCAAGGACATTGTAGATGCTGAGTGTGACCTGCCCGTCCGACGGCACATCATAGGGGATGGTCGTGGCGGGGTTGAACGGGTTCGGGAAGTTCTGCGCGAGATCGAAAGTCTCCGGAAGACCGCGACTATCCGACGAAAGCCGAGTCAACTGAACTCTGGCGCCACTGCCGCTCCAGGCTAGATTGGGATAAGCGCGTTCGCCGTTTACCCTGATCTCCAACTGGTCACCTTCTTTAGGATAGTGCTTAGACACCGTCCCCGAAGCATCGTTGCCGTAAACAGGTGTAAGTCTGAGAATATTGCCGGAATATACCCCACGCCCGCACATGATCGAGCCGTCGGTGTAGAACTCGATCATCGAGCCGTCGGCGACCGGTTTGCCATCGACCGTGATATTACTTCCATACACGGACATCCAGTCGCGGGTCATCTCGGCGAGCGGGAGCTCAGGCGAGCCCGAACCGCCCGGCCACACGATGACACTGTCGGGGTTGGTATGGTCCGGATAAGTGAGCGTCATGAACGTCGGCACCTTGGCCCAATACCCAAACGTAGGCCGCAACTCAGTGAGAGTATTGAGACCCCACATATGTGGCAGCCACACCTGGGCGCCCTGGTCGAATCCCATGGCTTCCTGAAGACTATCAATGATCGACGCGAACCCATTCTCAACCGGCATTGTGCGCTCCGGCCAATATGAGACGAGGTTCCAGCCCGGCTCAAGGCTGATCGACTGATCGGTCTGAATCGGGTTACCGCACACCTGTAGGACAGCGTCGCAGTTCATCCGAATCCAGTAGCCGTGATGGTAGTCGACTCCGGTCAAGGTGTTGAATTCGTCACCGAGGGCGGGATCGAACATCAATCCGCCCTGTTCATACGAAAGCACGACGTCGACACACACAATTATTTCATCGAGGGCCAGACGGATCCTGCTTTCATCATACGCCACATTCCAACTGACCAGATTCCAGCCGGTATGCAAGGGGATGTCGAGGCAACGGCTCTGGCCGAATTCGCAGACTTCGAAGATGTCGCCGTTCGCAGTCCAGTAGACAGGGGTGGTAGGTTGCACCGGCTGCCCGTCGATCATGAACTGGATCAGATCGCCCGGCACACATCCTTCGTCGACCTCGGTATACGGATCATCCCGATAGATCGGCATCAAACCGAACGAACCTTCCCAGTATCTGATTGCCTGGCCGCACAGGACGCCCTGGGGATCGTAGGCCGTTATGACCGAATGCTGTGATGCGGCCACATCGTCGGGTCGGAGCTGGTTACAGAATACGATAATCCACTCGTTCGTGGGAATAGGTTCGCCGCCGCTGCCGCCGCCATAAGGCACTGCGCCCATATCATTGCGAGAGCCATCCGGATCGTTGAACATAGGATCCGGATCGCCGGTATTGATACATGGAGACCCCTGGCTCAAAGTCCACTCCTGGACCAATTGCTCGACGTTGAACAACGGATCAGCGCTGATAGCGCCGGGACCGGGATTAGGAATGTTGATGTAATCTCCGTGGGGACCGCCGTCGAAATCGCCCTGCCCGAAGACATCGTTGTACCCCATAATGGGTGGCTCTTGTTCAGTCAGACTCTGTTGATGAATGCCATAGTTGGCGTTGAACGCCACGATGTTGTTCCGAATGGTCGGTGGTGTAATTGAAAACATCGAAATACCACCATTGGTGCTGTTCACAATCGTATTGTTTTCAATTATCGCCGGTGCATACCCGAGATTGGCATGGTAGCGGGGATCCCCAGAGGGATCGAAGATCGTATCAAGCGGTCCAGCAAGGCAGATGGCCGCCCAGTTCCAGACATTCTGGCGCACACAGATGTTGTGTCTGATAGTCGGGGCGGAGTTGGAGCACATGACTGCAATCCAGCCCCCGGCTAGCGTGAACCCATCCAGCACGGCGTCGTGCGTTTCACCGTGATCGAAAGAGACCAGAGTCATCGTGCGATCATTGGTGATGGTCGTTTGAAGCGGTCCTTCGGTGCTGTGCACAGCTATATTCTTGCCCAGATAATTCAGTGATTCCTGATATGTTCCGGGGGAGACCAGCACCAGGTCACCGTTGTGAGAGGCATCGATGGCCAGTTGGATGGTCGGATATTCACTGGGCACATAGAGCGTGTCAGGTTCCACAATGCCTTCAAACGGCATCGCGCCCATGTCATTGCGGGATCCATCGGGATCGTTGTACATCGGGTCCGGATCGCCGGTATTAATACAGGGCGACCCAGGGCCCAACTTCCACGTAGCTGCGAAATCATTACTGAATAGAGGATCCTGGCTGATTGCTCCCGGTCCGGGGTCAGGGATGTTGATATAGTCACCGTGCGGACTTCCATCAAAGTCACCCTGGCCAAAGACGTCGTTGTATCCCATAATGGGCGGCTCTTGTTCGGTCAAACTCTGCTGATGAATACCGTAGTTGGCGTTGAAAGCCACGATATTGTTCCTTAGAGTCGGCGATGTGATGGAAAACATCGAAATTCCGCCGTTGGCACTGTTGACGATAGTATTGTTTTCAATTATCGCCGGCGCATATCCGAGATTGGCATGGTAGCGGGGATCACCGGTCGGATCGGCTATCGTATCAAGCGGTCCAGCAAGACAAATTGCCGACCAGTTCCACACGTTCTGGCCAACGCAGACGTTACGCCTGATGGTTGGGGCGGAGTTGGAGCACAGGACCGCGATCCAGCCCCCACTCAGTGTAAACCCTTCAAGGACCGCGTCGTGACTTTCACCGTTTTCGAAAGTCACCAGATTCACCGTCCGCTGGTTGGTGATGACAGTCAGCGATGGCCCTTCGGCGCTGCGCACCGTGATATTCTTACCGTGGAAGTTAAGAGATTCATTGTAGACGCCGGGAGAGACCAGCACCATGTCGCCGTTACGCGCCGAGTCGATGGCGGTTTGGATGAACGGGTAGTCCTCGGGGACAAGAATTACCCGAGGTTCGATTGGCTCAGTCTCGAATTCGATGATCGAGCTTAACATCAGGTCTCGCGCCTGCGCGACCCATTGGCTCGGCTGAGGACAAAGTGGACAGTCTGTCCAAGGCGGACCTACCATCGCCAGAGCGGGATTTGCTTCATCGTACACTGGCTGGCCAATCGCCCAATTGGTGTACACCATGGGTTCTCGCGTCACCCAGGCCCAGGAGGAATCATCATACCCGCCCAACCAGTGGTTGCCTACCCGACCTATGGGGAAAATCGGGTCGAAGGAGACGGTGCGGAACGCGAAATCGTCCTCCTGCGAACTGGTGATCGTCGCCAAATGACCGGGAAGGCCATTCTTGGTGAACTGAGCAGCCGCGATGCGTGCCTGATCCCAGGTCAGCTTGGTCGGGAGGAATCCGTACCAATGGCCGTTGCCTCCCTCTGAGATGGGCCATTCCATCACGCAGAGGAGGGTATCACTCACCGGGTCGGTGTCGAATTCTATGACCGCTGTCAGGCAATATGCTCCTTCAGTACCGCACATCGTTGGGCGAGAGAACCATTGACCGGTAGCCGGACAGGTCAGGCATGGATCCCCCGCCGAAAATCCACGCATAGCCAGAGCCTGGATCGTATCCATCTGCAGGGGAAATCCATCAGCCCAGTTGGCGTAGACAAAGGGTTCGCCTGTGAGCCATTGCCACGATCCCCAGGAAGAGGCGCCAAGCCAGAATTCGTTCCCGAAAGCTTGTTCATACAAGTGACCAGTTGGAAAGACCCGGGAAAGAATGAATTGGTTCTCGCTTTCGGATGCGACCGTAGCGAGGTGACCAACCACGCCGTCCTTCTGGAAAGAGGCCGCTAATGTAACCGCCTCATCCCACGAGACAGTCGCGTCCGACAGTCCATACCAGTGGCCATTGCCACCCTCTGAGACTGGCCATTGAGTCAGTTCCCAAACAGTATCAACTTGCGCCGTCGCACTCCCCAACATCACTGATAGACACAGGGCCGCCCCTAGAACTACACTAAGAACATGTCGATTCTTACTCTTGGTGGCAGGTCCTGCAGGTTTCCGGATTGCCATATAGCACCTCCTGCAGAAAAACAGTTCGATAAGACTTTCCTACCATAGGAAACGTCCCAGGCCCATTTTTGTCAAGACAAAAGACCTTCCTGACTATGTTCAGACGGGGGAGGGACGGCTATACCTGCGTCCCAACCCAAGGTCGTTGTAGGGGGCGGCACACGTCCTCGTGTGCCCCCTCTCAAGGGGCAGACCAGGAGGTCTGCCGCCCACGGAGAAAAGATCGCTACGGCCTCAAACAAGTCGGGGCATCGCGATGACAGGCTCAATGGGATAACGATAAGCCGCTAGTCGGGTAGGGCGACCATGCGGTCGAGCTCGGCGGCAATGGCCGCCTGGTCGAGTCGTGTGACAGTTATTGTCACACGCTGGCCGCGACTGGCCGTCTTGACGGCCTGGTAATGATGATCCGCTTGGCGCGCAATCTGGTGCAGATGCGTGATGACCAGCACCTGACTCGCTTCGGAAAGTTTCTTGATCTTGGCGCCAACTTCGACCGCCGTCTGTCCCCCGATGCCGGTGTCAACTTCGTCGAAGACCAGCAGGGAGTGCGACGTCTGGTTGTTGCGCTTCTCGGCCGCCTTGATAGCCAGCAATAGTCGAGATATCTCACCGCCCGAGGCGGTCTTAACCAGTGACTTGAGTGGTTCGCCCGGGTTGGCCGAAAAGAGGAAGCGACATGATTCGAGACCGAAAGCGTTCGGCTTGACCATCTGACCCCGCAGTTCTACCCCGTCAGGCTGGTCTTCGTAGATGAACTCCGAGTCAAACTGGCCGCTGTCAATTGCCAGTTCGGACATTTCTTTGACGACCAGTTTCTGAAGATACTTCGCGGCCTTGCGTCTGACCTCGGACAACTGCAAGGCCTTTGCGGAGTATTTGTCCCGGCAACTCTGCTCGCGAGATTCAAGCTCGGCCAGCAAACGTGACGTATCGGGCCGGTCGGCCAGTTTGTGCTCGATCTGTTCGAGTTGCTCCAAAATGGTTGCTTCGGAGCCGCCGTATTTCTGCTTGAGACGGTAGATCTCTTCGAGGCGCTGATTGATCTCTTCCAACCGTTGGGGATCATCCGGCACTGAAGCGCCGTACTTCTCGATAAAATTGCGCAGATCTTCGAGCTGGTAGTCGATATCTTCAAGCTGTTTAGACTGAGTGGCGAGTGACGTATCAATTGCAGTCATCCGCTCGAGCTCTTTGTGAGCCGTTCGGATCGAATCAATGACGTTCTGATCCTCGCCGCCGAGAACGTTTTCGATCCGGGCCGCTGCTTCGATTAGGGCACGGGATGAATCAAGGATGCGGCGTTCCTGATCCAGGTCGGCCTCTTCGCCGATTCTGATCGAAGCAGAGTCGATTTCTTTCTTCTGGAACAGGAGCAGTTCACGTTCCTTCTCGAGGTCTTCGCGGTGATTGCGGGTCCGGCGAAGTTCTGTTCGGACCGCATCCCATTGGTCAAAGAGAACTGAGACTTCATCGCGGAGTTTCTGGACGCCGGCGAATGTATCCAAGAACAACAGATGGTTTTCTTCGTCGAGCAACAGGCGTGAAGAATGCTGCCCCATTATTTCAGCCAGGGGAGAGGCCAGTTCTTTGAGCCGTGCGAGAGTGGCAACCGTGCCGTTAATGCGAACCTTGGAACTGCCATCCTTGAGGATTTCGCGGTTGACTACCAGAGTACCACCATTCAGGTAATCAGCGAAGGTTGCTTTGTACTCGGGGCTCATTCTCTCGACCGAAAAAGTCGCCTCGACCACGGCCCGGGTGGAACCGTGACGGATCTGGTCGCGGTCGGCCCGATCACCCAGCGCGAGTCCAAGCGCCGTCACAATAACTGACTTGCCTGCCCCGGTCTCGCCGGTCAACACCGACATGCCGCGGTCGAAAGACAATTCAACATCTTCCACCAGGGCGAAATTGCTAATTTTGAGATTCGAGAGCATAGCCTACAGTCCGTACTGTTTCATTTCAGCCATAAGGTCGTCGGCCCGCTTCTGGTCACCCTCGGCCTCGGCCTTGTGGATGGCATCCTTGAGCCGTTTTCTGACATGGGCCTGCTTCCTGCGGACAAATTCCTGCACCACCATCTTGACCTGGGCGTCGACCTGATCCGAGGGCCATTCGCGCGACGCCAATTCGGCCACCACCGAACTCATGTCATCTCCTGGCATATTGCTGATGAGACGATGGATGTCTATGTCGCCGGTCTGACTATACTGGGTAGCCATGGCCGCGTACAGACGGGACAGCAGTCGAGAGTCGAAATCTTCGGCGGCCACCGCATGAAAGACAAAGTCGATTCCGCCCGGTCGTTCGAGCAACAATGAGATAAGCTCAAGCTCGTGAGTGTTCATCCGTGCGACGGTTTTTTGTCCGGGGGGAGGTGTCGTCGTCCTGGCGGGGAGAGCGGTCTGAAGGAGCGATTCATTCACGCCCAGCTTCTGGGCCGTCTCCTGCATGAACAACTCTCGGCGGGTCGGGTCGGCTATCCGCGACGCCAAACCTGCTAATTCCTTAACCAGCTTTTCACGTTCGATAATCCCCGCGCCGGCGATATCGATTTGCTTCACTCGGTATTCAATAAACGGCAGAGCCGCCTGGCGTAATTCTTCAATCTTGTCGGCTCCCATAGTGCGAGCGACTGAATCTGGGTCCTCACCCGGCGGTGCGGTAACTACTTTGACATCGAGCCCGGCGTCGTAAAGTGAATCTACCGATCTAAGCGCCGCCGACCGTCCAGCTGAATCGGCATCGAAGAATAGATACACCTGTTCGGCGAATCGTGACAACAGCCGCGCCTGCTGCGGTGTGAAAGCGGTCCCCGACGACGCCACCACATTGGTCACGCCAAGTTGATAGAGGGAGATGAAATCAAAATATCCCTCGACCACATAGACGAAATGGCTCGTGCGAATACTCTCCTTGGCGAAATTTAGCCCATACAGTACCCGGCTCTTGTTGTAGAGCGGCGTTTCGGGCGAATTGATATACTTGGCCGGCTCGCCTTTCTTGAGTGTGCGACCGCCGAAAGCGATAGGCCGATTGGTCAGGTTATAGATCGGAATCATCAATCGCTGGCGAAATCGATCGAAATAGGTGCCCTTGCGTTCTGATTTCAAAACCAGCCCGGCCTTGACCAGTTCTTCGATCTTGAGACCTTTGGAAAGAGCCAGCTTCAGGAAACCGTCCCATTCTTCGCCCGCTAGTCCCAGACGAAAAGTCTCGATAGATGCGTCAGAGATACCGCGCTTGTCCTTCAGGTAATCTTCGAGCACCATCGCATAGCGACTCTGAAACAATTGCTTGTGGAAAAACTCGACCGCCAGTTCGTGGGCATAGTTGAAACGCTCGATTTCATCCTGCTGCTGGTCAGTGCGCGCCTCGCGAATAGTTATGTGCGCCCGCTCGGCCAGATATCGAACCGTGTCTCCGAATGACATCCCCTCGTGTTCCATCAGGAAGCTGAACACATTGCCGCCTTTGCCACAGCCAAAGCAATGATAGAGCTGCCGATCCGACGAGACCTTGAACGAGGGCGATTTCTCCTGATGAAAGGGACAGCAGGCCCACATGTCGCGCCCTTTCTTTTTCAGGCGGACATATTCGCCGACTATCTGGGTGATGTCGGTCGCTTCGCGAACCTGCTCTATGGTCTCCTGGGGGATCATGATTTCAGTTTGACCACCGTGACTCCGGCGCCACCCTCGTTCCAGTTACCGAGAGTCATCGAATCGACTTCCTTGTGGTTCTTCAGATACTCGGTCAAGCCGCGTCGCAACGCTCCGGTCCCTTTACCGTGAATCACGTACACCTGGGGGACGCCGGCCATGACAGCCTGGTCGATAAACCGGTCCAGCGCCTCAATGGCTTCTTCAACAATCATTCCGCGCAGATGAATCTCGCGTGGGACATCGCTGGCCGGGGGAGTCTTGGCTACCGGCATCGCAGTCCCAGTCGATGCTTTGGCGTCCAGTTTCTCCAGGTCACGGATTCTGACTACAGTATTCACAGCTCCGACCAGCACGCGGGCCTTGTCGTCGCCGATCAACTCCGTGATGTCGCCGTCCCGACCCAGGGTAATAATCCTGACCCGGTCATTGACAGCGAAGCGATCGAGGCGAACTATCTTTTCAACCGGCTTGGACGTCTTCTGCCGCAACCTGGTGGAGTGATCGCTGGAACTCCGGATGAACCGATGAGCCGCTTTGACCTCTTCGGTTCCGGCCTGACTCTTGCGGATATCGGCCACTAGCCGTTCCAATTCGGCGCGGGTGCCGGAGAGAAGATCATCGGTTTCGGCGAGAGCGTCCTGCTTGCGCTGGTCGATCTCGCGTTCGAGCTTCTCAGACTGGCTGCGATAGAATCGCTCTAGTTCTTCGGCCTTCAAGAGACGATCAGCGAGCGCATTGCGATCATCGCGAATTTGGGCCAGTTCTTTCTCGAGTGAAGCGATAAGTTCTCCAAGAGAACGCTCGCCGCTGCCAACGAGTCTCGCAGCGTGCTCGCAAATCGACGCCGGTATGCCTAATCGTCCCGCAATTTCCACGGCATACGATGAACCAGGCAGGCCAATTTGCAGACGATAGGTAGGCGCCAGGGTCTCGCGATTGAATTCGAGCGAGGCGTTTTCGATCTCCGGATGATCGAGCGCCAGCGTCTTGAGCTGCGAGTAGTGGGTCGAAGCAATCAACTTCGTGCCCTTCTTGACCATGTCAAGAATGACCGCTTCGGCCAAAGCCGCGCCTTCTTTGGGGTCGGTACCCGCACCGATCTCGTCGAGAAGAGCCAACGAGTCCACGGAGACGTTGGCCACGGCTTCGGAGATGTTGCGTATGTGCGACGAAAAAGTCGAGAGTGACAACTCGATAGACTGCTCATCGCCGATGTCGGCAAAGATCTGACGGAATATCCCGTAAGTGCTCGATTCGGACGCCGGTACCGGAAGGCCGGACTGTACCATAAGTGCAGTCAATCCAAGCGTCTTGAGGGCAATCGTCTTACCACCAGTGTTCGGGCCGGTAATTAGTATGGCCTGCCGATTCGAGTTGAGACTTACGGTAAGCGGTACTACTTTCTCAATGGAGCCGAATTTGCGTATTAGCAGCGGATGGCGCGCCTCATGGATATCGAATTCCGGAGCATCCTGGACTTTGGGCCGGAACGCTTTGGTCTCGGCGGCGAGTTTCCCGGCAGCATAGCGGGCATCGAGCTCGCCGACGAGTTGCGCGTTTTCCAGAAGAGCATCAGCGCGCTGGCCGATTTCAGTTGTCAGGGCGGTCAAAATGCGGATAATTTCGACATGCTCCTCCTGCATGAGCATGTTGATCCGATTGTTCACCTCGACCGTCTCGCGCGGCTCGACATAGAACGTCGCTCCGGACTGACTCCGGTCATGAAGAATCCCTTCGTCGGCGTGGTACTGTCCGGCCACCACCGGAATGACATAGCGGCCATTGCGCTGCGTGACAACATCATCCTGCCAGCCTGATTGTTTCTGTTGGGCAGAGAGGATCTTGCCGAGTTGATCGATAATCCGGCGCTTGGAATCAAACAAGTTGGAGCGAATGCGGCGAAGCTGGGTCGAGGCGGAGTCTTTGACTATCCCATCCGAATCAATGATCCGGTGAATCTCTTTCTTCAGCTCGGGAAACGCGCGGAGTTCTTTCAGAAAGGGGACAACGGCAGGGAAGTTGGCCCGATTTTCGGAGTCGTAATCGTGCAGGGCTATTGATACATCGATCAACTCCAGCACTTTCAAGATCTCTTCCGGATCGAGATGGACACCCCCGACTTGCGATTTAGCCAGCAGGTTGCGGCAGTCTTCAAGGCGGCTCAGGGGAAAGGCCCGACCGAAATTGAAGATATCTTTGAGCTGAGCGACCTCGTCCAGCCGGGTCTCGATAGCTTCCCGATTGAACATCGGCGCAAAACGATCCACTTCCGGCGGACCATAGACCGTCACACACCGCTCCTTGATGAGGGCGATAATTTTGGAGAACTCCAGGACTTCCAGGGTATGCGGACTGATCATACGGTCATACGCTCTATAAGAAAAAGAAAAAGCCGGCCACCCGGCCGGCTCTAATATATGCCATGCTTGGGCAAACCAAAACCGATTTAGCTGCCTTCCTTCTGGGTGCCGTCATCACTCAACTTGAAGAAACGATCAAGCTGGTACATGACCCGATAAACATCGGCTCGCTCGGTCGACAACTCTTCGCCCCGCGTGCCCTGGGCCGGGGCGGTTACCAGGGTATTCTCGATCTGCGCCATGAAATCGGGGTGGTTGGGATGAAGCATTGACGTCGATTCGAAAATCAGCGGGACCGTCTTGGCCATGGTTGGCCCGAAGAACGAGGCCTCGAAATCGGTGTAGAACCTGTCCGGCATCGGCAGGAGGAACATCAGGAAGGTCAGGAACCCGACCGCGGCCCAACCGCGAAGGAACCCCACCAGGGCGCCGCCCATTTGATCGCGTCGCTTGCTCCCTTTGATATCGGCAATCTTGTAGAAGAGATATCCCAGCAGCTTAAACAGGCCGTAAGATCCGGCCAGCAGAAGCACGAACGAGAGGAAGGCCGAGACCAAAATCGACGTGCCCAGGCTGTCGTAAATGTAGATTACCAGCTTGTCTATGTAATTGACAGTCAGGATGATGGCCGCGAAAAAGACCAGGAAGGCGCTTGTTTCGCGAACCAACCCTTTTTTGGAGCCGACTATTACGGCGGTCAGCAACAGTACACCAAGGACAGCGTCAACCCAGTTCATATCACATCTCCCTGTGAGGGTTATACTACCACACAGACGAGTATAGGCCGTTTTTTAATTACTTGGCAAGCAATTCCGCGATGAGCTTGTTGACCAGCTTGCCGTCGGCCATACCCTTGATCTTGGGCATCAGGACCTTCATGACCGCCCCCATTTGTTTGGGAGAATCGGCCCCGACTTCGGCGACTGCATCGGCGCACATTTGACGCAACTCGTCTTCGCTCAATTGCTTAGGGAGGTACAAAGAAATAACTTCGAGCTCGAAAGTCTCGCTCTTGACCAGGTCTTCGCGGCCTCCGGCGCGGAACTGCTCGATAGAGTCCCGACGCTTCTTGGCGGCGCTGGCCAAAACTTCGATTTCCTGCTCTTCGACAAGGTCCTTGCCGACCTCGATCTTGCGGTACTTCAGATCAGACTTAAGGCCCCGAAGGACGGTCAGACGTTCTTTGTCGCCGCCCTTGAGGGCCTTAATCGAGTCTTTATCGATCTGCTCGAATATGGACATACGAGCTTATGGTCTTCTATTTTCCAAGAACCTGGCACGCCTCGTTTTGCGCTTAGCGGCCGCCATCTTACGTTTGCGGGTCTCAGACGGCTTCTCGAAATGTTGATGCTTTTTGTAATCCGAGAGGATGCCAGATTTCTCGCAGAACTTGTTAAAACGACGAAGGGCTCTTTCGAAAGATTCATCGTCACGTACTCTAACTCCGGTCAATTGCAGTCACCTCCTTTTCCGGTGTTTCAAGGTTTCGCGGTCGTTCCCCAAGAGGAAACCACCACCCAAGCCTTAAATATATCGGCCCTAATAACTTCTGTCAACAGCCGAATGACACTTTTCGGTTCGATTTTTCCCGGAGCCTGACTGGTAGGTGTAGTGGTGTCAGCCGTCTCTGGCTGACACCGGTAACAACACGCTGTCAGGCAGGGACACCTGACAGCACAAAGCAAGAGCCGTAATTGGCTTTTCTGAACTGGGCCGGACTTACTTTTCCAGGTATTTCAAGCGGTCCGCCCCCCGATTGGACAGAAAATGGATATGAAAATGGGGGACTTCCTGCCCCAGACCGTTATTTATGCCCAACTGGTAGTGGTCCCTGATGCCCAGTTTCGTGGCCACGACCTTGGCGGTATCAAAGCAGGCCTGAAGCATTTCTGGCGGTGTGTGCTGGAAATCGGGGTATTCAGGTTTTGAGATAATCAGCAGATGGACCGGGGCTTTGGGGCGATGGTCGGCGATTACTATCACCTGGTCGGACTCATAGAATATTTTGGCGGGCAGTTCGCGCTGGATTATGCGGGTGAAGATGGTGGACATGGGGGGGAAGATAGGCGGTGGGGCTCTGTCTGCCAAGCCGGGATTTGCCTTGTGTGGCGCGAACGTGCGGCTATATTTCAGCATGATTCGGACACTTAGACGGGGCGTGACGTCCGTGCTGCTTTTGGCAACCTCCGTTTTGGGAAGTGAAGCGGTCGGCGCTAAACCCGACCTGGAAGGAAGCTTCGATCCGCGTGTCCGCAACGACACCCTTTATGTAGTCTTTCGTGTTAGCACCTTCAACCTCGCTACCGATTCGATTAAAATCGAAAGCACGAAAGTGTTCCCTCCCACTGATTCCGGGACCGAGATCGGGACGCTGGTGGATACAAGTCGTTCGACCGTGGAAGTGTGGGGCACGCTTGAAGTACCCCTGAATCGAAAACCGGATTATAGCCGCTGGTCCGTTTCGGCCTTCGGTCGGGTCGGTGACTCAAATGTTGTTGTCTCCCGGTGGCAGAGGATGCGGCTGAACGATCTCGGTATCCGCTATCCCATGGCGTTCGGATTCGGTTATCTCGACGGTAACTTCGGCTCCGGACTGTCGCAGGAAGGGATAGTATGGTCATTCGAAACGGGCCTGTCCTATCACACTGACTATTTCCGTTTCGCTTTCGAGACCACCCCCACCGGGAATTGGCGGAAGACCAACGAGACCTCGTTCTCGGAAGGAATCCAACTTAGAACCACGGTGTTCCCATACCGGCGCGAGTTTTGGAGGCCAGCGCTGACTCTTGGCGCATACCAGACCACCATTAAATTGGAGCGGGGCGACCGCAAATTCGACCGCCGGCTCTGGGGCCTGGAGTCTGGTCTGAGTGTCACCGGTCCGTTCGAGAGGTTCGGTTACGCCTACTGCACGTCTCACGGCGGTTATCACAGGTTTGATGCGTCGTTTTATCTTGGACGGATGGGGCCTTCCTACCTGGGCACGCGTTACTCCATATTGCTGCAAGACAAGGTGGTGGTCTATCGGATTCAAGTGGACTGGGAAATCCTGATGATCGGCGACGGTGACGCGGATACGCTGGATCGGATCAACCGTCGTCCGTGGTGGCACAAGGCGCTGGCGGGTTCTTCTTTTGTCACGTTTGTCCCGATTCTGGCGGTAGGGGGGCTACTCTACCTATGCGGGGTGCACTGAGATTCCACTGGCCTCTTGCCAAGTCGAGGTCGATTCGTTAGATTTCAGATTGCGTCGGTGAGCGATGCTGATTTTGGAAATATGGATTGTTCTGGATAACGGAGGTATGCTGGCATGTCAGGTCACTCAAAATGGGCCACAATTAAGCGCAAAAAAGGCAAGTTGGATGCGGAGCGCGGGAAAAAGTTCACCCACCTTATTAAGGAAGTGACTGTCGCCGCCCGCGAAGGCGGGGGAGACCCCGATGGCAACCCGCGACTCCGAACGGCAATCGCCGCTGCCAAGGCCGACAACATGCCGGCCGACAACATCAAACGCGCCATCCTCAAAGGGACCGGCCAACTTCCGGGGGTATCATACGAAGCCATCACCTACGAAGGCTACGGGCCGGGCGGTGTGGCGCTTTATCTCGAAGTCCTGACTGACAATAAGAACCGGATCGTCTCCGAAATCCGTCACACTCTCACCAAATACGGCGGCAACCTTGGTTCCAGCGGGTGTGTGGCCTGGATGTTTGCCAAGCGGGGCGTGATTACGGTTGATCTCGACGCGGCCAATGAAGATGCCCTGCTGGAAGTGGCTCTCGAAGCAGGCGCCGAAGACCTCAAGAGCGATACGGGTGCTTTCGAAATAGTAATGGACCCGACCGTGCTCGACGATGTTCGTCAGGCGATCGAAGGCAAAGGGATCAAGATCGCTTCCGCCGAAGTCACCATGGTGCCGCAGAACACGACTACGCTCACCAAGGAAAGCGACGCCAGCTCTATGCTGAAGATGCTCGATATTCTGGAAGACATGGATGATATCCAGAAAGTGTATTCCAACTTCGACATCGATCAGAAGCTGATGGAGAAGCTGGCGGGATAATCGGGAGAGTGGGGCAGACGAGGACCCCCGATCATGTCGGGGGCAGGCTCTGCCGTCCACTACAAACAGACCTGAAAGGTCACTCTGAGTCACGCTCGGGGTGGCCTTTTTTTGTTTCGTGGGGCTATACTCGAAGAATCACAAGTTCGCGGCCTGAAAGTGAAGAGGGCGTAGCCCCGTCATCCCGACGGAAGTCGGGACCCAGTTGTGTTGAATAGAGAACGAAAGCCGATGCTCAAGCCCCCCTTGCGAAGAGAGTCTTCGATCATTGCTACGATGATTCTGCAACCATAACTGGGCACCGGTTTTCACCGGTGTGACGGCCTGGCGGCCGTCTCTCGGGTTTCGCCCCCCTATTTCAGCAGCACCATCTTCCTTGATTGCACCGCATCCCCCGCTGTCAGTTTGTACAGATAGATACCAGAAGCCACCGCGTGACCGATTCTGTCCTTTCCATCCCACTCCACACGATACGTTCCACCCGACAATTCACGGTTCACCAGAACCCGCATCTCATTGCCAATGATATTGTAAATCGCCAGTCGAGCCGGGCTCTTTTCCGGCAAGCCAAACTCAATCTGGGTGCTCACATTGAACGGATTCGGATAGTTCTGCTTCAATACAAAGTCGGTTGGAAGAACCGGATCATAGTCATAGTCCACATCCAGAGAGCCGGACCAGCCCGAGTATATGAACACCAATCCTCGATGTAAGTGATCTTCGGCGCCAAAGGCAAAGTCATCTATCCCATCCCCGTTGAAATCGCCTATCCCGGTAGCAGAGCGTCCCACCTCATACTGTATATCGGGGATATCTGAATTGTGTATACGCACATCTGGTAGGCTGTCGGCATCCGGTCCGCCCAGGAAGATTTCAACCCAACCGGTGCCGGAAAATGGAAGCGGATTTCCCCTGACTAGATCATCATATCCATCGTTGTTCACGTCTCCGGCACAAGCAACAGCATCCGCCCTTCCAAGTATCGCCAGGTCTGGCACTGTATCAAAAGCAGGTCCCCCAAAATAGATGAAGGCAGTTGAGTCGTCGGATGGATGCGTTCCGACATAAAGATCCTCATAACCGTCTCCGTTGAAGTCGAGACACGTCATCCGGTCACCCCAGGAATCATAATTAAGCGAATATGCGCCCGGTCTGGTAATGATCATACTTGGAATCGTGTCGAAAGACCCTCCCCCGAAATAAACGTAAACCTGTCCGTTCTGGTTGTACTGGGGAGCAGGCCGAAAATTCACTGCAAGGTCAATCTTGCCGTCACCGTTGAAGTCCCCCGGAATCATCTGTTCAGCAAACACAAAGCTCGGAAGGCTAAGACTCGCCGGAGGAGCAATCCTTCGATCAGGCATCGAGTCCGGTTCCGGCTGCAATTCAAAGAACAGAAAGGACTGGTAGTCACTCGCAGCGTAGATCAATTCGTCCAGGCCATTTCCGTCGATGTCGTGTCCCCATACTCCTTCCCCCCGAGGTTGATACGTGTCGCTGCCTAACCAAATACCGATGATTCCATCATTGGTCGGACCACCCCAATATACTGCTGCGCGCCACATGCCACCTACTCCCGTCCCCGTAGAGAAGTCACGGAAGCCATCACCATTCAAGTCGCCAAGGTTAGACAGGTAGAAATACACCGAATCACCGATGACCAAATCGGGCACTGTATCGAGCGTCGGACCGCCGTAGAAGAGCTTGGCGCGGTACACAGGAGGCTGAGGTATAGTCCCCCAATCATAAACGAGAATATCGTCGTACCCGTCACCATTCTGGTCCCCCAGAGGGATTATCTCCCAACCCAAAAGCGTGTTTGGTTCACCCCGTATGATGCCAATGAGGTTCGGCAACTGGGCGCTCGCTGCACTGGCACAGAGAAGAAAACAGAGTGTGAGTAACGGTCGGAGTTTCATTTCATAACCCCCGATACAATATAGCATTGACTGCGCAATTGTCCATTAGAAAAGCTGGGGGATATCCTTGCGGCAGGCACAGAGGCCTGCCGATCACAAATGCTGCCGAATTGAGTCGGGGGCAGGCTCTCCCGCCCACAAAACAATGTCAGGCGTCGAGTCCGCCTGACCTACGAGCCCCCCAAAGAAAAAGGAGATCGACGAATCGATCTCCTTTTTGACTTTCAAAGCGATTAAGCTTAGTAGCCGCGTCCGCCGCCACCGAAGTTGCGACGTCCACCGCCGCCGCCGCTGCCGCCACCACCACGGTGACCGCCGCCGCCGCCGCTACGACCGCCGCCGCCACCACCTTCGGTGCGCGGGCGAGCTTCGTTGACGTTCAGCGTCCGGCCGTTCAATTCCTGACCGTTCAGGCCGCTGATGGCCGCAATCGCGGCACTCTTCTCGGGCATCTCGACAAAAGCAAACCCACGGGACTCGCCGCTGAATTTGTCGCTGATGATTGCAGCACTAGTGACTTCGCCAAAAGCGGAAAAAGCCTGCCGCAATTGATCTTCTGTCGTGTCAAACGACAGGTTACCCACGTAGATATTCATTCTACTCTCCGATTTAGTTCGCCCGATTCCGTGTTTTGCGGTTTACCGAGACAAACTTGTTCTTGCGCATTATTGCGCGGCGGTCCCGAATTTCAGCCTATGGGAGGATCTGTCGAATGAAAACACAGTCTTGACCAAAGCGATAACCGAAACCAATTATTGACAGTCCAATATATCGGATGATAAATCAGATGTCCATAGCCATTTATAACTATTTTCGTCCCCAGGAGTTTCAGGAATATGATGTTTTCGGGTCCAGAAACCCCGTTTCCGACTCCATTGTTCTTCCCCAAAGCAGTGGCAAAAGTGCCACACCCCCGAGATAATTCATCGAAAAGGGCTGTATTTCCGCCCCTAAACCGTCATTCCGTCACTTCTTGCGATACCCGACCTGTTCATTCAGTTATCAACCCTCAAGTCGATTTCTTCAGAAGGGCAATCTGCCCGGCGTGATACAGGTTGTGCTGCACGATACCGTGCAACGAAACATAGACGGTCGAAAACCCTTCCATAATGGGCTCGTCCAGACGGGCTTCATCCACTTGCCTGATCCTGGCGGCCAAGGCATCATACGCCGATTCCAGGGTGTCCAGAGTTGATCTCCAGGATCGTTCGTCCACTTTCAGAGGCATGGCGGGCCAGTCTTCTTCCGGTGGCAGGTCCCGACGCCCTTCACCCACAAGACGGGCGCTTATTTGATTCATCCAAACGGTGACGTGTAGTACGATCTCCCAAATGGTGTGGGCTTCGGGGATGGGTCGGGATACCGCTTGTGACGAGGTAAGGTCTTTCAACAATTCTACGAGGGCCGGCCCGTGCCAGGCGCCGCCATGGACCGAGCGGCAGAGTTGGTCGATTATTTTATCGCTCTCACGCATGATTCTCGCTCCTTCAATTGTTAGTCGCATAACAACGAAGCGCGGGGAGAAGTGCCAATCACATTTGCGTTGGAGAGGTGGTGGGCTCAGCCCATTATGGCTTTGCGAAGGCGGACCTTGTCGCCGATTTCGCACATGAAAGCATGATCTTCGGGGGAGAGGGGGCCCTGATTCAAAGCGGCGACGTTTGCTTCAAGCTGCTTCAGATTCGTAGGCGCGTTCAGGCAAACGTGGACGTTGGGGTTCGAAAGCACGAAACGGTAGCACTCGCCCGCCGTGGGAAGACGTCCGTCTTTGGGCCAGCCTTTGGGGCGACGCAACAGGTAGGTCCAGCGGGTGGCAGTGTATCCCACGACGCCCGGGTGGTGGGCTTCAAGATGAGGGAAAATATCCTGCTCTGCACCCCGATGAGCGGCGTTATACCGGATCATGGTCACATCGGGCCAACCATCCTCGGCCAGTCTGCCGACAAACTTTCGATCATGGCACGAGAGCCCTATGAAGCGAACCTTGCCCTCCTGGCGAAACTTTATGAATTCCTCCCGGACTTCATCGGTCAGTTGCTTCTCCTTGTTCACTCCCAGGAACAGGAAGACATCGATATACTCGCTGCCGATCTGACGCAGCCGCTTTTCCAGAGAACGGCGAAGATTGGGGTATCCCACGATCAGATTGTACGCCCCGGTCGATATGACTAATTTCTGGCGCTCCGACGCTGGGAGTTCCCGAAGTGTCTTGGTTAGATGCGTGTCGAAGCCGTAGCCAAAGAAATAGTTGATTCCCCGGTCGAGGGCCGTCCGCACAACATTGCGTCCGGGACGGTAGGTCGCCGCGAAACCGAGACGATGTACCTGAAGGCCGGTTCGGCCCAAAGTGGTATGAGTGAAATCGGAAGTCATAATCGAACCACAAGTCTAATACATCGGTGCCCTCATTGCCAAGTCAAAAGTTTGCGAGTGTAAAAACAAGTCCTGTGGAAAATTTGCCGAATCACTAAGGGGGTTGTCTTTTTCTCATTCCGGATGCATATTGGAAAATGTCTTCGTTGATGTGGCAATGGCGCGATGCGGTGCGGACGGCGGAATGTCGACCGGGGCGCCGGAAAGGATAAATTCGTGTTGGCTGAAGTCAAGCAGCAGGTCAATCCAGATAAATGGCCGATTGCGCCGCATGTCAAGAACCTTGAGGCGTCTATAATTCGTGAGATTCTGAAGGTCACGTCTCAACCGGGAATAATCTCATTCGCCGGGGGATTACCTGCCCCGGAACTATTCCCGCTGAAAGATCTCGCCCGGATCTCCGCCGAAGTTATCGAGAAATACGGCTCGAATTGTCTTCAATATTCCCTTACGATGGGTATCGTGCAGCTTCGTGAGAAAATTGCCGAGATGGCCACCCGGGCCGGCTCGCCCACGAAGATCGAAAATCTACTGATCACGTCGGGGTCACAGCAAGGTATCGAGTTATTGGCGCGCGTGTTTGTAGACAAAGGCGATTATATCATTACCGAGAATCCCACCTATGTCGGTGCGCTGCAGGCTTTCCAGTATTACCAGGCCCGATATGCCCCGGTGGAGATTGACGACGACGGCATGATTGTCGATCAGGTCGAAGAGAAGATCAAGAAGTACAGCCCCAAGATGATCTATACCGTCTCGAATTTCCAGAACCCAACCGGTATTACGATGTCGCTCGAACGACGCCGTCAACTGCTGGCTCTGGCCTCGCGTTACGGGATTCCGGTAATCGACGACAACCCCTACAGCGATATCCGCTTCTCGGGAGAGCCGGTGCGGACTTTGAAGTCGATAGGTGGCGATGAGGTCATAGCGCTCAAGACGTTCTCCAAGACGCTGACTCCGGGACTTCGCATCGGCTGGATCAATGGTCCGGCGAGCATTGTTCGTCAGTTTGAAAAAGTGAAACAATGCACCGATCTTCACACGAGCACCTACGGGCAGTACATAATCTACGAATATATCCAACAGGGCCTGCTGGAGCCGCAGATCGAGCGTCTCCGACGCGACTATCTGGCCAAACGCGACACTATGATGAAGGCGATGGAAGAGAAGTTCCCTAAAGAAATCACCTGGACCAAGCCGGACGGCGGCTTGTTCCTGTGGGTCACGCTGCCTGAGCACATGTCGGCCAAAGCGCTGTTGCCCAAGGCTATCGAGCGCAAGGTGGCGTATGTATATGGCGAGCCGTTCTTCCCCAATGGCGGCGGCGTGAACACGCTTCGAATGAACTTCTCGAACGCTTCTCTGGAAGGGATTGTCGAAGGAGTCGGCAGGCTAGGCAAGCTGTTCAAAGAGAATATGTAAGCGTGTGAAGACTTTGGCGGGCCGAAAGCTCAGTCCGCCTGAACTTGCTAAGCCGTGGCTTTCCAAGCTGCGGCTTTTTTCTTGAATTTCGAGGGCGGTTTGGATTTATAGGATCGATATGATAGTCAATTTCCATAAATACCACGCGCTCTGGAACGACTTTGTCGTTCTCGACCAATCCGCCAACCGACGGCTGACCCTGAGCCGCCTGCCCGCTTTGGCGCGAGCAGTCTGCGATCCCCGAACGGGGATTGGCGCCGATGGCATCCTTTGGCTTACGACCAGCCGCAAAGCCGAGAGGCGGATGCATGTTTTCAACGCCGATGGCAGTTGGGCCGAGAAGTCCGGCAACGGGCTCAGAATTACGGCCGTTCACCTTAAGGGGACCAATCCGTCACAGCGACATTTCGATATCGAAACCGCGACTTCCGTGGATCGCACCCGCATCCTCAAGAAGATCGAAGGCGGGTACATAGTCCGGGCAGAGCTGGGTAAGCCGGTATTCGAAGTTGCCACTCTCCCAATGAAGTCGCGCAGCAAGTATGTCATTAACGGCTCGGTCAAGATCAGCAAGACCAAGATAACGATGACCTGTTTGTCGGTGGGGAATCCGCACGCCGTCATATTTGTCGAGAATTTCGATTTTGACTGGAAGACGCTGGGGGCCGAAATAGAAGTCGCCCGGAATTTTCCACGTGGCACTAATGTTGAATTCGTTCGCGTGATCAACCGCAGTCACATAAAGCTGGCGGAATGGGAGAGAGGTGCCGGCGCGACCGGGTCTTCGGGGACCGGGGCGGCCGGAGCGGTCTGTGCCGCGGTCGTGCTCGGCCTAACCGAGCGCAAGTGTCGGGTCGAGTTTGAAGCCGGTGAGCTCGAAATTGACTGGCGAGCCGATGACATTGTCGAATTGACCGGACCGGTTCAGTTCATCATGCGGGGCGAATTCGAATATCTCTGAACTTCCGAACGGCCAGGCGATAGCAACGGTTAGTCGCACGTCCCGTCGTATCATTCTATAATATGATCATAGTGCTCGATAATTACGACTCGTTTACCTATAACCTGGTACAGTATCTGGCCGAACTGGGAGCGGAATTGAAAGTCGTCCGAAACGATGAGATGTCGACCGCGGAGATATTGAACTTGAATCCATCCGGAATCGTGCTGTCGCCGGGGCCGGGGCGCCCCGAAGAAGCCGGCATTATGAATTCGCTCATACAGGAAGCGGCCGGAATCGTGCCAATGCTGGGCGTTTGTTTGGGATGTCAGGCCATGGCGCAGGTCTACGGCGGTCGAGTGGGGTATGCACCGAGCCTTATGCACGGGAAGACATCGGAGATCCAGCACGACGGATCGCAATTGTTTCGCGGAGTAGAATCACCGTTCACAGCTATGCGATATCATTCGCTGGCCGTGGAACGCGATTCACTTCTGGCGGAAGTAGTAGTAAACGCCTGGACCAACGACGGCGTGGTGATGGCTTTATCGCACCGGGAGCTTCCGCTCTACGGTGTTCAGTTCCACCCGGAGTCGATCCTGACTGATTCCGGCAAGACGATTCTCGCTAACTTCCTCGAAATTGTATAGTCCAGGTTTGTGTCTGAGACAAAATATGGGCTGCCATTGACTATATTACCGGGCTTGGCGCAACCGTACGTTGACATATAATGATTGTTGAGTCACCACAGAAACCGGGTAGTTCCGAATCGAAAGGCTGGCTGGAGCGGATTCGGTCCGGTGCGACCGAGTATGCGGCGTCGGTGCGAATGTTCTCGCCCAATGCCCGGCTATATCTGATAGGTTCGTTCCTAATCGGATTCAACAATGCGGTCTTCGAATTGCTGCTGAATCTCTATCTGAAGCAGCTCGGTTATGTCGAAGGACAGATCGGGCTGGTGCAATCGAGCCGGGCGCTCGGTATGACTCTGGTGGCTATTCCGGCCGCGATGCTTCTGAGTCGGGTCAAGCTCAAACCGCTCCTGCTGACGTTCTGTGTCTTGCTGGCGATGTTTTCGTTCGGGTTGACGACCTGGACGCAACTGCAGTTCCTGCTCGGTTTCGGACTCCTGACCGGGATGGCTTTCGCGTTCTTCCGGGTGGCAGGGGGGCCGTTCTACATGAGGAATTCCACCCCGGCCGAGCGGACTCATCTATTCTCGTTCTCATTTGGGGTACATCTTCTGGCGGGGATCATCGGATCGTGGGGCGCCGGACGACTGGTCAAGCTGCTGTCTGAGCAGACCGGTGACATAATTCTGGGATATCAGTACACCCTCTATGTAGGTTTGGCGGTAAGTCTGCTGGCCGTCATCCCGATGGGGTTGATCAAAGCGACCGAGCCGTCGTCGGATGAAAATCGAATCCATATCTCAATCGAGCAGTTCCGACGGCGGGGCGGATTCTACATGAAGCTCATGACAGTCAATCTACTGGTCGGGATCGGGGCCGGGCTGATAATTCCGTTCCTGAACTTGTATTTCCGCGACCGTTTTGAACTTCCCCCGGAACAGATCGCTTTCTATTTCATGCTGCTGACTTTGGGAATGCTGGCCGGAACGCTGCTCGGACCGCTTGTCACACCGCGACTGGGTTTGGTGCGCACGATAGTCTCTGACCCAGTTGGCGTCGATTCCGTTCATGATTACGCTGGCTTACACGCATTCGCTCTATCTGGCCGTGCCCGCATTCTTGCTGAGAGGGGCGCTGATGAACATGGGTGTCCCTATAAACAACAATTTCAGCATGGAGCTGTCCGAGAAGGGCGAACAGGGGTTGGTGAATGCCATCCTGATGATCTCCTGGACAGGGTCATGGATGTTTTCGGTGGCCGCGGGCGGGGAGATCATCCAGCATTACGGTTACACCGTGGTGCTGAACATTGCCGTAGTGCTGTATGTGGCGGCGTCGCTGGCGTACTATGCATTCTTCTCCAAGGTCGAGAAGCGCCACGCGGAGGGGGTTGGCTGGTATATCTCCGATGAGGCCCGCCAGGAATAGTCGCCCGGCAAAGTCGCTGTATTGGAACGGCTTGGGGAGGTCTGTCGGGGCGATATTAGTGTTTGCCAACGGTCATGTTTCGTGAGATATTAGCCTCCCTTGAAGGAGTGTTGAAGAAGTCCGCATCGTGTCATTGCGAGCGGAGCCGGCTCCCGTTAGGCGGGCCGCGTAGCGCGGCAATCTCAAAGTTGTAACTGTAGAGCAATTTGAGATCGCCACGGCCCCGATCAAGTCGGGGGCCTCGCGATGACGTACTTGAAGTTTCTTCAGCCGGCATTTATAGATTGGTAGCAACATCGATGACGCAGGATATATACAGAGAGAAATTCGCCCAGGCGACAGCGGCTGCTTTTCGCCAGGTTTACCCGGACGTATTCCAGACACAGGGCGACCAGGGTCCGTTTAGTGCGGCTACAATACTATCGGAGCTGATTCCCCCCAAAGATCCAGCCATGGGTCGTTTCTGTCTGCCGGTTTTCAAGCAGGCCCGCCTGTTTTCACAATCTCCGCCGCAGATTAGCGCGGCTGTCGCACCGGTCGTAAACGTGTTCCTGAAGCAATTGGGGGCGGCGGCGACAGTGTGCGAAGCGGTCGGTGGCTATCTAAACGCTCGAATTGATCCGGTTGCATTCACTCAGGAGACTCTGACTTCGATACTAACTAAGGGGAGTCACTACGGCGACAGCACGCTGGGAGGCGGGAAGGTCTATCTCGTCGAATATTCCTCGCCGAATATCGCCAAGCCGTTCGGAATCGGGCATCTCCGCTCTACTATTATTGGTCATTCCCTCAGGCGCATCAATCTGAAGCTCGGTTACAAGGCGCTGGGTATCAATTATCCGGGCGACTGGGGGACGCAGTTCGGCAAGATGATTGTCGCTTTCCGGAAATGGGGCAATACTGACACGCTCGAAGGCGACGCGGTCAAGAAGCTACTAGAACTTTATGTCAGATTTCACCGCGAGGCGCATGAGAACCCGGCTCTCGACGACGAAGCCCGCCGGGCGTTCAAAGACCTTGAAGACGGCCATGCTGATGCGGTTGCCCTGTGGGAGAAGTTCAAGAAGATATCGTACGCCGAATTTGATCGCATCTACGGGATGCTCGGTATCGAATTCGACTGGACTTACGGCGAATCAGTTCTGAACGAGCGGATGGAGCCCATGATCCAGCGCTTGGACAAAGCCGGGCTGACATCGCGGTCGCAGGGAGCGCTGGTGGTCGAACTGGGTGACCCCAATCTTCCGCCGCTCTTGTTGCGCAAATCCGACGGCGCCACACTCTATGCTACGCGCGATCTGGCGGGTATCATCTACCGTTGCGAGAAATATCCGGATCTTTACAAGTCGCTCTACGTCGTGAATGTCGCCCAGTCCGATCATTTCAAGCAGTGCTTCAAGGTCATAGCCAAGCTGGAAGAGGCTGAGGGGGTACCGGTCGGTCAACGAATGCACGAGCGAATCGTGCATGTCGATTTCGGCTGGGTCAGATTCGACGGCCAAATGATGTCGACCCGTGAGGGCAACACGGTGCTCCTCGAAGACGTAATTGACGAGGCCACCCGCCAATCGAGCGCGTTGATGAAAGAGAAGAACCCCGATCTGGCCAATGCCGATGAGATCGCCCGGATGGTTGGTGTGGGGGCGGTCATCTTCTCGCAAATTTCAGTTCGACGTCAGCGTGACATCGATTTCCGCTGGGCGGACGTGCTCAATTTCGACGGCGAGACCGGGCCGTATTTGCAGTACACGCACGCGCGGCTGGCATCGGTCATCAGGCGATACGGCAAACCGGTGAGGGAGTCGGTAGATTTCAGCCTTCTCAATCAACCGGAAGAACAGCGGGTTATCGAATTACTCGCGGATTTCCCCGGCGTGATAGTTGACGCGGGAGAACAATACGAACCGTATTTTATTTCCAGTCACCTGTTGAAACTGGCGTCGGCGTACAACAAAGTGTACCAACGCAAGGACGATCAGGGTCGAATAGACAAGATTCTTTCGGACGATCCGGCGCTCACTGACGCGAGGCTGGCGCTAGTCAAGTCGGTGCAGACTGTGATAGACATAGGTTTGCACTTGCTGGGTTTGCGCGCGCCGGAGGCAATGTAGATTTGGGATACCGGGTCCGTACCGGGTAATATCTGGCAATGGAAATTGATTTCACAATTTTGACGCGGTGTTCGGGCAGGGCTGACCGGAGGAACAATCAATGCTGATTGTGATGTCGCGCTCCGCCACTCCGGACCTCGTGGCGCGGGTATGCGAAGAAGTTGAGAAGATGGGGCTGGCGGCTCATCCGATGTTCGGCTCCCAACGTGTCGCTATCGGGATCACCGGCAACAAGAAGCAGGTGGATTCGGACCGAATCGCGAATCTGCCTGGCGTGCAGGAAGTCATTCACGTTACCAGACCGTATCATCTCGTCAGCCGCGAGAATCACCCCGAGGATACGATTGTCGATATCGGTGGCGTTAAGGTCGGCGGGCGAGAGTTCACAATTATGGCGGGTCCGTGTTCGGTCGAGAGTGAAAGCCAATGTTTCACTGTCGCTGAAGCGGTTGCGAAGTCGGGTGTGAAGATTTTTCGCGGCGGAGCCTATAAACCGCGAAGCTCGCCGTACACTTTTCAGGGCCTGGGTGAAAAGGGTCTCGAAATTCTGGCGAAAGTAAGAGAGCGTTTTGGGTTGAAGATAGTCACAGAAGCGATCGATACGGAAACAATCGGTCTAGTGTCTCAATACGCCGACATCATCCAGGTCGGCGCCCGCAATATGCAAAACTATTCGTTGTTAAAGAAAGCCGGTCGCACCGGCAAGCCGGTGCTGCTGAAACGGGGTCATTCGGCCACTCTGGATGAGTTGCTTCTTTCGGCGGAGTACATTCTGGCCGAGAACAATCCAAACGTTATTCTGTGTGAGCGGGGTGTCCGCACGCTGGCCAACCACAGCCGCAACACGTTAGACCTGTCAGCGGTGCCGTTCATCAAGGGCAATAGTCACCTGCCTATTATAGCCGACCCGAGTCATGGGACCGGGCGTCGCGAGAAAGTCCTGCCACTGTCGCGTGCTTCTATTGCAGTTGGGGCCGACGGACTCATGGTCGAAGTGCATAACCAACCCGATCAGGCTCTGTCCGACGGGGCTCAGTCGATTACCTGTGAGATGTTCGTACAACTTATGAAAGACATGCGCCGAATCGCGCCTGTGGTTGACAAAATATGTCCGTGAAGAAGGATCTCAAACCGGTCAGAAAAGTACACGGCACGGTGCGGATGCCGGGGGATAAGTCTATCGCGCAGCGGGCGGCGCTGATATCGGCTCTGGCCACCGCGCCATTGACGGTACAACACTATCCCGACGGCGCCGACAGCCAGACCGCTTTGAGTGCCGCTCGGATGCTGGGTGTGCAGATACAGAAAAGTGACGATGGTTCACTGACCCTGACACCGCCACCTTCGATCAATCTTCCATTTGACTCGGTCATTGATTGCGCCAATTCCGGTACTACGGCTAGACTCTTGGCCGGTCTCATCGCCGGAACGAATCAGAGGACTGTGTTATCCGGTGACGAGTCCCTTTCGAGCCGACCGATGAAGCGGATAGTGGAGCCGCTCTGTGCGATGGGTGCCGAAGTCGTGGCTACCGAAGGACACCTGCCTCTGATGGTGCAGGGGAAGACATTGCTGCCATTTGAGTATCGTCTGCCGGTACCATCGGCACAAGTAAAGTCGGCCATTCTGCTGGCTGGAATCTCCGCCGGTTGCTCGATCAGAATACTCGAGGATGTCATCAGCCGCGATCACACCGAGTTGATGCTGGCACATTTGGGGACCGCAATTGAAATGCGTGAGATTAACGCGGTGCTGCAGATCGATCCCGATGATCCCCGAAAGAAACGCCGCATCATGCCGGAATCTTTCCGAAACGAGGTCAAGCTCGGCTCGCGAACGCGGCCGGGTGGCGGGGTGATCAATATCCCAGGCGACATATCAACGGCAGCGTTCTTCTTTGCGGCGGCAGCCCTGACCGGTGGTACGGTTACAGTCGAACAGGTGGGATTGAACCCCACGCGGACGGCGTTTCTCGACCATTTGAAATCAATTGGTTGTGAAGTATCGATTGCCGACCGAGTAGTAATCAGCGGCGAACCACGTGGCACGGTGACTGTCACAGGCGGCGAACTCAAGGGGCGCAACATATCAGGCGAGAACACGGTCGCACTCATTGACGAAATACCGATTGTGGCGGTATTGGCTGGATTTGCAAAGGGCGAGACGATCATCCGCGATGCCGCCGAGTTGCGTCACAAAGAGTCTGACCGTCTCGAAGCGATAGATTTCAATCTACGCCAGATGGGTGTACCCTGTGGCACACTCGAGGACGGTTTGATTATAGAAGGTCGCAAGGACCCGAGCGGCAGCGATTTCAAATCGTACGGGGATCACCGTATCGCCATGGCCTGTGCGATAGCGGCTCTGGCGGCAGTGGGACCATCGACCATTGACGATTCATCGGTAGTGAGCGTCTCCTGTCCGACTTTCTTTGACATTTTGACTCAGATTGTGCAATGAAACCACTCCGGTTTGGACTCGTTGGTGAGAATGTCGGCTATTCGCTGTCGCCGGATATCTTCCTGGCGATGCTCGCCCAACTTGAACTGAAGGGTTGCTTTGACGTTCACTCGGTCGCGAGACAACAACTCGGACCTTGCGTGCGGCAACTGGTCGAAACCGGTTGCTCCGGCTTCTCGGTGACCATTCCCCACAAGGAACAGATAGGACAATTTCTGGATGCCACCGATGACAGCGCCAAGGCTGCGGGTGCGATCAATTCTGTCAGTATTCGCAATGGTTCGTTAACGGGCCACAATACCGATCGCGAGGGATTTACCTATTCATTGCGACGGCAGGGTTTCACCGGCTGCAAACGTGCGCTCATTCTTGGCCGGGGTGGCGCTGCGAGAGCAGTGATGGCCGGCCTTCGTCACGATTTCGACGTAACAAAGTTTGTGGTGTGTGGTCGGACTAACGGCGATGAGGCCGATCAGGCGGATAGACTTCAAGCGCTAAGAGAGCATCTCCAGGCTGACATTAAGGCCGTGCCGCTCGAAGAGTGCGCCGGTGATATGAGTGCCGAGTTGATCGTCAATTGTACTCCACTGGGTGGACCGAATCATGCTGACAAGAGCGCTGTCCCGGAACGCCTCGATTGGCAATCGGTCTCTCTGTACTATGATCTGAACTACAACGTGGGCAATCGCATGGTAGCCGAGGCGCAACGTCACGGTGTGGTCGCTACGGACGGCTCCACTATGCTGGTGGCACAAGCGGTCAGGTCGTTTGAGCTGTGGACCGGACATCGGGCCGACTTCGAAATGGTCTACAAGAAAGTCTTCCCCAATAACTAATCCGAAGGTGCTCGTTTGACTCAGGCTGGAAAACGATGGGTGTTTCTAATCGGTTTCTCCGGTTCGGGCAAAACGACCGTGGGCCCATTGTTGGCTGCCAGGATGAAGCTCCCGTTCAATGATCTGGACAGTGTTATCGAGAAACAGTCAGGGAGATTGGTCACTGACATATTTGCGGATTCAGGGGAGAAGGTGTTCCGTCGGATGGAACTTACTGAGCTCAAGCGACTCCTATCAAGTGGAAGAGGGGGCGTAGTCGCGCTGGGCGGTGGAGCGTACGAGAATGAGAGCATCCGCGACACGGCTATGAATTATGGCTACACAGTGTATCTGAGTTGCTCAGCCAGAGAGCTATATAGAAGATTGCGAACGTCGGAAGATCGGCCACTTTTGCGGGTGACGTCCCGACAAGGTGAAACGGTCAGGCAAGCCCGGATGCGGCGGATCAAGACGCTGGTGAAGAAGCGTCTTGCTAATTACTGTCGCGCCGATTTCATTGTCTCGACTACGAAAAGGACGCCGAGCCAGGTAGTCAGACACCTTCAGAAGATTCTGAGTGAGTTCGAATGAAGCAATTGATTGTCAAGATATCGGGGCGCGAGTATCCGGTACTCATCGGAGAGAATCTCGCGCCGTCGCTTAAGAAGCTGCTGCTCAAGAATGTTGGACGGGGACGTCCGTTTGTCTTCTTCGATGCCAATCTATACGCTCTTCATGGCCGTACTCTGGAGCGACAGCTTAGCTCTCCAAATTCTCACACTATCGAATTCGTGGTACCGTCGGGCGAAAAGGCCAAATCTTCTTCGGTACTCGCTGGAATCTATGACTTTCTCTTGGCCAATGAGATTACCCGGGATGATTTCATCATCGCCTGTGGCGGCGGAGTTACCAGCGATCTGGTCGGCTATGCGGCCGCTACAACCCTGCGGGGCATTCGGTGGGGTGTTGTGCCGACCACGCTCTTGAGCATGGTCGATGCCTCAATCGGCGGCAAGACGGGGATCAATCATGCACGTGGCAAGAATCTGATCGGCGCTTTCTGGCAGCCATCGTTTGTGTGTTCTGATCTCCGATATCTGATGACTCTGGACGAGCGCCAGATGTGGGCGGGGCTTGGTGAAGTTGCCAAGACAGCCGGATTGGCTGGGGGCAAAGCAGTTCAGAATCTGGCTCGCTTCCTGGATCGACATCGGCTTTACGATTTAGGTGGACTTTCCCACTTGGTCTGGCAAACGTCAGCGTACAAAGCACAAATCGTTGCGAGTGACGAACGTGACGCTGGAACGCGTATGATTCTGAATTACGGCCACACCTTTGCGCACGGTATCGAGAAAGCGCTCGGTTACGGTCGTTTGCTCCATGGCGAGGCAGTTATAATCGGGACTGAAGCGGCTTTGGCACTTGGAGAAAGACGCGGGCATAGTTCAGCGGCTTTGTCGGGCTATCGCTCAATAGTAACGTCGATGTTGAGTCACCTCCCGAAGCACCGGATCGACCCGGATAAAGTATGGCAGGCGATGGCGCTCGACAAGAAGCGCACGGCTCGGGACTTTCGATTTGTCATTCTGAAATCGCTCGGCAAGCCGATAGTTGTCGATGATATCAAGTTCTCTATGGCGAAGGCCGCGTTGGATGAGGCTCTCGAGACGTATCACAAGATTGGACGAAGTCATGCCTAAGATTTTGCTGGTAAACGGACCGAATCTGAATCTCCTCGGAAAACGGAACCCTGAGATCTATGGGACGACAACATTGCCGGAGATTGTTGATCGACTCACCCAGGCAGCAAGAGTCGCCGGATACGAATTGCTCGCGTTTCAGTCCAACCACGAAGGGGCTATCATTGATTTTCTGCACAAGGAAGCCCCGTCCGCGAATGGATTAATCATCAATCCCGGGGCGCTCGGCCACTACAGCTATTCCTTGCGAGACGCCATCGAAGCAGTCGCGATCAAGAGTATCGAAGTGCATATCAGCAATGTTCACGCCCGCGAAGAATTCCGCCGCCAACTTGTTCTAACTCCGGTCTGCGTCGAGCAGATTGTCGGCCAGGGAGTCGAGGGGTATTTCGTGGCACTTCGGAAACTCATCGGAACCTAATCCGGTTCCTACTCGACCAAGGTAGTCGCCATGCTGACTACCACTCAATAATTGCGAATACTTGCCTTCACACAGTAGAACTATGAGTGACGTTCAAGCCAAGGCGGTGAAGAATCGGGACTTGATCACATCAGGCCCGATTGTCAAAGCCGTATTCTCGCTAGCGATCCCGGTGCTGCTCGGGATGCTGATGGAGGTCGCGCTGGCTGTCACGAACTTCTTCTGGGTCGGCTGGCTGGGGCCGTCGGCTCAGGACGCGGTAACATCGTCGCTTGTCATGGTATGGACGGTGTTTGCCCTGACCACGATTGTCGGGATCGGAGTCACAGCGCTCGTCGCCCGACACGTAGGAGCCGGTGAATTCGATATGGCGGCCGACTACGCCCGCCAGGCGCTCTGGCTGGCGACCATCGTGGGTGGTACGGTAAGTGTCTTGGGAATGCTGTTCGCGCCCCAGCTATTAGCGCTGATGCAGACCGGGGAAGCTACCCGGGTGCAGTCGGTCGCGTATCTGCGGATATTCTTCGCGGGCTCCTGGCTGATCTTTCTCGCCGATGGAACTTATGCGGTCTTTCGCGCTTCGGGTGACACCAAAACGCCGGTGCGGGTGGGAATCGCCGTAGTCGTAATCAATATGCTTCTCGACCCACTGTTCATTTTCGGGTGGGGCCCCGTTCCTGCCTTCGGAGTGCCGGGGGCCGCTGTCGCTACGACCATCTCTCTGCTCATCGGTGCCGGTCTGATTGTGCGGTCACTGCTTAGAGGTGGCGTCGGTTTTCAGATCGGAAATCCCTGGGCCGTACGTCCGAAAGCGGCCAGTTTCGGCAGGATCGTGAAAATCGGATTCCCGGTCACCAGCCAGCAGGTCGTCTTCGTAATGGTCTACTGGTTCCTGATCGGGTTCGTGCATCGATTTGGCGAAACAGCCGGTGCTGCGATGGGTATCGGCAATCGGATGGAAGCGTTTTCGTACCTTACCTGCTACGGTTTCTCGATTGCCGCGTCGACTCTGGTGGGACAGAATTTGGGGGCGGGTCAGCCGGAGCGCGCCGCCCGTTGCGCCTGGGGGGCGGTCTGTCTGGGTCTGGCTCTGACCTTGATCTTCTCGGCCGCTTTCATAGGCATACCGGGCGCCATCGTCGGAGTCTTCACGGACGATCCGGCAGTCCGCCACATCGCGATTGACTATCTGGTCATTCTGGGACTGTCTCAGGCGGCGATGGCATTCGAAATCATCCTGGAGGGGGCCTTTTCAGGAGCCGGAAATACGATCCCCCCGATGGTCGTGATGCTTCCTGGATCGATTCTGCGCATTCCCCTCGCCTGGTACCTGGCTTTCCAACTCGACTGGGGGATCAACGGAATCTGGTGTACCCTGACCATCACAACCGGTCTCAAAGCGGTACTTCTGGCCTGGTGGTTCTCACTCGGCCGCTGGAAACGCCGGCCGTTGTGATATTCTGTTGACCGGTCCGAAGGCGACCGGTTTATTCTCGACATGAACCCGGTAGGTCTGGCTTTACATCTGGCGGAGAAGTCGCATCCGGCCCCGTTGGGGCACCCCGAAAATTTCGGGCGGCTGGCGCTTGTCCCGGCCGCGCTGGAGCGACCTGAAATTGCGGCTCTGACTGCACCGATACCTCAAAACCAGTACGACCTCAAAGTGCTTGGCCGTGTACATCACCCGGACTATATCGACCGGCTGAAGTCCTACAAGATTGCCGAGACCGATTATGTCGATCCCGACACCTACCACGGGCCCTTGTCGTTCGAGGCCTCTTGCGATGTCACCTGGGCGGTCTTGAGTGGGGTGGATGCGGCGTTTGGGCCCGGTCCAAGCGTTTCGTTTGTGCTGGGACGTCCCCCGGGGCACCATGCTGAAGCTGATATCGGCATGGGGTTCTGCCTGGTCAACCACTCGGCCGTGGCCGCGCAGTATGCTATCGATGTCCACAAATGTCGGCGCGTGGCTGTGGTCGACTTTGACATCCACCACGGCAACGGCATTCAGCATATATTTTATGAGCGCAGCGATGTGCTCTATATCTCAACGCACCAGTCTCCATTCTATCCGGGAACCGGTTCCTCGGGAGAAGAGGGCGCGCACGAAGGCCACGGGTACACGGCCAACTTCCCATTTTGGGCAGGGGCAGGCAACACCGAGTTGGTGAACGTCTTTAAGGGTAAGATCACCGAACTGCTCGATAGTTACGGGCCGGATATCATACTCGTTTCGGCTGGATTCGATGGGCACTATCTCGATCCTCTCGGCGGGTTCAAGATGACCGGCGAAGGCTTTCGTCTCATAGGGGTCTGCCTGCGCGAGGCCGCCGACCGGCTGTGCGGCTCGCGCCTGGTTTCGACCCTGGAAGGGGGATACCATCCCGAAGCCAACGTTGACTCGATAACAAATTATATTAGAGGAATAGCATTAGCATGAGCACCAGGTACGTAAGATATCGACTGACGAATGAAACCCGCGAAGTCTATGGTATAGTCAAGGGCGATTCGGTTTCTGAACTCGATGCCGCCCCATGGGCGGGAGGGAAGCCCACCGGCAAGACTACACCGCTTTCTGGTGTGACGCTTCTGGCGCCGGTACAGCCTTCGAAAATTGTCTGTATTGGGCTCAATTATCATGCCCACGTACAGGCCTCGTTCTCGGCCGACAAACCGCCCGAATATCCGCTGATCTTCCTCAAGCCGCCATCATCGATAATCGGACCCAACGACAAGATCGTCCATCCCCCACAATCGGAGCGGGTTGATTATGAGGCGGAGCTGGGTATAGTGATTGGTCGGCAAGGGAGCCATATCCCCCTCGAAGATATCGAAAAGTACATCTTTGGTTTCACCTGTGTCAACGATGTCACCGCGCGGGACCTGCAAAATAAAGATGGTCAGTGGTCGCGGGCCAAGGGGTTTGATACTTTTTGCCCCGTGGGCCCGTGGATTGTTGACGAGTTGAACTTCCGCGATGTATTGGTCGAGGGAATTCATAACGGCGAAACAAAACAATCGGGGCGCACGTCGCTGATGATCTTCGACATCCCGTTCCTGATACATTACATATCGCAGGTTATGACCTTGAATCCGGGCGATTTGATTTCCACCGGGACGCCATCGGGTATCGCCCCGATGAAATCGGGTGATACGATTGAAGTGCGGGTGGAAGGCATAGGGAGTCTCAAGAACAGCATGGCTTGAAAGCCCATGTTGCGTCGGAGAGAATGCAAGTGACCGAACGGCTCTACTACAAAGACGCTGATTTGTTGGAATTCGATGCGACCATCGTTGAGTCAGGTCGGGTCGATTCGCACGCCTATGTCGTGCTCGACCGTTCAGCGTTCTATCCGACTTCCGGCGGGCAGAGCCACGACACCGGATTTCTGAACGACAAGCAGGTGATCGACGTAATCGAAACCGAGGACAGCGTCGTTCGGCATATTATGTCAGACGAGATCGGTCCGTCGGGAACGCGTGTACATGGTGCGGTTGACAAGAACCGACGTCAGCGCAATCGCCAGAATCACACCGCCCAGCACATATTGTCAGCGGCGTTTGCCCGGCTTTACGGCTATCGCACGATGTCGGTTCATCTCGGAGAAGAATACGGCGCCGTCGAATTGCAGGTCGAGGCCGTTTCTGATGAACAGTTGCGAGAAGTCGAATCCGCGGCCAATCAGATCATAGCGGACAATGTCCTGGTTGAAGTGATGTTTGTCGATAGCCGTCAGGCGGAGTCCTTGCCGTTGCGCAAGGAGTCGCAACGCGAGGGAGAGCTTCGCATCATCCGGATCGGCGAATTCGACTACTCTGCTTGCGGCGGGACACACTGCAGCACGTCGGGCGGTGTCGGGTTGGTCAAGATCATTGGCGCGGACAAGATGCGCGGTCGCGCCCTGGTGAAGTATCTGGCGGGACATCTGGCGGTGGCCGATTACGCGCGACGATTCGACATCACCGACGCCCTGGCGAAAACGTTCACCTGTCATTACACCGATCTGTCAAGCAAGATCACCAAGGTCCAGGAAGAGTCATCACACCTGCGACACCAATTGATCGACGCCCAAAAGGAGCTGCTTCCGATCAAAGCCGAGCACCTTTCCCAGAACTCGATCGTCTGTGGTCGGTACAAGCTGGTAATGGAGCGAGTTTCCGGAGTTGATTCATCGGCGATCTCATGTTTGGCCGGCATGGTAGCGGACAGCGCCGGCGGTCTGGCGGTTCTCTTTGTGGATGATAAGATTTTATTGGCCGCGGCGGGTGGGTCAGGTTTGCACGCGGGCAATCTGGCCCGACAATTGTCCACCCAGACAGGTCTGAAGGGGGGCGGGAACGAACGCGCCGCACAGATAGGCGGTGTACAGGAAGCTCAGATCGCGGCAATTCAAGACGCTGTCAGGACTTTTCTCCAGAATGAATAGACTTCAAATTATACTGGCCGTCCTGACGACGTTATTCCTGACCGCGTTGTCTCAGAGCGCTCAACCGCCGAAGAAACTGGATCTTCAATACGCCGACAAGACCGAGTTCATCTTCTCCAAGTTACAGGACACAACTTTCGTAACGGGGGCGGTGGTATTTCAGACTGAAACGGGCATGGTCTACTGCGATTCCGCGATGTGGTCCCGAGGCGATATGGCGGTGCTCTGGGGGCGGGTTATCATAGATGACAAAGAATACCACCTGGCTGCCGATTCCGTGCGCTACGATCTGAGGACCGGACAGGCGGTGGCAAGAGGAAGTTATGTCGAGCTTTGGTCGCACAGCGATTCTTTGTTTGCGGTCGGAACGCATGCCTTCTTCGACCGTGGTCAAAAGTATTTCTACATGCTCGAACGCCCGACCGTATATCTGAATTATCCCGATAGCGGTCGTATGATAGAAATCATCGCTGATTATGTGCAATATGACGGGTTGGGGGGTGAGGCGGAGGCCGAAGGAAATGTCAAGATATCATCGAAGGAGTTCAATTCGACCTCTGGTTGCGCCGTCATGTACCCGCAGCGGCATTCGCTCGACCTTTTCGAAAGTCCCGTGATCAGCCGCAAGAAATCGGAAATTAGCGGACGGTTCATAACTGTCGCGTCGGACGAACACTCGATCAGACAGGTCGATGTGATCGACTCCGCCACCGGTGTGTTCCTGGAGCCGGCTGTTTGGAGCGATTCGGTGTTTGACCGCTCGAAACTGTCCGGACGGCGGATCTTAATGGACTTTCTCGCCGGCGACCTTCAATCAGTAACCTGTTACGGCCAGGCTTATTCCTGGTACAATCCGGCCGCTCCAGCCACCCACGAACAGCAGGAAAACTCGGTGTCCGGCGACACGATACGATTCCTGGTAAACAACGAAGCCTTGCGCAGTGTGGAAGTTGTCGGCGGGGCGGTGGGACGGTATCTGTCCACCAAGAAGATTGTCAGTGATACGACGGTAGTGACGAAAGTCGATACGGTTAATTACCAGGCCGACGACATCAGCTACAATCTCAACGATTCGCTGATTACGCTGAAGTCCCGTGCCAAGACCCAATCCGGCACGGTAGCTCTTGAAGCCTATCGGATTCAGTTGAATACCAAAGAGCGTATCATAGAAGCGTACTCCGGTGCGATTGTAAGCGATTCGTCCACGAAGAATGAGTACTTCGGCCCCGATTTGCAGCCGAACGATGTTCCTGTGTCATTGGCCGACCGGGACCAGAGGTTGCAGGGGGATTATCTTCGCTATTCGATCGACACCGAGAAGGGTCGGATTGTTACCTCCAAGTCGAGCTACCAGTCCGGGTTATTCTATGGCCAGGAATTGCATCGGCAGCACAAAGACATCTACTACCTGGAAAACGGCAAGTACACCACTTGCGACGCCGCTGAACCACACTTTCATTTCAGTTCACGCAATCTGAAGTTGATCGAAGGGAAGCGGCTGATCGCCAGGCCAGTGGTTATGAACATTGGCCGCCTGCCGATTCTGGCCGTACCGTACTACGTCTTCCCGCTCGAAAAGGGACGCCATTCCGGGATTCTTCCATTTACTCTCGGAAATCTTGAGCGGGGCGAAAGGTACATTCGTAACGTTGGCTATTTCTGGGCCGCATCCGATTACTGGGATTGGCGCGGGGCACTGGATTATTTCGAGCAGAGCGACCGCCTCAACATGTCCAGCGCCGTTAACTACAACAAGCTGTACGCTTTCAACGGATCCGTGCAGGGCAACTGGGGGCGGGAAACCAATCTTGATCGCAACTATCGGGAAGTCCGCAAATCGCGCTGGACGCTCAAAGCGACACACAATCAGGATTTTACGCCCAGCTTCAAGATCAGCGCCACGGGCGACATACGTTCGGACTCCAGATACTACAACGATTATTCGACCAATATGGCTGATCGTCTCAATCGCGATGTGCGGTCCTCAATTAACTTTACCAAGAGATTCGGCAAGCAAGTGTCATTGTCGGGAATATTCTCACATGACAATCAATTAGATGTCCAGTCGCGTACGGATCATCTCCCGTCGATGAGTCTCAACCTTCCGACCGTGAGCCCGTTTGGAAGCGGGGGACTGGATGAGCAAGGCAACCCCGTCCGACGCTGGTACAACTCCTTGATCGTGACTTACCGGCCCAAGCTGGAGAATTTCTCGAGCCGCGTAACCAAAGACTCCCTCGGCCGCGCCTGGGCCGACACCGTCTATCTGGATAGCGCGAACAATCCTGATTCTATTCAGGTCACCCGGCATCAGGACACTCTGTCGTACCGCAGCCGGAAGAAGTACACACGCGTGGATCATTCTTTAAGCGTCAATTTCCCGATGACGATTGCCAGGTACTTCACTCTTAATCCTTCCGTAGCATACTCAGAGAACTGGATGCTCGTGCATCAGACCGACCAGTCCCGGGCGTTGAACATCGACGCTTCGACCGGTTACCGCACTTACGCCTACAGCGTTGGGACCTCGCTTTCGACCAAACTCTACGGGACGGTGTATCCGAAGATCCTGGGCCTGGAGGGTTTCCGCCAGGTGATTACTCCTACCGTGTCGTACCGGTTTTCACCCAAAGCCGATCGGCACCCGCTCATTTCTACTTATACGGGTGCTTCGGCTCGGTCTTCAGCACGAAGCCGGGACATGACGTTCTCGCTGGAGCATTTGTATCAAGCGAAGTTTCGATTCGGTGAGAAGGAGAGAGACCTGGATCTGCTTTCGGTTAGACACTCGTTCAGTTACGATTTTGAAGAGCCAAAACGGAAAGTGTCGAGTCTTAGTTCATCAATGACCTCGAATCTCTTGAAGAACATTCGCCTGACCGCCGACATGAGTCATTCATTCTACAAGTCCCCGACCAGCGACGAGTTTGATCTCCTGAATCCACATTTAACCAATTTTCAGATCAATGCGGTCCTGAGTCTGCGGGGGAGCAGGTTCCTGTTCGATGAACCGGTGTTGCGGGCTCCCCGCATGGGAGATTCCACCGCGCCGCAGGGGCAGTCGCTAGCCCTTCCGGGACCGGTCAGCCCGGTGGCGAAGGGATGGAACATGTCCGCTACCTACAGCTATGCGGAGGGCGGTAAGTTCGGTGGGATCTTCAGAAAGACCAGCGCGATACGGCTGAGCCTCGACTTCAATCTGACTTCTACTACACAGGTGAGATACTCCCAATATTACGACATTGCCCATCAGATGACGGTGTCCAATGAAGTGAACATAGTCAAGACCCTTCACTGCTGGACTGGAACATTTCATTGGGTGCCAACGGGTTCCACCAAGGGGTGGGGCTTCATGCTGTATGTCACTGCAATGCCGGAAATAAAGATCGACAATTCCCAAAGCTCACTCAACGCAACCTATTTCCAGGGCCTCCAGTAATTGGCTTTATCTAGGCAGGGTTCGGACCGGAATAGCCTGCAAGAAGCCGATTTTCAGCCGGTTTATTGTTGACAGTTCGCCCATATCCGGGGTTCTTGAGTCAATGATAAGTTGGTAGCGTTACACCTCACTTTAGAAAGGAATGGGCCATGACCAAGGACGAAATGATAGCAATCATGGCTGAGTCATCCGGCATCACCAGAAAGCAGGCGACTCAGGCTCTGGAATCGTTTATGGACAACGTAACCACGAGCTTAAAGATGGGAACTAAGGTCAGTTTTTCCGGATTTGGAACCTTTGCCATTTCCAATCGCAAGGCTCGCACCGGGCGTAATCCCCAGACGGGCGCCGCGATTAGTATTCCGGCTTCGAAAGTGCCGGTTTTCCGCGCGGGTAAGAACCTCAAGGAGGCGGTGCGGAAATAGAGCCGATAATTTGATCCGCAGGAGGCAGGTTCGGCAGGCCTGCCTCCTTTTTTGACTCGAACCTGCCGTTTCGGATGTACTCCTCACGCGATCAGTTTCGTTATGGGCAAACGCAAAGAATCCAAAGTTGACCATCGCTGGCGCCGTCTCATCGGAGGCCTGATCTTTATCGTAGCCGTGCTAATCCTCGTAGCCCTGGCGACCCACGATGGGTCCGACGACGCCCGTATCAAAGGCGAACTCGATCGCTACCTCGACCCGTTCGAGGTGCAATACCACAATCAGGGCGGAATGCTGGGGGCCTATTTATCGTATGCCCTGATGGTAGTTCTGGGCTGGCTCTCGTTCTTCATTCCGATTGGACTTATGCTCGTGTCAATTCGGCTGTTCTCAGCGGAACTGGCCGCCCGAATGAAACTGACCGGCCTGGTCTCGTTTTCTGTCGCCGTCTTTATTACAGTGATATACGATGTGTCGCAGGTTGGATCGCCGCACCTCGGTTCCGAGACCGGGGCGATTGGCGGCTATCTGATGGTCAAGCTGACCGGGCTGAGCCTTCGCCTTCTCGGTACCGCCGGTACCTACGTAGTATGTGCCGGTTTGATCGTGGTGCTGTTGCTGACTTTTACTTCGATTCATCACCTGTTGAAGTTTCGCAAGAAGGAAAAGGATTCCGATGCGGAGCCGGGGCGTCTTAGTCGCTGGGCCGGCGTTGTCTGGGCGGCTATTATGAAGTTCTTCTCGTTTGGCTGGCTGTCCGGGGGAGCCCGTGATTCCGAAGACGATGACACACTTCGCGAATCCGAAGAAGAACTCGAGATTGAGGAAATAGAGGAAGAAGAACCGGAAGAGACTGGTGCGGTCAATGGCACTCGAAGCGTCTCGCCGGCCAAGCCACCCCGCAAACGGGCCACCCTCATACGACCGGCCGAAAAGGTTCAAGTGGCTTCGGTCAACTACACCTACCCGGGCCTTGACCTGCTGAATGACCCGCCGCCGACATCGCAGACGGTCACCGACGAAGAACTTCAGATGACCGCTCGAATGCTCAAAGAGACGCTTGAGACGTTCCAAGTAACGGTCGAGGGACCAATAAGTTACTACCCAGGTCCAATCATCACTCGATATGAGTTCAAGCCCGGCTCGGGTGTGAAAGTCAATCGAATTGTCAGCCTGGCCGACGATCTGGCGCTGGCCCTGAAAGCCAAACGAATCAGAATAGTGGCCCCAATTCCAGGCAAGGCGGCGGTCGGGGTCGAGATACCCAACCGTCATGCCCAGTCGGTCTACCTCAAAGAGATTTTGAATTCGGAAGAGTTCCAGGATCAGAAGCTCAGGTTGCCACTGACTTTGGGCAAGACCATCAGCGGGCGTCCGTTCGTAGCCGACCTGGCCAAGATGCCGCATCTGCTGATAGCGGGTGCCACCGGTTCAGGCAAATCGGTCTGCATGAACGTGCTGATCACTTCGCTTATATACAAGTTTCACCCCCTGCATATCCGGTTCGTGTTTATCGATCCCAAGATGTTGGAGTTGTCGGTTTACTCCAATATCCCTCATTTGGGCCGCCCGGTGGTCACTAGCCCCAAACGGGCTGAGCAGGTACTCTCAGACATAGTTGCAGAAATGGAGAAACGGTACCGGCGTCTGGCCGAGAGCGGCGTGCGCAATATTGAGGACTTCAACAACCGCCAGAAGCAGGAAGAGACCAAGCTGCCATATATCGTTGTGTGCGTGGATGAGTTGGCCGATTTGATGATGTCCGCGACTTCGAACAAGGTTGAGTTGTTGATTACTCGTCTGGCCCAGATGGCGCGAGCAGTCGGTATACACCTGGTGCTGGCCACCCAGCGGCCGTCGGTGGACGTCATTACCGGCCTTATCAAAGCGAATTTCCCGGCTCGTATAGCTTTCCAGGTAGCCAGTAAAGTCGACTCGCGCACTATTATAGATGCCAACGGAGCGGAGAAGTTGCTGGGCGCAGGGGATATGCTGTTCCTGAGCACCGGCCAGCCCGAACCTACCCGGCTCCACGGCGCCTATATCTCAAGCGAAGAAACCGATAGAATCGTGAGTTTCATCAAGGAACAGGGCCTTCCAATGATGGCGCTCGAGGGCATCTCTCAGGCCACCGGCGACAACGTTGAAGCCGAAGTTGACCTGGGCGATCCACTCTTCCGCGAGGCTTGCGAAGTGGTCATCCGTCACAAGCAGGGTTCCGTGTCGCTTCTGCAGCGTCGGCTTGGTATCGGGTATCAGCGCGCCGCCCGCTTGATTGACAAACTGGAGCGGGCCGGGGTGGTGTCGCCGTTCGACGGCTCCAAGGCGCGAGAAGTGATTGTGGACCAGGCCTATGTTGACACCATGTTCTCCGGCCAGGCGGGCGAGCCGGCCGACCGACCCTCCTGAGTCTCCCCGCATTGAGGGGTGTATAAGCTGCAATGACTAAATCGACGTTCATACTACTCGCATTATTATTGGCTGCGGCCAACTCTTTCGGACAGGTGGATCCGTTCGCAGGCGTCAAAGCCTCTATGAGCAAGGCCGCCTGTTGCCATTATGAATTTCTTTCCATCGTTGAGTCCAAGGTGTTTGAGACAATCGACACGACTCAGGGTACGGCCGTGATAGCCTCCGATGGACGGTACTACATTACCATCGGACCCGACGAATACTTGAAGACTTCGGACTCCCTTTATAGTTACTCGCAAACCGAGAGCCAGTTGACCGTTGAGTCGACACCCCCGGGCACGCAGTCGCAGGAGAGTGTTTCGTTTATCACCCGCCTGGACGACTACTACAGCACTCAGGTTCGGGTTCCTCAGCGCCATTATTTCCTGAGACGAACCGATACCGCCGCAGTCGATCTACCGGATTCGTTGACCGTTGTAATGACCGAGGGGAAAGCCCGCCTGGACCGCTTGGTCTACTTCGACGCCAACGACGACCTCAATCAGATAGTTTTCAAGAAATGCGAATATCTGGACAAGTGCGACGAGAAGGCTCTCGTTCCGCATTTCCCCGGCTCGGCCGAAATTATCCACATTCGGTAGACTGTCCCGTGAAATTCTACGTACAGAAGCTGGGGTGTCCGAAGAACGACGTTGACGCGGACTATATTACGGCGCGTCTGATTGAGGCCGGACATCGCCCGGTTGATGATCCTTCCAAAGCGGATACAATCGTAGTGAATACGTGTGGCTTCGTTAGAGACGCCAAGGAAGAATCAATCGATTCCATACTTGAGCTTGCGCAGCTTAAGAAGAGCGGGCGACTGAAGAAGATTTACGCTTCGGGGTGCCTAACTCAACGGTACGGCGACGAACTGCTGTCCGAGATGCACGAGTTGGACGGCGCTTTCGGTATCGGGGCCCTTGATGCGATTGCCGAGGCTGTGACCGGCGGCACGTCAAACCGCAAGGCGGTCCGTCAGGATATTCGCAAGCTCACCTATCTTGATTGGAGAAGCCGCGCTGTTACAGATCGTTTCCCTTACGCCTATATCAAGATTTCCGATGGCTGCGACCGCAAGTGTAGCTATTGTGCGATTCCCCAGATGCGGGGGAAGTACCGAAGCCGCCCCGCCAAATCCATTTTGAACGAAGCTCGTTATCTGGCGGAACAGGGGAAGAAGGAACTGATTCTGGTGTCGCAGGAGGCCACCCTCTGGGGCAGTGATCTAACTGGCCGCCCGACTCTGGTCAAACTTCTGGATCAACTTAGTGCGGTCGACGGCATCGAATGGATCAGGCTCTTGTACCTGCACCCCGCCCGGACCGGCTCCGATCTGATCGAAAGAATGAATGGAGATGGCAAGGTCCTCGGATACTTCGACCTTCCATTGCAGCACGTCAGTACCCCGATTCTTCGCCGTATGAAACGGGAGTCCAACCGTTCTACAATCGAAAGGCTTCTTTCTGATATTCGAGCTCGGGCGCCAAAAGCTACTATCAGGGTCAGCTTCATGGTCGGCTTTCCGGGCGAGACCGAGGCGCAATTCAAGGAGCTTTGTGAATTTGTCGAGGAACAGCGTTTCGACCGCCTGGGCGCTTTCATTTTTTCACCCGAGGAAGAAACGGCGGCGGCGATTCTGCCCAAACAGGTTTCGCAAAAGGTCAAGATGCGTCGCCTGGATTGCCTTATGACGCTGCAGCAGAGCATAGCTTTCGAAAAGAATAACTCCTTGATTGGGACTGAGGTCGACGTTATCATTGACTCCAGGCAGTCGGGGAGCTCGGCGCTCGGGCGGACCCCCGGCGACTGCCCGGAGATTGACCAGATGGTTGCGGTTCGCGGACGTGGCCTGCGCGTCGGCGACATATGCCGCGTAGAAATCACCGACGCAGAGGGATATGATTTGACAGGCAGAAAGGTGACCGGCAAAATATGATACAGTTCGAAAAACTGGGAATCTTCTTATCGCGCCCCATCGCATTTCTGCTGGTCCTGATTTACTTTCTTCAATCGGGGCTGCTGGTATATCTGATCGCCAATAAATTCGATCTCGAGGAACAGATCTCGTTTCAGCAAAAGCGCATTCGTGAGGTCGAAGAACGGATACAGATTCTAAAGGCGATCGATGATTTCCAGATCGGCTTCAATCAGCAGGAAGCCAACAAGCTGGGTGACGTCATCTATTCCGAAAGCAAGAAATATGGCTATGATCCCATGTTTATACTGGCGATCATTTTGACCGAGTCATCGTTCAAGAAGGACCAGGCATCGTCAGCCGGCGCTCTCGGATTGATGCAGGTCGTGCCTTATGTCGGCGCCGATGTCGCCCCCCGTGCGGGGGTCAACTGGGACGGCAAAGCCACCCTGGAAGAACCGGAGTCGAATATCAAAGTGGGGACCCGTCTGCTGTTCGAGCAGATTCTGAAATTCGGCGACGTGAAGAAAGCGCTGGTTTCCTACAACATGGGGGAGACGGCTCTTCGCGACCTGATGAAACATAATCAGCCGCTGCCGAAACGATACCTGCGGACGATCGAAGAGAATTATCGCATGCTCAAGGAGACTTACAAGGTTTGACAACTCTGCGTTCGAAACTGCTCTGGCTGTTGCCGATCCTTGTGCTGGTCGGGTGCGGCGGTGGCCCCAAACTCGCCAATCTGGGTTCCCGGGAACTATTCCAGCTCGGCATGAACAAGTATGCCAAAGGTAAGTATCTCGGTGCGATTGAAGCGCTTCAGATGGCGATCTTCAACTACCCCGGCGAGACTCAGGTCGATACGGCCCAGTACTATCTGGCCCTTTCATATTACGGCAATCATGATTATGTACTGGGACAAGTCGAATTCAATCGCCTGCTCACCAATTACCCGGCGTCGGCTTTTGCCCCCAATGCGCAGCTCATGAAGGCCGTTTGTTTCTTCAAAGGCACACCCAAACACTATGCTTTGGACCAGACTGATCTCGTAACAGCTATCACACAATTCGAGGATTTCCTTCAGGATCATCCCGAATCAGAAGCGGTTCCGGAGGCCAAACAGTACTTGAAGGACGCGCAGAGCCGCATGGCCCGGAAATACTACGAAAGTGGAATTGTCTACATTCGGGTGCGTGACTTCAATGCCGCCAGAACTTATTTCCAGAAAGTGGTGGACGAATACACCAATACGGAATACGCGTCCGATGCCACTTATCAGATTGCCGAAACATACTATCAGCAAAAGAACTGGGATAAAGCCGAAGAGCAGTTCAGCAATTTCGGAGTCGTATGGCCGCAGCACAAATGGACCGCCCAGGCGGCCAAGCAAGCTTCCGAGGCCTCCTACAAAGGCGGCATGGCGGCCCTCAAGGCGGGAGATACCGCTCTGGCTCGGAAACGACTTGAGAGATTCGTGCTGATCTGCGGGCCGGACAACGGCAAGCTCAAGAAGGTCAACGCCACATTGCAGCAGATCGGCAACACCCCGGTTGTGGAGACAGATACCACCCATGCCGGCTCCTGAGCCGGGGGGACGCTGGGGGATTCTCGGAGGGGCGTTCGACCCCATTCATCTCGGCCACCTGAATCTGGCTCGCGAAGTTCGACTTCTGAGACATCTGGACGGCATTCTATTAGTGCCGACATATGCTCCGCCTCACCGCCCGGTCCACCCGATTGCATCGTATGAAGATCGAATAGAAATGACTCGTCTGGCCATACAGGACCAGACTGGTATGGAAGTAAGTCGCGTAGAAGAACGGACCGGTCGACCAAGTTTTACGATCGACACGGTGCGGGTACTTAAGACTGTCCATCCCGGAGTTGAATTCGAATTAGTAATGGGCGCCGACCAGCTCAGCCAGCTACAAACCTGGCATCGCTGGCGCGATCTTCTTGATGAAGTTTTGCTGGTCGTTGGGGGTCGCCCTGGAGTGAACATGCCTGAGGTGAGCGGTGTTAAGTCGGACAGGATAATTGTGTTGAACACCCCGCTCGTGCTTGCTTCATCGACCCAGGTGCGGGCGCGTATTACAGCCGGTGCCAATTCCGATGAGTTAACGGCTATGGTTCCGGCTGAAGTAGCGAAGTATATTCAGTCCAGGAACCTTTACCGATGAGTCCTGAGAAGCGAAAACGCATCTATCTGGTCGATGGCTCGGCGATCTTCTACCGTGCCTATTTTGCGTTTATCCGCAATCCGCTGATCAATTCCAAAGGGGAGAATACATCGGCCTCGTTCGGCCTGGTTAATTCGTTGCTGAAGATTATGCGGGAGGAAGAACCGGAGTATCTGGCGATTGCATTCGACACCGGCAAGCCGACTTTCCGCCACGAGATGTACGCGGATTACAAGTCCACTCGCGCCAAGATGCCCGACGATCTGGTGTCCCAACTACCCCGTATCCAGCAGGTAGTGGCGGCGCTGAACATCCCGGCTCTCGACATGGAAGGTTTCGAAGCTGACGATCTGATCGGCACGTTGGCAGTCAAGGCCGTACGCGAAGGATTCGATGTCTGGTGTGTGACGGGTGATAAAGACTTCTTCCAACTGGTCAATGACCATGTAAGCATCTATGTCCCGCGCAAAGCTTCCGAGGCTCCCGAACGGATGGGACGGGAAGAGGTCAAAGAGAAATTCGGGGTATATCCGGAGACGGTCATTGACAAACTCGCCCTGATGGGTGATTCATCGGACAACATCCCCGGCGTACCCGGTATCGGTCCCAAGACGGCCGACAAGCTTCTGGAGCAATTTGGCACGCTTGATGGCGTCCTCGAAAACTGCGACAAGATCATGCCCGCGGGCGTTCAGCAGAAGGTCAAAGGTAACGTAGATAAGGCGAGACTTTCGAAAGTCCTGGCCACGATTCATACGGACGCACCTATCTCGGTAGACCTTGAGACTCTGAAACGCCGTTCGCCCGATTTCGCCAGGGTGAAACAACTCTTTACTGAGTTGGAATTTACCTCCCTGCTTAAACAGGTTTTGCCCGAGACCGTCGCAGCGACACCGGACAAGACTTCTGCAACTGCCACCAAAGCCTTTTATCACACCGTTGCGACCTTGGCTGATCTCAAGAAGCTAGTCGCTATCATGAACAAGACGGATATTATTGCAGTAGACACCGAGACCACTTCCACCGACGCTCTCACCGCTCAATTAGTTGGTGTATCGCTATCTGACCGATCCGGCGTTGGTTACTACATTCCGGTAGGTCATACTACCGACTCTGAGAAGAACCTGCTCCTGGATGACGCGATATCCCTGCTGAAGACATTGTTGGAAAATTCCGCCGTCCGCAAGTTGGGGCAGAACATCAAGTATGATTTCCATGTGTTGAGACGTTACGGCATCGAGATCGCCCCGATATCGTTCGACACGATGATTGCCTCGTACGTAATCAATCCGACCCTGCGTCAGCACTCACTCGACGCCCAGGCGTTGCGACATTTCGATTATCAGATGCAACCGATTACCGATCTCATCGGCAGTGGCAAGGGGCAGAAGACGTTTGATATCGTACCGGTCGACAAAGCGACCTTCTATTCCGGCGAGGATGCTGATTTCACGTTCCGGCTGCACGGTGTGCTGGCGCCTGAAATCGAGAAACTCGAACTCAAGAACCTTTATTATGACATCGAGCTGCCTTTGATCAAGGTACTCGCCAACATGGAACAGGCCGGTGTCAGGATTGATGATGTCTTCCTGGGCGAGTTGAGCGCTCAGATGGAATCAGGTCTGGCGGAAGTCGAAGGCCAGATTTACAAAATGGCGGGCGGGCAGTTCAACATCAACTCCACTCAGCAGCTGGGGCATATCCTATTCGAAAAGCTTGCGCTGCCTACGAAAGGCAAGACCGCCAAGAAGACTGGGTTCTCGACAGACGTGCGCGTCTTGGAAGAGCTGGCGCTCGTGCATGAATTCCCGAAACTCATTCTGAACTACCGCCAACTGAACAAACTGAAGAGCACCTATGTTGATGCCTTGCCACGTTTGATCAATCCCGAGACGGGACGTGTACACACTACTTTCAATCAGACCATCGCGGCTACCGGGCGGTTATCATCGACCGACCCCAATCTTCAGAATATCCCGATTCGTACCGACGAAGGCCGGGAAATCCGAAAAGCCTTTGTCCCGCGTGATGCCGATCATGTATTACTCGCGGCCGACTACAGCCAGATCGAGCTTCGCATTCTGGCGCACTATACCGGCGACGTCGGTTTGATCAAGGCGTTCCGGAATGCCGAAGACATCCATGCCCGCACCGCGGCTGAAGTGTTTGGGGTGAACATTACCGACGTGACCTCCAAGATGCGACGCGTCGCCAAAACGGCCAATTTTGCGGTGATATACGGAGTGTCGGCTTTCGGGCTGTCGCAGCAGACGGAGATGAGCTTAGAGGAGTCCAAGCAATTCATCAATACTTACTTTGCCCGCTATCCCGGCATCAAGAAGTACATTGACGATACCATTGCTTTCGCCCGCCGTACCGGCTATGTGACCACGCTGTACAACAGGCGGCGCTACCTACCGGAGATCAACGATAAGAATTGCAATATCCGTCAGTTCGCCGAGCGCACCGCTATCAACACGCCGATTCAGGGCACCGCGGCGGACATAATAAAGGTGGCCATGATTGATATCGACCGGCGTCTGCAGCCGATGCGCTCCAGGATGGTATTACAAGTGCACGATGAGCTCGTTTGCGATGTCCATAAAGACGAACTTGAGGAAGTGACCCGGCTGGTGCGAACCGGACTGGAGCAGGCAGCGACGTTGAAAGTGCCACTGGTGGCCGATATGGGAACTGGCCAGAACTGGCTTGAAGCGAAGTAGCCGATAACCCCGTGAGTAATTGTGAATATGATCATCGGTCTGGCAGGACAAATTGGTTCAGGCAAGAGCAGTGTCGCCAAGATATTGGCGCGGTTCGGTGCGATTGTCATAAGTGCCGATCAGATCGGGCACGAGGTCGTAGATAGATCGCAGGCACTTCGACTCAAACTCGTTCGCGCGTTCGGTCCCACTATTATCGATTCGAGAGGGATTATCCGCCGCAAGAAGCTGGCGGAGCTGGCCTTTGCCGGTGAAGATTCTCGCATCAAGCTGAATTCGCTCGTGCATCCATACTTGCTGGCCGAGTTAAGAAAACAATTACGCCAGGCAAAGCGCGGGGGAAAAATCGTTGTGATTGACGCCGCTCTCCTGCTGTATTGGAAGATGGATCGCGAAGTTGACTGCGTGATTGTCGTCCATGCTTCCCGTCAGCTACGCCTGAATCGTCTTCAAGCGCGGGGAGTAGATCGCAAGGATGCTCTGGCGAGGGAGAGGGCCCAGTTGCCGTACAGCGAATATCTCGGTCGCGCCGATCATGTTATTCTCAACAACGGCACAAAGGCCGACCTCAGTCGGAAAGTACGCACCCTGCTATCACGTCTCGATTCCTAATTCATTTGACAGTCTGGCCATTCGGCCGCTTATTCCTAATCGCTGCAATTGGTAATGCAGGTAACGAGGAACCGCCGTGCCGCTTATTGATTCCACTACGGGCAACATTGTCCGCGAATACACCATAGACGAACTATGCGAGCGAGCTCGCTACATGCGGGGTCTCAACCTGATCGCCCTCTGCGCGGCCGGCTCGGGACATTCGGGTGGAACCCTCGGCGTGATGGACATCGCCGCCGCGCTCTACCTCAAAGTAGCCAGACACGACCCGAAGAAACCTGACTGGCCCGACCGTGACCGGATTATCTGGTCGGCAGGACACAAAGCCCCCGCACTCTACACTGCCCTGGCGGTCTCCGGATACTTCGATCAGAACGAAATAGTTCGGCTTCGGCAACTTGGTTCACCGTTTCAAGGCCACCCGCACCGACTGGAGCTCGGTGGTGTAGAATTTTCCACTGGTTCATTAGGGCAGGGGCTGTCGCTTGGAGTCGGCACGGCCCTCTCCTGCCGACTCGATAAGAATGAATACCGGGTTTTCGTGATCTGTACCGATGGCGAGCAGCAGGAAGGTTCGATCTGGGAGGCCGCCATGTCGGCCGCGCACTATCACTTGGGCAATCTTATCGCCCTGATAGATTTAAATCGGCTCCAGATTGATGGCCCGGTCAAGGATGTCATGAACATCGAGCCGCTCGCCGACAAGTACCGCGCTTTCGGCTGGGATGTGGTTAGCGCCGACGGCCATGATATGGGCGACCTTGTCGCCAAGCTTGAGACTGCCTGCAATCGACCATTAAAAGGCAAGCCTGCGGCCATAATATGCCACACCAACAAGGGGCACGGCGTTTCCTTCATGGAGAACGTGGTCGGCTGGCATGGGAAGGCGCCCAACCGCGAAGAACTCAACCGGGCCCTGACAGAGCTCAAACTGAAGGACGCTTTCGAGGTCGATCGGATGCTATCCTATGCGCGTGAGTGCGAAGTTCGTGTTGAAGAAGGTCTCGCTACGGCACTTCCGAAATACTCCCGCGATTTCTGGTGGAACGCCGGTCCACGGATGAAAGTCGAGATGAAGCCGACCCGTATCGGTTTCGGCGTGGCGCTGGAAAAGCACGGCGACGATCCCAGAATTGTCTGTCTCGGCGCTGACATCTCGGACTCAATTTGCATCTCTGAATTCTACAAGAACCATCCGGAACGCCGCGAACGGTTCATCTCAGTCGGGATCGCTGAACAAAACGCGACTACTATTGCGGCCGGTTTGGCCAAGGAAGGGAAGATTCCGGTTTTCGGGACTTACGGAGTCTTCTCGTCCGCCAGAAATCTCGACCAGGTTCGGGTGTCGGTCTGCTATGCCAACCTCAATGTCCTGATTGTTGGAGCTCACGGTGGGGTCTCGGTCGGCCCCGACGGCGCCACGCATCAGGAATTGGAGTCCCTTTTTCAGATGACCGGACTCCCCAATATGCACGTGGGCGTTCCCTGTGACGCTTTCGAGACCGAAAAGATGACCCGCGCCATGCTGTTCGACGTCCTTGGCCCCAAGTACCTTCGTCTGGCTCGCGAGGCGACCCCGGTCATGACGTCAGAAGATACCCCGTTCAAGTTCGGCGAGGGGTTGATTTTCAGATATCGACAGGAGTCTGACCGGCTGGTTGACGCTTTCGAGGCCATTCCGGCCGGGTCATACCGCTCCGAAGGCGAGGCGGTCACAATAGTCTCCTGTGGCCCGGAGACAGCCGAGGCGCTCCGGGCGGCCTATATCCTACGCACTGACCTTGACCTTCAGGCCCGCGTGTTGCATCTTCATACTTTGAAGCCGCTAGACAAGGCGGCGGTCGCCAGAGCGGCCTTGGAAACCGGAGCGGTCATAACCGCCGAAGAACACCAGATTGGTGGTCTCGGAAATCTAGTAGTGGCCGTGCTGGCGGAGCAGTCCGGAAAGACCAGAAAGCCGTGCCGTTTCGCCATGATCGGCGTTCCGGATCGGTTTGGCGAGTCCGGACGGCCGTGGCAACTGATGAAACGGTTCGGCCTGACAGCTGAGTACATAGCGAAGCAAGTTAAAGTGTTACTTGAAGCATAATCTCGCGATAAAGGTTGGAAAATGAGATACGCTGACAACATAACCCGGCTGGAATCGGAAGGGGCTTTCGAAGTCCTCGCCAAGGCACGACGGATGGAACAGGAAGGTCGCAAGATCATCCATATGCAGATCGGCGAACCCGATTTCGATACCCCGCGCAATATCACCGAGGCCGCCTACCAGGCAATCTTGAGAGGTCAGACCCACTACGCGCCGTCGGGGGGCATCCCGGAAGGCCGCGAAGTCGTGGCCCAGTATATGTCTCGCACCCGGGGGGTGACCTGGGGAGCCGAGAACTCGATAATCATGCCCGGCTGCAAGCCGCTCATCTACTGCTCGATGATGGCGCTCATCAACCCTGGGGACGAGATAATCGTGCCCAATCCGGGGTATCCGACCTATCGGTCGGTTACCAAATATCTCGGCGCGACTCCGATATCAGTGAAATTGCGTGAAGAGAACGACTTTCGTTTCCTGGTGAGCGATTTCGAGAAATTGATTACGCCCAAGACTCGCATGATCATTCTCAATTCGCCGGAGAATCCGACCGGCGGACAACTTACCTGGGAAGACCTTGAGGCCATCTATGCCCTGGCCAAGAAGCACGATCTCTGGATTCTGTCGGACGAAATTTATTCGCGCATTGTATATGACACCCAATTCAAGTCGATCGCGGCCATACCCGGCGCTCTCGATCGGACAGTCGCCATAGATGGTCTCTCGAAAACGTATGCCATGACAGGCTGGCGACTTGGTTTTGCCTGCATGCCTAAGCGGCTGGCAGATTATCTCTTCACCATAGCGATTAACGCCTTCTCCTCAACTGCCACATTCACGCAGTATGCCATGATCGAGGCGCTTACCGGCCCTCAGACCGAAATCGACCAGATGGTCGCCGAGTTCCGTCGTCGGCGCGATGTAATCGTCGATGGCCTCAACAGCATGGAAGGGGTACACTGTAAGAAGCCGGAAGGGGCGTTCTACGTCTTTCCCAACATCACCGGCACAGGGCTGAATTCGAAACAGTTCGCCGACATGTCGCTGGAGCAGGCGGGCGTGGCGTGTCTGGCCGGATCCGCCTTCGGTGAACATGGCGAAGGGTATGCCCGGTTTTCTTACGCCAACTCGATTGACAACATCAGGGCGGCGCTAAAACAGATCAAGGAAGTGCTTGCCACGGCAAAACGCTAGACATCTAACGGTTTGGATATTGGAAACCGGGCCCCTTGGCCCGGTTTTTAATTGATCCCCATCGACATAGTCGCTACGGTAGTAAGGTGAAGCAGGCGTTTGTCATCACCAATCTGCTCGATCTTCGGTGCGAGCCGAAGTTCTCCGCCGAACGGGCCAGCCAGTTGTTTTTTGGCGAACCTGTCTATGTCGGGATTGTTCGTAAAGGATATGTCCGAGTCATTCAACCTGATGGCTATGCCGGCTGGGTGGACCGACGATTCTTATGCGAAGCGTCCAATCGGGCGGTCGCCGTGTACAAGAAGGCGGCTGAATTCGTTGTGGTGAAAGAGAAGGTCAAAGTCATCAACGTGGACAAACGATCCTCTGAATCGCCTCATTTTCTATTTTATGGCACCCGGATCAGGGTGGCGTCGCATCGACAGGGTTGGGCGACTTGCCTGCGGATGGATGGAAGTAAGTTCCTAGTCACGAGCAACGGTCTCGTTCCCGTCCCGAAACATCCCGAAGCTTCTGGGGCTGATATAGTGAGAGAAGCGCGCCGCTTCCTGGGAGTGCCTTATCTCTGGGGCGGAATTTCTCCCGCCGGATTTGACTGTTCCGGTATAGTAAGAACCGTTTTGAGCCGATTCGGTATCTATGTACCACGAGATACCAAGGACCAGATCAAAGTCGGAAAACCGGTGGAGCGGGAAACCGTAAGAACCGGAGACCTGTTGTTTTTCAAACGTCATGTCGGATTTGCCCTGGGACGAGATAAGATCATTCACGCTTCAATGGGCGGCTCCGGAGTCAGAATTAACTCATTGCGGCCGGGTACCGATGACTACCGGCCCGATCTGGACAGGGATTTTGCAACCGCGAGGAGGATTTTGTGATCCAGATTGAGACCATAAAAGTCTCTCTGCCATTGAAGAAGAAGTTTTCCATCTCCGGCGGAGGGGCCGGAGAGAAGATCAATCTCATCGCCATTCTCAACAATCGATATTCGGGTGAGGCGGCCGCCTCGGTCAAGTACGGACCGACTGTCGAAAGAATGGTCACCGATCTGCACCGGGGAGTTGAACTCCTGAGTAAGCTGAAGGTGCTGGACTTCGAGGCGTTGCAGGCTATCGGCCAGTATGACCTGCATCCAACAGTACGCTCGGCTCTTTCCGGAATGGTGCTGAATTTTCTGTCGGGTGAGACAGAGCGTTACCCCTGGGAGGTGCTCTCGCTCGGAGCCCCGGTAGGCATCAAGAATTCCCTTACCATCAGTATTGATGACCCCGCGCGCGTCATCGAAGAGATCAACGCTTGCGACATGCCCATCGTGAAGATCAAGATGGGAAGCGAGCATGACCCCGAATTGATCCTCGCGCTCGGCAAGGTCAAGGGGAAGGAACTTCGGGTTGATGCCAACGGTGGCTGGACGCCCGAGCAGGCCGAAGAGATGATTCATCATCTGGCGGAGATAGGCATACGCATTATCGAGCAGCCGACCGACACCAAGTACATTGGCGACTGGCCTCTCATGAAGGGCAAGCATCAGGACGTCGAATTGATAGTCGACGAAGGAATGAGCAACTTTGAGGATTACCAGAAGCTGGCCCCGAACTGCGACGGCGTGAATATCAAGATGGAGAAGACCGGCGGAATTATCGAGGCCATGCAGATCGCCCGTCAGGCGCGCCAGGATAAGAAAAAGGTGATGCTCGGCTGCATGGTGGAATCATCGGTCGGAATCGCTCAGTCGGTCTATATGTCGTCGCTGGCCGACTACCACGATCTCGATTCACCGCAGTTGCTCGAAGTCGACATCGCCCAGGGAATCATATACAATAAAGAAACGATCCAGGTCGACCGTGAAATAATCGGCGGCCCGGCTCTAAAACGTGATGTGGTCGAGAAGTACATTCGCGACTAATCGGAAACGGCTGTCCTGGCGTTTGTTGGGATGGGTATTTCCCTGTCTGCTGGCGGCGCTCATCCCCCTGACGGCTCACGCCGGTGTGTCGATGAAAGTCGTGTATCCCAAGCCGGGGCAGAACATTGCGGCAGTCGATTCCACTTTCATATTCGGCTCTATCACCGGCGATTTCAAGAGCGCCACCGATCATCTGGAGATAAATGGCCAGACCATACCAGTTCACCAAGCGGGTGGCTTCCTGGCGTTTCTTCCGGTTGCTCCGGGGGAGTTCGTCTTTCATCTCCGGGTTCTGCGGAAGACGGAACTTCCTCTCAAGGGATCAGAGCTGGAGCGCGCATTGTTGCTGTGTGAAGACAGCGTGAAAGTCTCAATACCTTCGCCACGCCGATCGCTCCCCGAAGACAGCCTTGCCATCGCCGGAGACTATAATCCTCCTGGCGGTGATCTGACTCTTTCAACCGGGGATATCTTGAATGTCATGTTCCAGGGGACGCCCCGGATGTACGCCTGGTTCTCGATCCCGGGCGTAGTCGATTCGGTTCCGATGAGCGAGACCGACCCGGCCCAGCAACCCTATTGGGGCGAGACGGTGTTCGGAGTCGGGGCTGTGCCGGATACTTTGTTGATCGAAGGTGTGTACTCGGGCATTTACAGCGTGCCCGAATCTGTCTCGGTGACGAATGTGCCGGTGACTTATCATCTGGCGACCCCGCCTGAACGATACATCCATCCGCCTGCGGACGATTCGACGGCGACTGCTGAAACCGAGCACCAGACGAAACTGGTGGCCGCGCCGGACTCGATCACGAAAGAATCCAGCTACAAGATCAGCCTCAACAATCCGGCGTATCCATTTACCGTGCGGTTCCTCGATTCAGTGCAAACGCTCCGTTATGGACCCCGTCTCGGTTATTTCGCGATATACCAGCCTGCCGGAGTCGAGGCCCTGGTAGTCGGCTCGGAGGGTGACTGGTATCGCGCCCGTCTTTCACGCACTCAGTATGCATGGATTGAGAAGATTGCCGTCGTACCGCTCGCACAAGGCATTCTACCACCGCAGTCACGTCCCACTACGGTGCGAACGTACAGCCATAAAGATGACGTGCTTGTCGAAATCGCCCTGAGCGGCCGACATCCTTTTCGAGTTTACGAAGACGATGCCCGCACGTTGCGCCTGCAGTTGTTCGGTCTGACGAGCAACACCGACTGGATCAGGTATGACTTTGCCGACTCATTAATCGACATGGCCTCATGGTCGCAGCCGGAAGAGGGGCTGTACGAAGTGAAACTCGTACTCTCCAAAGACCTCTGGGGGTATGACACATGTTACGAGGGCAATACCTTCTATCTCAAGATCATCCGGCCGCCAGTTCCTGTCGGAGACATTCGGGGGAAGACGGTCGTACTCGATCCGGGCCACGCGTCGGATCCCGGCGCTATCGGCCCCACCGGACTTACCGAGGCTGAGGCAAATCTGAATATTGCCAAAGCGCTTCGCGACGAGCTCACCAAACGCGGCGCAAAGGTAGTAATGACTCGCGAGGATATGCATCACGTAGCATTGAACGATCGCCCGGCTATCGCCAAGCTCGCGCATGCCGACTTGTTTGTTTCAATTCATAACAACGCCTTGCCCGATGGTGTAAACCCGTTTACCAACAACGGGGTGTCGGCCTATTACTATCACCCGCATTCGGCACTATTGGCCAAAGAGATTCACAAGGAAATGCTCGCAGCTACCGGGATGCCCGATTTTGGACTCTATCACGGCAATCTGGCGGTTGACCGTCCGACACAATATCCTGCCGTGCTGGTAGAATGTGCTTTCATCATGATACCTGAGCAGGAAGCGATGCTTCGGACGGATCAATACTGTCGCAAGGTTGCGCGCGCCGTAGCCAAAGGTATCGAAGATTTCCTGGGCGAATATGATCACCGAAACCATTGATAGGTGTCGGGCGCTCAGAATGATATAGGAGCAGGTGAAGAAAGATGGCTAAGGATTCAAGCGGAACAGCGGCCGCCAAGAACCAATATTACTGGCTGATCTATCTGGCCGCCCTGTTGGCCGGTCTGCTGCTCATTGCCCACGCAATCAATTATCGCCCCTTTACCAAGATTCCCGCCCGCTTAGGAATCGCCTTATTGTATTCGGCTTTCGCCTTCATGGTCGGCGGTTCCAAAGCACCGGCGATTATCGGGACAATTCTGGTCTGGTTAGCGGTACTCCTGATGTTCTTTGTGTAAGAATTCAGCTCTTACGGTATCTCGTAAAGTCGGCAGATGTGGACATCTGCCGGGCACTAGAGTTTAACGGCGACTGCAGATGTGGGTCCGCCGCGGCGGACCGGGCACGTGAACAATGCGGCAGGTCACACGCCCCGCCTTGGCGGGTCGCAGGACCAGCCGCAACCCGATTAGGACCTCTATATAGAGTGTTTCAAGGTTGCGTCAGGTCCTGCACCGCCCCTTGGGCGGGGTGTGACCTGACGCTTGAAGACTTTACCGTCAGGCCACTGGCAAATCCTCACACCAGCTTAGCGTCGAGCGTAATTTTGACCCCGGTCAAGGCCTTGGAGACCGGGCAGCCTTTTTTGGCACCCTCGGCGTACTCTTTGAATTTTGCCTCATCAATACCGGGGACTTCGCCGCGTGTCGTGAGATGAATCGTCTCAATCCGGAATCCGTCGGCTCCCTTGACCAGCGTGAGCTCGGCCGATGTCTTCACACTCTTGGGCTTGTGACCGGCCTCGGCGATCCCGTGTGAAAGCGCCATCGAAAAACACCCGGCGTGAGCAGCAGCGATCAATTCTTCAGGGTTGGTGCCGGCCCCGTCTTCGAAACGAGATTTGAATGTATACGGGCCTTCGTAGGCGCCGCTGCCGAGCTTCATCGTGCCGTGGCCCTGGATCAGGTTTCCTTCCCATACGGCTGAAGCGTGTCTTGTAGCCATAATCCGCACTCCTTCTACATATATTCCGTGTGCCGGTCGCATACCCGGCTATGGGCGCAACTATTACCAGTATACTGAAACAATAGCAGAAGAAGATGGTTCTTCCAAGCTCAGATTGGATTATATCTGCGAAGTGTGGAGCGTTGCGGAAGCTTGGGGGAGTTGCCTATTGAAACGTTTGCACGGGCTGCCGGTTAGATTGTATCCCGTGAGGCAACTGAAGAGTCGCCGGTTCTGACTTATAGGCAAACAGGCAGACCCTTCGAAGATCCTGTAATGAACAAGTAGTCTATCAACGTCGAAACGTCGCCGATCGTCACGTCATCGCACGTGGGATTGAAGCCGCCCGACTGATTGACGTCGGCTTCAGATAAGCAGCCCAGAAGTCCGACGCACGTACCCGTAATGAACTTCGCGTCGATCAAGACTGAGACGTCGCCAATCGTTGGCTCATCGCCACCCGCGCTATTAGCGTCGCCGACTCGTCCGACACAACACCCGTCGCAGGCATCACCAAGACCGTCAAGATCGCGATCTTCCTGACCGGGGTTGGAAACGAAAGGGCAATTGTCGCATTCGTCGCCAACACCATCGTGGTCAATGTCGGTCTGAGCCGTGTTCTCAATCGAGGGACAGTTGTCGAGAGCGCAGGTATTCGCCGGGAATCCTGGATTGCCGAAACCGTCAAAGTCGGCGTCGGTGCAGTCATCACAAACATCTCCGACGCCGTCCCAATCAGCATCACTCTGATCGGGATTGTAGGCCAGGAAGCAGTTGTCGGTCGGCCAAAGGATTCCGTCCACGTCCGGGTCTTTGTCGGCCGGTCCAAGCACTCCCCAGATACGAACCGTGCGGTCCCAACTGGCACTGGCAATCATTTTCCCGTCGGGGCTGAACGCCACCCTGATCGCCGGTTGGGTGTGCCCGGTCAGATTTCGCAGAAGGATACCGGTACTGACCTCCCACAGCCGCACCGATCCATTATGCCCGGTGGAGGCAAGCACACGACCATCGGGGCTGAAAGCCAGACCGTTGACCCAGTTCTGCTCCGCTTGATTGACACGGATCGATTGGCCGTCGGCAACATTCCAAAAGCGGATCGTGTAGTCATCGGCCGACGAAGCCAGCATGGTCCCATCGGGACTGAAAGTGACAAACCCGATGTTGTTAGTGTGCCCGGTCAGGGTGCGTACCAGCTCTCCGGTGTCAGCGTTCCATATCTTCACGGTCTGATCAATGCTTGACGTCGCTATCAAGTTTTGGGTCGGACTGTAACTGACACACAGGACCCAGGCGGTATGACCAATGAGGGTGTCGAGCACGAGCCCGGTGGTCGCGTCCCAGAGCATAACCAGATTGTCGATGCCGGCTGACGCCAGAACGTTGGTGCCGTTTCGATAGGCCAGGCTCCAAACCCCGCCAAGATGGCTGCCCCATTGACGGGTCACGCTGCCGTCGGCTGGGTTCCAAATTCTGATTTGATTGTGGACCGCGAAGTTCTGGGTGGCTTCTCCGGAGGCGATAGTTTGGCCGTCCGGGCTGAAGGTGAGGCCGGTTACTCTGCCGGCGTGGCCGGAAAGCGTTCGGGCCAGTGAGAAAGTGCTGAGATCCCAGAGACGCACGGTACGGTCATCGCCGCTCGAGGCCAGCAAGTTTCCATCGGGACTGAATGCGACCGACCAAACGTTGCCGGTGTGTCCTGTAAGCACTTTGTAGGACGAAACCGAACCCGCCAGCTCGGGCGTGATCACTTGCAGTACCGAGTCTGCCTCTGCTGAACTCTCCCCGGGGACCGGATTTGAAGCGGTGGCGGTCGAAACTCCGATCGCGGCTGAGATTAGGCAAAACAGGACTAACAGAATATTAGTGGGCGCTTGACGGTCGCAATTCGTGAACATATATGGTTTCATCCTTTTTCAAGCATTCGGGTTGTGTCGGTTCTTGGTTGCTGCCTGTAAAATGGACGTGGGATGCGCGAGGTTTATTCAATTCTGGAATGTTATGTAATGTTAAAGTTTGGAGCGCCCCGATGACAGAATAGGATGGGGGCTAATTCACAAACTTGAGTTGTAATATGTAAATCGTTGACGTGCTGACGAAAGCCCGGCCGGGTCGGCTATGCACGTACTGTTCGGAATACTTTCGAAGAAATGTCTGACTTGATATATGCCGGAGGCCGGAATCGAACCGGCATGGTATTGCTACCGGAGGATTTTGAGTCCTCTGCGTCTACCAATTTCACCACTCCGGCAAAAGCCGAATCCCTGCCAACCACCTAAAGATAGTCAGGCCGGACGTACGAAAGTAAGTTGTCCGTCCCCGCCTGTCAACCCCGACTTTCACTCTGAAAACCCCGCCTAGAAATGGGTCCGGTCATCGGCCGTATCGGGTGCATCCTGCCTGAGAAGCATCTGGTGGTCACCCCGGTGCAACCCGGTCGACGGGTGCAGGTGGCAAGTTACAGTCGGCTGGTTCCCCTCGATAAAGATCTCATCACGAACGTCCAGACAGCGATCAGTGGCAATCTCGCCCGATTCGGCACAGACGTCCAGATGGACGATGCCTTCCGGTTCTTCAAAATCCATAATGGGCAGGGAATCATGGGCCGCGATCATATACTCTGTCCACACCGGCACGGCATTGGTAGCGCCGTCGGCTCCACCGCCGATGGCCAGCTTGGTGTCGAACCCGATCCAGACACCCGACGTGATCTGCGGCGTAAAACCTATAAACCAGTTGTCACAGAAGTTGTTGGTCGTGCCGGTCTTGCCTCCGGCGGGACGAGTGAACCCCATCCAGCGCGCCCGCGCCGCGGTACCACCTGGTTCCATCACCGATTGCAGCAGACTGGTCATTATGTACGCCGTCGGCGCCGACAGGACTTCGTCCTTCTGAATGGCCGTATTGTTTTCGAGCACCCGGCCGTATCGGTCGACGATTTTATGAATGTAGCGATACGGGATGTGAATACCCCGGTTGGGGAAAGTCGAAATGGCGGAGACCATTTCCACGACTTTAACTTCACAGGCGCCGATCGCCAGAGATGGCACCGGCTCCAGAGGCGTGGTAATACCCATCCGCCGGGCGTAGAAAATCGCTTCCTCGGGGCCGACTCTGAGAATTAACCGGACCGCCACCAGGTTGCGAGACATCTTGATCGCGTCTCTGATGGTCAGGGGACCTTTGAACTCGTTGTCGTAATTGTGCGGCCGATACTGCTCGGCTCCCGGGATGTCGAGCACAATCGGGTTATCATCCATGATGTCAGTCGTGTTAATGCCGTTGTCAATCGCCGCCGTGTAGATAAACGGCTTGAATGAAGAACCCGGCTGACGGTTCGCCTGTACCGCGCGGTTCCACTCGGACTGGTTGAACGAGCGACCGCCAACCATGGCGAGAACATCGCCGTTTGAATTGTCGATTGAAACGAACGCCGCCTGCACCTTCCGATAGACGCGGATAGAATCGCCCCGCTCGTCGACCGTGTCCGGCTGGAACATGGTGTAGTTCTTGTCAAAGCGGCCGTAGCTCCGCTCGATATCGGCCTGTATCGAATCGACCTTCTTGAACACCGCGGCTTCGGCCACCTGCTGCAGTCGGGCGTCCAGCGATGTGAAAACTTTCAACCCACCGGAATAGAGAACGTCCTCACCGTACTTGGCGAGAATTTCGCGTCGGATTGTCTCCGTAAAATAGGGGGCTATACCTGGGTCTTCGACCGGCGGAGTAGCCTCGATCGGCGCCTGACGAAGCGAATCGTACTGCTGCTGGGTGATCCCGCCAAAATGATAGTATGAAGTGAGTACCCGGTTTCTGGCGAGTCGAGCCTTCTCGGCGTCTTTCAGGGGAGAGTTGATGTTGGGGCCGGGGAGCATCCCGATCAGGATAGCGCAGTCGTTGATATTCAGATCGGAGACCTGTTTGTTGAAAATAAGTCGTGCTGCGGCCGCTACGCCATACGCGCCACGGCTGAAATAGTGCTGGTTGAGATACATCTCGAGGATTTCATCCTTCGAGTAAGTCCGCTCCAGTTTGACCGCGGTCATGGCCTCTTTGATTTTGCGCTCAAGTGTCTGGCTCTGGGTGAGGAAGAGCATCCGGGACAACTGCTGGGTAATGGTCGACGCGCCCCCGCGGATATCCCAGGTTACCAGATTGCCGATGGCCACGATTACGAGCCGGCGAAGGTCCACGCCCCAGTGGTCGTAGAATTTCTGATCTTCCGACGCGATCAGCATCTTTTTCAAAGCGGTCGGCATCTCTTCCAGCGGCACCAGAACGCGGTTTTCTGAGTAGAATTCCTTGAGAAGGGCGCCGTTGCGATCGTAAATGCGCGTGTTAATGCTCGGCTCAATATTGTGTAGTTTTTCGAACGAAGGGAGCTGTTCCTGATAGACGGTATAGGTGTGGGCTGCGATCACGGCCACGAGAACAACCGCCAGGCCGACCAAAATTATGATCGAATTGCGCAGGCGGTTGCGGCCGCCCTTTTCTGCGAATACTTGTTTGCGAGCTCGGAACGACATAGTCTTGTATTTTCCCGCTTGGAGCAGGTCGGGTCAACTTAAAATACCCTTTCTCGGCGCCACTTTGATTCTTGCCCGACCGGCCACCGAAAAGTTATACTCCTCAATCCCGCTGGTGATCGGCTACTTAAATCCCTTTGAACGCCAAGCCGATATAGCGGAGATGGAGCATGAGAGGCAGGTGCATGTTGAGTCAGTCTGAATTCAGCCCGTCGGTTCTGAAAGAAGTCGAACGTCAATTGGAAGTAATCGGCCGCGGTACGGTGGATATTCTCCCTCTTGACGAGATGAAAGCCAAGCTGGCCCGCTCAATTCGGGACAACAAGCCCTTGAGGGTCAAACAGGGGTTTGATCCTACTGCACCTGATATCCATCTGGGCCATGCGGTCTGCATACGTAAGCTCAAGCAGTTCCAAGAGTTAGGCCATCAGGTCGTTCTCATCGTGGGTGACTATACCGGACTCGTAGGGGATCCATCGGGGCGTTCCGCCACCCGCCCGCAACTTGAATACGAAGTCATTTTGGAGAACGCTAAAACTTACCAGGAGCAGTTCTTCAAGATTCTGGACGCCTCCAAGACCGAAGTGGTCCGCAACGGCGACTGGTTCAAGAAGATGCAGTTCTCCGAGGTAATGCGCCTGGCCGCCAAATACACGGTCGCAAGAGTGCTCGAACGGGACGATTTCGCGATCAGGTTCAAGGAGGGGAGTCCCATTTCCGTCCATGAATTGATGTATCCTCTGATGCAGGCCTACGATTCCGTGGCGATCCGGTCAGACATCGAAATCGGCGCCACCGAGCAGAAGTTCAATCTCCTGGCGGGGCGGACCATTCAGGAAGCCTACGGTCTCGAACCCCAGTGCATTCTGACCATGCCGGTTCTGGTCGGTACCGACGGTGAACGCCGGATGTCCAAATCACTCGGGAATTACATCGGTATCGATGAAGCCCCGCGCGAGATGTTCGGCAAGGTCATGTCGATCCCTGATCGGTTGATCTACGATTATTTCCTGTACACCACGGACGCTTCGTCGAGTAAGCTGGAAGAAGTGAAACGAAAACTGTCTGATGGCGAAACCAACCCGATGGAGCTCAAACGGGAACTGGGGATAGCTATTGTTGATGGCTACCATCCGGCTGGTTCAGGAAAAGAAGCGAGTGACGAATTTACCCGGATGTTCTCAGAGAAGGAACTTCCGGACGAGATGCCGGAGATGACTGCGAAAGACCTGAAGAAACTGGAAATCGACCCAGCGAAGATATACCTGGTGCATTTGATGACCAGGGCGGGGCTGGCGAAATCCAACAGCGAAGCCCGTCAGTTGATAGAGTCCGGCTCGGTAAAATTGGACGGCCAGAAGGTCGGCGATGTCGGCTTTGAGTTTGCCCTGGGTTCTGAAATTGTGCTCAAAGTGGGCAAACGCAGGTACCTTCGGCTCAAGCCGAGATAGCCTGCAACTTTAGGGCGGTCCGGACATTAAACGATATGGAAGACCGACTTACTGAATGAAGAAATGCAGAGTGACCCGACTGAATACAAATATACGAACGATATTAGTTCTTCTGGTAATGACCTCCGGCGTCTTGGCGGTATCCGGACGGCACGAGGCACCTCGCAAGGTAGCGGCCGACAAACAGAAAGCGGCTGAACCGGTCGCCAGGCCAAAGCCGGCCCAGCTTCCGCAGCGGGCTCTCGATTTCTATTTGGCCGGGCTGGTAGCCGAGGGGAGCGGCGATATCCCAGCCGCTACGTTGTTCTACGATTCCGCCTGGCAGTACTACCCCCAATCGGTCGAAATAGGCATAGCCTATGCCCAGGCGCTGCTATATGACCGCAAGATTCGCGAAGCACTGGAAGCGCTTCAGCGGATATCCCCGCCGGTGGCTGAGCAGCTCGGTCTCATCGCATTTTGCTATCGCCAGTTGAGCAACGACGATCTGGCCCGCGAGGCTTATCTACAGATGCTGACTCTCGATTCGAGCCGGAACGTCGGATACATGTTTCTCGCCAACTACTATCAGCAGAAGGGTAACAGCGACTCGGCGCTCTGGGCCCTCCGAAACCTGGCGCGGACCATGCCGGAAAATTATCAGGTGCTCAACGAACTGGGCAAAGCGTATATCGTCAAGTCCGATTGGAAAGCTGCTAAGGACGCTTTCCGTCGTTCGCTCGAACTCGCCCCGCTCTCTACCAATATGGATGCCTTGCTGAATCTGGCGGATATTTACCAGCGGAACCAACAGGCCGACTCAGTGGAACGACTCTTTGAGACGGCCGCTCAGGATCAGCCAGACAATGCTTTTCTACAGCGAGAGATCTCGCGACTGTTATTGGAGAAGGACTCGGTCAATCAAGCGCTGCCGCATTTGTGGGCGGCCGCGCGTCTGGAACCTAACGACTATTCGGCTCAGCGCCGTTTGGCAATTGTGTTGATTTCGACCGATTCTCTGGCCACCGCCGATTCCATTCTAACTTCGCTGGTGCAGGCGGGTGATTCCGAACCCGCCAACCACTACTATCTCGGACGTGTAGCCGCACTGAAGAACGACAACTACCGTGCTCGAGATGAATTTCAACTGGTGACACAGGCGGCCCCGTCGATATCCGACGGCTGGCTCTCGCTGGCCTTTGTGTACCGTCGCCTCGGGCAACCGGAAAACGAGATCGATACTTACCGGAACGCGCTAATCAAAATGACCGAGGAGAAGAACGCCGTTCAGGTTTACTTTGCGCTTGGGGCGGCGTTCGAGCAGCAAGGTCAGGTCGACTCCGCGGTCGCTACTCTCGAAACCCTTCTGCAGAACAGTCCCGACCACGCACCGTCACTCAACTACCTCGGGTACCTGTTGGCCGATCGGGGTCTGCGCCTTGAATATGCTCGTGATCTGATCGCTCGGGCGCTCAAGCAGGAACCTAAGAATCCCGCTTATCTCGACAGTTACGGCTGGGTCTACTATCGTCTCGGTAACTTCAAGGAAGCGGTGAAGTACCTCAAGATGGCGGTCGAGCTTGACAGTGACCCGGTGATATACGATCATCTCGGCGACGCTTATCAATCTACTGGAAAAACCAAACAGGCGCGTGAATGGTGGCAGAAAGCTCTCGACCAACAGCCCGACAACGCAACCATCAAACAGAAATTGCAGCGCTGATGCCGCACCATCGGGCGATTCGATGCACTGCGTTTATCGGCTTGCTATCAGTCGCAGTTTGGCTACTGTTTATAGGCGGCTGTGCCGAAGTCGGCCCCCCACCCGGCGGTGAGCGTGATGTGACCGGACCGCACATCGTGGAATCGTACCCGGCGAACGGCGCTTTGGGAGTAGTTCCCGACAGTTACATCCGGCTCAACTTCTCCGAAGCAGTGACGAGACCTGATAAAGGGTCGGTAGTGTTCATTTCGCCCCGCCCGATCCGTCCGCCGGAACTCAAATGGAAGTCAAGCGAACTGCTGATTAAGCTGCCGGAATTGTTTCGCGCCAACCAGACTTATGTTGTATCGATCAGTTCCAACGTTACCGATCTGCGTCGCAACCGACTCGACAGTGCCGCCACTATCGCGTTTTCGACCGGCTCGAGCCTCGATAGCGGTCTGGTCGCCGGTCAGGTGTGGACGCCCGAATCCAAAACAGCGGTCGGATGGATAGTCGGTCTTTATCCTTCCGGCATATTTGACACCTATCAATTTGCCGATTCGGTTTATCCGCCCTATATGACTACAGTTGGCAGCGACGGCAAATTCAGTCTGCGCCACCTGCCCAACGGGTCATTCAGTCTCCTGGCGTTTGAAGACCGGAACCGTGACGAACTGTTCAATCCAGCCACCGAGGCCTTTGCCGTATCGGACCGCAACATTGTGGTCGGTGGTCCGCTGAAGCTGGATCGTCTTAATTTGCCTGGGACGCAATTCGACTCGCTCGCGCCCGGAATCATCTCGGTCGTTCCGAACAAAGACCGACTGCTTCGAATCCGGTTGAGTCGAAAGATCAATCCGAGCTTCCTGGCTCTGAATAGCCGCTTGACCACTCTCAAACCGATCTCGGATTCGACCGCCCCTGAGCTGCAATGCGCCGGATTCGCCGAGACCGGAGCGGAACCGTCTGATGTGGTCACACTTTACTTCCCGGACATGAATGAGGCCATCTATCGCCTCACGCTCTCGTACAGTGCCGAGGCCCCAGCTTTGGTTCGTGATTCAGTTGTGGTCAAAGCACCGAATGATGACGCCCCGCCGGAAGTCGTGGCCTTTCTGCCGGGTGAAAAAGCGTTGTTCGTGGATCAGATCAAGTTGGGATTGACTATGTCCGAGCCGCTCAAGCAAGAGATGGTTACTGATCAATCTATCCTGCTCTGGGAGGGCGAGAAGAGAGTGGGATGCAAGCCGATCTGGGATGACGTCTTTCATCTCACCCTGAAGCCGGATCGATTGTTGGCCGGGAAGAAATATCGTTTGGATGTGGCCGAGTCGGACTTCCGCGACCTCAGCAATAACCCCCTGGGCGATTCGCTACGCTCTTACAAGTTCTCCACTCTGGACGACGACTCCGTTGGATCGGTTACGGGCGTGCTGCTGGTCAAGATTACCGGTAAGGAAGGTCAGACAGCGATCCTGACGCTTCAAGAGCCGGCAGGCAAACAGAGCTTCGTTACGAAAGTACCCGCGTTGGGTGCAGGACATGCATCCGATCAACGGATGTTCGAATTCAAGGTCCCGCCCGGCAAGTATCTTTTGTCGGGATTCCTTGACGCCGACGGGGACGGTCGCCCCACCCCGGGCTCTATTCGTCCGTTTCGCCCGGCCGAGACCCAGGCCAACTACGCCGACACTATCGCCGTGCGGGCGCGCTTCGAGTCGGCCGGTACTCAATTTATCATAGAATAGCGTTCCAACTTCACGAGTCTGAAGCTGGAGTTGAAAACAAGAAAGGCGGACCGGAATTGGCCCGCCTTCGAATCTAACCAAGACAATATCTTACTGTGCCTGCGGCAGGCCCCAGATAGTCAGCATCACCCGACGATTCTTCGACGCGGCATTCTTTTGATCGGGAAGAGCGACCGGCTTCTCCGCACCGTACGAGTTGATAAACATCCGGAAGAGTGACACGCCGAACTTCTCGGCGAGGTATCTCCGAGCGGCGTTGGAGCGCTTCTCACCCAGCGTGAGATTGTACCCGGCGCTGCCGGTCTTGTCGGTGTGGCCGACAATTTCAACCAGGGCGTAGGGAACCTGTTCCAGCTTGGCGCCGGCCTGATCCAATACGGACGCAGCCAGCCCGTCGATCTCGTAGCTGTCGAATCCGAACCTAATTTCGCCGGTCCAGATGACCTGGTATTTCTCGAAACCGGAGGCCTTGTTGATGGCCATATCGGTCTTTTCGCCAAGTTGCAGCGCCAATTGTTGAAGCTTCGCCACCTCGGCGGCGTTGGCATCGGTCTTTTCCTGAAGCGCCTTCACGTCGAGGGCGGTCTTGGCTTCAGAAGTGGCTATCTGCTCTGAAACATATTGTTTATTGACCCCGCAAGCGCCGAGTAAGAGCAGGGCACACACGCTGAGTATGGTAAGACTTCTCATGATGTTCCTTCCTTTCCTTTGGAAAGCAACGGCTTCCTGATATTCGCCGCTTTATGCTATCGGCCGGTTGAACCCGACGCAAGAGAAAAGTTCACCCTGCCGGACCCTATTGTTTGACCGCTCCGGCCGTAATACCCGAAACAATCTGCCTTTGCATGAACAAAAAGACGATCAATATCGGCACCACCGCGACTGTCGATCCCGCCATAAGATGCGGCCAATCGATGGCCTGATGGCCCTGATAGAGCGAAAGAGCCACCGGGAGGGTGCGAAGAGACGCGCGCGACGTCAGGATGAACGGAAACAGGAATGAATTCCAGTTAGTGAAGAACACCTGAATTGCCAGCACGCCCAAGGCCGGTTTGCAGAGGGGCATGACAATGCGGAAGACTATCCGCAACTCGCCGGCTCCATCTACCCGGGCGGCTTCTTCCATCGAAGGCGGCAACGCCTCGATGTACTGCTTGACGAGAAATATGCCTATCGGATTGACCAGCCAAGGGAGAATCAGCGCCCAATAGCTGTCGTAGATGCCGGCTTTGAGGCAGATCAGATAGAGCGGGATGATTACGATATGAATCGGGATCATCAGCACGAACAGAGCGGCCCCAAACAGCAATTTGTGTGTCAGAGTCCGGTAGCGCGCCAGTCCATACGCGGCCAGGAAACAGAAGACAATATTGCCGAGCGTTACAACACCGCCGACCAATATAGAATTGAACAGCGCCCTTCCAATATCCGCTTGTGTGAACAGGTCGCGAAAGTTCTGGAACGTCCAGGTCGATGAAACCAGGGCGCTCAGATCGGTTCCGTCCGACGGCAACATGAACGACACACGAAACATCCAGAGTAGCGGAAAGAGCATCGTCAGCGCCACCAGGCCCAGTGCGACGTACCGCAACGTCAGAGAGATGGTGCCTTCCCGACCTACCATAAGGGTCTCTTTCTCCGCAGCAATAAGAATTGAACTATAGAGAAGATTCCAATTATCATAAAGAGGATGTAGGCCGCGGCAGACGCGTACCCCATCCGGAACGCCGTAGTCAACCCTTGTTCATAAATGTAATAGACACCCGTGGCAGTGTTGAATTTCCCTTTGGTCATTATGAAGATTTCTACGAACACCTGAAATGATTTAATCGAATTGATCACAACTACAAAAAGCATGACCGGTCGCAAGAGCGGCAGAGTAATTGAAGAGAACGTCCTTGCCCGAGAGGCCCCTGCTATTTCCGCAGTCTCGTACAGCTCGTCCGGAATACTCTGCAGGCCCGCGAGGAAGATCAGCATGTAATAGCCGAGGGACATCCAGACATCCATCGCCATTATCGCATACAGAGCTGTACCACTATCGTAAAGATACCCGTTGACCGGTGCCTGCAACCCGATCATCTCGGCCAGGAAGGCAATGTAGCCGCCCCGAGAATACAGGTTCGTGAAGATCAGCGAAATTACTACGAGAGAGGTAATCGACGGCAGGAAGAACGCCGAGCGAAAGAAGGCTCGTCCCCTAAACTGGCGATTGACCAACAAAGCCATGGCCAAGGACAAGACAGTCGTAATCGGGATTGTCCAAAGGACGAATACAAAAGTATTCCAGAGTGATGACAGAAAGGCCGGGTCAATCAGGAGTTGACGATAGTTGTCCCAACCCACCCATTGGTAGTCAGCCGCAAGGAGGCGGTAGTCGGTGAAACCGATCACGAACGAATAGACTACGGGGAAGGCCCAGAACAAGACGAAAGTGAGCGTCCACGGTGAAGAGAGACTCAAACCGAGCGACGATCGGGATGACGTCATTTCCTGTGGATGTCCGTGATGGTTTTCTGCAATATGCGCAGCGTCTCACCTGGGAGCGCGTTCTCGAAAAGCACTTTCTCGACCGCTTTTTCGATCTCGGCTTCGATCAGCACCCAGTCAGGATCGACCGGCGGATGCTCGGAAAGATTCAACTGCATTACAAAAGTCTGCAGATTCGGGTTTGACTGGAAATACTTGTCCTGCTGAGCGGTGCGACTCGACGGATTCGCCGACCGATTGGCTTTGCAGAATCGCAGTTGGTTCTCAGGTGAAGTAATAAAATCTATCAGCTTTTGAGCCGCTGCCTGTTGGGCAGACTTGGCGCTAACGGCCAGGAACTCGCCTCCCTCGAAAGACTTTCCGGGATAGACTGCGGATTGCAACCCGGATACGAATGGGCGACCGGTGCCAAAAGTCGGATCAGGTCCCGGCATTAGACTGGTCGCGAAATCGATCTTACGATTCTCCAATTCGATCCGTTTGAGAAGCCAATCGCCCGACATTATGACACCAATCTTCCCATCCAGGAAGGCATCTTCGATACCGCGCTGATCGGCCACGTAGCCACAGCAATCGTGCAACTTCTTGTAGAATTTGAGGGTCTCGACCGCTTTTTGCGACGCGATCACGCAGTACTTGTTGTCATCGGAGAAGATATGGCATTTCGCCGACCAGAAGAACGGCATGAATTTCTTGTAAAGCCGATGAGTCTCGGCGGTATTGGAGCCCCAGCCGTAGGTGTTCTTTCCCAGAGCGGTTACCCTCTGGATAGCGGTATCAAGATCGTCCCAGGAAAGGGGCATGAAATCGCGGGCGTACCCAGCGCGGCCCAACAAGGTGCGATTAAGGAAGAGGACACGGGTCCCAAGGATCCAGGGTTTGGCATAGATCCTCTCGTTATAGCGGGCCATTGACCAGCCCTGATATTCCAGCTTCTGCGTGGCGACCTGGTCGGTCAGGTCGGCCAGTTGACCGGTCGCGGCGAATTGGGCAATCCAGTCAGAGCCGAGCTCGACCACGTCTGGAGCCGTCCCCGAAGCGAAAGCGATAGCAATCTTCTCATTGCCGTTGGCCCAGGTCAGATCGGTCACGTTGACACGAATGCCCGGATTTTGCTTCTGGAATTCTTCGACCATGGACGTAATGGTCGGTCTGATTTCCGGATCGGTCCAAAATTGCCACCATTCGAGAGTGGTCTGAGCCGAAAGAGCCGGTGCCAGAACGAGACAAATCAGGAACAATATCAAGCTGCATTGACGCATATTTACATTCTCCACATAGATGGCTCAAGAAGGACCTAACAGTCGCATTGGTCAATTAAAATATCTTTTAGTTGATCGACCCGCTCCCGGTCTAATCTCTTACAGGGTGGTACATTTGATGCCTGGTGTCATAGTAACGGCCTCCGATCCGGCCTGGATCGATGTTTCCCGGTTGCCGGTTTTGATCGGGACGGTTCTGGCGGTCGTCATAGTTCTTTATACCACTTATTATCTCCAGGGACGCCGGACCTTCAAGATTCGCGAGATCGCCGGTCTCAAGGCGATTGAGGAAGCTATCGGCCGGGCCACTGAGATGAACCGCCCCCTGCTATTTACACCGGGGTGGGGGGGCGACATACAGCGACCCACGACATTAGCCTCTATGAACATCCTTAGCCATGTCGCCGAAACCACGGCTCGCTACGACTGCCCGCTGGTCTATCCGACTCACGACCCGGTCATCATGTCTGTCGCGCAGGAGGTAATTCGCGAGAGTTACACCCGGGCGGGCTACCCGGATCGAGTCAGAATGGATCGAACGATGTATGTCTCGTCGTCCCAGTTCGGTTACGCAGCGGCGGTCGAGGGAATGATCAGCCGCATGCGGCCGGCGTCGGTCTTTCTGCTTGGGACTTTCGAAGCCGAATCTCTGATCCTGGCCGAGACCGGGAATTCGGTGGGTGCGATACAAATCGCCGGTACCGATTCGACTATCCAGCTGGCGTTTTTTATAGTTGCCTGCGATTACACCCTGATCGGTGAGGAGTTGTTTGCCGCCTCCGGATATCTGTCAGGCGATCAATCAATAGTAGCCTCGGTAAGGGCGCAGGATATTCTCAAAATGGCCATCGCCGCCATCCTGATCATCGCGACCGTCTGGGTCACGGCTGAACCTGCCTCAACCTGGTGGAATTTCTAATGGGGCGGAAACTGCCTCAAATCGTCTGCGGTTTCTTTGGGATTGCTCTGCTGGTCCTGTACTTTTCGAGCCATCCGACAGCGCGCGCAATCAATCTCGCCGTAATCGAGGACTACTATCAAATCATTTTCGCTTTCACACTGCTGGTCGGGGTGGCCAGTTTTGTCAAAGTAAACGCCCAGGCCGTTGAACGAGGGGAAGAGCGCCCCTACCGGATAGTCGCGCTGGCCGGTCTGGTAGCAATGCCGACAGTCGCCCTGATCTGGGGTATCAAAGGTGACTCTCCGTTTATGTGGCTATTTGATAATGTCCAGGTGCCGCTTCAGGCAACAGTCTTCGCACTCCTGGCTTTCTTTGTGGCCTCGGCTTCTTTCCGGGGATTTCGCGCTCGTTCTACTGCGGCCGGCGTTCTGTTGGTGGCGGCCGTCCTGACACTCCTGAGTCGCTCCGATCTCGGAATTTTCGGTTCAGACTATGTTACACCCGTGGCCGATTGGCTGCGGAATAACCCGTCGATGGCGGCCCGCCGGGCCATTCTGATAGGCATCGGTCTGGGGTCACTGACAACCTCCTTGAGAGTAATTCTGGGCATTGAGCGAACGTGGCAGGGAGGCGGAAGATGAACCTCGACAGCCGCCACTATTGCTTTCTCGGTCTAGGGATTGTGGTCGTGGTCGCGATGCTGCTTAACGTGCAACCGGTGCAGCAGATATCCGACGAAACCCAGCGCATGTTCAACTATATCGATTCGCTTCCTGAAGGCTCGACCCTCATTGTCTCGTTCGATCACGAAGCGTCGGCCCTGCCGGAAATTCGTCCTCTCGCGCTGGCTTTCTTGCGTCAGGCGTTTGCCCGCAATCACCGCCTGATAGGAATTGCCCTGTTGGCGGAAGGCACTGGTATCGGCTACGGTCTGATGCACCAGGTGGCGGGCGAACATGGGAGGGAATACGGTCGCGATTATGTCTATTTGGGCTTCGCCCCACAGTATATAGCGGCGATCCTCTCCATGGGAGAATCGATCAAGCACACCTTTCCGCAAGACTACACCGGGCGGCCCTGGGATAGTCTTCCCATGTTGCGAAACATCACCAACTACGCCGACGTCGCGGGCGTGGTTTCGATCACCGACGGTTCCATGGTGATGCACTGGGTGGAGTACGGACACGGTCGTTTCGGGGTAACTATTTCGGCATTTGTCGCCGCGGCAATGGCAACGACCTACGATCCATATCTGGCTTCAGGTCAGATGCGGGCGATGGTCAGCGGACTTCGCGGCGCCGCCGAGTACGAGCAGTTGATCGGCATCGGCGGTTCCGGAGCGCGGGGGATGCTGGCTCAATCCGCGATGCATCTGTATGTTATCGCCCTGATCGTGATCGGCAACGTGATCTATTTCAAGAGACGGCGGCAGGGAAGGGGAGCCTGATGGACCTGACTACGGTTCTGGGGGCGATTCTCACTCTGGCGGTGCTATCTTTCCTGTACCGCGATAATCCGTTCTACAAAGTAGCGGAGTCGTTACTTATCGGACTCTCTATCGGCTACGTGCTGGTAATGACCTGGACTAACACGCTGATGGCGCGATTAATCGTACCGCTGTTCGAAGATGCCCGACTGGCGTTGATTATTCCGTTCGCGCTCGGGCTGCTGATGTTCGGTCGGTTCCACTCCAGGACCGCTATCTGGTCGCGAATTCCGATTGGACTGCTAATCGGTTCCGGCGCCGGTGTAGCCATTCCGGCGATGCTTGGTGCCCGAACCATGACCCAAATGTCATCGACAGTTCAGCCGCTTTGGGGCGAGGGCGTATTCAACTTCTCAGCGGTTGTCGTCCTGTGCGGCGTGCTCTGTACGCTCGCCTATTTCTACTTCACTCGGGAACACCGGGGGGCGTTTGGTCGGGTGGCCAGGACCGGCACCTGGTTTCTGATGATCTTCTTTGGCACCACTTTTGGCTACACGGTTATGTCAAGAATGTCCACTTTGATCGGCCGGGTGGAGTTCCTTCTGGGCGACCTTTTACACCTCCTGCGATAAACTATGGCCCTGATTTGCCCCAAGTGCCGTTGCGCGATGAAAGAGCAGAAGCGGGTCTTTCATAAACGCCGCAAATGGATTTGTCCCCGTTGCGGCCGCGTCCGATTTCAAGTACCTACGAAACCACGGTAGCCTGAAACTCTCCGGCGCAATTTTCCGTACTATACCTCGAATTTCGGTACTAAGCTCAAGTAGTAACTTCGATGAACAACTGGGGGCTTTTGCCCTGTTTTTAGGCTGGGAGTCGCGTGAAAATCCGGTTCCGGCCCCGATTTTGGTTGACGCTACTCGCTTGTTTAGTAAACTACTCAACTTATATGCAGGAGTGCCAATGCATTTGAAGCTGGAAAATATCAGCAAGCAGTACGACGGCAAAATAGCCGTGGAAGACCTCTGCCTGGAAGTCCCGAAAGGGGTTATCTACGGCATGATCGGTCCCAACGGCGCCGGTAAGACCACGACCATCAGAATGGTCATGGATATCGTCCCGCCCGACTCGGGACGGGTCCTCATTGAGGGGCGCGAAGCCGACGGCCCGGCTCGCGACCGAATCGGCTACTTGCCCGAAGAGCGGGGCCTCTACAAGAAATTCACCCTCCGTGAAGTCATCACTTATCTGGCCGAACTAAAGGGATGCCCCAAAGCGGAAATCAGTCGGCGCATCGGTCCCTGGCTGGAACGCATGAATCTCAAGGAATATGAACTGAAGAAGGTAGAAGAGCTGTCCAAGGGGATGGCCCAGAAACTCCAGTTCATCACCACTGTTCTGCACGAACCCGACATTGTCATACTTGACGAAATCTTCTCCGGCCTCGATCCGATCAACATCGAAGTCGTGAAAGATGTCTTGCTGGAGCTGAAGCGTAAAGGCACGACCATCCTGTTTTCGACACACGTCATGGAGCAGGCCGAGAAGTTGTGTGACCACATTTGCATGATCTCGCGCGGGCACAAGGTTCTCGACGGCCGCATCGGCGATATCAAGACACGATTCGGACGTAATTCGGTACAGATGTCATTTGAAGGTGATGGCCACTTTATAAAGACCCTCCCGGGTGTCAAAGAGGTTAGGGAGTTCAACACTTACGTGGAACTTCAACTGACCGGCGAAGTGCCGCCTCACGAACTACTGAAAGCCGCGGTAGAGCGGCTCAAGGTGAGCCGGTTCGAAGTCATGGCGCCGTCGCTGTACGACATCTTCATTGAGCAGGCCAAGGTCGATCCGGCTGAGCTCAATCAGAAGGGAGAACACCATGCGTAAATTCTGGGTGATTCTCCAGCGCGAGTACGCACAGCTCGTACACAAGAAGTCGTTCTTGTTTACCACACTCCTGACACCCGTACTCATGGTCGTTATGATGTTCCTGCCTGCGTTCCTGATGCAGAAGGGTTCGAATACCACCGAAGTGTACTCGGTCATCGATCTGGACGGCCATGGCCTCGGTCGCGAACTCACGAACGGCGTTGCAAGCTACAAGCTTAGCGATACCTCCAAAGCGGCGTTTCGGCTCGACCGCCTGGAAGAGATTCCCGCGTCAGATACGGCTCGGTTTGGCGAAACCTACCGCCACCTGGTGCAGTGCATCCGGGACAGCGGCCTTACTTATCTCTTCGTGATCAAGCCGAATGCGTACCTTGCGGATTCCAACCTGCTGCTGGTGACGAACTCGGACAATATTCGCGCTATAGGCCGGTTTGAATCTCAACTCGGCCAGGTGCTGTCGCGCCGACGAGTCGAAGTCAGTGGGATCAACATTCCCATCGATTCGATCATGGCGCTCACTCGGAGCGTAGACCTGCCCCGTCAGGACACGAAGGGTGAATCGGTCAGCCCTGAGATCAAGTTCATGTTCGGCATGGTCCTGATGATGTTGATCTATATGCTAATTTTGATCAACGGACAATGGATGATGCAGGCGGTGATCGAGGAGAAGTCGGCGCGAATCATGGAAGTGTTGGTTTCTTCGGCTACGCCATTCCAAATTATGGCCGGCAAGATTTTCGGAAGCGGCCTGGCCGCTCTCACCCAGGTAGCTATCTGGATCGCCGGCGGCGCGGCCATGATGGCATTCGCATCGTCGACCGGAACCCAGATCGATCCGTCGATCACAAAGGTCGTGTTCAATCCGGCTACGATCATCTGTTTCGCCGCTTTCCTTGTCCTGGGCTACCTGCTGTTCTCGACTATCTTCGCCTTTGTCGGCTCCCTGGTTAACAGCACCAAAGATGCTCAGCCTCTGATGATGCCGATTATTGTAGTCTTCTTCATTCCGGGTATGATGATCGGCATGGCAGCGTTGCAGATGCCCGACGAGGGATGGATTCGAATAGTGTCGTTCATCCCGACTTACGCACCTCTGGTGATGATGATAAGAGTGGCGATACTGGCGCCCAGTTTTGAGGGCAATCCGCTGCTGTCACCCATCATGCTGGAAGCTGTCATTAGCATGATCGGCATCGTGATAGCATTGGTAGGGGCGGTATGGGTTACGGGACGCGTGTTCCGGATAGGGATTCTCATGTACGGCAAGCGACCGACGCTACCGGAAATCATGCGCTGGATAAGGCACAGTTAAGGATTGTCATGCTGTCTTTTCGAGACATGCGAAATCGTTACGGCAAATTAGTGTTGCTGTTGGCCGGGTTGGTATTCTTCTCGGCCAACGGTCTCTACTTCCTGGAGATATCCACCAATGAGGTTCAGGCCGCCGGCGAGAAGACCCTGGCCTTCGATTTCGAAAACCTTCCCAGCACTCCACGTCTCAACATAAGCGCCCAATCGGCGCTGCTAGTGAATTACGACAACGGCCAGGTGCTTTACGCCAAAAACGTAGACGCCCCCAGACCGATCGCCTCGATTACCAAGCTGGTAACGGCTATGGTGGTACTGGATAAGAAAGTTGATCTGGCGACATCGGCAACGATCAGTGAGGAAGACGCCCGCAATTCGTCACGCTCGCGTCTGAGAACCGGTTACAAGCTAAGTGTGCAGGATCTGCTTTACGCCGCCCTGCTCAATTCTGATAACCGGGCGGCGCGAGCCCTGGCACGAACTACTAGCGGCACATATGAGGCTTTCGCCGAAGAAATGAACGCGAAGGTGAAGAAGCTCGGCTTGAAAAACACGATCTTCTTCGAACCGTCCGGGCTGGACTCGCGAAACGTCTCGACCGCTCAGGAAGTAGCCAAGATTTTGCACTATGCCTACGACTACCCGTTGATCAGGGTAATCACATCCCAGAAGACCTGGCGGTGCCGACTGCTGAACCGCAAGAATAAGTATGTCCAGATGGCCAACACCAACATGATCATCAATTCAAAATACCGGGTGTTGAGCGGCAAGACGGGTCACATAAATGAATCGGGCTACTGTCTGACCACGCTCGTGCAAAATGGAAAAGGGGAGAGGTTGACCTGTGTGGTGCTTGGGGTTCCCGGCGACCACCTTCGCTTCAAAGAGGCCCGCCGTCTGGTTGACTGGGGCTTTGGACGGCGATAAGAATCTTCAGGGTGTGGGGACGCCGCCCAATTCGGCCGCTTTTTTGGCGGCATCTCTTCTGACCAACGCGTAGTTCACCGAATTGATCTGATATGCTTGCGCCAGATCGCGGTACGTGTCTGCCGCTTTAGTGAGCTCACCTTTGCCCTCGTAGGTTTTCGCGAGAAAGTACCTCGTGAAAGGCTCATTGGGGTCGGCCTGTTCCAATTCCGCAATCGCCCGGTCGAAATCCTTTTCGCCCACGGAAATCATGCCCATTATCAAATATGCGTTGCGTATCCGCGCGGCATTGGTGGCGGGTTCGACCTCGGACAGAAAGGCATCGGTCTTCTGACGAGCCTCGGCGAAATTTCCCTGCCAGAGCAGAGTCACGGCCTGCCAGAGATAGGCATCCAGATGGGCATTCTTCTTTATCCGAGCGAACAACTGCGAGTTGTCAACTATCTCCAACGATTGAGCGAGACGGCTTTCCAACTCCTGAAATCTACCAAGACGCGTCAGAACCGGAACCATTTGAGCCAGGTCATTCGCCGCGGTAGCCGGATCTGGAACAGACGAATCAAATTGGAAAAGCTCATCGAGCTTGCCCAGCCCCTGTTCCAAATTGCCTTCATCGATGTAGCTTACGGCCGTTCCCAAGATGGCGGCGCGTCGCTGACCACTGTCGACGGCGGAATCGTACAGGATTTGAAGTTCCCGGCGGGCGTCATCGTAGCGACCCAGATAGACCAGGTTGGATGCGATCCCGATCCGGGAGGCACCAAAGTCCCGGTCCTGCTTAAGGGCCAGACGATACTGCTCGATCGCCTTGTCGAACTGGCCTTCGTGCATCAACAACTCGGCATAGGAATCGTAAGGGTTGGGATCATTGGGAGTCAGCCTGATGTATTCCTGAAACGCTCTGCCGGCTGCCTCATTATTGTTCAGAAAGCGATACGAATAACCCAGGATGTTGTACGGCGGCGGGTAGTTGGGAACTATCTTAACAACGCGTTCGCATACCGTGACGGCTGAGTCAAATTGCTGCTGGGCGAAATACTGTGAGGCCAGGAACATGAGCACGCACTCATCACGAGGATAGAGTCCGGCCAGTTTCAAGAGTAGTTCCTTCTGCTTGTTCGGCTCGCCGTTACCGCCGGCCAGCATGGCGTCAATCAGGAGGCGCTCACCCTCCGACGCTTTCAAGGCGAGTTTACTGGCCGTTTGAATGTTATCGAAGAAACCCTTGGCGCTGGGATTCGAGAGCGCCAGGTAGAGATAGGCCTGGGCAAATTCGGGATCCAGTTTGGCCGCTCGTTCAAAATGTCTTTGAGCTTCATGGAAGCGGATATTATTGAACATCTGAACGCCGGTTTCAAATTCCCGCCGGGCCTCATCCGAAGACGTCGTTATCTCGAGCTTGTCGTTGCGCGTACCACTGCAGCCCCAGAGGCCGGTGACGGCTATCAATCCGATGAAAAGTATCGCTACAAATCTATTGGGAGCTGTTCTCATGATCTGTCCTCACACGAGTAGAGGGCGGCAGACTTGTCGCACCGGGCCGAAGTCACAACAGCCTACGCCACATGTCCACAAGATGTCTAACGTCTAAGAAAGCAATCAGGCCTGTTGAAACAAGCGATTTATCAGGGAGCGGCTTACAGGTCACCGGCCAGAGGCTTGCGTGCAGACTGACCTCGTCCCGGCTCACGAAGAAGCACCAGCATGGCGCTAACCTTGTCGCGGGTCCGGCGCTGAACGAGAGCGTGAAAGAGCGGATCGTACTGATCGTAGTCCAAGGCCTGACCGTAGTATTTCAGAGCCTGCGTATAGTTTCCCGACATTTCGTAGGCCCGTGCCATGTAATACTCACTGCAGGTCCGGGTAAAGTCGGTCTGAGAAAGCTGCCTGATAGCCTCCTGGGGCCGACCGGCAGCCAACTCAACCAATCCACTGGTTTCGTGAGCCAACTGCATTAGGGCGGGATCATCGGATTGTGCGGCCAACTCTACAAACCTGTCGGCGCAAGCCGAGGCCGATTCGATATTGCCACGGACCAGCCACACCAAAACCATACGTTGCTGATGCTCTAATTCAGCCGTCTGGGCAGCTCCCTCGGGCAGAGACGCGGCGTTGGACTGAATCACCTGAAGAGATTGTATAAATGCCTGAGCCGCCTCGTCCGGCTGACCGACTTCCAGGCGAATTTTTCCCAGACAGTCGAGGTCGGCCGCGAAAGAGACCGGATCGCCGTCTTCCCGCGCAAGTTTGGCCGCATTATTGAACTGCCTGGCGGCTTCTTTCAGGTTTCCTTCGAACACGTAGGAAATAGCCAAACCTACCAGAGCGCGGTGACGATCATCAGGTACCGTAGCGCTGTCAAGGAGATAGTTGAGTTGATCACGAGCTTTAGCGAACTCGCCTAACATATTGTAGTTAGTGGCGATACCGAGATGCGATGCCGGAAACCCGGGATTGATATCGAGCGCCCTTCGATAGAACGAAATCGCCTCGGCATGGCGATTCATCTCGGTCAGCAAATCGGCATAGGAATCATAAGGATTAGGGTCATCGGGGTTAAGGCCGAGATACTTCAGGAAGTAGCGTTCAGCGCTCGGTATATTTCCCTGATAACGATAGCTGTATCCCAACCCATTGTAGGGCTCGCTGAAGGTAGAATCCAGCTGGTTCGCGATTAGATACTGCTCAATCGCCGCGGCCCAGTCTTTTTGCAAATAGAAGTAATTGCCTAAGTCGTTGTGGGTTCTGGGGTCATTTGGGTACTTCTCAACGAGTTCTCGAAGCAACCAGCCGGCCGGGGCGACGTGTCGGCTTTGTAGTGCATCCGTGGCCGCGATTTCAAGCCTTTCGCCCTCAGACACCGTGTTCGTCAAGGCGAGAGCATGCGCTATCGCATCCGTACGATCCGCGGAATTTGTCAATAGACGGGAGATCTGCAGGTAGGCCATAGCAAACGAGCTGTCAAGCTCGATAGCCCTTTCGAACTTGGCCAGAGCTTCATCACGGCGATGTCGCTCGGCCAAGCCCCGCCCTTGAAGATACAAATCGCGAACGGCTTCGGAGCTGGTAGTGATGGGGACCAGGGTTGGGGAATGACGTCCACCAGAATAATGGAAGCTGGCAAATGCCGCGATTCCGACTAATACGGCTGCAACTAAGTACTGGAGCACTTTGGTAAACATTCCATGGCCGATCTCTCAAGTTGAAGAATAACTCTATAATAGTTATTCGGCACTCACTGGATAGACCTTGAATCACCGGTTGGGCCTCGGAGTGGGGGCATGTCGAGGGAGGTAAAGAACCCGGGCTACAATGGCCGCTGGAATGGGCTACTTTCGAAGCTGGCGCGTCCTATAATATATATTATGTTTACTCATACAACCGCAAACCATTGTCTTCGATCGCTCGAAACCGCCCCTTACCCTTTGACCACAATACTCAGCAGTCTTCCCGGCACATAGATCTTCTTAACGATCTGTTTGTCGGCCGTATGAGCCTTCACCCTTGGATCGCCAAAGGCCGCTTCGAAAGCAGTCGCCTCATCACAGCCGACCGGAACCATGACCGAACCGCGCAGCTTGCCGTTGATTTGAACTGCAATTTCGACCGAATCACCGACTACCGCCGCCTGATCGTATTTGGGCCATGCCGATTTGAAGATCGATTCGTTGAATCCGGCCAGTTGCCAGACTTCTTCAGCCAGATGCGGCGCCAGCGGCGCGATCGCCTGAATCGTCTTGAGAATTATCTGATCGTTCAATTCGTCGTTCTTGATCTGATCCGCCTGGTAATCCCGGACCAATTCCATGAGCGCCGCAATGGCCGTATTGAACTGCAATCGCTCGAAACTGTCATCGACTCGTTTAAGCGTCTGGTTCAACTTGATATAGATATTGCGCTCAGCCTCGGTCAATTCGGCGGTCTTAAAGTATCGCTTTAAGTCGACCTGAGCTCCCCGCAAATGCGAAACCATGGGGTAGAGCTTGCCCGTTACGAACTTGTGCGGGCCTGTCAGGAACTCCTCGGTATTCCAGGCGACCGGTTTCTCCGATGGACCTACGAAAAACATCGCCAGCCGGGAGACATCCACCCCGTAATTGGCCATCAACTCAATCGGGGAGACGACATTGCCGCGCGATTTAGACATAACCTGGCCCTGTGAGTCCGAAACCATCCCGTGGTTAAACAGGCGCAGGGCAGGCTCTTCGCAATTCAACCAGCCGATGTCGTGCAGGAACTTCGTGAAGAACCGGAAATATATAAGGTGTCCGGTAGCGTGGGTGATTCCACCAATGTATAGATCGATCGGCATCCACCGGTTGGCTTTCTCACGGCTGTACGGTTCCCGGTCGTTAGTCGGGTCGAGATACCGCAGGAAGTACCAGGACGAGCAAACAAACGTATCCTGAGTGTCCGGATCCCGCTCGGCCTCTCCCCCGCACTTAGGGCATTTTACCTTCACGTACGAAGCAACGTCGGCCAGAGGCGACCGCCCTTTGGGCATGTAATTCTCGACATCCGGCAGAAGCACCGGCAGGTCGGCTTCGTCAACCGGCACCTCGCCGCATTTCTGGCAATGGATGATCGGAATCGGACAACCCCAATAGCGCTGGCGTGAGATCGACCAGTCCTTGAGCTTGTAATTGACTTTGCGACGGCCGATCTGCTTTTGCTCGGCGTAATCACTGACTGAGGCAATCGCCTTGTCGCCCGAGAGGCCATTGAATCGGTCGGAATTGACCATCGGCCCGTAATCAACGTAGGCTTGATCCATATGTGCAGCATCCAGAGTCGTTTGCGTGTCGGAATGAATCACCACCCGAATCGGGATGCCGTATTTCTTTGCGAAAGCGAAATCGCGAGTGTCGTGCGCCGGAACCGCCATGACCGCGCCGGTGCCATAGCCTGCAAGAACGTAATCGGCCACCCAGAGTTGTACTCGCTCACCGTTGAACGGGTTAATGGCATACTTCCCGGTGAAGATGCCGTCTTTGTCGTCGGTCTGAGCGGCTCGTTCAATATCAGTTCGAGCGGCGGTCTTCTTCTGATATTCCACAACTTTCGCCGCGAACTCCGGCGTCATTTTCAAATGAGACAGAATTTCCGACTCGGGCGAAATCGCCATGAATGTCACACCATAGATAGTATCCGGGCGGGTAGTGAAAATCGGCAGCTTCTCGCCCGTATCTTCAATAGTGAAATCAACTTCGAGGCCGTGCGAACGGCCGATCCACTCCCGCTGCATCGCCTTGACATTGTCCGGCCAGCCGGGGAGTTTGTCCAGGTCGTCAATCAGACGGTCGGCATAGTCGGTAATCTTGAAGTACCACTGGATTTGCTCTTTCTTCTCGACCAGAGTGTCGCACCGTTCGCAGCGACCGTTCACCACCTGTTCATTGGCCAGGACCGTCTTGTCTTCGGGACACCAGTTGACAAACCCGCGACGCCTATAGGCCAGCCCCTTCTTAAAGAGTTGGATGAACATCCACTGCGTAAACTTATAGTACTCAGGGTCGCACGAGGCCACTTCGCGGGACCAGTCGAATGACACACCCACTTTCTGTAGGGTGCTTCGGCTGACCGCAATGTTCTGTTTGGTCCATACGGCCGGGTGAATCCCGCGCTGGATGGCGGCTCTCTCGGCTGGCAACCCGAACGCGTCCCAGCCAAACGGGTGCAGGACGGCATTACCTTTCATCATTTGCTGGCGCGCGACCGCGTCCCCGATGATATAATTACGGAAATGGCCCATGTGGATGTCGCCGGACGGATAAGCGAACATTACCAGCATATAGAATTTGTTGGCAGGGTCCGGCAAGTCCGGAGCGCGGAATAGTTTCTGTTCCTCCCAGCGCTTCTGCCATTTTGCTTCGATCTCTGCGAAGTTGTATTCGGGAATCGTCATAACTTTCTGAGCCATAATACTATGTCCTGCCAGTAATTAATGGCCGGATAGTATTATGTTATCGACGCTTTGGCAACTGATTTCAATCTGACCCAGATTGGGGCAATCAGCCGCGAATCCGGTTCAGCCAGACCGTTCCACCGGACAGTAGACTGACTACGCGTGACTTGGCGCGTTCAATACATGCCATAGGCCCGTGGCCGAGCTTCGCGCTGACACTCATCGGTGTGTCGAAACCGTAAACCGGCACCCGTCCGCGAGACAGATCATCGTCTTCGGCTTTCGGGAATTCCATCGTATAGCCAAAGCGATATCCGGCTGCGGCGGCGGCATCGCGGACACGACGGTTCCATCGACCAAACGGGTAGCTTACCGTATCGACACTTTGTCCGGTCCAGTCCTGGAGTCTCTTGCGCGAATCAGACAGTTCACGCTTCAACTCTAAGTTGTCGCAATTCGTGAGATCGCAATGAGAGGTGCCGTGTGATCCGAAGATAACCCCCTGGTCAGCCAGCTTCTTGATCTGATCTGGAGAGAGATGTCGGAACGCCCGAACAAAATGACTGTAGTCCCAATGATTAGACTGGCCGGCAAGGTCAGTCGGAACAAAGACAATGGGACGAAAATGATGACTTTGCATCAGCTCCGGCAGATGATCAACCAGATGCTCGTAGCCGTCGTCGAAGCCAAACTGGAGTGCCCCTCTCCCCTCCTCGCCAAATTTCGATCCACCTGCTGTCAGAGACCGCAGGAGCGAATAGAATCTCCCCGGCGAATAATTCGTAACACCAAATGTAAAATCGGAAGTCAGCTTGTGGAAAACGAGCATGGTCGGACGAGTATCAGGAACACCCGGCATAACCCGGCCTCGCGTCTATCCAATTCCGGCAAAATGCGACGGATCAGACGGTCCCAGAGCGACCAGTGTGATCCGTGATTCGTCCAGCACCAACTTGGCCACCCGTTGGATGTCGGCCGCCTTCACGCGATCCAAATCGCGGAGCTGCTCGTTTATCGATTGATACCTTCCGAGCAACAGTTCCAGACGGCCCAAACGATGCATGTGCGAGCTGGTTGATTCCATCGACAGGGTAATGTGACCCTTGACTTGCGCACGGACATCGTCAATTGCCGTTTGCGAAAGCGGGCGTTTCTTGACTTTACCGAACTCCGCCATTATGACATCGTAAGCCTTGCGCAAGTGCTTTCGGTCGGTACCAAGATAAACCTCGAACACACCGGTATCGGTGAACGAGTCATGGTAGGCGAAGACCGAATACGCCAATCCACGGTCCTCGCGTATCTTCTGAAACAGCACCGATGACATCCCGCCGCCCAGATACGACGACAACAAGATCATAGCCATCCGATCGGGGTGTTTGAACGGAATGCCGGGAAAGCCAATGCAGAACTGGGTCTGGGAGTTGTCTTCAGGCCTAAAGCAGATGTGTGGTCCTGGGCGCGCTTCAACCGGCAACGGCGCCGGAGCTTCGCCATCGGGAAGATGAAGCTTCTTGCGTATAAGCCCGACCAGCTTCTCGTGAGAAAGCGAACCGGAGGCTGTCACGACGACCGATCCCGTGCGGTAATGGCGTTCCCGATAATTCTTAAGCACCGGGCGCGTTACCGATTTGATCGTCTTCTGCGTCCCCATCACCGGGCGTCCTATCGGATGTCCGCCAAAATGGGTTTCAGCAAACAAATCGTGAACGTAGTCGGTTGGGTCGTCCAGCGATTCCTTGATCTCTTCGCAGATGACCTGGCGCTCGCGATCCATGTGAATCTGAGTCAGGGTCGGATTGCAGACGAGATCGGTGACAACGTCGACCGCCTGAACCAGGTGTTCGTCGAGGACGCGGGCCGTGAAACAGGTGTGTTCGCGGGTAGTGAAGGCGTTCAAAGAGCCGCCCAGTGATTCCAGCGACTCGGCGATTTGCTTCACATTGCGATTGCGGGTACCTTTGAAGACCAGATGCTCGAGAAAATGCGAAAGCCCACTCTCCCGCGCATCTTCGCAGCGAGAGCCGACATTGACCCACACGCCGAGGGAAATAGAACGAACTCCGGGGATTCGTTCGGTGATCACCCGGAGTCCGTTTTTCAAAACAGTCTTGCGATAGACGCCGCTGTCGTGTCGGCGCGCTGAGGTCCTTCTCACGCTGGGTCCTGACATTATTTCGCCCTACCGGCGAGACCTCTGTCTTGGACGGGGGCCGCCAGGACCAGCTCGGCGCGGCGGGGGCGGCATCGGCGGACGATCCTGCCCACCTTCGAGCAGAACGCGACGGGACAGACGGACACGGCCATCAGGTTCGATATTGATGACCTTGACTTCCATCCGATCACCCACGTTGCAGATGTCTTCGACCCGGTTGACACGCTCGACTGCCAGCTCGGAGATGTGAACCAGACCATCAGTGCCGGGGATGATCTCGACGAAGGCCCCGAAATCGGTCACGCGGCGGACGATGCCGTTGTAGACCCGGTCCATTTCCGGTTCTTCCACGAGCGCTTCGACCCGTGCCAGAGCAGCCTTGCCGGCTTCGCCGTCGACCGACGAAATCAGCACGGTGCCATCATCTTCGATATCAATCTTGGCGCCGGTTTCTTCAACAATCGCCCGGATGGTCTTGCCACCTGGGCCGATGACGTCGCCGATCTTGGACGGATTGATATGAATGGTAATGATTCGCGGTGCGTACTCGGACAGCTCCTCGCGGTGTTTCGATAGCGCGGCATTCATGATACCCAGAATGTGCAGGCGGGCGTCGCGAGCACGCGACAAAGCCTGACGCATGATCTCAATATCAAGTCCGGCGATTTTGATGTCCATCTGGATCGAGGTGATACCGTCATTCGTGCCGGCAACCTTGAAATCCATATCTCCAAAATGATCTTCGTCACCGAGGATGTCGGTGAGAATAATCACTTTGTCGTTTTCCTTGATCAAACCCATGGCAATTCCGGCCACGGCCGTTTTGGTTGGCACACCGGCGTCCATCAGAGCCAGCGACCCACCGCACACGGAAGCCATCGACGAGGAGCCGTTGGATTCCATCACATCGGAAACCACGCGAACCGTATACGGGAAGCTGGTTTCCTGCGGGATGACCGGCTGCAGGGCGCGTTCGGCCAAAGCCCCGTGACCAACCTCGCGGCGACTGGTGCCGCGGATCGGTTTCGTCTCGCCGGTACAGAACGGCGGGAAATTGTAGTGCAGCATGTAGCTCTTGGTGGATTCGCCCTCGAGTTCGTCGAGCCGCTGCTCGTCCATCTTGGTACCGAGTGTGACCGTCGCCAGTGCCTGAGTCTGACCGCGCGTAAAGAGCGCCGAGCCGTGAGCGCGCGGCAGAATGCCGGTCTCGCAGGTAATCGGACGAACTTCATCCATCCGGCGGTTGTCGATGCGTCGATTCTCCTTGAGAATCATGTCGCGCATCGTCTGAGCGTCGATTCCCTCAAGGATAGCGGCAATAGCACCGCCGCTGTCCGGGAATTCTTCCGCGAGCGATTCGACAAGTCCCTTCCGGAAGCTCTTCTTGGCCTTGTTGCGCTTTTCCTTGTCGGGTTCGTTATTGAACTCCGCCAGTTTGGAAGCTGCCTGGGCGGTGACTTTCGCCACCAGCTCTTTGATCGGGGCCACCGGCGTATAGATGAACTTAGCCTTGCCGCAGATAGACTTTAGTTCTTCGATCTTGGCGATGATCTGCTTGATGTATTCATGACCGAATTGCAGCGCCCCGATGATGTCGTCTTCGGAGGTTTCGCTCGCACTGCCTTCGACCATGGCGATGCTGTCCGCGGTCCCGACCATGGTGATGAGCATATCGCTCTGGTCATAGGTGTCGATCTGCGGATTGATCACATACTGGCCGTCGATACGACCTACTTTAACGGCGGCAACGGTCTTCTTGATCGGCACGTCCGAGATGGCGATAGCCGCGGAAGTTCCGGTGACGGCAAGAATGTCGGTGTCGTTCTTCTGATCGTGACTGACCACGAACGTAATGCACTGCGTCTCACCCTTGAAATCATCCGGGAACAGCGGCCGCAGCGGGCGGTCGATCATGCGGGCGCAGAGAATTTCTTTCTCCGAAGGCCGGGCTTCACGCTTGAAAAATCCGCCCGGGATCTTGCCGGCGGCGTAGGTTTTCTCGCGGTACTCGACGGTCAGCGGGAAGAAGTCCTGCCCCATCTTGGGTTCGGTTTCGGCGCAGACGGTGCATATCACCATCGAATCGGCGTACCGAACCGTGACGGCGCCGTTGCTCTGTTTGGCCATTTTGCCGGTCTCGATCACGAGCGTACGGCCGCCAATTTCCAATTCTACCTTGTGTATCATTACACTCCTAGTTCCATGTTCTATCGTCTGAGACCCAGACGATCAATTACCTCGCGATAGCTGGCAATATCCCTATCCTTGAGATAATCCAGCATACGGCGACGTTTTCCTACCAACTTAAGCAGGCCGTGACGGGTGTGAAAATCCTTGAGATGCGTTTTCATGTGCTCCGTCAAATGATCGATGCGCTCCGAAAACAACGCGATCTGCACTTCCGGCGAACCGGTGTCGCCCTCATGCAATTGGTGCTGCGTAACGATCTGAGCCGCTTTTTCTTTAGGGATGCCTATCGACATGTCCTTTCTCCTTGTTTCTCTAAAATATCCAGAATGTTCTTTTTGTCTTGTTCAATCTGAGCCACCAGAGCCTCAGAATTCGGGAAGCGGCGATTCGCCCGCACGTAGTCGATCGGGTAAACCACCATCTCTTCTCCGTATATTTCTCTATCAAAATCGAACAGATTCACTTCCACCGTCAACCGGGCGACCGGATTGAAGTGATTCTGCCCGACAAACATCATGCCCGGTCGTTCATCGCCGCCAACTTTCGCCCAGCAGGCATAAACGCCTTCGGGGGGCAATAGCTTCAGTGGGCTGTAGCCCACATTGGCGGTCGGGTAGCCGAGCTTCTTGCCGAGTCCAATCCCGCGCTCAATCACGCCGAAAATGGCGTAGTCGTGGCCGAGCTGACCCACCGCTGCGTCGTATCGACCGTGTGTCAGAGCTTGACGGATTCGGGTCGATGATATCGGGGCGTCGTTCCAAATAACGGGCTTCACGACTTCAAGTCCAAAGCCTAATTCGCGACCTATTCGTTCAAGCGATTCGGTATTGCCACTTCGATCTTTTCCCAGACCGTGATCGTATCCAACAACGAGTTGTTTCACTCCGACCAGGTCGACTAATACTTGCCTGACAAACTGTTCGGCAGTCAAATTACGTATGGACTCGTCAAACTTGATAACCAACACTGTACCTTCGAAGAAACAGGGGACAAACATCCGCTTCTCTTCGATGGTAGTCAGGAGCATCGGGACTTCGGAAGGTGTTACAACGGTGCGCGGGTGCGGATCGAAAGTAATCAAAACCGGAGTGAGATTGTCTGATTGTGCGACTTCTTTGACGCGTCTGAATATCTCCTGATGACCGCGATGAATACCATCAAACGTGCCAAGGGTCACGACTGACGACCCCGCAGGCAGCTTGGCGAAATTCTCCAAACCGTACACGAAAGTGGTCTTCATGCCAGTACCCTTTCGTAGGTCAGGATTTCGCGTCGAGAATCCGCCTTCAAGCCAGTGGATGCAATCGTCGCGGTCGCAATAGCCAGCAGCGAGCCGTGAGCATCTTTCAATAGCACGTGGTCACCCGACTGGAACTCGCCCTGAACTTCCGAAATATCCGAGGCGGTAGGACGGCGACCGAAATGTACGAGTGGGCCAAATTCACTGCCGACTGTCAGACAACTAAAGCCCAGGGCCTGATCGATCGGAAGGACCACACTCGCCAGGTTATTCTCTGTCTTCAGCGTCTCAAGTTGCTCGACCGTATGAGCCTGTTCAAGGGCGAATCGACCGGTGCGGGTGCGAGTCAGTGATGACAAATACCCCCCGCAACCCAGGACTTTTCCCAGATCGTTGGCGAGACTTCGGATATAGGTGCCCTTACCGCAGGTGACTCGTATTCGAAGTTTGCCATGGTCACACTCAAGTATGTCAATGGCGTCGATCCGAACCGTGCGCTCGGGCAGAGTTACTTCTTCGCCACGTCTAGATTTTTCATATAGACGCTCGCCGTCAACATGCACTGCCGAAAAAGCCGGCACCTGCTGGGTAATCTCACCGATGAAACCCTGAAGCGCTGTTTCTATCGCAGTGCGATCGGGGAGTGACGCCATATCTATGACAGCCGTGGGTGACACACCTTCGCTGTCGTATGTAGTTGATTCCGCGCCAAACGTAATTTCCGCCAGGTATTCTTTATCGAGATCGCTGAAGAATCGCGCCGCTTTGGTGCCCTGCCCTACGATGAGCAATAGGAGTCCGTCGGCGGCCGGATCCAGCGTGCCGGCATGCCCGACCCCGCGCTGGACGAGAATACGCCGCACCCGATCAACCGCATCGTGGCTGGTTATCCCCTTCGGCTTGTTCAAAAGCAGAAGGCCGTGGAATTTGTCCGGAGTGCGTCTCACAATACCTCCTGCAACTGCCGGACGATTTCCTGCTTGGCCTGCTCCAACGGTAGTTGTATTAGACAACCAGCCGCATTGGGGTGTCCACCACCACCATAACGAGCAGCAATGGCAGCCACGTTCATACCGTTGCGCGAACGCAAGGAGACTTTGGTAGTTCCGTTCTCGAGTTCGCGACACAAGGCGCCCGCCTCGACACCGCGAGAGAAAATCGAGTAGTCAACCAGACCTTCGGTATTTACCACAGAGGCGCCGGTATCGGCCAGCATCTGAAGTGTCAGCGGCATTATACAGATGCGACCGTCGGCGTAGTATTCGATGGCGCTGAGCACGCGGCCGGTCAGCTTGACCACGGCCGGGTCCATATCGAAATAGACGTGATCACAAATTGTACGTGGATCAGCGCCGGCGCGAACCAATTCACCCGCAATAGCAAATGTGCGTGGAGTTGTGGAACCGAAGCGGAACCGGCCAGTATCCGTAAGAATGGCTGCATACAATTGAGTGGCTGTAGCCGGGTCCAGAACAAATCCAACCTGGGTGAAATATTCGAAGGCCATTTCACCGACCGACGATGCGGTCACATCCAGCCAAGAGACGGCCGCTTCCAAAGCGTTGTCGGGATGGTGATCGATATTAACGACTGACGTCTGCGGTCCAATAAAATTAGCGATCGAGCCTACCCGCCGGAGTTGCGGGCATTCGAGCACGAGCGCAACATCGAATGGTACAGAGGTATCGGCTTCCTCCGAACGGACAATCTTCTCTACGCCCGACAGGAACGAATACTTCGAGGGTATTTCCGAGTCACGAAGTAATACGCATTTCTTCCCCCGGCTCTCGAGATAATTGCCGAAGGCCAACTGCGTTCCGATAGCGTCGCCGTCGGGATCGACATGGGAGACCACCAGGGGACGCCGAGAGTTCTCAAGCATCTCACGAATCCGCTCAATGCGGTCGATGGCGAGATTGTCACTCAGCCGGGTCGTCACGATGCTCCTTCTTGATCTCTTCCAGCAACTGCTCAATATGGGCGCCATACTCTACTGACGGATCGTACTTGAACGAAAACTCTGGGATGTGTCGCATGTGCAGGTTGCGACCGACCATCGACCGGATATGTCTGTTCTCGCGCATGAAAAATTGGTCTACCAGGGTCAGGTCTTCCGGGCGGCCCAGATATGAATAGAAACACCGGGCGTATCTCAAATCGTCCGACAGCTTCACGTGGGTCAACGTCACCATACCGGGGACAAGACCCGAAAATTCGTTCTGAAGCAGGATCGAGATGTCGCGTTGTATCTGCACACCGAGTCTCTGTGATCTCTTGAATTGTCTCATCTGATTTTCCGCCTCTCCGGCCTTCACACCGCTCGCCGAACCGAAATCGGCCCGACGGCCCGCAAGATCGGGGCGGTTTGCCATCATCTCGGTTACCCCAGGGTTCTTGCGGTTTCGACCACCTCAAGGGCTTCGATGAGATCCCCTACCTTGATGTCGTTGTAGTTTTCGATACCAATGCCGCACTCGAAGCCTTGATTGACCTCGCGTGCGTCATCCTTGAAGCGCCGCAGTGAGGAGATGTTGCCACTGTAAACCTGTTTGCCGTCGCGCGTGAGGCGAACTTTATCTTTGCGTGAAACACGACCCTCACGGACATAACAACCGGCGATAACACCCGCCTTGGGGACCCGGAATACTTCGCGAACTTCAGCCAGACCGACAAATTGCTCGGAAATAGTCGGGGCGAGGAGACCTTCGAGCGCCTTCTTGACGTCTTCCTCGGCCTCGTAAATTACGTCGTACCGACGGATATCAACTTTTTCCTTGGCCGCCAGTTCACGAGCACGGGAATCCGGGCCAACCTGGAAGCCGATAATGATGGCTTCAGAGGCCGCCGCGAGAAGCACGTCGGACTCGGTGATCGAACCGACACCGCGCCGAATGATGCTGGTCTTAACTTCGGAAGTAGATATTTTGCTAAGCGTCTCGGAAAGCACCTCAGCGGAACCGTCAACATCCGCCTTGATAATAAGCCGGACTTCCTGAATCTGACCTTCCTTGATGCGGCTGAAAACTTTTTCGAGGCTGATCGCACCCTGAGGCCGACGGGCATCATATTCCCGCTTCACCTGGCCGCGGCGGGCCGTGATTTCGCGGGCTTCCTGGTCATCTTTAACCACGAGGAAGGTGTCACCCGCCTGAGGGACGCCGCCCAATCCGGTGATTTGCGCCGGAGTAGCGGGACCTATGAAATCAATGCGCTGATCGCGATCATTGTGAATGGTGCGTACGTGGCCGGAGAACGTTCCAGCGACAATCGGGTCGCCCACCCGACAGGTACCGCGCTGAATGAGCACCGTCGCCACCGCGCCGCGACCTTTTTCGAGTTTGGCGTCAACCACCACACCCTGACCACGAATAACCGGGTCGGCCTTCAGGTCGAGCATTTCCGCCTGAAGCAGAATCATTTCGAGGAGCTTATCGATTCCTTCGCCGGTCTTCGATGAGATTGGAACCGCGATGGTCTTGCCGCCCCATTCTTCAACCAACAGTCCCTGTTTGGACAGTTGCGTGCGGACATCGTCAAGATTGGCTCCGGGCTTATCGATCTTTGACATGGCGACTACAATCGGTGCGCTGGCCGCACGGGCGTGGTCGATAGCTTCAACGGTCTGAGGTCGAACGCCCTCGTCCGCCGCCACGAGCAACACTACAATGTCGGTAATCTGTGTCCCGCGAGAGCGCATCGCCGTGAAGGCTTCGTGACCGGGAGTATCGAGAAAGACAATCCGATGTCCGTTGTGCTGGACTTCGTACGCGCCAATATGCTGGGTAATCGCGCCCGCTTCACCGGCGACAACGTTGGTCTTGCGGATATAGTCAAGCAGCGAGGTTTTGCCGTGATCGACGTGCCCCATGACCGTTACGATCGGCGCCCGGAGGATCAATTGGGCTTCCTGTTCTTCCTCGCGCGCTTCCTCACCGATTTCCGCCTGGAGCTTGATGCTGAATCCGAATTCGCCGGCGACCATCTCGATCGTATCCATGTCAAGGCGCTGATTGATAGTGGCAAGCATGCCCATTTCCATCAGCTTGGCCACGACTTCGGCCGGTTTGTGATCCATCAGCTTGGCGACTTCGGCCACGGACATATACTCGTTGACTTCGATGACATTGAGATCTTCGGCTTCGACCTCTCCCTCACCGGCGGCCTTGCGATACTTGCGTTTCGGCTTGCCGGTGCTGAGATCCGCCATAGTGGCGCGGAAGCTCTTGGCAACTTCCACCTGGTCGACCACCCGGCGCTCTTTCTTCTTCTTCCGGTCTTTCCGCTTTTTCTTCTGCTCCGCCTTCTTGAGCATGGCCGCGAGATTGTCATCTTCCGGCGTCTCAATCTTGGGAATGACCAGAACCGGCGCAGCGCCTACTTCCACCGGCGCAGCCTTCGGTTTTTCCTTTACGATCTCTTTGGGCGGTGCGGCTTTGATCAGCTTGCCTCGGGTCAGACCGTCAATTCGGGCGAGCGGGCTCAATTGGGACGAGGCCCGTGAGCAGCCTCGGCATCGGCTTTGGCTTTGACCTCGATTTCGGTCTTTTGGCGCTCGGCTTCCATGGTTGCCTTGCGCTTTTGGTCCATTTCCAGCTTGGCCTGACGGCGTTCCTGGGCGAATTTCAGACTGACAGCATTGACGACATCGGGCGTCGCCACCGACATATGGGACTTGATCGGAAATCCCATATCCTGAATAATCTTCAGCATGGCATGAGCTGAGACCTTGTATTCCTTGGCCAAGTCATGAATCTTTTTCGTTACAACTGCCATGCTTCTTCCTCTTGCGACGTCCTGTTATTCGGGGCGGTCCATCGGCTTCCATGCGCCCTATTCGTCAACTTCCTCGTCGTCCGCCGAAATGCTTCGCTTTGTTTCCTCTTCGTCGTCCTCGATTTCGTCAAGGTCGGGCGCACCGGCTTCCCTCACATCGTCGATCTCGGAAACATAGTCGGGGGAATCCTCGAAGAGGTCAGCCTCGCTGAGTTTCGGCTCGGCCGATTCGACCGCAGCCGCTTTCTCTTCCGCGTGGCGCTTCTTGTACTCGGCTTCGAGTTGAACCACCATCTCCTGGGCGCGCTGGATCAACTTCTCAGCCGTCTTTTCGCCGATACCTTCGATCTTGCTCAACGACGCTACGGTCGCGCTGGCCAAACGTTGCACCGAACTGATGTCGGCTTCGATCAAACGATCACGGATCTTCGCGCCGATACCTTCCACCTGGCCAACCGGCACGAGCATTTCGGCTTCGCGCTTCTTGTTCTCGTTGTGCTGGCTCTCGGAGAGAATGTTGACTTTCCAGCCGGTCAGTTTCGACGCCAGTCGGGCGTTCTGGCCGTTGCGGCCGATCGCCAACGACAACTTCTCGTCTTCGACCACCACGGTCATCTTCTTTTCGAGATCGAAGACCTCGATATGGACAACCTTGGCCGGGGCCAGAGCCCGGGTGACGAAGACTTCCGGCGATGACGTAAACGGGACGATATCGATGCGCTCGTTATTCAGCTCGCGAACAATCGCCTGAACCCGGACGCCTTTGATGCCCACGCAGGCGCCGACCGGATCGATTCGATCATCGGATGAATAGACGGCTATCTTGGCGCGTTCACCGGGTTCGCGGGCAATCGCTTTGATTTCGATTACCCTCTCGAAAATTTCCGGCACTTCCATAGCGAACAGCGCCTTCAGGAATTCATTGTTCACGCGGGACAGAATGATCTGCGGGCCGCGGGGAGTCAGTTGTACGTCCTGGATGTAAGCGCGAATGCGGTCGCCCTGGCGGAATTTCTCGCGGGGAATCTGCTCTTTGAGCGGCAGCAGACCTTCGCCCCGACCCAGATTGACGATTACGTTGCCCTTGTCGATCTGCTGCACGACGCCGCTGATCAGGGTGCTGACCTTGTCGATGTACTCGGCGTAGATGCGCTCGTGCTCGACGTCGCGTATCTTCTGAATCAGAATCTGTTTCGCCGAGGCAATCGCGTTGCGGCCGAATTCCGCCTCGTAGTCCAGGTAGATTTCCAGTTCGTCACCCAGTTCGGCGGCATCGTCGATCTTCTTGGCCTCATCGAGACTGACTTCGAGGTCGCGCTCGTTGACCCGGTCGACCACCTTCTTGGTGACAATCATGAACAGCTCGTTCGATTTCCGGTCGAAACGGAACGAAATGTTGTCGGTCTGGGTGTACTTCTTCCTGGCCGCCGCGAGTAGACTGGCCTCCAGTGTCTGAACGACCGAGTCGAGATCGATATTCTTCTCCCGGGCGATCAGCGTCATGGCTTCAAGCATGTCAAACGGCATTTTACGAATCTCCGTCAGAAAACAATCTTGGCCTGTTTTATCTCGGCCAGACTGATTCCGAAAACCTCATCATTTACTCTAAACTCCACTCGGTCGTCACCGACCGAGACAATTTCAGCGGTCAGCCGCTTGCGGGTCTGATCTACGAAATCGATCCGCACGGTCTCTCCGACTCGGTACTTGTAATCGCGCAGGGTTAGCAACGGCCGGTCGAGGCCCGGCGATGACACTTCGAGAGTGTAACCGTGCTCGAACAGCTCGGTTCCATCGATCAATTCGCCGACCAATTTCGACAGGCGAGCGCATTCACCAATCGAGACGCCGTTCTGACCATAAACAAACAGCCGGATGGTTGTAGCGGTCTTATATCGTGAGACCACGACATCAGCCAACTCATATCCTTCGGCTTGTAACGGTTGTTCGACTAGCTCGCTAACTGTCTGCTTCACTTCCACTTTACTATGCCTGCAACACCAAAAGAGTGGGACTCAGCCCACTCTTAGAACTCGCTATAATAAGGAAATACCCTAAGGGACGCAACAACTTTAATGGCCTAGTTGAGCCCTTTGGCCATATTTCGAACCGCCTCAACAACCCCCTCAAGCGGGATCAATTCCATCTCGGCCCGGCAGCGGGCTTTCAGCTCTACCTTGCCGTCTTTCAACGACTTATCGCCAATAGTCAGCCGAATCGGCAGACCGATCAGGTCGGCGTCATTGAATTTGACCCCCGGGCGTTCGTCCCGGTCGTCCATGAGAGTCTCAATACCGGCTTCCCAAAGATCGGCGTAGATTTTATCCGCGGCCGCCTTTTGTGTCTCAGAACTCACAGAAACCAGCACGATCTCAACAAGGTAGGGAGCCAGGCTCTTGGGCCAGATAATACCCTTGTCGTCGTGATACTTCTCCAGCGCCGCCTGCGGTGTGCGGGTGATCCCGATACCGTACGAGCCCATAATGCACGGCGTCTCGTTTCCTTCGGCGTCGAGGAATTTTGCCCCCAGCGTATCCGAATACTTGGTGCCAAGCTGGAACGTATTGCCGACTTCGATACCGTCCTTGACTACCATCACGCCACCACAGAGCGGACAGAGATCGCCCGCCTTGGCGTTTGACAGATCGACCACTTTGGTGGCCTCGAAATCACGACCAAGGTTCACATTCAGAGTGTGCTTTTCTTTCTGGTTGGCGCCCACAATGAAATTCTTAAGCGCTGCGACCAATGGATCGACCAGAATCGGCACGTCTTTCTTCAGTCCGACCGGCCCCGCGAACCCGACCGGGGCTCCGGTGACCTGTTCGACTATGGCGGCATCGGCCATCTGGAGGTCGATTGCGCCGAGAGCGTTCTTCAGCTTGATCTCATTCAAGTCCCGATCACCGCGCACCAGCGCTGCGGCCGGCTTGCCGTCGGCCATATACAAAAGCGTCTTGACCAGACGAGTGGCATCTACTTTCAAGAAAGCGGTCACTTCTTCGATTGTAGCCGCACCCGGTGTATCAACTGTCTGCATCGGTTTCATGTCAGCGTCAATATTCAATGCCGCGCCATCCTTGAACGTCGCTTTCTCGACATTAGCGGCGTAGTCACACTTCTGGCAGGACGCTATCTTCTCTTCACCGGCATCAGTGTCTACCAGCAGCATGAATTCGTGGGCGGCCTTGCCCCCCATGGCGCCGGTGTCCGATTCGACTTTGAGCACGTCCAGACCGGCCCGCCTGAAAGTGGCGTAATAGGCATCAACCATGCCCTGATAGGTCTTGGCGAATGATGCTTCATCGGCGTCGAATGTGTAGGCATCCTTCATGATAAATTCACGCCCGCGCATCAGGCCGAATCGGGGGCGGATCTCATCGCGAAACTTCACCTGAATCTGATACAGGTTGACCGGCAACTGGCGATAGCTGCGGATTTCGCCCGCGACCAGATTCGTGACCGTCTCTTCATGTGTACCGCACAGAACCATGTCGTGCTGATGGCGGTCTTTGAGCCGCATCTGCTCCGGCCCGACTGTCAGGTAGCGCCCGGATTTCTGCCAGAGTTCGGCGGGACAGAGAACTGACATGGTGATTTCGAGCGCTCCGGCCTTGTTCATTTCCTCGCGGACGATATTCGAGAACTTGTCGATCACACGCTGCATGAGCGGCAGGTAGATGTATACCCCGGCGGCGAGTTTGCGGATATAGCCGCCACGAAGTAAGAGTTGATGGGAGATCAGTTCGGCTTCGGACTGATTCTGTCTAAGGGTGGGGATGTAACACTGGCTCCAGCGCATGAATTAAGTCCTTACAAGTCGGTCGGTTATCGGCGGGGTCTGATTTGTGATCGGCAGTCCCGCAAAAGGTTTCAAGATATGGATTTGATTGCGGGGCGCAATTCTAAACTGGGATAATCCTCGACTGGCTGAGACTTCGTTGCGTCAGGTCTTGCCCCCGACTTGATCAGGGTCTTGACCTCGCGGGAGGTTGTACTCGGTTGCGTCAGGTCCTGCACGCCGAAGGCGGGTGTGACCTGACGCTTTGATTCGATATTCTGACCTGCCAGACAAGTTTGACAGGCGGCGCAAAAACTATTGCCAGGGTTTGGGGATTGTGGTATGTATGGTCCGCCTGTGCCGATTTAGACTGGCAACTACTTCTGCCCCCGTAGTGTAACGGATAACGCATCGGCCTCCGAAGCCGGTAATTCAGGTTCGATTCCTGACGGGGGTACTTTTTTGAGCATCCCGCTCATGTCCGGCCCTCATCACCATTGACACAATCGTCCATTTGAGTTATAATGGTGTCAGAGTATTTACAACGATTCATCTGGGAGCCTATATGCTTCGTCGTGTCGCTCTATTTGTCATTTTGACGGTGTGTTCTGTCCAGGCGCAACAAGATCCGAACGACCAGGGGAATGCGGATTCGGTCTTTTTGACAGTTTACCCCGAGGACTCACTGGTTGTGGCCGATCTATACATCTACAACGATTCGCAGATAGTTCTATACGCCAGCATAGGTTTTTCTTGGGATAACCGAGACCTGACTCTTGTGTCAGCCACGCTTTCTGAAAAGGCTAATTCCAGCTTCAATTGGGATCGTCAGGTCTTCTACGGGGGCAGTGTTGACTCCAGCAACTACTATCATCTGTTTCAGTTCATAGGGCAGGGCAAGGTATTCGCTGGTCTGGCGGCCAGTGACACACCAACATTGGTCGCGACCTACAAGTTTCGCCCTACAGATTGGAATAGCGGCAGCACGTTTTGTATACACAAAGACAACTGGGTGACGTGCTTCTTTATCAGCCAGGGTGAACAGAAGATTTACGTACCGGCATGGCGTGGCCAAACCTGTCTCTTGGGCGAGGACCTGCCCGATGCCGATGGTGACGGTCTTTATGAATTCGAAGACAACTGTCCCTTTGTTTTCAATCCTGACCAGGCTGACGTTGATGGCGATAACATAGGCGATGCGTGTGATCTCACTCATTGGTACGTTGACAACACCAACACCGCCGGTCCGTGGAATGGTTCACCCGAGTACCCCTTTCTTACCATACAGGAAGCCATCTACTTTGGCCAGGATAGCGACACCGTTGAAGTGGCTGCCGGCATTTACAGCGGCGACGGCAACCGGGATATTGACTTTGGTGGCCGTAATATATACCTCACATCAGCGGAAGGCCCAGAGGTTACGATCATTGACTGCGGCGGCAGCTACGATGATCCTCATCGAGGGATATACCTCCACAGCGGAGAAGATTCCACTGCAACTATTAACGGATTCAGTATCGTAAACGGGTACAATTACTTTGGTTCAGCGATTAGCTGTAATGAGGCCGGTGCGACTATTAGCAACAATATCATCGAGCTAAACGCCTTTCACGAACCCGATGCCGCGATCAACGTCAGAAACGGGGGCCAGACTGCGATCATAGTCGATAACGTGATCAGGAACAACCTGTGCGGGGCGGTAACCTACCAACCCTACCCCCCGCAACACCACAACATCCGGATCGAACGAAACTCGATTGTCGGCAACAACTCTGGAATACTGTTCACGTGGGCTCAATTCGGAATCGTCCAAAACAACACCATCAGCGGCAATTCAGGAAACGGCGTTAAGATAGAGTCGTCCGGCGGGTTCGTCGCCATCGAAGGCAACGTGATTTCGAATAACACCGGTTCCGGGATAGTCTGTTTCTACAGCTACGCTAACATTCTACGTAACACGATAGAAGGAAATCAAGAAAGCGGAATCTACCTTGAGGACGCTTCCCCCGACATAACTGACAATGACATTCGGGGCAACCGCTCGAATTATGGAGGCGGTGTTCTCTGTTTGTATGATTCGGATCCGGTGATTCGGTCGAACCGCATCATAAACAACTCCGCTCAATGGGGCGGTGGTATTTTTTGCATCAACAACCCGAATCCTTTGATAGTGGGGAACATTATTAGCGGTAACACCGCACAGTTCGGCGGAGCAATAAGTTGCGAAGGAGCCAGCGCGCACATAGTTTCAAATACGATTATGCAAAACTCAGCCGCAAACGGTGCTTTTCTCTGCGTAACGTCCGATCCGTGTGATGTTACTGTGGACAGTACGATCGTAGCGTTCAACACTGAAGGAGCGGCCGTTTACTATAGTCCCCATGACTACCGCACGCTCACGATAGCCAAGAGTGACATTTTCGGCAACCCTGGTGGCGACTGGGTGGGTGGCATTGCTTCTCAGGCCGGTCAGAACGGCAATATGTCGGTCGATCCGTTGTTTTGTGACACCGCCAACGGCGACTATCACATTTCAGCATTTTCACCCTGTGCGCCGGGAGTTCAGCCAAATCTATACTTGATCGGCGCTCTGCCGGCCAATTGCCACATGTATGTCATAGGCGATGTCGACGGCGATGGTACGGTCGGGCTAATGGACATGAAGGCGCTCGCCGATTTCTATTTTGGATTCAACGACATTTGGCCACTCCCATTGGGGTCCGGTGACATGAACTGCGACGGCGTGATCAGCATCAACGATCTGGCGATTCTCGCCGGTTACATAAGCGGCACCGGCCCGGCCCCATGCACAGCGCCCCCGCCAAAGAAATTTGACCAGCCCCATCAAGGGAGCGACAACTCCCTGGGCGGCGACTTATAGAGCTTGTCGGGGGGTAGCCCAATCGTTACCCCCTCGCGGGTGTCCTTGACCCGCCAGTCCTTGTTCGCAAGCGAACCCAGGGTCATCCATTGGCCCGTCTGACTATCCCCTCCGAAATTCTGTGCGCCCAACGCTATTTGCCCTGAAACCTGTTGCCCATCTTCTCGTATCTAATTATCGAGACTTGGATTCATCGGCCAATAAACAAGGGCAAAACTGCCATGAAAACCATTACTGCCATCGCGGCCGCCGTCCTGGCGGTCATCGGACTGACCGGCAATGCTTTCGCCGGCCACCGCCACAATAGTCACTCCTCGACCACCCAGCACAACCACACCTGCTCAGTCGGACTCAACCACAATCACATCATGGACTGGGATGACAACACGTCGCTGGAAATAGACGACGGGTCGGTCATTATCAAACACGAAGAGCGCGGGGCAAAGGACTCGAAGGTCGAGATTACCGAAGAGCATGAGCTCTTCATCGACGGCGCTCTTGTCAAACTGGACCCCGAGCAAAGAGTTCTCGTCGGCCAATTCCACGACGACTGCTTCGCCCTAACGGAACAGGCCAAGGAGATCGGCGTTGAGGGGGCGAAAATCGGCCTTCAGGGAGCTAAGCTGGGCGTACATGCGGTCGCCTGTGTCTTCAAGCTCCTAAGTGACGATTATGATTCTGATGATCTCGATGCCGAGATGGAGCGGGAATCCTCGAAAATCGAGGCCAAAGCGTCGGTTCTTGAAGATCGAGCTAAAGAGATCGAAGACATGGCCGATGAACTTCAGGATCAAGCCGACGAGCTTCGTGACCGCATCCCCGCGTTGAACGACCTCTACTGGTTCTGAGGCTATTCCATAGGCGGCAGACCTACCGAGGCTGCTCCCTGAGACGGGTCACATGAGGATCCGCTGCTATAGACCGCCCACTTCAGTGTAGTGCCCGGCAGATGTCCACATCTGCCGCCTCGCATAAATGTCGCCGAATCGAGATTGCCGCACTACGATGACACGTCGTTCGGCGAGCCATCTCCGCTCGCAAAGACGCGCGGCGGGGCCAATTCCCCCCTATTTATGAATCCAACCACTCGCACTTGCTCAACACGTTTGATCCGCGTATCTTAAGCCGAAAATACTCTGGATACTCGCCAATGATAGATAAACACGTTGCCACCATCGCCGCCGAACTAGGCATCCGCACCCAGCAGGTAACCGCTACGGTCAGGCTCCTTGATGAGGACGCCACGGTTCCCTTTATCGCCCGCTACCGTAAAGAAGCGACCGGCTCACTAGACGAAGTTGCTATTACCGGTATTCGCGACGCATCGGCCAGCTTCGTGAGTTGGACAAACGCCGCGAAGCTATCCTGAAGTCACTGGACGAGCGGGGCCTTCTGACCGACGAACTCCGGGCTGCGGTCGAGGCGGCTCCGAGCCTGGCCGTTCTGGAAGACGTCTATCTTCCCTATCGCCCGAAGCGACGTACGCGTGCTATGATTGCCCGCGAGCGTGGTCTCGAACCGCTGGCGGAATTGATTCTTCAGCAAGGGAACATCGATCCCTACAAGGAAGCCCAGGCTTTCATCAATGCCGAACTCCAAGTAACGACAATCGACGAGGCCCTCGCCGGTGCGCGGGATATCATTGCTGAGTGGATCAACGAGGATATCGACCTTCGCGCTCGAATGCGGCAACTATTTGCTTCAACCGGTCTGGTAAGTTGCCGGATTATCCCGGGGAAAGAAACCGAAGCGGCGAAATACCAGGACTACTTTGACTGGCAGGAGTTGATATCGCAGGCCCCCTCGCACCGGATTCTGGCCATGCGCCGTGGTGAAGCCGAGGGCTTCCTGCATATGACCATAGCCCCCGAAGAGGCTGAGGCTCTATCGATTGTAGAGGATGCCTGGGTGGATGGTCAGGGGCCGGCCTCAGAACAGGTTCGACTATCGTGCGAGGACAGCTACAAGCGTCTTCTTGGCCCGGCGCTTGAAACAGAGATTCGCCTGGATTCAAAGACGCGGGCCGATCTCGAAGCAATTCGCGTCTTCTCGCAGAACCTTCGCCAGTTGTTCATGGCCTCGCCGGTCGGACGCAAGAATGTGCTGGCCATCGATCCCGGTTTCCGCACCGGTTGTAAAGTGGTCTGTCTCGACCGTCAGGGGAAGCTGATGTCGCACACCGCCATCTTCCCTCATACGGGAGACAAGGGACGTCGGGACGCCGCAGTCGAATTGAAAGCCCTCAGCGAGCAATATCAAATACAGATTGTGGCCATTGGAAACGGTACGGCCGGACGTGAAACCGAATCTTTTGTGCGGGAACTTGAACTTCCCGGTCATCCGATTATCGAGATCGTCAATGAATCGGGAGCATCGGTGTACTCCGCCTCCGATGTCGCCCGCGAAGAATTCCCCGACTACGACATTACCGTGCGAGGGGCAGTATCCATCGGTCGTCGTCTGATGGACCCGCTCGCCGAATTGGTAAAGATCGACCCTCGTTCCATCGGCGTTGGCCAGTACCAGCACGATGTCGACCAGACCTCCCTTCGTCAGAGTCTCGACGATACCGTAATGAGCTGTGTCAATCAGGTCGGTGTCGAAGTGAACACTGCCAGTAAACAGCTTCTGACCTATGTCTCCGGTATCGGCCCGGTATTGGCTGAGAATGTCGTCAAGCATCGCAGTGAGTATGGTCCCTTCAAGTCCCGAAAAGAACTCCAGAAAGTGCCGCGTCTCGGTCCGAAGGCGTTCGAGCAGGCGGCCGGCTTCTTGCGCATCGCCGACTCCCCGAACGTGCTCGACCGAAGCGCCGTCCATCCGGAAAGCTACCATGTTGTCGAGGCGATGGCCGCCGAATCGGCCTGTACTGTGGCCCAACTGATACAAGCCGAGGATGTCCGCAGGACAGATCGATCTGGACCGGTACGTGACCGACAAAGTAGGGCTTCCCACCCTGCTTGATATTATTGATGAACTGGCTCGCCCCGGGCGTGACCCGCGCCAGGAATACACTCCGTTTAGTTTTGATCCTTCAGTCAAGACCCTCGAGGATCTCAAAGCCGGCATGCAACTGCCGGGAGTCATCACGAACGTGACGGCGTTTGGGGCGTTTGTTGATATGGGGGTGCACCAGGATGGATTGATTCATATCAGTGAATTGGCCGACCGATTCGTGAAGGATCCGGCCGAAGTAGTCCGGGTGCAGCAGCGAGTAACAGTGCGAATACTAGAAGTGGACCTTGCGCGCCGTCGCATCTCCCTCTCTCTGCGACAGCCGCGTTGACGAAGACAATTTCGCGAGGCCTATTTCGTAAAGCTGAACTTTATCGCATCCGACGGGCAACTGCCGATACATTCACCACAACTGGTGCAATCAGGCGCGACCTTCGTTTTCTCATCGATCAACTTGCCTATAGTCGGGCACGGGCTCTTAATCACACACACGCCGCAGCCGTTGCACTTGCTGTGATCGACTCGTATACGACCCGGAGCGATTCGTTCCAAAAGCCAGCTTAGAGCGCCAATCGGACAGGCGAGGTAACAAAACGGGCGGTAGAGCAAATAGCTCGAAGACAGCAAGACGAGAAACATTACCACCCACTTCGTATCGATGGCCGCCCATTCCCAATGCAGGAGCTCGAAGAAGTTGATCGGATCGTAAACGCTGTACGCGGCGAACGCCCGCCACATCGGTTCCTGTGAATTGGCGCCGACCTGGTCGGCCAGCATGCCGATCTGTTCCTTCACCAGGAAGAATGTCAGGACAAACATCACCAGCAATCCCATGCGGATGGAATTGAAGGCTGTAAAGTTGAATTTCTTGAAACGAAGTTTCGACGGAATCTTATTGACGATCTCCTGCAACGCCCCCAGAGGACAGACCCAGCCGCAGAACAGTTTACGTCCGATCAAGCTTGGAATAAAGATCGCCAGGAATATGACCACGAAGACCGGGAAGAATTCTCCCTGAGTGAACTTGAACATGAACAGCTTGGTAACACCGCACATTGGGCTGGGATGTACCGGAACGAAGTAATCCAGTCCGAACACCACGAACATGACCACGATCCCGACGATCCGGACCCACAGATTTATCCACTTCCCCAGAAGCAGTACCAGGCCTACCGCCGCGAAGACAAAGAACAGGACATATTTCCACGTAAACAGGAAAGTCGAGCAGTCCGGGGGCGGTATCAGCCTCCCGCATCGGCTCGGCCGATGGAGCCCCGACCTGACCCTCGGACGGAGCCTGGGCAGTCTCTGCAGAATTGCTTTGCGCCAGTGCAGCGGTACAAACCGCCATAAGGCACAGTACGATCAAGACCAAGATTCTGGATGAATACGACAATTCGATTTTCTCCTGTCCGAGGCTAACCAATCATCTCAGGTACCAAAATGCACCGATCCGGCCGAAAGTCAAGATGATTGAGAGGACCCCGGTTGGACAAAGACTTGCCAACTCGAAGACAATCTATTAGCCTGTTGCAGGTTAAGGGATTCTACGAAATCGACCAGCCTGCCTTCAATCCCTTTCCTGATCCGTAACAGGAGGAAAGATGAGTGTCCAAGGATTTGCGGCCAAAGGTCCGCGCGAAAAGCTGGTCCCGTTCGTGTATGATCTCGAACCACTCGGTCCCCACGATGTGGTTGTAGCTATCACGCACTGCGGGATATGTCATTCCGACATTCACTTGATCAACAACGACTGGGGTATCACTCAATTTCCAATTGTTCCAGGACACGAAATCGTTGGTGTAGTTGAAGAAGTCGGGGCGGAAGTCACCAACCTGAGTGTCGGAAGCCGGGTCGGTATAGGCTGGCAATGTGGAGCCTGTCTCGACTGCGAATGGTGCTCCGGAGGAAACGATCACCTCTGCCCGGAAAGTCGTGCCACCTGTGTGGGGCGATTCGGTGGTTTCGCCGATACAGTCATCGCCGACAGCCGCTATACTTTCCCGATCCCCAACGGGATGGCTTCGGAAAACGCGGCCCCTCTTCTTTGCGGCGGGATTACTGTTTATTCGCCACTAGTACAAAACAACGTCCGCCCGCACATGAAGGTCGGTGTCATCGGCATCGGCGGGCTGGGACACTTGGCCCTGCAGTTCGCCAATGCTTTTGGTTGCGAAGTTACAGCGTTCTCATCAAGCGCCGCCAAAGAAGCCGAGGCGCGGGTTCTTGGAGCCGATCATTTCATTAGTACTGCTGACCCGGAGCAGTTTGAAAGCGCCGTCGGCACCCAGGATTTCATCATAGTGACGGCCAATGTCGATCTCGATTGGCAGGCTCACGTCAATCTTCTCCGTCCGCGCGGACACCTGTGCTTTGTGGGCGCCGTCCCTAACCCCATCCAGATCCATGTCATGTCTCTGATCGTTGGCGGCAAGTCTATATCCGGCAGCCCGATTGGTAGCCGCAAGACCATTGCCGAGATGCTCGAATTCGCCGCCCGGCATGGGATCGAGGCGCAGGTGGAACTTATGCCGATGTATCAAGTCAATGAAGCGATAGACCGGATCAGAGCCAACCAGGCCCGTTATCGTATAGTATTGAGAAACTAGCGTTCAGGATGAACAGAGACTTCTTCAATTGTAAAATTATCGCAACAAATCCTTGACGGGGGACGTCTACTCACTTATTAGATACCTACCGGTAGGTATGTGCAATACTGGCCGGAGCGGAGAGATTAATTTGGCCGCAAAGAAGTTGGCGAGGATAAAACAAAGCCCCAAACGACCTGCCGAGCAACGCCGCCGTGAGTTGCTCGACGCCGCTCGATTGCTGTTCATGAAGAACGGGTATCGTGAAACTTCCATGGATCATATCGCCCGCGAAGCCGGTTTGACCAAAGGCGCCCTCTACTTTCACTTTACGAGCAAAGAGGATATCCTTTCTCAACTGGTCCAGTCACTGCATCATGAAGTGATTTCGAAGATTCTGGAATTGCCCCGGCGAAAGGCTAGCCCGGTTGACGTGTTGCGAATATTGCTGCAGGCTCAGAGTGACCTCGGCTCGGCACCGTTCGACCGTTTTCTCGACTTCTGGCTCCAGGCGGCCAAGATATCGCGCATTAAGAAATCTTTTTGCACGAGCTTTGATGACTTCCACAAGGCTTTTACCGAGGTCCTCGATCCGCGCTATGCCGCGTCTCGTCGCGATCGCCACGACCTGGGCGTTATCGTGCTCGTAACGGCTGAAGGTTTGGCGGCGCGCAAAATGATGGGCGATCCCAGCATCAACTTTCCGCGGCAACTGAAGCTGTTTGCCGCGCTATTTGGTGACAAGAAGACAGCAACCAAGAGAGACTGATCGATGAAACCAATCTCTACCATTTTAGTTCGTATTGGGGTAGCCGGCTTTGGAGCATGGCTCTTCCTCATGCCGGCGCCCAGCGCCCGGACTTTGACCGTTGAAGAAGCGCGTCAGATCGCCCTTCAATTCAACCGCGGCTACCTGCAGGCTCAGGAAGCTGTGCACATTGCGGACGCCCGAGTCATCTCGGCGCGGGCGGGCGCACTGCCGACGGTCAACATCAACGGTTCATATAACCGGAGCTTCAAGATACCGACGATATTCTTCCAGACGACCGATGCCGAGGGCGTGACCAGCACGATGGCGATCAAGACCGGTTTCGACAACAGCTACTCAGCGGGTGTGTCTTTGAGGCAACCGCTTTGGCAGGGTGGTAAAGTATTCGGAGCCTTGTCCATTGCCAAGGATTTCCACAAATATACGATTGCCGGTCAGGAGCAGGCCGAGGCTCAGGTTCTCTATAATTGTGACGTTCTCTTCTGGGGGGCCATTCTACAAAGAGCCCGACTGGACGTATTACAGAAATCATACGAGGCCGCTACACATAGCTTAGAAGTGGTCGAAAAGCAACGCTCACAGGGGATGGTTTCTGAATTCGAAGTGCTTCGTGCCAAGGTCGAGAAATCTAATCTCGAACCTCAGATTCTGCAGGCTAAGTCCGACCAGAAGCTGGCCGACCAAAGGCTGAAATCATTTCTCGGCTTCCCCCTCGCCGACGACCTGGAACTGCTGGAAGGAACATTGAACCCCTCTACTGACGGCCTACCGGCGCTCGATCAACTAACGACCCTCGCCCTCGACAAGAGACCAGAGATGCGGCAGGCCAATTTCGTGCGTGAGATGAGCCGCAAAGCGGTAGGCGTCGCCCGGGCGGATTACTGGCCGTCGTTTGATGCGGTCGCCGGATACGACTGGTCCGCGCAATCGGATCGTTTCACTCTGAAAGAGAATACCAGTCGCTCACTTTCAGCCGGGCTTATGATATCGTTTCCGATATTCCAGGGCGGTCAGACACGCGGTGCGGTCACTACCGCGGTCGCCGAGCATAATCAGGCCGTGCTGGGCGCGAAGCAAACCGAGGACGATATCCGCCTGGACGTCGAGCAGGCGTACGATCGGATGCTGCAGGCGAAGGAATCACTCGAGACTCAGAAGAACACGATTGCTCTGGCTGAGGAAGGTCTTCGCATAGCCAACCTTCGCTACGAATCCGGAGTCGGAACCCTTTTGGAAGTACTCTCGGCGCAAGCGGCTCTTACGCAGGCGCGTGAAATTTTGGCCCAGGCGGCCTTTGCATTCCGTACCGCCAAGGCGGGACTTAAACTGGCAACAACTATTGATCTGGATAATTTGAAATGATGAGACAAAACTTGCTCTCTTTGGGAGCGCGGCTCGCGATGGGCCTGGTAATCGTCTTGCTGCTGAGTTCATGCAGCAAGCAACAAGCACAAACCAACAACGTGGAACGGGTCGTGGCTGTCAAGGCGATGATCGTGCAATCGTCCGACCGTCAAGTAACCCGTACCTACACCGGCTCGCTGGAAGGCGAGCAGCAGGCGGTGTTGTACGCCCGGCTGCCTGAAGCCGTAAGAGAGATCGTATCGCACACGGGAAGTCGGGTCAAGGCTGACGATATCATTCTCACGCTGGACAAGTTCGGTCCGAGTTCGTCGTACTCGCAGGCGTATTCGGTGTACGAGAACGCACGCAAGAACTACGACAAGATGAAATTCCTCTTCGGTCAGGGCGCTATTTCGGAATCGCAAAACGACGGCGCCAAAACCGAATTCGAGGTTGCCGAGGCCCAATTTGAATCGGTTCGCCGCATGATCGAGATTCACACGCCGATTGCGGGAATCGTGACCTCGGTTAATGTCTCCCCCGGCGATCTTGCGCAAGTGGGTCAGGCGCTGGCCACAGTCGCTACCACCGACAAATTGCGCGTAAAGATCCCGGTCAATTCCGATGATGTCGCTCTGGTCAAAGTGGGTGACAACGTCACGGTACGCACCGATGCGACTGGCGCTACTGCTGACGGTCGCGTGGTAAGAGTAGCGTCCTCCGCCGATCCGGTTACCCGCGCGTTCACCGTGGAGGCTCTGATTGAAAACGGTGAAGGCTCCTTCAATCCCGGCATGTTCGTACATGTCGATTACATATTGCAGCAGTTGACCGGTGTACTGGCCGTGCCTCGCGAGGCGGTGCTCACCCTCGACGGTCAGCCTACCGTATTTGCCTCAGTAGGCGGCAAAGCAGAACAGAAACGCGTCGTCCTGGGACCAGAGATCTCCGGTTACGTGGTGGTCACTTCGGGACTCAAAGCGGGTGACACACTGATTACTCTGGGACAGGATTATCTGGAAAACGGACTGTCTCTCAACGTAACGGAACTGAGCGCGAGCAAGTAGATGAAGATATCAGACATATCCATACGTCGCCCGGTATTCGCGACCATGATGATTTCGGCCCTGCTGGTGCTGGGCTGGTTCTCGTACAATTCGCTCTCCGTCGAGATGTTCCCGAAGATGGACTTCCCCTTTGTGGTGGTTCAGACAGTCTACCCCGGAGCATCCGCCGAGACAATTGAAACCGACGTGACTCGGAAGATTGAAGAAGCCATCAACCAGGTCTCGGGCATTCGCAATATGCAATCGACGGCCCAGGAAGGGTACACCCTGACGTTCATCGAGTTCAATCTCGAGGTGGACGGAAAGTTGGCGGCTCAGGACGTACGAGAAAAGGTCGCCGGCATTCGCGGTGACCTTCCAGAAGACATAGAAGATCCGATCATCAGTCAGTTCGACGTCATGGGCAACTCCATGATGTCGATCACGGTGTCGGGTCGTCGCACCGAACGCCAGATCACACAACTGGTGAAGGACTACATCAAGCCGCGACTTGAAGCGGTTTCGGGGGTCGGATCCGTTGAAGTAATCGGCGGCAAAGAGCGCGAGATTCTGGTTTCGCTCAATCCGCAGTCGATGGAAAACTACGAAGTCGCTGTGGACGATGTCCGTGGCGCTCTGATGATGTCGAATCTGGAAATCCCCGGAGGGCGAGTCAACGAATCCGAGCGAGAATATGTAGTCCGAGTGAAGGGGAAGCTGACTTCGGTCGATCAATTCAATTCTCTCGTAGTAAAGAACAATAAGGGTACCCCGGTCTTCCTCTCGGATATCGGCCGCGTGATCGATACTATAGTCGAGCAGCGCTCCCTCGCCCGGTATAACGGCTCCGCCGCAGTGGCTATCGGCATCAAGAAACAGTCGGGCGCCAACGTAGTCGACGTGGCTCGGGACATCCGCACGACCCTCGATGCCCTTCGGAAAGAAGTACCGCCGGATGTCAAGCTGGATATCGTCAATGACGATTCGATATTCATCCAGGACTCGATTCACGAAATCATTTTCAATATCGAATTCGGTACGATTCTGGCCGTACTGGTGATCTTCCTCTTCCTGCTCGATGTCAGGCCGACGATCATAACGGGGTTGTCAATTCCAATATCCGTAATCGCCACTTTTACGGCCATGAAGTTTCTTGGATTCACAATTAACTTCATGACCCTGCTGGGCCTGTCGCTCGCTGTAGGAATTTTGATCGATGACTCCATCGTGGTGGTGGAGAACATCTACCGTAAGATCGAAGAGGGTCAAACCCCGTGGGAGGCCGCGTTCTCCGGCACGCAGGAAATCGGGCTGGCCGTAATGGCAACTACGTTTTCTATCGTGGCGGTCTTCCTTCCGGTGGCATTCATGGCCGGTATTGTCGGACGCTTCTTCTTCCAGTTTGGTATGACGGTTTCGTTCGCCGTCTTGATTTCGTTGTTCGTGGCATTCACTTTAGTACCGATGCTCGCCTCGCGGACCCAAAGACCGCGCGAGGACGCCGACTATCTCGACCCGGAAAAGGCTCGGGGGTTGTGGCGGCTGTGGCTGCGGATTCGCAAACCGCTTAGCATCTGGGAACGGGCTTTTGAAGCCATCAAGCCGTTCTATATCGCCCTGCTGACGCGATCATTGAAACATCGAATCGTGGTGGCAGTGGTCGCCACTCTGGCTTTTGTCGTGGCCATCGGCATGGTCGCGGCCGGATTTCTCGGCACCGAGTTCATGTCCAGCGCCGATGAAGGCAAGATCTACCTAAGCGTGAAAACCCCGCCGGGGACAACGCTGCAGCAGACTTCCGACCGCGTCGCTGAACTCGAAGGTATTCTCAAAGGATTGGTCGAAGTCAGAGCCACCTACGTTACCGTCGGCGGCACCAACACTCCGGTCACCGATGCGTCTGTGCTGGTCCTCCTGACCAGTACTCAAGAGCGATCCATTTCATCACAGAATCTGGTCGACTCCGTTCGCGTCCTTCTTTCTCATGTGCCGGGCGTCAAGCTGGCTGTATCCACCCAGCAGGGTGAAGGTGGCGGCAGCAAACCGGTAGAGCTCTCCATCCGAGGCGAAAATCGCGAGGAATTGGTCAAGCTCACTCACCAGGTCCAGAAGATCATGGCCGGCACACCAGGTTCCGCCGATGTCGACAACTCGCTCGAAGAAGGCAAGCCGGAGTTTCAGATCACCGTTGACCGCCAGGCCGCCGATGACCTTGGTGTGAATGTAATGAGCATTTCTCAGACGATTCGCAACCTGGTCGAAGGCGACGTCGTGACTCGATATAAAGAAGGTGATCAGGACTATGATGTTCGCATCCGATTGGACGAACAATTCCGCAATTCGGAAGATGCAGTTGGCCGTATCATGGTGGCCAGCGGCAAAGACGTGGTCGGACGAAACAAATTCCTGCTCCCGCTGAATCGGGTAACCAAGATCGAACGCGGTGTCTCGATCGGCCAATACGCCCGCTTCAATCGTCTGCCGGAAGTTCGCGTTAACTGCAACATCCGATCCGGGTACTTCTCCGGCACCATGACGGATGCAGTGCGGCTGCAAATTGACAGCCTTGTTCAGTTGCCCCCCGGATATTCCATCACACCGGTCGGCGAATATGAGATCATGGCTGAGTCTTTCTCGAATATTACCGCGGCGCTCGCTTTGGCGGTGATATTTATTTACCTATTACTCGCCTCTCAATATGAGTCGTTCTTCGACCCCATTTCAATTATGTTGTCGCTGCCGCTGTCGCTAATCGGCGCCATACTTGCGCTGGCGGCCTGGCGGTCATCGATCAATATCATGACCCTGGTCGGTATCGTAATGTTGATGGGGCTGGTGACGAAAAACGCCATCTTGCTGATTGACTTTGTCAAACAAAGGCGTGAAGCCGGCATGGACCGGACTGAAGCTATCTTGCATGCCGGCCCGATCCGACTTCGCCCGATCATGATGACCACGTTCGCCACGGTGTTCGGTATGCTGCCGCTCGCGCTCGGTCTTGGCCCCGGCGCCGAAATGCGCGCTCCGATGGCCCGTGCCGCCATCGGCGGTATCGTTTCTTCTACGCTACTCACGCTGGTGGTGGTACCGGTGGTTTATACGATCATTGATGACTTCGTAGGTTTCTTCCGCCGCAAGAAGGCGACAGTAGTAACTGAGGCGGAAACGGTAAAGCCGATGGTCTAAAATTAGCAATCATAGTCCTATGTCCAGGGCGAGTCGCTACAACGACTCGCCTTGACTTTGTCTGATAATCCGGTATATTGCTTGCTATGTGGCAAGGCATCGACGCCACATCGCAAACGTAGTACTCGCATAGGTTTACTTCGTGAATTGGCGCAATACTCTTCTCGGTCTGATCTTAACAGTTGTACTTGGCTTGTCAGCCATTCCACTGCTGGCCGCCGACCACGGTGAGTTCTACTTCAAATTCAAATCCCCCTCGCGACCTCAGCTTGATAAGATATCGCGTCTGATCTCGATTGACCAAGTCTCTGCCAACGAAGTGCACGCTTACGCCAACAGCGCCGAACTGGCCCGGTTTCGGGAATTGGGCATCGCGTATGAGCTTCTCCCCCATCCAGGCACGCTGATAAATCCCAGGATGTCCTCCGCCAAAGGGGTCAAGGCCGCCTGGGACGCTTATCCAACTTACGATGCCTATGTATCAATGATGTATCAATTCCAGACCGACTTCCCCACCCTCTGTCAGATAGTCAACGTTGGATCAAGTACGGATGGTCGAGCGATACTCTTCGCGCGCATTTCCGGCAACGTTGGGATCGAAGAGGACGAGCCAGAAGTCATGTATACGAGCTCGATGCACGGCGACGAGACCACCGGGTATATTCTCTCCCTCCGGCTGATCGATTCCCTGCTTCACGGCTACGGCAGCAATGCGTATGTTACCCGGCTGGTTGACAGCATGGAGATATGGATCAACCCACTGGCCAACCCTGATGGGACCTACTTTTCGGGGAACAACGATATATACGGGGCGCGGCGGTATAACACTAACGGCGTCGATCTTAACCGCAATTACCCCGATCCGGCGGCGGGCGATCATCCCGATGGCCATGCGTGGCAGCAGGAAACACAAGTAATGACGGCATTTGCCGAGGCCCATTCGATATCCATATCTGCGAATTTCCACGGGGGGGCCGAAGTCATCAACTACCCCTGGGATACATGGGCTCGCTCCCACCCCGACGAAAACTGGTATCGATCGGCATGTCTGGCGTGGGCGCTATCGGCTCAGAATGCCAGCCCCTACAATTACATGGAGAGCTATCAATTTCCCGACGGTACCACCAATGGTTACGACTGGTACCGGGTCACGGGCGGGCGTCAGGACTATATGATCTACTGGCGCGGCGGTCGCGAGATCACAGCCGAACTTTCCAATGTCAAACTACTTTCTGAGACTGAGCTCCCTGACCACTGGAATTACAACCGTCAGGCCCTGATGACCTACCTCGAAAACGCGCTTTATGGCATCAGAGGCGTGGTCACCGATGCTTCATCTTTGACTCCGGTGGCGGCGACAATAAAAGTACTCGGCCTCGATGTCGACAACAGCCAGGTCTTCACCGATCCGGATGTCGGTGACTACCATCGCATGATCTACCGAGGCACTTACGATTTGGTATTTTCCGCGCTGGGATACCAGCCCGATACAGTAACCGGGATAGTGGTAACCGATGGAACCTCTACGCGTGTTGATGTCGCGCTGCAGCCGCTGGCGGGTGTGCCCGATCTGGCGCTCGTTTCCCACGATATCGATTTGATCAGCCGTAATGACAACGTCTCGATGGCGATCACGCTCGTCAATAATGGCGGCGGCAATGCAACAGCGATAACATCGACCCTTCAGACATCTGATCCGTACATCCAGATCACACAAGCCAACTCTGGATATGCCACGATTTCTGGCCTGGGTGGTACGGGAACCTCGACCTCGGACTATGTTTTCCAGGTATCGGGTTCATGTCCTCTCAACTACCTAGGCACAAATGCAGCTACAGGTTAGTGCCTCTGAGGGCTACAACGTGACCATTCCCGTCAAGGTGCTAATTGAACCGGTCAGGGACAATTTCGAATCTGGCACGTTCTCAACGCTTCCGTGGACATATGGCGAATTTCCCTGGGGCATTGAACTTACCGATGTTGGCGAGGGCATTTTCTCGGCCCGATCGGGAGTAATTGCCGACAATGAGACGTCCCAGGCTCGACGTTCAAGTCGATGTCGCTGAGTCAGGGCGGCTATGGTTTGATCTCAATGTATCGTCCGAGCCGGGGTATGACTTTCTTCGCTTTCTGATAGATGGTTCGGAAGTCCGATCATGGTCGGGTGAAGTTGCCTGGACCCGCGTGTCGTTCGAAATTCCGTCGGGCGCCCACACTCTTACCTGGGAATATTCCAAAGATGCGTGGTCGACATCAGGACGTGACCTGGCGGCTATCGACCGCGTTATCTTCCCCGCCCTGGTCAGCAGTCTTCAGATATACGCAGAAAGTCCTTCGACCATCTACCGTAGGTCGGCCGTACGAAGATCAATTGTCTGCCTTCCGGCCGACTTGGTCAGGCAACCTGGTCGGACAAGAACGGTGATCTGACTGGGACATGGTTGAGCCTGTCTGCTGATGGTTTCATCAGCGGGACTCCCACCTCGGCCGGTACCACTACATTTACCGCCCGTGTGGAAGACGCCGCTGGATCACCCGACGAAGCTTTGCTGACCGTGACGATAAACCCTCTGCCGGAAATTGCCACCCTTTCGCTCCCTGAAGCGAGATAGAAACGACTTCTACTCGGTTCAACTTGAGTCTGCCCACGGTACACCCGCAATGACCTGGACAGAAACTTCGGGCGTTCTCGCCGGGACCGGTTTGTCATTGACATCAAGTGGTGAACTCTCCGGGAATCCGACCGTCAGTGGCGTTCTGGAGCTTCACATCGCTCTGACTGACTATGCCGGCGCTCAAGCATCGGCCATACTTCCATTGACCATCACCGGGGGATGTTGTTTCGGAACGGTAGGTGACGCCAATCATTCAGGGGGCGATCCCACAATCGGCGATATCTCCGTCATGATCGACATGCTCTTTGTCAGCGGACAGCCCGTGGTCCTGCCTGGCCGAGGCCGATGTCAACCAGTCGGGAGGGGTCGATCCCACCGCCGAAGACATTACGATTGGTGATATCTCAAAATTGATAGAACACCTGTTCATATCAGGTGTCGCTCTGCCAAACTGCCTGTAAACCTGGGGGAAATGCCCTATGAGGCTTCCAGCCGGAGCCG